>NZ_CP058983.1:1177500-2820326 GCF_019278465.1 Tenacibaculum sp. AHE14PA | reverse complement strand
CGCCCTTATTTAGCTTATTGTACTTTTTGCTCTAAATATCTCTATTTAGAACGAGCTCTTTATAATTATTTTTATAAAAAATATTGTGTTAATCTTTCAATTAACTCTCTATCTTGATTTCTTTACGATATCATTTTACCAATATGTCAATGAACATGGCGAATCGCCATTGATAAGTATTTTATCAACTTAAATTCTGCAATACTCTTGGAATAAATTTAATTATCCCTAGGCATTGCCTAGTGGAGAATATCGGAGTCGAACCGATGACCTCTTGCGTGCAAGGCAAGCGCTCTAGCCAACTGAGCTAATCCCCCATTATTAAACTCTAGATTACTATCCAGATTTGAATGTCGAATCCTCTTGTTTCCAGAATTTCCTTTCTAATAACTTGCCTTTTTGTAGTCTCAGGCAGACTCGAACTGCCGACCTCTACATTATCAGTGTAGCGCTCTAACCAGCTGAGCTATGAGACTATAATAGCTTGTTATTAGTGTATTTTAAAATTAACAGCAAAGAGTAAAATTTCCCTTTTGTAACTCACCATCTTTCTCTAGAAAGGAGGTGTTCCAGCCGCACCTTCCGGTACGGCTACCTTGTTACGACTTAGCCCTAGTTACCAGTTTTACCCTAGGTCGCTCCTCTCGGTAACGAACTTCAGGCACCCCCAGCTTCCATGGCTTGACGGGCGGTGTGTACAAGGCCCGGGAACGTATTCACCGGATCATGGCTGATATCCGATTACTAGCGATTCCAGCTTCACGGAGTCGAGTTGCAGACTCCGATCCGAACTGTGATATGGTTTATAGATTCGCTCCTATTCGCATAGTGGCTGCTCATTGTCCATACCATTGTAGCACGTGTGTAGCCCAGGACGTAAGGGCCGTGATGATTTGACGTCATCCCCACCTTCCTCACGGTTTGCACCGGCAGTCTCGCTAGAGTCCTCAGCATTACCTGTTAGCAACTAACAATAGGGGTTGCGCTCGTTATAGGACTTAACCTGACACCTCACGGCACGAGCTGACGACAACCATGCAGCACCTTGTAAATTGCCCGAAGGAAAAACTATCTCTAGTCCTGTCAATCTACATTTAAGCCCTGGTAAGGTTCCTCGCGTATCATCGAATTAAACCACATGCTCCACCGCTTGTGCGGGCCCCCGTCAATTCCTTTGAGTTTCAGTCTTGCGACCGTACTCCCCAGGTGGGATACTTATCACTTTCGCTTAGTCACTGAGTCGAAACCCAACAACTAGTATCCATCGTTTACGGCGTGGACTACCAGGGTATCTAATCCTGTTCGCTCCCCACGCTTTCGTCCATGAGCGTCAGTATATACGTAGTAGACTGCCTTCGCAATCGGTATTCTAAGTAATATCTATGCATTTCACCGCTACACTACTTATTCTATCTACTTCCGTATAACTCAAGTCAACCAGTATCAAAGGCAGTTCCATCGTTGAGCGATGGGCTTTCACCTCTGACTTAATTGACCGCCTGCGGACCCTTTAAACCCAATGATTCCGGATAACGCTTGGACCCTCCGTATTACCGCGGCTGCTGGCACGGAGTTAGCCGGTCCTTATTCTTACAGTACCGTCAAGGTGCTACACGTAGCACGGTTTCTTCCTGTATAAAAGCAGTTTACAACCCATAGGGCAGTCATCCTGCACGCGGCATGGCTGGTTCAGAGTTGCCTCCATTGACCAATATTCCTCACTGCTGCCTCCCGTAGGAGTCTGGTCCGTGTCTCAGTACCAGTGTGGGGGATAATCCTCTCAGACCCCCTACCTATCGTTGCCATGGTAAGCCGTTACCTTACCATCTAGCTAATAGGACGCATAGTCATCTTGTACCTATAAATATTTAATATAAAAGAGATGCCTCTTCTATACATTATGGAGTGTTAATCTTCATTTCTAAAGGCTATCCTCCTGTACAAGGCAGATTCTATACGCGTTACGCACCCGTTCGCCGGTCGTCATCTGTGCAAGCACAATGTTACCCCTCGACTTGCATGTGTTAAGCCTGCCGCTAGCGTTCATCCTGAGCCAGGATCAAACTCTTCATTGTATATTTTAAATAATATTAATGAATAAGTTTCAAAAGAATTTGTTCTAACGAATTAGAACGTGGTTATTCTACTCTTTGTTTACGCTGTCAATTTCAATATTTTCAATGAACTTTTAGGGTATCGCACTCACGCTGTAAAACACTCGTTATAAATCCTAATTTTGTAGAAACGCTAGATTCGAACTAACTGATTTTTATTACCAAATCATTCCAAAATTTCTCTGATCGTTTCGCTTTCTTAAAGCGGTTGCAAATCTATAAACTTTTCTAAAACTGACAAAACTTTTTGAAGCTTTTTTTTTAAGTTATTTTCGCAACATTTTAATGAACTATTTACCCTAAATCGGACTGCAAAGATACTCTCTTTAATCTGTACTAAACAAGTAATATTTAACTTATTTTTTACACTTTATTAAAACTATCTTAACCAGTATTTTTTAGGAACTTTTAAAGCATCTCACTCATGCTCTGTAGCACTCGTTTTTCCCTTAGCGGGTGCAAATATAGATTCCTTTTTCAACATAACAACTACCTTTCTATCCTTTTCTTTTAAGTATTTTTTTTAGCCCTGTTTCTTAAACACTTAACTCTAATATTAACCCCATATTTTATTGATTTGTTAATGAATTACTCTTGGTTAGTTACTGAAACTAGCTTAAGTTAATAGTATATCGGTGACTTTCTTACTTGTGTAAACTATAAATCAACCACTATTATGCTCTTTTTTACTTCGCTGATATTTGAAAACTGTAGTAAAATTATATTTATTATTCTGAAGAGCTACTTAATAATGGTAATAATAATCTTATATACTATTTAAAAAAGTTTGTTTTAACATCAATAAAAAATTTAAGTATAGATTTTTTGTTTTCTTCTAGCCTATTTTAACTATATACTCTTTTCTAATTCCTTGAAATATTATCGTAGTATATCGCTTTCTGTTTATTCTTATTTTTTAAAGAATATAGGTAGCTTATTTTTCACCTTCTTTTAAGTCTATATTCTAATTTAATCTCGATAATATACCCTCTAAAATCATTTTTATTCGATATTGCTCATTCATAAATTACAATCAATATTTTTATTACTCTTTCTTCTAATAAATCTTCATTTTACGTCTCTGGTGATTATCAAGATACTTATAATCCTTTTTTTTAGTACATAATTGTACTGCATAAGTTTGGGATACTTAATAGTACTTCATTCTTTTTATTTTCTATGAAATATCTTGAATTTAGGATTAATAAAATTATATAAGCTTTATTTATAATATAAGAAGAAGGGTAATTATGTTAAAAGCACTATTTTTCATTTGAGTTTAGAGCAAAAAAAAAACCTCAATCTAAATATAGATTGAGGTTTAAAAGAAAGGCAACGACCTACTCTCCCACCATTGGCAGTACCATCGGCGCAAATGGGCTTAACTTCTCTGTTCGGGATGGAAAGAGGTGAGCCCCATTGCGATAATCACCTTAAATCGTTCAGTATATTGCAACTGTATAAGTTAACATATTAGTAAAATCATATCGTAAATTATCAAAAGAGTTTGCGTCCCGACCCGAAAGTCGGGAACTATACATAAGCCTATGGGTTATTAGTAATACTCGGCTATGACATTACTGCCTTTACACCTGTATCCTATCAACGTGGTAATCTTCCACGACCCTTTAAAGAAATCTCATCTTGTGGTGGGTTTCGCGCTTATATGCTTTCAGCGCTTATCCCTTCCCAACGTAGCTACTCTGCAGTGCTCCTGGCGGAACAACAGATACACCAGAGGTTAGTTCAACTCGGTCCTCTCGTACTAAAGTCAAATCCACTCAAATTTCTAACGCCCACAGCAGATAGAGACCGAACTGTCTCACGACGTTCTGAACCCAGCTCGCGTGCCACTTTAATGGGCGAACAGCCCAACCCTTGGGACCTTCTCCAGCCCCAGGATGTGACGAGCCGACATCGAGGTGCCAAACCCCCCCGTCGATGTGAGCTCTTGGGGGAGATCAGCCTGTTATCCCCGGAGTACCTTTTATCCTTTGAGCGATGGCCCTTCCATGCGGAACCACCGGATCACTATGCTCTACTTTCGTACCTGATCGACCTGTATGTCTCTCAGTCAAGCTCCCTTATGCCATTGCACTCTACGCACGGTTACCAAACGTGCTGAGGGAACCTTTAGAAGCCTCCGTTACTCTTTTGGAGGCGACCACCCCAGTCAAACTACCCACCACGCACTGTTCTCATTGCTGAGTTAGACTCTAGATAAGCAAAGGGTGGTATTTCAAGGACAACTCCACAACGCCTAGCGACGCCGCTTCATAGTCTCCCACCTATCCTACACATTACTTATCCAAAACCAATACGAAGCTATAGTAAAGGTTCACGGGGTCTTTTCGTCCCGCTGCGGGTAATCGGCATCTTCACCGATACTACAATTTCACCGAGCTCATGGCTGAGACAGTGTCCAGATCGTTGCACCATTCGTGCAGGTCGGAACTTACCCGACAAGGAATTTCGCTACCTTAGGACCGTTATAGTTACGGCCGCCGTTTACTGGGGCTTCATTTCATTGCTTCGCCAAAGGCTAACAACTCCACTTAACCTTCCAGCACCGGGCAGGTGTCAGGCCTTATACATCATCTTTCAATTTAGCAAAGCCCTGTGTTTTTGATAAACAGTCGCCTGGACCTTTTCACTGCGGCCCATCCGAAGATGGGCGACCCTTCTCCCGAAGTTACGGGTCGATTTTGCCTAGTTCCTTAGCCATGAATCACTCGAGCACCTTAGAATTCTCATCCCAACTACCTGTGTCGGTTTACGGTACGGGTTCTTATAATCTGAAGCTTAGAGGTTTTTCTTGGAAGCTTTTAGGCACACTATCAACGCATCCGAAGATTTGTTGTACTATCACACTTCAGCTAGATCTGCGGATTTACCTACAGTCCTAATACCTACATGTTTCAACGAACTATTCCGTCAGTTCGCGGTGCTTTCAATACTCCGTCACCCCATCGCAATTATAAGAAGTACAGGAATATTAACCTGTTATCCATCGACTACTCCCTTCGGATTCGCCTTAGGACCCGACTAACCCTCAGCTGATTAGCATCGCTGAGGAAACCTTAGTCTTTCGGTGAGGGGGTTTCTCGCCCCCTTTATCGTTACTTATGCCTACATTTTCTTTTCTATCCGCTCC
The DNA here is from genome assembly GCF_019278465.1 of Tenacibaculum sp. AHE14PA. Lineage (GTDB taxonomy): Bacteria > Bacteroidota > Bacteroidia > Flavobacteriales > Flavobacteriaceae > Polaribacter > Polaribacter bernardetii. The sequence continues at coordinate 2,815,058 of NZ_CP058983.1, read as the reverse complement.
AGCATACCTTACAGTACACCTTCGGCGCAAATAGAATGCTCCCCTACCACTTACGTGTCTTTCAACGTAAATCCATAGCTTCGGTAATATGTTTATGCCCGATTATTATCCATGCAAAACCGCTCGACTAGTGAGCTGTTACGCACTCTTTAAATGAATGGCTGCTTCCAAGCCAACATCCTAGCTGTCTAAGCAGTTTCACCTCGTTAGTTCAACTTAACATATATTTGGGGACCTTAGCTGATGGTCTGGGTTCTTTCCCTCTCGGACATGGACCTTAGCACCCATGCCCTCACTGCTGAGTAACATTTTATAGCATTCGGAGTTTGTCAGGAATTGGTAGGCGGTGAAGCCCCCGCATCCAATCAGTAGCTCTACCTCTATAAAATTTTCGCTCAACGCTGCACCTAAATGCATTTCGGGGAGTACGAGCTATTTCCGAGTTTGATTGGCCTTTCACCCCTACCCACAGGTCATCCAAAGACTTTTCAACGTCAACTGGTTCGGTCCTCCACTGTATGTTACTACAGCTTCAACCTGCCCATGGGTAGATCACTCGGTTTCGCGTCTACTACTACTAACTATGGTCGCCCTATTCAGACTCGCTTTCGCTTCGGCTCCGGACCTTAAATCCTTAACCTTGCTAGTAACAGTAACTCGTAGGCTCATTATGCAAAAGGCACGCCGTCACACAGTAAATGTGCTCCGACCGCTTGTAGGCGTACGGTTTCAGGTTCTATTTCACTCCCTTACTTAGGGTTCTTTTCACCTTTCCCTCACGGTACTAGTTCACTATCGGTCTTTCAGGAGTATTTAGCCTTACCGGATGGTCCCGGTGGATTCATACAGGATTACTCGTGTCCCGCACTACTCAGGGTACTGCTATATCTTCTTCGCTTACCTATACGAGACTATCACTCTCTTCGGTTTGTCTTTCCAGACAATTCTAGTTCACTTAGATTCTAATGTCGCAGCCCTACAACCCCAATACTGCCGTAACAGTATTGGTTTGGGCTAATCCGCGTTCGCTCGCCACTACTAACGGAATCACTATTGTTTTCTCTTCCTCCGGTTACTTAGATGTTTCAGTTCACCGGGTTTGCCCCTCTTACGAGGTGATATGTCTTCAACATACCGGGTTGCCCCATTCGGAAATTAACGGATCATAAAATATGTGCTTCTCCCCGTTACTTATCGCAGCTTATCGCGTCCTTCATCGCCTCTGAAAGCCTAGGCATCCGCCATACGCCCTTATTTAGCTTATTGTACTTTTTGCTCTAAATATCTCTATTTAGAACGAGCTCTTTATAATTATTTTTATAAAAAATATTGTGTTAATCTTTCAATTAACTCTCTATCTTGATTTCTTTACGATATCATTTTACCAATATGTCAATGAACATGGCGAATCGCCATTGATAAGTATTTTATCAACTTAAATTCTGCAATACTCTTGGAATAAATTTAATTATCCCTAGGCATTGCCTAGTGGAGAATATCGGAGTCGAACCGATGACCTCTTGCGTGCAAGGCAAGCGCTCTAGCCAACTGAGCTAATCCCCCATTATTAAACTCTAGATTACTATCCAGATTTGAATGTCGAATCCTCTTGTTTCCAGAATTTCCTTTCTAATAACTTGCCTTTTTGTAGTCTCAGGCAGACTCGAACTGCCGACCTCTACATTATCAGTGTAGCGCTCTAACCAGCTGAGCTATGAGACTATAATAGCTTGTTATTAGTGTATTTTAAAATTAACAGCAAAGAGTAAAATTTCCCTTTTGTAACTCACCATCTTTCTCTAGAAAGGAGGTGTTCCAGCCGCACCTTCCGGTACGGCTACCTTGTTACGACTTAGCCCTAGTTACCAGTTTTACCCTAGGTCGCTCCTCTCGGTAACGAACTTCAGGCACCCCCAGCTTCCATGGCTTGACGGGCGGTGTGTACAAGGCCCGGGAACGTATTCACCGGATCATGGCTGATATCCGATTACTAGCGATTCCAGCTTCACGGAGTCGAGTTGCAGACTCCGATCCGAACTGTGATATGGTTTATAGATTCGCTCCTATTCGCATAGTGGCTGCTCATTGTCCATACCATTGTAGCACGTGTGTAGCCCAGGACGTAAGGGCCGTGATGATTTGACGTCATCCCCACCTTCCTCACGGTTTGCACCGGCAGTCTCGCTAGAGTCCTCAGCATTACCTGTTAGCAACTAACAATAGGGGTTGCGCTCGTTATAGGACTTAACCTGACACCTCACGGCACGAGCTGACGACAACCATGCAGCACCTTGTAAATTGCCCGAAGGAAAAACTATCTCTAGTCCTGTCAATCTACATTTAAGCCCTGGTAAGGTTCCTCGCGTATCATCGAATTAAACCACATGCTCCACCGCTTGTGCGGGCCCCCGTCAATTCCTTTGAGTTTCAGTCTTGCGACCGTACTCCCCAGGTGGGATACTTATCACTTTCGCTTAGTCACTGAGTCGAAACCCAACAACTAGTATCCATCGTTTACGGCGTGGACTACCAGGGTATCTAATCCTGTTCGCTCCCCACGCTTTCGTCCATGAGCGTCAGTATATACGTAGTAGACTGCCTTCGCAATCGGTATTCTAAGTAATATCTATGCATTTCACCGCTACACTACTTATTCTATCTACTTCCGTATAACTCAAGTCAACCAGTATCAAAGGCAGTTCCATCGTTGAGCGATGGGCTTTCACCTCTGACTTAATTGACCGCCTGCGGACCCTTTAAACCCAATGATTCCGGATAACGCTTGGACCCTCCGTATTACCGCGGCTGCTGGCACGGAGTTAGCCGGTCCTTATTCTTACAGTACCGTCAAGGTGCTACACGTAGCACGGTTTCTTCCTGTATAAAAGCAGTTTACAACCCATAGGGCAGTCATCCTGCACGCGGCATGGCTGGTTCAGAGTTGCCTCCATTGACCAATATTCCTCACTGCTGCCTCCCGTAGGAGTCTGGTCCGTGTCTCAGTACCAGTGTGGGGGATAATCCTCTCAGACCCCCTACCTATCGTTGCCATGGTAAGCCGTTACCTTACCATCTAGCTAATAGGACGCATAGTCATCTTGTACCTATAAATATTTAATATAAAAGAGATGCCTCTTCTATACATTATGGAGTGTTAATCTTCATTTCTAAAGGCTATCCTCCTGTACAAGGCAGATTCTATACGCGTTACGCACCCGTTCGCCGGTCGTCATCTGTGCAAGCACAATGTTACCCCTCGACTTGCATGTGTTAAGCCTGCCGCTAGCGTTCATCCTGAGCCAGGATCAAACTCTTCATTGTATATTTTAAATAATATTAATGAATAAGTTTCAAAAGAATTTGTTCTAACGAATTAGAACGTGGTTATTCTACTCTTTGTTTACGCTGTCAATTTCAATATTTTCAATGAACTTTTAGGGTATCGCACTCATGCTGTAAAACACTCGTTATAAATCCTAATTTTGTAGAAACGCTAGATTCGAACTAACTGATTTTTATTACCAAATCATTCCAAAATTTCTCTGATCGTTTCGCTTTCTTAAAGCGGTTGCAAATCTATAAACTTTTCTAAAACTGACAAAACTTTTTGAAGCTTTTTTTAAGTTTATTTTTACAACATTTTAATGAACTACTTACCTTAAATCGGACTGCAAAGATACTCTCTTTAATCTGTACTAAACAAGTAATATTTAACTTATTTTTTACACTTTATTAAAACTATCTTAACCAGTATTTTTTATGACCTTTTAAAGCATCTCACTCATGCTCTGTAGCACTCGTTTTCCCCTTAGCGGGTGCAAATATAGATTCCTTTTTCAACATAACAACTACCTTTTTATCCTTTTCTTTTAAGTATTTTTTTTTACCCTGTTCCTTAAACACTTAACTCTAATATTAATCCCATATTTTAGTAGTGTACTATTGATTACTAACTAAAACTAGCTTAAGTTGATAGTGTATTCGCTTATTTTTCAACTTATGTATACTATAAACTATTCACTATTATGCTCTTTTTTACTTCGCTGATGATTATAAATTATAATAGCACCATGCTAATTTTTCTGAATATTGACTTAATTATAATAGCAGTACTCTTATATACTATTTAAAAAAGTTTGTTTTAAACTCTATAAAGCTTTTGATCAAAAATATTTGATCCTCTTTTTATTCATTTTTCCTTTCCGTATGAGCTCTTTTTGTGATTATAGTATATTCTTTTTTTATTTGAATAATCTATACTCTTATATAGCAGTAATTAACTCGTTTTAAAAACATTTTCTAGGAATTATCTTTGCTTAAAAAAGTGTTTTTTCAATAAGTATTAAGACTGGTTGACCTTTGATGAATTGATAATCTTTTAATTTTACTCTTCACCTTTTACCCTCATACCTTTGCCCATTTTTCTTATTTTTCATTTGAGTTTAGAGCAAAAAAAAACCTCAATCTATAAAGATTGAGGTTTAAAAGAAAGGCAACGACCTACTCTCCCACCATTGGCAGTACCATCGGCGCAAATGGGCTTAACTTCTCTGTTCGGGATGGAAAGAGGTGAGCCCCATTGCGATAATCACCTTAAATCGTTCAGTATATTGCAACTGTATAAGTTAACATATTAGTAAAATCATATCGTAAATTATCAAAAGAGTTTGCGTCCCGACCCGAAAGTCGGGAACTATACATAAGCCTATGGGTTATTAGTAATACTCGGCTATGACATTACTGCCTTTACACCTGTATCCTATCAACGTGGTAATCTTCCACGACCCTTTAAAGAAATCTCATCTTGTGGTGGGTTTCGCGCTTATATGCTTTCAGCGCTTATCCCTTCCCAACGTAGCTACTCTGCAGTGCTCCTGGCGGAACAACAGATACACCAGAGGTTAGTTCAACTCGGTCCTCTCGTACTAAAGTCAAATCCACTCAAATTTCTAACGCCCACAGCAGATAGAGACCGAACTGTCTCACGACGTTCTGAACCCAGCTCGCGTGCCACTTTAATGGGCGAACAGCCCAACCCTTGGGACCTTCTCCAGCCCCAGGATGTGACGAGCCGACATCGAGGTGCCAAACCCCCCCGTCGATGTGAGCTCTTGGGGGAGATCAGCCTGTTATCCCCGGAGTACCTTTTATCCTTTGAGCGATGGCCCTTCCATGCGGAACCACCGGATCACTATGCTCTACTTTCGTACCTGATCGACCTGTATGTCTCTCAGTCAAGCTCCCTTATGCCATTGCACTCTACGCACGGTTACCAAACGTGCTGAGGGAACCTTTAGAAGCCTCCGTTACTCTTTTGGAGGCGACCACCCCAGTCAAACTACCCACCACGCACTGTTCTCATTGCTGAGTTAGACTCTAGATAAGCAAAGGGTGGTATTTCAAGGACAACTCCACAACGCCTAGCGACGCCGCTTCATAGTCTCCCACCTATCCTACACATTACTTATCCAAAACCAATACGAAGCTATAGTAAAGGTTCACGGGGTCTTTTCGTCCCGCTGCGGGTAATCGGCATCTTCACCGATACTACAATTTCACCGAGCTCATGGCTGAGACAGTGTCCAGATCGTTGCACCATTCGTGCAGGTCGGAACTTACCCGACAAGGAATTTCGCTACCTTAGGACCGTTATAGTTACGGCCGCCGTTTACTGGGGCTTCATTTCATTGCTTCGCCAAAGGCTAACAACTCCACTTAACCTTCCAGCACCGGGCAGGTGTCAGGCCTTATACATCATCTTTCAATTTAGCAAAGCCCTGTGTTTTTGATAAACAGTCGCCTGGACCTTTTCACTGCGGCCCATCCGAAGATGGGCGACCCTTCTCCCGAAGTTACGGGTCGATTTTGCCTAGTTCCTTAGCCATGAATCACTCGAGCACCTTAGAATTCTCATCCCAACTACCTGTGTCGGTTTACGGTACGGGTTCTTATAATCTGAAGCTTAGAGGTTTTTCTTGGAAGCTTTTAGGCACACTATCAACGCATCCGAAGATTTGTTGTACTATCACACTTCAGCTAGATCTGCGGATTTACCTACAGTCCTAATACCTACATGTTTCAACGAACTATTCCGTCAGTTCGCGGTGCTTTCAATACTCCGTCACCCCATCGCAATTATAAGAAGTACAGGAATATTAACCTGTTATCCATCGACTACTCCCTTCGGATTCGCCTTAGGACCCGACTAACCCTCAGCTGATTAGCATCGCTGAGGAAACCTTAGTCTTTCGGTGAGGGGGTTTCTCGCCCCCTTTATCGTTACTTATGCCTACATTTTCTTTTCTATCCGCTCCAGCATACCTTACAGTACACCTTCGGCGCAAATAGAATGCTCCCCTACCACTTACGTGTCTTTCAACGTAAATCCATAGCTTCGGTAATATGTTTATGCCCGATTATTATCCATGCAAAACCGCTCGACTAGTGAGCTGTTACGCACTCTTTAAATGAATGGCTGCTTCCAAGCCAACATCCTAGCTGTCTAAGCAGTTTCACCTCGTTAGTTCAACTTAACATATATTTGGGGACCTTAGCTGATGGTCTGGGTTCTTTCCCTCTCGGACATGGACCTTAGCACCCATGCCCTCACTGCTGAGTAACATTTTATAGCATTCGGAGTTTGTCAGGAATTGGTAGGCGGTGAAGCCCCCGCATCCAATCAGTAGCTCTACCTCTATAAAATTTTCGCTCAACGCTGCACCTAAATGCATTTCGGGGAGTACGAGCTATTTCCGAGTTTGATTGGCCTTTCACCCCTACCCACAGGTCATCCAAAGACTTTTCAACGTCAACTGGTTCGGTCCTCCACTGTATGTTACTACAGCTTCAACCTGCCCATGGGTAGATCACTCGGTTTCGCGTCTACTACTACTAACTATGGTCGCCCTATTCAGACTCGCTTTCGCTTCGGCTCCGGACCTTAAATCCTTAACCTTGCTAGTAACAGTAACTCGTAGGCTCATTATGCAAAAGGCACGCCGTCACACAGTAAATGTGCTCCGACCGCTTGTAGGCGTACGGTTTCAGGTTCTATTTCACTCCCTTACTTAGGGTTCTTTTCACCTTTCCCTCACGGTACTAGTTCACTATCGGTCTTTCAGGAGTATTTAGCCTTACCGGATGGTCCCGGTGGATTCATACAGGATTACTCGTGTCCCGCACTACTCAGGGTACTGCTATATCTTCTTCGCTTACCTATACGAGACTATCACTCTCTTCGGTTTGTCTTTCCAGACAATTCTAGTTCACTTAGATTCTAATGTCGCAGCCCTACAACCCCAATACTGCCGTAACAGTATTGGTTTGGGCTAATCCGCGTTCGCTCGCCACTACTAACGGAATCACTATTGTTTTCTCTTCCTCCGGTTACTTAGATGTTTCAGTTCACCGGGTTTGCCCCTCTTACGAGGTGATATGTCTTCAACATACCGGGTTGCCCCATTCGGAAATTAACGGATCATAAAATATGTGCTTCTCCCCGTTACTTATCGCAGCTTATCGCGTCCTTCATCGCCTCTGAAAGCCTAGGCATCCGCCATACGCCCTTATTTAGCTTATTGTACTTTTTGCTCTAAATATCTCTATTTAGAACGAGCTCTTTATAATTATTTTTATAAAAAATATTGTGTTAATCTTTCAATTAACTCTCTATCTTGATTTCTTTACGATATCATTTTACCAATATGTCAATGAACGTCGCGAATCGCGACTGATAAGTATTTTATCAGCTGGATTCACATAACACTCTGAAACAATTATTTAAAATTGCCTCCAGGTGCTACCTGGTGGAGAATATCGGAGTCGAACCGATGACCTCTTGCGTGCAAGGCAAGCGCTCTAGCCAACTGAGCTAATCCCCCATTACTAGTAGTTAGTAAGTAGTGATTTGTAATTAAATCATTAATTACGTCAACTTCTAGAATTTCCTTTCTAATAACTTGCCTTTTTGTAGTCTCAGGCAGACTCGAACTGCCGACCTCTACATTATCAGTGTAGCGCTCTAACCAGCTGAGCTATGAGACTATAATAGCTTGTTATTAGTATATTTTAAAATTAACAGCAAAGAGTAAAAATTCCCTTTTGTAACTCACCATCTTTCTCTAGAAAGGAGGTGTTCCAGCCGCACCTTCCGGTACGGCTACCTTGTTACGACTTAGCCCTAGTTACCAGTTTTACCCTAGGTCGCTCCTCTCGGTAACGAACTTCAGGCACCCCCAGCTTCCATGGCTTGACGGGCGGTGTGTACAAGGCCCGGGAACGTATTCACCGGATCATGGCTGATATCCGATTACTAGCGATTCCAGCTTCACGGAGTCGAGTTGCAGACTCCGATCCGAACTGTGATATGGTTTATAGATTCGCTCCTATTCGCATAGTGGCTGCTCATTGTCCATACCATTGTAGCACGTGTGTAGCCCAGGACGTAAGGGCCGTGATGATTTGACGTCATCCCCACCTTCCTCACGGTTTGCACCGGCAGTCTCGCTAGAGTCCTCAGCATTACCTGTTAGCAACTAACAATAGGGGTTGCGCTCGTTATAGGACTTAACCTGACACCTCACGGCACGAGCTGACGACAACCATGCAGCACCTTGTAAATTGCCCGAAGGAAAAACTATCTCTAGTCCTGTCAATCTACATTTAAGCCCTGGTAAGGTTCCTCGCGTATCATCGAATTAAACCACATGCTCCACCGCTTGTGCGGGCCCCCGTCAATTCCTTTGAGTTTCAGTCTTGCGACCGTACTCCCCAGGTGGGATACTTATCACTTTCGCTTAGTCACTGAGTCGAAACCCAACAACTAGTATCCATCGTTTACGGCGTGGACTACCAGGGTATCTAATCCTGTTCGCTCCCCACGCTTTCGTCCATGAGCGTCAGTATATACGTAGTAGACTGCCTTCGCAATCGGTATTCTAAGTAATATCTATGCATTTCACCGCTACACTACTTATTCTATCTACTTCCGTATAACTCAAGTCAACCAGTATCAAAGGCAGTTCCATCGTTGAGCGATGGGCTTTCACCTCTGACTTAATTGACCGCCTGCGGACCCTTTAAACCCAATGATTCCGGATAACGCTTGGACCCTCCGTATTACCGCGGCTGCTGGCACGGAGTTAGCCGGTCCTTATTCTTACAGTACCGTCAAGGTGCTACACGTAGCACGGTTTCTTCCTGTATAAAAGCAGTTTACAACCCATAGGGCAGTCATCCTGCACGCGGCATGGCTGGTTCAGAGTTGCCTCCATTGACCAATATTCCTCACTGCTGCCTCCCGTAGGAGTCTGGTCCGTGTCTCAGTACCAGTGTGGGGGATAATCCTCTCAGACCCCCTACCTATCGTTGCCATGGTAAGCCGTTACCTTACCATCTAGCTAATAGGACGCATAGTCATCTTGTACCTATAAATATTTAATATAAAAGAGATGCCTCTTCTATACATTATGGAGTGTTAATCTTCATTTCTAAAGGCTATCCTCCTGTACAAGGCAGATTCTATACGCGTTACGCACCCGTTCGCCGGTCGTCATCTGTGCAAGCACAATGTTACCCCTCGACTTGCATGTGTTAAGCCTGCCGCTAGCGTTCATCCTGAGCCAGGATCAAACTCTTCATTGTATATTTTAAATAATATTAATGAATAAGTTTCAAAAGAATTTGTTCTAACGAATTAGAACGTGGTTATTCTACTCTTTATTTACGCTGTCAATCTCAATATTTTCAATGAACTTGGCGAGTCGCCAATGACAAGTATTACCTCACCTCTTTAACTCAACCTTCTTGTAGAAATGCTAGATTCGAACTAACTGATTTTTACTTAATAAATCATTCCAAAATTTCTCTGATCGTTTCGCTTTCTTAAAGCGGTTGCAAATCTATAAACTTTTCCAAAACTGACAAAACTTTTTGAAGCTTTTTTTAAGTTTATTTTTACAACATTTTAATGAACTACTTACCTTAAATCGGACTGCAAAAATACTCTCTTCAATCTGTACTAAACAAGTAATATTTAACTTATTTTTTACACTTTATTAAAACTATCTTAACCAGTATTTTTTATGACCTTTTAAAGCATCTCACTCATGCTCTGTAGCACTCGTTTTTCCCTTAGCGGGTGCAAATATAGATTCCTTTTTCAACATAACAACTACCTTTTTATCCTTTTCTTTTAAGTATTTTTTTTACCCTGTTCCTTAAACACTTAACTCTAATATTAATCCCATATTTTAGTAGTGTACTATTGATTTGATTTTCGCGTGAGGGATTGAACGACTTGTTTGAGCTCTTTTTACCTTTTTTGGTAAAAAAGCGAGTAGTGAAAGCCCGACAATTTTATAGAAATTGACACGCCATAAAAATAGCACTCATATATATTGTATTAAAAATGGTTTTGCAATATCTTTGTCTTTTGAAAATTCTCACTTGTAAGGGAATTAAACATAACCTATATATAATGATTAAAATTACTTTACCTGACGGAAGCGTCAAAGAATTTGAAACAAACAGCACATCAATGGATGTTGCTAAAAGTATAAGTGAAGGGTTTGCTAGAAATGTTATTTCTGCAAATTTTAATGGTACCACTTTCGAAACCTCCACTCCGCTTACGACAGATGGTTCTTTAATACTATATACCTTTAATGACGAAGGTGGTAAGAAGGCTTTTTGGCATTCTTCTGCGCACGTGTTAGCTCAGGCTATCCTAGAGTTTCACCCAAATGCTAAATTAACAATAGGACCAGCAATTGATAATGGTTTTTATTATGACGTTGATTTAGGAGAGGGAACTATTTCTGATAAGGATTTCTCTGCTATTGAAAAAAAGTTTTTAGAATTTGCTAGAGGAAAGCATGAGTTTAAATTACGTTCTATTTCTAAAGCAGATGCCCTAGCCTACTATAAAGAAGAAGGAAATGAATATAAAGTTGAATTAATTGAAAATTTAACTGACGGTGACATTACTTTTTGTGACCATAGTGATTTCACTGATTTATGTAGAGGTGGACATGTTCCTAACACAGGAATACTAAAAGCCATTAAAGTGATGAGTGTTGCTGGTGCTTATTGGAGAGGTGATGAAAAAAACAAGCAATTAACTCGTATATATGGGATCTCTTTTCCGAAACAAAAAATGCTTACGGAGTATTTAGAGATATTGGAAGAGGCTAAAAAACGTGATCATAGAAAACTAGGTAAAGAATTAGAGTTATTTACGTTCTCTCAGAAAGTAGGAGCTGGTTTACCTTTGTGGTTACCTAAAGGAGCTGCTTTACGAAATCGCTTAGAAGAGTTTTTAAAGAAGGCTCAAAAGAAAGCTGGTTACGAAATGGTAATGACTCCGCATATCGGACAAAAAGAACTATATGTTACTTCTGGTCATTATGCTAAATATGGTGAAGATAGTTTTCAGCCTATAAAAACTCCTAAAATGGATGAAGAGTTTTTATTAAAGCCTATGAATTGCCCACATCACTGTGAAGTTTACAACTTTAAACCTCATTCTTATAAAGATTTACCAAAACGTTTTGCTGAATTCGGAACTGTTTACAGGTACGAACAAAGTGGAGAATTACATGGATTAACCCGTGTAAGAGGTTTTACACAGGATGATGCTCATATTTTTTGTACACCAGATCAATTAGATCAAGAATTTAAAGATGTAATTGATTTAGTACTTTATGTATTTAAATCTTTAGGTTTTGAGGACTTTACCGCGCAGGTTTCTATAAGAGACATGTCGAATCCTGATAAATATATAGGTGATGTTAAAACATGGGAACTAGCTGAACAAGCAATTATAAATGCAGCAACAGATAAAGGTTTAGATTTTGTTATTGAAGAAGGTGAAGCTGCCTTTTACGGTCCGAAATTAGACTTTATGGTAAAAGATGCTTTAGGTAGAAGTTGGCAACTTGGAACTATTCAGGTTGATTATAATTTACCAGAACGTTTTGACTTAAACTACAAAGGAAGTGACAACGAATTACATCGTCCGGTGATGATTCACCGCGCACCTTTTGGCTCGATGGAACGATTTATTGCTGTGTTATTAGAGCATACAGGGGGTAATTTTCCTCTTTGGTTAACGCCAGAGCAGGTTATTATACTGCCAATCAGTGAGAAATATCAAAAATATACTAAAAAAGTTTTAACTTTGTTAGAAAATTCCGAAATTCGCGCCCTGGTAGATAACCGAAGTGAGAAAACTGGAAGAAAGATTCGTGACGCTGAAGTAAGCAAAATTCCGTTTATGGTAATTGTTGGTGAAAAGGAAGAACAAGATGGCACGGTATCTGTAAGAAAACACGGAGAAGGAGATATAGGAACATTTACAATAGAAGAATTTATATCTCTAATACAAAAAGAAGTTAGTGAAGTATTGGTTCCTTTTGGAAACTAAAAAATAAATAATAATTTAAATATATAGGTCATAGCAATTAGAAGAAGAGGCGGACGTAGACCGCTCAGAGTAATCAAAGAAGATCAACATAGAATTAATGATAAAATTAAATATGTTGAGGAAGTTCGTCTTGTTGGCGAAAACATCGAAGTTGGTGTTTATGCTTTGGAAAAAGCCAAAGAAATAGCACGTGAGCAAGAGTTAGATTTAGTTGAAATTTCACCTAAAGCCGTACCTCCTGTTTGTAAAGTTATTGATTATAAAAAGTTTTTATACGAACAGAAAAAACGTGATAAAGCTTTAAAATCAAAAGCAACTAAAGTTATTGTAAAAGAGATTCGTTTCGGACCTCAAACTGATGAGCATGATTATGAGTTTAAAAAGAAACATGCAATTAAGTTTTTACAAGACGGTGCAAAGTTGAAAGCATTTGTTTTCTTCAAAGGACGTTCGATTGTTTTTAAAGAACAAGGGCAAATTTTATTATTAAAATTAGCTCAAGAATTAGAAGATTACGGTAAGGTAGAGCAAATGCCTAAGTTAGAAGGAAAACGTATGATTATGTTTATAGCTCCTAAAAAGAGTAAGTAAACTAAAAATCGTTCATAATATATAAGCAAGATAAACTAAAAAACAAAGATGCCTAAAATTAAAACAAAGTCTAGTGCCAAGAAACGTTTCAAGATAACTGGTTCTGGAAAGATCAAAAGAAAGCACGCGTTTAAAAGTCATATCTTAACAAAGAAGTCTAAAAAACGTAAGCTTGCTTTAAGACACGCAACATTAGTACACAAGTCTGATGTAGCAAACATTAAGCAACAATTAGTTTTAAAATAATATTTTAAACTAATCTGTTAGCCAGGGAATTTAATTATTAACCATGGAGTTAGGCCCAATTAAGTATCGATATTCGATCGCCTACTACAAAAAACCATTTGAATTATGCCAAGATCAGTAAATTCAGTAGCCTCAAGAAAAAGAAGAAAAAAAATCTTGAAGGCAGCAAAAGGTTACTTTGGAAGACGTAAAAACGTTTACACAGTAGCAAAGAATGCGGTAGAAAAAGCGATGACATATGCTTATCGTGACCGTAAAAACAATAAGAGAAACTTCCGTTCATTATGGATTCAGCGTATTAACGCAGGAGCTCGTCAGTATGGAATGTCTTACTCTCAGTTTATGGGGAAAGTTAAAGCTAATAGTATCGAATTAAACCGTAAGGTTTTAGCCGATTTAGCTATGAACAACCCAGAAGCTTTTAAGGCCATTGTAGAAAAAGTAAAATAAGTTTCATATACTTGCTTATACTAAAAACCCAAACTTAAACGTTTGGGTTTTTTTAAACCTATTATATTCAATATTTACATAAAATTCTCATCTATGAAAACTTTAAGAATTCTATTTTTAATTATCATAACACAAAACATTGCGGCACAAGGTCGTTTATCTAAAAGTCAAGTAGATTCTTTGCCTAATACTATAGAAAATCAGTTTACAAAAATTTACAGATTATCTAACAATTGGCAAGAGTACAAAATGATTAAAAGAACTCAATTTATGAGTTTTCAAAAAAACATACTTGATAGTGTTTCTGCTATAAAGAAAGATGTAATTACAAAGCAGCTTAAAATAAACGAACAATTAAAAAACTCTAATTCTTTAAAAGAAGAAATTACAACATTAAAAGGTAATTTATCTGTATCTCTTGAAAAAGAAGATGCTATTTCTTTTTTAGGAATACCTTTAAATAAAGCAACCTATAATACTATTCTTTGGAGTATTATTGGTGGTTTACTTATTGGATTGGCTTTTTTTATTTTTAAGTTTAACGGAAGCTACTCTATTACAAAAGAAACAAAAGATTTATTAGTTGATGTTGAGCATGAATTTGAACAGTACAAAAGAAGCTCTATTAGTAAAGAACAAAAATTAAGACGTCAGTTACAAGATGAAATTAACAAACAACGTGGTGTGAATTAATTTTTTAACCCGATATAAAACAACAAACCCCGAGTTAAATAACTCGGGGTTTGTTGTTTTATATTTACATCTAGCTAAAATTACATTAAAACATGTATTTTATAAAACTATTTTAAAGTAATACAAATGACAGATATAAAAAGAAAACATCATTATGTTTGGAAAGAGTATTTAAGAGCCTGGGCAACGAAAGATGATTTAATTTATACTTATTTTAAAAGAAACAATAAAGTTGCTAAACCAAATTTAAAAAAAATAGCTCAAGAGCTTTACTACTATTCTTCAGAAGAATTTACTAAAAAAGAAAAAAAAGACTTAATAAGAATTACACATCAAATATCAGATGAATATTCTTTAGAAGTTAATATTAGTATTCTTTCAGCTTTTAATATCTATTCAGACATTAAAAGAAATAACACTAATATAAAAGAAGAAGAACTAAAAATTATTAAAAACAATTTTATTGAAGACATTCACTCAGACTTTGAAAATTATGGAAAAAAAATAATTAATGTTAAAAGGTTGGAGGATTTGTTCTTTTTAAAAAACAAAAAAGAGCTTTTAAAAGTAATGATTTACTTGTGCATCCAACATAACAGAACGAAAGAGATGAAAAACCGTTTTGAAAAAACTTCTTTACCTAATAAATACAGCAATGTAATTTCAATGATTTTCGCAATTCAAATGGCTAATAAATTAGTATTCGAGAAAAAATTAAACTTTAAACTTCTAATAAATAAATCTGACATTGATTTTATTACAAGTGATCAGCCAATAATAAATCTAATTGATGAAAAAGAAGATGGATCTGTAGATAACCTACTCTATTATTACCCTATAAGCCCTGGTCTTTCTATTCAAATAGATTATGAAATTAGTAATTCAGTATTTGAATCCATAAGCATTGATGAATCTAGAGTTAAGTATTTAAATGCAAAAATTTATCAGGGCTCAAACAACTTTATTTTTAGCAACTCTAAAGAGCAGCTATCTAAATACATAAACTAAACGTAACAATATATTAGTACGAGACAAAAGGCTTAACAAACCCCGAGTTAAATAACTCGGGGTTTGTTGTTTTTAATTGAGGCTTATTTTATGACAACCCAGAAATTACGCCATTACTATCGATACTCATATTCTCCGAAGCTGGTGTTGCCGGTAAACCTGGCATACGCATCATTTTACCTAAAATAGGAATTACAAATTGTGCCCCTGCTGCAATCTCTATTTCACGAACATTAATGGTAAAACCCTCTGGTCTTCCTATCAACTTATCATCATCAGAAAAAGATTTTTGGGTTTTTGCCATACAAACCGCAAAATCATTAAACCCTAATCTATCAATTCTTCTTAAATTCAATTCTGCTTTTTTATCATAAGTAACAGCATCTGCACCATAAATTTCTTTTGCAATCTTTTCTATTTTATCTTTTACAGGACTTTTCCAATCATATAAAGGTTTAAATTGTGTTGCTCTATTTTCAACCACATTAACCACTGCTTTTGCTAAGTTTTTGGTTCCTTCTCCTCCTTTTTCCCAACCTTCTGAAACTACAGCTTCAACACCTAGTTTTTTACAAGCAGCAATTACAAAACTAACCTCTTCATCAGAGTCAGAAATAAATGAATTGATTGCAACTACTGGCTCGATATTGAACTTGCGAATATTTTCTATATGTTTTTCAAGATTTTTAAACCCGTCTTTAACTTTCTCCAAGTTAAAAGTATTATATTCTTCTTTCTTAGCTCCACCATGATGGCGCAATGCTCTAATAGTTGCAACCAACACAACACACTTCGGATTTAATCCTGCGTATGCAGATTTAATATTTAAAAACTTCTCTGCTCCTAAATCGGCTCCAAAACCCGCTTCGGTAACCACATAATTAGACAATGACAATCCCATTTTAGTAGCAATAATTGTATTTGTTCCTTGTGCTATGTTTGCAAAAGGCCCTCCATGAATAATTGCAGGGTTCTCTTCTAGCGTTTGTACTAGGTTTGGTTTAATAGCATCTTTTAGTAAAATAGCCATGGCGTCTTGTGCATTTAAATCAGCAGCAAAAACAGGCTTTTTATCAAAAGTAAATCCGATAAATATATTACCTAATCGCTTTTTTAAATCATCAAAATTCATCGCCATACAAAGTATTGCCATTACTTCGGATGCTGGCGTAATATTAAAACCATCTTCACGAGGAATACCGTTTGCTGTTCCGCCTAAACCAATCGTAATTTGACGCAATGCACGATCGTTCATATCAATAACACGTTTCCATAAAATAGTACGCGGATCTATATTTAAATTATTCGTTTGGCTTTGTAAATTATTATCTATCAAAGCCGATAATAAATTATTTGCTTTTTCAATGGCGTTAAAATCACCCGTAAAATGCAAATTGATATCTTCCATTGGCACTACTTGTGAATAACCACCTCCGGCAGCACCACCTTTAATTCCGAATACCGGCCCTAACGAAGGCTCTCTTAAAACTACAATAGCTTGTTTACCTATCTTATTCAATCCTTCGGTTAACCCGATAGAAACTGTGGTTTTACCTTCTCCTGCAGGTGTAGGCGTTAAGGCAGTTACTAAAACTAAATTATTCTCTTTTATTTTATCTTCATCAATTAAATGTAAAGGCAATTTAGCCTTATATTTACCATACATTTCTAAATCATCTTCTTCTACTTTTAGCTTATTGGCTATATACTTAATATGTTGTAAATCTTTTGCTTGCGCTATCTCTATATCGCTTAAATGTGCCATAGCTTATTTTTTTATTTTTAGTTATTGATTATTTATAAATCGAGAAAGTAAATGTACATAATATAATCCCTACAAAAACTGACATTTATTAGCTTTATATAACTAAACTTGGTAGATTCAGATAAATATGATAAAAGAATTGGCAAATCTTTTTTGAAATACTATATTTGCACGTTTTAAAAAAGAACTCGAATTAAACTATTATAGATGCAGAACAAAGGTCTTATTAAATTATTTGCTGTCCTTTTCGGATTAGTAAGCTTGTACCAACTGTCGTTTACATTTTTTGCTAATAAAGTAGAAGATAGCGCTAAAGTATATGCAAAGGAAAACGTTAAAGATAACAACGGTAGAGAGTTAGCTAGATTTGAGAGAAAATATCTTGACAGTGTTGCTAACGATAAAATAGTAAATTTAGGCGTTGCTGAGTACTCTTATAACGACATTAAGGAGCGTGAAATGAACCTTGGTTTAGACTTAAAAGGAGGTATAAATGCTATTTTACAAGTATCTGTAAAAGATATTTTAGTTGCTTTAGCAAATAACTCTAATAACAGCGTTTTTAGAGAAGCTTTAGAAAAAGCTAACGAAGCTCAAAAAGCAAGTCAAGATAATTACTTAGATTTATTTTTTAGCGAATTCGAAACATTAAGTAACGGAACCGTTAAATTAAGTGACCCTGCAATATTCGGAACAAAGTCTTTACGTGAAAAAATCGACTTTAATAAAACGAATGCTGAAGTAAAAGTTGTTCTTCAAGAAGAAATTAATACATCTATCAATACTTCTTTTGAAGTACTACGTAGTCGTATTGATAAATTTGGGGTAACACAACCAAACATACAACGTATTGGTAACTCTGGTAGAATTCAAATTGAATTAGCAGGAGCTAAAGATATAGAACGTGTTACTAAATTAATTACAAGTACTGCTGAATTACAGTTTTGGGAAGTATATACCAATGCTGAAGTTCAAAACTTTTTCTTTGCTGCAAATGCAAAGGTTGCTGAAATCTTAAAAGATGATTCAACTACTGAAAAAGTTAAAGATTCTACAAAAACTGATGACATCGATGATTTATTAGGTGCATCTGCTGATTCAACTAAAGTTGACAATCAAAAAAACTTATTTACTTATTTATATCCTCGTGTAGCTCAAAATCAACAACAAATGAGCTCTTTAGTTGCAGAAGCTAGAGTACAAGATACAGCTAAAGTAAACAGTTTACTTGCTAATAAGAGTGTAAGAGCTTTGTTACCTACAAATTTAAAGTATGTTAAGTTCTTATGGGATTACAAAGCAAAAACAGGTGCTGATGGAACTTCTGAGATTATTGGTTTATATGCCATAAAATCTAACAGAAACGACAAACCAGCTATTGATGGGGATGTAATAGCTGACGCAAAACAAGATTATGATGAGCTAAGTAAGCCAGTTGTTTCAATGTTAATGAATGCTAGTGGTACCAAAAAATGGGCGAAAATGACTGGCGAAAATGTTGGTAAATTTGTAGCTGTTGTTTTAGATGATTATGTATATACTGCACCTGTTGTAAACGGTGTAATTCCTGGAGGAAGTACTCAGATTTCTGGAGGGACAATGAGTGTTACAGAAGCACAAGATATTTCTACAGTATTAAAAGCTGGTAAATTACCTGCTCCTGCAAGAATTATTCAAATGGAAGTTGTTGGTCCATCATTAGGTCAAGAATCTATTGATGCAAGTATCTGGTCATTCGGATTAGCAATCTTATTAATCTTAATATGGATGATTTTATATTATGGTAAAGCTGGTTTATATGCAAACATTGCTTTATTAGTAAACATCTTATTTATCTTCGGATGGTTGGTGTCGTTTAACGCGGTATTAACATTACCTGGTATTGCTGGTATTATCTTAACCATAGGTATGTCGGTAGATGCAAACGTAATTATTTTCGAAAGAATTAAAGAAGCCTTAAGAGGTGGTAAAAGTTTAGATACAGCAGTTAGTGAAGGATTTAGTTTTAAAGGAGCTTTATCTGCAATTATCGATGCAAACATTACCACTTTCTTAACAGGTCTTATCTTATTTATATTTGGTACAGGACCAATTAAAGGTTTTGCTTATACTTTAATGTTAGGTATTGCAACTTCATTATTTACTGCAATTTTTATTACTCGTTTATTAATAGACGGATCAGTAAATAAAAAAGCAAACTTAACTTTTAATACAAATATTTCTAAAAACTGGTTTAACAATATCAATATCGAATTCTTAAAGAAACGTAAGTTAGCTTACATCATTTCAGGATTCTTTATTCTTGCTGGTTTAGTTTCTATTTTTACTTTAGGATTAAAACAAGGAGTAGATTTTAAAGGAGGTCGTTCTTATGTTGTTCGTTTCGATCAGCCAATGAACGCTACTGAAGTTGCTGCTTCTTTACAAGGTGCTTTTGAAGCTGCTCCTGAGGTTAAAACTTACGGTTCAGATAATCAATTAAAAATAACTACAGCTTTTAAAATTGATGAAGAAGGTACTGAGGTTGATGAACAAGTTCAGAATGCTTTATACAGCGGATTAAAATCTTATTTAGGTACAACTTCTTACGAAGACTTTAAACCTGGATTCGAAAAAGCTGGTAGCGGAATTATGAGCTACATGAAAGTAGAGCCAACCATTGCTGATGATATTAAAAAATCTGCATTATGGGCGGTAATCGGTTCATTACTTGTAGTATTCTTATATATCTTATTACGTTTTAGAAAAATGTCTTACTCTATTGGTGCAGTAGCAGCAGTATTTCACGATGTATTAGTGGTATTAGGAGTATTTTCTATCTGTTACAAATTCATGCCTTTTGATATGGAAATCGGACAATCTTTTATCGCAGCTATCTTAACAGTTGTTGGATACTCATTAAATGATACCGTGGTAATTTTCGATAGAATTAGAGAATATGCAGGCGAAAGCAAAACATTTACTGCTGGTTTAGTAGACAAAGCATTAAGTAGCACTTTAGGAAGAACAATAAATACCTCTTTAACTACATTATTAGTAATGTTAGCTATCTTTTTCTTCGGAGGAGATTCTATTAAAGGATTTATGTTCGCATTAATAGTAGGTGTAGTTGTAGGTACGTATTCATCATTATTCGTAGCAACACCAATTATGTTTGATGCTTCTAAAAAAGAAGACAAAGAGTAACATTCTTATATAGATTACAAAAACCGTTTTGAATATTATTCAAAACGGTTTTTTCATTTACAATCAAGCAACTATCTTTGCAGTCTGATGAAAATTACAAAACTCCACGATTTATACTTTAAAGAATTCATTTCTTCAAATGAAATCTCAACGATTGCTAAAAAATTAGCACAACAAGTAAGGGCAGATTTACCTGAAGATGAAGTGCCACTATTTATTGGTATTTTAAACGGATGCTTTGTTTTTACTGCCGATTTTTTACGTGCATACAAAGGCGATTGTGAAATTAGTTTTGTAAAATTAGCTTCTTATGCAGGAACAACATCAACAGATGATGTAAAAAAACTAATCGGTATTAATGAAGATATAACGAACCGTACGGTTATTATATTAGAAGATATTATTGATACTGGCGCAACATTACAGGAGATTTACGAAATCTTCAAAACAAAAAACATAAAAGAATTAAAAATAGTAACACTTTTTTACAAGCCAGATGTATATCGAAAAGAGTTGCCTATAAATTATATCGGAAAGAGTATTGAAGATAAATTTATTGTAGGTTACGGATTAGATTACAAAGGCTATGGTAGAAACTTGCCTGCTATTTACCAATTAACAACACAACCTAAAATGAAAAACATCGTATTATTTGGCCCTCCAGGTGCCGGAAAAGGAACACAAGCCGATTTATTAAAAGAAAAATATAATTTAGTTCATATTTCTACTGGTGATGTTTTCCGTTTCAATATCAAAAATAAAACGGAACTAGGCTTACTTGCTAAAACGTATATGGATGACGGAAATTTAGTTCCGGATGAAGTAACCATTAATATGTTAAAAGCGGAAGTAGAAAGAAATGCAGATGCTAACGGATTTATCTTTGATGGTTTTCCTAGAACAGAATCACAAGCAGAGGCTTTAGACACTTTTTTAGGTGAAAAGAACGAAAGAATTAACGGTATGGTTGCTTTAGAAGTTTCTGAAGATTTATTAGTTGATCGCTTATTAGAAAGAGGCAAAACAAGTGGTAGAACTGATGATACTGATGAAAGTAAAATTAGAAATCGTTTTAACGAATACAATACAAAAACAGCTATTTTAAAAGACTATTACCAAGAACAAGGTAATTATTACGGGGTAAACGGAGTAGGTTCTATTGAGGAGATTACACAACGTTTATCAACCGTGTTTGATACATTATAAGACTCACGTCATTCCGAATGAAATGAAGGAATCTTTAAATAGATTGCTTCAAAATTAACATTTATAGGATAGACGTCAATTAACTTAGTTCTGTTTAAATAAAAACAGAAAACAACTTAGAAACAATGACTGAAGGAAATTTTGTTGACTATATAAAAATCTACGCATCTTCTGGTAAAGGAGGTCGAGGATCAGTACACTTACATCGTGAGAAATTTATTACTAAAGGTGGACCTGATGGAGGTGACGGTGGTCGTGGAGGTCACATTATTTTACGTGGCGATAAAAGTATGTGGACACTTTTTTACTTAAAATTTAAACGTCATTTTAGAGCAGAACCGGGTGGTGATGGTAGTGCGAGTCGAAGTACTGGGCATGATGCAAAAGACATTATTGTTCCTGTACCATTAGGAACTATTATTCGCGATGCCGATACTGACGAAATTTTATACGAAGTTACGCACCATGATCAAGATATTACATTATTAGAAGGTGGTAAAGGTGGTCGTGGAAACTGGCACTTTAAATCATCTACAAACCAAGCTCCGCGTTATGCACAACCTGGTATTGATGGTGTAGATGGATGGTTTCGAATAGAACTTAAATTATTAGCTGATGTTGGTTTAGTTGGTTTTCCTAATGCAGGTAAATCTACTTTATTATCAGTAATTACAGCAGCAAAGCCAAAAATTGCAGATTATGCTTTTACAACCCTTAAACCAAATTTAGGTATTGTAGAACACCGTAATCATAAAAGTTTTGTGGTAGCAGATATTCCTGGAATTATAGAAGGAGCGGCTGAAGGAAAAGGTTTAGGGCATTATTTTTTACGTCATATTGAGCGTAACTCAACCTTGCTTTTCTTAATTCCTGCGGATAGCGATGACATTAAAAAGGAATATGAAATTCTGTTAAACGAATTACGCAAACACAATCCTGAATTGTTAGACAAAGATCGTTTGTTAGCTATTTCTAAATCAGATATGTTAGATGACGAATTAAAAGAAGAAATTAAACAAGATTTACCAGAAGGTATTGATGCTTTGTTTATTTCCTCTGTAGCACAATTAGGACTACAAGAACTGAAGGATAAATTGTGGGATATATTAAATTAATATTCTTTCAATAATAAATTTTATAAAAAGCAACCTCAAATGAGGTTGCTTTTTTGTTTTGGCTTTAGGCTGGTTTTCGATAACTATACTATCCATGTCCTAAATGATTTTTCACAAGCTAATAAATGAAACTACAAGAATTAAATAATTGGTTGAAAGAACTAAAATTTATAATAATTGATTTAAACATCTCAATTAATAGCTCTAAATATTTAATTAAGGAAGAAGGCACTAAAACTGTAGAATCGATTAAAGAGCTCAGCTTTTTTAAGCACTATACTTATCAATTAAAATTTATAACTATTATTCAACTTTCCAAATTTTTTGGGAAGAGTAAAAATCAAAAAACCAACATAAACAAACTTTTAAATAAACTGAAAAACGAAGGATATGATACAGATTTAAACAATCTACTTTTAAAAAATTTGAATTCTAACAATGGATATAAGCATAAACAAGATATTATAAAATCTATTAATTTTTTAGAAAAAGAAATACAAAAATCAGAAGCAACTATAGCTAAATTGGTAGACTTAAGGGACAAGGTATATGCCCATAATCAACCAAACAAGGTACTTAAAGACGTATATTGGAATGAATTAGAATTGTTAATAATATTAGCTGCAAAATGTTATGATGAGGTATATAAAAATTTGCATCACATTGAAGTTAAATTTGAAAAAACATTACCTTGGGAAGTGAAAAGAATCATTGTAGGCTTAGCTTATTACAAAGACTTTTATAATAATAACTAACAATTTCTAAATAATATAAACTACAATACTCGTGTCGCTTTTACAAACTCATTTTCCCAATAAGTTTCCTTCATTGAAGAAGTGATTACGCCTTTTGATGTGGTAGAATGCATAAAAAATATTTCATCATTCTCTATTAAAGTTACCAAACCAACATGGTTTATTTTGCCTTTTAAACGAGCTATATCAAAAAAAGTAAATCCCCCACTCTAACATCAATTAAAGCAATTTCTTTCCCTTTAACACTCATCGCTTTTGATGAACGTGGTAATTGAATACCTACTTGTTTAAACGATGTATTTACAAGCCCCGAACAATCCATTCCGTTTTTAGTTGTTCCACCTGCTTTGTAAGAAACACCCGTATACGAATTGGCTATTTCTAGTAATTTATTAATTTTAGTATTTGCTATTTTATCGTTTCCTTGAATCGAAAACCTAAAAATAATAAACACCATAATCACAATAAATAAAAGCAGGTTTTTGTTCATTTCTTATAAAATTCTTTTTGCCTTTATAAATGCTTTTTTCCAGTAATCATTATACAACGAAGTAACAAGAACTCCACGAGAAGTTGTTGAGTGTATAAACTTAATATTACCGTTTTCTATGGATGTTACCAAACCAACGTGATTAACTTTACCTCTTTTTCTAGAAGTTTTAAAGAATAATAAATCTCCTCGTTTTACATTACGTAAAGAAATATCACGGCTTTTAGTGTACATTTCACGAGATGTTCTTGGTACGGTAACATTACGTTGTTTGAAAGACGTATAGATTAAACCAGAACAATCCATACCTCTTCTGGTCATTCCTCCATACTTATAACGAACCCCTTTATATGTTACCGCTGTCCAAACTACTTTATCTGCAATTGTTGGGTTGTTTATTGAACTAGCTGATTTATTCTTTACTTTTTTAGGTTTTTTATAAGTACTTATATTTTTTGATGATCCGCATGAAACCATTAAAAAAGAAAGTAGTATAATATAGATTGTTTTTTTTATCATATTATTATCAAATCGAGCGCAGCCGAAAGTTAATTCTACCTATTTTTATATCTCTCGACTGCGCTCGAGAAGACATACATTATTGCAATCCACTTACAATTAATTTCGCTGTTTTTTCAGAGGCTCCTTTACCTCCTAGTTTTTGTTCTAAATCGAAATACGACAAAAACAATTCTTCTCGGTGTTTTGGTTCTAAAATATGCTTTAGTTCCTTTGCTAGATTCTTTTTGGTAAAATCATTCTGAATCAATTCAGTCACCACCTCTTTATCCATAATTAAATTCACCAACGAAATGTATTTTAAAGTAATAATTCGTTTTGCTATTTGATATGAAATATTGCTTCCTTTATAACAAACTACTTGCGGCACTTTAAATAATGCTGTTTCTAAAGTTGCCGTTCCTGATGCTACTAAAGCTGCATGCGAAATACTTAATAAGTCGTATGTTTTATTGTTAATAAACTTAACGTTAGAATCTCTAATAAATTCTTTATAAAACTCATAAGGCTGACTCGGAGCTCCGGCAACCACAAATTGGTAATCAGAAAAATCATCCACTAAAGAAAGCATTACGGATAACATTTTTGTTATTTCTTGCTTTCTACTACCAGGTAACAAAACAATAATATCTTTGTTCCCTAAATTATGTTGCTCTCTAAAATTTTTTACGTTTACTTGTTTTCTACCTGCAATTCCGTCTATTAACGGATGCCCTACAAAATGCACATCGTAGTTATATTTTTGATAAAACTCCTTTTCAAACGGAAGGATAACAAACATAGCATCAACATCACGTTTTATATCTTTTACCCTGCCTGCTCTACTTGCCCAAACTTGTGGAGAAATGTAATAATTGGTTTTAAAACCCTGTTCTTTTGCCCATTTTGCTATCCGAAGATTAAAACCTGAATTATCTATTAAAATTAATACATCTGGCTTAAAATTGGCAATATCTTTTTTACAGAAAGACATCATGCCTAATATCGTTCGTAAATTTATTACTACTTCTAAAAACCCCATAAAAGCACGTTCTTTATAGTGCTTTACAAGCGTACCTCCTACTTCTTGCATTAAATCACCACCCCAAAAACGAATTTCTGCGGATGGATCTTCTTTTAATAAAGCTTTCATCAAGTTAGCGCCGTGTAAATCACCCGAAGCTTCACCTACAAGAATGTAATATTTCATGAATAGTAATTGTTATATAAGTTTTAAAACAAGGGTTATTAAGGCAACAACGATTGTTGTCATTAAAACTCCTCTTGCTCTATAATCTTGATTCTTTTTTAAAAACACCCAAAAAACAAATAAATTAGGAATTGCAGCCAATGCCAAAACAGGTCCTAAAACACCGCCTTCAATTACTTTTTTAAATGTTTCTGCCATTGTATCGAGCGAAATAAACTCTAAGTAAATAAAAAGTCCACACAAAGTTGCTCCTACAGATGTTAAAACGCCAATTATAACTTCTTTACTTATATGTCCCATGAGTTTAATTTTTGAATTGCATGATGTGCCGTCATATCAAAATGCACAGGAACCATTGAAATAAATCCGTTTTCTAACGCCCAAATATCTGTATCCTGTCCTTTATCTCTGTTTACAAACTCTCCAGACAACCAGTAATATTCTTTACCATACGGACTCTTACGCTTATCGAAATTTTCTTTCCAAAAACCATTTGCTTGGCGGCAAACACGTATTCCTTTAATATCATCTTCTTTTAACTTCGGAATATTTACATTTAACACCACGCCATCTGGCAAGCCGTTTAATAAAACATTCAGTACTATTTTTTCTATATATTTTTTAGCGGCTCTAAAATCGGCATGCCAATCAAAATCTAATAACGAAAAACCTATCGCAGGAATTCCTTCAATACCTGCTTCTACGGCAGCACTCAT
This sequence comes from Tenacibaculum sp. AHE14PA, assembly GCF_019278465.1. GTDB lineage: Bacteria > Bacteroidota > Bacteroidia > Flavobacteriales > Flavobacteriaceae > Polaribacter > Polaribacter bernardetii. The sequence goes on along the minus strand of NZ_CP058983.1, from coordinate 2,788,705 downwards.
CGTACCAGAGTAAAGAACATTAATTGATGAATTTGCACCATGATTAATTCCTGAAACACATAAATCTGGCGTACGATTTAGAATCACATTTTTTGCCATTTTCACACAATCAGCCGGTGTACCAGAGCAACTGTATTCTATTTGTGGTCCGTCGTCAATTGTAATAGGATTACAGCGCAAAACATTGTCTACCGTAATTGCATGTCCCATTCCGCTTTGCGGACTATCGGGTGCCACAACAACTACGTCACCAATTTTATTCATTATTTCTATCAACATACGAATACCAGGTGCGGTAATTCCGTCGTCGTTTGTTACCAAGATTAAGGGTCTTTCTTGCATAGTGTGTTAGTTTTACAACAAATGTAACATAAAAAAAGCACTATTATTTAACATTTTTTAAAGACAGAATCCTTTATTTTATGCGTAAAATTGTAGTAATCAAACACAAACAACATGGTACGTTTTATTGTTTATTTAACTGTTTTTATTATTTCTATATTTTTTTCGATAATAATCACTTAAAAAACAGATATTAGTTATAATAGTTCCCTTTTTTATTCATAATTTTAAATTAACAAAAATATTAACGATACCTATTAAATCATTTTAAAAAAAATGCCTCACTTAAAAAGTGGCATTATTTTAGTAGTTTAGTATCGCCAAGCACATAATTAAAAGACAGAAGATATATGAAGACGAAATTTATAATTCCTTTTTTAGCTATTACGCTATTATTTTCAAACGCAACTTATTCGAATACGGCTTCTGAACCAGATCCTGATAAAGACAGAGTAATTGTATATGTTTTAAAAAATATTTTAAGCAGATATCATTATGTTCAAAAAGAACTAAATGATGATTTTTCTGAACATGTTTACAATACATTTATTGATGGTTTAGATCCTAATAAAAGATATTTTACAAAAGAAGATTTAAAAGAGTTTTCTCAATTTAAATATCAAATAGATAACCAATTAAAAGACACTAAAATTGATTTTTACAAATTAGTATACAATCGATTTTTAGCAAAACTAGGCGCTGCAAAGGTTAATTACCGCGCATTATTAGCACAACCTTTTAATTACAAAAAAAATGAAGCTATTGATGTTGATTACGACAAAATACCATTTGCTAAAAATGAAAGTGAATTAATTGATTATTGGAGAAAACAGTTAAAACTTTCTATTTTAAGTAGAATTGAAGATGCGGAAGACTTACAAAATGATAAAGCTAAAAAAGACACTACTTTTAAAAAGAAAACATTTTCTGAACTTGAAAAAGAAGCAAGAAAAGAAGTCTTAAAAAGCATGAATGAATTATACCAACGCATTGATGAACTTGAAAATTCGGATTGGTATTCTACTTTCTTAAACAGTGTAGTTAGTGGTTTTGATCCACATACAACTTATATGTCTCCTCGTACGAAATCTCGTTTCGATCAAGAAATGTCAGGTAAATTAGAAGGTATTGGTGCACGTTTACAGAAAAAAGGAATGTATACACATATTGTTGAACTAATTTCTGGAGGGCCAGCATGGAAACAAGGCGATTTAGAACCTGAAGATATTATTTTAAAGGTGGCACAAGGAGATGCAGAACCTTTAGATATTGTTGGTATGCGTTTAGATGATGCTATTAAATTTATCAAAGGAAAAAAAGGTACAGAGGTTCGCTTAACTGTTAAGAAAAAAATTGATGGTTCAACTAAAGTAATTCCTATTATTAGAGATGTTGTTGAATTGGATGAGACTTTTGTAAAATCGAGTATTGTTGAAAAAAATGGTGAGAAATACGGAATTATAGATCTACCTAGATTTTATATTGATTTTAATGACTTAAGCCGCCGTGATGCAGCGAAAGACATGGAGAAAGAAATTGAGCGATTAAAAAACGAAAACGTAAAAGGGTTAATTGTTGATTTACGTGATAATGGTGGTGGCTCTTTAAAAACAGCTATTGAAATTGGTGGATTATTTATTGAAAAAGGACCTATTGTACAAGTAAAGTATAGAGAAGAAGCTCCTTTAGTAAAAAACGATACTGATGCTAAAATTCAATGGAATGGACCTTTAGTTGTAATGGTGAATGAATTTTCTGCTTCGGCTTCTGAAATTTTTGCTGCTGCAATGCAAGATTATAAGCGTGGTGTAATTATAGGTGGTAAACAAACTTATGGTAAAGGAACCGTGCAAAATGTGTTGCCTATTAACCGTTTTTATGAAAAATACCCGAGTGATTTAGGCGCGTTGAAAATGACCATTCAAAAATTTTACAGAATAAATGGTGGGTCTACTCAAATTGAAGGTGTGTATTCTGATATATCATTACCTACAAGATATAGCTACATGAAATTTGGTGAGCGTGATTTAGACGGCGCTTTACCTTGGGATAAGGTAGAACAAGCCAAATATAGCACAACAAATACCTATAGTAATTTTGCAGATGCTATTTATAAGAGTCAACAACGTGTTCTTAACGATGAAAAATTCAAGAAAATTAATGAGTATGCTAAATGGTTGAAGAAAAATCAAGAAGAAAGACTCTATTCTTTAAAATATAGCACTTACAAAAAAGAAAGTGAGAACAAAACAAAAGAAGCTGAACAGTTTAAAGACCTTTATAAATTTGATTCTAACTTAACTTTTAACTCTCCAAAATACGAGCTAAACTTATTTACAAAAGATACTGTTTTAAAAGAAAAACGTGTTGTATGGCATAAGAACTTAAAAAAAGATATTTATTTAAACGAAGCGCTTAATGTGCTGAGTGAATTAAAAATGAATAAAAATTATACCATTGTAAAACAATAAAAAAAGCAGCCTACGGGCTGCTTTTTTTATTATAGCTGTTTCAAATTATAATCTAACGTCATTCTGAAACTGATTCCGAAACTCATAATAATAATAATTACTTACTAAACCAACTCTAATTTAACCACCAAACCTTCGTTAGCTCTAACGTTAAAAACAGTTTCATCTTCAAAAATTAAATATTGCCCTTTAACACCAACCAAAACACCCGTATAAGTTTGTTCTTTTACAATATTTAAACTTTTAGGTTTTAATGGATATTTAGCAACAGGAAAATTAATAATAGTCTCTTTATTATTTTCTATAATGTACTCTTGCGCCTCTGCAGGTATAAACTCTCTTAATTTCTCTTGCCAAGACACTAGGCTTTCATCTACAACATCATTCTTAAGCATTTTTCGCCAATTGGTTTTATCAGCTACATGCTCTTTTAAAGCTACTTCTGTAATTCCTGCTAAATAACGATTAGGAACCTCAACAATTTCAATTGCCTCATGTGCCCCTTGATCTATCCAACGTGTTGGTACTTGCTGTTTTCTGGTAACTCCAACTTTTACATTACTAGAGTTTGCCAAATAAACAATATGCGGTTTTAATTGCACTTTTTTCTCATACTCTAAATCGCGATCTTCAATTCCTAAATGCGCTTTACTTAATTCAGGTCGCATAATCCAATCTCCAGCATTTGGTGTATCAAAAAAACAACTTTTACAAAAACCTTGACGGTATACCTCTTTTTCTAAATGACAGTTTAAACACTCATAAGTAACAAAACTTAATGTGATACTTTTATTTAGCAACTGATTCACATTTATAAAATCAGATTTCATATCTAAATAATACTGAACTGTATCTAAATTTTCAGTTGTCATTTTTTTTAAAACTCCTTGGTATTGCATGTCTTAAATTTTATTACTTTTAGCTTCACAAACTTACAGTAAATAATTAAATTAAGAGGTAATATATGTCGTTTCCATTTATAAATTCTATCATTTCTTGGTTTTTAAAAAAGCGTAAACATCAAGTAGAATTATTTTTAAAATATCCTGTTGATGTACAAGATGAACTAATACAAAAATTACTAAATACTGCCAAGAATACCGAATTTGGAAAACAACATTCTTTTGCATCCATACATAATTACACTGATTTTTCTAACAATGTTCCTATTCAGAAATACGAAAGTATAGAACCTCTTATTGAGCGTTGTAGAAAAGGAGAACAAAATTTATTTTGGCCTACGCCTATTCATTGGTTTGCAAAAAGTAGCGGAACTACCAATGCCAAAAGTAAATTTATACCTGTTAGTGATGAAGCGCTAGAAGGCTGTCATCTAAAAGCAGGAAAAGACATGCTGTGTTTATACATTAATAATAATGAAGACACACAAATGTTTAAAGGTAAAGGATTAAAATTAGGAGGGAGTACAGCTATTTACGAAGACAATAATTCTTATTTCGGCGATTTATCTGCAATTATAACCGAAAACTTACCTTTTTGGGCAGATTTCAGCTCTGCTCCTAGCCAGGAAGTTTCTTTAATGGCTGAATGGGAAACTAAAATGGAAGCTATTATTGATGAAACTATCGATGAAAACATTACGAGTTTAGTTGGGGTTCCTAGCTGGATGTTGGTTTTATTAAATCGTGTTTTAGAAAAAACAGGAAAAGACAATATTTTAGAAGTTTGGCCAAACCTAGAAGTTTATTTTCATGGTGGCGTAAACTTTAGTCCATACCGTGAACAATATAAAAAACTGATTCCGAAAAAGGATTTCAAATACTATGAAACCTATAACGCTTCAGAAGGTTTTTTTGGAATTCAGGACAGAAATAATTCTGATGAAATGCTACTAATGTTAGATTATGGTATTTTTTATGAGTTTATTCCGATGAATACTTATGACGGAGAAAACTCAACTGCAATTTCACTTTCCGAAGTTAAAAAAGGCGTGAATTATGCCATTGTAATTACTACAAATGGCGGTTTATGGCGTTATTTAATTGGTGATACTATTAAGTTTACTTCAACAGACCCTTATCGAATTAAAATTACCGGCCGAACCAAACATCATATTAATGTTTTTGGTGAAGAACTAATTATCGAAAATGCTGAAAAAGCATTAAAAGCGGCTAGTGAAAAAACCGATGCAAACATTAAAGATTACACTGTTGGTCCTATTTTTATGGATGGTAAAAAAAGTGGCGGTCATGAGTGGATTATCGAATTTAGTAAACCGCCTAAAAACATTAAATACTTTACCGAATTGTTAGATAACTCTTTAAAAACTATCAATTCAGATTACGAGGCTAAACGCTACAACAATTTAACATTGGCAATGCCGATTATACATGAAGCTCGTGAAAATTTATTTTACGATTGGCTACGAGAAAAAGGAAAACTTGGTGGCCAACATAAAGTACCTCGCTTATCTAACAAACGTGATTTTGTAGAGGAACTGTTAAACTTATAAGTTTAATAAACCTCAACTTTTAAAGGTAATTGATATTGTGTTGTTACCGGAATACCTCTTTTAAAAGCAGGAGTAATTCTTGGTAACTTCTTAATAGCACTTCTTAAAACACTATCTAATTTAGGTAGTTGATTTTTAATAGCTATCGATGCTGTAATTTTTTTAAGCCTAAACTTCCCTTTGTTATCAATTAATAAATCGATTAAAACAGTTTCATTAATAGTTTGTTCGGTTACGAAGTTATACGTTGTTAAAGAAGCTTGCATTCTTTTATGTATCTCTTCACTAAAACAAACGCTATTTTTTTTAATCGATAAATTTTTACAGTTTTTAAAAGTCGGAGAAACATCTACTTTTGTATAATCAATAACAGTATTTAAGTTGTGATTTTTATCATCTTCTGATAAAAAACCACAACTCAAATTTGTAAAAATTACTATAAAAAAAATCACATAAAAAAATCGCATCTCCTTGATTTTGAGATGAAAATACAAAAAATGATTTACTCTAGCAGTTCTCCTTTTAAGAAATAAAACTTTTTAATTTCTTTTAAACGTGTTTTTACCTGACTCGTTAGTAAAGAGTCACTAGTTCTAAACTTATTCAGGTAGTTTTTATAATACTTGTACGCTATTTTTTTATCCTTATAAAAATTTTCTGAAGTATTTGCTAACTGAAATAATGCTCTGTAATTCTTAAAATTTTCTTCATAAGCATCTCGGTAAGCATTCATTTCTTCTTTTGGCTTACCTAATTCTTTATAAGCTCTTGCTAACTGATAATATTCTGTATCTCGGGCTTCTTTACCTACGTATGTTGCAAACCAATAATTAAAACGAGCACTTTTATAGTCTTTTTCAGCAAAATCAATATCACCTAAATACGTGTATGATTTAAAATCTGCTCTATCAATTTTTAGTGCTTTCTTAAAATTGTTTCTTGCTTTTTCATAGTCTTTCAACTTAAAAAAACTGCGTCCTAACATCTTTTTTGTGTAGTGCTCGTTTGGCTCTAGTGAATCAATTTTTTCCAATAAGTCAATAGCTTTTAAGTATTTTTTATTTCTATATAAATTATTAATTTTTAATCTATTTAACGCAATATGGTTTCCGTTTACCTTTAAACCTTTATCAATAAATAAATTGGCAGAATCTTTATCTCTTAAAAGTGTATACGCAACTGCCAATTGGTGAATTGCTTTTATATGTTCGTTGTCGTTTTTATAAGTTGCTAAAAAACTATTAATTTTTAAATCTCTCTTTTTAAATAACGTATATACAATTGCCATTTGATAATGATAGTTTGCATTGCTTTCATCTTTTTTTATGAGCTCCTCAAAAATAAACTTTGCTTTCTTAGGTTGTTTTGTTTGTAAATACAGTTTTCCTAATTGATAATTTATTAATGAATTATCTGAATCGGTAGTTGTAATTTCTTCAAAAACTGTAATTGCTTTTTGTAACTTTTTTTCTTTTTGATAACTTTTTCCTAAAGCTACTTTAACCGAATACTCGTTGTTTAGCAACAGTGCTTTTTCGTAATATTTAGATGCTTCTTTGTAATTATCAATAGAACTATAAATGGTTGCCATCCTTTTAGTTGATTGATAACTCTCTTGTAATTTTTTAAGTTGCGCTAATGCTTTTTGATAACGCCCAATATGTACCAAGCTATCTACAGTAATAAAAGTCGAGGTTTGCGCCCCGACTTTAAAAAATGAAATAATAAGAACAATAGTTAAAATTTTCTTTTTCATAGTTAAATTTACTTTATCTCAAATGTAATAGGAAGTGTATAGCCTGTTCTAACTTTTTTTCCAGCTTTTTCTCCTGGTTTCATTTTTGGTAACTTTTTTAGCATCTCAATAGCTTGTTCTTTTAACTTCGGATGGGGAGCATGTGCATTTACACTAACAATACTACCATCTGTATCAATCTTAAACTGCACATAGATTCTTTTTTTACCAGGAACTAACCCCAAAGAATCTTTGTTTTTAATTTTAAAATTTTCAGCTGTAAACTTAGCCATACTTTTATTAAAACAAACTTTATCTCCTTCTTCACATCCTGGGAAAGTTGGGTATTTATCTAAAATAGAAAATGGGACATCTTCTACTTCTACGACCTCTATAATTTCAACTTTTTTAGTAACCTTTTTAGTGCTTGAACAAGAAGCATACAACACCATACTAGCCAACAACGGAATTAATAATAGATACTTTAATTGCTTTACTTGTTTTGATTTTCCTTTTGTCATCATAATAACTCTTTTTTTAATTAATGAATGTTTGTAAAATTGATTTACGAATGAGATGTTTTCTACCTGAAAAATATCGGATAATAAATTGTTGATGTAGTTTTCTTTTTCGGTTGATTTCGTTACTACATCGTCTGAAATATATTCGTGTACCAACGATATACGGTTTTGATACACATACACCATCGGGTTAAACCACATGAATATTCTTAAAAACTCGAAAAACAATAAATCAAAGGTGTGTTTTTGTAAACTATGTACTAGCTCGTGTTCTATTATCTTTTCTTGTTTCGCTGCCGGAATTCCTTTTCCTAAAAAGATATAGTTAAAAAACGAAAATGCTTTGGCGTTTTTAGGCAACAACACTAATTTGTATGCCTGTCTGTTTTCACTTCCGTATTTAAAAATTAAACGGACTATTCGCTGTAGTTTTATAATAAAAATTGTTAAAAAAAGTAAACTCCCCGCTATAAATAAAACATCTAAATAATTTATAGATTGATACCAAGCTGCTTTTTCTAATACACTTTGTGGAGACAAAACTACTTCGGGTAATAAAATGGTGTATTCTAACTGAACTACTTTTTGTATGGTTGGTATTTTAAAAAGCGGTAATAAAAATGAAATAACCGATGTACTTAATAAATACCACCTGTTTTTGGTAAAAAAAGTTTCTTTACTTAAAAAGAAATCATAAACGGCAACAAACAATGTCTGAAATAAGATGACTTGAATTATATAATTTATCATGGCTTTTTTTTTTATGTTATAACTTCGAGTTTTATTGATAGAAATAAACTTGTAAAATGTTCTCGATACAAATTTTTTATGCTTCAAAATTTACTCGAACTGACAGTTATTTTTTATTTTTATTAGCTTCCTTTAAAATGCTTTCAAGCTCGTTAATGTTCATTTCGTTTTCTTTCATAAAAAACGACACCATACTTTTAAATGACCCTCCAAAATAACCGTCCATTAACTTATGTAAACTTTGGTTGCTATAAGACGATTTTTCTATTAACGGATAATACACATAACCTCTACCTTTCGTTTTATGCCCTACAAATTCTTTGGTTTCTAAAATTCTGATAATTGTAGAAACCGTATTGTATGCCGGTTTCGGAATGGGTAATTCTTCTATTACACTTTTTACGGATGCTTCTTGCAATTGCCATAAAACTTGCATTATCTGTTCTTCTGCTTTTGTTAATTGTTTCATCTGTTAGTTTTTACTTAACCAGAATACTAAATTTCTGATAAATTCTAAATTATTGGGTGCACTTTCCGCATGGAATCCAAACTTATAAGTCCCCGTATTATTTGTTATTGTCTGAGCCGTAAACATTGCTGCTTCGCCAAAAACTGCTATTTTTCCTTTTCCGTATGTTAAAATTGCGCCTTGGTATTTGTCTTTTAAACCGTGTCTTGGAGTTTCATCATTAAACTGCCAAGCAATTGCTGGCGCTAAACAATAATCATCTTTTTTGAATTTTAAAATTCCTTTTGCTGAATTCGGAATTGTAAAAGCCGAGCCTGTAAAAGTTGTTATCGCATTTATTTTTTCACCTAAAGTTCCGTTTGTAATTTCTGAGCTTACCAATCGCTCGTTATCTTCCGAAAAAACATCCGGCAAGTTTCTTTCTTCTTTTTGTAAATAAGCAAAACCATCGCAAAAATTAAAACCAAAAGCATTTGCTAAATTGTTTGCTGCTCCGGCAAAAGGCATGTGATCTGCAATTAATAATAAGCTACCTCCTTTTTGAACCCAACTTTGTATATATTTAATTTCGTTTTTCGCAAACGCTGTATGAATTGGCTGTCTCCAATTCCTAACATTTTTTTGATGTATCGGATTTGAAATCACCAAAATATCATTGCTCTTTAATATTTTTAAATTGATGAGACTATCTACTTTATAACCATCAGCAGTTAATAAATCAGAAAAAGGTTTGAATCTACCTTCTTTTTGATGAAAATTTTGATGCGTTTGATCTATATATATTGTAGGTCCTGCTGATTTTAAAAACCTAGGATTTTTAATTTTTGGCACATCAATATTAGCAGCTCTTTGTTGTGAGAAACAAAAACTTGTTAAAAAGATTACTACAAAAACTATGCTCCGTTTCTTTATTATGGTCATTTTATAAATTTTAACTCTTCAAATATAACTAAAAAATTAGTTTAAACTAATTTTTTAGTTATAAATATGTGTAACAAACAATTATTGTATTCGTCTTATAATATATAAGTAGGGGGTTCTTTAAAAAATAAAGGCTCCTGTTTTTAAACATTAACCAATGCCTATATTTATTCTATAATGAACTTTCAAAATAAATGACACACATTATGCATTAGGGTAAAACGCTGTCAATTCTAGTGAATTTTACGATTGGAATAAGTCAAATTTGTATCGAGAATTTCAGTTTTACTTCTTACGTATTAGGATAAAACGCTGTCAATTCGAGTGAATTTTACAATTGGAATGAGTGAAATTTGTATCGAGAATTTCAGTTTTACTTCGCTAACTTGTTCTCGATACAATTTTATACCGTTATCACTTTATAAAACCACTCGAACTGACATTTTAAAAACGGTTATAAATCAAAATACATAATGCGCTAAATAGCGTATTATAATAGGAAGCTAAAAAAGATTAAATTAACACAAGCTGAATTAGCACTAATTAGAGACAATGAAAAAAATTAAACTATGGATATATTTCTAGCCATTCTCGGCTTCTGTTTTGTGTGTTTAGGAATTATAGGTTCTTTTTTACCGGTATTGCCAGGGCCAATTACAAGTTGGATTGGCTTGTTGTTATTACATTTAACAAATGCTGTTCCGCAAAACTGGCCTTTCCTTGGAATTACCTTAGTGATTGCTATTATTATTTTTATTCTTGATTATTTTATTCCTGCTATGGGGACAAAACGCTTTGGAGGAACTAAATACGGAGTGTACGGAACTACGATCGGACTTATTATAGGTTTGCTGTCTCCTATTCCTTTCGGAATTATAATTGGTGCTTTTTTCGGTGCGCTTATTGGTGAGTTACTTTTTGACAGCAAAGATACCAGCAGAGCTATTAAAGCATCGTTTGGAGCTTTATTAGGTTTTCTTACCTCTGCCACTATTAAATTCTCAATTGCTATTGTTTATTTCATATTGTTCTTTACAACACTTTGGGAATACAAGAGTTCATTTATATAATGCTGTATCCTCAATAAATAAGTTTAGCCCCGATTGTAGCATTTGTTTGAGCTCCTCGCAGAGAGCGAGTGCGGAAAGCGGGAAATAGCTTCAGAAAAAAAGCGAAACCTTAAATTTAGGGCAAAAAAAAAGCAACCCATCTCAGGGAAGCTTTCCATTGGTTAACAAAACCATGACACTATTTAAAGTGCCTAACAACACAACTAAATGCTACCTTTAAAAAAAAGCAGCCTGCAAATATACAACCTTTTTTAACTCCACCAAACTTTTTTGATTTTTTTACAAAAAACACGAATCTGTTAAGCGTTGTTTAATTCTGCAATTGATTGTATCTTTGCGGCTTCATTAAAAATTATAAAAAACAACCCATGCAATTATCAGAACAAGAAGTTGTACGTAGAGAAAAGTTAGGAAAACTACGTGAATTAGGTATTAATCCGTACCCTGCTGATTTATTTCCATTAGATTCGAATTCGAAAGTTATTAAAAACGAGTTTGAAGAAGGAAAAAAGGTGGTAATTGCTGGTAGATTAATGAGTCGCCGTATTCAAGGTAAAGCATCGTTTGCTGAATTACAAGACAGCGAAGGTCGTATACAAGTTTATTTTAATCGCGACGAAATTTGTGCCGGAGAAGACAAAACTTTATACAACGAAGTATATAAAAAATTATTAGATATTGGTGATTTCATTGGTATTGAGGGTGAATTATTCACGACTCAAGTTGGTGAAAAAACAGTAATGGTAAAAGGGTTTAAATTATTAAGTAAATCTTTAAAACCATTGCCTTTACCAAAGGTTGATGCCGAAGGAAATACATTTGACGGGTTTACAGATCCTGAGATGCGTTACCGTCAGCGTTATGCCGATTTAGTAGTGAACCCACACGTAAAAGAAGTTTTTGTAAAGCGTACGAAGTTATTTACTGCGATGCGTAACTTCTTTAACGACTCAGGTTATTTTGAAGTTGAAACTCCGGTTTTACAACCTATTGCAGGTGGTGCTTCTGCAAGACCTTTTGTAACACATCACAATGCTTTAGATGTGCCTTTATACATGCGAATTGCGAACGAGTTATATCTTAAAAGGTTAATTGTTGGTGGTTTTGATGGTGTGTATGAGTTTTCTAAAAACTTTAGAAATGAAGGAATGGACAGAACTCATAATCCTGAATTTACAGCAATGGAAATTTATGTAGCCTACAAAGACTACAACTGGATGATGGATTTTACAGAAAAATTACTAGAACATTGTGCAATTGCTGTTAACGGAACAACCGAAACAACTTTTGGAGAACATAAAGTTGATTTTAAAGCGCCGTATGCAAGAGTTACCATGGCAGATTCTATAAAACACTTTACTGGTTTTGATATTATCGGTAAATCTGAAAGTGAGCTTTTTGAAGCTGCTAAAGGAATGGGAATTGAGGTTGATGCAACCATGGGTAAAGGAAAATTAATTGATGAAATGTTTGGTGAAAAATGTGAAGGAAACTACATTCAGCCAACTTTTATTACTGATTATCCGAAGGAAATGTCTCCTTTATGTAAAGAACACAGAGACAACCCTGAATTAACAGAACGTTTTGAATTAATGGTTTGTGGTAAAGAAATTGCAAATGCATATTCTGAATTAAACGATCCTATTGATCAGCGTGAGCGTTTTGAAGCGCAGCTTAAATTAGCTGAACGTGGTGATGATGAAGCAAGTGAATTTATAGATCATGATTTTTTACGTGCTTTAGAATACGGAATGCCTCCTACGTCTGGTTTAGGAATTGGTATGGACCGTTTGATTATGTATTTAACTAACAATGCATCGATACAAGAAGTGTTGTTTTTTCCTCAAATGAGACCTGAGAAAAAAGCGCCTTCTATTGAATTAAACGACGATGAAAAAGCAGTGTTGGCTTTAATTGAAAAAGCTGAAAAGATGGCTTTGAATGATTTAAAAACACAATCGGGTTTATCTAATAAGAAATGGGACAAAACTATTAAAGGTTTAACTAAAAACAAATTAGCTAAAGTTGAAAAAACTGACGAAGGTTTATTTGTTGAAATAGCATAATACCTTTTTAAATATATTAAAAAAAGCAACCTTATTTAGGTTGCTTTTTTGTTTTATTATTTATTGATTTACTATCTTTTAAATATTATTTAAATTGATTCTTTTTTTGATAAAGTAATCTTATATTTAAAATAAAAAAACTAGAATTGAAAATTATAACTTGGAATTGCAATGGAGCCCTGAGAAAGAAGTTTGATAAACTAATGGACTTTAATGCTGACATACATATAATTCAAGGAGGTGAAAACCCTGCCGAAACAAAACATAAAGAGTACAACGAATGGGCTAATAATTATTTATGGATTGGAGACTCTAAAAATAAAGGGATTGGAATATTTGCCAAGAAAAACATCGAACTGAAAAAATTAAATTGGTCTGATAACTTTAAAGATCATAAAGTAAAGCATTTTTTACCATGTTCTGTAAATAATAATTTTAATGTACTTGCTGTTTGGACTCATAGTAATAAATCACCAACGTTTGGATATATTGGACAACTATGGAAGTATCTTCAAATAAATAAAGCTAATTTAAATAAGAGCTTAATTATTGGAGACTTTAATAGTAACAAAATTTGGGACAAATGGGATAGGTGGTGGAATCACTCAGACGTTGTAACCGAATTAAAAGAAATTGGAATTAAAAGTCTATACCATAAATATTGGAAAGAAGAACAAGGAGTTGAAACTCGACCAACTTTTTTTTTACATAGAAAATTAGAAAAACCATATCATATCGATTACGTTTTTGGAAGTAGTGATTTTCATCAAAATCTAAAAAAAATGGAATTTGGAAAAACTAATGATTGGTTAAAATTAAGTGATCATTTACCCATTGTTTGTGAATTTAAAATCGAAAACCAAGAATGAATTGTATAAAGTAAGATCCGTATTCAAGTAAACAAAACTAACGTTATAAGAACTAAGTCTTAACAACCTGTATCGCCTATTGTTAATTCAAATTTTTGTTGTACTGATTTTCCTTTACTATTTTTCGCTGGTTTCCATTTTGGCATTTGCTCTAGCAATTGCTTAATTGCTTTATCAATTGATATGATACCTGAAGATTCTACAATATTTACATTAATTGCGTCTCCATTTTCATCAATCATAAAAGTAGCAGTAGCACTTTGTGTTGGATTAAACTTCCAATTCTTAATTTCTGTAGAACTGTTGTTTGTTAAATAAGATTCTAAAGCATTTTCTGCTCCTTTAAAACAAGCCGAGATATCTGGAACAATAGTTAGGGTCTTTTTTATTTCGCTTGTATTTAAAGAATTCTTAGCCGCGTTCTTGGTTTTATAAACAATTTTAATACGTATATCATCTCCAAATTTTGCATTTCTGATAAGTGCTTGTTGTTTTGTATTTAAAACAATACTCTTGCATACTTCCTTAATCTCTTTGCTGTTCGTTACTCGGGTAATTTCTATGAATACATATTCTTCAATCCAACTAGTAGGATAATGTTCAAATACTGCTTTTAAGGTTTTTACGTTACTTAATTCACCTTCTGTAATTGTTTTGTTATTCGCCCCTCTTACAAAGTAAGTTAGTTTTCTTACAGGTGCTGATTTTAAAATAGTATTTTCAAAACCAGTAGAAATTGCTTCTGCAGATGCTACTGAAGTTATTTCTTTTTTTGTTTCCTTTTTGTTTACAAATCCGAGAACAACAAAACTTATTATCATTACTAAAATTGCGGCAACGGTTATTCTTGTTTTCATAATCTACTATTTTAAGATGCTACACCACAAATATACGCTTGTATCTATAAGTTACTGAAAATGAATTGTAAAAAAAGTGTGAAAAGAAGTCAAAAACATAGCTAATTATTTTTTATTAACTTTAATGGGTTATGAAAAAGTTGTTACAATATTCTCCTTTCCATTTTTTAAGCTGTTTAATAATCGGAATTATTTTACAGTTTTACACGAACTTATGGAATTTTGATTTCAACTTTTTAATTGTTTTTATTTTCTTTTTTTTACTTCTATTATATCTATTAAAGAGAAATAACAAACGTAAATTATTTTCTATTGTTACACTTTTATTTTTTATCGTTGTTGGGGTTTCAACTTCATTGATACACAACTCTAAAAATAATGATAACTACTATCAACGTCATATTAATGACAACTCAGGAGTAATTGTAAAAATTCGTAAAGTTCTAAAATCAGGAAATTATAATCGCAAATTTATTGCTGATGTAATTCAGGTTGATACTAAAATAACAAGCGGAACTATTTTATTAAATCTAAAAAAAGACAGCATATCAAGAGTTTTAAATGTTGATGATCGTATCTTTTTGAAATCAGAGTTTAAAAACTTAGCCGATCCTTTAAACCCACATCAATTTAATTATAAAGATTATTTAGTAAAGCAATACATCTATCAACAAATATTTATCCAAAAAAAAGATTACAAAAGATTAGAAAAAGGAACTGTTTCTATTTACGGATTATCAGCTCAATTCAGAAACAAGGTTCAAACTTCCTTAAAAAAACATTCTTTTAGTAAAGATGAACTTTCGGTGATTAACGCCTTGTTATTAGGGCAACGACAAGATATTTCTAAAAACCTTTTGGAAAGCTATATCAATGCCGGTGCCGTTCATATTTTAGCAATTTCAGGTTTGCATATCGGTATTATCTTACTCGTATTATCATCGTTATTTAAACCTTTAGAACGATTAAAAAATGGCGTAATCCTAAAAGCTGTTCTAATCGTTATCTTACTATGGATGTTTGCTTTTATAGCTGGTTTATCGGCTTCTGTCGTTAGAGCAGTAACTATGTTTACTTTTATTGCTGTTGGTGCCTCTTTTAAAAAGAAAAGAATCGTAGAATATTCGCTAATCAGTTCGATGTTTTTCTTATTATTAATTAAACCTTTATTTTTGTTTGATGTTGGATTTCAGTTGAGCTACCTCGCTGTTTTCGGAATTATTTGGGTACAACCCCTACTCTACAAATTATGGAAACCTAAAATTTGGTTGCTAAATAAGATTTGGAGTTTAATTACAGTCTCACTTTCCGCTCAAGTAGGAATATTACCTATTAGCTTGTATTATTTTCATCAATTTCCAGGGCTTTTTATAATATCAAACATCTTAATTATTCCGTTTTTAGGTGGGATTTTAATTGGCGGAATCTTAGTAATACTGCTTGCGTTGTTAAATTTACTTCCGCAGATTTTTGTTGATATTTACGGATTCGTTATTTCTTTAATGAATAAAATAGTTGATTGGGTTTCAAATCAAGAAGGGTTTCTATGGCAACAAATATCGATGTCTTTTTACGAAATGTTTGGTTGGTATTTTATAATCGTATTTGCGTATCAATTCGTTATTATCAAAAAAACAACACAATTATTATTTTTACTTGCATCCATAGTGATGCTACAAACTGTTTTCATTTTCGAAAAAAAGAATCGACATCAAAAGCAAGAAATTATAGTTTTTAATAAAAGTAGGAAAAACATGTTAGGAATAAGAAACGGAAAACAATTACATGTTTTTCACAACTTGGATAGTCTTAAAACAACTACTGATAAAGCAATTATAGATTATCGGATAAATGAGAATATAAATAGTTATTTTATCAATAAAACACCTAATTACTTTAAGTTTAATTCTGATAACATTTTAATAATTGATAGTTTAGGTGTTTATAATATTGCGATTAAAAATCCTATTGTACTACTACAACATTCCCCTAAAATTAACTTAACTCGATTGATAAAAACCTTAAAACCAAAGAAAATAATTGCTGATGGAAGTAATTACAGAAGTTATATAAATAGGTGGAAATTGACTTGTAAGAAACAAAAAACTCCGTTTCACCATACAGGGCAAAACGGAGCTTATATATTAAAATAACTGTAAGCAAATTGAATCCTTCCTCACAATGATAAACTATTATTGTTTAGATTGAACCTTTAAAGTTCTTTGAGAACTTTGCCCATTTAGTATTCTTGTAATTATCTTTTGCAAAATAGGCTAAAACTTTTTCAAACTTTTTTTCATCTAAATATCCAGGAACTGTTTGAATTAATTGTTCTTCTGCGCTAAAAAAAGCGGTAGAAGGGTAACTCATTTTCCCTTTCATAATTGTTGCAGCTAATTCATGATATTTACTTCTTCCTTGCTGAACAAACTTATATGTTTTTCCTTTAAAACTGATATCTTCTTTACCTTCACCATCCATTTTTACAGCATAAAAGTTGTCATTTATAAACTTTACAATTACATCGTTTTTGTAAGTGGTTTTATCCATTTTTTTACACCAACCACACCAATCTGTATACAAATCGACTAAAATAGGTTTTGGTGTTTCTTTGTTTTTTTCTATCGCTTCTTCAAAAGTTAACCAATTAACTTCTTGTTGTGCTTTTACACCAACTGAAATAAATGCGAATACGGCTACTAAAATTAATTTCTTCATGTTTGTTAGGTCTCAATAAGTATTCCAAATTTACAAAAAAACCTGTCAATTATTAATAATTGACAGGCTGTAAAGTTTTTTTAACTTTTCTATAAGAGTTTAATACTACTTAACTCCGTGCATTAATTTTTTAACCAATGGTGTTAGGCTCATTAAAATAAACCCGGCAAGAACTGGTACAATCGTAAATATTAAAAAGAATGTACTCATATCATAAGCTGTAGTAATTTTATCAATCATACCTCCCATTAATCCTGCAGCTTTATTACCCATACCTATTGCAATATACCAAAGTCCGAACATTACACCAATTGTGGATGCCGGGACTAGTTTAGAAACATATGATAAACCGACAGGTGACAAACATAATTCACCTAAAGTATGTAATAAATAAGCTAATATTAACCAAATCATACTTACCGAAGCTGTTTGCGCTCCTTGTGGAATTTCTGCAGAACCATAAGCTAACACTCCAAAACCTAACCCTAAAAGCACTAATCCCATTCCGAATTTCACAGTTGCATGTGGGTTAAATTTACTTTCCCATATTTTTGAAATTAATGGCGCAAAAGCAATGATATAAAATGAATTTAAAATAGAGAACCACGATGCTGGCACTTCTGTTTTAACATCACTAAATTGATTTTTCAACATCCAAATAACAACACACCAAATAATAGCAAAACTTGTACCTAAGAAAATATTAGATAATGCATATTTTTTAAAAGTTATTTTAAATAATTGAATTAAAACATATGTTATTATTAATAAAGGTATTACTGTTAATAATGTATTTGCAACTCTAAAGATATCAGCAGAACTTCCTTGTAAAACCCTATTTGTGTAATCACCTGCAAAAATAGTCATAGAACCACCTGCTTGTTCAAAAGCAGCCCAAAAGAAAATTGTAAAAAAGGCAAGAATACCTACAACAATATAACGATCTCTCTGAACATTTGCTGGTACTTTCTCTTCTACAATTGTTGTCTTTTCATCAACATTTTCAATGGCGTCATTATATTCAATTGTTTTAGATGGAGACAATCCTATGCTACCAAAAATTCCTTGAGCAAACCAAAACTGCAACATTCCTAAAAACATAAATATACCTGCTAATCCGAATCCATAATGCCATCCTGCTGTTTCACCAACATAACCACAAAGTAAAATACCAACAAAAGCACCCGCGTTTACTCCCATATAGAATATCGTAAAAGCGCCATCTTTTTTATCTTGGGCATTTTTATAAACACCATTAATAATAGATGTAATATTCGGTTTAAACAAACCATTTCCTGCTACTAACAAACCAATACCTAAATACAAACTCCAAGGTGTATTTAAAGCCATAGCTGCGTGTCCAAATGTCATTATAAATGCACCGATTGCTACCGAAAATCGATATCCTAAAAACTTATCCGCTAAATACCCTCCAATAATTGGAGAAAAGTAAACTAGCATTGTATATGTTCCGTATAAACCTAATGCATCTTCTCTTGACCATCCCCAACCAGGATTATCTCCTGTAACTGCAGAAGTTAAAAACAATACTAAGATTGCTCTCATTCCGTAATAAGAAAAACGTTCCCACATTTCAGTAAAGAAAAGAACAAATAAACCTGATGGGTGTCCCATCAGTAACTTACGGTTCATTTCTGAACCTTCAAATCTAACAGTGTTTGTACTCATATTTTTGTTATATAATTTATGAATAAAAAAACCTTGCAATAGTAAATATTACAAGGTTTTGTTTTTATTTTTAGTTATTCTCCGCTAATTCAAATCCTTCAGCTTCATTCTTAGAGTGATCTTTAATGTCTTCAGCTCCATGTGTTAATCGTTTTAGAGGTTTTAATATTAAAATAATCAATGCTCCAAAAATAGTACAGAAAACTGCAATTCCTGTAAACACCTGAAATTCACCTGCGCCTTCAGACATGGCTCCAACCATTCCTGCTACTTTATTTCCTAATCCTGTAGCTGCAAAGTAAGCCCCCATCATAAAAGATGCATATTTTACTGGTGCTAACTTTGTAATAAATGATAAAGCTACTGGCGAAGCACATAACTCACCAATTGTGTGAAATAAATATGCCAACACTAACCATATCATTGCTGATTTTTCAATTACTTTATCTCCATCCATAACAACTTCTGTACTAGCTTTACTCATAAAGAAAAAACCAAAAGCCATAATAATTACACCGATAGCCATTTTAAATAATGATGAAGATTCTTTTCCTTTTCTCCCCCATTTATGCCAAAATGCTCCAACTGCTGTACCAAATACAATGATAAAAAAAGCATTAATTGATTGGAATGTAGCTGCTGGAACTTCATAACCAATAAAAGCAAGTAATCTATCTGTTTTTTGCTCAGTATATAAACTCATTAATCCACCAGCTTGCTCAAAAGCTCCCCAGAAAACAATAATAATTAAGAATGATAAAAACATTACCAACATTCTGTCTTTTTCAACTGCATTTAATGGTTTGTTCATTAATTCTTTATTAGGAGAGTCTTGTTGACCAATAAAATCACCAACTCCTTCTAAATATTTTAAACCGTACATGTATACAACTTGTCCTAAAGCCATACCGATACCAGCAAGACCAAAACCATAATGCCATCCATATTCTGCTGCAACGATACCAACTGCTAAAGCTCCTAAAAAAGCTCCTAAGTTAATTCCTATATAAAACACATAAAAACCTTTATCTCTTCTATCATCTCCTTTTGAGTATAATCCACCAACCATTGTAGAAATATTTGGCTTTAAGAACCCAACACCTATCACAATAAACAATAACCCCGTAAAGAATGCCCATTGAGCATCAACTGCAAGAATACCATGACCTATACATAATAGAATACCTCCTAACATTACGGCTTTTTTCTGACCAATGTATTTATCTGCAATCCAACCACCAGGTATTGATGTTAAATAAACAAGCATCGTATATGTACCGTAGAAAGATATTGTTTCTGCGTTTGTCCATCCAAAACCTGACTGCGGACTTCCTAATAATATAGGAGCCGCTAAATACAATGTTAAGATGGCTCTCATACCGTAATATGAAAAACGCTCCCACATTTCTACAAAAAATAATACATATAGTCCTTTAGGATGTCCCAAGAAATCTTCTTGTTTAACTGTGTTCATATTTTATATTTTATAAGTTATTTTTAATAAAATTCGTCATTTTCGTATACAAGTGTATACGTGTATTACCACCGTAAATTCCGTGATTTTTATCAGGATACATTCCCCATTCGAATTGCTTATTGGCTTGTATTAAAGCTTCTGCCATTCTAAATGCATTTTGTACATGTACATTATCATCAGCTGTACCATGAATTAACAAGTACTTTCCTTTTAATAACTCTGGGTAATTTAATGGAGAGTTCTCATCATAACCTGTAGGATTCTCTTCAGGTGTTTGCATGTAACGCTCAGTATAAATACTATCGTAAAAACGCCAAGTAGTTACCGGTGCAACTGCTATTGCTGCCGCAAATACATCGTTTCCTTTTAAAATACAGTTAGTACTCATAAAACCACCGTACGACCATCCCCAAATTCCAATTCTATTTGCATCTACATATGATAAGTTTGCTAATTCTTTAGCGACTGCTATTTGATCTTCAACTTCGTATTTACCTAATTGCTTTTGAGTGATTTTTTTAAAATCTCTACCCTTTAAACCTGTTCCTCTACCATCAACACAAACAATCATGTAACCGTTTTGAGCCAACATTTGGTGCCAATAATCGTTAGATCCGTTCCAAGTATTTGATACATTTTGAGATCCTGGCCCAGAATATTGATACATTAATACTGGATATTTTTTATTTGAATCGAAATTAACAGGCTTTATTGTATACATATTTAAGTCGTTTCCGTTTATATTAATGGTAGAAAACTCTTTTTTACTTAAATTATATCCTGCAATAACTTCTTTTAAAGCTGCATTGTCTTTTACTATTTTTAATACTTTACCCGTATCGTTTCTTAAAGAATATACATTTGGCGTATTCGCATCAGAAAATGTATTTATAAAATAATGCATGTTCTTACTAAACGATGCACTATTTGTTCCTGAAGGATTACTTATTATATTTTTATTCTCACCCGTTAAAGAAACACTATAAACACCTCTATTTATAGATCCGTTTTCTACTGATTGATAGTAAATTGTTTTTTTATCAGCATCAAAACCATAATAAGAAGTTACCTCCCAGTTTCCTTTTGTTACCTGATTTATTAATTCACCTTTATTATTGTAGTGATAGATATGATTGTAACCGTCTTTTTCACTCGTCCAGATAAAACTATTATCATTTAAAAATGTTAAATCGTCCGTTACATCCACATAAGCTTCATCCGTTTCTGTTAATATTAATGTAGTATCATATGTTTTAGCATTAATAAAATACATTTTCAAATCATTTTGATGACGATTTAAAGTACGTACCGCTAAAATGTTACCATCCTTTGTCCAATTAATTCTAGGGATGTATTCATACTCTCCGAAAATAATTTTAGCAGTTCCGTTAGTATCTAAAGAATACACATGTAAGGTAACTTTCGCATTATCTTCTCCTGCCTTTGGATATTTAAAAACATCTTGAGTTGGGTATTTCCCTTTACCATAAACATCCATAGAAAATGTTTTTACAGCACTTTCATCAAAACGTAAAAAAGCTAGATTGCTTCCGTCAGCACTCCATTCAAAAGCACGCACAAATCCAAACTCTTCTTCATAAACCCAGTCGGTAATACCATTTATAATTTTATTTTTCTCACCGTCTTTTGTTATTTGAACAATTGTATTGCTAGAAAAATCTCTAATAAATAAGTTATTGTCTTTTGCATAGGCAACTCTTTTGCTATCTGGCGAAAAAGTTGGTCGCTGAATATCTTCCCCAATTAACTTTAATGTTTTTGAAGCGATATCATATACATAAAATGTACCTAAGAAAGAACGACGGAATATTGGTTTGAAGTTTGTTCCTAAAATCAACTTCGTTTCATCACTATTAAAACTATATGATCTAAATGTATTTAAGCCATTTAAATCTTTACTATTAACAATTGTTTCAACTTTTTCTAAAGTTTTATAATTGTATTTATCTACCGACGAATTTCCGTTTTCGTAATTTAATAAAGAATAAAAATCACCATTCATTGAGTTTAATGAATTCATGTAATCGGCTCTAAATGTGCCTTTTTTCCAAATATCTTCTAAAGAAATATCTTTTTTCTGTGCTTGTAACAGCGAAGATAATCCTATGAAAAGCAGTAATATTTTTTTCATCTTAAGTTGTTGTTTATCTAAAAAGTTTGCCAAGTTTACGGAAAAATCGCCATAAAACACATCAAAAAAGTTAGAAATACTAAATATGAAAGCTATTTTAACAAGATTCATTTATCTTTGAGCAACCTAAATTTTATAGACAATGTCTAAAATTATTACTGGATTTTCTAAACTTACTAAAGAGGAAAAAATAAATTGGTTGGCTAAAACTTATTTTAACAACCAACCAGAAATTACACAAACACTAAAACAGTATTGGAATGTAGATGAAAAATTACAACAACTACATGACGATTTTATAGAAAATACGCTTTCTAATTTTTACATGCCGTATGGTATTACGCCTAACTTTGTAATAAACAATCGCGATTATGTAGTACCGATGGTTATTGAAGAAAGTTCGGTTGTTGCAGCAGCTTCGTTAGTTGCAAAATATTGGAGTACGCGCGGTGGTTTTAAAACTGAAGTTATTGCTACCACCAAAATCGGACAAGTACATTTTATGTATGAAGGTGATAAGACGGAATTAGAAAACTATTTTGATCAACAAAAATCTAAATTATACGACGCAACAGCTTCCATTACAAAAAACATGGAAAAACGCGGTGGAGGTATTTTAGACATTCAATTAGTTGATAAAACTAATAAACTTGCAAATTACTACCAGTTACATGTTACTTTTGAAACAAAAGATAGCATGGGCGCGAATTTTATTAATTCGTGTTTAGAATCAATGGCTAATCAGTTTAGACGTGATGATATTGAAATCGTAATGAGCATCCTTTCTAACTACGTTACAGATTGTGTGGTTAAAGCAGAAGTGAGCTGTAAAATAGAAGATTTAGGAGGTAAAGACCCTCATAAATTTGCACAGAAATTCGAGCAAGCGGTAAAAATAGCCGAAATAGAACCTTACCGAGCCGTTACGCACAACAAAGGAATTATGAACGGTATAGACGCCGTTGTTTTAGCTACCGGTAATGACTTTAGAGCGATTGAAGCTGGTGCACATGCCTACGCTTCTAAAGACGGACAGTATAAAAGTTTAACACATTGTGAAATTAAAGAAGGCATTTTTAAATTTTGGATTGAAATTCCTTTAGCACTCGGAACCGTTGGTGGTTTAACAGCTTTACATCCGATGGCAAAATTATCGTTAGATATGATGCAAAAACCATCTGCAAGAGAATTAATGCAAATTATTGCTGCTGCTGGTTTAGCTCAGAATTTCGCTGCATTACGCGCTTTAACAACTAAAGGAATTCAGCATGGGCACATGAAAATGCACTTGCAAAATATTTTAAATCAATTAGAAGCAACTGCTGAAGAAAGAGATACTATAACTGCTTATTTTGATAAAAGAACCGTTTCTCATAGCGCTGTAGTTGATAAATTTAAAGAGTTAAGAAAATAGTATTAATTGTCTCCTCGAGCGCAGTCGAGAGGTCAGATTACAAACATTAAAAGAGGTCTCGACTGCGCTCGACCTGACAATTGTATTGGGAAAATATTATTCTAACGGAAAATTATTATTAACAGGTGAATATGTAGTTCTTGACGGAGCAACATCTTTAGCGGTGCCTACTAAGTTTGGTCAAGATTTAATTATCGAACCGATAAAAGAATCACAACTTATTTGGGCTAGCTTTACTAATACAGGCGAATGCTGGTTTGAAGCTACTTTCGATTTACCAAAGTTGCGTTTAACCTCAGCTACTTTTAATGCTGATAAACAAGGAAATGCGGAAGTTATTGCAGAAACCTTATCTGATATTTTACATGAGGCTAAAAAGTTAAACCCTAATTTTTTAAATTCTGATGGCGGATTTATGGTAAAAACGAACTTAACTTTCCCTCAAAACTGGGGATTAGGAAGCTCATCTACATTGATAAACAACATTGCTAATTGGGCAAATGTGAATCCGTTTACCTTATTATGGAATGCCTTTTCTGGTAGTGGGTATGATATTGCTTGCGCTAGTAATAACAACCCTATCTTATATCAATTAAAAAAGAACCTCTCGACTGCGCTCGAGATGACACCTATTGTTAGTGAGGTAAAATTCAACCCCGATTTTAAAGATGAGTTGTTTTTTGTGTATTTAAATCAGAAGCAAAATAGCAGAGAAGGAATCGCACAATATAAAGAACATCGAGAAGAAGCTAAAAAGCTAATTCCGGAAATAAATGAGCTAACTCAAGAGTTTTTAAAGGCTAATTCTTCTAAGAGTTTAGCTAAAATAATAATTGAGCATGAGCAAATAATTAGCTCAATTATTAAACAAACTCCAGTTAAAAAACGTCTTTTTCCTGATTATTTCGGTGAAATAAAAAGTTTAGGTGCTTGGGGTGGCGATTTTGTTTTAGCTGCGGGTAATGAAAATACCTCAACATATTTTAAAGAAAAAGGCTACAATACAATTGTTCCTTACAAAGAAATGATTTTATAAATCAAAACAAGTCTCGACTGCGCTCGACCTGACAAGTTAATCTTAAAATGTCTCCTCGAGTGCAGTCGAGAGGTTTTTCTACAAATGAAAAAAGTAATTATAATTGGCGGTGGTGCAGCAGGTTTTTTCACGGCTATAAACGCTAAAGAAAATAATCCTGAATTAGACATTACCATTCTCGAAAAAGGAAAAGAAGTTTTGCAAAAAGTAAAAATTTCTGGTGGTGGTCGTTGTAACGTTACTCATGCTTGTTTTGAACCTAAGGAACTTGTAAAGTTTTATCCAAGAGGAGAAAAAGAATTACTAGGACCTTTTCATCAGTTTATGACTGGTGATACTTTTGAGTGGTTTGACGACAGAGGAATTCCTTTAAAAATTGAAAGTGATAATCGTGTTTTTCCTGAAGCAAACACCTCACAAGCCATTATAGATTGTTTTCAGAATGCTGTTGATAACCTTGGTATTACGGTGTTAAAAAATCACGGTGTAAATTCAGTTTATCAACAAGAAAACAAGTGGGTTATCAACACAAAAGAACAACAATTTGAGGCTAATTCTTTAGTTATCGCCGCGGGTAGTTCTAAGAAAGTTTGGGATTTATGTAAAACCTTAGACCATGCGATTATAGAACCTGTGCCTTCTTTGTTTACTTTTAATATAAAAGATAAACGAATTATCGATTTAGGCGGAATATCAGTGCCAAATGCCGGGGTAAAATTAGTGGGAACAAATCTAGAAAACTCAGGACCTTTATTAATTACGCATTGGGGATTAAGCGGACCCGCAATTTTAAAACTCTCTGCTTTTGGTGCACGAATTTTAGCTGATAAAAACTATCAATACAATGTTGAAGTAAATTGGTTAGGACAAGATTTTGATAGTGTTTTAGATGAATTATCTGATCTTAAAAACGCACAAGCCAGAAAACAAGTGAATTTAAAATCACCTTTTGCAGATATTCCTCGTCGTTTATGGGAACGTTTTGTTGCAGCTGCAGAAATTAAAACGGCTCAGAATTGGGGCGATTTAAGTAATAAACAATTAAATAATTTAGCTACTCAATTAACAAAAGGTTTATTTAATGCAAACGGTCGTACAACTTTTAAAGATGAATTTGTAACAGCTGGTGGTGTAGATTTAAAAGGAATAAACTTTAAGCGATTTGAAAGTAAGCTACATAAAAACCTCTTTTTTGTAGGTGAAGTTTTAAATATTGATGCCGTTACTGGCGGATTTAATTTTCAAAACGCGTGGACAGGCGGATATATTTGTGCGAAAAGCATTGCTGAATAACATTATTTCACACATAAAAAAGACCATTTACTAAACATAGTAAATGATCTTTTTTAATAATATCGTTTAATTTTATATTAAACTGTAGCTGACGCTTTCATTGATTTTCTGTAGGTAAAAGAATTAAAAATATTTCTTTTTCCGAAGTTATTTATCGATTTAGCGTTTAAAAATTTTAAGAACATTTTTTTAGTAACTCCAAAATACTCGTAGGTATTTCCATCAGTAAAAGTAACTTCTAACAACATGCTTTTATGTTGATAATCAGCTACTTTAAACTCAGTAATAGTGGTGTGATATGCTGCTGCATTTGCTTCTTTAGTTTCAGGAGCAATACTTACTAAAAAATGATAACCATCAATAATTTTAGTACTTACATCTTCTGCCTCTAACCTCTTTTCTTCTTCCTGAAATTTATCTGGGTGCCATTCTTTTACCAATCCTCGGTACGTTTTTTTCAAGTCCTTTAAATCGATAGCTCCTTCAACACTAAAAAGCTTTTTATATTCTTTAATACGTTTCATTTGTATGAAATAATTTAGCCCGCGAAATTACTTAAAATATCTGAATATGAGACAGAAAGCTACTTAAATTTCAAAAAAATATTTAATAGCTCATAACGGTACCAAAATACAATAACTGAAATGTCTTAACATCTAAAAGCAAACAGTTCATTGCCATCATAATGCCATAATTAGATTTATCATAAAAACGATATTCAAAATAATCTAATTCATTTTCATCAAAATCATAAAAAACATCATTTGTTTTAAAGTGGCCATTATAAAAATTATCAAGCTGAGATAATTTATGCACATTAATTTTAACGGCATGATTATATAAACTATCTATTTTAGTTTTTAACTTCATTCCTTTAAAACTTAAATCTTTGTCGTTTTTAAACAAGATGTTTTTATAAAAATCACGCGTTAGCATATCGTACAAAACTTGCTCGGTATTTACCTCTTTCTGAATTACTTCTATATATTTTGAAACATTGTTTGACAATCTATTAAACTCTGCAATTTTTATTTTTGTATTCTGAAACATTAAAGGTTTTGCCAATGCCTGTTTTTCAAAAAAAGAAGTTCTACCAGCTATTAATTCGTTGTTTATTCGAATTGCTTCTGTTATTGATTTATGTGCTGTATATGTGGAGAATTTATGCTGTGAAAACCCCGTAAAAGACATTAAAAGTGTCGTAAAAAAAAGAAGACTACCTTTCATAACATTTTTTGTTTGAAAGATAGTCAATTTTATAACAGTTTTTTAAAAACAAAGATTATTCCTCTTCGTAACAATTAAAAACAATTGTGTAACCGTACTCAATTGCTTCTTCATAAAATTCTTTTTGATCTTCATCAACGTCATCTGCAGAATCTAAAGTAAAATACTCTTCTTCTATTTCTGATACTTTCCAACCTTCATCTTTTATATAATGCTTTACTAATTTAAGAGCTCCTTCGATATCTTTATAATCGATATATAAGCTTACATAAGCTCCTACAACTTCATTATAATGTTCTGACGATTTTTTTGGTTTTGCTAAAGCGTTTATTAAAAACATAATTTTATTTTATTTAAATTAATTAAGCTAATTCCCCTCTATGAGGCTTTAAAGCGTCTCTAAAAATTTTCATATCACTTTCATCTACTACAATAAAAGCAATGGTGTGCATTGGGTTTAACTCTGTATGATTTACCTCATAATACGTTAAACTATCTATTTGTGCAAATTCTTTTAAATGAATACAATGGTGCTTTGCGGTTGCTAAGCCATCTGGACCTTTAAAGTCCCATATCAGTTTTATTTTTCTACTCATATCAATATGTATTTACAAACACAAAAATACCCATTTTTATGCTAAAAATGGGTATTAAAAAAAACTAACCAGAAAACGATTACTTCTTTTGATTGATGGTATATTTATACGATTTGAAAATTTGCATTAATTTTTGTGTTGATGAACCTGAAGATGCATTAAAAGTGAATGAAATAGTAAGTTTTAATTCAGGAATATATGCTGCCATCGATCTAAAACCATCAATAGCGCCATCGTGCCCATAAACAACCATACCATTAAACTCATCTACAGAAATACCCATACCCATTTTTTCTTTTGGAGTTGTCATTAACTCTAAGCTTTTTTCTGACAACAGTTTACCTGTAAAAAGCGCATTATAAAAAACACTTACTTCGTTTGCGGTTGCTGTAATTCCGCCCGCTCCCATGGTTCCTAATAAATTTGTATGAAAAGTTATTGGATGCCATTTATTGTTTTCTGGGTAGTAACACATTGCTTCGTTGTTAGAAAAGTCAATATCTTTTCCGAATGCGGTTTTAGATACTCCTATTTTTTCGGCGATTCTATTTTGAATAATATCTGCAAATGTTTCCTTATCTACATCTTCTGCTATATATGCTAATAAAATATAATTAGAATTAGAGTACTCAGTTATAGAATTTGGCGTAAATAAGCTTTGATACTCTTTGATTTTCGCAATCACTTCTGCTCTATCTCGAGGTTCGCTAATCCAAACTTCAAAATTTTTATCAGTTGTTATATTAAAGATTCCGCTACGGTGATACAGCATATCAGAAATTGTAATATTCTCTGAATTAGGAATCACAGGGAAGAAATCTTTTAGTTTCGTATTTAAAGAAAGTTTACCTTCATCTACCAACTGTAATATAATTGTTGCTGTATATGTTTTACTAATAGAGCCTATTCGGAATTTTGTTCCAGAATTGTTTTTTTTATTTAAATTGATATTTGAATAACCAATAGACTTTGTATAAAACTCTTTTCCTTCTTTAAAAACAGAAACAGTTCCCATTGCCTTTTTTTCTTTTTCTAGTGATGCTAAATAATCGTCTAAATTTTGATTTTTTGCGCAACTTAAAAAAGAACACACAACCACGATAGTAATTATAAACTTATTTTTCATACTATTATAGTTTTAGTGTTTATTATTCTTTAATGTTAAACCGATAAGCCCCAATCTTGTTATTAAGAACACAAACATACCAAAAGAAGGGCATAATAACCCCACTTTTAATCCACCAGCAAAAACACTTGTATTAATACCTCTTACGCTAACCATAGCATCGAGTGCTTCAATCATCCCCATCATAAATCCAAAAAAACCAAAAACTAACGCAAATAAACTTATATGTTTTATTAGTAAAACTACTTTATCATTTTCAGCGCTTCTTAAGAAAGCTTTTATAATTAAAGCAATGCAGGTAATTAACATAAATAATAATGGGTACATAAACATTGTTCCGCCCTCTTGTAATAAATTGATAATTAAAAAATTCATATTAGTAAGTTTTAAAGTTATTATGATTCAAAAATATCTTTAAAGCTTATACCTTTCTATTTATTTCGATAATTGCAAAGAAAAAAACCGTAAACAACAAGTTTAAAGCATATTTTAGTAAAAATAGGTAAATTGGTATTCTACCTACAAATAAGCGGATTTTATCTCAAAAAAACACAAAACCACGTAAAAAAGTAGATATTGCAGCCATATGAAAAAACGACTTTCTATACTTAAATTTATTATAGAAACAGCAATCCATCTTTTATTTTGGACAGCTGTATATTTATTTTATACTTATTTTTTAGGTTACGGAAGTGAAAATACAGCATACATAAATCGTTTTTCGTTGTTCTTAATGCCAATTACTATTGGTAGTAGTTATTTTTTTTATTTTTATTTAATCCCTAAGTATTTGCTTCTTAAAAAACAGCAATTATTTATTTTATACACTGCGTACACTTTTATAATTTCTTTCTTCTTTATTATTGTATCGATATTTTATGGTTTAGTTTTTTCTGACAATTTAAAAACAGGCGACTACACACCAATTACAAAAGGGCTTATATTTATAACTTTAGCCGTATACTTTATTTTTTTTGTAGCAATTAGTATTGGCTTAATTATCAATAATTACAAATCTGTGTTAAAAAACGAAGACTTAAAAAACAAATTCTTAGCAACACAATTGCAATTAAAAGAACAAGAATTAAAGTTTTTAAAAATGCAAATTCATCCACATTTTTTATTCAACACTCTTAATACTTTATATGGTTTTGCTTTAAAAAAGTCTGATGAAGCTCCTGATATGATTTTAAAACTTTCTAATTTATTAGATTATATTTTATATCAGGTAGAAAAACCTTTAGTGTTTTTGAATGATGAAGTTAATCATATTGATGATTATATTTCGTTAGAAAAAATGCGCTTTCAAGATAGTTTATTCGTGAGTTTTGATAAAGAAATACATCAAGAAAACATTCAAATTGCCCCGATGTTATTATTGCCATTTGTAGAGAATTCTTTTAAACATGGAGCACAAATAGATGGTGTTCTAAAAGTTGACATCAAATTAAAAACAGCTAACAATTTACTTTTTTTTGAAATAAAAAATTCAACAAAAAACAATACGTCATCAAAAAAAGGAATCGGGCTAGAAAATATAAAAAAACGATTAGAGATGCTATACGGGAAATCGTATCATTTAGATATTTCACAAACAAAAAACAGTTTTAGAGTTGAATTAAAAACACCTTTAAAAAATGATTGATAAATTACGCTGTGTTATTATTGATGATGAGCCTATGGCTAGAGAAATAATAGCTTCATTTATTGAAAAAACACCAAACTTAGAGCTAATTAAAATGTGTAAAAATGCTGCTGAGGCAATTATTTTTATGCAAAATGAATCTGTAGATTTATATTTCTTAGACATTAATATGCCCGAAATTACGGGTTTAAGTTTAGCAAAAATTATCAATAAAAAATCTAAAATAATTTTCACAACTGCTTATAGAGATTATGCCGTAGACGGATTTAATTTAAACGTGGTAGATTATTTATTAAAACCAATTGCTTTTGATCGTTTCTTACAAGCTACTCAAAAAGTGCTAGATATAAACACCCCTAAAATCATCGAAAAAACTAAAGAAATTAAGTCTGATTATATGTTTGTAAGAGCAGACAGAAAGATGGTTAAAATAAACTTTAGCGATGTTTTGTATATAGAAAGTCTAGGCGATTATGTAAAAATATTTACCGAAACAAACACAGTTGTTACGAGAGAAAGTATTAGTAATTTAGAATTGAAAATGCCTTTAAATAATTTTATTCGAATTCATAGATCGTACATCGTATCTACAAAGCAAATAACCTCTTATACAAACGAATTTATTGAGATTAGTAAAAAGGCAATTCCTATAAGCAGAAGCTACAAAGAATCCGTTTTACAAAAATTAGCAAAAGTGTAGTCTAAATTTTATCTTTACAGCAAAATTTAAACCTTTGAATACAGCACTTTTTATTTCAAAAGAATCAAATAAAACAATTGAAAAAGCTACATATACATGGCAAACACCGAGTAATATCGCTTTAGTAAAATATTGGGGAAAAAGCAATCCGCAAATTCCCAAAAATGCATCGATAAGTTTTACACTTAACAACTGCCATACAATTACTACGATTGAGTTTTTAAAAATTGAAAAATCAAGCGAAGCAAAATTCGAATTGTTTTTTGAAGGAAAAAAGAAGGATGATTTTAAACCAAAAATTGCTGAATTTTTTAAGCGAATAGAAAAATACTGCCCTTATATTTTAGAATATAAAATGGTGATTTCTTCAGAGAATTCTTTTCCTCACAGTAGCGGAATTGCTTCTTCTGCAAGCGGAATGAGTGCTATTGCAATGTGTTTATTAAATCTTGAAAAAGAATTAAATTCTGATTTAACAGACGAATTTATTAACAAAAAAGCTTCTTTTTTAGCCCGTTTAGGCTCTGGTAGTGCCAGTAGAAGTATTGAAGGTCCTTTGGTTGTTTGGGGAGAACACCCAGAAATTGAAGGAAGTTCAGATTTATTCGGAGTAAAATTCCCATATAAAATACACCCTATTTTCGAAAACTATTGCGATACTATTTTATTGGTTGATAAAGGAGAGAAACAAGTTTCATCTACAGTTGGTCATAACTTAATGCACAACCATCCGTATGCCGAACAACGCTTTACACAGGCAAACGAAAATTTATCTAAAATATCTACTATTCTTCAAAACGGAGACATAAAAGAGTTTATTAATTTAGTTGAAAGTGAAGCATTAACCTTGCATGCAATGATGCTTACAAGTAACCCGTATTTTATATTAATGAAGCCTAATACGTTAGAGGTGATTAATAAAATTTGGGAATACAGAGCGCAAAACAACAGTAATATTTGCTTTACTCTCGATGCAGGTGCAAATGTTCATGTACTATACCCAAACACCGAAAAGACTGAGGTAGAGTCTTTTATTAAAAACACCTTAGCTGTTTACTGCCAAAAAAATCAGTATATTTGTGATAACACGGGTTTTGGCGCAAAACCCAATTAACCTTAAAATCCCTATTATCATGAGAACATTCACACTACTAATAGTTATGTTTATTGGGTTTTTATCAACCACAGTAACAGCACAAAAAATCATTTATCTTAATGATAACTGGCAAGAAACATCAAAAGAAAATCACGAATATTATAGACCTGCTCCTAAAGCAATAAATGATGGATTTTGGATTGTTGATTATTACAAAAATGGTCAGGTTCAAATGGAAGGATACAGCACAAATAAACAACTTAACAAGGAAGTCTTTGACGGTTTAATAATGTATTACCATGCTAATGGTAAGCTTTTTCATAAAGCTAATTACGTAAGTGGTAAATTAGACGGTGACCGTAAAGTGTTTTACGAAACTGGCGAACTTAAAGAGCAAGGAAAATATACAAACGGACAAAGAGATGGTGTTTGGAAAACCTTTTATAAAAACGGAAAAATAGAAACAAAAGGAAAGTACCGCGACAATGAAAAAGTTGGTGTTTGGAAAACTTTTTACAAAAACGTATACTAGTTTGTAAACTAGTACTTTTACTTGTACTTTTGCTAAGCAATTAAAAATTTATGAAAGGACCTTTATTTTACGCAAAAATATTACTCTTCGGAGAATATGGAATCATAAAAGATTCTAAAGGACTAGCGATTCCTTTTAACTCATACAAAGGTGTGTTAAAGTCTGCTAGTAACTTAACTGGTGAAGCTAAAAAATCGAATACTAATTTAATTAAGTTTTACACTTATTTAAATAGCTTGAATTCTGATTTAGTTTCTTTTGATTTGCTTTCATTTAAAAATGATATTGATAATGGTATGTACTTCGATTCATCTATACCACAAGGATATGGTGTAGGAAGCTCTGGTGCTTTAGTTGCTGCTATCTACG
The DNA here is from genome assembly GCF_019278465.1 of Tenacibaculum sp. AHE14PA. Classification (GTDB taxonomy): domain Bacteria; phylum Bacteroidota; class Bacteroidia; order Flavobacteriales; family Flavobacteriaceae; genus Polaribacter; species Polaribacter bernardetii. The sequence continues at coordinate 2,755,091 of NZ_CP058983.1, read as the reverse complement.
ATCAATATGCAAATAATAAAATTACTGTTTTAGAAAACTTAACACGTGATAAACTGTTAATTTTAAAGCAAGTATTTTCTTTAATGGAATCATTTTTTCACGGAAAAAGTTCAGGACTAGACCCTTTAAATTCATATTTAAGTTTACCTATTTTAATCAACTCAAAAGAACATATAGAGCCTGCAGGGATTCCATCTCAAAAAGAAGGAAAAGGAGCTGTTTTCTTATTAGATTCTGAGCAAGTTGGTGAAACTGAACCAATGGTAAACATCTTTATGAATAAGATGAAAAACGAAGGATTCCGTAAAATGTTAAGCGAAGAATTTTCTTTACATACCGATGCTTGTATTGATGATTTCTTACAAGGTGATATAAAATCATTATTTGGTAACGTAAAAAAATTATCGAAAGTAGTTTTAACAAACTTCAAACCGATGATTCCTTCTGCTTTTCATAAGGTTTGGGAAAAAGGAATTCAAACTAACGAATACTACCTAAAACTTTGTGGTTCTGGTGGTGGTGGTTATATCTTAGGTTTCACTGAAGATTACGAAAAAGCACAAACAAGCTTAAAAGATTATAAATTAGAATTGGTATATAGATTTTAAAATACTACAATGAGTATATTAAAAGTTAATACATTTCTAAAAAAAATATTTAGCCTTCTATCAGTCGTTAGAGGTTATAACATTTTAGTACTAATAGCAGCCCAATACTTGGCTGCTATTTTTATTTTCTCTGATCACAAATCTGTAAAACCAGTACTTTTCGATTGGCATTTACTTTACTTAGTTATTGCTACGGTAGCTACTGTAGCGGCAGGATACATCATCAATAATTTTTACGACAAAAAATCTGATCAAATAAACAGACCCATAAAATCGAACTTAGACTCATACATAAAACAAGAAACTAAATTATCTTTATACTTTACCTTAAACTTTATCGGTTTTGGTTTTGGTTGGTTAGTATCCTGGAGAGCTGCTTTCTTTTTTGCTATATATATATTCGGAATTTGGTTTTATTCACACAAATTAAAAAAACACCCTTTTATAGGTTTACTAAGTGTTACTATTTTAACGATACTTCCTTTTTTTGTGGTTTTTGTGCATTTTAAAAATTTTTCGAAAGTAATTTTTGTGCACGCAATCTTTCTGTTTCTAATTATAATGATTCGCGAATTAATCAAAAATTTAGAGAACATTAAAGGAGCCATAATAAATAACTACACTACTTTCCCTATTAAATACGGAGAAAAAAACACAAAAAAGTTAATCATCTTATTAATGGTCTTAACCTTAATTCCGATAGGTGTTTTATTTTACTACCCCGCAATAGAGTACATGAAATATTATTTTTACTTAGCAGCTCTTGTTTTGTTCTTTATAGGTTTTTACACATGGAAAGCAACAAAAACGAATCAATACCGCCTTTTACACAACATTTTAAAGATATTATTGTTAATAGGAGTATTTAGTTTACTGTTTATTGATAAGTCTTTAATTCTAGACAAAGTAGTTATCGCTTTAGATTAGAAATCAAATAATTACCGTACATTTGCACCCTTTTAAAATTTAATTATGAATTCAAAAAACTCGTCGAGAGGACGACAGGCTGATAGAAACAGCAATCCTCGTGAAAAAAAATCATTTAGATCTGATAATAGATCTGACAGAACCGACAGACCTGTTAGAAAATCATCTGAAAAACCAAGATTTGCAACTAGCTCTTCTGACAACAAAAAACAATTTAATAGAGACCTTAAAAAATCAGCTGCTAATAAACCAAAGCAAACTAGCTCTGATGAAAGCACAGGGATTCGTTTAAACAAATACATTTCTAATTCTGGAGTGTGTTCACGAAGAGAAGCTGATACTTATATAGAACATGGTAGTGTTGCTGTTAATGGTAAATTAATGACTCAAATGGGCTACAAAGTACAACCTACTGATGAAGTTCGTTTCGACGGAACATTAATTTCTATAGAACAAAAACGTTATATATTATTAAACAAGCCAAAAAACTATATTACTACCATGGAGGATGACCGTGGTCGTAAAACAGTAATGGAAATTGTAGCCAATGCAACCAAAGAACGTATTTATCCTGTTGGAAGATTAGACAGAAATACTACTGGTTTGTTATTATTCACAAACGATGGTGAGCTAGCTAAGAAATTAACACACCCAAAACATGATGTACGTAAACTATATCATGCTTCTTTAGATAAAAAATTATCAATATCTGATTTAGATAAATTACGTGGTGATGTTATTATTGAAGGTAAAAAAGTTTTTATTGATGCCGTTTCTTATGTAGAAGGTGAAAGAAAAACAGAAGTTGGTATTGAAATACATTCTGGAAGAAACAGAATTGTTCGTAAAATATTTGAAAACTTCGGATATGCGGTAACAAAACTAGATCGTGTTGTTTTTGCAGGTATGACTAAACGTAATTTACCTCGTGGTAGATGGCGTGAGTTAACCGAATTAGAAGTTAATTCATTAAAAATGTTATAAATAAAAAAATCCCGAGTTTAAAACTCGGGATTTTTTTTATTTACTTCTTTTCGTTTTTATGATCGTCTTGTATTTCTTCACTTCGATACTTACAACAACCGTGTAAGCCATCGTAAGCTTCCTTTGTTGCTTTTACTGCTTTCGTATCATGACCAACATTTGCTACATTTTGCTGAATCGTTTTAACATCCGTCTTACGTTCATCAATAATTAATTTTAGCTCATGTGTTTGTACATTCCACTGCGCATATTTTACACCTTTAGTATTTAAAGCTGCCTTTTCAATACGCCCTTTACACATCATACAAACACCATCCACATCAATAGATACTTTGGCATTTTTCTTCTTTTCTTGTGCTGATAAAGATATACTCATCAACAAAACTGTTATTACTAATACTATTTTTTTCATCTTAATCTATTTTAAATCTTAAACCTGCGTAATAATTACTTCCAAATACGGGCGCATATATAATTGTGGTATCAAAACTTGAACCAAAAGGATTATCGCTTCCCAATATCGGATTTTTTTGTTTGTAGTTTGTTAAATTTTCTGCTCCCGCATATAATTCAAACTTTTTAGAAAACACTTTTGTTACCTGAGTGTTTAACAAATTATAACTTTTTGAAAATTCTGGTAATCTGTATTGAACTGGATTTGACTGCGTGTTTGGTAAACGTTGCTTCCCTATCCAATTATAAGTAACATCAAATTTCCAATGCGCATCATTTTCCTTTTTCTCTGTCTCATAAGAAACATTTGCAAAAAATCGATGTTTTGCCTGTAATGCTTTATCTAAATTCCCTGATTTATAATCCGTATTTACATCGTAGTATTTATATGAAAAACGAGTATTAAAATATGGTGCTATATTTTGATTTACTTCTAACTGAAAACTATTAGCAACACTTTTTCCGTCTAAATTATAAAAAGATATTTCCTGCGGATTTTCCCAATCTACCACAACTTGATTTTCGAAATCTGTTCTGTAAAAATCAAAAGTAATATCTCCCTTTTTACTAAACAATTTGTAACCTTGTAAAAATGATATTCCGTAATTCCAAGCTATTTCCGGACTTAAACCATAAACCTTACCTCCTACATCATCAATATTAACTTGTCTTGAAGACGCAAAAAATTGTTGATTTTCAGCAAAAATATTTGCACTTCTTCTTCCTTTTCCTATCGATGTTCTAAATACTCCTTGTTCCCAAGGTACATAACGAATATGTAAACGAGGCGTTACAAAGATTCCTAATATATTATGTGTATCAATTCTTAATCCCGCAGTAATACTTATATCATCAGCATTATCATAAGCATATTCGAAAAAGGCACCTACAGAGTTTTCTTTACGATCATAATTACTTGCCGTGGTAACGTTTACAAACTCGTCATACTTATCATACGTAAAACTAAGTCCTGTTTTAAACTTACTTCTAGTATCTCCTATAATTGAATTGAAAACAAAACTACTGTAAAAACTTTGATGTTGAATATTATAATCATTTAATCCAAAATACGAATCTTGTTTATGATTACTATAAGCAGCCTGTACACCCATACTTTGAAAAGGTAAATCAGGAAAAACATAGCCCAATTTAGCAGAAGTATCAAAGCGTTTTGTTTTAATTTCACTTCCCCAAACAGTAGTAGAACTTTTATCTAAATCAGGATTAAAATTAACTTCACCTACTTGCTTCTCATCATCTAAATATCTAAAATTAATAAAACTCACCCATCCTTTTTGCGCATCTACATACTGCCAGCGGTTCATGATATTAATTTGCTTTGCTAGCGGATTATCTAAAAAATTATCATCATTTTTATCAAATTTTTCTCCTCGGTAATTCCCGTGAACATACAAACCTGTTTGCCACTTATCACTTACTTTTTGATTAAAATGGGTGTTAAATTCCATTCTTCCTCCAGCTGATCCGTAAGCATTTACAAAAAAACGATGATTCGTATATGGCTTTACCAATTCGGCATTTATTTGTCCCGAAATACTTTCATAACCATTTACAACACTACCCGCACCTTTTGTTATCTGGATACTTTCTACCCAAGTACCTGGCGTAAAAGAAAGCCCAAATGCCTGTGATGCACCTCGTATAGATGGAATATTTTCTTGTGTAATTAACAAATACGGACTCGTTAAACCTAACATTTGAATTTGCTTTGTTCCTGTTAATGCATCCGAATAATTAACATCAATTGATGGATTGGTTTCAAAACTTTCTGCCAAATTACAACAAGCCGCTTTTAATAATTCCGCACTGTTAATCATCATTACATTTTGAGCTTGCAAATATGATTTTTGAGTAGCACTTTTTTTAGACTTAACAGTTATCTCTTTTAAAGTATTGCTTTCTGTTAAAAAATGATGGATTGGTTTTAAGGAATTTATCGTAATAGTATCCGTTTTAAAACCCACAAAACTAACAACCAATTTCTTATACTCTTGTTGATAAGGAATTGTAAACCATCCTTTTTCGTTTGTAGTTACGCCTACGTTAGTATTCAACCAATGCACACTTGCTCCGTAAACACCTAAATTATCTTTAGGTCCGTTTTTATCCATAATCATACCTTTAAACTTCTCTTGAGCAAAGGTGATACTAGATATCAGTATTAAAATACTGAATATATTTATTTTCATTATTTTATATCATATTAAATTTTACAACTCTTACTTATTTAAAAGAATTATAAAATCATATAATATATACTTCGTGAAGTACCTGAATATCATAAACTAAATCAGGTTGAGAATAATATTGATGAAAATTGGGTTGACTTTCATCATTTTCAAATAACAAATCGTAAGAGCTATAAAAAGCTACAAATAATTTAACTTGCTGAAAACTTATTTTTTTTGAAGATACTTTTTGTATTTTATCCTGTCCATCTATCTGATGCACTTCATCTTTACAGCATTTCTTTTTAATTACTGTTGCGCAATCATCTTTTTCACCTTCATTACAACTACCAGTTTCTCCTACATAAGAAACATCAACTAAAAAATCACCACAATAATGTTTAGCTACCGTAAAAGAAAAGGTAGAAAACAACACTAATAAGGCTAATGTTATGGTTGATATTTTAGTAATTACTTGTTTCATTGAATGCAAAGATACGAAAAATTAAAAATTTGTTTTTTAAAACAATTGTTAAAACTATTTTTGTAAGTTATTAGCTCGAATTACGAATAAGACTAAAAAACGTATCAATAATGAATTTACAAGAATTAAAAAATAATATAGATCAGATAACTGAAAGCAATGCTATTAAAGGAGAGAAGTTACAGCAAATTTGCGATTACTTAGCTGCTGAAGTTTCATATTACGATTGGGTAGGTTTTTACTTTAGAAATGGAGATAAAGAGGAATTAAAATTAGCTGAATTTAATGGCGAACCTACAGAACATACGATTATACCTTTTGGTAAAGGTATTTGCGGACAAGTTGCGGTTAGTAATGAAAATTTTGTAGTACAAGACACCAAAGAACAAGATAATTATATTTCTTGTGGTTGGAAAGTAAAATCTGAAATTGTAATCCCTATTTTTGTTAATAACGAGAACATTGGTCAGATAGACATTGACTCTCACACTATTAACCCTTTTACGCCAAATGACGAAGAATTATTAGAATATGTTTGTAAAAAAGTAGCTTCTTTTATATAAATTTAACGTAAACGTTTGATTATTAGGTTTTTTATTCTTAAGTTTGCATTCTTATTAACCCCACATAATCCCCTAAATTATGAGTACCAAAGAATATCCCTCTTATGCTGCGTTAGGCAATCCTAATGCTCGTACAAAAACACGACAATCTTTTTTCGAAAAAATTACAGTATGGTTTCACGATTTCTTAGAAAACGCTGAATAATACTTTTGTTTTTTTGCAAAAAACACCACCAAATCTCTTAGAGATTTGGTGGTGTTTTCGTTTTACAATAAGCAAAAATAATTATTGTATAACCTTTACTGTTTTAGTAGCTTTGTTCACTTAACAACACAACAACAATGAACAATACAAAAACTATTAAATCTGCCCTAATTTCGGTATTTCATAAAGACGGATTAGCCCCTATAGTAAAAAAACTTAATGACTTAGGTGTTACTATATACTCTACCGGAGGAACTGAGAAATTTATAAAAGATTTAGGAATTAACGTAGTACCTGTAGAAGAAGTAACTTCTTATCCTTCAATTTTAGGAGGTCGCGTAAAAACATTACACCCTAAAGTATTTGGAGGTATTTTAAACCGTCAAGACCATAAAGGAGATGTTGCTGAAATGCAAGAGTATAATATTCCTCAATTAGATTTAGTAATTGTAGATTTATATCCTTTTGAAAAAACAGTAGCTTCTGGTGCTCCAGAACAAGATATTATTGAGAAAATTGATATCGGAGGTATTTCATTAATCCGTGCAGCTGCAAAAAACTTTAAAGACACTGTGCTTGTTTCTTCAATGGAGCAATACAGCGATTTTTTAAACCTTATTACAGAGAGTAACGGAAATACATCAATTAGCGATAGAAAAAAATTAGCTGCTAAAGCTTTTAATATTTCTTCTCACTACGATACGGCTATCTTTAATTATTTTAATGAAGATGAAGTTGTATACAAAGCAAGCGAAACCAATTCTAAAACCTTAAGATATGGTGAAAACCCACATCAAAAAGGATACTTCTTTGGTGATTTAGAAGCTATGTTCGATAAATTACATGGTAAAGAATTAAGCTACAACAATCTTTTAGATGTTGATGCTGCAGTTAACTTAATGAACGAGTTTTCGGGTGAAGCACCAACTTTCGCTATTTTAAAACACAATAACGCATGTGGTTTCGCACAAAGAAAAACAATTCACCAAGCTTATGTAGATGCCTTGGCAGGTGATCCTACTTCTGCTTTTGGAGGTGTTTTAATATCAAATACTAAAATAAATAAAGTTACCGCCGAAGAAATTCATAAACTATTTTGCGAGGTAGTAATTGCTCCTTCTTATGACTCCGATGCTTTAGAAATTTTAAAAGGTAAGAAAAACAGGGTTTTATTAATTCAGAAAGCAGTAACATTACCTACCCAAACTGTTAGAACTGCGTTAAACGGAGTTTTAATACAAGATAAAGATAACATTACTGATAAATTAGAAGATTTATCATATCCTACAAATACGAAACCATCAGAAAGTGAGTTAGATGATTTGCTATTTGCGTCAAAGCTGTGTAAAAACACAAAATCGAATACAATTATTTTAGTAAAAAACAAACAACTACTTGCTGGCGGAACAGGACAAACGAGTAGAGTTGATGCTTTAAAACAAGCAATTGACAAAGCAACTAGTTTTAATTTTGATTTAAAAGGAGCGGTTATGGCAAGTGATGCCTTTTTTCCTTTTCCTGATTGTGTAGAGATTGCAAATAACGCAGGAATACAAAGTGTAATTCAACCAGGTGGTTCTATTAAAGATCAATTAAGTATAGATTACTGTAATAACAACAATGTTTCTATGGTTTTTACAGGTACAAGACATTTTAAACATTAAGTAACATTGAGTGTAAAATACCCGCAGATTTTTATTAGATTTGTGAGAATACATTAGAAACAGGTAAAACAAAGGAGTTTATATGGGATTTTTCGATTTTATGACAGAAGATATTGCAGTCGATTTAGGTACTGCAAACACGCTTATCATTCACAATGGTAAAGTTGTTATCGACAATCCGTCCATCGTTGCACGTAACCGATTGACTGGTAAAATTATTGCCACGGGTCATGAAGCAAGCAGAATGCAAGGAAAAACTCACGAGAACATAAAGACTATACGCCCTTTAAAAGACGGAGTGATTGCTGATTTTCAAGCATCTGAAGAGATGATTAAAGAATTTGTAAAGCAAATCCCGGCTATCAAAAAGAAGTTTTTTCCTCCTTCATTACGAATGGTTATTTGTATTCCTTCAGGAATTACAGAGGTTGAAAAACGAGCAGTTATAGACTCTGGTCGCCATATGAATGCGAAAGAGATATATTTAATTTTCGAACCAATGGCTGCTGCAATTGGTGTTGGTATCGATATTATGGAGCCGAAAGGAAACATGATTATAGATATAGGTGGTGGTACTACTGAGATTGCGGTAATTGCCTTAGCTGGTATTGTATGTGATCAATCAGTAAAAGTTGCTGGTGATTTATTTACGAGTGACATTATGTATTACATGCGTACACAACACAATTTACACGTTGGTGAAACTACTGCCGAGAAAATAAAGTTACAAATTGGCTCTGCGACTGAAGACCTTGACAATCCTCCAGAAGATATGATGGTACAAGGACGTGATTTATTAAGTGGTAAACCTAAACAAGTGCAAGTATCTTATAGAGAAATTGCAAAAGCATTAGACAAATCGATATTACGTATTGAAGATGCTGTTATGGAAACATTATCTAAAACTCCGCCCGAATTAGCTGCTGATATTTATAACACTGGTATTTATTTAGCTGGTGGTGGTTCTATGCTTAGAGGATTAGATAAACGCTTATCTAGAAAAACAGATTTACCCGTATACATTGCCGAAGATCCACTTCGTGCCGTAGTAAGAGGAACTGGTATTGCTTTAAAAAACCTTGAAAAATACAAGTCTGTATTGATCAAATAAATATTGAATGATTATTATATATGCAACAGCTTATCTATTTCTTTCAGAGGTATAAAAACTTCTTGTTTTTTCTATTTCTAGAAATTATTGCTGTTGCATTAATCATTAACAACCATTCTTTTCATAAAAGTAAATTTATTAGTTCTACTAATTTTATAACTGGTGGTGTTTATCAAAAATCATCAGAATTATCCGAATACCTTAGCTTAAAAAGCAGAAACAAAGAATTATCCGAAGAAAATACGCGTCTTAAAAATAAATTGGATCAACTTTCTATAATTACTGATACTATTAGCAAAACGATTGATAGTGACCAAAACTTCTTATACATTAACGGAAAAATCACAAATAACTCCTACAGTAAACCAAATAACTTTATCACTATAAACAGAGGTTCTGCACATGGTGTTAATGCTGAGATGGCTGTTATAAATAGTAAGGGAATTATTGGCATTACAGATAATACAAGCGCTAAATTCGCAAGAGTACAGTCTATTTTAAATTCTAATAGTAGAATTAATGTTGGGTTTAAGAACAACAATTATTATGGTACACTAAAGTGGGACGGACTAGATTACAACAGTGTTCAGATAACAGATATACCACGCCAGGCAGTTTTTAAAATAGGTGATACCATTATTACAGGTGGTAAATCTACTATTTTTCCTAAAGGAATTCCTGTTGGTACTATTAGTGAAGTTCCTGAAAACCTTTCTGCTTCAAACACTATTGATGTGAAGTTATTTAACGACATGGCTAACTTAGGGCATATTTATATTATTACCAGTCTTAACAAAGAAGAAATTAAAAGAATTGAAGATGAATAGAACGATTTATATCATATTTTTATTTTTTTTCCTTTTATTATTACAAGTACTTGTGCTAAACAATGTTTTATTTTTGGGGTATGTAAATCCGTACTTGTACATTGTCTTTGTTTTTTTATACCCTTTAAACTCTAATAGATTTCCTTTTTTAACTTTAGCCTTTATATTAGGATTATCTGTTGATGCTTTTTCTAACTCAGGCGGAATACATGGTTTTTCTATTTTATGTATCGCTTATATAAGGCTTTTTTTTATCAAAACAATCTTTAAAAAGCACGAACCTGATTATTTATTATTCAGTTTAAGGCTCGAAACATTTGATAAAGTTTTTAATTATACCGTAATTTTAACACTAATTCACCACTTCATTTTATTTAGTTTAGTTAACTTTAGTTTTTACAATTTATCAGAAGTACTTCTAAACACAATATATTCGAGTGTGTTTACGTTAGTATTGTATTTTTTAGGTCGCTTTATATTTAGAAAAAAGCTAACTTAAGTGTCTTCTTAAACTAAAAACTATTTCTTTTTAACTAGTAAAATCACTAATAATAAATGAAACGTAGTTTCTTACTTATATTTTTAATCACCCTTATTGGACTAATTTATATTGTTAGGTTGTTTCAATTGCAAGTTATTCGTGGCACAGACCAAAACCCAGCACAAAGCTCTGCTGTTAAGATTGAATATGATTACCCAGAACGTGGTTATATATACGATCGTAATAACAAATTATTAGTAGCAAATCAATTATCATATGATGTAATGGTAGTTCCTAAAGATGTGGAACCATTAGATACTCTAGAGTTTTGCGCCCTTTTAAAAATAACAAAAGAAGACTTTAAAAAAAGATATAACAAAGCTGAAAAATATGCTCGATGGCTACCTTCTAAGTTTCTAAAACAATTAGCGAAAGAAGATTTTGCTTATCTACAAGAAAAACTACCAAAATACAAAGGTTTTTACATTCAAAAACGTATTATTAGAAATTACCCTATTGATACTGGCGCCAATATTTTAGGCTTTATTGCTGAAGTAAACGAAAAAAAAGCAAGAACAAATGATTACTATGAACAAGGAGAGTTAATAGGTAAACTTGGGGTAGAAAAACAATACGAAGGAGTTCTTAGAGGTGTTAAAGGTAAAAAGCGTTTTAAAAGAAATAACTTAAATAAAATTACCGGTTCGTATAAAGATGGTAAATTCGATACACTTGCTGTTACCGGTAAAGATTTAACACTTACTATTGATAGCGAATTACAACAATACGGCGAATTATTAATGAAAGGAAAAAGAGGTGGTATTGTAGCTATCGAACCAAAAACTGGTGAGATTTTAGCTTTAATAACAGCACCTTCTTACGACCCTAATTTATTGGTTGGTAGAAAAAGGTCTCCTAATTCAGTAAAATTATTTAATGATACCATAAACATGCCAACTTTTGACCGTGGATTGCAAGCTATGTACCCTCCTGGCTCTCCATTTAAAATTCTGAATGGATTAATTGGCTTACAAGAAGAGGTTATTGATAAAGACTTTGGTGTGTATTGTCAACATGGATACAGATACGGAGCACGTAAAAATGAGTTCATGGGATGCCACTGTGGTATTACAGGTAGACCAATTCGTTTAAAAACCGCTATTGCCAAATCATGTAATAGTTATTTTGCCACAACTTATAAGAAAATTATTGATAAAACTGGTGATCCTAAAGAAGGAATGGAAAACTGGAACAAACACGTTGAAAGTTTTGGTCTCGGAAATTACCTTGGCTATGACTTACCTGCAGGAAGAAAAGGAATGGTACCTAATACTGATTTTTACAACAAGTGGTATAAAAATAAATGGCAATCAACCTATACTATTTCAAACTCAATTGGTCAGGGTGAAATACTTGCAACTCCTATGCAACTAGCAAACATGACTGCTGCAATTGCTAATAAAGGTTACTTTTACACACCACATATTGTAAAAAAAATTGATAATAAAACAGTTACAGATTCTGCATATTCTACCCGTAGAAATACTACTATAGACCCTAAACATTTTCCTATCGCTATCGAAGCAATGCACGAAGTTTTTACATACGGAACCGCTAAGTGGTATCAAATAAAAGGAATTGAAATTTGTGGAAAAACAGGAACTGCTGAAAATAAAATTAAAATGATAGATGGAGAAAAGGTACAAGCCCAAGATCATTCTATTTTTATTGCTTTTGCCCCTAAAGATAATCCTAAAATCGCTATTGCAATTTTTGTAGAAAATGGAGGGTATGGCTCAACAATAGCAGGACCAGTAACTAGCCTTCTCATTGAAAAATACCTTAGAGGCTCAATTACAAATAAGCGCCTTGAAGACCGTATGATTAATATGAGTCTTCAAAAAGAATATGATAAATTAATTAAAAAGAAAGATACCCTTGCGTCAGGAACGAAATAACATATTTGAAGGCATCGATTGGCTGCTAGTTTTTATCTATATTATACTTGTTGGTTTCGGCTGGATGAATATTTACGCATCTTCATCAACAGATGAAACTAGAGATGTTTTCGACTTTTCTACTAAGTACGGGAAACAATTAATTTTTATATCCTTAACAATTCCTGTTATTATTCTTATTCTTTTCTTTAATTCGAAATTTTACGAGCAATTTGCAAGTGTTTTATATATATTCTCTTTAATACTACTAGCCGGGGTTTTTGTTTTCGGAAAAAAAATTAACGGAGCTACATCTTGGTATAATTTCGGTGGCATTGGTTTACAACCTTCAGAATTTGCAAAGGCATTTACTGCATTAGCGCTTGCTAAACTAATGAGTGACCGTAAGTACAACTTAAAACTAATAAAAAACCAAGTAAAAACATTTGTTATAATATTTTTACCTGCATTTCTTATTGCATTACAGCCAGATATGGGTTCTGTTTTAATTTACTTTGCTTTCTTTTTTGTCTTAAACAGAGAGGGATTAAGTTTAGTATATTTAATATTTGGTGCCGTATCTATACTTTTATTTATATTAACTATTTATTTCGGAGCCAAACTAATCCTTATTATTTGTTTAGCCCTCATCACTCTTGCAACCATCTATGCTGTATATAAAAATAAACGATTTATTAGGTTTAACGCCTTTAGAATAGTTGCTCTGTATATATTTACAAGTTTATTTGTTTTTGGCATTGGCTATATGTATGATAACATTCTAGAACAACATCAAAAAGACAGATTTGATATTTTATTAGGAAAGGTTACAGATACAAAAGGAATTGGATACAACTCTTATCAATCAGAATTAACAATTAGTTCTGGTGGTTTTTTTGGTAAAGGTTTCTTACAAGGCGATCGAACACAAGGAGATTTTGTTCCTGAGCAACATACAGATTATATATATAGTACAATTGGGGAAGAATGGGGATTCTTAGGAAGTTCTCTCGTAATAATACTATTTATGTTGCTTTTATATCGTATTATATACTTATCAGAAAAGCAAAATAATAAATTTAGCCGTATATACGGTTATGGCATAGCCTCTATCATATTCTTTCACTTAATTGTAAATATAGGTATGGTTATCGGCTTACTACCAACTATCGGAATCCCTTTACCTTTTTTCAGTTACGGAGGCTCTTCTTTATGGGGTTTTACACTACTCCTATTTATTTTCATAAGATTAGACGCTCACAAGAAATACGATTGGTAAAACAACTACTATTAATCTCTACCAGACACAAGGATAAAACTTAATACACTTCATTCTAAAAGGGTTTTTAGTAAAATCTATACCATAATACCATAAATCAAACATCTTATTTACATCAAACAAAAGCGCACAAAAAAACGCTTCGATAAAATCGAAGCGTTTTTTTATTTTGTAGCTTTAAATTGTCTTATAAAGATGCAACGTGCTTAGCTAATTTAGATTTTAAGTTAGCTGCTTTATTCTTATGAATAATGTTATTTTTAGCTAATTTATCTAACATAGATACAACAGTAGAAAACATACCTTCTGCTTCCTTCTTGTCTTCAGACGCTTTTAATCTCCTAACAGCATTACGAGTTGTTTTATGCTGATATTTGTTTCTTAAACGCTTAGCGTCGTTACTTCTAATTCTTTTTATTGCTGACTTGTGATTTGCCATTATACTAGATTCTTAATTGTTTATAAAAAACTTTGTAGTCCGTACGGGAATCGAACCCGTGTTACATGGATGAAAACCATGCGTCCTAACCCCTAGACGAACGGACCAAAACAATCATTCTGATTGCGGGTGCAAATATACAATACTTTTTGATATTTGCAATAATTTTATTTTTTTAATTAACTAATAAAAGATTTAAACTCTTTTAAAAAACTAACTAAACTCTGTAGTCCGTACGGGAATCGAACCCGTGTTACATGGATGAAAACCATGCGTCCTAACCCCTAGACGAACGGACCAAAACAACCAATTTTTCCTGATTGCGGGTGCAAATATAGTAACAGTTTTTATTCCTACAAAGCTTTTTTATTTTTTTTTGCTGTTTTTATATCACTTTAAAATACCCTATCTTAAAAACAAAACCTAATAAGATAGTTTTCAGTACTATTTCGATACAAAAAGGTAAAAATTACCCACAAAAAAACATGAAATAATTTCATTTGACTTCAATTAAATTACCTTACGAATCTATTTTAAGGTTAAAAAACATATGATAATCTAAAATAAGATTTGCCCTTATAAACTTTAGCGGAAAAAATAAGAATAAAAAACCCTGCGTTTGCAGGGTTTTTTATTCTTATTAATATGCTTTCGCAAAAAGAACCTTTTTAGAGGATGGGTTCCCTGTAAATATACACTTCCCTACTTCCTCTTTAGCATCGTTAGGAATACACCTAATGGTTGCTTTTGTTAATTCCTGAATCTTATCTTCTGTCTCAGTCGTTCCGTCCCAGTGAGCAGATACAAAACCTCCTTTATTTTCTATTACATCTTTAAATTCATCAAAAGTTGTAACCTCAGTAGTATGAGCTGCTCTATAATCTAAAGCTTTTTTAAATAAGCTTTCTTGAATCTCTTCTAATAGATTAGCAACAACATTTACTACTTCATCTATAGCAATCGTTTGCTTCTCGAAAGTATCACGACGTGCAACTTCAACAGTACCATTTTCTAAATCGCGGTTACCCATTGCAATTCTAACCGGCACACCTTTTAGTTCATATTCAGCAAACTTAGCTCCTGGTCTATAAGTATCTCTATCATCAAACTTAACAGAAACTCCTTTTTTACGCAATTCTTTAACGATTACGTCTACTTTCTCTGAAATAGCAGCTAATTGCTCTTCTCCTTTATATATAGGGACAATAACAACTTGAATTGGCGCTAATCTCGGAGGCAAAACTAATCCTGCATCATCTGAATGTGTCATAATTAAACCACCAATTAAACGTGTTGAAACTCCCCAAGATGTAGCCCAAACGTATTCTTTCTTTCCTTCTTTAGAGGTATATTTCACATCAAAAGCTTTTGCAAAATTCTGACCTAAAAAGTGAGATGTTCCTGCCTGTAAGGCCTTTCCATCTTGCATTAATGCTTCAATAGTTAAAGTATCATCGGCACCTGCAAAACGTTCACTTTCAGATTTAGCTCCTTTTACTACTGGCATTGCCATAAAATCTTCAGCAAATGTTGCATACACTTCTTGCATTTGTTTTGCTTCAGAAATAGCTTCTGCTTTTGTAGCGTGTGCGGTATGCCCTTCTTGCCATAAAAATTCGGCAGTACGTAAAAATAAACGTGTACGCATTTCCCAACGAACTACATTTGCCCATTGATTTATTAATAATGGTAAATCACGGTATGATTGTATCCAACCTTTATAGGTATTCCATATAATAGCCTCAGAAGTAGGACGAACCACTAATTCTTCCTCTAACTTAGCTTCAGGATCTACTCTTAATTTCCCTGGTTTATCAGGATCACTCTGCAAACGATAATGCGTTACAACAGCACATTCTTTTGCAAATCCTTCTGCATTTTTCTCTTCAGCCTCAAATAAACTTTTAGGTACAAAAAGCGGGAAATAAGCATTTTCGTGCCCAGTTTCCTTAAACATTCTGTCTAATTCTGCTTGCATTTTTTCCCAAATAGCAAATCCGTAAGGTTTTATAACCATACATCCTCTTACTGCCGAGTTCTCAGCTAAATTAGCTTTTACAACTAATTCGTTATACCATTTAGAGTAATCTTCTTCTCTTTTTGTCAAATGTTTGCCCATAATCAAAAGTTTGGCATAAATATTGTTATTTTTTATGCGTAAATTGTCTATGCAAAACTACATTAAAAAGGGTACAAGCCCAACAAAGAAATAATATTTTGCAACAGATTTTCGAATTAGTTTTTAATAACCTAAAAAATCAGCCATGAAGTTATATTACGCCAAAACCAAGCTCCCTATTTATATTCTATCTTTATTTATGATAATAACACTTGTTTCTTGCGGAACAATGCAAACGGTTGCTGACAGTGGTGATGGTATTTATGCTGACACTCCTCAAGAACAACCTCAGCGAAGAGTTATTATTGCTGATGAAAATGAATATCAGGAATATGAAGAAAATTATTTTACCAAAGAAATTGAACGTTTAGGTGCATTAAACGGAACCGATATTTTTACGGATATAGAAAACTATACTTCTGATGATGGTGATTACAATGAAGACGAAGATATTATATATGAAGAAGAAAATAATATTAACTATAACAACAATGAACCTTGGGGCTATAACGATAATAACAGTGATGTTGTAATAAACATAAACACTTCACCGAGATGGGGTTATTATACTGAGTGGGATAGCTTTAGTTTATATGGTTATCGTAACTTCAACAATCCATGGTGGGGACCGAGATTCTATGGTTATGGCTGGGGGTATCACAATTACTGGAACTCTCCTTACGACTACAGAAGGCTTAATAACCCATATTATAGAAATCACTACTATAACAATCGTTATTATAGACCTTATAGAGGAGCAAATTATTATAGAGGTTATAGAACTGTATCAAACTCAAGAAGAGGAACAACTAGCTATAATAGAGGTTATAAAAACAATAACCGAAATTACTCTACCTCTAGAAGATCATCAAAAACCTACAGAAGAAGTAACACTAAACTTACACGTTCTACAAAAGATGTAAAGTCACGAAAAAACAAACGAATTAAAAAACCAACAAGAGGGAGTTCTAATAAAAGATACACAAAAGGATATAACCCTAACGGAAACAGATCTGTAAAAGGAACAAGAGGTAACCGAAGTAGTCGTAGTAGTTCTACAAGAGGTACTAAAAACAACAGATCTTATTCTAAATCGAACAAAGGAAGCTCTTCTAGTTACAGAAAAAGTAAACAGCCTAAGAGCAATAGTAACTATTCTTCGCGAAGCAAAAGCTCAAGAAGTTACTCTGCTCCAACTAGAAGTTCACGTAGCTCTTCATCTAGAAGTAGTTCCAGTAGAAGTTCAAGAAGCTCTTCTAGTAGCAGAAGCTCTAGGGGCGGTAGGAGATAATTATAATCCATTTTTCTAAATAGATTTTAAAACTAATTAACAAAAAACATGAAAAGAATTTTAATTTTCGCGACTCTGATCGCTAGTACTTATAGTGCCTTTTCTCAATCATTAAGCTATAATGATTTAGGTATTCTTTTTTCTAAAGATGGCAATTACGGAACAGCTCGTTTTGAAAGTATGAGTGGCGCATTCGGTGCTTTAGGAGGTGATATTTCTGCTTTTAGCGTTAACCCTGCAGGTGCTGCCGTTGCGCAAAAAAGTGTATTTTCAGTAACTCTAGGCAACAGAAACACCGAGTATTCATCTATGTATTACGGTAACACCACAAACACACAAGACAATTATTTTGACGTTAGCCAAGCTGGTGGTATTTTAACTTTTGACACCGCTTATAACAATGATTGGAATCGTTTTGCATTAAGTTTTAATTACAGAATTAAAAAAGATTTTAACGCATTTTATTCAGCTGAAGGTAATAGTAATCGCCTATTCTACAACGAACATGTTGCTGACACAAAACCCACAAAAACACAGTTTGATGCAAGTGTCGACCAATATAACTCTAGCAAAACAGAAGGTGAAGCAAGTGTATTTAATATAGGGTTCTCTGCCGTACACCAAAACAAATTATTTGTAGGAGCCTCTTTAAACTTTCATGATTTAGAGTTTTACAGAGAAGCTTATTTTAATGAAGTTAATGACGATGTTGACGGGAATATTTTAGATGTAGAAAGTTATACAGAAACTTACATACAAGGAAGCGGATTTTCTCTTGGCTTAGGTTTCATCTATAAAGTAAATCAAAACATAAGAATTGGTTTAGCTTATGAAACTCCAACTTGGTATCAAGAAGTTATTGAAGATTATTATGATGAATTGATAATGAATGAAGTTGATGCTTTAAATATTGATGAAGATTTTGATGTTATTGGTCCAGATTCTTATGCTTATAAATTTAAATCACCTGGAAGACTAACTGCCAGTGGTGCTTATATTTTTGGTAAACAAGGTTTAATTAGTGTTGATTACACCTATAAAGATTATAAAAATATTAAATTTAATGATGGTGATTTTAATCAAGAAAACGCAAACTTCTCAAATGACTATCGAAATACACACGCTTTAAACATTGGTACAGAATGGCGTTTCGACAAAATGAGTATTCGAGGTGGATATCATTATGAAAAGGACCCAAACTTACTTATAGGAGGCAATACCAATAAAGATAATATCAAAGGATATTCAGCTGGTTTAGGTTACAACTTCGGAAACATGAAGTTTGATTTATCTTACAGTAATTACGAAAACAGACAATATTATACAATCTATAATCCTGGTGATTTAAATATAGATAACAATACTAGTAGAATTTCAGGAACCATTACTTTTAGCCTATAATTCTATCCTAAACAATATATATAAAACATCCTGCTTTTGCAGGATGTTTTATATATACATATCTCACTTTTTTACCGTAATTTTGCACTTTACTTTACAACCTATGAGCACACTAAAAATAACATTACAAGAAACTAATAACGAAACCATTCTTAAATTTGTGAGTAACAAAATTTTAGTAAACGGTGGTAGTTACGAGTTTAACAATATAGACGAAGCTAAAAATTCACCTTTAGCACAACAACTTTTTTACCTTCCTTTTGTAAAAAAAATACTAATCACTGCTAACTTCATTGCTATTCAGCGTTTTGATATTGTTCAATGGGATGATGTTGAAGAAGAAGTTCGCCAACAAATAGAAAACTATTTACAAGAAGGTAATACGCTTGTACAAGAGGAAACAACTAAAAAAGATGCTGTTGAAGTGTATGCTGAAGTTACGCCAAACCCGGCTGTAATGAAGTTTGGTTCAAACAAAGCACTTACGCAAACAGATGTTGAGTTTAAAAACATTGAAGAAGCTAGTAAATCATCTCCTTTAGCAACAGAATTATTTGGATTCTCATTTGTTAAAGAAATTTTCATTTCTGAAAACTACGTATCTATTACAAAATACGATATGATAGAGTGGAATGAAGTTCATCAAGAAATTCGTTCATTTATTAGAACCTATATTCAAGACGGAAAAACAATTATACAAGAACTTCCGAAACAGCAAACAACGCAAAATGTTGAAATCCCGAAAGAAGATTTAACAGAGATAGAAGCTAAAATAGTTGACATTTTAGATGAATACATAAAACCTGCTGTAGCTTCAGATGGAGGAAACATTGCGTTTCAATCCTACGATAAAGAAACAAAAAGAGTGAGTGTAATTCTTCAAGGCGCTTGTAGCGGATGCCCGTCATCAACTGTTACTTTAAAAAATGGTATTGAAACCATGCTTAAAGATATGCTACCAAATCAGATTAACGAAGTAGTTGCTATTAACGGATAATTTTAAAATCACATGTCTAAAACCATCAAACCATACAAAAATTCTGAATTAGGAAAAAAAGAACAAGTAGCAAAAATGTTCGATAATATTTCTGAAGATTACGATGGCTTAAACCGCGTTATCTCTTTAGGAATTGATGTAAGTTGGCGAAAAAAAGTGGTGAAATTAGTTGGCGAAAATAATCCGCAGCAAATATTAGATATTGCTACCGGAACAGGCGATTTAGCTTTAATGATGGCGAAATTAAATCCGCAAAGAATTGTAGGTTTAGATATATCTGCAGGAATGCTAGAAGTTGGAAAACAAAAAATAGCAAAAGCAGACTTAAGTGATAAGATTGAAATGATTGTTGGCGATAGCGAAGACATGCCTTTTGATGATAATACTTTCGATGCCATTACAGTTTCTTTTGGAGTTCGTAATTTCGAAAACCTAGACAAAGGTTTAACTGAAATATACCGTATTTTAAAACCCGGAGGTAAATTTGTGGTCTTAGAAACCTCTAACCCTACTAAGTTTCCTTTTAAACAAGGTTATAAGTTTTACACCAATTTTATCTTACCCATTATTGGTAAAATATTTTCAAAAGACAAAGTTGCTTACTCTTATTTATCAGAAAGTGCAAATTCTTTTCCTTTTGGAGAAGCCTTTAACAATATTTTACAAAAAAACGGGTTTAACAATGCAAAGAATTTACCTGTGACTTTTGGAGTCGCATCAATTTATACCGCTTTAAAATAGTATGTTAAAAAAACTTTTGTTCTTCGGATTTTTCGCATTTATCACAATTAGCTTTCAAGCGCAAAGTGAAAAGATATTAAATCTTCCTAGTTTTGATAAACCGATATTTCATTATGGTTTTTACCTAGGTTTAAATAATAATGGATATAAAGTTGCCTACAAACCTAGCTCATTTAATAATGCTGAGATAGAAGTAAGTTCATCTATTGGGTTTAATGTTGGTTTAATTGCTGATTTAAGGTTACATAACAATATTAACCTACGTTTTGAGCCTGGTTTAATGTCTAACACTAAAACATTGCGTTTTAAACATATTGTTGGAACAGAAAACCAGAAAGAAAGAGAAGTCGGTGCCACATATTTACGTCTACCTTTTATCTTAAAACTTAGCACCAACAGACTTAATAATATTAGACCTTATGTATTAGGAGGTATATCATATGATTATAATTTTTCTAGTAACGAAAGTAATAGTGATGATAATTTTGGTGGTGAATTTAGAACCACTTCTAGCAATATAATGTACGAAGTTGGTATTGGAATAGATATTTACTTAAGTTACTTTAAGTTCTCCCCTTCTATTAGAGGAGTATTTGCTGTTAATAACGAAGCTGTTTACGATAATACAAGCCCAAGTCAATGGACAGATCCTATTGACTTCTTAGGTACAAGAGGAGTGTTTTTACACTTATCTTTCGAATAACAAAAAGCCACTGTTAACAGTGGCTTTTTTATGCTCTTAATTTACTTAAAAGAAAAAATGACTTCCGTTACCGGAAGTCATTTTAGTTAACTACTAGATGATAGATCCCCCCGAATCTATCATCTAGCAGTTTGACACCTCTTTTTTAATTAAGTCACTTTTTTTACAAAAAAAATGACCATCTTTCGATGGTCATAACGACAAAGATAAATCTTTATCTATAAGATAGAAGTCCCCCGAAATCTATCATTTTCTTAATTTACTTTTCATTATTATCAACAAATATAAAATAAAAACCGACAAATCATTAATTTTTAACAACTATTTTACTGTCTACCACCTCCTTAATAGGAAAAACAACTTTTCCTTCAGCTGTTTTAATGGTTAAACAAATATTATCTATAGCTATTACAACACCTTCAACATCACCTATAATAACTTCTTTACCAATACTTACATTTTTCCTCGAATAATAACCATAAAGTAATCTTGCAACCACCTCTTTTGCTCCTAAACCAAAGGCTAAAGTGAATGCTAACAGAACAGAACCTATTAAAAGAGTTAGGTTGCTTTTAATTACTGATGTATCTACACCTGCTTGATCTAGTGCTGTTATTGACAGAAAAACTACTATTAAATAAAAAGCGATATTTCCTACAAGGTTTCCTCCTGATATTTCTAACGATTTAAACATTGTTTGTATTGCCTTCTTAACCATTGTACCTAAATAGGCCCCAGCTACAAAAATACCTAACGCTGTTAATAGTTTTGGTAGATATGCAAAAAAGCTTGTAATACCTTCTGAAACCACTATCAAACCAAAGATATTAGATCCAGCCATTACAAAGGTTAAAATTAAAAACCATTTTAAAACCGCGAGTATTGCATTTGTTAATACTATATTTATGGTAGAATTACCAAATATTTGAGTTTCACTTAATTTTTTAGACCATTCATCAATCTTTGTTTTTGTTAATGCTTTTCTAACAATAAACAAAAAGAGTTTGATGATTAACCAAGCTAATATAACAAAGCCAATAAAGCCAAGTACTGTTGGTAATGAATCAATAATATTCTGAAAAATATTTTTAAAAGGCTTAATAATATCAATTTGTAATATAATCATAGTTTCGTATTGGTTCTGTTATTCGTTGCTGTTAAATTCATTTTTAGATGCACCACCACCTAATAAATCAGCAATTGTACTTGGGTATTTAACCACAAATAAATCAGCGATATCTATCGATAGTTTAATCATTGCCACATCGTTTAGCACTTTTCCTTTAAGTGCCTCTGGCAATTCTTCGTTATGTAATATTTTCTTAAATGGGTTCTCCATAATTATTACAGTGCATTATATGCTTTTATAACTTTTTCTTTTGCTCTTTTTAAACGCATTTTTACTGCGCTTACTCCTAATTCTAATGCTTCTGAAATTTCCTTAATACTCATATCATCTTGATATTTCATTAATAAAATCATCTTTTCTGAAACCTGTATCTTCTCGAGTGCCTTTGCTAACTTATCAGCTTTTAACTCAAATAACGAAGCATCATCAATTTCATCGTCATTACTATCTTCTTTAATATTATCTGTTACAACAGTTACTTTTTCTTTTTTCTTCTCTTTATTTCTTTGTACATAATTTACACAAAAATTATAGGTGAAAGAATACAACCATGTAGAAAACTTAGACCTTCCTTTAAAAGTTCTTAATTTTATAAATAATTTAATGAACACATCATGTGTTAAATCTTGTGCCTCTTCTTTATTATTTGAAAAACCATAACATTTGTTATACACAATACCAGCGTATCGGTCATATAAAACAGCGAATAAATGAGTGTCATTTTTTTCTACTATTTTACTAACTAGCTCCTCATCGCTTAGTTTTGTATCATCAATGGGTTTCAATAGCTAATTTTGGTTCTAGATTTGTAATTCGGTATCTAAATAATTTAGACACTACTTTACAAAAAAGGTTACTATATATTTGTTCTATGTTACAAATTTAACACTTCAATATCAATAAAAAGTTTTTTTTAAAAGAAAATATAATATGCAGTTATTATAGTTCATTATAAATTTTTTTAACTTTTTCTTTTGTTCTTTTCAAACGCATTTTTACTGCGCTATCTCCTATATTTAATATTTTTGAAATTTCTTTAATACTCATTTCTTTTTGATACTTCATGAGTAATATTTTCTTTTCTGAAACATATAACATGTCTAAGCTTCTTTGTAATTTATCAATCTTTAGCTCAAAATAGAAAATACTGTCTATTTCATCTTGATTAGTTTTTTCCTTAATATCATCTGTTGCGATAGTTACTTTTTCTTTTTTTCTCTCTTTATTTCTTTGTACATAATTCACACAGAAGTTATAGGTAAAGGAATATAACCATGTAGAAAATTTAGACATACCTTTAAAATTTTTTATTTTTAAAAATAACATAACAAATACATCTTGTTTTAAGTCTTCTGCTTCTTGTTTGTTTTTAGAAAAACCATAACAATTAATATATACAAACTTTGAAAAGCGTTGATATAATTCTGCAAAAAGTATGTTATTATTAGTTCTAATTATTTCAAAAACTAAATCTTCATCTGTCATTTCTAATACTATATCATTCATTCTATCTATATATTTACTACACAAATTAAATAAACGATTAATCTCAAAAAATTTAAAAACGTTTAAACAGCATCTTATATCTTCAAAAGAGCATAATCTATCGATGAATTGTTTAAAACATATATTTCGAAAAAGTTTTATTTTTTTTGTAACATTATTGAAACTTCATACGTATAAGCTAATGTAGACGGATAGATGAATTAAAAATAGTACTTAATTAGATGAGACAACTAAAGATTACCAAGCAGGTTACTAATAGAGAAACCGCATCATTAGATAAATATTTACAAGAAATAGGAAAGGTAGATTTAATTACTGCTGATGAAGAAGTTGAATTGGCACAAAGAATTAAAGCTGGTGACCAAAGAGCTTTAGAAAAATTAACGAAGGCCAACTTGCGTTTCGTTGTTTCGGTAGCAAAGCAATATCAAAATCAAGGTTTAACATTACCTGATTTAATTAATGAAGGTAACTTAGGTTTAATTAAAGCGGCAAAACGTTTTGATGAAACTCGTGGTTTTAAATTTATCTCTTATGCTGTATGGTGGATTCGTCAATCGATATTACAGGCATTAGCAGAACAATCTCGTATTGTACGTTTACCGTTAAACAAGATTGGTTCTATCAACAAGATTAATAAAATGTATGCTTTCTTAGAGCAAGAAAACGAAAGACCGCCAAGTCCTGAAGAAATTGCTAAGAAGTTAGATATGACAGTGAACGATGTAAAAGAGTCTATGAAAAACTCTGGTCGTCACGTATCAATGGATGCTCCTTTAATTGAGGGTGAAGACTCTAACCTGTACGATGTATTAAACTCAGGTGAATCTCCAAACCCAGATAAAACATTATTACATGAATCTTTACGTATCGAAATTAACCGTGCGTTAGAAACATTAACACCTCGTGAGGCTGATGTTGTAAAATTATACTTCGGTTTAGGAGAACACCAACCAATGACTTTAGAAGAAATCGGTGAAACGTTCGATTTAACTCGTGAACGTGTGCGTCAGATTAAAGAAAAAGCTATCAGAAGATTAAAACATACTTCTAGATCTAAAATATTAATGACCTACCTAGGCTAGCACAATCACAGATTGCATTAAGTATCACACTCATGCGCTATCAAGCATGGAAGATATATAAAACTCTCGAATTCATTTTCGGGAGTTTTTTTATTTGAAGCTATTTCCCGCTTTCCTCTCTATCTTTTTATGCTGCTATTCCGAAGCTTGTATTTTACAAACTTTAGTAATCTTATAATTAAAAAGTAGATTGCTTCGTACCTCGCAATGACGCTTATTTATTTTAAGCATAAAAAGGATGTCACTTCAAATACAAAATATTCAACGACGCTATAAAATATAAAAGCGGAGTTAATCCGGACTAAACTTAAACCTTTTACAATGGCATACTTTTAATTTTTGCTAGAATTCAAATTGTATGAAACGGCAAGCAACCAAATAACGTAGTGGTCTGGATGCAATAGTGGAGTACAATGCTAAAGTTCAAAAAAATTAAAATAAGACTAGATTTTTGTTTCTTGTCAGCAATGGAAAAGAAAAAAAGAGAATTAAAATTAGCATTCTTACTTTTAAATTTCAAAAAACAACGACCAATTAATTATCTTTACACTACATAACAACACAACAACAAACAAATGAGTAAATTAATTGCACCATCAATTTTAGCGGCAGATTTTGCAAATCTTCAAAGAGACATCGAAATGGTAAACAATAGTGATGCCGATTGGTTTCATATTGATATTATGGACGGCGTTTTTGTACCAAACATATCTTTCGGAATGCCTGTTTTAAAAGCGATAACGAAACACGCCAAGAAAACAATCGATGTACATTTGATGATTGTTAATCCTGATCAGTACATTCAAACATTTGCAGATTTAGGAGCCGATATTTTAACGGTACATTACGAAGCTTGTACACATTTACATAGAACAATTCAAGCTATAAAAGCTGCAGGAATGAAAGCCGGAATTGCCTTAAACCCCCACACACCAATTGCTGTTATAGAAGACGTAATTGCCGATTTAGACTTGGTTTGTATTATGAGTGTAAATCCTGGTTTTGGCGGACAATCTTTCATAGAAAATACCTATAAAAAAGTAACTCAATTAAAACATTTAATCGAGTTTTCGAATTCTGAATGTCAAATAGAAATTGACGGGGGAGTAACCAATAAAAACGCGAACAAACTTATTGAAGCTGGCGCTGATGTTTTAGTAGCTGGTAGCTATGTTTTTAAAAGTGATAACCCTGCCAAAACTATTAAAATACTAAAAGAGTTGGCTAACTAAAACTAAAATAAATTGATAGAAAAAATTAAACAACATTACGGTTACTTATTTGAAGATGATTTAATTAACGAAATCGCTAATGTTGCCGTTTATAAAGAATTTAAAGAAGACACTATTATTATTGATGTTGATAGTAATATGGTCTCTATCCCTTTAATAATTAGCGGTGCTATTAAAATTTTAAGAGAAGATAAAGAGGGAGAAGAATTAGTTTTGTACTATATTGAAAAAGGTGATACTTGTGCAATGACACTTTCTTGTTGTATGGGAGAAACAAAAAGTAAAATCAAAGCAATTGCCGAGACGGATGTTACATTATTAATGATACCTAAAAACAAAATGTCCGAGTGGTTAAGTAAATACAAAAGTTGGCAAGAGTATATTTTACTAAGCTATCATTCTAGACTTAATGAATTCATTGAAGCTGTAGATTCTATTGCTTTTTTAAATATGGATGAGCGTTTATATAAATACCTTAAAGATAAGGCTATGGTCGTTGGCAATGATGTCTTAAATGTTACTCATTTACAAGTAGCTAATGACTTACACACTTCTAGAGTTGTCATCTCTAGATTATTGAAAGCTTTAGAGAAACAATCGAAGATAGAATTACATAGAAATCAAATAAAAATACTAGCTCTTTAATTTTAAGAAAATTAAAATGTTATGTAACTTAAGTTACATAACATAAAATAATTCTTATATACTTTAGCACTTTATTAAAAAAGTTCCCCTTTTTATATTCCCCTAAAAAAGCAGTAGATATTTCTACTGCTTTTTTGTTCTTTTTGTGACTGCGAAGGGATTCGAACCCCCAACCATCAGAGCCGAAATCTGATATTCTATCCAGTTGAACTACGCAGCCATTATTATTAAGCTAAGCTTTTTTTAACAATCATTGAAATAGTTTTGCCATCAGCCTTTCCTGCTAATTGTTTTGAAACCATCCCCATTACTTTTCCCATATCTTTCATCCCTTCTGCTCCGACTTTAACAATAGTTTCGTTTACCACTTTTTCAATTTCATCTTCAGATAAAGCTTCAGGTAAAAACTGTTCTAAAACGGCTGCTTCTGCCAATTCAGGATCTGCCAAATCTGCCCTACCTTGTTCAGAAAAAACTACGGCACTATCTTTACGTTGTTTTACTTGTTTCTGAATAATTTTCAATTCTTCAGCTTCTGTAATCTCCCCTGTTCCTGTTTCAGTATTTGCTAACATAAAAGCTGACTTCAAAGCTCTAAGAGCTGTTAAAGCAACTGTATCTTTCGATTTCATTGCTTCTTTCATCTTATCCATCACTTGTTTTTGTAAACTCATCTTTCTTTTTTTATGATTAAAAAATTCCCGACAAGGCGGGAATTTTAAAAAAGTATATTCTTATTTTATTAATCTACATTATCATGTAAAAACGAATTATTAGAACGTAACAAATCGTTATTATCTGTATTTAATGCAGTATCTGATCTACTAATATCAGAACCTGTATTAATATCTACACCTAATCTTTTGTAGGCTGGTTGACGCTCAATTTCATCAATATTTTTACTAACTTGATCGTTGAACTTATAATTAAACCCTTTCATTTTATCACGTCTTTCTTGCGTTCTTTTTTGCAATTCCGATATGGTAATTTCTAAAGGTGAAACCTCTTCGCTTGTCGTTTCTATATTATTAATTTCTTCTTTAGTTTTAGTCTTCACTTTAAATTGTAAAGCTTCTTCAACTTCCTCTTTTATAACCGGAGTAGAACTTTTACCAATGGTTGGCTGCGCATTAAAATCATCTAAAACATAACGCTTTTCTATTTGATGAACCTGAGGTTTTACTTCTTGAGCTACAACTTTTATGTTTTTAATTTCATTTGTTGTTGTTACAATTGGCGCTACTGGTGTAATTTCTTCATATGAATTTACCGGTAAGTCAAACAATAAGTCTTGTTGAACAGGCTGTTGTTGTACTTCTTGCTTAACAACTTCTTGCTCAGCAATATTTGTAATAATAAAATCGTCTTCAGAAATTGTTTCTATAGCAACCTCTTCATAAACAACATTAATGTTTTTTATAGCCTCTGTTGTAGGAATTAAATTTGATTTTGGCGCTTCTTTTTCTTCCTCTAAAACATGAACAACTTTACTAGGTGTTGCTGAAGCGAAAGGTTGATTAAGACCTGGTGCTACCTGTACTTTTTTTTCTCCAAAATTATAGGTAGCCTTCTGTTCATCTTCTAAGGTGTGAACAATTTTTTTCACCTCAGTATCTGTAATTGTTCCTTGTTGATCTGCAGTAAAACCCGTTGCAACAATAGTAACAGCAATACCATCATCTAAAGACTCATCTTCACCAACTCCCATAATGATGTTTGCATCATAACCTGCTTCATCTTGAATATAGTCATTAATTTCTCCGATTTCATCTAAAGTAACTTCATTAGCACCTGAAACAATTAATAGTAAAACGTTCTTAGCTCCCGTGATTTTGTTATCATTTAACAACGGTGAATCTAATGCTTTTACTATGGCGTTTTTAGCTCGGTTATCTCCTGTTTCTTTAGCAGATCCCATAATTGCAGTTCCACTATTAGAAAGCACAGTTTTAGCATCGTGTAAATCAATATTTTGTTTATAGTGATGTGTTATTACTTCTGCAATACCTTTAGCAGCTGTTGCTAAAACTTCATCCGCTTTAGAAAAACCTGCTTTAAAACCTAAGTTTCCGTAAACTTCACGTAACTTATTATTATTTATAACAATAAGTGAATCTACATTTTGACGTAGTTCATCTATACCTTTTTGAGCTTGTTTGGTACGCATTCTACCTTCAAACTGAAATGGCATTGTAACGATACCTACCGTTAAAACATCCATATCTTTTGCAATCTTTGCTATAATAGGCGCGGCTCCTGTACCTGTACCACCACCCATACCGGCAGTAATGAATACCATTTTAGTATGCGTGCTTAACATTTGCTGAATCTCCTGGATACTTTCTGCTGCTGCTTGTGCACCAACATCAGGATTAGCTCCTGCCCCTAAACCAGAAGTTAGATGTGCTCCTAATTGAATTTTATTCGGAATAGGACTGCTTTCTAACGCTTGCGCATCGGTATTACAAATTACGAAATCTACTCCGTGAATTTGTTTACTAAACATGTGGTCTACAGCATTGCTTCCACCCCCACCAACACCAATCACTTTAATAGCATTCGATTGTGTTTTTGGCATGTCGAATGAAATGTTATTGAATTCTGTACTCATAATAACTTTCCTTTTAATTTTTATTCATTTACTTTCTTTTTCTAGGGGATAAAAAAGAACACTTAATTTATATACTTACTTATTCCGCGTTATCTAGAAACTCCGTAAATCTTTCTCTAAATTTATCAAAAATAGATTTTGTTTTCCCTCTAACCACTTGTTTTTCAACATTCAATTCCTCCGAAACATTTTCTGCTTCTATAATATTTTGTGTCTCAGCAACTATGGGCTCCTTAGCAACTTCTTCTTCTACCTTGTAAGCATCTTTACGTAAACCCTCCATTAACAAACCTACTGCAGTTGCATATGACGGACTAGATAAAACCTCGTCAGAATCACCTGCTAGGTGCTCATTCGGGTATCCAATACGAACGTCCATACCTGTAATATATTCTACTAGTTGACGCAAATGTTTTAACTGAGATCCTCCTCCTGTTAAAACGATCCCTGCTATTAGTTTTCCTTTCTGAGTTTCGTGCCCGTAATTTTTTATTTCTAAATACACATGCTCTATAATTTCCTGTACTCTAGCATGAATTATTTTCGATAAATTTTTAAGAGTAATCTCTTTAGGCTCTCTTCCTCGTAATCCTGGAATAGAAACAATTTCTGTTTCTTTATTTTCTCCTGGCCAAGCAGATCCGAATTTAACTTTTAACAATTCAGCTTGCTTTTCAATTATAGAACAGCCTTCTTTAATATCTTCAGTTATAACATTTCCTCCAAAAGGAATCACTGCTGTATGGCGAATAATACCATCTTTAAAAATTGCCAAATCAGTTGTACCACCTCCAATATCAATTAAAGCAACACCTGCTTCTTTTTCTTCTTGACTTAAAACTGCTGATGCTGATGCCAATGGCTCTAATGTTATATCTGACAAACTTAAACCAGCACTTTTAACACATCTCCCTATATTTCTGATAGAAGAAACCTGACCAACAACTACGTGAAAGTTAGCTTCTAACCTACCTCCATACATACCAATAGGCTCTTTAATTTCCGCCTGACTATCAACCTTAAAGTCCTGGGGTAAAACATGAATAATTTCTTCACCCGGAAGCATTACCAATTTGTGTACCTGATTTACTAAACTTTCTATATCTGCTTCATTAATTACTTCATCTGATTTTTCACGAGTTATATAATCACTATGATGTAAGCTCCTAATATGCTGACCTGCAATACCCACAACTACATTTTCAATCATCTGGCCAGAAACACTTTGTGCTTCATCTACTGCCTGTTGAATAGATTGAATAGTTTGGGTTATATTGTTTACCACTCCTCGTTTTACACCTAAACTCTTAGCCTTACCAATACCCAAAACCTCTAATTTGTCGTACTCGTTCTTACGACCAATCATAGCAACAATTTTGGTGGTACCAATATCTAAACCAACTGCAATTTTATTATTCTCCATCTTGCTTTTGTTTTGTGCACACAACTTGGTTGTGGTATTTTACATTTATTGTCTTATAATTTTTAATTGTTTTATCAATCAATGCTTTATTATAAAAAGCTATTAACTTTTTAAATTTTACATTTATATCTTCTAGCGCTCCAAAAATTATTTGATACTCACCACTTCTAACTGTAAAAACATATTCATCTTGAGTATTTTTTTGAATTGCAATAATTTCTTTACTTAAAAAATCATTGCTTTCAATTACTTTTATCAAGTTTATTAACTCACTGATGTCTTTAATACTCTCTACTCCCGAAACCAACGGAACTCTTGCTGAAAAATTCATCGATAAGGGAATTTTCACTCCAAACTTATCTACATAATAAGACTCATCTTTATTAATAACACGAGCTATTGGTGTACGTTGTTTTATCAGTGTTTTTAAGACGCCATTAATTGTTAAAAAAACAGCTGCTTTTTCAACATAAGGATTCTCAGAAACCTTGGTTTCTAAAAGGTGTAAATCTACTACTCTTTTTGGTTGATTTTTAACAAATTTTTTATTTTGTATTAACAATTTATCAACCATACTGTGTGTCAAAAAGTTATTGTTACCTGCTTCAAATTCAACCACAGTGTTTTCTACCTTTTTAACCCCATTTTTACTAGTTGTAAAGCCATATAAAAAGCCCATAAACACCAGTAACACGAAAAAAGAAAGATATGTTGCTACTTTTTTCATTCTTAAATATTATATTTTTTCTCTAAACTATTCTTTACTTCGTCAACCAATAAACCAATATCTCCCGCTCCTAACATTACTATAATTTTCGATTCAGATTTTAAGATTTCTCTCTCTAAGTTTTCTTTAGATACCAACGCCTTATTAACTGAATTTATTTTATCTAATAACCAGGCAGCAGTAATTCCTTTTATAGGCAGTTCTCTTGCCGGATAAATATCTAATAACAACAGTTCATCAAACTTAGAAAGCGCAGTTGAAAAATCTTCTACAAAATCTTTTGTTCTCGTATATAAATGCGGTTGAAAAACAGCCAATACTTTTTCTTTTGGATACATTTCTCGCACAGAATGTTCTACGGCATTAATCTCTGTTGGATGATGTGCATAATCATCAATCAACACTATGCTTTCATTTTTGATTTTATATGAAAATCTACGCTGAACACCTTTAAAAGTTCTTAATTGCTCTTTAATACTTTCTAACGAAACACCATAAACATCAGCCATTGCTAAAGCAGCCAGAGCATTCATCATGTTGTGCTTTCCTGGCAAATGGAATTCTATATTTTTTATTTCTGATGTTGGTGTTTGCACATCAAAAACATATATCCCTGTTTCAACTTTTACATTGTATGCTCTGTAATCTGCAACATCATCTACAGCATATGTTAATCCTTTTAAAGGCAATCCTTTTTCTACAATTAATGTATCAGAAACTTTATTTGCAAATTCTCTAAACGACTGTTGCAACATTTCATTTTCTCCATAAATATCTAAATGATCAGCATCCATAGAAGTAACGCACGCAATATTTGGAGATAACTTTAAAAACGAACGATCAAACTCATCTGCCTCTACAACTGATATTTTATCTTCTCCTAAAATTAAATTCGAGTTATAGTTTTCTGCAATTCCACCTAAAAAAGATGTTGCCTTTTCAGGCTGCATTATATGACCTAAGATTGAAGACGTTGTGGTTTTACCATGCGTACCTGCAACACCTAAACAAAAAGTATTTTTTGTTATTTCTCCTAAAATCTCAGCCCTTTTTAAAATCTCAAATCCGTTATTGATAAAATAATTTAATTCTTGATGCGTACTCGGAATCGCAGGTGTATAAACCACCAACGTTTGTTTTTTATCTAAACAAGAAATATCGATATTTTTAACAGCATCTTCAAAATGGATTTTAACACCAATCTCCTCCAATTTTTTAGTAATCGGACTTGGTGTTTTGTCGTATCCAAACACTTGCTTTCCGTTCACAGCAAAATAACGAGCAATAGCACTCATACCAATTCCTCCGACACCTATAAAATAAACGTTATGTACTGTTTTTAAATTCACCTATTTATTAATTTTTCTACCTCGTTAACAATATCACTCGTTGCATTAGGCAACGCTAACTCATTTATATTTTCACTTAAACTCTGCTGTTTTCCTTTATCTTTTAATAATGTTTCTATTACAATCGGAAAAGTATCTAGTTCACTTTCTTTTACTAAAATAGCACCATGTTTATCTACAATAGATTTCGCATTTTTTGTTTGATGATCTTCTGCCACATTTGGTGACGGAATAAAAACAGTTGGTTTACCTACAATGCATAATTCAGATACCGAACTTGCACCCGCTCTTGAAACCACAAAATCTGCCGCCGCATAAGCTAAATCCATTCTATTTAAAAACTGATGTACCTGTACATTTTCAACTTCATTATGTTTTTTATAATCTTCAAAATACAACTTACCACATTGCCAGATTAATTGAATGTTTTGATTTTTAAAAAAGTCTAGATTTTCTTCTATTAGTTGATTTATCTTTCTTGCCCCTAAACTTCCCCCTAAAATTAGCATTGTTTTTTTAGAAGTATCTAATTCAAAAAACTCCTTTCCTTCTGCAGTTTTTGTATGAATACTTAACAAATCTTGACGAACAGGATTTCCTGTTTTTACAATTTTATCCTTCGGAAAAAAACGCTCTAAATTATCATAAGCAACACATATTTTACCTGCTTTTTTACTTAGTAACTTATTTGTAATTCCTGGATATGAATTTTGCTCCTGCACCACAGTATGAATTCCTTTTTTATTAGCAACCATTAACGTTGGTCCGCTTGCAAAACCACCAGTGCCAATCACTATGTTTGGTTTAAATTTTTTGATAATTCTATGCGCTTTCCATAAACTGCTCAGCAACTTAAAAGGAAACATTAAATTAGCAACTGTCAACTTTCTTTGAATACCTGAGATCCACAATCCTTTTATATTATAACCAGCTTGTGGAACTTTTTCCATCTCCATTTTATCCTTCGCTCCAACAAACAAAATATTAGCCGCTGGATAACGGACTTTTATTTCGTTTGCAATTGCTATTGCCGGATAAATATGCCCGCCTGTACCACCACCACTTATAATAACGTTAATCGATTGTTTCATGTAAGACACTTAAAGGATTATCATCTAGAATTGTTTCTTCTGTTTCATTTTTATGAGCACTAACACTCAATATCATTCCCAAAGCAAAACAAGTCATCCAAATAGAGGTACCTCCACTACTAATTAGTGGTAATGTTTGCCCCGTTACTGGCAATATGTTTACAGCTACAGCCATATTAATCATTGCCTGAAAAACAATTGGTATCCCTACTCCCAACACCATCAATGTCGCAAAGATTGTAGTTGCTTTTTTAGCTGTTATTAAAATTCTAAATAGCAATAAAAAATAAATGAATACAACAATAACAGCTCCTACCAAACCATATTCTTCAACAATAATCGCATATATAAAATCGGAAGATGACTGCGGTAAAAAGTTTTTCTGAACACTTTTTCCTGGTCCATTTCCTAACATACCGCCAGTGGCTATTGCTATTTTTGCTTTTTCTACTTGGTAATTCTCTTTTCTGCCTGAATCAGAAAACCCTTCTAACCTACTCTGCCAAGTACTTACTCTGTTTGGCATTGCATCTGGAAAAGCCTTTGCTACAAGTATGAAAAAAAGCAACGAGAAAAGGCCTAACCCTAATATATACCCTATATACTTTAATGGATATCCTCCTATAAAAGCTAATAATAAAATCATAAAAAAAACAATAGCTGTTGTAGAGAAGTTCGCAGGAAGCACCAACAATAGTATTAAAGCTACAGGCAACCACAGTTGAACTAAACTATCTCTAAACGATATTAATTTCTCTTTATTTTTTGCTAAATATCTAGATACATATACCATTAACACTAAGCCTGCCAACGTAGAGGTCTGAAAACCAATACCTACAAACGGTATACGAATCCACCTACTTGCGTTCGCACCTCCAATTGTTGTTCCTTGAGCCAATGTAAAACCCAATAACAGCACCACTATCGGTAACATTATAACTGAACCTCCACTGAAATACCTATACGGAACTTTATGTACCCCATAAATTACTGCAAAACCAGTAATTAATAAGACAACATGCTTTACTAAATGCCCTAATGTAGAACCATTACCAACCACATAAACTAAATTGGTACTAGCACTGTAAATAGGCATAAATGAAAATATTGCCAACACAGCAACAATAGCCCAAATAGCCCTGTCTCCTTTTATATGTTGAAAAATGGTTTTCATTAATCTACTTATTTTTATAAATTTTTAATAGCTTCTTTAAACTTATTACCTCTGTCCTCGTAATTTTCAAACAAATCAAAACTAGCGCATGCTGGAGATAACAAAACAACATCTCCTGCTTTTGCTACTTTATTTGCAACCTTAACAGCTTCTTCCGCTCCAGCTGTCTCAACCATAACGTCTACAACACTACCAAAGGTTTCTATAATCTTTTGATTATCTAAACCTAAACAAACAATTGCTTTTACCTTCTCTCTTACCAATGGTAATAAATCGGTATAATCGTTTCCTTTATCAACTCCTCCAACTATCCAAACTGTAGGGCTATCCATACATTCTAATGCATAAAAAACAGCATTTATATTTGTAGCTTTACTATCGTTGATAAATTGTACACCATTAATTTTTTGCACATATTCTAAACGATGCGCTACACCCTCAAAATCCAATAAGCTTTCGGCTATTGTTTCTTTTCTTACTTGTAACAATCTTGCAGCCATAGATGCAGCCATTGCATTTTTAGTGTTGTGTTTTCCTTTTAATGCTAATTCAGAAACGTTCATCAATATTTCTTCTGTTGTTAATTTCATTATTATTTTATCTTGTCTTAAAAAAGCACCATATTCTAATTCTTTTTCAACCGAAAAAGGCACTTTTTTTGCGTTAACTTTATTTTTACTTAACCAATTTTGTATAGCCTGATCATCTGCATCATATATTAAAAAATCGTCTTTCGTTTGATTTTTTGTTATTTGAAACTTTGATGCTATATACTTATCAAAACTATACTCGTATCTATCTAAATGATCTGCTGATATATTTGTTATAATTGCAATATGTGGTTTAAACTCTATAATTCCATCTAACTGAAAACTACTTAATTCTAACACATATTCACTGTAATCTCTCTGTGCAACCTGCTGCGCAAAACTATCACCTATATTTCCTCCTACACCAACGTTTAACCCCGCTCTTTTAAGTACATGACCTGCTAACAGAGTGGTCGTTGTTTTTCCGTTTGAACCTGTAATTCCGATTATTTTTGCATTTGTAAATTCAGCTGCAAATTCTATTTCAGAAATTACTTTTATTCCTTTTGAAATCAATTCTTGAACTAACTTTACGCCATCAGGAATACCAGGACTTTTCATTACTACATCGGCATTAAAAATTTTACTTTCTGTATGCTTATTTTCTTCAAAATCGATTGAATTATGTAAAAGAACTTTTTTGTACCTCTCTGCAATACAACCTTTATCAGAAACAAAAACTTCAAATCCTTTTTCTTTTCCTAATAATGCTGTACCAACACCACTTTCTCCTCCGCCAAGAACTACCAACCTTTTCATTTTATCTTAATTTCAAGGTTATAATAGTTAACACAGCTAATAAGATTCCTACAATCCAAAAACGGGTAACTATTTTACTTTCATGGTAATTTAATTTTTGATAATGATGATGTAATGGTGCCATTTTAAAAATTCTCTTTCCTACTCCAAATCGTTTTTTGGTGTATTTAAAATAAAACACCTGAAGAATTACTGATAAATTCTCAACGACAAAAATTCCTGCTAAAATTGGCAACAATAATTCTTTACGAATTGCAATAGCAATAACCGCTATAATTCCTCCGATTGTTAAACTCCCTGTATCTCCCATAAAAACCTGTGCAGGATATGTATTGTACCAAAGAAACCCAATTAAGGCGCCTGCAAATGCGAATATAAATACCGTCATTTCTCCAGAATTTGGGATATACATTACATCGAGATAATCTGCAAAAATTATATTTCCTGATACCCATGCAAATATTGCCAATGCGATCACCATAATTGCGGATGTACCGGCCGCTAACCCGTCGATTCCATCTGTTAGGTTTGCGCCATTTGATATTCCGGTTACAATAAAAACAACTACGAAGATGAAAACAACCCATCCGTATTTTTCATAACCATCACCTAAAAAGTTAAACGCTTTTGCATAATCTAATTCATTGTTCTTTAAAAACGGAACGGTTGTTTTTGTTGATTTATGTGCCTCACCAAAAACCTTTACTTTTCCGTTTACTTGCTCTACTTGTTGTAAAATAGGAAGCTGCTCTTTAATTGTTACATCTGGATGAAAATAAAGCATAGAACCTACAATTATTCCTAAGCCGACTTGACCTAACACTTTAAATTTACCTTTTAAGCCTGCCTTATCTTTTTTAAATACTTTTATATAATCATCCGTAAAACCTATCACACCCATCCAAACGGTAGTAATTAACAAGATGACGATGTAAATGTTTTCTAATTTTGCCAATAACAAAACCGGTACTAGAGTGGCAAGAATTATAATAAGTCCGCCCATCGTTGGCGTTCCTGCTTTTTGCACCTGCCCCATTAAACCTAAATCCCTTACTGTTTCACCAATTTGTTGTTTTCTTAAAAAATTAATTATTTTTTTCCCGAATATAGTTGATATCAACAAAGACAAAATAAATGCGATTGCAGCACGAAACGTAATAAACTGAAACACACTTGCTCCTGTTAAATTAAATTCACTCTCTAAATATTGAAATATATAATACAGCATGCTCTATGTGTTTTTTAGTTGATTGAAACAATTCTCTACTTCCTCTAAATCATCAAAATGATGTTTTACACCATTTATATCTTGATAATTTTCATGTCCTTTTCCTGCAATCAATATTATATCTCCTTTTACTGCCAATTTGCATGCTGTTTTAATTGCTTGCTTTCTATTTACAATCGACAATGTTTTTTTATAGTTTTCTGGAGACACTCCTGCTTCCATTTCATCAATAATCACCTGAGCATCTTCTGTTCTTGGATTATCTGAGGTAAAAATCGCCTGACCACTTAGTTGAGAAGCAATCAACGCCATTTTTGGTCGCTTTGTTTTATCCCTGTCACCTCCACAACCTATGACAGTAATTACCTTTTCGTTACCTGTACGGATATCATTTATAGTTTGTAACACATTTTTAAGTGCATCTGGTGTGTGCGCATAATCAACAACAGCAGTTACTCCGCCATCCGACACCGTATACTGAAAACGTCCATCTACACTTTCTAACTCACTTATAAGCCTTAAGATTTCTAATTTCTCTAAGCCTAATAAATCTGCAACTCCAAAAATTGCCAATAAATTAGAAGCGTTAAATTCACCGATTAACTTTGTCCAAACCTCAATATTATTAATCGTTAATAAACTTCCTGAAAAACTTTTTTCTAACACTTTAGCTTTAAAATCACCCAATGTTTTTAATGCATAGGTTTGCTTGTTTGCTTTGGTATTTTGCAGCATTATCTGCCCGTTCTTATCATCAATATTTACCAATGCAAATGCTGATTTTGGCAACGAATCAAAAAATGATTTTTTTACATCTCTGTACTCTGCAAATGTTTCATGATAATCTAAATGATCGTGTGATAAGTTTGTAAAAACCCCACCTACAAAGCTCAATCCTTCAGTTCTTTTTTGATGAATTCCGTGAGAACTAACTTCCATAAAGCAATACTCAACACCTGCATCAATCATTAACGATAAGTATTTATTTATCGCTAGAGAATTTGGTGTTGTATGTGTTGACTTATGCGTTTCATCAGCAACCATTATTTTAACTGTTGATAATAAACCAACTTTATAACCTGCTTTTTTAAATAACTGATATAATAAGGTAGCTATTGTTGTTTTTCCGTTTGTACCTGTAACACCTACCAATTGTAATTTACTTGACGGATTCTCATAAAAATTGGCAGCCATAATTGCTAATGCAATATTAGAATCATTAACCTCAACATAAGTTACCCCCTCTTTTTTATCCGCAGGAATACTTTCACAAACAACAACAGTGGCACCTAAGTTCAATGTTTTTTCTATAAACTGATGCCCATCAACAGTAACTCCTTTTTGCGCAACAAACAAGTCGTTTTTTTGCACCAATCGGCTATCAAACTGAATATTGTTGATTGCAACATCAGTATCTCCATAAATTTTATTTACAGCTACTTTATATAATATATCTTTTAACTTTCTCAATTATGATAACTTTAAATAAACAGTTGCTCCTTTTGATACTTTTAGCCCATTATCTATAGATTGCTCTGTTACTTTTCCCATTCCTGAGAACCTAACCTTCAATCCCATGTTTTCTAATAAAGCAACCGCATCCATTCCGCTCATACCTAAAACCCTAGGCATAATTGTTTTATATTTTCTTAATTTCTTATAATAATCCTGATATTCATTATCAATACTTGCTGATGAAATCTCATCCGATACTAATTGATTATTTACAGGAGTTGTTGTGTATATTTTCTGTGCGATATCCTTAAAAACAGGAGCAGCAACTATAGCTCCGTAATATCCTTTTTCCTTCTTCGGACTATGAACAACTACGATACATGAATATTTAGGTTCATCAGCAGGGAAAAAACCAGCAAAAGATGCTACATATTTTTTACTAGAATAATGACCATAAACAGTTTTACCATTTTCATCCTTGTGCTTAGGAATCCATTTTTTTGCCGTCCCTGTTTTACCTGCCATAGAAAAATTTGAAGAATACACATTCATTGCCGTACCTTTTTCTACAACATTTTCCATAACTTTTCTCACCTTATTCAGGGTCGTTTGAGAGGCTATTTTTTCTTTTAAAACCTGAGTACCAAAACTTTTCTCCGTTTTCCCACCAATTCTTAACTCTTTAACAAAGTAAGGCTTTACCAGTTTTCCGTTATTAGCAACAGCGTTATAAAAAGCCAATGTTTGTAATGGTGTAAGAGAAACTCCATACCCCCAAGCCATCCATTCTAATGAAATCGGACTCCAACTTTTTTCTGAAGAATTCGGAATGTACGGTTTACCTTCTCCTTTTATTTTAACACCAGTTAACTGGTCTAAACCAAAAGACTTAATCCGTTTTGTAAATTTCTCAGGGTTTTTATCGTAATGTTTTTTTATTGTTTTTACAATACCAACATTAGAGGAAACCTCAAAAACACGCGCTAATGATATTTTACCATATCCACCTCTTTTACTATCCTCTACCTTTCTGTTGTTAATATAAATTCTACCTTTTTCGCAATCAATTACATCCGAAGTATCAGCAACTTTATCTTCTAAGGCAGCCATTAAACTTGCTAGTTTAAATGTAGAACCAGGCTCGTGGCTTTCCCAAACTGCGTAATTTCTTTTTTCGTAGTATTTTCCTTTAGACGTTCTTCCTAAATTCGAAATTGCTTTTATCTCACCCGTTGCTACTTCCATCACCACTGCACAACCATGATCTGCTTCAAAATACTCTAATTGACTAAGCAATGCATGATGCGTTATATCTTGAATATTTACATCGATTGTTGTTATTACATCACTACCATCTATTGGTTCTTTTTCATTTACATCATTAATAGGTCTCCATTGCCCTTTTGCAATCTTTTGTTTCAAACGCCAACCATTTTCTCCCTGCATATAATCAGCAAAAGCACCCTCTATTCCTGCTCCACCTCTTTTATTATCATAACCAATAGTTCTTTCTGCAATTTTACCTATCGGATGTACTCTTACCGTGCTTTGCTCTGCAATAAAACCACCTCTATAAATTCCCTCTTTAAAAATCGGGAACTTTCTCATTCTTACATAATCATTGTACCCCACATTACGAGCGATTAATAAATAACGGTTCTGTTGTTTTTTTGCTTGTCTTATTTTTTTCTGATAGTAACTTGTAGATTTACCTAACATCGCCGACAATGATTCCGACAAACCTCGAATGTTCTTCTCAAACACTTCTGATTTTACAGCAACAACATCCATACGAATTGTATATTTTGACATTGAAGTCGCCAATAAATTTCCATCCGCAGCATATACATTACCTCGGTTTGCAAATATAGTGTCGTTTTTTACTGTTTTTTCTTGAGATAGCTTTCTATACTTATCACCATCTACATACTGAAGATTAAATACTCTAAAAACAATAACCACAAAGAAAAGCGTCATTAAAACAACTACCACATAGAGTTTGTTTAATATCCCTTTCTTTTCTACCATGCTTATTTATTCTTTTTTAGTTGTTACTTTTATTTTCTGAGGAGGTTTCTCAGCCGGAAACAATCCTTTTTCTTTTACTCTTTTCCGAATACTACTTTCTAACTTCATCCTTGTTAACTCGGTACTCGTATCAAAATCTTCTGCTCGCAATTCTCTTTTCAGCTTATTTAGCTCCGCAATCTTCACCACTTTCGCATCTAAACTATGAGAACTCGATATCATGATTAATAATAACACTACTACAAAAATTAATATCCGCCAATTATTAAAAGAACTATCATCCGTTAAAAAGCGCCCTCGCAAAACATCGTAAATACCCTCTCTTACCTTAGACATTATTTAAGTGTTGCTGCTCTTAATTTTGCACTCCTGGCCCTATTATTCACTTTCACTTCCTCTCTAGCTGGTATAATCATTTTACCAACCTTCTTTAAAGGAACACTAATGTTTCCGTAAAAATCTTTTTCTGGCTCACCACTAAACAACCCTGTTCTTATAAATCGCTTTACCAACCTATCTTCTAACGAATGATAAGAAATAACACTTAATCGACCATCTTCCTTTAACAAATCTGGCATTTGCTGTAAGAATTCTTTTAAAACCTCTAGTTCCTGATTCACCTCTATTCTTACTGCCTGAAAAATTTGCGCTAATATCTTATGCTCTTTAGCCTGCGGCAAAAACTCTTTTAAAACTTCTTTTAACTGAAAACTTGTAGCAATTTCTTCTTCTTGTCTTGCCTCCACAATCTTCTTAGCCAGTGTTCGTGCATTTCTTAACTCTCCATACAAAAACAACACATCCGCTAATCTTTCTTCACTGTATTTATTGATAATTTTTTTTGCTGATAAATCCGATTTCTGATCCATCCTCATATCTAAATCAGCATCAAATCTTGTAGAAAAACCTCTTTCTGCCTCATCAAATTGATGAGAAGAAACTCCTAAATCAGCCAAAACACCATCTACCTTACGAATTCCGTAAAAACGAAGAAATCTCGATATAAATCGAAAATTCTCTCCAATAAGCACAAAGCGCTCATCATTAATTGTATTTTGCTGCGCATCTGGATCCTGATCAAAAGCAAACAACTTTCCGCTCTTACCCAATCTACTTAATATCTCTCTTGAATGACCTCCGCCACCAAAAGTAACATCAACATACACCCCATCCTCTTTAATATTAAGCGCATCTACACTTTCCTTCAGTAAAACTGGACTATGATAATTCATCTACACCTGTATTTCCCATCACCTCTTCTGCCAAATCAGCAAAATCAACAACAGCATCATCTATTACTTTCTCGTACTTATCTTTATCCCAGATCTCAATAATATTTACAGCAGAAGAAAGCACAACTTGCTTTCCTATACCCGCAAACTGACAGAGATCTTTTGATACCAAAATTCTACCCGAAGCATCTACATCAACAGTTTTCACACCCGCCGTAAACCTTCTAATAAAATCATTATTCTTCTTTACAAATCGATTTAATTTATTAATCTTTTGCATCATTAAACCCCACTCCTTCATCGGATACAACTCCAAACAAGGCTGAAAAACAGAACGCTTAACCACAAAACCATCTTGCAACACAGCAGACAATTGCTTCTTGAAAGCCGATGACATCATCAACCTCCCTTTAGCATCTACCTTACACTCGTATGTTCCAATTAAATTCACCACGTTACACGCTCATAGTTTGCATCAAAAATAAAGAATATTTACCACTTTTTACCACTTTTTACCACTTTGTTGATAAGTTTTGAGTTTTAAGCTAAAAAACTGACAGTAAGAGTAGTTAACTTCGCTAATGAGTATGAAATAATAAAAGTGAAATTTTAACAAAAAAGGACTACATTTGTGGTTAAGTCAAACCTATAATATCAATGACTGATTTTTTAAAAAAAGAAGGCGATTTTACATATGCAGAGGCAGGTGAAGGAAGAGCATTAATTGTATTACACGGATTAATGGGGGCTCTTAGTAACTTTGACGAGACTTTTAAACATTTCTCTAAAAAAGGATATCGAG
Source organism: Tenacibaculum sp. AHE14PA (assembly GCF_019278465.1). Classification (GTDB taxonomy): domain Bacteria; phylum Bacteroidota; class Bacteroidia; order Flavobacteriales; family Flavobacteriaceae; genus Polaribacter; species Polaribacter bernardetii. Next base: position 2,711,622 of record NZ_CP058983.1, on the reverse strand, counting down.
TTTTAATTCCCGAATTACCTTTATACACCTTACCATTACTTAAAACAAATGTAAAACAACTAGCTAGTTACTTACATGATTTTATTGAATACAAAGAACTTAAAGACGTTGTTCTTTTAGGAAATTCTTTAGGTGGTCATATTGCTTTATATTACACTAAGCATTACCCAAAAGATGTTGGCGCACTGGTTTTAACCGGTAGTTCTGGCTTGTATGAAAAATCTATGGGAGATAGTTATCCTAAAAGAGGTAATTATGAATATATCGAAACAAAAGCTCAGGAAGTTTTTTACGACCCAAAAATAGCTACAAAAGAATTAGTTGATGACATATACAGTATTGTAAATGATAGAGTTAAAGCTTTAAAAACACTTTCTATCGCCAAAAGTGCCATCCGTCATAACATGGCAAATGACTTGCCAAACATGCAACAACCAACATGTCTTATCTGGGGAAAACAAGATGGCGTAACTCCGCCAGAAGTAGCCAATGATTTCCATAAATTATTACCAGATTCTGATTTGTTTTGGATAGACAAATGCGGGCATGCAGCAATGATGGAAACGCCAACAGAATTTAATGAAATTTTAGAAAGCTGGCTTTCTAAACGAAATATATAATAGTATAACTTAGTATTTATGAAAATAAAATCTGCCGATTTTGTGATGAGTAACAGTAATGTTATGAAAGCTCCTAAAGACAGAATACCTGAGTATGCTTTTATAGGACGCTCTAATGTTGGTAAATCTTCATTAATCAACATGTTGATGGAACGTAAAAGTTTAGCTAAAACATCTGGTAAACCCGGTAAAACACAACTTATCAATCACTTTAAAATAAATGAAGAGTGGTTTTTAGTCGATTTACCTGGTTACGGTTACGCTCAAATTTCTAAAAAGAAAAGAACTATTTTTCAGTTTTTCATTGAAAACTATTTCAAAGAAAGAGAACAACTAGTTTTTACATTTGTTTTGATAGATTCTCGTCATGATCCTCAAAAAATAGATTTAGAGTTTATGCAGTTTCTAGGAGAAAACCAAATTCCGTTTGGAATCGTTTTTACAAAAGCTGATAAATTAGGGAGTTCTAAAATAAATCAACAAATTGCTTCTTATAAAAAGAAACTATTAAAACATTGGGAAATTCTTCCAACCTCATTTATTACCTCATCTGAAACAGGTGTAGGACGTGATGAATTCTTAAAATTCATTGACAATACTAATGAAGCTATAGCTAAAGACTTTAAATAATTTCTCGACCAAGCTCGAAGTGATACTTTAAAAATGCATTCTAACAAAGACAATTTACAAGTTTTACATGAAGATAATCACCTCGTGGTTATTAACAAAAGAGCAGGTGACATTGTTCAGGGTGATAAAACAGGAGACAAACCACTTTCAGACGTTGTTAAAGAATACATTAAAGATAAATACAATAAGCCTGGCGCTGTTTATTTAGGAACCGTTCATCGTTTAGACAGGCCAACATCTGGCGTTGTAATTTATGCACGTACCTCAAAAGCTTTAGAGCGTTTAAATAAAATGCTTCGCGAAAAAACCATCAAAAAAACATATTGGGCTGTTGTAAAAAACGAACCTAAGAAAAGCGAAGGCACTCTTATTAATTTTTTAAAGAAAAACCCTAAAAACAATAAGTCTACTGCCTATCCTAAAGAAATTGACGGTAGTAAAAAAGCGATTCTTCATTATAAAACTCTTAAAAAACTAGACAATTATTCTTTACTTGAAATTGACTTAGAAACCGGTCGTCATCATCAAATTCGTGTACAATTATCAAATATCGGTGCTACTATTAAAGGCGATTTAAAGTACGGTGCAAAAAGAAGCAATAAAGATGGTAGTATTCATTTACATGCTCGTAAAATTGAGTTTATTCATCCTGTAAGTAAAGAGCTAATAAGAATTACCGCTCCAACCCCAAAAGAAGCTATTTGGGATGCTTGTTTGTAAGTTGTATCTTTAGGGAAATTTCAAGTATGAAACCCCTTAAATATTTATCAATAGTTATTTTACCAATTACGGTATTTTTAGCTTTTACAAATAAAGGATGGATTACATTCTTACCTATACTAACTTTTTTTGTTGCAGTTCCTTTTGCCGAACTTTTTTTTAAAACAGATAAAAAAAACCTAAACAAAGAAGAAGCGCTAATTGAAAAAGAGAATAAATTATATACACTAATTTTATACGCAACAATACCTATTCAACTACTATTTGTTGGATGGTTTTTTTATGTTATTCAAGAAATTAACTTAACAACTACAGAGATTACAGGTCGTATTCTTGCCTTAGGAGTTATGTGCGGAGTTATAGGTATAAATGTTGGTCATGAATTAGGCCATCGCAATAATCGCTTTGATGAATTTTTAGGAGAACTCTTATTATTAACGTCTTTAAATACACATTTTTTACCTTATCATAATGCTGGGCATCACTTAAATGTAGCTACACCTAAAGACGCTGCAACTGCCAGAAAAAATGAAGTTTTATATTTATTTTGGATACGCTCACACATTACAAGTTATTACCAAGCTTGGCAAAGCGAAAATAAACGTTTAAAAAGCACAGGTAGAAATTGGTTTCATTACCAAAACAGAATGGTTATTTATACTGTTTGCAACCTATTATTTCTCGGATTAATCTATTTTTCCTTTACTCCGTTTGTACTATTCGCTTTTATAGGAGCTGCTGTTTTCGGAATAGTATTACTAGAAACAATAAATTATATTGAACATTATGGTTTATTAAGAAAGCAACTTGAAAACGGAAGATATGAGCGCGTAAAAAGAATACATTCTTGGAACTCTGATCATGTAATCGGGCAAGTATTATTATTTAATTTATCGCGTCATTCAGACCATCATTATAACGGATCTAAACATTATCAATTATTAAAAACAGTTCCTGAAAGTCCGCAAATGCCAACCGGTTATCCTGGTATGATGCTACTTTCTTTGATTCCGCCTTTATGGTTTTTAGTAATGAATAAAAAACTACAAGAAATTTAATTTTATGGATATATCACAATTGGTTAAATCCCAAAAAAACTTTTTTAAAACGCAACAAACTAAAGACATTTCCTTTAGAAAAAACGCCTTAAAAAAACTACAGAAAGAACTTATCAGAAGAGAAAAAGATATCGTTGAGGCACTTTATAATGATTTTAAAAAATCGGAATATGAAGCTTTAATGACAGAAACATCTATTGTTTTAGCCGAGCTAAAAATGACTATTAAAAACATTCATTCTTGGAGCAAGCCAAAACGTGTTTTACCGTCTTTATTAAATTTTCCTTCTTCTGCTAAAATTCATAGCGAACCTTACGGAACAATATTAATTATTGCACCCTGGAATTACCCTTATCAATTAGCTTTCGCACCTCTTATAGGAGCAATTGCTGCAGGAAATAATGTGGTCTTAAAACCATCTGAATTAACACCTCACACAAGCAAAGTAACCAAAGAAATTATTGAAGCTGTTTTTAATAAAAACCATGTTGCAGTAGTAGAAGGCGGTGTTGCTGTTTCTCAAGAATTATTAGCACAACGTTGGGATTATATATTTTTTACAGGAAGTGTACCCGTAGGTAAAATTGTAGCTAAAGCTGCCGCAGAATATCTTACGCCTGTTACATTAGAGTTAGGAGGAAAAAGCCCTTGTATTGTAGATGAAACCGCTAATATAAAATTGGCCGCTAAACGTTTAGTTTGGGGTAAATTTATTAACGGTGGACAAACTTGTATTGCTCCTGATTATTTATTGATTCATACTTCAGTAAAAGAAGAATTTATAAATCATTTTAAAAAGGAAATCATAAACGCTTATGGTGAAAACCCCGAAGCTTCTAAAGATTATCCGCGTATTGTAAATACCCGTAATTTCGACAGACTTGCCGCACTTTTACAAGGTGAAAAAATTGCTATTGGAGGACAAATAAATAGAGATGATAACTATATCGCTCCTACTGTTATTGATGAACCTAGTTTAGACAGTGAAGTTATGAAAGGTGAAATATTCGGACCAATATTTCCTTTAATTTCATACGAAACAGAAGAAGAATTCGACGCTATTATTGCTAAATACGACAAACCTTTAGCTTTATATGTTTTTACAACCCGAAACCGTTTCGCTAAAAAAATAATTACTAAATATTCTTTCGGTGGCGGAACAATTAACGATACCACTGTTCACTTTGCAAACCATCGTTTACCTTTCGGAGGTGTTGGTGAAAGTGGAATTGGAGGCTATCATGGTAAAAAAACATTTGATACTTTCTCTCATAAAAAGGGTGTAGTTACAAGAGGTAACTGGTTGGATGTTCCTACGCGTTATGCACCTTACAAAGGAAAGTTAAAACAACTAAAATTCTTGATGAAGATAAGTTAATTACCCGCTATTAAAAATAAGAAATAACATAAAAGATGACAGAAAAAACAGTTTCAGCGGCAATTAATTATCGTCGCTCTGTAAGAATATTTAATGCAGAAAGAGCTATTGACACCAATATCGTAAAAAAATGTATTGAGCAAGCAAGTTTAGCTCCAACAAGTAGTAATATGCAATTGTGGGAATTTTATCATATTACGTCTAAAGAAACTATTGCTAAAATTGCACCGTTGTGTTTTAACCAAAACGCTGCAAAAACCGCGCAACAATTAGTTGTTTTTGTTACTCGAAAAGATTTATGGCGTAAACGCGCAAAAGCAAATTTAGCCTTTATGGATAAAACTTTTGGAAAAGATAATCCGAAGGAAACACAAAGCAGTAGAGAAAAAGTAGCTAGAAATTATTACGGAAAAGTGATTCCGTTTATCTATTTCGATTTTTTAGGGATTTTTGGTTGGTTAAAATACTTGGTAACATTAATTACGGGCTTGTTTAGACCAACATATCGTGAGGTTCGTAATAGTGATATGCGAATAGTAGCACAAAAAACTACAGGATTAGCAGCACAAAATTTTATGATATCTATGGCTGCTGAAGGTTATGACACTTGCCCGATGGAAGGCTCTGATACTTGGCGTGTAAAGCGGTTATTAAAATTACCTAGAGGCGCGAAAATTAACATGATTGTTAGCTGTGGTATTAGAACAGATAAAGGAGTATATGGTGAGCGTTTTAGAATTCCTTTTAATGATGTTTATAAAGAAGTTTAATAAATGACTCGCAAAAAAATCACTCTCATTTTCATAGGAATCAGTATTGTAATGGTTGTAATCCTTATCACATCATATAAAGTTGTGACCAAGTTTAATAATATAAATCAAAATAAAGGTGAAGATATTATTGAGAAACACCAAGAGTGGATGCATCAAATAATTACGCTATCAGATACAATCCCTATTAAAACAAAAAACCATAGAGATTCTATAATAAAAGCTGAGTTAAAGTTTTTAAAAACAAACGACAGCTTACTTAAATTAAATAAAAAAAGAGAAACTGTAAAAAATTAGCAGTTTCTCTTTTGTATGTATTTTGTTTAGTTTTAATTAAAACAATTGTTAATCCTTCGGAGAAAAAATCAATTTATTTTCACTCTCTTTAATGCTCGACTGATTCAATTTCATCTTCACAAACTCACCGTTTAAATATTTTTTAGCTTGATCTTTATAGTGCGTACTAAATACATTACCCGATTGCCCTGTTGGTAAAATAGCCATACTGTTTTCTACATCAGAAAAATCTACAATTCTTCGCGTAGAAGGTCCTGCTTTTATGTTATAAACACCTGTACTATCAATTGTGTAAATTTGATTGTTAATTACCTGATCTCCTCCATTTGTTTCAAAAGGTCCTACATTAAAAAACTTACGCAATAACCCACCCGCTTTTCCTATTGGGTGCTCATACTCTACCGAAGTTACTCTTTTCCAATGCCAACCTTCAACGTTTTCACCTAATTGTTTTTGTAAAAAAGCAACCGTATTCTGAAAAGACTTTGTTACTATGGCTTCTTTATCTTCTATCTTTTTGGTAGTAATATCGTCCCACCAAACAGATTGCTCTTTCTTTACCTGACTCGCTACTGCTTTTTCCTCTAAAGGTGTATTTGCAAACTGCTTAAAAGCCGCACCCATTTCATCTTTATAAGTATTTTTAACAAACTCATACCACAAACGAGTGTAAATAACAGGAGCTATTTCTTCTTTTCCATAATAGCCTTTCCAATTTTTTAGAATATGAAATGCCTTTTTCTCACTTGGCGTAAGCTGAGATCTATTTACACTTCTACTTAAATACATAATAATTTCTGGCACTACTGGCGAGGTAACATCATAAATCATTTCACCAACATCTTCTTTTGTCCAATCGTTTTTAGGAGCTAACAAATCAACAATTCTTCGTGCTCTATCTTCTGATAAATAATAACCTGGATATAGCATTCCTGCAATAGAATCTGGCTGATTATTTGCTGAATACACATAATTTAAGCTCGGGTTTATCGCTTGCGGATTCTCTTCGAAATCTAACCACTCTTTAATTTCGTCTTTTCCTGAAGCTCCGTTTAAAATCAGTTTTGTGTTTAGGCTATCTCTGTACTTGTATAATTTACCAGAAGCAAACCAAGCAATATTATCTTTGGCATCTCCGTACATTATATTTAATCCGGGAGCATGTAATTTACTTGCTCCGTTTTTAAACTCTTGCAACGATTTGGCGTGCGACATTTCGTAAGAAACGTTTAATAATTGATTGTTTAATTTAGTATAAATCCACTGCATTGCAATTGGTCGCTCATCATCAATAAAATCAATTAAACCATTCATCACAGGTCCGTGCTTACTTACTTTTACTTGAAAAGTAGTATCAGCATCACCTTTAACTTTTATTTTTTTATCAATTAATTTATATTTCTCATATCCAAACGGAGTTTTATATTCCATCGGATTATTGGGATTGTTTTCCTCGTAATAAAAATCAACATCATCGTTTTCAAACATTGTTAATCCATAAGCATAATTGCGATTATGACCTAATAAAGGAAATGGGGTTAACGCTAAATTGAATCCGTATATCTCATAATCTGGAGTTTTAATATGTGATTGATACCAAACAGAAGGTTGTGAGAACCCAATGTGTGGATCATTAGCAAAAATTACTTTTCCGCTTTTCGTTTTCTCAGGTCCTAAAACCCACGAATTACTTCCTATAAAAGGTGAAATTGGTAACTTGTCTAATAATGTATTCATTGCTTGTGCAAAACTGGCATTCAACTCAGGTTTTTTCTCACTTTTGATAAATGTAAGATTTTCATAATTTGCCCCGTTTAATTCTTTAAAATAAGCATCGCCTAGTTTTTCTTTTACTTCTGTTAGTAACGGATCTGTTTTATGAGCAACTGCAAAACTAAAGGCCATATAACCGAATACATTATACACATCTTTAATCGTATATTTTTCTTTTTCGAGACCTACTAAATAAAATTCTAACGGAGTGGCTCCTTCTTCTATAAACTGATTTATTCCGTTTAAATAAGCTTCTGTTAATTTATATGCTTCAGAATTTCTATCTAAATTATGAATCGTTTTATTCGCTGCTTCTTCAATTCCTAATCCAGAGAAAAAAGTATCAGTTTTAAGTAATTCTTTTCCAAAAACCTCAGCTAATCTTCCTGCTGCAATTCTTCTAATCAACTCCATTTGCCAAAGTCTATCTTGCGCATGTACATAACCTAAAGCTGTATAAGCATCTTGTTGATTTTTAGCTTCTATATGCGGCACACCAACCTCATCATAATGCACGGTAACTTTATCTGAAATGGCCGATAATTCTAACTCCCCGCTATAAGTAGGATGTAAAGTTCTAGAAAACAACCAAACAGCAGTAATTACTACAATTAGTAATATTAATATAATTTTAAAAAGCTTTTTAAATAACTTCATTTACTAAGGTTTTTCTTCAAAGATAACAGAAATTTAATTCGTATTTTTGAATTCTATAAAATCATGTTAAATGAAAAAAATTCAGATGGTTGACCTTCAAGGTCAATACGCAAAAATAAAACCACAAGTAAATAAGGCTTTCGAAAGTGTTTTAGACACCGCTTATTATATTGGTGGCCCTGAAGTTAAAGGCTTCGGAACTGATTTAGAAAAATACTTAGATGTAAAACATGTAATACCATGTGCTAACGGAACTGATGCATTGCAAATTGCAATGATGGGATTAGGTTTAGAGCAAGGTGATGAAGTTATTACTGCCGATTTTACTTTTGCCGCTACCGTAGAGGTAATTGCGTTGTTAAAATTAACGCCGGTTTTAGTAGATGTTGATGCTGATACTTTTAACATTAATATTGATGCTTTAAAAAAGGCTATTACACCAAAGACCAAAGCTATCGTTCCTGTTCATTTATTCGGACAGTGTGCAAATATGGAAGCGGTTATGGAAATTGCCAAAGAGCATAACCTATTTGTTATTGAAGATAATGCTCAAGCAATTGGTGCTGATTATACATTTTCTGACGGAACAAAAAAGAAATCTGGAACTATTGGTAATGTAGGTACAACATCATTTTTTCCTTCTAAAAACTTAGGTTGTTATGGTGATGGTGGTGCAATTTTTACCAACGATGATGATTTAGCACATACTATTAGAGGAATTGTAAACCACGGAATGTACAAGCGTTATTACCACGATGTTGTTGGTGTAAATTCTCGTTTAGATAGTTTACAAGCTGCCGTTTTACAAATAAAACTACCTTTATTAGATAGTTTTTGTGATGCCCGTAGAAAAGCTGCTAGATATTATAATAATGCCTTTACTAATAATCCAAATATAATAACACCTTCTACAAGTTCTTGTGGTAACAATATATGCGACACTTGTAATTGCCATGTTTTTCATCAATATACTTTAAGAATTACGAATGGAAAACGTGATGAATTACACCAGTACTTATTAGATAATAATATTCCGAATGCAATTTATTATCCTGTTCCTTTACATGCTCAAAAAGCGTATAAAGATGAACGTTATAATGAAGATGATTTTACGGTTACCAATCAGTTAATTGATGAAGTAATTTCATTACCAATGCATACTGAGTTAGATGAAGAACAATTAGCTTTTATTACAGAAAAAATTAATGCTTTTGTTCAATAAACAACTATGAATCAAAAAATAAAAACACTTAAAATAATTCACCTCGCGTTAATAGCTGGAGTTACTTTAGCTTATTTTTTAATTGGTGATTTTAAAAATATCTTAAATTTAGAAATAGACAATGCTTCATTAATCTATTCTTTTATTCCTGCTGTTGCATACGTGCTTAGCAACTTTATATTTAAAAACACTTTAAATAAAATAAAAGAAGGTGATAGTGATGATGAAAAGTTTGCAATTTATCAAAGTGCCTCTATTTTTAAATGGGCCATTATAGAAGCTGCGTGTTTTATAATTCTATTACTAAAACCAGATTTTATTCTTTTTGGAGTTATTCTTTTATTTTATATGATTCTTTTAGCGCCTAAAGAAGATAAAATATATCAGCTTTTAAAAATTAAAAATCCTGAATTATAGATATTAAAAAAGCGAACTCAAAATTGAGTTCGCTTTTTTAATACTTTATAAATAATTTATCTAAGCGTCAATACTAGCTCCGCTAGCCGCTACACTTCTATCTATTTTACGCATAAGACCCTGTAATACTTTACCAGGACCTACCTCTACAAACTCAGTTCCTCCATCAGCAATCATTGCTTGGATACACTGTGTCCATTTTACTGGAGCCGTTAATTGCGCCATTAAATTTTCTTTTATTTCTGCAGGATTTGTAACTGCTTTTGCAACTACATTTTGATATACTGGACATGTTGGCTCACTAAAAACAGTTTCTTCAATTGCTTTTGCTAACTCTTCACGAGCAGGCTCCATCATTGGTGAATGAAATGCGCCTCCAACAGGTAAAACCAAAGCTCTACGTGCTCCTTTTTCAGTTAAAACCTCACAAGCTTTTTCTATAGCTTCTACTTCTCCTGAAATTACCAACTGACCAGGACAATTATAATTTGCAGCAACTACAACTCCGTCAATCTCTGCACAAGTATCTTCAACTATTTTATCCTCTAAACCTAAAACAGCTGCCATAGTAGATGGCTTAATTTCACACGCTTTTTGCATAGCTAAAGCACGTTTAGAAACTAATGTTAATCCGTCTTCAAAAGATAACACTCCGTTTGCTACCAAAGCTGATAATTCTCCTAACGAATGACCCGCAACCATTTCTGGCTTAAAATCATCTCCTAGTACTTTTGCTAAAATTACCGAATGTAAAAATATTGCAGGTTGTGTTACTTTTGTTTCTTTTAATGCTTCTGGTGTACCCTCAAACATTACATCTGTAATACTAAAACCTAGTATATCGTTTGCCTTTTCAAAAAGTTCTTGAGCTAATGGAGATTTTTCATATAAATCTAATCCCATTCCCGTAAATTGCGCTCCTTGACCCGGAAAAATATATGCTTTCATCTGTTTTTCTCTAATTTGTTATTATTTTTTGATATAATCGATAAAAAAAATTATGTCTTTTAATTATCGTAAAATATAAGTTGCAAACATACACAATTTTAAAATCATTATTAATTAGTAATTTCGCTCTATGACTGAACATTTAAAAAATAAAGCGCAACTTATCTATTTAGTTTTAGCTGCATTATTTATTGCTTCTTTGGTTACTTCTAATTTAATTTTTCAGAAATTTTTTTATTGGGAACCATTTAATTTGTATCGCTTTGAAATTTCTGCAGGAATTTTACCGTACCCTATTACCTTTTTAATTACAGATATTTTATCTGAGATTTACGGAAAAAAGAAAGCCAATCAGGTTGTAATCGCCGGTATTTTTGCGTCGTTCTTTTCTATGTTAATTATTTTAGTTGCAGATAATGTTCCTGCAATTAACAGTTCTCCTATTAACAATAAAACCTTTTCTACTGTATTTGGTTTATCTCCACTTGCTGTATTAGCATCTATGCTTGCCTATTTATTTGCTCAGTTTATAGATATTCGTATTTTTCATTTTTGGAAAAAATTAACCAACGGAAAACATTTGTGGTTACGTAATAACTTCTCTACTTTTCTTTCTCAATTTATAGATACTTTTACCGTTGTTTTTTTATTATGCTCTTTTAAAATTCTTCCTTGGGATATTTTTACAAGCTTGTTAATTAGCGGATTTTTATTTAAAGTTATTATAGCTGCTTTAGATACACCTATTTTATATCTAATTGTTTTTTGGTTTCGAAAAAAATTCAACTTAAAAGTTGGCCAAGAAATACCTACTTTTGATTCTTAAACTAAATTATGCCAGATAAATTTTTTTATAATCTTTTTAAAGAACAGTTATCACTTTCTGAAACATTAGCAACCTATTTAAACCTTATAGCAAACCTTATTGTTTTTCTTGTTTTAGGTTTTATTCTTTTTAGAGTAATTAGGTATGTTGGTAGAAAAGCTATTCATAAAATAGCTGATAAAACAGGCACTCAGTTAGATGATATGCTTATTAAAAATAGGGTGTTTTTAAATTTTTCTAGAAGTGTAATCTTAGTTGTTATCTTTAATTTCATAAAAGAACTTTTAGCAGATTTCCCCAATGTATTATCCGCTTCCGAGCGCATTCTTAGTATTGCTATTATATTTTCTGTTGTTTGGTTTTTAAAAAGTGTGCTTAACAGTATTAAAGACTTTTTAAGAACTATGGATGCTTTTAAAGACAAACCTTTAGATAGTTATGTGCAAATTTTTATGATTGCATTATGGCTTATAAGTATCATCTTATCTTTCTCTGTATTAACAGGAAAACCTCTTATTAAATTCTTAACTGCATTAGGAGCATTTTCTGCCGTATTATTACTTATTTTTAAAGACACTATTCTTGGTTTTGTTGCCAGTATTCAGGTTGCCGTAAATGACACTGTTAGGATTGGGGATTGGATTACTATGGATAAATACGGTGCCGATGGTGATGTTGTAGAGATTAACCTAACATCGGTTATTATTAGAAATTTTGACAATACCATTTCTAGTATCCCAACCTACTATTTAACTTCAGATTCTTTTAAAAACTGGAGAACAATGAGCAATTCTGGTGGAAGAAGAATTAAACGTGCTATATTGATTAAAATCAATAGTATTCGCTTTTTAACGGAATCGGACATTGAAAATTTCAAGAAAATTGCTTTAATTACTGATTATATCAATGAAGCAAGTGGTAAGGTAAATAATTACAACACCGAACATAACATTGATAAGACCGTTTTATTAAACGGTAGAAACTTAACCAATTTTGGTTCTTTTAGGGTATATTTAGATCATTACATTCAAAATCACCCACAAATAAATCAAGATATGTTATTAATGTCTCGTCAATTAGAACCAACTCCTAACGGAATTCCTTTAGAAATTTATGCTTTTAGTAAAGAAAAAGTATGGGAAGATTACGAACGTGTTATGGCTAATATTTTTGATCATATTTTAGCTTCTGTTAAATATTTCGATTTAGAAATTTTTCAAAATCCATCAAGTATTGATATACAAAATCTAAGAGACCTTTCGGTTACTAAACAAGAAAATACTGTACGTGAAAAATAATCTAAGCCACTCTTTATGGCAATTAGCAATCAAAAAATTTAAGCAAAGTAAAATTGGTGTTTTTAGCTTTTTGTTTATTGTTTTTTGTGGATTAACAGCTGTTTTTTGTTATGTGATTGTGCCAGATAATAGTAACGCTGCAAATCAAATGCATTTAGAAATTCACTCTAAATCTCCAGGTTTTTCAGTATTGATGCTTAGTATTCCGTCAAAATCAAAAAAACAACAATCATGGTTTTCTGTTTTTATGGATGGAAAAAAGCATTCACCTACCGAAATACCTATAAAATCATACGAGTTAACAGAGAATCAATTAGCAGTTTTAAAATATTCCGACGGTTTAGCTAAAACTTATCCGTTATCTTTATTTGATAATCAACCTACAACATATATTCAGCAAAAAACCTTTTGGTTTGGTACCGATAAATACGGACGCGATTTATTAAGCAGGTTATTAATCGGAGCAAGAATTTCTTTTTTTATAGGATTTATAGCCGTGTTTATTTCGCTGTTAATCGGAATTCCGGTTGGAGCAATCGCGGGTTATTTTGGTGGAAAGGTTGATACTTTTATTATGTGGATTATTAACATTACATGGTCTATACCTACGTTATTATTAGTAATCGCCATCACTTTAGCATTAGGAAAAGGTTTTTGGCAAGTGTTTATTGCCGTTGGTTTAACCATGTGGGTAGAAGTTGCTCGTGTGGTACGCGGACAAGTAATTACCACCAAACAACAACAATATGTTGAAGCTGCAAAAGCATTAGGTTTTTCTGATTTCAGAATTATTTTTAAACATATATTACCAAATATTTTAGCGCCTATAATTGTAATATCGGCGGCTAATTTTGCTGCGGCTATTTTAATAGAAAGTGGCTTGAGTTTTTTAGGAATCGGTGCGCAACCTCCTACTCCGTCTTGGGGAGCCATGATTAAAAATCATTATAACTATATTATTTTAGGAAAACCATTTTTAGCGTTAATTCCCGGTTTGGCAATTATGAGTTTAGTTATGGCTTTTATGTTAATAGGAAATACACTTCGTGATGCTTTAGATGTAAAATCTTAATTTTAACACTTCATTAAAAGTTAATAACTGTATTTGCGTTAGGGATTGTAGCATTTGTTTGAGCTCTTTTGTGAGGCACGAACAAAAAGCGAGTGCGAAAAGCCCGACCCTCGTGGTAACGCTAAAAAAATGAAAATTTGTATCTTCGCTTTTCAAAAAAAAATACAAAAATGAGTTTTAGTGTAGATTTTAAAACAAGATGGTCAGATTTCGATGCCAATATACATATGCGCCACACGGCATACAATGATTATGCTGCAGAGGTAAGATTGCGTTTTTTTAAAGAACATAATATTACAATACAAGATTTTACAAAGGAAAAAACAGGTCCGATTTTATTTGAGGAGAACACCAAGTTTTTACGTGAAGTTCATATGGGAACCGATATTTCTGTGAATCTTAAAGTGATTGGGTTATCGAGTAAAGGAGAACGTTGGAAAATTCAACATGAAGTTTTTAATGAAGCAGGGAAATTATCGGCAGTAATTACCGTGTACGGAGCTTGGTTAGATTTGGTAAAGAGAAAACTATCGGTGCCTCCAACAAAATTTCAAACAATATTTGATCAGGTAGAAAAAACGGATGATTTTAAAGAGATTCTGCTAAAAAGTTAATGAGTACTTCTAAAAAAATAAAATTAGTAGTTGCTATTATCGTTTTAATCGTTGGTTATTATTTAAAACCTCAAGAAAATACTATTGATTTTCCTGCGGATATAGTAATTGAAGATGTAAATGGTTTTAATTATTTACCAAGCTCAACAACAGGTGCTATTATAAAACACGATGGATATCAGTTATCTTATAATGAGGAACACGAACAAGCGGAATGGGTTGCGTATTCTTTAAGTAAAAACGATATTGTTTATAATGATTTTAAGCGTCCTTACTTTATTAACGACCCGAAAGTAAAGACAAAATCTGCCAATTGGAGGAGTTATAAAAAATCGGGGTACGACAGGGGGCATTTATGTCCTGCTGCCGATAAACGTTATTCTAAAGAAGCTCATGACGAAACTTTTTACACCTCTAATATTACGCCACAGAAACACGATTTTAATGCTGGTATTTGGAACAGATTAGAGCAAAAAACACGGTACTGGGCTAAAAAGAATCAACATTTATATGTTATAACCGGTGGTGTTTTAAAACCGGGTTTAAAAACTATTGGAAAAAATAAAGTAAGTGTTCCTACTGAATTTTATAAGATACTCTTAGATTATTCACAGCCAGAAATAAAGGCTATTGCTTTTTTATTTCCTCATGAAGAAAGTAAAAAACCTTTATATGATTTTGTAGTTTCTATTGATACCTTAGAAGAAAAAACTGGAATCGATTTTTTTCCTGAATTACCAGATGCTATCGAAATAAAACTAGAAGCTTCTAGTAATTATAAAAACTGGAGTTTTAGGTAATTGAATGTAACTTTTTAAACAATAAAAAAGCTTCTCGTAAATGAGAAGCTTTTTTTAATCTGTACGGGCAAAGAGACTCGAACTCTCACACCTTGCGGCACTAGATCCTAAGTCTAGCGTGTCTACCAATTCCACCACACCCGCATACAAATTTAATTGTGGCTGCAAATATAAACAATACTTGTAAACTACAAAGGAGAAGCACAAAATTTTTATTATTTTTGATGCTTACTAAATTACAACACATGAAAAACGTACAAGATTATATTGTTCAACATAAAGATAGATTTATAAACGAGCTTATCGATTTATTAAAAATTCCTTCTGTAAGTGCGGATCCTGCCTTTAGCAAAGATGTATTAAACACTGCTGATGTTGTTAAAAACAGTTTAGAAAAAGCGGGATGTGATAAAGTAGAAATTTGCGAAACTCCTGGATATCCTATTATTTATGGTGAAAAAATAATTGACCCAAATTTACCAACCGTTTTGGTGTATGGTCATTATGATGTACAACCTGCGGATCCTATTGATTTATGGACTTCACCTCCTTTTGAGCCTGTTATTAAAAAAACAGACATTCACCCTGAAGGTGCAATTTTTGCGCGTGGTGCTTGTGATGATAAAGGGCAAATGTATATGCACGTAAAAGCAATGGAATACATGACAAGTACAGGAAACTTACCTTGTAATGTTAAATTCATGATTGAAGGTGAAGAAGAAGTAGGTTCTGAAAGTTTAGCTTGGTTTGTTCCAAGAAATAAAGAAAAATTAGCCAACGATGTTATCTTAATCTCTGATACAGGAATGATCGCTAACGATATTCCATCAATCACTACAGGTTTACGTGGTTTAAGTTATGTAGAAGTTGAAGTTACCGGTCCAAATCGAGATTTACACTCAGGTTTATATGGTGGTGCCGTAGCAAACCCAATCAATATTTTAACAAAAATGATTGCGTCATTACACGATGAAAACAATCATATTACGATTCCTGGTTTTTACGATAACGTAGAAGAATTATCTCGTGAAGAGCGTGCTGAAATGGCAAAAGCGCCTTTTTCTTTAGATAAATATAAAGATGCTTTAAAAATTGAAGATGTACATGGGGAAGCAGGTTACACAACCAACCAACGCAATTCTATTCGCCCTACTTTAGATGTAAACGGAATTTGGGGTGGTTATACCGGTGAAGGTGCAAAAACAGTAATTGCAAGTAAAGCGTACGCTAAAATATCGATGCGTTTAGTACCAAATCAAGAATGGAGAGCAATTACCGAATTGTTTAAAAATCATTTCGAAAGCATTGCTCCGAAATCTGTAACCGTAAAAGTTACGCCGCATCACGGTGGCCAAGGTTATGTTACACCTATCGATAATATCGCTTATAAAGCAGCAAGCAAAGCGTATACCGAAACTTTTGGAAAAACACCTATTCCGCAACGTAGCGGAGGAAGTATTCCTATCGTAGCTTTATTTGAGCAAGAATTAAAAAGTAAAACTATTTTAATGGGATTCGGATTAGATTCGGATGCAATTCACTCACCAAACGAGCATTTTGGTATTTGGAATTACCTAAAAGGTATTGAAACAATTCCTTATTTTTATAAGTATTTTACTGAATTATCTAAGTAAATATCTCTTTGAGTGCAGTTGTAAAGTTTTAAAAGTTCTCGACTGCGCTCGAACAGACATTATCATCATAAATAAAATCCGTTCAGCAATGAGCGGATTTTTTTATGCTTGTCATTTCGAGTGATTTTATTGAAGTATGAAATAAAATTGTATCGAGAAATTGGGCGTTCCGTAATTATTTTGAGAATAATTACGGCAGGCTTTCCACTATATCTTTTTTCCTAGTAAATCTTAATGCCATTGCAAACAACATAAAGTAATTTCTAACTCCAATGAGATTACTTCGTCGTACCTCCTCGTAATGACGAATATTTAATAATCATAAAAAAGGATGCCGTTTCAATCCTTAACGCAAACAGATTCATCAACTTTAAAATCAATCTCAATGCAAATACTTCAACTCTACACTTGTAGAATTAAAATATTTACTCTATGTTTGTAGAGCAATAAAACAGATTACCATGCAATTATCAAAAACCGAAGAACAAGTAATGCAATTATTATGGAAGTTAGAAAAGGCTTTTATGAAAGATTTATTAGCGGAGTTTCCAGAACCTAAGCCAGCAACAACAACGGTAGCAACTTTGTTAAAACGAATGAATGATAAGGGTTTTATTGCCTATAATTTATTCGGAAAATCTAGAGAATATTATCCGTTAGTTAAAAAAACAGATTATTTCTCGAAACACGTAAACGGATTGATAAAAAATTTCTTTAACGATTCTGCTAGTCAGTTTGCTTCTTTTTTTACCAAAGAAACCGATTTGTCTGTTTCTGAATTAGAAAGCTTAAAAAAAATTATCGATAGTCAAATTAAAAAACAACAATAATGATTAGTTATTTCATAAAATCTGGAATTTGCTTAACGCTACTGCTACTTTTTTATCATTTGGTATTAGAGCAAGAAAAAATGCACAAATTCAATCGTTTTTATTTATTAGGCAGTGTGTTATTTTCATTTTTAGCGCCGTTATGTATAATTTACACAAAAGTTGCTCCTTTACAAATTATAGAAACTGCGCAACTAACAACACAAGAACCTATTGTTTTTGAAACCGCAGCAGTCATTGAAACACCTGTTAATTATTTTAATTACTTCATATACTTCTCCATTTTTATATCGATAATTTTATTAATTCGGTTTATAAAAAATGTAGTTGCTATTTATCAGAAAACAAGAAAAAACACAACGATAAAGCATCAAAAAGCAACATTAGTTTTAGTTGATGATAAAATAAGTCCGCATACATTTTGGAATTATATTTTCATCAATAAAACAGCATATAATTCGCAAAAAATTGAAGAAGAATTATTTACGCACGAACTTACACATGCTACACAAAAACACACTTTTGATGTATTGCTTATTGAAGTTTTAAAAATTGTTTTTTGGTTTAACCCTATTTTTTACTTCTTAAAAAAAACAATACAATTAAATCACGAGTTTTTAGCAGACACAAAAGTGATTTCTAATCATAAAAATATTTCTGAGTATCAACATTTATTATTGAATAAAACTGCTTGGAACAACGATTATTACTTGGCCAGTAATTTGAATTATTTATTAACAAAAAAAAGATTACTAATGATGACAAAACAAAGTTCACCAACCAAAGTCTTATTAAAAAAACTGGCTGTAATACCAGTTACAGTAGGATTCGTATTCTTGTTTGCTGAAAGAGTTGAAGCACAAGAAACAATTATCGAAGAAATTACAGAGGATGTTCCTTTAAAAGAAGGAAAACTATCTGATAGTGAAATTTACAAAAGTTATTTTTACAGAAATAGTTTTAACATTAAAAAAGATAAAAACGGAAACAAAGTTAAAAAACGATTTGATGAGTTAACAAAAAAAGAAAAAGCGCAACTACCTCCTCCACCTCCTTTAAAAACTAAAAAGAAAGTACCAAGTCAAAAATTAATTGAAGATTTAAAGAACAACAAAGAGTATGCAATTTGGATTGATGAAAAAGTGGTAAAAAACGAAATCCTTAATAATTACAAAGCTTCAGATTTCTCTAACTATTCTGTTAGTTTTGTGTACAAAAATGCACGCAGTAAACGTTTTCCTCAAGAACATCAGGCAAGCTTATCTACTAAAAAATATTTTGATTATCAAAATAAGAAAAGAGAAAAAGCTTTTTTTAATTACTTAAAAAACGAGTATAAAATTGAAGAGATAACGATTAAAGAAGATCCAAAGAAAAAATATATAGATGCACCTATTAAAAGAGAATCTTCAAAACAAAGTATTGCTTCTGAATCAGTTGTAGATGATGTTAAGCTGAAATTAAAAGATATTGATGCTCTTAAACTAAGCATAAATAAAAAAGACACTATAAAACCTAATAATAAAAAAGCATCCCTAAAAGAAATTACAGAATACAATAGATTAAGTAAAAAGTATAATAGTAAGCCTTTAAACAAAAGAATAATTAAGGTAAAAGATCATAATAAAATAAAACAGCTTTATAATTTGTTAAATGATAAACAAAAACAAAGTGCAGAACCTTTTCCTAACTTCCCTATTTACCCAACGTTAAAACCTACATCAATAAAAGTAATTAAAAAAGGTGAAAAATCTAATATTCCACCGCCACTTGCTCCAATTGTAAAGAAAGGTGAGGTATCCAATATTCCTCCTCCGTCTCCTGCAATAAAAAAAGGTTGGGTAGTAAAAAACGACTTACAAATAATTAAAGATGAAAATTTTAAAAACATAACTTTTTATTTAAACGGAAAAATAATCGCATATGAAAATTTAAATAAAATTCATCCAAAAGACATTAAAACTACCTCCGTTAAAAAAAACAAAGATGGGTCAGGAAAAATTTATATAACTACTAAAACAAATTCTGACTCTTTTAAAACAAATAAAGAAAACAACAAATCTAAAACTCTAACTTCATCCAAAGAAAAGGCAAAAAACAAATGGGTAGTTGGAAATGAAGTGCATATAATAGAAGATGTAAACTTAGAGAAATTAGCTGCTAAACCACAAGTAAAAACAAAAAACAACTGGGTAGTCGAAGACGAGGTACATATAGTAGAAGATGTAAATACTGAAACCGGCGACGTTTATAAGAGAAAAGACACAAAAGAAAAACCAACATCTAACAAGTCTACTGAATTTAAAAAACTAGATGAAACGTTTAAAAAAATTATTTTATAGAGGATAAAAAAACATCTAAAAAAGATTTTTTTAATCATCTTAAAAATAATAAAGATTATCATTATGGTTCCGCTTATACTGACAAAGATAAAACTACTCTAAATATGTATATCTCTAAAAGTCAGGACAAAATTATAAAGCTAATGCAAAAAGAAAATTAAAAAAATTGTTAAAAGCCTCTTAATTGAGGCTTTTTTTGTAACATTTCTTTGAAAGTATCGTTCTTATAGTATACACTTATTTTTATGTTAAAACAGTTTTTCCTTATTTGTTCGGGAGTAGATTTACAATTAATTAAAGATTGCGCTAACGGAGAACAAAACAAATACGCAGGTATTGGTGCTACTGTTTTTTTTACAGCGCTAATGGCAACCATTGCTTGTAGCTATGCTTTATTTACAGTTTTCGACAACTTATACTCCGCTATCTTTTTTGGATTCATTTGGGGGTTGCTAATCTTTAATTTAGATCGTTTTATTGTTTCAACCCTCAAAAAAAAAGAATCTAAACGTCAAGAAATAGCACAGGTAATTCCGCGTTTGCTTTTAGCTTTTATTATTGCTGTGGTAATTTCAAAACCTCTGGAATTAAAGATTTTCGAAAAAGAAATAAATCAAGTTTTGCTTACCGAGAAAAATCAAATGACGTTAGCTAATAAATCGCAAATTGCGCAACAGTTTACACCCGAAATAAACAATATTAATTTAGAAATTGAAGTTTTAAAAAATGAAATTCTTGCAAAAGAAGGCGAAACAAATTCTCTTTACGAAACATATATTGCAGAAGCTGAAGGCACAAAAGGAACGAAGCGTTTAGGAAAAGGCCCTGTATACAAAGAAAAACGAGCCAAACACGATGCTGCTTTAGCTGAGCTACAATTATTAAAGGAAAGTAATAACGAAAAAATTAAAGCAAAAGAATTAGCGATTGTAAACTTACAAGAAAATCAGAAATTAACAGAAACGAAAACCCAACCCATAATTTCTAATTTCGACGGATTAATGGCACGTATAGAGGCCTTAAATAAACTTCCTTTGTTGCCATCTTTCTTTATTTTCTTGTTATTCTTAGCTATTGAAACGGCGCCTATTTTCTCGAAACTCATCAGCTCTAAAGGAGAATATGATTATAAACTCGAAAACCAGGAATCAATTATAAAAACGTGGATTCAGCAACAAGTACAGCAACGAGAAGCTATTTTAAAAACAGACATTGATATCAACAATAAAGTATATTCCGGTTTAAAAACGGAAGAAGAATTATACAATTATAAGCAAAAAATGGCTCGTAATCTCATGAAACTTCAGGCTGATACTTTTTACAAAAACGAACAAAAAATTTTATAATCAACTTTTTTTTGCTTCTTTTGTTAAAAAAGAAAAAAGTTGCTTCTATGAAAAAATTACCCCAAGCTATTTTATTAATAGCTTTCCTTTTGTGTGTGAATATATTTGCTCAGAAAAATGACAATCTATCTTCCCTTTTTATATCTAAAGAATTAACAGAAAATGCAAACGCAGTAATTAGACTTAATGATATTCTTGTTGATATTGTAGCCGTAGATGAAATGGTTATTACACAAAAAAGAATAGTTACTGTGTTAAATAAACTTGGTAAAACCCATATAGATGCTTACAAGTATTATAATGATGATACAAGGATAATAAAACTATCTGCAATTATATATGATGCTTTTGGTGATAAAATTAAAAAATATTCTAAAAATGATTTTAAAGATGTAAGTGCTATTAATGGTGGCACTTTGTATTCTGATTCTAGATTAAAATATCTAGAATACACCCCAACTTCTTATCCCTATACTGTTGTTTTAGAATCTAAATATAAAAATTCATCAACTGCATTTATTCCTCGTTGGTTCCCTATTGAGAATTATAATTTAAGTATTGAAAAAAGTATTTACACACTAAATAATCATGAAAAAATTCCTTTAAGAAAAAGAGAAAAAAAATTTAAAAATCTACCTATCAAAAGCTCTTTAAATGAAAGTAACTTAGTTTATTCCTTAACAAATCAAAAAGCAATAAAATACGAAGCGCATACCATTAACTTCGAACATTTTTCGCCTAATCTTTCTATTTCTCTAAACAAATTTAGTTTAAAAGGAGTTAAAGGAGAGGCTAAAGACTGGAAAGAATTTGGAAGTTGGATGCATAATAAATTGATTGCAAATCGAAATCATTTATCACCAGTTACGGTCGCTAAAGCAAAAAACTTAGTGAAAAATGCAAAAACACCTATTGAAAAAGCTAAAATCATTTATCAATATGTTCAAAACAAAACACGTTACATTAGTGTACAGGTTGACATAGGTGGTTGGCAACCAATAGCTGCAAATAAAGTTGATGCTGTGGGTTATGGCGATTGTAAAGGACTAACTAATTATACTAAAGCTCTTTTAGATGCTGTAGGTATTACCTCTTACCACACAATTGTTCATGCTGGTAACAAAAAAAATATAGATAAAGACTTTACCATTATTCAGGGTAACCACATGATATTAAACATTCCGAATGAAGGCAATGATATCTGGTTAGAATGCACGAGTCAAACCATTCCTTTTGGTTTTTTAGGCGATTTTACTGATGATAGAGATGTTTTAGTTATAACCCCTGAAGGAGGTATTATAAAAAGAACTCCTGCTTATACAAATACCGATAACCTTCAAAAAACTGAAGCTACTATTAATTTATTAGCCAACGGTAATATAACTGCAGCTTTGACCAGGGAAGCATATGGAACAGAGTATTATAATAAATATCAAATTGAAAATTATACACAAAAAGAACTCTATAAACATTATAAATCGAATGTTTGGGGCTACAATAACAACTTAACAATTGAAAATATCGTTCATAAAAATGATAAAGAAAAAATAGTATTTACAGAAAACTTAGCTCTAAAAATTGAAAAGTATGCATCACTAAGAGATAGTAGTTATTTACTAAAACTAAATGTGTTTAATAAATCTACTTTTATTCCTAAAAGATATCGAAAAAGACAACGAGAATTGTATATCGTAAGAGGATTTACAGATAAAGATGAATTTATATTTAAGACACCTGAAGAATATTCGATCGCGAATTTACCTTTAGATAAAAGTATTGAAAATAAATTTGGAACCTATAAAGTAACCTTTGAAAAAATTAGTGATACCTCTTTTAAATACAACAGAGAGTTTTCTTTAAAAGAAGGAAAACATCCTAAAGAGGATTATAAATTTTATCGAAAATTCAGAAAAACAGTTGCTAAATATGATAATATTAGAACTGAACTTACTAAACTATAATTATTATAAAAAAATGAAGAAACTATTACTATTTATTGCCGTAACATTTTCATTATTAACTACAGCCCAAGAAATAAAATTTGGAGAAGTTTTTAAAGAAGAATTAAAAGAAAAATTTCATCCTTTAGATTCTACTGCAGATGCAGCTTATTTATTAAAGAAAAGGAAAACTCACTTTATTTACGATAAATCTAGAGGTTTTTTGGTAGTAACTGAATATCACGAAAGAATAAAAATATATTCTACTAAAGGTTATGAATATGCTACAAAAAAAATGACGTATTACAAGCCTAAGTCTGGTGATCATGAAAAAATAAATTCAATTAAAGCTTATACTTTTAATCTTGAAAACGGAAAAATTCTTAAGCAAAAATTATCGAAAAAAAATATTTTCGATGATGAATTAAGTAAATATAGGTCTCAAAAAAAAATAACATTACCTAATATAAATAAAGGAAGTGTTTTGGATATAAAATATACTTTAACTTCACCGTATTGGGGTATAGAAAAAATAAATTTTCAATATGAAATCCCTGTGAAAAAGCTTGATTACCAAATAGAAATACCTGAATATTTCACTTTTAACTCTAAAGCAAAGGGGTATTATAATGTTCCTGTAAAACAAACGAATAAGCCTGGTCGAGCTAGTTGGACAACTCGAACGAGAACATCTTCAAATACTGGTCGCAAATTTGGATCTACAATCCAAAGTAATGTGAATAATAATCAAGTAAATTATACAATACATAGCTCTACATTTATTGATCAAAACATACCTGCTTTAAAAGGTAATGAGTCACATATTTACAATATAGCAAATTACAGAGGAGGAATTCAATATGAACTTTCAGGCACAAAATTCCCTCAATCGTTACATAAAAACTACTCAACTAACTGGGAAACTGTTTGTAAAACAATATATAAATCACCTTCTTTTGGTGGTGAACTTGAAAAAAACAATTATTATAATGATGAATTAACTAATTTAATTAGTATTGCAAAAAACGATTTAGACAAAACTTTTAAAATATTACAGTTCGTAAAAGCTAAGGTAAAATGGAATGGTTATTATGGTAAATACACGGATTTAGGTGTAAAAAAAGCATTTAAAGAAGGCGTAGGAAATACAGCAGATATAAACCTAATGCTAACCGCAATGCTACGTAGTGCAAATCTAAATGCAAACCCTGTATTGATAAGTAGTAAAAACAACGGAATTCCATTATTCCCAACAATAGAAGGCTTAAACTATGTCATTTCTAAAGTTAATTTCAATGACGGAAAGTTTATTTTACTAGATGCAACAGAAACATACTCTATGCCAAATACATTACCACATAGAGCTCTAAATTGGCTTGGTAGAGAAGTTTTTAAAGATGGAAGTTCAAAGGAAGTTAGTCTAACACCTCGTTATTTTTCGAAAGAAAATAATATATTACACATAAAAATCAATAATTTAGGAGAGGTTAATGGAATGATGAGAAAAACATTATCAGGTCATTCAGCAATGTATTTTAGGAAAAAAAATAGTCAGAAAAAAGAATCTGAAGTTAAAGCTTCTCTTGAAGAAAAGTACTCTATTGAAATTAACGATTATAAGTTGTTAAATGAAAAAAAATTACTTAAACCTGTAATTAGAAGTTTTAAGTTTACCAGTGAAGATTTTATTGAAAATATAAACGGTAAATTATATTTTCACCCGATGTTTTTCTTAGCTACAACTAATAATCCTTTTAAATCTAAAGAAAGAAATTTTCCTGTAGATTATATTATGCCTTGGCAAGATAATTTTTCTGTTTCAATTACAATACCTCAAACATATTCAATTGAATCTTATCCAGAAAATATAGCAATAGGTCTGCCAGATAATTTAGGAATATTTAAGTTTCAAATTACTATTCAACAAAACAAAATTAAACTTTCATCTATTATGCAAATTAATTCAAACATAATTACTCCTGAACATTATAACAGTTTACAACGCTTTTATAAAGATTTAGTAAGTAAACAAACCGAAAAAATCGTTTTAATTAAAAAATAAGAATTAATAGTAGAGTGATTTTATAAAAAAAAGAGCAATTAATTGCTCTTTTTTTTTATAAAATTATTGCTTTAGAGCTCTTAACTTTACCTATAGCAAAAGTACTATAAGTACTCTCTATATGTTTTAATGCGGTTAATTTATTAACCATAAAATCGCGATATTCGTTCATATCTTTTACATATATTTTTAAGATATAATCGTAATTACCACTCACGTGAAAACACTCAGTTACTTCTTCTAATTTGGTGATTTCCTTTTCAAAAACAATAATATTTTCTTTTGCATGCTTCTCTAACTTTAAGTGACAGAACGCTAAAAACGATTTCTCGATTTTTTCTTTATCTACTATTGCTACGTATTGTGTAATTACCCCTTCTCTTTCTAACTTTTTTATGCGTTCATAAACAGCCGTAACCGACAAACCTAAGAACAAAGACAGCTGTTTTGTAGTCTGTTTACTGTCTTTTTGAAGTAAAACTAAAAGTTTTTTATCTATTGCGTCTAATTTCATCTGAATAATATATTGGTATTTTAAAGAATAACTATATAAATTTAATTTTAAAAACTAATATAACCATATTTTATAGTAAAATAATCTATAATTCAACTTTTATCTTTCTTTAAAAACAAAAAAACGAGTGTTTTGCAATTTAAATAACATGTTATGAATTTTAAAATGATAAAGCTCATAACCTAAAGAAAATTTACACACTATTTTTAATTATGAATGAAGTAATCGCTTTTGGTATTTTATCATTTACGTCTTTTTTTACGTTGATAAATCCTTTTGGAACCATGCCTATTTTTATGACTATGACTGCTGATTTAGATCAGAGCCATAGAACAAAAACTGCTCAAAAAGCAGCTGTTGTTAGTTTTATAACAATTGTGATTTTTGCCTTTTCGGGTCAGGTTTTATTTAACTTTTTTGGTATTTCAGTAAATAGTTTTAGAGTTGTTGGTGGTGTAATTTTCTTTTTAATGGGAATGGATATGCTACAAGCTCGTTTAGGAAAAGTGAAATTAAAAGAGTCTGAAATAAAAACCTATGTAGATGATATTTCTGTAACACCCCTTGCTATACCTATGATTTGTGGTCCTGGGGCATTAACAAATGCAATTGTGATGATGGAAGATGCTCATACTTTTGAAATGAAAATAGCGTTAATCTTCGCTGCTTTTACTGTTATTTTACTAACCTATTTTATATTATACAGTTCTTCTAAAATCATTAAAATACTTGGTCAAACAGGTATTAATGTAATGATGCGTTTAATGGGATTAATTGTTATGGTTATTGCTGTAGAATTTTTCTTTAGCGGATTAAAACCAATATTATTAGATATTTTTAGAGCGCTTTAAATTCCCTTAAATCGTTTTAAAAACTCGTTTAAGTCTTTTTTAGAAGGTGGATTTCCTGAAAACGGAACCATATCCCAGCGATTTCCATCTTTTTTTAATTCAAACTTAAATACTGATGTTGTAAAGTCTTTAGGATTTAATAACGGATAGCGTAAATCTAAATATTGTACGTTTTCTGAAGAATCTATTGGCACTAAATTGTAATAACCATTACTAAACCAAGTTAGGGTTTTTATATCTGGATGATTTACATCTAACAATTTTCTGTTTTTAGGAATCGTTAGCATTGTGTCTACTTTTACTTTGGTGTCTAATAAAGAATAGAATCCTATTTTATAATTCTTCTCTGTTTCTGCAACTCCGTACCACAAAACATTATTAAATATTGTTGGTTGTGTAGAAAATCTGCTATAAGAAATACCTGCTTCATCAAATGATTTTTTAAACACCCTATTTATATAAATCTTATTCCCTAAAGTAAATAACATATAAGCCGAACTAATATAAACACCTGTTTTTACCCAGGCTGCTCTTCTTGTTCTTTTTCGATTATAAAACATCGCAACAACTAAACATATTAAAAACGGCAATGTGTATAAAGGATCTACCACCGAAATATTATTAAATGCAACTCTATAATCAGAAAAAGGTAAAAACAATTGTGTACCGTAAGGTGTAAAACTATCTAAAAGAGGATGCGTGAAAATTGCTAAAAAATAAAGCCAAATCCAATTTTTTAATGTCGTTGTCTCGCTACGTTTACCTTTATTGTATAATTTAAAAGTGATCCATCCGAAGAGAAAAGAACTAAACACAGCAAATAAAATGGAATGCATAAACCCTCGGTGAAAAGCCATCGCATCAATTTCATTACTATACAACCATCCGCCAATAAACACATCTAAATCGGGGATTGTACCACCAATGGCTCCGAATAACAATGCTTTATTTCCAATCTTTTTACCAAGCACTAATTCGCCACAAGCAGCACCTAAAACAATTTGAGTTAATGAATCCATAAAAGCAAATGTAGTAAACGAATTCTACTTGTATAATTCTATACAAAATCGTAACATTACAAACCGAAAAAAAAGATACAATGCAAGACGATAAAAACTTATCTGAAATTAATATAGATAGCCAAAAAATTATTGATAATAAAGAATTAAATATTTGGGAAGCTTTAATTCCTGTAATCATTTTAATGAGTTTATTGGCGTATAATATTTTTTATGCAGACGGCGCTTGGTTAGGAGATTATTCTAATCAATATATTTTATTAATAGGAGGCTTAGTTGCTGCTGGTGTTGGGTTTTACAATAAAGTATCACTTAAAAAAATGGTTTCTGAAGTTTTAGAAAACTGGAAAAGTGTTTTCGTTCCTATTATGATTTTGTTTTTAGTTGGAGCTTTAGCAGGAACTTGGTTGGTAAGTGGAATTATACCTGCCATGGTATATTACGGATTACAAGTATTAAGTCCTGAAATATTTTTACCTGCATCGGTAATAATTGCAGCAATTATATCGGTAGCTACAGGAAGTTCTTGGACCACCTCAGCAACGGTAGGTATTGCATTGGTAGGAATTGGTAGTGCATTAGGAATTCCGACAGGAATGATTGCTGGTGCTGTAATTTCTGGAGCTTATTTTGGCGATAAAATGTCGCCTCTTTCTGACACTACAAATTTAGCTCCTGCTATGGCTGGCACCGATTTATTTACACATATTAAATATATGGCATATACCACAGTGCCAACAATTACAATTACACTTATTGTTTTTGCTATATTAAGTGCAACAATTGATACTACAGGAAGTACAGATATAAGTAATTTATTAGCGAGTATTAAAAATACGTTTCATATTTCACCGGTATTATTTATTGTTCCAGCAGTAGTTATTGCCATGATTTTATTAAAAACAAAACCATTAGTTGCCTTAGGTACTGGAGTTGTTTTAGCTGCTGTTTTTGCTTTTATTTTTCAAGGTGATGTGTTAGATGCTTTATCTGAATCTAGATATCAATCCGTTTTAAATGCTGTTATAACAGATACTCAAGTACAAACGGATAATGAAAAGTTAACCGAATTATTTAGCGCAGGTGGTGTTGTTGGAATGCTATGGACCATCTTATTGATTATATGTGCTATGGTTTTTGGTGGAGTTATGGATGCTATTGGTGCCTTAGCAAAACTTACAAAAGAATTATTAGCAATAGCAACTTCTGTATTCGGATTATTTGCAAGTACCGTTATTAGCTGTTTAGGGTTAAATATTATTGCTTCAGATCAATATTTAGCGATAGTAATTCCTGGTAAAATGTTTAAACAAGCTTATGAAGACAAAGGTTTAGCGCCTGAGAATTTAAGTAGAACCTTAGAAGATTCAGGAACCGTAACTTCGGTATTAATTCCGTGGAACACCTGTGGTGCTTACCAAGCTGGTGTTTTAGGTGTTGGTGTTGGCGAGTATGCTTTATACGCCATATTTAATTACTTAAGTCCGTTTATGACGTTGTTGTTTGCTGCTTTTAGAATTAAAATCAGACAAATCGCTAAAAAATAAATACGTTATTACGAAGAATTTTTATTCCGAAGTAATCTTACAATCAAAAAACTATATTTTATAGATTCCGTCACTTTGTTCAGAATGACGGAATTTTTTTTATATGATACAAAAAGCCACCATAAACGATAGGAATTTATTAACCAATATTGCTTTAACCTCTAAAGCGCATTGGGGCTATTCTAACGAATTAATAGAAAGTTGGCGAAGTGATTTAACTGTTACATCTAAAATGATTGAAGATGTATTTGTTTATAAATTTCTTCAAAAGGATAAAATTGCAGGCTTTTACATTTTAAACCAACCCATAGAAAATAAAATTGAACTAGAAATGCTGTTTATTCTTCCTGAATTTATTGGAAAAGGAATTGGTAAAAATTTATTATTACACGCTTTTACAAAAGCGCGTAACCTAAAAGTAAACAAACTAACTTTATTAGCCGATCCAAATGCGGTGGACTTTTATAAAAGTCAAGGCTTTGTTATAATTGACAAAAAGGAGAGTTCTATTCCGAATCGGTTTTTACCAATAATGCAGAAAGATTTAATAGCATAGATACTGTTAAAAGCAACCAAGGTAATCCGTGTAATAAAACATCAAACCAATCCTTAAATTGCATTGCTTGTTCACCTGAAAAAGCATTTCCTCCTAAAATCCATTTTAGTTTACCAACAATATGTGGCGGATTAAAAGGAGCCAATCCTAAGGTTAAACTAGCTATTAAAAATAGTTTCCAATTATTTTTTAATTGATTTTTCATTTTTTAGATATTATATGATATTTATAAATAGCGAAAAGAAAAATCAAAAATGAATGGAGCGTTATTAACAATAATATCTTAAAATAAAATCCAAATTCTATTTTATCACTTTCTCTAAAATAAATTAATAGTGTGTAAAAAAATAGAATTACGATATTACATGAAATAAAAGAGAATAACTCTTTCCATCTTGCCAGAAAAAAAATACTCAAAAAACTGAATGTTAATGAGAGTATAAGAAAAATCAAAATAAACAACATACGTAATAGTTCTTATTTAATTATATAAACCAATTCCAAACAATTCCAAAACGGATTACAAAATCTCTGTATGGGTTGTTAGAATCAGATAAATAATTCTTTTTTAAGAAAAAAGAACTCACATTGTCTGCCTTAAAGTAAATACGTGTTCTACGCACTCTTGCGTTAAAAAACACATCAACCGTAGGATAACCTATTTCAGTATCATTTTGCAGCCTGAATTCAGCTAATAACGGATTATAAGTATTGGCTTTGTATTCTGAAAAATAATTTAACGTAGTTCCTATTTGCACATATAAAGGATCTCCTTTAAACCAACTATCAGAATAATACAAGGTATTTCTTGTTACAATTTCCGGAACTCTAAATACATCATTACCATTTGCTACTTTTTGATACATTACTGTGTTATCCAAAGCAAATTTTCCGAAAGTAAATTCTTTGGCTACTTTTGCTTTTAAATAATTAACACTCCCCGAAAATTGTTGCGGAGAACTTGTTTCATCAAAATAAGTGTAATTATCAATATTTGTAATATCTACAGATGCATTTCCCCATTTAGATTCAAACACACCGCCTAATGTTCTTGTTCCTACAGCAGCAAAATCGTTTTCCCAATTATAGTCGTTATAACTACTTTGGTGCAGTAAAAAGTTAAAGTTTGGTAATTTGTTACTTATTTCTAAATGCGCTTTTATCGTAAATAAACTATCCTTTTTATAAAAGGCTTCAGCTTTTAAATCGTTTCCAGAAAGTCTTGCGCTACCTGGTGTTAAATTACCAGAGGCATTTATATAAAAGTTTTTTATTTTTCCGTTCCAATTTGCACCAAAAGAAACTGCTTTTCCTATTAACTTATTCTTAGTAATTCCAACTAAATTATTCTGTAGGTTTTCATACCCATAACTATACGAGGTATATCCTGTTTTTACGCGGAACTTCCCCAATATATATTTAGAATTAAAATCTAAAAAAACTTCATTATTGTAAAGTAAATAACTGGCTTTATCATTTATGCTTCCTGATGTGTTTGCGTCACCAAAATAAGATGGTGTTGCAGTTGACTGGTTGAAACGATAGTATTTAGAATCTCTTGTAAAAGAATGTCCTATTTTTAAATTCGAAAAATCATTTTCATGTAAGCTATCTTTTGCTGATAGTAGCTTAAAGGTATGTTCAAAATACAAACGTTTTCCTTCTAGTGTATTTTCGGCATCATTTAAATTCACATCTAATCTACCTCTATTGCCACTAAAGTTAGGATCGTCGTTTAAGAAAGCCTCTAAAGAAGTAGCTGTTAAACCTCCGTTTTCTTGATTAAAAAAATCTTGATTAACTGCCTGACCTTTTATAGCATATTGTCCTTTAGGAGTTTCATATTTAAAACTCATTCTAAAATTACCTGAACTTGATAATGCGCGCCTGTAAGCACCTAACGAACGAATACCTTTGTAGGACAAGCCTACATTAAATCGTTTTGAAAAATTTGTGGTAAATAAAATATCTAAAACTTGCCCTTGCTCTAATCCTGTTCTATATAAAACTTCGGTTGTTGGTGTTGGCACATGGTAATAATCTACATCTTCTTTTTCGAAATAATTAAACTGTTTTGCTCGAAAACCAATATCAGGGAACTGAGAAATACCTTTAAAATTATATCCTAAATTATTAAATGTTTGTCCTTGGTTATGAAAGGGTAATAACTCGAAATTATCCTTTCTTAAAAAATTAAACTTATAATGCTTTTTTAACGTTAACGTAGTATCTACAATTGTAGTATCGTTTTTAAAAGAGATTATCTTATAATCGGTATACTTTGTTTTACCGCTAAGTTTTACGTTAACCTCTCCTTCATATATAGAATCATTGCTCTGATTAAAACCACCTCTATTCCCTACATTTAAACCTCTCGGAAGGTCTCTTTTCTGAGAATACATTTGAGCGCTTAACACTAATAAAATAATGATTATAAAAAATTTCTTCATAATGACAAAAGTAAAATAATTAAACGACAAAAATTGTGAATAATTTCTTTGAAAACTGTTAATTTGTAATATGTTGAAATTAAATTATAGCGGACATATTTTAGAGGCAGGAACAGATGAAGCTGGTAGAGGTTGCCTATCTGGGCCTGTGGTTGCAGCAGCCGTTATTTTACCTGAAAATTTTCATCATGAATTACTGAATGATTCTAAGCAAGTTTCAGAAAAAAAGCGTCGTGAATTACGCCCCTATATCGAAGAACATGCCTTAGCCTTTGGCGTTGCTTTTGTAGATCATAAAGAAGTAGATGAGATAAATGTTTTACAAGCATCTATAACTGGTATGCAACGCTCTATAGAACAACTTTCTCCACAACCTGCATTTATTATTGTTGATGGTAATAAATTTAAACCTTATAAAGAAATTCCGCACGAAACAATTGTAAAAGGTGATGCTAAATTTATGAGTATTGCAGCAGCATCTGTATTAGCAAAAACATATAGAGATGAATATATGGAAAAAATTCATCAAGAATATCCGCAATATAATTGGCGAAAAAATAAAGGCTACCCAACAAAAGAACATCGAAACGCAATTCGTGAATTTGGTGCAACTCCTTATCACAGAATGACTTTTAAATTACTTCCCGAACAATTTAAATTAAAACTTTAGTTTCTCTATTTTTGTCTTCCAATATTTTAGAAGATGATTAAAAGAACGCGTGCAGAAATTAGCAAATGTATTATTCATAAAGTTGCTAATAAATACAATAGTGGCCA
The DNA here is from genome assembly GCF_019278465.1 of Tenacibaculum sp. AHE14PA. Lineage (GTDB taxonomy): Bacteria > Bacteroidota > Bacteroidia > Flavobacteriales > Flavobacteriaceae > Polaribacter > Polaribacter bernardetii. The sequence continues at coordinate 2,678,654 of NZ_CP058983.1, read as the reverse complement.
AAATGCTTTTTCAGAAAGCTTAGTTCGTTTCGATGAGGAAAGCTACGAATTATTGATGCCTTTTTTATTAAAAAACTTTGGTACAGTAACACAAAGTTATCGTTTTAACCATCATGCTGATGTTCGTTTAAACGAAATTAACAAATACACTTCTGATATTTTTGAAGATGAAAACACGTTCATAGAGCATTCTAAAAACATTGTAAATCACTTATACGAACAATCAAATTCTGCCAATATAAAAACAGGTGATGTTTTGGTGGTTTATTTCGAAGGCATCGAATATAAAGACATCTTAACTGAAGCTGTTGGTGTTTTTAAAATTGAAAGCAAAGTAGATTTTTTACAAACATATTTAGATGATGATAGTTTTGATGTGGTTGTTCAGAAAGGAATTTCAACTAAAAAATTAGACAAAGGATGTTTAATCATAAATTCTTCGGATACTGAAGGAACCGTAATTTTATCCGTAGACAACAATAATTATGATGCGCAATATTGGATTAAAAATTTCTTAAATGCAAAATTTGCAGATGATCGTAATTTACATACTCAGAATTATTTAGAAATGTGTAAAGATTTTTCTGAAGAAATTATAAAACCTGAATTCGGAAAACATGAACAAAGCAATTTCTTAGCCAATACGGTTGATTATTTTAAAGAGCATGAAAACGTAGATTATCATGGTTTTAAAGAAGAAATTTTTGAAGACGAGAAACATAAAGGTATGTTTGAAGACTACAAAAAACATTTTGAAGGTTTGAATGATGTTTTAATTCGTAATAATTTTGAAGTTTCGGATGCGGTATTAAAAAAAGAAAAAAGTAAGTTTAAAACAGAATTTAAACTCGATACAAATATTCTAATTAAAATTGATGTAGACGCACCTGATGCTTCTTCAGAATATCTAGAACAAGGTTATGATGAAGAGAAAAAAATGAAATATTATAAAGTATTTTACAATACTGAAAAATAAGAATTAAAAAAGGGAACGTTTAAAACGTTCCCTTTTTTATTACCTATTTTTTAATGCTATTCTAAACTTGCTTCAGAATCTCATCGTTCGATTCTTACTCCTTCTCAGCCATTTTCTTAACGTAATCGGTAATAATAACGATTTGAGTTGGCCCTACTTTACCTTCAATATAATTTGCGTTTTCATGATCTAAAGAAATTCTACGAACAGCAGTACCTTGTTTGGCAACTATACTAGAACCTTTTACTTTTAAATCTTTAATTAATACTACAGAATCTCCTGCTTGTAAAATTACTCCGTTTGCATCTCTGTGAATTATTTTTTCACTTTCATCTAAATGATCTCCACTTTCTTTAGCATAACGTAAATCATCATCTTCTAAATACAACATATCTAACAAATCCTGAGGCCAACCTTCTTTACGAAGTCTAGATAACATTCTCCAAGCAATAACCTTTACGGCTCTAAACTCACTCCACATACTATCATTTAAACAACGCCAATGATTTGCTTCTGTTTTTTCAGCATCTTCAATTTGCTCAACACAAGTATCACAAGCTAATAAGCTACCATCAACACCACCAATAGCCATTGGTTTAACTTCATAAATTGATAAATTATCTTTTGAAGCGCATAACTCACATTGATTTCCACTTCTATCTTGTAATTCTTCTAATAAACTCATTTTTTTACTCTATAAATTAATGTCTGTAAAAATACATTTTTATTTTTCTTCAAGCTTTTATAATAGTTAAAAAGTAATTTTATCCTTCAGTAAAACAAAAAAAGCCTAGAAGATTAAATTTTCTAGGCTTTTTTTAATATTTTTCTTAAAAGAAAAGGTTAATCTTCTAAATACAATTCGATTAATCCTTTTGGCGTTTCTACTTCAATTGTTTTATTCTCTCGATCTACTTTTTTAATAAAGTCGTCAATCATAGGTATAAAAATCTCGGTATCACCGTTTTCAATTTCAAAAAGAGGTTGCGCTGCTTTATCATTTATATATGCTAATGTACCTACCTCTCCGTAATTTTTATCAATAATCGTAAAACCTATAACTTCATGGTAATAAAATTTATTTCCAGTAAGTTTTGGCAGTAAATTTAAAGGCAAATAAATTCCTGCTCGCATAATAGCATCAGCATCTTGCTCGGTATCTACATCTTCAAATTTTACACGAAACATAGTGCTTTTACTTAACGAAGATTTTTCAATAAAAAAAGGAACCAGATTATTGCCTAAATCGACAAAAACTGATTCCAAATTTTCGTAAAGATCGGGTTCATCAGTGTCTAACTTAATAACCACTTCACCCTTAAAACTATGTTTTTTAACGATTTTGCCAAGATAAAAACACTCTTCTTTTTGCATCATCATTATAGTACAGTTTTTTATTCTTCGCTATCTGCTCCGTTATCTGCAGCTACTTCTTCACTATCCGCAACAGGTGCAGCAGGTGTATTAGCAGCAATACGTGCAGCGTTTACAGCTTTTTCAGCTTCTAAAGCTTTTGCTTTTGCATCAGCATCAGCCTTTGCTAAACCATCAACTTTACCAGCTACTAAACCAGTTTTTTCCTCTAACCAAGCTGCAAATTTAGCATCTGCTTGTTCTTGTGTTAAAGCTCCTTTTTTAACTCCACCAGCTAAATGATTCTTTAATAAAACACCTTTATAAGATAAAATGTTTCTTGCAGTATCCGTTGGTTGAGCACCTTTTTGTAACCATTCTACAGCTGTATCAACATCTAAGTCAATTACTGCTGGGTTCGTGTTAGGGTTGTACGTTCCGATTTTTTCTAAATAACGACCATCTCTTTTTGATCTTGAATCAGCAGCTACTACCCAGTAAAAAGGTTTTCCTTTTTTACCGTGTCTTTGTAATCTAATTTTTACAGGCATAATTTTTAATTTTTAAGGTACGCGACCTTGATTATTAACAAATCTTATCATCTCGTGATAAGTGTGCGCAAATGTATAGCTTTTTTTTTATTAAAAATTAAAAACGTAACATTATTGCAATAAAAAAGAGCCTGAAAAACAAGCTCTTAAGAAAATTTTGGTGAGTTTAGGTATTATAATACTCTAACGTCAACTGCGTTTAAACCTTTTTTTCCTTCTTTAAGATCATACTCTACTGTATCTCCTTCTCTAATCTCATCGATTAAACCTGATACATGTACAAAATACTCTGTGTTTGATCCTGACTCAGTAATAAATCCAAAACCTTTAGATTCATTAAAGAACTTTACTGTTCCTTCTTTCATTGTAAAAAAATATTATATTTAATAAAGTGCAAAGATACTTCTATAATTCGATTCTTAATTAATTTTATATCAATAAAACTAAAACTTAACATCTACGTAACAATAGATTATGTGTATTTATTGACTATAAAACTCAATATCACGTTACAAACTCGTTAATAACTTCTACTAAAAACAACACAAATTCTTCGTATTTTTACACTTTACTTATACCTAAACGCTTCAATAAAACACTCTAGATGTATTTAATTTTTGATACTGAAACTACCGGACTACCTAAAAGTTGGAATGCGCCTATTACTGACACTAATAATTGGCCTAGAGCTACTCAAATCGCGTGGCAATTACATGATGAATTAGGTAATTTAGTTGAGCATAACGATTTTTTAATTAAACCAGACGGATTTAATATTCCGTATGATGCAGAAAGAATTCATGGTATCTCTACCGATTTAGCGCAGGAGCAAGGAATTGAACTTTCTGAAGGTTTAGCGTTATTTAATGAAGCTTTAAGTAAAACAAAATTTATAGTTGGGCAAAATCTTGCTTTCGATATTAATATTATGGGCTGTGAATTCCATCGTTTAGGTGTTGATAACAACTTAACAAAACTACCAATATTAGATACATGTACAGAGCATACAGCAAAAATGTGTCAGATTCCTGGTGGTCGTGGTGGTAAATTTAAATTACCAACATTAACCGAATTACACCAGCATTTATTTGGAGACGGTTTTGGAGATGCGCACAACGCAACTGCCGATGTAGAAGCAACAACTAGATGTTTTTTAGAATTAATTCGTTTACGTCAGTTTACCAAAGAACAACTTCAGGTTACAGACGATTTTTTTGATCGCTACACTCAAAACAACCCAAGTGTTACTCAAATAATCGGACTAAATCACTTAAATCTTAAAAGAGAAAGTGAAAAAATTCGCGCTAGAAAAGAAAAAGCAAAAGGAGATACAACAACAATAAGTACTAATGAAGGTTTAGCTGAGTTAAAAGATAGTCAGTTCGCACACCTTCATAATCATACACAATATTCTGTTTTACAATCTACCATACAAATTGGTAATATTGTAAAAGCTGCTGCAAAAGATAACATGTCGGCAGTAGCAATGACCGATACAGGTAATATGATGGCTGCTTTTCATTTCGTACAAGCAGTTTTAAATCATAACAAAGCTGTTGATTCGGCTAATATTGAAGCTATAGAAAAAGGAGAAGAACCTACTCAAAAACCTTTAAAACCAATTGTTGGTTGTGAATTTAATATTTGTAACGATCACACTAATAAAAGTCAGAAAGACAACGGTTACCAAGTTGTTTTGTTAGCTAAAAATAAAAAAGGATATCACAACTTAGCAAAAATGTCGTCTATTGCTTTTGTTGATGGTTTTTATTACATCCCTAGAATTGATAAAAAAGTAGTAGCACAATATAAAGAAGATATTATTGTACTTACTGGTAGTTTGTACGGTGAAGTGCCAAGTAAAATATTAAATGTTGGTGAAGCGCAAGCTGAAGAAGCATTAATTTGGTGGAAAGAACAATTCGGTGATGATTTGTACATCGAATTGATGCGCCATAATCAAGAAGATGAAAAAGTTGTTAATGAAACACTCTTAAAGTTTTCTAAAAAGCATAACGTAAAAACAGTTGCATCTAACAACACATTTTATTTAATCAAAGAAGATGCCAATGCGCATGATATTTTACTTTGTGTAAAAGACGGTGAAAAACAAGCAACACCTAAAGGTAGAGGTCGTGGTTATCGTTATGGTTTACCAAACGACGAGTACTACTTTAAATCATCTGAAGAGATGAAAACTTTATTTGCAGATCTTCCTGAAGCCATCATTAATATTCAGGAAATTGTAGATAAAATAGAACCTTATACTTTAGCTCGTGATGTTTTATTACCTGCTTTTGATATTGCTGACGAATTTAAAGATGAAAAAGATAATGAAGACGGAGGTAAACGAGGTGAGAATAATTTCTTACGCCATTTAACATACGAAGGTGCAAAAAAACGATATGGCGAAATAACTGATAGTATTCGTGAACGTTTAGATTTTGAGTTGGAAGTAATTGAAAAAACTGGATATCCTGGTTACTTCTTAATTGTTGAAGATTTTATCCGCGAAGCGAGAAACATGGATGTTTCTGTAGGGCCAGGACGTGGTTCTGCCGCTGGATCTGTAGTTGCCTATTGTTTATGGATTACCAATATAGACCCTATTAAATACGATTTACTTTTTGAGCGTTTCTTAAATCCCGAACGTGTATCAATGCCCGATATCGATATTGATTTTGATGATGAAGGGCGTGGTCGTGTAATGGATTATGTAATCGATAAATACGGTGCAAATCAGGTAGCACAAATTATCACATATGGTACTATGGCTGCAAAATCTTCTATTAGAGATACTGCTCGCGTATTAGATTTACCGCTTTTTGAAGCTGATAGAATTGCCAAGTTGATTCCTGGAATGAAGCTAAAGAAAATATTCTCTTTGGATGACAAGACCTTAAAGGAAAAACTTCGTGCTGAAGAAATAGAATTAGTAAACGAACTAAAAAGACTTTCTAATGGAAATGATTTAATGGCAGAGACCATTAATAAAGCTCGGATTTTAGAAGGTTCTGTTCGTAACACTGGTATTCACGCCTGTGGTGTAATTATTACTCCAGATGATATTACCAAATTCGTACCTGTTGCACTTGCCAAAGATTCCGACATGTATGTAACTCAGTTCGACAACTCGGTTGTTGAAGATGCTGGTTTACTAAAAATGGATTTCTTGGGATTAAAAACGTTAACCTTGATTAAGGATACCGTTAAAATTGTAAAAGCACGACACGATGTTCTTTTAGACCCTGAGACCTTTCCGTTAGATGATGTAAAAACCTATGAACTTTTCCAAAGAGGAGAAACTGTTGGTATTTTTCAATATGAATCTCCAGGAATGCAAAAACACATGAGATCTTTAAAACCTACCGTTTTTGAAGATTTAATTGCCATGAATGCCTTGTATCGTCCAGGACCGATGGAATATATCCCTTCTTTTATCCGAAGAAAACACGGAGATGAAGAAATTGAGTACGATTTACCTGCCATGGAAGAATACCTAGCTGAAACCTACGGAATTACCGTATACCAAGAGCAGGTAATGTTATTATCGCAAAAATTAGCCGATTTTACCAAAGGTGAAGCCGATGTTTTACGTAAGGCAATGGGTAAAAAACAAATTGCGGTTCTTGATAAAATGAAACCAAAGTTTGTAAAACAAGCAATTGCAAATGGACATGACGAGAAAAAATTAGAAAAAATTTGGACAGACTGGGAAGCCTTTGCTTCTTATGCTTTTAACAAATCGCACTCTACTTGTTATGCTTGGATCGCTTATCAAACTGCCTATTTAAAAGCCCATTACCCAGCTGAATATATGGCTGCGGTTCTTTCTAACAATATGAACGATATCAAATCGGTTTCATTTTTTATGGAAGAATGTAAACGTGCCGGAATTACCGTTTTAGGCCCTGATGTAAATGAATCTTTTTCTAAATTCTCGGTAAATAAAGAAGGAGCAATCCGTTTTGGAATGGCTGCAATTAAAGGTGTTGGTGGTCTTGCCGTAAAGGCAATTATTAATGAACGTGAAGAGAATGGTCATTTTTCTTCTGTTTTTGATCTTGCTAAACGAGTTGATTTACGGGTGGCAAATAAAAAAGCATTTGAAGGTTTAATTTTAGCTGGCGGTTTCGATTCTTTTACAAATACACACAGAGCACAATATTTTGTGAAGGATGAAAAGAATCAAAAATTTATAGAAAAAGCATTACGTTTTGGTAATAAGTATCAAGAGAATCAGAATTCTTCTCAGGTTTCTTTATTTGGTGGAGCCTCTGAAGAAGAAATGCCCGAACCAATTATTCCTACTTGTGATACTTGGGGAACCATGGAGCTATTAGGAAGAGAGAAAGAAGTAGTAGGTATTTATATTTCTGCGCATCCGTTAGATGATTTTAAAAACGAACTGAAGTTTTGTAACGCTGCACTATCTCATTACAATGATTTACCTAAATACGAAGGCATGGCATTGTCTTTTGGTGGCATCGTAACCGATGTACAGCATCGCATATCAAAAGCAGGAAAAGGTTGGGCTACTTTTTTTATTGAGGATTATAGTGAGAATTTCGAGTTTAGAATTTTTGGTGAAGAATACCTTAGGTTTAAACACTTTTTGGTTCCTAATTCTTTCTTATTTGTAAAAACAATGGTAAAACCAGGTTGGACAAATAAAGAAGGTGTAAAAGGAGAACCAAGAGTTAGCTTTAACGAGTTTTTACTACTTCATGATATTATGGATAAAATGTGTAAAAAAATAACCATAAAGATGCCTTTACAAGATGTAAAAGAAAACAGAATTAAAGATTTACAGCATTTATTTGCAACTAATAGAGGAACTCAGAATTTACATTTTACTATTTGGGATACCGAAGAAAAAATAGAGCTGAATTTACCAAGCAGAAATACTAAAATTAAAATTTCTAATGAATTTTTAAAGTTATTGGATGAGCAACATATTAATTATAAATTGAATTAAAAATGCTTTCTAAACATCTTAACAGTGATGCTTTATTAGTAAAGGCAGTTAATGAAAAACTGTATGCAAATTTAATTACTCAGTTAAATAAAGATTTTAGCTTAGCCAATTTAGCAATTAATTTAACTAAAAACAGCACACCAACTACATTAAAGGACGAGTTAACAAAAGTAATAAAGCATTTAATTCTGGCGGATTTAAACAGCTATAAAAATCTTTTATACATTGTTGATATTCCTGAAACAATGACTTATAAAAAAGAAGCATCAAATATTGACACCTATACCGAAAGTATTGTCTTTTTAATATTAAAAAGAGTTTGGAAAAAAGTATGGTTTCGAGCTAATTATTCTAATTAGTTATTTCTCTAAGAAGTGTAAAATAATTTCACTCACTTTTTCTAATTCAGCAGATAACTGAGTTTCATTCCAAGGATGTTTTACATTAAAAACATGATCTGCTCCTTCAATAACTTGTAGTTTACTTTTAGGATTCCATTCATGCAGTTCTTTTGCTTCATTAATAGAGATTGAAGTGTCATTATCTCCATGGATAATTAAATGCGGAATCTTTAATTGTTCTTCAGCAGATTTGATATTAAGGCGTTTTTCATTATCTTTAAAATCAGTATAAAACTGATAATAATGTGGCATTTGTTGTTTCGTTCTTCCATTTACAACATATTTAACACCAGATTCTTTCCATTCTTTTAAGTTACCAACAGTAGCAGTCCGTTTGCCTAAATCACTAACACTTGCTAATGTAATAAGTTTTGTAATTCTATTATCTTCTGATGCTTTTATTATTGCAATGCCGCCGCCTCTACTATGACCTATTAAATTAATATCGCTTGTATTAAAACTTTCACTGTCTTTAAAATAAGAAGCCGCCCAATCTAACACATCATTTAAATCGTCAAGTTCTTTTGTGTAGTTATTATTCCCGAAGGCTTCTAAATCTGTAAAATCAATAGGATTTTCTATAGTTCCTCCGTTATGAGAGAAGTTAAATTTAACAAAACAAAATCCTACATTAGCTAAATATTCAGCCATTAAATTCCAACCCCCCCAATCTTTAAAACCTTTATAACCATGACAAAAAATAACAATCGGTTGATTACTCTTTTCTCTTGAAGAAAACACATCAATTAAAATAGATTTTTTATCAACTCTATCTAGAATTATGTTCTTTTTGATTCCCATAATAGGAGTTATTCTAATTAGTCAATTCTCTAAACAAGCTTTCTAAATTTTTATTTTCGGTATTTAAACCAAGAATTTTAAGTCCATTTTCTTGCGCAAAATCAAAAATTACTGGGCGCATATCTTCTGATGTTTCAAAAGTAAGTATCCAGTTATTTTCTACCGTATTTTTATAATAAACAATATTTGGTAAACGCTGTATAAATTGTTCTTCTAACTTATAATCAAACGTAACTTTAATTGTTTGTTCCTTGCTTGTTTTAAGTTCAGAAATTGGTTTATCAATAACCAGTTCCCCTTTATTTATAATAATTACACGATCGCAAACCGCCTCTACCTCTTGCATAATATGGGTAGATAATAAAACTGTTTTATTCTTACCAAGCTCTTTAATCAACTCACGAATTTCTACTAATTGATTCGGATCTAAACCTGTGGTTGGTTCATCTAAAATTAACACTGCTGGATTGTGTAAAATTGCTGCTGCCAAACCAACTCGCTGTCTATATCCTTTTGACAGTTTATTGATTTTTTTATGTGCCTCAACTGATAATCCAACTTGTTGAATAACAGTTTCTATTTCTTCTTTTTTAACTTGATGTAATGATGCTTGAAATTGTAAATACTCACGCACATACATATCTAAATACAATGGATTGTGTTCAGGTAAATAACCTATTTTTTTCTGTGCTTCAATTGGGTTTTTAACAACATTTATTCCGCTTACAAAAACAGTTCCTTCACTTGGCTGAATAAATCCGGTTAAGATTTTCATAGTGGTAGATTTTCCTGCTCCGTTTGGACCTAAAAACCCCACTATTTCTCCTTTTCTTGCTTTAAAAGAAATATCATTGACTGCTTTTTGTGTTCCGTAAATTTTGGATATAGAAGTAAGTTGTATTGACATATTTTTATCAATTGAGGTTCTGAAATAAAATCAGAATAACATAAATTATCGTGTCTCTTCGAACGCAGTCGAGAAGTATTTTATACGGTCTCGACTGCGCTCGACTTGACATTTAAGAACCGTTTATTTTCTTTTGTAAGAAACGAAACTGTAATCGTATTTATTTTTTTCATCTGCTTTGCAATCCTCTCTAGATATTTCTTCCCAAACATCTAAATCAATGGTTGGAAAAAAAACATCTGCTTCAAAATCGTGATGAACAATCGTAATATCTAATTGATCAACCAACCCTTTTTCGATGGCTTGTTTATAAACCTGGGCTCCTCCAATTATAAAAACATCCGAAGCTGATTTTGATAATTCAATAGCCTCTTCAATTGAGTTCGCGACCAAACATCCATCTTTAAAATAATCATTATTCCTAGTTATAATAACCGATGTACGATTAGGTAATGGTTTTCCAATACTTTCGAAAGTATTACGCCCCATTAAAATATAATGTCCCGAAGTAACTTTCTTAAATCGTTTTAAATCCGCAGGCAAATGCCAAATTAAATCATTATCTTTTCCTAAAGCATTGTTATTTGCTATTGCAGCAATTATTGTAATCATAGATTGTATTTAATAAATGGCTAGACACTCTTTGCCCACTCTTTAATATAACTTGTTAAATCTCTTTTACTTGTAGTAGCTCCGCCTAAAACATCTGTTTTTATATTATCAACTAAAGTTTCTATTGCTTCTAAAACCTTTTCATCATTAATATCAGCTATTTTATCATACAGAGCATCTTTTAAAACATCAACATTTGTAGTCATTTTCTATATTTTTTAGGTTCCTATTACAAAGCTACTAAAGAAATTATAAAAAATAATGTTAAATTATACTGCTACAGCACCTTTAATATGTGGATGCGGATTATAATCTACTAATTCGAAATCTTCAAAAGTAAAATCTTCAATGTTTTTGATTTCAGGATTCATTTTCATTTTTGGTAATGCCCTTGTTTCTCGAGACAATTGCAATTCTAATTGTTCGATATGATTGCTGTAGATATGTGCATCTCCAAAAGTATGAATAAACTCTCCTGCTTCATAACCACAAACCTGAGCAATCATCATTGTAAATAAAGCATATGAAGCGATATTAAACGGAACACCTAAAAATATATCAGCACTTCGTTGGTATAACTGGCAAGATAATTTTCCGTCTGCTACATAAAACTGAAAAAATGCATGACACGGTGGTAAAGCTGCTTTATCGTTAGCAACGTTTTCAGAAAATGATTTTGAAGTATCAGGCATTACAGAAGGATTCCATGCAGAAACTAACATTCTACGACTGTTCGGATTCGTTTTTAGTGTTTCAATAACATCTTTTAATTGATCAATTTCATCACTATTCCAATTACGCCATTGATGACCATAAACAGGTCCTAAATCGCCGTTTTCATCAGCCCAAGAATTCCATATTTTAACACCGTTTTCTTGTAGATACTTAATATTTGTATCACCTTTTATAAACCAAAGCAACTCATATATAATCGATTTTAAGTGCAACTTCTTTGTAGTTACCATCGGAAAACCTTCACTTAAATCAAAACGCATTTGATAACCAAAAACACTTTTTGTTCCTGTTCCTGTTCTATCACCTTTCTCGTTTCCGTTTTCTAAAACGTGTTTTACTAAATCTAGATATTGCTTCATCTTCTACTTTTGATTTCTGTAAAAATAAAAAAGCTTCAACATTTAATGCTGAAGCTTTTAAAATTATATTAATAAGTTATTAACTATTTAGTTATCTGTGGCGACTCGCCACTACCCAATAATCATACCGGCTATGGTTGCAGACATTAAAGAAGCTATTGTTCCTCCAATTAAAGCCTTAATACCAAATTCTGATAATGTTTTACGTTGCCCTGGTGCTAATGACCCAATACCACCAATTTGAATACCAATGGATGCAAAATTTGCAAATCCGCATAACATATAAGTTGCCATAATAATAGATTTATTATACGTTAAATGCGTTGCGTTTGCAATATTTTTAAGTTCTGCTAACTGAATATACCCAACAAATTCACTTGCAGCTAATTTAATACCTAACAATTGCCCCATTAAAGCCATATCTTCTTTTGCAACACCAATCAACCACATTAAAGGAGCAAAAACATATCCTAAAATTGCCTCTAAAGAAAACTTAGTATAACTTGTATTTGCCGCCATCCAAGTGTTTAGTGATGTGACATCTCCTACCCAACCTAAAACACCATTTATCATAGCTATGAAAGCAATAAAAACTAATAACATTGCTGCTACATTCATTGCTAATTGCAAACCTTCTGTTGTTCCGTTAGCAATAGCATCTAATATATTCGAACCTATTTTATCAGACGAAACCTCAACTTCTGTATTTACTTTTTCTGTTTGTGGATACAAAATTTTAGATATAATTATGGCTCCGGGTGCAGCCATTACTGACGCAGCCAACAAATGCTTTGCATACAATAATCGTAAACCTTCGTCTTCACCTCCCAAAAACCCAATATAAGCTGCTAAAACAGCTCCGGCTACTGTTGCCATACCACCGATCATTACTAATAGTATTTCTGATCGGTTCATTTTTTCTAAATATGCCTTAATCAATAAAGGAGCTTCTGTTTGACCCAAAAATATATTTCCTGCAACAGATAAACTTTCTGCACCTGATATTTTTAACACTTTAGATAAAAGCCATGCTAACGCTTTTACTACTTTTTGAATTAAGCCAAGGTAAAATAATAATGATGTTAATGCCGAAAAGAAAATAATGGTAGGTAATACTTGAAAGGCAAAAATGAATCCGTAAGAACTCATATCTGATACCAAACCACTAAATAGAAATTCACTTCCTGCTCGTGTAAAATCTAATACGCTTACAAATAAACCTCCAACTATTTCAAAAGCTGTTTGAACAAAAGGAACTCTTAAAACACCTATGGCAATAACCAACTGAAAAGCCAATCCTAAACCAACCGTTTTCCAATCAATCCCTTTTCTATTGGCACTAAATAAAAATGCGATAATTAATAAAGAAACCATTCCTAAAACACCACGCCATAAACTCTGTGTAGAAAATCCACTACTTGGTATAATAGCTTCTGACATCTCTGTTTTTTCTTTACCTTGATTTGCTATAAACACTGCGTTATTGCTAGATGTAAAACTATATAACACATCTTTTTCTGCTAATACTAATGCTTCTTCTGTTAATTCAACTACATTATAATAACGAACTGTATCATTAGGTTGTTTGTGATTAAGAATTAATAAATTATTCTGATGAATATAATTTCCTGCTGCTTGTAAACTGTCTTTAGCGAGTATAGAATAATTAAAATCACCTCTAGTTAAGTTTAAAACATCTGATGGATTTACGGCAACTACCGAATTACCATCAGTAGTAGTAATCGATGAAAAACTCCACTTTTTCTCTATGCTCTGACCAAAAGTTAGTATTGATGCACAAAGCATTATGAGAGTAAATAATTTCTTCATTTTATATATTTTATTAAGAACGTTTGCTTATTTCGTCGCGAAGTTCTGCTGCTAACTCATAATCTTCGTTAACTACAGCTTCATTAAGTTGTTCGTGTAATTCTTGTAATGATAAATGCGTATATCCCTTTTCCTCTTCAAACTCATCTTCTAAAGAGAATTCTATCTCGTCAGATTCTAGATCTTCTTCTATAATTAACTCTTCGTCTAGCTTTAAGTAAACACCTGCTTTATCTAAAATATTTTCATAAGTAAAAATAGGTGCTTGAAAACGAACTGCCAGTGCAATTGCATCAGAAGTACGAGTATCAATAACTTCTTCAACTCCTTCTCGCTCGCAAATTAAACTAGAGTAAAAAACACCATCAACAAGTTTATGAATAATAACCTGAGTTACTTTGATAGAGAATTTATCAGAAAATGTTTTAAATAAATCGTGTGTAAGTGGTCTTGGTGGTCGAATTTCTTTCTCTAAAGCGATTGCTATAGATTGTGCTTCGAATGCTCCAATAATAATAGGGAGTGTTCTTGTACCGTCCATTTCACTTAGCACTAATGCATAAGCTCCACTTTGAGTTTGGCTATACGAAATCCCTTTAATAGTTAGTTTTATTAAACTCATGTACAATTATAAAATAACAAAAAGCTGTCTAATTTTAGGCTCTACGCTTCAAATTTAGACAGCCTTCTTAAGTGGGCACAATTTACTAAAAATTATGAGTTGAACTCTAATTTCTATAAAAAGAAAATTTACCCACTAAAATTATGCTTGTTTAAAAGCTTTTAATTTTTCTATTAACTGCGGTACAACTTCAAAAGCATCACCAACAATTCCGTAATCTGCAGCTTTAAAGAAAGGAGCTTCTGGATCTGTATTGATAACCACTTTTACTTTTGATGCATTAATACCAGCTAAGTGCTGAATTGCACCCGAAATACCAATGGCAATATATAAATTTGAAGCTACTGGCTTACCAGTTTGCCCTACGTGTTCACTATGAGGACGCCATCCTAAATCAGAAACTGGTTTAGAACATGCTGTTGCAGCTCCTAAAACAGTTGCTAACTCTTCAATCATTCCCCAGTTCTCAGGCCCTTTCATTCCACGACCTGCAGAAACCACGATATCAGCATCAGCAATAGTTACTGTACCACTAGCTTTATTAATACTTTCTGATTTTACTCCTAGCTCTGGCAAAGTTGCATCAAAACTCTCTGTCGATCCGCTTACCGAATTTTCGTGAGCTCCGTATGAATTCTTTGCTACTCCTACTACTTTTTTCTCTGTTGAGATTTCAGTATTGTTAAATCCTTTATTTGAAAAAGCTTTTCTTCTTACAACAAACGGACTAACACTTGCTGGCAAAGCAACAACATTAGATGCATATCCTGCCTCTAAACCTACAGCAACTAAAGGAGCTACCGTAAAACCATTAATACTAGAATCTATGATTACTGTATTTGCTGATTTTGATTCTGCTACTTGCTTAATAATAGAAGCGTATGCTTTTGCATTAAAAGATGCTACGTCATTTTTTACTTCAATTACTTTTTCTGCTCCGTATGCATATAATTCAGAAGCATCTCCACCGTTGATAGTTAATACCAACATGTCGCTTCCTAATTGTTCTGCTACTTTTTTTCCGTATGAAACTACTTCAAAAGCAGTTTTTTTAAATTTTCCTTCCGATGCATCGGCAAAAACTAATACAGACATATTTTTATGTTTTTTTATGTTATCGCGAGAAAAATAATTTTTAAAACAAATTACCTCACTTTATTCGCAACAACGTGGTTTTAAATCTTACTTTTAAATTGCTTTCGCTTCGTTGTGTAACAAGTCGATTAATTCATCAACAGTATCAACTAACTTTACAGCTCCTTTTTCAGCAGGCTTCTCAAAATTTTGAGTAGCAGTACTTGCAGCAACACCTGTTGGTTCTACTACAGCTAAAGGTTTTTTACGAGCCATCATAATTCCACGCATATTTGGTATACGTAAATCTTTTTCTTCTACTAACCCTTTTTGCCCCGCAATTACCATTGGTAAAGTTGAAGAAACTTTCTCTTCTCCTCCATCAATCTCTCTTCTTAAAGAAACATTTGCCCCATCTATTTCTGCACCTACACAAGCATTTACAAAATTAAAATCAACTAAAGAAGCTAACATCCCTGGTACCATTTGACCGTTATAATCTGCTGATTCTTTACCTGCTAAAACTAAATCGTAACCACCGCTTTTAACAACAGCTGCTAATTCTTTAGCAACCATAAAACCATCGGTAGGTTCTGCGTTTATACGAATTGCATCATCTGCACCAATAGCTAAAGCTTTACGTAAAGTTGGTTCTGTTGAAGCACCTCCTACATTTACAACTGTTACACTAGCACCTTGCTTTTCTTTAAACCACATAGCACGAGTTAAACTAAACTCGTCATAAGGATTTATAACATATTGAACTCCGTTAGTATCAAACTTTGTATTGTTATCTGTAAAGTTAATTTTCGAAGTAGTATCAGGTACATGACTGATACAAACTAATATTTTCATATATCGTTGTTTTTAAGAAACTTAATTTTTGAGCTACGAAGTTACGGTTTTTTTTTAATTTACTATGCATGCATAGTATTTTTTTTAACTTCCTAATTATTTAATAACAGAAGGTTACAAAGGTAAGTAACGATTTGTTTAAGTTAAAAACCTATTTCTTATTTCTATTTTTGTTATTTTTGCAATCTTGATAAACAACTACTAATATAACGTATGAAAACAATACAATTTAGAGAGGCTATTTGCGAAGCTATGAGTGAAGAAATGCGAAGAGACGAGAGCATTTACTTAATGGGTGAAGAAGTAGCTGAATATAACGGAGCTTATAAAGCTTCAAAAGGGATGCTAGATGAATTTGGTGAGAAAAGAGTTATTGATACTCCTATTGCTGAATTAGGTTTTGGTGGTATTGCAGTTGGATCTGCAATGAATGGAAATCGTCCTATTGTTGAATACATGACTTTTAACTTCTCTTTAGTTGGTATTGATCAAATTATTAACAATGCTGCTAAAATTCGTCAAATGAGTGGTGGACAACTAAATTGTCCTATTGTTTTTCGTGGCCCAACAGGTTCTGCCGGTCAATTAGGTGCTACACATTCACAAGCTTTTGAAAACTGGTTTGCAAACACACCAGGTTTAAAGGTTATCGTACCATCTAATCCTTATGATGCAAAAGGTCTATTAAAAGCAGCTATACGTGATGATGATCCAGTTATTTTTATGGAATCTGAACAAATGTATGGTGATAAAATGGAAGTTCCAGAAGGTGAATATATCATTCCTATTGGTGTTGCAGATATTAAAAGAGAGGGTACAGATGTAACGGTAGTTTCTTTTGGTAAAATTATTAAAGAAGCTTATAAAGCTGCGGATGAATTAGCTAAAGAAGGTATTTCTGTTGAAATTATCGACCTACGTACTGTTCGCCCAATGGATCATAATACAATTTTAAAATCTGTAAAGAAAACTAACAGATTAGTAATACTTGAAGAAGCATGGCCTTTTGGTAGTGTATCTTCAGAAATTACTTTTAGAGTACAAGATGAAGCTTTTGATTATTTAGATGCTCCTATAAAAAGAATTACAACTGCTGATACACCAGCACCATATTCACCAGTTTTATTAGCTGAGTGGCTACCAAATGCTAGTGATGTTGTTAAAGCTGTTAAAGATGTTTTATATCTTAACAAGTAATAGAGAAATAAGAAATTAAAAAGAAACAAAAATCCTTTTGACATTTGTCAAAAGGATTTTGCAGTATTAAAAAAAATGAAGAAATCACTCCTAATCCTACTTCTACTCATTACCAGTTCTTTATATTCTCAAATCACATTAAAAGGTAAAGTTGTTGATGAATTTAACAACCCTATGCCTTTTGTTACTGTATTTTTAAAAAATACAGTATTCGGAACGACCACCAACGATGATGGAACATTTTTTTTAAAAACAAAGAGATTTAGAGGTACTCTAGAAGTCTCTTTTATTGGTTTTCAAACACAAACTTTAAAAGTTAATAAAAAAACTAAATACTTAAATATTTCTCTTAGAGAAGAAGCAGATCAATTAGAAGAGGTAATAATTGTTTCGAAACCTAAAAAGCGATTAAAGAAAAAAGAGAACCCTGCATATCGTATTTTAAAAGAAATATGGAAGAGAAAACGAAAAAACGGACTTGATTTAGTTGATAATTATCAATACAAGAGGCAAAGCACTATTGAATTAGGTCTTAATAATTTAGATACTGTTTTTTTAAAAAACATTTTTAAAGATGAATATCAAAAAACAATAGATAAGGTAAAATACGATAGTGATGGTGTTAATTATTACATTCCAATTTATTTAAACGAAGAAGTAGCGAATATATATGGAGATAATAAAAACGAGAATATTAGAGAAGATATTGAAGCTGAAAAATCTGAAGGACTAGGCACGAAAGGTTTTGTTTTTGATAGAATGTCAAACACTTTTCAAGATGTTGATGTTTTTAAAAACAACATCAACTTATTAAGAAAATCTTTTATAAGCCCTTTATCTAACGATGGTTTTGCGACATACGATTATGTACTTTATGACAGCATCGTGAAAAATAACAAAAAATCATACAACATATACTTTTTTCCTATCAGAGATGGGGATCTAGCTTTTCAAGGGAACTTTTGGGTATCTGATAAAACATTTTCTATCGAAAAAATAAAAATGAAAGTCCATAAAAGCATCAACTTAAACTTTGTTAGAGGCTTATCATTTGAAAAAGAGTTTGAAGTAAGAAACGATAGTATTTACATACCTACTAAAAATGCCTATGTAGGTGATTTTACATTTCTTGACAAAAATGAAAGCAACAAAGGGTTAACAATCAAAAAAACAATTCTTTACAACGACTATATATTAGACAAACCACTTGCTAAGGATTTTTACACACAAGAAATTGTTAAAATAAGACCCAACCAATACAGAAAAGAAGACTCCTATTGGAAATCAAAACAAAAGGAAGAAAGCAACTCAACATATAATTTTATAAGTATTGTAAAAGAAAAAAAACAAATTAAAAACATAACTGGCTTAATAAATACGGTTGCTAGTGGATTTATAAATACGCCAGCCGGAATTCAGTTTGGACCATTATGGACAATCTTTGCCAACAACCAAGTAGAAGGCTTCAGAACCAAAGTTGGCTTCAGAACCTTTAAATCTAAAGATGATCGTTTTCGTTTAGGTGGTCACTTAGCCTATGGCTTTAAAGACAAGGAATTTAAATACGGTTTAGAAGGTCGCTATTTATTATCATACAAACCAAGAATAGCAGTTGGGTTGGCATATCAGAAAGATATAGAACAATTAGGAAGTGTTTTATTGAATACTACGCAACTCTTAGGTTCCTCTTTTGGTACCGACGCTTTATTTTCTAGAGGTGACAACTTCTTTTTATCTAAAGTAGAAAAAATTGCTACTAATTTCGATTATCAGATTAAAACCAATTTACACGTAGGTGTTAACTTTTCACATGCAACCATAGAATCTGCATCTCCGAAAGATTTCTCTATGGATTATCTTGATGAAAACGGAAATATTAGATCTGGAATAACAGATGTTGCTTCTGATCTTTACATTTCTTATACACCTGGTCGATTTGTATACGGACTAGGAGTTGAAAGACGTTTTGGGCGTAATATTTTTCCGACTTTAGTCTTGAATTATCGCAGAGGATACAAAGGAGTATTTAACGGATCACATACTTACGATAAATTACAGTTTAAATATAACCAACCTATTCTTTTAAGTAAATTCGGAGTTTTAGATGCTACTCTAGAAGCAGGTAAAACATTTGGTACACTACCAATAGGTTTATTAAACGTAATACCAGCAAACCAAACATTATCATTAACAAAAAACACATTTGCCTTACTAAATTACTATGATTTTGTTACCGACTCTTATTTAGCGACACATTTCGAGCAGCATTTTAATGGCTTCCTCTTAAACAGGGTTCCTTTACTAAAAAAACTTAAACTACGTAGTTTGGTTACTTTTAGAGCTGCATACGGAACCATATCTAAAGAAAACAGAGCTATTAACGATGGTCTAGTAAATAGTAGTGGCGCTGCAAATATTAACTACAACACCCCTAATAAACTCTATTATGAATACAGTGTTGGTCTTGAGAATATTGGGTATGGTAACTTACGTTTTTTACGTATAGATGCTATTTGGAGAAGCAACTACACACCTCCTGCAGGCTCATTTGCTCCACCAACTCCGAAGTTCGCAATACGAATAGGAATTAAACCAGGCTTATAATCATTAGTTTAACAATAAAATAATAGTTCTTTTTTGTTAAAAAACACTAATAAATTATTACTTTTGCAAACCGATTTTTAGAAACGAAGAAAAGCAAGATAATATGACTGCAAAAGAAAGAAAAACAGTAGATGTTTTAATTGAAATACCAAAAGGAAGTAGAAATAAATACGAATACGATTTTGACTTAGGAAAAATTCGTTTCGATAGAATGTTATTTTCATCAATGATGTACCCTGGAGATTATGGTTTCATTCCTGAAACTTTAGCTTTAGATAACGACCCATTAGATGTATTAGTTTTAGGAGCTGAACCAAATTTTCCTATGTGTGTTATGGAAGTAAAACCTATCGGTGTTTTCCATATGGCAGATGAAAAAGGACAAGATGAAAAAATTATCTGTGTTCCTGTTTCTGATCCTATCTGGAGTCAATTAAACGACTTAAAAGATATGAACCCTCACCAAGTTAAAGAAATTACTCACTTTTTTCAAGTTTATAAAGATTTAGAAAAGAAAAAAGTAGATGTTGGTGGTTGGGGAGACGCAAACGAAGCTTATGAAATCTTAGATAAGTGTATCGAGCGTTACGAAAACAGTGAGCATAAAGCAAACGGAGATTTTACTATTTAACCAGTAAAATTATATATAAATTACCAAAACCTCTCAGAACATTCTGAGAGGTTTTTTGTTTAGTCGCTGATTTCGTTATATTTACGAACATCAATTAACTAATCAAAACATAATTTATATGGAATCAATAATGATTTGGATGCCAATTGCAGCTGCTGTAATAGGATTACTTTACATGCTCGTTAAGAAAAAATGGGTAATGAAACAGAATTCTGGAGATGGGAAAATGAAAGAAATTTCTGACCATATTTACGAAGGTGCCTTAGCTTTCTTAAATGCAGAATACAAACTATTAACAGTTTTTGTAATTATCGTTAGTATATTACTGGCAATTGTAGCCTACTTCGTTCCAACAACAAGCTATTTAATCGTAATTGCATTTATATGCGGTGCTATTTTTTCTGCTTTCGCAGGAAACATGGGTATGAAAATAGCGACCAAAACAAATGTAAGAACTACGCAAGCAGCAAAAACAAGTTTACCTAATGCCCTTAAAATTTCTTTTGGAGGCGGAACCGTAATGGGACTCGGCGTTGCCGGATTAGCAGTTTTGGGATTAACTACATTCTTTATCGCTTTCTTTTACTTCTTTACGGGAGGTGTTTGGACAAACACCATGGATATGACAATTGTTCTTGAAACTTTAGCTGGATTCTCTTTAGGTGCTGAAAGTATTGCTTTATTTGCTCGTGTTGGTGGAGGGATCTATACAAAAGCTGCAGATGTTGGTGCCGATTTAGTAGGTAAAGTTGAAGCTGGTATTCCTGAAGATGACCCACGTAACCCTGCTACAATAGCAGATAATGTAGGTGATAACGTCGGTGATGTTGCCGGTATGGGCGCAGATTTATTCGGTTCGTATGTTGCAACAGTTTTAGCTGCAATGGTTTTAGGAAATTATGTTATTAAAGATATGGGAGGAAGTATTTCTGATGCCTTTGGCGGAATTGGACCTATATTATTACCAATGGCAATTGCGGGTATCGGAATTATAATTTCGATAATCGGAACCATGTTGGTGAAAATTAAAAGTAATGATGCTAAAGAGTCTCAAGTAATGGGCGCCTTAAACTTAGGTAATTGGGTTTCTATTGTTTTAGTAGCAATCGCTTGTTTTATTTTATGCAAATGGATGCTTCCAGAAAACATGCAAATGGAATTCTTTGGTGAAGGTCTACAAGATATATCTTCAATGAGAGTTTTTTACGCAACATTGGTTGGGTTGGTTGTTGGTGCTGTTATTTCTTCAGTAACTGAATATTATACTGGCTTAGGAAAATCTCCTATTTTAAAAATAGCACAACAATCTTCTACGGGGGCCGGAACAAATATTATTGCCGGTTTAGCAACAGGTATGATTTCTACATTCCCTTCTGTTTTATTATTTGCTGCCGCAATTTGGTCATCGTACGCTTTCGCTGGATTTTACGGAGTAGCACTAGCCGCGTCCGCAATGATGGCAACTACCGCTATGCAATTAGCTATTGATGCTTTCGGACCAATTGCAGATAATGCTGGTGGAATTGCAGAAATGAGCGAACAAGAACCAATCGTTAGAGAGCGTACAGATATTTTAGATGCCGTTGGTAACACAACTGCCGCAACAGGGAAAGGTTTTGCAATTGCTTCTGCCGCATTAACATCATTAGCTTTATTTGCTGCTTATGTAACATTTACGGGAATAGACGGAATTAATGTTTTTAAAGCACCTGTATTAGCAATGTTGTTTGTAGGAGGAATGGTTCCTGTAGTTTTTTCCGCTTTAGCGATGAATGCCGTTGGTAAAGCAGCCATGGAAATGGTACAAGAAGTAAGACGCCAGTTTAAAGAGATTCCAGGAATAATGGAAGGTACTGGGAAACCAGAATACGATAAATGTGTCGCAATTTCTACAGAAGCTTCTTTAAGGGAGATGATGTTACCAGGATTGTTAACAATCGGATTTCCTTTAATTATTGCTTTTGTTCCAATGTTATTCGGAATGAACAATTTAGCGATTGCCGAAATGTTAGGTGGCTATATGGCTGGTGTTACAGTTTCGGGTGTACTTTGGGCAATATTTCAGAACAATGCTGGTGGCGCATGGGATAATGCTAAAAAATCTTTTGAAGCTGGTGTAGAGATCGACGGAAAAATGACTTATAAAGGTTCAGATGCTCACAAGGCAGCGGTTACTGGTGATACGGTTGGTGATCCTTTTAAAGACACTTCTGGTCCATCAATGAATATTTTAATCAAACTTACCTGCTTAATTGGGTTGGTAATTGCTCCTATTTTAGGCGGCCATAATATTGATGCAAATTCTCATTCCGAAGATATTACCATCACAAAAAATGGTGAAACAGTTAAAGTGGAACTTAAAAATGTTACCTATACTAATGATGACGGTAAAACAAACGTAATTAAAAATGAAATCAGTAAAATTGTAAAAGTAGACATTAGTAAAAATGATGACGGAACTGCAAAAGCCATAATCACGACAGCTACAACCGAAAACGGAGAAGAGATTACAAAAGAAGAAGTTATAGAAGGAACTTTAGCCGAGGTGAAAAACAAAATAAAAGCCTTTGAAAAAAGCGGAGAGAGAATTAAAATTAACGTTACGGAATAAGATCATAAAACCGTTGTAGAAATAACGGTTGATATTGAAAAAGTAGAGTAATTTAACAACCATATTTTATAGAAACCCGATAGTTATATTCTATCGAGTTTCTTATTTTTGTAGGATGTCTAAAAGATCCCAATCTAATTTTAAAATAGAGAACGCGAAAGAGTTTAAGCAAAAATTATTTGCTTGGTCTAAGCAGTTTGAAACTGCTATTTGGTTGGATTCTAATAAGTACGAGCAAAAATATTCTTCGTTCGATTATTGTTTGGCTGCAGATGAATTTACATCGATAAAAACTGATGCTCATAATGCTTTTGATAAATTAAAAGAATATCAATCATACACCAAAGATTATCTTTTTGGCTATATTTCTTATGATGTAAAAAATGATGTTGAAAAACTACAATCCACTAATTTTGATGGGCTTCATTTTCCTGACTTATATTTTTTTCAACCTCAAAAGTTAATTTTCATTAAAGGAAATACGGTTGAGTTTCATTATTTACAAATGATAGATGATGAATTAGAAGAAGATTTTAATGACATCTTAGAAACGAATCCTACTATTATTCCTGATGAAATCGAAAAATCATCAGAAGAAGAGAAAATCAAAATAAAACTTCGTATTCACAAAGATGAGTACCATCAAAAAGTAACAAAAATTTTAAAACATATTCATAGAGGCGATATTTATGAAGCTAATTTCTGTCAAGAATTTTATGCTGAAAATACCAATATCAATCCTTATAAAATATACACGCATTTAAACGACATATCAGAACCACCTTTTGCTACTTTTTTCAGGCACGAAAACTTGTATTTATTATCAGCAACACCAGAAAGGTATTTAAGAAAAGAAGGAACAAAAATTATATCACAACCAATTAAAGGTACCGCAAAACGATTAATCGATGTTATTGAAGATGATAAAATAGCTTTCGATTTATCACGCGATGAAAAAGAACGAGCAGAAAATGTGATGATTGTAGATCTGGTTCGCAATGATTTATCAAAAACTGCAAAAAAAGGAAGTGTTATTGTTGAAGAACTTTGTAAGGTGCATTCTTTTAAACAAGTGCATCAAATGATATCAACCATAGTTTCTGAGGTAGAAAAAACCATACACCCTGTTGATGTTATTAAAGATACATTTCCGATGGGAAGTATGACGGGAGCTCCGAAAGTATCAGCTATGAAAATTATTGAAGAATTAGAGGAAACCAAACGCGGTTTGTATTCAGGAGCCATTGGTTATTTTACGCCTAATGGCGACTTTGATTTTAATGTAATTATTAGAAGTATTTTATACAATACTGACAAAAAATACGTTTCATATTCAGTTGGTGGCGCAATTACAGCCAAGTCAACTCCCGAAAAAGAATATGAAGAGTGCCTACTAAAAGCAAAAGCAATGAAATATGTGCTATTAAACTCAAAGTAGTTCACTATATTGAACCCTCAATATTTAAAAATTACATGAATTTTACCAATCCTTTAGTATATGGCGTACCTTGTTTTTTGGGTCTCATTTTATTAGAACTTACTTACAGTAAAACACACAATAAAAAAGACTTATATAACTGGAAAGATTTAGCTTCTAGCCTAACAATGGGAGTTGGATCTGTAATTTTAGCTCCTTTAATTAAAACTATTTCGGCAATTATTATCTTTAATTATGTGTATGAAATTTTTAATCCGCTAGTAAATGGTGTTCGTATGAATATTATGGGTTGGGAGTCTTTTGGATATGCTTGGTATGTTTGGATTGCTTGCCAATTGTTAGATGATTTTAGCTACTATTGGTTTCACAGACAAAATCATATGGTTCGTTTTTTATGGGCGGCACATATTGTTCATCATTCATCAAATAACTTTAATTTAGGAACCGCCGTTCGTAATGGTTGGTTTACCATTTTATACAAACCTTTTTTTTATATGTGGTTACCTGCAATTGGTTTCCCACCAGAAATGGTAGTCGTTTGTTTGGGAATTGAAGCTTTATGGCAATTTCAATTACATTCGGTTTACATATCAAAAATTAAATATATTGATGTAATTTTTAACACACATACAATGCACCAAGTACATCACGCAAAAAATATTGAATATATGGATAAAAATCATGGAGGATTTTTAAACATTTTTGATAGAATATTTGGTACGTGGAAAGAATTAGATGAAGAAATTGATATTGAATACGGTGTAACTCATGCTCCTAATTCATATAATCCCTGGGTAATTTTAACCCATGAATATAAAGATATTTTTAACGATACCAAAAAATCTAGTAATTGGATTCATAAATTTATGTATATTTTTGGCCCTCCGGGATGGAGTCATGACGGAAGTACGATTAGTGTTAAAGAGATGCGAAAACTTATCTCCCAAAAAAAATAGGAGTAATGATAATAGATCAAGAAGAAAAATTTAAAGAAGTACTTCCTAAAATAGAAGGAAGCGTAAATGAACAAAGTTTTTTTAATAAATTTTTAGAACTGTATCCTGAGGCTTGGAAACAACATAAAATTACCTTCTCTAAATTTAAGAGAGGTAAACAGTTTGGAAAAACAATTCCGTTACCAAAACCCGAAGTTTCTTTGAGAAAAGAAATAAGAATCTGGTTACAAAAACAATAAACTATGACGCATCAAGGATTCAATTTCGATTATCATAAAACTACTTTTTTTGGTCAGTTTTGGCAACCCGAAACAGTAAAAGCTGTCGTGGTTATTATTCACGGAATGGGAGAACACTCTGGTCGTTACCAACATGTTGCTAAAAAACTAACAGATAATAATTTTGGTGTTATTGCTTTTGATCATTTTGGCCATGGTAAAACTACCGGAAAAAGAGGTCATAATCCTGGTTTTGATACCGTCTTAGAAAGTATATCAAAGTTAATTACAAAAGCAAAAGAGGTTTTCGGAGCTAAACCAATCTTTTTATACGGACATTCTATGGGCGGAAACGCAGTAATTAACTACACACTTCGTAAAGAAAATGACTTAACAGGAATCATTGCCACTAGCCCAATGCTAAAATTAGCTTTTGATCCGCCAGCATGGAAACTTTCTTTAGGTAAAATGATGCAAAAAATTGCTCCGTCAATAACTTTAGGAAATGAACTAGATGCTAATGATGTTTCTCGCGACAAAACTGAAGTAGCAAAATACATTAACGATCCGTTAGTACACGATAAAATTAGTCCAAATTTTTCTTTATCATTTATTGATGCCGGAGAATGGGCTATTGAAAATGCATCAACTTTAAAAAAACCAATGTTATTATTACATGGTACAGGCGATAAAATTATCGATTATAAAGGAACCGAAGCTTTTGCCAATGCTACAGAAAAAGCAAGCTTAAAACTTTATGAAGGCGGTTACCACGAGCTACAACATGATTTATGTAAAGAAGAAATGATGCAAGACATTGTTAACTGGTTAAATAATCAACTATAAAAATATAGTTTATAAAATGTTGCAACAATTAGCGGAACATATTGATAATCATTTTTCGTTTTTAAAAGAAAAAAAACTCTTAATTGCAATCTCTGGAGGGGTTGACAGCGTTGTTTTAGCACACTTATTACATCAATTAAACTTTACTATTTCTTTAGCTCATTGTAATTTTCAACTAAGAGACAAAGAAAGTAATTTAGATGAACTGTATGTTAAAGAGCTAGCCAAAAATCTAAACATTCCTTTTTTCTCAGTACTATTTGAAACATCCAAGTATGCTGAAGAACATAAGTTATCAACCCAAATAGCTGCTAGGAAGCTTCGATACAACTGGTTTGATGAATTGATAAAAGAACATAATTTCGACTATATTTTAACTGGGCATCATGCTGATGATAATCTAGAAACTTTTATTATTAATTTAACCCGAGGAACAGGTTTAGATGGCTTAACAGGTATTCCAGCTATAAACGGAAAAATCGTTCGTCCTTTATTAATTTTCTCACGAGAACAAATAGAAACATACGCCACAGATAACAACATTCAATGGCGAGAAGATGCTAGTAATTCTGAAATAAAATATATCAGAAATAAAATAAGGCATCAAATAGTCCCTCTTTTAAAAGAGCTAAACCCTAGTTTTTCAAAAACACACCTTAAAACTACTGCCTTCCTTAAACAGTCTCAGCAAATTGTTACTGATAAAATGGAAGAAGTATCATCCAAAACACTAAGTAAAAAAGGAGCTCTATTAAAAGTAAATATTCTAGAACTACTCAAGTTATCAGATCCAAAAATTTATTTATATCAACTTTTAAAAGAGTATAAATTCACAGAATGGAATGATGTTTACAACTTAATTTATGCCCAATCAGGCAAGAAAGTCGTAACAAATTCACATACTTTATTAAAAGATAGAGATTTTTTACTACTTTTACCCACTAATGAGCAAGATACTATTGAAAATGAAGAGGTTATAATTCATAAGAATAAAATAAGAATAACAAATCCGATTAACTTGTTATTCGAAAAGGTTCTTAAAAAAACAATTATTGATACAAATTGTATTTTTGTTGATAAAATTTTGTTAAATTACCCCCTCGTCATTAGAAAACAAAAAGCTGGCGATTATTTCTACCCAACAGGTATGTTAGGTAAGAAAAAGGTTAGCAAGTATTTTAAAGATGAAAAATTATCTCTTTTTGATAAAAACAACACGTGGTTGCTTTGCTCAAATGATGATAAAATTATATGGATTATTGGAAGGCGACAAGACAAACGTTTTTTACCTTCAAATAAAACAACACAATTATTAAGAATAACTAATTAAAAACAACCCCTTATAAACTAACTCGAATGAAAAAATTCTTTACTCTATTTTTATTATTCATCGGTTTAACGGTATTTTCCCAATCTGATGACAATCCTATTGTGGTAACACCTACCGTTGAAAAAATTTCGGATACAGAATACGACTTAATTTTCGATATTGAAATTGCAGAAGACTGGCATTTATACTCACAGTACAACCCAGAAGATGCTTCTTTACCAATGTCAATTTCTCCAGCTGAAGGACAAACAGGTTACACTCTTAACGGAAAAGCAAAAGAAGGTGATACCGAAACTGAATTTAGTGAAATTTGGGGGAAAGATGAAATATTCTTCGTAGATGAAGGTAGGTTAGTACAAAGAATTACAGTTTCTGATGCTAGCTTAACACAAATAACACTTAATTTAGATGCACAAGTTTGTAAAGAATATTGTCTGCCTTTTGATGAAGATTTTACTTTTTCATTAATTGGAGAGGAAGTTGTACAAACTGTTGTTGAAGTTGATGACAAGAGTCAATCTTTAGCGCAATCTTTAAACCTAAACTTAAAAAACACTGCTTTATTAAAAAGCACAACTCAAAAATCTTCTGAAGAAGACGGAGATAGTTTACTTAACATATTCTTACTAGGATTTGTTGGAGGTTTACTTGCTTTTTTAACTCCTTGTGTTTTCCCTATGGTACCTTTAACGGTATCTTACTTTACAAAGCATAATGAGAAAAAAGGAAAAGGGATTCGTAGTGCTATTCTATATGGTTTCTTTATTGTGTTAATATACGGTTTATTAAGCTTACCTTTTCACTACTTAGATACTTTAGATCCTGAGATTTTAAATAGTATTTCAACAAATATGTGGTTGAATTTATTTTTCTTTACTGTATTAATATTCTTTGCAGGTTCATTCTTCGGGTTTTACGAATTAACATTACCTAGCTCATGGAGTAATAAAGCAGATAGCGCCTCTAGTATAGGAGGAATTATTGGTATATTCTTTATGGCTTTAACTTTAGCTATTGTTTCTTTTTCTTGTACAGGACCTATTTTAGGGTCATTATTAGCAGGCTCTTTAGGAAGTGATGGTGGTGCGATGCAATTATCAGCAGGTATGATTGGTTTTGGAGCAGCTTTAGCATTACCTTTTGCTTTATTTGCAATGTTCCCTAAATGGTTAAATTCTTTACCAAAATCAGGAGGCTGGTTAAATACTGTAAAAGTATTTTTAGGTTTCTTAGAATTAGCTTTTGCTTTTAAATTCTTATCAAACGCCGATTTAGTAGGTCACTGGGATTTATTAAAAAGAGAAGTATTTATCGGTATTTGGGCTTTTATATCATTATTAACTGCATTATATTTATTCGGTTTCATAGGTAAAAAGTACGGTAAAATTACTTTCTTTAGAGTATTATTAGGAATGGGTTCTTTAGCTTTAGCTATATACTTAGCTCCTGGTGTAATGGAAAAACCGGTATGGAATCAAAATGCTCTATTAAGTGGGTTTGCTCCACCTCAATTTCATAGTATTTACAAAAAAGACAACAAATGTCCTTTAGGATTAAATTGTTTTAAAGATTTTGAAGAAGGTATTGCTTATGCAAAATCAGTTAACAAACCAGTATTATTAGATTTTACAGGATGGGCATGTGTTAACTGTCGTAAAATGGAAGAAAATATTTGGGTTAAACCAGAAATCTATTCTTTAATTAGTGATGATTATGTTTTAATATCTTTATATGTTGATGATCACGAAAGACAATTACCTGAAGAAGAACAATTCGATTTTATTAAACCAAATGGTAAAGTAAAAAGAATTAGAACTTATGGTGATAAATGGGCTACTTTACAAGTTGCTAACTTTAAAACAGCATCTCAACCATTTTATATATTAATGAGCCCAAATTTAGAGCTTTTAAACTCACCTCAACAATATACAGATCATACATCATACTATAACTGGTTAAAAACAGGATTAGATAATTTTAACAATAACTAATCCATTACAATATATATTTAAAAAACACCTCTTTAATAAAGAGGTGTTTTTTTGTTAGACTAACTAGTAATAACATCACAATCTATAATTAAAAAAAGATAATAATTTTAGCTATCTTTAACAGAAAGAGAAAGTTATGCTAATAAAAACCTATGGATCTGCTGTTTTTGGTATTGAAGCCACAACTATAACTATAGAGGTTAATATAGATAAAGGAGTAGGTTATCATTTGGTAGGTTTACCAGACAATGCAGTTCGCGAAAGCTCATATCGTATTTCTGCAGCATTAAATAATAATGGATTTAAGCTTCCCGGAAAAAAAATAATTATAAACATGGCTCCTGCGGATATTCGTAAAGAAGGCGCCGCTTACGACTTAACCTTAGCTGTTGGTATTCTTGCAGCTTCTAATCAAATTAAAACCACAAACATTAACGAGTACATTATAATGGGAGAACTTTCTTTAGACGGAAGTCTGCAACCCATTAAAGGAGCTTTACCAATTGCTATTAAAGCTAGAGAAGAAGGTTACAAGCATTTTATACTACCAAAAGAAAACGCAAAAGAAGCTGCAATCGTTAATGATTTAAATGTACTAGCGGTTGATAATATTATGCAAGTTATTAATCACTTAGAAAATAAAGAATTAATAACGCCTACAATAGTTGATACTCGTGCAGAATTTTTCAAGCATATTGATTTTCCTGAGTTTGATTTTTCTGATGTAAAGGGACAAGAAAGTATAAAACGCTGTATGGAAATAGCTGCCTCTGGCGGACATAACATTATTTTAATTGGTCCGCCAGGAGCAGGAAAAACAATGTTAGCAAAAAGACTCCCTTCCATATTGCCACCAATGACATTGCAAGAAGCGTTAGAAACTACCAAAATACATTCTGTTGTTGGTAAAATAAAAAATTCGGGATTACAGTTTAGTCGTCCTTTTAGATCTCCACACCACAGCTGCTCGGATATCGCTTTAATTGGTGGTGGAAATAACTTACCTCAACCGGGTGAAATTTCCTTAGCTCATAATGGTGTTTTATTTTTAGATGAATTACCAGAGTTTAAACGAGGAGTTTTAGAAGTAATGCGACAACCTTTAGAAGACAGAGAAGTAACAATATCAAGAGCTAAATTCACAGTAAACTATCCAAGTAGTTTTATGTTGGTTGCTAGTATGAATCCTAGTCCATCTGGTTTTTTTAACGATCCTAGCTCACCAATGACATCTTCGCCTGCAGAAATGCAGCGCTATTTAAGTAAAATATCCGGACCCTTATTAGATCGAATTGATATACATATTGAAGTAACTCCGGTTCCGTTTGATAAATTATCAGAAGAAAGAAAAGGAGAACCTAGTGTAGAAATAAGAAAACGAGTAACAAAAACTCGTGAAATACAAACAGCACGTTTTAGTAATTCGGATACTGTACATTACAACGCCCAGATGAATGTAAAACAAATTCGTGAGTTTTGTAAACTATCCACCGAAAGTAAAAATTTACTAAAAAGGGCTATGGAAAAACTAAATTTATCTGCAAGAGCTTATGATCGAATTTTAAAAGTAGCACGTACAATTGCAGATATTGATGCATCTATAAATATAAAATCTGATCATTTAACAGAAGCAATTCAATATCGAAGTTTAGATAGAGAAGGATGGTTGGGATAAAAAGTTAAAACATCGTGTTTGTACAGAAAAATCAGTAATTTAGTAACTTATAAAAAACAATTAAATAGATCAAACCAATGAAAAAAATAGTTTATTTAATGGCAATTGCCATTGCTATAATTTCTTGTAAAAAAGAATCAAATAATTTTGTTACTTTTTCTGGAAAAATAACAAATCAAAATTCTGATTCTATCGTTATTTCTAATCCTCAATTAAAATTTAGTAGAGTAATTAAGGTTAACGAAAACGGCGCTTTTAAAGACACGATGAACCTTAAAGATGGTTTTTATCGTCTATTTGACGGACAAGAATCAACAACTTTATATTTAAAAAACGGTGCAAATGTTAACATGACAATTGACTCAAAAGAATTTGATGAAACTGTTACTTATACAGGTGAAGGTTCTGATGAAAGTAATTTCTTAGCAAAAACATCACTATTGCAAGAAAACCTTTTAAATGATAAAGATTTATTTACATTACCAAAAGATAAGTTTGATACGAAAGTAAATAATTATACTGCTGATTTTAACAAAAGAATAGCAGATACTAAATTAGATTCTACTTTTGTTGCTTCCCAAAAACAAAACATTACAGGTTTAACAAATTACTTAAACAAAACACATGCCGACAAGTTATATTTAGCTACTAAATTAGCAAAAGGAATTGAGTCGCCTAAGTTTGTTGATTACGAGAATTTTAAAGGAGGTACCACTTCTTTAGATGATTTAAAAGGTAAATATGTTTATATTGATATGTGGGCAACTTGGTGTAATCCTTGTAAACAAGAAATTCCTTTTTTACAAAAAGTAGAAAAGCAATACCATGGTAAAGACATCGAATTTGTAAGTATTTCTGTTGATAGCGAAAGAGATTACGAAACTTGGAAAAAAATGGTAGCTGACAAAAACTTAACCGGAATTCAATTGTATTCTAAAAGAGATAAAAGCTTTGCTGGTGCCTATAAAGTAAATAGCATACCGCGTTTTATCTTAATCGACCCACAAGGTAATATTGTAGATGCAAATGCACCTAGGCCTTCTAGTCCAAGGCTAATTGAATTATTTAATTCTTTAAAGATATAATTCAAGTTTAAAACTTATATAAAAAATCCTGCAACTTAGTTGTAGGATTTTTTTTTGAAGCCAATTCCCGCTTTCCGCACTCGCTCTCTGCGAGGAGCTCAAACAAATGCTTCAATCGGGGCTAGGCATTTTAATGCGTTTAATTTTAAAACAATTGGTTACTCTAGTTTATAAATAATGAGTTAACTTATTAGATGTGATTCTGAAATAAATTCTGAATGACGCTATAAAAAAACATATTTGTGTTTAAAGACAAGAACTAAAACCTTTCTCTATAATTATTAATAAAACATCATTACGAGAGAAACGAAGTAATCTTATTATTAGAGATAGATTGCCACAGTTTAAAAAAATAAACTTCGCAATGACGATTACAAAATAGCAAAATCTCTGAAAATGTAATTTTATACTAAGACTAAGTATAAAACCTATTTATACTTCTTAAACAAACGTCATTACGAGAGAAACGAAGTAATCTTATTATTAGAGATAGATTGCCACAGTTTAAAAAAATAAACTTCGCAATGACGATTACAAAATAGCAAAATCTCTGAAAATGTAATTTTATACTAAGACTAGGTATAAAACCTATTTACACTTCTTAAACAAACGTCATTACGAGAGAAACGAAGTAATCTTATTATTAGAGATAGATTGCCACAGTTTAAAAAAATAAACTTCGCAATGACGATTACAAAATAGCAAAATCTCTGAAAATGTAATTTTATACTAAGATTAGGTATAAAACCTATTTATACTTCTTAAACAAACGTCATTACGAGAGAAACGAAGTAATCTTATTATTAGAGATAGATTGCCACAGTTTAAAAAAATAAACTTCGCAATGACGATTACAAAATAGCAAAATCTCTGAAAATGTAATTTTATACTAAGACTAGGTATAAAACCTATTTATACTTCTTAAACAAACGTCATTACGAGAGAAACGAAGTAATCTTCTTCTTAAAATAGAATAGCTCCGAAATTCAACATTATTAGCTATAATACCAAAACAATTAAAACACAACCTTTCGACTGCGCTCAAGGTGACAGGAAACAAAATGGAGTTATAATAAGTTATTGTTGTGAACCTAAAGCTGCGTTAAGGATAGCAGCGACATCCTTTTTTAATGTGTGTTCGAGTGATTTTTTGAAGAATGAAAAGAATTGTATCGAGAACATATATTAGAAAAGATATAGCGGATAGCCTGTGAAAACGCCAAAGAAAAACCCTTACAAATTAATGCAAGGGTTTTAAGTTTATGTATGATAAAATTCTAAAACAACCTTTCGACTACGCTCAAGGTGACAATTTTAGAATAATAAAATTTAGTATCTGTAGTGTTCTGGCTTATAAGGCCCTTCAACAGTTACACCAATATAAGATGCTTGCTCAGAACGTAATTCTGTAAGCTCTACTCCTATTTTAGCTAAGTGTAATTTTGCTACTTTTTCATCTAAATGCTTAGGTAACATGTATACATCATTTTCGTAAGCATCTTTGTTTTTCCAAAGTTCGATTTGTGCTAAAGTTTGGTTTGTAAATGAGTTACTCATTACAAAACTTGGGTGACCAGTTGCACAACCTAAGTTTACTAAACGTCCTTCTGCTAATAAAATAATATCGTTTCCGTTGATGTTATATTTATCAACCTGAGGTTTGATAGTATCTTTTGTATTACCATGGTTTTTATTTAACCAAGCCATATCAATTTCGTTATCGAAGTGCCCAATGTTACAAACAATAACTTTGTCTTTCATTGCTTCGAAATGACGTCCTTGAATAATGTCTTTGTTACCAGTAGTTGTAATAATAATATCAGAATTACCAACAACAGTTTCTAATCTTTTAACTTCAAAACCGTCCATTGCAGCTTGTAAAGCACAAATAGGATCAATTTCTGTAACTGTAACGATAGAACCTGCACCTTTAAAAGAAGCAGCTGTACCTTTACCTACATCACCATAACCACAAACTGTAACACGTTTACCTGCTAACATAATATCAGTTGCACGACGAATTGCATCAACTGCAGATTCTTTACATCCGTATTTGTTATCAAATTTAGATTTAGTTACAGAATCGTTTACGTTAATTGCTGGCATTGGTAAAGTTCCTGCCTTTACTCTGTCATACAATCTGTGAACTCCTGTAGTAGTTTCTTCTGATAATCCGTTAATTCCCGCAGCTAATTCAGGATAACGATCTAATACCATATTTGTTAAATCTCCACCATCATCTAAAATTAAATTCAATGGTTTTTTATCTTCACCAAAGAATAAAGTTTGTTCGATACACCAGTCAAATTCTTCTTCTGTCATATCTTTCCAAGCATATACAGGTGTTCCTGTAGCAGCAATTGCAGCAGCAGCCTGATCTTGTGTAGAAAAAATATTACAAGAACTCCAAGTTACCTCAGCACCTAAAGCCTGTAAAGTTTCAATTAAAACAGCAGTTTGAATCGTCATGTGTAAACACCCTGCAATTCTAGCTCCTTTTAATGGTTGCTCATCTTTATATTCTTCACGTAAACTCATTAATCCTGGCATTTCAGCTTCTGCCAATAAAATTTCTTTCCTTCCCCAATCAGCTAAAGTGATATCTTTAACTTTAAAAGGAACGTATGTAGCGTTTTTTGTGCTCATATTTATGTATATTTATATATCTAAATTTCTAAGTCGCAAAATTACGAAATAACTTTCTAAAATATGCCTGTTCACAAAACATTAACGGTAAACGAAACCACTAAAGTATTGATTTGGAAGATTGAAGAATCTTTTGAAAATTTATCTGAAGGCATTGAACTTACTCAGAGTAGTAAAGACCGAGTTAACAACATGAAATCGGATTTACACCGTAGGGGTTTTTTAAGCGTTCGTCACTTACTAAATAAGTTTGGCTATACCGATGCAGACTTAGTATATGATGAATACGGAAAACCGCATTTAAAAGACGGTAAATTTATTTCGATCACACATTCTTTTACTTTTTCGGGTATTATAATTTCTGATGATAAACCCGTAGGTATCGATATTGAAAAACAACGAGATAAAATTTTAAAAATAGCACATAAATTTACGCCAATTGAAGAATATAAATCGATCGCAAACCATGACGCTTTAGTGAGTAAACTAACCGTTGTCTGGGGAGCCAAAGAGAGTTTGTATAAAATTTACGGAAAGAAAAAATTACTCTTTTTAGACAATATTTACATTGAAAATTTCTCTTTTGAAACAAACGAAACTTCTGGTAAAATTTTATACGAAGGTGTTACCGATGAATATAAAATTTACTTTTTAGAAACCGAAGGTTTTACTTGTGTGTATGCTAGTTAAAAGAACACCTTTAAAAGATCTCTTTCTTCAATAAAATGACAGCTACAAAGTTTGTAACTTCGCTTTTTGAAACTTTTTTTATGAAAATATCTGTAGAACTTACCTTAACGCCACTTCAAAATAAATTTGAAGAACCAATTATCAATTTTATAAAAAAACTAAGAGCTTCTGGCTTAACCGTTCTTGAAAACCCTTTAAGCACACAAGTATATGGTGATTACGATACCGTAATGCAAGTGGTTACTACAGAATTAAAAAACTCCTTCGAATTAATCGATAGCGGAATCTTATTTATGAAAATTGTAAAATCTGACCGTAGCGACTATGAACCAAGTTTTTGATTTTCTTTTTAATCAGTACACAACTTACTCGACCTTAGATATTTGCTTAGAAGTTATTGCCGTAATTTTTGGTTTTTTATCTGTTTGGTTCTCTAAACAGAATAAAATTTGGGTATTTCCTACCGGAATGATTAGCACCGCTATTTTTGTGTATCTGTTATTAAAATGGCAACTATTAGGCGATATGATGATAAATGGCTACTATTTTATCATGAGTATTTACGGTTGGTATATTTGGACTAGAAATGTAGATGCAACACATGTTACTCCTATTTCAAGAACAACTACAAAAGAAAAGAAAACTAGTGTTTTTATCTTTTTTGCAACTCTAATTTTCGTGTATGCTGTATATACTTATTTTGATAAATGGAATAATTGGACAGCCTATGTAGATACGTTTACTACCGCTATTTTCTTTGTAGGAATGTGGCTGATGGCGAAACGTAAAATTGAAAATTGGATTTATTGGATTATCGGAGATATTATCTCTGTGCCTCTTTATTTTTACAAAGGCTTTACGTTTACAAGTTTTCAATATTTAATTTTTACCTTTATTGCCGTTAGCGGTTATTTAGCATGGAAAAAAAGCTTAAACAAAAAAACAGCAACCTTGTAAAGGTTGTTTTATTCGGACCTGAAAGCACAGGTAAGACAACGCTTTCTGGGCAATTAGCACGTTATTACAGTACCGTTTGGACACCAGAATTTGCGCGCGAGTATTTGCAAGAAAAATGGAATAACGAGCGTAAAATTTGTGAACAAAAAGACATAATACCAATTGCCGAAGGACAAATAAAACTAGAAAACGATTTATCGCTAAAAGCGGATAAAGTTTTAATTTGCGACACCGACTTACTCGAAACAAAAGTATATTCAGAAGAATATTATGGTGGTTTTGTAGATCCTATACTCGATGAAGCTGCTATTGAAAACTCTTATGATATTTATTTCTTAACTTATATTGATACTCCTTGGGAAGCTGATGATTTACGTGATAAACCAGGCGAACGTTTAGAAATGTTTACTGCTTTTG
The DNA here is from genome assembly GCF_019278465.1 of Tenacibaculum sp. AHE14PA. Taxonomy (GTDB): domain Bacteria; phylum Bacteroidota; class Bacteroidia; order Flavobacteriales; family Flavobacteriaceae; genus Polaribacter; species Polaribacter bernardetii. Next base: position 2,641,308 of record NZ_CP058983.1, on the reverse strand, counting down.
AAAACACCTTAAAAAAATACAATCGACCATATATTTTATTAAAAGGAGATAAAGAAACGCGATTGAAAGAAGCAATTAAAATTATTGATGGATTACTTTCTAAAAAAGAAAATCTGTATTCTTTTTCTACCACTTTAAACAAACCTTGTTTATAATTATGAATTCGCACGAACTTATTAAAGAACTAAAATTTAAAGCCATAAGAAGTTCTGGTGCTGGCGGGCAACATGTAAATAAAGTATCGTCTAAAATAGAATTAACTTTTGATCTTGCGAACTCTAACCAATTATCAGAAAGGCAAAAAGAAATACTCTTTAAAAAACTAGCTTCTCGACTTACCAAAGAACATGTTTTAATATTATTTTCTGATGAAACTCGTTCTCAACACAGAAATAAAGACCTTGCTATAAAACGTTTTTTAGAGCTAATTACCCAAGGTTTAAAAAGACCTAAAATAAGAAGAACTACGAAACCAAGTATAGGCGCTGTTTTAAGAAAAGCTGAAAACAAAAAAAGAGCCTCTGTTAAAAAAACTTTGAGAAAGAAACCAAAACTCGATTAAACACCTCAATATTTTACAAACAAACTTAGCCCTGATTGAACGGTTTGTTTGAGCTCTTTTGAGGTACGAAAAAAGCGAGTAGTGAAAGCAGGAAATAGCTTCAAAAAAAATATTACTATACTTTTAAATACTTTATTTTGACTATTTTTTACCAACCTTAACATTACACTTAAAATTATCTATTCTTTTGTTTTCAATTATAAAATTCGGTTTACCTTTGCCGCGTTCTCGTAAAGGGGTGCCTATATCGGCTGAGATCATACCCAATGAACCTAGAACAGGTAATGCTGTTTAGGGAGGCGATAATCGCCATTTTGTAAAACAAACTGTTGTGAACCAGGTAACGTAATCTTTATGTAAAAGATATTTTCGCTACCCTCACAATAACGTAAGCAATCAATTATTCAACAATAACAAGGAATAATTACCTCTTTTTATTCGATTTTATTTTATAAAAAAATGAGACCGATGTCTTTTAGTAAACAAATGAAAGCTGTAGCTTTTTTAATCGTATTATTTACTGCCATAACAGTAAATGCACAAAACTTTATTATAACGGGTAAAGTAATTAACAATAATCAAGAAGCGCTTGTAGGTGCTACCATTGCTGTAAAAGAATTAAAAAAAGGAACCGCTACCGATTTTGACGGAAACTTTAAATTAAAACTAGAAAAAGGAACATATGGTGTTGAAATTTCTTTTGTAGGTTTTAAAACTTTAGTTAAAAACATAGCTGTTTTAAAAGATCAAAATATTACCTTTCAATTAACTTCTGATGCTACTCTTTTAGAAGAAGTATTAGTTTCTGCAGTGCGTGTACAAGCTGACGCACCAGTAACACACTCTAACTTATCTAAAAAAGAAATTGCGAAACGTAATTTAGGTCAAGATATTCCTGTTTTATTAAACTATTTACCAAACGTTATTTCTTCTTCAGATGCTGGTGCTGGTGTAGGTTATACGTATATGAGTGTTCGTGGGTCTGATGCTTCGAGAGTGAATGTTACGATAAATGGAATTCCGTATAACGATGCCGAAAGTCAAGGAACTTTTTGGGTAAATTTAGGCGATTTTGCTTCATCTACACAAAGTTTACAATTACAACGTGGTGTTGGTACCTCAACCAATGGTGCGGGTGCTTTTGGTGCAAGTTTAAATATTCTTACAGATGCTAGTGCCGAAAAAGCTGGTGGAGAAATTTCTAATTCTTTTGGTTCTTTTAACACAAGAAAGCACACAGTAAAATTTACGACAGGAAAACTAAACAAACACTTTGAATTTGCAGGACGTGTATCTAACATTTATTCTGATGGATATATAGATAGAGCTTCTACTGATTTAAAATCGTACTTTTTACAAGGTAGTTATACGGATGAAAATACGTTAATTAAAGCTTTAGCTTTTGGAGGAAAAGAAGAAACGTACCAAGCTTGGGACGGAATTTCGGCACAACAATTAAAAGAAGATAGAAGACAGAATCCGTTAACCTACGATAACGAGGTTGACAACTATCAACAAGACCATTATCAATTACATTGGAACGAGAAATTAACTAATAATTGGACAACCAATCTTGGTTTAAACTATACACGTGGTAAAGGTTATTTCGAGCAATTTAAAGACGGTAGAGATGCTGAAGATTATAATAACTTAATTGTTGACGATAGCGATGTTATTGTTCGTCGTTGGTTAGACAATCATTTTTATGTTGGTAACTTTAATGCTACTTATAAAAATGAAGGATTAGAAATTATATCGGGAGGTTCTTTTAGCAACTTTAAAAACGATCATTATGGTGAACTTATTTGGGGAAGTGATTTAGCTGCGAACACCAATATTAGAGATCGATACTATGACGGAAAATCAACTAAAAACGATTTTAGTGTTTTCTCTAAAGTGTCTTTTAATATTACCGAAAAACTTAGAACTTTTATCGATTTACAAGGACGTTTTATTTCTTATAAAACAAACGGATTAACCTCAAAAAGAAAACCTTTAAATGTTGATGAAAATTTTAAATTCTTTAATCCAAAAGTAGGTTTAACTTACAAAATAAATGACCAAAATAGTTTTTACGCATCTTTTGCAAAAGCAAATAGAGAACCAAATAGAAGCGATTTTAAATCGGGAGTAAATACTTCGGAAAGTTTAAATGACTACGAATTAGGTTGGCGTTTAAAAAATGATGTTGTTAAATTAAATACCAACGTTTACTTTATGGACTATCAGAATCAGTTAGTATTAACTGGTGAAATTGATGATACTGGAGACCCTTTACGTGGTACAAGCGGTAACAGTTATAGATTAGGTTTAGAAATTGATGCTGACATTCGTTTAACAGAGCAGTTTTCTGTTCGTCAAAACATTGCTGTAAGTAAAAACAAAAACGTGGATTTCTTTACTAATAGAGACGGATCTTTACAAGAATTAGGAAATACTACTATTGCAAATTCACCAAATATTGTTGCTGGTAACGCATTTACCTATCAACCTTCTGATAATTTTCAGGTAGCTTTTTTAACAAAATTTGTTGGAGAGCAATACTTAAGTAATACGGATACAAAAGCATCAAAATTAGATAGCTATTACACAAGTGATTTAAATGTGATGTATGAATTAAAAACAGCATCAATTTTTAAATCAATTGTATTTACAGGTTTGGTAAACAATGTTTTTAACAAAGAATATGTAGATAGAGGTTATATTTATTTAGATGATTGGTCTACTCCTGGAACTACACAAGAAGCACAAGGATATTATCCGCAGGCAACTATTAACTTTTTAGTAGGTGTTACTTTAAAGTTTTAAAAAACTTAAATTTATTGAATCACAAAAAAAACCTGAGTTATAACTCAGGTTTTTTTGATTACTAATTTCTTTTTACCATTGTTTATACTTGGGTGTAAACCTAAATAAATTACCTTATTGAGATAATCAACTAATATTTATAGATTGAGTCTGAAAAATAATTTTTATCTTAAAGATTATTAAAAATAATGACTGAACTTTGTAATAAAGTTTTGAATATCATGGACCATACACGTTTAATTGAAGTTATTAATAGCCAAAAAGCAGCTATTAAAATATCATCTACACTAAAAGCAGAGTCACAACGCTTTACACAATTAATGTTTAATACGTTTTTTGATAGTGAAACTGACACCGAAAAATCATTAATTGATTTAAAAGCGTTATTTATAAAAATAAGAGATATTGCTTGCCCAGAAATTAAAGGTAAGCCCTGTAAAACTTGGAACGATTTTATTAAAGGCATTCCAAACTTATTTTGTAATCTAAAAAAAGATGCAGAAGCTATTTTTAATAATGATCCTGCTGCTAAATCTCTTAACGAAGTATATCTAGCATATCCTGGTTTTTTTGCCATTTCAATCTTTAGAATGGCTAAAGAATTTAACCGTTTAGGCCTTCCTTTAATACCTAGGCTTATGACGGAATATGCTCATCAACTAACTGGAATTGATATTCACCCAGGTGCAACTATAGGTGAATCATTTTTTATAGATCACGGTACTGGAGTGGTTATTGGCGAAACAGTTATCATACATAATAATGTTAAAATATTTCAAGGAGTTACGCTTGGTGCACTTAAGGTAAAAAAAGGACTTATAAATAGTAAAAGACACCCAACAATTGAAGACAACGTAATTGTTTACGCAAATGCCACGATCCTAGGAGGAAATACTGTCATTGGGCAAAATAGTATTATCGGGGGTAACGCTTGGGTTACAAGTTCTGTCGCAAAAAATTCTATTGTGACACATAATCCTCTAATTGAAATAATTCCTATGAAATAATGAGTAAAACACTAATAAATCAAATTGGTAACACACCAATAGTAGAATCAATAGCTTTAAATTCTAATCCGAATGTAAAATTATATTTTAAATTAGAAGGCAACAATCCGGGGGGAAGTGTAAAAGACCGCGCTGCCTACAACATGATTAAAACAGCTTTAGATTCTAAAAAAATAAGCACCTCTACAAAATTAATAGAAGCTACTAGTGGCAACACAGGTATTGCTTTAGCTATGATTGCAGGTATATTTAACCTCGATATTGAATTGGTAATGCCCGAAACAGCTACTAAAGAGCGAGTTCAAACCATGAAAGCTTATGGTGCCAAGGTTACCTTACATCCCGATGGTATTGAAGGTGCTCGTGATTACGCAGAAAATAAGGTAAAAGATGAAGGTTTTTATTCTTTCAATCAATTTGCGAATGAAGATAACTGGAAAGCTCATTATAAAACTACTGGACCAGAGATATGGAGAGATACTAACGAAGAAGTAACTCACTTTGTCTCTTCCATGGGAACTACAGGAACTATTATGGGTACTTCTACCTATTTAAAAGAAAAAAATAAAGCTATTCAAATTGTTGGTGTGCAACCAACCGAAGGATCAAAAATTCCCGGTATACGCAAATGGCCTAAAGAATATCTACCAAAAATTTTCGATGCTTCTAAAGTCGATAGCGTTTTTGAAGTAAGTAGAGAAGAAGCAATTTTAATGTCGAGAAGATTAGCTAAAGAAGAAGGTATTTTTGCAGGTATGAGCAGCGGTGGTGCTACAACTGCAGCCCTAAGACTTGCCAGCGAACTAAAGGAAGGTGTAATTGTTACCATAATATGTGATCGTGGTGATCGTTATTTATCTTCTGAACTATTTGAATAGTAGCTACAAAATTAGAGTTCTCTAATTTTTGATAATTTATTTTTTCAATATTAGATCTATTCAGCTGTAATAATTTTATTTCATACTGATATAAGAGCTTATGTTGATATTAAATTTACCAATACAGGCCTAAACATAAGTAATTACAAGTAAACATAAAAAAATAGGGCTATTAGCATCTTAAATGAAACTAATAGCCCTATTTTTAGTATACAATACTTTTATTTAAACTTATAAAATCATCCCAAAAACTACAAAGTATACACAAACCTAAATGTTACAAATCGCGGTTGTATAAATGTTTCTGAACTAAAAACAGAAAGATTGTTAGCGCTATTTCTTACTTGAGAATCAATATTTAAAAGGTTTGTAGCTTTAATTTCATACTCCCATTTTGCATCTCTATCCTTTCTATACGATAAAGTAGCATCCCAGTTCTGAAAAGATTGCGAATTACCGTTGCCTAAATCTTGATTTGTATAGGTATAATTGGTTTTAAATGTGATTCTTTTTTTAATATAAGCATCAAATTCTATTGAAGGTGCATTGGTTGTAAATGTAGTACTTCTGCTTCCTTGGTCATTATTTGTAATACTATAACGGTATCTTAAACTTACATTTGGTGCTTCTCTATAATTAGTTCTTACACCTGGCGTATAACTTTGTGTATAACCCTTATTTAACGACTGAGTTCCCTGTATTAATTGATTTATTTTGCTGTAATTAAAACTTGCATTTAAGCTTGCTCTTATTTTACCAAAAGTTCGTTGTACGCGTCCAAATACATTAACATTTTCATCTGCAAAATTCGAATTAAAAAAAGTACTTGTTCGTATAACATTTTCAAAATTTGTTAAACTTCTTACCTGATCTATATTGCTAGAATATGCCGCTCTGGCAAAAACATTCGTATAATTAAAAAGATTAAAGCTACTGTAAAATAAACTCACATTATGCGATAATGCATTTTGCAAATCTGGCTCACCAAATTGAATACTATTATAGTTATTTAATACCAAACCTTCTGCTAATCTTGTAACATCTGTAAACTGATTTCGCATTTCATATCGCAAAGTTAAAGACTCACTTTTCTTAAACTGAATTCGAGTTTCGAAATCAGGCAAAACTCTAAAAAAGTTATCTTCATACGTTTCTCCGAACTGTACGTTTTCGTTTCCGTATGCATGCAAAGAAAAACCTGGTGTTATTGTAAATTTACCTGCTTTTAATCGATAGTGTACACCTAAATAAATATCACTAAAATTATATGTTATATCGTTAGATGCTTTTCCGTCATTAAAATTTGGCGTAGGCACAAATTTAGATCCATCGTTTAAAAACTGAAATATTGAAGAATTAAATTCCTGTTTACTTATAATTGTTCCTAATGTAAGGTTAAGGTTACTTTTTGTATTTAAAATATTAAAGTAATCTAGTTTAGCATCTAGTTGATTCGATTTTATACGCCTATTCTGTCCTAAATCATAAGTATTTAATGATGTGTCTAAACCTAAAGCATCTGCTGTTGTATCAAAAGGATCTTCTCCATTTGGGTCATTACCTAAAACAGCATTATAAAAAGGATCTTCATTCTTAATTAAATGCTGCGCCTCGAAAGCAAAAATGTTGGTTTCGTTAAGCGTATAATAATAATTTATTTTTTGATTGATGCTAAAAGGTGTTACTTCTTCTAGTTGATTTGTGTTGCCTAATACTGATGAAAAAATACGTTGATCTTGTGTGTCGCTAGATACACGAGCTATAATATCGTATTCTAATTGATTGTTCATGTTCGGCTTATAAGACGCGCTTAATTTTAACAAACCTTGATTAGAGCGCTCAGTACCATTCTGAGTGGTTTCCTCATCAGGAATACCTAAATCAGGATTTGTGTATTGCACAAAACTTGTTTCTTTAGACAGTATACGACTGCTATTGTAAATTAAAAACCCACTAAGATCTAGTGTCTTTTTTGGTGAATAGCTAAAATTTCCTGTAGCTAACTTATTATCTACTTGTAAAGTATTTGCCTGATTTGTTAAAAAATTAAGGCTGTTATCTCCTAAATTAATACTTGTTCCGCTGCTACTACTTGGCGCTCTAAAACCGCCACCAAAACCTCTAATATCTCTACGAGTTAAAGCTAGTTCACCTATATTATTAAGGTCTCCAATAAAGTTAATACTATATTCCGGATTGTAATAAAAAAGCTTAGGTTGCACTAAGTAAAGTTCTTTATCGGGTGAAGATCCGCCGCCTACAGTTACATTACCAAACCAAAAATTCTCTTTCCCTTCTTTTAACTTTATATTTAAAGCTACATTGTTCTGATTGTTACTTACGGCTCTTAATTGACCTACTTCAGAGTAATTACGTAAAACCTCAATCTTATCTACAGCCTTAGATGGTATATTTTTGGTTGCTAGCTTTGTATCGCCATCAAAAAAATCCTTACCATTTACCATTAATTTATTTACAACCTTACCTTCTACTTCTATTTGCCCATTTTCATTAATCTCTACACCTGGTAATTTTTCGAGTACATCTTCTAACTTTCGTTCTGTTCCGTTTTTAAAAGAATCTGCATTATAAATTAAAGTATCACCTTTTACTGTAACAGGCATTTCGTAGGTAATTTCTACTTCATCTAGCGTATTATCTGATAAGAGTATAAAATCTCTATTTAAATCATCTTCTTTAGTTGATATAACCTCTTCAAAGGTTTTCATACCTATATAACTAATTTGAATCTTATAGGTTCCGTTTTTACCTAAACTTAACTTATATTTTCCTTTCTCATCTGTAATACCGTATGCTTCTAAAACACTTGTTTCTTCATTTATAGCAATCACATTGGCTAAATCTAAAGACACGTTTAAACTATCTTTAACAACACCTTCGAGTTTAATTTGCGAAAATGAAATACTAACTAAAAAAAACAAGGCAACAGAAAGTGCTTTTTTCATGATTATATGGTATTGGTTATATTTAATTAAGATATTTTTCTAAAGGATATTAATTTCTTCTTCTTCCTCGATTGTTACGCATCTCAATCATTTTACCTTTAATTGTTGCCTGATAATCATTTTTAGTTATTTCTTTTCCTTTACTAGGCGCTTCTATTTCTATTTTATCTTGTGGATTCATTACAATTTTTGAACACAATAATGTTGTATTACCTGCGCTTACTTCTAAAATAAGACCCGGTAAACCCCAGTATTCTCCCGGACCATGACTTACTGGTATTTTTGGAGTATACCAAGCTTCAACAGCTGTCATTTCTATTGCTGGCTCTGCTGATTTAACGTCTAAAGAATCTGTCTTTTTAGTAGAAGAAGATCTTAAATCTGCCCATGAAAAATTAAACCAAGTAAGTTCTTTGGTTGGTATTAAGGCTGTAGCTTTAAAACATAAATACTGTCCTATTTGCTTTGACTCCTTACCCATTTTCCATTTTATAACTTGTAACTGATCTTTTACTAAAAATTGCTTTCCATAAAACTCTTGACTTTGCACTAAAGCATTTTCCTTTATGTTTTTATATTGATCTCCTTGCGTAAAGTTCTTACCCCAAGAATCTGTTGCTCCAGAAATTGCATCTAACTTATCTTCCTCTAAAAATATCGATTTCTCTTTATTAAAATTAAGCACATATCTTTTCTCTAACCGATTCTTTAATCGTGCTTGTATTTGTTTCTTTTGAGCTTCACTCATTCCAGCTCCCCAACTACCAAGTTCCATTTTAGATTTAGAAAAATAAAAGGCTTGTCCTTGAAACTCTTGACTATTTGGCGTAAAAGACACTAATAAGACAGACGTTAACAAGATTAATTTTAAGAAAAGTGGTTTCATAATTTATTTTTTTTGTTTAACAAATATAAGAAAAGACTAAACACAAAATTTTGTTTGTGATAAATTTAACAGTAATGCTGTTTTACTTAAAGCAATATACTCGAAACTTTTAACTTATTTAATAGTTATAAAAACCAAAAAACGAGCTAGAAGCTCGTTTTTGATATACTTTTTATAAGTACTATGAAATTATTATTTTTTAACTATTTCTTTTTCCCATGCTTTATAACCGCCTAAAACATTATATGGTTGAAATCCTTTTTTTAATAATAACTCTGATGCTATTTTAGATCTACCTCCTGATCGGCAATAGATATATACTGGTTTTGTTTTATCTAATTTAGCCAATGCCTTTTTTTCAAAATCACTACCTGTTACATTTATTTCTATCGCATCTTTAATAGTCCCTTCTACCCATTCTTCTGGCGAACGAACATCTACTAGCTGAACATTTTCATTGTTCTTTAATACAACTTGTAAATCGTTAATAGTAATATCTTTCACTCCATCTTCTTTTGAAGCACAAGACATTATTATCGTTAAAATTAATCCTAAATAAAGAATATTTTTTTTCATGTCGTTTTATTTTAATGTTGACGGACAAACATTGGCCGTTCTATTGATTGTTGTTTTTTTGATGGCTCCATAACCACCTGCTACATCAATTACATTATGATATCCTCTAGACTTTAAAATAGACGCTGCTATTACCGAACGATAACCACCGGCACAATGAATATAAAAATTTTCCTTTTTTGGAAATTCAGATATATGGTCATTTAAAAAATCTAATGGCGTACTTGGCACATCGATAATATGTTCGTTTGCATATTCCCCTGGTTTTCGGGCATCAAAAACTTTTGCTTTGTTGTTTATCGCTTCCTCTAGATCATTTGCCGATACAGAACGTAAAGTATCTATTTCTTTTCCTGATTTTTGCCAAGTCTCAAAACCACCTTCTAAATACCCTAATACATTATCAAAACCTACGCGAGATAAACGTGTAATTGCTGTTTTTTCTTCTCCTAAAGGCGTTATTAATAAAATTGGCTGAGTTACATCTTTAATTAAAGCACCAACCCAAGGAGCAAACGTTCCTCCTAAACCAATAAAAATTGATTGCGGTATAAATCCTTTTACAAAATCGAATTGATGGCGTACATCTAAAATGATGGCATCTGTTGAATTACTTACTTTTTCAAAATCTTCAGCAGATAATGCTATCGCTCCTTTTTTAATAACTTCATCTATTGATTCATATCCTTCTTTATTCATCTTTACATTTAAAGGAAAATAAGCCGGTGGTGGTGCTAAACCATCCGTTACTTCTTTTATGAATTCTGCCTTAGTCATATCTGCTCTTAAAGCATAATTGGTTTTCTTTTGATCACCAATAGATCCTACCGTTTCTTTACTTAAGTTTTTTCCACAAGCAGAACCTGCTCCGTGTGCAGGATATACAATAACGTCATCCTCTAAAGTCATTATTTTTGTGCGTAAGCTGTCATATAAAAGTCCCGCTAAATCATCTTGAGTAAGTGTTCCTTTCTGCGCTAAATCTGGACGCCCAACATCACCTAAAAATAAGGTGTCTCCACTAAAAACTGCGTGGTTTTTCCCGTTTTCATCTTTCAATAAATACGAAGTACTTTCCATCGTATGCCCTGGTGTGTGCATTGCTGTAATGGTAATATTACCTACTTTAAAAACTTCCCCATCGGTTGCTATATGAGATTTGTAATTTGTTTTAGCCGTTGGACCGTATACAATTGTTGCTCCTGTTTTTTCTGCTAAGGTTACGTGGCCACTTACAAAATCTGCATGAAAATGAGTTTCAAAAATATATTTAATATTCCCGTTAGCTTCTGCTGCTTTTTTTATGTAAGGTGCTACTTCGCGTAACGGATCTATAATTGCTATTTCTCCATTACTTTCTATATAATATGCTCCTTGTGCTAAACAACCTGTATAAATTTGCTCTATATTCATAATCTTATTTATTCGTACGCTTGATGTATATACTGTGCGTATTTTTTTTGATTTTTATTATCTCCTGTTTTAAAAAAATTTACTGCGCCATTGGCACGCATAAAAAAGTGATCTATACTTGCCACTTCTAAAAGACCTCCTCTAAAAAAAGCGTCTCTAACGGGTCCTTTTACTCCTGCAAAATAAAATGCAATGTTTCTTTTATTGTAATATTTTATACGCTCTTTAAGCATTTCTACTCCGGTACTATCAACTCTATTAATACTTTCGGCATCTAAGACAATTAATTTTAATAATTTTCCTTTTTCCCCGACCATTTCATCTAGTTTTTCATGAAAATAATTTGAGTTGGCATAAAACAATTGTGCATCAAAACGAAATACTAAAATTTTATCATCAATAATTACATCTTTAAATCTGTTTTTATTTCTGTAAAAATCAGAGTTTGGCACCTTTCCTAATTCTATTACATAAGGTCGTGATGTTCTAAAAATTAAGATTACTAAAGACAAGCTTACACCTATTAAAATACCGTATTCAATACCAAAAAAGATAGTCGCTAAAAATGTTGCTATCAACAACCAAAAATCTAAATTATTAGCTGTCCAAAGTCGTTTAGCTTCTTTTATATTTATTAAATTAAATACAGCTACTATGATAATAGCGGCCAATATTGTTTTTGGTAAATGATAAAATACTGGTGTCAAGAAAAGCAATGTGAGTACAACTATTAGTACCGATACAATTGCTGATATACCTGTTTTACCACCTGCTTCTTCATTAATTGCCGAACGAGAAAAGCTTGATGTTGATGGATAGGATTGAAATAACGAACCTACAACATTGCTTAAACCTAAAGCTATAAGTTCTTGATTTGGTCTTATTCTATATTCATCTTGCTTTGCTTCTAATGTTTTACCTATCGATATAATCTCTAAATACCCAACCATAACTAAGGTTATTGCTATTGGTAATAATTCTCTTATTAATGCGATATCTATAACCGGAATACTAAAACCTGGTAATCCAGATGGAATCCCTTTTACAATTGCTACATCTATAAAATAATCTTTAGAAAAACGAATTACCAATATCCCTATTACTACAACTATTAAAGCATTGGGTATTTTTTTATTGATTTTTCTAAAAATCATAATTATAATACATGCAATAATTCCGATTACGGCAGTGTTGGTATTAAAATATGAAACTCTTTTAAAGATATCTTCAATAAGAATATGTACCTGATCGCTCTGTAAAAAATCTACTCCTAATAAGTTTCTAAATTGATTTAACCCTATAATTAATGCTACCGCAGATGTAAATCCTACTATTACAGGTCTTGATAAAAAATTAACAATAAAACCTAAACGAAAAAGCCCCATTAAAAGCTGAATACCACCCACCATTAATGCTAATAAAATAGCAATAGCAATATAACTTTCTGATCCCATTAAGGCTAATGTTGAAACTCCTGTAGCCACAATTAAAGAATCCATTGCTACTGGACCAATTGCTACTTGGCGAGACGAACCAAAAATTGCATACATTAATTGCGGTACCAAAGCAGCATATAAACCATAAATAGGTGGTAAACCTGCAATTAATGCATAAGCAATTCCTTGCGGAATTAAAACCGTTGCTACAGTTATACCTGCTACAACATCACCTCTAAGTTGAGATTTTTTGTAGTTTGGTAACCACTCTAAAATTGGTATGAATTTTTTTAATAATTTCATTAAAATATCAACTTTACTTTTTTTAAAAAATGAGATTAGTTGTTTGTTACTTTGTAAAACTTAATTTTCCATTTCAAGGTTTCCGAATTTTTAAGCTCTTTCCTTACTTTAATAGTATGTATTCCTTTTTTTAAGTTCGAAATATCTAAATAAGAAATAATTCCTGCTTGTTTAGTTCTAGAATGTCCATGTTGCCGCAGAAAATCTGCTGTAATTTTTTCATTATCTATATAAATATGATAATACTCTTTATAACAATTTAAAGTAAAGGCATCCATTTCTTCTCTTGCCAACTCAAATGATTTATCATCCTCTTTTTCTAAAGTACCACACAGTTGAGTTCTTACGTTTTTTTCATAACTAAAAACAGGGATAAAAATCTTTAAAACATCCGAAGTTACTTTGTCTGATTCTATTTCTGGTGTTAATAAAAACGTATTTGTTTTATTTTCGTCTTTATAAAAACTTGCATAAACCTTCGTTGTATTAAAATATTTTTGATGAGATACTAAATAAAATATATTTGTTTTTATTATTTGATTCATTGTTAAAAATAAACCTACAAAAACAAATGATAAAACTAGATATACCAACGATTTCTTCTTTTTAAAATTAGAACCGAAAATCATTGTTATTTGTAAAATTGATTTATATAATGGTCCGAAAGTTAACATTGAAACAAACTTATTTATTTTAAAAGTGATTGTTTGTATTTTCTCTTTTTCTTTATTTACTTTTAAATTAGAAATAAGTGTTATGATCATTTGCAGGAATAAGCAAAACGTAAAAAAGCCTGCAGGGATTAATAAAATATATGAAGCTATATATTTTGATAAAAGGTTATATACAAACAAATAAACACTTGCAAAAAGAGACATATATGCGTACATAAACAACAATGTAAATGCTGCTGAAAAAATTACGCTACATAGCTCATCTGTTTTTTGTATTGATTCTTTTAACTTTGGTAAGACTTCTAATATTTTTTTTGTGTAAATTTTAGAATACACACTATCCTCAATACTGTAATCAGGGAAAACAGAATTCAACCCTACCAAACCTATCCAATAAGCTCGTAAAACAAAGTGTATTACAAACATTGCTGCTAACATACTTACCGCCAAAAGACCAAAAGTTACAATGAAATAAGCTATAAAATATTGATTAGGATTTAACACATCAATAAAAAAATTGGTTGCCCAACTAACAATATCAAAAAGCTTAAAAGTTCCGAAAATAGCGATAGCAGAAACCAGTAATTCAGCTTCCCAACTCTCTTCTTTTAACCTTTGTATCCATCCGTTAGATGGCTCTTTAGATATATTTTTATTAATATTTTCTTTTTCCATTTAGAAGTTTAATAATTACTTAAAATAATTCACCTTGATTCTTCCCTTTAATTCGCCCTAAATGTTGGTAAGCCAAATCAGTTACTTCTCTACCTCTTGGAGTACGCATTATAAAACCTTGTTGAATTAAAAACGGTTCATATACTTCTTCAATGGTTTCTGTATTCTCACTAACTGCTGTTGCAATTGTACTAATTCCTACAGGTCCTCCTTTAAATTTATCAATTATAGTTACTAAAATCTTATTATCCATTTCATCCAATCCATGAGCATCTACATTCAATGCTTTTAAAGCATAAACTGCTATTTCTATAGTAATACTTCCATTACCTTTTATTTGTGCAAAATCTCTAACTCTTCGTAATAATGCGTTTGCTATTCTTGGTGTTCCTCTACTTCTACCAGCAATTTCTATAGCTGCTTCCATAGAAATTGGTACGCCTAATATTTGCGAACTTCTTTGAATAATAGTAGTAAGTAATTCTGTTGAATAATAATGCAAACGACTACTGATTCCAAAACGAGCTCTCATTGGTGCTGTTAACAATCCAGATCGAGTCGTAGCTCCTACTAATGTAAACGGTTCTAAATTTATTTGAACCGTACGTGCGTTGGGTCCAGATTCAATCATAATATCGATTTTATAGTCTTCCATTGCAGAATATAAGTATTCTTCTACAATCGGACTTAATCGATGAATTTCATCTATAAATAACACATCTCGTTCATCAAGATTTGTTAACAATCCTGCCAAATCTCCTGGCTTATCTAAAACAGGTCCTGAGGTAACTTTAATACCCACACCTAACTCATTGGCTAAAATATGTGCCAAGGTTGTTTTACCCAATCCCGGAGGACCGTGAAACAAAGTATGATCTAAAGCTTCATCTCGTTGATTGGCTGCTTCAACAAATATTTTTAAATTATCAATTGCTTGATCTTGTCCTGAAAAGTCATCAAAAGAAAGCGGACGTAGTTTTTTTTCTACATCTAAATCGTCATTTGATAGATTCGTATTTTCAGGATTTAAGTTTTCGTTCATATAGGTACAAATATACTTGAAATATAATTTTTGCTTTGTAATAATTGTTACGCAACAACATTACCAATGCTAAGGTACATAATAGCATTTAGAATTGTAAAACAAAAAAGCCTTCCAATATTGGAAGGCTTTTCATAAATTCTTTTATTTATTAAGATGGTTCTTCTCCATCTAACAATGGTGTAATTTGTAATACGAAATCTTTTCCGTGCACATACTCTCCAAATCTAGGATCATTTTCATCATCCCATACTTTACTATAATCATACGCCCATCTGTGAACTTCTGGAATAGCACCTGGCCAGTTTCCGTGAATATGTTCAACAGGTGTAGTCCACTCTAAAGTATTCGATTTCCAAGGATTCTGTTCTGCTTTATTACCTCTATACATTGAGATAAAGAAGTTTGCTAAAAATATTAACTGAGCAGCACCTCCTAAAAATGCCATTAAAGTCATAAATACGTTGATTTCAATTAAATCATCAAACATTGGAAAGTTTGAGTTTGTATAATAACGACGAGGTAAACCAGCGAGTCCAACAAAGTGCATCGGGAAAAATACTCCGTAAGCAGAGATAATTGTTAACCAAAAGTGCCAGTAACCTAATGTTTTATTCATCATTCTACCATACATTTTAGGGAACCAGTGATACACACCAGCAAACATTCCTAATAAAGCAGATACACCCATTACTAAGTGGAAATGCGCTACTACGAAATAAGTATCGTGTACGTTAATATCTAATGCAGAATCTCCTAAAACTAATCCTGTTAAACCACCTGTTACGAATGTAGAAACTAATCCGATAGAGAATAACATGGCTGGATTTAATTGTAAGTTACCTTTCCATAATGTTGTAACATAATTAAATGCTTTTACTGCAGATGGAATTGCAATTAATACCGTTGTAAATGTAAATACAGATCCTAAGAAAGGATTCATTCCTGTAACAAACATGTGGTGCCCCCATACAATTGTTGATAAGAAAGCAATCGCGATGATTGACCCAATCATTGCACGGTATCCAAAAATTGGCTTACGAGCATTTGTTGATATTACTTCTGAAGTAAGACCTAATGCTGGTAATAAAATAATATATACTTCTGGGTGCCCTAAGAACCAAAATAAGTGTTCAAATAATACAGGTGATCCTCCTTGGTAATGTAATACTTCTCCTGAGATAAAAATATCTGACAAGAAAAATGAGGTTCCGAAACTTCTATCAAAAATTAATAATAAAGCAGCAGATAACAATACTGGGAACGAAATAACACCAATAATAGCTGTAACAAAGAATGCCCACATTGTTAATGGCAATCTTGTCATTTTCATTCCTTTTGTACGTAAGTTTAAAATTGTTACGATGTAGTTTAACGATCCTATTAATGATGACGCAACGAAAATTGCCATAGATACTAACCATAATGTCATACCTGTACCTGAACCAGGAATTGCTTGTGGCAAGGCTGATAAAGGTGGATAAATTGTCCATCCAGCTGATGCAGGTCCTGCCTCAACAAATAATGAAATTATCATTATTACCGATGATAAGAAAAACAACCAGTAAGATACCATGTTTAAGAAACCAGAAGCCATATCACGTGCCCCGATTTGCAATGGAATTAATAAGTTTGAAAACGTACCACTTAAACCGGCAGTTAATACAAAAAATACCATTATTGTACCGTGAATTGTAACCAATGCTAAGTACATATCAGGATTCATAATTCCATCTGTTTGATGGTTACCTAAGAATGCTTCAATAATTGAAAATGATGTTTCTGGCCATGCAATTTGCAAACGAAATAACATAGACATAAAACCTCCTATAACACCCATAAATATACCCGTAACAAGAAATTGTTTCGAGATCATTTTATGATCTTGACTGAAGATGTATTTGGTTACAAATGTTTCTTTGTGATGATGATCTGACATAATCTATATATACTTTTAAAAAATATCTTATTTAATAACTTGAGCTAATGTTTTTTGTTCTGATAACCACTTGTTGTATTCAGCTTCTTCAACAACAGTAATTTTCATTTGCATATTGTAGTGAGATGCACCACAAATTTTATTACACAATAACAAATAATCAAATTCGTAAAGGTCTTCACCTTTTGCTTTTCTAATTTTATTAATTCCATCTGTTTTAGCAATTACCTCAGAGCTTTTACGCATCTCTTCAGTAGTAAACTTAGGTGTAAATGCAAATTGAGTAACCATACCTGGTACACAGTTCATTTGCGCTCTAAAGTGAGGCATATAAGCTGAGTGTAATACATCTTGAGAACGGAACTTAAATAAAATCTTTTTCCCTTTTGGTAAAACTAGTTCTGTTACTTTTTTATCATCCTGAGAATTTGGATCAGACATATCAACTCCCATTGAGTTAATTCCTTTTATAAAGTTAACATTTCCTAAACCTAATTCATTATCTACTCCTGCGTAACGTGCTTGCCAATCGAATTGTCTAGAATATACTTCAATTTCGATAGGGTTTTCGTCATCACCAACATACATAATATTATTCCAAGCCCATAAACCATAACCAATTAAGATTACAATTGTTACTGCAGGAATAGTAGTCCATATTAATTCTAATTTATGACTATCTGCATAAAACAATGCTTTGTTTCCTTTTTTACCTCTATACTTATATGTAAAAAAGAAAATTAAGAATTGCATTGCAAACTGAACAACACCAATTAACCAAAATGTAATGTTAAATAAGTTATCATCATGTTCTCCTTCAATAGAAGCAGACTCTGGTAACATTACTACATTCATTGCTATTAAACAATAAACCATCATTGCATAAAGGGCTACTAAAAACCCTATAGCTAATTTACCTTGTGTTTCATTGTCTTTGTCTGTAGCTATTACAGAGCGAAAATTCATTATACGAGTAATTTGCCAGAAACTAACTCCTATTGCAATTGCTATGAAAATATAAAATAAAGCGAGCATATTATCTAAACTATTTGTTTATTAATTATAATTATTAATGGTCATTACTATCTTCACCACTGTGTTCGATATTGTAGTAATGATAAGTTTCACTTTCGTGTAAGAATGGGTTTCCTTTTGCCAATGTATTTGCTTTTGCAAACGCGCTAAAGGTAGCATAAATAAATAAGCCTAAGAAGAATAAAATCCCGCTTATTTCACCAATCCCAAATCCGTATTGAGCACCAACAGTTCCTGGCATGATCATTACAAATAAGTCTAAATAATGACCTGCTAATATTACAACTCCTCCTATTGTTACAAACCAAGGAACGCTTTTAAAGTCGCTATTGATTAATAATAATATTGGAAAGATAAAGTTCATAACTACCATTGCTAAAAATGGAACTTTATATTCATTGAAACGCAATAAGAAATAAGTTGTTTCTTCTGGAATATCTGCATACCAAATTAACATAAACTGAGCAAACCATAAGTAGGTCCAGAATACTGAAAAACCAAACATATACTTCGCTAAATCATGAATATGACTATCATTTACAAAAGGTAAATGACCTTGCGCTCTTAAATATATTGTTACAAAAGCTATTACTGTTAAAGCAGATACTAAGAAAGTAGCTAAAACATACCAACCAAATAATGTAGAGAACCAGTGAGGGTCTATACCCATAATCCAATCCCAAGACATCATAGATTCTGTAATCATAAATAAGAATAAGAAAACTACAGAAATATTATAATTTCTCTTATGTAATTTTAAGTCACCATTATCTTGAGCTATAGAGCCTTTTCTAATAAAGAAACGATATACATTCCAAACAGTTAAATAAAAGATACTTCTCATTAACCAACCTGGCGTATTTAAAAACCATTTTTTTCCGTCTACAACAGCATCGTAGTTTGGACTTTGAGGGTCAAAAACACCTTCAGCCATCCAAGGGAATAAATGATTCATATGCATAAAAGTAGCGATTAAAAACACTAACATTATAGCACTTACATAGTGTAAATTTGCTGTAATAGCTTCCATTACTCTAAATAATACGATAGACCAACCTGCTTGTGCTACTCTTTGTATTGCATAAAAAGCTAATACTAATAATGTAACTCCTAAAAAGAACATTAAAGCAACAAAAAAAGCTGCCCAAGGTCGGTTTTGCATTTGATGAAAAGCATGTTCGGCATGTTCATCTTCATGGTTTTCTCCGTGTGCCTGTGTAGCATCTGTATGTTTTACAACTGCATCAGCATGCTGTTCTTTTACTTCTTCTTTATGTTCTGCATTAGTTGAATCTGCTACATGTGCAACTTCAGCACTTTCTGTATGAACAGCTATACTATCAGAAACATGATTTTCTTCCTCATGTATTTCTGTTGTAGCCTGTGCTTCTTCTTTAGCGTTTTCAACGTGAGTTGTTGCTTTATGAGAATCAGCAGTAGCATTATCTCCATGATGAGCACCGTGCTGATTTGCTAAAATTTCCTTTGCTTCTTCTAATGTTTTAGGTGCACTATAAAAACTATAAACAGTTCCTATAAGTCCTACAGCCATTAAAATAATAGCAAGCATTTTTAATTTTCCTGAAAACTTGTACATATCTTAACTATCTATTATATACTTATTTTAATTCGCTTCTTAATTTCTCTACATACTGTACAACTTGCCAACGCTCTTTGTACTGTAACTGACTTGAATGGGAACCCATTAAGTTTTTACCATACATAAGTACATGATAAATATTACCTGGAGTTAGGTCTCTATCTTTGTAGTTAGGTATACCATTAAACTTATCTCTTTGAGATAAAACTCCGTTACCATCACCTTTTTTACCATGGCATGTAGCACAATAGATTGTATACAATTCTTTACCCTTTGCCAAGTTCTTTTCAGAAGCTTCGAAAGGATTCTTTAATTCAGCTTTAGCTTTCTCGTATCCTTCATTTGTATCGGGAATATCATAAGCTACTATACCGTTTCTACTTACGGTACCTGCAACAGGCAATCTGTCTGATGTACTGTTAGAAACACCTGTATCCCCATTCGCATCGTAAGGAATAGATACATACATATCAGGCATATACTGTAATTGAGGTGTACGTTTATCTCCGCATGAAATAACACTTGTTATTACAACTAAAGCGACGATTATTTTTACAAAACTTTTCATATCTCTTTATTAGTGCTTTTCTACTATGTTAATTTCTACAGCCCCAGTTGATTCAACCAATGCTTTTAACTCGTCTTCATTACCATGAACAGGAATCTCCATTAAGAAGTGATCATCGGTAGTTCTTGGATCTGGATTTTCTGCTTCTTTAAATGGCCATATTCTACTTCTCATATAAAAAGTAATTACCATTAAGTGGGCCGCAAAAAATACTGTTAATTCAAACATAATTGGTACAAACGCTGGCATATTTGTAAACCAACTAAAGTTAGGCTTACCACCAATATCTTGTGGCCAATCTTGAATCATCATATAATTAGTCATCCAAATAGCAAAGCATAAACCTGTAATTCCGTAAAAGAATGCAGTGATTGCTAAACGCGTTGGTGCTAATCCTAATGCTTTGTCTAGTCCATGAACGGGAAAAGGACAAAATACTTCTTCGATGTGGTGATGTTCTCCTTTGATTTTCTTAACGGCATCCATTAAGATATCATCATCATTATAAAATGCGTGAATTACTTTATTAGTGCTCATTGTTCTCCTCTCTTAATTTTTTATAATTCTCTCCTGAAGATTTCAAGATTGTCTTAACTTCTGCTTGTGCTATTACTGGGAATGTTCTTGCATATAATAAGAATAATACAAAGAAAAACCCGATAGTTCCTACAAAAATACCTACATCAACAAATGTTGGCTCAAAACGCCACCATGTTGATGGTAAGTGTCCTTTACTTAATACAATTGCGATAATATCAAAACGCTCAAACCACATACCAATATTAATTATGATTGAAATGATAAAAGAAAAGATAAAGCTTCTTCTTAATTTCTTAATCCATAAAAACTGTGGTAAGATAATATTACACCATAATAGTGACCAAAATGCCCACCCGTAAGGTCCTGCTTCAGCTCCAAATGATAAGTAAGTATAGTTTTCATAAGGTGATCCTGTATACCATGCGATAAAGAATTCTGTTGCATACGCTACAGCTACAATACCACCTGTTAAAAGGATTACGATATTCATATATTCAACGTGTAAACGTGTAATATAAGCTTCCATATTAGTAACCTTACGCATAATACCTAATAAGGTTTGTACCATTGCAAATCCTGAAAAGATTGCTCCAGCTACGAAGTAAGGTGGAAATATAGTAGAGTGCCATCCTGGGTTAATAGAAGTAGCAAAATCCATAGATACAATTGTGTGTACAGAAAGTACTAATGGTGTTGCTAAACCTGCTAATACTAAAGATACTTCTTCAAAACGTTGCCAGTCTTTTGCTCTACCAGACCATCCGAAAGATAATAAAGCATATATTTTCTTCTGAAAAGGCTTTACTGCTCTATCACGAATCATTGCAAAATCTGGTAATAAACCTGTCCACCAGAAAACTAATGATACAGATAAATAGGTTGATATTGCAAATACATCCCATAGTAATGGCGAGTTAAAGTTTACCCATAACGAACCAAATTGGTTTGGCATTGGTAACACCCAATATCCATTCCATGGACGACCCATGTGAATAATAGGAAACAACCCTGCTTGAAAAACCGCAAAGATTGTCATCGCTTCTGCCGAACGGTTAATTGCCATTCTCCATTTTTGACGGAATAGTAATAATACCGCTGAAATCAATGTTCCTGCGTGACCAATACCTACCCACCATACGAAGTTGGTAATATCCCAAGCCCAACCGATGTTTTTGTTTAATCCCCACACACCGATACCTGTACCGACCGTGTAGAAAATACATCCAAATCCCCATAGCATTGCTGCCAAAGAAATATAAAATGCGATATACCAATTTTGATTTGCCTTACCTTCGATAGGTTTTGCAATGTCTTCAGTGATATCATGGTAACTTTTGTTACCCAACACTAAAGGTTCTCTATAAGATGATTCGTAATGAGACGACATAAATCTATATACTTATTAATTATATTATTAAGCTTCGTTTGTATTTCTAACTTTTACTTGGTAAACTACATTTGGTTTTGTACCAATATAATCTAACACGTGGAAAGCTCTATTATCTTCTTTTAATGCTGTTATAGCATCTTCAGAATTGTTTACATCTCCAAACACCATTGCTCCTGTAGAACAAGCTGATGAACATGCTGTTTCAAATTCGTCTTTATTTACAGCTCTACCTTCTTTTTTAGCTTTTAAGATAGTTGCTTGAGTCATTTGAATACACATAGAACATTTTTCCATAACTCCACGAGAACGAACTACTACATCTGGGTTTAACACCATTTTACCGTATTCGTTATTCATATTGAAATCGAATTCGTTGTTTTCAGCATAGTTGAACCAGTTAAAACGACGAACTCTATATGGACAGTTGTTTGCACAATACCTTGTACCTACACATCTGTTATATGCCATTTGATTTTGACCTTGACGGCCATGAGATGTTGCTGCAACCGGACAAACTGTTTCACATGGTGCGTGATTACAGTGCTGACACATCATTGGTTGGAAAGCTACTTCTGGATTTTCAGCAGAATTTTCTAAAGCGTCAAATAAATCACCTTTACTTAATTCTAAAACTCTTTCTGTATACTTTCTTTCAACGTCTTTGTTCGCTAAATTAGGGTTCTCTGCTTTGAATTCTTCAATAGTCATTGAAGCTTCATGTTGTTTATCTGCAACAGTAGAAGAATAGTAACGATCGATACGCAACCAGTGCATATCTCTACCTACACGTACTTCATCTTTACCTACAACAGGCACATTGTTTTCTGCATGACATGCTACTACACACGCCCCACAACCTGTACAAGATGTTAAATCGATAGATAGGTTAAAGTGATGACCTATTTCACGATTATGTTCATCCCATAAATCTATTTTACTAGCCGCTGTTTCTTGGTGATCATAAGAAACCATTGCTGGTTTATTCCAAGTATGTTTTGGATCTAAATTTTTGTTATTTACTTGTTGTAATGTAGCTTCCTTTAAAATATCATGACGACCCGCTAGTGTACTTTGTACCTGAGTACAAGCAAACTTATGCCATCCTGAAGTTTTCTCGACAGCAACATTGTATTGTACATTGTTACCATCTTTTAAGAAAGGATACGCGTTGATACCAACTTGCATCTCTTCTTTTAAACCTTCAGTCCTACCGTAACCTAATGCTAAACCAACTGATCCTTTTGCTTGACCTGGTTGAATCATCACAGGAACATTCTTAATTGTTACTCCATTTACTGTTACGCTAGCGTAGTTACCATTAATTGCTCCGTTATCTTTTACTGGGTTTTCAAAACCTAATTCTCTAGCATCAGCCATAGAAACGGTTAAGTAGTTATCCCATGATGCACGAGTAATAGGATCTGGTAATTCTTGTAACCAAGGGTTGTTCGCTTGTTTACCATCACCTAATGCAGTTGACGAATACAAGTTTAATTCGAAACCTGAAGATGCGCTTGCTGCTTTAACTAATTCAGCTACTGAAGCAGCTATAGCTACTGAAGTTTCAAAAGCTTCTTCTTCTAACATCATTTCTGACTTAAAGAAACCATCATGTAATGCTTGATTCCATGATGCACCTGCTAAAACAGTAGTACTCCAAAATTCTTTTAAAGTATCATAATAGTTTACAGAACTACCTGACCATTTTAATAACACATCTTGTAACTGACGTGTATTAAATAACGGAGAAATAGTAGGCTGCATTAAACTATAAGTACCTGCTGTTACCGTAACATCTCCCCAACTTTCTAAGTTATGAGGTGCTGGTAATGTATATTGTGTTGCCTTAGCTGTTACATCATTCTGAGTAGCTATTGCAACAGATAGTTTTAACTTTTTAATTCCTTCTGCTAATTCAGATGCATTTGCTAATGTATATAAAGGGTTTGTGTTATAAGTAACTAAACCTTTAACCTTACCATTTTTAATATCTGCAACTAATTCAGCTACCTGAGTATCGTTACCTTGACGCGTTAAATTAACTGCTTTAGCATCGAAAATCTCACTATTTAATTTCTCATTAATTGCAAAAGCAATTAACTGAGCGTTTTTATCATTTAAACCTGTAACTACAACTCCTTTTGAACCTGCTTTCTTTAAATCGCTAGCTAGCTTTTTAATTTCTGCATCAAATTTAGTTGCTTTAGATGGAAGTGATTCTCCTGCTACAGCATTATATAAATTAACCAAAGCATATACTTGATCAGAAGGCTTTACAACAATTCTTTTATCAGCATTTGCTCCTGCTAAAGACATGTTACTTTCTATTTGAACATGATAAGACATTTTACCAGAATCAGCTCTACGCCCATCTGCATAAGACTTTTCATATCCACCTTGCCAGTCACCAATAAAATCAGCCCCAACAGAAACAATAACCTCTGCCTTGCTAAAATCGTAGTTAGGCACAGCGCGTTTACCGTACATTGCTTCAAAAGCATCGGCAGTTGCACTTTCTGAAATTGCATCATAAACAACGTGCTTAACGTTTGGATATGCTGCAGTAAAATCAGCAATTACTTTTTCAGTAGAAGGACTCGCTAAAGTACCTGTTAATAAAACTACTGATTCGTTTGCTTCTTTTAATTGATTAAGTTTAGCTACAATTTCTTTATCGGCATCTGCCCAAGAAATTTCAGCTTCTCCTTTTTTAGGTTCTTTTAAGCGTAATTCGCTATCATATAATGATAAAACAGATGCTTGAGTACGTGCATTTGTTTCTCCTCCCGCTTGCTTATTAGGCATTACAAGAATAGGACGACCTTCGCGTGTTTTTACTAATACGTTTGCAAAATCAAAACCATCAGCAATTGTAGTTGCATACCAATCAGCAACACCTACAACGATATCATTTGGTTGCACTACATAAGGGATTGATTTTCTTACGGGACCTTCACAAGCAGCTAATGATGCAGCTGCCGTTGTAAATCCAACGTATTTTAAGAAATCTCTACGTGATGTAGATGATGTTTCTAATGTTTCTTTATCACCTAAAAACTCATCTGTAGGAATATCTTGTACAAACTCATTATTACGCAGCGTTTCAACAACAGAACTACCTTTAAGTTCTTCAACACTTTGCCAGTATTTTTTGTTTGAAGCCATTTATATACGTGTTTTTCTACTTTCTAATTGATTAATAGTGGCACTTACCACACTCTTTTCCTCCTAGTTGAGCAATTGTAACTTGATCAACACCATACTTTGCCGCTAATTCTTTATGAATTTTAGCATAATACTCATTACCCTTTAAATCAACCTTGGTTGCTTTATGACAATCTATACACCAACCCATTGTTAATGAAGAGTATTGGTATACTTCTTCCAT
This sequence comes from Tenacibaculum sp. AHE14PA, assembly GCF_019278465.1. Classification (GTDB taxonomy): domain Bacteria; phylum Bacteroidota; class Bacteroidia; order Flavobacteriales; family Flavobacteriaceae; genus Polaribacter; species Polaribacter bernardetii. The sequence continues at coordinate 2,615,622 of NZ_CP058983.1, read as the reverse complement.
TTCCTCAACAGGACCGTGACATTTCTGACAAGCTACTCCTCCTACAGTTACGTGTTGTGAGTGATTAAAGTATGCAAAATCTGGTAAATTATGTACTCTAACCCATTTTACAGGCTTAGTGTTACCAGTATATTCTAAGTTTTCAGCATCCCAACCAGCTGCTTCATATATCTTAGCTATCTCTTTATCTAAATCTGACTTCACTAGAGTATGATCATCCATCACCACTTTAGTATCATCTGCTACTTCAGAAATATTTTTATGACAATTCATACAAACATTTACAGACGGTATACCTGAATGCTTACTATGTTTTGCTGATGAGTGACAGTATTGACAATCTATCTTATTATCACCTGCGTGAATTTTATGAGAGAATGCTATAGGCTGTATTGGTTGATAACCTTCATCAACACCTACTTGGAACAAGGTTCCGAATAAGATATAAATCCCAATTAAAGCCCCAAATAGAACAGCTGAAACATGTAAAAAAGTATTCTTTTTAATACCTGCCCATAACTCAGCCGACTGACCAAGCATACCAGGTGTTTTAGGAGCTCCTTTTAACTCACTAATTGTTTTTAATAAATTAGCAATAATTAAGAAAGCTACAATAATAGCTGCTGCTAAAACATACAACAACCATCTTGGCGAATCTCCTTTTTCAGTATCACCAGCAGCCACTGCTACTTGACCTGGTTTAGCAATCTCACCAACAGTTGTGTAATAAAGAATATCATCGATATTCTGATCTGTTAACTGAGGAAAAGCGGTCATATTAGAACCTTTATACTCTTCAAAAATTGCAATTGCGTCTTTATCTCCAGAAGCTCTTAACGCGGCATTGTCTTTAATCCAAGACTTTAACCAATCGTTCTCTCTTCTCTCTTCAATCCCACCTAATTTAGGACCCACAAGTTTCTTGTCTAACTTGTGACATGAGGCACATAAAGACTTAAATAATTTCTTCCCTTCTTTCTGGCGAGCTTCGTCAACATCTTGAGAAAACGCTGAAAAGCTTATAAATAAAACTAAAAAGAAAGCTAAACTCTTTACGAGTTTTTGGGTTAATTTACTGTGATGTTTCACACTTTTCATACTGTTAAATATAAGTTTTGTAACTGTTTTGGCACATTTTTTTCTATAACGCTATTCTAAAAACAGCAAATAGAAAGTCAGACAAAAGTACTACTTCTCTCTAAATTGTGAAATGTTAAGAGATTGCTAATTTATAATTTATATTTATTCTAAATAACTTAAGCAGACAATCTATTAAATTGCAAGTCGTTACTTTTGTGAAAAGTTTTAATAAAATGAAAAAAAGAAGCATTATACTAAGTTTAATTTTAGGTATTATTATTGGCGCTTTTAATAGCAATGCTCAAGATAATATTACTGAAAATAAAGATATTACTGCACTAATCAATAAAAAAAGACAATACAACAAACATAACGGAACGGGCTACCGAATTCAGTTATATAACGGATTGGAAAGAAAAGCAAAAAGCTTGCGAAGCAGATTTCAGGTTGAATATCCAGGTGTTTATAGTAAGTTAGTTTACAAATCTCCTGAATGGAAAGTACAAGTTGGCAACTACAAAACAAGATTAGAAGCAGACAGATCTTTAAATGAAATTAGAGAACAATTTAACGGAGCGATTGTTATTCCATTATAAATTTAAAATAGTAAAACATAAAAAAAAGCGAAATCAATTGATTTCGCTTTTTTTTGTGTTTTTAATTTAAGAACTATTTTTAATAAGCTCGCTGATCACTTCCTTCATAAAAGTTAATAAAAGCTTGGTTTACCACACGATTACCACCATCTGTTGGGTAATCTCCTGTAAAATACCAATCTCCTAAATTATCTGGACATGCTTTATGCAAACCACTAACAGGTTGAAAAATAACTTCTACTTCAGACTTTATTTCAGGTGTTTTTAACATTTGTGCAATTTTAGCCGAGATTTGCTCATCTTTAAAAGGTGCATAAATTTCTTTTACATAATTTACAACATCTTTGTCTTCGCTAATCTCTTGCTTTTTACACTTAGCATATACGGTATCTATAATATGATATTGATTTGTTTCTTTCAACAATTCTAATGTTGCTTTAAAAGCTATAAAATCATTGATTTTTGCCATATCGATACCATAACAATCTGGATAACGAATTTGAGGAGCTGAAGAAACTACTACTATTTTCTTCGGATTTAAACGATCTAATATTTTTATGATACTTTTCTTTAAAGTTGTACCACGCACAATACTATCATCAATAATTACTAAATTATCAGTTTCTTTTACAACTCCATATGTTACATCGTAAACATGGGCCACCAAATCATTACGACTGCTATCATCTGTAATAAAAGTTCTAAGCTTTGCATCTTTAATAGCAATTTTTTCGAAACGTGGTCTTTTTGATAAAATATCTACAACTTCATCTTTCGTCAACTTACCATCACCTGCTAAAATAGCTGCTGTTTTTTGCTGATTTAAAACATCCTCAGCTGCTTCCATCATTCCGAAAAAAGATGTTTCGGCCGTGTTTGGTATGTATGAAAAAACGGCATTTTCTATATCGTTATCAATAGATTTCAAAACTTCTGGAAAAACATATTTTCCTAGATTTTTACGTTCTTCATAAATTGAAGCATCGCTTCCTCTAGAGAAATAAATACGTTCGAAAGAACATGATTTCTTTGGACGCTGCTCTAAAACTGGCGACATTGATGTTTCGCCATTCTTTTTAATAATTAAAGCATGCCCTCTATCGATCTCTTTAATTTTACCAATAGGCACATTAAATACTGTTTGAATTGCCGGACGTTCAGACGCTACAACAACTACTTCATCATCTTGATAATAAAAAGCGGGTCTGATTGCTGATGGATCTCTTAATACAAACGCATCTCCATGACCTAATAAACCAGCCATAGCATAACCACCATCCCAATTTTTTGCAGAACGTTGTAATATATTTTGAATATTTAAATTCTCTTCTATATAACCTGAAGCATCTTTTTTACTATAACCTTCTTCTTTGGCTTTGATATATAATTCAGAAACTTCATCCTCCAAAAAATGTCCGATTTTTTCCATAACAGTAACAGTGTCTGTAAACTCTTTTGGATGCTGACCTAAATCTACCAAATCGTTTAACAACTGTTTAGAGTTGGTCATGTTAAAATTACCTGCAACAATTAAGTTTTGATGTTTCCAATTTCTTTGACGTAAAAAAGGATGTACACTTTCTATAGAATTTTTACCAAAAGTACCATAACGAACGTGCCCTAAAAAAAGATTCCCTAAATATGGCACATTTTCTTCTTGCCACTTGATATCATTTGTTTTAGCTGGATTTTCTTCTAAAACACCTGCAATTCTTTCATTAATCTTTCCAAAAATATCCTGAATAGGTTGTGATTGGTTAGATCGTATTCTACTAATATATCTTGTCCCCGGTGCTACATTAAATTTAATACTAGCCAACCCTGCGCCATCTTGCCCACGATTGTGTTGCTTCTCCATTAACAAGTACATTTTATTTACACCATAAAATGCAGTTCCGTATTTATCTTTATAATATTGCAATGGTTTTAATAATCTAACCATGGCAATACCGCATTCGTGCTTTATAGCATCACTCATTTGAAGTATTTTTAATTGTGTTGTTGTTGTTTTGTTGTAAAAAAAAATCCGCAGCAAAAAGCGCGGATTTTTTATTTATGATAACTCTATATCAAATTGTGTTAATTCTTTAAAAGCCTGTAAACGTGTTTGCACTTCGTCTTTTGTTAGCTCTTCCATTCGTTGTGTACCGAATTTTTCTACACAAAACGAAGCTAAATTAGAACCATATATAATTCCGTTTTTCATATTCTCAAACGAAATATCTTCAGTTTTTGCTAAATATCCACAAAAACCTCCTGCAAAAGTATCTCCTGCCCCTGTTGGATCAAAAACATCTGCTAATGGCAATGCTGGTGCAAAGAACATTTTACCTTCATTAAATAATAAAGCTCCGTGTTCTCCTTTTTTAATTACTACATATTTAGGACCCATTTCATGAATTTTCTTCGCTGCATTAACCAACGAGTATTCTCCACTTAACTGACGTGCTTCTTCATCATTAATTGTAATAACATCTACACGTTTTAAAACGGTATGTAAATCAGCTAAAGCAATGTCCATCCAAAAATTCATAGTATCTAAAACTACTAACTTAGGTCTTTCGGTCATTTGATCTAAAACTGATGCTTGTGTTAATGGGTGTAAATTACCTAACATTACAATACCTGCATCTTTAAAAGCATCTGGTACAACTGGCTGAAAATGCTCCAATACATTTAACTCTGTAATTAAAGTATCGCGAGAATTCATGTCATTATGATATTTACCGCTCCAAAAGAAAGTTTTACCTTCTTTAATTACTTCAATACCATCAGTATTAATTCCTTTATTATTCATCATATCTAAATATGACTTCGGAAAATCTCCACCAACAACAGAAACAACGCCTGTTTTAACACCAAATTGAGAAGCCGCTAAACCTACAAAAGTTCCTGAACCTCCTAAAATCTTATCTGTTTTACCAAAAGGTGTTTCAATAGCATCAAAAGCTACGGTACCTACTGCTAATAATTTACTCATTTCTTATTTTTTTACTGTAATTTTGCTCTTTTAAATATAGTGTCTTTAGACACTGCAAAAATAGTTTTAAAAAATGACTATCAAAGAAATACAAGAAGAAATTATTGACGAGTTTTCTATGTTTGATGACTGGATGGGACGTTATGAATATATAATTGACTTAGGAAAATCTTTACCTTTAATAAACGAAACGTATAAATTAGATGAAAATTTAATTAAAGGTTGTCAATCTAAAGTGTGGTTATATTCTGAATTACAAGAAGACACTATTAATTTTACAGCCGATAGTGATGCTATTTTAACAAAAGGTATTGTAGCATTATTACTAAGAGTATATTCTAACCAAACTCCGCAAGCTATTATTGAAGCTAAAACCGACTTTATTGATGAAATTGGCTTAAAAGAACACTTAAGTCCAACCAGAGCAAACGGTTTAGTTTCTATGGTAAAGCAAATAAAAATGTATGCGATTGCACAGCAATCTAAACTAACAAAATAAAGAAGTAGATTATGAACGATAAAGAATTAGAAGTATTAGGAGATAAAATTGTTGGTGTTTTAAAAACAATTTACGATCCTGAAATTCCTGTAGATATATACGAGTTAGGCTTAATTTATGATGTATTTGTTTCTGAAGAATACAATGCTAAAATTTTAATGACTTTAACTTCACCTAACTGCCCAGTAGCGGAAAGTTTACCTGTTGATATTGAAGAAAAAGTAAAGTCGTTAAAAGAAATTAACGCTTGTGAAGTAGAAATTACTTTCGATCCTACATGGACTCAAGAAATGATGAGCGAAGAGGCGAAGTTAGAATTAGGAATGCTTTAAATAAATTTGTGATTACGAATAAGAACGAAACTATCTGTTAAAAGACTGCTTCGTTCTTGTTCACAATGACGTTTCAAAAAATATGGCTGAAGAAATTATAAACAAAATAGCAACCAGTAAATTAATTACTATTGACCTTGAAGATTATTATCCGAAAGGCCAACGTATTGTTTTTGATATTAAAAGTTGGTTATATGAAGAGTTAATTCTTCGTGAAAAAGATTTTAGAGAACAAGTTAAAAATCATGATTGGTCGCAATATAAAGACACTTATATTGCTTTAACATGTTCTTCGGATGCTATTATTCCCTCTTGGGCCTATTTATTATTAACAGCACATTTGTCTGGATTTGCTAAAAAAATAGTTGTTGGTAATTTAGAGTTGCTAGAAACTACTATTTACCAAGAATTAATTAATGAATTAGATAGTACACAATACCAAGACAAACCCGTAATCATTAAAGGCTGTACAAATAAACCGATACCTCCATCTGCTTATACATTTTTAATACAAAAACTACAAACTGTAGCAAAAAACATCATGTTTGGTGAAGCTTGCTCAACTGTTCCGTTATTTAGAAAAAACAAATAACCTTCTTATCCTATTTTTAATGAAAAAACTACTAATAATATTGTTAACTTGGTTCTCTTTCAATATTTTTTCACAAGAAATAAAAAAAGATAGCATACCTAAAAGACTAACCGTAACTGGTAAATACACTTTTTTATTCAATCAATCTTCTTTTTCTAATTGGGCTGCCGGAGGAAGCAATACCATCGCCGGAAATATGGGACTTGAATATGATTTTAATTATAAAAAGAATAAGTGGAACTGGGACAATAAGTTAATTACAAGTTATGGGTTAAGTCATATAAGCGAAAAAGGATTAAGAAAAACAGATGATAATTTTGAATACAATTCTCTGCTAGGGTTAAAAACGTCTAAACTTTGGTTTATCTCTTTTTTTACAAACCTAAAAACACAATACACCAGGGGATATGAATACAAGGAAGGCGTAAAAAAGCCTATCTCAGATTTTTTCTCACCTGCATATTGGAGTTTTGGCCCCGGTATGTTATGGAAAAAATCCGATGAAAGACGAATAAATATTGCTCCCGCAACGGCTCGTTTTACTTTTGTTTCTCTTCAATTTTCAGGAAAATATGGAGTTAAAAAAGGTGAAAAAATAAATTTCGGTTTAGGATTCAATTTATCTGGTTACTTTAAACATGAAGTGATGAAAGATATGACGATAGAAAACGTTCTTGCTGTGTATTCTGATTATTTAAATAAGCCTTTTAATATTGATATTAACTATCAGTTAAACTTTATTGTAAAAATAAACGACTATATATCTACAAATCTTGGCCTACACACTATTATTGATGATGATGCTTCTAGTAAAATACAATTTAAAGAGATATTTGGACTTGGAGTAAATTATATCTTCCATAAAACGTGACTTTTTTATACTAACATTGTCTAAACTAAAAATAGAGATGTAATTTTACATCTTCAAAAAAACTTTATAATGAAAAAAATATTAGCTGTAGCTATTTTATTCGGTGCATTATCAATAAATGCTCAAGAAAAGAAAAAAGAAGAAACCAAAGATGGTTGGAATAAAGAAGGTAACATCTCATTTTTATTCAATCAATCTGCATTTAATAACTGGTTAGCTGGTGGAGTAAATAATATTTCCGGAACTTTAAGTTTGAATTATGACTTCAACTATACTAAAAATGATTGGACTTGGGATAATAAATTAATTGCTTCTTACGGATTAACAAAAATAAAAAAAGAAGAGCTTCAAAAAACAGATGACCGTTTAGAGTTAAACTCTCTTGTTGGTAAAAAAGCATCTAAATACTGGTATTACTCAGCGTTTTTGAATTTTAAAACGCAAATGTCATCAACCGATGTTGACGGTATACAAACATCACATTTTTTCTCTCCAGCTTATTTCCAATTAGGTCCTGGTATGTTGTGGAAAAAATCTGACAAACTAAAAGTTAATTTCGCTCCTGCTACCTCTAAACTAATTTTAGTACATTCTCATTTAACTGATCTTGGGCCAGCCTTTGGCGTAGATCAAGGAGAAAGTTCAAGATATGAATTAGGTGCTTCTATTAGTGGATATTACAAGGCAGAAATTATGAAAAACGTTAGCATTGAAAATATTTTAAACCTATATAGTAACTATCTAGAAGATGCTCAAAATGTAGATATTGATTATACTTTAAACATAGTAATGAAAGTAAATAAATATTTATCTGCCAATCTATCTATGCAAGCTATTTATGACGACAATGCTTTTCAAGGATTTCAGACAAAAGAAGTATTCGGTTTAGGTATAAATTACGGATTCTAACAAACAATTATTCAAAAAAAAAGAAAACCTTAAAGAGTCATATCTTTAAGGTTTTCTTTTTTGCTTACTTTTGCTTAAAATTTAAAAAGAATGACTTTACTACTAATATACGCAACAGTATCAATATTTTTCTCTTTCATATGTTCCATATTAGAAGCTGTTTTACTGAGTGTAACACCAACTTTCGTTAATGTAAAAAAGAAAGAAGGTGTAGGTTTTGCTACTCAGCTAGAAGCATTAAAAAAAGATGTAGACAAGCCTTTAATTGCCATTCTAACCTTAAATACTCTTGCACATACCGTAGGAGCTATACTAGTTGGTACTGAAGCTAAAAAGATATTTAATGACGATGGTTACGGTGTATTTATTGTTTCTGCAGCAATGACTATATTAATTTTAGTTGCTTCAGAAATCATTCCGAAAACAATAGGTGCGACTTACTGGAAACAACTTGCTAGCTTTACCACAACTGCTTTAAAAGTAATGATATTCCCGTTAAAGTGGACAGGTATTTTATGGATACTACAATTAACTACAAAATTGATTGGTGGTAAAGGCGGTCACGGCGAAAGTATTTTAAGCAGGGAAGATTTCACTGCAATGACTGATATTGCTGAACAAGAAGGTGTTTTTCAACAAAATGAAAGTAATGTAATAAGGAATATGCTTAATTTTAAAGATATACAGGCAAAGCACATTATGACACCTCGCACAGTTATTAAAATTGCTGATGAAAACGAATCTATTGAATCTTTTTTTGAAAATAATAAATTATTGAATTTCTCTAGAATACCTGTTTTCTCTAAAAATCCTGATAATATAACTGGCTACATATTAAAAGATCAACTTTTATTAGCTTTAATTGATAAAAAAGGAGCCGAACCGTTAAAGTCAATTAAAAGAGATATTATTATTGCAGATAGAGATTTATCAATTCCGGGCTTATTTAAGAAGCTAATTGAACAACGAGAACACCTAGCTTTAATTGTTGATGAATATGGCTCTGTAAGCGGATTAATAACTCAAGAAGACGTAATAGAAACCTTATTAGGTTATGAAATTATGGATGAAAGTGATAATGTTGCTAACTTACAAAGCTTAGCTAGAAAAAATTGGAAAAAGAGATTAGGAATTATAAATGATTTAGAAAAGAAATAATCCTAAAAATAAGTTATGCTATAACACATACTACTATAAATAATTAAACCAGTGATATAAATCTCTGGTTTTTTATTGTGTTAAAATAAGTGCATTTTAAAAAACTGAAATGTACATATATTACATCTATGCTTCACTTACTGTGCCCTTAATTTAACCAAAACAGTTATAGTTATTGATGTCATTTATAAATTTATAACTGATTACAAGAGACGATAATCATCTCTATAACCAATAAATAAAATAACTTGAATCTATTTTCCAGTAATACTGATACTAAGTAAATAGCAAAAAAAAGGGAGTGATTTACATCACTCCCTTTTTTATATAATTGTATTTTCAATTAATCATTAATCGTCCAAGATATGTAATACATAGAACCTATTAATCCAGATCCTGGTGCAACAGCATATTCTTTTTTGGTTAAATTAGTTCCACCAACTTTAATTCTTGATTTTAAAGAAGGAATTCTATAATTAATTTGTGCATCTAATACTGTTCTACTATCAACATTTCCACTTAAGAAACCAGACTGCCATAAAAATTCATTTTGCCACCTAGCATTTACATTAAATCCAAAATTATTAAATAAATTTTCATTTCCAAACATCACCTTTACTTGATGCTCTGGTGTATTAAACCCTGGTTCGAATTCTACATCTTCTTCTTGGTCGAAAACTAGCTTACTTAAAGTATAATTGGCTCCAAAGTTAAATGTTCTAAATAATTTTGTATTTAATCCAATACCAATACCATATGATTGAACATCTGCTGTTGTATTAGAGTTTAAGGCAAATTCTGTCGCATCGACTGGACTACCAAGAGGACCTGTAAGAATAGTGTTTCCATAATTAGGAACAATTACATTCTTAGTCGCCACAAAATTTTCATATTGATTATAATAACCATTTACGTCTAACTCTAAAATATTAGTATCTGTTATATTTACTAAACTTCTATAACCTAATTCGTAAGATGATACTCTTTCTGGCTTAATAGCCGTAGGTGTTACACTTACATAAGCCCCATTATCTAATACAAATGCTTTTTCAAATACTTGCGCTCCTGTAATAGTATTTGTTGTACCATCATTGTTTAATACTTGCGCAGAAAAACGTTCGATATTATCTAAAGATGTACCTAAAAGAAATTTATTAGGACCAGATCTCAATCCGAAATACTGCTCTATTGTACTAGGTGTTCTAAATCCTGTTTGGTATGAAATTCTTAGTATTTTATTTTCTTTAATTGAGTAGTTTAATGCTACCCTTGGAGAAAAATCCCCTTCAAAATTAGATGATTTATCATAACGAACAGAACCTGTGAACTTTAAACGTTCATCTAAAAACTTCTTTTGTATCTGTGAATAAACACCATACATATCAAATTCAATAGGGCTATTCTCATCAGTAAATAAAGTACCTTGAGAGTTAATATTAAATTTACGGTATGAACCACCAATTTGTATTTCACCCCATTTAATTAAATCTCTAAAATTATAATTTGCGTCTGCATGGTAAAAACTTGTTTCATCTTTAACACCTGCTCCACCCTGTGATATAGGTGTTGTAACAGCTTCATCTAATGCTTGATTAAAAGCTGCGGTTCCTGGCTGTAACCTATTTCTATCTGCAAAAGCTCTTGCTGATGCATCATTACCAGGAGTTACTCCTGGAACACCTCCTGCAAAAGCAGTTCCATATTCACCGAACCAAGTTCTATTATCATTATATTTAGAGTTTAAAGCAAGACCTAAAAATCGAACATCATGTGTTCTGTCTCCTCCATCATTACCATTAAAATATCCACGGACAAAAAAGTTTTTACCCAATACTTCTAATTTGTGTTGCTCTACATAATAATCTTCTTGCGAAAATCTGTTTGCAGCCTGATACAAGTTATTTCCTTTTGAAAAACGAGAGTTATAAACTATTTCTAGCTTATCATTACCCATTGGTCTAAAATGTAATGATCCGTCAAATTTTAATCCGTAACCATCGTAATCGTATAAATCAGTTTCAGCATATCCTGTCCTACTTACTTTTCCAATACCAGGAAAAGTAAAAGTAGCTTCATCTCCATAAAAATTTACACCGTCATAATCGGGAGTATTATTTCTATTTCCTGCAATAATCTCACCTCCAACACCTGTTGTATTAGAATCATCATTTGCATGCCATTCTTCAGCTTTATAAACTGTTAAATTAACTTTTGCTGCGAAATAATCACTAAATTTATGAGCCATTCTAATACCTACATCATAAAACTGATCAGATCCTGATTGCTCTTGTTCAATAAAACCTGTTTTAAAATACGTACTAATTCCATCATATTTAAAAGGGTTTTTACTTCTCATTAATAAGATACCATTAAATGCATTTGCACCATATAAGGCAGAAGAAGCTCCTGGTAATATCTCAACATCTTTTACATCTAACTCAGATAAACCAACTATGTTACCTGCAGAGAAGTTAAGTGCTGGTATTGATGTTTCAACACCATCTACTAACTGTACAAATCTTGTATTATCAAAACTAGAAAAACCACGTGAGTTTACAGATTTAAATCCATAACTTGCTTCTCTAGAGGTTATCCCTTTTAAGTTAGTTACACCATCATAAAAAGAAATTGAAGTTCCTTTTTTAATATCATTAATACCTAATCTTTCAATAGTTACTGGCGATTCAATAACTCGTTCAGGAGATCTAGAGGCAGAAATTACAACTTCATCTAGACTTGTATTTTCTTTTAATATAATATTTATCTCTTGATCTTTAGAAGTTACTTCTATAACCTCTGTTTTATACCCAAAAGCTGATACTTGAATTGAAAAAGGAAAATTTGACTTTACAGACAAGGTGAAATTTCCGTCAATATCAGAAGTAGTTTTACCTTGTAAAGAATTTATTAAAGCACTAGGAAAAGGCTCTAAGTACTCATCATAAACTTTTCCTGTTATTGCAACTTGTGCTGATAATGCAATACTGCAAGTAACAAAAAAAACTAATAGTAGTTTTTTAAGCATATTATTTGGTTTTAATTGATTGTTCTTATTTGTAAAAATTACTCTTCTAAAGCAAAAGCTATAGGAAAGCCATACTTAACCGAGGTTCTACCTCCGTCTTTCTTTGCAGGAGTAAATTGAGGCAATTTAGAAACTACTCTAACCGCTTCTCTATTTAAAATTTCTCCGTTCTTTGGCCCTAAAGTTTTTATGTTCTTAACTTCCCCGTTCTTATCGATCACAAAACGAACCCATACTTCTCCTTGAATAGATTCCTTAATTGCATCACTAGGGTATCTAAAATGCTTAGATATATGATTCACCATTTGTTCATTAAAACAATCTACTTGCTCTCCTTTTTTCACATTTTTACAAGAGTTAAATAAAGGAATTTTATCGACTGTACTAAATTTAGATGCTTTTCTTAATTCCTCTGCAGACATCTTATTTTTAATATCTTCGATATTATTTTTCAACGATTCTACGGGCTTTACAACAGCTATTTGCTCTGTTGTTTTCTCAATTTCAGCAACGCTTAAAGTTCCAAGACCAGCTGCTTTTTGTTTTTTAATAGGTTCTCTTTTTTTAAGGTACCTTCTGCTTGCAGATACCTTTACTGTAATCTGTCTTGATTTTTTATTTTTCTTGTCTTTTTCTTTAATAGTACACTTAGTTATACTAATACTATTTAAATCTAATTCTGCTTCATCAGGAGTTTCACAAACCTCTTGCTGAGACATAATGCTAATAGGGAAAGCACATACCAATATTAATAATAATAATTTCTTCATCACTTTGGGGTATTACAATCTAAATCAAACACTTACAAGAAACATACTTGCAAGCTGAATTAGCCCACAAATATATTTATTTTTTTATAAAAAAATGTTAAAATGTAAAAAACAGGAAAAAACCCTATATATTTTATAGGCTATTATTATTTTAATCTAACGTAAAGTTTATAGGGAATTTATAGGAAACAGGTATTTTACGCCCTTTATGCTCTCCAGGTATAAAATTTGGCAATAATAACACTATTCTCTTTGCTTCTTTCTTTAATAGACCACTATTGTCAGCTCCCTTAACTTCAACTTTACTTACTATCCCATTTGCATTAATAATAAAACTAACCTCAAGATTACCTTCTATCTCTTTTTCTAACGCCTTTTTAGGATAAATAAAATTATCTATTAAGTGCTTTTGCATTTGATAATTAAAACAATCAACCTTATTTAAATCACTTTCTTTACAAGATATAAATAAAGGTATTGTTTCAACAACATCAAATGATACTTCTTCTACTATTGGTTCTTTAATTAAAACCGCTAATAATTTATCATCTACTTTATTTACAGCCGTTATATTTACAACTGCTTTTGATTTTAAGTTACTTGCAGAATACACCGTTTGATTTAGATACACTCGCTTTTTTAAATACCTCCTACTTGACATTTGAATGTCTTTAGTAGTTTTTACTTTCGGTTTATTTTCCGATATCTCACATTTATTGTTATCAAGAGCATTAACATCAATTAACATCTTCTCCTCAACGACGCACAATTCTTGTGAGAAAAGTTGCTGCACACATAAATTAAATAACGCTATTATAATTAATTTTTTCATTACAATTCTTTTTAAGAACCAGAGATAATAATCCTATATTTTAAAAAACAGCATATTATCAAACTGAATTAATTTAAAATATTAGATAAGAATATGTAATTGAAACTTTACTTTGAATGGTATTGTCGATAAAAAAATTTGACAACCCGAAGTGGTTGGAGTTATTATTTTTCATTTTCTGGGGGGGATAAAATGTTAAAATATTATTGTAAATTTTCGCTGAGCGAATATAAATATAAGCAAAAAAGAATAAGAACACAAAATTCTTATTCTTTTTTCATTCAAAATACAGTTTTAATTTACCCTAAATCATCCTGATACAAGAAATTATTATAAGGAAAACGTTGAATATGTATCTTTTTTACCTCTTCATAAACTTTATCTTTAAAGTCTTCTAAATTATCTTTATTCAAGGCAGATATAAAAAGACTTTCTTGACCAAGGTCATTCATCCATGTCTTTTTCCAATCGTCAAGCGTATAATGAATTTTTGATTTCTCAGTAATTAAATCATCCTCTGCAATAGTTTCATGCGTATAAGCATCAATCTTATTAAAAACCATAAGAGTAGGTTTATTTGCACTACCTATTTCATCTAAAATTTTATTTACTGATGCTATATGATCTTCAAAATTAGGATGACAAATATCTACCACATGTAATAATAAATCTGATTCACGAACCTCGTCTAAAGTAGATTTAAAAGATTCTACTAATTGCGTTGGTAATTTTCTAATGAATCCAACAGTATCTGTCATTAAAAAAGGAATATTTTTTATAACAACCTTTCTTACTGTCGTATCAAGAGTTGCAAATAGTTTATTTTCTGCAAAAACATCACTTTTACTAATTACATTCATTAAGGTTGATTTACCAACATTGGTATACCCAACTAATGATACACGTACCATTTTACCTCTGTTTTTTCTCTGAACTGCCATTTGCCTATCAATGGTAGCCAATTTTTTCTTTAACAAAGTAATCTTCTCTCTAATGATACGACGGTCTGTTTCAATTTCTGTTTCTCCAGGTCCACGCATACCAATTCCACCCTTTTGCTTATCAAGGTGTGTCCAAAGTCGTGTTAATCTTGGTAATAAATATTGGCATTGCGCCAGCTCTACCTGTGCTTTTGCAGAACTTGTTTGGGCTCTTCCTGCAAAAATATCAAGAATTAAATTTGTTCTATCTAATACTTTACAATCTAATTCGTTTTCTATATTTCTTAGCTGTGCAGGTGATAATTCATCATCGAAAATTGCTGTACCAATACCATGAGATTCTATATATGCTCTAACCTCTTCTAATTTACCTGTTCCTAAGAAGGTTTTAGGATTAGGTTTTTCCATTTTTTGCACAAAGCGCTTTACAGCAACTCCTCCTGCTGTTAAAGTTAAAAATTCTAACTCGTCTAAATATTCGTCAGACTGTTTTTCGTTTTGATGCTGGGTTATAATACCAATTAAAACCGCTTTTTCTGATATTGCTTCACGTGTTTCTACCATAGAATGCAAAAGTACAAATTTATCAACTTAAGAAATCTAAATTATCAATCTTACTTTTCTTTTTAATTATGGGGGTACATCTTTCTTAAACGATGAGTTTTTTATGAACCAAAATCTATTTCTAGTTGATGGATATAATGTGCTAAAATTAATCACGATCAATCTTTCAATATATTACTTGTTTATTTTATCATCCAAGCTTTAAAACTATAAATAAGGCATAAAAAAAACACTCGCCTTTCTTAAAGCGAGTGTTTTTCTTCAAAACTATGTTTTAATTAATGGTTAATTGCATAACCTGCACCTTTACCAAATTCGGCTAGTTGCTCTAAAATGTTTCTGAAAAAGTTTTGAATCCCCTTAAATAATTGTTTTTTCATAATTGTAGTTTTTAATTTCCCCACTACAAATATACATACTTAAACAACTAACAAAAACATAAACAGCTAACAATGTGTGAATTACATTAAATCATGTATAATTGGTTATGTATATCGTCTTTTTCTACAGAAATTAAAAATTATCCAACACAAAAAAAACATAAAAACCTTGCTAACAAACAATTACCCATTAAATATAAGGATAAAATTAAGGTTTTATGGTAGTGTTTAAATTTTAATAAAGTCGTTAAACGCTATATAATAAGGTTTATCTTTAAACACAGGTAAATCAATACTTTCTGAATTTGCAATACCAATACCCGCAAACCACACTTTTGCGTTTTGCTTTTTTGCATGTTCTTTAAATGTTTCCATCCATAAAACATCATATTCTTCTGGTGATTGAATATTATTTGTGGTTTTTACTAAAACGAAAATGGTAGGCTCACCTTTTTTAAATAAAACAAACTGCGGATGTTTTTTAAGTTCGCTATTAATAGCTACAAACTCATAACCCATTTCTTGTAGTTTTTTACCTACAATATTCATCCCTAAATTATGAAGTTCTTGCTTTGTAAGTGCCTGCATTATTTTCTCTTGCGTCGTAGGTTAAAGTTTTTATCTCCCTTTGTTTTGGGTTTCTTATATTTTTTAGCAATCTCCCTACGATAAGAACCTCCTTGGTTGGTTTTGCTGTTTTTTTCACTCTTTTCATGAAAAGCAGGACCAGGTACATACTCTAAAGAAGTTCTGTTTTTATTGCGTTCTCCTTCTTCTTTCGGCCTCTCTTCTTCTGTTAATTGCTTAGTGATTTCAACTTGTTCAGGAATTTCAGCTTTCGGGATTTCATAATTCATTAATTCCTCTATTCTAGCCTTTGCTTCTTGTTCCTTTTCGGTTGAAAAAAGAATTGTTTTACCTTCATGCTCTGCACGACCAGTACGACCAATTCTGTGCATATAATTTTCAGGAAAATGTGGTGTATTAAAGTTAATTACGTGTGTAACTTCTTCTAAATCTAATCCACGAGCAATAACATCGGTAGCTATTAAAATTCGTTTTTCACCTTTATTAAACTGCTCAATAGAACGCATACGATAGTTTTGCGTTTTATTAGAGTGAATTACACATGTCTCTGAAGGGAATTCTTCTTTCACACATTCAAATAACCTGTCAGCGTTTCTTTTATTCGGCGCAAAAACTAGCACTTTACTAAATTCTTGTTTACTACGCAGTAATTCACTTAATAAATTAACCTTTGTATAAAAGTTTGGTACATCGTAACTAATTTGTTGAATATTATCTAGTGGTGTTCCACTTACTGCTATAAAAATTTTCTTAGGTGCTGTAAAGAAGTCATCAATCAATGCTTCAACATCTTCTGTCATTGTTGCAGAAAACATGATGTTTTGACGGCGTTCTGGCAATAAATCAAAAATATTTAATAGTTGAAATCTAAATCCTAAATCTAGCATTACATCAACTTCATCAATCACTAACTTCTGAATTGACCTAAGTTTTAACATATTACTAACCGCTAAATCATACAAACGTCCTGGAGTAGCTACAATAATATCTGCACCTTGGGCAACGGCTTCTTTGTGTCTGCTTAAAGGAATACCTCCAAACACACCAACCGTATGTATGCTCATAAATTCTGTAAGCTTTTCAATTTCACTAACAACTTGCACTACTAATTCACGTGTTGGTACAACAACTAAAACTCTAGGGTGCACTTGCTTCGAAAATTTTAAATCGCGAAGTATCGGTAACATATAGGCAAACGTTTTACCTGTACCTGTTTGTGCAATACCTACAACGTCTTTACCCGATCGTATAATCGGAAAAGCTTCTTCTTGAATTGGTGTTGGGTTAACAAAACCTAATTCTTCAATTGAATTTCGTAATGGATTTGATAAATCTAAATCTTGAAAAGTAATCATTTACAGTAATTTGCCGCAAAGGTACGCTTTCTATACTCAAATACCATAAGTATATTACTTTGCCTGAATCTGTAACAGAAAGTCTTACTGTTATACAAGAATTAAGACAGTGATAATAGTTACAAAAGCAAAAAACCGATACATTTCTGTATCGGTTTTTTATATATTATAAAATAATCTATTTATTATTGAAAAGATTACTTCGTCATACTTCCTCGTAATGACATTCAGTTCTTATCCTCCAAAGTCATCAAAACGGATATTCTCGTCTGCAAGACCAAAATCTTCTCCCATTTTCTGAACTGCATTGTTCATTAATGGTGGACCACAGAAATACAATTCTAAGTCTTCTGGTGCTTCATGGTGATTTAAGTAGTTTTCTATTACACAATTGTGAATAAACCCTACAAACCCGTCTCCATCTTCATCACTAATGTCTTTTTTAACTTTCCAATTATCAGCCTCTGTTGGGTCAGATAATGCGATATAAAACTTAAAGTTTGGAAAATCTTTTTCTAATGCTCTAAAGTGTTCTATATAGAATAATTCAGCCTTAGAACGACCACCGTACCAATATGTTACTGTTCTTCCTGTTTTTAATGTTCTGAATAAATGATATAAATGTGAACGCATTGGCGCCATACCTGCTCCACCACCTACATATAACATTTCTGCTTCAGATTCATTAATAAAGAATTCACCATAAGGTCCAGAAATAGTACACTTATCACCCTTCTTTAAGTTAAAAATATAAGAAGAGGCAACTCCTGGATTTACATCCATCCATCCACCTTTTACTCTATCGAATGGTGGTGTTGCAATACGTACATTTAACATAATTTCTCTCCCTTCGGCAGGATAAGAAGCCATAGAATATGCTCTTTCTACAGTTTCAGAGTTTTTCATTACCAATGGTCTTAAACCAAATTTATCCCATTCAGCTTCAAACTTATCTGGTGTATCATGCTCTTCTGGGTGCGCAGTTATATCCATATCTGAATACTTTACTTCACAGTTTGGAATTTCAATTTGAATATACCCACCTGCTTTATAGCCCATATCTTCTGGAATTTCAACTACAAATTCCTTAATAAATGTTGCTACGTTATAGTTTCTTACAACTACTGCTTCCCATTTCTTAATTCCGAAAATTTCTTCTGGAATAGAAATATCCATGTCTTGTTTTACTTTTACCTGACAAGATAAACGTACTCCTGATGCTAACTCTTTACGAGTAAAGTGTGGTGTTTCTGTTGGTAAAGCTTCCCCACCACCAGAGTTTACATGACATTCACACTGCACACAAGATCCACCTCCACCACAAGCTGATGGTAAGAAAATCTTTTCATTTCCTAAAGTAGATAACAATGTACCTCCTGAAGCAACTTCAATTGTTTTATCTCCGTTAATTGTAATTTTTACGGGTCCTGATGGTGCTAGTTTTTGTTTTACAAATAATAACAATCCTACTAAAATTAATAAGATTATTAAAAAAGATATAACTGTTACAGCTACTGTACCTCCTGTACTTACTTCTAAAAATACCATTATTCTATAATTTTTTTAGGGTTATCAGCTAATTTTTCAGCTTCTTCTTTTTGTGCTACTTCCTTTACAGCTTCGTTCTCATTTATATTAGAAGTTACTACTGATGTTTTAGGAGCTTCTTCTTTCTTTACTTCATCATCGCCACCTGTTAACATACCTCCAAAGCTCATAAACCCTATTGCCATTAAACCTGTAATGATAAAAGTAATTCCTAATCCTCTTAAAGCTGGTGGTACAGATGAATATCTAATTTTTTCACGAATTGCTGCAATGGCAACAATTGCTAAAAACCATCCAATTCCAGAACCAATACCATAGGTTAATGATAAACCTAAAGTTGGTATTTCACGAGATTGCATAAATAAAGACCCTCCTAAAATTGCACAGTTTACTGCAATTAATGGTAAGAAAATACCTAAAGAGTTATACAATGCTGGTGCAAACTTCTCTACAATTATTTCTACTAATTGTACCATGGTTGCAATCGTTGCAATAAACATGATAAATGATAAGAAACTTAAATCGTAATCTGCATATTCTGCTCCTAACCAAGATAATGCTCCTGGTTGTAGTAAATATTGATCTAATAACCAGTTAACAGGTACTGTTACGGCTAATACAAAAATAACTGCAGCTCCTAAACCTACGGCTGTTGTTACTTTTTTAGATACTGCTAGGTAAGAGCACATTCCTAAGAAGGTTGCAAATACCATGTTATCAATAAATATCGACTTGAAAAATAATTCTATATGTTCCATTTTTCTATATTTTTAATGATTCCTAACAAGGTTAGTCTTCAATTAGTGCTTTGTTTTTACTACGCTGTATCCAAATAATAATACCTACAACAATTAATGCCATTGGTGATAATAACATGAATCCGTTGTTTTCATATCCTAAAGCATACAATCCTGTTAATTCAATTGGATCTCCTAAAACTTTAAACCCTAATAAAGTACCAGAACCTAATAATTCTCTAAAGAAACCTACTGCAATTAAAATAGCTCCGTAACCTAATGAGTTTCCAATTCCATCTAAGAAAGCCCTCCATGGCCCGTTTCCTAAAGCAAAAGCTTCAAAACGTCCCATAATAATACAGTTAGTAATAATTAACCCTACAAAAACGGATAATGTTTTACTCAATTCGTAAGCAAACGCTTTTAATACTTGATCAACAATAATTACTAAAGCAGCAACTACGATTAACTGTACTATAATTCTAATTTTTGATGGAATGATATTTCTCATTAAAGAGATTACTACGTTTCCTATACCTAATACAAATAATACAGAAACTGCCATTACTATAGAAGCTTTAAGCTCTGCTGTAATTGCTAATGCTGAACAGATACCTAATACTTGAATCGTAATTGGGTTGTTATCCAATAACGGATCTGTGATTAATACTGCGTCTTTTTTTGATAAAAGTCCCATATTTATTTCAATGTTTTAAAGTAAGGCACGTATAAACCTAATTCAGATTTAATCATTGCTGCAACACCATCACCTGTAATGGTTGCTCCTGCAATTGCATCTACCTCGTTATCATTTTTATCTTTGTTCTTCGGATCGTTGTTTGATTTAGAAACTGTAATTCCTTTAAAAGAACCATTGTTCATTAAATCTTCTCCAATAAAATCATCCATAAAATAGCGTTGCTTAATATTTGCTCCTAAACCTGGTGTTTCTCCTTTATGATCGAAAAAAGCACCCTGAACTACCATATTTTTATCCATTGCAACATATGCCCAAATAGCATCCCATAATCCTTTACCTCTAATTGGTGCGATATAAAACGCTTTACCGTCTTTTTCACCAACAAATAATGGTAATTTTCTTACTTTCCCTGCCTTTGCTGCTGTTTGTTGCTTTTTTACATCAATTAAATACGCTTCAGCATCTTCAGTAGTTTTATCACCTTCAATAACTAATTGCTTTTTGATGTATTTTGAAAACTCGTCAGCTACTTTGTCTTTAGAAACAAAAACTGCACTGCTTTCATCATTGTCATTTACACCCATAGCATACAAAATGTTTTGTTGCTTTTCGATACGTTTATTTGCATCTATCATTGGGCGAAGCGATGAAGCTGTAAAAGCTAACAACGCTCCTACTACTAATACCATACCAATGGCAAAAAGTAGCGTATATCCATTACTGTCTGTATTTTTACTCATAATTAGGCAGTTTTAACTTTAGCACGTTTTAATCTTCTCTTTACATTTCCTTGAACCACATAATGGTCAATAGTTGGAGCAAAAACGTTCATTAATAAAATAGCTAACATTACTCCTTCTGGATAGGCTGGATTGAATACACGTATCATAATCGAAATAAATCCGATTAAGAAACCGTAAATCCATTTTCCTTTATTGGTTTGTGATGCTGATACAGGATCAGTTGCCATATAAACGGCACCAAATGCAAAACCTCCAATTAGTAAATGCTTCCAAAAATCTAAGCTCATTAATCCGTAAAACTTACTTGTTTCACCAATCCATCCTAAATCAACTACTTGATTAAAAATGAATCCCATTACTAAAGCTCCGATTACTGCAGATAACATAATTCTCCAGCTTCCTATCTTCGCAAAGATTAAGAAAAGCCCTCCTAATAAAATTAATAATGTTGATGTTTCTCCTACTGATCCCGGAATAAATCCGAAGAACATATCAGAAACTGAATGTGTTAATGGTTGTGATTGCGCTAAGCTTCCTAAAACTGTCTCACCAGAAATAGCATCAGCAGTTCCTGCCAATTCTCTTGCGCCTTCTACCCATACTTTATCTCCCGACATCCAAGTTGGATATGCGAAGAATAAAAATGCACGTATAGTTAAAGCTGGGTTTAAGATATTCATCCCTGTACCACCAAACACTTCTTTACCGATAACTACACCGAAAATTACGGCTACAGCTAACATCCATAAAGGTAAATCGATTGGTACAATTAACGGTACTAACATACCTGTTACCAAATACCCCTCTTCTACTTCGTGACCTTTGATTACAGCAAAAATAAATTCTACTACTAATCCTACCACATATGATACAATTACTAATGGTAAAATTTTAACTAAACCTATTAAGAAATTATCCATATTCCAGAAATCTCCACTAAAGAAAGACATTCCTTCTGTAAATCCGTTTACAGCAGCGTTATGTTGATAACCTGCATTGAACATCCCGAAGATTAAACATGGTACTAATGCCATAATAACTATGTTCATTGTACGTTTTAAATCATCGGCCGCCTTTATATGAGTTCCTCCGTGAGTCGTCTCATTAGGTAAATATAAAAAGGTGTGGATTGCGTTAAACGCAGGTGCCATCTTAGTACCTTTATATTTTTCTTTTAAATTATGTAAGTTTTGTTTTAAGCCCATATCTTATCCTAGTTCTTCTCTCATTAAATCTAATCCTTCACGAATTATCTTCTGGTGAGGTTGTTTAGATACACAAATAAATTCTGTTAAAGCGAAATCTTCTGGTGCAACTTCGTAAGCTCCTAATCCTTCCATTTCGTCAAGATCTTTGTACATACTCGCTTTTAATAATTGCATCGGATAGATATCTAACGGAAACACTTCTTCATACGACCCTGTAACCACAAATGCTCTATGCTCACCGTTTGTATTCGTATTTAAGTCGTATTTTTTCTTTGGTGTTAACCAAGAGAACGTAAATGCTCTAGAAGTAGAAACCTTATCAAAAACTGGCTTATTCCATCCAAAAAATTCATAATCATCTCCTTCAGGAATTGCAGTTACTATATTTTCGTAGTATCCTAAATATCCTTCTTCGCCAACCTGCGTTCCACTTAACACATTACCGCTAATTACACGCGCATTATCAGCATCTAAATTTCCTTTTACCAAACCAGCAATACTTGCTCCTGCTATGGCAGTAACGTATTGTGGCTTGTTAAATTTAGCTCCTGCTAAAGCAATTGTACGCTTTGCGTTAAATTTACCTGTTAACAATAATTCACCGATTACCACTAAATCTTGCGGAGTAACTACCCACACAACTTCTCCTTTATTAATAGGATCTATTTGTGCTATTTGAGTACTTACATTACCAATAGGATGCGGGCCAGAAACTTTATGCAATTCAACTCCTTTTAGCTCTTTAAACGGAGATAAATTTGAGTCTTTTGCAACTGAAACATGTACTTTACCTGCTGTTAACTTTGTTAACGCTGTTAAAGCAGCTTGTAACTCAGCTTCTTTACCTTTTAGTGCATAATCATAATCTGCTGCTAAAGGTGCACTTGCGTATGCAGATACAAAAATTGCTTTTGGAGCTTGATTCGGATTTGCAACAACATCGTAAGGACGTTGCTTTACAAATGGCCAACAACCTGAAGCAAATAAGTGATTTTTCACTTCTTCACCAGACATTGCATCAATATCTTTTTTACCAAAATCTTTGTATTGCTGCTGTGCATCAGCAGTGATTTTAAATGCTAAAACTTTTCTTCTGTCTCCACGAACGATCTCTGTAACTTTACCACTTACCGGACTAGGAAATAAAATACGCTCATCACTTTTTGAATAAAAAAGTGCTTCACCTGCTTTTACTTCGGTACCTTCTTTTGCTAAAATTTTTGGAATAACGCCATGAAAATCGCTAGGCTTAATTGCAAATGCGCTACCCAACGAAAGTTCAGTAGTGATTTGCTCTGCGTCGCCAACGAGCTTGATGTCCAAGCCTTTCTTAATACGGATGTCTTTTGACATAGGAACTGATTAAATTGATTTTCTAAAAACAAGCAAATTTACAGATTTTCATTTTTTCGGGTAAGTATTTACATTTTTATCTTTTCGATAGCTCTTTATTTATATCTATTCTAAATAAATATTTGTCTTTGGTCTACATTTTGATACCTTTGCATTTATGATAAAACATCTTGTAATCTTCCTATTCAGTGCGTTATACATAACTGTAAATGCTCAAAATATTAAAACAATTCAACTACAACCTAAGCACAATACAAATCAGTATTCTGCAATTGTAAGATTAGGTGAGGTTTTAAAATTGTCTTTTGATGATTTAGATGCCGATAATAAAGAATACAAGTATAAAATTGAGCATATGACGCATGATTGGAAGCCAAGTAACTTAACATCCAATCAGTATATAAACGGATTTAATGAAAATGAAATCTTTAATATCACAAACTCTTTTAACACCTTACAACCTTACACGCATTACTCGGTTGAAATACCAAATCAGAATACCGTTATTACGAAAAGTGGTAACTATCTACTTTCTGTTTTAAATGATGATTACGAAATAGTATTTTCTAGACGTTGTGTTTTTTATGAAGACATTACTACAGTTGGCGTTGCAGTTTTTAGAAGTAGAGATACCAAACATAACATGCAAAAACAAACAGTTCAATTCTCTGTAAATCATCCAGAATTGGTAATTAACAATCCAAATCAAGAAATTAATATTTCGTTATTTCAAAATCATAATTGGGCAACCGTTATTAACAACATTCAACCTCAATTTATAAAACCTCAACAATTAGTATACAATCACACGCTTAAAACAGATTTTTGGGGAGGAAATGAGTTTTTAAATTTTGATAGCAAACACATACGAAGCACAAGTTTAAACATTGCAAAAACCGAAAGAAAAGACATCTATCATAGTTATTTATATACTGATGAACAAAGAGCTGATAAAATTTACACTTACAATCCTGATATTAACGGACAGTTTGTTGTTAGAACTTTAGAAGCAAATGACGCTAAGACTGAAGCCGATTACTCAATGCTTCATTTTTCTTTAGATGCTTTTGAGCCTTTTTACGACAAACAAGTATTTGTATACGGAGCTTTTAATAACTATAAATTATCAGACGAGAACGAAATGAAATACAATGCTGTTGACGAAAGATATTACACCGAAATTAAATTTAAACAAGGGTTTTACAATTATAGTTATGTTACTTTAGATAAAAATAACACGATTGATTTAAATGAGGTAGACGGCTCTTTTTATCAGACAGAAAATGAATATACTGTAATCGTTTATTATAAACCTTTTGGCGGAATTTACGACAGAGTTATAGGCGTAGGAAACGGTTATTTAAATCAAAACAGGTAATTTAATTTTAAAATAATTGACTAAAATCCCAAAAAAGTTTATATTTAGACAATGTTTCAACAAATAACTAAAGGCATAAAAATATCTGTCAAGACCACATTTAATGGTCTAATTTATCGTGGCTATCAACAATATTATTCTTTTAGCTATTATGTTTTTATTGAAAACAACTCAAAAGACACCGTAAAACTTTTAGAACGTTTTTGGGTAATTTTCGATTCTCTTAACGACACCGAATACATAGAGGGTGAAGGCATTATTGGAGAAACTCCTGTTCTTAAACCTAACGAAACCTATAATTACCGATCTAACTGTTTTTTACTCTCTACAGCAGGCGCTATGAAAGGAAATTACAAAATGATTAATCCAGATACCTTAGAAGAGTTTCTGGTAATCATACCAACATTTCAATTAACTACCACTCCTACTTTAAACTAATGGCTAAGAAAACCAAGGTTGCAATTATCAAAGAACCTAATTGCTTAAATTGCGGATATCCGTTTTCTCAAAACGAAAAATTCTGCCCAGAATGTGGTCAAAAAAATAAAGGTAAAAAAATTACATTAACTAGTTTTATTCGCGAAGTATTTGCGGGTTTCTTTTCTTGGGATGCAAGGTTTTGGAGAACATTAGTTCCACTTTTAATAAAACCCGGAAAAGTATCTAAAGATTATATCAACGGAAAAAGAGATCGCTATTCTAATCCTTTTCGATTTTACTTAACCGTTTCTATTTTGTTCTTTTTAATTATAGGAGTTACCGAAAGCTACGATAAGTTTAACGAATTACAGAGTGGTATTATCTCTAAAAACACCACATCGCAAATAAAAATTAACGAAAATGGCATAAAAGCACTAGAGGTAGATTTAGATTCGATTCAAAAAGAAATCTTTAAAGAAATAAACAAACAAGACTCTACAAAAGCTAACTTAATTAAACAAAGTATTGACTCTTTAAAAATTGACGGAAACTCTAAACAACCAATGGTAAACATTGGATTTGGAAATTCTAATCAACTATCAAAAATTATTAAATTCCAAAAAAAACACCCAAATATTCATGTTAACAATGCATTAGATAGCTTAGAAATGGACAAAACTTTTACGAATAGATTCCTCTATTCACGTACCGAAGTTTTAAATTCATTTTTATCTAAAAGAGGAGAAACCGATAAGTTTTACCGCCAGATACTATCTTACGCGTCGATAGCCTTATTTATCTTATTACCGCTTTTTACATTATTCTTAAAAATAATTTACATCCGAAGAAAATACACCTATGTAGAGCATTTAGTTTTTGTTTTTCACACCCAAACAGTCTTCTTTTTACTCTCTTCTGTGTTTTATTTAATCGGTTATTTTAAAGAAGCTGAATTTTTATTAGGTATTTTCTTATTGCTTTTTATTATTTATTTATTCATGGCTATGAAAAGGTTTTATGGGCAAGGATATTTTAAAACTTTTGTAAAATACCTTATGGCAAACTTTGTATTTACTATGCTTGCTTTAATAGGTTCTTTTATAATTTCATTTATTGCTTTTGCATTGTATTAGTTCTGTTTTCATTTATAACATCAATATAATCAACTGCAACCTTTTCTGCCGTTTTTTGCACTGAAGTAACACTTACAGTTTCTACCTGTGGCCGTTTCATTTTTAATGAAATTTCCTTATTTCCTTTTGTTTCATCTTTATGAAAAGCAATTATCTTTTCTTGTTTAAAAACAGGGTTTTCCCTTTGCCAATCTGCAAACCAATCGCGTCGTAATAGCTTCACTTCTTCGGTATATAATGTTGATGATGACCATATTTTTGGTGCACTATCTAATTCTTGAAAATGCTTTTTTACGCCATCCCAAACCAACTCATAAGCATTTAAGTTCTTTTCCCAATCAACTAAAACAATCGTAAAAGGCTCAATTCCTTCAAAATTAAAATGATTTATAATTTCCACAGGGTTATCAACCTTTAATAGTTGTTTTACAATTACACCTCTACTTAACCTATAACTATCTGCTCGTTTATGTTTTTCGAAACCACCATTTAGCAAACAAATTAATCGATTTTTATCAGATAAGCCAATCCACGTTCCGCCAGCAAGTTCATCTTTTGGATATATTAATTTTACTCCATCTTCATCATATTCTTTCGGTGCAATAGTTTTTCTTTTTGGGTCTTCATCTCTATTTGATGTTAATATAAAATCCTGACCTCCTAAAGGCAAATAAGTTACCGTACACATATTGTATTATTTTTTGATAAATGAGATATAAAAACAGCTTAGTATTTCTTAAAATAAATGCTAACTTTGTTCTATATAAAAATTATAGCTTTTTTGATTAAAGCAACAACATAATCATTGCAAATTAATGCCATTAGATTTTGTTTATTCGTTTTTAATTAAAAATATTTTTTAAACATACAAACAACATACTAAAATGACAAGAGGATTTTTTAATGTTCCAAAAGCAGTAAACGAACCTGTAAAAGGGTATGCTCCTGGATCTCCAGAAAGAGAAGAGTTATTAGCAACATACAAATCGATGTTTAACAGTAACGTTGATGTGCCTATGTACATTAACGGTGAAGAAGTTAGAACCGGTAATACAAAAAACATCACACCACCACATGATCATAAACATGTAGTTGGTCAATATCATACCGCAGATAAATCGCACGTAGATGAAGCTATTTCAACTGCATTGGCTGCAAGAGAAGCATGGTCTAACGTTAGTTGGATGGAAAGAGCTTCTATTTTCTTAAAAGCTGCTGAATTATTAGCAGGACCTTATAGAGCAAGAATGAATGCTGCAACAATGATTGCACAATCTAAAAACGTGTTTCAAGCAGAAATTGATGCTGCTTGTGAAATGATAGATTTCTTCCGTTTTAACGTAGAGTATATGACTGATATTTTTAAAGATCAGCCAACATCTTCACCAGGCGTTTGGAACAGAGTTGAATACAGACCTTTAGAAGGTTTTATCTATGCAATTTCTCCATTTAATTTTACATCTATTGCTGCAAACTTACCAGCATCAGCTGCCTTAATGGGTAACGTTGTTGTTTGGAAACCATCTGATCACCAAGCATATTCTGCACAAGTAATTGTAGATTTATTTAAAGAAGCTGGTTTACCTGATGGTGTAATTAACGTTGTATACGGAGATCCAGTTATGATTTCTGATACTGTTTTAGCGTCTCCAGATTTCTCTGGACTACACTTTACAGGATCTACACATGTTTTTAAAGAATTATGGAAACAAATTGGTAACAATATTCATACCTATAAAACATACCCAAGAATTGTTGGAGAAACTGGTGGAAAAGATTTCATTTGGGTTCACAACTCTTCTAACCCATTACAAGTTGCAACAGCAATGACAAGAGGTGCTTTCGAATACCAAGGTCAAAAATGTTCTGCTGCTTCACGTTCTTACATTCCTGCATCACTTTGGCCAGAAGTTAAAAAACATTTAACAGCACAAGTAGGTGAATTAAAAATGGGTTCTCCAGAAGACACCTCTAACTTTGTAAATGCAGTTATTCACGAAGGTTCTTTTGACAAAATTGCAAGTTATATCGATGCAGCAAAAGCTGATAGAGATGCAGAAATTATTATTGGTGGAAACCACGATAAATCTGTAGGTTATTTTATAGAGCCAACTGTAATTGTTACTACATCGCCTAAATACGCAACTATGCATACAGAGTTATTTGGCCCTGTTATGACAGTTTATGTTTATGAAGATACTGAGTGGGAAGCTTCATTAAAATTAGTTGATGAAACTTCTGAATATGCATTAACGGGTGCTATCTTTTCTACAGATAGATATATTGTTGAAAAAGCATCTAAAGCTTTAGAAAACGCTGCTGGAAACTTTTATATTAACGACAAGCCTTCTGGTGCAGTTGTTGGCCAGCAACCATTTGGTGGGGCAAGAGCTTCTGGTACAAATGACAAAGCAGGTTCTGCACAAAACTTATTACGTTGGACATCTGTTCGCTTAATAAAAGAAACATTAGTATCGCCTACAGATTATAAATACCCTTTCTTAGGATAAGAAAATAAATATATAGTTTTTTAAAACCTCATCAGCTTCTGGTGAGGTTTTTCTTTACCATAAATTCTAGCATTTATTTAACAATATTCATTTTCATTATTATGTATATTTATCAGCATCAAAAAACAACCAAAACAATGATAAAAAAAGTGCTACTATTTACAGCTGTAATATTCTTTATTGCCTGTAATACCGAACAAAAAGAGAAGAAAACTTCCTTAAA
This sequence comes from Tenacibaculum sp. AHE14PA, assembly GCF_019278465.1. Classification (GTDB taxonomy): domain Bacteria; phylum Bacteroidota; class Bacteroidia; order Flavobacteriales; family Flavobacteriaceae; genus Polaribacter; species Polaribacter bernardetii. Next base: position 2,586,197 of record NZ_CP058983.1, on the reverse strand, counting down.
TGTTCCTTTTGAAAAATTTGAATTAGAAAACGGATTACAAGTCGTTTTACATACCGATAAATCAGATCCTGTGGTTGCTGTAGAATTGATGGTTCACGTTGGTTCTGCCAGAGAAATCGAAGGAAGAACTGGTTTTGCTCATTTATTTGAACATTTATTGTTTTTAGAATCTGAAAACCTTGGTAAAGGTGGCTTAGACAAAATGAGCGCACGTATTGGTGGTTCTGGTGCAAACGGATCTACATCAAGAGACCGAACAAACTATTTACAAACCGTACCAAATGATGCTTTGGAAAAAATGATTTGGGCAGAAGCGGATAAACTAGGTTGGTTTATAAACACCGTAACTGAACCTGTTTTGGCAAAAGAAAAACAAGTTGTTAAAAACGAAAAAAGACAAAGTGTTGATAACCGTCCGTATGGATTCAATCAACAAATTATCGATCGTAATTTATACCCGAAAGATCATCCATACAATTGGCAAGTAATAGGTTCGTTAGAACATTTACAAAATGCTACTTTAAGCGATGTAAAAGCATTCTTTAAAAAATGGTATGTTCCTAACAATGCAACTTTAGTTTTATCAGGAGATTTTGATTCTGCGAAAGCAAAAGAATGGGTTCGTAAATATTTTAACGAGATTCCTAGAGGTGAAGAAATTACGCCTTTGGTTAAAAAATCAGGAAAAGTTAATGAATCGAAATCTTTGTATTTTGAAGATAACTTTGCACGATTACCAATGCTAACATTGGCATGGCCAACGGTTGAACTGTATCATAAAGATTCATATGCTTTAGATATCTTAACAGAATATTTATCACAAGGAAAAAAAGCACCTTTAAACACTGTTTTAGTTGATGATTTAAAACTTACTGCCAATACAAGTATGTGGAACTGGTCATCTGAACTAGCAGGGCAATCGCAATTAAGTATCCGAGGATTTAATAACGTTGATTTAAATGCTATTAATGACGGAATAAAAACAGCGTTTAAAAACTTTGAAGAAACAGGTATTTCTGATAAAGACTTAAACAGAATTAAAGCTGGTTTAGAAACTAGTTTTTACAATAGTTTATCTAGCGTGCTAGGAAAAGGAACAAACTTAGCTTCTTATAACACCTATGCCGGTGATCCTGGTTTTATCAACAAAGAAATTGATTTAACCTTAAATGTTACCAAAGAAGATGTAATGCGTGTTTACAACACCTACATTAAAGGTAAAAACTTTATTGCTACTAGTTTTGTTCCTAAAGGGATGAAAAACCTTGCTTTAAAAGATGCTAAAGAAGCAATCATTAAAGAAGAAAAAATTGTTATTGGAGCCGAAGAAAAATTCGATGCTAAAATTGCTGCTCAATACGAAAAAACACCTTCTACGATTGACAGAGCAACCGAACCTGTGTATGGTAAATCACCTGCTTTAAGTTTACCAAATGTATGGAATGATAAATTAGCAAACGGAATTAAAGTATTTGGTATTAAAAATAGTGAAGTTCCTTTAGTTCGTTTTAACTTGGTAATTGATGGTGGTCAGTTATTAGAAAAAATGGACAAATTAGGTGTTGCCAACTTAACTGCTCGTTTAATGAACCGCGGTACAAAAAATAAAACAGTTGCTCAATTAGAAGAAGCTATTCAAGAATTAGGCGCTTCTATTAGTGTATATTCATCTAAAGAAAACATTACCATAAGCGGTACTACCTTAGCTAAAAACTATACAGAAACCATAAACTTGGTTGAAGAAATGTTGCTAGAGCCACGTTGGGATACTACAGAGTTTGAATTGATTAAGAAATCGGTTGTAGGTAATTTACGTCAGCAAGAAGCAAATCCAACTACAGTAACACGAAATGTTTATAATGAATTAATTTACGGAAAAGATAATATCCGCTCTAAAAATACCTTAGGAACAATTGCTTCTGTAGAAAAAATTGGTTTAGACGATTTAAAAGCATACTATACTAATTACATTTCTCCTTCTGTAGCAAAAATGCATATTGTTGGTGATGTAAATCAAGAAAAAGCTTTGGCTTCTTTAACAAACTTAACTACTAAATGGGCTGCTAAAGAAGTAACGATTCCGGTTTATAAAACTCCAGAAGCTCCTACAAAACCAACTGTTTATTTTTATGACATACCAAAAGCAAAACAATCGGTAATTAGTTTTGGTGCACCAGCTTTAGCAGTAACCGATGAAGATTATTACCCTGCAACCGTAATGAATTACATTCTTGGTGGTGGTGGTTTTGCCTCTCAATTAACGCAAGAGCTAAGAGAGGGAAAAGGATATACATACGGAATTTACTCTCAGTTTTCAGGAACAAAAGCAGTGGGGCCTTTTACCATTTCTAGTAGAGTAAGAAGTAACGTTACCCTAGAGTCTGCTCAATCAGTAAAAGACATCATTACAAATTACCCAACCAACTATTCTGAAAAAGACTTGGCAACAACCAAAGGGTTTTTAATTAAAAGTAACGCACGTCGTTTTGAAACCATGGGTGCTAAATTAAACATGTTAGAAAACATTAGCGCTTACAATTTAAATGCCGACTATGTTAAAGATAGAGAGAAAATTGTAAATGAAATGACTATTGAAAAAGTACAGGAATTAGCTAAAAAATATGTAAATCCGAATAAGATGATTTGGTTATTTGTAGGAGATGCAGAAACACAATTAGACCGTTTAAATGAATTAGGCTACGGTAAACCTGTTTTACTAAACAAAACCAAAGAAGAAATTAAACTATAAAACAAGTTTTACTTATTTTATAAAAAACAACCTCAGCTGAGGTTGTTTTTTTATGAATTTAAAAGCAATTCCTATTAATTTTGTTTTTATTATTGCCTACCTAAAGTGAACTCAACAACATGAATCATCAAAAAATAATACAAGAAGTATTTTCTAAAGTTAATACGTTAGAAAGCAAAGGAAACCTTGCTTCTTATATACCAGAATTAGCCAATTTAAATCCTGATAAATTTGGTGTTCATATTTCTACCACTTCTTCCATAAAATATGGCTTAGGAGATTATAAAGAAAAGTTTTCTATTCAAAGTATTGCTAAAGTGTTATCACTTTGTTTAGCTTTTAAAACATTTGATGGTAATATATGGGAGCGCGTTGATGTTGAACCTTCTGGTACAGCATTTAATTCGCTTGTACAATTAGAAAGTGATAACGGGATACCTAGAAATCCGTTTATAAATTCTGGCGCTATGGTTATTTGTGATATTCTTATTAGCAATCTTAAAAACCCTAAAGAAGATTTACTTACCTTTATTAAAAGCCTTTCTGGTAATAACGACATTAATTATTCTGCAAAAATAGCTGCTTCAGAAAAATCTGTTGGTTACAGAAACGTTGCTCTTTGTAATTTCATTAAATCTTTTGGCAACATTAAAAATGAACCTAGTAAGGTTCTCGACTTTTATTTCGATTTATGTTCTTTAGAATTAAGCTGCGAGTATCTTTCTGACATGTTTTTGTTTTTAGCTAACAACGGTAAAACGCCTCATAATAATAAACAAATATTAACAAAAGCACAGTCTCAAAGAGTTAATGCACTAATGCAAACTTGTGGTTTTTACGACGAATCTGGCGAATTTGCTTTTAAAGTAGGCCTAGCAGGTAAAAGTGGCGTTGGCGGCGGTATTATTGCCATACTACCAAACGAATATAGTATTGTGGTTTGGAGCCCGAAATTAAATGAAAAAGGAAATTCTTATAAAGGGATGAAGTTTTTAGAGAATTTTACAACATTGACGGAGCAGTCTCTTTTTTAGTCGGGAATTATTATAACTTAACAAAAAGAGAACTATTCATTCTTGTCTTTTTACTTTTTTCTATTAACTTCGCTACCGTTGTCTAATTATTCGTAAATCCCTACTTTTCATACGAATAACTTCAAAAAAAATAAATGAAAAAAATAGAAGTTGTTGCTGCAATAATAATACATAATGACTTAATACTTTGTGCACAAAGAGGCACAAACAAATTAAGATATATCTCAAATAAATTTGAATTTCCTGGAGGAAAAATTGAAAAAAACGAAACAAAGAAACAAGCATTAAAACGAGAACTAATAGAGGAATTAAATATTCAACCAAACATTAATGACTTATACTTAACTGTTGTTCATCAATACCCCGATTTTGAATTAACAATGCATAGTTTTATTTGTGAAGCATCATCTATGAATGTATCATTAAACGAACATATTTATCATCAGTGGTTACCTAAAGAAAAACTTTCTAAATTAGATTGGGCTGCTGCTGATTTACCTATCGTTGAAAAATTAATGCACGATGAGTAATTCTTTTGAAAGTAACTTCAAAAAAAGTATAGATACAGGCTTTATAGATAAAGACATTACCTCAGAAGTACTGTATCGCCCAAAACTTTTAGTCAATAAAAAAAAACCTAAAGAAAAGGTCCTCTCTTCTATTCTACATGAATTAAATAATTGTGAAGAATTCTATATTTCAGTAGCATTTGTAACCACAAGTGGAATTGCAGTATTATTAAACACTCTAATTATTTTAGAAGAAAAAGGCATTAAAGGTAAAATATTAGTTTCTCAATATTTAAACTTTACGCAACCTGAAGCCTTAAAAAAACTTCTTTTATTCAAAAACATTGAGTTAAAAGTATCGACAAAAGATAATGCTCATTCTAAAGGGTATATTTTTAAAACAAATAAATATTATAATTTAATTGTAGGTAGTAGCAACCTTACAGCTTCTGCCTTGTCTATAAATAAAGAATGGAATTTAAAAGTTTCAGGTTTACATTCAAGTGAAATTGTCGATAATGTTTTATATGAATTTGAACAAGATTTTAATAACTCAACAATCGTTTCAAAAGAATATATTGAGCACTATGAAGTAATTTATAATAAACAAAGAATAAACAACAGGGAGTTATCTAACAGCTCTACAGAGTCAATAAATGAGATAATTACACCTAACTCAATGCAAGAAGAAGCATTGTTAAATCTAAAAAGTCTTAGAAAACAAAATAAAAATAAAGCTTTAATTATTTCGGCGACAGGTACTGGTAAAACATATTTAGCCGCATTTGATATACAATCTTTTAAGCCAAAAAAGTTATTATTTGTAGTTCATAGGTTGAATATTGCTAAAAAAGCCCTGGAAACTTTCAAAAAACTTTTCAAAGAGGAAAAAACATATGGCCTGTATTCCGGGAACAAAAAAGAATTAGATAAAGATTTTATTTTTTCTACCGTTCAAACAATTTCTCGCGAAGACCATCTAGATAGTTTTCCTAAAAGCACCTTTGACTATATTATTATTGATGAAACACATCGTTCTGGCGCAGACTCTTACCTAAGATTAATAAACCATTTTAACCCTAAATTTTTACTAGGGATGACTGCTACTCCTGAACGAACGGATGGTAATGATATATTTAGTCTATTTGACCACAATATTGCTTGTGAAATTAGGCTAAACAAAGCAATGGAAGAAGACATGTTAAGTCCTTTTCATTATTATGGAATTACTGATTTAAAAGTAAACAACGAAATTCTTGAAAACACCAAAGATTTTAATTTACTATCAACTGACGAAAGGGTTAATAAAATAATTGAAACAGCTAAGTTCTATGGTACTGATAATGGGATAACAAGAGGTTTGGTCTTTTGCTCTAGAAATGAAGAAGCAAAAAACTTGTCAATTAAATTTAATAAGAGCGGTTTTAAAACAATTGCTTTATCTGGGAATAATACTGAAAATGAAAGAGCTAATGCTATTAACCTATTAGAATCAGATAATATCAATGAAAAGATTGATTATATATTTACCGTTGACATATTTAATGAAGGAATAGATATACCTAAAATCAATCAAATTTTAATGATAAGACCTACGGATTCTGCTATTGTATTTGTTCAGCAATTAGGAAGAGGTTTACGTAAAACAGAAAATAAAGACTTTTTAACAATCATAGATTTTATTGGAAATCATAAAAACAGTTATCTAGTTCCTATCGCTCTTTATGGTGATACATCTTATAATAAAGATACATTACGAAAATTAATATCAGAAGATAGTAAAATGATACCTGGTTCTTCTACAATTAATTTTGATAAAGTTACAAAGGACAAAATTTTTACATCAATCGATAGCGCTAAAATGGACAACTTAGCGGACTTGCGCAAAGATTATGAATTATTAAAATTCAAATTAGGCAGAACACCTATGATGATGGATTTTATAAAACATGGTTCTAGAGACCCTTATTTATATGTAAATAAAGAAAAATCATATTTTAATTTTGTTAATAAAATTGAAAAAAAAACAGCACATACTCTATCCTATAAGCAAAGTAAATTATTAGAGTTATTCTCTAAAGAAATTAACAACGGAAAGAGAATTACAGAATCTGTTTTACTTAAAACATTAATTGAATATAAAAGTATTACTATATCTAATTTTAAGGCTAATATAAAAGAAATATATAAAATTGATACTTCTGAAGAAACTGTAATATCAACAATTAAAAACCTTAATTTCAATTTTATACGAGAAAAAAAGGATAAAAAATTAATTTCTGCAAAAGAAATTTATGATTTAAAAATAGTAGCAGTTAATGCTGATGAAATATATTTAGAATCTGATTTTATTGAGATGCTCAATATTGATATATTTAAAAAATACTTATTAGATTCTATAGAGTTCTCTATCTATAATTATAGTGAAAAGTTTAAGTTAGAACTTTGGCATAATGGATTTATTCTTTATCAAAAATACTCTAGAAAAGATGTTTTTAGAATATTAAATGTTGCCGAAAATCCTGTAGCTCAAAACGTAGGTGGTTATTTGGTTAGTCCAAACTATATGCATTGCCCTATTTTTGTAAACTATCATAAAGATGATGATATTTCTGAATCTACCAAATATGAAGATGAATTTGTAAATAATAAAGAATTTGATTGGATGTCTAAATCCAATAGAAAAATCACAAGCAAAGATGTTCAGTCAATTTTAGGAGCACAGGGAGATATTAGGCTACCACTTTTTATCAAAAAAAATAATGATGAAGGGTCTGAATTTTATTTTATGGGAGATATTCATCCTAATAAAGATAAAGTAGAACAAACGACCATAGAAAATGATAAAAGAAAAAAGGTTTCTGTAGTTAGAATTAGGTTTAACTTAGAACACCCAGTACCTGATAACTTATATAACTACATAACAACTCCCTTAATAAATAATCTTAACACTATTAAAAAATTAAACATAGAAAAAACCTCTTCCTCTGTTATTGAAAAACCTAATTATACTATTCCTTTGTATGATTTTTATGCTGCGGCAGGTAGTTTTAGCGAACTACAATCAGAAAAAACATTTTCTATGATTAATGCTCCTGAAAAATACACTTTAGACACAGACTACTTTGCTTGTAAAATAGTTGGAGAATCTATGAATAAAAGAATTCCTAACGGCTCAGTATGTATTTTTAAAAAATATTCAGGTGGTTCCCGCTCAGGTAAAATCTTATTAATAGAAAATCATGACATACAAGATGCTGATTTTAATTCTGCTTTCACGGTAAAAACATATGCAAGTCAGAAAAGTATAACAGATGAAGGATGGGAACATACAGAAATAGTTCTTAGACCTAACTCTTTTGATCCATCTTATAAAGACTTAATAATTAATCAAGAAAATGCAAATAACATGAGTGTTGTTGGCGAATTCATTACTATATTAAAATAACCCCAAATGTCTCAAAAAAACGACTTAAAAGAAATAGCTAAACTCTTTTTTAAATTAGGGAGCATCGCTTTTGGTGGTCCGGCAGCTCATATTGCTATGATGGAAGATGAAGTGGTGAAAAAGAGAAAATGGATGACCCAAGAGCATTTTTTAGATCTTATTGGAGCTACTAATTTAATTCCTGGGCCAAACTCTACAGAAATGACAATGCACTGCGGTCATGAAAGAGCCGGTTGGAAAGGGTTAGTCGTTGCAGGCTTCTGTTTTATTTTCCCAGCGGTAGTTATTACCTCTGTTTTTGCGTGGTTGTATCAAGAATATGGACAGCTACCAAAAGTGGCCCCTTTTATTTACGGCATAAAACCAGCAGTAATTGCTATTATTATAATGGCAGGCTACAGGCTTGGTAAAAAAGCAATTAAAAATACCGAATTGGCTGTTTTAGGAGCCATTGCATTAGTGGCTTGTTTATTAGGTGTTAATGAAATTATAACGCTTTTGGGGTGTGGTCTTTTAGGTTTAGGTTTGTATTTCTTCAAAAGAAACAAAAACAATTTACATAGTTTTGTTCCGCTATTACTATTTCAAGCAAGCGAATTTGCAAACTTAAACAACATAAAAATTCTTTTAACTTTCTTAAAAATCGGAGCGATTTTATACGGTAGTGGTTATGTACTATTTGCTTTTTTAGACTCCGAATTAGTGGCAAATGGTTGGTTAACGCGCCAGGCATTAATTGACGCTGTTGCTGTGGGGCAAATTACTCCCGGACCTGTTTTATCTACCGCTACTTTTATCGGGTGGCAACTAAACGGAATAACGGGCGCAATTGTAGCTACAATCGGTATTTTTTTGCCCTCTTTTATATTTGTGTTGGTATTGAATCCGTTAATTCCTAAAATGAGGAATTCTAAAGTTATTCGTTCGGTTTTAGATGCAGTAAATGTTGCTGCTGTAGCTTTAATTATAGCTGTTTGTATAAACATGGCAAAAGATACTTTAGTAGATTGGCGAACAATTGTTATTGCTATTGTGAGTTTAATTGTTGTTTTTGGTTTAAAAAAACTAAACAGTGCTTTTATCGTTTTAGGAGGATCTATACTGGGTTATGCATTGACTTATATTTAGATTTTTGCTCACACAATAATCGAACCTATATTGTTTGATTTAGAGTATCTTTGCAAAAAAAATAATCAATGCAATTTTCAGACTTACATCTTAATCCATCTATTTTAAAAGCATTAAGCGAAGAAAAATATCGCACAGCTACGTTAGTACAGCAAAAAGTGATTCCGTTAGTGCTAGATAAAAAAGATGTAATTGTTGGTTCGCAAACAGGATCGGGTAAAACCGCAGCTTTTGCATTGCCTATTATTCATAATTTAGCGCAAGAATTAGCTTTAGTTCCTGAAAGAGGACCTAAAAAAATAAAAGCCTTAGTTGTAAGTCCTACCAGAGAATTGGCGATACAAATTGAAGAAAGCTTTAACACTTACGCGAAACATACAAATATACTTACCGGTGTTGTATACGGAGGAATATCAACAAAAGTGCAAAAAGAAATTTTAGCAAAAGGAGTAGATGTTTTAGTAGCAACACCAGGACGTTTAATCGATTTACATGAACAAGGAAGTGTAGATTTAACGACCTTAAAAACTTTTGTTTTAGATGAAGCTGATTTAATGTTAGACATGGGTTTTATTCAAGATGTAAAAAAAATTGAAGCCTTATGTCCGCGTAAAAAACAAACGCTTTTATGCTCGGCAACCATGCCCGAAAAAGTGAGTGATTTGGCTAAAAAAATGTTATATAAGCCAGAGACAGTTAACGTGATTCCCACTAATAACACGGTTAACAAAATTGGGCAGTTATTATATTACACGCCTAAAAAACATAAAGTAGATTTATGTTTACACTTACTACGCAACACGATTCAAGGTCGTATTCTTATTTTTAGACGTACTAAATTTGGTGTTGATAAATTAGAGCAAACACTTATAAAAAACGGATACAAAGTAACCAGTGTTCACGGAGATAAAACACAAATTTTACGTAACCAAGCTATTGAAGATTTTAAAAACAATAAAGCTAATATTTTAATTGCTACAGATGTTGCTGCTCGAGGTATTGATATTCATAAAATTGATGCTGTTATTAATGTAGATATACCAAATGTACCTGAAACCTACGTTCACCGAATTGGTAGAACTGGTAGAGCAGGAAAATCGGGTATCGCATTTTCTTTTTGTAGTGCCGATGAAACTAGCTACATAAAAGGAATTCAGGAATTTTTAAAGAGACCGATAAAAATCATTGAAGATCACCCGTTTCTTTTAGTAAAACCAAAACACATAAAACAACCGAATACCATCAGTAAAAATAAAAAAGGACGAAAGTCTGACGCTTCTAAAAAGAAGAAAAAACGCTGGTATTAATATCTTAAGAGATAAAAAAAACCTTACGCTAAACAGCTATAGTTTTATATTACGATGTCTGTTCGAGCGAAGTCGAGAACTTTTCTTAGTACCGATATATTCTAAACCCTGCTCTAATTGACAAGATTAACTAAATATTTAGCAGTAATTATTTGCTAACAAATGCTGTTTATAAAGTAACAAAATGCTCCGATAACAAAATATTATCGGAGCAATTCGCTTTAAATCAATTATTAATCGTAATATTGCAATATAATAATTAAACAATGGGAGTTACCAAATCAGAAAAATTTACACCACAGCAAAACGATCTTGCTAAAATAGCTAAAGTGCTAGGTCATCCTGCTCGTATTGCTATTTTGCAACACTTATTTAAAATAAACTCGTGTGTTTGTGGCGATTTAGTAAATGAAATAGGCTTGGCGCAACCTACCATTTCTCAGCATTTAAAAGAGTTGAAAAATTTAAAATTGATAAAAGGTAACATCGAAGGAACCAGTGTTTGTTATTGTATTGATCAAGAAAATTGGACAACCATAAAATCTTTATTAAACAACTTTTTAAACCTCGACAGCGAATCGAATAATTGCTGTTGAAAAAATTTACATTAATCCATCGCAATATTACAATTAAAATAAAAAGACATGAAATTATCAGAAATTAAAAAACATTTAGCATCCTTAAAAACAATTGCTTTTCAATTACCAAATGGAGATTTAGTACCAAACCATTTTCACGTAACAGAAGTTGGTCGTGTAACTAAAAACTTTATCGATTGTGGCGGAACTGTAAGAAACGAAGAAGTAGCAAACTTTCAGTTATGGGAAGCAGATGATTATGATCACAGATTGCATCCAGAAAAATTAACAAACATTATTGAGCTATCTGAAAAAGTATTAAATATTGCCGATTTAGATATTGAAGTAGAATATCAAGGAGCTACAATTGGTAAATATGGATTAGATTTTAACGGAACAAACTTCGTATTAACAGCAACTAAAACGGATTGCTTGGCAAAAGATAATTGTGGTATTCCGCAAGAAAAACCTAAAATGAAGCTAGCGCAGATACAAACACAAAATGCTTGCTCACCAGAATCAGGTTGTTGTTAATTTTATAAATTGATAAAAATGTATCCAGCTATAAATAAAACAATATTGGATTTACCTTTTGTTTCCGAAGAAAGAAAACAAATATTAAATCCTTTACTACAATACATTCAAGAAAAAGCGACTAAAAAAGAACCTATAAATCTTAATTTTATATGTACTCATAACTCAAGGCGAAGTCATTTAGCACAAGTTTGGGCGCAAACTATGGCGCATTATTATGCGGTTTCTTTTGTAAATAGTTATTCGGGCGGTACCGAAGCTACAAGTATGAATAGTACAATTGTTGCGACATTAAGAGATAACGGATTTAAAATTGAATCATTATCAGCAAACACAAACCCAGTTTATGCTATTAAACACAGTGATAACTTGCCTGCTATAATCGGTTTTTCTAAAAAGTATGATGATGACTTTAATCCGGTCTCGGCTTTTTGTGCAATCATGACGTGTTCACAAGCAGATGATGGTTGTCCGTTTATTTCTGGAGCAGAAAAAAGGGTCCCAATTACTTTTGAGGACCCTAAAATATATGATAACACTCCGCAAGAAAAAGAAAAATATTTAGAGCGTAGTTTACAAATTGCAGCAGAAATGCATTATGTGTTTTCTACTATAAAATAATTATGCTTTAAATTTCATTCCTAAATGGACAACTTTTTTAGTTTCAAAGAATTCTTCTTCAAAGAAATCTGGTAAATCATAAATAGTTGCAGATGTATATTTCTCTAACTCTTCAGTTAAATCACCACCTTTTAAATACAGAATACCGTTTTTTAAATCGTGGTTTTGTTTTTTAGCAATTTTTCCTTTTGTCCATCCCACAAAAGTTTCCATTTGCGCTACTGCTCTACTTACAATAAAATCATACGTGTCTTTTACTTCTTCAACACGGCCATTCGTAGTTTTAACATTTTGCAAACCTAAACCTTCAGCTACTTCATTTACTACTTTTATTTTCTTACCAATAGAGTCTACTAAATGAAACTGCGTTTCAGGAAATAAAATTGCCAACGGAATACCAGGAAAACCTCCACCTGTACCAACATCCATCACTTTAGAACCTGGCTTAAACTGCATAACCTTTGCTATTCCTAATGAATGTAATACATGTCGCAAGTACAATTCATCAATATCTTTACGCGAAACCACGTTAATTTTTAAGTTCCAATCTTCGTACAATTCTTGTAGTTTAGAGAACTGTTCTAACTGTGTTTCAGTTAAATCGGTAAAGTATTTTTTTATAAGTTCCATTGATTATTTTTTTCGTTGCAAAAGTAAAAAACTAATTCGTAATAGTCATTTATCTATCAAAAGATATGTTTATTGTTAAAAATTTGCCACTAAGCAATAACCATAGGCTAAAAACGTTTATTTTTGCGATCCCTAATATACAATAAATGAAAACAATAAATTTTTCAAGAATAGATAACGCTAAGTTCTTTAGGACTCTAAACAAGCGTGTTAACTCATATTTTAAAGAAAACAACATTAAGCGTACAGGTAATTGGAAGTTATATTCTAAGGCAATTATCATGTTTGCTACCTTTTTAATCCCTTTTATTTTAATTTTAACCGTAACAATGCCACAATGGGTAATGCTATTACTTATAACAATTACCGGTATTGGTATGGCTGGTGTTGGTATGAATGTAATGCACGATGCTAATCACGAATCATTTTCGAGCAAAAAATGGTTGAATAAATTAATGGGAAGTAGTATTTACATTTTAGCAGGAAACGTATATAATTGGAAAGTACAACACAATGTATTACACCATACGTTTACCAACGTTAAAGGACATGATGAAGATATTGATGCAGGTAGAATTATTCGTTTCTCTAAGCACTCTAAATGGTTACCAATACACAAGTTTCAAAAATTTTATTCTATATTTTTATATGGATTATTAACAATTAACTGGGCTATAACTACCGATTTTAAGCAAATGAGTAGTTATTTAAAACGTAAATTATCGTACGGAAAATTTCCGAACCCTAAAGTAGAATGGACAAAGTTAGTAATCTCTAAAGTGGTATATTATTCTTTGTGGATTGTATTACCTTTAGTGGTAGTAGATATAGCTTGGTGGAAAGTTTTACTAGGTTTTTTTATTATGCATTATACAGCGGGTATGATTTTAAGTGTTGTTTTTCAATTAGCACACGTAGTACCAAATACAAAAATGCCTTTACCTGATAAAGAAGGAAACTTAGAACATACTTGGGCAGTTCACCAACTATATACAACCTCTAACTTTGCTCCTAAAAACTGGTTAGTTAACTTTTATACTGGTGGATTGAATCACCAAGTAGAGCATCATATTTTTCCACATATTTCGCATGTTCACTATAATAAATTAGCTAAAATTGTAAAAGAAACAGCACAAGAGTTTAACTTGCCATATAACGAATATAAAACAATGACAAGAGCCCTTGCCGAGCACTTTAAGCAATTAAGCTCTTTAGGTAAAGAACCTCAACTAGCATAAACAACACACAACATAACAACACAATGTCAAACGCATTATCAAACAGAATTAACAGCTTACCGATATCACAAACCTTAGCAATGGCTGCTAAAGCAAGAGAATTAAAAGCAGCTGGTAGAGATATTATTAGTTTAAGTTTAGGAGAACCTGATTTTAACACTCCTGATTTCATTAAAGATGCTGCTATTGAAGCAATTAATCAAGATTATAATTCATACACTCCAGTTGATGGATATGTAGAGTTAAAGGAAGCTATTTGCGTAAAGTTTAAACGTGATAATGATTTAACATATAATCCTAACCAGATTGTAGTATCAACAGGAGCAAAACAATCTATTGCAAATATTGCTCAGGTATTATTAAATCCTGGTGATGAGGTTTTATTACCTGCTCCTTATTGGGTAAGTTATTCTGCAATTGCTACTTTATGTGAAGCTAAATTTGTTGAAATCCCTTCTTCTATCGATAGTGATTTTAAAATTACTCCAGCGCAATTAGAAGCAGCGATTACGCCTAAAACAAAAATGATTTTCTTTAACTCACCAAACAACCCAAGTGGAACTATTTACAGTGAGGCAGAATACAGAGCGTTAGCAAAAGTATTAGAAAATCATCCGCAGATATATATATTATCTGACGAAATTTACGAACATATTAATTACGGAACAAAACCATTTAGTTTTGCGGCTATCGAAAATATGTTCGATCGTACTATTACCGTAAACGGATTGGCAAAAGCTTTTGCTATGACAGGGTGGAGAATTGGTTTTATTGGAGCTCCTGAGTGGATTGCTAAGGCATGCACTAAGATGCAAGGTCAAATTACATCAGGAACAAACTGTATCGCGCAACGTGCTGCAATTACAGCTGTTTTAGCGGAGCCTGTTAAAGTACAATATATGGTTGATGAATTTAAAACTCGTAGAGATATGATTTTAGGTTTATTAGGAGAAATAGACGGATTTAAACTAAACGTACCTGAAGGCGCTTTTTATGTTTTTCCAGATATTTCTGCTTTCTTCGGAAAAACGATTAAAGGAACTGAAATTAAAAATGCAAACGATTTTTCTATGTTATTATTAGAAGAAGCAAATGTTGCAACCGTTACTGGTGAAGCTTTTGGTGCACCAAACTGTATTCGTTTATCATATGCTGCTTCTGAATTACAATTACGCGAAGCTGTAAAAAGAATTAAAGAAGTATTATCGTAACATCATTACAAACAAAGTGACGTAATTTTTTTATAGTATGCTATAAATTTTAAAATCTCATAACATCATGTTGTGAGATTTTTTTATTTAAAAAACAATTAATATCAAAGCTACTACAAACATTGCTACTTTTAAAATAGTTCCTGTTTCACTATATAATCTTGCGCTACTTTTTCTTAATTTAGCTTTAACTCTAAATAAAGATTGTCCTTTCATAGAACAGAGACTTTGTTTAATTTCTTCTTTATATGCTGATGTTAAAATTCCTCTTTCTAATACTAAACTATTTGCTATTGATTTCATGGTTGTTGGTTTTAATTGACTACACTAGTTCGACGGCAGTCAACAAAAAATGTTACAGCCATTTTTATCGCAACACTCAATTAATCAACAATAAATCTATATAAAATTCATGCTATAATTCAGTAATAATGGTTTACTCAAATTATTTTTTAATATCAAAAAGCACTATTCAAATAATTTAATTTTAACACTTTTTAACTAATCTGTTTTAAAACGGAATCTTAAATAATTCATCTTTCTTCGCTTTCTTTAACTTCTTTAAATACAATACTTTTTTATCGTAATCAATAAAAGCTTTACCACTTTCTAAAATATCAGCACCAATAATTCCGTCTACTTTTTTGGTTTTATGTAATGTTAAGGCTTTGTTTACATGGGTTAAATCAAACAATACTAAATTACATTGATTCGTTTTCCATTTTCCTATTTTCAACGAGTTATTTTCCGATTTTCTTGTTTCCATATCGGTTGCCCCTGCTCCTGCTGCCTTCACTTCACTTTCTTCGGATATCAATTTAAAACGCTCTATTAAATCTAACCCAACACATGAATTTGAAGCTCCCGTATCTAATATAAACGTTCCTTTAACTCCATTTATTTTTGCCTTTAGCTCTAAATGATTGGTGACTATCTTTTTAAGTTTAATTTTTATGTATTTCTTTTTCTTTAATATTCTTTTCAAACTTGCCATTTCTTGTACTTTTGTAACGTAAATACAAACATACGTCATTACGAACAAAGTGAAGTAATCTCTATATTCAGATCGCTTCGTTTCTCTCGCAATGACAAATAACATAAAAATGATTACCGATACTCACACTCACTTATATTCAGAACAGTTCGACGAAGACAGAAACGAAATGATACAGCGCGCTAAAGAAGCCGGTGTTTCTCGCTTTTTTATTCCTGCCATAGATAGTTCTTATACAGAGCAAATGCTCGATTTAGAAAAAAACTACCCGAAAGACGTGTTTTTAATGATGGGCTTACACCCTACTTCTGTTAAAGAAAATTATAAAGAAGAACTGGCACATGTAAGAGAATGGATTGATAAACGTAATTTTTATGCAATTGGTGAAATCGGAATTGATTTATATTGGGATAAAACATTTTTACCCCAACAGCAAGAAGTTTTCAGGACTCAAATTCAATGGGCGAAAGAAAAAAAATTACCCATCGTAATTCATTGCCGTGATGCCTTTGATGAAATTTTTGAAGTGTTAGAAAGTGAAAAAGGAACTGATTTATTCGGAATTTTTCATTGTTTCACAGGAAATATAGAACAAGCCAAAAAAGCTATTTCTTACAACATGAAATTAGGAATTGGAGGTGTAGCAACTTTTAAAAACGGTAAAATAGATAAATTCTTAAACGAAATTGACATTAAACATATCGTTCTAGAAACTGACTCGCCATATTTAGCGCCAACTCCCTACCGAGGAAAACGCAACGAAACTTCATACATTACAAATGTAGTTGACAAGTTGGTTGATATTTACGGATTAACTTTCAATGAAATTGCTGAAATAACCACTCAGAATTCAAAAGATATTTTTGGTGTCTGATTTACAAACCACATATTATAAAACACCTATAGGAACCGCAAAAATTGTGGGAAATGAAAACGGAATTCAAAGTGTTTCAGTTTTAGATGATGCTATTGAAACCTCAACCAAAGTACCGTCTTGTTTGCAAAATTGCGTAACACAATTAGAAGAGTATTTTACAGGAACAAGAACTGAATTTAATCTAAAATTGAATCCGCAAGGCACAGCGTTTCAACAAAAGGTTTGGAATGAATTATTAAATATTCCTTTTAATAAAAGTAGTACTTACTTAAAGCAAACCAAACAAGTTGGTGACCCGAAAGCGATTAGAGCCGTAGCATCTGCCAACGGCAAAAATCCTATTTGGATAATCATTCCCTGTCACCGAGTAATTGGCTCAGATGGTTCTTTAACAGGATATGCTGGCGGAATATGGCGTAAAAAATGGTTATTAGAACATGAAAGCGGTTGCAAACAACAAACCTTGTTTTAAATTACCATCGTCATTACGAACGTAGTGAAGTAATCTGTTAATTCAAATTACGTTTTTCAACAAAAAACTTCTTTAACAACAAACCACACGCTTCTTCTAAAACACCTGTTACCACTTTCGTTTTCGGATGTAGTTTTGTTTGCAATACGCTAAAACCTAATTTTGGCTCACTAGCTCCATATACTATTTTCCCTATTTGTGTCCAATAACTTGCCCCTGCACACATCTGGCAAGGTTCTAACGTAACATATAGCACACAATCTTTTAAATATTTTCCACCTAAAAAATCAGAAGCTGCAGTAAAAGCTTGCATTTCGGCGTGCGCAGTTACATCATTTAACATTTCTGTTAAGTTATGAGCCCTTGCTATTATTTGATCTTTAAAAACCACCACTGCACCTACAGGAACTTCTCCTTTATCAAAAGCTGTTTCAGCTTCTTGCAGCGCTTTTTTCATAAAATAAGTATCGTCAAACGGATTTATTTCCATGGTATTGGTAGTGTTTTCTACAAAAGTAGCTCAAATTAGTTATTTTTACCAAAAATTACAATTTTGATTTCTATCAACACCACCAAAAATAAAAAAGTTTATTTCGCTTCTGATCAACATTTAGGCGCACCAACTGCCGAAGCTAGCTTTCCTAGAGAGCAAAAGTTTGTTCGCTGGTTAAAAGAAGTTAAAGAAGATGCTGAAGCTATTTTTTTATTAGGTGATTTATTTGATTTTTGGTTTGAATATAAAACCGTGGTTCCAAAAGGGTTTGTACGTGTTTTAGGAAAATTAGCCGAAATTAAAGATAGCGGAATTCCGATTTATTTCTTCGTGGGAAATCACGATTTATGGATGGCGGATTATTTTGAAAAGGAATTAAACATCCCTGTCTTTCATAATCCACAAGAATTTTCTATAAACGGAAAAACTCTATTAGTTGGTCATGGTGACGGCTTAGGCCCAGAAGACAAAGGTTATAAACGCATGAAAAAAGTGTTTACCTTTAAACCTTTTAAATGGTTGTTTCGCTGGTTACATCCAGATCTAGGAGTTCGCTTAGGACAATACATGTCTGTTAAAAATAAAATGATTTCTGGTGATGAAGATTTTAAATTTTTAGGAGAAGATAAAGAATGGTTAGTTCAATATTGCAAGCGCAAATTAGAAACAAAGCATTATGATTATTTTATTTTTGGTCACCGACATCTTCCTTTAGAAATACAACTACAAGAAAATAGTAGATACATAAACACGGGGGATTGGGTACAATATTTTACCTATGGTGTTTTTAACAATAATACTATTCGCTTAACTACTTATAATTAAAATTTTGTTAACTCAATACCTTTAACCAACTTTTAACATCTAAAAAAGACGTATTATTGTAGCTTTGTTTCACAAAATTATAATATACTTTAATTACTATGGATGTAGATGTAAGAGCTATTAATGAAAAGATAGAAAGAGAAAGCGCATTTGTTGACTTATTAACAAATGAAATGAGTAAAGTTATCGTTGGTCAGAAATACATGATTGAACGATTACTTATAGGACTTCTTGGTAACGGACACATTTTACTAGAAGGTGTGCCTGGTTTAGCAAAAACTCTTGCCATTAACACACTATCTAAAGCAGTACAAGGTAGTTTTAGTCGTATTCAGTTTACGCCTGATTTATTACCTGCAGATATTGTTGGAACGATGATCTATAACATGAAAGAAAATGATTTCATGATTAAAAAAGGTCCAATCTTTGCCAATTTCGTATTAGCCGATGAGATTAACCGTGCGCCTGCTAAAGTGCAATCTGCTTTATTAGAAGCAATGCAAGAGCGTCAGATTACCATTGGTGATGAAACTTTTAAGCTACAAGAACCTTTTTTAGTAATGGCAACTCAAAATCCTGTTGAACAAGAAGGAACATACCCGCTTCCTGAAGCTCAGGTTGACCGTTTTATGTTAAAAACAGTGATTGATTATCCGAAATTAGAAGATGAACAAACAATTATGCGCGCCAATCTAAGCGGAACTTTTGAAAAAGTTAATCCGGTTATCTCTGTAGATCAGATTATAAAAGCTCGTGAAGTTGTTAACGAAGTATATATGGATGAGAAAATAGAAAAATATATTCTAGACATCGTATTTGCCACTCGTTATCCTGAACGTTATAATTTAGAAAAATTAAAACCTTTAATTAGTTTTGGAGCTTCGCCTCGTGGAAGCATCAATTTAGCAAAAGCAGCAAAATGTTACGCTTTTATTAAACGAAGAGGTTATGTAATACCTGAAGATGTTCGCGCAATTGTAAACGATGTTTTACGTCACAGAATTGGAATTACCTACGAAGCTGAGGCCGAAAATATTACTTCTTTAGATATTATAAACTCAATAATTAACGAAGTACAAGTGCCATAATCAATTATCAAGAAACAACAATCAGTATTAAAAAC
Source organism: Tenacibaculum sp. AHE14PA (assembly GCF_019278465.1). Taxonomy (GTDB): domain Bacteria; phylum Bacteroidota; class Bacteroidia; order Flavobacteriales; family Flavobacteriaceae; genus Polaribacter; species Polaribacter bernardetii. The sequence continues at coordinate 2,566,426 of NZ_CP058983.1, read as the reverse complement.
ATTGCTGATTATAAAACTTGTTAATTGACAATTGAAAAGAAATGGATACAAAAGAATTACTAAAAAAAGTTCGTAAAATAGAAATTAAGACACGTCGTTTGTCTAATCATATTTTTGGAGGAGAATACCATTCAACCTTTAAAGGACGTGGTATGACTTTTTCTGAAGTACGCCAATATCAATACGGAGACGATATTAGAGCGATTGATTGGAATGTAACTGCGCGCTATAACGAACCTTATATAAAAGTTTTTGAAGAAGAGCGTGAACTTACCATGATGTTGGTGGTGGATATTTCTGGCTCTGAATCTTTTGGTACTTCTAATCAATTTAAAAAAGATACCGTTACCGAGATTGCTGCAACACTAGCTTTTTCAGCCACACAAAATAATGATAAAGTCGGATTGATCTTGTTTTCTGATCAGGTAGAACTTTATATTCCTCCTAAAAAAGGGAAAAGTCATGTATTGCGTATTATTCGAGAATTAATCGAATTTAAACCTAAAAGCAAACAAACAGATATTAGTGAAGCTTTAAAATTTTTATCAAATGTTATGAAAAAGAAAGCCATTGTTTTTATGCTTTCTGATTTTATGGATGACGGTTATGAGCGCACACTAAAACTCGTTGGTAATAAACATGATGTTACTGGTATTAGAGTGTATGACAAACATGATGAGGAAATTCCGAATTTAGGAATGGTTCCAATGCTTGATGCCGAAACAGGAACTACACATTTAGTAAACACAAGTTTGTCATCTGTAAGAAATCAATACAAAGCAAATGCTTTAAGATTGACTGACTATTTCGAAACTACTTTTAAGAAAAGTGGTTCAGGAACTATAAATACACGCGTAGATGAAAGCTATGTAACAAAATTATTAGGCTATTTTAAACGAAAATAAAAACTACCTATTTTAATCGACAAGATAAAAATGAAGACTAAATTACTCTACATATTCTTACTTATTTATGGCGTTGGATTTTCTCAATCTAACAAAATAAAAGTTGAAATTGATACTACCAATATTAGAATTGGAGAGCAATTTCAATACAAAATTTCGGTAGATGAAACTGAAAACGTTATCCTTCCTAAATTAAATAATTTAAAAGGATTAGAGGTAATTGACACTTTAAAAATAGATACTGTTAAAAATAAACTGATTCAAAAATATATTTTAACAGGTTTTGATAGTGGTGCTTTTTACATTCCGCAGCAACAAGTTTTTATTAAAAACCAACCTTATTTAACAGATAGTTTATTAATTAATGTAGCAACAGTTGCTATTGACACCACTAAAATTAAAAAATTTCCTATTAAGGCAATCAAAGGAGAACCATATCAATTTGATGATTTTAAAAATTATTTCTGGTGGACATTAGCTATCCTTATTGTAATAGGATTGTTACTTTATTTCTTTGTTATCAAAAAGAAAAAAGAAGCCAAAGAAGAAATTATTGTTCCGTTATTACCGCCTTATGAAGAGGCGATTGAAAAACTGCAAGAGTTAGATAAAAAACTATTGTGGCAAAACAATAAAATTAAAAAATACTACAGTGAACTAACCGAAATTGTAAGAGGTTATATAGAAAGGGAATTAAACATACCTGCACTAGAAATTACTACGGATGAATTGGTAGCTATTTTAGACGATTTAAACGAAATAAAATCGATTGAAACAGATAAAGAAACGATATATAAGTTACGAAAATTATTACAAGAATCTGATTTAGTAAAGTTTGCTAAATCTAAACCGATGGCACATCAAATTGAAGGAGATCGTAAAGATGCCAAGAGTGTATTAGATAATTTGAAACCTAAAAAAGAAGTAAAAGAAGATGAAGTGGAATAATTTTGAATTTCATAATCCCGAATTTTTATGGTTGCTGATATTAATTCCGTTATTAGCTTTCTGGAATTACTATTCTAGAAAAAAAGATAGTGCACAATTAACAATATCTAGCGTTAAAGGTTTTAAAGTACAAGGTTCTATTTTATCTAAATTAAAGCCTTTATTGTACTTATTACGACTCGCTGCTTTAACATGTTTGGTTATTGCTTTAGCAAGACCAAGAAACGTAGCGGTAAGTAAAAAAACGAAAACAAATAAAGGTATTGATATTGTTATGGCAATTGATGTATCGGCAAGTATGTTGGCTAAAGATTTAAAGCCAAATCGACTAGAAGCGCTAAAAAAAGTGGCGGTTGATTTTGTAAATCGTCGACCAAATGACCGAATCGGTATTGTAGTTTATGCTGGGGAGAGTTTTACTCAAACACCAATTACAAGCGACAAATCTATCATTAAAAGAACCATTTCTGAAATTAAATGGGGACAGTTAGAAGGTGGAACAGCTATTGGTATGGGATTAGGATCTGCAGTAAACAGATTAAAGGAAAGCAAAGCGAAAAGTAAAGTTATTATTCTTTTAACAGATGGTGTAAACAACGCAGGTTTTGTAGATCCGAAAACAGCAACAGGTTTAGCAAAAGGAAACGATATTAAGGTATATACTATTGGAATAGGAACTAATGGGATGGCAGATTTTCCTTGGGCAAAAGATCCTCGAACAGGTAAAATTTCTTTTAGAAAACAACAAGTTGAAATAGATGAAGATTTATTAAAACATATTGCAAAAGAAACAGATGGTAAATATTTTAGAGCTACCGACAACTCTAAACTAAAAGCTATTTATGATGAAATTGACAAGCTTGAAAAAACAAAAATAGAAGAATTTAAATATTATAATTATACTGAAAAATACAGATTACTAGTATTTTTAGCCGGTATCTTTTTATTACTAGAATTCACATTAAAAAACACTTTATTTAAAAGCTTTATATAAACAATGTATCGTATAGAAGAACCAATATATTTTTATCTGTTTGCAATTATTCCAATAATAGTTGTTATTTTCTTGTTGGTTTTATGGTGGAAAAAACGCACTCAGAAAAAATTTGCAAGCGCAAAGTTATTAACACAAATTGCTCCGAATTCATCTACATTTAAATCGGTTGTAAAATTGATTTTCTTATTAATCGGACTCTCTTTTTTAATTATCTCCTTGGTAAACCCTAAAATGGGAACCAAGTTAAAAACAGTAAAAAGAGAAGGTGTTGATGTGGTTTTTGCTTTAGATGTTTCTAAAAGTATGTTGGCTGAAGATATTGCGCCAAATAGATTAGATAAATCAAAACAAATTATTTCTAAAATTATTGATAAGTTAGGAAGCGACAGAGTCGGAATTATAATTTATGCAGGTAATGCGTATCCGTTATTACCAATTACAACCGATCATGCTGCGGCCAAAATGTTTTTGCAAAATGCGAATCCTGATATGGTTTCGAGCCAAGGAACCGCCATAAACGAAGCTTTAAACTTAGCAAAAACCTATTATAATAATGACGAGCAAACCAATCGTTTTTTAATTATTATTTCTGATGGTGAAGATCATCAAGAGGAAACAAAACAAGTTGCTCAGAATATTGCTAACGAAGGCGTAAAAGTATACACCATTGGTGTTGGTACAGAAAAAGGAGGGCCTATTCCTATAAAATTAAACGGCGCACTTATTGGTTATAAAAAAGATCGAAAAGGAGAAACCGTAATTACCAAAAGAACAACAACTGTTTTACAAGATATTGCGGAAGCATCCGAAGGAAAATATATTGACGGTAATAGAACTGATAATCCTGTTGATATTATTGAAAACATTATTGCCAATGCTCAGAAAAGTGAGTTTGAAACAAAACAATTTTCTGATTACAAAGATCAATTTCAGTGGTTTTTAGGAATCGGATTGCTATTTTTAATTATTGATTTGTTCTTTTTCGAAAAGAAAACCAAATGGGTTAAAAAAGCAGATTTATTTAACGAAGAAGGTTCATAGAACTTATTTTATAAGAAATGAAACAACTACAAAACATACTATTATTATTTTTAATGTTGATTACTATAAATGTATCAGCACAGCTAGACACCTTAAAACTGCAGCGTGAAGCAAGAAGTTTATTACGTGAAGGTAATAAGCTATATAACAAACAAAAATTTAGTGATGCCGCTATTTCTTACCGAAAAGCACTAGGAAAAAACAGCACCTACGATAAGGCGAGTTACAATTTCGGAAATACGTTGTATCAAGAAAAAAAATATAAAGAAGCTGTTGCGCAATTTGAAGTAACCGCAAAAACATCGAAAGATAAGTTCGATAAAGCAGAAGCATATCATAATATTGGAAATGCACAAATGGAGCAAAAACAATATCAGCAAGCCGTAGATGCCTATAAAAATGCGTTAAGAAGAAATCCGAATGACGATGAAACCCGTTATAACTTGGCTGTAGCTCAAAAAGATTTAAAAAAGCAACAAGAGCAAGACAAAAAAGATAAGGACAAGGATAAAAAAGACGACAAAGACAAAAAGGATCAGAAAGACGATAAGGACAAAAAGAAAGATCAGAATAAAGATAAAAAAGGCGACGACAAAGATAAGAAGGACGATAAAAAAGATCAGGAAAATAAAGACAAACAAGATCAAAAAAAGCCTGAAAAGAAAGATCAAAAACCGCAGCCAAAACAAGCACAAATGTCTCCTGAGCAAATGAAGCAATTGTTAGAGAGTTTGAATAACGAGGAAAAGAAGACGCAAAAGAAAATGAATGTTAAAAAATCGAAAGGAAAAAAGGTGAAACAAGAAAAAGATTGGTAATCTTATCTTTTTTTACACTTAACTCTTTTTAATGTTTTTTTGAAAATGAATATGAAGTTGAAAATATATACATCATTATTACTCCTTTTTATAACCCTAACTATTAATGCGCAAGAATCAGCATTAAAAGCAACTGTTAGTAAAAACAAACTAGGTGTTAACCAACGTTTACGTGTTGAGTTTTCGACCAACAAACAAGGAGCGGATAATTTTAAAGCGCCTAACTTTAAAAACTTCAAAATAGTTGGTGGCCCAAGTCAATCTGTTAGTCAATCTTGGATAAACGGAAAAGTTACCTTCTCTAAATCTTACACTTATATTATTCAGCCCAAACGAAAAGGTGAATTTAATATTCCACCAGCAACTATAGAAATTGGTGGGGAAATTATAAAATCGAATACCGTAAAAGTTATTGTTTTAGGCGCTGTTGATATTCCTAAAAACCCTAACGACCCGAATTATATAGCACAACAAAACATCCATTTAGTTGCAGAACTTTCTAAGTCGCAACCTTATGTTGGAGAAAGTGTTTATGTCGAATATCGCCTTTATTTTAGTGATAACGTTGGTATTTATGACAATGCAATTACTGAGGCTCCGCAATATAACGGCTTTTGGAATCAAGAAATAAAAAGAAACGGAACTCCTGTAAAAACAGGAATGTATAATGGTGAACGTTATAGATATGCGGTACTTCATAAAGCTTTATTAGTACCAACCAAAAACGGAAGATTAACAATAGATCCTATGAAAATGGATATTATTGTTGCCGTTCCTACAGGGCGTGCAGATTTTTTTGGGAATGTAATTACAAAACAAGTTAGAAGAGAATTTTCTTCTGCTAAAAAAGTAGTTCGCGCAAAAGCCTTACCTCTTAACAATAAACCTGAGAATTTTACAGGCGCAGTTGGTGATTTTTCTTTTGATGTTTCACTTAACAAAGGCTCTTTAAAAGCAAACGAATCTTCGTTAATAAAAGTAGAAGTTAACGGAAAAGGAAACTTAAAACTATTTGAGCTTCCTAAAATAGAAACACCTGAAGAGCTTGAAATTTATCAACCAGAAAGAAAAGAAAGAATTAGCGTTACTTCTAGCGGAATAAGCGGATCTGTTAGCGACACATACACTGTTGTACCTGAATTTAAAGGGAAATACAAGATTCCGAAAACGAGCTTTTCTTATTTTGACCCGAAGGAAAAAACGTATAAAACCATAGTTACAGATGATTTATATGTTGATGTATTAGAGGGTAAACCATTGCCAAAAAACCAGTCTGATATTGTTATAAAACAAGATGTAAAAATTACTGGAGATGATTTTAAGTACTTACAAACTACTACAAGTTTTGAACCTGTAAAAACAACTATCTTTTTTAATTCTATCTTATTTTATATTTTATTATTCCTACCAATAATTTCGATTCCTGTTGCTATTTTTATCAATAAGAAAAAAGAAGAACGAGATGTTGATATTGTTGGGAATAAAAAACGAAAAGCAGATAGATTGGCTAAAAAGTATTTATCAGAAGCACAAAAAGAATTAGGAAATAAAGAAGCATTTTATGAAGCTTTAGAAAGAGCATTACATAATTATTTAAAGGCTAAATTAGGTATAGAAACCTTGGATATAAGCACTGAAAAAATCACCTTTTTATTACAAGATAAAAAAATTGAAAACACAACTATAACTAATTTTATAGATGTTTTAAACGATTGTGATTTTGCTAGGTATACACCAATTACAAACCTACAAATGGAGCAAGAGTATGAAAAGGCAAAAGAAATAATAACACAATTAGACAAACAATTATAATGAGACAGGCTATTGTATTAATATTGTTTTTTATATCAACCGTTGTATTAGCGCAAAACGCTAATGAATTGTTTGTAACTGCAAATACGCTATATAAAGACGGAAAATACCAGGAAGCTATTAAATTATATGAAAAAATAGAAGCTTCTAAAAAGGTGTCGTCTGAATTGTATTATAATTTGGGAAATGCTTATTATAAATTAAATAAAGTCGCACCTTCTATTTACAATTACGAAAAAGCAATTCTTTTAAACCCTTTAAATGAAGACGCTAAAAATAATTTAGTTATAGCAAAAAAGTTAACTTTAGATAGAATTGAAGAATTACCTAAATCTGTTTTTCAAAGGATAAATGAAAATTTCTTACAAAAAATCACTTATAATACTTGGGCTATAATCGTTCTTTTACTTTCTTTTTCAGCGGCAATTTTATACTTGTTTTTTTACTTTTCGGATACTCCGAATAAAAAAAGGTTCTTTTTTACAACTAGTATTTTATCTTTTATACTATTAATTGCTGCTTTCGCAATTACGTATTCACAATATAATCAATCTAAAAATACCATAAACGCAATTGTTTTTTCAGAAGAAGTTGATGTAAAGAATGCGCCAACTAAAGATGCTGATGAAATTTTTATGTTGCATGAAGGTACCAAGGTTAAAGTATTAGATACGGTTGATAAATGGAACAAAATTAAACTAGTCGATGGAAAAATAGGTTGGTTACTCTCCGAAAATTTAAAGGAATTATAACATTTTAAGTCTATAAAATTGGTTAATTTTGCTTTTCATAAAAGAAACTAGTTTCATTTGAAATCTAAAATAGCATTTTTCTTTATCATTTTATTCGCAGGTATTATTATTATACCTACGGTTATATCTTTGGTTGATAAAAATCAAGACATTACTATTTTTTTAGAATTAAATGAAGAAGAGGAGAATAAAAGTCATAAAGTACTAAAGGTTTTAGATTTAAAAACCTCTTTATTGGCGAACAATACTTCTGTTTTCTTTAATGATGTTCAAAAAAAGAAAAATGTCCGTTTTAAATCAAAAAACTACATTTCTCAACATCCTAAAATATTAACTCCACCTCCGGAGCTAATATAACTTACTACATTTTTAAAAGTAACTCTCATTTATTTTGAGATTACAAACACATTTCACTATCTTTTTTATTTTAAAAAAGATTAACAATCGATTATATTTAATTTATGAAAAAATTATTCTCAAATTTCAAAGGAGATTTATTTGGTGGTATTACTGCCGGAATTGTAGCTCTACCTTTAGCATTAGCCTTTGGTGTTAGTTCTGGTTTAGGTCCGGCTGCAGGTTTATACGGAGCTATTTTTATAGCTTTTTTTGCTGCCTTATTTGGTGGTACAGACACACAAATATCAGGACCAACTGCACCGATGACGGCTGTAAGTATGGTAGTTATTGCTGGTATACTTGCCACAAATGATGGTGATGTAACAAAAGCATTACCTACAATTTTAATGGTTTTCTTACTTGCTGGTCTATTTCAAATAGCGCTAGGAGTTTTAGGCTTGGGTAAATATATCCGTTACATTCCTTATCCTGTAGTATCTGGATTTATGACTGCTATTGGAGTTATTATTTTGGTTACTCAAATTTTACCTGCAATAGGTTACTATGCAAAGGAAGACGCTAAATTTGTTGAGCAATTTAAACCCCAAGCGGAAGAGCTAATCTTAGAAAACATTTTAAAAGAAGAAGCTGGTCAGGGAATTTTAGTACTAGAAGATTTTAGAGAAACTATAAAAAGATCTGAAGCTACAACTCAAGCTGACATTTTAAAGGAAAGTGAAACTTTAGCAGGAAAAGAAGCTTCTGGTGTACTAGGTACATTAAAAGTATTGCCAAGAGCTTTAAAAAACATTAACTGGTTACAATTAGCTTTAGCGCTAGGAACCATTTTTATTATCTATGGTTTTAAACGTATTACTACTGCTGTGCCAAGTACATTAGTAGCACTAGTTGTAATGACGGGAGTTGCTTTACTGTTTTTCCCAACAAGTTATCGTCCTATACAAGAAATACCAGGCGGATTTCCGGTTCCTAACCTAGGTATTTTTACCGATTTTAGTATTGGAAATATAACACCTTATATTTTTACAGCTTTAACACTTTCTTTATTAGGAGCTATCGATTCATTGTTAACATCAGTTGTTGCTGATAATATGACTAAAACAAAGCACAAACCAAATAAAGAATTAATAGGACAAGGAATTGGTAATAGTATTGCTGCTGTTTTTGGTGGAATACCTGGTGCCGGAGCAACAATCCGTACCGTTGTAAATATTAATTCTGGTGGTAAAACCAAATTATCTGGTATGATAGCTGGTCTTATGTTATTGGTAATTTTATTAGGATTAGGTCCAATAGCTTCTTTAATACCAGCAGGTGTTTTAGCCGGTATATTAATTACAGTAGGTATTGGTGTTATGGATTATAAAGGTTTAAAAGCAATTCCTGCTTTGCCTAAAGATGCTAAAATCGGACCTTTTAAAGTAAGTTCTGAGGTTATTATTATGCTAGTTGTAATGTTATTATCTACTTTTTGGAACTTAGTATACGCAGTAGGTATTGGTTTAGTAATTGCTTCTTTAATGTTTATGAAAAAAATTGGGGATTTAACAGCCGAACGATCAGATTTAAAATCATTAGATGAAGAGGCTTGGCCAGATGAAATAAATTTCCCTAAAGAATTAAAACAAGAAATTTTTATAAAACATATAAAAGGCCCATTGTTTTTTGGTTCTACAAGCGATTTCCAAGCACTTGCAAAACAAATACCCGATACAGCTTCTACAGTAATTATGCGTTTAGGTAGAATGCAATATATGGATCAATCTGGTTTATATGCCATGGAAGATATGTTGCAGGATTTAAAGAAAAAAAATATTGACGTCTTGTTTGTTAACTTACTAAAACAACCAAGATATATGATGGAACGAATAGGTATCATTCCAAATTTTATTCCCAAAGAACACATCTTTAAAAATTTTAACACTTGTGTTAAATGGATAAAAGAAAACGTAAAAGACGAATTTAAAAATTAAAAAAAATGAGAAATACAGCAATAACTAAAAATGTGCAAAGTGCTTTAACACCTAAAGGCGTTTTACAAAACCTTTTAGAAGGTAATGAACGTTATGTTGCAAATAACTTAACCGCAAGTAATGTACCTGAATTAGTAAAGCAAACTATAGATGGGCAATTTCCAAAAGCAGTAATTTTATCTTGTATAGATTCACGTGTACCGGTAGAAATGGTTTTCGACCAAACAATTGGTGATGTTTTCGTAGCTCGTGTAGCTGGAAATTTCGAAAATGTTGACATTTTAGGATCGATGGAATATTCTTGTGCAGTTGCAGGAAGTAAATTGGTATTTGTTTTAGGTCACGAAAGTTGTGGGGCTGTAAAAGCAGCTTGTGATGGTGTAGAACTTGGTAATATTACTGCAATGTTAGATAATATTGTACCAGCTGCAAAAATGGCTTCTGAACAAGTTGATGGCGAAGCAAACTCAACAAACAGTGCGTTTGTTGCTAAAACGGTTGAAAACAATGTAAAATTAACTATGGAGCGTATTCGCGAAAAAAGTAAAATTTTACAAGAAATGGAAGATAACGGAGAAATTACCATCGTTGGTGGTGTATACTCTTTACATACAGGTAAAGTTACCATGTTGTAATACTACCTACTTTATAAAATTAAAAAATCCGAAGCTAATAACTTCGGATTTTTTTATATCTACAATTAGAATTATAGATATTATAAAACACAAATGTTAAAGAAAAGTTAACAAAAATAGGGTTACCCCTATTTAACTACCCAATACCCCTAACAAACAAATAGGGATATTGGGTATTGTATACTGTATGCTGGGACTGTATGTTTGTATAAGTAATAATTATATTTATTAAAACAAATTTACTAGCAACAACTAGTTACCTAGTAAACCAATACTTAAGCGTAATTAATTTATTGTCCGGTCTTAAACTAATCATTCAAGATCTTAAGGAGATATAAATAGTGTGAAAAAAGTAATTTTTATTTTAGCTTTTATGCTAATGGTAACCTATGCAAATAACAAAGCGAACTGTAAAGCTGCAGCTGATGCGGCAGAAGAAAACGCACGTTTAAAAGCTGCCGTTTTAGAATAGGCAGTACATAAACAAGCTCACTTTGTGAGCTTGTTTATCAAAATATGAAAAAGAATTATTACTATAAGATTAACAAATTGAACATCGTAAATGAAAAAAATAATTATACTAATATCATTATACTTTATAACCTCAACTATTTTTGGACAGAATTCTATAGAAGCGACCTACCAAGTAATTAGCAATACTAGTTACAAAGCAGTAGCTATTTTAAAAATAGATAATGATAAGTCTCATTATACTGTTTTGAAAAACAAAAATGGGTTAAAAAAAATTAAAGAAAGAGTTATAGATGGTCAATTAAATCTTTTAATTCCTGATTCTGATAGAAGACCTCAAGTTTTTACAGACATTAGCACTAAAATACTTATTAGTTCAGTACCAATGTTTAGAAAAAACAACATTCTAAAGGAACAATTACCAAAAATTAATTGGAAAATAGTTGATGAATTTAAAAAGATAGGTGACTATAACTGCCAAAAAGCAATAGGATACTTTAGAGGCAGAACCTATACTACATATTTTACAACTAAAATACCTGTACCATTTGGCCCATGGAAACTACAAGGTTTACCAGGTTTAATTATAGAAGCTACAGATGAAAAAGCACAATTTTCATTTAATGTTACTTCTATTCGTTTTAAAGAACATGAACTTACTATTAATATACCTAGTAAAGAAAAAGCAATACCATTTAGAAAATTTTTTGAAGTTATTGTACCAAATAAATTTAAAGCTCTAGATTCAAAATTTAATTCAAGAAATGGTGATAGAAATACAACTGTAACTTCAAAAATTCATAGAGATACAGATAAAGAAATGATATACGAATGGGAAGAAAAACAAAATTAAGGGCGATAACCAAATAATTTCACATCGAGTAAAAAAAGGTACAAAAATTGCAGCAATTCAATTAACAAAATTGAATAATGAACTTATATCTAATTGAAAAAGTAAAATTTCTTTAAAAAAATGAAAAACATAACTCTAAATCTATTTTTATTTTTAATAACAGCAACTGTTATGGGGCAAAACTCATTAGAGGTACAATATGATGTTATTACAAATATTAGTCACTTGTATAAAACCACTGGAGTTTTAAAAATAGATAATAATAAATCGCATTATATTGTATTAAAAACAAGTAATGGATTTAAAAAAGAGACTAAAAAAAGGGTAAATGGAAATCTTAATATTACCCTACCCGACTCTGATAATAGACCGCAAGTTTTTACTGATATTAATAAGAACCTATTATTATCTGGTTATACCAAAACAAAGTCGTCTCTTAAAGAACAATTGCCTAAAATTAATTGGAAAATAACAAATGAGTTTAAAAAGATAGGTGAATATAAATGCCAAAAAGCAACTGGGTATTTTAGAGGTAGAACCTATACTACTTGGTTTACAAATAAAATACCGGTACCATTTGGCCCGTGGAAATTACAAGGATTACCAGGTTTAATAATTGAAGTAAAAGATGATAAAAAAGAAGTGTATTTTAGGGTTACTAAAGTGAGTTTTAAAGATACTATAACTATTAACAACTTCCCTAATGAAGAAAAAGCAATACCTTTAAGAAAGTATATTGAGGTTATTGTTCCTAATAGAGATAAAGAAAGAACCGCAAAAATAAATGCAAAAAATAGCGATAGAGGCACTACTGTAATAAAATCGTCTACAGATAGAAATTCTGCTAAAGAGATTATATACGAATGGGAAGAAAAACAAAAGTAAATACTTTATTTTTTTTCTTAATATGTACTTATAGTTTTTCACAAACTATAATTTCAGGTACTTTAAAAGATAGCAAGAATAACATAATAGCAGGAAATGTAATTTTAAAAGATAGTTTACTTAAAGAATATATTTCATATACTTATTCAAACAACAAAGGTTATTATCAACTTAAAACAAATAAAACAGGAAGTTTTAATTTAGTTTTTTCATCCTTAGGATTTAAGCCTAAAACAACCCCAATAGGAGTTAATAAAAACCAAGCTAAAATTACTATTAATGCAGTTTTACAAGAGGATGCTATAAGTTTAGATGAAGTAATTATAAAGGCAGAGAAAGCTGTTTTTATACAAAAAGATACCATTCGTTTCAGAACAAAAGCATTTACCAATGGTACCGAGCAAACGGTAGAAGATTTACTTAAAAAAATACCTGGTTTAAATATTGATAGTGAAGGAAGAATAAAAGTAGGAAATCAAGAAATAGAAAAACTAATGGTTGATGGTGATGATTTTTTTGAAAAAGGCTATCAAATACTATCTAAAAACATGCCTGCACATCCTATTGAAGAAGTAGAGGTATTAAAAAGATATTCTAATAACCATCTTTTAAAAGGCATAGAAAATAGTGATAAAGTTGCTTTAAATTTAAAATTAAACGAAAAAGCAAAACGTATTTGGTTTGGTAACATCAGTTTAGGCTATGGTTTGTTTTCTGAAAATCGTTACGAAACAAAGGCCAACCTAATGAACTTCGGAAAAAAGAATAAATACTTTTTTCTAACAAGCCTTAACAATACAGGTATCGATGTTACGGGTAACATAAACCATTTAATAAACCCCACTAGTTATAACGAACCAGGTAGTATTGGTGATAATCAATCTACCAGAAACTTATTAAACTTATCTATTTTTAATTCATTTTTCGATAAAGAAAGAACCAATTTTAACAATACCGAATTGGCTTCTTTAAACGCTATTTTTAACCCATCAAAAAAACTAAAAATAAAAGCCTTAAGTTTTTTAAATTGGGATGAAAATAGTGATACCGAAACAAGTATTGATAATATAAATACTGCCAACACCAATTTTACAAACACTGAAAACACTGAGTTAAACAATGAAAATACCATTGCTTTTGGTAAAGTTGATGTAATTTATAACATCGATAAAAATAAAATGCTAACAAATACTACCAAATATAAGTTTGGTGATTTTAACGATACTTCTAATTTAACTTTTAACGGTAATAGTACTATCGAAAATTTAAAACATCAAAATAATATTTTTGATCAAAAAATAATATTTACAAATAAGCTCAATCAAAAAAACGTTTATGTAACAACAGCACGTTTTATTACTGAAAAATCACCTCAAAATTATCAAACAAATCAATTTTTATTTCAAGATTTATTTCCAAGTTCTACTAATGCAAATAACATACAACAATTAAGCGATAGCGAAATGACATTTGCTGGTTTTAATACACATTTACTAACCAGAAAAGAAAACGGTGATTTATTAGAGCTGCAATTAGGTAATGAATATAGAGCCGATAAATTAAACACACAACTTACTTTATTAGAAAATAATACAATTGTAAATACTCCAGCTGCTTATAAAAACACAACTGAGTACAAGGTTAATGATGCGTATTTAAAAAGTAAATATCATTTAAAAATTAAAAATTTGAGTCTTATTGGTAAATTAAACTTTCACAACCTTACTAACAGTTTAAATGACAATACTCTTAGTAAAAGTGAAAACTACTTTTATATAAATCCAAGTATTGGTATTAATTGGAAAATAAATGATAGCAATAAAATAACCTCTTCAATTTCTTACAATACTACAAATGCAAAAATAGTAGATGTTTATAACAATTTTGCATTAACAAGTTTCCGGTCTTTTTCTAAAGGTACCGGTAATTTTAATCAATTAAATTCATCAACTGCAAATTTAAACTACTCGCTAGGTAATTATAGTGATCGCTTTTTTGCTTATTTTAGCTTAATGTATACCAAAAATTACGATTTCTTTTCGAGCAATAGTTTAATACAACAAAACTATAATCAAGCTGAAAAAATTGTAGTAAAAGATAGAGAATATGTAAGCTTAAACTCTAAAATAGATTATTATTTTAAATCGATTTCTTCTAACCTTAAATTAGATGTTGGCTATACTAAAAGCGAGTTTAAAAATAGTGTAAACAATACTGGCTTAAGAAAAGTAACTTCTAACAATTATAATTATGGTGTAAACTTACGCTCTGGCTTTAGAAGTTTTTTTAATTATCACTTTGGTACAAAGTGGAACACTTCTAAAATACAACAATCTGGTTTTAAGAATTCATTTACAAATAATAAAAGCTTCTTAGATTTATCTTTTATTTTTAGCAAGAAATTTAATGCTGATATACAATCTGAACGCTATTATTTCGGAAACTTAGAAAAAGATGCTACTTATAATTTTATAGATGTTAGCCTTACTTACAACCTTATAGAGAATAAATTAACACTTTACCTAACGGGTAAAAACTTATTAAATACTAAAACATTTAAGAGTTTTTCTATTAGTGATATCGGAACATCAACAACAGAATACAGGCTTTTACCTAGGTTTGCATTGCTAAAATTAAAATATAGATTTTAAACAAAAAATCCGAAGTTAATAACTTCGGATTTTTTTTATACCTCAACTTCTAAAGTTTCTTCAATCTCAGGAATTGTTACTTCTCCATCATCTTTAATTATTGATGGAAAAATTGTTGGTGCTATCTTTTTAACAGGAGCATATAAAATAGATTCCTCTAAATTTTCTTTGTTTACAAACGGAATCGTATCATTCATCTTTCCGAAGAAAATAAAAACAACACTTAAAATCAAACCTATTTTTAAGGCGCCAAAAACACCGCCTAAAATTTTATTAATTATTCCTAAAGAAGCAAAATCGGCTATTTTAGTTAATATTTTACCCAATAGAGAAATTGTAATTATAATAACAATAAATGTTGCAGCAAAAGCAGCTAATGAAATATACTTCTCGTCCCAAGAAACGCTATCTTTTAACCAATCGGCAATAAAATACGAAAAATGTATTGCACCATAAACCCCAGCTACCAAAGCAACCAAAGAAGCAACCTCAACAAATAACCCCTTCATTAATCCTCTTATAAAACCGAAAAGAAGTAAAGCTGCAATAATAATATCAAACGTATTCATAAATATAAAATAATAGCATTTTAATGAAAATATACACACTAAATAATTATGTGTGCACATTCTGCACCAAATATACACAACTCATTTGTATCTTTGCTAACTCAAAAAAAACAGATGGAGAAAGAAGTTAACTTAAAGGAAAAATGGGATTTTCTGGTAAAAAATTTATCAGATCAATTTGCAGACGGTGATGAGTTAAATGTAGATGCGGTTATTTATTTAATTGGTGTACAAGAATTAGGACAAGGGCAACGTAAATTTAAAAAAGACGAAAAAGTAAATCTAATGCATATTGCTATTTGCAAGCTTTTAGAACCTTACGGATATTATGAATTTGATTTCTTTGATGAAGACGGATGGCCACATTATAAAACCTTAACAGAATTGCCAAACTTAAAACCCGGTGAACAATCCGTTTTAATAAAAGAAGCAATTATTAATTATTTTGAATTGATTGACTTTTTTAAGTAGTTTTTATAAACTCGTCATTACGAGGAAGAATAACGAAGTAATCTTTATCTCAATTAAAAAGATTGCTTCATTTTCTTAGCAATAAATTATATACCTTTTATTTAAGTAACACTTAGTTTACGAATCATTTTTGATAAAATTTTAGGAAAAAAACGTTTTACATATACGGCTAACCTTTCTTTGGCTCCGCCGATATATACTTCTTCTCGTTTATTTTTAATAGCTTTTAGCATTAGTTTAGCAAAACGGTCAGGATCAATTCCGTTTGCCGTTGCGCTGTCCATTTTATTTTGCGGAGTTCCATCTCCTGTAAGTGCATTTTTAGAAACATTGGTCGTTACAAAGCCAGGGCAAACCAACGTTACCGAAATAGTATCGTTGTGATGTTCGGCTCGTAAACTATCAAAAAAACCATGTAATGCATGTTTTGTTGCCGCATAAGATGATCGTAACGGAGTACCAATTTTACCAACAATACTTGTAGTTACCACAAAATGACCAGATTTATTTTTAATAAAATAAGGTAATAATGCTTTTGTTAACGCCACGGTTCCTAAATAATTAACATCCATTAAGCGTTTATCTACAGAAATATCAGTGTTTACAACCAATGAACGTTGACTTAAACCTCCGTTATTTACTAGAACATTAATCGCTCCAAAGCACAATAATGCCTCTTTAACTTTAGAATTCATATTTTCATATTTCTCTAAATCAAGCGTAACTATTTTTACTTTCGATATGTTTTTACACTTATTTTTAACCTCTTCCAACGCATTTTTATTTCTTGATGATAAAATTAAATTCACATCGTAGTTAGATAATTCTATTGCTAGAGATTTACCAATGCCCGATGAAGCTCCGGTAATCCAAAACACTTTGTTTTTCAGCTGCATATTTCTATTTTATAAATAAACTTTTCTAAAAATAAGCAAGAAAAAATAAAATTGGTACACTTCTTGGAAAGAAGTTAGCAAATGATTAGTTTTAAATCCTATTTACAAACCTTTAAATTATAATGATGAAAAAATTACTGGCGCTATTAATACTTGCCACTTCTATAGCTAACGCTCAATATACAGTTAAAGGAACCTTAACTCCACCTGAGAAAACCGACTGGGTTATTCTTTATAAAATAGAAGGAGCTAAGCAAAAATTCGTAGCAAATACGACTATAGAATTTGATACTATTGCAGTTGGTGGAGAAAATCAAGTGTTAGGTAGGTTTCAATTCGAGTTAAAAGACGATGCTAAACCTGGTGCATATAGAGCTACTTACAGAAATAAAGGTGCTGGTTTTGTAGATTTTTATTTTAATAAAGAAAATGTAGAATTTATATTCAACCCTAAATACCCAGATCAATCTGTTGTATTTACTGCTTCTAGAGAGAACAAATTATTAAACGAATACTCAATAGCTTACGCAGAAATTCAAAATAAAGTTGACCTAAACCAAGCAACTTTTATAACTGAAGAAAATAAAGATGCCAAAAAAGCTTACAAAAAAGCATTAGATGAGCTTGAGGATTTACAAGACATGTATGAGAATAAATCGGAAGGTATGCTAGTAAATCACTTTATTAAAGCCTCTCAAAGATACAATGAGTCTAATCCGTTTGATAATATGGAAGAGTATTTAGCTGCTACAAATGAGAACTTTTTTAAATATATTGATTTTAAAAGTGATGCTCTTTACAATTCTTCTTTTTTAGTTGATCGTATTTCTGATTTTGTTTTTTACCTAAATTCATCTGAAGATAGCCAAATGCAAAGAAAGTTATTAAGACGATCTATTCTTAAAGTTATGGATGAAGTTCCTAATGGTAAATTAAGAAAAGCTGTTACCGAATTTTTAATTACTTCTTTAACAGATAAACGTAATGGTGAAGCTGTAGATTGGTTATTTGAAAAATACTATGATGTTTTACCAGCCGATCAGTTTGATGCTGAATTTAAAAAAGAAAAAGTACAGTTATTAAGTGCAACTGTTGGTAGAATTGCTCCTGATTTTTCTTGGAAAGAAGGTGATAAAGAAATGAAATTATCTACTTTAAATGATGGTGAAAAATACTTATTAGTATTTTGGAGTACCGGTTGCCCTCATTGTGTTGATGAAGTTCCTGAACTACATGATTATATGAATGCAAACCATGAAAATGTTTCAGTAATTACATTCGGAATTGAAAATGACGAAGCAGATTGGACAGCGTTTATTAAGAAATTACCACATTCTCATAACGCAATAGGAACGCATCCTGATTATAAGTTTGATAATGAAACAGTGCAAAAATATAATTTATTAGGTACGCCTTCTTATTTTATATTAGATGCCAACAAAAAAATAATTGCAATGCCTAACTTGTTAGATGATGTAAAAAATTATTTAAATAAGTAATCCTACTTAACAAAAACAAAAAGCCCAACAATTTAATTGTTGGGCTTTTTTGTGTTTAAAAATATAAGAAAGCGTCTTCTATATGATGTATCTTATAAGTATCTTTATTTTTTAATACAGCAATAATATCAAACCGAACCTCTATATCCAAATCTTTTTCGATTACATAATTATCTATCGCCATAACTAGTAATTTTATTTTCTTTGGGTGTACAAAATCTTGTGGATTTCCGAAATAAGTACTCGATCGTGTTTTAACTTCTATCGCTACTAAAACACCTTCTTTTTGTGCAATAATATCAACCTCAGCTTTTTTAAATCGGTAGTTTTTTTCAATAATAGCATAGCCATTATCCTGCAAATAAGTAATTGCTAACTCCTCCCCTTTTTTACCAAGATCGTTATGCTGTGCCACTATTTAAAAATTTACCGTTGCTGTTTTTTCTTTGATGTTTAACGTAATATTTCTTCCCATAATTAAAGCTCTATTATCAGGTTCATGACCTGCAGGGAAATTAAATAATACTGGTACATCATTCGGAATCACATCTAAAATTAATTGCTCTATTGAAGTTCCCCAAAGCGTAGTATTTTTCTTAACCTTAGTCATATCACCAACAATAATTCCTTTTACTTTCGTAAAATAGCCTGCACGCTTTAAGCTTTGCAGCATACGATCAATAGAATATTTATATTCGCCTATTTCTTCAATAAATAAAATTTTACCATCCGTAGACATTTGACTCGTTGATCCTAACATAGATGCTAAAATGGCAATATTCCCTCCTACTAATTCTCCATTTATTCTTCCTAATCGATTGTGTTTTGAATTCGAAATTTCATACGCTAAACTCTCTCCAAACAATGCTCTTTTAAGCGATTCAACACTTTTTGCTATTACTTCAGGCGCATCTTGCATGCTTGTTCCCATAATTCCGTGAATGGTTTCTACACCCACATTATGAATATGATTATGAAAAGCTGTTATATCAGAATAACCAATCACCCATTTCGGCTTTTCTTTAAACTTCGTGAAATCTAATTTATCTAATATCCGAACAGAACCATAACCTCCTCGAGCCGCCCAAATTGCTTTTATATTCGGATTATCTAAAGCTTTTTGAAAATCTTCACAACGCTCTTCATCAGTTCCTGCAAAATGATGCGCTTGGTTAAACAAATGCTTTCCGTACACAACTTCTAAACCCCAACTTTGCGCTAATTTCTTTGCTTTATCTATAACATGCTTTCTGTTTTTTAATATTCCTGCAGGTGCTACAATCGCAATTGTATCTCCTTTTTGTAAAGAAGGCGGCGTTATTAATTTCATAGTTTTTGTTTGCGAAAAAGCTATTAAAGCTGTTAAGAAAAAAGATAATACTAGTACACTTCTCTTCAAAATAGTGTCTTATTTTTTTATGCTATTAATATATAAAGTCTAATCTATCAAATGTACCCATTTTATAACAGTTTAAAAAATTGCTTTTTCGTACTTTTGCACTTTAATTTTAGCAGAAGAAAATGAGTACACCAAAAAGATATACAATTACAGCAGCATTACCTTATACAAACGGACCAATTCATATTGGTCATTTAGCAGGTGTGTATGTTCCTGGAGATATTTATACACGTTTTTTACGTCAAAAAGGTAAAGATGTAATTTACATTTGTGGTTCTGATGAACACGGTGTAGCGATACCGATGCGTGCAAAAAAAGAAGGTGTTACTCCGCAAAATATTATTGATAAATACCACGGAATCATCAAAAAATCTTTTGTTGATTTCGGAATTTCATTTGACAACTATTCTCGTACATCATCTGAAATTCATCATAAAACAGCCTCTGATTTTTTTATAAAGATGTACAATGATGGTGAGTTTATCGAAGAAGTTACAGAGCAGTTATACGATGCCGAAGCGAACCAATATTTAGCAGATCGTTTTGTTGTTGGTACGTGTCCGAAATGCGGAAACGAAGAAAGCTACGGTGATCAATGTGAAAAATGTGGTACAAGTCATAATGCCACTGATTTAATCAACCCTAAATCGGCAATTACAGGAAATGTTCCTTCTTTAAAAGAAACAAAACACTGGTTTTTACCTTTAGATAAACACGAAGATTTTTTACGTAAATGGATCGTTGAAGGTCATAAACATGATTGGAAACCTAATGTTTTAGGACAATGTAAATCTTGGATTGATGACGGATTACGCCCAAGAGCTGTAACACGCGATTTAGATTGGGGAATTCCGGTGCCTATTGAAGGAGCAGACGGAAAAGTACTATATGTTTGGTTTGATGCGCCTATCGGATATATTTCTGCCACCAAAGAATGGGCAGCTCGCGAAGGCAAAAACTGGGAGGATTATTGGAAAAAAGACGACACGAAATTAGTACACTTTATTGGTAAAGATAATATTGTATTTCACTGTTTAATTTTTCCATCGATGTTAAAAGCACATGGCGATTTTATTTTACCAGAAAATGTGCCAGCAAACGAGTTTTTAAATTTAGAAGGAAATAAATTATCAACGTCTAAAAACTGGGCGGTTTGGTTACACGAATATTTAGAAGATTTTCCGAATCAGCAAGATGTTTTACGTTATACTTTAACGGCAAATGCTCCAGAAAGCAAAGACAACGATTTTACTTGGAAAGATTTTCAAGCAAAAAATAATAACGAATTAGTAGCTATCTTCGGTAACTTTATAAACCGTGTAGTTGTTTTAACGAATAAATATTACAACGGGCAAGTTCCTGCTGCAGGAGAATTTTCTGAAGTTGATGAAGATACTTTAGCGAGCTTAAAAGAATTTCCGAATGTAATTGCAAAATCTATTGAGCGTTATCGTTTTAGAGAAGCATCTCAAGAATTAATGAATTTAGCGCGTTTAGGTAACAAATATTTAGCTGATGAAGAGCCTTGGAAAATGATTAAGGTTGATGCAGAACGTACTAAAACGATTATGAATGTAGCTTTACAAATTGCTGCTGGATTAGCAGTTTTATCAGAACCTTTTTTACCGTTTACTTCTGCTAAATTGAAAAACATCTTAAATATTCGTCATAACGAGGAGTTTTCCGACGAAGTTATCTCTTCTGATAATGAGATTGCCACATCAAGCAGAAAAAACTTGACTCGCAATGACGAATTAACTTGGTCAGCTATTTCTGAAAAAAATATTTTAATTGCTGATAATCATCAAATAAATAAAGCTGAATTATTATTCGCTAAAATTGAAGATACTGAAATTCAGGCGCAATTAGATAAGTTAGAAGCTACCAAAAAAGCAAACGAAGCTGAAAACAGAGTTTTAGAGCCTCAAAAAGAAACCATTGAATTTGATGATTATACAAAAATAGACATTCGTGTTGGTACAATTATCGAAGCTGAAAAAGTAGCCAAGACTAAAAAGCTTTTAAAACTTACAGTTGATGTTGGCTTAGATACAAGAACCATCGTTTCTGGTATTGCCGAAAGCTTCAAACCTGCCGATATTATTGGACAACAAGTTAGTGTAGTTTGTAATTTAGCACCACGTAAATTAAAAGGTATAGAAAGTCAAGGAATGATTTTAATGACCGATACTCCTGATGGTAAATTAGCCTTTGTACAACCTTCTGAAAAGGTAACGAACGGTGAATTTATTTCTTAGATAAAAACAACATTTTAGTATATTCGTAACCTCGCAAATTATTGCGAGGTTTTTTTATTTTTCAAACATTACGCTATGCAACTCCTCAATTATATAATTTCTCATACAACTATTTCACAAAAATCAATTCAAAGTACTATTGAATTGTTAAATGAAGATTGTACCATTCCGTTTATTGCGCGTTACCGAAAAGAAAAAACTGAGAATTTAAACGAAGTTGAAATCGGACAAATAGTACAGTTAAAAGAACAATTTGAAGCTTTAGAAAAAAGAAAAGCTACAATTCTTAAAGCACTGGAAGAACAAGATGTTTTAACCAATGAGTTAAAAGCTAAAATCGAAAAAACTAGCGATCTTACTGCGTTAGAAGATATTTATCTCCCATATAAAAAGAAACGTAAAACCAAAGCCGAAACTGCACGTAAAAACGGGTTAGAACCGTTGGCTAAGATGATTATGAGTCAGCGCGTAAATGATTTAGAATTTACCGCTTCGAAATATATAAATGATGCAGTAGATTCGGAAGACAAAGTTTTAGAAGGTGCTCGCCATATTATTGCTGAATGGATTAATGAACGTACTGATATTCGTAACAATATCCGTCATCAATTAGAACGTTATGCTTCCATTTCTACAAAGATCATCAAAACTAAAATAACCGAAGAGAAAGCACAGAAATTCAAAGATTATTTTGAGTGGGAAGAAAATCTAAATCGCATTCCGTCTCACCGATTATTAGCCATTCTTCGTGCCGAAAAAGAAGGCTTTATCCGTGTAAAAATCGCTATTGATAATGAAAGAACGCTTCAGAAAATTGAAAATAGAATTATAAACTCTCAAAACGATTGTGCTACTCAAATTGAGTTAGCAGTTGCAGATGCTTATAAGCGATTACTATTACCTTCTTTAACCAACGAAGCAATGACGCTTGCAAAGGATAAAGCGGATGAAAACGCGATAACCGTATTCGCTAAAAATTTACAACAATTGTTATTAGGTTCTCCTTTAGGTGAAAAACGAATTTTAGCAATAGATCCTGGTTTTAGATCGGGTTGTAAAGTGGTTTGCTTAAACCAACAAGGTGATTTATTACATAACGAAAATATTTACCCACATGCACCTCAAAATCAATCTACAGAGGCTAAAAATAAAATTAATTCACTAGTTGATAAACATCAAATAGAAGCAATTGCTATTGGTAACGGAACCGCATCAAGAGAAACTGAACAATTAATAAAAAGTATTCCGTTTAAAAACAATGTTGATATTTTTGTGATAAGTGAAGCCGGAGCTTCTATTTATTCAGCCTCTGAAATTGCAAGAGATGAGTTTCCTGATTATGATGTTACCGTTCGTGGAGCAATTTCTATCGGAAGAAGATTAGCAGATCCTTTAGCTGAATTGGTAAAGATTGATGCAAAATCAATCGGAGTTGGGCAGTATCAACACGATGTAGAACAATCAAAATTAAATAAATCGTTAGATACCGTTGTAGAGCATTGTGTAAATAAAGTAGGTGTTAATATAAATACAGCAAGTGCTTCGTTGTTAAGTTATGTTTCTGGTATTGGTCCGAAATTAGCAGAAAACATTGTGAATTATCGAAACGAGAATGGCGCATTTAAAAATAGAATTGGCATTAAAAAAGTGCCACGTTTAGGCGGAAAAGCATTTGAGCAATCTGCCGGATTTTTACGTATTAAAAACAGCGATAATCCTCTAGATAATTCTGCCGTACACCCAGAACGTTATACTTTAATAAAACAAATGGCAAAAGATACTGGTTGTAAATTAGCAGATTTAATAGGCAATACAACTGCTTTAAAACAATTAAAACTACAACACTATATTACTGACTCTTTCGGCTTACCTACGTTACAAGATATTGTAAAAGAATTAGAAAAACCCGGACTAGATCCGCGGGAAAAAGCAAAAGCATTTAGTTTTAACGAACATATTAAAACCATCGATGATGTAAGATCTGGAATGATACTTCCGGGAATCGTAAACAACATTACTAACTTTGGTTGTTTTGTAGATATTGGCGTTAAAGAAAGTGGCTTAGTACACGTTTCTAACCTTTCTAATACATTTGTTAAAGATGTTAGTGAGCATGTAAGCTTGCAACAACATGTAGAAGTAAAAGTGATAGAAGTTGATGTTCAAAGAAAAAGAATACAGCTTTCTATGAGTTATAGCCATTCTTAAAAAACTGTTTTATCTCTCTAAATAACCTTAACACCTCAATTTATTATAAAAAAATAAGCTCAGCGTTAAAATTAACGCTGAGCTTATTTATATAAAAATATTACTTTCTTGTTACCTTAGTTATTAATTATCCATGAAAAATAATATAATTTACCAATTTGTCCAGTTCCTGGAGCAACAAAGTATTCTTTACCAAACAAGTTCGTTCCACCTATTTTAAATTTAGATTTCATTGATGGTATTTTATAATTTAATTGTGCATCTATAACTGTTCTTGCATCTACTTGACCTTTTACAAAAGTTGAAACCCATCTAAATTCGTCTTGCCATCTTGCATTTACATTAAATCCAAAATTTTTAAAAAGCTTCTCATTTCCAAATTGAGCTTTTACAGTGTGCTTAGGTGTATTAAAATTTGGCTCAAATGATCCAAAATCTAAATCCTCTTTCATTTCATAATTTGCGAAATTATAGTTGAAACCTAAACTGTAATTTTTAAACATTTTTGTTTGCACACCTAAACCTAATCCATATGAGTGCACTTGTGATTTAGCATTTGTAATTAAATTAAACTCACTTACATTACCAATTAATACTGCATTATTTGCATCAGCATCTAATTGTCCTGTTGCTATAACTTCACCAATATTAGGAACAGTAATATCTTGATAAAATACAAAATCGTTATGAAAACTATAATAAGTATTAAAATCTAAATATAAATTTGACCCTGCAACATTTAAAAGCCCTCTATAACCTAGCTCAAAAGTTTTAACTTCTTCTGCCACTATACTATTGTATTCTGACTTAATTAAGAACTGGTTATTTGTTATAAACTCTTGGTCATAAATTGATCTTGTTAACAATGCGTTATTAATTAAATCACCCCCCGTTACAGCTGTTGTAGTTCCATCAATTCTTCTTAGATTGTCATAAACAGAACCTACAGTAGTTTTCCTTGCTGAAGGAGCGAACATATATTGCTCTTGAATAGTAGGGTTTCTAAATCCCGTCTGAAAAGAAGCTCTTACAATTTGATCATTGCTTTCTCCTAATGCATAATTAAGTGCAACTCTTGGTGAATAATTGGCTTTAAAATTTTCAGACTTATCATAACGAATAGACCCTGTGAACTTTAATTTATCATCTAAAAATTTCTTTTGAATTTGCGTGTAAAAACCATACTCTTCAATACTAATTTCTTCTACGGCATCATTAAAAATAGTTCCTTTAGAATCAGGATTGTAATTTCTATAAGATCCTCCTAACTGAACGTCAGCCCAATCATCCAATAAACTTTTAAGGTTGTAATTACCATCAACATGCGAATAAGAACTTCTGTCATAAATCTTACTTCCTCCTTCAGTTACCAATGTTGAAGTAACTGAATTAAATCCATTATTAAACTCTTGCGTACCTGGGTTTAATCTATATTGATCTGCTGATGCTCTAGCTAATATCCTTACACTCTGGTCCACATCACTCACATTAAATGGATTACCTGAAGGTCCAATAAGTCCTGAGTAATTAGAAACTAAAGCATCTATATAGTTAACCGCATAATTATCACCCCAAGTTGGTATGTAACCTGTTGTACCAGCTAAAACTGGTATTTTAGCATCTGCTAATCTATTTAATCCTTGAGCTGTTCTTGTTAAATCATAAGTATCTCCTGCATCATTACGAGTGTAATATCCTCTAACAAAAAAGTTATCTCCTTTTATTTCTAACTTAGATTGGCCTATATAATAATTACGTTGTGCAAATCTTGATGTTATTCCTTGAAACATATTATCTCCCTTAGCCAATCTCGTTGCTAAAATAACCTCTAATGATTCATCTTTAAAAGGACGGTAATGTAAAGATGTTGAAAACTTCAAATTCTTAGATTTATAATCTCTTAGTAGCTCTCTTTCTGTATATCCTTTTCTACTTACATGAGTTCCTGTAGGGAAATTAAACGTTGAGTCTGGATCTGATGATGAAGCTGGTAAATAACCTAAAAAAACAAGTATTGGAGTCGAGCTTGCTAAATCAGCAAAATCTTCATCGCCATAAGTATTAATCCCGTCATAATCCACTGGAGTATCAAGACGTCCATCAATCATTTCATTAGTATCAATCTTCTTATTTCTAGAATCCGTAGCATGCCATTCTTCAGCCTCGTAATATGAAAAATTTACTTTAGCTGCAAAAGCATCACTAAACTTATATGCCATACGAACTGTAGCGTCATAAAAAGGGTTATTACCTGCTGCTTTCTGACTAGTAGTACCACTTTTTAACAAGAAACTTATTCCTGAATAATCAAAAGGGTTCTTAGTATTCATTAGCATAATACCATTATAAGCATTTGCACCATATAATGCTGAAGATGCTCCTGGTAATACTTCTACACTCTTAATATCTAGCTCTGAAATACCTGATAAGTTACCTGCACTAAAGTTTAAAGCAGGTGCTGCCGTATCCATACCATCAACTAATTGCACAAATCTTGAGTTACCAAAATCTGCGAAACCTCTAGTGTTTATAGATTTGTATCCATAACTAATTTCTCTAGCATCTACTCCTTTTAAATTGGCTAATCCGTCGTAAAAAGAATTTGAACTACTCTTTTTTATATCTGTTAAACCTAATCGTTCAATTGTAACCGGAGATTCTATAATTCTCTCTGGCACTCTTGATGCAGATATAACTACTTGATCTAATAAAAGATTTTCTTTAAGAATTACATTTACACTATTTTCTGATGTAACCACAATAGTCTCTGTTCTATAACCAAAAGCAGAAACATTTATTGTTTGAGGAAATTTACCATCTAATAAAATTGTAAACACACCCTCTTCATCTGATGTTGTACCTTTATTACCTCCTACAATTTCAGCACCGTAAAATGGCTCTAAATACTCATCATATACTATTCCTTTTATTTTTACTTGTGAATACATTGTTGCAATGCACAAAGTAAAAACAATAATCATTAATTGTTTTTTTAACATTTTTTAAATTATTATAAAGTTTTGAAAAATTATTCTTCTAATGAAAAGTTTATAGGAAAACCATATTTAACAGATACTGTTTTTCCATTGTTTTTGGCTGGTTTGAAATTAGGTAATTCAAACACAACTCTCTTTGCTTCTTCGTTTAATATCTCCCCATTATTTGGGCCAATAGCTTTTACGTTTCTTACATAACCGTTTTTATCGATTATAAAACGAACCCAAACCTCACCTTGTATTTGGCTTCTAATTGCCTCACTAGGATAAACAAAATACTTGTTAATATGTTTAATCATCTCTGCATTAAAGCAATCTAACTCCTCACTTTTTTTAGTATTTAAACACCCTTTAAATGTAGGAATATTATCTACGTAATAAAGTTTTGATGCTTTCATAACCTCTTCCTTCGATAACTTCTCTTTTAAGCTATTAATACTTTTTTTCAGAGTATAAATAGCTTTTTGACCATTATTCTTATTGATACTTTCAGAAACATTTACCGCTGTTTTTTTAGCTTCTATTATTTCTGTTGGCTCAACAGGAACATTAGCCTTTATTCCATTCTCTAGTAATTTTACTGGCTTTGCAATTTGTGCTATTTTTACAACCTTTCTTTTCTTTAAAAATCGTCTGTTTGCTGATATTTTAACTTTTATCTGCCTATTTTTATTTTTATTTGAATCTTTAACAGGCTCAATAGAACATTTTGTTACAGATATACTGTTCATATCTATAGAAGATTCATCTGGAGTTAAACAGACCTCGTTTTGGCCATAGAAGTTTAAAATAGTGAACATAAACACTATAAGGGAAAATTGTTTTTTCATTTTTTTATATGTAATGTTAATTCATTTATTAAAGGGGGTGCAAATTTACATTTAAATAAATTCATAAAAAATAAAATAAAACACTATTAATCATCGACTTACTAAAAGCGTCTATTTTTAAAAACCTACTTATTACCTAACATTAAAAGTTCGCTTACCACAACTTCGGTTATATAACGTTTTTCACCTGCTGAAGTTTCATAAGACCTTGATGTTAGTTTACCTTCAATCATTATTTCTCTTCCTTTGGTTAAATACTTTTCTACAATATCTGCTGTTTTATTCCAAGCAACTAAATTATGCCATTGTGTATCGGTAATTTTTTCTCCTGCAGCGTTTTTATAAGTTTCATTCGTTGCTATTGATAGTTTTGCTACTTTTTTCCCGCTTTCTAAAGTAATAATTTCTGGGTCATTACCTAAGTTTCCTATTAACTGTACTTTGTTTCTTAACGTATTCATAAGATAAGTTTTAAATGGTTATTATTTGCCAATTCGTTTTGACACTGCAAAGATGAAGTACCATGCTAATTAAAAACGGTTAGTAATCATTTGTTTTCGTTTGTAAATGAATGTAAATGTTTAATTAGATTTAATATCTTTGTTTATCAAACACTTAACTTATGGAATTTCATTTAGAAACTGATCGATTAATTTTAAGAGAAATACGAAAAACAGATACTAACGGAATGTTCGAGTTAGATTCTAATGAAAAAGTGTACGAATATTTAGGCAAAAACCCCATAAATACAATTCTACAAGCTGAAGAGAATATTCAGTTTATTCATCAGCAATATCAAGAGTTAGGTATCGGGCGATTTGCCTGTATTGAAAAAGAAACTGGAGAATTTATAGGTTGGTCTGGCTTAAAATTAAATACAGGCACAAAAGAAGCGTTAAACGGTTATCAAGATTTTGTGGATATCGGTTATCGTTTTATTCCGCGTTTTTGGGGTAAAGGATATGCCTCTGAAACTGCTTTTGCTTCTTTAGAATTCGGATTTAAAAAAATGAATTATGATGTTATTTACGGTGCCGCAGACACCAATAATATTGGGTCGAATAAAATTTTAAACAAAATCGGATTGCAGTTTGTAAATCAATTTAATTACAAAGAAGTAAAAGTAAATTGGTATGAACTTAAAAAAGCTAACTATGGAAAATAAAAAATGTTTAGAGTGCGAAGAAAAAGTAATTGGGAGAGTTGATAAAAAATTCTGCTCAGATTATTGCCGAAATTCTTACAATAACAAAGTAAATAAAGACAGTAAAAACCTTATTAGAAATACCAATAATCGCTTACGAAAAAACTATAAAATTCTTACAGATTTAAATATTTCTGGTAAAACAAAAGTAAGCAGACGTAAGTTGTTTGATAAGGGTTTCGACTTTAAATTTATTACCTCTATTTATCACACAAAAACAGGCAACACTTATTACTATGTCTATGATCAAGGTTATTTAGAACTCGAAAGTGAATTGTTTTTATTGGTAAAACAAGATTAACTTCCCCAAGTATTTCCTTTAATTTTTAATGCTGCTTTTAACACATCCTTCTGGCTAATTTGCCCAACTAATTTTCCGTTTTCCACAATAGGAAAACGCCTTCTCTTAGATTCTAAGAACTTATTTGCAGCATCAAATATGTTCATATTACCATCAATGGTTTCTACTTTTTTAACCATTGCTTTTTCAACTGTATTATTTTTATCAATAGGTAAATTATGATACCTACTATCTGATATTTGTTTTAAACAGTCTCCTTCAGAGATAATACCAATCAATTCATTATTTTCATTTACTACCGGACCACCAGAAATTTTATTTTTAATTAATAAATCAATAACTTGCTCTATAGATTCATTTTCTTTAAACGTTATTAAATCTTTGGTCATATAGTCTGAAACCAAAAATGGTTCTGTTTTATTTCCTGATTGATTTGTTCGTTTTCCTTGAAAATTTTTAATTGCCATAAATATTATTTTTTTACACTTTAAATATACTGATTTTTAGTCGGTTAATTATTCAACCACTTAAAAGATAATTTTCCTTATTTTTATACTCACATAAAATCTACTATGAAATCATCAAACAATTTTATTGCAGTAATAATTATTCTTTTAACTGTTTATTGGAGTTTTAGCGATATAACACCTACAGTTATGGCTGCTGATGAAGAATTAAAAACAACTGATTTCTCATTAGTTAATGCGCTTTATCATTTAAAAAACATCTCTCAAAAAACACACCATACAGGTTCTCCTGAACATAAAGTAGTACAAGATTATATTGTAAACGAACTTCATAAATTAGGATTAGAAACCGAAATTCAGCAAAAAACAGTAATTAATAAAAAATGGAGAGCAAGTACAACTCCCCAAAATATTATTGCCAAAATTAAAGGTACCGAAAACGGAAAATCATTGTTGCTTTTAACACATTACGATTCGAATCCGCATTCTTCCTTAGGTGCTAGCGATGCTGGTTCTGGCGTTGTAACCATTTTAGAAGGTCTTCGTGCTTTTTTAGCTAAAAAAGAGCAACCTAAAAACGATATTATTATCCTTTTTTCTGATGCTGAAGAATTAGGATTACTCGGTGCTCAGGCTTTTGTGGAAAACCATCCTCTTGCAAAAAATATTGGATTGGTTTTAAATTTTGAAGCCAGAGGTAGTGGTGGTGCTAGTTATATGCTAATGGAAACAAACGGTAAGAATAAAACAATATTAACCGAATTTTTAAACTCTAACCCTAAGTATCCTGCTGCAAATTCTTTAATGTACAGCATCTATAAAAAATTGCCAAACGATACAGATTTAACGGTTTTTAGAGAAAACGGAAACATAAACGGCTTTAATTTTGCCTTTATTGATGATCACTTTGATTATCATACAGCGCAAGATTCTTATGAAAGACTCGATAGGGAAACACTACAGCATCAAGCAGAATACTTTACAACATCGTTAAATTATTTTTCGAATTCTGATTTAACAAATACCAATAGTGATGAAGATTATATATATGTAAATTTTCCTTTTACAAAGCTTTTAACGTATCCGTTTTCTTGGGTTTTACCCATGTTTATAATCGCTTTATTAATTTTTATAGCTTTAATTTTCTTCGGATTAAAAAGAGAAAAAATAACTATTAACGGATTATTAAAAGGTTTTATTCCCTATACAATAGCGCTAATTATTTGCATTGGTTTATCATATGGATTATGGTTATTAATTTTAATGATACATCCCCAATATGCCGATATGCTACATGGTTTTACCTATAATGGATATCAATATATAATGGCATTTGTATGTTTAAATAGTTGGATTTTGTTTAAAATATATAACACCTGTAAAGAAGCTAAAACTACCGATTTATTTATCGCTCCGATTTTTATGGGGCTTGTTTTAAATTATTTAATAACACAATATTTACCAGGTGCAGGATTTTTTATCATTCCTATTTATGCTTCTTTATTAATGCTAGCTATTTTAATTTTCCTGAACATTAATACTAGAACAAGTGCTACCTTATTTGCCATTATAGCAATACCTACAATATATATAATTGCACCTATGTTACAATTATTTCCTGTTGCATTAGGTTTAAAAATACTATTTGTATCTGCTTTTTTATTGGTACTAATATTCGGATTTATTTTACCTGTTTTTCATCAACAAAAAAAGAAAAACAACTGGCAAAAAATTACAGGATTAGCAACTATTTTTCTCTTCGGATTAGCAACTTTTAATAGCGGGTTTTCAATTGATAATAAAAAACCCAACAGCATTGTTTTTATACAAAACTCTGATACCGATACTTCTTATTGGGCAACCTACAACAAAACCTTAGATGGTTTTATAAAACAAGTTTTTAAAGATGATTTTACAGAAGGAAACCTACCTTCTATAAAAGGAAAAAGCAAATACAATACGAACTTTAGTTTTCATAAAAAAACAGCAAACAAAAAATTTAGCACTTCTATTATAACCATAAACGAAGATGTTGTTATTGATAATGAAAGAAAATTAAGTTTTACGATAACACCTACTAGAAAAATAAATAGATACGAGTTTAACAACAATGAGACTATTCCTATAAAAAACCTAGAAGTAAATGGTGCTTTTTATGATAATGGAAAAGAGTTTATTGCTGATGAAGGGACGCTTTTAATTTATCAAATGGCAAATTCAGATAAAAATATTACGATGTCTTTTACAATTGATAAAAACGTAAAACCTAACATTACATTAAATGAAATATCATACGATTTGTTATCTAATAAGAAAATGAATTTAAAACCGCGAAGTGAAATTATGATGCCAATGCCATTTATAATAAATGATGCTATTATTGTTTCTAAAAAATTAACGTTTTAAAACAAAAAAGCGCTTAACTAAAATTAGTTAAGCGCTTTTTTGTGGTTTTTATAGTTTATTAATCTATGTGAGAAACACGTAATGTGTTTACCATTCCTTTTGCTTTTACAGGCATAGATGATAAATTAATCATAAAGTCACCAGTTTTAACAAACCCTTTTTCTTTACATATTTCATTAATATCTTCTAGAGTATCATCAGTACTTAATTCACGGTCGTAATAATAAGCTCTAACACCCCATAATAGATTTAACTTACCTAATATTCTTTTTTCTGAAGAAAAGGCTAGTACGTGCGATTTTGGCCTCCAGGCTGAAACCTGAAAAGCAGTATATCCACTATTTGTTAAGGTAGTAATTGCAGCTGCATTAATATCATCAGCCATTAAAGCTGCATGATGACAAACCGATTTTGTAATAAATCTGTTCGTACGAATATGTGGTGCTTCTTGTGGCACTTTAATTAAATCAGAAAATTCAACACTACCAATAATTTCTGTCATCTTTTTAATAACACGTATTGGGTGTTTTCCTACAGATGTTTCTCCAGAAAGCATTACTGCATCTGCTCCATCCATAATTGAATTTGCAACATCATTTACCTCTGCTCTTGTTGGCACCGCATTTTCAATCATTGTTTCCATCATTTGCGTTGCAATGATTACAGGAATTCTTGCTTGCTTTGCTCTTCTTACCAACATTTTCTGAATCAACGGAACGTCTTGCATTGGTACTTCTACGCCTAAATCTCCACGAGCCACCATTAATCCATCACAATACGGAATTAAAGCATCAATATTTTCAACAGCTTCTGGTTTTTCAATTTTTGCAATTACCGGAACTCTGTATCTTGATTTTTGCTTAATTAAATCGCGTAACATTCTTAAATCCTCTGGGTTTCTAACAAATGATAATGCAATCCAATCTACTTCTTGCTCTAAAGCAAAAACAGCATCTTTTTTATCTTTTTCTGTTAATGCTGGTAATGATATATTGGTGTTTGGTAAATTAACTCCTTTTTTAGATTTTAAAGCACCACCTACAATAACCTTGGTAACAACTTCTGTTCTCTTATCTGTAGAAACTACTTCGAATAATAATTTACCGTCATCAACTAAAATTTGTTCACCTGCTTTTACGTCTTTCGGAAAACGCTGATAGGTCATAAAAGCTTTTTCTTTGGTTCCTTTACATTCTTCTGTCGTAAAAGTAAAAGTATCTCCTGCTTTTAATTCTACTCCGTCATTCATTACTCCAACTCTAAGCTTAGGTCCTTGTAAATCTGCTAAAATAGCTACATTATAACCTTGCTCTTCATTAATTTCTCGTATTTGACGAATACGTTGTTTTACATCTTCATAATCGGCATGAGAAAAATTAACTCTAAAAACATTTACTCCAGAAGCTGCCATTTCAGCTAAAATTTCTTTTGTATTTGTTGCAGGTCCTAGGGTTGCTACAATTTTTGTTTTTTTGTTATGTGGCATAATTTAAAATATTAAAAAATCTTTCGACTTTAGGGATTCTACTTCTATTTTATAAGAAGTAATAATTTGAGGTATTTTATTTATCATATCAATTGTTTTCACAATGTATTCTAAATCAAAATCTCCTTCTATTTTTAAAAAGAAATCAACTTTTTTTTTCTCAGGAACAAGATGTGTTATTGAGTCGCTCTCAGAGAAAAAACCTGCTGTTACTGTTTTTTGGGTTAACTTATAAACATTGGCTATTAAAAACCAATCGTTATCTAACTCTGTATTTGTATATTCATATACCGAGTAAAAAGATTGCGTATTTTTTTTTGTGAAATCTAAATCATAACTCGCTTTACTAAAGCTGGTATGTAAATACTTATTTAGTAAATACGCTAGTTTATACTCATTAAGTACCGTATGAATACCTATTAATGCATAATCACTTGCACAAAACTCGTTAATATTCAATGTATAAGTAGCCATAAAAACAACTATTTGCTTTTGGCTAAATTACTGAATGTATCTAAAATATAATGTGAAATTTATGAAAACGTTTTCGTGCTAATGTTAAGAATTTTCCATTTGACTTTGCATTGCAAAATATACTCTTTTTGCAGCAATTTCTTCGGCTTTCTTTTTAGAGGTAGCTCTTCCTTTACCTATAATGTTTCCATCAATACTAACGCGCACACTAAAGTGTCTCTTACTTTGGTTTCCGGAATCTTCGTATGATTCGAATTTATACTTTTTCTTATTCTTTTGGCACCATTCTATAACAAATCCTTTATAACTAGATATTTTTCCCTCTAACCTTTCAATATCTACATAAGGCAATACTACTTGATCGTAAATAAATTGATTACAATAATTATAACCTCTATCTAAATAAATAGCACCAATTAGTGCCTCAAATATATTACCGTAAATATTATTACTAATATTAGCTGGTGGAATGTTACTTTTTACAAAACGAAGTAATTCTAAATCTTTACCTAAAGTATTTAAATGTGCCCTACTTACAACTTTAGATCGCATTTGAGTTAAATATCCTTCATCTCCTTCAGGAACTTTTTTATACAGATAAGACGCCATTACTGACCCTAAAATAGCATCTCCTAAAAACTCTAATCGTTCGTAATTAATGGGGTGTCCTTTTTCATCTATTAATTTTAATGACCTATGGGTAAACGCTTTCTTATAATGTGAAAGTGTTATAGGTTTAAAATTGAGCAGCTCTTTTAATTCGTAGTAAAAATTTTCATCCTCTTTATTTTGTGGCTTAACTATTCTACGAAGAAAATTCATAAGAAATTAATCTAATTTTCTAAATACTACACAAGCATTATGACCACCAAAACCAAACGTGTTACTCATTGCTACTTTAACCTCTCTCTTTTGAGGTTTGTTTAACGTTAAGTTTAACTCAGAATTGATATTTTCATCAACATTTACATGATTAATTGTTGGAGGGATAACTCCGTGTTCCATCGCTAATATAGAAGCAATCGACTCTACCGCTCCAGCAGCACCAAGTAAGTGCCCTGTCATAGATTTTGTTGAATTAATATTGATGTTTTTAGCGTGTTCACCAAAAACTTCAGATATCGCTTTTAATTCTGCAACATCACCTAAAGGTGTAGAAGTACCATGTGTATTAATATGGTCTACATCTTCTGGCTTTAAACCTGCATTTTCAAGACAATTTTTCATTACAGCTATTACACCAATTCCATCAGGATGTGGTGCTGTCATATGGTAAGCGTCAGATGACATTCCTCCACCAATAACTTCTGCATAAATTTTTGCTCCACGTGCCTTAGCATGTTCGTATTCTTCTAACACAAGCGCTCCTGCTCCTTCTCCTAAAACAAAACCATCACGTTCGCCATCAAAAGGTTTTGAGGCTGATTTATAGTTTTCATTATTTGTAGAAAGTGCGTGCATTGCATTAAAACCTCCAACACCTGCATATGTAATAGCAGCTTCACTACCACCTGTTACAATAACATCACAGTGTCCGAGTCTTATGTAATTTAATGCATCGATCATCGCGTTTGCTGATGATGCACATGCAGATACCGTTGTATAATTAGGTCCCATAAATCCATTTTTAATAGAAATATGACCTGGTGCGATATCAGCAATCATTTTAGGAATAAAAAATGGGTTAAATCTTGGTGTACCGTCTCCAGCACCAAACTCCATAGCTTCGTTTTGAAAAGTTTCTAAACCTCCAATACCAGCTCCCCAAATTACTCCTACTCTAAACTTGTTAATTTCGTCTAGGTTTAGTTTCGAATCTACTATTGCTTCATCAGAAGCTACCATAGCATATTGCGTAAACCTATCCATTTTACGCGCATCTTTTCTGTTGATGAAATCTGTCGCGTTAAAGTTTTTTAACTCACATGCAAAACGAGTTTTGAACTTGGCAGCATCGAAATACGTTATAGGCGCAGCTCCGCTAACTCCGTTAAGCAAGCTATCCCAATACTCTTCTATATTGTTTCCTATTGGCGTTAATGCGCCAAGTCCAGTTACTACAACTCGTTTTAATTGCATATAAATATTATTTTTTAGCTTCTTCGATATAGCTTACTGCCTGACCTACTGTACCAATGTTTTCTGCTTGATCGTCTGGAATTTGGATATCAAATTCTTTTTCGAATTCCATGATTAATTCAACAGTATCTAAAGAATCTGCTCCTAAATCATTTGTGAAGCTTGCTTCGTTTGTTACTTCGTTATCGTCTACTCCTAATTTATCTACGATAATCGCTTTTACTCTTGATGCTATGTCTGACATAATTTGTTTGTTTTAAAATTTAAAATCGATGCAAAAATACAAATCTTAGTTATTAATTCTAACTTTTGCTCGAAAATGTGTGGTCTAATATAAAAAAAATATTGAATATTTTGCTACAAACACCACCGTTGTTAATAATTATTCTTTTTTTTGTAGTAACAAAATACTTCTATTTATCATGAAACGTATCGTAATTTTTGCTTCTGGTTCTGGTTCTAATGCCGAAAACATCATAAAACACTTTCAAAATTCCAATATTGCTACTGTTACTCACGTGTTATCTAACAATGAACATGCCAAGGTTTTTGAAAGATGCGAACGTTTAAATGTTAATGCATCTTTGTTTGATAAAGAAAATTTTGAGAAAGAAGATACTGTTTTAAACTTTTTACATGTTGAAGCTGATATAATTATACTCGCTGGTTTTTTATGGCGTATTCCTGCTAAAATAGTTGCTGCTTTTCCTAATAAAATAATTAATATTCACCCTGCATTATTACCAAAATACGGCGGAAAAGGCATGTATGGCATGAATGTTCATAAGGCTGTAAAAGAAAACAATGAAACAGAAACGGGAATTACAATTCATTATGTAAACGAGAATTATGACGAAGGTGCTATTATTTCTCAAACAAAAACTGCACTTACAAATACCGATACTACTGCTGATATTGCAAATAAAATTCACCTGTTAGAACAAGAGCATTTCCCTAAAGTTATTGAAAATATAATTTTACAAAATGTCTAAAAAGAAAAAATACTACGTTGTTTGGAGAGGTAAAAAAACAGGTGTTTTTAACTCTTGGGATGTTTGCAAAAAACAAATCACAGGTTTTGAAAACGCACAGTATAAAGCCTTCATAGACAAAACTGCTGCTGAAATTGCTTTTACAAAAAGCTATAATGAATACATAGGTAAAGACACTAAAAAAGTTATTTTATCTGCTGAAGAAAAAGCCAAATGCGGAATTCCTGATTTAGAAAGTATTTCTGTAGATGCTGCTTGTGCTGGAAATCCTGGCGTAATGGAATACCGAGGAGTTTTAACAAAAACTAAAAAAGAAATCTTTAAAATGGGACCTTATAAAAAAGGAACCAATAATATTGGTGAGTTTTTGGCTTTGGTGCACGGAATTGCGCTCTTAAAGAATAAAAAAATGGATAATTATCCTATTTATTCAGATTCTAGAACAGCAATGAGTTGGGTTAAAAAAAAACAATGTAGAACTAACGTAACTTTTGACGCCAGTAATAAAGAGATTTTAGATCTAATAAAACGTGCCGAAAAATGGCTCAAAGAAAACACCTTTACAAACCCAATATTAAAATGGGAAACGAAGGCTTGGGGAGAGATTCCTGCTGATTTTGGTAGAAAATAAAATAACCGAGTAAAAAACTCGGTTATTTATATAAATCAATAAACTAATTAAATACTATTTAACTGCCATTTTTGTTTCTTCTCTCCAGGTCTGAACACTCGCTATAACATTATCTGAGTAATCAATTTCCTTTAAACCATCTTCTTTCCACATAAACCACTTCCCTACTTTTTTACCAGCATTGTAGTGTGCAATTGTTTTTTTATTTCCACTGGCATCAAAAGACGTCCAAGTTCCTGATAATTTTTTATCCTTAAAAAACCCTTGCTCTTTTACCTTACCATCTTTATAAAAATAAGTTGCTTTTACTAAATCACCTGATTTTTCAAATTTTGGTTCTATATCTTGAGCTTGTAGTAATGATACTGATAAAATACAAGCTGCTATTATTAATTTTTTCATATCTAAATTTTTATAATTAACACTTATAATCCAAATATATAAAAATATTTACATAATACAAACATTTAGATAACATTAATTTAACATTGCGATTATTCTTTTATGAATGAGTATTAATTTTTAAATTTGATTTTTAATGACTTAATCTTATAATTTTATTTACAACATGAATATTTCACAATATATTTTAACAGGGTTGGTTGCTTTAATTCATATATACATTATGATTTTAGAAATGGTTTTATGGACAAGACCTAAAGGAATAAAAACGTTTGGTTTAAAAAATAAAGAATTTGCTGAAGAAACAAAAGTACTCGCAGCAAACCAGGGTTTGTATAATGGTTTTTTAGCTGCTGGTTTAATTTGGGCTATATGCTCACAAAAAACAGATGTCGCTATTTTCTTTTTAACTTGTGTTTTTATAGCAGGTATTTATGGTTCTTATTCTACAAAAAAACCTAGAATTTTTATTATTCAATCTGTACCTGCTTTAATTGGTATTGTCTTGTTGATGCTGTAAATTGCAGGCACATAAAAGAAATAGTACTCGATACTAACTTTATTTATTAATTTTTAAATTATATACATGAAAGAATATTTAGATGAACTTCAAGTTTTATTAATAGAATACACTCCAAAACTTATAACGGCTATTGCTATTTTAGTTATTGGTTTGTTTATGATTAAAATGATGGTTAAGCTTTCTAAAAAAGTAATGACCAAACAAAATGTCGATCTAACGCTTCAAAAGTTTCTAGGTGATTTAGTTAGCTGGTCACTTAAAGCCTTATTGTTTGTTACCGTTATATCTCAACTAGGTGTTGCAACTACATCATTTGCTGCTATTTTAGGAGCCGCTGGTTTAGCCGTTGGTTTAGCATTACAAGGATCACTTGCTAATTTTGCTGGTGGTGCTTTAATTATGATGTTTAAGCCGTTTAAAATTGGTGATTTAATAGAAGCTCAAGGAATAACAGGTGTCGTAAAAGAAATACAAATCTTTAAAACTCATGTAAATACTCCTGGTAATAAATTAGCTATTATTCCTAACGGATCATTATCTAACGGGAACATTATTAATTATACTGCAGAAGGAAACTTAAGAGTAGATTTAACTTTTGGTGTTTCTTACGATGCAGATATTAAAAAGACTAAAGAAGTTTTTATGAAAGTTTTAACTTCTAATCCTAAAGTATTAAAAGATCCTGCACCGACTGCAAAAGTATCTGAGTTAGCAGATAGTTCTGTAAACTTTGCAGTTAGACCTTGGGTAAAAACTGAAGATTATTGGGAAGTACATTTTGAAACTATCGAAAGTGTAAAACTTGCATTAGACGAAGCTGGAATAGACATTCCTTATCCACATACTGTTGAAATTCAGAAACAAGGTTAAACTTTCTTTTTTTCAGGAATAGCAATAAAATCTTTTAAGTAAAAGGGTTCAAAATAAGCGACATCTTCGATGTCGTTTTTTTTGTACTTATTGTAACTTAATACTGCCATTTCTTTTGCTGACGGAAATTCATCTTCAATAAATACAGCGTTATCATGAATAATTACCTCTTTACATTTAGCTGCTCCATCACCTAAAAAATAAACTTTTCCTTTTGATAATTCCTCTTTAAAAGAATCTTCAGTAATTATTTCAGCTTTAATTTCTCTTACTTGCTCGTAAATTGAATTATAAACAGCTGAATATACTTCCATTCTTCGCGCATCTAGTAATGGCACTATCAATCCTTCTTCAATAGAAATACTATGTGCAAGTGATTTTAAAGTTTCTATAGAAATTAATGGCTTATCAATAGCAAAACACATTCCTTTTGCTGCAGAAACTCCTATGCGAAGCCCTGTATAAGACCCAGGACCTTTACTAACTGCTACTGCATCAAGATTACTTGTTATTACGTTAGCTTCTTTTAAAAGATCTTGAATAAAAGGGTGTAATTTTTCTGCATGAGAATAATTACCATCATTTAATTCTCTAATAGCTAAAACTTCTCCGTTTTTAGCCAAACTAACCGAACAATTTTTAGTTGCAGTTTCTATGTTAAGTATCAATGCCAAGTTGTAAAATTTTGAGCAAAGATAGTCTTAAAAAACAAAAAACTCATCAGCTAAAAAGCGATGAGTTTTATTAAAATATTGATTATGTTTTTAATCTAATAGAATATCTTCTCCGTAGTAAAACTTTAATACTTTGGTTGTAAATACGTAGTTATACTTTGCTCTAATCATTGTTCCTTCAGCGTTTACTAAACGATTACGAACCTGATCATAATCAAATTGTGTCATAGAACCATAATCATAACTTACCTGTGCATTTTTAAAAGCTTCTTTCTGTGCTTTAAGTGAAAGTTCTGATGCTTCAAATGATTTTGCTGCTGCTTTTGCATCCTGATAAGATTGCTCTATTGTTTGTTGTAATTGTAATTTTTGGCTATCTAATCTTGTTTCTGTAATTAGCTTACTAATTTTAGAACGTTGCACACTAGCATCCGTTTTAAAACCGTTAAAAATTGGAATATTAACATTAAAACCAACTCCATAACCTAAATTATTATCTAATTGAGTTAAAAAATCAGGATTAGAAAAACCTGTTGGTAAGTCTAAATTATATCCATAATTTGTTCCAACACTACCCGAAGCTGTTACAGATGGCATATATGCCGATCTTGCGATTGCAATAGAAAGATCTGCATTTTTAATATTTAATTTTGCTCTAGCAATTTCTGGCCTATTTGTTAAAGCCTTTTTATACACCTCTTCTGAAGTGCTATATAACATTGCTGAAGATGGTGAATCTATTTCTATTTTCGCTACATCAAAATTATTAAAAGGCACTTGTAATAACTGTGATATATTAAGTAATGCTAAATTCAAAGCATTTTCTTGAGTAATTACGTTTTGTGCATCATTTGCCGCGGTAGACTGTACGTTTAACAAATCGCTTTTAGGAACTGCGCCAGCATCAAATTGTGCTTTTGCTCTCTCTATTTGCTTCTGGCTAATAGTTGCTTGAGTTGTTGCGACAAGTAAGTTTTCTTTAGCAAACAAAGCATTTAAATAAGAATTAACAACTCGTAAAGCTATATCATTCTCAATTACTTGTAAATCTAACTTACTTCCTTCTACACGTAATTGTGCTTGTTTATAGGTATTTAAAACTCTGTAACCATTAAAAACAGTAATACCCGAAGACAAACCAAAAGAACCACCAAAATTACTTGTAGAAACTCTGTTGTTTGTAACAGGATCAAAACCTGAACCAAATCTTAAATTACCTCCTGTAGAAGCATTTAAAGATGGTAATTTATTTCCTTTGGCATTTTTAACATCTGTTTCTGCAATATCAATATTAAGCTGATTCTGCTTTATGGTAATATTGTTTTCTAGTGCGTGAGTAACACACTCTTTAAGTGTCCATTGTTTCTGAGAAAAACCAGCTAACGTTGTAAATAAAGCTGCTACTAATACAAATTTTGTTTTCAAGACGAATATTTTTTTGTTCATTATAGTTAGTCAATTTATGTTCCAAAAAAGGAACAAAACATAATTACCTATATGAGAGATAATTACGAAAATTGAAATCTTTTTAACTGTTTGATTATGAACGTTAATAGTCACAAAATCGAACAATTACTTTTTAGATTTTTTTATATGACGACTAAAAATAGAATTTGTTACAAAAACTCTTAGTTTAAAGTTTTATTTTTTGTCTTTTTATTATATCTGTAAATAAAGTACGCTAAAGTACCCACTAAGATATATGGAAAAACCATTAAATAGGTGATTCCGTTGTTAACTCCTTCAGCAATATCCTCACTACCACCTTCAACAACTGCCTTACACATAGCACATTGTGCTGATGCACTTGCGGAAAGAATTAGCAGAACAATAATTGAAAAATTTTTATACATAGTATGGAGATATCATTAAATATACAATTACACCAGTTACAGCAACATACAACCATAAAGGAAAAGTAATTTTTGCTATTTTTTTATGCTCAGGAAAATTCCCTAACCGTGCTCTCATAAACGTTATTAAAACAAAAGGAATTACTACGATAGATAGTATAATATGAGTTATTAAAATAAAAAAATAAATATATTTTACTACTCCTTCACCCCCAAAATTAGTAGAATCTGAGGTCATATGGTACGCTACATACATCACTAAAAATAATGCTGAACAGATAATTGCTAAGGTATTTAATTGTTCGTGTAACTTTTTATTTCCTTTTTTTATTGCAATAACTGACGCTACTAATAATACTGCTGTTAATCCGTTTACACTCGCATATATTGGAGGCAAAAATGACAACGGCTCAACGTTTGGAATTTTAATTCCGAATAAAGCTGCAACAGCTAACGGAATTACAATTGAAACGATGGTTATTAATCTTTTATATTTTTTTTCTTCAGTATTCATTTTATTCCTTCAATAATAATTTAATATCCTGTTTCAATTCTGTAATTTGATTTCCAAAACCGTGTTCATCTAATGCACGATAATACATAATCGGGTTTCCATGTTCGTCATAACGAGAACGTATGTATCCATTTTTATCAACTAAAGCAAATAAACCTGAATGTTCAAATCCGCCATGAGAAACCTCTCCTTTACCTGCAAACAATTTAAAACCTTCGTTAGATAAACCATATACCGTCTCTTCTGATTTGCCAGTTAGTAAGTGCCAATTTTTATGGTTAATTCCATTTTTTTGGGCGTACATTTTTAATTGATTTGGAGTATCAATTTCTGGTGTGATAGAAAAAGAGGCGATTCCGAAGTTAGGATTCCCCATAAATTCATTCTGAATAGTAACCATTTCAGCATTCATTAAAGGGCAAATTGTTGGACAAGTAGCAAAGAAAAACTCGACAACAAAAACCTTATTATCAAAATTCTTATTCGTAATTGTTTTACCATCTTGATTTATAAATTCAAAAGCAGGAACTTTATTGAATTTGTGTAAATCAGCAGTTTGAAAATGTTTTATAATCTTTGGTACGGCATAGATACCAAACAATAAAATAATAAAAGAAATACCTACGTATGAATATTTATTTTTTTTCATTTGAAATGCTGTTTTTTCTTCGATCATCACTACTGTTATTCTTCTTCAATGCTAACTTATATTCTACTAAAACAACGCTGATATCATCAATCATATCGTTTTTAAGTTCTGCTACAGATTTCATTGTATAGCCAAATAAGTTTTTATCTTCTAAACTATTAATAGTTGATTTACCTCTTCTTAAATTAAGTTCTTTATCTATAATATAAGCTTTTGGTGAATGAAAATTTTCATCTAAGGTACTTTTAGTTTTAAAACTTTCATGTAACGCCTGCATCTCTTCAGGAGAAGCAAATACAAAGTTCCATCGAGTTAAATCGGTATTAACACTTAACATTTTTTTCAAGTCTTCTACTGCTTCTCTTTGACTCTCGTCAACTAAAGAAATCATTTGAAAACTTACATAATTAGAAAAATTATTGTAAATTTTTTCCTTTAAATTATAAACCTCTCCTTTTACGAAGTTAATATCGTTTCCTAAAAAAGTAACTACGGTAACTCTTTTATCAAAAGAAATGCTTTTATCAATTAAAGAAATATCTATAACATC
This sequence comes from Tenacibaculum sp. AHE14PA, assembly GCF_019278465.1. Taxonomy (GTDB): domain Bacteria; phylum Bacteroidota; class Bacteroidia; order Flavobacteriales; family Flavobacteriaceae; genus Polaribacter; species Polaribacter bernardetii. Next base: position 2,522,124 of record NZ_CP058983.1, on the reverse strand, counting down.
TTTAGATACTATTGGTAATTTCCCAAAATTATGTGTTCCTAATTGTAATAATACATAGAATAACAATGGCACTATAAATAGTGCAAACAAGACAATAAATTTTTTAGCTTTACCCATTTCAGTTCTAATTAAAGTCAAAAAAAGGTGGTTAAAACCACCTTTTTTTAAAAATATTATTTGATTACCATTTTACTAATGGCGCCAATGTTTCATGTAAATAACCTCCTTCTATTAAAACTATAAATAATAGATAAGAAACTAAAAAGACTAATACCCAAACAATTGCTCTTCTAAACCATGTTTTTTCACCCTCTAAGTGCATAAATGCCCAAGCAATATAGTATGCTTTTACTAGCGTTAAGATGATGAAAAACCAGTTTAACCAGCTCGTTCCCCATCCATGTAAATGCATTGCATCTGGTTTAACAATACCAAAAGCTACTTCTACAGTCGTTATAATTGTTAAGATTGCTAAAACAATCCAAATTCTTTTTTTATTTGATTCGTGTGCGTGACCCATTTTTAATATCGCTTTTAAATTATACTAAGTAGAAGAAGGTAAATACAAATACCCAAACTAAATCTACAAAGTGCCAATATAAACCTACTTTTTCTACCATTTCATAATGTCCTCTACGCTCGTATGTACCTAGTACAACGTTAAAGAAGATAATGATATTAATGATGATTCCTGATAATACGTGAAAACCATGAAAACCTGTGATAAAGAAAAAGAAATCTGCAAAGATTGGATTACCATATTCATTCACCTCTAAGTTTGCTCCTTCAACAACTTGATTTGCTAAAGCTAATTTCGCTAAACTTTCTGCTCTTGATAAAATTACTTTTTGCTTCGTTTCAGGGTTTAATTGCTCTGTTCTAATTAACAAAGATGGATCTGCTTTAAAAGCTTCTTGAACTTGTGCTACTGAATACTGAGAAATTGTTTCTTCTTTTTCAAACCACAATCCGTTTTCACGAGTATGCTCTACTCTATCATCTTTTCTCTCAACATGTACAAAGTCAGCTAAAGCGATTTGATGGTACTTAGGTTTACCTTCATCATCAACACCATCTTGCTTTGCAAACTGTAAAATATGATTGTTAGAAGTTTTAACCGCTCCGTAAGAACCGTTAATAAAATTTTTCCATTCCCATGCCTGAGATCCAACGAAAATAATTCCGAAAATAATGGTAGCAAACATGTACCAAGCTACTTTCTTCTTTTTCATTTGATGACCAGCATCAACAGCTAATACCATTGTTACCGATGATATAATTAAAATAAATGTCATTAGCGCAACATAATACATCGGTGCATGTACACCATGTAGTCCCGGAAAGTGAGTAAACACCTCATCGGCAATTGGCCATGAATCAATAAATTTAAAACGTGTTAAACCATACGCTGCTAAAAAACCTGAAAAAGTTAATGCATCAGAAACGATGAAAAACCACATCATCATTTTACCATAACTAGCGCCAAATGGTTTTTCACCACCTCCGCTCCAAGTTTCTTTGTTATCAGAATTTACAGCATTATTTGCTTCCATAAATCTCTTTTTGTTAATTTTTGTTAAAACAGTGCGCCAAAATTACGCATTTTTCATCATCTTATGAAATAGAAAAAGAAAAATAGATAAATCCATAAAACATCTACGAAATGCCAAAAGATTCCACCTAGCTCAAACCCAAGCATATCCGATGCTGAATATTTCTTTTTAAAATGATTATAAATAACCACCAAGAGCACAATTATACCCGCTAACAGGTGTAAAACGTGCATAAATGTTATTCCTAATATAAAAGATGTAGACACAGTACTCTCTGGCCCGGTAAAATATAACCCTACAGATTTTAATTCATTAAAACCTACATATTGATACCATACAAACCCTAAACCCAATATTAAAGTAACCAATAAAAGCCCTAATGAAGCTTTTAAATTATCTTTTTTTAAAAATTTTTGAGAGAAAATTAAGGTAATACTGCTTAACACAATTAAAACAGTACTAATATAAAAAGCTTGAGGTAAATCGAAACTAACCCAATCATCACGCTTCATACTTATAACATAAGCACTTGTTAATCCTGCAAAAAACATTACCATACTAATCATCGAAACCCATAACATTGGTTTTGCTGATTTTCTCTTACCTGCTTTTAATTCTTCTTGTAACGTTTGTTTACTCATTAGTGTAAAAATTTATCTACCACATAAATTATGGGTACGATTGTAATATAAAAAACACTGGCTAGCATTAATTTTCTAGCATCTGTATTTTCTTCTGATTTGTATAATTGAAAAGCGTAATACAACATTAACACACCTAGCAATAATACTATTACAGCTGTTAATGGATAAATGTAAAAACTACCTGTTACCTTTAAAACCGGAGCAACCGACATTAAAATCATAATACAGGTATAAAAAATTATTTGCACAATAGCTCCTTTGTTTTTTTTATCCATAGGAAGCATATGAAGACCTGCTTTATTATACTCTTCAAACTGTAACCAACCTATTGCCCAAAAATGTGGGAATTGCCAAAAAAACTGAATCATAAATAAAAAACCAGCTTCAACACCAAACTCGCCTGTTGCAGCAACCCATCCTAACATAAAAGGAATTGCACCAGGAATGGCACCTACAAAAACAGCTAAAGGTGTTACAGCCTTTAAAGGCGTATAAGCACTTGTGTATAAAAAAATAGAAATTGCACCAAACAAAGCACATTTAGGATCTATTACATATAATATACCAATACCTGCAATCGTAAAAACAATTGCAATTGTTAACGCTACCGTTACGCTCATTCTACCTGCTGGCAAAGGGCGATTTTTAGTACGCTGCATTAACGAATCAATATCTTTCTCTATAACTTGGTTAAATGCATTAGATGCACCTACCATTAAGTACCCTCCTAATGACAATAATAAAACTATAGTATAATCAATTGTTTCTGCCCCCAACAAATAACCTGTAACTGATGTAAAAACAACACTTATAGACAAACCAACCTTGGTTAATTGTTTAAAATCGTTAAACATTGATTTGAAAGAGGGTTTAATATGTACTGGTGAGATAGAATCCACTTCTAGTTTTATTTTTCGCAAAGATATTTCTTTCTTCTTTAATGACCATAAAAAAAAATAGTAATCGAAATATAAAAAAATTAAAAAATTATTTTGCCGTTTAAAAAAAGGTGTTATATTTGCACCCGCATTGAAAGCAATGCAACGTTCTTTAAAATAATTTTTGACTACGCGAAAGTAGCTCAGGGGTAGAGCATCACCTTGCCAAGGTGGGGGTCGCGGGTTCAAATCCCGTCTTTCGCTCTGAGACTTTCTTAAAAATATACCAAGTTTGATTGTACTGCAATCAAATCACGCTGAAGTGGTGGAATTGGTAGACACGTTGGACTTAAAATCCAATGACCCTTGGGTCGTGCGGGTTCAAGTCCCGCCTTCAGTACTAAACCTCGCTTTTATTAGCGAGGTTTATTTTAAGAAAGCAGTCAAAAACATATACATATACCAGCTGAAGTGGTGGAATTGGTAGACACGTTGGACTTAAAATCCAATGACCCTTGGGTCGTGCGGGTTCAAGTCCCGCCTTCAGTACTAAACCTTAACATTTATTTGTTAAGGTTTTTTTATTTTATAAACTTCCCTCCTATCTCTTTATATAAGATTCCTATAATTTTTGTTTCGTTTTAAAGCTTAACTCGAGTATTATCCCTAAATTAAAACCCTTAAAAAGCTAACCGATTACATGCATGCAAATTGTTTTTATTTAAAACGGCATATAATTTGTAATTAATTAGGCACCTCAACGTCTATCTTATTAGATTAAAACAAAAAATTATGCGTAAAATATTTTTATTACTAAGCTTAACTTTTTTTATAAACTCATTTGGTCAAACAAGTGTTTTTAATACTTTACTAAAAGAACATGTTAATAGCACTGGATTTGTAGATTATAAGAAACTACAAAAAGATGAAGCTAAACTTGATTCTTATTTAAGCTATTTAAATAAAACAACACCTCAAAGAAATTGGTCTGCAGCAAAAACCAAAGCCTTTTGGATAAACGCTTATAATGCTTACACGATAAAAATAATCTTAGATAACTACCCTTTAAAAAGTATTTTAAATATTAAAAAAGAAGGAAAGGATGCGTGGAATATTCCGTTTGCTAAAGTTGGAGGTAAAACATACACTCTAAATCATATTGAGCATCAAATTTTACGTAAAAATTTTAATGATCCAAAAATTCATGTTGGTGTAAATTGTGCTTCAGGTTCTTGTCCGCAATTAGGTAATTTTGCTTTTACGGAAGCAAATTACGAAAGCAAAACCAATAACTTAATGAAAAAATTCATTAATGATTCTTCAAGAAATAAGATATCAGAAAACGACGTACAGCTTTCAAAAATTTTCGAATGGTTTAAAGGAGACTTCACCAAAAAAAGCTCTTTAATCGATTTTATCAACAAATACTCTAATACCAAAGTAGATGCAAAAGCAAATGTTAGTTTTTTAAAATATGACTGGAGTTTAAACGGAAAATAAATAAGATCATATCTTTTTAACAAGGAAACCTTTAAACAATTTGTATTTTTACTTTTCAATCTAAAAAAAACACATGTCAAAAACATATTACGATCCGGCGGACTTGCGTAAGTTCGGAAAAATATCAGAATGGAATGAAGAGCTTGGTACTAAGTTTTTTGATTACTACGGAAAAGTATTTGAAGAAGGTGCTTTAACAGCTCGTGAAAAAAGTTTAATTGCCTTAGCTGTTGCACATACAGAACAATGCCCATACTGTATAGATGCTTATACAAAAGATGGTTTAGAGCGCGGAATTACTAAAGAAGAAATGATGGAAGCATTACATGTTGGTGCTGCAATTAAAAGCGGTGCAACACTAGTTCACGGAGTTCAGATGATGAATAAAGTGAATAAGTTAGAAATGTAAAAACTATCTTCAAAAGTGTCTCTTCGAGAATTACTAAAATAAAGTTAGCTTTATTGAAAGTAGTGAACGTAGTTTATCAAGAGGTAATATTTAGCTCTCGACTGCTCTCGACTTGACAGAAACTAAAATATAAAGATGAAAAAGTCCCTTCAAGCAAGAAATAACGACTTGGCAAATACACAACGTCAATTAGAAATTTTATCAAACGGAATTTTCGCTAATGGAGAATTGCCAACGTTTGCTAAAAAAATAAAGGAAACAAATCAGTTTCCGCTTCGCCCTAAAAAGCTAGAAATTCTTCAAATTAACTTAGGTTATATGTGTAACCAGGTTTGTGCGCACTGCCATGTAGATGCTGGTCCTGATCGTAAAGAGATCATGACAACCGAAACCATGCAGCAATGCTTAGATGTTATTAAAAAAACAGAAGCACATACGTTAGATTTAACAGGTGGCGCACCAGAAATGAACCCTAATTTTAGATGGTTTGTTGAAGAAGCATCAAAAGCAGGAATTAAAGATTTTATTGTGCGCTCTAACTTAACTATTATAAGGGCAAATAAAAAATACTACGATTTACCTGAGTTCTTTAAAAAACACAATGTACACGTAGTTTCTTCAATGCCGCACTGGACACGTGGAAAAACTGACAAGCAACGCGGTGATGGTGTTTTTGATAAATCTATTAAAGCGCTTCAAATGCTGAATGAAGTTGGATACGGAACTGAAGGGTCTGATTTAAAATTAGATTTAGTGTACAATCCATCAGGAGCTTTTTTACCTGGGGATCAAGCCGCTTTAGAGAACGACTTTAAAAAAGCTTTGAAAGATGATTTTAATATTGATTTTCACAATTTATTTGCCATCACAAACTTACCTATAAGTAGATTTTTAGACTATTTAATTGCTTCAGAAAATTATGAAGAATATATGCATTCTTTGGTAGAGGCTTATAATCCGATGGCTGTTGAAAACGTAATGTGTACAAATACATTATCGATAAGCTGGGACGGAAATTTGTATGACTGTGATTTTAATCAAATGTTAAACTTAAAAGTTAACTCGAAAGTAAAACACATTTCAGAATACAACGAAGAGTTATTACAAGATAGAGATATAATTATCAATCAACATTGTTATGGTTGTACTGCCGGCGCTGGTAGTAGTTGCCAAGGTGTTGTTGCTTAACTTTAATGTAACAATTTTTGTAAATAAGCCTAGCCCTGATTGAAGCATTTGTTTGAGCTCCTCGCAGAGAGCGAGTGCAGAAAGCAGGAAACAGCTTCTAATTATGTATAGTAAAATGAACAAACTTATTTTCTTTTTCTTGTTGATTTCTCTAAGCTCTTTTTCTCAGAAGGATTTAAATCAATTATTAAAAAAACACAACACTAAAAACGTTCCATATATATCTGTAGAAACTTTAGCTTTACCCAACACAAAAACCATTTTGTTAGACGCTAGAGAAGCCGAAGAATTTAAGGTTAGTCATTTAAAAAATGCCATTTTAGTGGGTTATAATAATTTTAAGCTCTCAGAAATTACACAAAAATTACCCGACGATAAAGACGCTAAAATTGTAGTTTATTGCTCTTTAGGAATTCGTTCTGAAACGATTGCTCATAAATTAATAAAAGAAGGGTATACAAATGTTTATAATCTTTACGGAGGAATTTTTGAATGGAAAAACGCAAACTTTAAAGTACAAGATACTTTAGGTAATAATACAGAAAAAATACATACTTTTAACAAACGATGGAGCAAGTGGCTCTTAAAAGGAGAAAAAGTTTATGACTAAAAACTTATTATTAATCTTCACAAGAAACCCTGAATTAGGAAAAGCAAAAACACGCTTAGCCAAAACAGTTGGTGATGAAACTGCTTTAGATATTTACAAATTCCTGCTCGATAAAACCAAAGAAGTTACAACCAATTTACCTTGCGATAAAGCGGTTTACTACTCGGTTAAAGTTCGTGAAAATGATATTTGGAATAACGATGTATTTAAAAAACACCAGCAAGAAGGCGAAGATTTAGGCATTAGAATGTTAAATGCTTTTAAAGACGGATTTGAAGCAGGTTATGAAAAAATAATGATTATTGGTAGCGATTTATACGATTTAACTCCAAATCACATCAACGATGCCTTTTCTAAACTAGATACTAATGATGTAGTAATTGGCCCTGCTGAAGATGGTGGTTATTATCTTTTAGGAATGAAAAATCTGCAATCCGCTATTTTTAAAAATAAAAAATGGGGCACAGCAACAGTAAGAAAAGACACACTTAAGGACTTACATAAAGTAAGCGTGCATTTATTAGAAGAACTTAATGATGTTGATGTTTTTGATGACATTAAAAACCACAAAGCATTTCAACACTTTTTATAAATAATGTCTTCTCGAGCGCAGTCGAGAGATTTTAATTAAGGTCTCGACTGCGCTCGACCTAACAAAAGAACTTAAATAAGTTCAGTACAAATGAAAAAACAACAACTACAAGAAACAACAGATTTTTTAAAATCTAACGGAATTATAAATCCTGAAATCGGAATTGTTTTAGGAACAGGTTTAGGAAAATTAGTTAACGAGATAAATATCGAAAAAGAAATCGCGTATGCTGATATTCCTAATTTTCCACAAGCAACAGTCGAATTTCATTCAGGTAAATTAATTTACGGAACTTTATCAGGAAAAAAAGTACTCGTGATGTCTGGGCGTTTTCATGTATACGAAGGCTACAATCTTTGGGAAGTTACCTATGGAATTAGAACAATGCATAGTTTAGGAATCAATACTCTATTAATTTCTAATGCTGCAGGTGCCATTAATCTTACTTATAAAAAAGGAGATTTAATGTTATTAGAAGATCATTTAAACCTTCAAGGAGGTTCGCCATTAGCATTTAAAGGAGCGAATGATTTCGGAAATATTTTTGCGGATATGCTTGAGCCTTATTCGAAAAAAATTAATGGTCTGCTGAAAGAAATTGCAATAGCAAACGACATTCAGTTACATGAAGGAATGTATGCAAGTGTTGTAGGTCCGCAATTAGAAACCAGAGCCGAATACCGAATGCTGCAAATTTTAGAAGCAGATGCTGTTGGTATGAGTACGGTACCAGAAGTTATTGTTGCAAAACAATTAAATTTACCATGTGCTGCTATTTCGGTTTTAACAGACGAATGTGACCCTAAGAATTTACAACCTGTAGATATTGCCGAAATTATTGCTGTTGCTGGTAAAGCAGAACCAAAAATGATTACTTTATTTAAAGAACTAATTAATAAATTATAAAGTCATTCCGAACGAAGTGAAGGAATCTATTCCCTTATTATACTTCTTCGCATTAACATAAACACAAAACAAATGAGTTACTTAGAAACCACACACAATGTATATAAAGAAGCAGCTTTAACGCCAGATGTTGGCTTGTGCTGTACCACAAATCCTATTTGGGAATTACCTGGTTTAAAAATTCCTAAAATCATGCAAGAAATGAACTACGGTTGTGGTTCTACAGTACATGCACGCGATTTAACCAACAATCCAAAAATGTTATATGTTGGTGTTGGTGGCGGAATGGAATTATTACAATTTGCCTATTTCAATAGAAATAAAGGTGGGGTTATTGGTTTAGATGTAGTTGATGAAATGTTAGAAGCATCTCGCAAAAACTTTATCGTTGCCGAAGAACAAAACGATTGGTTTAAAAGCGATTTTGTTGATTTACGTAAAGGTGATGCTATGAACTTACCTGTTGATGATAATTCAATTGATGTTGCTGCCCAAAACTGTTTATTCAACATTTTTAAATCGGATGATTTAAAGAAGGCAATTGCAGAAATGTATCGAGTAATAAAGCCTCACGGAAAATTAGTGATGAGTGATCCTACTTGCGAGCAAGAGATGAATGAAGAATTGCGTAACGACGAACGTTTACGTGCCTTATGTTTAAGCGGTAGTTTAACAATTGCCGATTATGTAAAAGCATTAACAGATGCTGGTTTCGGAACCATAGAAATTAGAGCTCGTAAGCCATACCGTATTTTAGACCCAAAGAATTATCCAACAGATGAATTAATTTATATAGAATCTATTGAGGTTGCCGCAATTAAAGATCCAATGCCAGCGGATGGTCCTTGTATTTTTACAGGAAAAGCAGCTATATATTACGGTGATGAAGATTATTTTGATGACGGATTAGGACATACTTTATTAAAAAATCAGCCACTAGCTATTTGCGATAAAACTGCCGCAGCTTTAAAAGCTTTAGGCAGAGATGATATTTTCTTCTCAGAATCTACCTATCATTATGATGGTGGTGGATGTTGTTAAAAACAGTAAAACCTATAAAGAACCTCATGTAATTATGAGGTTCTTTTTGTTTAATAAAAATAGTTTTAACCTTCACCCCTTTTCTAATAGCTTTGCATAAAATTAGCTACTAGACAATAATATTAAAAAACAACAAAAATGAGAATACTCATAGCAATTTGCATCACTGCAATACTTACTTTATCTTCTTGTAAACAAAACATCAAAAAAGATATAACAGAAATAAAACCAGCTATAGCAACAAACAATATTCAATTTAAAAACAAAGCACATCAATTAGTATATCAAACAGTAGAAAAAACAGGTAATTACAGTGAGCTTTCATCAAAAAAAGATGTAATTTATACGTATACTTATAAAACTCCGGATGGCAAAACAGATACATCAACCGAAAAATATATATTTAATAACGAGTTGTCTTATGGTTTGTATACTAAACACGAAAGAACGCTTACGCATTTATCAGGTAATATCGAGCAAGGTTATGATGGTAAAGAATTTTGGCTAAAAAATAACGGAAGAATTATTTTAGATTCTGTTGCTTTAAAAAGAGTTGCTTTTAACAGACCTACCAACTTTTATTGGTTTACCATGATTCAAAAATTATTAGATCCAGGTGTAAATTATGAATATATAAAAGAAGAAAACATTGGTAATAACGAATATGATATTGTTAAAATTACGTTTAATTCTAAAGACAATAAACCAAAGGATGTATATCAATTATACATTAATAAAAACACTAAATTAATAGACCAGTTTCTTTTTACTGTTGTTGATTTTGGTAAAACTGATCCTTTTTTAATGAAATTGCAGTACGAAAATATTGAGGGCTTACTTATACCTACAAAAAGAAAATACAAAAACTCTAATTGGAACGCAGAAGTAACCAATAAACCTTGGATATTTGTAAACTGGACAAACATAAAGTTTAACAACGGTATAAAAATTGCTGAGTTTAAAAAATAAATTAAGAGTTCTTTAAAACTCTAAGTAATAAAAATCTTGAAAAACAGAATTTGACTAATAGCCTGATGAAAACATTTAAAGAAATATACCATAAGCTTATAGAAAAGAAAACTTTAATCCGTTTATTAAAATACGTAACGGGTTTGGCTATTTTTATATTGCTATTAATAATGCTACTATTCTCTTTGGTGTATTTTGAAGTGTTTGGCGCTTTACCCAACAACGAAAAATTATCATCTGTAATAAATGAAGAAGCCTCTTTAATATATTCTTCGGATGATATAATTATCGGTAAAATCTTTACAGAAAACCGAACTAACATCAACATATCACAAATACCAAATCATTTAAAAGAAGCTTTAGTTGCTACTGAAGATAAACGTTTTTATACTCATAATGGTTACGATGGTCAGAGCTATGCAAGAGTATTATTTAAAAGTATTTTAATGCAAGATGCTTCTGGTGGTGGCGGAAGTACAATTACGCAACAATTAATTAAAAACTTATACGGACGAAAATATCACGGTTTTTTAAGCCTGCCCATAAATAAGATTAAAGAACTTATTATTGCTAGTAGAATGGAAGGCTTATATTCTAAAAACGAGATACTTCAATTGTATTTTAATTCGGTTCCTTTTGGTGAAAATATTTTTGGGATAGAATCTGCCGCTAATCGATTTTATAACAAAAAGACAAATGAGTTAAATGCTGAAGAATCTGCGGTGTTGGTTGGTATGTTAAAAGCAAACACCTATTACAACCCAAGGTTGAATCCTGAAAATGCTTTAAGCAGAAGAAATATCGTTCTTCAGCTCATGAAAAACGAACAGTATTTAACTACCAAAACTACAGACAGTTTAAAAAAATTACCACTTACACTAAGCTATAAAAACCTCGATTTAAAAACAACTGCTGGTTATTTTTCTTATCAAGTAAAGAAAAAAGCTGTTAAAATAATAGATAGCATTAATAAAACAAGAAACATAAAACACAATATAGAAGCCGACGGTTTAAAAATATACACTACGTTAAATTACAAATTTCAAAAAATCGCCGAAAAAGCGGCTAAAGAGCAACTTATAGTTAAACAAAAAGAGCTAGATAAAGAGTTACGATCGAATAGTTTAAAAAACAGCTGGTTAAAAAAGAACCGTTTTTCTTCTGAAAAAGACAAACAAAACAAAACCTTTAAGTTGTTCGACTGGGACAGCACTAAAACAATAAAAGGTACTAAAATTGATAGTTTATGGCATTATGCAAAAATGCTTAATGCGTCTGTATTAGTTACAAATCCTAAAAACGGAGCAGTAATTAGTTGGGTTGGTGGTAATAATTTTAAAATGCTTCCTTTTGATATGGTTTTATCACATCGTCAAATAGCTTCTGCTTTTAAACCCATTTTATATGCTACTGCGCTAGAAAATGATATTTCGCCTTGCGACTATTTTGACAACGAAGAAAAAACATATCCCGAATTTAATAATTGGAAACCTCAAAATGCCGATTATAAAACGACTCCAGATAATAAAGTTGCACTATGGAATGCCTTAATTCATTCTATGAATTTACCAACTATCGATCTTTATTTTAAGCTCGAAAGAGAATTATTAATCAATTACTGTGAAAAACTACAGTTTCCTAAAATTACCAATAACGCTCCGTCTATTGCTTTAGGAACCTTAGACTTATCGTTGTCTGAAATAACAAAAGCGTACGGGAGCTTTGCTAATAATGGTGCCATGAACGACTTGTACATGATTACTAAAATTACCGATAAAGAAGGTGCTATTATTTATGAAAGTAAAGAACAGAAGGCTGAAGAAGTCTTTAAAAAAGAAACTACTGAGACACTAACAGCTATTTTACAAAAAGCTGTTGACCAAGGTACGGGAGCTAAGATTAGAAACACTTATAAAATTAAAAGTCAGCTTGCTGCAAAAACAGGTACCGCACAAGATTATACCGATGCTTGGTTTCTTGCCTATACGCCCAATATTGTTTTTGGTACTTGGGTAGGAACTTCAAAAAACACCATACATTTTAAAAGCGGAAAAGGTTCTGGTTCGTCATTAGCTTTACCTATTGTTGCCAATATTATTAAAGAAATAGAGAAAGACACCGAGCTAAGTAAAAAATACTTGACGGACTTTGATATTCCGGAAGATGTTTACGAATCAATAAAATGCCCTGCTTACAGACAAAAAGGAATTAAAGGTTTTTTTAATAGACTTTTTGGAAAGAAGAAAAAGAAAGAAGATTAGTCTTTACATTTTTGAAGTGCTTAGTTTTATTTTTAACTTGTTTTCTGATAACTTAACCTAAATTATGACAAAAAAAGAAACTATAGAAAAAAGTATTTTTGATAAATTTAGAAAATCATATCCTGAATTTCCTTCGGGTAGAACTGAACATATTGATAAACCTGATTTTATTATTCACAGTAAGCAGAAAATTGGAGTAGAAATTACTCAAATATTTAAAGATGATTATAAATCTAACAAAGGATCTCTATTAAAATCAATAGAAGAAATAACTAGAAGAGTTTCGGAAGAAATCTTAAATTTATTCCGAGAGAAACAAATACCTAGATGCTATCTTATAATTCATTTAAATAAAAATGAATTCCCTCTTGTGAGTAGCCCAAATAAAATTGCTGAAATTTTCTTTAATGACATTATTAAAAACATCAACAAAAAAAAGAAAAACTACATACTAGAAATAGATAACAATGGGGATCTACCTAAAATAGTTGAATCATATAAATTAATCTTTGATGAAAAAATAAAAGATTACGAATACATCGAATTGTATTCTACGGTTGGAAAAGAAATTGATAGTTTAAAAATTCAAAACATACTAAATAAAAAAGAAAAAGCTAAAATTACATTTGAAAAATGTGATAAATATTGGTTAGTTATAAAATCAGGCGAATTATCTGCTGATTATTTACCATCTATTCAAATTACATCAAAAAGATTAAGAACAACATTCGATAAAATATTTATTTTAAAATACTTGGAAAATGAACTAATCGAAATTAAGTAAAAACAATAATCTAATATATTCTTATACTTTTTTCCTAAGCAAACAACGTAGCAAAAGCCTCTTCTATTTTACCAACCAAAACTAGTTTTATACCGTGGTTTTTAGAAGATATTTTATTGTATTTCGAGGCTACTAAAGTTTTATACCCTAGTTTTTCAGCTTCTAAAATACGCTGATCAATTTTAGAAACCGGTCGTATTTCTCCTGCCAAACCAACTTCGGCCGCAAAACAAACATTCGGATTAATCGCTAAATCTTGATTCGATGATAAAATTGCTGCAACAACCGCTAAATCTATTGCAGGATCATCTACATGAATTCCGCCTGTAACATTTAAAAAAACATCTTTTGCTCCTAATTTAAAACCTGCTCTTTTTTCTAGCACAGCTAAAATCATGTGCAATCTTTTTAAATTATAACCTGTTGTAGAGCGTTGTGGCGTACCGTAAACTGCGGTAGAAACCAAGGCCTGAATTTCGATCATTAAAGGACGAATACCTTCTAAAGTTGATGCAATTGCGGTTCCGCTTAAATCAGCATCTTTTTTTGAAATTAGTATTTCAGACGGATTAGATACTTCTCGTAATCCGGTTGATAGCATTTCGTAAATTCCGAGTTCGGCAGTAGAACCAAATCGGTTTTTCTGAGAACGTAATATTCTATAGGTATGATTTCTGTCGCCTTCAAATTGTAATACCACATCAACCATGTGTTCTAAAATTTTAGGTCCTGCAATGTGTCCTTCTTTATTAATATGACCAATTAATAATACCGGAGTTGAAGTTTCTTTGGCGAATTTTATAAGTTCTGCTGATGTTTCACGTATTTGAGAAATACTTCCCGGTGAAGCTTCAATAGAATTTGTATGTAAGGTTTGAATAGAATCAATCACCAAAACATCTGGCTTAACCTGTTCTATATTTTTAAAAATTTGCTGTGTATTGGTTTCGGTAAGAATTAAGCAATTAGAATTTGTAGCCTCTAAACGCTCGGCGCGCATTTTAATTTGCGACTGACTTTCTTCACCTGAAACGTACAATACTTTTTGCGGAATTTTTAAAGCGATTTGCAATAACAACGTCGATTTACCAATTCCGGGTTCACCACCTAATAAAACAACAGCTCCTTTTACAATTCCGCCACCTAAAACAGTGTCTAATTCGTTATTTTTTGTTTCAACACGTTCTTCAGGGTTTAACTGAATATCTTGTACTCTTAAAGGTGTAGAAACTCTTTTTTTATTGTTTTCAGGACTTTTCCAAACTCGTTTTTCTTCTTTCTGAATTACCTCTTCAACAATGGTATTCCATTCTTTACAAGTATTGCATTGTCCTGCCCATTGCGCATGTTGCGCTCCGCAGTTTTGACAGAAAAAAGTAGTTTTGGTTTTGGCCATTTAAAATAGATTGGAAGTTTTAAAATACTCTATAGTAATATTCAAAGTTACAAACTAATATCTAATACTATTGATTATTTTTAGCGTCTGTATAAATATTATTCTAAAAAATATTGATCCTTAAAACTAAATTTATTTTAGTTTCTAATTTTCCAAAGTTATGCGATGCTGAAATAAATTCAGTATGACGGTACTATGATTTTTATAATCACGAAAACAGCTTCTTAAACACGGCCGAACAAAAATAGTTTATAACTAAAATTTATAAAGAAACTGCGTTAGGGATTAAGCGGCATGTTTGAGCTCTTTTTTATTTTTTCAAAAAAAGCGAGTAGCGAAAGCGCGACCTGGAAGGTAACGCCCTATTACTTTTTATTTTTATTGTAGATAGGTAATAACAAGAATGCTAAGCCTCCAAAAACAATAATCATTGCCGTTTGGGCTGTCCACATAATCCAACCAAAAGCGGTTGCTGGTTCTTCTGCAATACCAAATAAAGCCAATGCACCTGCAACAGCTACCGGATATAAACCGATACCTCCGTTGGTTGCTGCAATACTAAATCCTCCTGCAATAAAACCAATTAAAACACCTCCTAAAGGAACACTTAAACCATCTATTGCGGGTATTGTTGCCCAAAACATAAGTATATACATTAACCAAATAAATACGGTATGAAAAATAAATGCCCATTTATTCTTCATTTTAAATATGCTCATAACTCCTTCAACTAATCCTGAAATAAAGTTTTTTATTTTTAGACCAATTCCCGATGTTGCTTTTTTTACATATCTCGAAAAGATAAATCCAGCTACGATAAGAACCGCTAATATCGCCCCTATTTTAAGTGGATTAAAATTCTTTGTTAATAATTCATATATAAAATCGAACTGTAGAAATAATGTAATTGCGATGATAGTTAACATCATAATTAAATCCGCCATTCTTTCGGCTACAATAGTTCCGAATCCTTTTTCGAAAGGAATGTTTTCATAATTTGTCATAACCGCAGCACGAGAAACCTCTCCTGCTCTTGGCACTGCGTAATTAACTAAGTATGCTACTAAAACCGCCATGGTGCTATTACCAAAATCTGGCTTATATCCCATTGGTTCTAGTAAAAACTTCCAACGATATGCTCTAGACAAGTGACTTAAAATTCCGAAAAATAACCCTAAAGCTATCCACCAATAATTTGCCTCTTTAAAGTAATCTAACAAAGTTGCTATAGACACTTTTGATAAAGAGTACCAAACCAAAAAACCTCCCAAAACGAGAGGTAGTATAATTTTTAATGCTTTTTTAATATTCAAAATTACGTAAGGGTATTATCTTCTTCGTTAGGAAAAACCAAAGAAGGTTTAAAATTTTTAGCCTCTTCAAGTTCCATAAAAGCGTATACGATTAGTATTAACACATCGCCTTTTGCTACTTTTCTGGCAGCTGCACCGTTTAAGGTAATTTCTCCACTATTTCTTGGTCCTGGAATTGCATATGTTTCTAAACGTTCGCCATTATTGTTATTCACAATCTGAACACGTTCGCCTTCAATAATTCCCGCTGCATCCATTAAATCTTCATCAATGGTAATGCTTCCTATATAATTTAAATCGGCACCCGTAACTTTTACGCGGTGGATTTTAGATTTTACTACTTGTACTAACATAGTGCAAAAATAGTTTTTTAATGATTAATGAGTTGTTTTTGAATGATTTTATTTTAAACGGATATTATCTATCAATCTAATTTCTCCTGCAAAAACAGCAATAAAAGCTCTATATTTATGTTCAGGCTCTTTTTTTACAATGGTCTCTAACGTTTTTTCATTAGCTATTGTAAAATACTCTAATTCTAATAAAGAATGTTTATGAAACTGTTTTTGTACCCATTCAGTAACTTCTACTGCACTATTTATGCCAAATTTCTTCTTTGCTTTTTTAAGTGTTTTATATATAAAAGGAGCTAATTTTCGATGTTCTTTTGTTAATCTTGTATTACGTGAGCTCATTGCTAAACCATCTTCTTCTCTATAAATATTACAACCTTTTATCTTTACCGGAAGCGCATTTTTTTCAACCATCTTTTTGATGATTTGTAACTGCTGAAAATCTTTTTTCCCGAAATAAGCAACGTCAGGTTCCACAATTTCGAATAATGTTTTTACAATAGTTCCGACTCCGTTAAAATGACCATCACGAAATTTCCCTTCCATTTGATGCTCTAAACCATCGAAACTAAAAGACTCTGATTCAATATTTTCACTATACATTTCTTCTACAGACGGAAAAAACAAAACATCGCAATCAACACTTTCCAAAAGCATAAAATCGTTATCAAATGTTTTTGGGTACTTAACTAAATCCTCCTTATTATCAAATTGAGTAGGGTTCACAAAAATACTCACAACCGTTATGTCGTTCTTTTGTTTTGCCTTTTCAACAAGTGATAAATGCCCTTCGTGCAAAGCACCCATAGTAGGAACGAATCCGATAGATTTATTCTTGATTTTTACTTTTGATAAAAATTCTTTTAATTCTGATTTAGTTTTATAAACTTTCATTCTATTACAGTTGAAATGCGTGCAAAATTAGCAATTTAACATCATTTTAGCATAAATTTTCGTATTTTTGCATCTTCAATAAAATAGACGAATTTAATGAAGGATAAGAGAATATTATATGTTTCATCAGAGGTAATACCTTATTTACCTGAAACAGAATTATCATCTACTGCATTTAATGTTGCTAAAAACGCACATTCTAAAGGAGTTCAAACCCGTATTTTTATGCCTCGTTATGGGGTAATAAATGAGCGAAGACATCAATTACATGAAGTAATTCGTTTATCTGGTATGAATTTAATAATTAATGATATGGATATGCCATTGATTATTAAAGTTGCTTCTATTCCGAAAGAAAGAATGCAAGTGTATTTCATTGATAACGACGAATACTTTAAGCGTAAAGCTGTATATTCTGATGAAGATGACAAAATGTTTAGTGATAACGACGAACGTATGATTTTCTTTGCTAAAGGAGTCGTAGAAACCGTTAAAAAACTAAATTGGGCACCAGATATTATTCATGTTCATGGATGGATGGCCTCTTTACTTCCATTATATTTAAAGGAATTTTACAAAGAAGAACCACTTTTTACAGAAAGTAAAATTGTAACTTCTATTTACAACAATAATTTTGAAGGTGAATTAGAAGGCGATCTAGCCAAAAAGGTTCGTTTTGATAAAGTTAATGAATCTAAAATAACAACTTTAGCTACTCCAAACGAAATTAGCATCTTAAAAAGTGCTATTGAAAACTCTGACGCTATTATAAAAGGTAGTGAAGTGTTGCCAGATGAAATTAATGCTTTTATCGATGAAAAAGATACAAAAGTTTTAGAATATCAATCTGAAGAAGTTTTATCAGAAGCTTACTTACAATTTTATAAAGAAAACGTTTTAGAAATAAGCGAATAATAATACAAATGATTAGAAAAATTGGTGTTTTAGGTATTAGCTTGCTATGTTTAGCAACTTTAGTATCGTGTGAAAAAGATTTTAGTGACGTAGGAAGTAGTGTTGTTAACAATACTAAATTTGAAACAGGAGAAATATTATTAGATATAGAAATTGAAACAATTGATATTTCTGAATCGAATCCTTTACCTATATACAAATCAGTTAGAGCCGATAATATAAGTATCGGTGCTTTAGGCGACTATTGGCTTGGTGTATATAATAATGACAATTACAAGACAATAGAAGCTTCTTTTGTTAGTCAGTTATCACTAGCAACTAGTCCAAGAATAAAAGATTTACAGCCTGCTACTGCAAACGGAGAAATAGATTCTGTTTTTGTACTAGATAAAGTTGTTCTTAAACTACCTTACAAAGCTACAAATACAGGTACAGGTACTACTGAAAGACCAATTTTTAGGCTAGATTCTGTTTTAGGTAATAAAGACATTGCAACCTCTTTAAAGGTATATAGAAATGGTACTTTTCTAAATAGATTAGACCCAGATAATCCTACGAAATCTAATAGCTTTCAGTCTAATCATGACTACGACCAACTCGAGTTATTAAATGAGGATATTGGATTTACTTTTAAACCGAATCCTTCTGATACTGCACTAGTATTAACAAGAGGCATTAGCAGCGGTAATACATATGAAAATACTATAAGACTAGCGAACAAAGCTCCTTTCCTAACCATTCCCTTAGATATGGAAAAAATGAAAAGTCTTTTCTGGGATAAACTTGATAGTGATGAGTTTAAAACTACTGATGCTTTTAATTCTTACTTTAAAGGATTAATTGTTAAAGCTGAAGGAAACAACGGAGCGATGGTGCCTCTAAATATAAATGGAAGTATTACTTCTGCTACGCTAGATTTTCACTACACAATCACTAGGTCTGAAAAACAAGAAGGTATTACTGATTTAGTATTTAAGGACAATTTACCGAAAACTATTTCATATTCTTTATCTGGTGTAAGAAACAGTATTTATAAATCGAGTCCTGCTACAATTACTCCTTCTGCAAATAACTTTACTGTGCAGGGAACAACAGGAACAATGGCTAGAATAAAAATTCTTGATGATTTAAAACTTCAAGAATTAAGAGCTAATAACTGGTTAATTAATGATGTTTTATTATCTTTTTATATTAATAATACTATCAACACGGATAAGAACATTATTCCACAACGCTTATTCATCTATCAGGAAAAAGATAACGGAAGTGGTAGTATATCTCCTACACAACTTTCTGACGCATATAAAGAAGCTCCTACTTTTGACGGTAATTTAAGTTTAACTGATGATGGAACTCCTGAAAAATATTCTTTTAGATTAACAGATTACTTATCTGATTTATTAGACGGCACAACAAATGACAACTCTCCATTAGTCTTAAAAACATATAATAACCCTACAGATAACCCTGTAATAAATGGTGTTTTAGATACAAATGTTAGCACATATAACTGGAATCCTAGAGGAGTTACCTTATTAGACGGAAGCGAGACTGCTAATGGGACAAAAAGAGCTGTTTTAAAAATATCATACACAAAAGAAAAGTAAAATATTATGTGCGGAATCACAGGATACATAGGTCATAGAGATGCTTACCCAATTGTTATAAATGGGTTAAAGCGCCTTGAGTATAGAGGTTATGATAGTGCTGGAATAATGATGTACGATGGTGAAAAAATTCACTTATCAAAAACTAAAGGAAAAGTTTCTGATCTAGAAATCATCACCAATAATGATGAAAAAAGAAAAAAAGGAACTATAGGAATCGGGCACACTCGTTGGGCAACTCATGGAGTTCCTAATGATACGAATTCTCATCCACATTTTTCAAAATCAGAAGACTTAGTTATTGTTCATAATGGAATTATAGAAAATTATGACACTATAAAAAAAGAATTAATTTCAAGGGGTTACACCTTTAAAAGTGATACTGATACTGAGGTTTTAATAAACCTTATTGAAGAAGTTAAAAAAAATGAAGGTTGTAAATTAGGAAAAGCAGTACAATTAGCACTTACAAATGTTATTGGAGCGTATGCTATTGCTGTTTTTGATAAAAACAAACCTAACGAGCTAATTGTAGCCAGGCTAGGAAGTCCTATTGCAATTGGCGTAGGGAAGAACAACGAAGAGTTTTTTGTTGCTTCTGATGCTTCTCCTTTTATTGAATACACTAAAGATGCTATTTATTTGGAAGATGGTGAATTAGCTATCATCAAAAAAAATAAAGGTATAAAAATTCGTAAAATCGAAACAGATAAAGAAATCGATGCAAATATCCAAAAACTTCAATTAAGCTTAGAGCAAATTGAAAAAGGAGGTTATGATCACTTTATGCTAAAAGAAATTTACGAACAACCTAAAGCAATCATTGATACCTACAGAGGAAGAATGTTACCTAATGAAGGGATAATTCGTATGGCTGGTATTGATGATAACATTTCTAAGTTTACCAATGCAAGCCGAATTATAATTGTTGCTTGTGGTACTTCTTGGCATGCCGGATTAGTAGGAGAGTATCTTTTTGAAGATATGGCTCGTATTCCTGTTGAAGTAGAGTATGCATCTGAATTTAGATATCGCAATCCGATTATTAACGAAAATGATGTCGTTATTGCTATTTCTCAATCAGGAGAAACAGCTGATACTTTAGCGGCTATTAAATTAGCAAAATCTAAAGGTGCATTTGTTTTCGGAATATGTAATGTTGTTGGTTCTTCTATCGCTAGAGAAACACATGCGGGTGCTTATACGCACGCAGGTCCTGAAATTGGAGTTGCATCAACAAAAGCATTTACAACACAAATAACAGTACTTTCTTTAATTGCTTTAAAATTAGCTAAGGCAAAAGGTACTTTATCAACTTCTGCTGTAAATACTTACTTACAAGCCTTACAACAAATTCCAGCGCAAGTAGAAAAACTACTAAAAACCGATGTACAAATTAAAGAAATAGCAAAGGTTTATAAAGATGCTAAAAACTGTTTATATTTAGGTAGAGGATTTAACTTTCCTGTGGCTTTAGAAGGCGCATTAAAACTAAAAGAAATTTCATACATACATGCAGAAGGTTATCCTGCTGCAGAAATGAAACATGGTCCTATTGCTTTAATTGATGAAAATATGCCAATTTTCGTAATAGCAACAAGTAGAGGACATTATGAAAAAGTGGTTAGTAATATTCAGGAAATAAAGTCTAGAAGTGGTAAAATAATAGCCATCGTAACTGAAGGTGACACGACTGTAAAAGAAATTGCAGATCATGTTATAGAAATTCCTGATACTGAAGAAGCTTTTACTCCTTTATTAACTACAATTCCTTTTCAATTACTATCATATCATATCGCTGTGATGTTAGAAAAAAATGTAGATCAGCCTAGAAATTTAGCTAAATCTGTAACTGTTGAATAAATAGTTATCATTATATACATAAAAAAATCCCGAGATAGTATCTCGGGATTTTTTTATACTTCTTTTTCGAAAGTAAGGTACACAGGAAAATGATCTGAATAACCTCCTTGATACCATGGTCCAACATATGTTCTAAACGGGCTATTTTTAAACTTCCCTTTATAAAACCGCAACCATTCTTTATTTAAAATATCGGCCTTTACAAAAGTAAATCTGCTTTTACTCGAATCAAAAAAATCTCTTGAAAATATAATTTGATCGAACAAATGCCATTCTTTATAAAAAGTAGAAGTTCCTTTTCCTTTTTTAAATAGAGGTTTCATAGGATTGTATAAATCATCAGTAACCAAAAAATTATTAACACTTTCACTTATTGGATTATCATTAAAGTCGCCCATAATAATAAACTTAGCGTTTTTTTCTTTTAATTTAATATTCTTTATTACTTCCTGGGCTTGTTTAGCTGCTTTAATACGTTTTAAACTTGTTTCTTCATCTCCATCTCTTCTCGATGGCCAATGATTGACCAAAACATGTACTAATTCGCCATTTAACTTTCCTTTTACAACTAATAAATCCCGCGTATAATCAACCTCACCTTCTGAATCTTTTAAATAGAGAGAATGTGTATTTGTAGAAATAACTTCAAAAAAATCTTTATTATAAATAAAAGCTACATCGATACCTCTTTCATCAGGCGAATCGTAATGAACATAACTATAATTATATTTTGATAAATTTTTATGCCGAATTAAATCCTTAACCACTTTTGCATTTTCAACCTCTGCTAAACCAACTATAATAGGCGGATGAGCCGATTGATTACTCCCTATTTGACTTACAACTGAGGTTAGTTTTTTAATTTTATGAAGATACTTTTGATGATTCCAATTTCGTTTACTCATAGGCGTAAAATCGTCATCCGCTGTTAAAGGATTATTAACGGTATCAAATAAATTTTCTACATTATAAAAAGCAATGGTAAATGTATTTTTTCTTTTAGATCTACTCATTATAAAAATTTTCATCGAAAGTACTAAATAAAAAAGCACGCTATAAATAGCGTGCTTTAAAATATAATAAAAAGTAATAATTATACTACTCCTTGATCTAACATTGCATCGGCAACTTTCACGAAACCTGCAATATTTGCTCCTTTTACGTAATCAACAAAACCGTTTTCATCAGTACCATATTCAACACAAGAAGCGTGAATATCATTCATTATTTGATTTAATTTAG
Organism: Tenacibaculum sp. AHE14PA; assembly: GCF_019278465.1. Classification (GTDB taxonomy): domain Bacteria; phylum Bacteroidota; class Bacteroidia; order Flavobacteriales; family Flavobacteriaceae; genus Polaribacter; species Polaribacter bernardetii. Next base: position 2,499,206 of record NZ_CP058983.1, on the reverse strand, counting down.
CATCAACTTCTTCTCTTGTCCAGTTATAACGTAATGAGTTCTGACTCATTTCTAAACCAGAAGTTGCAACTCCACCTGCATTTGACGCTTTTCCTGGAGCGAATAAAATTTTCGCTTCTTGAAATGCTTCAACAGCTTCTGGTGTAGAAGGCATGTTTGCTCCTTCTGCAACACAAATACATCCATTTGCTAATAATGTTTTAGCTTCCTCACCATTTAACTCATTTTGAGTTGCACATGGTAAAGCTACATCACATTTAATTCCCCAAGGTCTTTCACCTGCAAAGAATTTAGCATTTGGATATTTATCAACATATTCGCTAATTCTACCTCTGCGAACATTTTTAATTTCCATCACATAAGCTAATTTATCAGCATCTATTCCATCAGCATCATAAATATAACCTGAAGAATCTGACATAGTAACCACTTTAGCTCCTAATTCAGTAGCCTTTTCAGTTGCATATTGAGCTACATTTCCAGAACCTGAAACAACAACTGTTTTACCGTTAAAAGAATCGTTTTTAGTTTTCAACATATTTTGTGCAAAATACACATCACCATAACCTGTAGCTTCTGGTCTTATTAAAGATCCACCCCAAGAACGGCCTTTACCTGTTAAAACACCAACGAATTCGTTACGTAATTTTTTATATTGACCGAACATAAATCCGATTTCTCTACCTCCAACTCCAATATCTCCTGCAGGAACATCAGTATTAGCTCCAATATGACGGAATAACTCAGACATAAAAGCTTGACAAAATGCCATTACTTCACGATCAGATTTTCCTTTTGGATTAAAGTCAGAACCTCCTTTTCCTCCACCCATTGGCAAAGTAGTTAATGAATTTTTGAATACTTGCTCGAATCCTAAGAATTTTAAAATTGATAAGTTTACAGATGGGTGAAAACGTAAACCTCCTTTATAAGGTCCAATTGCCGAGTTAAACTCAACTCTGTAACCTCTGTTAACTTGAGTTTCTCCTTTATCATCAACCCAAGCAACTCTAAACAATAAAGTTCTCTCTGGCTCTACCATTCTTTCTAACAATTTCTTATCCTGGTACTTAGGATTGTTTTCTATAAATGGAATTACAGTTTCTGCAACTTCATGTACAGCTTGTAAAAATTCTGGCTCATTAGAATTACGTTCTTTAACGTATTCTATAAATGCATTTATTTTAGATTCCATAATTTTAATTATGTTGTATTATAATTTAAACAATTTTGTTAGGCAAATATAATTAATTTACAATTTGTTAAATTTAAAAAAAACAATTATTTACCTATTTTCTTAAAAATACCAATAGTTTTTATTCTATTGAGCTCAATAGTCGAGAACTCTTCTAAAAACCAACACTTTTTTTCATTAAAAAAGCATAAATTTGCAACCTAAATATTCCGAAAAAATTAAGATGTTAGATAAGGTAAAAGAATTGATTGGTGATGTAAAGGCTTTTCAAGCAACTTCTAAAGATGAAGTTGAAGCTTTCAGAATAAAATATTTGGGTAGCAAAGGTTTGTTAAAAGATTTATTTGCTGAATTCAAAAATGTAGATGCTGCCATGCGTAAAGACTTTGGTCAGGCATTAAACAATTTAAAAAAATCTGCTGAAGAAAAAGTAAACGAATTAAACGATACTTTAGAAAGTGCTGTTGAAGAAAATGGTATTTATGGCGATTTAACGCGTCCGTCTGAAGCAATAAACTTAGGTTCTCGTCACCCAATATCTTTAGTTAAAAACAAGATTATTGAAGTTTTTAATCGAATTGGATTTACAGTTTCTGAAGGTCCAGAAATTGAAGATGATTGGCATAATTTTACCGCATTAAATTTACCAGAATATCACCCTGCACGTGATATGCAGGATACTTTTTTTATTGATAAAAATCCAGATACTTTATTAAGAACGCATACCTCATCGGTACAAGTTCGTTATATGGAAAACAATACGCCGCCTATTAGAACAATTTCTCCAGGTCGTGTTTTTCGTAATGAAGATATTTCATCAAGATCGCACTGTATTTTTCATCAAGTAGAAGGTTTATATATTGATACTGATGTTTCATTTGCCGATTTAAAGCAAACCTTATTATATTTTACCAAAGAGATGTTCGGTAAGTCTAAAATTCGTTTAAGACCTTCTTACTTTCCATTTACAGAGCCAAGTGCTGAAGTAGATATTTACTGGGGACTAGAAACTGAAACAGATTACAGAATTACAAAAGGAACAGGTTGGTTAGAAATTATGGGGTGCGGTATGGTAGATCCTAATGTATTAAAGAATGCGAATATAGATCCTACAGTATATTCTGGATATGCTTTTGGAATGGGGATTGAACGTATAGCAATGTTATTATATCAAATACCAGATATTCGTATGTTTTATGAAAATGATAAACGTTTCTTAGAACAGTTTAAATCTGTAATTTAATTACTACAAAAATAAAGCAAAAGTTGAAAAGCATAGATTCAGTTCTACTTTTCAACTTTTTGCATTTAACAACTATATAAAATGAAGAAAGACATTAAAATCCCTAAAGTAGAAAATGTTGAAATAGCCATTACTTTAGAAAAAAATGAGCAAGACGGCGCTAATGAATGGTGCGTATATATCATCAATAAAAAAGAAGTTCCTTTAGAAATGATTGTTATTGTTTCGCAAGGCTTTTCAGAAACAAAAAAAACATCATTGTTCCGTAGAAAAATAGATGTATTACCTGCTAATTCGTTTTCTAAATTCGAAATAATGCAACCTGAATTATTTGCATTAGACAACCAATTTCAGGTTACATTTTTTGAAAATAATGTACTACACGATAAAACATTTATTTTTCAAGCAGGCACAATTCAAGAAGGATTTTTTAGAGATATTGATCTCTTAAATAAAAAAGGAGTTAGTATTAAATAAAAAGAACTTCTTTCAATAATAAAATTTATAAGAGAGGTTACATTTCGATCTCTCTTTATTATTTACCTATAAAAAAACGTATTTATGCTTACAGATATTCAAGAGTTAGTCGCCAGTTTTTCATCATGGATTTGGGGAATGCCATTATTAATATTATTAATAGGTGGTGGACTTTACCTGTTTGTATACTCTGGTCTAGTTCCTTTTAAATACATGGGCCATGCTATTGCAATTTTAAGAGGTAAATATGATAAGAAAGATTCTCCTGGAGATTTATCTCACTACGAAGCACTATCATCTGCAATTGCTGCAACGGTAGGAATGGGAAACATCAGTGGTGTAGCAATTGCCATTGCCATGGGGGGTCCTGGCGCCATTTTTTGGATGTGGGTAAGTGCCTTTGTAGGTATGGCTACTAAGTTTTTCACCTGTACTTTAGCTATTATGTATAGAGGAGAAGATGAAGAAGGAAATGCAAAAGGAGGCCCAATGTATGTAATTACAGAAGGTTTAGGTAAAAAATGGAAACCTTTAGCTATGTTTTTCGCTACTGCTGGTTTGGTAGGAACTTTACCCGCTTTTCAAGCAAATCAATTAACACAAACAATGATTGATGTTTTTAATGTGAACGAAGCAAATGAGTTTTCGGCTAAATTACTAATAGGAATAACCATTGCTGCCATTGTTTCTACCGTAATTTTTGGCGGAATTCAACGAATAGGAAAAGTTGCAGGTAAATTAGTTCCTCTAATGGTGGTTATCTATTTATTAACCGTTATAACTATTTTATTTATAAAAATAGATGAGATTCCTTCAATAATTTCTTTAATTTTTACAGATGCCTTTTCTGGTAATGCTGTTTTAGGTGGTGCCTTAGGTGCTTTAATAATTACAGGTGTAAAACGTGCTGCTTTTTCTAACGAAGCAGGTTTAGGAACCGCACCAATGATGCACGGAACTGCAAAGACAGACGAACCAATTAGAGAAGGTTTAGTTGCCATGTTAGGCCCAGCAATAGATACCTTGTTGGTGTGTACATTAACGGCATTGGCAATTTTATCATCAGGTGTTTGGCAAGGTTTTGACGGAAACGGTATCTCAATGACTTTAGCTGCCTTCGATTCGGTATTACCTTTTCACTCAGGAAGCATTATTTTAACTATCTGTGTGTTAATTTTCGCCTTTTCTACCCTATTCACCTATTCATTTTACGGATTTAGTTGTTTAAGTTATTTAACAAGTGTTAAAACTGGTAAATACTACAATCATTTTTATGTTTTAGTAATTATAGTAGCTTCAATTATTAAACTAGATTTTGTAATTAATTTAATGGACAGTGCTTATGCTTTAATGGCAATTCCAACCGTACTTTCTACGCTTATTTTAGCACCAAAAGTTAAAAAAGCGGCTAGTGTATATTTTCAGAAATTAAAATCAGGCGCTTTTAACTAAGTATTCTTTTATCGACTTTATAACAAAACAGCTATTGTAATTATCACATCTAAAATAAGGTTAATAATAAATTATCAAGAAAAGGAATCTTGTTAACTCAATTATTTACTAAAAAACTATCTATAAAAAGCTAAAATTAAAAAGAGTTATTACAACCGAAGTACAGACTCCTAAATCGGTCTAGGAGATATATTGATTAGTAGGTTAAGAAGAAGTTTGAGTTAGTGATATTGCTAATATTTGAGGTAAGCAAACCCCAAGTTGTTAAACCCTCAACTAATTCCTATTCTAAAGAAATATTATAAGGAAAGATGTCCCTAATAACGTAGAAGAAGCGTTCTTTAAGTGTTTTATAATTACTTAAAGGTAAATGAAAAACTGGATTGATTATTCAGGTTGAGCTTTAAATATCATGTTTTAATCGTTTTTAAAAAAATAAAATATAACATCTACTACCAGGCAAATCCTAACAAAATGCACTCTTTTTTAAAACACAATAAATAAAAGAGCTATTGGTTTTTAAGAAGACTGAATTGATTAAAATACAATTGCCTCTATCATAAAAAACACGAACACCTAATAACTACAAGTATTCTTAAAATAAATTAAAAATTAAAACCTATAAAATATTAAAGGGAGTAATATAAAATCACTCCCTTTAACATTATATTATGTAACATTATTTTAAAATGCTAAAATTTAAAGAATATGTTTTCTAGTTTAACATAGAAGCTCTTGAACCTCCTGCTGCAAAAATAGCTCTCATTCTAGATTTTTGACCTTCAGAGAACATTGTCATACAAGCATCATCAGTATAATCCATATAGTTCATTGTCATATCGTTAGATTTACAATTAACTGTAGGATAAGAAGGACAACCATAGTTAGGTGCATCAGAAGATGGAGTATCAGCTACGAAATCATCTTGACGACATCTACCATCACCCCAAATATGACGTAAGTTTAAGTAATGACCAACTTCGTGAGTCATAGTACGACCACCATTAAACGGAGCAGATACATAACCTGTAGTTCCGAAATATTGAGGAGAACAAACAACACCATCAGTAGCAGAACTACCCCCTGGAAATTGAGCATATCCTAAAATACCTCCACCAATATTAGCAACCCAAATATTTAAGTGAGTAGCTGGTGTTACTGGAGGATAAGCAGATTTCACTGCATTATTAGTTCCCCAAGACGAAGTAGAGTTAGAATGTCTGAAAGTACCTGCTAAAGAAAAAGAAATTTCTGAATCAGCAGCCAATCCTGAAAACTCAGATGGTGTGTTACCTGCGTCAGAATTTTGCTTTCTAAAGTCAGCATTTAAAACTGTAATTTGCGAAGCTATTTGTGCATTACTTATGTTTTGTTGAGAATTACTGTAAACAACGTGTACATATACTGGAATGTTAACTATTCCTAAATTATCTGGTTCTGGAGTCGTACCTCCACCACCGTTACCTCCGCCACCTTTTACTGGCTTTCCTTTAGCAGCAATAAGTTTACGTGTAGCATACTCGATATCGTACATTTTTTTGTACAACCCTGGGTTTTCTTTTAATTGACGATTTAAAACTTTCATAGAATGACACTTGTCATTAGCCCCACCTCTTGCTTGATTATCATCTGTTGTTAAATAAAAGTCTCCCATATCAACAACTGTTTCTTGTTCAGGTAAAACAGCATCGTTAGCATTGTCTTGACATCCTACTAAAATGGAAGCAGCTACCGCTAATGTTAAAAAAATTCTTTTCATGTTGTAAAAAATTTAAATTAGTTTAATTAATAATCATCCCCTTTGGATAATACTTTGCTAAAAACCTAATTAAATAAATAATCACAAACAAAAAGGTTAATTTGCTGACAATTAATTAATAATTTGAAGGGTTTATTAACGATGAGCAATCTACACTTTTTTTTTAAAAAGTTAACAAAAAGTTAATAAAACAACAATTTCCTTTAAAAATCACCTGTAGCGCTTACTTTCAAACAAAATGAATTGTTTAATTTTTATGCCAAAAAAAGAATAAACTTCAATTTTAAACACAAATAGATAAAAACAATTCATTTTTAACATTAAAAAATTACATTTATATCAAAATCAAACTACAGAAATAAATTCTACATAAACAACTATCTTTATCTTCTAAAAAAAACATTTATGGAAAACTCATTTAACAATAAAGTTCTAGTCGCTCAAGTATCAGAAACAGATAGAGTTGCTTTTTACAAAAAAACCTATGCGCACGTTGGTTTAGGTGTGCTTTTATTTATCGTATTTGAATATTTATTATTGCAAAATGCCACAATAGTGGAGTTTGCTTTATCGATGACCCAAGGTTATAAATGGCTATTATTATTAGGAGGCTTTATGTTAATTACCAATTATGCAGAAAGCACGGCTTTAAAAACATCGGACAAGAACTTACAATATTTAGCATATTCGGGATACGTATTTGCAGAAGCTTTTATTTTTATCCCGCTTATATATATGGCCATTTCTTATACCAATAATTTTGAAATTATTAAACAAGCCGGAATCGTAACCCTAGGCTTGTTTGTAGGAATATCATCAATTGTATTTATCACCAAAAAAGATTTCTCTTTTATAAAAGCAGGCTTAAGTGTTGGTTTTTTTATTGCAATCGCACTTATTATTGCGGGTACTTTATTTGGTTTTAACTTAGGTTTGTGGTTTTCTGTAGGAATGTGTGTGTTAGCTGCAGGTTCTATTTTATACCAAACATCTAACTTGGTTAACAAATTTTCTACCAACGATTATATACCGGCTGCATTAGGCTTATTTGCTTCTTTAATGCTGTTATTTTGGTATGTTTTACAAATTTTTATGTCGAGAGATTAAGAACCTGTAAAATTAATTTGAAGCTATTTCCCGCTTTCTGCACTCGCTTTTTTTAAGAAAAATAAAAAAGAGCTCAAACAAATGCTTCAATCGGGGCTAGGCATTTTTACACGATTGTATATTTAAATAAGATTAAATTATCGTCATGCTGAATTTGGTTCAGCATCGCATAAAAAGTAGAACTGTGGCAAATCAGGATGTGAACCTGAAATAAATTCAGGTTGACGGATTCGATTTATTATATTTTCTGTTATATTTTTTTTAGGTAAAATTTAAACAGACTCTAAATTAAAAAACCTCACAGATTTTTAAATTCTGTGAGGTTTTTTTGTTTGATACAAAATGTTATTTTAACTCAACATCATTTGTGCTCTTTTTAAAGAAGCTACCAAAACATCTATTTCTTCTTTGGTATTGTAAAAAGCAAATGACGCTCTTACCGTACCCGGAATACAATAAAAATTCATAATAGGCTGTGCACAATGATGCCCTGTACGAACAGCAACACCCAATTTATCTAAAATACTACCAATATCATAAGGATGAATTCCTTCGATATTAAATGATATTACAGATGCTTTATTAGTGGTTCCGTATATTTTTAAATTTTCTATTTTCTCTAATTCTTCCGTCCCGTATGCTAACAGTTCACTTTCTTGTTTTGCAATGTTTTCAAAGCCAATTTCATTCATATAATCTATGGCTGCTCCAAAAGCAATTCCTCCACAAATATTAGGTGTTCCTGCTTCAAATTTATGAGGCAAACCTGCGTAGGTAGTTTTTTCGAAAGTTACGGTTTCAATCATCTCTCCTCCTCCTTGATATGGCGGCAGTAAGTTTAATAACTCTTCTTTACCGTATAATAAACCAACACCTGTTGGGCCACACATTTTATGAGCAGAAGCTACATAAAAATCTACATCTAACTCCTGAACATCTGGTTTTATATGCGGTACCGCTTGTGCACCATCAATTAAAACATAAGCTCCGAATTTATGAGCTGCATGAATAATTTCCTTTATCGGATTTATGGTTCCTAATGCATTTGATACATGATTACAAAAAACCAATTTCGTTTTTGCATTTAATAACTCGTGATACACATCCATTCGTAATGAACCGTCTTCATCCATCGGAATCACTTTTAAAATCGCTCCTGTTTTTTCACAAAGCATTTGCCAAGGAACAATATTCGAGTGGTGTTCTAAAGCAGAAACGATAACTTCATCTCCCTCTTTTAACAAAGCTGCAAATCCTGAAGCTACAATATTAATACTATGCGTTGTACCTGTTGTTAAAATAATCTCGTACGACTGTTTTGCGTTAAAGTGCTTCTGAACTTTAAGACGTGCTTCTTCATACTTATCAGTTGCTTCCTGGCTTAAAGTATGTACGCCTCTATGAATATTCGCATTGTAATTAGAGTAATAATCAACAATAGCATCAATAACCACTTGTGGCGTTTGTGAAGTTGCGCCATTATCAAAATACACTAATTTTTTTCCGTGTACCTCTCTATTAAGAATAGGAAAATCAGCTCTAATTTCGTCTACATTAAACATATAAAAATCATTATTTTAAACAAAGGTACTGCTTGCTTTTTCAAATACAAACATCAAACAATTAAATTCTTACATTTGCTAAAATTGTTTTATATGAAGAATTTAAAAAGAATACTCTTACTAGTTGTTGTAATATTAGTTGTGGCTGTTTATTTTAATTATCCGAAGTTAAATATTTTGGCGGGTTACTCTGCAAAAAACACTGCTTCCTCAGTTTTTTTAGCGGATAGAAGTTTAGCATTTACTGATGAAAACGACAATAATTTTTCTCCTATTAACTTAACTTCTGATGCTATAAATAAAGAAGAAAAATCGGCTACTGGTAGTGCTTTTGGTCTTTTAAAAAGAAAGGCTGTTTACAGAGAAGGTTTAGGTGCTGTTTTAATAAATGATAATTACGATGCTTCTAAAAAAACACTAGTCCCTAAACGTAGTAAACCTGATAATTCTACGCCGTTTCCGTATGGAAATGCTGATCAAAAAGATACGCTATTTTCAAATATTGATTATAAAAAGCTTAACGAAACTATTGATACTATTTTTAACGATGTAAATCAAACTCGTTCGGTTTTAGTTATCTATAAAGATCAAATTATTGCTGAAAAATATAGCGACGGATTTGATAAAAACTCTAAACAATTAGGTTGGTCGATGACCAAAAGTATTGCGAGTACTATTGTTGGAATTTTGCAATGCGAACGAAAATTATATGTGAATTCTGATAATTTATTTGAAGAGTGGAAAAATGATGAACGAAAAAACATTACGCTTCATAATTTACTACAAATGAATTCTGGTTTAGAATGGCTGGAAGATTACAATACAATTTCTGATGTTAGTAAAATGCTTTTTCTTGAAGAAGATATGACTAAAAGTCAAGTAAACAAACCTCTTGCAGGAAAACCTAACGAAACATGGAACTATTCTTCGGGAACCACCAATTTAATTTCAGGGCTAATTCGTAAACAATTTAACACGCATCAAGAATATTTAGATTTTTGGTACAGCGCGTTAATCGATAAAATTGGTATGAATTCTATGGTGATAGAAACCGATATGAGTGGTAATTATGTAGGCTCTTCTTATGGTTGGGCTACGGCAAGAGATTGGTCTAAACTTGGACTTTTATACTTGCATAATGGAGAATGGAATGGCGAGCATCTTTTTGATAAAGATTGGGTAGATTACGCAACTACTCCAACTCCTGGTTCTGACAGATGGTATGGTGCACAAATTTGGTTAAATGCAGGTAACAGGTATCCTGATGTACCAAAAAACATGTATTCATTTAATGGTTATAAAGGACAAAATGTATTTATCTTGCCAAACGAAAATTTGGTAGTCGTTCGTACCGGTCTTACCAAAAATGCCGATATGAATATTTTACTAAAAGGAATTATTTCTTCAATTAAAAAATAAACAATGAATCCATATTATTACGTACTTTCTGTAAACGGAATCCTCTTAGTATTCAGTATTCTTTTTTATATGTTTCCACCTAAAAAGATAAATGCTATTTATGGTTACCGAACCAATAGAGCCATGAAAAATGAGGTTGTTTGGCAGTTTGCTAATTCATACTTTAATAAACAATTCTTAATTTATTCTGCAATTTCACTTATTGCTTCATTAATATTAGCATATATAGCTAAAGAATTAACGTGGCAACCAATGGCTATTATGTTATTATCTTTAGCGGTATCTGTAATTAAAACAGAACAAGAAGTTAATAAGAATTTCGATGAAGAAGGAGAAAAAATAAAATAAAAAACACAGATCAATTAAACAAAAAACGTCCTTATAACTATATGTAAGAAGGACGTTTTTATATTTTGATAACTAAACTTATTACTTTACATATTCTTGTTTTAATAAGGTGATATCATCTATAATTTTTTGCATGTTCTCTTTTTTGGTTCCATCATACGAGCCTCTAATTTGTCCTTTTTTATCAATCAGAACAAAGTTTTCGGTATGCACCCAATCGTTTTCTCCGCCATCACCTTCATCTAAAACAGCAAAATAATGTTTACGAGCTAAATTATAAATGTGTTTTTTATCGCCTGTAGTAACATTCCATTTTCCGTCAATTACACCTTTCGCATCCGCATATTTTCTTAATTGAGGCACACTATCCATAACCGGAGTTACCGAATGTGATAAAAACATAATATCATCATCATTTTTATAATGTGTTTGTAATTCGCTCATATTATAAGCCATTACAATACAAATTGTTTGACAACGCGTAAAAAAGAAATCAGCTATATAAATTTTATCTTTATAATCGGCATTAGTAATTGTTTCTCCGTTTTGATTGATCAATTTAAAATCACCTATTTTATGATTTTTTGACTTTTTTCTAACAGAAACATCTACCAATCTTGGATTGATATCTGCTGGATTATAAACAGGTAACTTTTCTTCTACTTTTACCAAATGATAAAAAACAGGAATACCCACCGCACAAAAAGCAATTAAAAAAATGATGGTACTTTTTGATTTTTTAAAGAATTTTAAATCCATTTTAGTGTATTTTTTGCAAAAATACGACTAAAAACAAGGCTTATATATCTTATATCATAAAAGATTTGTTAAAACCAAACCTCATCTATACTACAAACTTTTACAGCTCTTATGAAAAACGTACATTTGTCCGATTTTAAATTTAGATATACACCTTTATGGAAATTTTAATAAAAGCATCACAATTTATTTTAAGCTTATCGCTTTTAATCGTTTTACACGAATTAGGGCATTTTATTCCTGCTAAAATATTTAAAACTAAAGTAGAAAAGTTCTATTTATTTTTCGATTATAAGTTTTCATTATTCAAAAAGAAAATAGGTGATACTGTTTATGGTATTGGTTGGATTCCGTTAGGAGGATATGTAAAAATATCTGGAATGATTGATGAAAGTATGGATACTGAGCAAATGGCATTACCACCACAACCTTGGGAATTTCGTTCTAAACCAGCATGGCAACGTTTAATAATTATGTTAGGTGGTGTAATTGTAAACTTTATTTTAGGTATCGTTATATACATTTGCTTAATGTATGCTTATGGTGAAAAATTTTTACCAAACGAAAGTTTAAAAGATGGTATTTGGGTACAAGATCAGTTAGGTAAAGATTTAGGTTTACAAACAGGTGATAAAATACTTTCTGTTGATGGTGAACAAATTCAGAAATTTAGAGAACTTCCTTTAGAGTTTATTAATGGAAATAATTATACTGTTGAAAGAAATGGTGTAAAAGTAGAAAAAGTAATTCCTGTTGATTTTATTTCTAAATTAATAGATCGCGGTAAAAATGCTGGTAGCTTTATCGCGCCAAGATATCCTTTCATAATTGCTGGTTTACAAAAAGACTCATTAAATGCTGATGCAAATATTCTTAAAAAAGATATTATCACTGCAATTAACGGACAAACAATAAAATATTACGATCAAGCAAAACCTATTTTAAAAAGCTTAAAAGGGCAAGACATTACTGTTACTTTAAAAAGAAATAAAGAGGTTTTAAACGTGCCTGTTAAAGTTTCTGAACACGGAAACTTAGGGGTTGTTTGGGGAGCTGCATCGTTACCTGATTTAGAAAAATTAGGATATTACGAATTAGCTGAGAAATCATATTCTTTTGGTGAAGCGATTCCTGCCGGAACAACAAAAGCATGGACTACCTTAACAAACTATATTAAGCAAATGAAAAAGGTTTTTAACCCGAGTACAGGTGCTTATAAAGGTTTAGGTGGATTTATTTCTATCGGTAGCGTATTTCCTGCTGAATTTAGCTGGCAATCTTTTTGGAACATCACCGCTTTCTTATCTATCATGTTAGGTTTTATGAATTTATTACCGATACCTGCTTTAGATGGTGGACACGTAGTATTTACCTTATGGGAAATGATTACCGGTAAAAAACCTGGCGACAAGTTTTTAGAGTATGCACAGTTAACAGGTTTTGTTTTACTTATTATTCTATTACTATTTGCTAACGGAAATGATATTTTTAGGTTATTCAAATAAAGAAACCTAAATTTTATAAAACAGAAAAGCATCGTAATTTTTACGATGCTTTTCTGTTTATATATCAGTAGTAAAATTACTTAGTATAAAACTATTTTCTTTTTTATAAAAAGACTAATATGATTATTAAAAAATTAAACACTCTTATTTTATTGCTTTAAAAAAACAACTCTTCAAGGTAAAAAAAACATATATAAAATTCTTTTTATTACGTTTTAAGCAACAAAAAAGCATCCTACCAAGTAGAATGCTTTTTTGTTTATCTAAGTAGTTAATCTACTATTTATTCATGTTTTCAGTGGCGCGTCTTTCTAGCTCGGCCTGAAATTCTTCCATTACTGGTTTTACAGTGCTTTCTGGTATTTCTGCTACCTTAATATACATTAAACCATCTATTGCGTTATTAAACTTAGGATCTACGTTAAAAGCAACCAAACGTGCATTTTGCTTCACATATTTCTTAATTAAAACAGGCATACGTAATGTTCCTGGTTCAATTTCATCAATAATCTTATCAAACTTCTGCATATCAGCTTCTGTAGAATCAAATACAAAATCTTTATCAGCATCCTTTAACTTTACTTTATATTCCTTTTTAGGATGAATGTACTGTGCAACATACGGGTCGTAGTAATGAGATTTCATAAACTCAATCATTAACGATTTAGAAAAATCAGAAAACTGATTACTAATACTTACTCCGCCCATTAAATATTTATACTCTGGGTATCGTAATGTTGTATGCACAATTCCTTTCCATAATAAAAACAAAGGCATTGGTTTTTGTTGATAGCTTTTAGCTATAAAAGCCCTACCTAATTCAATTGTATTTTGCATCATCGGATACAACTCTGGCTCTATTCTAAATAAAGTATGAATATAAAAACCGTTAATTCCATGTTTTTTATAAATATCTTTACCTAGACCCATTCTATAAGAACCTACCAATTCATTTTGCACATTATCCCACAAGAAAAGGTGGTGATAATACCTGTCGAATTTATCTAAATCAATTGCTTTATTGGTTCCTTCACCTACTTCTCTGAAAGTAATTTCTCGTAATCGACCAATTTCATGTAAAAGATTCGGTATTTCTTTTGCGCTCGCAAAAAACACTTCGTAATTCTTACTTTGTAACAGTCTACTTCCTTTTTCTCTTAGGTCGTTTACTTCCTTAATAAATAAATCAGGAACTCTTTGAGAGGTTATTTTACTTATTTTTTTAGGTATTTTTAAATTCTTGCTTGATAAAATTTTCTGTGAAGCTTTCTCAAACGGATTTGCCAACATATATGTTTTTCTTCTTATAAACTCATAAAAAGAAGGTATATCTTTATATTGTTCTTGGTCTTTTACCGAAATAGGTTTTCCTATCCTTACTTTTATTACTCTCTTTTTACTTGAAATTACTTCTGATGGAAGTTTAGCCGTTCTTAACGTACCGCTAATTTTAGATAACACGTAAAATAACGGACTGTTCTTAGCATGAAAATAAATAGGTATTACAGGCACTTTTGCTTTTTTAATTAAGCGCACAGCTCCTTCTTCCCAAGGTTTATCTACCATTAATTTTCCATCTCGGTAGGTAGAAACTTCTCCTGCTGGAAAAATACCTAATGGTTTTCCTTCACGTAAATGCAATAATGCTCCTTTAATACCTGCCACACTAGATTTTGCATCTTTTCGGCTCTCGAAAGGATTTACAGGCATTATATAAGGCTTTAAAGGCTCTGCTCTATGTAATAAAAAGTTGGCAATGATTTTATAGTCTGCTCTTTTTTCAACTAGTAATTTCAACAATAAAATACCGTCAATCCCTCCTAAGGGATGGTTAGATATTGTTATAAAAGGACCTGTTTTTGGAATTCTTTTAAAATCTTCTTCGGGTACTTCGAACTCAATTTTACAATCATCTAAAAGACCGTTTAAAAAATCTAAATCCGATTTATCCTTATTATTATCATACAATCTGTTAACCGCAGAAATACGTAAAATTTTCATCAACGTCCAACCCAAAAAAGTTCCGGCAGCACCGAACTTATCAACTCCAATAACTTTAGCAATTTCTTTTGATGTAACTAATCCCATTAATTCAAATTTGGCATAAATGCAAATATAACTGAATTTTGCGATATTTTCATTTTTTATTGTATTACCAACTGCGCTGTCTCAGTATTAATCTGACTAATAATCGATTTTCCTTTTTTTCTTATTTCTTTTATTGCTTCTTCATTAAAATGACGAATAGTATAAAGAGTTACCTCTTTATAAGATTTTATATTAAATTTTGTCTTTAAATCGCTATAAAAAGCATCAAAGTTGTTGTACTTATCATCAACACAAACCGAAAAACTGATTGCTGAGTTTTGAATTAGATTTACTTTCAAGTTATAATTATCTAGTTTTTTAAAAATATCACTAATATTACTCTCTACCATAAAAGAGAAATCTTTTGCTGATATCGAAACCAAAATCTGATTTTTTTTCACAATAAAACAAGGAACTTCGGGTGTTATTTTATTTCCTCTACCAACACAAGTTCCTTTATTAGAAAGATCATCAAAAGAACGAACAAATAACGGAATGTCTTTTTGTTCTAATGGCTGAATTGTTTTTGGATGAATTACCGATGCTCCATAAAAAGCCATTTCTATAGCTTCGGTATACGAAATTTCATGTAATAATTCTGTTTTAGTAAATACACGAGGGTCTGCATTTAAAACTCCATCAACATCTTTCCAAATCGTAACACTTTCGGCATCTAAACAATAAGCAAAAATTCCTGCGGTATAATCAGAACCTTCTCTCCCTAAGGTTGTTGTTTCTACACCAACACTACCAATAAAACCCTGAGTTATATTTAATTGTGAAGTAACTACATTTTCTTTAATTATCTTCTCTGTTAATTCCCAATTAACTTTTGCATCTCTATAATTAACATCTGTTTTTATATAATCTCTTACATCTAAAAACTTATTGTTTATTCCAATTTCTAATAAATATGCACTTACGATATTTGTAGATAATAACTCACCATACCCAATCATTTGATCGTATACATAATTGTATTCTTGTGATTTATTACGAGCCATAAAACCGCTTAAATCACCTAATAAAGAATCTACTTTATTATAAATTTGATGATTTTTTGGAAATAAGTCTTCAATAATTTTTTTATGAAAATCTTCAACAAAATCTATAGTGCTTTTTAGATTTTCTTTTTTATAAAAATACGCATCTATAATTTTCTCAAAAGCGTTTGTCATTTTCCCCATAGCAGAAATAACAATCAATACACCATTTATACCTTCTTGTTGTAAAACACGACTTACATTTTTTACTCCATCAGCGTCTTTTACCGATGCACCACCAAACTTAAATATTCTCATTGCAAAATTGTGTTAAGCTTTGTTCATTCATATGGCAAACTCTCCACTGGTCATATACTGTTGCGCCTGTGTTTTTATAAAACTCTATCGCATTTACATTCCAGTCTAACACCTCCCAAGCAACTCTTTTAAAGCTGTTTTCTTGTGCATATTTCATAATTGAAGTATATAATTTTTTTCCTGCTCCTATTCCTCTTTTAGCTTCAGTAACCATTAAATCTTCTAAATGAAGTGTTTTCCCTTTCCATGTAGAATAACGCTCATAAAAAAGTGCCATTCCTACAATTGTACCATCTAACTCTTCTGCTACGAACGTTTTAAATTTAGGTTTATTTGAAAATCCATCACGAATTATATCATCAACAGTAATTTCTACCGCATTAGGTTCTTTTTCAAAAACAGCTAATTCAACAATTAAATTAAGTATTGATGCCGCATCTTTTTTTTCTCCTGATCTAACTTTAAAACTCATTATAAAAATTTTTGTGTAAAGATAATTTTTATAATATTCCTTTAAAACAAATAGGAAATTAAAACACATCGTATGTTTTTGTTAAAAATTTTAAAATACTAAATCGTTGTAGAAACGTAAAAAAGTTGGCATCTTTGTACACAACACAAAAATTCGACATGAATAACAAGCACATGACTCTTGGAGAGTTTATTATTGGAAATCAAAGAGATTTTAAATATTCTTCGGGAGAGTTATCTCGTTTAATAAACTCTATACGACTGGCTGCCAAAGTGGTAAACCACGAAATTAGAAAAGCAGGGTTAGTTGATATTACTGGTGCAGCCGGTGATGTTAATATTCAAGGTGAAGCACAGCAAAAACTAGATGTTTTGGCTAATGATCTTTTTAAACAAACACTAATTAACCGTGAAATTGTTTGTGGTATTGCAAGCGAAGAAGAAGATGATTTTGTAATTGTTGAAGGTCAAAGTAAAACAAACGAAAACAAATATGTGTTATTGATGGATCCTTTAGATGGTTCATCTAATATTGATGTAAACGTATCTGTTGGAACCATTTTTTCTATTTACAGAAGAGTTTCTCCAGACGGCACACCTGTTACTAAAGAAGATTTTTTACAAAAAGGAAGCGAACAAGTGGCTGCAGGTTATGTTGCCTACGGTACCTCTACAATGTTAGTTTTTACAACTGGTAATGGCGTAAACGGGTTTACATTAAATCCAGCTATCGGTACTTTTTACTTATCTCATCCAAATATGCAATTTCCTGAAATTGGTAAAATATACTCAGTAAGCGAAGGGTATTTTACGTATTTTCAAGAAGGAATGAAGCGTTTTTTAATTCACTGTAAAGAATTAAACGAAGCTGATAACAGGCCTTATACCGCTCGTTACGTGGGTTCATTAGTTACCGATTTTCATAGAAACATGATTAAAGGTGGAATTTACGTATATCCATCAACAAAAATAACACCTAACGGTAAATTACGTTTATTATACGAATGTAACCCTATGGCATTTATATGTGAGCAAGCTGGTGGTAAAGCAACTGATGGTTTTACAAGAATAATGGATATCAACCCTACCGAATTACACCAACGTGTTCCTTTTTATTGTGGTAGTAAACAAATGGTAGAAAAAGCCGAAGGATTTATGAATGAGTTTTCTGCCGATGAAAAACCAACTTACTAAAGAATAACTATTATTTATACCTAAATAAATTATCGATAAGGCAAACAGTTGTTTGCCTTATTTTTTTGGGTTAAATTTACAATTATATTAATGAATTATTAACTTATTAAAAAACATACAATTATGGCTTTTGACTTACCGAAATTAGGATATGCATATGATGCATTAGAACCAAATATAGATGCTAAAACTATGGAAATTCACCATAGCAAACACCATAACGGATATACTACAAAATTAAATGCTGCTGTTGCTGGTACTGATTTAGAAGGAAAATCTATTGAAGATATTCTTGCTAATTTAGATATGAGTAATGGTGCAGTTCGTAATAATGGAGGTGGATTTTACAATCACTCTTTATTCTGGACAGTAATGAATCCAAAAGATAGAGGTTATTTATCAGGAGATTTAAAAGATGCTATTGAAGCTGAATTTGGATCTAAAGATGCTTTTATCGAAGCTTTTTCTAAGGCTGCTGCAACTCAGTTTGGTTCAGGATGGGCTTGGTTATGTGTGCATCCAGGTGGAAAAGTAGAAGTTTGTTCTACTCCAAACCAAGACAACCCATTAATGCCAGGGGTAACTTGTGGCGGAACTCCAATTTTAGGATTAGATGTTTGGGAACATGCTTATTACTTAAACTACCAAAACCGTCGTCCTGATTATATTGATGCTTTCTTTAAAGTAATTAACTGGAACGAGGTTGAAAAAAGATATGCTGACGCTAAATAGTAATCTTGTTACTTTTTACAGTTCACGCTTATAAAAAAATCCGAAGTTTAAAAACTTCGGATTTTTTATTGCTTATATATTTAACGCTCAAACTATTTTAAAAGAGCTTGCTCTAAATCAGCAATTAAATCTGTTATATCCTCTACCCCAACACTCAAACGGATAAGAGAATCTGTAATTCCTATTTTTAAACGCGCTTCTTCTGGTATAGATCCGTGCGACATTGTTACAGGGTGATTTACCAAACTTTCTACACCGCCTAAAGATTCTGCCAATGTAAATAATTTAGTATTCTCTAGAAACGTAAAAGCTGCCTGTTTACTTTCATCCTTTAAACGGAAAGAAACCATTCCGCCAAAATCATCCATTTGTTTTTTTGCGATATCATGGTTTGGATGATTCGCTAAACCTGGATAATAAACATCACTTACTTTTGGGTGTTTCACTAAATATGCTGCTATAGCTTTACCGTTTTCACAATGACGCTGCATGCGTAAATGCAATGTTTTAATACCTCTTAAAGCTAAAAATGAATCCATCGGGCCTGCGATAGCACCAGCAGCAAATTGTATAAAATGTAACTCTTCTGCCAACTTAGCGTCTTTAACCATTAGGGCTCCCATTATTAAATCGGAATGCCCGCCTAAATATTTTGTTGCAGAATGCATTGTTATATCTGCACCTAAATCTAAAGGACGTTGTAAATATGGCGTTGCAAATGTATTATCAACACCTACTAAAACAGTAGATTTTATAGCCTTTACAGCTTTAGTTATCAATGCTATGTCTGCTATTTTCATTAACGGATTAGTTGGTGTTTCTAACCAAACTAACTTGGTGTTTTCTGATATTGCATTTGTTATATTTTCAACAATATCTGTATCAACAAACTTAAAGTTTAAGCCATATTTCTCAAACATTCTAGTAAATAATCGATACGTTCCGCCATATAAATCATCACCTGCAATAACCTCATCACCGGGGTTTAAGGTTCTTAAAACACAATCGATTGCTGCTAAACCTGATGAAAAAGCAAAACCGTGTGTTCCGTTTTCTAACGAAGCAAAAGCTTTTTCGAGCGCAGTTCGTGACGGATTTTCTCCTCTAGAGTATCCATAACCTTTATGAACTCCTGGGCTAGATTGCGCATATGTAGAGGTTTGAAAA
This sequence comes from Tenacibaculum sp. AHE14PA, assembly GCF_019278465.1. Lineage (GTDB taxonomy): Bacteria > Bacteroidota > Bacteroidia > Flavobacteriales > Flavobacteriaceae > Polaribacter > Polaribacter bernardetii. The sequence goes on along the minus strand of NZ_CP058983.1, from coordinate 2,479,427 downwards.
ATAGGTGGCATTACAGCACCTGTAGCCTCTTCATGCTCCTGACCGCCGTGTATTGTTTTTGTGTTGAATTTCATCTTTATCTAAATTTAAAAACAAATTCTTAATTAAATCAATAAGTATTTACACTAACTTTAATAAAGCCATTATAGTTCCTAAATGAATTCCTTCATGTAAGTTATTAAAAGAAATTGCTGATTCAATAGAGTCTAACGTAAAACCAAGGCTTGTTTCATACTCATTAAATTCAGTAAAAATTCCAGCTTCATAATCTTCCTGCAACGTATCTGGTAATCCTACTAACAATTCTTTTACCTCTTCAAACTCTTCTTCTGAAAATGTTTCTGTAGGTAACGTTCCTTTTTTATAAGCTTCTATTAACTCATCAGAAGCCAAACAGTTTAAGCCCGATAATTTATAATTCAATAATTGCTGTGTTACTACCAAGTGAGCAACATTCCATGCAATATTATTTTTAAATCCTTCAGGAATTTTATGTAATTGTTCTATTGATAAATGATCGATTTTTTTTAAAATTAATTCTCTCGATTTTTTTAAAATTTCAAATTGCTTGTTCATTATTCTACTTATTTTAGCGTACATCAAAGATAATTATTAAACCATGAAGAAAGTATATTTTTTACAAACTTGTGATACTTGCCGACGTATATTAAAAGAAGTAAATATTGACGGATTTGAAAAGCATGAAATAAAAACAAATGCTGTAACTATTAATCAGCTAGAAGAAATGAGAAAGCTAACAGATAGCTATGAAAGTTTGTTTAATAAAAGAGCTAGGTTATACAAAGAACGAGATTTAAAGAACAAAACAATTACCGAAGACGAGTACAAACAGTTTATTTTAGAAGAATATACTTTTTTAAAGCGTCCTGTTTTTATAGTTGCTGATAAAATTTTTATTGGAAATAGTAAAAAAGTCATCGAAGCGCTAAAAGAAGTAGTCAATTAAAAAAATACTTAGTAAACTAAAAAAAGCTTCAAAATCTTACGATTAAGAAGCTTTTTTGTTGGCCTACAAGGACTCGAACCTTGAATGTCGGTACCAAAAACCGGTGTGTTACCAATTACACCATAGGCCAATAAGTTATTTACAAATATAAAAACAATGTTTTAAAATTAAAACAGAATAATCAGTTTTTATAAGAAATCCTCACGAACTTCGTAAGGATTAAGTTGGCCTACAAGGACTCGAACCTTGAATGTCGGTACCAAAAACCGGTGTGTTACCAATTACACCATAGGCCAATAACTTATTGCGGGTGCAAATATAATACAAAGTTTTATTTCGGCAAATTTTTTATGCTTTTTTTCATTTAACACAATTTTATATCCACTTTTTGTTCGTTAACTATCTCAAAATTATATTTTTGTTTTCAGTAAAAAACCAACAGTAATTAATACTTTCGTACTTTATTATACAGAAAACTATGAACGAATTTAACTACAAAAAATGGAATGTCCTTTTAGGATGGTTTTCATTTGCCGTGGCATTAATCACATATACACTAACCTTAGAGCCTACAGTTAGTTCTTGGGATTGTGGAGAATACATTTCTACCGCAGTAAAACTAGAGGTTGGGCATCCACCAGGAGCGCCGTTATTTCAAATGTTAGGTGCATTTTTTGCCATGTTTAGTAACGACCCAAGTCAGTGGGCAAAAATGGTAAACTTCATGTCTGGTTTAGCCAGTGCATTTACAATTTTATTTATGTTTTGGACCATTACCAACTTAGCTAAAAAAATGGCAATTAAGAATGGTAAATTCAGTAAAAACGAAGCTATTGCTGTTTTAGGAAGCGGATTAGTTGGTGCTTTAGCTTATACATTTTCTGATAGTTTTTGGTTTAGTGCCGTAGAAGGTGAAGTGTATGCAATGTCATCTTTTTTAATGGCTTTATTATTTTGGCTAGGATTAAGATGGGAAAGTGAAATAAATACGCCTAGAGGAAACAAATGGTTGGTAGTAATTAGTTTTGTGGTAGGACTTTCATTCGGAGTACATATTTTATCACTTTTAGTAATTCCTTCTATTGTTTTATTATATTTCTTTAAAACCTACAATAACATCAATATAAAAACAACTGCAATCGCAACACTTATTTCAATACTTGTTTTAGCTTTTGTTTTTAAATTTTTATTTCCGTTTACACTCAAATTTTTTAGTGTTTCAGAATTGTTTTTCATCAATCAAATAGGATTACCATATAATACAGGAACCATTATTGCTGGTATTGTTTTAATCGCCTTATTTTTCTTCGGATTAAAATATACACGTACAAAAAACTTAGTAATGGCAAACACTCTTGTGCTGTCTGTACTATTTATTATGATTGGTTTTTCGTCTTGGTTAATGTTACCAATTCGTGCAAATGCAGATACGGTTATTAACGAAAACAATCCGTCAAGCGCACGTGAATTATTAGCCTATTATAACCGTGAACAATATGGTGATGCGAATGTTTTTTATGACAAGTATTATTCTGTTTCTTACGACAGAACGCAAGATGCAGATCAACCGTATAAAGACGATAAACCTAAATACGAAAAGAAAGACGGAAAATATGTTATTGTAAATAAATACAAGAACGTATTGCCAAACTATTCTAGCAAACACAAAGGTTTTATACCTCGTATGGTAAATCCTGCGTCGGAAAAAGAATACAAAAGAATTGCCGGAATTCCTGCCCGAAGTAAAAGACGACCTACGTTTGTAGAAAACATGAAATTCATGATTGATTATCAATTCGGATACATGTACGGACGCTATTTTATGTGGAATTTTGTTGGAAGGCAAAATGATGCACAAGGACATTTAGATATTGAAAATGGTAATTGGTTAAGCGGAATAAATTTTATTGATGAAATGCGCTTAGGATCGCAACAAAACCTACCAGACGACATTGAAAACAACAAAGGACGTAACAAATACTTCTTCTTACCTTTAATTTTAGGATTAATTGGTTTGTTTTATCAATCTAAAAAAGACAAAAAGAATTTATACACCCTTGCCCTATTCTTTGCTTTTACTGGTTTTGCTATTATATTTTATACCAACCCAAAGCCTTTTGAGCCTCGTGAACGTGATTACGCCGTAGTAGGATCGTTTTATGTATTTGCTATTTGGATAGGTTTTGGAGTATTCGCATTATATGATTACCTAAAAAGTTACGCAAACAAAAGAACCGTTGCAATTGCCGTTTCAGCCGTTTCACTATTAGCGGTTCCTGTTTTAATGGGCGTTCAGAACTGGGATGATCATGATAGAGGTGATCGTTATGTATCTCAACTAAACGCACAAACGTATTTAGAAAGTTGCGACCCAAATGCTATAATTTTTACTATTGGAGATAATGATACTTTTCCGCTTTGGTACATGCAGCAGGTAGAAGGCGTGCGACAAGATATTAAGATTGTAAATACTAGTCTTTTTCAAACGGCTTGGTATATCGACCAGATGAAAAAGAAAACCTATGAAGCAGATCCTATTCCGTCGCAATTAACACACGACCAGTATAAATACGGAACTTTAGACGTTGCCTATTATTACCCACTGCCTCAGTTAAAAGACTCAGTTCTTCCTATTAAAGATTTTATGCGATGGATTGCAAGCGATAATGATGCTACATATTTAGAAGTTACTGAAGACTCTAAAGAAAAGTTTTACCCAACCAACAGAATTAGAATTCCTGTAAACAAAGAAAATGTTTTAAAAACAGGATTGGTAGCACAGAAAGATGCTGATAAAATTTTAGACTACATAGATATTACTGTTGATGAGCAAGGTTTAACAAAAAATAGAATCTTAATGCTCGATATTTTAAATAATTTCGATTGGAAACGCCCAATTTATTTTACCGGTGGCGCCAATGCTGATGAAGAGTATATTTGGTTGAAAGATTATTTACAATTAGATGGAATGTCTTACAAATTAGTACCAATCAAAACATCTAACAGAGGAAAATCTATATTCGACATGGGACGCATCGATCCTAAAAAAATGTATGACAACGTTAAAAAATGGGATTGGAAAACCATAAACAATGGTGAAATTTATTTAGATGAACAAAGCAAGCGTAACGCGATATCTATTCGTAACAACTTAATGCGTTTATCTGAAGAGTTCTTAAAAGAAGGTGATTCTGTTAACGCGAAAGATGTATTAGATTTATCATTATACAAAATGCCAATCAACGATTTTGGGCATTATAGTATTTCTTTAGGATATCCTGAATTATACTATCGTATAGGAGATAAAGACAAAGCACGCGAAACTGCGGAAACATTAATAAATGTTTTTCAACAAAAATTAAAATATTACAGCACTTTTAAAGATAGTGATGTTGATTTAATTCTTGATAATTTAGAAACTAACTTATATATGTATCAGAATATCATACAACAAGTTACGAAGTATGATAAAGATATGGACTATGGTAAAAAAGCTTTTGAAGGATACTTAAATCATGCGCGTTTGTTTAAACACTTGATGTCCGACGAAGAGGAACAAGAACAGTTTCCGCAAGAATTAGACACTATTAAACCTTAATTTTTGAGGTATATTATATAAAAAAAGCAGCGCAACTAAAATTAGTTGCGCTGCTTTTTTATATAAATATGTTATATGCATTTGAGATAAGATTACAGCAATAAAATACAGTACCGTTCTCACGATAGTTAAGAAAAATAATTCTTTTAAAGAATATCCTAAGTTTAAAACAACAACTTAAACGTACTGTTGTACTAAACCAATTAAAGTATTAGCATCTTGCTCTCCTGTTTGACGCCATTTCATCTCTCCTTGTTTATAAATCATAAACGTAGGGTTTCCTTTAACGCGCAAAGCTTCTGCTAAAATTTCGTTCTGTCTGATATCAATCTTTATCACTTTTGCCTTATCACCTAAAGCAGCAGCAACATCACGAAGGGTATCTAAACTAGGCTCTAACTCACTCCAATCGGTGTAAAAATCAATTAAAACTGGCTTATTTATACTTATAATTTCACCAAACTTTGTCATTCTATATAATATTTACATGTAATATCATTCAAAATTACTGTTTTTTTTCTAATTAGATATTAACATTTGTTAAAAACACTGAAAATCAACCTTTTTTCAGTTCAATTACTGTAATTTCTGGCCAAATACCAACTCTACCAGGAAAAGCATGATAACCAAAACCTCTATTTACATTAATATATCGCCCAAATTCATTGTATAAACCAGCCCATTGTTTGTATACGTATTGAGACGGACTCCATTTAATCCATCCTGGTATTTCAATCCCGAATTGCAAACCATGCGTATGTCCACTTAAAGTTAACTGATAGTTAAAATCGTCTTTTTTCACCTTATATTCCCAATGACTCGGGTCGTGGCTCATTAAGATTTTAAAATCTTCTTTCTTTATTCCTTCGGATGCTTTTTTAAGATCTCCTTTTTGATTGAAACCTTTTCCCCAATTTTCTACACCAACCAAGGCTATTCTTTGTCCGTCTTTTTCTATATATTTATTTTCATTCAGTAATAAATCGAACCCAATTTTCGGATGCAGTTCTTTTATCGCATTAAAATTTTCAGCCTTATCTTCCTCAGTTTTCCATTTAGAATAATCTCCGTAATCATGATTTCCTAAAACAGCATATTTACCAACAGGAGCAGCTATTTTCTTAAAAACATCAATCCATTCATCCATTTCGTAAGCAAAATTATTTACAAGATCTCCTGTAAATAAAATCATATCTGATTTTTGTTCGTTAATTAAATCAACACCATAAGATATTTCTTCTTTATTCGTAAAACTACCCGAATGTATATCTGTTATGTGTGTAATTGTAAATCCGTCAAAAGCTTCTGGCAAATCTTTAAACGACAATTGATATTTTATCACTTTATAATTGTACTTACCTCTAAAAATACCATACAATATACTAGCAAACGGAATCGCAGCAATACCCAAAGCTAGTTTAGCCACAAAAGCCCTCCTGCCCGCTAAAGGTTTTGTTTCGTTTGATGATAAAAAAGAAATTCCCTTTCCTATCAACCGAACTACATCTTCACCAATCATAAATATCAAAATAAACAACTTAGGTAATAACACTACCAAAAGCGCTCCTACCGCCATTTGAAATTGCGGGGTTTGCCCCGAGCTTCTATCCGAAGAAAACACCACGTAAAAAAAGTTAACATACGCTAACAAACCTAAAAGTAGCCATCCATAACGAATAAATTTATTCTTTGTTATGGTCTTAACTGCCTGAAAAGCATAGGCTTCAAAAGCAACAATAAGTAATGAAATAATTATAATTGATAGCAACCAACGAGACATGTTTATTTTTTTTAAAAGTCGAACAAAGATAGGTTGATTATTGAAAATCAATTTTTAACATCTTGTTAAAGTTTCGTAGTTTTACAATCTTCAATTATAGAAACAAATGGCAGATCAAAAACGACTTTTTTTACTAGATGCTTTCGCATTAATATTTAGAGGATATTACGCTTTTATAAAAAACCCCCGAATTAACTCGAAAGGAATGGATGTTTCTGCAATTTTGGGTTTTACAAATTCGTTATTAGATGTTATAAAACGTGAACGCCCAGATCATTTAGCAGTATGTTTTGATCGCGGTGGATCGGTTGCCAGAGTGGATGCTTTTCCTGAGTATAAAGCGAACAGACAAGAAACGCCAGAGGCGATAAAAATTGCAGTACCGTATATCGAAGAAATTTTAAAAGCAATGAATATTCCTGCTATTATAAAAACAGGATATGAAGCCGATGATATTATTGGAACTTTAGCTAAAAAAGCCGAAAAAGAAGGTTATAAAACCTATATGGTAACGCCCGATAAGGATTTTGCACAATTAGTTTCTGAAAATATTTTTATGTATCGACCACGTTTTGGTGGTGGGTATGAAACTTGGGGAATACCCGAAGTACAAGAGAAATTTGGCGTAGAAAGACCAGAACAAGTGATTGATTTCTTAGGAATGATGGGAGATTCTGTTGATAATATTCCCGGATTACCTGGTGTTGGTGAAAAAACAGCTAAGAAGTTTTTAGCAAAATATGGCTCAATGGAAAATCTGCTTGCAAACACAGCAGATTTAAAAGGTAAAATGAAAGAAAAAGTAGAAGCGAATGCCGAACTTGGAATTTTATCAAAAGAATTAGCAACGATTATGTTGGATGTTCCTGTTGAATTTCATCAGGAAGATTTTGAAATGTGCCAACCAAATATCGAAGCAACTAAAGAAATTTTCACCAATTTAGAGTTCCGTCGTTTAACTGATAATTTCTTAAAAGCTTTTGGGGTTACCGAAAATACATCCGAAGTAAAAAAAGATGAAAAAACAGCTGCCAAACCAAAAAAAGTAGCTGATAAAAGTACTGCTGGACAATTCGATTTATTTGCTGCTCCGGGTGCCGGAACTATTACCGAGGTTGAAATTGCTTCTGGTTACAGAAACATTAACAACACCAAGCATCTTTATCAGCATGTAAACTCTCCTTTATCAAGAAAGCTATTATTAAACAAGTTAATGCAACAAGAATCTGTTTGTTTTGATACAGAAACTACAGGTTTAAAAGCGCTAGAAGTTGAATTAATCGGGATTTCTTTTTCTTGGGAAATTGGCAAAGGATATTATGTTTCTTTTCCAGAAGATCAAGAAGAAACAGCTGCAATTTTAGAAGAATTTCGTGCTTTTTTTGAAACATCAACGATTGAAAAAATTGGTCATAATTTAAAATATGACATCAAAGTTTTATCAAACTACAATATTCCTGTAAAAGGAAAATTATTTGACACCATGATTGCGCATTATCTAATAAACCCTGATATGCGACACGGAATGGATATTTTAGCAGAAACCTATTTAAATTATCAGCCTGTTCCTATTACAGAATTGATTGGTAAAAAAGGGAAAAATCAACTTTCTATGCGAACTGTTGATACTGCTAAACAAACCGAATATGCCGTTGAAGATGCCGATATTACTTTGCAGTTAAAAGAACATTTTACCAATGAATTAGAAAGCGGAAACGTTACTAAATTATTTAACACGATTGAGACTCCGTTAGTTTCGGTTTTAACAGCTATGGAAATAGAGGGAATCAACTTAAATATTCCTTTCTTAAAAGAGCTTTCGGTTGATTTAGCAAACGATATTGAACGTTTAGAAAAAAGTATTTACGAGCAAGCCGGCGAAGAGTTTAACATTGCTTCACCAAAACAATTGGGTATTGTTTTGTTTGAAAATATGCAATTGGTAGAGAAGCCTAAAAAGACAAAAACAGGGCAATATTCTACTGCCGAAGATGTGTTATCTTTCTTAGCAAAAGAGCATCAAATTATTAGAGATATTCAAGAATATCGTCAGTATAAAAAATTACAAAGCACTTATGTAGATGCTTTACCAAATGAGATAAACACTAAAACCGGTCGTATTCATACTTCATACGCGCAAGCAGTTGCGGCAACAGGAAGATTGAGTTCTAATAACCCGAACTTACAAAACATTCCTATTCGTACAAAACGCGGACAAGAGGTTCGTAAAGCTTTTATTCCTAGAGATGAAAACCATGTATTAGTTGCTGCGGATTATTCTCAAATTGAATTGCGAATTATTGCTGCTTTAAGTGAAGAAGAAACCATGATTGAAGCCTTTAAAAATGGCGAAGATATTCACGATTCTACCGCTGCAAAAGTTTTTAATGTTCCGTTAAGTGAAGTTACTCGCGAACAGCGAAGCAATGCAAAAACAGTAAATTTTGGAATCGTATATGGTGTTTCTGCCTTCGGATTAAGTAATCAAACCGACTTATCTCGTAAAGAAGCGAAAGCATTAATTGATACCTATTATGAAACGTATCCTAAATTACGTAATTACATGGCAGCACAAGTAGATTTTGCTCGTGAAAACGGCTATGTAGAAACCGTTTTAAACCGTCGTAGGTATTTAAAAAACATCAATTCTCAAAATGCTATTGTTCGTGGTGCTGCAGAACGTAACGCAGTAAATGCGCCTATACAAGGAAGTGCTGCCGATATTATTAAATTAGCCATGATTAACATTTACAATCGATTTAAAAAAGAAGGTTTTAAATCGAAAATGCTATTACAAGTGCATGATGAATTGGTTTTTGATGCGCATAAAGACGAGTTAGAAATTATTAAACCAATAATTAAGGAAGAAATGGAAAATGCCTTTAAAATGGCTGTTCCTTTAGATGTTGAAATTGGTGAAGGAGAAAATTGGCTACAAGCACATTAATTAAGAAAGAAGATGGAGTTAGATTATATAGAAAATGTAAATGGTTTTGATGAACATGTTGTTCGTTTATACAATTTCGACAAAACCGAGGCGATTAAATTTAGGGATTTAATTAAAGAAACTATTGTTGAAAAAAGACAAAAATTAGATTTAGCTGAAGTTGACTTCATAGAACCTCGTAATTGTAATTTAATTTTCGGTTTGTTTAAATCTGACGAAGGAATACTTACGAAAGACAGTGAAACGTTTTTCTGCGTATTAACTTTAAACGGATTTAATACGATGCTAAAACTGATAGAACCTTATTGCAATAAAGACTCAAGGAGTTATCAATATTTATATGATATCGACAATCCAACCGAATTATTATTCTGCCCTAGTGCAACGTCTTATGATGAGTAATTATTAGATTAAGTTAGCTATCATTTTTTTATAATCCAATAAAGTGTATTCCGATTCTGGATTATTATTTAATAAATTTTCATTCTGAAATATGAATAGTGTAAAATAATACTCGTAACTTTTATTCAAAATATTAAAGTCTTCTAAATAATTATCTATTCTGCTAAAGGCAAGGGATTTCATATTGTCAACTTTTGGTGGAGAAAAAGTGTAAATTATATCCTTAAGTTTACCACTACTTAAAACACTAATTTTAGAATTAATTAATTTCTCATCTACGTGGTTAAAAATACTTGCAGAAGCAAGTTTAAGTTCATTGCCTGAATTATAATTTTTCCTTAAAGCTTCATTGTATTTTACTCTTTTTGCACTGAAATTAAATAACAATTTGTAATTCTTTGGCTCAAATTCCTTTAAAATTAGCAAGTATAAAGTCAAATAAGTTTCGAAAAGAGTTCCTGAGTTATTCTGAATAATATTTGGCAAGGTTAAACTACCTGACACATCACTTTCTTTTAGTCTATTAATAATTAAGTATTTATTAAGAATTTTCTTTATTCTTCTTGGGTTTTGAAAATGAATCCTCTCAAAAAAAGTATTTATTAAATCACTTAAATTTTCGTTTTTTACTTTTTCAGAATTATCAAAATACTGGTTAACGAGTTTTGAAACATCTGCATACTCTGGCATTGAAAAAGAAATGTCAAAAATTTTTTCTAAATATTCATTTGCCTTAACAACTGCTCCGTATTTAGTTTTTACCGCTTCTGTAACCGCTTTTTTATCAATACCACATAAGAAAATTGTTTTTTTACCAAAGGTGAAGAATAATTTAATTGCTGACAGCAAATTCAATACATTTTCAGGCTCGCATCTATCTAAGTCATCAATAAAAACAATATTATATTTTGGTGCTTTTTCTCTTTTAGTAATTTGAGTTTCCCAATTAATAAAATCTTTAGAAAACCGTTCTTTTAACTCAAAAAAGGTTTGATTATCGACATGATCAAGCATTTCTTTAGCACTAAAATTTGCAAAAGAAGTTTTAAAAGTTACAGATTTTGCAAAACCTTCTAATAGTTTGCTTCCGTTTTTAAAAAAATCATCAACCTTGGTGTTAGATTTTTTAGCCAAAAACTCTAAAAGTGAATTCGCTAAATTAGCATCACTCTCAAATTGCCAAGCTTCAAAGAAAAAAGAATTAAAAGACCCTTTTAATTCTTTTTCAAGGTATTTCATTAAAGTACTCTTACCGCTTCCCCAATCGCCATATATTGAAAAAAATTTAATTTCTGAAAACTCATTCTTATTACTAAGAAAAAAAGATTTTATTAAATCTCCTTTCTCTATAATACCTATATAATCGTTTTCTGCCGATAAATTTTCAATTGGTAAATTTGACAAAAGTTTTGACATAGCTTTTTTTATAAAATTATAAAAAATATGTCATTATTTACCTCATATAATTACTTAATAACAAACTCTTCATTCTGAATCCAATTTGCTCTAAGTTTAAAAACTGTTTCAAAGTAAATTACTTGTTCTGGTTGCTTTCTTGATAAGAAATTACCGGTATCCCAAACATGGTTATTGTTTTTATCAATAATTGCTCTAACGGTATATTCTTTAGGTTCTAGTAAGTTGAATTCGATTTTTTGAGAAGTTGAAATATACCTTGTTTTTACAATTTTTTTATTACTTAAAAGTTGAATTATAACTGGGTGTTCTGTTTCTTTTTTTACCTCTAAAATTATGCTTCCATAATCTTCAATAGTAAGTGTTTTAAATTGATAGTTTAATGTATCGTTTGTTGTTTCATATAAATCGATAATTCCTTTCGGTAAAACATTAAATTTATAATTCATTTTAGGCGTTTTCTTAAACAAAACAGCCAACTTATTTATCGTTTGCTTTTTTACTTCAAAATCTACATTCACTGTATCCTTATCTACTAATGAAAATTTAGATTTATCTAATGAAACAATTGGATTATTAGTATTTAAAAATATGGTATCATTTAAATGCAAATTTATACCTACAGTTGATGACACATTTAAAGAATCTATTTTATTTTTACGCAAACTAACAGTAACAGTATCTATAAATTTCTTATTGCTAACTATAAAGTTTAAAGAATCTTGTGCCACAGGTGTAAACCAATAATTAAGCGTGTCTTTATCTTTTTCGAACTCAGAAAACGACTTAAACGTTTCTGAAACTTCAGACAGCAACTCAATTTTCATTTCTTCTCTCTCTCCTTCATAACCGAATTGTATTTTACCTTTTACAACTTCTTTTCCTCTTTTAAATTTATACGGTTGTAACTCTTTAAAAAGACGAATCGGGCTGGTTATCAAAGTATCTTTTGGTAAAGAAATGGTATCAGTATAAAAACCTATTTCATCTGTTTTACTATTAAAAAGATAATCGTTTGATGCTTCTTTTAATGCTAATAATAAATACTTTCCGTCACGCAAATTGGTAAACTCAAAATTGGTAGAATCTAACGTGCTAGTCACATAATTTGGTTTTTCCTTGTAGATAATCGAATCGTTGTAAGTACTATCTAATCGATATAATAAAACCGATATATTTTTTAATTTCTCTTTTTTAAACGAACCCGAAACTGCTCCTTTAATCTTTAAAGAATCGATATAATTTCCCGTAGAAAACACATACTTAAAACTTTCTAACTTGTTATTTTCGTTGTTGTCTTGAACTGCGTTTCCGAAATTAAAAGTATAGGTTGTGTTTGTTCTTAAAGTGTCTAAAATTTTAATATTAATAGACTTGCTTGGTGTTCCTTGCGGTGTAATTACCGGTGGGTATTTTAAAGGTGGAGAAACCACCAACTGTTTCGTTAAATCTTTTAAAACAATATATTCGTTAAATTGAATTTTGATGTTTTTTTTATCAAAATTAATCGTTTCATAAGGTGGATTCGCAGTCATCATAATTGGTGCATCTTCATCTTTCGGGCCACCTTCGGGTCTTCCTTTTCGAGCACAACTTAATATGATTATAGATACAAAAACGACTAAAAATAATAACTTATTTTTCACAAATTGATTGTTTAATTCCAACATCAAAAGTACTAAAATAACAGCAAGAAAATCAACCTTTTTTAGTATACGCTATGGTTGCTATACTGATGGTAATATTTTTTACTTTTAACAATTCATTACAACAAGCAACTAAAGTTGCACCTGTAGTTATTACGTCATCTATTAAAAGAATATGTTTGTTTTCAAAAACTTTAAAATCTGTTAACTTAAATTTTGTTTTAGAATCTGAAAAGCGCTCAAAACGATGTTTAAATGTTTGTGTTTTTGCTATGGATGACTTAATTAAAATCTGTTCTTCATATTCAATATTTAAAATACTACTTAACGTTTTTCCAAATTTCGTAAGTTGATTATAACCTCTCTTCTTTAGCTTTTTTTTATGTAGTGGCACTGGAACAATATAATCAACATCCTTAAAAATAGCAGATTCCTTTAACTGACTACCAAACCAATTAGCAATGAACTCTCCTATTTCTGGTTGATTCTTATATTTTAACTCGTGAATGATTTTTTTTGCAATTCCATGTTTCTGATAATACATAAAACAACGCACATTATTAATTAGCACTTTACCATAAAAAGGAGCTAAAAGCGTACTATTTACATACTCATTATTTTCAATAATAGGTATTTCATTACTACAAAATGTACATAAATACTTTTCGCTTTCTAATAAATTTACAGCACAATTAACACATAAATTAGGATAAAATAAGTAGAATATATCTTTTAAATATTGCATCTTTACCAGCACTTTTAGTAGAAATATACAAAAAACATCATAAAACATTATTTTGGGTAAAAAATTTAATTTTTTTAAAGAAGCAGTTAAAAACTACAAAACATCTGGTACAGTTGCTCCTAGCTCTAAATATTTAGCCAAGAAAATGCTTAGAGAAATTGATTTTTCTACAGCTAAAGTTATTATAGAATTAGGTCCTGGTAACGGTGCAATAACAAACACTATTTTAAACGAAATAGAACCTAACACAGTTTTAATTTGTTTTGAAATTAATGATGCTTTTTATAAAGAATTAAAAAAGATTAAACATCCTCAATTAATTGTTATCAAAGCCTCTGCTGAAAACATGCGTGGAGAGATTAAAAAACTAGGATATAATGAGGTAAATTACATTGTTTCTAGCTTACCTCTAACTATTATACCTAAAGAAGTTTCACACAATATTTTACAAGAAAGCTATCTGCTTTTAAATACTAAAGGTATATTCATACAATACCAATATAGTCTTACATATTACAAAAAATTAAAAGGTGTTTTTGGAGATAATATTCAGTTAAGTTTTGAACCGCTTAATTTTCCGCCAGCATTTATTTACAACTGTGTAAAAAATAGTATATTAGCCCGCGAACGCACCTAATTGTTCTTCATACCCCAAATGATTATCAATTCCCAAATAAAGAATAACGGCTTTATTGCTTTTTTACTTCTATTAGTAATTGCAATTGGCTTATTATCCTACCAAAATGCTAGTGAATATTCTGAACTAAAAAAGGTTTTTAAATTAGAAAAAATAGAGCTAGAGTCTGAATTAAATAGCGTTATAAAAAATTATGAGAATGCTATATATCAAAAAGAAGATATCTCTTTAAATTTACGAGATAAGCTTCATAAAATAATTAAACTTAGAGACACTATAAATAATTTAAAAACCACGGACTATGGTTTGTTTCGTCTTTATAGAAAACGCATTTCTGGTTTAGCAAAACAGAATAAAATTCTTTTCGCTCATATAGATTCTCTTAATGCAGTAAATAATCAATTATTAACAAAAAACGATAGTGTTAAAGACATTCTAATTCAAAAAGAAGGTTTATATACAAGGTTAAAAAATAAAAACCAATCACTAGATTTAGAAAAGAAAGTACTAAAAGAAAAAATTGCAATTGCTGAAATTATTGAAACATCATCAATAAAAGTAGTCGCTATGAAAAAAAGACGTAGTGGAAAACACACCTCCACCTCGTACTCTAGTAAAACAGATGCTTTTAAAATAGAGTTTAACTTACTTGAAAATAATATCATTAGTTCAGGTGAAAAATCTATTTATATACAAATTGTAAATAACGATAAAGTTATTGCACCTACACAAGAAGTAAAACTAAAAAATAAAGAAAAAATACTTTGCAACGATAAGTTTAAAGCAAAATATAACAATAAACAATTAGCTGTAATTTCATTCATCGATGTAGATCGTGATATGATAAATAAAGGTTCTTACAAAATAAATGTTTTTATAGATGGTGTTTTTACTAATAGCACACTTATAGAACTTAAATAAAATTAATAACCCCTTACTTTAATCCCCTTTATTATGACCCCAAAAAAAAGAAGAAGTATATTAATTGTAGCGCTCTTAGCACTTACTTTATTTCTAACAATCTATTCTTTACAAAAATCTAACCAATACAACAACCTTCAAGAAGTCTTTGAACAGGAAAAAGCTGATCTAGAAAAAGAATTAGATGAAATGATTAAAGATTATACGGATGTTATTGTTCGTAAAAAACGCCTTTCTACAAGATTGAGAGTTGAAATTGTTAAGATGAACAATTTACGTGATTCAATTAAAAACCTACAGATAGATAAGTATAGCTTGATCAGAAAATACAGAAAAAAAATTAGCAGCTTAGAACGTGAAAACCGAAACCTATTTGTAAAAGTAGACTCTCTTAGTACTGCCAACCAAGTATTATCTCAAGAAAATATAATTACTAATGAAATTTTGCTTCAAAAAGAATCAATAAATACTTCTTTAACAGAAAAAAATATAGAATTAGAAGAAAAGCAAAAAACTCTTGAAACTAAAATTGCTATTGGTGGAGTCATAAAAACAAGTACCGTTAAAGTTGAAACTTTAAAAGAACGTAGCAGTGGAAAATTAACATCTACATCTAGATCAAACAGAACTGATGCTTTTAAAGTAAACTTCGATTTATTAAAAAATGTAGTAGCATACGCTGGTGAGAAGTCTGTTTATATTCAAATTATAGATAAAAACAAAAATGTGATTGCTCCAAAAGGAATTACCAATTTAAAAGATGGTGGTAAAATTCAATATTCCGATTCAATTGAAATTAACTACAACAATGACCGATTAAGCCTTGTTTCACTTATTTTGGTGAACAGAGACGATATTAACAAAGGAGAATACACTGTAAGTGCTTTTGTAGACGGTGTTTATTCTGGCGCTACCACCGTAAACTTAAAATAAAACACCTAAAAATATTATTAAAAGTGAAGAATTCATTTAATTCTTCACTTTTTTCATTTAGAATAGTATTAGTTAAAATCCTTATTTTATTTTTGCATTATGGCAAAACAAGAAGATCAATTTAGAAAAGTATTATCGCACGCAAAAGAATACGGTTATGTATTTCAATCATCTGAAATTTATGACGGGCTAAGTGCGGTATATGACTATGCTCAAAACGGAGTTGAGCTAAAGAAAAATATTAGAGATTATTGGTGGAAAGCAATGGTGCAAATGCACGAAAATATTGTTGGTATTGATGCGTCTATCTTAATGCATCCAACCACTTGGAAAGCTTCAGGCCATGTAGATGCCTTTAACGATCCTTTAATTGATAATAAAGATTCTAAAAAAAGATATAGAGCAGATGTTTTAGTAGAAGACTACTGTCTTAAAATTGAAGGTAAAATTGAAAAAGAAGTTAAGAAAGCAGCTAAACGTTTTGGTGATGCCTTTAACAAAGAAGAATTTATTGCTACCAATGGCCGTGTTTTAGGATATCAAGAAAAAATAAATACTATTTTATCTCGTTTAGGTAAATCTTTAGAAAAAGAAGATTTAGCTGACGTAAAATTATTAATTGAAGAGTTAGAAATTGCAGATCCATTAACGGGTTCTAAAAACTGGACAGAAGTTAAACAATTTAACTTAATGTTTGGAACAAAACTAGGAGCCTCTGCAGAAAGCGCAATGGATTTATATTTACGTCCTGAAACTGCACAGGGAATTTTTGTAAACTTCTTAAACGTGCAAAAAACTGGTAGAATGAAAATTCCTTTCGGAATTGCACAAACCGGTAAAGCTTTTCGTAACGAAATTGTTGCACGTCAGTTTATATTTAGAATGCGTGAATTTGAGCAAATGGAGATGCAATTTTTCGTAAAACCAGGAACTCAAACAGAATGGTATAACAAATGGAAAGAAACGCGTTTAAAATGGCACTTATCATTAGGCATGGGCGCTGAAAACTACCGTTTTCATGATCATGAAAAATTAGCTCATTATGCAGACAATGCTGCTGATATTGAGTTTAAATTTCCTTTCGGATTTAAAGAATTAGAAGGAATTCACTCTCGTACCGATTTCGATTTAAAAGCACACGAAGAACATTCAGGTAAGAAATTACAATATTTCGATCACGAAGAAAACAAAAGTTATACACCTTATGTAGTAGAAACTTCTATCGGATTAGATAGAATGTTTTTAGCCGTATTCTCTAATTCTTTGCAAGAAGAAGAATTAGAAAACGGTACTACAAGAACTGTATTAAAATTACCTGCTATTTTAGCACCTGTAAAAGCTGCTATTTTACCATTGGTTAAAAAAGATGGTTTACCAGAAGTTGCTCGTAAAATAATGGAAGATTTAAAGTGGGATTTTAATGTGTCTTATGATGAAAAAGATGCCGTAGGGCGTCGTTACCGTCGTCAAGATGCTAATGGTACACCTTTCTGTATTACTGTTGATCATGATACTTTAAATGACGATAGTGTTACGATTCGTCATAGAGATACGATGGAGCAAAAACGTGTTAAAATTTCTGAATTATCAGCAATTATAAAACAAGAAGTAGATGTAAGAAACTGGTTACAAAAAATGTAATTTTTATTTCTTTTAAAATTTCAATAAGAAAATCCTAAACAATACGTTTAGGATTTTTATTTTTACAGCAATTAAATTCATCAATAATGAAAATTTTAATACGAATTTTATTTATTATCTTTTTATGTTGGATGGCTGTTGGAGCTTATCTACTAAACTCAGAACATCCAAAAGCACAAATTATAATGGGTTTAGGCGTTATGTATATGGCTTTTATATTAATGCCTGTGTTTATTTATTACAGGTATAGAGATAACAAATACAAAAAATATATTATCAATGATCAAAAGATAAAAGAATGGATTGATAATAGTAACGAATAAAAAAAGGCTTCATTTTATAAATGAAGCCTTTTTAGTTTATGGATCTGTAACACTATAATTAGGTTACATAAAATTATTCTTAGTTATTGATTGTCCAAGAAACAAAGTATTGAGAACCTGTTGCCCCAACACCTGGCGCACTAAAGTATTCTTTACCACCAATATTAGCAGCTCCTACTTTAAATGCTGATTTAATAGAAGGAACTCTATAGCTAATTTGAGCATCTACAACAGTTCTAGCATCTACCATACCATCGTAGAAAGCAGATTCCCATAAAAATTCATCTTGCCATCTTACATTTACATTAAAACCTAAGTTTTCAATTAAATCTGTTTTACCAAACTGAAACTTAACTTTGTGTTCTGGAGTATTAAAACCTGCCTCAAAATCAGAAGATTCGCTTATATCAATTTTAGAATAGGTATAATTTAAACCTAAGTTGAATCCGTTTAATACTTTCGTATTTAAACCAATTGTAGCTCCATAAGAACTTACATCTTCTTTAGAGTTACTATCTAAAGAAACACCTTTAAAATCTCCATTTTGTAATGCAACTAAACTAATTGGTGTACCTGCAGCCCCTCCTAATGGAGTTAAGTCTACTTGATCAGATAAATTTACATTTCCATACAATGGCGCTACTACGTTTTCAGCAGCAATAAAATCTTTATATTTATTGTAATAAACATTTAAATCAATAGCAATTTCGTTTACAACACCTCTATACCCTACTTCAAAAGCAGTTACATGTTCTGGCTTTACAAACTCTACATCAGACTTCTTTAAATCTGCTGGGTTTCCAGTTGCTTGAAATGCTCCAATTGAAGCCTCTGTCCAAGAGTTCTCATAAGCCATTCTCCCTGTTAAAGTACCTGTAGAACCTATCATAGAACCAGTGGTTCCATTAATATACCCTGTTAAACCTGGGTTTATTCCTAAATCAAATGGATTTGAAGTATATCTATCAATGTTATCTGGAGCTGTACCTAATAAAATACCATTACCAGCATCTAAACCAATATATTGATCTTGTGTTGTAGGGTTTCTGAAACCTGTTTGTACAGATGCTCTAAAGTTATGATTTTTATCTTCTCCAACAGCATATGATAATGATAAACGAGGTGATACATTTCCATCAAAGTTTTGAGCTTTGTCATAACGAGCAGAAGCTGTAACTTTTAAACGATCATCTTCTAAAAACTTCTTTTGAACTTGTGTATATAATCCAAATTCATCATAATCGATAGTACCATCGTAATCTGTAAAGATTGTACCTCCTGAGTTTAATATATATTGTCTGTAAGAACCTCCTAGTTGCACCTCAGCCCAACTAATATAATCTTGTAAATTTAAGTTTGCATCTACATGATATAGTTTTGTTTGATCTTGAAATTTAGATCCTGTTGCTAAAGAAGGATCTTGCTTAACCTTTTCAAAAGTTGAATTAAAAGCACTTGAACCTGGTTCGTATCTTCCCATATCAGCTTGAGACCTTGCTACAGAGTGAGCTACATTAGTGCTTCCTGCTGGTACACCAGGGATTAAACCTGCCATTGCTTGAGCATAGGCACCTACATATTCACCAAACCATTGAGAATCTCCTTTCCAAGCTCTGTTAATATTAATACCTGCAAAACGAGTATCATAAGAATCTCCTGCATCTTCTTTAGTCATATAACCACGAACCATAAAGCTTTTTCCTTTAAACTCTAATTTATGTTGTTCCATAAAAAAGTTTTGGATGTTATACCTATTTTGCCCTTGATAAATTGTGTTACCTGTACCGTACTTAGAGTTCCATATAATCTCTAAACGATCGTTACCCCAAGGTCTATAATGTAAAGATCCTCCAAACTTTACACTCTTCGCTTCGTTTGTCATTAAATCAACATCGTTATACCCTGTTCTACTTACAGATTGATTTGCAGGAAGAAAAGGTAATAAAGCTGCTGGTAAAACACCTGCATCAACTAATTTATTTCCTACAGATTGCATATTTTGAGAAACCTCATCACCATATACATTTAACCCATTATAATTAGGGTTTGTAGTATGGTCTAAAGAAGTTAAATCTGTTTCATCTCTATAATCAGTTGCATGCCATTCTTCACCTTTCAAGTAAGATAATGTTGCTTTTGCAGCAAATTTATCACTAAAAACGTGTGCCATACGAATACTTGTATCGTAAAAAGTATTATCACCTGCAGCTTTTTGGCTTGTCATACCCGACTTTATAACATAACTAATCCCTTGATCATTAAAAGGGCTTTTACTTGTCATAAACATAATACCATTAAAAGCATTTGCACCATATAATGCTGAAGATGCTCCTGGTAATAACTCTACTGTTTTTACATCTAATTCAGACATCCCTAAAAGGTTACCTAAAGCAAAGTTTAATGCAGGAGATGAGTTATCCATCCCATCAACTAATTGCATGAAACGTTCGTTTGCAAAAGTTGCAAATCCACGTGTATTTACAGATTTAAAAGTTAAACTGTTAGAGTTAATATCTACTCCTTTTAAGTTCTCTAATCCGTCATAAAAAGAAGGAGAAGAGGTATTTCTAATCGCTCTAGCATCCATTCTTTCAACCGTAACTGGAGATTCCATAATACGCTCTGGCGTTCTAGAAGCAGAAACTACAACTTCGTCTAAAGAAGTAGCATTTTCTGTTAAGCTAACTTCAACAACTTGGTTGTTTTTAGTTATTTCAACATTTTTTGACTGATACCCTAATGAAGAAACCTCTATTGTAAAAGGCGGAGTATCTGTAACTGTCATTGTAAATTTTCCATCGAAATCAGTAGATGTTCCCACAGATTTTCTTAAAACTTTAATGTTTGCTCCTGGTAGTCCTTCTCCAAGAGATGCGTCATTGACCTTACCAGTTATGGTAGTCTGAGCAACAATTGTCATTGTACCAAATAGTACAAATGCAACAAGTAATAGTTTTTTCATCATAATGTATAATAATTTGTTAACTGTAGCGAAAATACAATTTTTTTTTATTTATGAAATATTTAACCTTCTTTTTATCAAATTACACTAATTAATGTCTAATTTTTAAACATTTCTTAATTTTACTAATTTTTCTGTAATCATGATTTAACATATTTTTACAAATTGTATTTTTGCATAAACACGTACTTAACTTGGAAATAATACACTCTATTTTTGATTTTACTACTACTCAAAAAACAATAGTAACCATTGGTACTTTTGATGGCGTTCATATTGGACATCAAAAAATTATCAAGGAATTAATTGACGAGGCTAAATCAACTAATAAAAAATCGGTTTTATTAACTTTTTTTCCGCATCCGCGGATGGTCTTACAAAAAGATGTGTCTATCAAATTAATTAATACGATTGATGAACGTGCTGCGCATCTTGAGCAGTTAGGATTAGATTACTTAATAATTCATCCTTTTAGTAAAGAATTTTCGAGACTTACTGCGTTAGATTTTGTTCGTGATGTTTTGGTAAATCAATTAAATACTTCTAAACTAATTATTGGCTACGATCATCATTTTGGCAAAAATAGAGAAGGAAATATAGAGCAATTAACAGAGTATTCTCATTTATATGATTTTACGGTACAAGAAATTCCTGCGCAAGACATCGACGAGGTTTCGGTAAGTTCAACCAAAATTAGAAAAGCACTAACTAACGGACATTTAAAAACAGCCAATAATTATTTAGGTTATAACTTCTCTCTAACAGGAAAAGTAGTTAACGGAAAAAAACTAGGAGGCACAATAGGGTTTCCTACCGCTAATATTGATGTTTCAGAAGATTATAAACTGATACCTAAAACAGGTGTTTATGTTGTAAAATCTATTCTTAAAAACATAACTATTTTCGGAATGATGAACATCGGCAACCGACCTACCGTTAATGGAGATCATCAAACAATTGAGGTTCATTTTTTTGATTTTAATGCCGATTTATATAATGAGAATCTTACCGTAGGGTTACTTTACTTTTTAAGAGATGAACAAAAATTCGATTCGGTAAATGATTTAGTTATCCAACTAAAAAAAGACAAAGAAACCTCACAAACCTACCTTAAAAACAATTAGTCGTTAGCATTGCCAGAGTCTACCGCTTCTTATATCTTTGCTATTCTTAAAAATTTAAAAAGATGTTACAGGTTCAGTTTATTAGAGAAAACAAACAAGCTGTTTTAGACGGATTAGCAAAACGTAATTTTGCCAATGCCGAAGCAATTATTAATGAAGTATTAACTTCTGATGAAACTCGTAGAGCTACACAAGTTTCTTTAGATAATATATTAGCTGAATCTAACAAAATCTCCAAAGAAATTGGTGGTCTTTTTAAATCTGGTGAAGTTCAGAAAGCGAACTTATTAAAAGAAAAAACTGGTCAGTTAAAAGAACAATCTAAGCAATTAACGGAAGCGTTAAATACTGCTGCAGATACATTACAAGAATTATTATATACAATTCCGAATATTCCTCACGCTTCTGTAAAAGCAGGGAAAAGTGAAGAAGATAATGAGAAAATTTTTAGTGAAGGAATAATTCCCGAATTAGGAGAAAATGCATTACCTCATTGGGAATTAGCTAAGAAATATGATATTATCGATTTTGAATTAGGAACCAAAATTGCTGGTGCTGGTTTTCCTGTTTATAAAGGAAAAGGAGCTCGTTTACAACGTGCGTTAATCAACTATTTTTTAGATAAAAATACAGATGCGGGTTATAAAGAAGTACAAGTTCCGCATTTGGTAAATGAAGCCTCAGGAATTGCAACGGGTCAGTTACCAGATAAAGAAGGACAAATGTATCATTCAACTATTGATGATTTATATTTAATTCCTACCGGTGAAGTGCCAATTACCAACATTCATAGAAATGATTTGGTTAAGGAAGCTGATTTACCAATTAAATATACTGGTTATACTCCTTGTTTTCGTCGTGAAGCAGGTAGTTATGGTGCACATGTTCGTGGTTTAAATCGTTTACATCAATTCGATAAAGTAGAAATTGTACGTGTAGAGCATCCTGATAATTCTTACCACGCTTTAAGCGGAATGGTAGAACATATTAAAGATATTTTACGTGATTTAAAATTACCATACCGTATTTTACGTTTGTGTGGTGGTGATACTGGTTTTACATCAGCTTTAACTTTCGATTTCGAATTATATTCAACAGCGCAAGAGCGTTGGTTAGAAATTAGTTCGGCTTCAAATTTTGAAACATACCAAGCAAATCGTTTAAAATTACGTTTTAAGAACAAAGATGGTAAAAGTCAGTTTGTTCATACATTAAACGGAAGTTCTTTAGCGTTACCTAGAGTTTTAGCGGGAATTTTAGAAAACTATCAAACTGCTGACGGAATTAAAATTCCTGAGGTATTAGTTCCTTATTGTGGTTTTGATATGATTGATTAAATAAAAATCGACTCGTATAAAAATAAAAAATGCCAAGTTTCAATCAAGAAACTTGGCATTTTTAGTAATCCACCCTTCAAAATGAATTAATTTTATATCTTTAGTTGGCAACCACAGCGACCATTAACCTTTTGTATTTATTCATTTCTAATAACGCTTCAAAATACTTTGTTATTTGTCCGTTATTCATAAACTCATTTGCATTGTTCTTTGCTACCTGATATTGTGTGTTAAAGTTTTTCATAGTATAAATTGTTTGGTGTTATTATCAGTAAGACAAAGTTCGTGCCAAAATGTTACAAGACTTTCAAAAAAAGGAAGCCTTTTAGTATAAATTTAACAATATTGTTCTGTATTTTTGATTGATGAGAAAAGCTGTTATTCTATTTAATTTACTGATTTTTAGTTTATTTTGTTACGCACAACAAAACGAATTTATTGTTGCTGAAAATTATTTTAGAAATAATGAATATGAAAAAGCAATTCAGCTCTACAAGAAACTACACGATAAAAGTCCGTATAACACCACTTATCTAAAAAGACTCGTAACCTGTTACCAAGAAACAGATCAGTTTATGAACGCTGAAGTTTTATTATCAAAAGAACTAAATGAAAGACCAAGTTTAAGCTACCTAAATGTTATTAGAGGTTATAATTTCGAACGACAACAAAATGATATCGAAGCCGATAAACAATATAAAATTGCTCTTAAATCTTTAGATAACAGAAGTACTTATGGTAATATTATTGCAAGCCTTTTTAAAAATTATAATCAGTTAGATTATGCTATTGAAGCCTACACAAAAGTAATGGCAAATAATCCAGATGCGAATTACGGATTTCAATTAGCGCAAATTTATGGTGAAAAAGGAAACTTCTCTAAAATGTTTGAATCGTATGTTGATTTGGTTGATAAAAACGAAAGTTACCTTAACAACGTAAAGCGTTTTACAAGCCGATATATTAATGATGATGCCGAAAATGAAAACAATATTTTATTTAAAAAAGCATTGCTGAGAAAATCAATTAGCAATCCAAAAAATATTTGGAACGATTTATTATCCTGGCTATTTGTTAAGCAAAAACAATACAATAAAGCACTTATTCAGCACAAAGCATTACTAGCCAGAGATGCTGATAATTTAGGCAAAATTGCTGAATTAGGTAAAATAGCGCTAGATAATGAAGATTACGAAACAGCAAAAGAATGTTTCGATTTAATGATTGAAAAAACCAATTATCCGAGTGATAAGTTTAATGCCATCAATAATAATTTAAAAATAGCTATTGAAACAAAACAAACGGATGTTGACATTCGCTTTAAAGAAGTATTTGATGAATACGGAATTAATAAACTCACCTTTCGTACACAAATAGCCTATGCTAATTACGTAACATTTACCAAAAACAATCCTGAAGAAGCTTCTAAAATTTTAGAAAAAGCAATGACTTTTACGAGTTCTAGGTTTACAAAAGCAATGGTAAAACTTAAACTAGGCGAGGTTTTAGTATATACTAATAAGTTTAACAAGGCATTAATTTATTT
Organism: Tenacibaculum sp. AHE14PA; assembly: GCF_019278465.1. GTDB lineage: Bacteria > Bacteroidota > Bacteroidia > Flavobacteriales > Flavobacteriaceae > Polaribacter > Polaribacter bernardetii. The sequence goes on along the minus strand of NZ_CP058983.1, from coordinate 2,454,502 downwards.
TTCTCAAGTTCAAACAAAATTTAAAAATCATTTTTTAGGGCAAGAAGCACGATTTAAAGTTGCACAAACCTCTTATTTTAAACATGATTTTAAATGGGCAAAAGCACAGTTAAAAGTTTTAAAAGGTTCAGCCACGCAATTAATTGCTAACGATGCCGCAAATTTATTTTTAACAATTTCTGATAACGAACCAAAAGATAGTATTCCCTCAGGCTTAAAAGAATATGCTAAAGCCGACTTGTTAGCCTTTCAAAATAAAGATAACGAAGCGATTACTATTTTAAACGAGATTATTACAAAATACAAAGGCCAACCTATTGAAGATGAAGCATTGTTTAAACAAGCTAAACTTTTTGTAAAACAACAAAAATACGATGAAGCCATTTTAAGCTTTAATAAAATAATCACTTTAGATAAAAAAGGAATTTATGTTGATGATACGTATTATCAATTAGCAGAATTATACAATATAAAATTAAATAACCTCGAAAAGGCTAAAGAATACTATCAAAAGATTATTTTTGACCACGCTTCTAGCATCTATTTAGTTGATGCTCGTAAAAAGTTTAGAAAACTAAGAGGTGACCAAATTAATTAACCTATGTATCAATAAGTTAATGCAACATTTATTGTTGCAAAATATAATTGCTACATCTTTACATTAAATAACAAAATGTATATATATAACGTAACTATAAGTATTGACGAGAGTGTGCATGACAAATGGATTGTTTGGATAAAAAACCACATCCCTAAAGTTTTGGCTACTGGTCGTTTTTTAAGTGCAAAATTAACACAAGTTTTAGTTGAGGAAGAAATGGGCGGAATAACATACTCTGTACAATATACGGCAAAAACACGTGAAGATTTAGACGATTATTACAAACACGATGCTAATGAACTACGTTCTGATAGTATTAAAATGTTTGCTGATAAAATGCTAGCTTTTCGTACCGAGTTACGAGTAATAAATGAATTTTTTCCTGTTGAAGCGAGTAATTAAACATGAAACAGAAAATTTATAAAAACAGAAAGAAAATATTATTTACAGGTATCTTTCTAACTGTTTTAGGTGTTATTATAGGTTACTGCACATACGGAACCGAACCTTGGGAAACCATTGGTGGTTTTTAAGTGGTTTTGGCGTAGCAACATCAATCATAACATTCGGTATTCAAAAATCCGAGAAATAATTAATTAAAAAATAGCAATACAAGGATTTTTATTTACTCTTGTTACTAGTATTTTTAAATCAGCATCTGTTTTAATTATAACATAATATCAGCACGTTATTCTGAATTTATTTCAGAATCACATTTTTATAATAAACAGTATGTTTTGTTAAGTACCTGAAGCAACTTCAGGTTGACGTAAATATTGGTTATTACCGACAATCAAAATCTTTTATCATAACAAACTATGACAGTAAGAGCAAAAAAACATTTAGGACAGCATTTTTTAACCGATGAAGATATTGCTAAAAAAATAGCGGATGCATTAACCGAAAATGGATATGATGATGTATTAGAAATTGGTCCTGGAATGGGTGTTTTAACGAAATACTTATTAGAAAAAAAACCAAAAATTACGGTAATGGAGCTCGATTATGATTCGGTTGCCTATTTAAAAGATACTTTTCCGTTAGAACATATTAAGTTGGATACCACTGCTAAAAAGTTCGAAATTCTTGAAGGTGATTTTCTAAAAAAGAATATTGTAGATATTTTTAAAGAAAAGCAAGTAGCTATTATTGGTAACTTTCCCTATAATATTTCTACTCAAATTGTATTTAAAGCTATAGAAAATAGAGAATTTGTTCCTGAATTTGCAGGAATGTTTCAAAAAGAAGTAGCCAAAAGAATTGCAGAAAAAGAAGGAAGTAAAGTTTACGGAATCATGTCTGTCTTAACACAAGCTTTTTATGATGTAGAATATTTATTTACGGTTCCGCCAACCGTTTTTAATCCGCCGCCAAAAGTAGATTCAGGTGTTATAAGACTTATCAGAAAAGAAAATTATACGTTACCTGTTGATGAAAAGTTATTTTTCAGAGTCGTAAAAACATCTTTTAATCAAAGAAGAAAAATGTTGCGTTCTAGCCTAAAATCCTTTAATATTTCTGACTCTTTAAAAGAAGACCCTATCTTTACAATGCGTCCCGAACAATTATCGGTAAACCGATTTATAGAGTTGACTCAAAAAATTGCTGACGACAGTAACTAAAGAGTATTCAAAACAAAACTTACTATTCAGAATTTAAACCTTCCGAATATTTAAATTATCGACTAAAATTGCAAAATATGGCATTTGAAATCACCCAAGAACTTCTAGAAAATGTAACCGAACACATCGAAACTAAAAACGATGCTGGTCTTAAAGAGCTCTTTAAGGAAATTCACCATGCCGATATTGCTGAGATATTAGACGAATTGCCTTTTGAAGAATCGGTTTACATTATTCGTTTATTAAAAAGTGAAACAACATCTGAAGTATTAATGGATGTTGATGATGATGTTCGTGAAAAAATACTAGAACAATTAACTGCAAAAGAAATTGCAGAAGAAATAGATGAACTTGATACCGATGATGCTGCCGACGTAATTTCTGAACTTCCTGACAACAGGAAAAAAGCAGTAATGCGTGAAATTGATGATGAGGAGCACGCCAAAGAAATTGTAGAGTTATTACGTTACGACGAAAATTCTGCCGGTGGATTAATGGCAAAGGAATTAGTAAAGGTTAACGAAAACTGGACGATTCCGCGTTGCGTAAAAGAAATGCGCCTTCAAGCAGAAGAAGTTACAAGAGTGCACTCTATTTATGTAATTGATGATAATAACAAGCTTAAGGGTCGTTTATCTTTAAAAGACTTATTAATGGCGTCTACAAAGGCAACAATTGCAGAGGTATACATACCAAAAGTAGATTTTGTAAACGTAACTGATGAAGCCGAAGATGTTGCTAATATTATGCGTAAGTATGATTTAGAAGCAATACCCGTTGTAGATGAACTAGGTGCTTTAGTGGGTAGAATTACGATTGATGATATTGTAGATGTTATAAAAGATGAAGCTGATAAAGATTACCAATTAGCAGCCGGTATTACACAAGGTGTAGAGGCTGATGATACTATTTGGGAATTAACACGTGCTCGTTTACCTTGGTTATTTTTAGGTTTATTGGGTGGTGTTGGAGCAGCAAGTATTATGGGAGTTTTTGAAGGTGCTATGGTAGATAATGCAATCTTATTTATGTTTACACCGTTAATTGCGGCAATGGCTGGTAATGTTGGTGTACAATCATCTGCAATTATTGTACAAGGAATTGCTAATGATGATATAAGAGGTAGTATTACTAGCAGATTATTAAAAGAAGTTTCTTTAGCAATGGTAAACGGATTAGCGTTAGCTATTTTATTATTCTTATTTATTTTTATAACCGAACAAGATATAAAAGTCGCAGCTGCTATTTCTACGTCACTTTTTGTGGTGATAATTGTAGCAGGTTTAATAGGAACTTTTATTCCGTTATTTTTAGATAAACGAGGTATAGATCCTGCAATTGCAACAGGACCATTTATTACAACAAGTAATGATATTTTCGGAATTCTTATTTATTTCGGAATTGCAAAAATGATTATTGGTTTCTAAAAAAATTGTGCAACTTTTACACCTTCAAGTAAAGTATCAATTTGATCTTTAGGTATAAAACCTTTTAGCATTAATGCGGCTCCGAATACGATTAATAAAACACCCATTCCACGTTTTATTCTGTATATAACTAAAGGCGTTAATTTGTTTTTCAGTTGTTTTGCAAGTAGTATTTTACCTAAATCGGTAACTGCATAACCTAAAATTACGGTACCAAAATACCAAAATAAATACTTCGGATTCATATCGTAAGTAGGGCCAACAACTACAATTAAACCTAACCAAAAGGCAAGTACACCTATATTTATAAAGTTTAAAAAGAATCCTTTTAATAATAATTTTATATAATTATTACTGGCAGGTAAAACTACATCTGGTGCTTCTGATTCTTTTTTGTTATTTTTATCTAAATACGTTATCAATCCGTAAATAATAAGCACAAGACCACCAACAAGAAATAACCTCGGGTCGTCTTTAATTTTTTCTAATAAACTTCTACTACCAAAATAGGCAATTAACATAAAAGAGATATCGCCTAAAATCACACCAATATCAAAAGCAATAGCTGCCCTTGCTCCTTTTAAAACACTTGTTTTTAAAAGCATAAAAAATACTGGTCCAATCATAAAAGCCATGAAAACACCTACTAAAAAAGCGTTTTTAAAATCGTAAAAATCCATTTTATAAAAATATAATTTTTAATGGCTATACATCATCAAAATCAACTACTACTTTTGGTGTTGTTGGGTGCGCCATACAGGTTAAAATAAAACCTTCTACTAATTCATCGTCTGTTAAAATAGAGTTTTTAGACATTACTGCTCTTCCTTCTGTAACTTTAGCAATACAACTGCTACAAACTCCTCCTTGACAAGAATACGGAGCATCTAGCTTATTACGTAAAGAAGCTGATAAAATAGTATCTGTTTTCTCCATCGAAAAAGTAGTCTCTTCATCATCTAACAATACTGTAATTTCAGATTTCCCATCAGGATAGGTAACAGGAATTTCACCTTCTGTTGTACTTGCTGTAAATAATTCGAAATGAATACTTTCTTTCTTAAAATCGTTTTCTTGTAATGTTTCTGAAACTAAATTAATCATAGCTTCTGGTCCACATAAATAAGCGGTATCAAAAGAAATATCTTTATGAATATTTTTCATAAAATAATTTATATGATTAATATCTATTCTTCCGAACTTACTATTATTACGAACTTCTTGACTAAAAATATAATGCAAGTTAAATTGTGTAGGATATTGTGTTTCCAACGCATTTAACTCATCAAAAAAGATAGTTGTTTCTGCTTTTTTATTACCAAAAACTAAGGTAAATGTTGCTGTTGGCTCGTTTTCTAACACTGCTTTTATCATCGATAAAACTGGTGTTATTCCACTACCCGCTGCAAAAGCGATGTAATTTTTATCCGCCGCAGGCTCTAATATAAACTTACCTTCTGGTTCAGAAATTTCTATTGAGGTGTTTTCTTTCAGCTTTGTAGTTGCATAGGTAGAAAATGTTCCTTTCTCTACCGCTTTAACCGCTACTTTAACCTGATTGCTATTTGGTGAAGCACAGATAGAATACGCTCTTCGTATTTCTTTATCGTTTATTTTAGTTTTTACAGTAATATATTGACCTGCAACAAAAGAATATGCTTCTTTTAGTTCGGCAGGAATTGTAAATAAGATAGAAACAGCATCGGCAGTTTCTTTAATTATTTTTTCTATTGTTAGATTATGAAATGTAGACATGTATTGTATTTAGAAATACAAAAATAAGCAATACTAAACGAACCTTTTGTTAGGAATAACATAAAAAACAATACCTAAGATTATTATACATAAGAAAATTATGTATATTTGTTGCGACTAATTTAGAATGTCATTGCGAATAAAATGAAGCAATCTTATCATTTAGTAAAGATTACTTACTCGTAATAACTAAAACAATAAAAATGGGAAATCAGAAATTATATAAAGGTTCGTTACAAACCATCATTTTAAAGCTATTGGCACAAAATGACAAAATGTATGGTTATGAAATTACACAAAAAGTAAAAGAACTAACCAAAGGGGAGTTAAAGATTACCGAAGGTGCTTTATATCCTGCCTTACATAAATTAGAAGCCGAAGGTTTATTAGATGTAGAGGTTGCTAAAGTGGGAAATCGTTTACGCAAATACTATAAACTTACCGAAAACGGCACCAAAGAAACTGCCAATAAATTGGAGGAAATGCAAGAGTTTTTAAAAACAATGCAGCAATTGGTGAATCCTACATTTAGTTTGGAATAAGATGAAAAACAAATACGAAATCACCGAAAAGCAATTGACTTTTTTGGAAGGTTACATCAAAAGAAAAAAGAAATTCACTGAACCTGAAGATGTTTATGAATTGATGGATCATTTAATTAATGATTTTGAAGCAACCACTGAAGATGGAAATTTATCGCAGTATTTGTCAACAAAATCTCATTTTATTTTCAAATACACTGGTAGCCTTAAAAATAAAGAAGAAGCAATTCATTGGGAATATCAAAGAGAGCTATACAAACAGTTTTTTAGTTTTTTTCATCGCTTAAAGTACTTGCCATTTACAGCTTTACTATTTACTTTTTTATATTTATTTTTTATTCAGTTTAGTTTTTCTAATAAAGTTTTAGCGGGAGTTTTTGCAAGTTTAATTGCGTTACCTATGATAACAGGTTATGTAATTACATATCACAAAAATAAAAAAATAAAAAAACTAGTTTCTTTTAAATACTTAGCAAATATTATGCTATTACCTATGCTGTTTTTACAATGCTTTAACTTAATTTCTGATTTTTTAAAAGAAAACCGATTTTTGTTTTTAACATACACTTTTATAGGTGTTATCTTATGTTTTTCTGCAATTATAGTTGTGTTAGAAAAAAGAAAAGAAATCCTAAAAAAATATAAACATTTATTACAATAAGCTATGGAATTAACGAACGAACAAATACAGAGAGTACATAAATATTTAGATGTAAAAGGTGTAAAATTCATTGATTTTAGAATTGAAATAATGGATCATATTATTTCTCAAATAGAAAAAAAATTAGAGTCAGAAAATACTGATTTCGAAACAGTTTTTTATCAAGTAACAGACCAGTGGAATAAACAATTGAATAACACAACTAGTTGGCTTTTCGGATTTGCATATCCTGCTCCAAAAATTATTATTAAGAAAGCTAAAAAAGTTTTTACAACTTATTTTATACTTTCTTTTTTACCGCTATTTGTTGCCTTTTTAATTGTTTTAAAAAGTAAAATGATGCTAAATGAAGTATTGGGCTACATTACTGTTGCATTAACAATATTGTTATTAATAATTTCATCTTTCTACACATTTAAAATCTGGAAATCAAAAGAGAAAACAGTTTATAATTTTATTATAAAAACACAACTTTTAAGTTTCATTGTAATGCCTTTAATTATAGTCAGCAACTCTATTATTGATTTCATAAATGTTGGTATTTTAGGATATATGATAGTAACTACTTATGCTATTCGTTTATTTTATATAAAACATCAGCAAGAAAAAGAGAAGTATAAATCATTAGTAACTGTATAAGCGATGGAATTAACAAACCTACAAATACAAGAAATTGATAATTACATTACTGTTTGCGGTATAAAATACTACGATGTAAAAGCAGAAATTGTAGATCATTTTGCATCTATTTTAGAGCTTAGGTTAGCTAATGAACCCAACCTAAATTTTAAGGGAGCAATTATTGAAGAGCATAAAAAATTTAGCGATCGCGGATTTAAAAGGTTATTAGAAACAAAGACAAAAACAACGCACAATCGTTTTATAAAACAAACTATCGTAAATTTTAAGTCGTTTTTTAAACTTCCTAAAATCATTATTACAATTTGCTGTTACTTATTATTGTATAAAATGATGCCGTATTTTAAAGATGTAAAAACTTTTTTTATGGTTTTAACAGTTTTTGGCTTTATACTAATTCTTCAATTAGGAATTCGAATATTTATCAACTACAAAAGAAAGAAGAGAAGTTTTTAGCTTTAAACAGAATGACTTTATTTTATCAAATAGCGAATAACATGTTTATTTTATTTAACTGTATTCTTTCTTTTAGGACTGATAAAAGCTTTTTAAATAATGGCTATAACAATATTCATTTGGGTGTTTTTGTGTTGATGCTATTATTGTATTGGAGCATGGAATATGTATACCAAGAAAACAGACAACAAATACAAAAACAATACCCATATGCATTTATTTAAAACATGAAACTAACCGAACAGAACATAGATAATCTATACAAATTTACACGTCAACATTATGTGGAACATTACGATGTGCAAACCGAATTGGTAGATCATTTAGCTAATGACATTGAACAAATCTGGGATGAAAAGCCAACCTTATCTTTTGAGCAAGCACGCGATATTTCTTTTAAAAAATTCGGAATTTTTGGGTTTATGGATGTTGTTGAGGAAAAACAAAGGCAGTTAGGTAAAAAATACAGAACCATTTTGTGGCGTTATGTAAAAGAATGGTTTCAATTGCCTAAAATAATTTTAACCGCAAGTATTTTTGCTTTCTATTTTTTCTGTTTACAATTTAAAGCTGGACTTTATTTATGTATTACTTCTGTAATTTGCCTTGCTATTATTGATTTATACATTGTACATAAACTACAAAAAGAAGTTAAAAATCGTTTTGCAAAAAATAATAAGAAATGGATGTTAGAAGACACTCTTTTTAATGTAGCTAGTTTTGGCGGTGTTATGGTTGGCTCGAACATACCGCACTTTATAAACCAAACAATAAATGATACACCTTCTAGTACAGCTGCATTTTTTATTGCGCTGTTTTTAACATCAACTATTATATACTCGTATGTAACGTTGATTGTTATTCCGCAAAAAGCAGAACAATTATTAGAAGAACATTATCCTGAATATAAAATCGCTCGATAAATGAAACTCACCGAACAAAACATAGATAATTTATACAAATTCACGCGTCAGCATTATGTTGAGCATTACGATGTGCAAACCGAATTGGTAGATCATTTAGCCAATGACATTGAAAAAATATTAGCAGAACAACCTACATTATCTTTTGAGCAAGCACGCGATGTTTCTTTTAAAAAGTTTGGAATTTTTGGGTTTATGGATGTTGTTGATCAAAAAATAGTGCAATTAAATAAAAAATACTTTAGGCTTATTTTAAGTTTTGTAAAACAATGGTTTCGATTGCCTAAAATTATACTTACTTTTTGTTTTATAGCACTGTTTTATGTACTGCAACAAGCACCCAGTGCCTATTATATTTATACTGGAGTTTTTTTTAGTGTTATCTTTTTAGAAACAATTAAAATGTTTCATTCAAAAAGAAAAATCAAAAAAAAAGGGGCATTAACGGGTAAAAAATGGCTATTAGAAGATATTTATTTAAGACAGAGTTTAGGAAACTTAGCTATAATTATGTTTTACACCTATGATTGGTTTTTACCACACGATACTGGTTTTATTGAAATGAATGAGTTTAGTCGTTGGTTTTCCGCAGCTTTAATCGTTTTAATAATTTTGATTGGTTATATCACCCTAATCGTGATTCCAAACAAATCAGAAGAATTACTAGCTAATCATTATCCAGAATATAAACTGACTTAATAAGTTCTCGATACAATTTTTCGTGCCTCAAAATCACTCGAACTGACATTTTTATTCATTCTTGTCAATTCGAGTGAATTTGAGGATTGAAATGAATAAAATTTGTATCGAGAATGAAGATTATTTACTTTTTACCATCCACAACAATAACAATCTCGCCTTTTGCAGGCTTCGCTGTATAATATGATAAAACTTCTACTACTGTTCCTCGCTTGGTTTCTTCAAACATTTTTGTCAATTCTCTAGAAACTGATACTTGTCTATCTGATCCAAAATATTCTGAAAAATGAGCTAAGGTTTTTAATAATTTATGCGGACTCTCATAAAAAATCATGGTACGGGTTTCTTCCGCTAACAAGTTTAAACGTGTTTGTCGTCCTTTTTTTACAGGTAAAAATCCTTCGAAAACAAATTTATCATTCGGTAAGCCCGAGTTTACCAATGCAGGTACAAAAGCGGTAGCACCAGGCAAACATTCCACTTCAATATTTTGTTGCACACAAGCTCTGGTTAATAAAAAACCAGGATCAGAAATTGCAGGCGTTCCAGCATCAGAAATTAAAGCACATGTTTCACCATTTTTTAATCGATTTAAAACACCATCTACCGATTTATGTTCGTTATGCATATGATGGCTGTACATTTGTGTAGCAATCTCAAAATGCTTTAATAACTTACCACTTGTACGCGTGTCTTCCGCTAAAATAAAATCAACTTCTTTTAAGATTCTAAGTGCTCTTAAGGTAATATCTTCTAAATTTCCAATAGGTGTTGGCACCAAATACAATTTGCTCATACGGCAAAGCTACAACAAAGTTTTAGTACATTTGTGCTATGCCAAAAAAGCTGTTAAAAAATATTTATTTTCCTTCGGATGTAAGGCGTTTGTCTGCTGATGATTTGCCGTTATTGGCAAAAGAATTGCGTGACTTTATTATTGATGTAATTGCAACTAAAGAAGGTCATTTAGGCGCAAGTTTAGGTGTAATAGAACTTACTATTGCCTTGCATTATTTGTTTGATACTCCAAACGATCAATTAGTTTGGGATGTTGGGCACCAGGCATACGGACATAAAATTTTAACAGGCCGAAAAGATATTTTTCATACCAACAGGCAGTTAGGTGGAATTTCAGGATTCCCAAAACGAAGCGAAAGTGAATACGACACTTTTGGTGTTGGGCATTCGTCTACATCAATTTCTGCAGCTTTGGGTATGGCAATTGCTTCTAAATTACAAGGAAGTAACAAACATCATATTGCTATTATCGGTGACGCTTCTATTGCTAGCGGAATGGCTTTTGAAGCCTTAAACCATGCTGGCGATACGAATGCCAATTTACTAGTCATTTTAAATGACAATGCTATTGGTATCGATCCTTCGGTAGGCGCTTTAAAAGATTATTTAACTCGGATAAAATCACCAAGGGCTGATATTGAGCAGCACAATATTTTTGAAGGATTAAATTTTAATTACTCCGGACCTATTGATGGCCATAATTTTGAAGAGCTCTTATCAGAATTAAATAGATTGAAGCAAATTGATGGTCCAAAATTATTACATGTAATTACCACCAAAGGAAAAGGACTGCGACAAGCAGAACTAGATCAAGTAAAATACCATGCGCCAGGTAAATTTGATAAAATATCGGGAGATGTTTTACCTAAAGAAGCAAGTAAATTTACAAAATTTCAGGATGTTTTCGGAAAAACAATTGTCGAGTTAGCACATAAAAATAAAAAAATAGTAGGTATTACACCTGCCATGTTAAGCGGAAGTTCTTTAAAACGAATGTTAGATGAATTTCCCGACCGTACTTTTGATGTTGGTATTGCCGAACAACATGCTATTACTTTGGCGGCTGGTATGACAACGCAAGGTATTATTCCGTTTTGTAATATTTATTCTACTTTTTTACAGCGCTCTTACGATCAAATAATTCACGATGTTGCCTTGCAAAACCTACCAGTAATATTTTGTTTAGACAGAGCTGGTTTGGTTGGTGAAGACGGTGCAACACATCACGGAGTATTCGATTTGGCCTATTTACGCTGTATCCCGAATTTAATCATATTTGCACCTCGAAACGAAATTGAACTGCGAAATATTTTATTTACAGCTCAATTGGGCTTAGAAAATCCGATTGCAATTCGGTATCCGAGAGGCTATGGAAAACTAGAAAAATGGCAACTTCCTTTTGAAAAAATTCTAACAGGAAAAAGCACCTGTTTAAAGCAAGGAAATAAAATAGCCATACTTTCTATCGGAACCATTGCTAACAATGTTTCAGACGCTATACATCAATTAGAAAACAGCAAAGAAGTGGCGCATTACGATATGCGATTTGTAAAACCTTTAGATAAAACGCTTTTAAATAGTATTTTTAATCAGTTTGATAAAATAATTACTGTAGAAGACGGAACTATAACTGGTGGATTTGGTACTGCTATTTTAGAATATGCTTCAGAACAAAACTACAAAGGCTTTATAAAACTTTTAGGTATTCCTGATAAATTTATAGATCATGGAACTGTTAATGAGCTGCAAAAAGCTTGTGGTATAGATTCAATTTCTATTCAAACCATGATAAAACAGTTATTAAACTAAGCTTTATCAGGGATTTTCCTTTTTTATTCTATTAGTTAGTAAGTAAATTTGAGCACACCTCATTACCCACTAACCTTTCCCCGTATATAAAATCATGAAAAAACTAATACAATTAGTTATATGCACATTCGTGATTGTGTCGTGTAACAACGAGGAAAATTATTTACCTGTTTCGAAAATTGATACTCAACTAAGTGAACTCCTCTTTAAGAGAGCTGGTAATTCTGAAAAATCCTATTTTATATTGCCATCAAGCAATGACTACTCCAAAATTCCGCAAGACCCTAAGAATCCAATTACAGAAGCGAAAGTTATTTTAGGTAAGTTATTGTTTCACGAAACTGCGTTGGCACAAAGCCCTAAACATACTGATGGTATTGGTACGTATTCATGCGCAAGCTGTCATCATGCTAAGGCAGGTTTTCAATCGTGTAAAAAACAAGCTATTGGTGATGGAGGTTTCGGATTTGGAGCTTCAGGTGAAATAAGAACAATGGCCGAAAATTATACCAATGAAATGGTAGATGTACAACCTATAAAATCGCCAACAATATTAAACAGTGCCTATCAAAAAGTAACTCTTTGGAATGGTCAGTTTGGTGCTACAGGGATGAATATAAACACTCAGGCACAATGGACAACAGGAACACCCAAAGAAACCAATAATTTAGGCTTTGAAGGCATAGAAACACAAGCCATTGCAGGTTTAACTGTTCATAGACTTGAAATAAATTCTTCTTTAATTGAAAATTTAGGTTATAAAACATTATTTGACGATGCTTTTGCTAATGTAAATGAAGAAAAGCGCTATACTTTTAAAAATGCCGGATTAGCAATTGCTGCTTATGAAAGAACAGTGATAGCAAATGAAGCTCCTTTTCAAGAATGGTTAAAAGGTGATCTAAATGCAATGACAAATACTGAAAAAAAAGGAGCTATTTTATTTTTTGACAAAGGAAAATGTTATCAATGTCATAGTGGACCGTCCTTAAACTCGATGGATTTTATCGCTTTAGGAATGAAAGATTTAGAAGGCGGAGACATTCTAGGAAGCCCTGTAGATGAAGCTACTAAAAAAGGACGTGGTGGCTTTACACAAAATACAAATGATAATTACAAATTTAAAGTGCCGCAGTTATATAGTGTTAGATACAACGGTTTTTATGGTCATGGATCATCATTTACATCAATAAAAGAAATTATAGCTTATAAAAACAACGGTATAAAAGAAAATCAAGATGTACCCGATACTAGTTTAGATATACGATTTAAACCTCTTAATTTATCTGAAGAAGAAGTAAATTTAATTACACTTTTTGTAGAAAAAAGCTTGGATGACAAAAACTTAAAAAGATATACACCAGAAAGGGTATTGTCGGACAATTGTATTCCTAATAACGATGTACAATCACAAGAAGATATTTGTAATTAAAAGAATATAATAAAAAAACCGAAACATAAATGTTTCGGTTTTTTTTAATAGAATACTATTTTCTTAATTATTTAAAGCTTCTGCACCACCAACAATCTCAAGGATTTCGTTAGTAATTGCTGCCTGACGCGCTTTGTTATATGTTAATAATAACTCATCACGTAATTCAGTTGCATTATCGGTTGCTTTATGCATTGCTGTCATACGAGCACCGTGCTCTGAAGCGAAAGAATCGCGAATTGCTTTATACAATTGTGTTTTTAATGATTTAGGAATCAACTCTAAAACAATTTCTTCTTTAGAAGGCTCAAAAAGATAATCTAAAGTTACGTTTTCATCACTTTCTACTGGTTCAATTGGTAAGAATTGCTCAACCTGTGGAATTTGTGTTGCTGCGTTTTTAAATTGATTATAAACAAGTTCTATTTTATCATAAGAACCAACTACATATAAATTCATCAACTTTTCAGCAATTTCAGCAACGTTATCAAAAGTTAAATCATCATAGATATCACTTCTGTTTTCAATAACATTGTGCTCTTTCGATAAAATATCGTTCCCTTTTTTACCAATCGTTAATAAATCAACAGTTACACCATTGTATTTATTATCGATAGTCTTAATTGTTTCTTTAACAATAGAAGAATTAAAACCACCACACAAACCTCTGTTTGAAGTAACTGCAACTAGTAATACATTCTGTACTTCTCTTTGTGTTGAATACTCTCCACTAGCATCACTATCTAAAGTAGCGCTTAAGCTTTGTAATAATTCAGTAAGCTTAGATGAATACGGGCGCATTGCTGTAATTGCATCTTGAGCTTTCTTTAACTTTGCAGCCGATACCATTTTCATGGCAGAGGTAATCTGCATTGTTGATTTAATCGAAGTAATTCTGTTACGTATTTCTTTTAAATTCGCCATACGAATAGTGTTGAGTATTAAATTTTAAGTATTGAGAAACAATTTCTCAATACTTAAAATTAAAGTCTTTTATTAAGCTGAAAATTTTGCTGAAACTTCTTTTGCAGCTGCTGTTAAAGTATCAATTACTTCATCAGTTAATTTACCTGCTTTTAAAGTATCTAAAGTATCTCTATGCTTTGCATTTAAATACTCGATATAATCTCTTTCAAATTCTTTTACCTTTTCTACTGGTACATCTCTTAACAAGTTCTTAGAACCTGCATAAATGATTGAAATTTGGTCTTCAACAGTATAAGGATCGTTTTGTGCTTGCTTTAAGATTTCAACATTACGTTGACCTTTAGAAATCACATTCATAGTAGCTGCATCTAAATCAGAACCAAACTTAGCGAATGCTTCTAATTCACGATATTGGGCTTGATCTAATTTTAACGTACCAGATACTTTTTTCATTGCTTTAATCTGAGCGTTACCACCAACACGAGATACAGAAATACCTACGTTAATTGCTGGACGAACACCAGAGTTAAATAAATCTCCATCTAAGAAAATTTGTCCATCAGTAATCGAAATTACGTTTGTTGGAATATATGCTGAAACGTCTCCTGCTTGTGTTTCAATAATTGGTAATGCCGTTAAAGAACCTCCACCTTTTACAATTCCTTTTAAAGAATCTGGTAAATCGTTCATTTCACTAGCAATCTTATCATCATTGATTAATTTTGCAGCACGCTCTAATAATCTTGAGTGTAAGTAAAATACATCTCCAGGATATGCCTCACGTCCCGGTGGTCTTCTTAATAATAAAGAAATCTCACGGTATGCTACTGCTTGTTTTGATAAATCATCAAATACAATTAAAGCTGGTCTACCTGTATCTCTAAAAAACTCTCCAATTGCAGCTCCAGCAAATGGTGCATATACTTGCATTGCTGCAGGATCTGATGCATTTGCTGCTACGATTGTAGTATAAGCCATTGCGCCTCTTTCTTCCAACATATTAGCAATAGCTGCTACTGTTGAAGCTTTCTGACCGATAGCTACGTATATACAATATACTGGTTGCCCAGCATCGTAAAATTCTTTTTGATTTAAAATGGTATCAATTGCAACTGTTGATTTACCAGTTTGACGGTCACCAATAATCAACTCACGTTGACCACGACCTACAGGAATCATTGCATCAATAGATTTAATACCAGTTTGCATTGGTTCAGTTACTGGCTCACGATAAATAACTCCAGGAGCTCTACGCTCTAAAGGCATTTCGTAAGTAGTACCTTCAATTGGTCCTTTACCATCAATAGGCTGACCTAATGTGTTAACAACACGACCAACAATACCTTCACCTGCTCTTAAAGAAGCAATACGTTTTGTACGCTTTACTGTAGAACCTTCTCTTACTGTTGTTGAAGTTCCTAATAATACAACACCTGCATTATCATCTTCTAAGTTTAATACGATACCTTCTAATCCGCCATCGAATTCTACTAATTCACCGTATTCTACATTAGATAAACCGTAAACACGAGCAATACCATCACCTACTTGTAATACTGTACCTACTTCGTTTAACGTTGCTTTCGCTTCGAAATTTGTTAATTGTTCCTTTAAAATTGCTGAAACTTCAGCTGGTTTAATTGCCGCCATCTTTTATAATTTGATGTAATTAAATTTGTGGAATATAATGACTATTGTCAAATTCTCTTCTTAACTCGTTGAATTGATTAGAAATACTTGCATCATACTGCACATCTCCAACACGTAAAATAAATCCTCCTATAATATTCGGATTTACTATATTTTCTATACCTGCGCTATTTCCTGTAATTTCTACAATCTTTGCTTGTATTTTATCTTCTAATTCTTTTGTTAAAACTACTGCTGTAGTAACTTTAGCTACTTGTATTTTATTATCCTGATCATAAATAAGAGCATATTGCTTTGCAATAGATTCTAACATGATCATACGTTTATTTTCTTCTAACAAGTTAAATAAACCCTTAACAATAGTATTTACTTTATCACCAAAAAGCGCTAGTAAAACCTTATGTTTCTCTGTAGCTTTAACCACAGGGCTTTTAAGCATTCTTTTTAAATCATTACTATCTGCAATAGTACCTGCGATAAACTTCATATTATCGTTTACTAAAGAATCACTATTAGTTTCTTTAGCAAGATTTAATATTGCTTTTGCGTAACGTAATGCTGGTCTTGCTCCTTTCATCGATTGCTTAGTTTAAAGTAACCTCTTTTAACATTCCTTCAACAAGCTTTAATTGCTCGTCATTAGAAGCTAATTCTTTTCTTACTAATTGCTGAGCGATATCTATAGACAAATTTGCTACATTTTTCTTTAATTCAGCGATTGCAGCTTGTTGTTCTTGTTTTATTGTTGCTTTAGCATTTTCTATCATGATAGAAGTTTGGCCTTCTGCTTCTTCTTTTGCTTCAGCAAGAATACTTTCTTTAATATCACGAGCATCTTTCATCATTGCATCTCTTTCTGCACGTGCTTCTTTGATCATTCTCTCATTATCTGCTTGCAAGTTTTGTATTTCCTTACGAGCATTGTCTGCTTGATCTAATGCAGTTTGAATACCTTCTTCTCTATCATTTAATGCAGATAGAATAGGTTTCCAAGCAAATTTCATCATCAAAAAAATCAAGATTAATAAGATAAAAGCTTGCATTGCAAACAACCCTATTGAAAAATCATTAAAAATTTCCATACTACTTAATTTTGTATTTTTTTATTGTTTAATAAAACACTTCTGCAACCAACCGTTGCAGAAAGTGTTTGTTTTTAATTTTTCGGATTATTTTCCTAAAAGTAAAGCACCAAATGCTAAACCTTCTAATAATGCTCCGATAATAATCATTGCAGTTTGAATTTTATTAGCTGCTTCAGGTTGACGAGCAATAGCTTCCATTGCGCTACCACCAATTTTTCCTAAACCTAAACCACCTCCAATTACGATTAAACCTGCTCCTATTAAATTGTACATACTAATTGATTTATATTAAATTAAACAAAATTTTTATTCTACTTCTTAATGGTGCTCATGCTCTTCTACAGCCATACCAATAAACAATGACGATAGCATTGTAAAAATATACGCTTGTAAGAACGCTACCAAAACTTCAATTAACGTTAAGAACAGTGTTAAGAATACAGAAACTCCTGTAGCTCCTGCTGTTCCAAACTGTGCTTTTAATGTAATCATTAAAGCTGCAATACCCATAACTACTGCATGCCCTGCGGTAATGTTCGCAAATAAACGAACAAATAACGAAAATGGTTTTGTTAACATACCTAATACTTCAATAGGTGCTAAAACAATTTTCATTAATACTGGTACACCTGGCATCCAAAAAATATGTTTCCAATAATCTTTATTTCCTGAAAACTGCACTATTATAAAGGTAAATAATGCTAAACATACTGTAACAGCTAATTGACCTGTAATATTAAAACCTAACGGAGTTAATCCTAATATGTTAGATACCCAGATAAAAAAGAAAACAGTAAGTAAAAAACTCATAAACTTACGATAATGCTTCTCACCTATATTTGGTCTTGCTATTTCATCTCTAACATATAAAACCAAAGGTTCTAAGACTCTAGAAAAACCAGTTGGTATTGCTCCTTTTTTATATCCTTTTGCTAATGACCTAAACCCGAAGATCATCAACAAACCTACTAGTAGCATTCCAAAAACACTTTTTGTTATAGAAAAATCTAATAACTTATGCGCTTTTACTGGATGATGCTCTTCATCAAAAGAAACTACGGTAGCTCCTTCTTCTAATTCGTAAATCTTACTATGTACTTTAGCTAATTTAACACCTCCTGCATCTACAACAACTTTTCCATCATCATTATGATGAAATGCTGAAGACATAAAAGTCTTTAACCCTTTACTTGTCCATACAATTACTGGCAAAGGAAAACCGATGTGTACTCTCTCATTTGCATCATTTGTATATGAAAACAATGAAAAATCATGCGAATCTGCTAAGTGATGCTTCTTATAAGCTTCTATCTCTTCCTTTGTATTTACACGACCACCATCTTGCGAAGGGTCATCTTTTTCATTACCAAAAATTGAAAAAGAAGTAAAAACTAAAACAAGTATTGTTAAAAAATTGATAGATTTTTTTGCTATCATCATATCTTTAATTTGAATATACGATTAAGGTCTGTAAATTTCCGTGCAAAGGTACATATTGTAATTAAAACTACAAACCGTTTTTTTATTTAGTTTTTCTATTCTTATTTCGTCTTGTTATTTCCATCAAAAAACGACGAAACTATTTACTAGTCAGCAGTTTCGAAACGGCAATAGCTTCTGAAATTAAAAATATAAACAACGGAATTACCAATGAAAACCTTTCTGGCTGTGTAAGTTCTTCGTTTGCAAAAACCGAAACCTTAAAAATCAAGACAAAAAATCCGATTTTTAAAAATACAGAGGCTAAATATGCATATCCTGCTTGATTAATTAATTTAGAGGCTACTAGCTCTACAATCGCATAAACAATCATTGTAGCTATAAGATGAAACAGGTATATTGAAAACAATGAATATGAGAGAGATATTTCTTTAGTCTGTAAAATATAATCGTGAGGAAAATAACTTACTGCGAATACTATAAAAATAGCAGTAAGGAAAAACAAAATTCTTTTAATCATTATCTTTTGAAATTTTTGTTACTTGACGTATTACCGAGAACATTGCTAAAAAGACTGCCGCAAGTGTGCATATTTTAGAATATAATTCTCCATTGTTAGGATATTGTACATCTAACCACTTACCTAGTAAATTACCTAAGTAAATCGTCAAACCCATTTGAAGAGCAATACTGGTAAACCGAATGTATTTATTAAGCGGTTTTACCTTTGGTTTTTTGCTCATCTTTATTTAGTTCTTTTACAGCTCCTTTCATAGCACATGTTGCATTAAATGAGGCACCTGGCTCTACAGAAAGCTTACCAATAACTACATCTCCATTAATATTTGCTGATGTTTTTACTGTTAATGTGTTCGAAACAACTAATTCTCCAGAAAACTTACCTTCTACATCAGCGTTTGCACATTCAATCTTTCCTTTTACAAAACCAGATTCACCAATAATAACTCTACCGTTGGTTTTAATTGTTCCTTCTAAAGTTCCATCAATTCTAAAATCTCCTTCAGAAATAATATCTCCTGTTATTTGCGTGTTTTTACCAACAATGTTTCTTTCTGAAACTTTATTGTCACTTGTTTTTTTATTTTCTTTACTAAACATGATTCGGGGAATTAGTGTATTATTTGTTTAATTGATCTAAAATTTCCTTTGCTTTTACACCTTCTTCTTTTGTTGCATAACTAATAGCTACAAATTCTAGTGCTTTCTTATAAACCTCCTTACTATTATACTTACCTATAGACAAGGCTTTTAAGAGCGCAAATTTAGGAATTAATTCTGAATTACTTATTGTTGGTAAAAAAGCGGTTACCTCTTTTACAACCTCTTCAAATTTATTCTCTTTAAAAATATAATAAATTTCTTTATACTTATCTAAAACAGCATCTTCTTTTTTACCTCCTTTTAATTTTTCCTCTGGATTTAATATTATTTGAGCAAATGTTGTTTCGGGATACTTATTTAAAATAACGTCTTTATATCGGTTTGATTTTTCTTGATCACCAATACTTTTATAAACTTGATATAAATGATAACTAATCGGCAACTCCAATTCTTTGTTTGTTTGCTCTTTTTGTACGCGTTCTAAATTTTTAATAGCAAGATCTGTGTTTTTAAATTGCTCTTTATAAATTAATCCTAATTTATACAAAGCATCATTACGATCTTCCGTTAAAGTGGTTATTACTTTTTTATCAGTAGGAATTTCGTTTAAATAAGTTGCTAATACATATCGCTTATTTACAATTGGTTCTGATGATGTTTCTTCAACATCATTCGTTGCAATGGTAGATTTATCAGACAAACGCCAGTTATCTTCTAAAGGACGCGTACCCCACACTCTCTGAAATTCTGATTCACCAAAGCCTAATGCCTGAGTATTATAAAAATACCATTTTCCTTTATTACTCGAATTGTTTACTGACGATCCTCCACCAAAAGAACTTCCGAAGTTTTGTGCATTTAACAGCTGTTGCTTGTTCTCTTCGTCTTCTTTTTTAATTTTTGCTATATAATTTTCAAAAAATACGGTTCTTTCATCTGTCGTCATTGCAACTAACTTAAGAATGCTATCGTTATTTTTTACAACCTCTTCATATTTTCTTAAAGTTGTTAGTCCTTTGTTTTTTCTTCGGATTCTTCTAATTCTCTTTTCTTGATCAAATTCTTTTGACGTTACCTGTAAAACACTATCGTAATACGAACCTGCTAATACATAGTTTTCTTTATCAAATGCAATATTTCCTAAACCTTCGTAGGCATATGTTTTTTGATAATTATTATTAGTCTTTGCTGCTATTGATTCTTTAAAATAGTCAATAGCATTTGCTGTTTTATTTCTTCCTACTTCTAAAACACCTGCCTGATAATACAGTGCATTTAAAAATTTACGGTTATCAGAATTTCTAATTAATTTTTTTAACCTCGCTAAAACAACTATCGATGCTGAATCGTTTTCAGTGTTTTTAGCCATTTCAATATTTGCGCGAATACGGTATTTGTAAGGTGCCTTTTTTGCTTCAGCTAGTTTATTAAACACCACTCGTGCTGAGTCTCTATGATTTAATTCGCTGTAAATTTGCCCTAAAACAAACATATTACGAGCAGATTGCTCTTTGTTTTTAAATATTTTAGAAGCTGCCGTTAAATGTTCTATAACTTTTTGAATCGTATCTGTTTTTTGATACGCCATTGCCATTGCAGTATGTGCTTGTTCTCTTATAGCATCAGGAAGTTCTTCTTCGTTTTCTTCAACTTCTAATAAGAACTTTAAAGATTCTATAGCTAGTTTTTCATTATCTAAACGAATATTTGTTTTTGCTCTCCAAATTTTCGTCTCGTTAATTAAATTAGCATTCGGATAATTTACTATGATGTAATTAAAAGATTCTATCGCAGGAATAAAACGCTGTGTGTAATATCTAGATTTTCCTAAAAGTAGATAAGCATCATCAATTTGACGGTTTTTTTCATAACCGTTTATATTCATTGTGTGCTTTTGAATAGCCTTTACAGCTTTTTCTTCTGCTTTATCAAAAGACGTTAAGTTTTCAACCTCTTCTTCTTCGTTTTCATTAAAACCAGTACCAGGCTGCAAAACAGGAACTACTATTTTATTCTCATCAAAACTAATTGGTTCTATTTGTAAACGTTTCCAAAAATTATCTTCGTGCTTGCTTTCAATCTCTTCTAGCCCTTTTAAATAAGCTTGCTCTCCGTTAAAAAGAATATTATACTTAGTGGTAAGTGCGTGAAAATTTCTATTTATAAAAGCATCTTTTTTTACACTACACGAATATATTAGTGCTAAAAAAAGGGTAAAAACTAAAAGTTTGGATAGTTTATTCATATAGTTATACTTTTACTGTACAACAACTATATTCGTTAGTTTATTGTATGTAAAAACGTAAAAATAACAATAATAAAATAATTTTAGTGCTCGTAATGCTATTTAAAATAAATCTTAGAGGTTAATTAAAATAGTATACATTTTAGTTAACCTCTTTTTATTGATATATTTTATTAATTATACAGAAAAATAGCTTTCTAATTCTTGCAACGTTTCTGGTGATGTATTTATGTCTTTTACCACATTTCCTTTATCTAAAACAACTATTCGCTCACATACCTCAGTAACGTGACTTAAGTCGTGACTAGATACTAACACGGTAACTTCTTCATTTTCTGTTAAACTCTTTAGTATTTTTTTAAGTCTGATTTGAGTAGTTGGATCTAAATTCGCAAAAGGCTCATCTAAAATTACTACTTGTGGATTTCCCATTAAAGCAGCTATAATTCCTGCTTTTTTCTGATTTCCTTTACTTAAATCGCGTAAATATTTTTTCTTGCCTAGAATTTCATCATTAAAAAACTCTTTAAAAGGCGCTAAAAATGCTATAACATCCGCTTTATTCATTCCTCGTAAATCTCCAATAAAGTCGAAATATTCTTCGGGAGTTAAATATCCTATTAAAAAAGATTCATCAATAAAAGATCCTGTAAAAGTTTTCCAATCTTCACTTTTATTTACAACTACATCGTTGTTTGTAATTTCTCCTGTTGTTGGTCTTATCAAATCTAGTAAAATATTGAATAACGTTGTTTTTCCTGCACCATTATTACCAACCAAACCAAAGCTTTGTCCGCTAGGAATTTCTATTTTATCAACATTTAAAACCTCTGCTTGTCCGTATTTTTTTGAAACTGTATCTATTGTAATCATACTATTTTCTTTAAATTTTGTTTTGTCTATGCCTCTTTTCCGAAAGCGTTAATCATAGCGTATTTGTCTTTGATATATTTTTTTTCTATCAAATTCATAAAGTAATTCTTAAAAACTAAGCCAAGTACTCCCAATAAAGCAACTAAAATATACCCTGAGTTATAACCAACAAAACTGTTGAATATCCAAAATATAGCCATTGGTAATAACATTAATGGTATAATAATAAGAAACTGCGTTGCGCTTGTTCCTTGTGTGTTTCCGAAACCTCCCTTTGTTAAATCGATTCGTTTTCTATTAAAAGATCCTGCATATAACAAAAACAGTGAATTAAAACCTATGTTAAAAATAGCCCCCACGGTAATCATTAAAAATATTTTTGTTCCGAAATATAAATAAGGAAAACTTAAACAGTATAAAACTGTAGTCATCGCAACCATTAAAAACCACTTAGAATCTAAGAATTTACGATATCTAAAACTCTGACTCATTAGCATTTTATAATGTGCACTATCCCAAGCCGGAATAAACTGACCGTAATTTAATGTAAAACCTCCTGTTACAAACAAGCCCGCAAACATTAACATTGCTGGCATTTTCTGATAAGTTTCTTGTGTAAAGAAAATCAACCCATAAAAAAGGAATAAGAACGACATTAAAAAAACTGTTTTTGTTCTTTTGTTTCGCCAAATTAATCGGATATCATTTTTTATAAATGGTGCGATATCTCCTAATTTTTCTGTCCACGATAAATCTGCTGTGTTCGCTTCTTCTGTTTTAACTGCAACTAAATCATCTAAATAAACTCTTGCTCTTAATAGTTTAAAATTTACATAATATAACACTACTGCAATAACAAAGGGAACTAATGCTAAAATTGGATTTACTACAATTGCATCAAATATTTGTTGACTATATAGTGAAACATTAAAGCTAGTAAACTTTTGCAATGCCAATAAAGCAACTAGTAATGTAGCAATAAATGCAAATACACTATTATTCTTATTGATTAAAAAGTTTAAAAAATTAGTTGCTTGAGTGATAAAAAACATAGCAGTTAACCAACCTAAGACTCCACCCACATTATAATCTTGACTAATTAAAACCACACTAAAAGGAATATAAAAAAACAAAGACATAAAATTGAATCCTGAAAATGCCGATTTACCTAAAACATAGTGTACTAATTTTTCTTTCTTTATAGGAAGTATTAATAGAGGTTTAATATTCATTACTGGTAATTTTTGCATTAAATAGCGGAAAATTAAATCTCCCAGTATAGCAAAAACTAACATTGAGTTTACAATTTGTAACGGATCTTGTTCTGGATACATTTTCTTTAAAAGAAAAAAACCTCCAATACCAATTCCTAAAAAAACAGCTAAAATATATAGGATAAAAAAGCCCATTATAATTTTTAACGCAATTCCTTTTTGCCAATATGAAGAACGAAAATATTGTTTCCATTCTAATTTTAAAAAATGTGCAATCATTTGGTTTGATTTTTAATTGATTGATAATAAGAGTCTATTATTTACTATTTGTTACATAAAAAAAGCATCAATTTTAAAAATTGATGCTTCTTGGTGTTTTTTACCTTTATAAAAATTAAACCCATTTACATAATACACCTCCCATAATAGCTAAACTTACTACCCAATAACCTACGTTAATTGCAATATATTTAAAACTTTTTCTTTCAAATAATCCGTTAATTGTAATTATAGATCCTGCTAATAATAAGCCAATCATGGTTCCGTGTAAAGCACCGTGACCAAAAGTTCTAAATCGATCACCAAAATTTGACATGAATTCTTGAAAATAGGTAGATGCTCCTCCTGATCCTTCTGTAAAACCTGGTTCTCCCATTAAAGTAGAAAAAGCTCCCCATTGGTGAATAACCAACGTTTGTAATACAAATGCTATTAAAAAACTGCACACATACGATAATCCGAAAATTTTAAGCATATTACCACCTTTTAAACTTTCTTCTGTGAAACCCATTTCTTTCATCCATGCTTTTCCAAAAAGTGGTCCATACCAAACAAATCCTATTATCATTGGTACTAATGCTGCTAGTGCGCATATTAAAAAATTAAATTTCATAAATATAAAGTTTTGGTTTATAGTCAAATATAACAAAAAAGCATCAAATATAAATTTGATGCTTTTTTGTTATTTATCGTTAAAATAAATTTTATTTTATTTTCATTGATTTAGCAATTGCTTCCAATTCAAACAAAAAATCACGTTTATTTACCGATGGCGCATACGTAAAGCCTTCAAAAACCACTAAGCGATTATTTTTCTTATCAATTATCGTGTAGTTTATAAATGGTCCTGCCATAAAATCGTTTTTAACTTCCCATTTACCACGAGTTTCATATGCTTTTTTACCATCTATAACAGCATCAAAAGTAAACGGAGTGTATGCTTGTTCGGTAATCATATACATACCCTCTTTACTACCTGGTATGTATTTTTTACCAATTGTATCTCGTACTGCTGTAATATTATCGGCAACAGTTGTTTCATCTTCTAAAGGAACCGTGTATATTAATACATTATTAGTCCCGTCTCCTCGTGCTATACCACTAGATAAATGCTGACGAAACCAAATAAAATTACCCGCATCTTCAACCAATTTATATCTCTTAGGAATATCTATTGTTAAGCCTATATTTTTAATTGTTTTAAACTTCGTTTCATCAATACGTTCTTTTTTAAAAATACGTTGTGAAAACTTAATATCTTCATCTTTAAACAACTTGATAATCTCTTTTCCTCGAGTATCTAGAAGGTTTATAATCCCAGCTTTATTCTTTGCAGTTGCATGTACAATAATTTGAGGTGCTGCATACTTGTTTTTTTCAACAGTAATACTTTCTTCTTTACCTTCTTTAATCATTAAAACCGCTTTTCCATGTCGCATGAAACTACCAAAACCCACAGGATCTATTTGGCTAACCGATAACAAGGTTTCTGGTTGAGGTAAACCTACTTGATGCTCACCAAAAACTTTACGTATTTGATCTCCAACTTTTCCTTCCCAATCTATTCCTTTAACAACCACCATTATTTTATTGGTGTTACCATTAGATGTTGGTAAAACATAACTGTCTTTTCCATTACCTGTATTGCATGATATTGCTAAGAATATCGAAAAAAGTAAGATTATTGTTTTTTTCATAGTTTGTAGTTTTTAGTAGTGTATTTTTTAACCTTTAAAAATTTTAAGCTTCATTCCTGGCTTTAGACTTTTAGCACTCCAAATATTGTTCCACTTTTTTATTTGCTCAATAGAAACTGATGGATATTTTTTAGAGATTGTCCATAATGAATCTCCATTTTGCACTACATAAATATCGTGCTTGCCGGTCGGAACCTTATACTTCTTTTTAGACACCTTCTTAGTAACACCTATTTTCTTCGGATAAATACTTAAACGTTGCCCTATTTTTAAACGATGATTACGCATACCGTTCCATCGTTTTATATCGCTAACTCTTACGCCAAACTTATTTGCTATTTTCCCTAAATAATCGCCGCTACGTACTTTATAACGAATGCGTTTATCCATTTCAAAATACTTAGGCAAAGGTTTTTCTCTTTTACCTTCATCTTCTTTTGCCAAAACATAAATCTCTTTCTCCTTATCAAGAAAATCTATCATGTTTTTTCGAGGCAAACGAACTGCGTAATTTTTGTTTTTTATATATGGAATAATATCTAATTTATACGCCGGATTTAAGAAAGACAGCAACTCAGTATCGATCTTCGTTTTCTCTGAAATTTGATCGAAAGTGATTGTTCTTTTTACGCGAACTGTATCGGTTTCGAAATGGAAGATATTTGGTGGCTCAGGGTAAATCCCGTGTTCTTCGGCATATTCAAAAATATACATCGTTGCATAAAATGCAGGAACATAACCCGCAGTTTCACGTGGTAAAAACGGACGAATATTCCAGTAATTACGATATCCTCCAGAGCGTTTTATTGCTTTCGAAACATTTCCTGGTCCCGAATTATAAGCGGCCAATGCCAAATCCCAATCTCCAAAAATTTTATATAACTGACTTAAATATTTACAAGCTGCAATAGTTGCTTTTACTGGGTCTTGACGTTCATCTACATACGAACTTACCTTTAAGTTAAACTGCACTCCTGTACCGTACATAAACTGCCACAAACCTGTTGCACCAACTCTAGAACGAGCTGCAGGGCGCAAAGCAGATTCTACAATAGCCAAATATTTCATTTCTAACGGAACATCGAACTGATCTAAATACTGCTCGAACATCGGAAAATAATATTGTGCCTTTGCCATTAACGCCGGATAATATTTTTTTCGGTATTTTAAATAACTATTAATCACCTTTTCTAATGCAGGGTTGTATGCTAAATGAAATGGTGTTTGTAAATCTAAATCTGTTAACCGTTTTTTTAATAAATCCGAAGAAAGTATGGTTGTTGTATTACCAATAATATCTTTATCATTAATTACATACTGAATACTATCAAATAATGATGAATTAAACTTTTCTTCAATCAATAAACTATCAATAATTTTTAAATCTGCATCAGAATATAAATCTTCTAACTGTTTTATTTTGATAGTGTCTATTGCTATTAAAGTAGAATCACTTATTATTTGTACACTTTTTTCGGGTATCAAAAGACTGTCAACAGGTTGTTGCGCAAAAATTGATGTTGTAAAAAAAAGTAGTATTAGTAGGTTTCGCATATTTTTATTTTAAATATCTAATTCAACCACAATCGGGCAGTGATCTGAATGTTTTGCTTCGGGTAAAATATAGGCTCTTGAAATTTTTTCTTTTAACGGTTCAGAAACCATCGCATAATCTAAACGCCAACCTTTGTTATTGGCTCTAGAATTTGCGCGATAACTCCACCAAGAATATTCTTGCCTTTCTGGATTTAAATAACGAAAACTATCTGTAAAACCGCTATCAATAAATTTAGTTAACCACTCACGTTCTTCTGGTAAAAATCCAGAAACTCCTTTCATTTTTGGGTTATGAATATCAATGGCTTCGTGACAAATGTTATAATCACCGCAAATCACTAAATTCGGAATCGTTTTTCTCAAATCAGCGGCATATGCTAAGATTTCATCCATATAATTGAATTTATAATCTAGTCTTGCAGCATTGGTTCCCGAAGGTAAATACATGCTCATTACCGAGACCTCTTCAAAGTCTACACGAAGGTTTCTACCTTCAAAATCCATAGATTCAATTCCCGTTCCGTATTCAATATGTTTAGGTTCTTCTTTACAAAAAACAGCTACTGATGAGTAGCCTTTTTTTTGTGCTGAAAACCAATAATGATATGGATAGCCAGCGTTCTCGAATTCTGTTACATCTAACTGTTCTTTATGCGCTTTGGTTTCTTGAATACAAATCACATCTGGATTTGCAGCTTGTAACCAATCGATGAATCCTTTTTTTAATGCGGCACGAATTCCGTTTACGTTGTATGAGATTATTTTCATTAATCTAAAAAAATTGGTTTTTTAAGAAAAATCCAGGTTAACTGTTTCTTTTCTCCTGTTTGCGTTTGTATTATTTTTTTTCTTGGTGATAAAAAATACCCTAAAGCAATTGCTACCGCAATTCGTAGCCAATCTGGCTCTACATGAAATACTTTATCTAAAATCAGTAAAAAAAAGATTGCTAAAAGAGGATAAATAATTCTGTGGATTTTCTTTATTAATTGTATCATTTAATCTAAAATAATAGGCTTTTTTAGAAAAAACCAAGTAATTTGAGTTTTCTCTCCAGACTGAGTTTGTATTTTCTTTTTTCTTGGCATAATGAAAAGTAATATTATAAAAACAATTCCTAACCGTATCCAAGAATTATCTATTCCAAGTCCTTTGTCTAAAACAAAGTGCAAAGCAACAACTAAAATTAAGGTGAGTATAAAACTATTTTTAGCTATAAATTTCATCTTTGTAATTATCTTTTAAATATTCATTTCAGGAACTTCTCCGTTTACAATTAAAGTTCCTGCTGTAGCTGTTTGAATTTCTTCAACAGATACTCCTGGAGCTCTTTCTAATAAATGAAAAGCACCTTCTTTAACTTCTAAAACCGCTAAATTGGTAACCACTTTAGTTACGCAACCAACACCTGTTAAAGGCAATGAACATTCTTTTAATATTTTAGATTCGCCACGCTTATTGGTATGCATCATCGCAACAATAATATTATCTGCTGATGCAACTAAATCCATCGCGCCACCCATTCCTTTTACCATTTTTCCTGGAATTTTCCAGTTAGCGATATCTCCGTTCTGAGCAACTTCCATCGCTCCTAAAACAGTTAACTGAACGTGTTTACCACGAATCATAGAAAAACTTGTTGCTGAATCGAAAATAGAACCACCATCTAAAACAGTAACCGTTTGTTTACCTGCGTTTATTAAATCGGCATCTTCTGTTCCTTCAACAGGAAAAGGTCCCATACCTAATAATCCGTTTTCAGATTGAAACTCAACCTCAATGCCTTCAGGAATATAATTAGCTACTAAAGTCGGAATTCCGATACCTAAATTAACGTACCATTTATCTTGTAATTCTTTCGCTATTCTCTGTGCTATTTGTTGTTTTGATAAAGCCATTTTCTTACAATTTTGGGGTTACAGTACGTTGCTCAATTCTCTTTTCATATTTTTCTCCTTGAAAAATACGTTGTACGAAAATTCCTGGAATATGAATTTGATTAGGATCTAATGTTCCTGCTGGCACTAATTCTTCTACCTCAGCAACTGTTATGGTTGCAGCACCACACATATTCGGGTTAAAATTACGTGCTGTTCCTTTAAAAATTAAATTCCCTGCAGTATCTCCTTTCCATGCTTTAACAAAAGCAAAATCTGCTTTAAAAGCTGGTTCTAAAACATACATTTTTCCGTCGAACTCACGTGTTTCTTTTCCTTCTGCAACTTCTGTTCCGTAACCTGCCGGCGTATAAAATGCAGGAAAACCTGCTTGTGCAGCTCTACACTTTTCTGCTAAAGTTCCTTGTGGAGTTAATTCTACATCCAACTCACCAGATAACATCTGGCGTTCAAACTCATCATTCTCTCCTACATAAGAAGAAATCATTTTTTTAATCTGTTTATTTTGAAGTAATAAACCTAATCCGAAATCATCTACACCTGCATTATTAGAAATACAGGTAACATCTCTTACATTTAATTTTACTAACTCTGCAATAGCGTTTTCTGGTATTCCGCACAAACCGAAACCTCCTAACATAAAAGTCATAGTGTCTTTTACACCAGCTACGGCTTCTTGTACGTTATTTACTTTTTTATTTATCATTGTAGTTGTTTGTTTTATATTAAAAAAGCTTCTTTGATTCTCATCATCAAAACAAATTCGTTAAAAATCAGTATCGCCTTCTTCTACCTTTATTTCCTCACCTTCTTTAACATCTTCCTCTTTTACCTCATCACAATTAACATTGATAGAAAGCGCTTCTGAAGGTTTTTCAAAATCTTCCTGACTTATATTTAAACTTTCATCAGCATAACATTTTTTCATAAATAATGCCCATGTTGGCAAAGACATTGCTGCTCCTTGTCCTTTTGCTATTCCTGCAAAATGTGTTGCTCTATCTTCACCTCCTGTCCAAACACCTGTAACTAAATTAGGCACGATTCCCATAAACCATCCATCAGACTGGTTTTGAGTTGTTCCTGTTTTTCCTGCAATTGGGTTTTTTAAGTTATATGGGTGACCAGTAATATAACCAGGCCTTTTTCCTGCTGACCACAAACGAATACCTGACCCGCCTGTTGTTACACCTTTCATTAAATCTAAAATTACATACGATGACTCTTCACTTAAAACTTCTTTTGTTTCTGGAATAAATTCTTCTAAAACTGTTCCGTTTTTATCTTCGATACGAGTAATCATCATCGGACTAACACGTAAGCCTTTGTTTGCAAAAGTAGAATACGCACTTACCATTTCTATTAACGATAAATCTATCGCTCCTAATGCTATTGATGGATTTGCCTCAATTTTTGTTGTTATACCTGCTGATTCGGCTAAACGCGCTACGTTAACAGGAGATACTTTGTCTATTAATTGTGCTGAAATAGTGTTTAAAGACCCTGCTAAACCTTGTTTTAACGTTACCATTTCTCCATAATCTGGACTTGTATTTTCTGGTGTCCAATCTTTAGGCATTCCATATTTTTCTTTCGGTATTGTATATAAAATGTTTGGTAATTGATCGCAAGGAGACATTTTTAACTGATTAATAGCAGTTGCATATACAAATGGTTTAAAAGTAGAACCTACTTGTCTTTTTTGTTGCTCTACAGCATCGTATTTAAAATATTTATTGCTAATACCGCCTACCCAAGCTTTAATATGACCTGTTTGAGGCTCGATAGATACTAAACCTGAACGTAAAAAGTGTTTATAATAACGTATAGAATCATATGGTGTCATTACCGTATCACGATCTCCTTTCCAAGAAAATACGCGCATATCAACATCTGTATTAAAAGATTTTTCAATTTCTTTTTCTGATTTTCCATTAATTTTCATGCGTTTATAACGAACAGATCTTCGCTTAGCACGTTTCATATTATTTAAAATCTCTTTTTTATCTAAATCATAAAAAGGTGCTGTTTTATTTCTTTTTTGCTCCTCAAAGAAATAAGATTGCAAATTAGACATATGCTCTCTACTTGCCTCTTCGGCATATTTCTGCATACGAGAATCTATAGTCACATATACTTTTAA
Source organism: Tenacibaculum sp. AHE14PA (assembly GCF_019278465.1). GTDB lineage: Bacteria > Bacteroidota > Bacteroidia > Flavobacteriales > Flavobacteriaceae > Polaribacter > Polaribacter bernardetii. Next base: position 2,423,008 of record NZ_CP058983.1, on the reverse strand, counting down.
TCCGTCTTTATAAATATTATAAGCCTCGCCATTGTCTTTCGGGTTTTCTTTAGCCCATTTTTTTAAGCGTTGTTTTAGGTTTTCTCTAAAATAAGTAGCTAACCCGTCGCTATGACTTTCTGGAGTGAAATTTATTCTTAAAGGTGTTTTTTGTAGCGAATCTTTTTCTTCTTCGGTTATAACTCCATTTTTTTCCATTTGAGAAAATACCGTATTTCTTCGTCCTAATGATTTTTCTTTAGAGCGTTCTCTATGCGGATTGTATTGCCTCGGATTTTTTAACATTGCAACTAAAATAGCGGCCTCTTGCACATCTAACTCTCTAGGTTCTTTGCCAAAATAAATACGTGCCGCAGAACGAATACCTGTTGCATTAAAAAGAAAACCCTGTGTGTTTAAATACATGGTTGCTATTTCTTCTTTAGTGTATTGACGCTCTAATTTTACCGCAACTACCCATTCTTTTAATTTTTGAGTAAGTCTTACTAACTTATTACTTGTACCTCCTTGATTAAATAGGTTTTTAGCCAACTGTTGGGTAATTGTACTTGCTCCCCCTTCGGTTCCTAATTTAGATACTGCTCTTGCCAATCCTCTAAAATCAATACCTGAATGTTCATAAAAACGTTCATCTTCGGTAGCTATTAAAGCTTTCAATAAAATTGGAGGTAAATCTTTATATTTTATAGGTGTTCTGTTTGCTTTAACATAATACTTTCCTAATGTTTTTCCGTCAGCTGAAATAACTTCTGTTGCTAAATCACTTTTAGGGTTTTCTAATTCTGCAAAAGATGGTAAATCTCCAAAAACACCCCAAGAAGCTAATAAAAACAATAGACATATTAAAAGGAACCCTCCTAATATAATGCCCCAAAACCATTTGATATATGTACTAAAATTAATTGTTTTTTTCTTTGTCATTACTGTGTTTTTTCAATTCTAAATCCTACTTGAGATATTCCTTCAAGTTCTTCAATCCCTTCAATATTGCCATTTTTTCTCATGGCTTGTTTAACTTTAAATATATAATCTCCTGTATTAGGAAATATTATATTTTCTTTATAAAAAAGTTTATTTTCTTTAATTGTAGAAAATCCTTCCCCCAAAAACTTACCGGAAACATCTGCCATATCATACTCTAACGTATCTATAATTATTTGACCGTCTGGAAAGTTAATTTGAGCGATTAAAAACAAATTACTGTAATTATATTCATTATTATTTCTAAGGTTTATAAAAAGATTTTTCTTGTTTATAGAATCTTTTACCGAGAAATTAAAAGTAACAGCATTGCTCTTATTCCACGAACTTTCAGGCAACGTTATATACTCATCATATATTCTATCTGAATCACATGATACAATTGTAAAAACTGTTAAAAAAAGTATTAGTAAACTATTCTTTTTCATTTTTATTGTCCGTGTTTTCGTTAGGCTTCTTTCTTCTTTGATTATTGCTTCGTCTTTTCGGAGCGTTTGGCTTCTTATTTTCTGGCTTAATATTTTTATCGCCTTGTACTTTTTCTGTTTTTGACTTATTGCTTCTAGGATTATTTCTTGGTTTTGGTTTCCTATTATCAATCCCCTCTTTATCTGCACTCTTATTCGCTTCTTTATTTATCGGTCTCCTTTTTTGAGGTTTTCTATTTGGGCTAACTTCAGACGGTTTAGCTCCTTCAACTTTGTTTACTGGCTTCCTTTGAGGTTTTCTTCTAGGCCTAGGTGTAGCTGCAGAATTATCATCAGTTTTACTTACTGGTTTTCTCTGAGGTCTCCTTTTTGGTCCTGCATCAGCAGGTTTAACTGTCTCTTTTTTATTTAAAGGTTTTCTTGTTTTTCGTCTATTGTTACGCGATTTCTTTGGCGCATCAAAACGAGTTAAACTATCTTGTCCTACAACATTTTCAAAATCAACAACAGTTTCTGTAACTATTTCTAATTCATATTCATCTAACGGTAAAGCCAGTTCATTATTTTTATTCAATTCAATAATTTCTTGAACTTGCTCTAATGATAATTGAAACCACTTAAAACTTTCATGCTTATAGGTATACCAAAGTATTTTTTTAAAGATATCCATCTTAACAAAAACGGCATCTCCTTTTTCAGTTTTTAGTATTTTATCTTGTTTCGGAAAACTTTGTAAAGCATCCAAATACGTATCTAGCTCAAAATTTAAACAACACTTTAATTTACCACATTGCCCTGCTAACTTTAACGGATTTAGTGATAACTGCTGATAACGTGCTGCCGCGGTATTTACTTTTCTAAAATCAGTTAACCAAGTAGAGCAACAAAGCTCTCTACCACATGAACCAACACCTCCTAAACGTGCTGCTTCTTGGCGCATACCAACTTGTTTCATTTCTACACGAATAGAAAAAGTTCCTGCTAAATCTCTAATTAACTGACGAAAATCTACACGTTCATCGGCTGTATAATAAAAAGTTGCTTTGGTTCCGTCTCCTTGATACTCTACATCTGAAAGTTTCATTTTTAACCCTAAACGGCTAATAATCTCTCTTCCTTTTCGCTGAGTTTCTTGTTCTCTATCTCTGGCTGTATGCCAAATATCAATATCCTTTTGAGTAGCTTTTCTGTAAATCTTTTTAACATCTTCACTATTCTCAGAAACTTTTCGCTTCTTCATTTGAACTTTAACTAGCTCTCCTGCCAACGCAACAATACCAATATCGTGACCAGATGATCCTTCAACTGCCACAACATCACCCATCGAAACTGTTAATTTCTCGGTGTTTTTATAAAAATGCTTTCGTCCGTTTTTAAATCGAACTTCAAAAATATTAAATGGAGCTTCACCTGTAGGTAAAGTCATATTCGACAGCCAATCAAAAACGGCCAATTTATTTCCACTTCCACAGGTACCAGAGGCACAATTTCCATTGCTTTTGCATCCGTTTGGTACGCCGTCTTTACTGGTTGAACAACTGTTACAACTCATAATATAGTATATTTTTACAAGCGTTTTTTAAATCTGAATTATCCCAGTATCAAAAAACACTTTTTATTATTGATTTTCAGCTAGATAAACTTTTTTATTCTAACCTCCCTTAATCAGTAAAGATACATATTCTATCGAAAATTAAAAATGGATTTGACTTATAAAAAAACACCTCGAAGTTTTATGAAACTTTGAGGTGTTTTAATTAAAAATATTATTTCTATTTAGTTCTTTTTTGCCCAGTTATCTCGTAAACCAACTGTTTTATTAAATACTAAATTTTCGGTAGTAGAATCATCATCTACATTAAAATATCCTAAACGTTGAAACTGAAATTGTTGCCCTATTTTTGCTGTTTGTAAACTTGGTTCTACAAAAGCAGTAATTTTTTCTAATGAATTAGGATTCACAAATTCCATAAAATCTTTGTCTTTATGGTTATCTGGAGCTTCATCTAAAAACAAACGATCGTATGCTCTTACCTCAGCTTTTACAGCGTGTTTTACAGATACCCAATGTAAGGTTCCTTTTACTTTTCGCTTGCTTTCTTCTGTATCACTTCCCGATTTTGTTTTCGGGTCATATGTACAGTGAATTACCGTAATTTCTCCGTTTTCATCTTTTTCACAACTTGTTGCAGTAATAAAATAAGCATTTTTTAAACGAACTTCTTTTCCTAATTTTAATCTAAAAAACTTCTTATTTGCTTCCTCTCTAAAATCTTCTCTTTCGATATAAATTTCTCTTGCGAAAGGAATAATTCTTGTGCCAGAATTTTCATCCTCAGGATTGTTTTCTGCAATTAAAATCTCTTCTTTATCTTCAGGATAATTATCTATAATTACTTTTACAGGATCTAAAACTCCCATAACCCTGTTTGCTGTTTTGTTTAAATCTTCTCGAATCTTAAACTCTAACAGCGAAACATCAATAATATTTTCTCTTTTTGATACTCCAACAGTTTCTATAAAATTACGGATTGATGCTGGTGTGTAACCACGTCTTCTTAATCCAGAAATTGTTGGCATTCTTGGATCATCCCATCCATTTACAATTCCTTTTTCTACCAATGTTAACAACTTACGCTTACTCATAATAGTATAGCTTAAGTTTAAACGAGAAAACTCGCGTTGCTTTGGCGGATTTGGTAATTCGGTTTTACTGTATTCGTAAACATTGTCGCGAAACCAGTTGTATAATTCTCTATGAGGTTTAAATTCTAAAGAACATAAAGAATGTGAAATCTGCTCTAAATAATCACTCTCACCATGCGTCCAATCATACATTGGGTAAATAACCCAATCGTTTCCTGTTCTGTGGTGTGTTTTCTTTAAAATACGATACATTAACGGATCACGTAATAACATATTAGGCGATTCCATATCTATTTTAGCTCTTAAAACATGCGTTCCTTCTTCAAATTCACCAGCTTTCATTCGGCTAAATAAATCTAAATTTTCTTCAACAGATCTGCTTCTAAAAGGACTATTTGTTCCAACCTTTGTTGGTGTTCCTTTTTGAGCGCGCATTTCTTCAGAAGATTGACTATCGACATACGCTTTACCATCTTTTATTAATAAAACAGCCCAATCGTATAATTGCTGAAAGTAATCAGATGAGTACAATTCATTTGCCCATTTATACCCTAACCAAGTAACATCTTCTTTAATAGCATCTACATACTCTTGCTCTTCTTTAGCAGGGTTTGTATCATCAAAACGTAAGTTTACTGGCGCATTGTATTTTTCACCTAAACCAAAGCTAATTCCGATAGCTTTTGTGTGACCGATATGTAAATATCCGTTAGGTTCTGGCGGAAAACGAAAACGTAAATTCTCTTTTGGCAATCCGTTTGCAATATCCTCTTCAATAATTTGTTCTAAAAAATTCAATGATTTTTTTTCTTCTGACATCTTCTGTTGAAATTGAAGTGCAAAATTACGGAAAATTTTATCCAAAAAAAGAAAAGCGAAAACCCTTTATAGAGTTTTCGCTTTCAATCTAAATATCTTTCGTTAAATAACTATCAATCCGTATGATGTGATTCTGAAATAAATTTAGAATAACGTTAAAAATTACAATTCGTTAACCAGAATTTGTTATAGATTCTTATAACAAAACTGGTTCTCGATACAATTTTATTCCGTTAGCACTTCTTAAAATCACTCGAACTGACAGTTCGTAAATTTTAATACCTAAAAATAGGCAACAGGTTAAATTTACCTTTTGTACTACTTATTATTTTCCGAACGAGTTATTTTCTTGATTGATGTCTGCCATTAATTTTGACGGATCAATTTGTACAGATTTCACTTCTTTTGAAGTTGTAAATGTATATGTTGGGTGTGCAAACGTCCAATCTGCAATTTTAGTTGCCTTGGTTGGTTTTTCGCCACGCATCATACGTAAAGGAATATTAAACGCTTCTTTGCTTCCATCAACATAAGTAACCTCAACATCTATAGGCATTGGCATTTGACCAATTCTCTCTAAGGTAACATCTTTACCAGAAACAGCTTTTACACCATAATCAATCGTATGTATGGTTTGTGTCCATTCGTTTAAATACCAATCTAAATGAATTCCTGAAACTTTTTCAGCAGTTCTTTTAATATCGTTTGGCGTTGGATGCTTAAAAGAGAAATCGTTAAAATATTTTTTTAATGTTTTAGCTACATTCTCTTCTCCGATAATATATTCTAATTGTGATAAGAAAATATTTCCTTTAGAATAACTCGCTACTCCATATGCAGTATTTGTATGATATCTATCTGCATGTGTAGTTAATGGCTCTTCTATGTTGTTTTTTACCACATAATTATAACCTCTATAAGAACCTGCATGTGGATTTTCTACATTTTTACCAGAAATTTCATTTTCTGCTTTGTTAGAAATGTAAGATGTGAATCCTTCATCCATCCAAGGATGTTTACTTTCGTTTGTTGCTAATAAAAACTGAAACCAAGTATGTGCCATTTCATGAGAGGTAACACCAAATAAACTTCCCCAACTACGTTTTCCTGTAATTAAAGTACTCATAGCGTATTCCATTCCGCCATCACCTCCTTGAATAACTGAATATTGTTTATATGGATATTGCCCTATATTCTCACTGAAGTAAGTCATTAATTCAGCTGTTTTAGGCTGTAGCTTTTTCCAGCTTTCTAAATATTTAGCGTCTAATGTTTTCTTGTATAAGAAATGTAAATCGATACCGTTATCCATCGTTAACATATCGTGCTTATATTCTGGATCTGCAGCCCAAGTAAAATCGTGTACGTTTGGGGCTGTAAAATTCCAAGTTAACTTTTCTCCTGACGGAATATTTAAAGCTTCCTTTTTGTTTTCATAACCATGCCCAACTTCTTGTGCATTTTGTAAATATCCTGTACCACCAACTACGTAGTTTTTATCAATGTGTAAAGTAACTTCAAAATTACCCCAAACACCATGATATTCACGACCTAAGTAAGGTGGCGTATGCCATCCTTCAAAATCATATTCGGCCATTTTAGGATACCACTGCGCCATAGACAAAGCAACTCCTTCTGCATTATTACGCCCTGAACGACGAATTTGATTTGGTACCTGTGCATCAAAAATCATATCGAAAGTTACACTTTCTCCTGGTTGAATAGCTTTGCTTAAAGTAACTTCTAATATAGTACCAACAGTTTCATGCTTAACAACAGTTCCGTTTTGTTTTAATGAGTTTACCTTGATGTATCCTATTTCAGAAGGAGATAATTTTACAATTTTATCTGCAATTTTACTACTCGGATCTTTAATGTTTCTCGAACGAACATCCATTTGAGAATTTGGCTGAAATGCATTAAAATACAAGTGATAAAACACTTTATCTAAAACATCTGGTGAATTGTTTGTATACACCAATTTCTGTGTTCCTTTATATTGAAATGTCTTTACATCCATATCAATATCCATTGTATAATCAACATGTTGTTGCCAATAATTTTGATTTGTTGATTTATTTACTGACGACTTTACTGTACTGTTGTTTGTTGTGCTAGTAGAAGCACAAGAAACTATCGATAATAATGAAAGTCCTAAAATTATTTTTTTCATATTAAATTGATTTAATTCCTATTGTGGTTAGGGTGTTTTTTAAGTTATTTAATTCGTTTTCATTTTTAAGTATCGTAAAGCTGCGTTTTTTTCCGTTGTGTAATTTTAAAAACACACGTTCTCTTCCTAAAACTTTCTTAACCTCTAACCCTTCAATTTCTGAAAGATTGTAATTGGTTTTCCAAGATCTTTTAAAGAGATAAAAAAACACTGCAACTACTGATACTATTGCCAATAAAAGCATCAAAATAAAAAGAAATTCGTTTTTATAATAACGCATCGAAAACAACTGAACACCCATATTAAGCGCATTAACTAACATTAATACGATTACTAATTTCGAATGAGATGGCACCTCATCTTTAATTTTTAACCGCTCTTTTTGTTTATCAAACTCTAACTGCATAGGTTGTTATTATAACAAAAAAAGAGCATCAAAATAATGCTCTTTTTTTAAATAGTATTCTGTTTTTATTTTCTTCCGTTTACCATTCTGTCAGCCATTAAAACTGCATTGTATGCATTTACAATACGACCAGAAACTGATAAATCTGCAAAAGGAACTAAATCTCCTGCTGGATTTGCTCTAGATGTAGATCCTGGTTTTGTAACCATTAAATCGATCTTTGTACCAGAGTTCATAATAATATGCTTTACCTGGCTTGCAGATAACTGTGGATAGTAAGAACGTATTAATGCCGCTACACCTGCTGTTGCTGGAGAAGCCATTGATGTTCCACTAATTTTTTGATATTTGTTATCAGGAAAAGTTGAGTGTATTTGAACTCCAGGAGCAAAAATATCTACATTTACTTTACCATAGTTTGAAAAACCTGCAGGTAATTTTTCATTATAATTAGCACTCATTGCACCAATCGTTAAGAAATTATCAGAAACCTCTGTTAATTGATCTGGAGCATCGTTTGGAAATGTTTTATCTACATCGATGTTTTCTCCTGAATTTCCTGCTGCGTTTACAATTAACACATCTTTAGAAGCTGCATATTTAATTGCATCGTAAACCCATTCTTTATTTGGTGAAAAAGCTTTACCAAAACTAGTGTTAATTACTTTTGCACCATTATCAACCGCATAACGAATACCTATAGCAACATCTTTATCATATTCATCTCCGTCTGATACCGAACGTACAGCCATCATTTTTACATTAGTAGCAACACCGTTCATACCTTTATCATTGTTACGAGTTGCACCAATAATACCTGTTACGTGCGTACCGTGGATTTCTCCTTCTTCAGAGTGTCCAGTATTTGCATCTCCATAACCAGGTTTATCGTTAATATCGTATGCGTTATCGCCTACAACTGTACGGTAATCTGTTTTTAAATTAGCTCCACTAACTACATCTGAAGCCGTTTTAACTAATTTACTTAATTGCTCTTTTGCTTCACTTAAAGAGCCAATTCCGAAACCATACATTTGCTTAGCTCCTGTTACTGCTTGGTTTAAACCTGCATCTGTTGTTTTAATTGCTAAAACTTCTTCTTTTGTATAATCTGATTTTCCGAAGTGTTTTGCTAAAGCATCATCTGCCATTGTTACTCCAGCTAACATTTGTCCGTAACGCGCTTCATTCTTTTTTGCTGCCTCCACTTTTGTTTCTTGTAAAGCTTTTACCGCTTTTAAAGTTTCTGCATCTGCAATTGATGGATTCATTAAAATACGTTCATATTCTAAATGCTCTTTATACGATTTTCCTAAAAAGTTCCATCCGTTAATATCATCAACGTATCCGTTTTTGTCATCATCAATTCCGTTTCCTGCAATTTCTTTAGTGTTTATCCAAGCAACGTCTACTAAATCTTCATGTTTTAAATCACTACCAGAATCTACAACTCCAACAACAACTTCAACACCTTTTTTACCTTTTAAGAATTCGTATGCTTTATCAACACTCATTCCTGGAATAGAATCGGTTGCTAAATCTAAATGATGCCAGTTATCTTTTTCATACGCTGTTAATTCAGCTTTCTTCTCTGACATAGTAACTACTGTGTTACTTCCGGTTGGCACTACCTTTTTACTTACTGATGAACAACCTACTAAAGAGGTAATTGCAATTGCTGAGTAAAATACGGGTTTTAAAATTCTCATAATGTTTCTCTTAATTAAATATATCTGTAAAATTATAACTCTCATTTAAACGCACTCCTTTTTCGGTGTGCTTTACTGTTATTAACTCGTTGTAAGCATCGTGCTCTAAAAACAAGTAAAATTCTTTGTCTGCAGCCTCTTTTAAAAAGATTTCTTTTTCCTGTAAAGTTAATAACGGTCGTGTATCATAACCCATTACGTAAGGTAAAGGAATATGACCTGCGGTTGGTAATAAATCGGCCATAAAAACAACTGTTTTCCCTTGATATTGAATTTTAGGTAACATTTGTTTTTCGGTATGACCATCCATAAACAATACATCAAAACCTACTTGATTCTGGCTATTTTTATTGATGAAATTTAGCTGTCCGTTTTCTTTTATAGGCTGTATGTTTTCTTTTAAAAAAGATGCTTTTTCACGTGCGTTAGGCTCAATTGCCCATTGCCAATGATTTTCATTACTCCAAACTTTCGCATTTTTAAAGGCAGGCATAAAACCTGTTCTGTCGTTATTCCATTGAATAACACCTCCGCAATGATCAAAATGTAAGTGTGTTAAAAACACATCTGTAATATCATCTCTATGAAAACCATATTTAGCAAGTGATACATCTAGTGAAAAATCACCAAACATGTAATAATATCCAAAAAATTTATCTGATTGTTTGTTTCCTATTCCGGTATCTATCAACGTAAGTCTATCTCCATCTTCAATAAGCATACAGCGCATACCCATTGAAATCATGTTTTTATCGTCTGCCGGATTTGTTTTTTGCCAAATCGCTTTTGGTACCACGCCAAACATAGCGCCACCGTCTAATTTAAAGTTTCCTGTTTCTATTGGATAAATTCGCATAGCTACAAAGATGCAGATTTTTAACGAATTTTTTTGTTAAGAAAAACAAAAAAGCGCATCTTAAAAAGATACGCTTTTTTTGAGGTGTCTAGCGGATTCGAACCGCTGTACATGGTTTTGCAAACCATTGCCTAGCCACTCGGCCAAGACACCTTTTATTAATTAGGACTGCAAATTTACAGTTTTTATTTTTTAACGCAAGCTTTTTTTAACTTTTACGCACATCTTTTAATACAATTACTACTTCTGCAACATTACCACCAATTGGCGGATTGATTTTAGCTACGCTAACTTCCGCCTCTTCAACCAGTTGTATCTCATTAAAAATTCTATCAATAATTCTCTGAGCAACATGTTCTAATAATTTAGATCGGATTGCCATTTCTTCTTTTACAATATGATTTAAATGTACATAATCAACAGTATCAACCAATTCATCTGTTTTTGCCGATTTTTGCAAATCTGCTTTCACCTCTATATCTACTCTATATTCCGAGCCTATCTTAGCTTCTTCTTCTAAACATCCGTGGTTTGTAAATAATCGGATGTTGTTTACACGTATAATTCCCATAGCCACAAAAGTACCAATGTTTCTTAATTAATCAACTATCTTATGTCAGTTGCTTTAACTTGTAAAAAAGTCAAAAACATTACTTAACGCACTCGTACTAGCTTTATAAAACTCAGTATAACTACATCGTTGGCATGTTACGCTTGTAAATTTTTTATTCTGAATATCAAAAATTTTAGACAACGTACCTCCTGTTGCTCTCATTTCGCTTACTTCATAGGTGTGGTTACTGCATTTCGGGCAGGTATAATTTAATGGCTTACTCATCTGTTTTATTTTATGTTTATACTTATTAGAGTATTAAAACAAACAAATGTTACAATTTACTTTATTTCAAAAACTTGTTCTTTATCGTTTATTACCGCCTTATATTTTCCTTTAGGTAAATAATAAACACCGTTTTTAGCTTTTTTAATGACACTATCTTCATGTTTTTTAAGATATGTTTTTCTTCCTTTTTTAGAGAAGGAAGCATCATAAACCACTTCATTAAATCCTTTTTCTGCTTGCATTTTAATAGTGTTTACTAAAATAGTTTCTGAAAATATTTTTACTGAAACTTCTTTACTTTCTGATGAGTAAAACGGAATCGTAATTTCTGGAGTATTCGGTTTTAACCACTTACTCCATGAGCTTCCCCAAGAATTTCTTTTTCTAATATTTTTGATTGAAAACACCGTTGCTTCATTTTTAAAATCTTGCAACGAAGTAATATCAGCTTTATATAAACTACGACCATGCGTAGCTACAATTAAATGTTTTGCTGTTGGCTGAATTACTAAATCGTGTACAGCTACGTTTGGTAATCCGTTTTTAAAAGGTTGCCATTGTGCACCATTATCAAAAGAAACATACAAACCATTATCGGTTCCTAAGTATAAAATATTTTCTTTCTTCGGATCTTCTTTTATTACATTTACTGGTGATGTTGGCAAAGATTCTCCAATATTTTTCCAGGTTTTACCAAAATCATCAGACATATACACATAGCTTGTAAAATCATCAAATCGATATCCGTTTAAGGTTACATACACTCTTTCTTTTTTATGTTTTGATGCAATTACACGACTTACCCATAAATTTTGTGGTAATGTATTTGATGTTTTTTCCCAACTTCCGCCTCCGTTTTTGCTAACATGCACCAATCCGTCATCAGAACCAACATATAACAATCCGAATTGAAACGGACTTTCAGATATTGATGTTAATGTTCCGTATGCAACATTCCCTTTTTTTCCGCCCTGTGTTAAATCACCCGAAATTGCTTCCCAAGTATCTCCTTTATCTAATGATCTGTGTAATTTATTTCCTCCTAAATATAAAATATCTTGATTATGTTTTGATAACTGAATTGGGGTTTGCCAGTTAAAACGATACGGAGTTTCACCCAACGTATGTTTTGGTTGAATATATTTCCGACTTCCTGATGCTCTATCAATACGGTAATAATTTCCGAACTGATAACCCGTATAAACAATATTCGGATTGCGATCATCAACCGCAACTTGCATTCCGTCTCCACCCATTATACTTTCGTACGGATTTTTACCTGATTGCTTCCAACCTTTATCAATTTTTGCATTGTGGTTTGCTACCCAAACCCCATTATCTTGCAAACCACCATATACTTTATAGTTTTTTTGATTATCAGCATACACCGTATAAAACTGTCCTACTGCTGGCTGATTTGCTTTTATCCAACTTTCACCATCATCATAAGAAATATTTAAACCACCGTCATTTCCTTCTACTAAATGTCCTTGTTTATTAGGATTTACCCACAACGCCTGATGATCTGCATGTACGTTTTCTTTGCTGATTGAGGTAAATGTTTTTCCGCCATCTTTCGATTTTAAAATTGGTACTCCTAATACGTAAATTCCGTTTTCGTCCTGCGGATCTACTCTAATTTCACCAAAATAATATCCGTAAGAATAATATAAATCATCTAAATAACCATCGTGTGTTTTTTTCCATGATTTTCCGCCATTGGTCGTTTTAAAAACCTCAGCTCCAATAACAGGTGTGTCAAATAATAAGGTATTTGCATCTTCTAAATACTTGGCTAAATCGATTGGTTTTACAGAGCCTGCACGCACCATTTGTTTTACATTTTCGGCACGGTATTTTTCTTGAAAACCATTCATTTTTAAATAACTGTTCAGCTTTTTATCCTTCAACATTAAAAACGCATCCACAGTCATGGTTTTAAAATCTTCTTTAGTTAAAGCATTTGAACTTTGTTCTTTCTTGGCTGTTTTTTCTCTTCGAAATTGACTGTCATGAAACGCATACACCGTATTTTCATTAAAAACCGCTAAACCAATTCTTCCGACACCTTCTCCTTTCGGAAAACCATTATTATCAGAAATCTTGACCCAAGAATTTCCTAAATCGATAGATTTGTAGATTGCAGAGTTTTTTCCGTCTCCATCAAAATTCCACGCTTTACGTTCGCGTTCCCAAGCAGCGGCATATAAAATATTAAAATTATTTGGTGCCGGTTGCACGTCTATAATTCCTGTGTTTTCGTTGATGAATAAGGTTTTATTCCATGTTTTACCTCCATCGGTGGTTTTAAAAATTCCACGTTCATTATTTGATGAATATAAATGACCGATTACTCCAATTATTACCTCATCTGGATTTTTAGGGTTTATTACTATTCTACCGATATGATGTGAATCTGTCAACCCAACATTTTTCCAGGTTTTACCTTTATCCGTAGATTTTAAAATTCCGATTCCTGCATAACTAGAACGAGAAGAATTATTTTCTCCTGTTCCTACCCAAAGTGTTCCGTTTTTCCAATCAACAGCAATATCACCTATGTTTTGTGTTGGCGAACTATCTAAAACAGGTGTAAATGTTGTTCCGTTATTGTTCGTATACCACAATCCTCCAGAGGCGTAACCCACATAAAATTCAGTAGTATTTTCTGGATTTACATCAATATCAACCACACGACCACTCATTACCGTTGGTCCGATATTTTTAAAAGCAATATTTTTAACAATAGATGTTTTTGTTAAAGCTTCTTTTTTGATTAATGCTTGTTGTGTTTGTTGCGCCTTGGTAGGCTGTTGTGCTACTGTAGCCAATGTAAAAAGGACTACAAAAACGGTAAAAACGGTTTTCATTTATTGTTTGTTTAGATGTGATGAAATTACTGCAAGTAAATGCGAAATCAAAAAAATTAACAAAATATTGATTTTTAGCCTTTTTAAAATTCCCTTTTTTCACTCAAAAAAAAGAGTAGCTTTGTAATGTTAAGAACATCAATGCTATGACTATTTTTATTCTTTCTGTTAGCGATCAAATATATTCTACGCAAAGAATATATAAAGAAGCTAGTCGCCGTGGACATAATGTTAGGGTTATAAATCATTTAAAATGTGCTATAAAACTAACAAACGGGAAACCTGAAATAATTTATAACGGAGAAAACATTATTGACATTCCTGATGTAATAATTCCAAGAATTGGAGCTTCTTCTACACGTCATGGTGCAGCAGTTGTTAAGGAATTTGAACTAAACGGCGTATATAGTACAGCTACATCTTTAGGTATTTTACAATCTCAAAATAAGGTTCGCACATTACAGATCATGAACCGAAAAAACATTCCGATTCCTGACACGTTGTTTTCTGTAAACCCAGAAAATATAGCTGAACAAATAGATTTGTTAGGAGGTGCGCCAATAATCATAAAACTACAAGAAGGTACGCATGGCGCTGGTGTTATTTTAGCTGAAAGTAAAAAATCAGCAAAATCGATTATTGACACGATGTATAGTACTAATGCAAACATTTTGCTACAAGAATTTATACAAGAAAGTAATAGCGAAGATATTCGCGCATTTGTGGTTGGCAATAAAGTAGTTTCATCTATGAAGCGAAAAGGCTTAGAAGATGATTTTCGCTCGAATATTCACCAAGGCGGAAGCGGTTTTAAAGTAACTTTATCTGAAGAAGAAAAAGAAATAGCTGTAAAAGCTGCACAATATTTAAGCTTACCAGTTACGGGAGTTGATTTAATTCGTTCAAAAAGAGGTTCTTTACTAATTGAAGTAAATTCAACGCCAGGTTTGCAAGGAATTGAAGCATATACTAAAGATAATATCGCTAAAGCCATTATTAAATTTCTAGAAGAAAATTGTTCGGACAAGAGGTCAAAAAATGAGTTTAGGAAAATCTAAACTCATTAAAATACCAGTTGATAGACTACCTACGGAAACTCAGATTGAAATTCCTATTTATATATTAAATGGTAATGAAGCTGGACCTACTATTTTATCACAAGGAAGTTTACATAGTAATGAAATTAATAGTGCTGAATTGGTTAGTAGAATGCTAATTGATAAGTCTTATAAAACACATCGAGCTTCTGTTATTGTAACTCCTTTACTAAACGTTTTTGGTTTTTTTATTTATCACGTGATATGCATGGTAAAGGTGTAAACAGAAGCTTTCCTCGATCAAAAAAAGGTTCGCTGGCAAGCAGAATGGCGTATTACTTAATGAAAGAATTTCTTAATAATGTAGATTTAGCAATCGACTTTCATACTGGTGGTTCACAACGAAATAATTTCCCAAAAATTAGATATAAACCTGAAGATGCAAGAGGTTTTGAATTAATAAAAGTATTTAATACTCCTTTAATTTTTAACTCAAAATTGATACCGAAATCTTTTAAAAATCAATGTTATAAAAATAACATTCTTGTTATTGTTTATGAAGGTGGAGAATCTTTACGTTTAGAAGAAAATGTTACTCAACTAGGAATAAATGGTAAGCCTCGTGTTTTAAAATCATCAATAAGGATGTTAATACTCCTGAGAGCTCTAAATCAATTCATTTATATAAAAGAAAATGGATACGAGCTACAGTAGCTGGTCTTTTTAATTGTACAGTAAAAAATGGTTCTAATATTAAAAAAGGTCAAATTTTAGGGCATATTATGGGCACTTACGGAGAAATTAATTTTACTGTAAAAGCACCTACAAATGGATATATAATTGTAAAAAATAATTTTCCAATTATAAATATGGGAGATGCTTTACTTCATACAGGAAGAACTTAAGTAGCTGATTTAATTTTTGTTAAGAAATATTTGCATATATATATATTTACTGTATATTTATAAAAATTAATCAATTATATATATCACTAGCTAGTGAAAGAGAAGGAAATTTTGTAAAAATTGCTTACACTTTTTCTTAATTTTAATGACCATAACACTTATTGTTTAATAAGTGATGTTACTTTTTACTTAAAAAGTATATTTAAACCACAAAATTACTTTTGAGGTTGGTTATCAACACAAAAATTTAAATAAATTAAAAATTATGAAAACAAAAATTAGTTTAATACTTGCTTTATTCTTATTGAGTTTTTCAAACTGTACTTCTGAAAATGAAAAAGTTAGTAATGAAGAAATTAATTATGCGAAAAAATCTAAAATTAATGCCAATAAAATTCTATCCAGCTACCAATTTAACTCCTTTATAAATGGAAAAGATTTTTTATCAAAAAATGAAAATTCTGAATATATTATTACTCAAGACAAGTTAAAAGAGCTTCTTGATTTAACAAATTTTTCTGAAGAAGAAAAAGCTAAAGTGACAGTAGAATTTACTAATAACATTATAAAAACTATTGTAGAAGCAAAGAAAAACGGAGGGTTAACTAAAGATTTTATATCTTCTTTTCCTATCTCCGAGCCTTCAGAAAAAGCAATCATTCAAATGTTAGATGAAAATAAAATACAAAAAGTAGAAAGTCTTATTCCTTTTAATACAATTTCAGTAAAAGAACAGGGTATGTTAAGTGTTGTAAATGATTTTAGAAACGATTATTTAACTGAAAACAAGAATAGATTAGAGCATAGAGATTGTTTTATGTCTGGACCTACAGGTAGTGGATATATGAGTTGTGGTACTGCTGGTGGTATAATTGGCGGACTTATAGGGGGTAGTTGTTGTGGTGTAGTAGGTCTTGGAGTAGGTGCTGGAGTAGGCTATTTAGTTGGTAAATTAATAGGTGATGTAAGCTAAATATATCTTCCCATAAAAAAAATTAACAATGAAAAAATTATTTATTTTATCAATAGTATTATTTAATTCTTTTTTAATTTTTTCTCAAAAAACTAAAAAAGACATCAACCATATTTCTATTACATTTCAAAGCGGTATAGGGTATAGTAAAATACAACAAAATAATTCAATTCTTTATGGTTTTTCTAAACGTGATGCCGTTCATATAAATTATAATTTAAAGAATGGTTTAAAACTTATTACAGGTATTGGTTTTAACAACTATAATTCTAACACTTCTGTAAAAAAAATTTCTTATGTTGATATTCCTTTAAAAGTTGGTTTTAATTTAGGGTTTAATGGAGATTTAACATCAAAAGTTTACTTATTAGCTGCTTTGGGTTTTAATTATAATATTTTCTCTGATATAATCCTTGAGAATCAAACAATAAATTTTAACAAAAACAATTTTGGGTTAGTTGGAGATTTAGGTGTGAATTTTCCGCTTTCTAAAAAAATGTTTTTGAATTTATTTTTTAGTTTTTCAAATAATTTAACTAAAGCTAAACTAACCAATAACGATGATTTTAAAATAAAAGATGATAAGAAAGTTAATATTTCTATTGGTTATTCTTTTTAGTGGTTATTTTATTGTTATTCATTTTCATACAATATCCCTCAAACTATATTTAAATAAGGTTGAAGAGTATGAAAATGGTGTTTATCTCTTTATAACAGGAGTAAACAACAAAATTTCTAATAGGATTAAACAAAATTTTAATTATGCTAAAAAATCAAAATATAATCATATAGGTTTACTATTTGTCAAAAAAGAAGAACTGTTTTTAGTAGATGTACAACCCTCGAAAATTATAAAAAATTCGTTTCTAAAAAAGCAAAACATATATGACTATATAAGTTTTTTAAAAAAAGATTTAAACCATATAGCTATTTGGAAAGTAAAAAATGTTTCAGTAAAATCTGTTTTAAGCAAAATAAACTTTAGAGAAAAAATATACTATGATTATAATTTTGACAATTCTACTGATTCAGAATTATATTGCTCAGAGTTTGTTGTTAAAACTTTAAATAAAAGTATGAAAAATCAACACTTTATTTCTTTAGAAAAAGAACTTACTTTTGGTGAAAAGCTGTTTATAAATAAAGATATTATTAAATATTATCCAGTAGATTTTTTTATAGAAAACAAAAACTTTTCTCAAATAAGTGAATGGAGTAAGTAACTGATTTTATTTACTTTATTAATTAATTTTCACTTCCTTTAGAATCAATTAACTAATTAAAACTAAAAATTTATGGAATTACTTATTTAGTGGTGGTGTTTTAATGGTTATTATCGGACTTGTTAAAAGTGCTATGAAAAAATAAACGCATAAATTATTTAAAAAAACGTCTTTTAAAGGGCGTTTTTTTTATTTACAAAACTTCCTAATAAATTAGCAGTACCTTTGCGGGTTCAAAGAGATGCTTATTTTAGAGTGTTTCTAAAATAACATATATGACATTTAAATCTTTAGGATTATCTGATGCTTTATTAAAAGCCATCAGCGAAAAAGGATACGATACTCCATCACCAATTCAAGCAAAAGCAATACCACCTATTTTAGAAGGAAAAGACGTATTGGCTTCTGCACAAACAGGAACAGGAAAAACAGCAGGTTTTACACTACCTGTTTTACAGCGTTTAGCAGATTCAAAACACCCAAAATACCGTCCTGTAAGAGCGTTAGTATTAACACCAACAAGAGAACTTGCTGCTCAGGTACATGATAATGTAAGAGAATATAGTAAGTATTTAGATATTAGATCGGCCGTAGTTTTTGGAGGTGTAAAAGCTGCCAGTCAAATAAAAACGCTAAGACAAGGAGTTGATATATTAGTAGCCACTCCTGGTAGATTATTAGATTTACACGATCAAAAAGCAGTATCTTTTAACAGAATAGATGTACTTATTTTAGATGAAGCAGACCGTATGCTAGACATGGGTTTTGTTAGAGATATTAACAAAATTATTAGTTACATGCCTACAAAGCGTCAAAATTTACTATTTTCTGCTACATTTTCATCAGAAATTAAAAGATTAGCTTCAGGTATTTTAAGAAATCCTATTTCTGTAGAAGCTGCTCCGCAAAACTCAACGGCTGATAAGGTTTCTCAAAAAGTATATACTGTTGATAAAGGTAAAAAGACGGAGGTTGTTATTAACTTAATTAAAGATGGTAACTGGAGTCAGGTTTTAATTTTTACAAGAACCAAGCACGGAGCCAATAAATTAACTGAAAAACTAGTAAAATCCGGAGTTTCTGCTGCTGCAATTCACGGTAATAAAAGTCAGGGTGCACGTACAAAAGCATTGGCTAACTTTAAGAGTAATTCTATTCGTGTTTTAGTGGCAACTGATATTGCTGCTCGCGGTATTGATATTCCGTTATTACCACACGTTATAAACTTTGAGTTACCAAACGTACCAGAAGATTATGTACACAGAATTGGTAGAACCGGTAGAGCAGGTGCAAAAGGAGAAGCTATTTCTTTAGTTTGTAGTGAAGAAACTGAATACCAAAAAGAAATAGAAAAAATACTAAAGCAAAAATTAAAGACAGAAGTTATTGAAGGTTACGAACCTAAAGACACTGCTGGTCCTAAAAGAGCTGCAACACAAAAGAAAAAATCTGGAAACGGAAAGAAAAAAGGTGTAGGCGCAACGCACAGAGGTGCTGCAGAAGGAACTAGAAAACCAAAAAGAGAACGTCCTAGCGATCCTTCAAGAAGAAGCGATGGAGCTCCAAGGAAAAATAGAAGAAGATAATATTTAAATGAATTTTTCTTCTTACATAAAGAATATATTAAAATCTCAGGAACTTGATAGTCAAGTTTCTGAGATTTTGAATTTTTTTACACCACTAACATTAACTAAAAACAGTTTTTTGGTTGAAAAAGATACTATTTGCAAATACTTTTGTTTTATTGAAAGCGGAATTCTACAGCACGCTATTAATATATTAGAAGAAGAAAAAACAACGTATTTAGCGTTAAAAAACTCGTGTACATCTGCCTTAAAAAGCTTCTTACAAGAAACCCCTTCGCGTAAAAACATTAAGGCATTAAGTGATTGTAATTTACAAGTGATTTTAGTAAAAGATTTTAAATACCTGTTAGAAAACAACACTGCTTTTCATCGATTTTATTACACTTTAATTGAAAAACAAATTTTTTTAATTGATGATTATCGTATCGATTTACTTACGCTTAGTGCAGAAGAACGTTACACAAAACTACTTACAAACGAAGCTGAACTGCTACAAGAAGTTCCGCTACACTACCTGGCTTCTTTTTTAGGAATTTCTAATAGACATATGAGTAGAATTCGAAAAAACATAAAATAGTGCCAAATGGCTAGGCAATTAAATATTTCTTTTATTTATTTTTGAGAACATTTTAATTGTTAGCATTATGAAATACAACCCAATAAACCGTGACCTTTTTATAAAAAACCGCAAAAACTTTATGGCGCAAATGAAGCCAAATAGTTTAGCTGTTTTTAACTCTAACGATGTATATCCGGTAAGTGCAGATAGTACACTTCCGTTCGAGCAACATCGCGATATATTTTTCTTAAGTGGTGTTGATCAAGAAGAAAGTATTTTAATACTATTTCCTAATTGCCCGAAAGAAAATTTACGTGAAGTATTATTTTTACGTGAAACAAATGAACATATTGCTGTTTGGGAAGGTGAAAAATTAACCAAAGAAAAAGCATTAACAACAACAGGTATTAAATCTGTTTTTTGGTTACAAGATTTAGAAAAAGTAGTTGCAGAAATGATGGCGCTTGCCGAAACTGTTTATATAAATACCAATGAGCATTATCGTGCTGCTATAGAAACCGAAACTCGCGAAGCCCGCTTTACGAAATGGTTACTAGCAAAATACCCAGCACATTCTGTTGCTAAAAGTAATCCTATATTACAACGCTTACGTTCACTTAAAGATCCGATAGAACTAGATTTAATGCAGCAAGCCTGCGATATTACCGAAAAAGGTTTTAGACGTGTGTTAGACTTCGTAAAACCTGGTGTTTGGGAATATGAGATTGAAGCTGAGTTTATTCATGAATTCTTAAGAAATCGTTCTAAAAAATTCGCTTACACTCCAATTATCGCTTCAGGAAACAATGCAAACGTATTACATTATATCGAAAACAATCAACAGTGTAAGGCAGGTGATTTAATTTTGATGGATGTTGGTGCCGAATATGCAAATTATTCTGCAGATATGTCGAGAACTGTTCCTGTTTCAGGTCGTTTTTCTGATCGTCAAAAAGAAGTATATAATGCTGTAAATCGTGTAAAAAATGATGCAACAAAATTATTAGTTCCTGGTACTATTTGGGCAGATTACCATGTTGAAGTTGGTAAATTAATGACTTCTGAATTATTAGGTTTAGGTTTATTAGATAAAGCCGATGTGCAAAATGAAGATAAAAACTGGCCAGCATATAAAAAATACTTTATGCACGGTACTTCTCACCATATAGGACTAGACACCCATGATTACGGATTATTACACCAACCTATGGAAGCTAATATGGTATTTACCGTAGAGCCTGGTATATACATACCTAACGAAGGTTTTGGTATTCGTTTAGAAGATGACTTAGTAATTCAAGAAAAAGGAGAGCCTTTTAACTTAATGGGCAACATACCTATTGAAGCTGACGAAATTGAAGATATTATGAATTCTTAATTCGTTTCAAATAAACATAAAAAAAGCCTCTGAAGTTTTCAGAGGCTTTTCTTTTACTAACAATTAAATAAAAATTATTCAACCGTTAAAGTATATTGTGGTGTAGGGTTTAAAGGGCAAAAATATACATATTCTCCTTTTTTTAAGACCACTTCTTTAGTTGTAGATTTTGTATTGTTTTTTACTAAAGAGGTTACATAAGCTTCTTTAATATGATGTTCTGCCTCTATCTTTCCTTTTTCAGTTAAAACAAAACCAACATCATGACCTACATTTTTATTTGCTATTTCAAAAATATAAGTACCTTCTTTTAAGGTTATTTTCTTTTGAGTAAATTCACCTTTAGTTTGTTCTAAAGACACTGTTTTAACTTCTTGTGCATTTGCATTTAATGCGAAACTTAATAAAATTGCTACTACTGCTATTACTTTTTTCATGATTTGCTTTTTAAAATTTGTCAATTATCTTTTTATGTTTATGAATTTGTTGTGAATTCCCCTGCTTTTACACTCGGAAAATCAACCTCTGTTTGTGCAATATGATTTACATAATTTGTTAATGTATTAGAAACAACATTTAAAACAATTTCTAAAATATCACCGTCGTTGTATCCTGCTACTTTTGCTGCAGCTATCTCATCCGAACTTACTTTTCCTTTATTTTTAGTAACACTTTGTGCAAAATTTAAACCTGCCTGTATTTTTTCATCAGCTGCTAAACCTTGTCTATTTTGTTCTGTTTCAGCATCTGTTAATCCATTCAGTTTACCGATTGCTGTATGTGCAGATAAACAATAGTCACACTCGTTTTCTTCGGCAATTGCCAATGCTAACTGTTCTCTAAATTTATTAGAGAAATTTCCACTTGCAGTTAATTCACCTAAACTTAAATAGGTTTGTAAGGTTGCTGGTGAATTACCAAATACCTTAATTAGATTGGGAATAAAGCCCAACTTTTTTTGTACTGCATCAAATAATTCTTTTGATTTTCCTTTAGTAGTTTCCGGGTTTAAAGTTTTAATTCTTGTACTCATTTTTATTATTTTTAAAATTACTTATTTTCATTATTACAATTACAGTTTTCTCTTTCTGAAAATTGTTCATTATACTCTTGATACCCCCAGCAGTTAGGGCATTGATATGCTTCGTTTGTTTTCATTACATTGATATTTGTAAACTAAAAAGTGTTAGTTTTAATTATACTACAAAGATGCGGAGGAAGTACTCTTTTAAAAATGGACAAAAGTTCCTTAAACTTGGACTTTAATTATTTTCTTAACCTATGTTAAGAAAATAATTAATAAATGTTTTATATATTTGCATTGTTATTATATGTAAGATATCCCCAATATATTACAGCCCCCTAAGTAATAACAATCCCTTAAAAAAACACCCCAACTCGTGGCCCTTGTGTGTTACGAGTTTTTTTATGCACTTTTTTATATAAAAAATCAATATTGTTATTTTTGAAATTGTTTTAGAGATTGACCTGTTGCTTTGATAAAAAACAGTTTAATTCACTTATTAACATAGGTTAATTAACTATTAATAAATGTGTTATATATTTGTAGTGTTATTATGTATAGCGTATCCCCAATATGTTATAATCCCCTAAGTAATAACATCCCCTTAAAAAACAACCCCCCAACTCGTGGCCCTTGTGTGTTACGAGTTTTTTTGTGCCTTTTTTTATATAAAAAAATAACGATTGTTCTTTTTGAAATTGTTTTAGAGATTGACCTGTTGCTTTGATAAAAAACAGTTTAATTCACTTATTAACATAGGTTAATTAACTATTAATAAATGTGTTATATATTTGTAGTGTTATTATCAATAGCGTATCCCCAATATGTTATAGTCCCCTTAAAAAACACCCCCCCAACTCGTGGCCCTTGTGTGTTACGAGTTTTTTTGTGCCCTTTTTTATATAAAAAAATAACGATTGTTCTTTTTGAAATTATTTTGGAGATTGACCTGTTGCCTTGATAAAAAACAGTTTAATTCACTTATTAACATAGGTTAATTAACTATTAATAAATGTGTTATATATTTGTAGTGTTATTATGTATAGCGTATCCCCAATATGTTATAATCCCCTAAGTAATAGCATCCCCTTAAAAAACAACCCCCAACTCGTGGCCCTTGTGTGTTACGAGTTTTTTTATGCACTTTTTTATACAACAAAGTCACTATTATTCTTTTTGAAATTGTTTTGGAGATTGACCTGTTGCTTTGGTAAAAAAACGAGAAAAATAAGCAGGATCGTTAAATCCTAAATCAAAAGCTATATGTTTTACAGCCTTTGTTGAGTATAGTAACTGACGCTTTGCTTCGATTATTATCCTATTCTTAATAAAATCACTTGGAGTTTTATTGTTTGTTTTTTTTAAATGCTTTGTTAGTGATTTAGAAGAAATACCCAAACGATTGGCATAATCACTTACACTGTGTAATTTCTTAAAATTTAATTCTACTAATAAACTAAAGTCTTTAAACAACTTTGTTTCTGCATCTTCTTTAATTATAAAATCTTCTTTTTTAATACGAACTGAATGAATGATAAATTGTTTTAAATAGGCCTGTAACATATCATATTGTGCTGTCTGATTATTTTCAAATTCATCTATTAAGCTCTCAATAATAAAACTCAACTTTTTAACATCTTTCTCTTTAGGCTTAACAAAGGGTGTTTCATATATATTGTTAAATAAAACGCCGTTACAAGCAACTTCAGTGTCATGAGTTTGTATACAGTAAAAATCTTGAATGAAATTTAATTGATAAGCTACTTTTATTTCTTCTGAATCTACAGAAAAAACTTGTCCTGGTGATAAAAAAAACAAAACACCGTCGTTAAAAGAATAACTTTCAAAATCGATATGATAAGTACCGCTACCTTCTTTTATCCAAAAAATCTTATAGGTATTTATTTGTTCTGGTTTATTAACTACACAAGTTTTTTCGAATTTTACTTCTTCTAATTTAAAAACATCTTTATACTTATAGGTTTTTATTTCTTGAATAGCCATTGTTTTATTTCATTTTATTCTTGGTCGAAAAAATATGATTAGCTAACAAAACAAGGCTATCTTTGGTATAAAATTAAAGTTATATTGTGTAAGAATTATTTATATATCGTTTTACTGTTTTTCAGCTTTTCATTATTCTCACAATCTAACTGGAAAAAATTCAAGGAACTTTCTCCTCCAAAGAAAACCTGGGTTATATTACATCCTTTAAAAGCTAAAAAAGCTTTGCTAATCTCTGAAAAAGCTTACCAAATAGCCGATTCAATTAAAAAAACGCCCTTGCTAGATGGTGATGCCTCAGGAGGACAAGTAGATGCCTTTCGCCATGCTTTTTGGATGGCAATTTTACGCCAAGAAATAGGGAAAACTGCGGCGCGTTCTTTAGGTAAATCACACGAAAAAGAAAACTATAGAACTTATAAAAAAAGTAAACTAGAAGACGGCGTTGTTCCTGATAAAATAGCAACTACCATGGATTTATTCAACAATGAAGTAGGTCTTTCTCTTACCCGAAAAGGAGGTGAAATCCCTGAGAAAAGTTTAATATATCGTGTTATAAATGAAATTTATTTTGGCAGACTAAAAGTCATAAAAAAAGATAGTGTTGGTAATTTTTTAACATGTAATAACAAACCTATTTCACTAAAGTCTTTAAAAGGTAAATGGGAGAATAATAAATGTTTGGTAAATTCTAATTATAAAAAATAATGCAAAAAGTATATTTTATTTCTGGTACTATGTGTACAATTGATTTATGGCAATTTGTGTTTCCTAAATTAGAAAACATAGTACCTATTTATATAGATATTACTTCGGCAACTTGTTTTGATGAAATTAATAAAATAATAGTAGCTAAAATTGAAGCTCCTGCCTTAATTGTTGGGTTTTCTTTAGGTGGGTTTTCAGCTTTAAACTTTGCTGTTCATTATCCACAAAAAGTAAAAAAATTAGTAATAATTGCAGCAAATACAAACGGATTAAATGAAAAAGAAATAGCGCTAAGAAAAAGTACTATTTCTTTTTTAGAAGAACATAAATATAACGGAATTTCAAAAGCAAGGATTCAACAATTTTTACATTCTGATAATCATCAAAATAAAGAAATCACTGCTATAATTAAAAAAATGGATGCCGATTTAGGTAAAGATGTTTTAATTCGCCAGTTAAAAGCTACGTCTGTTAGATTAGATATCTCAAAACAAGTTTTAAAACTAAATATCCCGATAGTTTTTATTGCTGCTGAAAATGATAATTTAATTCCTGTTAAAAACATAAAGCTTCTTGTAAGTAAATTAAAAAAAGGCAGGTTTATTAGCATTAAAAACTGCGGACACATGATTACCTTAGAAAAACCAAAAGAATTATCTGGGGTAATAAATAGTGTTGTTTTTTAACTTATTTTCTAATAACTTCGCTATCACTTTACTCATAATCTTTAATCAGGTAATTATAAAAACTTTAAAAGATTGAAAAATCACTTAAGTTAAGTGCATAAGAATATGACAAGATTTATTAAAAAACATAAAAAAGAAATTGGTCTTGCTCCTGATGATTTAATCTTTAGAGGAGAAAAAAAAACAGATTCAATTTCACTTAGAATTATTGATTTCGATTCTAAAAATTTAACTGAAAATACTGCCAAAACGGTAAAAGAAATCAGTGAATTTCAGCATAAAGAAACTGTTACTTGGATAAATGTAGATGGGCTTCATAACACTTCTATTATGCAAGAAATAACAACTGCTTTTAAGCTAGATACTTTAGTTTTACCCGAAGTTTTAAATACAGAAGCGAGACCCAGAGTTATTGAGTATGACAATTGTACATTAATATCAATTAAGATGTTAATGTTAGATGAAAAACAAGGCAAAACAGTTGTTGAAAACTTAAGTTTAATTCTTACTAAAACGGTGTTAATGTCTTTTCAGGAGCAAAAAGGAGATGTGTTTGAACCTGTAAGAGAAAGAATACGAAAACAGAAAAAAAGAATACGAACCGGAGGAACCGATTATTTAACCTTTGCCTTATTAGATATTGTAGTTGATAACTACCTATATGTAATTAGTGTTTTAGGTGAAAAAATAGAAACTTTAGAAGAAAACCTACTATTAAACCCTAGCAAGGATACTATTAGAGAAATAAATAATTATAAACGTGAACTAAACTTCTTAAGAAAAAACATAAAACCAGCGAAAGAAATGATTTTTTCTTTGGCAAAAACTGATTCTGATTTTATTACCGAAAGCACTTATGTTCACTTTAAAGAGCTTGAAGATAATATTAGCCAAGCAAATGATGCTACAGACAGTTACCGTGAAATTTTATCTGACCAATTAAATGTATATCACACCACAATTAGTAGTAAGCTAAACGATATCATGAAATTTTTAACGGTGTTTTCTGTAATTTTTATTCCGTTAACTTTTATCGCAGGTATTTATGGTACAAATTTCGAATATGTACCAGAACTTACTTACAAATACAGTTATTTTATCATGTGGTTTGTCATGATAATAATTGCTGTTGCTATGCTTATATTTTTCAAGAAAAAGAAATGGTTTTAATCCATTTATAGTTTTTTTACGATGAAAAACAACAAAGAAATAGATAAAATAGCCTTTATTGAAATTAAAGACGGGAAGATTTTAAGCACACTATCTAAAGGTAAAACTAAATATTACATACCTGGCGGCAAACGTGAAAGTGCTGAAAGTGATAAACAAACTCTTGTTAGAGAAGTATTTGAAAAATTAAGTGTTAAAATATTACCAGATACTGCAGAATACATAGGTACTTTTTCGGCACAATCAGACGGAGAAAAAGAAGGAATAAGTGTAATAATGACGTGTTATAGAGCTAAATATTCTGGAGAATTAAAAGCGAGTAGTGAAATTGAGGAAATAAGGTGGTTAAATTTAAAAGATCTTCAAATTATTTCTGCCGTTGATAAAAAGATATTCACTTTTCTTAATCAAAAAGGAGAGTTGATGTAAAATGAAAACAACTTAATTATAGATCAAAAAAAGATACATTTTATTTAAACACATTCTAAATGTGCCACAAAAAAAATAAGATAGTTTGTTCGGCTAAGAGTTATAGCTTAAATTTGTGTTATATTTTTTAATCAATAAATAAAATAATGGGATTATTAAAATCTTCTATTGGAAGAAAATTTGCCATGGCACTTTCGGCGTTCTTCTTGATGTTCTTTTTATTACAACATTTTGCAATAAACATCACTTCAATTTTTCCGGACGACGGAGCAACATTTAACAAGTTATCTCATTTTATGGGAACCAACCCGTTAATTCAATATGTAATGCAACCTGTCTTAATTTTTGGTGTAGTTTTTCACTTTGTAATGGGGTTCGTCTTAGAATTAAAGAACAACAGTGCTCGTAAAGTAAGTTATGCGAAAAATAACGGAGGTGCAAATTCTACTTGGATGAGTAGAAACATGATTTGGTCTGGTATTGCAATTTTAGCATTTGTAGTATTACACTTTATCGATTTCTGGTTTCCTGAATTGAATACAAAATTCATTAAAGGAGACATGTCTGGTCTTATCAACCCTGATGTTGCTGATAGCGGACTTAGATACTTTGAGGAATTACAGCACAAATTTGTAAACCCTATTAGAGTAGGAGCTTACGTATTAGCGTTTGTATTTTTAGCAATGCACTTATTACATGGTTTTACTTCGGCTTTCCAATCGGTTGGAGCAAACAACAAATACACTAAAGGATTGAAAACATTCTGTAAAATTTATGCAATTGGTTTACCTGTAGGATTTATCATTATTGCATTATTTCACCATTTCAATCATTAATACGAAACAAGTATGGCTTTAGATTCAAAAATACCAAAAGGTCCATTAAAAGATAAATGGACAGATTATAAAAATCATATCGATTTAGTAAATCCAGCTAACAAACGTAACATTGATGTTATTGTAGTTGGTACAGGATTAGCAGGTGGTTCTGCTTCAGCAACTTTAGCTGAATTAGGCTACAACGTAAAAGCATTTGCTTATCAAGATTCACCTCGTAGAGCGCATTCAATTGCGGCACAAGGTGGAATTAATGCAGCAAAAAACTACCAAGGTGATGGTGATTCTTTTTACAGATTATTTTATGATACTGTAAAAGGTGGGGATTACCGTTCTCGTGAAGCAAACGTGCACCGTTTAGCAGAGGTTTCGGCAAATATTATTGATCAATGTGTAGCTCAAGGAGTTCCTTTTGCACGTGATTATGGTGGTTTGTTAGATAACCGTTCGTTTGGTGGAGTATTAGTTTCTCGTACTTTTTATGCAAAAGGACAAACGGGGCAACAATTATTATTAGGTGCTTATTCTGCAATGAACCGTCAAATTGCTCGTGGTAAGATTGAAATGTTCAATCGTCATGAAATGTTAGATGTTGTTTTAGTTGATGGAAAAGCTCGTGGAATTATCGCCCGTAACTTAGTTACTGGTGAAATAGAACGTCACTCGGCACATGCAGTTGTTATTGCTTCTGGTGGATACGGAAATGTATATTTCTTATCAACTAACGCAATGGGATCTAACGCAACTGCAGCTTGGAAAATACATAAAAAAGGAGCGTATTTCGCAAATCCTTGTTATACACAAATTCACCCAACATGTATTCCTCGTTCGGGAGATTACCAATCGAAACTGACCTTAATGTCAGAATCATTACGTAATGATGGTCGAATTTGGGTTCCTAAAAATATGGAAGATGTATTGGCTATTAGAGAAGGTCGTAAAAAACCAACTCAATTAACCGAAGACGAAAGAGATTATTATTTAGAAAGACGTTATCCTGCGTTTGGTAACTTAGTACCACGTGATGTTGCCTCTAGAGCAGCTAAAGAACGTTGTGATGCTGGTTACGGAGTAAATGCAACAGGTGAAGCAGTTTATTTAGATTTTGCTTCTGCTATACAGCGTTATGGTGCTGAACAAGCAAAAATTCAAAATATTGTAAACCCATCTGATGCAAAAGTATATGAATTAGGGAAAGCAATTGTTGAAGCTAAATATGGTAACTTATTTCAGATGTACAATAAAATTGTAGATCAAGACCCATATAAAACCCCAATGATGATTTACCCTGCAGTGCACTACACAATGGGTGGTGTTTGGGTTGATTATAACTTAATGACTACTGTTGACGGATTATACTGTTTAGGAGAGGCCAACTTCTCTGATCATGGTGCAAATCGTTTAGGAGCTTCTGCTTTAATGCAAGGTTTATCAGATGGTTATTTTGTATTACCTTATACTATTGGAGATTATTTATCTGGAGATATTAGAACAGGTAAAATACCAACAGATACAAAAGAATTTGATGAGGCTGTAAACGAAGTTACAGACCGTATTAATACATTTATTAACAATAAAGGAGAACATTCAGTAGATTATTACCACAAAAAATTAGGTAAAATTATGTGGGAAAAATGCGGAATGTCTCGTAACGAAAAAGGGTTAAAAGAAGCTATGGCAGAAATTAAAGCTTTACGTGAAGATTTTTGGAAAAATGTAAATGTACCAGGTAATGCTAATGAAATGAATCCTGAATTAGAAAAAGCAGGTCGTGTAGCAGATTTCTTAGAGTTAGGTGAATTATTTGCTAAAGATGCATTAGATAGAAATGAATCATGTGGTGGTCACTTTAGAGAAGAGTCTGTTGAGTTAGATGGTTTACAAAAAGGAGAAGCTAAACGTAACGATAAAGATTACGCTTATGTTGCTGCTTGGGAGTACAGAGGAGAACCTGCAGATGCAGTTTTACATAAAGAAGAATTAGAGTTTAACGATATTGAATTAAAACAACGTTCATACAAATAAGAGGATATTATGAATTTAACACTTAAAATTTGGCGTCAAAAAAACGCAAGTGATAAAGGGAAAATGGTCGATTATAAAGTAACCGATATCTCTGAACACATGTCTTTCTTAGAAATGATGGATGTTTTAAACGAGCAGATTATTAATAAAGGTGAAGAACCTGTTGCTTTTGATCATGATTGTCGTGAAGGAATTTGCGGTATGTGTTCTATGTATATTAATGGTGAGGCACATGGTCCTGATCGTGGTGTTACTACTTGTCAGTTACATATGCGTATGTTTAAAGATGGAGATACTATAACTATAGAGCCATTTAGAGCTGCTGCATTTCCAGTAATTAAAGATTTAACGGTAGACAGATCAGCATTTGATAGAATTCAACATGCGGGTGGTTATATCTCAGTAAACACTTCTGGTAATACACAAGATGCAAACTCAATTCCTATCTCTAAAGAAGCTGCAGATAAAGCAATGGATGCAGCAACTTGTATTGGTTGTGGTGCGTGTGTTGCAACTTGTAAAAATTCTTCTGCAATGTTATTTGTTGGAGCTAAAGTATCGCAATATGCTTTATTACCACAAGGGCAAGTAGAAGCTACAGATCGTGTTTTAAACATGGTAGCACAAATGGATGCTGAAGGTTTTGGTAACTGTACAAATACAGGAGCTTGTGAGGTTGAATGCCCGAAAGGAATTTCATTAGAAAACATTGCTCGTATGAATACTGAGTTTATGAAAGCTAGCTTAAAAGGATAAAACCTTTTTTATATATAAAATTAAAATCCCGAGTTTACACTCGGGATTTTTTTTATTTAGAAGCAATTACATTTTTTTCTGTAACAAACCCTTTAATTTTTATTCGTGTTCGTTTTATTTTTGCATTTGATATGATGGTAAACATTTTAGAAAAAACCACCTATTCTATTCGTATCACAAGTAACCTCTATACTTCCATTTTTACCTGGCATAATTGGCTTTTCTGGTTTCTTTGGCACAGCACAACCACAAGTGGATGCAACTTGTTTTATGATTAAAGGAGCGTTACCAATATTAGTAAACTCAAAAACTCGTTTCTTTTCTGAACCTTGTGTTATTTTGCCATAATTTATGGTAGTATTTACAAATTTAAACTCTTGGGCATTGGCAGCCATTGTTACTAAACAAACGGCGATTAAAATTGATTTCATCTATTTTAGTTTTTAGTATTATATTCTTTTTTAAAAATTCTATTTTTATATGGGATTATTCTTGAGTGTCATTCCGAATTTATTTCGGAATCTCATTTGATAGAACACGATTAAATTACTTTATTAATTCTCTCAATCATTGATAGCGCATTGGCATCATTTGGTTTTAATTGTAAAACCTTATTATAATTCTTTAATGACTCCTTATAATTTTTAATAGTAAAATAAGCTTCTCCCATACTATCATAAACAGGATATTTGTATGGATACATTTTAGTATTTAGTTGAAAAACAAACAATGCTTTTTCTGTGTTTTTAGATCTAAGTAATTTATAACCATATGTATTTAATTCTCTACTTCCTTTAGTAAATTCAGCAAACGAAATCACTAAGTTATTTTCATCTTTTTCTAGCTCCTTTATGGTTTTTACTTTCATTAAAGCATGTAATCGCTCAACAATAATATAATTAGGTGTGTAATTTTTACCGTTAATAATAGTAAGTATATCACGTTCGAAATCTTGTTTTGGTGATTCAATAATTCTACCAATTTCTTTATCATTTTTATAAAAAATAAAAGTAGGAACTCGGTGAATATTCAGCCCTTTTTCTTCTCCGTTTGGTGATACTTTATAAGCTTCTGGTTTTTTATCAACAGCAATCATAAACAATTTCTTGGTGTCAAAACCAACTTCATCTATCACTTTATAAAATTTCGGAATTTCTCTTTTACTATCACCACACCACGTACCGTAAAAAGCTTTAATTGTATAATTTGTAAGAGGTTTTTTTAATCGACTAACTACTTTATCATTCGTTAAATATTGATTGTAATTTTCTTGAAACCAAGAAAAATCATCAGTATTAAAAGCTTTTTTATCAGTTCTACCTAATAACATCAGTGTGCCTTTACTGTCTTTTGTTGTATTATTAATCTGTTGTCCGAAAGCAATACTGTTAATTAACAAGCATAGTAATATGGTTGATTTTTTCATTTATTTATGTTTTACTCGAAAGTCCATATTTCTTACATTAAAAAAAAATCAGAAGTATATACATCAAAAAAAAAGGTATCAACTGCAATAGCGCATTAAAAAGCGGCAGTATGTACTTTGTAAATAACCTTTGGTACCTATTATTTTGCCGAATGGCTTAATTTTAGTTACTTACAATCACTATGATTAAACTAAGTAGAAAGCACAGCGCAGAACTCTTAATACACGTACTTTTTTGGGTGTTATTTGTATTTGTATCACTATTTGTTTTTACGCCTTATTATTGGGCTGAAAATCCGTTTTTACAGTATTTTTTTATCCTAGTTGTTATTGTTTATGTGAACAATCAAGTTTTACTACCTTTTTTCGTGAAAAAGAAATGGTATCTATTCTATGCCCTCATTTTTACATTCATATCGTTTTTAGCCACACAATTGTATTGTTATGTTTTTGCACGCTGCGGATGCACAATCATGAAATGCTTAAGTGATTATTTGTGGCAGACTTTAACTCCACTTTTATTTTTCTCTTTTATATGGATGTTATTTCGATACATCGATCAATCAGAAAAAGTATTGAAAATAGAACAGGAAAGAACTGAAATGGAATTAAAGTTCCTAAAATCACAAATTAATCCACATGTATTGTTTAACAATTTAAACACCATTTATTCGTATGCGATTGAGAAACCAGACAAAGCACCCGATTTGATTTTAAGATTATCAGACAATTTAAAACATGTGTTGTACGAGAGCAATACCGAAAAAGTAAATCTTGATAAGGAAATTCAGTTTATAGATAATTACATAGCATTTCATAAAATCAGAACTGAAGGAGTTAAACAAATTAATTACCAAACCTCAACAGACAATAATCTTTATGAGATTGCACCATTGTTATTAATAACAATTATAGAAAACGCCTTTAAACACAGTGTTTTTAATAGTGTTATTGATATAAATATTAAGGCAGAACAAAATAAATTAACCTGTATTTGTGAAAACCATTACAATGAAAAATTAATAAAAAGTACAGACGCAATTGGCTTAGATAATCTTAAAAAACGTTTAGATTTATTATACAAAAACAAGTATGAATTAAATATTAATAATACTAGCACTTTTAGAGTATCGTTAGTGGTAAATATTAATTATATATGAATTGTATTATTATAGAAGACGAGCTTCCGGCACAAAATATTGTGAAGAATTATATACGTAAAATTCCCGATTTAGAATTAATAGCTGCTTTTCAAACAGCAACTAGTGCGAATGAGTTTTTAAAAAGCAATACAGTAGATATTATTTTTTTAGATATTAATTTACCTGATATACCTGGATTAGATTTTATAAAAACAATTAGAAATCCGCCGAAAATAATTATTACAACTGCCTATCCTGATTATGCAGTTTCTAGTTTCGAATTGGATACAATTGTAGATTATTTAGTAAAACCTTTTTCTTTTGATCGCTTTTTAAAAGCAGTAACAAAAGCAGAAAATCAAGTAAATAATATAAAAATTAAAAATAAGGAAGTAATTTACTTAAATATAGATAAAACCATCCATAAAGTATATTTAGAAGAAATATTGTATTTAGAATCTGATAGAAATTATGTCACTTTTTTTACTATTGATAGAAAACTAACAATTATAGATTCTTTAAAAAATTGGAAAGATACTTTAGACACCCGTTTATTTGTACAAATTCACAAGTCGTATGTTGTAAATGTAAAAAGAGTTGAGAAGTTTACAGGAACTAACTTATGTATTAAAAACAAAATTCTGCCTATTGGCAGAACTTATAAAAAAGAACTATTGGTTAGCTTAAAAACTAACCAATAGTTCTTTTTTTTCATTATAAGAATTAAAAACTTATTCCCAAGTATTAATTGCTGCATCTCCTCCCCAAGTTATAGTAACTAAGTAAGGATTATCTATAAAAGGGTTTCTGTTTCCTTGTACATCATAAATTACATTATTTCTTTGTCTTTCGAAATCAGAAACAGGATCTTCTTTATTCCACTTTAAGAATAACTCCTTAGAACCAACCTTTTCAAAAGTTTCACCATATCTTACATTTAAATAAAATACCATTCTAGCGATATCTCCTTTCCATTCATCTCCAGGAAACCAAGTACTACCTTCCTTTTTATATGTTCCTGTTCCATCTATAAAAGGAAAATTAGACCTTTGTGTGTTAATAGCATCATCACATGAACGTAAATGGTGCAAATCTGTAACAGCATCCTCAGCTGATAATTTAGATTGTGGATAAACGTGTTCTGTATTAAATGTTTGTGTAGGATATGTATTAGATCCAGACGTATACTCTCTTTCATCTCTACTTTCACTTGTGTACATTAAAATAACGTTATCTACATTACTTAAATCTTCATCTGCGTTATATAAATAATTATGTCTTTCACCATAAGTTAATATGTTGCTATGAGATTTGGTAACTAAATCTATTAACGTATTGTAGTTGGTGTTTTGATCGTCTATGAAAGATACGCCATTATAATAAGCTGCTAATTCGGCAGGTATATTAAATGATATTACTTCTACAACGTTTATTGTTATTGTTGCTGTTGCGCAAGTTGCTGTTGCGTCGTTATCACATAATGTATATGTAAAATTATCTTGTCCTGTAAAGTCTGCAACTGGTGTGTACGTTATTGTTCCGTCGCTATTTAAAGTTACAGTACCATTTGTACTTGTATCATCTAAAGAATCAACTTTAGCACCATCTATAATGGTATCATTATCTAGGTGGCTACTAATATTAATTGTAGAATTAATACCTACATTATAACTATCGTTAACAGCTTCTGGACTGCCTTTATCTGCAACATTAATTGTAACAGTAGCTGTAGAACAAATTTCAGGTGACACTTTACTACAAATAGTATAGTTAAAAGTATCTTCGCCAGAAAAATTATTTGATGGGGTGTATATGTATGTAATACGGTCTACTTCAATAGTAC
This sequence comes from Tenacibaculum sp. AHE14PA, assembly GCF_019278465.1. Lineage (GTDB taxonomy): Bacteria > Bacteroidota > Bacteroidia > Flavobacteriales > Flavobacteriaceae > Polaribacter > Polaribacter bernardetii. Next base: position 2,387,569 of record NZ_CP058983.1, on the reverse strand, counting down.
CTCCATTAGCTGTTGCATCATCAAAGGTAATAGTAATTCCTGTAGATGGGTATTCATCGTTAGTTAAAAAACTAGGTAGCTCTAAAAAAGTACCTTCATTAGCTTCAAAAACATCATCTTTTGCTATTATTACTATTTCTTCATCTATTGGATCAGGAGTAGGATCTGGTTTTACAACATCTGATTCATTTCCTCCACAATTGATAAGTAACAAGGTTAAAAAACCAAGAAATAATACTTTTTTCATCATTTTACTCTTTAAGTTATTGTTTTATTATTTTATCATGCACTTTGGTTGGAATATTATCATTCCACACTGTTAATATATCTGTAGCTACACTTGCTCCGCTACCTGCTGCTATAGCAAACTGACTGCGTATACCTGATAAAGTACCGCAAACATACAAACCTTTTTTAATTAAGTAGTTAAAATTGCGCAATTGTACTCTGTCTTTCATCACATTAGCTCTCATATGAGGCTCAATATACTGCTCTAGTCCTGCTATTTCAAATGGTTTAGAGTAATTTAAGGCTATAACTACCTTTTTACTGTAATATTCATTTTTGTTAGTTATAACTTTATAACCTTCTTCACTATCTAAAACCGATAATACTTTTTCATTTTCAATTTGAGAAACATGTGGATATTGATTAGACAATTGTTCTTTACCTTGCTCTAAAATATCACTACCTAAAGTACCAACAGGTAATCCTAAAACATTATTAAACAAAGCATTTTGTAAATGAGATATTCGTTGATGCATTAAAATACCAACTTTTTTATTTTTTGCATATTCTTTTTTATAAGCAGAGCCTATAACTAGTGCGCATTGCATACCAGAAACTCCTCCTCCTATAATTAAGCAATCAAAACTCATTTATGCTAATAATACTTTTATATTCTCTGCAAATAATCTTACTGCAATAGCTAGTAAGATTACTCCAAAAATCTTTCTAATAATTTTAATTCCGTTATTACCTATAATTTTTTCTATTCTAGATGATGTTTTTAATACAATGTAAATAACTATTACGTTTAATAAAACGGCAATAATTATATTTGATATATGGAACTCTGCTCGCAAAGATAAAAGAGTTGTTAAACTACCCGGCCCTGCTATTAAAGGAAATGCTAACGGAAAAACAGTTGCTGTTAATGTTTCATCCTCATCATCTTTATATAAAGTGATTCCTAAAATCATTTCTAAAGCGATAAAAAATAAAATAAATGCACCTGCAACGGCGAAAGAATGTACATCTACACCTATAACTCCTAATAATTCTTTACCTACAAATAAAAACAGAATCATTATAGCCCCAGCAATAACAGATGCTTTTTCAGACTGTATATGCCCAACCTTTTTACGTAAGTCGATAATAATAGGAATGTTACCTATAATATCAATTACTGCAAACAACACCATAAACGCAGTAAAAACTTCTTTTATGCTAAAATCCATAATATCTTTTTTTTCAGCTGCAAAATTATATAAGTAATGTCACAATCTAGTATTTTTGCACCTAAATTTTATGTGAAGTTATTGTTAACTTGCACTTTTAAATATATTTTATGTTTCAATTAGGAAAAACTATCGTTTCAGAAGATCTTATCGATAAAGATTTTGTTTGTAATTTATCTGCCTGTAAAGGAGCTTGTTGTATTGACGGAGATGCTGGCGCACCTTTAGAAAAAGAGGAAACAAAGATTTTAGAAGATATATATCCTAAAATTAAACCCTTCCTCCGTAAAGAAGGTATTGAGGCTATTGAGAAACAAGGTGTATGGATTACTAGTGACTTTAGTGAACTAGAAACTCCTTTAATAAATAATGCCGATTGTGCTTATGTTATTTTTGATGATAAAAACACTGCATTATGTGCTATAGAAGAGGCTTACAACCAAGGTATTGTAGATTGGAAAAAACCTGTTTCTTGTCACCTTTATCCTGTTAGAGTGAAGGATTACAGTGAGTTTTCTGCTGTTAATTATGATAAGTGGGAAATTTGTGATGATGCTTGTTCTTTAGGTAAAGAATTACAAGTACCAGTTTATAAATTTGTAAAACAAGCACTAGTTAGAAAGTTTGGGCAAAATTGGTATGATGAATTAGAACAAATTGCAGAAAAAAGAAATAGATAATCTAATATATTATTATAATAAAAAAACGACGCTAAATAGCGTCGTTTTTTATTATTTTCAAAGTATTATTATTCTAATTAACACTAAAACTCCAAACTTGCCCTATAGACTTTGCTCCTGAGTTATCAATCGTATTAACTTTCCAGTAATATGTTTTACCTGTTGCAACAGTTACATTATATAATTCTTCATCTTGAGAACTTGTTACATCTGTTAAGTCTGCATCTTGGCCAAAGAAAACCTCATATGATAATGTGTCATCTGTATTAGAATCTGCGCCCGTCCATTTTAAATCAACAGATACAGTTGATGCATCTAATGCTGATTCAGCGGCTGGACTAATTAATTCTGCTGTAAAAGGAGCATTATTTGCTTCTCCTGTTCCTTTCGTATAAAATGCAAATACTGAAGATGCTTCTCCCGATAAGCCTTTACTGTCGGTAGCGGTTACTCTCCAATAATATGCAACGCCCTTGTCTAAATTAATAGATTTAGTGGAAGAACTTGCTGTTTCTGTTTTAATTATAGTAGCCATGTCACGGCTATTAGAAAATTCAACTTTATAACTAATAGCATCGTTATTAGCATCTGTAGCATCGCTCCAATCAAAAGCAATTGTATTATCTATACATAATAAATCTTGTGTTGGGTATGCTAAACTAACTTTACTTGGAGCTTCGTTAACCACCTCTGGTTCTCCTCCGCCTTTACTACTTCCACCTCCACAGGCAACAAATAATGGAAGTGAAAATAATGCGATTTTTTTTATTGCTTTTCTCATTTTTTTAAGATTTTAAAAGTATTAGTCTTATCGTTTCCTAATTTCAGTATATAAATACCTGCTTTATAACTATTGAATGGAATTGATAATTCGTTTCCTTGTCTTTCTATTGTTTTATCTAAAACAACTTTACCTGTTACATCAAACACAATAACTTTAACATTATTTGATGTATCAACCGGTAATAATAATTCGATAGATTCTGTTACTGGATTGTTTCTTAAGAAAACATTATCAATAACTGTTTTAAATTTACCTTCACATGCTTTTGCTGTAGTTACCTCTAAAACACCTTTTCCTTCAACCTTAACGTTAAATGTTGATTGCTCGAATGTATTAATTAAATCGCCATTTAAAAACACTTTATAAGGTGCCGTTCCTGAACTTACATTTACGGTGTAATCTCTAGATTGGTTGTTTTTAGCCACTCTTAATGAAAAAGCTTCAGCTGCTTTTATATTTATTTCAAAACATTGCTTATAATCTTTACCGTCAATCTCTACACAAATTTCATAGCTACCAGGAGTTAAATTTTCGAAAGTAAACGATGTAGATGTCAATGCTGTGGTTTCTTCTTTACCCTCTCCTTTTAATGTTACCGTATAGTTTACAAAAATTTGCTGAACATTAATGGTAATTTTACCATCGCTTTCACCTGCACAAGTTTCTGAAATAGACTCAATTTTAATGTTATCTGTATCTAAATAACTAGTATCACAAGTATCTCCAACTCCGTTTCCGTTAGTATCTGTTTGATCTGAGTTTGCAGTATTTATACAGTTATCAACATCATCCATAATACCATCGTCATCGGTATCTTGACAAGCATCTCCAACTCCATTTCCATCTGTATCTTTTTGATCAGGGTTTGCTGCATTAACACAATTATCTACACTATCTAAAATACCATCTTCATCTGTATCTTGACAAACATCTCCTACACCATTTCCATCAGTATCTAATTGATCAGGGTTTGCAGTACCTGGACAGTTATCAACATCATCCATAATACCATCTTCATCGGTATCCTGACAAGCATCTCCGATTCCGTCGTTGTTAAAATCTTTTTGATCTGCATTTTTAGTATCTATACAATTATCAACATCGTCCATAATACCATCTTCATCGGTATCCTGACAAGCATCTCCTACACCATCTCCGTCAGTATCTAATTGATCAGGATTTGCAGTATTTATACAATTATCTACGTCATCCATAACACCATCTTCATCGCTATCTTCACAAGCGTCTCCGATTCCATTTTCATTTGCATCCAATTGATCAGCATTAGCTGTGCTTGGGCAATTATCTACCCCATTTAATACCCCATCACCATCATCATCTCCTGTTGGGTCTGATATAAATTTACCTGAAAAAACCCCTCTTCCATAAGTTGCTGCAAAAACAGTATTATCATCACGCAAATCTAAATCTAAAACAGGAACATTGCTCATTCCGTTATATGACTGTGTCCAACTAGGTGAAACTGCATTAAAGTTTTTTGTTTTCCATACACCTAAATCAGTTCCTATAATTACTTCATTTGTACTAATTGGATTTTGTAATATTGATTTTACTGGTAAGTCTGGCAAATCCCCTTCTTTATTAGCCCAGTTAATTCCTCCATCTGCAGAGTACCAAATATTTACAACACCATAATTATGCATTGTTACAAAAATTTCATCTTCATTTTCTCCTAATTCAATATCTGATACCGTTCCTACAAAATCAGCCCCGGTAATTTCAGACCAAATACTACTGTCTGTATCTGCATTTTCTATTTTTAATACCTTTCCGTTTTTTAAACCTGCAAAAAGTAGACTTGATGTTGTTGTATAAGTAGATATTTTCAGAGTAGATGGCGCTGAATCCATTAACGAATTTGAAAGTGTACTTTTCTGAGGAACTATTGTTAATATATCTGAGTATCTTCTAATAGAAATACCTGTAGAACCTGAATAGTTTGAATATAGAATATTAAGATTTGAATCTAATTCCTCTTGATTAATAAAATCTCCATTAGATGAATCTTCATCATTAATCGTATAAGATTGTTCCGTTTTATAATCATACAAAACAATACTTTGATTATAAACATAATTAGATATAAAGTATTGATCATTTCCGTCAGTATCAAAGAAACTAGCAGCTCCATCACCTCCTGCAGCTCTTATAGAACTATTAATTCCTGCTCTAGCTGTTTCTACTAGTTGAGTTCCGTTGTCTTGAGCTCCTGCAATGAAATACTCTTCACCTGCAAATGCTGTTGATGGTGCTACACCTACGGTATAAAATTGTAATGTATTATAGTTATTATTTCTTGCCGAAATAATACTTCCTGCATTATTTGAAAAATATACTCCACCGTCGTTACCAAAAACCATTCTTGACGAAGAGGCAAAGGCTAAACCATGCTGATCTGCATGCACATTTTGAGAACCAAAACCTCCATACCAATGTGAGCGTTGATCCCAGGTTTGACCTGCATCTGTAGATTTAAATAAATCTATACCTCCAACATAAAGAATATTTTCATTATTTGGATCTACTTTTAGTAATAAATCATAAAAAGCTTGACCTCTCGTAAAATCATTTGCAGGAATACCTGTGTCTTTATCATCTGGTAATGGTAATTCATTTACTGTCGCAAAATCATCAGTTGTTTTAAACATTTTAACTGGTGTTACAGAACTATTTATTTGAGACAAAACATAAACTGTACCTGCATTAGATGGTGAAACAGCTATTTCTGTTCTTGACCCTGTTTCTACGGAATATATTAAATTAAAAGTATCACCATTAACTGATTTTAAAATAGCTCCACCTCCATCTCCATAAGTATAACTAGAAGTTGTACTTAAATAGATAGAATTATCAGCACCTAATTCAAAATTATTCGGCTCATATTCATTTCCTGCACTTGTTTTTGGCATGTTTAATTTAGAGAAGTTTACACCGTCTGTAGATTTATAAACACCATAACTGTCTCCCCCTAATGAAACACCCCCTAAGTAGCCAGATTCACCTGCTGCTATATAAACTTCTGAAACTCCTGAATTATTTCTTATAACAATATCATTAATATGTTGTATTCCAGGAACAACTAATACATTTGTTGCATTACTTCTACCTTTGGTTAAAGTAATATTAACCGCTTCAGTTGATAGAGCGTTTATTATTGCATTACCGGCTGTTCTGGTTGTCATAACTGCTGGTATTGTGACTGAAGCATCATCCCCTCCCATTGGTATTGGATTTCCATCAACATTATTTACCATAACAACTGCTATAGCACCCGCAGTTTCCGCTTGCTTAACTTTTAAATCAAAATTACAACTACCTCTCCTTATTACTGCTATTTTACCATCTAACTCACTTGCGTTAGTCAATTCCTCACAACCATTATCAAATGGTGCTGTTATATCATTAACTAAAACTACGTCTCCAGTAACTGAAGCTCTTAAATCTCCACCAAAGGCAGTAGCCAAGGTTGATATATATTCTCCTGAAATACTTGCTGGACTATTAACCGTAACCTTTGAGTTTGCATCTAAGAAAGAAGCTCCATCAATACCTCCAAAAATATTAGACCATGTAACTCCACCATCGGTAGATTTCCATAAACCATCTCCGTTTACATCTCCGCTTACATAAGATTCTCCAGTACCTACATAAAATATATTTGGATTATTTGGATCAGCTGCAATACAAGATACTGCTAGATTTTCAGGGATTCCTACACGAATCCATTTAGAGTTTACATCTGATATTTTAGTGTTTTTCCATAAACCGCCACTAACTCCTCCGGCAAAAACAGTTTCATCTGTAGTATCATTTGGATCAAATAAAAGTGCTCGTGTTCTTCCTCCTACATTATCAGGACCTCTTTCTTCCCAAGCATTAGTAGCTTCACCAGGAACTTTTTGACCTGCTCTTAGCTTACTCAACTCCTTTTGAAGTCTTAAAACATCTCTCTTATAAGTTCTTCCTGTATTAGGGTTTATTTCACTTAAATATTTTTGTTCGAAATAAGCATTTGGAGGTAATCCTTGTGCTTTTCTTTCTTTTTTAGGAAGTTTTCCTATTTTCTGAAAAGGGTGATTTTTCAAAAATTCTGCGTGTTGACTTCTCAATTTGTCGGCAGCTGTCTCTTTAGTGCCTATTGAATTAAAGACAACACCACCTACAGCTAAAACAAGTAAGCCAACAAATAGTATTTTTTTATTCATGGTAAAGTTATTTATGATATATAACAGTTAGTGTTAAAATTACCCTAACTTTTTTAACAAAAAGCTAAAATATAGATTATATTTACTAATAAAGCTTAATTTAATAATTAATTACGCAATATTTCCTTTTGTTTTTTTAAATAATCGTATTGCAAAACTATCCGACAAACCAGATACATAACTACAAATTTGCATAACCCTATCATAAAGTGCGGCTTTTTCTTGCTGATATTCATCAGGAAGTAAATTCAACACCAGTGTATCGTAGTTAGATTGTGTTCCGTTATACTTATTGTTTAACGCTGTTACAAAAACATCTAATAGGTCTGCAATAATCTTATACCCAGCAACTTCTTTTTCGATGACATCTTTACTACGGTATATTTTTTCTATACTTATTTTAATGATATCGTTAATTTGTGCTTCGTATATACATTTATCTAGTAATGATTTTTCGAAACTACCGTTTAAAATAGCTGTTTCATTTTCTAAAAAGATGTCAACTGCTTCGTTAATTAACACACCTATTGCTAAAGCTCGTAAATAACTAATACGGTCTTTTGTGTATTTTAACGAATGATATTTTTTACTATCAATCGTGTTTTTAACCAACTTAATCATATACTCTAAAGCATAATCTTCATCGATTAGCCCTAAATTAATTCCGTCTTCAAAATCGATAATTGTATAACAAATATCATCTGCAGCTTCTACTAAATATGCTAATGGATGACGATAATAGGATATACCGTCACTTTCTTTTTTCTGTAAACCTAAATCGTTCGCAACATCTAAAAAACCTGCTGTTTCCGACTGAAAAAAGCCATATTTTTTATCGACTATATGTTTTGTTGGTTTCTTCGGAAGTGATTCTTTAGGGTATTTCATAAATGCTCCTAAAGTTGCATAACTTAAACGCAAACCTCCTTCGCTACCTGGCTTATTTTCGGTTAAAATCTTGAATCCGTTTGCATTTCCTTCAAAATCTATTAAATCTTGATATTCTTTTTCGGTAAGTTGCTCTTTATATTTTAATCCGTTACCGGTTTTAAAATACTCTCCGATGGCTTTTTCACCTGAATGCCCAAAAGGCGGATTCCCAATATCATGTGTTACGGATGCCGCAGCAACAATCGCTCCGAAATCATTAAAAGTGTAGCCTAAATCTACTAAATTCGGGTGGCGTTCTAACAATACTTTACCAACACGTCTTCCTAAGGTTCTACCAACTACCGACACTTCTAAACTGTGTGTTAATCGGGTGTGTACAAAGTCGGTTTTTGATAACGGAATTACCTGTGTTTTATCTTGTAAACTACGAAAGGCTGATGAAAATATAATTCTATCAAAATCTACTTCAAAGCCTAAACGGGTTTCGTCTTGTAATATGCGTTCACGTTTTTGTGTATCACCAAAACGTTTTAAAGAAAGGAGTTGTTCCCAGTTCATTGGTTTCATTTTTATAATAAATCTAAATCTATTAACATATTAAATGCTTTTGCATTTCCTTTTTTATGGGCTTTTTTAAGGTAAGTTATTCCTTGTTCCCTTTTATTAATTGAAATATAATAGGCTCCTAAATGTGCATATGCATCATAATTTCCTAAAAAAAATGCTTTTTTTGCGTAGTTAACTAGCTTAGTGTTAATTTTAGTATTTTTCTTTAATAGTTTTTCTAGGTTACTAATACCTTCTTCTCTTTTTAAAAGCAACATGCAAGACTCTACCACATTGCGCTTGCATAAATTATTGTATTTACTTACTGTATTTTTAGTGTATACTAAAAGACTTGTTTTAGAATGAGTTTTTTGCAAATCGTAAAATGAACTTAGTAATTGGGCTCGGGTACTTGCTTTTTTATTATTTTTTCTGTTGTTTTTAACAGTTTTACCACTGCTATTAACCCATAAAACATCTTTTGTCCATTTACCAACTCCTTTAAGAGTTTTGTTATTTACAATTTTAAATATTAAAATTCCTTTATCTGGAAAAACAAACAAGCTATCGTTTCTATGAAAATAATTTGCCTTAATTTTAGTAAATGGCGCTATGGCTACTTTTCCGTTAGCATCAAATGTAAATGATGTATACATTGATTTACCTACTACCTTAAAATTTCCATATAAATTATTATTACAATTTTGAGCCTTTGCAGCTAGTGTAAAAAGTAATAATGTTATTATAATACTGTTTTTCATGCTTCAAATTTACAAAAAAAGAGAAGCCTTTCGACTTCTCTTTGGTAAACTCTACAACTTCTTTAAAAAAGGTCTTGAAGATTTAAGAATTCATATAATTTAAAGAATCCTAAAATATTAATTAGATAATATATTCCCTTCAATAATTTATCTAAATTAAAAGAAATTCTATTATCTATTTTTGAAATATTTTGAATTACTGTTATATTATTAACTATTATAATTGTACTTTTAAAATTCTCTTTATTTCCTATTTTAGTAATTAATTTATCTTTGCTATATATCATTTAACTATTGTTTTAGGCTATCAACAATTTATTTTTTTTGTTAATAACAATTTAACGTAGCTCCCTAGTTGTTTTTAAAAGGGGTATGCTACTTACAATTTATTTTATAAATATTTAACTTGATAGAAAGAGCATTGTTTTGTACTTTTGTAAAACAAATGGAGACGAGGTAATCTCTTCTTCTCTAATTTTGTAATATTATTGGGCGGCAATCCAAAAAATATTTAAAAAAAATCAAGAGGGATATTTAATTATGTTCCTTTTTTTTATGCTTTTTATTTACTACCTCAGCAAATGACTTTAATGATTCATAAAAAAAAGAGAAGTCAAAAGACTTCTCTTTTTTCACTTTTAATCTAATTTATGTCATTACAAACAAGAAAATCTAATTAACAGATTGCTTCACTTTGCTCGCAATGACCTATTATCTTCTAAGACCCACACATTAAACAATCGTCGTCTGGTGCTCCGTTTTTAGAAGCATCAACCATGGCTTTAAATTCTGTAGCACTCATTGGTTTTTCTTCTTCAACTACAGCCTCTTTCTTTTCGATGTTTAAGGTGAATTGCTTTGCGTTTACTGCCGATTTTGTACGTAAATAGTACATTCCTGTTTTTAAACCACTTTTCCAAGCATAAAAATGCATTGAAGTTAGTTTTGCATAATCAGGATCTTTCATAAATAAGTTTAACGACTGAGATTGATCGATAAAATAACCTCTATGGCGCGCCATATCGATAATATCTTTCATACTCATTTCCCAAACTGTTTTGTATAAATCTTTTAAGTCTTGCGGAATAGTAGCAATATGTTGGATAGATCCGTTTGCACGCATAATATCTTCTTTCATATTATTATCCCATAAATTTAACTCTACTAAATCTTCTAATAAGTGCTTGTTTACTACAATAAACTCACCAGATAATACTCTACGAGTATAAATATTAGAAGTATATGGTTCGAAAGCTTCGTTATTTCCTAAAATTTGTGAAGTAGATGCTGTTGGCATTGGCGCCACTAATAACGAGTTACGAACACCGTGTTCCATCACTTTTTTACGCAAAGCATTCCAGTCCCAACGACCACTTAAATCGTCTTCTTTAATTCCCCACATATTGTGCTGAAATTCTCCTTGAGACATTGGCGAACCTTTAAATGTTGAATATGGTTCTTTTGCTTTTGCAATTTCCATAGATGAAGTTACAGATGCAAAATACAAGGTTTCGAATATTTCTTGGTTTAACTTCTTAGCTTCATCAGATGTAAACGGTAAACGCAACATGATAAACGCATCTGCTAATCCTTGAATACCTAATCCTACCGGACGGTGACGAACGTTAGAGTTTTCTGCTTCAATAACCGGATAATAGTTACGATCAATAACGGTATCTAAGTTTCTAATTACTTTTTTAGTTACTTTAAATAGCTTTTTATGATCAAAAAACTTATTTCCGTTTTCATCTTCACCAACAAACATTGGTATTGCTATGGATGCTAAATTACATACTGCTACCTCATCTTTGGCAGTATATTCCATAATTTCAGTACATAAATTTGAAGAACGAATGGTTCCTAAATTTTTCTGATTTGATTTACGGTTAGCAGCATCTTTATACAACATGTACGGTGTACCTGTTTCTATTTGCGACTCTAAGATTTTCTCCCATAAATCACGTGCTTTTATTGTTTTTCTACCTTTACCAGCAGCTTCATAGCTTGTATATAAACGCTCGAACTCTTCTCCATAAGTATCAAATAAATGCGGACATTCATGAGGACACATCAACGTCCAGTCTGCATCTTTTTGTACACGCTCCATAAATAAATCAGAAATCCACATTGCATAAAACAAATCACGCGCTCTCATTTCTTCTTTACCATGATTTTTCTTTAAATCAAGAAAATCATAAATATCAGCATGCCAAGGCTCTAAATACATTGCGAAAGAACCTTTACGTTTTCCTCCTCCTTGATCTACATAACGTGCTGTATCGTTAAATACTTTTAACATTGGTACAATTCCGTTTGATGTACCGTTAGTACCAGCAATATAACTTCCTGTTGCACGAATATTATGTAAAGACAAACCAATACCTCCTGCAGATTGCGAAATCTTAGCAGTTTGTTTTAGTGTATCGTAAATACCTTCTATACTATCATCTTGCATTTGTAATAAAAAACAAGACGACATTTGTGGTTTTGGTGTACCTGCGTTGAATAATGTTGGCGTAGCATGGGTAAAATATTTTTTACTCATTAACTCGTATGTAGCGATTGCTTCGTCAATATCTTCTTTATGTATACCTATAGATACACGCATTAACATGTGCTGCGGACGCTCTACAATATTACCATTAAGCTTTAATAAATAAGAGCGCTCTAAGGTTTTAAATCCAAAATAATCGTAGTTAAAATCACGACTATAAATAATAGTAGAGTCTAATTTATCAGCATTTTTCATGATAATGTCATACACATCATCTGCTAATAAAGGAGATTTTTTTTCTGTACGAGGGTTTACGTATTCGTACAAATCAACCATCGTTTCTGAAAACGACTTTTTAGTGTTTTTATGTAAATTAGATACGGCAATTCTTGCAGCTAATTTTGCATAATCAGGGTGTGCAGTTGTTAATGTTGCAGCAACCTCAGCAGCTAAATTATCTAATTCAGATGTTGTTACACCGTCATATAAACCTTCAATAACACGCATTGCAACTTTTACGGGGTCAACAATCTTGTTTAATCCGTAACACATTTTTCTAACCCTCGCTGTGATCTTATCAAACATCACAAGCTCTCTTTTACCGTCTCTTTTTGCTACATACATATTATTACTCTTGTTTTTAATTTGGTTATAAGAATCACACAGGTTTTACTCTAAGAGCGACTCTTACATGTTAAAATATTTTTGTTTCTTTTTTGAAACTATATTTAGCTTAAACGCCTTCGTGTTTTTAGCTAAACTTTACCGCATGTAGGGGTTAGCAGTAGTGTTATTCTTTTTTTAAAAATCAGCATCGAAACTAATGTCTCCTGTACCACCTGATGATACTCCTGCTTTTTGATATTCTGAAACTCTTTTTTCGAAGAAGTTCGTTTTTCCTTCTAATGAAATCATTTCCATAAAGTCAAACGGGTTTGTAGCTTCATACTCTTTATCACATCCAAACTCTAGTAATAACCTATCGGTTACATACTCTAAGTATTGTGTCATTAACTTAGCATTCATACCAATTAAACTTACCGGTAAAGATTCTGTAATAAATTCTCTTTCGATAGTAAGTGCATCTAAAATAATTTCGCGAATACGATCTTTAGGCACTTTATTTACCATGTGATGGTTGTGTAAATGAACTGCAAAGTCACAGTGCATTCCTTCATCACGAGAAATTAATTCGTTAGAAAATGCCAATCCTGGCAACAAACCTCTTTTCTTTAACCAAAAAATAGAACAAAAAGATCCTGAAAAGAAAATACCTTCAACAGCTGCAAAAGCAATTAATCTTTCTGCAAACGAATCAGACTCTATCCATTTTAATGCCCAATCTGCTTTCTTTTTAATCGCTGGAAAAATTTCTATTGCCTTAAACAATTTATCTTTTTCTGCATCATTCTTTACATACGTATCTATTAATAATGAATACGTTTCAGAATGCACGTTTTCCATCATTATTTGAAAACCATAAAAGAATTTTGCTTCAGAATATTGTACTTCGTTTACGAAGTTTTCTGCTAAATTTTCATTTACAATTCCGTCAGAAGCTGCAAAAAAAGCTAAAACATGCTTAATGAAATAACGTTCATCGTCAGTTAACTTTGTTTCCCAATCGATAACATCTACTGATAAATCGATTTCTTCGGCGGTCCAAAAACAAGCTTGTTGTTTTTTATACCATTCCCATAAATCGTCATGTTGAATTGGAAAAATTACAAATCTATCTTTGTTTTCTTGTAAAATTGGTTCGATGAAAGCCATTATATATTTGTGCTAAATTTTAATGTTATTTTTATTTTCTAGAGGGGTTAACAAAGATTCAAAAAATTACTAAAAACTGAAAGCCTTACTTATTCACAAATCCCTTGAAGTTTTCAACAAATTGAAAAAAAAACACAAAAGAGCGTCATTTCAACAAAAGCACAACTTATTTAAAAACAAGTATTTAAAATTAAAAAACAAGCTTGAGTAGTGATAATCACTGAGTTTCCTATTTTGGTTTTTTTGCATAAAAAAAGTGATGTTTTCACATCACTTTTTCACTTTATTTTTAGACCTATTTCTCTACCTTTAAAACATCTTTTATAATTTCTTCTATTTGTTTTTTTGGTAATGCTCCGTTTGCCATTTGAGGCTGTTCACCTGCTTTGCAAAATAACATTGAAGGAATACTACGAATTCCGAAAGCAGCAGATAATTCTTGTTCTGCTTCTGTATCAATTTTATAAATATCAATTTTACCTTCATACTCTTTACTCAACTCTTCTAAAATCGGAGCCAAAGTTTTACATGGTCCACACCAATCTGCATAAAAATCAATTAATGCTGGTTTATCTCCTTCAAACCTCCACTCTTTATTTTCTTCAAAATTAAATACTTTTTCTAAAAAAGTTGCCTTTGTTAAATTTTCTGTCATGCTGTTTTTATTAATTATTTACTTGAAAATTTTCAAGCTTAAAGGTAGTCGTTTTTATTTCTTAAAGATTACAAGAACACTATTTAGTGTTAAAAACGTCATAAAAAATAGGATTCTCATACTTTTTTCTGCTAACTTTGAAAGAATTAACTAATTTTTAAACCATGAAAAAAATCCTTTTTTCGATTCTTTGTGCGAGTACTATTTTAGTGTCTTGCAAACAAGAAAATCAACCTAAAAATACAATTACTGTGAAGTATCCAGAAACTGCTAAAAAAGCTGTTATAGACACCTTATTCGGAACTGCTGTCACCGATAACTATCGTTGGTTAGAAGATGATAGAAGCAAAGAAACTGAAAATTGGGTTAAAGCTGAGAATGAAGTAACCTTTGATTATTTAAGTAAAATACCATATCGCGAGCAGCTAAAAAATCGTTTATCTGAATTATGGAACTATGAAAAAATAGGGACTCCTTTTAAAGAAGGCGAATACACCTACTTTTATAAAAACAACGGATTACAAAATCAGTATGTTTTATATAGGAAAGACAAAGAAGGTAAAGAAGAAGTTTTCTTAGATCCAAATACGTTCTCTGAAGACGCAACAACATCATTAGGTTCTGTTAGTTTTTCTAAAAACAGCGAAACAGTTGCCTATTCAATTTCTGAAGGAGGTAGCGATTGGCGTAAAATAATCGTTATGAATGCCAAGAGCAAAGAAATTATTGGTGATACTTTAATTGATGTAAAGTTCTCTGGAATTTCTTGGTACAAAAATGAAGGTTTCTATTATTCTAGTTACGATAAGCCAAAAGGAAGTGAATTATCTGCAAAAACAGATCAACATAAATTATACTACCATAAATTAGGAACGGCACAAAAAGAAGATACTGTTGTTTTTGGAGCAACTCCTCAAGAAAAACATCGTTACGTTGGTGGTAGTGTTACTGAAGATAATAATTATCTTGTAATTACAGCAAGCGTATCAACATCAGGAAATAAATTATTTTTTAAAGATCTTTCTAAGCCTAATAGTTCTTTAATAACAATTTTAGATCATACAGATAGTGATACCTACCCGATAGATAATATTGGCTCTAAAATATACTTGGTAACCAACCTTAATGCGCCTAATAAAAAAGTAGTTACTGTAGATATTTCTAATCCAACTACTGAAAATTGGAAAGATTTTATTCCTGAAACAAAGAATGTTTTAAATGCATCAACAGGTGCCGGTTATTTCTTTGCAGAATATATGGTTGATGCGGTTTCTAAAGTAATACAATATGATTATGACGGAAAATTAATTCGTGAAGTAAAATTACCTGGCGTAGGATCTGCCGGTGGTTTTGGCGGAAAAGCAACTGCTAAAGAATTGTATTTTTCATTTACAAACTACAACACACCTAGTTCATCTTATAAATTCGATCCGAAAGAAGGAACGTATGCTGTTTATTGGAAACCTGCAATTTCTTTTAATGGGGATGCTTATGAAAGCAAACAAATATTTTATTCTTCGAAAGACGGAACAAAAGTTCCGATGATTATCACCTATAAAAAGGGATTAGAATTAAATGGTAAAAACCCAACTATTTTATACGGTTATGGCGGATTCAATGTTTCTTTAACACCTTCATTTAGTATTGCAAACGCTGTTTGGATGGAGCAAGGTGGTGTATATGCCGTACCTAATTTACGTGGTGGTGGTGAATACGGTAAAAAATGGCATGATGCCGGAACACAATTAAAAAAGCAAAATGTATTTGACGATTTTATTGCTGCAGCCGAATATTTAATCAACCAAAAATATACCTCATCAGATTTTCTTGCCATTCGTGGCGGATCTAATGGTGGTTTATTAGTGGGAGCAACCATGACACAACGACCGGATTTAATGAAAGTAGCATTGCCAGCAGTTGGAGTTTTAGATATGTTACGCTATCATACATTTACTGCAGGAGCAGGTTGGGCGTACGATTACGGAACCGCAGAGCAAAGCAAAGAGATGTTCGATTATTTAAAAGGCTATTCTCCTGTGCACAATGTTAAAAAAGTTACGTATCCAGCAACCATGGTAACTACTGGTGATCATGATGATCGTGTGGTACCAGCGCATAGCTTTAAGTTTGCTGCCGAGTTACAAGACAAACAACAAGGGGAAAATCCGGTATTAATTCGCATCGAAACAAATGCAGGTCATGGTGCTGGGACACCAGTTGCAAAAACAATAGAACAGTATGCCGATATTTTCGGATTCACCTTATTTAATATGGGGTTTGATCAGTTACCAAATCCACCAAAATCTAAAATTAAGAGTTAAAATTTGTAACAGCTTAAAAATTACAGATACTAATACATAAATCAATCTAAATTAAACACAATGAAAACCATTCACAAAATGCTGTTTACTACTGCAGTCGCTTCCATAGCAATTGCTTCGTGTAAAACAGAAAGTAAGCCTGAAGAAAAAAAATCTCAGGGAATTATTATTGAAAACATGGATACTTCTGTTAAACCAACAGATGATTTCTTTAGATACGTAAACGGAACTTGGATGGATAAAACCGAGATTCCTGCTGACAGAACTTCTTGGGGTGGTTTTGGTGAATTACGTAAAAAAACGGATGCTGATGTATTGGTTATTTTAAATGATGCTATTCAAGAAAGAGATTTTCCGAAGGTAAAAGACGCTGAAGGAAATGAAATAGATTCTGATCAAGAAAAAGCAGTAAACTATTACGAAACTATAATGGATACTGTTGCTAGAAACAAGCAAGGTACCGAGCCAATTAAGCCTTTTTTAGCTAAAATTGAAGAAATTAAAACTAAAAAAGATGTAGAAAACTATATTACAAACATGGCACCTTATGGTGGTGGTGGTTTTTATGGTTTTGGCGTTTATAACGATTTAAAAAACAGTAGCCAATACGCAGGTTATATGGGCGCTGGTGGTTTAGGTTTATCTCGTGATTATTATATGGATGTTAAAGTTGCCGATAAATTAGCTAAATATCAAGAGTTTGTTGCTAAAACATTAATGACTTTTGGTGATGATGAAGCTACTGCTAAAAAGAATGCAGCTACTATTGTTGCTTTCGAAAAAAGTTTAGCAGCACCAATGATGACCAAAGAAGAGCGTAGAGATACACGTAAAATGTATAACCCTATGACGGTTGCCGAATTAACTGAATTAGCTCCTGCAATTGATTGGGCAGCACATTTAGAAGGAATTGGTGTTACTGATCTTGATAAAATAATTGTTACCGATCTTGGATACTTTAAAGCATTAAGCGGAATTTTAGATGCTCGTTCTGTAGAAGATATTAAATTGTTATTCCGTTGGAATACAATTAACAATTCACTTGGTTTATTATCTACCGATTTAGAAACTGCTAATTGGGAGTTTTACAGCAAAGAAATGCGCGGTGCAAAGCAACAACGTCCAAGAAACGAACGTGCTTTAGGTAATTTAAATGGTGCTGTTGGTGAAGCTTTAGGTAAGTTGTATGTTGATAAAATGTTTCCACCAGAAGCAAAAGCAAAAGCGAAAGAAATGATCGACAATGTAATGTTAGGTTTCGAAAAGCGTATTGCTGGTTTAGAGTGGATGAGTGAAGAAACTAAAACTAAAGCATTAGAAAAGTTACATAAGTTAACTGTTAAAATCGCCTATCCTGATGTTTGGAAAGACTATTCTGAATTACAAGTAAAAGGATTAACAGAAGGTGGTTCTTACTTCGAAAACGCTAAAAACGTTACTAAGTGGAATTATAACAAGAACATGGAAAAATTAGGAAAAGCTGTAGACAGAACAGAATGGGGAATGTCTCCTCAAACTGTAAATGCTTACTTTAATCCTGTAAACAACGAAATCGTTTTTCCTGCTGCAATTTTACAACCTCCTTTTTATGATTACAAAGCTGATGAAGCTGTAAATTATGGTGGTATCGGAGCCGTAATTGGTCACGAAATTTCTCATAGTTTCGATGATTCTGGTGCTCGTTTTGATGGCGATGGAAACCTTAAAAACTGGTGGACTGAACAAGATTCTGAAAAATTTGCTGTAATTGGTAAGCAATTGGTAAAACAATATAGCGACATTATTGCTATCGATAGTATGCACTTAAACGGTGAATTTACTTTAGGTGAAAATATTGGTGATTTAGGTGGTGTACAAGCTGCTTACGAAGGTTTACAAATTTTCTTAGAAAAGAACGGAAAACCTGCTGATATTGATGGTTATACTGCAAACCAACGTTTTTTCCTTTCTTGGGGAACAATCTGGAGAACAAAAATGCGTGATGAAGCTTTAAAGAACTTAATTATGACAAACACACACGCTCCAGGTCAATATAGAGCGTATATGCCACTTAAAAACGTTGATGCTTTCTATGAAGCTTTTGATGTTAAAGAAGGTGATAAAATGTATTTAAAACCAGAAGAAAGAGTTAGAATTTGGTAAGATCACAGACCTTTTTGATATGATTCTCTTTATGAAAGTCATAAAATAAAATGATAAAACCGATACAGAAATGTATCGGTTTATTTATTTTTATAAAATGAATTATCTTAAAATAATCACAGCAGTAATATTACTTTTAGCAACATTATTTTTGCTAGTAAGTTGTAACCAAGAGAAGCTAAACAATAAAATGAATTCAAGGAAAATAGTAATTGCACATCGTGGCGCATCCGCATATTTACCAGAACATACTATGGAGGCAAAAGCAATGGCTTATGCTATGAATCCTGATTATATTGAGCAAGATTTAGTGTTAAGCAAAGACAATGTTCCTGTAGTAATTCATGATATTTACCTAGATGATGTTACCAATGTTACTGAGGTTTTTCCTGATAAAAAAAGAAAAGACAATCGTTATTATGTAATTGATTTTACATTTGATGAGTTGCAGCTGTTACAAGTTACAGAACGTTTTAACCCAAAAACAGGAAAACAGTTTTATCCAACGCGTTTTCCCAAAAATAAAGGAAATTTTAAATTACATTCTTTTGAGCAAGAGATAGAATTGATTCAGGGATTAAATTATAGTACAGGGAAAAATATCGGAATTTATCCAGAAATTAAAAATCCGGAATTTCATTATGAAAACGGAAAAGACATTGCTAAAATTACCCTAGATATTCTTTCAGATTACGGATATAAAACAAAAAACGACAACTGTATTTTTCAATGTTTTGACGCCAAAGAATTAGAAAGAGTTAGAACAGAATTAAAATCTGATTTATTTTTAGTGCAATTGATGGAGTTTCCTGAGGAAACAAAAAAACTACAACATTTTGCAACATATGCAGACGGAATTGGACCTTGGTACAAGCAAATTATTGATAAAAAAGAAAACGGAAAATGGTTGTTTACTTCTTTCGTTTCAGATGCTCATAAACTCGGATTAAAAGTACATCCATATACTTTTAGAGCCGATCAATTAGGCGAGTTTTCTTCTTTTAATGAGATGCTACAAGTGTTATTTTTTGAAGCAAATATTGACGGTGGTTTTACCGATTTCCCCGATAAAATAGTTGAATTTTTAGCTAAGAAGTAACTTCAATCAGTTTTGATCGATAAGCAGATAGTAATTTAGATTTAGAGATAAAGCCAAGGTATTTTCCGTTTTTGATAACAGGTAAATTCCAAACACCACTTTCTTTAAATTTCTGCATTACTTTTTCAACAGAATCCGTGTGCTGAATAATCGATGGCGCACTTCTCATAAAAGTTTCTACAGTAACTTTATCGTACATTTCGGTATCAAACATAATGGGCCTAATATCATCTAACAAAACAATTCCTAAAAACTGTTTGTCCTTTTCAGTTACAGGGAAAATATTTCTGTTAGAATTAGAAACCGCTTTTTTAAGCATGTCACCTAAAAGCATTTCTGGATGAACAGCTTTAAAATTTGTTTCTATCAATTTGTTAATCTTCATCATCATTAGCACATTTTTATCTTTGTTATGTGTAATGAGTTCGCCTCGTTCAGCTAATTCTACCGTGTAAATAGAGTTGGATATAAAGTATTTTGTAACCGCAAAAGAAATTGCGGCAACCAACATTAAAGGAACAAATAGATTATAACCACCAGTAATTTCTGCAATTAAAAAAATAGCGGTTAAAGGGGCATGTAATACGCCTGCCATTAAACCAGTCATACCTATTAAAGTAAAGTTAGATTCTGATACATTACCGCCTAATTGATTAATCATTTTTGCAGATACATTCCCTAAAGCACTTCCCATAACTAAGGTAGGAATAAAGATTCCGCCAACACCACCAGCAGCAAATGTCGTAGTCATGGCTATGGCTTTAAATAGCGTAATTAGTAATAAGAAACCGATAACAATCCAAACATTTTCGAAATCTACATTATACGGAATGTCTTTTAAGGCAGCCAAAGCGTTTCCTTCTAATAAATTATTAATTAATCCGTAACCTTCACCATATAAAGGCGGAATTAAATACAACATTACTCCAATTGCAATTCCGCCAATAATAAATTTATGGATTGGTTTTTTAATCCGTTTAAAGAAATTGGTAATACTAAAATAAATTTTCGAAAAATACACAGAAGCTAATCCGGTAACAAAACCCAACAACACATAATAAAAAATATCTTTTATTTTAAAAGCATCTATCAATTTGAAACCTAATAAAGCATCTTTTTCAAAAAAGAAATAAGAAGTTATAACAGCAGAAACTGACGCCAATAATAAAGGAACCAATGAGGCAAAAGCTAAATCTAAACTAAAAATTTCGATAGCAAATATTATCGCAGCAACAGGCGCTTTAAACATAGATGACATTGCACCGGCCGTTGCACAACCAATTAAAAGCATTCTTGTTTTTTGATTCATATGAAACAACTGAGAAACCGTTGATCCTAATGCGGCACCAGTACTTACAGCCGGACCTTGTAAACCAACAGAACCACCAAAACCAACAGTAATTGGTGCGGTAATTAGAGAGGCATAAATTTTATATCTCTCTATGATTCCGCTACGTTTAGAAATAGCATGAAGTGTTGTAGAGATACCATGACCAATCTCTTTTTTAATGAATCTTTTTTTAATGTAATACACTAAAGCGAGCCCTATAATTGGAAAAATAAAATAAAGAGAATGATGAATATCCTTAATAAACTTACCTTCTAAAATAGTTTGAAAAAAAGAAGTCATATTCTTTAGAATAAGCGTTCCAATTCCGGCTAAAAAACCCACAAAAACACTTAATACATATACAAATTGTCGTTCAGAAATATTTTTATATCTCCAAATTAATATTTTTTTGAATATGTTTCTAGATTTTGGCATTCATCAATTATAATAAGAGCTTTGTATTAAATTACGACTTTTCTTGAGTGCTGATATCTTTTATCAAACCAAAGGCAAAATAAACAACTAAGAATCCACCAAAAACAATACAAAGCCACATAAAAATTTTAGTTTCCCAAAAAGGAGTGGTTTTTATTTTTATTGCTTCTTGTTTAACTTTCGAGAAGTTTAAAACGCTTACTTCTTTTAAGGCAATTGTTTTGTTAGATATAAAATTACCTAGGTCGTACGAAGGTTTAATAAGTATAGTATCAATTACTATGGTGTATTTTTCTTGCTGCTTTAAATTAGCGATTACGTATACTGGTTTTTGTAATAATTGTACGTTTTCTATCGCCAAAGGCGGATTGTCTTTGTTTTCGATTTCGATACTAAATTCTTTTTCATTTAAATTGTTAAGAACAAACGTATTTTTGTTTTTAGAGTTCAATTGAAATCTAGCAATTACCTGATCATAAGTTTCAAAACGTTTTTTAATTTTACGAGTTCTCTTTACGATAACCTTTGCGTTGCGCAGAAAAAAATCAGTAGTAATATTAAACGAAATAGTATTTATTTTATGCGCATTTTCTGACGAAAATTTAAGTTGAGTTACCTTTTTATCTTTTAAAGTAACCGTTTTTTGTTTGTAGTTAAAAACCTCTAAAGGTGCTTGTGTAAAAAACTTACTTTCATAAACACCAGCTTCTAAAATATTGATAGGTAATGAGTTTTTATCGTTAAAGTTAATACGTAAAAAAGCATAGGTGTTTAGCGGGAAATCTATCGTTTTTTCTAAAAACACTTTTCCGGATGTCGTTTTACTAGGAATATTTATATACGATAGTTTTTTGTCTGAAACCAAACCAAACCAATCTTTGCCGTTATCACTACCATACACATTATAGCTTTTTCTGATTTTAGTATTTGCTATTTTGAATATAATATAATCTTGCTTTTTACCACTTTCATTTTTTATAATAATAGAAGTAACAGAATCTTTAATTACTTTTTTAGAAGCTATTTTAATCGTTTTAAAAGCAGAAAAATTCCTGTCGTTATTATAAATTAAAACATACGGAACCTCATTTTTTTCAGCATCTTTAATTCGTAAAAAATTAAAATTATCATTACTTGAAGCACGTATCTTTTGAGATAGCATTATCTTATGTAAACCATCTTCTTTAATTGTATCTAAAGATCCTTTGTAGCTTTGGCTAAAACCAGTAATTGCAATAAATAAGGCTGCTAATAAACTATATTTTTTCATTGTTGTCTTCTTTTTCTGAGGTTTCATCAACTACTAATTTTTTAATTTTTTGATACACAAAAGAAATCACTAGTATTAAAATTCCTAATAAAATAAAAGCAATTATTTTTCCGGTTTCTGATACGTTTTTAATATCGTACATAAACAATTTAACAATCGTTAAACCCAATAACGAAAGTGCAATTACTCGCAATGTTTTCCATTGTCTTCGTATTCCTATAATTAAAAATATAAAAGAGAAAACACCCCAGAGTATCGGATATCCTATTTTTATAATTTGTGCTTTAGTTTCTTGTACTTGGGTGTTTACAAAATTGCTTTTTAAATATTGATTATCTTCAGTATTGGGAAATTTTTCGGCTAACTCAACTGTATCAATCGTATTAGAAATATATAAACCGTGGGTCATTATTTCATTACTTAACACATAAACAATCGCAAAAGTAAATAACCATGGTAACCATTTACTTTTCGTTGCATTAATATTAAAAAGAAATGGTGTTTTTTTAAATAGTTGATATCCGAAATAAACCAAACACGCTAAAACAATATAATGAAAGTAAAAAGCATATTTAGTATTGGTGTTACCTATAAAATTTTGAGCCATTTCGTTTGCCGAAAACTTATAAAATGAAAGAATATAAAATAAGATAGAAAAACTACTTATTAATAATACGAACTTCGAAAATACTTTGTTTTTGAACATTGCCGTTAAGTATAATAAGACAGCCACAAAAACAAAATGATAAACTAGTGGGAAAGATAACACTGAAAAAGTGTTTTCTAAAAATTGATCTGCTTGATAAAAGACTTCTAAAATCCCAGTAAAATAACTTACAAGAATGGCAAGTATTAAAACCAATTTTTTGTAAAAATTAATATTCAGTACAAAAACTTTAGCAACAACTTCCTTTTCTTTTTGTAATAACCAATACGTTAAAAACAACGAAACACTTACCGTAAAACCAGCAATAAATAACGGATTAAAGACCACTGATAATTCTTCGGATGAACCATAACGATCCCAATCTATTAATAAACTAAAAAGCGTTAGCGTTTGTACAATTACGGCACCTATTTTAAAAGAATTAATTTTCGATTTTTGAGACAACCAAAATAACAACACCGCTTCTGCAGCCCAAAATAAGGTAATATGATTTCCTTCAAATTGAATTGGTATTGTAAGTGTAACAAAAGTAAGCGCTAAGCCAATTAAGAGATATATTGCGTTTTTATCTAATCCGAATTTTTTATATAAAACTGTGGCATAGCCTAAATTATAAACCGCTAATAACAATGTAAATAATCCAGTAAGATTAGAGTCTAAATCATTTAGTATTAACATTCCCGTTCCGAAAAATACAAACGTATTCGCAACCAAAATAAGATATTCTATAGCAGAGAAAACGCCTTTATTTTTAAGGTTGTTTAAAACAATGGTAATACTAAATATAAAATAAAAAATAGTTGCAAAATTTAAAGCACCTGTATGTGAAAATGATGGTTCTCCTATTTTTAAGGCGCACCAGCTAGTAAATAATATGGTAGTAAAAATGTAGGCTAAAATGGTAGAAACTTTCCATTTTTTAAAATAAGAAATCCCTAATATACCAATGTTTAAAATGGCAATATAAGTGAACAATATAATGTAA
The DNA here is from genome assembly GCF_019278465.1 of Tenacibaculum sp. AHE14PA. Classification (GTDB taxonomy): domain Bacteria; phylum Bacteroidota; class Bacteroidia; order Flavobacteriales; family Flavobacteriaceae; genus Polaribacter; species Polaribacter bernardetii. Next base: position 2,363,050 of record NZ_CP058983.1, on the reverse strand, counting down.
TTACCTTCACCAGTACTCACCATAAAAGGTGCCGCAAATCCACCAATTAATGATAAAACAGCTAGTTCTTGACGGTTGTAAGAAACAGAAACTAAACTACTAAAGGCAGTAATCACTGCCATTATACTAAAAGCAACGGTTTGACTAAATAGTTGGTATTCGTTAAACGCAATATAAATAATAAAATAAAAGATACTAATTGCTCCGGCTACTAAAACCGAGCTAAAAGAGGCGTAATTTTTCTTTAGTTTATGAGCAATAGCCATAACAAGCGAACCGCATAAAATACCAATACCAACTCTTGCCGGTTCGTTTATCCAATCTTTATCAATAGCATATTTAACGAAGAAACTAATTCCCAATACTAAAATTAAGATTCCGAGTTTATTAATTAAGTTTTCACCTATAAACTTTTCTAAATCAGGATTTTTCTCCTTAAATGATTTTAACCAAGATTTTTTTGGAACTGTTTTAATTTTCTGCTTTACAACTTGTTTTTGAGTTATTGTTGATGCTGTTTTTTTTGAAGTATCAACAACAGGAACTGGTTGTATTGTTTTTTCGATGCTTTTTTCAGGGACAATAGTAGTAGCTTTTACTACTTTAATAGGTTCATTCTTTACAGGTTCTTTGGCTACAACAACTGTTTCTTTTGTTTCGGAAGCTGTTCTTTTTGAAAGAATTTCATTTTGAAGAAAACGAAGTCGGTTTTTTAAATCTTCAATAGTTAGGTTTTGTTCTTTAAACTTGCTGTTTATATTTCTGTTAAGAAAATAGAAACATAAAATGAGTGTTATAAATAAAAAACCTTCCATAGAATCTCTTTTTGAATTTCAATATCAAATGTAAACTTTTAAAATGATACCGATTGTTGTAATAATTAAAATGAAAAAGTAACTTTAATACATAGAACTTCTATTGGAAATTAATCATTAAAAATATTCAGTTTATAGTTTATTTGTTAGGTAGGAATTTTTGCAACTCTTCATAATCGCCTAAATATAATTGACGTAAAGCTTCTACATAGGGTCTTTGATTATAGTAGCCGTCATTAAAATCTTTTATAGCAGCATCTAGCAGCTTAGTCGCTTTTTCAATTTCACCTTGTTCTTTAAATATAAAGGCTTTGTAGTATTTTGCATCAGCGCTAAAACCGTACGAGTTTTTAATAACACGATCAAAGCAAAGTTGTGCTTCTGTATAGTTTTCTAACTCGAGATATGCGATACCTTTGTATAAAAAGGCTGTAACATCTACAGAGCTTTCACTAAAATCTTCAATTTCTTTATCGATATATTTATCAAAATAAAAAATAGCTTTTTTATAGTCGTTTAAGCCTAAATAAGCAATTCCTCGCCAACAATCTACACTTAAACCTTGCGGAGCATCAATAAAATTAGGTGTTAAAATATCGCTCTTATCAAAATCTGCAATTGCTTTTTTGTAGTCTCTATAAAACCATAAATACAAGTATCCACGCCAAGGAATTCGGTTTACAGAATCTAGTTTTAAAGCCTTGTCGTATTGCGGTTTCCATTTATTTGGCATTCCTCTTTTTAAATGCGCAACTGATAACTCATAGATACCTTGTTCGTATGTAGGATCTATTTTTAAGGCTTCTACAATTCCGTTTTGAAAAGGTGTTGAACCTTGTGTAAAAAACACGGCTTTTTTATATCTTTTTTTAGCTAAAGTTCTTTTGCTTTCTTCATTTTTACAAGACAGAAAACTAATAATAAATATAAGGCTAAGGGATAATTTGAGTAACTTTTCCATTTTCTATTCTATAAGATATGTACATGTAATAATTTTGCGGTGTGTTATCATAAGAAATAACATTCCAATTTGCTGGTTTTGAGGTAAAGGTCAATAACTCATCTACCATTTTAGGATTTAGAGATTTTTCTTTTAAATCTAAATCCATTTCAATAATTTCAAACCAACCAGCATTTCCTTCACAGTTTACTAAAAACCGATAATTTAAATAACCAGATTCTGTATAATTATTTGTGTTAAACTGCGTGTTTACTGCATCTCTAAATTGCTTTTTAGAGCCTTTGTAAGCTTTTAAACTTGCACTACTATAGGTGTGATAAATACCACCATCATTACATAGTTGGTGTTTATCGTTTAAAAGTGCTTTACTTTGGTCGATATAGCCAACATAATGTTTAAAAGGTTTGTTTTCGGTATCGTATGCTTGGTTAATATAAAAGTAGCCGAAGAGAAGTAGCGAACCAATAAGAACTAAAATAGTAGTAATAACTATTAAAACAATTTTTAGAATTTTCTTTTTTTTCATGATTTAAAAGTAATAAAAAAATCCCGTTCTAAATTTAGAACGGGATTTTATATGTTTTCTGTTATTGCGAATGATAATGAAGCAATCTCTTAATTTATAAACAGATTACTTCGTCAGTTTTCCTCGTAATAACGTTTATTCTTTTAAATCTAATTTTATACTTAATTCTGATAATTGCGCATCGTTTAAAGCAGCCGGAGCATCAATCATTACATCACGACCAGAGTTGTTTTTAGGGAATGCAATAAAATCACGAATTGTTTCTTGTCCGCCTAAAATAGCAACCAATCTATCTAATCCGAAAGCTAAACCACCGTGTGGTGGCGCACCATATTCAAAAGCATCCATTAAGAAACCAAATTGTTCTTTAGCTTCAGCTTCTGTAAAACCTAAATGCTTAAACATAATAGCTTGTGTTTCTTTATCATGAATTCTGATAGAACCTCCACCAATTTCATTTCCGTTTAACACTAAATCGTAAGCATTTGCTTTTACATCGCCAGGATTGGTATCTAATAATTCTAACTGACCTGGTTTTGGTGAGGTAAACGGGTGGTGCATTGCGTGGTAATTGCCAGTTTCTTCGTCTAACTCTAATAAAGGGAAATCAATTACCCATAACGGAGCAAATACCTTCGGGTCTCTTAAACCTAAACGTTCTGCCATTTCCATACGTAAAGCAGATAATTGTGCACGTACTTTTGTAGTGTTTCCTGATAAAATACAGATTAAATCACCAGCTTTTGCGCCAGTTTTTTCTGCCCATTTTGCTAAATCTTCTTGGTCGTAAAATTTATCTACAGATGATTTAAAAGTACCATCTTCGTTACATTTAACATACACCATTCCTAAAGCACCAACTTGTGGACGACGTACCCAATCTATTAATTTATCTATTTCTTTTCTTGTATATTTTGCTCCCCCAGGAACTGCAATTCCTACAACTAGCTCAGCATCGTTAAATACTTTAAATTCTTTTTGTTGTGCAACATCGTTTAATTCTCCAAACTCCATTCCGAAACGGATATCTGGTTTGTCATTTCCATATAAACGCATGGCGTCATCAAACAACATTCTAGGGAACTTATCTACTTCAACATTGTTGATTTCTTTTAATAAATGACGTGTTAATCCTTCAAAAATATTTAAAATATCTTCTTGATCTACAAAAGCCATTTCACAGTCAATTTGTGTGAATTCTGGCTGACGATCGGCACGTAAATCTTCATCTCTAAAACATTTTACAATCTGAAAGTATTTATCCATTCCACCAACCATTAATAGTTGTTTGAATGTTTGAGGAGATTGTGGTAATGCGTAAAACTGACCTGCATTCATACGTGAAGGCACTAAGAAATCACGTGCTCCTTCTGGAGTTGACTTGATTAAATAAGGCGTTTCTACTTCTATAAACTCTTGGTCAGATAAATATTTACGTACTTCCATTGATACTTTCGATCTAAAGATCAAACTATCTTTTACAGGATTACGACGAATATCTAAATAACGATATTTCATTCTGATATCTTCACCACCATCCGTTTTATCTTCAATAGTAAAAGGCGGAGTCTTAGCTTCGTTTAATATTTCTAAACTAGTTACTAATAATTCAACCTCACCAGTAGGAATATTTTTATTTTTCGATTCTCGTTCGATAACAGTACCGGTAACTTGAACAACAAATTCACGTCCTAAAGTTTTGGCTTTTTCCATTAAATCTTTAGATGTACGCGCTTCGTCAAAAATTAACTGTGTAATTCCGTAACGATCACGTAAATCTACCCAAATCATAAAACCTTTATCACGAGATTTTTGTACCCAACCAGATAAGGTAACTTCAGTATTTATGTGTGAGGCTCTTAATTCGCCACAAGTTTGCGTTCTGTACATTTCTTGAATTTTAAAAGTGCAAAATTACGTAAATAAAAAGGAGGATTAAAAGTAGTTAGAATAAAAATGAACACTAAATGACTAGCTTTATAACTTTATAGTTAAATATGTTTCTCAACATAAAAAAATAGTACTTTTAAACTTCAAATAACCGCCATGTTTAAAAATATACTTTTAGTAACAGTACTTGTTGTAACTTTTGTTAGTTGTAAGAAGGAAAAAGAGATTCAAGTTTTAAATTCTTCAAATTATTTTGATGTTCTTAATAAAGAATTTACAGGAGATTTAGCTTTCGAAACAACTTCGTTTGTTGAAAAATATTGGAGAGTTGTGGGTAATACAGGTTTTAATAAAAGCGTGTACAGAATTGCAGATGAGCTTGAGAAATCAGGGTTTGTAAAAGAAGATGTTGCTACGAGTACGGATTTTTTAACTTACAGAATTGAAAAAAGACCGCTTGAAAAACCAACATGGGAATCTGTTAATGCTGAGGTGAAAATAGTTGGTGAAGAAACTCCTTTGTTACAACATAGTACCAATAGAAACATGATTGCTTTAAATTCGTACAGTACGCCCAAGGAAGGTGTTACTACCGAAGTAGTTTATGTGAAAGATATACAGAAACTGAAAACTTTAAATATTAAAGGTAAAATTGTTTTTGCAGAAACAAGCCCTAGTAGAATCTATAAACAAACTATTGTAGAAGGCGGAGCAGTAGGTTTGATTACTTATAGCAATCCGAAATATTTACAGCCTAAAAAAAATAAAACATCAATTCAGTTTAGAGCTATTCCTTTAAATGAAGATATAAAAGCATGGGCAATTGCAATGTCTTATGAAGCTAAAGAGAAATTGAAAGCGAAGTTATTAAAAGGGAAAGTTGTTTTAAATGTGAATATAGAAACGAACATTTATCCGTCAGAAGAATTAACAATTATTGCAGATGTAAAAGGAGCTAAATTACCTAAAGAGCGTTTGGTTTTTAGTGCTCACATACAAGAACCTGGTGCAAATGATAATGCAACAGGAGTAGGAGTGGCTTTAGAAATGGCAACTCTTACTGCGAAATTTATAAAAGAGAAGCGATTTTCACCAAACAGAACATTAACTTTTTTATGGGGTGATGAAATTATTTCTACAAACCGATATGTTAAAGAAGATAGCATTAGAGCTAAAGATATAAAGTGGGGAATTTCATTAGACATGGTTGGAGAAGACACCAAAAAAACGGGAGGTACTTTTTTAATAGAAAAAATGCCAGATCCAAGTGCTATTTGGACACGCGGAAAAGACAAGCATACAGAATGGGGAGGTAGAAAAATGAAATTAAGTGAAATGAAACCTCATTATTTAAATGATTTTTTAATTGATAAATTTAAAGAGCAAGGTAAACGCGCAAATTGGGTAGTTAGTACAAATCCTTTTGAAGGAGGAAGTGATCATGTTCCGTTTTTAAAGGCAGATATTCCGAGTGTTTTATTTTGGCATTTTACAGATCAGTTTTACCATACTGATAATGACAGAATAGATAAAGTAGCTAAAACTACTTTAAAAAATGTAGGTGTTACTTCGTTAACATCTGCTTTTACATTATTAAATGCTGATAAAAAAACCGCTAAATCAATTTTAATGAATATCGAAAAAGTGGCTATTTCTAGACTTAAAGAAGAGCAATATCAAAGTGAAATTTCCTTGAGTAAAGGAGATTCTTTAGAAACTCAAATAGCGATTATCTCTGCATGGAATAATTGGTATTCTAAAACGGCATTAACGACAATAGATATTGTAAAAGATAGTACAACTTTTAAAAAGGAAATTAAAAAATCTCAAAAATTAATTGATTCAATGTCTTTAAAGGTTATAAGAGAGCTGGGTAAAAAGGACTCACTTAAAACGTTAGAAAATTAGAACAATGACTATAAATAATTTTAAAAATAAATTAAGAAATACTCCAAAAGATATTAATTTTTCAGAAACTATTAGCGTTATTGAAGAGAACTATGTTTTTACACCATCTGCATTTAAAAATGGAGATTTACAAAACAGTAGCGCAGAAAATTTAGGTTCGTGTAAAGTGTTTTCTTTTGCTTTAAAACAACAGTTAACCAAAGAAGAAACACTAGCTTCTTTTGCACAATATTACTTTATTGATGTTCTAGAGAATCCGAATGGTAGTGATCATCAAAATATTAGAAACTTTATGAATACTGGTTTTGAGGGATTGATTTTTGATAATGAAACCTTAGTGGAGAAAATTTAATTCATTAAATAAGCATAGCCCTAATTGTAATATTTGCTTGAGCTCTCTGGCTTTTTTATGAGAGAAGCGAGTGTTAAAACCTTGGCTATTCTGATTTCCTTACATAAAATTATAACAAGAAGTTGGGCGTTACCATAAATGGTCGCGCTTTTACTACTCGCTTTTTTTTCATTCTTCAAAAAAGAGCTCAAACAAACCGTTCAATCGCTAACGCAACAAATCATAAAAACATATTTTTGCAAGTATGCTACAAGTAAACAATATTTCGTTTTCTTATACTAAAGAAAAAACAACCCTTACAAACATTAATTTCTCTTTGCAAAAAGGAGAACATGTATGTATAATGGGAAAAAGTGGTTGCGGAAAATCAACTTTATTAAAAGTCATTTACGGCTTGTTAGATCTTGACAAAGGAGACATCTATTGGAATGATTTTCAAATCTTAGGACCTGCACATTATTTAGTTCCCGGTATCGATATTTTTAAATACGTTGCGCAAGATTTCGATTTAATGCCATATACTTCCGTAAGTGAAAACATTAAAAAATTTCTATCTCGTTTTTATCCCGAAGAAGCAAAGCAAAGAACAAATGAGTTATTAGAGGTAATAGAAATGACAGGGTTTGCCAATATAAAGATTAAAAACTTAAGCGGAGGGCAACAACAACGCGTGGCAATTGCTCGTGCCTTAGCTAAAGAACCTGAATTATTGTTACTAGATGAGCCTTTCGGACAAATAGATAATTTTAAAAAGAATTCGCTTAGTAGAAACTTATTTACCTACCTAAAGGACAAAAATATTGCTTGTATTATAGCCACTCACGATGGCAATGAAGCGCTTTCGTTTGCTGATAAAATGATTGTTATTAAAGACCATCAAATAATTGCGAATGATATACCAGTGAACTTATATAAAAACCCTAAGTTAAAATATGTAGCCACTTTATTTGATGATGTAAATGAAGTTCTCGTCAATAATAAAAAAGTATTATTATATCCACATCAAATAAAAATTGTTGAAAAATCGGAATTTAAAGCTATAGTTCTGAAGACTTATTTTAAAGGTTATTGTTGGCTTATTGAAGCTGAATATAACCTGCAAACTATTTTTTTAAACCATTCAAAATCTATTGAAATAAAAAAAGCAGTTTCATTAGAATTTAATGAAACTGCTTAAACCAATAATAACTATCTCTTAATTAATTATTACTCAACTATTTTAATATGTTTTTAATTTGGCTAAAAAATACACTCTTATCTAAAAAAAGATAAAAGTGTATTGTAATACTTCTTTTTCTATGAAGGGATAGCAACCTTTCCTATATTAAAAACAAGTAAGTTTTATTTTACCCTACTTTATTTCTAAAAAATTTCTTTTATTTTTTGTTCAACCTTGTTAAATATAAAAATATCTCCTACTTTTTTACCTAGTAACATGGCTCCTATTGGTGAAGAAACCGAAATAGCAAAATAAGTTTTACCCTTAATTATAAGTTGTCCAGCGCTAATACTTATAAAAAAAAATGCTTTATTTGTTTTAACTACACTACCTAAATGTGCAGTTTCAGAAATTTTTCCAATATTAATTTTAGAAAGAATTTCTCTCATTTTTATGATTCCGCTAAGCTGTTGGCTCGCTTTTTCCATCTCTAACTGCAACATTGCTCTACCTGTTTCATGTTTATCTCCTGCCGAACTTTTGGTTTCTGATTGTAATGCGTTTTGGTTAGATGAAATTATTTCTTCTACCGTTTGTAAGCGTTTATTTACAAACGCTTCACATTGTATAAAAAGTTGGTGTTTAATATTCATTTTTTAAGGTAAATGCATATGCTTCGTAATTTCCATGATGAGAAATTGAACATGAATTAGTAAGTAATTTTTCTTTGTAAAAATACAAAGGAGCACCAACAACTGTTTTTCTTTTTTCTATCTCTTTAAATAAATATGATGTTTTCTTTTCAAGTGTTTTTCTGATCACATTATTTACTGTGTTTGGTAAACAAATAGCTGATGTAATTTTACCTCCATTCTTTAATTCATCAGCAATTGTATGAATATAAAAAGTGTTTAAAAAAATAGTTGTATAATATTTTATGCCTTCAAAAACAACAATACCTTCTTCTTTTGAAGTTAGTGTACATTGAAATTTTTTGGGAGCAAAAAAACGTTTTTTAACCTTTTGTGTATAACATTTATAGGCGGCTTCTTTCATGCTCCAAAACACCCAAACTTTTAAAAACGGATTTTCAGAGGCTAAAATTTCACCTTGCTCTTTTTGGGTAAATTGCTTCTCTAAAAAACCTTTTCGTTGCCAGTTACTTTGAATTTTAGCTAAGCCTAAATCAACAATATCATTGCCAATATTATGCATTCATTTTTGTTTGAATAATTACAACGGTTTCTTTTACAGAAAGCATTTTTTCCATAGAATCGTTATCTATTTCAATATTAAACTCATCTTCTACATCTAAAATAATATCTACCAAATTTGCCGAATTTATTTCTAAATCCTTAATAAAATCGGTGTTTTCATTAATATTCTTAAAGCCTTTTTCATTTTGAACATAAGGCTTTACAATCGTTGTTAACTTTACTATAATTTCTTCTTTTTTCATTTTATTTTGAATATTTTTTAAAGATAGCACAAGCGTTTACATCACCAAAACCAAAACTTGCTTTTGCGAGTATATTTATATCTTTATATATAATTTTTGTTGGTATTTTTTCTTTAGAAATAAGTGTTGAAATTTCTGGATGTACATCTTCGCAATTAATATTAGGAAACACAAATTGTTCCTTAATTTGCAAAACAGCTGCTACAATTTCTATTGCACCAGAAGCCGCTAAACAATGACCAACCATCGACTTTAAAGAATTTATATAAGGAAACTCAGTTCCTTTTCTTTGTAAAGCTTTGCTCCAGTTTTCTATTTCTAAACTATCTTTTGATGTTGCTGTTAAATGACCGTTTATAACATCAATTTTATCAGATGCTGTATTCGAATCTAACAAAGCATCCGTAATACATTTCTGAACAGCTTCGGCATTTGGGGCTGTTAAAGTTCCGCCATTTCGTTGTCCGCCAGAATTTATATTTCCGCCTAAAACTTCTGCATAAATGGTTGCATTTCTCGCTAAAGCACTTTCTAAAGATTCTAAAACCAAGGCTCCTGCTCCACTTCCTGGCACAAAACCTGCTGCAGTTTCACTCATTGGTCTCGAACCTTTTTCTGGCGTTTCATTATGCTTGTAAGACATTACTCGCATTGCATCAAATCCGCCCCAAGTATACAAACTACTATCACTTGAACTACCAACCAACATTCGTTTTGCTTTTCCGTTTTTAATGCGCTCAAAACCCAATAACAAAGCCTCTGTGCCTGTTGTACACGCAGACGAATTTGTAGTAACCTGATTTCCTAAACCAAGAATTCCGCCTAAATATGCAGAAATTCCACTTGCCATTGTTTGTACCACAGAAGTACTTCCTAATCTCCTTACTTTCTGATCATCAATTTTATAGATTGCTTCTCTAAATTTTTCAATTCCCGATGTTCCTGTTCCGAAAATTAAACCCGAATCATAATCTAAATTTGAGTTTTCATCCACAGAAAAACCAGCATCTTTCCAAGCATCAATTCCTGCCATACATCCATATAAAATAGAAGTACTATTAAAGCCGCGTAATTGCAAAGCTGTTAAATATGTTGCTTTTTTTTCTTCAGAAACTGTAGGAATTCCACCAATACAACAAGAAAAACCCTTGTCTTTTAAATGTTGATGAAATGTAATTCCAGATTTTCCCTTTTTTATTGCGCTCGAGAATTCTTGCAAACCAACTCCATTGGGTGCAACAACTCCTAAACCTGTAATTACAACTCTATTTTTCATGTTATTTTGCGATTATCATTCCCGAAATAGTTCCTCTACAAACCAATTCATTTTTCTCATTAATCATTTTTACAGCACATTTTAGTTTGTTGAATCTAAAGTATTGTTTCTCGGAAATTACGGTTACTTTTTCGTTTGGTAACACTGGTAAATAAAAATCGACTTGATTAGAAGTTAATGCTATTTGTGGATTTTTATCTGTTGTTAAAATTTCATTTTTCAATAAATAAATACCTAAACAAACAACACCAATTTGTGCCATTGTTTCCGTTAAAATAACACCTGGCGTAATTGGATTATTTTTAAAATGACCTTCATAAAAAAATGCTTCTTCTTTAAACCTATAATTTCCAGTAACTCCGTTTTCTGAAACCTCTGTAAGTAAATCAACAAACAAAAAGGGTTCTTGGTATGGTAGGTTTTTTATGATTTCTGTTTGATTCATTTTATACGTTTTACCATTCTAACAATATTCTTTGTGCAGAAAAACCCGGACCAAAACTTAACATTAAGCCTCTTTCTCCTTTTGCTGGGTTTCTATCCATAAAACGCTCCAAAACATACAAAACTGTTGCGCTAGACATGTTACCATACAAACGTAAAACCTCTTTAGTATCGTCTATATTTTTACCTAAAACACCAAATAAATCTTCTACCGTTTGTACAATTTTTTTTCCTCCAGGGTGAAAAATCAAATGATTTACATCTTCAATTGTTAAATTATTTCTTTCTAAAAACGGATGAATTATTGCAGGAAAATGATCTGAAATTTTCTTTGGAACCTCCTTGTCTAAAATCATTTGTAAGCCTGTATTTACCAAATTAAAACCCATCATTTGGGTAGCGTCATAAAAATGATACATCGCTTCGTCTACAATTTTTGGACCTTTATCTTCATCATAAGAAGACAAAATAACTGCCGAAGCTCCATCACCAAAAATAGCCGCACTTACAATATTCGTCATCGAATAATCGTCTAACTGAAAAGTTGCTGTAGGTGCTTCAACAGCAATTACAACAGCTCTTTTATTAGGGTTTGCCTTTAAAAAATTCTTAGCATATATAATTCCAGATACTCCTGCTGCACAACCCATTTCTGTAACTGGCAAACGCACAATATCTTGTTTCATTTGCAAAGAATTAATCAAATATGCATCCATAGACGGAATCATAATTCCTGTACAACTTACCGTAATTATATAATCGATATCTGTTGCTTTTAAATTTGCTTTTTGCAATGATTTTTTAAGTGATTGCTCGGCTAGTTTTACTACTTCTCTTGCGTAAATAGCATTTTTTTCTTCGAAAGAAGTTGCTATAAAAACCTCTTCGGGGTTCATGATTGAATACCGTTTATCTACTGCTGCTCCTTCGAAAAGTTTAATTACTTTTCGCTGAAAACGTGTATCCTGATCTTGCATCCACGTTTTTACAAACGGAATAATATCTTTTGTTTCTCTATAATATTGTGGCAATTGTTTTGCTACAGATGTTATTTTTACTGCCATTTATTTTTGTATTATCCATTGAAAACGGAATGCCCATTTCCAAGAAATTTGTGGTTTTACATTTATTTTTTCTGAGATTCTAATCAAATCTTTTCGTTTGAACCCCCTTAAAACAGAAATTAATCCATCGTTGATTATCATTTTATTTTTGATAAAAATTGATAATAATAAAAACAAATAATACGCCAATTTATGACGATGTAAATCGTTTACAATTATTGCTTTTTTAGTATGTTTTAAAGTGTCTGATAAGAAAGAAATCAATTGCGGTTCTTTAAAATGATGCAAAAACAACGTTGCCAAAACAATATCGAATTCTCTGTTTTTAAAATCATCAGAAAAAATATCTTCAGTCTTAAAAACCAACTCTGGATATTCTGTTGACAATTCATTCGCATATGCTATTGCGGTAGCATTTGCATCTACACCAATCAGTTTCATTGTATAGCCATTTTTTCTTCCGAATTTGGCTACATCACGTAAAATATCTCCATGTCCACAACCAATATCGGCGATAACGATTTCTATATTTTTAGGATGCTTTTTTAATACTTTTTTTAATGCATTAACCGTTACCAAGTTTCCACCTAGCCAACGATTTATATTTTCTAATTTATCTAAAACATCACGCAATAAATCGCCACCAATAGAAAAATCATCCATCATCTCTTCTTGATCTGTTCTGTATTTTGTACTGATAAAAAAACTCATTCTATTTTTATTGGTTTACCATGTGTTTGCTTAATTATAATAGGTAATAAAAAAGGTAATTTCTTTAACGTTTTAAGTAAAATTTCTGCAACCTTATCTTTTCTAAATAACCACGCAATAAAATGACCCGTTTTTAAGCGCATTTTAAAGTTTTTATTCCATTCTCTAATGTATTGTTTTTCAAGATCATTTCTTGACGAAAGTTTACCATTTAAGTAATTTAGAGTGAGTTTAGATGCAATTTGTGCACTCTGAATTGCCATACTCATACCATTACCGCATAAAGGGTGAATCATTCCCGCAGAATCGCCACACATAATAAGGTGATTTTCTATTGGTTTTTTGGTTTCAAATGAAACCTGACTAATCGTTAATGGTTTTTCAAAAATTGGTGTTGTTGCTTTAAAGATCTCTTTTAAATATTGATTTTTAAAAACAACTTGTTCTTGAAAATCTTCTATACTTTTATATTTTTTAAAAGATGAAAAACTAGTGATATAACACAAATTAATTATATCATTTTCTACTTTAGAAACGCCACAGTAACCACCTTTAAAATTATGAAGCGCTACTAAATTTTCTTCACAGTTTCCTTTTACGTGAATTTTAACGCCTAAATAAGGTGATTTTTTCTGAATAAAATCACGTTCCATTTTTACATCTAATAAAGAACGTTTTCCGAAAGCACCAATAGCAATTTTTGAGGTAAGCGTTTTATTTTCTTTTGTTGCTACATGAAAAATATCTTCAGAAAAATTGACATTTAATACTTGATCTTGTAAAATTATAACACCGTTTTCTTTGGTTTTTTCTGATAAAATAAAATCGAATTGATAACGTGAAATTCCGAATCCTCCTAAAGGTAATTTCGCCGAAATAACTTTATTATTTGTAGTTGATAGCTTAAAATCTGTAATATTAACAGCACCAAAATCAAACGGATTTATACCTAAAAACTCTAAATACGGCAAAACTTCGTTAGATATATATTCGCCACAAACTTTATGTTTTGGATACTTATTTTTTTCAATCAATAAAACTTTTTTACCAAATTTAGATAAATGTATTGCGTTGCATAAACCCGCTAAACCTCCGCCAATAATAATTACATCTGCAGTTATATTACTTTTTTTGTGATTAAAATTGTCGTTGGTTTTTTTCATTTATTCTATTAATTCTGCTAATTCTTTTCCTACCAAACTACCAATAGCAATTCCCATACCGCCTAAACGAACTCCGCAAAAAACATTATTTGATAGCTGTTTTACAATTGCTTTTTTCTGATTTCCAACACCCATAATTCCGCTCCATCGATGTTCAATTTCGAAATTAGTATTAGGTAAGATGGTTGTTTTTAAAATTTCTTCTAATTTATTCTGAATAAGAGCTGTTTCTCCAAATTCAGCAGTTTCTTCCGTTTTAAAATCGAGATTTCTTCCACCACCAAACAAAATTCTATCATCAATATTTCTGAAATAGTAATACCCTTTATCTAAATGAAAAGTTCCTTTAATATGTAGGTTTTTTATAGGTTTTGTAATTAAAACTTGTGCTCTTGCAGGTTGTACATTTTCATTGAATAATTGATTTGCAAATCCGTTTGTGGCAATCAATAACTTATTGGTGGAAAAGCTAATTTGATTGGTTTGTATAGCTACTTTATTCCCATTTTCCTCAAAACTTTTAACGGTAATATTATTTAAAATTTTTATATCACTTTGCTGAATTACTTGAAGTAACTGCGCTACCATTTTACCGGTATCAATTTGCCCTTCAAACTGATTGGTTATATAATTTTCATGAACATTCTTAAACTCAAAAAAATTGTTATCAACCTTAAAAACATCCGAAGAAAAAAGTGGTTTTAATAATTGGTTAATTTTATTTTTTTCAGCCAAGCACTCTTCATAAAAATCGGAATCATTAAATAACTCATAACCTTTATTTTGCTGAAAATCGATCGCGGCATCACCCAAAGTTTTTCGTAATAATTGTAAACCTTTCCATCGTTTTTTTACCAAATTAAAAACCTCTTCTTCACTGTGTGTTTTTAAATCATCAATCAATTCCGATAAACTACCAAAACACGCAAATCCTGCATTTTTAGTGCTTGCTCCTTGTGGCAACATGCCTTTTTCTAAAATTATTATTTTAGCATTCGGATGTGCTTTTTTTAATGTCAATGCACAATTTAAACCTACAATTCCGCTACCAACAATGGTAAAATCTACATTTGTAAACCATTCTTTTAACTCCCAATAACTGTAATTCAACATCTTAATATCTATATATATTTGTACCTTGGCACACTACTTGAATATTTAAATTTAAACAATAAAAAGTAATATTATGAAGTTATTCGGAATCTTAATTTTGGCACTAAGCTTTACACAGTGTGCAAGCATGAAACTAGAATCAAATCCTCCTTTTACGGTTAACACCGCATCTTACGCTCATATTACTGGTGGTTTACCAGGCAACAACACGCTTAATTTAATGATTGAGTTTACAGCAAGTAAAACTATCGATTTTCAAAAAGTATACTTTCAAGATAGAATTGTAAGTGCTGTAATTGAACAAAAACAAGATAAAAATTACATTGCTGCTCGTTATAAAACCTCAACAGGTGAAGATAAAAAAGACTTAGTTTTAAATGTTGATCCTGAAAAAGAATATGGAAATACCGCAAAAACTAAAGAGGAGATTCCTTTTAAACTAAAAGAAAATGAAGCCGTAGTTAGCTACAAAATCGGTGATAAAATTCATTATTATAAAATCGAAAATATTAAAAAAGAGAAAATGGTTTTTATGCCCTCAGCAAAACCTCAAAACTAACAAAAAACACCTCAAATGAGGTGTTTTTTATTTTTGGCACGTAATTTGAAAACTACATAAGTATAATATTAAAACATACGCTTATGAAACGTCTAAAATTACTCTTCCTATTTATTGCCACAGGTGTAACGTTAACATCTTGTACAGTACAGGATACTGATTTTTCGTTAAACGAATATGTATCTAGTTACGATTTATGGTATATCGATTATCATAGAACAACTGGTACAGGCGATGTTCCTTTTTTATCAAAAGCCTTTACAGTTTCTTTTTTAAACGGAACTATGTATGCAAATAATAATATTGCTGACATTGGTAAAACCGGAAATGGGCTTGGAATTGCTGTTGGAAATTATGGCACTTACAGAACCATTTTAGAAACCGATCACGATCTTGATGGACGTTATGATTTTGATGTCGTTCAACTTTCTGAAGATGAAATTAGAATTGATGATTTATCGCAAAACGTAAGTTATTATTTAATTGGTTATCAAAGAAATAATTTTAATTACGATAAGTTGTTTTATGAAAACATAGAATACTTTTTGCAAGAATATGTAGCATGGGAAAGAACTGCTTCTTCTGGTGGTGTATCAAATACATTTGATGATGAACATTTCTTACAGTTTACGCCAGAAAACGACGTAACTTTCTACGCATCTCACGATTCATTTGGCACGAATATTGATTATATAAAATGGGACTATGTAGGTGGTTATAAAGTAGCCAATATAGCAGGTTATAGCGACTTAAAACTTTTAACACTTAATTATGATGGTGGCGATACTGAAAGGTTTGAATTAAGCGTTATAAATGATGAAAGGATACAATTATTTCACCTAAGTTCTAAAACAACGTACACTTTTTCTGGTAGAGGATTTGTACAGTATTTAAAAAATGAAAAAACAATAAAACCAACTGTAAGGAATAGCGGTAGAAAACGTACTAAAGTACAACGTGAAACAGTTGATAGAAAATATTTAAAATAAAGTTTGGTTAGTTGATTTTTGGTTGGGGTAGTAGCCAACTAAAAGAAACCGCTCTAGAGGTAGAGCGGTTTTTCTTTGTTTAAAATATTCGTTTTACCTAAAATATTTTACCTTTATAAAAAACAAAAACATGCAACAAACCGCTTTAATTACAGGAGCAACTTCTGGTATTGGTAAAGCAACCGCTATACTATTTGCTAAAAACAACATAAACCTTATTATTTGTGGAAGACGCGCTGAGAAACTTAAAGAACTTCAACACCAATTATCAACCTTCACAAAAGTACATACGCTACAATTTGATGTTCGTTATAAAGACGAAGTACAAAAGGCCATTGGTAGTTTACCTGATGAATTTAAACATATTGATGTTTTAATTAACAATGCAGGTAATGCACACGGGTTAAGTAGTATTCAGGAAGGAAGTATTGATGATTGGGATGCCATGATTGATGGAAACGTAAAAGGTTTATTATATGTTTCGAAAGCTATAATTCCGCAAATGGTGGATAGAAATAATGGTTTTATTCTTAATATCGGTTCTATTGCTAGTAAAGAAGTATATCCGAACGGAAATGTGTATTGTGCCTCAAAGTTTGCCGTAGATGCTTTAAATAAAGGAATGCGTATTGATTTAAACAAGCACAATATTCGTGTTTCGGCAATTCATCCTGGTTTGGTAGAAACTGAATTTTCAGACGTGCGTTTTAAAGGAGATCTCGATAGAGCAAAAACGGTATATCAAGGCTATAAAGCTTTACAGCCCGAAGATATTGCCGATATTATTTACTTTGTTATTAGTAGACCTTACCATGTAAATATTGAAGATTTAGTGGTATATCCTACCGCACAAGCAACCGCATCAATTATAAATAAAAATGTATAAGCTGTGATTAACAAACGTCTTTTAATTAAAAACTTACTTTCTCATAACGACGAGAATAGTTTTTTTGATAAAAAGCAAAAATTATCGCTACATCATAAAGAAGGTAAAGCTAAGTTTATAAAACATATTTGTGCGCTTTCAAACTCTAACCCTAATAATAATTCTTATATAGTTATTGGGGTTGAAGATGAAGAAAATAAAATTTTGGGAGTCGATTTTTACGATGATAGTAAAATTCAGAATTTAATAAACGCTTACTTAAACAATCCTCCAAAAATAGAATATGAAAATGTTCCTTTTCCACGTTTGCCACGTCATAAAGTAATAGGTTTAGTAACTATTTATCCTAATAATAAAATTACATCACTTTTAAAAAATATCTGGAAATACCGTAGAAACACTATTTTTTTTCGCAGAGGAAGTAACTCAATGCCTTCTGAAGGTAATTTTACCTTAAATGATGCAAATGCTACTATTGTTGCAGCTATCGAAAAAAATGCAAGTAATAATATAAAACTAACGCTCGATGGAGTTTTCGATTTTATTAACAATCATAAACCTACATACAATCCGCAATACAAAGTATTTAACGAACAATTTGTGGTGTGTTGGGCTGGTAAAAAAAAGGTGATTAATAATGAAGAATTTTATACTCGGGTTGATATTGAATTAATAAACGAGCAGGTTCGTTTATTTTTTTCTGCCCTAGATGATGTTCAAATTAGCCATAACGAAAAATCGTTTATTATTACCGAATATATTGTTTTAGGTATTGATAAAAGGAAAAAACATTATCCGTTAGAAAAAACAATTATTCATTTTAAAGAGAACGGAAAGCATGATATTGCCACCCAATTTTTATTTGAAGCTCCTCAATACGATAAAACTATTTTACATGATATTTATAACAATAACAATGCTATTGTTACCAAAATTGAGAGTAATAAACAACTTTCGATAACTGAATCTGAAAACGTTTACAAACTACCTACCTCCTATTTAATATGCTATTTAAACGGATTTTTAGACGCACCTCAACAGCTAAAAAAAATAAAAAATTATATAAAAAACTTAGAAGATAAAACTACTTATATAAAATACAAAGAAGCAATGCGGGTATTACGAAAAGTACGCTATAATTAAAACCTTGTACGAATAGTTTTTAAACTAGTTTCAATGGTTTTTGTTGAAACTTCTGAAACTCCATACATCATAGCATATCGTTTCCATTGATTGGTAATCTCTTTAATTTCATCTATAATTGTCTTTGCTTTTTTTATTGACAATGCACTTGCCAACTCTAATAATTCTTTCTTTCCTGGGTCTACATAATTTCTAGCACATGAGGTACTATGATATCCTTGTGATGAAGATGAAAAAGTTAAATCGTAAGCTGGCGCTAATGACCATTCTCCTTCAGGATTCATTAAAAAAGCAAAATTTTTAGAATGATCGTCTCGGTTATGTACTAAAATATTAAAAACAGCCCTACGGAACATTTGTTCAGCAACTTGTGCGTTATTTGTTAGCTTCTTTGCTTGGTAAATTAAATTTCCATAATCAAGGGTACTGTGCTCGTAATCATCATGAAAAAGTCCTGCAGCTGATAACATATGCAGCTTATCATTCCCTACACGGTCAAATCGTTTGGTTCCGAAATAACTATTTCCTGTATCACTATTAAACACTCTACATTCAGACATTTCAATTCCTGAAGCTAAAGCCATCTTATAATAAGCTAGCTCTATATTGGCAATATCTTTCGAATCTACATCCGCAGCAAATTTAATAATCCAATGCTCATATTCTTCCGGAAGATTGGCGACACCACTAATTAGTGAATCTGTCTTCGGATTATATCCTGCATAAATTTTTGGTCGTGCTCCACCAGGGCTACCTCCTCTTCCGAACATATCATCAATTACAGTGCTACTCTCTCCACTGAGGACTTCAGAAATATTATTATTTAGTTTATCTAGATTAATTTCTATAGCCTCGTGCTCTAATGCTACACTCGGTCTATATTGTAGTGCACCCATACTGTTCTTCCCTGCAAATGTTAAATGATCTAACATATTAAGAGATTCAATAGCAATTCGATCAGTGCTAAGGCGTTTCTTTATTAACAAATATCCCCAAGCGTCTGGTAAAGAATCAGCAAACACGCCAAAAAGACCATTAAATGGTTTTTCTTTGGTTGTTTGAGGAATATCATCAAACGTTAATTGATTTGGAGACAGGTTTGTTCCTGTTTCTAAATAAGTATCGCTATATTTAAATAATATATCTCTACCATCTAAAACAAGTTGACCTATAAGTTCTTCTTCTTTAGAAAACTGTATATATACATCGAGTTTAGTTGTTGCCATAATTAATAATTAAACAACTCTTTTTTCCGTTTCATATCACTTGGCAGTAATATTGATTCAAAATCTGTTAAACGTTTAAGAGCTTCACAAATTTTTAAAAGTGATTCTAGAGAAATGACACCTGTTGATTCAAATTTTCGAACACTAGCGTAAGATACTCCTGATCTTTCTGATAATTCCTTCTGAGACATTTTTTCTTGTTTCCTTAAAACTCTGGTTCTTTTTGATAAAAGAATCATTATTTCCTTAGGCGATTTTTCATCTCCATATCCCCACATATCGTACTCTTAGTTTAGAATACTAATATAATAATTATACTTTAAAAATTGCTACTATAATACCTTTTTTTAATGATACATGGCTAAAATTACTACTATGGTAGCAATTAATTTATTTTTCTATAACCGTTTGTGCAAAATAATTTCGCTTTATTACTATTTACTCATTTCAAAAATTAGTTCTCCTCCGTTTATAATATCAGCATGAGAAAGTACATTATCTGTTATTTTCTTACCGTTTATTGTTATACTTTTTACAAATACGTTTTCTTTACTTTGATTTTGAGCCGTAATTTTTAAGGTTTTTCCATTTTCTAAATAAATAGTAGCTGCTTTAATATTCGGACTTCCTATGGCATAATTTGGCGAACCTGGTGTTACAGGATAAAACCCTAAACTACTAAATATATACCAAGCACTCATTTGACCTGCATCATCATTACCACACAAACCATCAACAGTATCTCCGTACATGGTATCCATAATCATACGAACTCTTTCTTGTGTTTTTTTAGGATGCCCTGTCCAATTATATAAATACGGAATGTGATGTCCAGGCTCGTTACCATGCACATAATTCCCTATAATTCCGTCGCGAGTAATATCTTCATGGTTTGCTATGTATTTATCAGCTATTTCTGTGGTAAATAATTCATCTAGTTGCTTACTAAATTTTTCTTTACCTCCCATCATTTCAATCATTTCATCAATGTTCTGAGGAACATATAATCCATAATTCCATGCATTTCCTTCAATAAAACCTTGCCCGTGCGTATCCATTGGGTCAAAGTTTTTTCTAAAAGTACCATCAGATAATTTAGGACGCATAAATCCAATTGTTGGATCATAAACGTTTTTATAATAGGTTGATCTTGTTAAATACTCTTTTTCTACATCAGCTTTTCCAACTTTTTTTGCAATTTGAGCAATACACCAATCATTGTAAGCATATTCTAATGTTTTTGATACTGATGAATGGCTTTTGTCTTCTGGAACATATTTATAATCAATATAATCTCCAATACCATCAAAATAACGAACAGTGGCTGTGTTTGTTGATGCTTTAAGTGCGTGATTCACATCAAAATCTCCCACATTTTTTGCTAACGCATCTGCAATAACTGAAGTAGCATGATACCCAATCATACACCAATTTTCATTAGCATAATGACTCCAAATTGGTAACATATTATGTACACTTTGATCGTGATGTGCAAGCATCGATTTTATCATGTCGTTGTTTCGCTTTGGTTGTGTTATATTGTATAATGGATGTAATGCGCGGTAAGTATCCCAAAGAGAAAATATCGTATAATTAGTAAAACCATCAGAAGTATGTATATTTTGGTCTAACCCTCGGTATTTCCCATCAACATCTTCATACAAAATAGGTGACAAATTAGTGTGATATAAAGCGGTATAAAAAGTAGTTTTCTCTTTTTCAGAAATTGTTTCTACATCAATTTTTCCCAATTCTTTATTCCATTTATCTTTAGTTTCTTGTTTTGTTTTATCAAAATTCCAATGCGGAATTTCTTGTTTTAAATTATTTAAAGCTCCGTTAGTACTTACTGGTGATAAGGCAAATTTTACATTTATTTTTTCACCTTCTTCTGTATCAAAATTAAAATAAGCTCTTATATCTTTTCCTGCCATTTCAGGAAAGTTTTCATTTTGTTTAAAACGTCTGTAAAATCCATCATACGTTTCTTTATTGTATTTTTTATGACCATAACTTTTAAATGGTTTAGAAAATTTCATCGCAAAAAACACTTTTTTTGTTCTTGCCTATCCTTTTGTTTGTCTATAACCTGTTATTAAACTATCATTTTCAACACGAATAAATGTCCATACATTTTTATTATCATGATGATAGATATTGTACACTAAATCTAAAATAATATGTGCATCGTTAGATTTTGGAAATGTGTATTGATGAAAACCTACACGCTCACTAGCTGTTAATTCGGCTTTTATATTGTAACTATCTAAGTTTACTTTGTAATAACCAGGAGACGCTTTTTCGGTATCATGTGAAAACGTTGAATAAAATCCTTTAGTACCTTCTTTTGTTTTTAACGGATCTAATGTTAGTTTTCCTGTAGTTGGCATTACTAAAAAATCCCCTAAATCAGCATGCCCTGTTCCGCTAAAATTAGTGTGAGCAAAACCTATAATTGTTGAGTCTTTATGTTGATAACCCGCACAATATTCATATGTTGTACTGTTGTAGCTACCATTTTCATTAAACATAACCTCAAAATTAGTTTGAGGACTTAACTGTACCATTCCAAAAGGAGCAGTTGCTCCAGGAAAAACATGTCCCATTTTACTAGTTCCAATTAAAGGATTTACATTTTTTGTAAAATCTTTTTTATGCCTTTGATCTACGACACTTTCTTTTAACTCTTGTTTACAGTTTACCACAAATAAACACAAACTAAAGATCACTAAAAATGATAAATATTTTTTCATATTATTAACCAAAACAGGTTTAAAGTGCTAATAAAGCAAAATGAAAACAAATAAACACCTTAAAAATGCTATAAAACCAAATAAATATAAATAAAAACAATTTAACTAAAAGTGTTTAAATTTAAACACGTTGTTTAAAAAGATCCTTTTATAAACGTTAAAACTGTTTTAATAAATCAGCTAAAAAGTACTGCCTTAAAAAGTATCTTTGTGTTTTATTTATTATATATGTCTATAAACACACTTTTAGTAACACCTCCTTTTACACAATTAAATACTGCGTATCCTGCAACCGCATACATTAAAGGTTTTTTAGAGTCTAAAGATGTAAAAGCAACGCAAATGGATTTAAGTATCGAGCTGTTTACTACGGTGTTTACCAAAGAATTTATAGAGGCTATTTTTAAGCAAGCAGAAATGCTTGGTAATAGTGATTTTCCTTTAGTTGATAAACAAAAAGAAGAATACATAAATAAAGTAGATTCTGTTATGGATTATTTGCGCGTACAAGAAGTTACAGCAGCGTATCAGATGGTACATAAAGATTTTTTACCACACGGACATAGGCGTGTTAAACTAAATAAAGATTTAACTACCGAATTCGGAAAACTAGGAATTTTAGACAAAGCCAAACACATTGCAACACTCTTTGTAGAAGAATTAGGCGATTATATAAACGCCAATGTCGATGAGTTTTTCTCTTTTACACGCTATGCAGAACAACTAGGAAGATCTGCCTCTAGTTTCGATACTATTAACGAGTTTTTACAATATGAAACTACCTTAATAGAAGATGAAATGTTGTATTTATTAGAAGAAAAACTGCAACAAGATAATTATGATTTAGTTTGTTTTACAGTGCCTTTTCCTGGTAATTTATTTTCTGCTTTACGTTGTGCACAATTTATAAAACAAAAATATCCTACCATTAAAATAGGTATGGGTGGCGGTTATTGTAACACTGAGTTAAGACGTTTGTCTGACCCAAGAATTTTTGATTTTATAGATTTTATTACTTTAGATGATGGTGAAGGTCCGTTATTAAAAATCACAGAGTTTTTAGATGGTAAAATAAAAGAAGATGGTTTAGAAAGAACTTTTATCTGTAAAAACAATAAAGTTATTTACGCTGATAAAATACCAAACACCATATTTCATCATAAAAACTTGCCTGCGCCTAGTTATCTAGGACTTCCAACAAATAAATACTTATCTTTTTTAGATGTCATGAATCCGATGCACAGAATGTGGTCTGATGGAAAGTGGAATAAATTAACCATTTCTCACGGATGTTATTGGAAACAGTGTTCTTTTTGTGATGTTACGTTAGATTATATTGGAAATTATCAAAATACAACCGCTGATGATTTAGTGAATAAAATCGAAAAAATAATCTCTGAAACAGGTATTACAGGTTTTCATTTTGTTGATGAAGCTGCGCCGCCAAAAATGCTAAGAGCATTGGCAAATAAACTGCTAGAAAGAAAAGTTTATATTACTTGGTGGACCAACATTCGATTCGAAAAAACATTTACGCCAGAATTGTGTGCTTTACTTTCTAAATCGGGATGTATTGCCGTTACCGGTGGTTTAGAAGTTGCTTCGGATAGGTTATTAGCTAAAATGAAAAAAGGGGTAGATATTGGACAAGTTGCTAGAGTAACCAAAGCTTTTTCTGATGAAAATATTATGGTGCATGCTTATTTAATGTTCGGTTTTCCTACAGAAACAGCACAAGAAACCATTGATTCTTTAGAAGTTGTGCGTCAGTTATTTCAAAACAATTGTATTCAATCTGCTTTTTGGCACATGTTTGCTTGTACAAGTCATAGCCCCGTTGGTAAAAATCCGGATGAATTTGAAATTAACATTACTGGGCCAGAATTTAAAGGTTTTGCTGAAAATGATTTGTATCACGAAGATCCAACAGGAGCAGAACATCACTTATATAGCCAAGGCTTAAATACGGCTTTAAACAATTATTTAAATTATAAAGGATTTGATATTCCTTTACATAAATACTTCGATTTTAAAACACCAAAAACAACTCAAGTGCCTAATTTGATAGCAGGTTTTTTAACTACCTAAATTTAATATCAACTACTTTACATATCCTTAAATAACTGATTATTAATTTAATAAAACTTTAAGAAGTAATCATAAATATTTGTTAAGTCTTTCTTTTTACTGAAACGTTTTTTTTTGATCGTCGTCTTTTTAGATATAAACCGAATCTTAAAAAACATAATATCATGAAAAAATTTGTATTTACAGTATTAGCAATCGCATTATCTTTTGGAACTGTTTCAGCTTCAGAAATAAACAAAACAACCGTAAAAACTACTACCGAATATTATAAAGTTAATACTTTTTGTAAGTTAATTACAGCTGGTAATTACGAGGCTGTTAAAGCAATGATTGAAAATGGAACAAATATTAACAGAAAATCTACTGGGTTAACTCCGTTAATGTTTGCTGCTAGATATAACAAAGTAGCAATCGTTAAATTATTAATTAAAAAAGGCGCTAAACTAAATTCAAAATCGGATAAAGGAAATTTTACAGCCTTAGATTATGCAAAAATGTCTAAAGCACATGCAGCTTATAAAGTAATTGCTACTGCCTTAGAAAAATAAAGTAACCCGAATTTTAAATAAAAAAGGCTTCACAAATTGTGAAGCCTTTTCAATATAATTAAATGTCGATTATCGACTTATAAGTCAAACTTAATTCCTTGCGCTAAAGGCAATTCATCAGAATAATTTACAGTATTTGTTTGTCTTCTCATGTACACTTTCCAAGCATCAGATCCAGACTCACGTCCACCACCAGTTTCTTTTTCACCACCAAAAGCACCACCAATTTCAGCACCAGAAGTACCAATATTTACGTTTGCAATACCACAATCAGATCCTGCATATGATAAGAACTTTTCAGCTTCTTTCATTTCATTCGTCATAATTGCTGATGATAATCCTTGCGCAACACCATTTTGTTTTGCAATCGCATTTTCTACTTCTCCTGAGTATTTCATTAAATATAAAATCGGAGCAAAAGTTTCGTGCTGAACAATTTCGAAATGATTTTCTGCTTCAATAATAGCTGGTTTTACGTAGCATCCGCTTTCGTAACCTTCACCTTCTAAAACTCCTCCTTCAACTAATACGTTACCACCTTCAGCTTTTGCCTTTTCAATTGCAGCTAAATATGTGTTTACAGAATCGTGGTCGATTAACGGCCCAATATGATTTTTTTCATCTAAAGGATTTCCAATAGTTAACTGCCCGTAAGCACCAACAATTGCATCTCTTACTTTATCGTAAACCGATTCGTGAATAATTAATCTTCTTGTTGAAGTACAACGTTGACCACAAGTTCCAACTGCACCAAATACTGCACCAGGAACTACCACTTTTAAATCGGCAGTAGGTGTAATAATAATTGCGTTGTTTCCTCCTAACTCTAATAAAGATTTTCCGAAACGCTGCGCAACAGTTGCACCAACGATTCTTCCCATTCTTGTAGATCCTGTAGCAGAAACTAAAGGAATACGAGTATCGGTAGTCATCATTTCACCAACTTTGTAATCTCCGTTAATGATAGAAGAAATACCTTCTGGTAAGTTATTTTGTTTTAAAACATCTGCAATAATGTTTTGACATGCGATAGAACATAAAGGTGCTTTTTCAGAACCTTTCCATACACATACATCACCACAAATCCATGCTAAAGCTGTATTCCAAGCCCAAACTGCAACAGGAAAGTTAAACGCAGAGATAATACCAACTACACCAATTGGGTGCCATTGTTCTCTCATTACATGCCCTGGACGTTCAGACGGAATTGTTTGTCCGTTTAACTGACGTGATAAACCAACAGCAAAATCACAGATATCGATCATTTCCTGAACTTCACCGTAACCCTCTTGTAAAGATTTACCCATTTCGTAAGAAACTAACTTACCTAATGGTTCTTTTAACTCTCTTAATTTATTACCAAACTGACGTACAATTTCTCCTCTTTGTGGAGCAGGCATATTTCTAAAAGACAAAAATGCCTCTGTAGCCGTTTCCATTACTTTATCATAATCTTCTCTTGTCGTAGATTTTACTTTACCGATTAGTTTCCCATCAACTGGTGAGTAACTTTCAATAATTTCTCCGTTAGAAAAGTTATTAGAACCTGTAGAGGTTCCTTCATTAATATCTTTTACTCCTAATTGAGCTAAAGCTTCTTTGATACCAAAATCTGCCATTATATATTGTAATTTTAGGTGTTTAAAATAAAAAAACAAAACTACGAATAATTTCACACTTCTATAAATTAAACATTTTTATCTGTTTTGTTTAAAATCAAACAAAATATGTTATTTTAAAATATATTATGGGTAAATTTAAAAAGTAATATCATTTATAACACTATTTTTGTAGCCCTTTATGAAAGAGCAATTTTTTAACATACAGTCTGAAGAAGAGTTTACCAAAGTAGCTTTACGTGTTTTTAAACATCAGTTTACTAATAATAAAGTATATCGTTCTTTTTGTGATTTATTATATGTTCATCCAAGTGATGTTACTTCTATAGAACAGATTCCTTTTTTACCAATTGAGTTTTTTAAAACTAAAAAAATACTTTCATCTACTGATAAAGTTCAAGAAACGTTTTCAAGTTCTGGTACCACAGGTAGTATAACAAGTAAGCATTTAGTTACAGATTTATCGTGGTATGAAGAAAGTTACTTAAATGGTTTTAAGCATTTTTACGGCAATATAGAAGAGTACGTAGTTTTAGCTTTATTACCTAATTATTTAGAACGTAAAGGATCTTCATTAGTATATATGGCTAATGATTTGATAAAAAAATCAAAACAAGCAGAAAGTGGATTTTATCTTGATAATTTAGATGAATTAACCAAAAAACTGATAGATTTAGATAAAAAAGGTCAAAAAATATTACTTATTGGCGTTTCTTTTGCTCTGTTAGATTTAATTGAAAAGCATACTTTTAACCTTAAAAACACCATTATTATGGAAACTGGTGGCATGAAAGGGAGAAGAAAAGAACTCGTTCGTCACGAGCTACATACTATACTTTCTAAGGGATTTGGTGTAAAAAAAATACATTCTGAATATGGTATGACAGAGTTATTAAGTCAAGGTTACTCTAAAGGAAATGGTGTTTTTAATTGTCCGCCTTGGATGCGCTTTTTAACTCGAGACACCGAAGATTCATTAACAATTTTACCAAAAGAAAAATCGGGCGGTATTAACGTTATTGATTTAGCAAATTATAATTCTTGTTCCTTTATTGCTACGCAAGATTTAGGTAAAATACATACCGATAATAGTTTTGAAATTATTGGTAGGTTCGATAATTCTGATATTAGAGGTTGCAACCTAATGGTTTTATAGACTTTAATTTTTTCTTTTAAAGTTAATTTTTAAAACTGTTATCTATTACTTCAATTTATGTTTTCTATAATTGAAAATCTTTTTTTAAAAGCTGTAAGTTAGTTAAGAACTTATCGACTACAACATTAAATTCATTTTTTTTGAAACAATTTATAACTCTTTTTTTACTAGTAATTTCTACTGTGTTAGTAGCTCAAAAAACAGACTATAACACAACAAGTGGATATGTTGCTGAAGGTTACGATGTTGTTTCTTACTTTACAAGTAAAGAACCTTTAGAAGGTAAAAAGAAACTTACTACTACCTTCGATGGTACTAAATTTAAGTTTTCTTCAGAAAAAAACCTCAAGCTATTTAAAGTAAATCCTACAAAATACATTCCGCAATATGGTGGCTATTGTGCATATGCAATGGGGAAAAAAGGTGAAAAGGTAGCTATTGATCCTGAAAATTTTGAAATAAGAGATGGCAAACTCTACTTGTTTTATAATTCGTGGATAAACAATACCTTAAAATCTTGGCAACAAGAAGGCGCAGAAAAATTAAAAAAACAAGCAGATATAAATTGGTTAAGAGTAAATCAGTAATTGATTTATTCGTTGCGGGGGCAACTATAAAGGGCTGAATTTATTCAGCCTTTTTTTTTGTGTTTTTTACTTTATTTTATTCTTACTTTTGTTAAATAAAAAGCTAGCTATGAACCACTTTTCTTTTTTCAATCGAAAAAACATTCAACAAGAATTACAAGAAACCGAATTTGATATTTTAATTATTGGTGGAGGAATTACCGGCGCAGGGATAGCTTTAGATGCTGCATCTAGAGGAATGAAAGTTGCTTTAATTGAAAAAAATGATTTTGCTTCTGGTACTTCAAGTAAATCAACAAAACTAATTCACGGTGGTTTACGTTACCTAAAACAATTCGATTTTTGGTTGGTAAAAGAAGTGGGTACCGAACGAGCAATTGTTCATAAAATAGCACCTCATTTAGTAATTCCCGAAAAAATGATTCTTCCTTTAATTGATGGAGGAACTTATGGATCTTGGTTAACCTCTATCGGATTAAAAGTGTACGATGTTTTGGCCTCTGTAGAAGGTGATGATAAACGTAAAATGCTCGATAAAAAGGAAGCTCTTAACAAAGAACCTCTTTTACCTAAAAATATATTAAGAGGTGCTGGTTATTATGCAGAGTATCGTACAGATGATGCACGTTTAACAATAGAAGTACTAAAAACAGCTAGCCAATACAACGCACAAATACTTAATTATACCAAAGCCAATGAGTTTATTTATGAAAATAAACGTGTAGTTGGCGTAAAGGTTTCTGATATTTTTTCTAACCAAGAATACGAAATTAAAGCAAAATATGTAGTTAATGCTGCAGGACCATGGGTAGATGAATTACGACAAATTAACAACTCTAAAATTGGCAAAAGACTTCATTTAACAAAAGGAGTTCATTTAGTTGTTGCTCATGAAAAATTACCTATAAAACAATCCGTTTATTTTGATGTTCCAGATGGTAGAATGATGTTTGCAATACCGCGTGGTAAAGTAACTTATTTCGGTACCACAGATACTAATTTTCAAGAAGATAAAAACACCGTAGAAACCAATATTATTGATGCCACCTATTTAATTGAAGCTGTGAATAATATGTTTACTGGTATCGAATTAACTTTAGATGATATTCAATCTTCATGGGCAGGTTTACGACCATTAATTCATGAGGAAGGTAAATCTGCATCAGAATTATCTCGTAAAGATGAAATTTTTGTTTCTGATACCAAGCTAATTTCTATTGCCGGGGGTAAATTAACCGGTTATCGTAAAATGGCTGAGCGTATTGTTGATTTAGTTGCTAAGAAAATGGTTAGACGTTTTAATGTTGAATTTGATACCATACAAACTGAAGATATTATTTTAGCCGGTGGTCCTTTTCAAAACTACAAATCGGTAGACTTATACATAAATCAAGTATATAAAAATTTAAAAAATAAAGGTTTTACAAAAACTGAAGCTGCTTATTTGGTGCACAATTACGGAAAACAAACAGCCATAATTATAGATAAATTTGATGAGTTAAAAGAAAGTAATGTAGAACTTCGTTTATTAAAAGCTGAAATTTGGTTTACCATTCAACATGAAATGACTTGTACTCCCACCGATTTTTTTATGCGTAGAACTGGCCGCTTATTTTTTGATAAACCTAGTGTAGATAGTTATAAAAATGATGTTTTAAATGAATTTACTACATATTTTAATTGGTCTGAATTAGAAAAAAGTAAACATCAAGAAGAATTAGAAAGTAAAATAAAATTAGCCGTAAATTTTAACTAGTCATTTTACACACTGTAATTGCTCACAACAAAAAGTGTTATATCTTTGGCGTGCTTAAAATTTTTATATTCCCCTAAAAAATGAAAAAAAAATTATTTGTATTTATATTTCTAATCAGTAGTTTTATTGCTAAAAGTCAAACAACTAATATTGTAAAATCTTCAGAATTTGAAGGTATTAAAATAAACAATACCACATTAAACGACCTTAAAAAAACTAAAGGAAAACAAGCTGCTGTAGAAAACTTATTAGGTGCAGTAACTTCTTATAATGTTGATGAAAATGAAAACTATTATTATTTTGTTTTTAAAGGACTTAAAGTAGATTTCTCTACTTTAGGAAGAAGTAAACCTTATATAGAATCTTTTGAAATTAATAGCAGTGAATCGTCTTTAAATATAAAAAATATTGCGGTTACTGTTGGAGATAATATTAGTAAACTAGGTACTGTTGTTTTTAGTGTTGGCCGAAATGGTTCTAAGAGTATTTTATATTCAGTTTGTGAAGATTGTGATAGTTTTGTATATATAGAATTCGATCAAGCAACTAATATTATTACTAAGATTAGTTATATGGATATGGGGTAACTACACCGTTTCCCTTAATAAATTCTGATATTTTTTTCTTAGTATTAATGGTTTCACGCCAAATTTATATAACATAAAAACATATCCATTTATTAAATTTACCTTTAACCACGAATTATTATCGTACTTTCTAGCGCTTACCGTTGCTTTAGATTGAATAACGGTATATTTAATATTCTTATCTCTTATTCTATCTATCATTTCAAAATCTTCCATAATACAGTAATCTTCATTAAATCCATTTAGCTCGTTAAAAATTGTTTTTAAAAAGAACTGACATTGATCGCCACCGCCAGCAAGTAGGCTATCTTTTTTTGTGAAATAACTATTTATATTTAACAAAAAAGACGATCTATCAAAATTATAAGAAAAAAATCCGGCCTTATAATTATTATTAATTGCTTGTATTATTTCTTCATAAAAATTAGTTGGTAACTGAACATCAGCATGTAAAAAAACAACAATATCACCCGTTGCTTTAGCTGCACCATAATTCATTTGTACGGCCCTACCCTTTTTAGGACTGTTGTAAAACAATACATTGTCGAATTTTTTGCATACATTAATGGTATCATCTGTAGTTTCGGGCGAATTTGAAATAATGATTTCAACTGGTTTCTTGTAAGCTATTTCATTTAAAAAAGACAGCTTTTTAAGTAAGTTGTGTTGTTCATTATAAACAGGAATAATAATGCTTATTAGCATAAATACATTAATTTAAAATTATGAAAAACTATTTCTTTAGTATTTTTTTGTTTCTTACGTGCACTCTTATTGCGCAAAATAAAACAGACTATATAAAAACATCGCAAGACTTGTTAACTCGTATCGTAAATGGTGAATCGTATGAGGAAGAAATTTCTATACTCGAAAAAAGTACGTTAACCAATTTGCTAACTCAACTGCCTAAAGATAAGCATAAAAAAGCTTTTTGGATTAACATATATAACGCTTTTATTCAAATACATTTAAATAAAAACCCTAGTTTATTTGATGATAAAGGATCTTTTTTTAAAACTAAAAGAATTAAAATTGCTGGTGAAATATTATCTTTTGATGATGTAGAGCACGGTATTCTTAGAAAATCGAGATGTAAAATTAGTTTAGGTTATTTAAGAAAACCTTTTAGAGCTAAATGGGAAAGAAAATTAAGGGTTGATGATATTGATTGGAGAATTCACTTTGTATTAAACTGTGGTGCCAAAAGTTGTCCGCCAGTTGCTATTTTTTCTTTAAATAACTTAAATGATGAACTAGATTATATGGTTACCAATTATTTAAAACAACATACTACTTTTAATAAAGAAAATGAAACCGCTAGTTCTTCGGCATTAATTTCTTGGTTTAGAGGTGATTTTGGTGGTAAATCTGGCGCTCGTGAAATTTTAAAAAACTACGGAATAACGCCAACCAAACCAAAAAAACTTAAGTTTAATGATTATGATTGGACGTTGTATTTAAATAATTTTAAAGAACTACCTAAAAATCTTAATTAATTAGATTTTTCGTGCGCTTCTAAATCTTTCGTTAAATCTAACTTTCGCAATGTTGGGTTTATAATACCTGTGGTTACAACCGTAATTAATGTCATTGTTCCACCAGAAACAACAGCAGTTACAGTTCCCATTAATTTTGCCGTTACGCCGCTTTCAAAAGCTCCTAATTCATTTGATGAACCTACGAACATAGAATTTACAGATGCTACTCTACCTCGCATATGATCGGGAGTTTTTAATTGTAAAATTGTTTGACGAATAACCATTGAAACTCCGTCGGTAACACCACTAAAAAATAACGCTACCATTGATATCCAAAAAACGGAAGATAATCCGAATACTATAATACAAACTCCAAAGCCAAAAATAGCCGCTAACAACTTCATTCCGGCATTTTTACTAATAGGTATGTAAGCTGTTATTAACATTGTTAAAAAAGCACCTATTGCCGGTGCAGCACGTAAAGCACCAAACCCTTCTGGCCCTACTTTTAAAATATCTTGTGCATAAATAGGTAATAAAGCAATAGCACCACCAAAAAGTACAGAAATCATATCTAAAGTAATGGCTCCTAAAATAGCTTTGGTTTTAAATACAAAATTGATTCCTTCTTTTAAACTCTTTAATACTGGCTCCCCAATTTTCGGATTCATAATTGGTTTTTTCTTTACAAAAAACACCATCAAAAATGAAAATAGTACCAAGCCAAAAACAATACAAAGTGACCAATGAACTCCTAACCAAGAAATAGTAAACCCTGCAAAGGCAGGACCTAATACTGAAGCCATTTGCCAAGTAGAGCTACTCCAAGTTGCTGCATTGGGATATAATTTTTTAGGCACTATTAAAGCTATCAAAGAAAATATTGTGGGTCCGAAGAACGAACGTAAAAGTCCGCCAAAAAATACCAATCCATAAATTGCATATAATACCGTGTTTGTTTCCCAACCTTTAATAAAACTTGGTAAGGTTAAAAAAAACAAGCCTAAACTTATTAATGAAAAAGCACCTATACAAAGTGCTAATAAATTTCTTTTTTCTTTTTGATCAACAATATGTCCTGCAAATAAAGCCATAGATACTGCCGGAATTACTTCCATCAAACCAATAATACCGAGTGATAACGGATTTTTTGTAATACTGTATACTTGCCATTCTATAATAATAAATTGCATAGACCAAGCAAATACTAAGGCAAAACGCACTAAAAGAAATAAATTAAATTCTTTAATTCTTAAAGAAGCATACGGGTCTTTCTTTTCCATTTTATTAATTCAATTTTAAATCCATTAAAAGAGCAAAAGTTTCATTTACATCTTCTTCTTTTACAACAATTGTCATTTCATTTGTTGTAGATATTACTTCTTGTACAGCAATATTTGCCCAAGCAAATTGCTTTAAAATAAAATAATATATTCCCGATTGCTCTAAATTACCCTTTGGAAGTTTAATTGTTATTGAAGCCAAATCATTTACATTATTTATTAATGTTTCGAGTTTAAAAATTTCTTCAACATAAGGTCTTAAATTTTTACTCGTAACAATATTAGTTTCAAAAATTCCTTGAGAAACTGTTAAAAAATAATCATTACTATCGGCAGATTTACTTAAAACTTTAGCAATTTCTTTTAATAATGAAGTAGTGTTTTTAAAGGTAAAGTCGCATAAATCAGATCGTACAATTACATCTCCTAAGTTAAGTGCTAATTTTTTAATGTTTTTGCGTACTCTAATTTCATTTGCTGGTGAAAGTCTATTTATAGCCATCATAACTGCACCTACTTTTACTTCTTTTTTAAGTAATTTACTTACTTCTGGTAAGATAACTCTAGCTAAAGATGATACGTTAATTAACTTTTCATTTAAAGCCTCTTCAATAAAAGGTGTTTTTCTTATTGTAATTTCTACAGCTTCCTGAATTGTTTTCATTTTGTTTAATTTTAAACAAAAATACTTAAAACTAAACTATATGTAAGGTAATTTATACTTTTAAATATGACTTTTTTTATGAAAAAGTTTGTGAATCAGATTTTTAAATTAAATTTGTTTCGATTTCAATTTTTATTGAATGTAATCTTAGAAGCGATTGGTGGGTTGACTTCTTTTTATTAAGAAGGATTATTTGTGCAAATGCAAACAACTAATCTAATCTATTTGTTAACTTTAAAAACTCATCTTTCGCTTCTTTTTTTCCGTATAACACATTGTATACAGCATCGATAATAGGTGTTTTTGCACCATTTTTTTGATTGATTTCATAAGCACTTTTTGCAGCATAATATCCTTCAGCAACCATACTCATTTCCATTTGAGCAGATTTTACCGTATAACCTTTACCAATCATGTTACCAAACATTCTATTTCTACTAAAAACAGAGTATCCTGTAACTAATAAATCACCTAAATAAGCCGAATTATTAATATTACGTTTCATTTTATGCACCTTTTTAATGAAGCGTTTCATTTCACGAATACCGTTACTCATTAACACTGCCTGAAAATTATCTCCATATCCTAATCCGTGAGAAATTCCAGCTGCAATCGCATAAATATTTTTTAACATTGCTGCATATTCTGTACCAATAATATCATCAGATATTTTTGTTTTTATATAACGACCAGCAATATATTTACTTAAATCTTTGGCTTTTTCAGCATCCTGACAAGCTAACGTTAAATATGATAAACGTTCCATCGCTACTTCTTCAGCATGACATGGACCAGTAAGTACACCAATATTTTCCATCGGAATATTAAATTTCTGATGAAAGTGTTCCCCAATAATTAAACCTGTTTCTGGTACAATTCCTTTAATTGCCGAAAAAATGATTTTACCTTCTAATGAAGTTGTTAACTTTTCTAATTCCGTATTTATAAAAGCTGAAGGAATAGCAAAAATAAGCACATCATAATTATCAACAATATAATTCATATCGTCAGACAAATCTAACTGCTCTGGATGTAACTCTGCAGAACTTAAATAACTAGGATTATGCTTGTTACGTTTTATATGTTCGATAGCATATACACTTCGCATATACCAACCAATGTTTTCAAGATTTTCAGATAACATTTTTACAATGGCAGTAGCCCAACTTCCTCCACCTAAAACCGCTATTTTAGTTTGCTTACTCATATCGTTGTTTGTTTAGTATGCTAAATTAATAAATCTATAGGCTTCTTCTAAAAGTTAAGGGTATTATATTTGAATTTTGAAAAACCAAACATCATGAACGTACAAATAATAAACAAATCGAAACACCAAACTCCTGCATATGAAACCGAAGGTTCTGCCGGAATGGATTTACGTGCTAATTTAAATGAACCTGTAGTTTTAAAACCTTTAGAAAGAGCAATTATAAAAACTGGATTATTTATTGCTTTACCTAATGGTTTTGAAGCACAAGTTCGTCCGCGAAGCGGATTGGCAGCTAAAAAAGGAATTACTGTATTAAATTCTCCTGGAACTGTTGATGCGGATTATCGTGGTGAAATTGGGGTAATTTTAGTAAACCTGTCTAACGAAGAATTTATTGTAAATGATGGTGAGCGTATTGCGCAATTAGTAATTGCAAAACACGAACGTGTAAACTGGCAAGAAGTTACTGTTTTAAATGAAACGGAACGTGGTGCTGGTGGTTTTGGTAGTACTGGAGTTTAAGTTATTTTTTTATAAAGTTGACTCATTTTACGAACCTCGTCGTACAATAATTCAAAGTCTAAAAAACAATGTGAATGATATTTGTATTCGAGTTTTTTATAAAATTCGAAAGCTTGTGGTTGTGCATCCATAGCATCTAACCAAATGAGATCATATTGTTTTTTAATGGCTTGAGTTTCTAACCAATTCAATAATTTTTTACCAATTCCGTTTCCTTGTGTTTTTGGATGCAAATAAACGCGGTGTAATTTTACACTCTTTTGGTCAGCAAAACCTGCTAATTGTTCATTCCAAACAATTCTGAAATTACCTATTATTTCATTTTTAAATAATACCAAGTAATTCTGAGAATTTATGTTTAAAAGTTCAGTACTTAATTTTTCTTTAGAATATTGCGTATTCACATACCAATCTCCACCATCTTTCCAAAAATGACTATAAGCCGGCGGATAAATTTCTTTCATTAATGTAAAAAGAGCTTCTAAATCAGTATTTAAAATTTCTTTTAATTGGATGTTATCAGATATGTTTATCAAACTTATTTTTTATAAATTTCTTCTCCATCAAAAATAGTTAAAACTATTTTGGTTTGCTTAATTTGAGTTGTTGGAATTGTAAAAATATCATTATCTAAAACTACAAAATCAGCTAATTTACCTACTTCTAAAGAACCTACTTTATCTTCTTGTCTCATTACATAAGCTCCGTTTAAAGTATATGCTTTAATTGCTTCTTCTAATGAAATATTTTGTGGCGAACGTGTTACAGCATTTTGAATTCCTACAAACGGATTTAATGAACTTACATTCCAATCGCTACTTAATGTAATTCTTGCTCCTGCCTCTTTTAATGATTTAATAGGAACTTGATTATTTGCCAAATCACTACCTAATAAATGATCATTATCGTGCCAATATTCAGGTTGTGTAAATTCGCCACCAACTTGTGCATCTGCTGTTACGTTTAATGCTTTAAAACGATTAATATCGGCAGATGTAACCATTTCTACATGAGTTAAGCGGTGTCTTCCTTTTGGTGTTCCACTTTGTTGAATTGCATTTAAAGCTTCTGTTACACTACGATTTCCAATTGCATGAATATGAAAATCGAAACCAGTGCCTTCTAATTCAGCAATGTATTTAGCAATTCTAGTTTCTGTAAAATAATTCAGCCCGTTATTTGTTGGTTGATGAAAATAATCTTCTTTATAATTAGAATGCAATGCAGCAGTTGTGTTATGAGTTATACCATCTGCATATAATTTTATTTGATTTATTTTTAAGAAACTGTCATTATCATTAGAAAATAACGATTTTAATGATGCTATTTGACTTGCATCAGCTTCCGTTGGATATGCCCATAAACCTAAATTAGAACGTGCAGTTAATTTATCATCGTCTGCTAAATTTTTCCATGTTTTATGTTGGTCTCTCTTCCAATAGGTTCTTGCATCAGAAACTGATGTAATTCCGTGTTTTGCAAGTTCAGGTAATACATACTCAACCATTCCGTTATACTCTCCATCAGCATCGTTTAGAGCGGCTACAGCTTGTTGAAAAAAAACATCGCCTGCATTATCTATTAAAATACCTTGTAAAACACTAGCTTCTTTTATAATGATTCCGCCTTGCGGATTTTCTGTTGTTGCTGTTATACCTGCCAATTCTAATCCTTTTGAATTTATCCACATAGAATGTGATGTTTGCTCCATAATAATTACAGGTCGATCAGAAACGGCTTCATTAATAATTTCTAACGGATTTCTTGTTGCTTCTAAAAGTGTATTTATTGAGTGTCCGAAGCCAATAATCCATTCAACATTAGGGTTTTGGTTTGCTGCTGTTTTAATTGCTGAAATATAATTTTCGGCATTGGTTTCTTCTTCATTTAAAGTAAAAACTGTTGTTGTAGCTCCTACTTCCATCGGATGCATATGTACATCATGAAAACCTGGTAAAATTATTTTACCTTTTAAATCAATTTTTATTACATTGTCGTCTGCCGCTTTTTCTGCTGCTATATTAGAACCTACAAAAATTATTTTATTTTTATCTATTAACAATGCTTCTGCCCAAGGTTTTTTAGAATCAACTGTAAAAACTTTAGCGTTATAGTATAATTTTTGTGTACTTATTTTTATATTAGATGTATTTATTTCATGTTCGCTAGAACATGAATTTGTAGTAAAAACTACACTAAGTAACATAATTAATAGTTTCATTTTTTTCATTTTAATATCGATTTAAAAATCAACCTTTTAAAGGTACATAAATTTCTGTTTCATATTCATTTTGGTCATCTGTATGACTTTCATGTTTTGTGTAAAACTCTAAAAAGGGTTTTTCAGATACTTCTTTGTCAGAAGTAAAAATCCAATTACTAAAAATTTTATCGTATGTTTTACTGATAGATTTATAATTACCAATATGAGTAAAAACATCATATTTTTGTTCTGGAATTGTTTTTACTTTAAATTTTTTGTTTAAAATTTCACTTGTATTATTTATAACAAAACAAGCATCATAATTATATATTATACTTTCAGAAATAATAGGCTCATCCCATATTATTCCGAAAGAAATAGCTTCATCAGTATTAATCTTTACTGCTGACGCTTCCGCTAATAAGTTATCCCAAACTTCATCAATTTTATGATGGCAATAATCTCCTTTATATGTTTTGTACAATACTTTTTTAGATTCTAATACAGTAATTTTATCTTCAAAAAAAGGCATAATTGTATGTTTTTTATTATTCTTTTTTTGTAATATTTGTTCTTTTTTATTTCGGTAAATGGCAGGGGAAATACCAAAGTGTTTTTTAAATGATTTAGTGTATGATTGTACATCTGAATAGCCAATATTATCAGCAATATTTTTTATTTCATCATTTGTAAATAATAACATTTTTGCGCTATTTTCTACTTTTACTCTTGTAACATAAGCTCCTATAGTTTCGTTATAATGTGCTTTAAAAATACGTTGTAAATTTCTGTATGAAAAGTTAGATAATTCTTCTAAATCTTCTATCAGAATTTTTTGATTGTATTTGGTTCTTAAGTAGGATACTACTTGTTGTAAACGGTTTAAATAATATTCTTTAGTATCCATGTAACAAATATAAAATGAATTTTTAGTGTAACTTTTGTCTTAAATTGACAAACTTTAAGGTACAAAAAAAGCTGTTGATTTCTCAACAGCTTTTTAATAAATAAACCTTTTAATTTAAAACTTATTCTTGATTTTCAATAGCATCTTTTATTTTTCCTTCAAGTTCGTCCATTAATTCAGGATTATCTTTAATTAGGCCTTTAACAGCATCTCTACCCTGGCCTAATTTTGTATCTCCATAGCTAAACCATGAACCACTTTTCTTTATAATTCCGTATTCTACACCAATATCTAAAACCTCACCAACTTTAGAGATTCCTTTACCATACATAATATCAAATTCTGCAATTTGAAATGGTGGTGCTACTTTATTCTTTACTACTTTTACTTTGGTACTGTTACCAATAACTCTATCGCCATCTTTAATTTGTGTTCTACGACGAATATCTAAACGAACAGATGCATAAAATTTTAATGCATT
The DNA here is from genome assembly GCF_019278465.1 of Tenacibaculum sp. AHE14PA. GTDB lineage: Bacteria > Bacteroidota > Bacteroidia > Flavobacteriales > Flavobacteriaceae > Polaribacter > Polaribacter bernardetii. The sequence goes on along the minus strand of NZ_CP058983.1, from coordinate 2,323,564 downwards.
ACCACCCGTTGTAGTTTCTGGGTTACCGAACATTACACCAATTTTTTCACGTAACTGGTTAATAAATATAACAGTACATTTTGTTTTACTAATAGTACCTGTTAATTTACGCAATGCTTGCGACATTAAACGGGCATGTAATCCCATTTTAGAATCTCCCATTTCACCTTCAATCTCAGATTTTGGTGTTAATGCTGCAACTGAATCAATTACTACAATATCAATAGCTCCTGAGCGAATTAAATTATCGGCAATTTCTAATGCTTGCTCACCATGATCTGGTTGAGAAATAATTAAATTATCTGTATCTATTCCTAAGCTTTCTGCATAAAAACGATCAAAAGCGTGTTCTGCATCAATAAAAGCTGCAATACCACCTGCTTTTTGCGCTTCTGCAATTGCATGTAATGTTAAGGTTGTTTTACCTGACGATTCTGGTCCGTAAATTTCTATAACTCTTCCACGAGGATATCCACCTACACCTAAAGCTAAATCTAATCCTAAAGATCCTGATGAAATTGCCTCAATATCTTCAACTTGGCTATCTCCTAATTTCATTACAGACCCTTTTCCGTATGTTTTATCTAACTTATCAAGGGTAAGTTGCAATGCTTTTAATTTCGCTTCTTTTTCTTTATCTGCTGCCATAAATCGTTCTAATTATATTAAAAATAAGAGTGGCTAAGTTATGAAAAACTACCTTTATTTTACCATCTTTTTTAGGCTACATTTTGTAATATTGTTTTTTATTAATTTTTACCCAAATGAGTACAACTATTCTTTTAAAAAATGCAAATTGTAACGTTACTATAAGTAAAGGTGAAGTTATTAGTTTTATTGTTGATAAAGAAGAAATTATGCATTGTAAAGATGCACCTGGTTGGAATGCTACGGACATTGAAATGTTTCCTGTAATTGGACCTACAAAAATTAATAATTATAGTGTTGAAACACCAAATGGTATTGCTAAGCAAGATCAACATGGGTTATTAAGAGAACTTGATTATCAATTTATTTCTTCGGATACTACTACGGCTATTTTTGAAAAAAAATATGTAAAAAATACACTAATAAATAATGCTAAATTTCCTAAAAAATCTACGCAAGAAAAGTTGTTTTGGCCTTATGATTTTATTTTTAGAAAAATAATTTCAGTATCAAAAAACACTTTAAAAATAGATTTTGAAATTACTTCAGAAAAAGGAATGCCTTATATGTTAGGGTATCATCCTAGTTTTAAACTAACTGGTTTTGATACTGAAATTATAAAAACGGCAGACAAAGAAATTACTTTAAAAGATATTTTAAATGTAGGATCAGCTGCTTATAAGGTTTTAAATACTGATGAAATCATTTTGATAAAAAATGAATTACCTAACGTAAAAATAACGACCAAAAACTTTAATAATTTTATGTTGTGGACAGAAGTTAACAACATGGTTTGTATAGAACCTATAACTCAATATCCGTTACTTAAAACTCAAGAATATTCAGAAAAAAATATGAGAATTAGTACTGGTAAAGAGTATTTTTATGTAACTATTAGTACTTTATAAATATGGAACACCGACATTTTATAATTCATAAACCGTATGGTTTTCTTTCGCAGTTTATTAACAATCAAACAAGAAGAAAGAAAAAATTATTAGGAGCGTTAAATTTTAGTTTTCCTGAAGAAACAATGGCAATTGGTCGTTTAGATGTTGCCTCTGAAGGCTTGTTATTTTTAACTACCAATGGTAAAGTAAGTGCACAAGTACGCAGTAAAAAAGTAGAAAAAGAATATTATGTTCAAGTAGATGGTCTTATTACGCAAGAAGCTATAGATAAATTAAAAGAAGGTGTAGAAATTGGTTTTGATGGTAAAAAATATATGACTTTACCCGGAAAAGCTTTTTTAATAGATACTCCTAATTTTGATAATAGATCACAAAAAATTCGTGATGAACGTCATGGACCAACAAGTTGGGTATCAATTATAATAACAGAAGGTAAATTTAGGCAAGTTCGTAAAATGACAGCTGCCGTTGGTTTTCCTACATTACGTTTAGTTAGAGTGCGTATTGGTGATATTTTATTAAATAATATGAAACCTGGTGCTGTAATTGAAGTTACTGAATTGCTATAACTACGCTATTAAGCTCTCACCATTTTAATATGCGGAATTCCGTCTTCTAAATACCCTTCACCTATTTGTTTAAAACCGTGAGATTCGTAAAATTTCTGTAAATAAGTTTGTGCCGAAATCGTAATTATTCTTTCTTCGTAGTTATTAACAATAGCTTGTATTGATGCTTTTATTAAATCGTGTCCATAGCCAAATTTACGTTCGGTATCTTTTACAATTACTCTACCAATACTAGGAGTATCAAAATATTGCTTACTATCAAACAAACGAGTGTACGCTATTATTTTATCATCTTTTAAACCTAAAACATGCAATGCTTTTTGATCTTTAAAATCAATATCTTGATATACACAATCTTGTTCTACCACAAAAACTTCAGAACGTAATTGAAGTATTTCATACAGTTCTGAAGTTGTTAATTCTTTAAAATTTTTTACTTTAAAATCCATTAACAATTATTAGCTATTTTATTAACTCTACCTGCATGACGTCCTCCTTCAAATTCTGTACTTAAAAATAACTTTACAAAACCCAATGCTTGTTGTAATGATATAAAACGAGCCGGAATTGTTAAAATATTAGCATTGTTGTGTTGACGTGTTAATATTACCAATTCATTATTCCAACATAAAGCAGCACGAACACCTTGGTGTTTATTAGCTGTCATTTGCGCACCATTACCACTACCACATAAAATAATACCCATTTCAGCTTGTTCAGTTTCTACAGCTTCTGCTGTTGGATGAATAGCATCAGGATAATCCATACTATTAGTATCATTAGTCCCAAAATTAATAACCTTATGTCCTAATTCTTCTAAAAGAGTAATAATTTCGAATTTATACTCGGTACCTGCATGGTCATTTCCGATGGCAATTGTCATAATTTGTTGATTTTAATTTAGTTGTGTGTTACAAAAATACAGATATTCAGGGTTATCAACAGTAATTAACAATGCTTTTTTAAGTATTCTTAATAAGTGATTAGTTTTTAAGTACTTGAGTAATGTTAGTTAATTGTTAAGAAGTAATGGTATATTTTAAAAAGTTTATTTGATTTATTACATTTTTTTTACAATACAAGAACTACTATTACATACACAACTTTTTTTATGAGTTTCTAATAAACATTTATCAACATAAAATTAACCTGTTGTTTACAATGTAAATAAAATTAAGTATTCATAATTAACAGTTAATAGTTGTTTATAAGTTTTGTTAATAACTATGTTTTCTAATTGATTTTAAACATTTTATTAAGCTAATAACATGTTTATTTTATTTAATAACTGATACTCACAAAAATTTAATCATTTATTTATGCCACATATTAACACACTATAATAACAATCATTTCTTTTTTTAAATTTTAAAAATTCTTTATATATAATATTATATATGTTAATAACCTTAAATTTAAAAAAATGGAAGTTTTGAAATTCTTTAAAATTAAGGATGTGTTTATTTAAAAGAATAAATTTCTTTTAAAATAATATATAAAACTAGTGATGTTGATAAATAAGAATAAAATAGAAAAAGTACTTATTATACTGTTCTACTCCCTTTTTTAATAAGGTAGATAGTGTCTTTAGCTTTAACTAAATTTGTAGTAGGTTTTTCATTTAAAGTAGTATTAATACTTATTACGGTAACTATAATACCTGTAACAAATATGAATATAAATAAACCTATTATTTTACGTAAGTTTTTCATTATTAGTAACTTCTTATTATAAAGACGTAATAATTTGTGAAATGTTACAATTTTATTAAGATTTTTTTAACTTTTTAAGAAATTATAAATTGTATAGCTTTTGGTAATATAGTTGCAGTTACTTTTCCGGTACCTATTAATTCCCCATCAGCCTGAATAAACATGGGGTTTTTAAGAGAAGACGGAGTTATTAACAATGTATTAGATAAGTGTGTTTCTACCTTCTTATGATTTACAATTAAGCCGTTATATAATTTTTTAATATTTACAATTAAATCTAAAAGAGATAAATTTTTAGCAATGGTTATATCAAATAGCCCATCTGTAATATCCTTATATTTAGTTAATTGCATTCCTCCTGCTGAATATTTACAAATTCCGAATAAAGTCATTAAGCATTTTGTTTCAATTACTTTATTATTAACTTCAATAGTAAAAGAAGTTTTTTTGTAGAATAATAAACCAGCAATACCACTTAAAAGATAGGCTAAAGGACCGAATCTTTTAAGTGTATTCAACTTATTAACAACATAACCATCATAACCAATTCCTGCAACATTATTAAAGAAAGCAGTAGTATTTGTTAGTTCTAAATAGCCAATATCTTGTAAAATTGTTTTTTGTTGGTAAATTAAATCTATGGCTAATTTTATGTTATTTGGTATGCTATAAGTCTTAATCCAATCGTTTCCTGTACCTAAAGGAATCACTGCCACTGTAATATCAGAAGTTTTTACATATCTTTGCGTCATAATTCCGTTTACTACATGATGTAGTGTACCATCTCCACCAACGGAAATTATATTTCTATAACCTTGTTGAATAGCAGTGTGTACCAATTCAATTTCGTGTTTAGAATACGCTGTAAAAGCATAAGAAAAATCGATATTTCTTTCGTTTAACAATTGCTCAATCTCTTTCCAATTTTTAGAAAGTTTTTTATTTCCTGAAAAAGGATTTGCAATAACAAACCAAGAATTTATCATAAATAATAAAATATAATTAAGCCAAAATACAAAATAGATTGGTAACACTTTTTTAATAAACAAAACCTAAATTTATTTGTACTTTGGTAACAATAAAACAAGCAGAAGATTAATGACTAGAAAGAAAAAAATATACAAGAAAAAAGGTAGAGTAATAAAAGACTTGACCAGAAATATATTTAAAATTTTAAACGAAGACAATTCAAAAACATATAACCATAAGCAGATATCTGCTAAAATGGGAATTTCTGATACCGATGGTAAATCGCAAGTACTTAAAAAATTAGCAGAACTTACCGGAAATAAGAAAATTAAAGAAATAGATAGAGGTAAATATAAAATTAATGAAGATCGTAAATACCATATTGGTACGTTAGATTTAACATCTAATGGAAATGGATATTTTATGTCGGATGATTTTGAGAATGATATATTTATTCCATCAATAAATTTAGGAAAAGGATTACATCAAGATACGGTTAAAGCCTATGTTTATCAAAAACGTAGATCTAATAAATACGAAGCTGAAGTAGTAGAAATTATCGAACGTAAAAAAACTGAGTTTGTTGGTGTTTTACAGATGAATAAAAATTTTGGATTTGTAATACCAGATAGCCAAAAAATGTCTGCGGATTTATTTATTGCTCAAAACAAAATAAATGGCGCAAAAGATGGCGATAAAGTGGTTGTTCAAATGATCGATTGGCCAGAAAATTCTAAAAATCCGTTTGGTAAAATAACGCAAGTTTTAGGAAAACCTGGTGAGCATGAAACCGAAATACATTCTATTTTACTAGAATATGGTTTACCATACGAATTTGATGAAGCAGTAGAAAAAGAAGCAGAGAATTTACCAATAGAAATCACAGAGGAAGAAATTGCCAAACGTCGTGATATGCGTAAAGATTTAACCTTTACAATAGATCCGAAGGATGCAAAAGATTTTGATGATGCATTGTCATTTACAAAATTAGAAAATGGGAATTACGAAATAGGAATTCACATTGCTGATGTTTCTCATTATTTACAACCAAAAACTATTTTAGATGATGAAGCATATGATCGCGCAACATCTGTTTATTTAGTAGACAGAGTAGTACCAATGTTACCTGAAATGTTAAGTAACGGAGTTTGTTCTTTACGACCAAATGAAGAAAAATTAACTTTTTCTGCTGTTTTTGAAATCAACGAAAAAACGCAAATTGTAAATCAATGGTTTGGTAGAACTGTTACCTATTCAGATCAACGTTTTGCCTATGAAGAAGCACAATCAATCATAGAAAATTGTACACTTTCTGATACTGTTGAGCCGTATACAATGCCGCTTGATATTTCTATTATAGATAAAGAATATGAAGTAACACCAGAAATTGTAGAAGCTACTTTAAAACTAGATCAATTGGCTAAAAAATTGCGTAAAAAGCGTATGAAAGCTGGTGCAATATCTTTTGATAGAGTTGAAGTGAAGTTTGATTTAGATGAAAAGGCAAATCCTGTAGGAGTTTTCTTTAAAGAATCTAAAGATGCTAATAAACTTATTGAAGAGTTTATGTTACTAGCAAACCGAAAAGTAGCTGAATTCATAGGTTTTTCTAAAGGAAAAGAAACAAAAAATACATTTATTTACCGTACACACGATGAACCAAATATTGATAAATTAGCTTCTTTACAGAACATTATTAATAAATTTGGTTATAAAATTGATACAGAAACTAAAGAAAAAACATCGCAATCTTTAAATAAGTTATTAGCTGATGTTCAAGGAAAAGGAGAAGCCAATATGGTAGAAACTTTAGCAATCCGTTCTATGAGTAAAGCAGCTTATACCACTCAAAATATTGGGCATTATGGTTTAGCTTTCGATTATTATTCTCACTTTACTTCACCAATTCGTCGTTATCCAGATGTAATGACACACCGTTTATTACAGCATTATTTAGATGGCGGAAAGTCTCCAAAAGCAGAAGAATATGAAGTAAAATGTAAACATTCTTCACAAATGGAAGAAATGGCTGCAAAAGCAGAGCGATCTAGCATAAAATATATGCAGATTAAATATATGAAAGACCATCAAGACGAAGAATTTGAAGGTGTAATTTCTGGTGTAACCGAATGGGGAATTTACGTAGAAATTTCTGCCAACAAATGTGAAGGAATGGTTAGAATTAGAGATATAAAAGATGATTACTATATTTTTGATGAAAAGCAATATGCTATTGTTGGTCAATCTTCAAAAAATATAATTCAATTAGGAGATAAAGTTGTTGTTAAAGTTAAAAACACCGATTTAGAACGTAAACATTTAGATTTTCATTTAATTTCGCATTAAACTTTTATTGTTGTCACAATAAATTTTGATATTCGTCTTTATAGTATTGGTATTATTTTTGATTATACCTTATTAATTAATAAAATTAAAAATGAAAAAATTAGTGTTTATATGTTTGTTTTTGATGCCTATTGTAGCATCTGCTCAAACAACCTTAACAAAACAATTAGGAGAATTCTCTACAGTTAAAGTATACAATGGTATCGATTTAGAATTGGTTAAATCAGACGAAAATAAAATTATTGTTACTGGCGAAAAAACAGATAAAGTAAGCATTAAAAATAAAAACAATACTTTAAAAATAGCTTTAAATTTCCCTGAAACTACAGCAGATGGTAAAGTGAAAATTACGCTTTATTATGCATCGTTATTAGAAACTATTGATGCTAATGAAGGTGCTACTATAACTGGTAAAAAAATTGAACAATCACAAATTGAAATTAAAGCCCAAGAAGGCGCCTTTATCAATATAGTTGTAGATGTTAAGCATCTTATGGTAAAAAGTGTATCAGGTGCTGTTATTAAGCTTTCAGGTACAACAAAGAATCAAACTGTAGAAGCCAATTTAGGAGGAATTTATCACGGGTACAATTTAATTGTAAGTGATTTAAATTATGTACGTGCAGGCTCAGGATCTAAAGTAGAAGTGCAAGCTGGTGAAACATTAGATGCTAAAGTTTCTTTTGGTGGTTCTATTTTTTACAAAGGAACTCCAGAAGTTTTTAAAGATAAAAAAGTAATTGGTGGAGTAATTGAACAGAGAAGTTAATTTAGTATCTTTGTAGCATTAAAAATTAGAACAAATGAATTCATTAAATATTTTTTTAGCAATACCAGGTGGTGCTTCTATAGCATTGATTGTTGTAGTTGTATTATTATTATTTGGAGGTCGTAAAATACCTGAATTAATGAGAGGTTTAGGAACAGGTATTAAAGAGTTTAAATCTGCTACTAAAGAAGATGAAGAAGAAAATAAAGTAGAAGAAAAGAAATAATCTATTACTTTTTATCATATAAAAATAAAAGCTCGATTTGTATAAAACAAATCGAGCTTTTATTATCTAATTAAGTTTTTTGGGCTTCGGATTCTTCATTGCTTCACCTATTTGGTTACTTGCTGTAAAACTAGCTACCATATCGTTTAACATTTGACTTCCTGCTTGTGGCGAATTTGGTAATAAAATTAAATTACTGTTTGTTTCCTGTCCAATTGATTGTAATGTATCGTAATGCTGAGTTACGACGATTAAAGCAGATGCCTCTTGGCTATTTATACCTACTTTATTTAGTACTTCTACAGATTCTTCTAAACCACGGGCAATCTCTCTACGTTGATCTGCAATTCCTTGTCCTTGTAAACGTTTACTTTCAGCTTCTGCCTTTGCTCGTTCTACAATTAAAATACGTTGTGCATCCCCTTCATACTGTGCAGCAGTTTTTTCTCTATCGGCAGCATTAATTCTATTCATTGCTTCTTTTACTTGCGCATCCGGATCAATATCGGTAACTAAGGTTTTAATAATATCATAACCATACGTCATCATTGCTTCATTTAATTCAGATTTTACAGCAATAGCAATATCATCTTTCTTTAAAAACACATCATCTAATATCATCTTAGGCACTTCTGCACGAACAACATCAAATACATAAGAGGTAATCTGATCATGCGGGTAATCTAATTTATAAAAAGCATCTTCTACTTTTTCTTTTATAACTTTATATTGAACAGAAACTTTTAGTTTAACAAATACATTATCTAATGTTTTTGTTTCAATAATTACATCTAATTGCTGAATTTTTAAACTTAATTTTCCAGCAATTCTGTCTACTAAAGGAATCTTTAGATGTAAGCCAGACTGACGAATACTGTGAAATTTACCAAAACGCTCAATAATTGCAGCAGTTTGTTGCTTTACCGTAAAAAATGAAGCAAATAATAATATAAGACCAAAAAAGATAACTGGATAATAATAAATAGGCATAGTTTTTTAATTTTTATAGTTAGTTTGTTGTTAAAGATACAATAATATCTACTTTGTTTATTTGACTCTATTTTTATAAAATGTTACAATTTTTGTTTTTAAAGTTATATTTGCTAAAAATCAATTATATGGAACTTATTCAACAAAATGCAACAGAAATTTTAATTCTACTTTTCTTAATAGTTACTTTCTTACAATCGGGTATTGATAAAGTAACAGATTGGAATGGTAATGTAAATTTTATTAAAGATCATTTTAAAAACTCTCCTTTAAAAAATCTAGTACCAATTTTATTAGTTATTATTTTAGTGATGGAGTTAATTGCAGGTGCTTTTATGTTTATCGGAGTATTTAATTTAATAACTACTGATGATACAGCATTATCTTTATTAGGAGTTCAAATTGCAGCATTATCATTAATCTTTTTACTAATAGGTCAACGCTTAGCGAAAGATTATGCAGGTGCTATGACATTAGCTGTTTACTTTCTAATTACCATTGCTGGTATGTACCTTTTAAACAGCTAGTAATTCTTACAAATTATATGAGCTAAGATTCAGATGGTATCAGTTAAATGTATTTTATCAATCGATATATATTTGTATTGAATTTAAAAATAAACTTATATGAAGATTAAAATAATGTTACTATTATTAGTGATTACAGCTACTACACAGGCTCAAAATTTTGGAATTAAAGGTGGTTTAAACTTATCTAACCTAACAAATTTTGATAAATCATTTGAAGATGAAGTAGAATCAGAAAGTATTAGAACATCTTTTCATATTGGTATTTATAATGAAATTAAGGTTACAGATCGTTTTAGCTTACAACCAGAGGTTGTGTATTCATCACAAGGTGTAAACAATGAAGCTAACGGAATTGATGGTAAAGTTCAGTTAGATTATATTAATATACCAGTGATGCTAAAATTTTATTTAGCAGATTCATTCTATCTAGAAGCTGGTCCACAAATTGGATTTTTAGTAAATGATGAAATAGAAGTTGGTGCTATAAATTTTTCTGATAATGAAGATGTTTTTAATAAAGTAGATTATTCTTTAGATCTAGGTTTAGGTTTTAAAATATCAGAAAATGTTTCTTTAAATGCTAGATATGGTTTTGGACTTAACGGTGTTTTTGATAGCTCAGATAACTACGAAGATAATAATCCAAAAAATAGTGTATTTGCTGCTTCAATAGCATTTGGACTTTAATAAATTTTAATTATTGTATTATATTTTAATATAATTTTTACTGATAAAAAACCTCTTAAAATATTCATTTTAAGAGGTTTTTTTTATTTTGTAATGTAATCGTGTGTTTTGTAATTTTAAATTGATTAAAATGATGTTAAAAATCGTTTTAAATGTTTTTTATGATATAAATCAAGGAAGAATATTCACCATTTCCTTTTGCTTTTAAATTTGATCTTAAACCAGTAAGAAAAGCATGAATTGGTCTTGATTTTTTTGATTTGTATTTTTCTGATAAAAGCGAAACATAAAAAGCATCAAACTTCATTGGAAGTATTTTTTCTACGGTCATTTCAATATCAGAGAATAATTTTTTTATAGACGTTTTAGAAAAATGCCACAAGTGTCTTGGTACATCATAAGCTGCCCAAAATTCTTTATAACGGTTTGCATCGTAACTTTTAAAATTTGGAACTGCAATTATTAAAACACCATTTGGTTTTAGTAATTTTTTTAATTGATGCGTATATTCTATTAAATTGGGTACATGTTCTAGAACATGCCAAAGTGTAATTACATCAAATTGTTTTCCTTCATAGTCATAAATATCATTTTTAAGATTGATGTTTTTTTCTTTAGCAAATTTTCTTGCTTTATCAGAAGGTTCTATTCCATTAACTTGCCAATTATTATTTTTACATACTTTTAAAAAATCACCTGTCCCCGCACCTACATCTAAAATCGTTTTATCTTTTTTATTAAAAGAATTTATTAATTTTAATTTCTGATTTAAGGTATGGTTTTTTACTAATTGATATACGCGGTCAAAAAGTGTTTTCTTACTATCGGTATGAGAAATATATGAATCACTCGCATAATAACTTTCTAAATTAACCGGCACAGGTGAAGTAACAAGCATATCATATTCTTTATTATACATTACTTCATAACTCTCATCAGAAACAGTATAATCTATACAGTTTAATAACGGAGTTAGGTTTTTGTAAAGTGCTTTTTCTGTATTCAATTTCTTTTTCTTTTTATGATGTTCCATGTGGAACATGCTATAATGTCATTGCAAAATTACGTAAAAAAGAAAAACGTTCCACATGGAACGTTTTTCTTTTTATTATTAAGTTGATATTGTTATCTACCCATATAAACTAAAAGCACAGAAATATCACTAGGTGAAACTCCACTTATTCTACTTGCTTGAGATATTGAAGTAGGTTGAATACTTACTAATTTTTCTCTTGCTTCAATCGATAATGAATGTACTTTATCATAATCGAAATTTGCAGGTATTACAACTTTCTCTAATCTATTTAGTTTATCAGCATTGTTCTTTTCTTTATCTATATATCCCGAATATTTTAAATGAATTTCTGTCTGTTCTATTACATCAGCATTCATTTCGTTTTCTTTAATATAGTTATGTAATTTTTCAATGCTATTAAAATCATTTAAACTTAATTGAGGACGAGTAGCTATTTTTATTAATTTCATTGTTTGATTAACAACCGATAATCCTTTAGCTTCTAAAATCGGATTTATATCTTCTTTCTTTACACTTAAGTTTGTAATAAAGTGAATCAATTTATCTGTCTTCTCTTTCTTCTCTATTACTCTCTCTAATCTTTCATCAGAAGCTAATCCTAATTTATGACCGATTGGGGTTAATCTTAAATCGGCATTATCTTGTCTTAATAATGTTCTGTATTCAGCACGAGAAGTAAACATTCTATATGGTTCTTCTGTTCCTTTGGTAATTAAGTCATCAATTAAAACACCAATATAAGCTTCACTCCTTTTTAATATAAAAGGTTCTTTATTCTGCGTTTTTAACGCTGCATTTACACCAGCCATTAAACCTTGTGCAGCTGCTTCTTCATAACCTGTTGTTCCGTTAATTTGACCAGCGAAGAATAAATTCTCGATTAACTTAGTTTCTAAACTATGTTTTAATTGTGTTGGCTGAAAGAAATCATATTCAATTGCATATCCAAAACGTAAGAATTTTACATTTTCAAATCCAGGAATATGACGAATTGCTTCGTCTTGTATATCTTCTGGCATAGAAGTAGAAAATCCGTTTACATAAATTTCAACGGTATTCCATCCTTCTGGTTCAACAAAAACTTGATGACGATCTTTGTCTGCAAAACGATCAATCTTATCTTCTACTGACGGACAATAACGTGGTCCGGTAGATTTAATTCTACCATTAAACATTGGTGAACGATCAAAACCGGCACGTAGAACATCGTGTACTTTTTGATTTGTATGAGTTAAATAACAAGAACGTTGTTCTATAAGTTTTTCGGTAATTGGTAAATAAGAAAACTTTTCTGGGTTTTCATCACCAGGTTGTTCAGTCATCTTTGAAAAATCTAAAGAACGAGCATCAACTCTTGGAGGAGTTCCTGTTTTCATTCTTCCAGATTCAAATCCTTTAGCAACTAAATCTTCTGTTATTCCTGTTGAAGCTCCTTCACCTGCTCTACCACCACCAAATGTTTTTTCACCTATGTGAATCAATCCATTTAAAAAAGTACCTGCTGTAATAATAACAGTCTTAGCTTTTATTTCTAATCCTAAAGCTGTTTTTACACCAACGATTTTATTGTCATCAAAAATTAATCCGTTAACAGAGTCCTGATAAAAATCTAAATTATCAGTTTTCTCTAACATATTTCTCCAACACTCTGCAAATTGCATTCTGTCTGACTGTGCTCTCGGACTCCACATTGCAGGTCCTTTAGATTTATTAAGCATCTTAAACTGAATAGCAGTCTTGTCGGTTACAATAGCACTGTAACCACCTAATGCATCAATTTCGCGAACTATTTGTCCTTTAGCAATACCACCCATTGCCGGATTACAACTCATTTGAGCTATATTCTGAAGGTTCATTGTTATTAATAATGTATGTGCACCCATGTTGGCACTTGCTGCTGCAGCTTCACTACCAGCGTGTCCACCACCTACTACAATTACATCGTATGTTGTATTAAATAAACTCATTTTTATATGCTGTTCCACGTGGAACGATTTTAGTTTTCGTTTAAAATTTTTAAAGAATCGTTTTCTTTACTACGCATTATTTGTTTCTCTTCATCAGTTTTATCCTTGTATTTCATGTAATGTAAAACACCATGAATAATAACTCGATGCAGTTCGTTTTCAAATAAAACATTAAACTCTTTTGCATTTTCTTTTACTCGTTCGATAGAAATAAAGATGTCTCCTCCTACTAACTTACCTAACGTATAATCAAAACTAATGATGTCGGTTAAGGTGTCGTGTTGTAAAAATTCAACGTTCATTTTATGTAAATAAGTGTCATCACAAAATACATAGTTGATTTCTCCTAATTCAAATTCTTCTTTCTCTATACAGTTCTGAATCCACTTAGAAGTTTTATCTTCATTTTCTAATTGAAATTCGGTTTCGTAATTAAATACAATCATTCTTTAATTTATGTTGTAATAAAAATAATTTAAATCTATTACTTGTTGTTTTTAGGAAGGTTAAAATACTCTTGAACCTTCTTTTTATAATCAGGGCGCAAAGGTAATGATTGTCTGTTTAATATCTCTGTTTGGTTATAGAACAACTTCTTAAACTTTAATTCCTTAGCCCTTTTTTTATTATACTCTTGTAAATTGGTATTTGATTTACGTTTTTTATCACGATTTTGTTCGAATGTAGCCTTCTCTAATTTTAGTAATTCATAGTTTAATTGTTGCATGCGGTTAATGCTTTGCTGAGTAAAACCTTTTTCTAAAATATCATTCTCTAACTGTTCCATTTCCTTAAGCGCTTTTTTGGCTTTACCATTACCACTTTTGCCTTGACCAATGGCATCTTCTAATTGCTGTCTTAATTCCGATTGTTGTTTATATATTTCATACAAGTCACCATTTAAACCTTCTCCTTGCTCACCGCTCTCACCTTCTTTTTTTCCTTTCTCCCCACCTTTTTTACCGTCTTTTCCATCTTTAGGTTTACCGCCTTCTTTCTTCTGTATACCCTCTTGCATCTTCTTCATTAAATCACTTTGCTTTTTAATAATGTCTGGCAAGCTAAAAGATTTCCCTTTTCCTTTCCCTTTTCCGCTACCAGGTTTTGGGTTTTGCATAGCATCTAGCGTATTGCTTAACATATCTGCTAAAGTGTTTGCAGATGTCATTATATAACGCTGATTTGTTATTCCGTTTTGAAATTTATTATCGGTAAAATTCTCTAAAGATTCACTTAAATTGTAATGTGCTAACGAAAGTTGATCTTGTACTTTAGATGATATTTTAGGGTTTTTCATTGATAAAACAAATAAGCTATCGTCTATATGTTCAAAATAACTCTTAAGTAAATATTGCTTTTGTAGGTTTTTACCAAAGTTTGGATGTGAAGAATTGGTTGATGAAAACACATTCATTAATGTTTCTTGATCAAAAGAAAATGTAATTAAGTTTTCTAAAACCTGGCGTAAACCTTCCATGTTTTCTTCCTCCATATCAGCACTCATTTCTTGCATGGAGTCTTGCATCTTCTGACTCATCTCTTGCATTTTTTTCGCTGCTTTTTTCTGATTTTCTTTTGATTCAGATTGCTTTTTGTTTGCTATATTTTCTTCTGCTTTGTTAAGTTCTTTTTGGGTTTCATCAGATAACTTTTCCATTGAAGGCATTTCCATCGGAGATTTTAATTTTTTATTATCTTTTTTTAACTCATTAAGTTCTTCTTTTGCTTTCTTAAATTCTTTATTTATTGCCTTTTGTTCGTCGTTTGTTGCCTCCTTTTTTGATAATTCATCTTGTTTTTTTGACAACTCATTTAAATTATCCGCTACTTTATGCATTTTCTGTTCAACATAAAAACGCTTAGTCATTTCTAATATACGTTCTAAACTTCTTTCTTGTTGTTTGTTTTGCTCAGCTAGTTCTTTTGTCTTTTTTATTAAATCTTCCCTGTTAAGCTTCTCAGCTAATTTTTTTAGTTCATCTAATATTTTCTGTTGCTTATCTAGCTTTTTAAGTTCTTCTATTCGTTGCTTTAATGCTTCTTTTTTCTCTTGTAAGCTTTCGTTTTTTTCTTTCTTCTCAGTAAAATTGTTTTGCAAATTTTCGGTTTGACGTTGCATCATTTGCTTATACTGATCTTGTCTTTTAATTAAATTCTTAATTTTTTTCTGATCATTCCAATTAACATTTTTCTTATTTTGTAGCTCAAATTGAATTTTCTCCAATTCTTTTTTACTTCGTTCTTGTTTATGTAATGAGTTTTCTAAGTTATCAATATAATTACGTTGTTCTTGTAAAAGCTCCTGCTCTATCTCATTGGTTGTTTTCTGTCGATAAGAAAATTTCTGACTCTTTGTTTTTTTATTTCCGTTTACCGCATCGTTATCAAATACCTGAAAATATAGTTCATAATCAACTCCTTTTTTAAGATCTAAATCCCCAGGAAACTCAAAGAAAAAAGTTTGAATATTATTCTTATTTATAGCAATCTTTTTTGAATCTAAAGCAGCACCAGTATTTTTATCGTAGTAAACCAACTCTAATTTATTAAAACCATAATCATCAGAAATTTGTCCAACAAACTGTGCATTTCCTCTTGCAATACTATCTATATTAGAATTTACATTTATTAAAGGATGCTCATCCGTAATAACCGCTATAGAAAATTGTAGCTGTTCGTAATCTTTTAAACTACTGTTAGAAGTGGTAATTTGATAATTAGTAGCTTTTTTAACCTGCTTTTTAAGTTGAAATTCATCAGTTTTAGTATTGATAAAATTATAACGTTTTTCATTTAATACTAAGTTAACACTATCTGTTTCAGTTGTTTTAACTTGCCATTCTACAATTGTTCCTTGTGGAACATTTATGTTTCCGGTATTATTTATAGTCTCGTTTTTCTTTTTAGTATAACTAGGATATTTTAAATTCAATGAAATATTTTGAATAGAAGGTGTTTTTATAACAGCTAAATTAAAGGCTATAGATTCTATACCGTTTGCACTAGCGTAAAAATTAATAGGTTCTTGTACTTCAATAAATGTATATGAAAATAAACCATTGCCTTCATTTTTTAAAAAATATTGTTGTTTATTAAAATGGATTTTAGCACTTTCGGGAATAATTTCTCCCGTTGTTTGCATATAAATTGTAATATCTTTTCCTTTAATAACGGTTAAATCGGTGGTTGTTAAATTAAAATAAAAAGGTGCAGGAGCTTTATAAGCAACCGTATGATTTACTACACGATTAAAACTATCGGATAGCTTTTGTGTTGTTCCTGTTACAAATGATAATAACCAAATAAAAACCGGAATCACAGCGTATTTTAAGTATTTAATATTGCTGTTAAAATTAACTGCTTTGTTAAATGAGATTGGCTGAATTTCATTCGATTTTTGTTCTATACTAGCTAATAATAAATCAGATTGATTACTATTTTTCTTTAATTGTAATATGTTTAAAAGCTTATCCTTTACCTCTGGAAAATGATTTCCAATAATTTTAGAAGACTCTTCAAAAGAAATTCCTCGCTGTAAGCCTATAATTTTAAAAACAGGAAAGCATATAAAACGGAAAAACAAAAATAATTCAACAACTAAAAACAACCAAAATAATAAAGTTCGGGCAGTAGGTTTAAGCCATAAAAAATATTCTATAAATAAGGTAAAAAACAAGTATAAAACACCTAATGAAATAAATAAAATAACACCTTTTATCAATTCATTTGTGTAGTATTTTTTACTAAACAGTTGTAACTTTTTTTCTATTTTGCTAAAATTCTCCATATCAGTCTATAAAAATACTATATTTAAAAGTAAGTTTAAGTTAAAGGTTTCTGTAAGATTCATTTATTTTTAACTACTAAACAGTTGAAATTTCATTTTAAACTTTACTAATAACTATTTATCGGATGAAAAAACTAACTACTTTACTACTATTATTTATTTCTTTTAACCTTTTTTCTCAAAGTCCGTGGACTAAAAAGAAGAACGAAACCTATGTGCAATTATCATATACATCGATTTCTAATTATGATAAACTATTTGGAAGTCCAGAAATAAATCTAAGTCAAAAAATTTCAGATAACACACTACAATTATATACCGAATACGGTATATCAGACAAAACAACTTTAGTTTTAAATTTTCCGTTTAAACTAACATCATCAAATGCAACATCAGCACCAAGTAATAATTCATTAGGTAACCTTCAATTCGGAATAAAACATAACTTTAGTAATAAAAAATGGTTGTTAACAGGGCAATTAAATGTTGAGGCCAATACAGGTAATTATGATGCGGTAACAGGTTTACGAACAGGTTATGATGCTTGGAGTTTTACACCATTATTTATTGCTGGTAGAGGTTTTAATAATTGGTACGTACAAGCTTTTACAGGTTTTGATATTCGCACAAACGATTATAGTAGCAATTATAAATTAGGTGGTGAGATTGGTTACAAAACATTAAACTGGCTTTGGATTGCTGGTTTTTTAGATGGTGTAGCATCTTTAGATAATGGAGATATTGTATTACCATCAGAAAATTTAAACACAGGTTTGTATGTTAATAACCAAAGTTATGCAGCCTTCGGATTAAAATTAATAGGAGAAGTTAATGCTAATTTTGGAGCAAACGTTGCTTTTGGTGGAGCTTTTGCAGGTAGAAATGTTGCACAAGCACCAGCAATTAGTTTTGGTTTATATCACAAGTTTTAAACTATCATATACTATATTTAATTACAAAGAGAAGCTTTTATAAAAGCTTCTCTTTTTTCTTTTATCTAATTTCTATTCTCTTTTTATTAAAACTATCTTTGCGCTTTCAAATTAATAAAAAATGACTGACAACGTAAGAGTACGCTTTGCTCCTAGCCCAACAGGACCTTTACATATTGGTGGTGTAAGAACTGCTTTATTCAATTACTTATTTGCTAAAAAATATAACGGAACTTTTGTGTTACGTATAGAAGATACCGACCAAACTCGTTATGTAGCAAATGCTGAACAATATATAATTGATGCTTTAAAATGGTGTAATATTCCTTTTGATGAAGGACCAGGAAATAATGAGAAGTTCGGACCATACCGTCAGTCAGAACGTAAAGAATTGTATAAAAAATATGCAATTGAATTAATTGAAAAAGGCTGGGCTTATTATGCTTTTGATACAGCAGATGCATTAGATGCACAAAGAAAGAATGATGAAGAAAACGGAAAAACGTTTATTTATAATTGGCACAATCGTGCTACGTTAGATAATTCATTGAATCTTTCTGATGACGAAATAAAAAATAAATTAGCATCAGGTACAAAATATGTTGTACGTTTTAAAACCCCGCAAGATGAAACCTTGTTATTACAAGACGAAATCCGTGGAACGATTAAAATTGATACTAATACGTTAGATGATAAAGTATTATTTAAGTCAGACGGAATGCCAACGTATCATTTAGCAAATATTGTTGATGATCATTTAATGGAAATAAGCCATGTTATTCGTGGTGAAGAATGGTTACCTTCTCTCCCACTTCACACTTTATTATATCGTGCATTTGATTGGGAAGCTCCAAAATTTGCACATTTACCATTAATTTTAAAACCAGTAGGTAAAGGAAAATTAAGTAAACGTGATGGCGATAAATTAGGATTTCCTGTATTTCCTTTAGAATATACAAACGAGCAAACAGGTGATGTTTCTCGTGGGTATAAAGAAGATGGTTATTTTAACGATGCATTTATAAATATGTTAGCTTTATTAGGATGGAATCCTGGTACGGAACAAGAAATATTCTCTTTAGAAGGTTTGGTTGAAGCTTTCGATTTAAGTAGAGTTAGTAAATCTGGCGCTAAGTTTAGTCCAGATAAAACAAACTGGTTTAATCAACAATACTTACAACAGAAATCAAATAAAGAATTAACGGAATTATATACTGTTATTCTAAATGAAAAAGGAATCAATACAGATGCAGTTTTTACTGAAAAAGTAGTTTCATTAATAAAAGAGAGAGCTACGTTTGTTGCTGATTTTTGGGATTTATCAAGTTTTTTCTTTGTGAATCCTTCAGAATATGACGAAAAAGCATCAAAAAAACAATGGAAAGATACTACTGGCGAGTTAATGCAAGAATTAACCACAGTTATCGATAAGATTGAAGATTTTACGATAGAAAATGCTCAAACTGATATTAAAGGTTGGATAACGGCTAAAGAAATTGGTTTTGGTAAAGTAATGCAACCATTACGTTTAAGTCTTGTAGGTAAATTAGCAGGACCTGATTTGTTTGATATTATGACAATGATTGGTAAAGAGAATACACTACAACGAATTAACAACGCGATTGCGAAATTATCATAAAAACAAAAATCCCGCTTTATTAAAGCGGGATTTTTGTTTTATATACTATTATTTTTAAAACTGATTATAATAACAAGAAGAAGAGTTTCCTCCACGATTAACACTTCCGGCATTATTCCAATTTAATTTAAAAACCAACCCTAAAGTTCCTTGAATATGTGAACGCATACTTTCGTAACTTTCAAGAGAGTGTTTATAATATATTTGTGGGTTTATCCCTATTTTATCAGTTAACCAATAAATACCCCCAGCACCTATATTAGCAGTAGGCGTCATTTTGCGTTCAGAATCAACAATACTAGCACCTACAAATACATACGGACTAAATTTATCTAACACTGCATTAAAGTTATAACGCAACGAACCATCCATAGAAAAATAGTTAACAGAATTACTAATCACACCAATGTCATTAATTGTATTAAAAGACATTGCTCCGTCAATAGATAAACGTTCACCAATTGGCATTGTTATACTAATAACAGGTGTTTGAAAAAGATACTGATCTCCAATAAATGCAACATCACTCTCATTAAACTTAGTAACTCCCATTCCAATTCCTATTTGCCAAGAATCATTTAAATTTTGTGAAAATAAATTTATCGAGCAAAAAAGGATTGTAATTAGTAAAATTTTATTTTTCATAAGTGGGAGCGTTTATAATAATAACTTGATTAACTGCAATTTAGTATAGGTATTTTAAATAGCATTTACTTTTTTAATTGCAATTGTAAATGTATCCAAATCATTGTCGTTCATAACTAGGTGAACAGCTTCATCACAAACTTTCTCTACATTATCTGAAGAAAAATTTAAGGCAATGGCAGTTTTTTGCATTAATTTTATTTGTGCCATATCTATATGTTCATCAGCAAAAACCATTTTAGTTAAACGGTATAAACGCTCAATACGTTCGTCGTAACTTGCAGGTGGATTAACTGGAAACTTTTCTGGATTTTTTAAAATGATTGCATATTCCGTTTCATCAATATGTAATCTTTTTGCAGCCCTATCTAATAACTTTTGTTCACCTTCAGCAATAATACCATCTGACTTAGCAATTTTTACAACGCTGGCAAATTGCCCAATTTCTTGTTTGTGTTTTCCACTTGAATATAAATCTGATATTGACATTTTTTATGTTTTAATAATTAAAAATAACCTTTACTCTTTTATAGGGCAAAGATGAAAAAAAAGTTACGATAAACCTTTTACGAAAGTTAAGAAATAAAGATAAAACTTACTATTATTTTTTTTTATAATTTTAAGTGTTTATATAATTAATATCAATTAAAAACAGCGTCAGATAAACGGTTTTAATACATTAAAAAAAACAACCTTACGGATTGCTTGGATGAGACATAAAGAGCTGTTAAAACATGATTTAAACATGTAATTTTAACATGAAGTTAATAAATATGGAAATTCATAAAACAATAAAATTATTTTTTAATTTATGTGTAGTTTTAGAAATGAAAAACTGAAAAAGTAATGGTTTACTATTCCTAGTCTTTATTTTTACAAATTATAAATGATAAAGTTTTTACCTTCTTAATTTATAAGTTGCTTTTAAGTTTTAAAAACATATTAAATGAAAATACTTCATACTGCCGATTGGCATTTAGGTCATAGATTACATGAACAATCACAATTAGAAGAACAAACCTTGTTTTTAAATTGGATTGAAAACTATATTATCGATCAAAAAATTGATGTATTATTAATTTCAGGAGATATATTTGATACCGGTTCACCATCTAACCAAAGTTTAGAGATGTATTACAGCTTTTTGGTAAAATTAAAAGTAACCAGTTGTAAATCTATTATTATTACTGGCGGTAATCACGATTCTCCAGGAACTTTAAATGCACCAAAACATATATTAGATGCATTGTCTATAAAAGTTGTTGGTAAAGCAACAGAAAACATTGAAGATGAAGTTTTCGAAATTGATATAAATGATGAAAAAATTATCGTTGGTGCAGTACCCTATTTGCGTGATGGAGATATTAGAAGAGCCGTAGCAGGAGAATCTTTTAATGAGCTTACAGATAAGTATAAAACAGCTTTAATTAACCATTATCAGTTAGTTGCAGCACAATGCGAATTAATAAATACAAGCAATGCACCCGTTATTGCAATGGGACATTTATTTGCAACAGGTGGTTCGGTTTCTGATAGTGAACAAAATATTTATGTTGGTACTTTAGGACATATTGGTGCAGCAGATTTCCCTACATATTTTAATTACATCGCTTTGGGGCATTTACATAGACCACAAATAATTGGTGGAAATGACAAAGTAAGATACTCTGGTTCTCCAAATATTTTAAGTTTTAGTGAAATTAACTACGATAAAAAAGTACTGGTTTTAACTACCAAAAACAATGAAATAAATGCTATTGAAGATGTTTTGGTTCCACGTTTTAGAGAGTTTTATAAATTAACGGGAACCATGACCGAATGTATTGATGGGTTTTCGAGTATTACTTCTAATCCTTATAAATTAACACCTTGGCTAGAAATTGTTTTAAATGAAAATAACACCATAAATACAGAAGAGCTAAAAACAGCTGCTGAAAAATATTGCTTCGAAATATTAAAAACCTCTTTAAAAAAACAACGAAAAACACAAGGAATTGAAGAATTGCTAGAAAATACAAAATCGATTAAAGAATTATTACCAACCGAAGTTTTTAGGTTAAAATGCGAAGAAATGGATTTTGATTTAAAGGAAAATCCGGAAGTTTGGGATGCCTTTAATGAAGTATTACAAGTTGTTAAAAATCAATAATTATATATTGATATGAAAATATTAAAAATAGAATTACAAAATATAAATTCTTTAAAATCAGATGCACCTATTGTAATCGATTTTGAAAATGAGCAATTTAAGGATGTTGGTTTATTTGCCATTACAGGTTCTACTGGTGCAGGAAAAACGACTATTTTAGACGCTATAACGATTGCATTATATCATAATGTTCCACGTTTTAGTGGTACAAAAGGTTCGTTGATAGATGTGGTAAGTCACAGTGCAAATGATGCTTTTAGTAGAGTTACTTTCGAAAACAATAATTTTATTTATGAAGCTTTTTGGGGAATTAGAATTGCTGATAAATTAGGAAAAAAATATAAGAATGCCAAAGAAGAAGTAAGTTTAAAAAACTTAACGAACGATGTTATTATTGCCACTCAAAAACGAGCTTTAATTATAGAAGTTAATAAGGTAACTCAATTAGATTATAATCAGTTTTTACGATCTGTAATGCTGGCTCAAGGTGATTTTGCGTCGTTTTTATCGGCTAAAGGGCCAGATAAAGGTAAATTATTAGAGCAAATTACGGGTGAAGAAATTTATAAAAAAATTGGCCAAGGTGTTTTAGATAGAAAATCGAAAGAAGAAAAAAAATTAAAAGATATTCAAGCTAAAATTAATGCCGATGATGTTTTATCAACAGAAGAAAAAACAGCGCTAAAACAAAAAGATACGGCACTTACTTCGGATATTAATACGATCGAAAAAGAGTTAAAAGCTACGCAAGCTATAGCAGATTGGTATGTTCAGTTTGATAAATTAACTAAAGAGGCCAAAGAGTATGAGGAAGCTGTTAAAAGCATTGATCTTTATATAAAAAAGCATCAAACAGAACTAGATGCTTTGGCTTTAAATGAAAAAGCAGCACCGTTTAAAGAACTTATTCAGGATTTAAATAGAACAGAAAAAGAACAACTTAAAAAAATAGCAACATTAAAAAATATTGATAACCAATTAGCACAACTAAAACCAACAATTGATGGTTTAGAAAAATTGGTTTTCACAGAAAAATTGCTGTTTGAAAAAGCAAATAAAGAATTTTCGGAATGGCTGCCAAAGTTCGAATTCATAACAAAACTAGACGGACAATTAAAAAATGAAGTAGCTCAAAAAGAAAAAAATACGCAACAACTTAAAGGATTAACCGAACAAGTAGAGCGTTTAAAAGAAGAAGAAAAAAGCATACTAAAAGAAATTACAGTAACGACGGTTAAAGTAGAAGAAATAGCTTTGTTTTTAAATGAAAACAAGTTTTTAAAAGAGGTTGCTGATAAAATTTCTAATTGGACACAAGAATTAACAACCTTAAAAGCTAGTAAACAATCTTTAAAGGAAGATGCAGATTTTGTAGCGCTTAAAAAGAAAGAAGTTCTAAAAAACACGCATCTTTTAACTACTGATGTTGAATTATTGGCCAAAAAATCAACAGAAATTGCAACGGTAGAAAAAGAATATGTTCGCATTTCAGATGAATTAGTGAAAAAAGATTTTCAGCAACTTTTAAAGAATAAAGAAGAGTTACTGATACAAAAAGACAATTGGGAACAGTTTAAAAATATTTCTGAACAAACCCTTAAAACCAAAGCTGCACAAACGGAAATAGAAGCCGAGCAACACAAATTAGTAAACGCTTCGAAATTAATAGAAGAAGAGTTGAAGTTGGTGAAAATAGCTTTTGAAAATCAAGAAAAAGCAGTTAGTGATGCTTCAAAAATTTTAGATTTAGAAAAAAGCATTGCAAATTACGAAAGTGATCGCTTGCGATTAAAATCAGGAGAACCTTGTGGTTTATGCGGATCTAAAGAACATCCGTTTGTAGATAATTCCAAAATAAATGAGGTTTCTAAAGCCGAATTAGAATTTAATTCAAGAACAACAAAACTACAGGAAATTTCAAGCTCTAAGAGTAGTTTAGAGGTGAAAAAAGCACAAACAATAACTGCAATTGACGGATTAAGTAAACAAAGAAAAGCGATTGTTTTATCGCTTGAAGATTTTAAATTATCAGCAAGTAAAATTAATATTCAGGGTGAATTAACCGATGTTGATAAAATAAAATCAACGTTAAAATCAACTTCAGAAGCGTTGATAGTTTTAAACAAAAACATAGAAATTGCTCAAAAATTACAAACAGCAAAAAATGAAGCTTCAGAGAAAATAAATATTTTAAAAGAAGCTTTAGGTACGTTAACAACATCGGTTGCTACCCAAAAAGAGCATATTAAAAACAGCACTACCGAGATTGAAACTAAAGAGCAAGCAATAGCGCGTTTAAATACAACTTGTAGTAATATAGAAAATGATTTAAGAATAAAACTAGCAAAATATAAGTATGTATTACCATCTGTTGAAACGATAGATGTTTTTATTCAAAATATAGAAGCATCTATTAGTAATTACAATAAAGAAGCTCAAGTTTTAAATACACTAACATCAGCACTTACTGTTTTAAATAATAATTTAAAAAACAATAAAAACCTGCAAGTAAAAGATGGTAAAACTTACCAAGAATACTATAAAAATAAAGAGGGAAATGATGTTAAAATAAAAGATTTTACTAAAAAAAGAATCGCTATTTTACCATTAAATGTTACGGTTACTGATAAAAGAGAGCATTTGCAGTTGGTTGTTAATCAACTTACAGAAAAATTAGAAAATCATAAAAAAGATTTACAAAAGCATCTGGACATAAAAACTGAAACGGTAGCTTTAAAAACAAATACAGTTAAAGAACAAACGGAGCTAATTAAAGTTTTAACCAGCTTAACATCAAATTTAACGAGTGATTTAAAACTAAGTGATTTCACTACTAAAGAGGAAATTGAAAAAGCACTATTACCTAAAGAAGATATAGAAAAATACACGCAAAATAAAGAGCGTATTAAAGAAAATAAGATTACTCTTAAAACCAAAAAAGAAAGTAATTTAAAAGCTTTTGAAAACTTAAATAAACAACGAGATTTTGAAATTTCAGTAATAGAAAACAACGCTGTTTTAGAAGATTTATCAATAAAAAATAAAGGATTTTTAACCGAAAAAGGTAAAATAGTTGAAGCTTTTAGAAAAGATCAAGAAATAAGAAATCGAAATAAAGAAGTATCTAAAAAGATAGATGCACAAGCAAAAATTTGCGGTGTTTGGGCTGCATTATTTAAAGTTATAGGAAACTCTAAAGATGCGTTTAATGTGTACGTACAGCGTTTAACCTTAAAACATTTGTTAGATCTTGCCAATGTGCATTTGTATAAGTTGAATAAGCGCTATTCATTAAAAATGGAAGAAGCGTACAAACCTAAAGAAGAACTTAATTTTAATTTAATTGATCATTACCAAACAGATCAAGCAAGGTTGGTAGATACCTCTAGTGGTGGCGAAAAGTTTATTATCAGTTTAGCGCTGGCCTTAGGATTATCTGACTTGGCAAGTAAAAATGTAAAAATAGACTCCTTATTTATTGATGAAGGTTTTGGTACTTTAGATAGCAATACCTTAGAAACGGTAATTTCTACCTTAGAAACTTTACAAGCGCAAGGCAAAATGATCGGAATTATATCGCATGTAGAAAATTTAAAAGAACGTATTCCTACTCAAATTAAAATCACCAAAAAAAGCAACGGAATAAGTGTTGTTGATATCGTATAATAGCATTCAGATAAAGAATAAAACGCACTAAATACAAAGAAATAATACTCGTATATTTGCGTAAATTTTTTAAGGTTGAGCAAGCAAACTATTGTAAATCATTACCAACAATCAGGCAACGTAAAGCAGGTTGTAAATGCACTTCAACAAGAACAACACCATTTTCAAATAGCGAATTTGGTTGGTTCTTCGTTGTCTTTTGTTATTTCTGAAAGTTTTAAAAAAGCTGATAAACCCTATTTGTTAATTTTTAACGATAAGGAAGAAGCGGCCTATTATTTAAACGATTTAGAACAATTATTAGGCGATAAAAACGTGTTATTTTATCCGGGATCTTACCGAAGACCATATCAGATAGAAGAAACCGATAATGCCAATGTATTGTTGCGTTCTGAGGTTTTAAATCGAATCAATTCGCGCAAAAAACCTGCAATAATTGTAACCTACCCTGCCGCTTTATTCGAAAAAGTAGTTACTAAAAAAGACCTCGAAAAAAACACCTTAAAAATTACGGTTGGCGAAAATGTATCTCCCGATTTTGTAAACGAAGTATTGTTCGAATACAATTTTAATCGTGTAGATTTTGTTACCGAACCTGGTGAATTTTCCGTGCGTGGGGGAATAATCGATGTGTTTTCATTTTCTAATGATGAGCCTTATCGAATGGAGTTTTTTGGTGATGAGGTAGATAGTATTCGAACTTTTGATGTAGAAACTCAACTTTCTAAAGAAAAACTGAAGAAAGTTTCTATAATGCCGAATGTAGAAAACAAAACACTACAAGAAAGTAGAGAGAGCTTCTTAAAATACATCGCTTCTAAAACAGCGATTTTTGTAAAAAACAGCGATATTCTTACCGAAAATTTAGATAAGTTCTATAAAAAAGCAGAGTTATCGTTTAATGAACTATCTACAGATATAAAACACTCAAAACCATCAGAATTATTTTGTGATGGTGCATTAATTAGTAATCAGTTACAAGAATTTACAACCGTAAATTTTGGAAAGGTACGTCACGCTGAACTTGATTCAGCGTCGCATAAAGATGAGGTTCCGAAACAAGTTCGGAATGACGAAACGATTCGATTTAACACCCATCCGCAGCCATCTTTTAATAAAAAATTCGATTTGTTAATTCAGAATTTCAATGAATTTTCAGCAAAAGGATTTACCAATTATATATTCTGCTCTAACGATAAACAAGCACAACGATTTCACGATATTTTTGATGATAATGAAGCTGAGGTTTCTTATGAAACTATTGTGTTTCCGTTATATCAAGGATTTGTTGATTTAGAAAATAAAATTGTTTGTTATACCGATCATCAAATATTTGAGCGTTATTATAAATTCCGCTTAAAAAACGGTTACGAGAAAAAACAATCTATCACTTTACAAGAACTTACCAAGTTAGAAATTGGCGATTATGTAACGCATATCGATCATGGAATAGGAAAGTTTGCAGGATTACAAAAAATTGATGTTGAAGATAGAAAACAAGAAGCCATTAAACTTATTTATGGCGATCGTGACATTTTATATGTTAGCATTCATTCACTTCATAAAATATCGAAGTTTAATGGTAAAGACGGAAAACCACCTAAAATATATAAATTAGGTTCAGATGCTTGGAAAAAAGTTAAACAAAAAACCAAGGCAAGAGTAAAACACATTGCCTTTAATTTAATTCAGTTATACGCAAAGCGTAAATTACAAAAAGGCTATGCTTTTGGTCCGGATACGCATATGCAACACGAGTTAGAAGCAAGTTTTATTTATGAAGATACGCCTGATCAGTTTACATCAACACAAGATGTAAAAGCAGATATGGAAAAAGCACAACCGATGGATCGTTTGGTGTGTGGTGATGTTGGTTTTGGTAAAACAGAAGTTGCTATTAGAGCTGCTTTTAAAGCAGTAGATAACGGAAAGCAAGTGGCTGTTTTAGTTCCAACTACTATCTTGGCTTTTCAGCACTTTAAAACCTTCACAGAGCGCTTAAAAGACTTTCCGGTTACCATAGATTATCTAAACCGTTTTAGAACCACAAAACAGCGTAATACAGTTTTAGAAGGTGTTACTAACGGAAGTGTAGATATTGTGATAGGAACACATCAATTAACTAACAAAAAAGTCAATTTTAAAGACTTAGGATTGTTAATTATTGATGAAGAGCAAAAATTTGGTGTTGCTGTAAAAGATAAGTTAAAAACGATTAAAGAAAATGTAGATACGTTAACCTTAACTGCTACCCCTATTCCACGTACGTTACAGTTTAGTTTAATGGCAGCACGTGATTTATCGGTAATAAAAACGCCACCTCCAAATCGTCATCCTATCGAAACTAGTGTAATCCGCTTTAGCGAAGAAACAATTCGTGATGCCATTTCTTATGAAATTTCTCGAGGTGGACAGGTATTTTTTATCCACAATAGAATCGAAAATATTAAAGAAGTTGCAGGTTTATTACAACGTTTGGTACCGAATGCTAAAATCGGCATTGGGCACGGACAAATGGAAGGTAAAAAACTAGAGGAATTAATGCTTGGTTTTATGAACAACGAGTTTGATGTATTGGTGTCTACTACTATTATCGAAAGCGGATTAGATGTACCAAATGCCAACACTATTTTTATAAATAATGCCAACAACTTCGGATTATCAGACCTGCATCAAATGCGAGGTCGTGTTGGGCGATCGAACAAAAAAGCATTCTGTAATTTTATTACGCCACCATTTCATATGATGACGGATGATGCACGTAAACGTATTGAAGCATTGGTGTTATTTTCTGATTTAGGAAGCGGATTAAATATTGCCATGAAGGATTTAGAAATTCGTGGTGCTGGTGATTTATTAGGTGGTGAACAAAGCGGATTTATAAATGATATTGGTTTTGATACGTATCAGAAAATATTACAAGAAGCTATTGTTGAGTTGAAAGAAAATGAATTTAAAGATTTATATCCGGTAGACGAAAATGTACCGAAAGAATATGTAAAAGAAGTTCAGATTGATACCGATTTTGAAATTCTTTTTCCTGATGATTATGTAAATTCTGTAACCGAAAGATTAAGTTTATACAACAAATTAGGAACCTTAACCGAAGAAAAAGAATTGGTAGAATTTGAAAGTCAAATTACCGATCGTTTTGGAGAATATCCAACACAAGTACAAGATTTATTAGACAGTGTTCGTATAAAATGGTTGGCCAAAGAACTTGGTTTAGAGAAAGTTATTTTAAAACAAAAACGTATGATTGGTTATTTTGTTTCTGATCAACAAAGCGGATTTTATCAAACACCAGCATTTACTAAAATGTTACAGTATGTTCAAAAGAACTCGAAAAGTTGTGTTATGAAAGAGAAGAAAACCAAAAACGGATTGCGATTATTAATCACTTTTATTAGAATTGATTCGGTAAATACAGCTTTAAAAATATTACAAAAAGTATAAAACGAACGTCATTGCGAGGCACGAAGCAATCTCTATAAGAAATACACAGATTACTTCACTTTGTTCGTAATGACGTGAACTAGAATATAAAAAGTGTCATTGTGAGGAACGAAGCAACCTATATCTAAATAAAAGATTATTTCATCATTTTACTATTCGTAATAAAGAAAAAATATAAAATGGCTTCAATATTTGGTCACGCATTAGCATCGTTTGCTATCGGAAAAGGATTTTCGAAATCGATTGTAAATTGGAAATTCCTTTTATTAGGCATTTGTTGTGCAATAGTACCAGATGCTGATGTAATAGGCTTTAGTTTCGGAGTTAAATACAGCAGTTTTTGGGGACACCGCGGCTTTTCGCATTCACTTTTATTTGCGTTCATTTTAGGGATTTTAATCACCTTAATATTTTACAGAAAAGAAATATTCACCAAAAAAGGTGCAGTTCTCATTTTATTTTTTACAATATGTACCGCTTCACATGCTATTTTAGATGCTTTAACAACTGGTGGTTTAGGAGTTGCATTTTTTTCTCCTTTCGATACGAGTCGGTATTTTTTTCCGTGGCGACCAATTAAAGTATCGCCTATTGGAATTGAACGTTTCTTTGGTGAAAGAGGTGTTAAAGTGCTTATGAGTGAGTTTATTTGGATTGGAATTCCGATTATAATTTATATGTTAATTACAAGCTATTTTAAGAGAAGCAAAAAATAACCAATGCAAAACAATCATCTAAAAAATATATCAGGCCTATTAGTAGCTACATTTTTTGTGAGTACTTCAGGTGTTTTGGGCAAATATATTGCTATGCCATCAGAGGTAATTGTATGGTTTCGCTCTGCTTTTGCTATGGTATTTTTATATGTTTTTTGTCGATTTAAAAAAATTGATATTCCATTAAAATCCACCAAACATGTGGTGCCGTTTATAATTAGCGGAGTTTTCATGGCTCTTCATTGGATTACCTATTTCTATGCCCTAAAACGATCTAACGTTGCTATCGGAATGTTGTCTTTATATACTTTTCCGGTAATGATAGCCTTTTTAGAGCCTTTGTTTTTAAGAATAAAATTCAACCCTATATATCTTCTTTTAGGTTGCATGGTTTTATTAGGGATTTACACATTAGCGCCAGATTTTAATTTAGAAAGTAAGAATGTTCAAGGAATATTATTCGGACTCCTCTCTGCCCTATGCTACTCGATTAGAATCTTAATTTTAAAACAATATGTATTGCAATACAACGGTGTATTATTAATGTTTTATCAAACCTTAATAATTACAATATGTTTAGTACCTGTGTTGTTTTTTATGGATGTTTCTGGGTTTGAAAGTCAATATCCGTATGTATTATTGTTAGCATTGTTAACCACAGCAATTGGCCATAGTTTAATGGTACATTCACTACAGTTTTTTTCAGTATCCACTGCAAGTATTATTAGTAGTGTACAACCTATATTCGGAATCATTTTAGCTTTTATCTTTTTAAATGAAATTCCTACGTGGAACACTTTTATGGGCGGAAGCTTAATTTTAGCAACGGTTATTATCGAAAGTATCCGTAGTAAAAAATAACATTGTTTATATTTACAAAAAAACAACTAACATGCGTACTCTTTTCTATTTCTTCTTTTTAACACTTTTAATTAGCTGCTCTTCAACACCCGAAGGAAAAGAATTATCAAACATTAAAATAGCGAGAGATGTATACGGAGTACCACATATTATGGCAAAAACTGATGCTGAGGTTGCCTACGGATTAGCGTGGACACAATGTGAAGATGATTTTGTAACGCTACAAGAATTAATGGCAGCTTGTAAAGGAATGTTGGGGGAAATAAAAGGAAAAGATGGCTTGGTGGCAGATTTCGGAATTAAATTCATGGGATTAAAAGAAATTGCCGAAAAAAAATACCATACTGATGTTACTGGCGATTTTAAAAAATATTTAGAAAGTTTTGTTGCTGGTGTAAACGCGTATGCAACGTTGCACCCAGAAAAAGTGTTGTTAGATGATTTATTTCCACTTACAGGCGCTGATATTATTACTGGCTACCTATTGGGTAATTTAGAAGTTTCGCACGCAGGAGACGATCTAAAAAAGATTTTAGGTGGTACTATTATTAAAGATTTAAAAAGTGATGTTCCTAAAGGATCTAATGCTTTTGCCTTTTCTAAAAATAAAACGACGGACGGTAAAACGTATTTAGCCGTAAACTCTCATCAACCATTAGAGGGTTGGTATTCTTGGTACGAAGCGCACTTAATTTCTGAAGAGGGAATGAATATTTTAGGTGGAACATTTGCTGGCGGGATTTGTATTTTTCATGGAGCAAATGAGAATTTAGGTTGGGCACATACCGTAAATCATGCCGATTTTTCTGATGTTTATCAACTAGAAATGCATCCAGAAAAAGATGATTTTTATAAGTTTGATGAGGAGTGGATTGGGTTAAAAGAAAAAACATATTGGTCTTGGTTAAAATTTGGTCCTATAAAAGTGCCAATTTCAAAAACTATTTACGAAAGTAAATACGGCCCAACTTTTAAAACAGATGATGGTGTTTTTGCATGGAGATTTGTAGTTGGGAAATCGATAAAAATGGCAGAGCAATGGTTTAAAATGAACAAAGCTAGCAACTTTAAAGAGTTTAAAGAGGCTTTAGAAATGCGTGGAATTGCTGCCTTAAATATTGTGTATGCAGATAAAGAAGACAATATTTATTATGTAAGTAACGGTAGTTTTCCGGTAAGAGACCCTGCCTATGATTGGAGTAAAGTATTGCCAGGAAACACATCAAAAACATTGTGGGATAATACGTTGGTTCCGTTTGATAGTTTGCCGCAAGTTTTAAATCCTTCGAGTGGTTGGGTTTTTAATACCAATAACACGCCTTTTTCAGCAACCGATTCTATTAATAATTTTAAAGAAACCCCGTTGAATAAACAAATGGGCTATCAAATTACGGGAATGGAAAATAATAGAAGTTCTCGTTTTTTAGAGCTGATGCAAGAATACGATTCCATTTCATATGATGATTTTAAAACTATTAAGTATGATAATCAATATCCTAACAAAATGATGACCAGAACTGCGTTAAATTTAGAGGATTTAATGAATTTAAATCCGTCTGACTATCCAGATATAGCCGATGCAATTTTATTATTAAATACTTGGGATAGAAAAACGGATAAAACCAATAAAACAGCAGCTTTGTATATTTTAACTTGGATGCACTTAAATGAAAAAAGAAAACAAGAAGGGCGTGATGTTAGGCGAGGTTCTGTTACGTTAGAAGATTGTGTATTCGGAATTACAAAAGCAAAAGAAGAGTTGTTAAAAAACTACGGTTCTTTACAAATAGAATTAGGCGAATTACAAAGACATTCTCGCGGAAATGTAAATTTACCAATAGGTGGAGCGCCAGATGTTTTAGCAGCAATCTATTCTAAAAAAGTAAATGAAACCGACAAAACATATAGAGCTTTTGCAGGTGAATCTCATATAGAATTAATTCGTTTTAGTGATAAAGGTACAGAAATAGAAACCATAAATTCATACGGATCTAACGCAAATATTGGCGATAAACATGCAACTTCTCAAATGGAAGATTTTACCAATTATAAGCTTAAAAAAATGACTTTAAATAAAGCTGAGGTTTTAAAGAATGCGGTAAAAATATACTCTCCAATGCAAGTTGTTGAAGAGTAAATTTATATTAATATAATTTTTGCTGTTGCTGTATAATACTTTTCATAGTTACATCTTCGTAATTTCTACGAATAAAGGTTAAGGCATTGTCTAGTAATTCACCCATACCGTCACTATCTCTAAAATTTATATCGCCAGTAAGTTCAAAAATTTCAGATTTTAATTTTTCGATATTTTTAGGAATCGAAATGTTATCTGATTTCATTGCGGCAAGTAATCTATTTAAGCGAGAACGAGTAGCTAAAATTCTTTTCGCAACAATAGATCTTTCTTCTAATTGATATTGCTCTACCGATTCAGAATCTAATTTTTTAGTAACCAATTGCACCATCTTTAAGTTCTCTTTAAAAAACTGTGGATAATACACTTTAAACTTGCCTTCATAACATTGCTGATCAAAATCTATCGGACGTATTTTATACACTACATTTTCAAAATCGTGCGTGGGCACTACAACATAATTGTAAGAACGCATATCACCTAATAAACGAATCATACAACGTTCGTTAAACTTTACAAACTCTTTTGCTAATTGTGTTTTTTCAATTTCTAAACAATCATCTAAATAATCTTTTATAAAAACATCACCAGGAATTCCTGAAATATGCTCTTCAATTAAAGTGTCTTTATATACCAAGAAGTTTAAATTGTATGGCGATAAAATATCTTCAATCTCTAAGCCATAAACACGAGAAGCATCGGTTTTTTTAACGTAAAAATAGGTGTAGTTATCGTTTAAAATATTACGGACTTTTACTCTAAATGGCTGAGAGTTACCAAAGGTGCAAAAATCAACAGCATCAATATTTAAGTGTTTAATACCTGCATCAGAACCATTTGAGTGTAAGATATTATATATTTTTTTTAAACTTAAATCTATTTCTTCTCGTTCAAATTCATTGTAATACACACGAACCCACAAAGTGTCATTATCATCTTTATCGTATACAGATATTGCTCCTTGAAAACGCAACAAATCATCATAAAAAATAGGAATTTGAATTGTTCTATTATGCCTTTTTAAATAAAGAGCTAGCTTTTTATTAATAGGATATGCAGGTTTTCTTTGGGATATTAATTTTTCTTCAGACATGCGTCAAAGGTACTAAATGGCAAACAATTTACCGGGCAAAGGTTTAATAATACCTTTAAGTTCCATTTCAAGTAACAAAGAAGATAATTTATAAACAGGAATATCACACTCTAAAGCAATTACATCTAACAGTTGTTTTCCTCTTAGTTGTAAAAAATCATATACTTTTTGCTCTTGCTCATTTAAATTAACAAATAATTGTTGTTGCACAGAATCTGCTGTTTTTGATTGTTGAATATCCCAGTTTAACATTTTTACAACATCATTTGCTGAGGTTAATAAATGCGCTTGGTTATTTTTAATAAGATTGTTACAGCCTTTGCTGTACAAATCGGTTGTTCTGCCAGGCAATGAAAAAACATCACGATTATAAGAATTTGCGATGTCTGAAGTTACTAAAGAACCTCCTTTTTCTGCAGATTCTAATATAATTGTAGCTTTAGAAATACCCGCAACAATACGATTTCGTTTTAGAAAATTTTCACGTAGTGGTTGTTCTTCATGCCAAAACTCAGTTATAAATCCGCCGTTTTTATGAACCTCGCTCATATATTTTTTATGTGTTTTCGGATAAATTTGTTCAAATCCGTGCGCTAGAACACCAATAGTTTGGAGGTTGTTTTTAATAGCTGCCTTATGGGCACAAATATCTACACCGTATGCAAATCCGCTAACAATTATCGGATTGTATGCTGATAAATCATCTATCAATTGCTTGCAGAAATCACGACCATAAGAAGTTATTTTTCGTGTACCTACAATCGAAATAATTTTTTTACTATTAAGATTTATATTGCCATCATGAAAAAATAAAATAGGTCCGTCGATACATTGTTTTAGGTTCTGAGGATAATCATCATCTAAAAAATAAGAATATTTAATGTTGTTTTTTTGAATATACAGCAGCTCCTCCTCTGCCCTTTTTAAGTTAGTAATATCAAATAATTGATTGGTAACATGAGATCCTATTCCGTTTATTTTTTGCAAAGAAGTTGCGGTTTCTTTAAACACCTGTTCTACATTACCAGTTGCAGAAATTAACTTTTTAGCTAAAATATCACCCACGTTTTTAGTGGCTTGTAATCTAAGAATAGCTAAGATTTTAGTTGATTTCATGAAGCAATAATTTGATTATCAATATACAAAAAAACTGTTGATAAAAATTATGTATAAATTACAAACTACTCAGCAAAAAAACTATATTTGTTATTATGACATTAGCTAACTACATAAACGATTTATTATACAGATACGATTGCGTAATTGTTCCTGAATTTGGAGGTTTTGTAACCAACAAAATAGGTGCTAAAATGAACGATGCTACGCACACATTTTATCCGCCTAAAAAGCAAATTACCTTTAATGCGTACTTGCAACATAATGATGGTTTATTGGCAAATCATATTGCTTCTAGTAAAAATATTTCTTTTGAAGAAGCGACAGCTTTCATTGCAAATGCAGTTGTTGAGTGGAAAAAAGAAATAGCAACTAGTACTATTACAGTTGCTTCTGTAGGAACATTATCTTTAAACGAAGCAAAACAGGTTGTTTTTGAACCAAATGCTACACATAACTTTTTAGTAGCATCTTTTGGGTTATCAGAAGTTGAAGGTAATTCAGTAACAAGGTTTAAACAAGAAGTTAAACCATTGCCTATTGTTGAAGAAAAGGAAAATAAAATTCCAGTATTTTTAAAATATGCAGCAACAGCCGTAATTTTATTAGGAGTTAGTTATGCTGGTTGGAATGGTATTCAGTATCAATTTGAAAATGAATTATTAGCAGATCAACAAAAATTAGCGACCAAGAAGATACAGTCGGCAACTTTTGTAATCGACAACCCATTACCGGCTATTAATTTAAATGTATCAAAATCTAAAGAAAATAATTTTCATATTGTTGCAGGTGCTTTTCAGGAAGTTAAAAATGCCGAAAATAAATTAGCAGAATTACAACAACTTGGTTATGATGCTAAAATAATAGGGCTAAATAAATTTGGATTAACTCAGGTTACATTTACAAGTTTTAACTCTAAAGAGGAAGCTCGTAAAGAGTTAGCGTTGATTCAGCAAACTGTAAGCGCCGATGCTTGGTTATTGATTAAATAATCGGCTTTTAAATAACTTGTTTTTAGCTTTATTTATATCTTTGCATCAAAATTTAACTGATGACAGCTAAAACACCACAACAATCACTAACAGTACTTACCGACCTTGTTTTACCAGGAGAAACTAATTATTTAGACAATCTTTTTGGTGGAGAATTATTAGCTCGTATGGATAGAGCTTGTAGTATTGCTGCACGTCGTCATTCTAGAAGAATTGTGGTTACCGCTTCTGTAAATCATGTTGCTTTTACCAAATCGGTTCCTGTAGGAAGTGTTGTTACGGTTGAAGCAAAGGTTTCGAGAGCTTTTAAATCATCAATGGAGATATATGTTGATGTTTGGATTGAAGATCGTCAATCTGGTGAAAAAACCAAGGTAAATGAAGGAATTTACACGTTTGTTGCTGTAGATGAAACAGGTAAGCCTGTACCGGTTGCTCAAATTAATCCAGAAACTGAATTAGAGCAAAAACGTTACGATGGCGCTTTACGTAGAAAGCAATTAAGTTTGGTCTTAGCGGGTAAATTAGACCCTAAAGATGCTACTGAGCTTAAGGCGTTGTTTTTAGGATAAAAACAGCTTAAATCTCATCTATTTCGCCGTTTTCGGATAAGAAAATGGCGACTGCTTTTGTTTTCTCGAATTGCGAAAAGATAATAATCATAATTACGGTAATTGGTACACTTAAAATCATACCTGTAACGCCCCATATTTTTCCCCAAACAGCTAAAGATAATATTGTTACTAGCGGACTTAAGTTTAGTGATTTTCCAAATAATTTTGGTTCTATAATATTACCAACCACTACTTGTACGGAACCTACAGCAATTAATACAATTAAGAATGGTGTAAATTCACCAAACTGAATTAAACTAAAAGTTGCCGGAAAAATAGTAGCTACCAACGAGCCTATTGTTGGTATATAATTTAGTAAAAAGATTAAAAATGCCCAAAACGGCGCACTATCTACACCAACAATTAGCAAAACAGTATAACTTAAAAAACCAGTAAGTAAGCTTACATATGTTTTTAAGCGAAGGTAATTAGAAATAGAAAACTCAATTTTATCTAACATAAATTTCATGTTAGTGTACTTATCGTCTTTATCTTTAAAAACTTTTACAAGCTTCTTTTTAAAACTACTTTCTTCTAAAAAAATAAATAAAGCGTAAATTATTATCATAAAAGTATCTCCTAATAAACTACTAATTCCGTTTGCAATATCCCCTAAAAAAGAGCCGTAATTAAAATCACCTATTACAGATTTTACCGATTTAATAATATCAATATGAAAATAGGCATCTAAACTATTAATAATAGCATCAATATTGGGCTCGTATTTAGAGTAAGATGTTGTTAAATCAGATATACTATTTGTAATAATTCCCGATACAAAACCAAAGCTTAAAACAATAAAAGTAAATACTAATATATTACTTAACCAAATAGGTATATACTTTTTAGCAAGTGGTATTTTGTATATAGTTTTACGTATTTCACGTGTTAAAAACCAAAAAAGTAAAGCAAAAACAAAAGGAATTAAAATTCCTTTACCAATAACCAATGCGGCTATAATTACAACAATAACTATGATGAAATTTGCAGGGTTTTTCATTGATTTATATTAGTTAGTACGTATCCATTTTGCAGGATTTAAACGATTAATATTTTTTGATAAAATAAAAAGTAATGTAGTTTTACCAGAAATCTTATCAGTAAAAACTTTACCTACTTTATCTCCGGTTTTTATAATATCTCCTTTTTTTACATAAACACTTTCGAGGTTATTATAAGATGATATATAACTACCGTGTTGAATTAAGACTGATTTCTTCCCTCCAGAATGAGATTGAAGTGCTAATATCTTGCCATTAAATATGCTTTTAGCGTCTGTTTTTGCTTTCGTTACTATATGTAATCCTGGGCTATTTATTTTTATTCCTGAAAAAGTTGGATGCGGTTGTATACCATATTTTCTGGTAATAATTCCGCTTACAGGCCAAGGTAAACTTCCTTTGTTTTGCTCGAAATTTGCTAACAATTTCTTTTCAGCAGTATCTAAAACAAATCCTGAACCTCCTTTTTTAGATGTTTTTTTACCTTTATTTGCTTTTGCAATAGCAGCCTTAATTAATTTATCAATACGAGCTGTTATACGTTGTTCTTCTTTTAATTTTTGTTGTAAATCTCGTTTGTATTTTTTTTCTTCCTTTTTAACTTTAGAAATTAATTTTTCTTGATTTTTTTTATCAGATTCTATTTCTTCTTTTTGAGATTTTTCATCAAAAATTAATTTTTCTTTAGCTTTTCTTTTCTCGATTAAAGAGTTATTAAATGCTTTAATTTCTGTTGTTTTTACAACGATATCTTCTCCTTGCTTTTTTCGATACTCATTGTATTGCTGCATGTATTTTAATCGCTTATAAGCTTGATAAAAGCTTTCAGAAGACAACAAAAACATTGTTTTACTTTGTTGAGATTTACTTTTGTGGGTTTTTACAACCATATCAGAATACTCTCCTTTTAATTTTTTTAACTGATCGTTATAGGTTGCTAGTTGTTTTTCATTTAAAGCTATTTCATCAGATAGCTTTTTAGATTCTAATTCAATCACTTCAATTAAACGCTCTCTTGCACCAATTTTTTGACTCAAATCTTTTAAGTCGTCTAAAGCATTTCCTCTGTCTTTTTTAGCTTTAAACAACAAACTATTAATCTGCTTAATTTCATTTTTAATTGCCTTGTGTTTTTTTTCCAGCGTTTTTCGCTCTTGACTAAACGAAGAAAAGCTTATTAAAAAAAGACATAAAAATGAGAGATAAAGAACAGTTTTTTTCATTATAATTTAATTTCTTTATAACCGTTAGGCATTCTAAAATCAATATTCAATTTTGTATCAAACTCTACCGAGCGTGTTGTAATATCAATAACAGTAAACTTATTGTTTTGTTTTGCATTAATATTAATTTTTTCAGGAAATAACACTCCTTTTTTATTCAAATATGTAGGATATGATATATCTAAACGCTGATTTTTTGTTGAGTTTACAACCGATTGTTTGTTTAGTTTATAATGAAGCGGATTTATATTAAAAAACAAATCAAATAAAATAGCTTGCTTTTTAGGTGATAGTTGATATGATTTTTCAATAATTTCTACCTCGTGACGTTCAGATTTTACGTTAAATAAAGATTGGCCCAACAACATGTTTTGTAATTGCTGAAAGTTAATATCAGTTCCTAATAATTCCTTTAACATAGAAAAATCTCCATCGAAATAATTTTTATAAAAAGAAGAATAAAACTGTACTTTTGTAGGAGTAATTTTGGCTTTAAAAACAGTAATATATTTAGTTCCTTTTAACCAAATAACTTCATCTTTTTTGATTTTCATTCGTACTGAAAAACCAACATCATCTTTAGTATTTTTATAATTAACCTTTAAACGTGCATCAATCGTTTTTTCATCGAAATTTGCCGAAATATGTTTTTTTGCCACTTTTCTGGCAGACATTTCTTTAATTTCAACCAAATTATTGGTAGCTATTTTAGTTGATTTACACGAGGTAAATCCTATAAATAAGACAATAAGTACTGTAAAGTATTTCATATAATTTATAAGTGGAAAGACAATTATTTTAGAATTTGCTTGGCTTTGCTTTTAAATAAATCCGCCTTTTTAGGGTTATTTAATTTTTGATAAGCTCTTGCCATTTCTGTATAAAATTTTGCCTCAATTTCGTTATTATCAATTACAAAATCAATGCCGTTTTGCAAACTTTGTAATGCTTTTTTATATTTTTTAGTATTGTTAAGCGCTTTACCGTTCATTAAATAAACAAATGGTTGGGCTGGAAACAACGTTAAACCTTGCTCACTGTATTTTAATAAATCAACATGATTGCTTGCTGTTAAGTCGTTTAATAAAAGTTGTAAGCTACTGTATGTTTTTTGTTTCTCGAAAGTTGCACGTAAATCTGTGTTTTCTGTTTTCTTTTTGATTTTTTTAACTTCAGTTTCATAAAGTTTTTCCTCAATTCTTCGAAGTCTAGCGTTTAATAGCCTATCCCCTTTTAACTCCGATAAAACTATTTTTGCAGCAGGAATATCTCTATTCTGTAAATGTAAAAAAACTAATAATTGTTTTTTCTTCGGATGTTTTTCTGCAATTTTTTCTTGGGTAACTATCGCATCATTAAAATTTGCAAGCCTTCTTAAAATAGTTACTTTATGCTCTAGCATCCATAAATTATTTGGCTCTTTAAGCAGGGCTAAATGTATATATTCTAAAGACTCATTACTTCTACCTAGTTTTAGGTAATTTTTAGAAAGTTCAAATAATACGGCTTTATTATTTGGTACTAGTTCATTACAATTTTCTAAATACTCAATGGCTTTTTTGTAGTTATAAACTGCTTTTTGAGAGAGTGCTTTAAAAAAGTTATCTTGAAACTGGATGTCATTTTTTTCAATAACACCTACGGCAGCAGGAATGCTGTCTTGAGAGTAGATAAAGAGAGAATAAAGAATCAAGAAAAAAGATAAAAACACCTTAATTCTTGATTCTTGATTGCTTCTTTTATTATGTAAGATCTGTATAATCACCTATACTTACTGATGTATAATTAGCATTATATTTGGCATGATTACCAATCATTGCATTGTCTAATTTTGCATTAGAAATATGAACATTTGTTTGAATTAATGAATTTATGATTGTTGAATTTTCAACAACACTATTTTCACCGATAGAAACAAAAGGTCCGATTTTAGTGTTTTTTAAAACCACATTCTTACCCACAAAACAAGGTTGAATAATTTCTGAATTTTCTAACACAACATCGTTAGCAACTAAATTGTTGCCATCAGCTTGTTCAAAACCTAAAACTTGTTTATTAGTATCAACGGTTGGATCTTTTTTACCACAATCCATCCAAGCATCAACTTTACCAGGAATAAATTTTGCCCCTTGTTGCTTTAAAGACTCTAAAACCTCAGTTAATTGAAACTCTCCAGAAGGGCGTATATCATTATCAATTAAATGCTTTATTTCTTCACGAACTTTATCACCATCTTTAAAATAATAAATTCCGATAATTGCTAAGTCAGAAACAAATTCTTTCGGTTTTTCAACGAAATCAGTAATAACTCCATCTTTTAATTTTACAACACCAAATGCACCAGGATCTGCTACTTGTTTTACCCAAATAGCACCATCAGCATTTGCATCTAACGT
Source organism: Tenacibaculum sp. AHE14PA (assembly GCF_019278465.1). Lineage (GTDB taxonomy): Bacteria > Bacteroidota > Bacteroidia > Flavobacteriales > Flavobacteriaceae > Polaribacter > Polaribacter bernardetii. Next base: position 2,281,781 of record NZ_CP058983.1, on the reverse strand, counting down.
AAAATCTGCTTTAAATAAAGTATCAGCAAAAGCAACAACACAAGAACCTGTTAATGATTCTTTTGCGCAATAAATTGCATGAGCTGTTCCTAACGCTTCTTCTTGAACGTACACAGAACCTTTGGCACCTAAACTTTCTGCAATAGCAATTAACTTATCTTTAGTATCTGCAGGAAAACCCTTTGCAGCAGTACCAATTATAAAAGCAATTTCTTCTATAGGTTGGTTTACAACCGAAGTAATATCTTCAACTAAACGTTGTACAATTGGCTTACCAGCTATAACTGTTAATGGCTTTGGAGTTGTTAATGTATGAGGTCTTAAACGAGACCCGATTCCTGCCATTGGAACTATAATTTTCATATTTTTCTTTTCGTTTTTAACGGTGCAATATACTATTAATAAAGCATTGAAAAAAGTTAGAGTCCTTTAGGTACTGCTGCTATTAATGTTTTGGTATAGTCGGTCTTTGGGTTATTGTAAATTTCATCAGCATCAGCAATTTCTTCTACCCTACCATTATTCATTACCACCAATTGATCGGCCATATATTTTACAACAGATAAATCATGGGAAATAAAAATATAAGTAAAATTAAATTCAGCTTTTAATTGATTCAGTAAATTTAAAACTTGCGCTTGTACCGATACATCTAAAGCAGAAACAGATTCATCGCAAATAATTAATTTTGGTTGTAAAGCAATAGTACGCGCAATACCAATTCGTTGGCGTTGTCCGCCAGAAAACTCATGCGGATATCTATTAAAATGTGACTTTTCTAGGCCAACTTTCTCCAATAAATTATACACGTATTCTTTTCTTTCTTTTGATGAGTTTAAAATATGGTGAACTTTCATGGGTTCGAGAATCGCATTACCAACAGTAATTCTCGGGTTTAAAGATGAAAAAGGATCCTGAAATATAATTTGAATTTCTTTTCGTAATTTTTTAAATGCTGATTTTGATAGCTTCGTAATATCTTGCCCGTTGTAAATAATTTCTCCTGAAGAAGCATTTTCTAATTGTAAAATAGTTCTACTTAATGTGGTTTTTCCACAACCGCTCTCTCCTACCAAACCTAAAGTTTCACCTTCATAAATTTTAAAAGACACATTATTTACCGCTTTTACAACAGTAGGTTTGGAAAACCAAGAAGCATTAGAAATAAAATTTTTATGAAGATTTTTAATTTCTAATAATGGCGGTTGGTTATATATTTTTTGATGAAACTCATCACGTTCTTCATTACTATATAAAGAAGTATTTACAGTGTCGTTAATAAAATCAGTAACAGTTGGTAATATTTTAAAACGTTTTTTAGTATTCGGTTTAGAGTTTATAAGCGCTTTGGTATAATTTTCTTTTGGATGGATAAATAAATCAACAGCTTTACCTTGCTCGATAATTTTACCTTTATGCATAACAATAATATTATCTGCAATTTCAGAAACCAGGGCTAAGTCATGAGAAATAAAAATAATTCCCATTTTATATTCTTCTTGTAATTCTTTTAAAAGTAAAATTATTTCTTTCTGAACCGTAACATCTAAAGCTGTTGTTGGTTCGTCAGCAATTAAAATTTTTGGTTTACAAGCAATTGCCATTGCAATAACTACACGTTGTTTTTGACCACCACTAATTTGATGTGGATAGGAATTAAAAATACTTTCAGGCCTTGGTAGTTTTACTTTTTTAAATAAAGAAATTACCTCTTCTTTTATTTCATCTTTTGATAAACTTGTGTGTTGTTGTAAAGCTTCAGAAACTTGAAAACCACAAGATAAAGTCGGATTTAAAGAACTCATCGGTTCTTGAAAAATCATTCCTATTTTACTACCTCTAATTTTTTGAAATTCTTTATTGGTGTAAGTCAATAAATTTTGATCATTAAATAACACCTCACCTTTAATAGCAGCAAAATTAGGTAATAAACCTAAAATAGCTAACGAAGTTACCGATTTTCCACTTCCACTTTCTCCTACAATACCTAGTATTTCAGTTTGTTGTAAACTAAAAGTAATATTTTGAATAACAGGAGGTGCGTTTTTAAAACTTATTTCTAAATTTTTAACTTGAAGCATTTTTGTAAATTTTTAATAAAAATACAATTAATTTTTGCAAAATATAATAATTATGAGCTATTAAGTGTTTTTGAATATTAAATATATAAAACATTAAAAACCTACAGCATCACTGGGTTTATGTGATTTTTATACTTGTTTATTTTATAGAAAATATACAAAAACCACTATAAAAGTAGGATTATTTATGTTTTTTCATATATTTGCCTTTCATTTATTTAAAAAAATGGATTTTTATTGTGAATGTATCATTTCTATTTAAATCTATTTTAACTAACTTAATAACCCTTCAATATGAAAAAAATTACTTTGGCACTTATGTGCGTATTTTTTGTAACAGCATCTTTTGCACAGGAAAAAAGAACCTGTCATGCGATGGAAGACTTAGAGGAAAGGATGGCTCAAGATCCAGGTCTTGAAAAAAGAATGGCACAGATAGAAGAATTTACTCAAAAAAGAGTAAAAGAAATGGAAAGCCGTCACAGCAAAGTGTCAGGTAACATTATAACCCTTCCTGTAGTTGTTCATATTTTATACACAAACTCATCTAACAATATTAGTACAGCTCAAATTCAATCTCAATTAGATGTATTAAATAAAGATTTCAGAAGAACTAATTCTGATAGAAATAACAAATGGTCTCAAGCTGCCGATTCACAAATTGAATTCAAATTAGCAACTGTTGATCCAAATGGAAATGCAACATCTGGTATTACCAGAACGCAGGTTGGAACTTCTACTTGGCTTACAGGAGAAAATAAAATGAAAAGAGCATCTCAAGGAGGTGTTAACCCATGGGATACTGCAGAGTATTTAAATATGTGGATTGTTGATAACATTACAAGACCAACAGGAGGTACTATTTTAGGATATGCACAATTTCCTGGAGGAGCAGCTTCTACAGACGGAGTTGTAATGGCAGATCAATATTTTGGTACAACAGGTACAGCTCAAGCTCCGTTTGATGGTGGTAGAACAACTACTCATGAGGTAGGTCACTATTTAAACTTACGTCACATTTGGGGTGACGGTGGTTGTGGAGTTGATGATTTCGTATCTGATACACCAGAATCGGACGCAGCAAACTACGGTTGTGCATCAACACATTCTTCTTGTGGTTCTTTGGATATGGTAGAGAACTATATGGATTACTCAGATGATTCATGTATGAATTTATTTACAACAGGACAAAAAAATAGAATGCGTGCAGTATTATTGGCAGGTGGTTCTAGAAGAGCTTTAGCTTTATCAGATAAATTTGGAGGAGGAACAACGCCACCAACAGGAACAAACTATTGTACATCGAAAGGAGCAAGTGTAAATGATGAATATATTCAGAAAGTTGCTTTAGGAACAATAGGTAATACTTCAACAGGAGGAAACGGATATTCAGACTTCACATCAATCTCAACTACTTTAGCAAAAGGATCGTCTAATACGATTACTATTACTCCAAGGTGGACAGGAACTACATACGATGAAGGATATGGAGTGTTTATAGATTATAACCAAGATGGCGATTTTTCTGATGCAGGAGAAACAGTGTATACAAAAGCACCTTCAAAAACTACACCAGTAGTTGGATCTTTTACCGTACCAACATCAGCAACAACAGGAGAAACAAGAATGCGTGTAGTATTAAAGTACAATGCAACACCAACAGCATGTGAGGCTTCTTTTGAATATGGGGAAGTAGAAGATTACACGGTTGTAATTGGAGGGGCACAAGCAGATACTACTGCACCAAGTACACCGGCTAGTTTGTCAGCATCAAGTATAGCTCAAACAAGTTTAACATTAAACTGGTCAGCATCTACAGATAACGTAGCGGTAACAGGTTATGATGTATACCAAGGAGCAGCTAAATTAGGTTCTTCTACAGTAACATCTACAAATATTACGGGCTTAACAGCAGCAACAGCATATACTTTTTCTGTAAGAGCAAAAGATGCTGCAGGAAATGTATCATCGTCTAGTAATGTTGTAAATGTAACAACTTTATCAAATCAAGTTTCTTATTGTGCATCAAAAGGAAACAGATCTACTTATGAGTGGATTGATAATGTAGAATTAGGAGGAATGACTAACGCAACTGCAGGAAATGGAGGTTACGGAGATTTTACCTCTAAAGTAGCAACATTAGGTCAAGGAAGTTCAAACCCAATGGTAATAAGTGCAGCATTTGCAAGTACAGCATATACAGAGCACTGGGCAGTATGGATTGACTTTAACCAAGACGGAACATTTGCAGATAGCGAGAAAGTAGTTTCAGGATCATCATCAAGCGCAAATAACTTAACAGCAACAGTTGCTGTACCATCTAATGCAACATTAGGTCAAACAAGAATGCGTGTTTCAATGAAATATAATGCAGCACAAACGGCTTGTGAAACTTTTGCAGACGGTGAAGTAGAAGACTATACTGTAAATATTGTATCTAGTGCTAGAGAAGAAAACCCAGTAAGTGGTGAAAGATTAGGAAACGATGATAACATCAACCTAATGGTATACCCTAATCCTGCAGTAAATAGTGTACAAGTTAAGTTAGCATCTAAAGCTGATAACATTACTTATAAAATTGTAAATGTAATTGGTAGAGTTGTGCAAAAAGGTCGTTTAGATTCTTCTAACATAAACGTATCTAACTTAAACACAGGAATGTATATTTTAGAAGTGAATGATGGTCAAAAATCATTAACAACTAAATTAATGAAAAAGTAATTTTTAATACCTACATAATAAAAACCTGAGCAAATCCTGCTCAGGTTTTTCTATTTTAATTCAAATAAAACCTTTCAGAATGAACAAAAAGCTAAAATTATTAGTTGGAAGTTTGTCTGTAGCCCTTGTTGCGACAATAGGTTACAAGCAATTTTCTACAGAAAACAATGCTTTATCTCTTGAAAAAGAGAGAAAAACGTATTCAGAATTTTTAAAGAATAGTCCTTATCAGGAAACTTTAAAATGGGATAAAAAGAAGAGAAAACATTTTGGTTTACCTCCTAATAGGTATTTCGAGCAAATGTGGGAATTAACGATAAATCCATCAACAGGTAAATTAGAACAAGATGGATTAAATAAATTAAGAAACGAATTAGTACAAAAAAGACAGGCTCAAAGATCTCCTGGAGATAGCGGAAACTCATGGGCAGAAAGAGGCCCAAATAATGTAGGAGGTAGAACTAGAGTTATTATGTTTGACCCTAATGATACTTCAAACAATAAAGTTTATGCTGGTGGTGTAAGTGGAGGTTTATGGGTTAATAATAATATTAGTAGCGCAAATTCACAATGGCAAAGAGTAGAAAATGTGCCAGGTAATTTATCAGTAACTTCTATAACAGTAGACCCTAGAAACTCTAATATTTGGTATGTAGGTACAGGAGAACAATATACAGGAGGTGATGTTGTTGGTAATGGTGTATATAGAACTATTAACGGAGGTACTACATGGACAGCATTAAATATTCCTGCAGCAGGAGGAGGAGATATTAATTTTAATGCTTCAAATTTATTTGTATCAGGAATTCATTATGTAAATGATGTTTTAGCTTGGGATAATGGAAGTTCTACAGAATTATTTGTAGCAGTAGGTGCTTTTCGTTACGGAGCAGCTGCTAGTCCATCAAATTGGTTAGGACTGCAATCAGCAGGTTTATATCGTTCTACTGATAATGGAGGAACATGGAATAGAATTGAATCTGCCAACATGCGTTCAGAAAGAGACGGTGTTTCATATTATCATATACCAAATGATTTAGAAGTAGGAGCAGATAATAGATTATGGATGGGTACTATAAATTCTGCCTTAGGTGAAGGTGGTGGTAAAGTTTATGGTTCTACCAATGGTGCTACTTGGACAGAAGCAGTAGCTTCTCCGCTAGCAAATGCAAATAGAGTTGAAATAGAACCATCTGCAACAAACGGTAATAAAATATATGTCTTAGCACAGGGTTCAACATCAGCTGCTCCAGTTCTTATATATAAAACAACAAACGGTTTTAATTCTGTCGCTGCAACACCTTTACCAAACGATGCCGATACAGGTATTGCTGCTAATGATTTTACAAGAGGACAAGCTTTTTATGATTTAGTAATTGAAGCAGACCCTAATAATGATAACATTGTTTATGTTGGAGGAATTGACTTGTTTAAGACAAGTAATGGTGGGAACTCTTGGTCTCAATTATCTCACTGGTATGGTGGCTTTGGTCAACCAAACAATGTACATGCGGATCAACATTCAATTGCTTTTGGAAACAATTCTTCGTCTAGAATGTTATTTGGTAACGATGGTGGAGTTTACTATTCTGGTAATGCAGGTGGAACAATTGGTGCACGTAATAAAGGTTACAATGTAACTCAGTTTGTAAAAGCAGGAATTGGACCTGATGGACCTGGAAGTTCTAACTTAATATTAACAGCAGGAGCACAAGATAACGGTACACAAGCATTTAAAAATGCATCTCCAGGAGTAAATAGCTCTACAGAGTTAAGTGATGGTGATGGTTTTTACACATTTGTTGATAAAGATGGTCAGTATATGATCGCAACTTATGTTAATAATGTGATATATAAGTTTAATTTACCATGGAATGGTTTAGGAAGAAGACAAGGAGGTTCTTCAGGAACGTTAGCAAGTGATCAAGCAACAGGAGATTTTGTAAATCAAATGGGGTATGATAGTAATGCTAATAGATTATTATCAAATAAATCTACAGCTTCTGCAAATGCTATTATGAGTATTAATGTAGCGGCAAATAATAATGGTACTTTAACAAATGCTTTATTAGATGCAAAACCAACAGCATTTTTACCGTCATCTTTTACGAATAACAGATGGTTTGTAGGTTTAGCAAATGGTAAATTAGTAAAATTATCTAATGTTAATAATTCAAGTGCAACTTGGGCGGCTATAAATACACCTTTTGTCGGTGCTATTTCATCAGTTAGATTAGGAGCAACAGAAAATGATATTTTCGTTACAATTCATAATTACGGTGTAACAAGTGTTTGGGCAACTTCAAACGGAGGTAATGACTGGACGAGTAAAGAAGGTAATTTACCAAACATACCAGTAAGAGATATTTTACAAAACCCATTAGATAGAAATGAAGCTATTTTAGCAACACAATTAGGGGTATGGTCTACTTCTAATTTTAACGATACAAACCCTGTTTGGTCTCAAGCGTATAATGGTATGAGTGATGTTAGTGTAACTTCATTCGATTATTATAATGTTAGTGGAGATAATTCAGAGAATAAAATTATAGCTTCAACTTATGGTAGAGGAGTTTTTACAGGTTCATTTACTGCAAATGCAGTTGCTGATACTGAAGCTCCAACAATACCATCGAACTTAGCAGCATCAAACGTAACTGATGCTAGTTTAACTTTAAACTGGACAGTTTCAATAGATAATGTTGGTGTTGTAGGATATGATGTTTATAGAGGGACTACCAAAATAGGAACAGCAACTAGTAATACATATAATGTTACAGGGTTAAATGCAACAACTGCATATTCTTTTACTGTTAAAGCTATAGATGCGGCAGGAAATGAATCAGCTGCAAGTCCAGTCTTAAACATTACAACTCCAGAAGTTACAATTTCTTATTGTACATCGAAAGGAGCAAGTGTAAATGATGAATATATTCAGAAAGTTGCTTTAGGAACAATAAGTAATACTTCAACAGGAGGAAACGGATATTCAGACTTCACATCAATCTCAACTACTTTAGCAAAAGGATCGTCTAATACGATTACTATTACTCCAAGGTGGACAGGAACTACATACGATGAAGGATATGGAGTGTTTATAGATTATAACCAAGATGGCGATTTTTCTGATGCAGGAGAAACAGTGTATACAAAAGCACCTTCAAAAACTACACCAGTAGTTGGATCTTTTACCGTACCAACATCAGCAACAACAGGAGAAACAAGAATGCGTGTGGTATTAAAGTATAACGCAATACCAACAGCATGTGAAGCTTCTTTTGAATATGGAGAAGTAGAAGATTACACGGTTGTAATTGGAGGGGCACAAGCAGATACTACTGCACCAAGTGCACCAGCTAGTTTAGCAGCATCAAGTGTAACACAAACTACTTTAACATTAAACTGGTCGGCATCTACAGATAATGTAGCGGTAACAGGTTATGATGTTTACCAAGGAGCAACTTTATTAACTTCTACAGCAGGAACATCTACAAATATTACAGGCTTAACAGCTGCAACAGCATATACTTTTTCTGTAAGAGCAAAAGACGCAGCAGATAATATATCTGCAGCAAGTAATGTTGTAAATGTAACAACTTTATCAAACCAAGTTTCTTATTGTGCATCAAAAGGAAACAGATCTACTTATGAGTGGATTGATAATGTAGAATTAGGAGGAATGACTAACGCAACTGCAGGAAATGGAGGTTACGGAGATTTTACCTCTAAAGTAGCAACATTAGGTCAAGGAAGTTCAAACCCAATGGTAATAAGTGCAGCATTTGCAAGTACAGCATATACAGAGCACTGGGCAGTATGGATTGACTTTAACCAAGACGGAACATTTGCAGATAGCGAGAAAGTAGTTTCAGGATCATCATCAAGCGCAAATAACTTAACAGCAACAGTTGCTGTACCATCTAATGCAACATTAGGTCAAACAAGAATGCGTGTTTCAATGAAATATAATGCAGCACAAACGGCTTGTGAAACTTTTGCAGACGGTGAAGTAGAAGACTATACTGTAAATATTGTGGGTTCAACTCCTAACTCAGGAGCAATTGATTCAGGTATAAGTGGTGAAGCATTAGGAAATGAAAAATCATTAAACTTAATGGCGTATCCTAATCCAGCAATAAACAATATTCAAGTTAAGTTAGCATCTAAGAGTGATAACATTACTTACAAGATTGTAAATGTAATTGGTAGAGTTGTACAAAGAGGTCGTTTAGATTCTTCTAATATAAACGTATCTACTTTAAATACAGGAATGTATATTTTAGAAGTAAATGATGGTCAGAAATCATTAACAACTAAATTAATGAAAAAATAGAAGTATAAAACACTAATTATTTTTTTAAAACCATTAAAGCCAGTAATATACTGGGTTTAATGGTTTTTTCATTCCCTTTGTTTGTTAATATCTTTATTTTTTAATCATTTAATTACGAATATTTCATTTTTTTACTATATTTGAGGTGTTAATGATTAAATATTAAGAATTTTTTAATAATAAAGTCATTTACGAATAACTAACTTAAACCCTTCAAAAATGAATCACAAGTACCTTAAAGGCCTTGTATTGGCTGGTGTTGTCTTTGGATTAAATTTTCAGGCACAAGCTCAAGACAAAAGTGAAGTAGAGCAAATTCGTAGTAAATACAATTTGACAAAACTTCAAACAATGAAAGGAAACTTTCAAAAGATTGCAAAAACAGAAAAAGAACAAGCAAAACAAATTGCAAAACAAAAAGGTTGGAAAACTAAATTTACTACTAAAGATGGTAGTTTAGTTGAATTACAAAGAGTTGTAAATGGTAAACCAATATATTACACCACTTCTAATGCAGCTGCAGCAAAATCTACAAGAGCAAACCATTTAAATGCTGGAGGATCTCTAGGACTTAACTTAATGGGGCAGGGAATGACTGCTTATGTATGGGATGGAGGTCTTGCAAGAGCATCTCACCAAGAGTATGATGGTGCAGGAGGAACAAATCGTTTTTCTATTTTTGATGGTAGTTCTACATTAAACTTTCACGCTGCTCACGTAACAGGAACTATTATGGCATCTGGTGTAAGAGCAGAAGCTAAAGGAATGGCACCACATTCAAAAGTAAGAGGAAGTGACTGGAACAATGATAAATCAGAAGCAATTTCTGCAGCATCTAACGGAATGTTAATTTCTAATCACTCATACGGTTACGCAACTAGAAACCAACAAGGACAAGTTCAATTACCACAAAATTACTTTGGAGGATATATTGACGAATCTAGAGGATGGGATGAAATTATGTTTAACGCACCTAACTACTTAATGGTTGTAGCTGCGGGTAACGACGGTAACGACAATACAGCAAACACGAATCCAACAGGAGGTTCTGGTTTCGATAAATTAACCGGGCACTCAACATCTAAAAATAACTTAGTTGTAGCAAATGCACAAGATGCAAATATTGATTCAAACGGAAATTTAGTTTCTGTTTCTATCAATAGCTCTAGTAGTGAAGGACCAACTGATGATTTTAGAATTAAGCCAGATATTACTGGAAACGGAACAAATGTTTACTCAACTTATGAGAGTAGTAACACCGCTTATAACTCTATTACAGGTACGTCTATGGCTTCGCCTAACGTAACAGGTTCATTGTTATTATTACAACAGCACCACAAAAACTTAAATAATGGAACTTTTATGAGAGCAGCTACCTTAAAAGGTTTAGCGCTACATACTGCAGATGATGCAGGAGTTTCTGGACCAGATGCAGTTTTTGGATGGGGATTATTACATACTAAAAAAGCAGCAGAGGCAATTTCAAATAAAGGGAATACATCTAAGATTGAAGAATTAACATTAACATCAGGTCAAACATATACAATTACTGTAAATGCTGATGGAGTTAATCCATTATTAGCATCTATTTCTTGGACGGATAGACCAGGGGTTGCAACTTCAAGTGTAAATTCAACTACACCTGTATTAGTAAACGATTTAGATTTAAGAGTTACTAAAGGAGGAACATCATATTTACCATATGAATTAACAGGAGCAACAAGCAGTGCAAAAAGAGACAACAATGTTGATCCTTTTGAAAGAGTAGATGTTTCTGGAGCTTCAGGAACATATACAATTACAGTTACAAATAAAGGTTCTTTAACCGGAGGTAGCCAAGATTATACATTAATAGTAACAGGTATTACTGGTACACCTGTTGTATGTAATGCAACTGTACCAACAGGAGTTTCTATAAGCGGAGTTTCTTCAGCAGATGCAACAGTAAACTGGGCAGCTGTAACAGGTGCAACATATGATGTAAGATATAAAGCAACAACATCTTCTACTTGGTCAACAAGTGCAGTTTCTACAGCTACAAAAGCATTAAGTGGTTTAGCAGCTTCTACACAATACGAAGTACAAGTACGCAGTAAGTGTTCTTCAGGGAATTCAGCTTACAGTGCGTCTGTAAACTTTACAACTCCAGCAATTACAATTTCTTATTGTACCTCAAAAGGAGCAAGTGTAAATGATGAATATATTCAGAAAGTGGAATTAGGAACCATAAGTAATACTTCAACAGGAGGAAACGGATATTCAGATTTCACATCAATCTCAACTACTTTAGCAAAAGGAGTATCTAATACAATTACAATTACTCCAAAATGGACAGGTACTGTTTATGATGAAGGATATGGTGTATTTATTGATTATAACCAAGATGGAGATTTCTCTGATGCAGGAGAAACAGTGTACATAAAAGCAAAATCGAAAACTACACCTGTAGTTGGCTCTTTTACCGTACCAACATCAGCAACAACAGGAGAAACAAGAATGCGTGTAGTATTAAAGTACAATGCAACACCAACAGCATGTGAGGCTTCTTTTGAATATGGAGAAGTAGAAGATTATACGGTTGTAATTGGAGGGTCACAAGCAGATACTACTGCACCAAGTGCGCCAGCTAGTTTAGCAGCATCAAGTGTAACACAAACTACTTTAACATTAAACTGGTCAGCATCTACAGATAATGTAGCAGTAACTGGGTATGATGTTTACCAAGGAGCAACTTTATTAGGCTCTACTACAGGAACATCTACAAATATTACTGGTTTAACAGCAGCAACGGCATATACTTTCTCTGTAAGAGCAAAAGATGCTGCAGATAATGTATCAGCATCAAGTAATGTTGTAAGCGTAACAACTTTATCAAACCAAGTTTCTTATTGTGCATCAAAAGGAAACAGATCTTCTTATGAGTGGATTGATAATGTAGAATTAGGAGGAATGACTAACGCAACTGCAGGAAATGGTGGTTACGGAGATTTTACCTCTAAAGTAGCAACATTAGGTCAAGGAAGTTCAAACTCAATGATTGTAAGTGCAGGTTTTTCAGGAACAGCATATACAGAGCACTGGGCAGTATGGATTGACTTTAATCAGGATGGAACGTTTGCAGATAGCGAGAAAGTGGTTTCAGGATCATCATCAAGCGCAAATAACTTAACAGCAACAGTTGCTGTACCATCTAATGCAACATTAGGTCAAACAAGAATGCGTGTTTCAATGAAATACAATGCAGCACAAACGGCTTGTGAAACATTCGCAGACGGTGAAGTAGAAGACTATACTGTAAATATTACGGCATCAGCATCTAACTTTAACACCACTTTTACAGATGTAAAAGGAGATGCTTTAGGAAACGAAGCAAGCTTAAGTTTAATGGCATATCCTAATCCAGCTACAAATTTTGTACAAGTTAAATTAGCTTCTAAAGCTGATAATATGACATACAAAATTGTAAATGTAATTGGTAGAGTTGTACAGAAAGGTCGTTTAGATTCTTCGAACATTAACGTGTCTAACTTAAATACAGGAATGTATATTTTAGAAGTAAATGATGGTCAGAAATCATTAACAACTAAATTAATGAAGAAATAATAGAGCTTTTTATTTCGAGGAAAGTTTAAGGAATATAAACCTTAGCTATCTCCTTGCGATTAAATAAATAAAACCCGAGCATTTGCTCGGGTTTTTTGTTTCTTTGCATAAAATATAGAATATGAATTACCTATCGGTTGAAGGCATTGCAAAAGCTTACGGAGAAAAAGTATTATTTGAAGATATTTCTTTCGGAATCAATAAAGATCAAAAAATAGCTTTTGTTGCTAAAAACGGTAGTGGTAAAACCTCTATTTTAAATATTATAGCAGGAGTTGATGAATCTGATTCGGGGCAAGTGGTTAGTCGAAAAGACATTGATATAGCTTATTTATCGCAAGCGGATAACTTAAATCCGGACTTAACGATAGAAGAAACTATTTTTTCTACGGATAACAAAGTTTTATCAGTAATAAAACAATACGAAAAAGCAGTAGAAAATCCTGATAATGCAGATGCGTTTCAAGAAGCTTTCGAGTTAATGGAGCAATATAATGCGTGGGATTTTGAAACGCAATACACACAAATATTATCGAAGTTAAAGTTAGATAACTTACAGTTAAAAGTAGGGAAACTTTCTGGTGGACAAAAAAAGCGTTTAGCCTTAGCTATCGTACTAATTAAAAAACCAGATCTATTAATTTTAGATGAACCTACTAACCATTTAGATTTAGAAATGATTGAATGGTTAGAAGTCTTTTTTGCCAAAGAAAAAATAACCTTATTTATGGTTACGCACGACCGTTATTTCTTAGAACGTGTGTGTAATGAGATTATCGAATTAGATGAAGGTAAATTATATAAATATAAAGGTAATTACTCATATTACCTTCAAAATAAAGAAGAACGTTTAGCACTGGAAGCTACCAATTTAGGAAAAGCTAAAAGTTTATTTAAAAAAGAATTAGATTGGATGCGTCGCCAACCAAAGGCACGTACTACAAAATCTAAATCTCGTATTGAAGATTTTAATCAAATTAAAGATAAAGCTCACCAGCGACGTAACGAGCATGAAGTACAGTTAGAAATTAACATGGAGCGTTTAGGGAGCAAAATTTTGGAGCTTCATAAAATGAAAAAATCGTTTGATGATAAAGTAATTTTAGATGGCTTTGATTATGTTTTTAAACGTGGCGAACGTATTGGTATTATAGGTAAAAACGGTACAGGTAAATCTTCTTTTTTAAATATGTTAACAGGAGCTATCGAATTAGATGGCGGAAAAGTAACTGTAGGAGAAACTGTAAAGTTTGGATATTACACCCAAAACGGAATTGAAATAAAACCAGGACAAAAAGTAATTGAAGTAGTTAAAGAATTCGGAGAATATATTCCGTTATCTAAAGGACGAAAAATATCTGCAAGTCAATTATTAGAGCGCTTTCTTTTTGATAAAAAAAAGCAATACGATTTTGTAGAAAAATTAAGTGGAGGAGAACAAAAACGTTTGTACTTATGTGCGGTTTTAATTCAGAATCCGAACTTTTTAATTTTAGATGAGCCTACCAACGATTTAGATGTTGTAACGCTAAATGTATTAGAAAATTTCTTACTAGATTATCCTGGTAACTTAATGGTGGTTTCTCACGACCGTTATTTTATGGATAAAATTGTAGATAACTTATTTGTATTTAGAGGAGAAGGAAAAATTGAAAATTTCCCTGGCAATTACTCTGATTTTAGATCTTATGAAGACTCTAAGGTAACAGAAGCAAGAGAAGTAAAAAAAGAAGTTGTAAAGCCTGTTAAAACAGCTAAGAAAGTAGCTTTAAGTTTTGATGAGAAACGCGAATGGGGTTTACTCGAAAAAGATATCGAAAGGTTGCAAAAGAAGAAAGAAGTTATTGAAGGTAAATTTAATAACGCTGAATTTTTACCCGAGGAAATTAATGATAAATCAATAGAGCTTCAGCAAATATCAGATGATTTAGAAACTAAAGAAGAACGTTGGTTAGAGCTTTCTATGAAAATAGAAGGGGAATAGTATTGTTTTTTATAAGGTTGATTATAAAAACTAGATGTAATTTTAAACCTTAATAACAGCTGTTTCAGGGAGCATTGGTTTATTTTAATAGCACAATAAAAATTGTACATAACAATCTAGGTTTTTAGAATGTCAGTTCGAGTGATTTTTTGGCAAAAAATCGTATCGAGAACTCGTTATGTAGCTAAAGTCCTATTCTCGATACAAACTTTACTCATTTCAATCTTAAAATTCACTCGAATTGACAGCGTTTTATCAAAATAGATAATAAGAACTTAAACCTTAACAACAGCTTTTTCTGCGAGCATTGGTTTATTTAAAAATCGTAAAACTAATTGCGCTACAGCAACGGTATCACGTTCACAATACTGAATAATACGCGGTAAGTTTTTTTCTTTGTAATACACATTGGCTACTTCGCTACCATCAATATCTTGTTTTGGTGAAGGAATTCCTAAAATAGAGGTTAATAATTTTAAAGAAGTGTAGTGTTTGTAATCACCAAATTTCCATAATTCTAAAGTGTCTAAATGCGGAACCTCCCAAGGTTTTTTACCAAATAAATTTAGTTTTTTAGGCAAGTTAATTCGGTTGATAATCATTCGGCGTGCGATGTACGGAAAATCGAATTCCTTACCATTATGTGCGCATAATAAATGTTTATTTTGATTAAAATGTTTATCAAGCAATTCTTTAAAATCATTTAAAATAACGCCTTCATCATCCGAAGAAAAAGAAGTAATCCTAAATTGTTCTGTTCCATTATTTTCAACGAAATAACCGACAGAAATACAAATTATTTTTCCGAATTCAGCCCAAATACCCGCACGATAATAAAAATCTTCCACATTAATTTCATCCTTCCGTTGATATTGTGTTTTTAAAGCATATAATTTTTGTTTTTCATCCGATAAATCAGAGAATAATTCTACTTCAGGAACCGTTTCAATATCTAAAAACAAGATATCCTGTAAGTTAATTTTATCTAGCATTTTTTATTTCTTTTTTTAAAGATACAAAACCTCCTTATAAAAGAAAAACTTGTAGTTGTTAGTTACATTAGTATTTAAGCAAAGGTTTATGAATGATTAAATGAATGTTAAGTTAAGTAGTAGTGTACAAGATTTATAATATTATAGTTACTTTTGGGTAACACAATATAAAATGACCTATGAATACGAATGATGTTAAAATTTTACTTGTTGATGATGAGCCTGATATTTTAGAAATAGTAGGATATAACTTAAAATCAGAAGGGTATCAAGTTTTTACAGCCAACAACGGTGCAGAAGGAGTTAAATTGGCAAAAAAAGTAAGTCCGCATTTAATTTTATTAGATATAATGATGCCTCAGATGGATGGTATTGAAGCGTGTCAAAAAATAAGAAGTATTAAATCTTTAGAGAATGTAATTATTTCTTTTTTAACAGCTCGTGGAGAAGATTACTCACAAATGGCAGGTTTTGATGCTGGCGCTGACGATTATATTACAAAACCTGTAAAACCAAAAATATTAGTAAGTAAAGTAAAATCTCTTTTAAGACGTTTAAAAACAGCAGATGAAAAAGATGCTACAACGAAAGTTGGCAATATTGTTATAAACAGAGATGAATATGTAGTTTTTCAAGGTGATAAAAAGATAGCTTTACCACGAAAAGAATTCGAATTATTATCATTATTAACATCAAAGCCAGGCAAAGTATTTAAAAGAGAAGTAATTTTAGATAGTGTTTGGGGAAATGAAGTTGTGGTAGGAGGAAGAACTATAGATGTTCACATTCGTAAACTTCGAGAAAAAATAGGAGATGATTTCTTTAAAACTGTGAAAGGAGTTGGGTATAAGTTTGTTTTAGAGGAAGAAAAATAATTAATAAACCAAAAAAATTATATAGATTGCTTATCAAGCAATCTATTTTTTTATAATGAAGAAAATTAAAAAAACATACCGATATGCGCTCTGGTCAGCACTATATTCTACTTCAATTTCAGTAGTAATAGCATTATTATCTTACTTTCTTCTAATTAATTTATTAGGTATTGGAGCCGTTATTGTATTCGGAATTGTAATGTTTGTTATTTCATTTTTTATAATTCAGTACAGAGCCGAATATTTTATATATCAAAGAGTAAAAAAATTATATGAAAATATATCTATTCTTGATGTTAACGATTTAGAAAGAAAAAATGTAACAACAGATGTTGAAGCACTAACTAACAGTGTACAAAAATACGTTGAGGAAAGAAGTGAAGAAATAGCTGTATTAACCCAAAGAGATAGTTTTAGAAGAGATTTTTTAGGAAATGTAGCTCACGAGTTAAAAACACCACTTTTTACAGTACAAGGTTATATTTTAACGTTGATTGAGGGCGCAGCTGAAGATGAAGAAATACGTACAAAATATTTAAATAGAGCTAATAAAGGAGTAGAGCGATTAACCTCAATTATTAAAGATTTAGATATGATTGCTAAGTTAGAAACAGAGGGGATGAAAATGAATATAGAAACCTTTAATATTTTAGAGCTTATTCAGAATGTTTTTGATCTTTTTGAAATGAAGGCAAAGAAGAGAAATATTACTTTAATGTTTGATAAACTATATGATTTTCCTCATTTTGTTAAAGGAGATGTAGAGCGTATAGAGCAGGTTTTAATTAATTTAGTAGTAAACTCTATAAAATATGGTAAAGTAGGTGGTGTTACAAAAATAAGTATTGAAAGCTATAACCCTAATAAATTTATCATTAAAATAATTGATGATGGAGAGGGAATTAAACAAGAGCATATTTCTCGTTTATTCGAACGTTTTTATAGAGTAGATCAAAGTCGTTCTCGTGAACAAGGTGGTTCAGGATTAGGTTTATCTATCGTAAAACATATTATCGAAGCACATCACGAAACTATTTTGCTAAAAAGTGATTACGGTAGAGGTTCTGAGTTTTCTTTTACTTTAGAAAAAGCAATATAAAAGAATTTTCACCTAATTATTAATAGCTCTTTTAACCAAACAAATAATAGTTTCTGTCAGGGACACAAAATTTTAAGCAATCTGTACAAATGTTATGTATTTAACTAGTTTTTCTGCTGATATTTGCAGTGTAACACACAAAGAAATTCATATTGATAATTGGGGGATTAATCAATAAATATAAAAAAAGCGTCACTTTTAAAGTGACGCTTTTTTAGATATATATGTTTTATTTTTACATTAAATCGAACCCGATATCTTTTCGGTAATTCATACCTTCAAAAGAAATTTTATCAATACTCTTATAGGACTTTTCTAACGCTTCTTTAATAGAATCTCCAAAAGAAGTAATTGCCATAACTCTTCCTCCGTTAGAAACTACTTTTCCGTCTTTTTGGGTAGTTCCGGCATGAAAAACGATAGAATCATTTACCGATTCGAAACCAGTAATTTCTTTCCCTTTTTCATAAGCCTCAGGATAACCGCCAGCAACTAACATTACCGTTGTAGCTGTTTGAGAAGTAACTTCGTATGATTTTTCATGCAAAGTTTGATTTGCAACACCTTCAAATAAATCTAGCAAGTCAGATTTAATTCTAGGTAAAACAACCTCTGTTTCAGGATCTCCCATACGCACATTGTATTCTACTACAGATGGATTTCCGTTGTCGTTCATCAATCCTATAAAAATAAATCCGCGATAATCAATTCCGTCTTTTTGTAAGCCGTTTATAGTTGGTTTTACAACGAGTTCTTCTATTTTTTGTAAGAAATCATCTGTAGCAAATGGAACGGGAGAAATAGCGCCCATTCCGCCTGTATTTAAGCCAGCATCACCTTCACCAATACGTTTGTAGTCTTTTGCAGAGGGTAAAATTTTATAATTTTTTCCGTCAGTTAAAACAAAAACAGAGAGTTCAATTCCGTTTAAAAACTCCTCGATAACTACTGTAGACGAAGCTTCTCCGAATTTTTGATTCGAAAGCATTTCTTCTAATTCAGATTTTGCTTCTGCTAAATCAGTTAAAATTAAAACTCCCTTCCCTGCTGCCAATCCATCAGCTTTTAAAACGTATGGAGGTGCTAAAGTTTCTAAGAATTTTTTTCCTTGAGCTAAAGTTTCGGCTGTAAACGATTCGTATTTTGCAGTAGGAATGTTGTGTTTTATCATAAACTGCTTCGAAAAATCTTTACTTCCTTCTAATAAAGCCCCGTCTTTTTTAGGGCCAATTACAGGAATGTTTTTCAAGTCGTTATCTGCTAAGAAAAAATCGTGAATACCCGCAACTAAAGGAGCTTCAGGGCCTACAACTACCATCGTAATATTGTGTTTTAAAACAACTTCTTTTACTTTGTTAAAATCAGTAGGATTAATAGTAATATTTGTAGCTACTTTACTTGTACCTGCATTACCAGGTGCTACAAAAAGTTTTTTTGTTTTGTTACTTTCTGAAAGGCTTTTAGCAAATGCATGCTCTCTACCTCCAGATCCTAAAATTAAGATATTCATTGTTGTTGTGTTGTTGTGTTGTAATTGCAAATATAAAGTAAGAAAAAAGGCTATAGGCAAAACAACTCTCAAAAATCAGCTAAAAAACAAAAAAAGCCTTCTTTTTACTTAAAAGAAGGCTTTTTAAAATTTATTTGTGATTGTACTGTTACTAAAATATTTGCTCTAATATTTTTTGAGTAATAGCATAGGTTGGTGTTACTCCGCTCATTCCTAACCCTCCAGAAGCAAGTGTTGCACCTGTTTCTAAGGGGTTATCTGAAGCATAATATGCGTATCTTACTTTAATATCTTCTCGTACGTTTCCTCTAATTTTAGAAGCAGATTGAATTGCTTTTTGATAATGTGCGCCTTCCATTTCTAAACCAATAACATTCCAGGTAGAATCATGGAAGAACTTAAGTAAGTCTTTATTTTGTAAAGAAGTTCCTAGTACACTCACCATCGTTCCATCAAAAACCTGTACACCAAAGTCTTCTAAATCTTCTTTTGCTAATTCGTTTTTAAACGGATAATTATCAGCAGTACCTTCAAAAATATGTGAAGAAGGAATCATAATGTCTCCTTTACCACCTTCTAAAATACCAGCTTTACCCATAATAGAAACCGAAAGAACATCTAAGTGAGTAGATGTGTTTCCTGATTTATATGGCTTCAATAATTCATCCATTGTTTCAAATGCTTGTTCTCCGAAAGCATAATCCATTACAATAATTACTGGTTTTTCGCCGACAGAATTTACTTTGTCGTATGAAGTTGTATCGAAATCGATTTTATCAGTATCAATAATCTGAACGTTGATATTGGTTCCTGAAGTATCTTTTAAATAGATTAATCCGTTTTCTGATGCGTAATTTTTAACAGCCTTTTGTAAAGGTTGGCTATTCGCATTACTTAATACTTCAAAAAGCTCAAAGCCTTTATGCTTTTTCGTTTCTTTTGGTAAGGCGTTTTGTGCGTAAATACTATTCATAACACTGTGCATATTGGCACTAATAATATGAATAGGACGTTCTAGTAAATTATTATCTAAAAGATTCTTTTTAATGTTGTTTGCCCAGATTTCACCATAAAAATGATGTCCGATTTCTTCAATTAAAACAGAACTAAATTTTACAGAGCGTTTTTGTTCTAAAAGCGCTTCGTTTATAGCTAGTTTACCTAACCAATAAATAAGGTGGAAAAAACGATTCGGATTTTCTTCAGTAGCAAACGTATTATAAGCATCGTAAACCTCGTCGTACGTTCTTCCTAAGATATTACCAAGGTGCACAACAATTACATCTTTTTCTTCGTCAGTAAGTGTTTTATTATACAAAACAACCTCTTCTAAATGCACCCATTCTCTAATAAAACCTTCGCCATTATCAATAACAACGCGATCTTTAATTTTATGAGATTCTATAAATAAGAAAGTAAGGTGTGTAAGAATATCGTAAATTTCAGAACGACCACGTGTAATTTCAATATTCATTTGATCTTTATCGATACGGTAACAATTTCTTCTTCTTTTAGGAGGAACAATTGTTTTAAATTTAGAGTTTCTATAACCTTCATCAGCTGTAAGGTAAATGAACTGGCACTCTTCAATTCCTTCTGGTAATCGCTCTATAATATACACTAAACCGTTTAATTCGGTTTTGTCTTCAGCAATCGATCCGTAAATTTCAGGTCTTAATTGTAATAATGATTTACGTAATGTTTCTCCAGAAATACCCATTGGTTTATAAAAACCACGACTAAATAAATGACGCATAGAAATATATAATTTTTCTATGGCATTGGTAGATTCTTGGGCTCTGGTACGTTCTTTATGATTGGGTTTTGACATATTTGTTTTTAAAGCACAAATATACAAAATATGTTGTGGATACTATTTGGTTAAAATAGTATTATATTTTTTTTGATTTTTAAGTAAATCTACTGCTTTACTTATCGTTTCATCATTTTTAAGTTGATGTTTAAAAACGCCTTCTTTGTAAGTATATCGCTCTATAATTTCGTTTTGTATCTCTTTTGATAAAACATCTTCGTTTAACGCTATTTTACTAACTTTTTCTTCTTTTAATTTTTGAGAAATAGCATTATATTCTGGTAAAATAGTAACGTTATTTTTTACTGAAAGATATGCTGTTTTAAATAATTGCTCTTCTTTAGTAACGAAAACGGTGTCTTTGTTTAATAAATACTCTTTAAAGTTATTGAAATCGGTAGTTTTAAAAAGATAATTTTCAGTATTTAAATTGGGATTTTCATTTGTAAAATCGGTAGCAAAATTAAAAATAGCTCTCGATTTTAATAATTTTTTTGTTACTGTATTTTTTTTAGAAAAGTCCATTTTAATATCGGGAGTAACACCGCCACCTTCATAAACAGTTCGCCCATTTCTTGTGGTAAATAAATTTACTGCTCCGTCAGAAAACTTCGGTACTTTACCTGTTTTAGCATCGCGATTAGCATAATCTAATTCCTGAATGCAACGACCACTTGGTGTATAATATTTAGAAATAGTAGCCTTCATTTGCGTTCCGTAATTTAGCTTAAAATAACGTTGTACTAAGCCTTTACCAAAAGAACGTTCACCCATAATTACAGCGCGATCGTAATCTTGTAAAGCGCCAGAAACAATTTCTGAAGCAGATGCAGAACGCCCATTTATTAAAACAACAATAGGAATTTCAGTGTCTAAAGGTTCTTGATTCGTTTTATAAGTTCTACTATTTTTTTTAATTTTTCCTCGAGTATCAACTACTTTTAATCCTTTTGGGATAAATAAATTAGTAATATTTACAGCATCGAATAAAGAGCCACCTGGGTTACTACGTAAATCGAAAACCAATTTTTTCATTCCCTTTTCTTTTAATTCGCTAAAAGCTTTAGAAACCTGTTGTGTTGCTTTCTGGCTTGTAAATCGTGTTAAAATAATGTATCCGGTTTCGGCATCAATCATATCGTAAAAAGGCACCGGATTTACAATAACTTTATCTAGCTTTAAGCTGATTTTTTTAACAATATTGTTTCTAAGAATAATTAAAGAAAGCTCTTTATTAGGGGTTCCTTTTATCATTTGAGAATATTGACTTTTCTCTAATTCAACCAATTTTTGATCATTTACAGTGGTAATAATATCACCGGCTTTTAAACCTGCTTTATCCGCAGAAAAACCTTTGTAAACCTCGGCAATAACAATTCCTTTTTTTGTGTAAAAAGTAGTAATTCCGATGCCACCATATTCCCCTTCACGGCGAATTCGTGCATCTTCCACTTCTTGTTCGTCGTAAAAATTAGTGTAAGGATCTAAACTTTTTAAAGTATTTTTTATGGCTTTATTAGTCAACTCACCAGGGTTAATTTCATCAATATAATTAATGTTTAACTCCTTAA
Source organism: Tenacibaculum sp. AHE14PA (assembly GCF_019278465.1). Classification (GTDB taxonomy): domain Bacteria; phylum Bacteroidota; class Bacteroidia; order Flavobacteriales; family Flavobacteriaceae; genus Polaribacter; species Polaribacter bernardetii. The sequence goes on along the minus strand of NZ_CP058983.1, from coordinate 2,259,199 downwards.
ATAAGTTGTTGTAAATCTCTATTTGCTTCGCTATTTCAAAAAAACGAGATTGAAATGAGAATAACAATGAAATGATAATAAGAGCGCTAAAAAAAAGTACTTTTCTATTTTTCATCCTTGGTAGTTTCTGCAACAAAAAGTGTTAATAATTTCTGCATTTTACGTTCTATATCAGCATACGTCCATTCATCTCTTGCAATATAAGAAATCATAAATACATGAGGTTGATTTACAGCGTTATAAACAGTGTGTTTCTCTTTTCGGTAGGTTTCTCTAAGTAATCGTTTTATGCGGTTTCGATCCACAGCACTTTTAAAATTTCTTTTAGGCACAGAAACCCCTACCTGAACAGGAAATTTAGAAGTATGTTCAGTTTGTATATACACCATTCGTAGTGGAAAAACTTTTATAGATTTCCCTTCTTCATATAGCTTTTCTATTAGCTTTTTGCTCTTTAATCGTTCTTGTTGTCCTAGCGTAAATCTCATCTATTACAAACATACATAAATCGATACTAAAAACCATTTTTTTGAGTATTTTTGAATCAATACTTTTAAATAAAACTACTGTAATTAATTTTCGATCCATCGATATTTACTCGCATTAGTAATTAACTTTAACACAAACCTATGAAAGCCGATTTATTTCAAGCACCAGATTATTATCAAACTGATGATTTGTTAACCGATGAACACAAACTTGTTAGAGATACTGCTCGTGAATGGGTAAAGAAAAATTTATCTCCAATAATAGAGGATGCATCGCAAGAAGCAAAGTTTCCAATACAATTATTAGAAGGTTTAGCTGAGGTTGGTGCTTTTGGGTCTTACATTCCAACGGAATATGGTGGCGCAGGATTAGATCAAATTTCTTACGGATTAATAATGCAAGAGTTAGAGCGCGGCGATAGTGGTATTCGTTCAACAGCGTCGGTACAATCGTCGTTAGTAATGGGGCCAATTTATAATTACGGAAACGAAGCACAGCGAAAAAAATATCTACCAAAATTAGCTTCTGGTGAATGGATGGGTAGTTTTGGTTTAACAGAGCCAAACCATGGAAGTAATCCGGCAGGAATGGAAACTAAGTTTAAAGACATGGGAGATTATTATTTACTTAATGGTGCAAAAATGTGGATTTCTAACGCGCCAATTTGTGATGTTGCCGTGGTTTGGGCAAAGAATGAAGAAGGACGCATTCATGGTTTACTTGTTGAAAGAGGTATGGAAGGTTTTTCTACACCCGAAACACACAATAAATGGTCATTAAGAGCTTCAATTACAGGAGAACTTATTTTTGATAATGTAAAAATTCCTAAAGAAAACCTACTACCTAATAAATCTGGATTAGGAGCACCTTTGTTGTGTTTAGATGCTGCTCGTTATGGAATTGCTTGGGGAGCAATAGGTGCCGCAATGGATTGTTATGATACTGCTTTGCGTTATGCAAAAGAACGCACACAATTTGGTAAGCCTATTGGGCAATTTCAGTTGCAACAGAAGAAATTAGCAGAAATGATTACCGAAATTACAAAGGCACAACTTTTAACTTGGCGATTAGGTGTTTTAAAAAATGAAGGACGCGCAACGTCGGCTCAAATATCTATGGCAAAACGTAATAATGTTGATATGGCTATAAAGATAGCAAGAGAAGCAAGACAAATTTTAGGAGCTATGGGAATATCAGGAGAGTATTCTATTATGAGGCATTCTATGAATTTAGAAAGCGTAATTACCTATGAAGGAACACATGATGTTCATTTATTAATTACTGGCTTAGATATTACAGGTTTAAATGCGTTTAAATAAAAAAAGAAATGTTCTAATTACTAATTCTCTCCAGAATATAACCAGAACACCTCTCTTTAAATTAACTATTATAAAATAAGAAGAAGTACCCTAAAAGTTTAACCACCAACATATAAATAGAGCACTCCTTCTAATAATTAACTATTATAATTATTGCTACAAAAAATTATTCTTTTTTCTTACCACTGCTTATAAGTATTAAAAGAGTTATAACTAAACCTAGGCAAACAAGACCAAAAATGGCAATCATAAAGGTGCCGTTTGTCCAAGAAACTAAAGGGGTCTTAACTAATTGTATCATAGTTATTTATATTTATTTCAAAAATAAACATAAGATTAACTGTAAAATATGATTTTTATCAGGTTTTAGAAATAGTTGATTAGAAAATAGTTTTATTTCTAATGATGATTTATGAAGTTTTAAAGAAAAAAATGTAATTATATTGTTTCTAATTTAATCAGTCAAAAATATTATTTAGATCGGTTGTTGCTATTTTCTTTTTTACCATTATAAATTAGCTCAGCAGTTTCTTTATCTTCTTCTTTTGTAGTTGTTTCAATTATATTGTTAATGACAGAAGAACTGATGTTAAAAACACAACAAATAGGAAAGTGATCAGAACCTATATACCCTAAAAGGCGTAATTCTTTTATAATAATAGAAGTGCTGTGAAAAACTAAATCTAAAGGAGCTCTAAAAAACCAATATTTAGCATGATAAGAAGCAAGAATACCTCTACCATTTCTACCATCAATTAAGCCACTATTTTTACGAAACAAATCGGCAATTCTAGACCAAGAAACAGTATTAAAATCACCAACAACAAGCGTTGGTTTTTTAATTTCTTTAACTCGTTTTGCAATACACATTAAATCGCCATCACGTTCTTTAGAAGTTTCTTCTTCGGTTGGACTCGGCGGCGGTGGGTGCACACAAAAAACAACAAAACCTTCTCCATTTTTTGTTTTAAAATGAGCCTCAATACTCGGAATGTCATTTGCAATAAAATAGTGTGTCTTTATTTCTTGAAAAGGAATTTTTGCATAAAAATGCATTCCGTAGGTGTTTTCTAGCGTTATTTTTTCGGTATAAGGATAATCGCTTTCTAGGCTACGCATTTCAAGTTCCCAATCTTTATTACTTTCGATGGTAACAAAAAAATCAGGTTTTTCACTTCGGATAAATTCTTTAAACTTTTTAAACTGAGTATTAAACTGATAAATATTAGCAGAAATTACTTTAAAGCTTTGTGAATCAGTCATGCTTTTCTTTTCGCGTTTATAAAACTTAGTAAAACGAGCTAAAAGATAGATGTTGTAAATAATTAAAATAATTTGAAATATTAAAATTAACCAAAACCACTTGTTTCTATCAGAAAAAACAAAAAGACCAATACTTACAATTATTTGAAGAATTAATAGTTGTATTTTAATAAATTCAGGAACACGAAAAGCCCAATGCTGATTTTTTACAAACGGCAATAGGTTTAAAAAAATAAGAACTAGTGATAAGATTAGAAAAAACACATCCATTTCTAAAAATTTATGCAAAGTTACCATAAACATGGGCCAATACAATAGTTAAATCATAATTAGGATTATTCTTTAAATTTAGTATCTAATCCGTCAATACTAGTTTGGTTTTTATCTTCCCAGTATTGCTCAATACCACTTTCTCCTATGTCATCTGCCCAATCTAACAGTTCGTTGCGTTCTTCTTTGTATTCGTAAAAAGGGATTGACATGCCGCATGAATTTTGTGCACTTTCAATAGTTACATCAAATATTTGTCGAGTTCCTGATAGTTTAGGAAATTGACTAATTAATTCATTCCAGTCACTATCATTTGGCAATACTTCTTTTGCTTTTCCATACAAACGTAAAATGTTTGGAGCGCCTTCAAAAGCACAAAACATAATAGTAATTCTTCCGTTCTCTAATAAATGAGCTGAGGTTTCATTTCCGCTTCCCGTAACATTTAGCCAGGCAACGCGATTTTCGTTTAATACCCGAAAAGAATCCATTCCTTTAGGAGAGAGGTTTATGCGTCCGTCTTTAGCAGCAGTTGCTACAAAAAAAACTTTTTGTGCTTCAATAAATTTTTGAATTCTAGAAGTAATTTTATTGTAAAATTTAGCCATAATTTTTTATTATTCTTCCCAGTCTTTAGTACGTTCAACAGCTTTTTGCCATTTTGCATATAATTTTTCTCTTTTTTCTGAAGGAAAAGTAGGAGCGAAGGTGTTGTTAATTTTTCGCCTATTTAAAATATCCTCTTGTTTCCATAAACCAACAGAAATACCAGCTAAATAAGCGGCTCCCATAATGGTGGTTTCAATAATCTCTGGTCGTTCAACTTTTGTGTTTAAAATATCTGCTTGAAATTGCATTAAGTAATCATTAGCGCAAGCACCGCCATCAACTTTTAAAGAAGTTAATTCAACTTCACTATCTTTTTGCATTACCTCTAAAATATCTTTAGTTTGGTAGGCAAGAGATTCTAAAGTAGCTTTTACTAAATGGTTTTTACCTGTGTCTCTGGTTAATCCGAAGATAGCACCACGTGCATACATATCCCAATATGGGGCACCTAAACCAGCAAAAGCAGGAACGACATATACAGGGTTTTCTCCTTTAATCTCTTTGGCTAAAGCTTCACTTTCTTCGGCATTGCTAATAATTTGTAATCCGTCACGTAACCACTGAATTGCTGAGCCTGCAACAAACACACTTCCTTCAAGAGCATAGTATATTTTATTATCAATTCCCCAAGCAATGGTTGTTAATAATCCGTTTTTAGAATATTCAAGGTTTTCACCAGTATTCATCAACATAAAACAGCCGGTACCGTAAGTGTTTTTAGCTTCACCTTTACTAAAACATGCTTGTCCGAAAAGTGCAGCTTGTTGGTCACCAGCAATTCCTGCAATCGGAATTTGATATCCATCTAATTCATAGTTTCCAAAATGATGTGAAGAGGGTTTTACTTCAGGTAACATTTTGATAGGAATATTGAGTTCTTTTAATAATTTTTCATCCCAACATAAATTTTTAATATCATACAGCATGGTGCGAGAAGCATTACTGTAATCTGTAGCATGAACTTTACCGTTGGTTAAATTCCAAAGTAACCAAGTATCAATAGTTCCGAATAATAAATTTCCTTTATCGCCTTCTAATTTAGCATCTTTAACGTTATTTAAAATCCAATTTATTTTAGTGGCAGAAAAATAACTATCTATTACTAAGCCCGTAGTTTTACGTACATAGTTTTCTAAGTCTTTTTTCTTTAATTGCTCGCAAATATTAGCAGTTCGTTTGTCTTGCCAAACAATAGCATTGTATATAGGTTTACCTGTTTTTTTGTTCCAAACAACAGTCGTTTCTCTTTGGTTGGTTATACCAATACCTACAATTTCAGAAGGAAGAATTTTAGCTTGTTTAATCGCTTTTTTAAATGTTGATAATTGAGTTTCTAAAATCTCTTCAGCATTATGTTCTACCCAGCCAGAATGTGGGAAAATTTGTTTAAATTCTTGCTGATTCATTGCAATTATTTCTCCAGACTCGTTAATAATTACCGAACGAGAGCTCGTTGTACCTTGATCTAACGCAACAATGTATTTTGCCATTTAAATTGTAATGAGTAGTTAAAGGAAGCAATTTACAATTTAAAATTTGGCAAATAAAAAACCTTCTTGATAATTTTATCAAGAAGGTTTTTATCCCATTTTTAATTGCTACTAATGTTTTAAAGCATACCCAGCACCTTTACCTAGTTCAGATAAAGTTGATAAAAAGTCGTTTAAAATCACTGTAGTTTTTTTAAGTAAAAAAATCCCCATTTTTTTAAGTTATTAATTAATACCCCTTAAGTTTTGTTCAAAAGAACATTACAAATATATAGTGGCTATTTTATTTTAGAAAGGGGATTACCGTAAGAAAAAATGTAGTTTTCCGGATAAGTAGTTGTTTTTTAGTTGTTTATGAAAAAACCTTCTAGAGTTTTCTAGAAGGTTTAGTTTATCCCTTAAATACCATCTTTCGTTATATCCCCATATTCACGAAATCTGATGTGACAAATATATAGTGCTTTTTTTATTCTATAAAAGGGATTACCGCAATAAAAAATGTGTATTACCGCAATGCTATTTTTGTTACTTATTAAAAATAAAAACACCTATCAATAGCAGTGATAGGTGTTTTTTACAAATTGTTTCTTTTTCAGAATCTTCCCATAGAATATTAAATTCTACAGCAAATATATATTGCTTATTTTGCTTTGTGTAGGGGATTACCGCAGTAAAAAGTGTAAATTACCGCAAAAATTAATCTACAATACCTAATTCCTTAGCTTTTAGTACTAAGTCGGTATTGTTATGTGCTTGTAAATCGGTTCGAAGTTTTGCTAGTTTACTTTCTATAGAGCGAACTTTAACTAAAGAACCGTCAGTTTTTTTTACAACACCCTCTAAATTTGCAATTTTAGCATGGTTTGGCAGTTCTTTTAAAATTTGAATAGCAACATCATCCATTTGAATTTCAACTAATGCTCTTTTTAAAAGTTTTTGATGTATTTCATGTGTATAATATATTTCATCCTTTAACATTTTTTGAATAGCAAAGGTTAATTCATCTGTACTGCAATTTCCTTTTAAAATATAAGCAGACGGATTTAAATTATGAATAACATTAAAAACACGATTGGTTTCTGAATGACCAGTAATTACTCCAGTTTTTATATTGATTCCTTCGTTTTTAATAGCTTTTATTAAAGCCTCACCTCCATCTAAAATAACATTTCCGTTATTGTTATCGAAACTTAAATCAGTAAAAACAATATGAAATGGATTGCTATGAAGTGTTGTTTTTATTCTAGAAAAGGCTTCATCACAAGAATTTGCGGTTTCTATTTCTAAATTATCGATATCTTTTAGATAAGAAATAATTCCTTCGATAATTAATTGATGGTCATCAACTAAAAGTATTTTTGTTTGTCCAGACATTTATGGGGATTTGTATGCTAGTTTTGGTTCCGTTACCTTTTTCGCTTTCAATGTTTAGAGTTCCATTTAACTCTTCAACACGTTCTTGTAAATTTTGTAAACCAATTCCTTTTTTACTAATAGCGGTATCAAAACCAATACCATTATCAGTAATAGTCAAATGTACATATTTTTTATGTACTGTAAAATCGATACTTATTTTACTTGCTTGTGCGTATTTTTTACTGTTTTGAATACTTTCTCGAGTGCTTAAATATAGTAAGCGTTTAATAGCATCGTTTATGGTATGCCATTGGTTTTCCTGTAAACCTGCAACAGTTATTCTAAAATCTAGTTCGAAATAATCGCTTACTAAGTTAATTATTTGGTCTTTAAAAGAAACTTTACCAAAACTAATACTACTTAATTGGTGCGATAAATTACGTACGTTTTCTTTAACAGTATCAAGTTTTTTTGCTTCTTCTAATAAATTAGATTTTTCTAATTTTTGATGTAATAAACGCAAATCTCCAGCCACCTCATCGTGCAATGATTTTGCAATTTGCTGTCGCTCGTGTTCCCTAGCTCGTACTCTTTCTAACTGCGCCAAGTATAATAGTTTTCTTTTTCTAAAGAAGAAAAATAAGATGCTCACACCAAATAATAACAAGCCACTTGCAGCCGCCAACCAGCCAATAGTTTTTTGTTGTTTTTGATAAGTAATTTCTACTTCCTTCTTCTCATTATCAGATTTTAAAACAGTGTTTTCTTTTTCTTTTTTATCAGTTTCGTACCTAATTTTAGCAAACTGATTTTTTAGTTGACGCTCTTTAGTAAACAAGCTATCATTAAGTTTAATGTATTGTTGTAGGTAGCTTTTTGATTGCTCACCTGTTGTTAAGGCTGAAAGGTTTTTTAAAGCTTCTAACCATTTTTTGTTATTATGTGTTTGCTTGGCATATTTCAATGCTTTATTTGAATGAAAGAGCGCTTTTTTATTTTGATTAATATCTTTGTAATAGTTAGAAATATTTATAAGTGTAATACTAGCATTACTAAGATTATTATTGTTCTCTCTAATTTTTAAAACCTCATTATACTGTTTTAATGCATTTGTTTTATTACCCAATAAAAAATTGCTAGCAGTTAAATTTTCTAATAGTAAAGTATATTGTATTGGGTATTTTTCTTTAATACTATCAAAAGCTAATCCTTTTTTAAAATAGGGTATAGCTTCTTGATGCTTGTTTTGATTTTGATAAAGAAAACCTGTGTTATTTATAATATTTAAATACCCAATATTGTTATTGTTTATTTTATTATATGTTAATGCTTTTTTATAATAAAATAAAGCTTCTTTTTTTTGATTTAGTTCATCTGAGACTAAACCTAAAATAGTATAATTTCTTTCTAAATATTTATCCGATTGAATAGGTTCTAAATATTGTAAGGCTTCTATAGCACTTACTTCACCACCTAAATAATCTCTTGCTTCACGTTGCAAATAAGAAAGACTTAGTAAACGCCTACCTACAGCTAAAGAGTCTTTTAAATTTTTTGAGATATTTTTAGATTGATGATAATAAAAAAAAGCACTATCAATGTTTAATAAAATTTTTTGTTCTAAAGCTTTAAAGTGTAGGTGTTTTGCTAGTAAAGTAGAATCTTTGTTTTTTAAGAAAAGTTTATTAATGTTTTTATTGGCAAAAAGAAGGTTTTCTGTTGAGTTACTAAAATAAGAATTAGTACCTAATTTGAAATTAGTTTTTTTTATTAAAGAATCAATACCAGATTCATTAGCATAAAAAGCTGCTTTTTTAAGCAAAGGAATGTTTTTGGGACCATAAACATTATCTACCTTTTTTAAATAGAAATTAACAGAATCTATCTCTCTATTTTGTGAAAAAGAAAATTGAATAAAGAGAACAAGAGAAAATAAGAGAAAATTTTTAGTCATAAAATAAAAAAAACACCTTGTTTAAAACAGGGTGTTATAAATAAGTTTATTTACCATCGCCACCTTGGCTACCACCACCACCACCACCGGTGCCTCCTGTTCCTCCACTGCCAATGCCACCAGTATCGTTTCCTCCACCTGTTTTTGGGTTATCTGTATCTGGGCTTAAAGTCATTGCCACTTCTTGTAAATTTTTGTTTTCCATAGTAATAGTTTTTAATTTAAAATTTTAGTGGGGAACTAATTAAGGCAACTAAATTAAGATGTTTAAAATAAAAACACAAAGAATTAACTGCTTTTTATGATGTTGTCTTCTGTGTGTCATTGCGTTTTTAACCTTTCGTCATTGCGAGGTACGAATCAATCTTTAGGTTAGGAGTTTTTAATGAAGAGATTACTTCATTCGTTCCTCTCTCGTAATGACGTGCTGTTTTGTGTTTTCGTCATTGCTATTTAAACCTTTTGTCATTGCGAGGCACGAAGCAATCTGTTAGTTATGTTTTCTGAATGAAGAGATTACTTCGTCATTCTTCCTGGTAGTGACGTGCTGCGTTTTGTGTTTTCGTCATTGTTTTTTAACCTTTCGTCATTGCGATTTAAACCTTTTACGTCATTGCGAGGCACGAAGCAATCTTTAACTTTTGCGTTCTGAATGTTGAGATTACTTCATTCGTTCCTCCTCGTAATGACGTGCTGTGTTTTGTGTTTATGTCATTGCTTTTTAACCTTTTGTCATTGCGAGGTACGAAGCAATCTGTAACTTTTGCGTTCTGAATGAAGAGATTACTTCGTCATTCTTCCTGGTAGTGACGTGCTGTGTTTTGTGTTTTTGTCATTGTTTTTTAACCTTTTACGTCATTGCGAAGCACGAAGCAATTTGTAGCTTTTGCGTTCTGAATGTTGAGATTACTTCGTTCGTACCTCTCTCGTAATGACGTGCTTTTTTGTGTTTTCGTCATTGCGATTTAAACCTTTTACGTCATTGCGAGGCACGAAGCAATCTGTAGCTTTTGCGTTCTGAATGAAGAGATTACTTCGTTCCTCCTCGTAATGACGTGCTGTGTTTTGTGTTTTCGTCATTGCGATTTAAACCTTTTTCGTCATTGCGAGGCACGAAGCAATCTTTAACTTATTAGTTATAAATGTAGCAGATTACTTCGTCGTTCCTCCTCGTAATGACGTGCTGCGTTTTGTGTTTTCGTCATTGCGATTTTAACCTTTTGTCATTGCGAGGCACGAAGCAATTTGTAGCTTTTGCGTTCTGAATGTTGAGATTACTTCGTTCGTTCCTCTCTCGTAATGACGTGCTGTTTTGTGTTTTCGTCATTGCGATTTAAACCTTTTACGTCATTGCGAGGCACGAAGCAATCTTTAGCTTAGGAGTTTTTAATGAAGAGATTACTTCGTTCGTACCTCTCTCGTAATGACGTGCTGTGTTTTGTGTTTTCGTCATTGTTTTTTAACCTTTCGTCATTCTTCCTCGTAATGACGTGTTATTTTGTATTTCCGTCATTTCGAATTTAATTTTCCTCGTCATTGCGAGGCACGAAGCAATCTGTAACTTTTGAGTTCTAGTTACAGAGTTTACTTCGTTCCTCTTCGTAATGACATACTATGAAGTCATCTTATTAAATAAATCCCAAAGTACAACGCCGCAACTAACAGAGATGTTTAAAGAATGTTTGGTGCCTAATTGCGGAATTTCAATACAAAAATCGGCAGCAGAAACAACTTCTTGTTGTACTCCTTTTACTTCATTACCCATTACTACAGCGTATTTCTGGTTAGCATCGGGAGTGAATTTATTTAGCTTCGTACTATTCTCAGCTTGCTCGATGGCCAATACTTTAACGTTATCTTGTTTAAGTTTTTTAACCAACTCAATCGTGTTTTCAACATATTCCGAAGCAACAGATTCAGTAGCTCCTAACGCTGTTTTATGAATTTCTTTATTTGGTGGGGTAGCGGTAATACCACAGAGATATATTTTTTCAATCAAAAAAGCATCCGAAGTTCTAAAAACCGATCCTACATTATTTAAACTACGGATGTTATCTAACACGACAATGATGGGTGTTTTTTCGGTTTGTTTAAACTCATCAACCGTAATTCTACCTAACTCACTATTTTTTAGTTTTCTCATAAATAATGTTAACTTTAAAATCGAATATTTATCTTCGCAAAACTAATTGAAAAAATCTAAAAAGTTGGCAAAAACAAAGGCAAAAAAGGTGACTCCACTAATGCAACAATACAACGGAATTAAAGTTAAATATCCGGATGCAATGTTACTGTTTAGAGTGGGAGATTTTTACGAAACCTTTGGTGAAGATGCAGTAAAAGCATCTAAGATTTTAGGAATTATTTTAACAAAAAGAGGTGCCGGTAGCGAAAGCGAAACTGCTTTGGCTGGTTTTCCACACCACTCGTTAAATACCTATTTGCCTAAATTAGTAAAATCGGGTTTACGTGTTGCTATTTGTGATCAGCTAGAAGATCCTAAAATGACAAAAACGATTGTAAAACGTGGTGTTACCGAATTGGTTACTCCTGGTGTTGCTTTAAATGATGAGGTATTACAATCGAAGTCAAATAATTTCTTAGCTGCAATACATTTTGGCAAAAAATTAGTAGGTGTTTCTTTTTTAGATGTTTCTACAGGAGAGTTTTTAATTGCGCAAGGAAACGAAGAGTATATCGATAAACTGCTGCAAAACTTTACGCCAAGTGAAGTTTTGGTTGAGAAAAAAAATAAACAGCGATTTTTAGAATTTTTCACCAATCGTTTTCATACTTTTTATTTAGAAGATTGGGTTTTTCAAAAGGAATACGGAAACGAATTATTAAGCAATCATTTTAAGGTTAAAAACTTAAAAGGATTTGGAGTTGAAGAATTAGAACAAGGTATTGTTGCGGGTGGGGCGGCGATGCATTATTTATCAGAAACACAACACAATAAAATAGAGCATATTCAATCGATAAGCAGAATTGCTGAAGATAATTATGTGTGGATGGACCGTTTTACCGTTAAAAACTTAGAGTTGTACGGCGGAAACGATGTAAATGCTGTTTCGTTATTAAACGTAATTGATAAAACAATTTCTCCTATGGGGGGGCGTTTGTTAAAACGTTGGTTAGCATTACCGTTAAAAGATTTAGAGCAGATTAAAAAACGCCATGAGTTGGTAAAGTTTTTAATAGATAATGATGCTTTTTTCGAAACCGTTGCGTATCAATTAAATCAGGTTTCAGATATCGAAAGGTTGATTTCGAAAGTAGCCACGGGTAAGGTTTCTCCGAGAGAGGTTATCTTATTAAAAAACTCGTTAAAAGCTATTCTACCGATAAAAACATCCGCAGAAAAAACGAATAACAAAACAGTACAAGAAATAGGAAAGCAATTACACGATTGTAAACTATTAATTGATAAAATAACAACTTCAGTTTTAGAGGAAGCGCCTGTAAATATTAGTAAAGGAAACGCTATTGCAAACGGTGTTTCTGCCGAGTTAGATGAACTACGAAGTATTTCTAATTCAGGTAAAGAATATTTAGATAAAATGTTAGCTCGTGAAATAGAACGAACGGGTATTACGAGTTTAAAAATAGCTTTTAACAACGTTTTTGGTTATTATATAGAGGTTCGAAATAGGTATAAAGATCAAGTTCCTGAAGAGTGGATTCGTAAGCAAACTTTGGTAAATGCTGAGCGTTATATTACCGAAGAGTTAAAGGAATACGAAACAAAAATATTAGGAGCCGAAGAAAAAATTCAGCAATTAGAAGCAGATATTTTTGCGAAATTGGTGCAGTTTATTATTGGCTTTGTAAAGCCAGTACAGCAAAATGCTCAAAATATTGCAAAGATAGACGTGTTATTGTCTTTTGCTCAATTGGCGATAAATAACAACTATGTGCGTCCGATGATGGATGACAGCACAGATATCGAAATTAAAAATGGGCGTCACCCAGTAATAGAAAAACAATTGCCAATTGGCGAAGAGTATATTGCAAACGATGTGGTGTTAAATCGTAATCAGCAACAAATAATCATGATTACGGGTCCCAATATGTCGGGTAAATCGGCAATATTACGCCAAACAGCCTTGATAGTTTTGTTAGCACAAATGGGAAGTTATATTCCGGCTCAGAATGCTCGAATTGGTATTGTTGATAAGATTTTTACCAGAGTAGGAGCGAGTGATAATATTTCGATGGGAGAATCTACTTTTATGGTTGAAATGAACGAAACAGCATCAATCTTAAATAATATCTCTGAACGTAGTTTAGTATTGTTAGATGAAATTGGTAGAGGAACTTCTACTTACGACGGAATTTCAATTGCTTGGGCTATTGCCGAATATTTACATGAGCATCCATCAAAAGGGAAAACGTTATTTGCTACGCATTATCACGAATTAAATGAAATGACTACTACATTTAAGCGAATTAAAAACTTTAATGTATCAGTAAAAGAATTAAAAGATAGTATTATTTTCTTACGTAAATTGGTTGCGGGTGGTAGTAATCATAGTTTTGGTATTCATGTTGCGAAGCTTGCAGGAATGCCTAATTTGGTAATTAGTAGAGCGCAAAAAATTCTTAAAAAATTAGAAGAAAATAACGCTCATAAAGAAGTGAAAGAGGTTTTAAAAGATAGCCAACACGAAGATATGCAAATGAGTTTCTTTCAGTTAGATGACCCTTTATTAGAAGATATTCGTGATGAAATTTTAGCGACAAATATTGATACTCTTACGCCAATAGAAGCTTTAATGAAGCTGAATGAAATTAAGCGAATGTTGGTGAAAAAATAAAACTGTTTAGAAAGATAAATTTCCGTCAACCTGAATTTATTTCAGGTTCTCACACAAATTAGTTATCGGTATGATTTAATTCTGAAACAAGTTCAGAATGACGGTTTAAAAAATCTCTAAACAGTTTGTTAATGTTATAACTTCCCTCTTAAAACTAAAACAGGAATATTACAATGAAATTCCTTTTTTTGAATTGAGTTTTTTTTCCATAGTTTTTGAAAAAAACCTCGTTTTCTTCTAAAAACACATAATAAATCAGGATTATGAGATTGAAAATGCTCTAAAACTCCTAGAAAAGTAGTTGCGTTTTCTGTAACTGTTAAATTATTTTGGCCTCTTTTTAATTCGCTATCTAAAACTAAATCTTCTTCGGTATAATCAGGTGTTTTTACCAACAATAAATTAGATGAAGCAACAAAAGTTTCTAAAATTTTATGCAACGGATCTAATACATTTTTTTTATTCATAACCCCCGATTTAAAAGCTGTTAAAACAGATTTTATAGGAGAGAATTTATATCCTTCAGGAATAACTAACATAGGAATGTCAGTTTGTTTTAAAATACTACCAGAGGTACTTCCTAAAAACATTTCTTCTTTAATAGAATTACTTTTAGGTCCCATAATAATTAAATCGATATTTAATTCTCTGTTTATAGAAGTAATACTTTCTAACACATTTCCTTTAGCAGAAATCATTTTTATAGTTACATTTTTTCTATCAACAGCATTAATCATTGTGCGTAAATATAAATTGGTTTCTCGCTGCATGGTGTCATCCGCATTTACAAACGTACCCGCTTTAGATAATACTTTATAAGCGCGCATTACAAATACTTTTGCATTCACAGCTTCAGCAAAATCTATGGCATATTGCAAGGTGTTTATTGAGTTGTCTGTTGAGCCAATAGGAACTAATAGATGTTTCATAAAATGTTTTTAGTAGTTTTAAAGTGTTGATATGGTTAGTAATATACAAAGATATTTAAAATACGTTAATTTAAGTAATTTGCTTCTTTATGTACTATAATAGCTGTTCTTTTGCTGATAATAAAAAAGTATGAGTTACGATATAAGTTTTAAAAGAATAAATAAACTAGCTTTTCCGGCTTTAATAGCAGGAGTTGCTGAGCCTTTATTATCTACGACAGATTTGGCAATTGTAGGAAATATTGATTTCAATGCTACAGAAAGTATTGCTGCAATCGGAATTGTAGGTGCTTTTTTATCGATGCTTATTTGGGTTTTCGGGCAAGCTCGTAGCGGAATTTCGTCTATCATTTCACAATATGTTGGGGCAAATAAATTAGACGAGGTTAAAAATTTACCAGCACAAGCTATTGTTATAATATTAATTACTAGTTTAATTATTTTAGGAATCAGTTATCCGTTTACGAAAGAAATATTCCAGTTTTACAATGCTTCAGGTACTATTTTAGAATATGCGATTGAATATTACAAAATACGTGTTTTTGGTTTTCCGTTTACGCTATTTGTAATTGCTGTTTTTGGTACTTTTAGAGGTTTACAAAATACCTATTACCCGATGTTAATTGCCATTATTGGTACTGGTGTAAATATAATATTTGATGTTGTTTTGGTATACGGTATTGATGGTTATATACCCGCAATGAATATTACAGGAGCTGCCTATGCAAGTGTAATTGCACAAGTTGTTATGGCACTTATTTCTGGATATTTATTAGTAACAAAAACCGAAATTTCACTAAAACTAAAATTGCCTTTTAACAAAGAAATTCCGAGGTTTATAAACATGATTTTAAACCTATTTGTACGTACGATCGCTTTAAATACAGCATTGTATTTTGCGACTTCTTATGCTGCTTCTTACGGAAAAGAATATATCGCCGCTTATACAATCGGACTTAATTTATGGTTAATGGGCGCCTTTATGATTGATGGTTATTCATCCGCAGGAAATATATTATCAGGAAAATTATCAGGCGCAAAGGATTTTACGAATTTGGTTAAATTAGGTAATAAGCTTATTATTTATGGTTTTGCATTTGGTAGTTTTTTGGCACTTGTAGGATTCGGTTTTTATAATTTTATAGGAAATATTTTTACGCAAGAACAAGAGGTGTTAACAGAGTTTTATAATACGTTTTGGATTATTTTAGTAATGCAGCCAATTTGTTCGATAGCCTTTATTTATGACGGAATGTTTAAGGGAATGGGAGAAATGAAATATTTAAGAAATGTATTATTACTTTCAACAGGATTAGTTTTTATTCCGGTTTTATTATTTTTTGATTCGGTAGACTATAAATTGCATGCTATTTGGATAGCTTTTTTTGCTTGGATAATTGCTCGTGGAGTACCCTTAATTTTTAAATTTAGAAATACGTTTTTATCACGATCACAAAAAGTGTAATTTTGAAATTAAAATAATTAAGTATGACCACAACAAGAGAAAACGGAAGTTTGTATACTCATATAGAAAATAAAATAGCGACTATTGAATTCGGGCATCCGGCAAGTAATTCGTTTCCGAGTGAGTTATTAGCACGTTTAGCAAACGAGTTCGATAAATTATCAGTTAATGAAGCCGTGGCGATTGTGGTGTTAAAATCAGAAGGAGATCGCGCTTTTTGTGCGGGTGCTTCTTTTGATGAGCTAGTTACAATTGACAATTTGGAAGATGGAAAACAGTTCTTTTCAGGTTTTGCAAACGTGCTAAATGCAATGCGCCGTTGTTCTAAATTAATTGTAGGGCGTGTGCAAGGAAAAACTGTTGGCGGCGGAGTTGGTTTAGCAGCAGCTTGTGATTACGTATTAGCAACTGAGCATGCTTCTATTAAACTATCTGAATTTACAATAGGTATTGGTCCGTTTGTAATTGCGCCTGCCGTAGAGCGTAAAATTAGCGTGAGTGGTTTGGCGGAATTAACATTAGATGCTTCTAATTGGAAAAATGCTTATTGGGCAAAAGAGAAAGGTTTATATGCTCGTGTTTTTGATTCAATTACCGATTTAGATAATGAGTTAGTAATTTTCACTGAAAAATTGGCTTCTTATAATCCAGAAGCATTATCAGAAATGAAAAGTGCATTGTGGAAAGGAACTGAACACTGGCAAGAATTATTAATAGAAAGAGCCGAAACGTCGGGTAAGTTAGTATTATCTGACTTCACTAAAAAAGCATTGGCAAAGTTCAAAAAATAAAAATCTTTTTTAAGTAAACAGATGGAAGAAACAGAAAGTTATAAAATAGGATATGAATTGGGTGGATGGATTTATCATAATCCGATATTATCAATAGCCGTAGGAGTAGTTATTTCTATAGGTTTCGTATGGTTATTAACAAAAATTGCAAAACAAATTCGTACTTTTGGCGAATAAAAAACGTAAATTATGGGTGGAGATTATTTATTTGCCATTTTAGCAGCAGGAGTAGCAATTGTATATTTTTACAATAAATACAGAGGTAATAAAAAACACAAAAGATAGTGAGTAATATTAGAATCACAAAGCAATTTAGTTTCGAAACAGGCCATGCTTTATATGGTTATGATGGTAAATGTAAAAATGTTCACGGTCATAGTTATAAGCTTTCTGTAACTGTAATGGGGCAACCTATTACTGACAATTCGAATGTGAAATACGGAATGGTAATTGATTTTACAGATTTAAAGAAAATTGTAAAAGAAGAGATTGTTGATGTTTTTGATCATGCTACCGTATTTAATAAAAACACACCTCATATTGAGTTGGCTAAAGAATTAAAGGAAAGGGATCATCATGTTATTTTGGTAGATTATCAACCAACAAGTGAAATGATGGTGATTGATTTTGCTGCAAAAATTAAAAACAGACTTCCAGAAAACATTAAGCTCCATGCTATAAAACTACAAGAAACTGATACAAGTTTTGCAGAGTGGTTTGCAAGTGATAATTAGTATTTGAAAAGAATAAAATAAAAAAACTCAGCGTTAAATTAATGCTGAGCCTTTTATGTTTTTATAAAGAATTACTTTCCGTTAAACTCATTCATTGTATTTGCCATTCCGGCTGTAATAAAAGAAGTAATAGCGTTAATAGAAGTTGGTATGCGTTCAATCATTTCGCTTTCTTCATCTTTGTTCCATTCGCCTAATACATAATCTACTTGACGACCTCTGCCATAATCAGCACCAACACCAAAACGAAAACGAGGATACGCACCGGTGTTAAATTTATCTTGAATATCTTTTAATCCGTTATGTCCGCCAGAACTACCTTTTGGTTTTATACGTAGTTTTCCGAAATCAATATTTAAATCATCGGTAATTACCAATAAGTTTTCAACCTGAATATTTTCTTGTTGCATCCAATACATTACCGCTTTACCACTTAAATTCATATAAGTATTAGGTTTTAAAACGATTACTGTTTTTCCTTTGATCTTTAACTTGGCAATATCACCTAGTTTTTCAGTTTCAAAACTAGCATCATGCTCTTTTACAAAGGCATCCACTATTTTAAAACCTATATTATGACGTGTATTATCATATTTATCACCAATATTACCTAAACCTACAATTAAAAATTTTTTCATTGAATGTTGCGCTGTGTCTGTTGAGTGTATTTTAATTATTTTTAAAAAAAAGGTATTAAAACCTAATATTACAAAAATAAAAAAAAGCGTTACACAAAGGTAACGCTTTTATAAAAATGCAGTATAATTTCTTATGCTTCTGCAGTAGCTTCAGCATCGTCTCCTTCTGCTGCTGCTTTCGCTGCGTTACGAGACATACGTACTTGAGCAACTACTGTGTTGTCTGGGTGTAATAAAGCGTAGTTATCATTTCTTAACTCAGTAACATATAATTTATTACCAATTTCTAATCTAGTAATATTAGCTTCAATAAAGTCAGGTAAGTTAGCTGGTAAAGCTTTTACTCTTAACTTACGTAAGTTGTGACGTAAAGCCCCACCTAACATAATACCTTTTGCAGTACCTACTAAATGTACAGGGATTTCCATAGTAACCTCTTTGTCTTCAAAGATTTGGTAGAAATCTACATGTAAAATTCTGTCTGTTACCGGGTGAAATTGGATGTCTTGTAAAACAGCACTGTATTTTGTTCCGTTTAATTCAATCGTAGCAGTAAATACATCTGGAGTAAATACTAAAGGCTTGAATGATTTTTCTTCTGCTGAGAAGTGTACTGCCTCTTTTCCTCCGTATAATACGCAAGGAACCTTTCCAGCATTACGTAAGGCTTTAGTTGCTTTTTTACCTACGCTTTCTCTTTGTGATCCGTTGATTGTAATTGATTTCATTACTTCTTTATTTATTAAATTTATTTACATTAAAAATTGTCCGCTAATAGATGTATTGTCATGAACTTTATGCATCACATCAGCGAATAAAGTGGCGCAAGTTACCACTTTTATTTTAGATACACTCTTTTTTAAAGGAATTGTATCTGAAACGATTAACTCTGTTAATTGAGAATTCTGAATTCTCTCATAGGCATCTCCAGAAAGGATTGGGTGTGTACAAATTGCACGAACGCTTAACGCACCTCTTTCTATCATTAAGTTAGCAGCTTTAGTAAGTGTTCCTCCTGTATCAATCATGTCATCAACAAGAATTACGTTTTTACCTTCTACATCACCAATTAACTCCATATGAGAAATTAGATTGGCCTTTTCACGCTGCTTATAACAAATTACTACATCGCTTTCTAAATATTTAGAGTATGCGTATGCTCTTTTAGAGCCTCCCATGTCAGGAGAAGCAATTGTTATGTTTTCTAGGTTTAAGCTTTTTATGTATGGGAGAAAAATAGTAGAAGCAAATAAATGATCTACAGGTTTTTCAAAGAAACCTTGTATTTGATCAGCATGTAAATCCATTGTCATAATTCTTGTGGCACCCGCGGTTTCTAATAACTTAGCTACTAATTTAGCACCAATAGCCACACGAGGTTTGTCTTTTCTGTCTTGCCGAGCCCATCCAAAATAAGGCATAACAGCTGTAATATGTCTTGCTGAAGCACGCTTAGCAGCGTCGCACATTAATAGCATTTCCATTAAATTATCTGCTGAAGGAAATGTTGATCCGATAAGAAAAACTCTTCGACCTCTTACTGATTCTTCAAAAGCTGGCTGAAACTCACCATCACTAAAATGTGTTGTTTCTATATTACCAAGTGCTACTCCGTATTCTTTGGCAATTTTTTCAGCAAGGTCAGTACTTTGAGAACAAGCAAAAATTTTTGGTATTAATTGATTTTCAGGCATTTAAAAAAATGTATTTATAGTTAGTGTTGTTGTTACAGCAAAAGTAAAACTATTTTAAGAGTTTAAAACTTATTTTTAAACGAATTAATTAAAATATTTTATAGATTTGCACACTACTTAATGCTCGAGTGGCGGAATTGGTAGACGCGCTGGATTCAAAATCCAGTTCTTTCGAGAGTGCGGGTTCGATTCCCGCCTCGAGTACACAAAGGAAAACCTCAACTTTATAGTTGAGGTTTTTTAATAACTTAAAAACTGGATTTATAAATTTGAATAAAAAAAGCGAGAATTTTTTCTTGCTTTTTTAGCCATCTACAGTTTTTTTATTTCCAAATCTTATAACATCTAAAACGTTGTCATATTTTGGAGAAAAAAAGAAATCTTCAAGTATTGTTTTAATATCTCTTTTCTCTGAAGTATTATTTTGCACTTCTAGGGGGGCAGGTGCATTTTGTAGAACTTTGGTTTTATAAGTTTCTTGGTAAGAGTTTATAAAATCAATAAATGTGTTCTCAAAATTATAATTAGTTAAACTAATCTCATTATAGCTCATTATTTAAATCTTGTTTGTACTTATTTAAAAGTGTCCTAGTAAGCGCTAAATTCGCTTTTTTAGAATCAACAGCTAAATAAACAAAATACTCACCGCTAGGAGAGATATTAATGATATGTATTTGAGTTTCTAGATTAAAATGAATGTCAGTTAATTGTTCATTTAAGCCTAAAGATTTCATAGCTTTACGTTTTGCATTAATAATTTCTACATTATATGCACATGCTAAGGCAGGGTCAAAACCACTTAAAGCAGAATCTGATATAAGTGATTCACCGGATGCCATTTCAGCAACGCTGATTCCTATATATCCTGAGATATTTTCTTTTACATTAGTTACCAATTTGTCTAAAATTTCTTGCATTTTTTGTTTGTTTTATAGTTAGTAGTTAAATTCTTTTTTCAAAATAAGTTCAAGCAATCCTATGTTTATGTTTTTATCAGATAAGAAACATAATATATATTCATTATGTTTAATAATTAGAATGTTTTCATTGTCAGATTTAAGTATAATCTCTTTCAGGTTCGTTTTAAAATAATTACTAAAAAAGTGATTACTCATATTAAATATAGTGGCTTTAAACACTGTTATTTTGTCTTGTAAATCACCCAAATTATTTTCTTTAGGGTAAAAATCAATAGTTTCTCCGTTATCTTTTAAAAGGAAAATTGCTTTTGACTTTGTTTCTTCTAATAGTTTTTCTAGCTCCAATTTTTTTCTCTATTTATTGAGAGAAATCAAAGTTATGGCATAGTTAATAATGATATATTGAACAATAATATTAAATCATAGCACAATATTGTTTTATACCTATTTTTCTTTAAGGAAAATGCAATTGCATAATTGTTATTGAAGATGAGTATTTTAGCTTTTTTTAGGGTTTTAGCCGTTTAAAGCCATTTTTTGTAAAAAATATTAACATATGATTATATATGCTTTTTTTTTAAATTTTAATTAAGATGCAATAAAAATAAAAAAACGCTACAAGTTTTTTTTTACTCATTAATATTGTTGATTAGTGGAGGAAAAAGCAGGAAGTTTTTTTAATGATTAAGTCATTTATAGCTCTGGCAAAATTAATAAAGGAATTTTACTGTGAAAAGCAGATTTTTTAATCACATTTTCTTCTAATAGGCGATTAAAAAAATTATGTTTATGATTTATTAAAACTAATAATTCGCTATCAGTTTCTTTTATATAATTTTCTAAAGTTGTAGTTTCAGAATCATCCCAATCTATTTTTTTATATTCTACGCCTAAGTCTTTAAAAATTTCTCTTAACTGTACTTTGTGTGCTTTTTGTTTACTATTTAAGGTGTATTCTTCAGAAAGGTTTATAACTTCAATCGGGCAATCTTTTAAAATACTTAATTGAAGTAACGATTTTAATTCTTTATTATTAAAAGGTCTTTTATAATTTGTTGAAAATACTATTTGATGTAATAATTTGTATTTGTAGTCGGTTGGGACCATTAATATTGGGCAGTTATTAATAGTGTTAATAATTTTCATAGTATTTGTGCCAATAAAAGTTTCTTTTAAACTTTTGGCTCCTTTTGTACCAGAGATTATCAAATCTATTTTTTTTTCAGAAACAACCTCTTTAATTGCTTTTATTAACGAAGTTGAGTTAATTATAAATTGATATTCGAAATTTTCCGTTTCTTTATTAAGAATGTCAATTAAGTACTTTGATTCTTCTTCAATCTCATTGTCCATTTCATTAAACCATTCTTCACTTTTTTCAGAACTTAATAAATGCGGCTTTTCAGCGATATAAACATCTAATAAGTAAATACAAATATCTAAGCCTTTAAAAAGTTTTTTAGTATAGTTTAAAGCATTAATAGCTTCTTCAGAAAAATTATATGGAATTAATATATTCTTCATAACAAGTTGATTAGAGTTGGTTTATCAAATGTAATTTTTTTAAAATAAAATCAATTATAAAAAAAAATAAAAACATAATTTTGCAATTAAAACAATAATGAGTAATTTTTTATTGAACAAATACATTCTGCTATTAATATTACTAATAATGCTTTCTGTGTTAGTTATTTTTACTAAAAAAATAACTAAAAGTTATGTAATTAAAAATGCTATAGAGCCGCATAGAAGAAAAATAATACTTAACCTTTTTTACTTAATTTATTATGTGTTTGCATTTTTTTTAGTTCTTATAATTTTAGGAATAGAATTTAAGCAAATAGGTGTTTTTGCATCTTCTATTTTAGCAGTGTTAGGTGTTGGTTTTTTTGCACAATGGTCTATCTTATCTAACTTAACAGCTAGTGTAATTTTGTTTTTTTACCATCCAATGCGTATCGGTGATACTATAAAAATTATAGACAAAGAATATGATTTAACAGGTGAAGTAAAAAACATTACTGGTTTTTATGTGATGTTATATATCCCTGAGGGAAATAGAAAAATAACAATACCAAATACAGTAATACTTTATAAAAGTATTGAGTTAATACAAAATCAAAAATAATTTGTATTTTTCGAAATAAGTCTACTTCTTAGTAAATAGCTAAAATAGTATATTTATAAAACAGAAAGAGTATCCAAAAAAAAGCTTAAAATTATGGCATCTATATTCCACTTATCGCTTCCTTGTTTAAACATTAAGGAAACTAAAAAATTTTATACCGAAGATTTAGGTTTAAACTGTGGTAGGGAAACCAGTGATTGGTTAGATATAAATTTATTTAACAACCAATTGACATATGTTTTAGTAGAAAAATTTAATTTCGAATCACCTAATTATACTTTTGATAAAGATGTTTTACCATCTTTTCACTTCGGGGTTGTTTTAGATGCTGAGGAATGGGAAAAAATGCATGACAGAATTAACCATTGGTCGTCAGAAACTATTATCACAAAAACATTCTTAAAAGATAAAAACGGTGAACATGTTTCTTTTTTTGTGAAAGACCCTAACGGTTATACAATAGAGTTTAAAAGTTTTATTGAAGAGAATGAAATGTTTATGCTATAAATCGGTTAGCTTGCAGAAGAATAAATTTAACCTTTACATTAAATAAAAATATAATATTGAATAATTTAAAAATAATAGGAAGTGAAGAATGGTGTTCGTTTAAATCTTTCAGTATACCAGCCATAAAAGCTAGAGTAGATTCTGGTGCAAAAACATCATCAATACAAGCTAATAATATCACTAGGTTTTTAAAAGATACTGAAGAGTGGGTGCGTTTTGATGTTAATCCATTGCAAGAAAATAGAAGTATTAGTATAACATGCGAATCTAAAATTCATTCAAAACGTTCAATAAAAAGTTCAACAGGTATTTCAGAACCACGTATTGTAATAAAAACACCTATAACTATAGGTGCAGAAACTTTTGAGATTGAATTAACGCTTGCTAACAGAGATTCTATGGAGTTTAGAATGTTGTTGGGGCGTGAAGCACTGTCAAACGGTTACTTAGTAAATGCTTCAGAAACGTATTTATCAGGAACTTTTAGTGAAGAAGATTTAGATGAAAAATATGCGACTTTTAAGAAAGAAAAAACAGGTTTAAAAATAGCTTTATTAGCAAGTAATCCAAATCTTTTTAGCAATAAGCGTATCATGGAAGCTGGTCGTTTAAGAGGTCATGAAATGGTATTTCTTAATGTGCAACAAGCATACATGAAATTTGATGCTAAAGAGCCTCAAATACGTTACCGTGGTGGAAATATTATAGATGAGTTTGATGCTATTATACCTCGTATTAAGCCTTCTGTTACTTTTTATGCCTGTGCTTTAATAAGGCAGTTTGATGCTATGGGAACTTATTGTTTAAATTCTGCAGATGCAATTAATCAATCAAGAGATAAACTGTTGGCTACACAGCTGTTTGCTAAAAACGATATACAAGTTCCTATTACAGGTTTTGCGAACTCTCCTTTAGATACAAAAGATCTTATTAAAATGGTAAACGGAGCGCCATTAATAATTAAGTTATTAGAAAGTACCCAAGGTAAAGGTGTAGTTTTAGCAGAAACAACTAAGGCAGCAGAAAGTGTAATTAATGCTTTTAAAAGTGTTAAAACAAACATTCTTGTTCAAGAATTTATTAAGGAAGCTAACGGACAAGATATACGTTGTTTTGTGGTAAATGGTAAAGTAGTGGCGTCAATGCAAAGGCAAGCTGAAAAAGGTGAGTTTAGGGCAAACATACACCAAGGAGGTTCTGCATCTAAAATAAAAATAACTTCTGATGAACGAAAGTTAGCAATTAAAGCGGCTAAAATTTTAGACCTGCCAGTTGCTGGTGTAGATATTATTCGCTCTAATAAAGGCCCGTTATTATTAGAGGTAAATTCTTCTCCTGGCTTAGAAGGTATTGAAGGAGCAACAGGTTTAGATATTGCAAATATTATGATTGAAGCCATCGAAAAGAAGCTTAAAGCTAAAAAATAATTACTTCATGTAAATCGCTCATTTTACATAAAATGAGCGATTTATAATATTATGCATTCCTAGTATAATAGTCGATACTTAACTTATCTGCTACATATTTTGCAGTTTCAATGGCATTATTCTCTTCGTTATGAAATGAAATTTTAAAACGGTCATTACTTTCATCCCAAATAATTACCTCGTAAACATCATTATTATTTAAATAAATTGATGTGTAAGTGAGTTTACTTATAGTTTGCCATTTTCCATAACCAAAAGGACCAACAGAGTAATATTTACGATATATACTTTCTTTAAGATTAAAGTGATGATTATTAACAACAGAAGCTAATAGTGCAAGTGTTATAATATAAATTTCCATTTCTAGAATATGTAAAAAGGAAATGGTATAATTTTCGACAGTTGATACTGAGGTGTTGATAAAAAACTTCACTATGATAAAAACAGCAAAAGCATAAAGAATAGCAGCCATAAACCTAAAGATAAAATGTTTTTGGCCACCTTTTATTATTATGAGTTTATTCATACTTACTAATCTCCTTTTTAGCAGTTTCAAACTCTTCTGGTGTATTGATGTTTCTAATCAAATGGTCATCTATTTCAATAATTTCAACATCAGAATTAATTAGCACTTTACGAGGACATGAATATCCTTGTGCTAAATATTGTAGTAATTTAGTATACGCCTTTGGTTCGTAAATGGTAATTAAAGGCTCAGGAAATTCTTTGCTTTTCCCTTTAATTGCTGTTGCTATTTTACTCGGATTTCGTTTTTGTAATAATAACTGAATTAACTCATCATTTACAAAAGGAAGATCTGTAGCGACTACCAGCCAAGCTGAATTAGGATCTTTTTGAAAGGCAGAACAAATTCCGCCAAAAGGACCAAGATTTAAAAAAGTGTCGTGAATTTCAGCTGGTTTTTTAGAAGGTAATTGTACAGAATAAAATGTTTCTAAAGCATTGTTTTCTAGGAGTTCTTTTGTGTATTCTTTTTGAGGTTTTCCATAATAATCTAATTCAGATTTATCTGTTCCCATTCGGGTACTTTTTCCACCAGTTAATACCAACCCTTTAACAGGAGCAATATTTTCTTTGATTAAATTATGAATGTGATTTGTAATTTTATCAACATCATGAATCGTGTAACAAGTTGTATTTTCTATCAGTGGAAATTTTTCGATTAAACAATCAAAAATCTTAGTATCCGAATTTAGTTTTACAATAAATTGGATGTTTGTAATTTGATCTAATCTCTTTTCTATAGAAGCTTCTTTTTCATCATCTAGAATCAGAATTTGTTTAGCACCTTCGTAATGATTCCCGTTTATAAGCACAAAATCATGATTAATAAACTGTAAACGTTGCTCAAACTTATTAACGCTTGAGGTTGTGTTTACTTGTAAATTACCTTCATGGTGAAAGGTATATTCGGTTACGATGTTTTTATCAAGGTCTTTTGCGTGAGAAGCATCGAAATACCCTAAGTTATAGTTTGATAATTTAGTTGAAACCTTTGTAACTAAATCAGCAATAACTCCACATTTAGTTCCCAAAATAGCAACTTCATTGGTAGCAAAATTATCGTTGAATTTTTTAGTGATATTTGCGTGTTTTTGATGTTTTTTACCCATTTTTAATATCTGATTTACCGCCAGTTTTTTCTACTAATTTTACTTCTTTAATCACCATTTTTTGATTGATGGCTTTGCACATATCATAAATAGTTAAACAAGTTGCAGAAGCGCCCGTTAAAGCTTCCATTTCAACACCTGTTTTTCCTTCGATAGTTACTTTACAAAAAACCTCTAATTGTTCATCGTCAACAATATTTATATCAATATCTACACCGTTAATTAATAACGGATGACACATAGGAATAATATCAGATGTTTTTTTTACAGCTTGAATGCCAGCAATAATTGCGGTTTGAAAAACGGGTCCTTTTTTAGTAATTAAGTCCTCATTTTTAAAATGAGAAATAATTTCAGCTCCTAAAAACATCGTAGCTTTTGCAACCGCAGTTCGCTTGGTAATTTTCTTATCAGAAACATTCACCATTTTAGGTTGATTCTGCTCGTTTATGTGCGTGAATTTGTTCATTTTTTATATTTAATTACAGGAAAAGTACTTCCTGATTTAAATTCAATTTGTGTTGTTTTCGGAACTTCAATAAAACCAATCGAACTGACATGTTGAATTGTTATTTCATTTTAATATGATAGTGTCACTTCGAGTAATTTTCGATTTTATGAGAAAATTGTATCGAGAAGTTATTTAAACTTCTTCTTTGCTAAATTAGGAAGATTTTCAAAAGCACCATTTATTAAAGCCTCTTTTTTAATTTTTGACCAATTTTTTAGTTGTTTTTCTTTTGCAATCGCTAATGCTACATTTGTAAACTCACAATAAAAAACTAATTTTAAAGGTCTTCTTTTAAACGTATAACTACCTATGTGTTTTCCTTCTTTATGTTCCATTAATCTTTCTTCAAGGTTAGAAGTAAAACCAGTATAATATGATTTGTCAGAACATTTTAAGATGTAAACATAATAGATTTTCATATTGATTGTATAATAGTTCTCGATACACTTTTATTTCCATTGTCATTTCAATAAAACTACTCGAACAGACAATTTATATTGTCACATCGAGTGAATTTGATGTCCGATAGGAAAAACAAATTTGTATCGAAATGTTGATTATATAATAGTTCTCGATACACTTTTATTTCCATTATCATTTCAATAAAACTACTCGAACTGACAATTTATATTGTCACATCGAGTGAATTTGATGTCCGATAGGAAAAACAAATTTGTATCGAGATGTTGATTGTATAATAGTTCTCGATACACTTTTATTTCCATTATCACTTCAATAAAACCACTCGAACTGACAATTTCCATTATTATTTATGTTGATTGTATAATAGTTCTCGATACACTTTTATTTCCATTGTCACTTTAATAAAACCACTCGAAAAGACAGGTTGAATTTAATAAAATAAACGAATAGTATTGTCATATCGAGTGAGTTTGATGTCCGATAGTAAAAACAAATTAGTATCGAGATTTTATTTTTTATATCTAATTACAGGAAAAGTACTTCCTGATTTAAATTCAATTTGTGTTGTTTTCGGAATTTCAATAAAACCATCAGCAGCAACTAAACTTGCTAAATCTCCAGAACCATTTCCTTTTATAGGAGTTGCAATTAAATGCCCAAAACGATAACTTAATTTTACTTGTAAAAAATAAGTTAAATTAGGTTTAAATTCAATATCATGAGCTAAGATAGCTGTTTTTTCATTTGCTTTTATACCTGCTGATTTATAATACCAAGGATAAAAATAAACTAAACAGTTTACAAAAGTAGAAACCGGATTTCCAGGAAAAGCAAAGACAACTGTTTTGTTTTTTTCATTCACGGAAACATGTTGCTCATTAATACCTAAAGCATCTGTGAGGCCGAACCAGAAAGGTTTCCCTGGGCGTTGAGTTACTTTATGAAACAACTTGTTTACTCCTAATTCAGTTAACACCTCGGGTAAAAAATCGAATTTACCTTTACTCACCGCTCCGCTAAATAAAAGCACGTCATATTCTTGCAGGTAGCCAGCAATCTTTTCTTTTAAGATAGTTTTATTATCAGTAATATGTGCTGTTTTAGAAGGAATGTTCAGTTCATTTAATAACGAAACCAACGTATATACATTAGATTTTCTTATTTGATAATTTAAAGGAGTTTCATGCACATCAACTAATTCATCACCAGTAGAAATAATCATTACTTTCGGTTGTTTGGCTACTTTAATAGTCGATTTACCTACAGTAGCAATCACACCGATTTCAGCAGGAGAAATAATAGTGTTTTTGTTAATTAAAACAATTCCTTGTGCTTTGTCTTTTCCCTTTGGATGGATGTTTTGATGTTTGTTTATAACATCAACAGTAATTCTTGCAATTCCGTTTTCTATTTCAATATCTTCATAACGAATTACGGTATCACAGTTATTAGGTAATACGGCGCCAGTCATTACTTCTATACAATTTTCTGAATTTTGCATAGATAATTGCTTGCTGCCGGCTGGCTGAATTGCTTCTGCTTTAAAACTTCGTTGCCCGTTTTTAAAATAAGAATGATTTATTGCAATTCCGTCCATAGCAACGCGATTAAAAGGCGGGAAATCTCTATCGGCAATAATATCTTCTTTTAAAATTCTACCTACAGATTCTATAAACGGAATTTCTTCTGTACCGAAATCTTGAGTGCTTTGTGAAATTAGATGTTTAGCTTCTTTTACAGAAATCATATTTTAAGTTATCAGAGGTCTAATAATGATGTCTCTTTTGTTAAAAATCAAAGTTATGAATTTATTTAGTCAGAAAATATGAGGTTTACATTTTTGTATATTTTATATGTGTTTAGTCGTTGTTTTATTAAATATAATGATGTTTAATTATCAGTAGGTTTTAATAATACTTTTTTAAATGAGTTAATTTTATTCTTATTTGAGCAATACTTATGCTTTTTATCTGTTTAGTTTTGTACCAGCATAAGGATTAAAGCCGAACATCCTTAAAATAGTAGGCATCAACTTTAAAAACAAAAAAATGAAATTAATTAAATTAACAGCTATAACATTAGTTTTATCATTAGTATTAGTGTCTTGTGATAACAATAAAACCAAAAAAGAGCAAATAACTGAAGATACTAAAGAATTAGTAGAAGATGTTAAAGAAAGCATGGAAAATGTTGCAGATGAGATTGAAGAGGGTTTTGATAATTTAGGTGATTATACATACGCTAAGAAATCTGATTTAGAAACAGAGGTTAATAAAAGTATGAAAAAACTAGATGCTGAAATTGAAAGTTTAGAGAATAACTTTAACGAAGCTAAAGCTGAAACTAAAGAGAAAAATAATGAG
This sequence comes from Tenacibaculum sp. AHE14PA, assembly GCF_019278465.1. Taxonomy (GTDB): domain Bacteria; phylum Bacteroidota; class Bacteroidia; order Flavobacteriales; family Flavobacteriaceae; genus Polaribacter; species Polaribacter bernardetii. Next base: position 2,229,468 of record NZ_CP058983.1, on the reverse strand, counting down.
ATGTTGGCTGAATTAAAAGCTAAAAGAGCTGCATTAGGAGAAAGTTTTGATAAGTTAGGTAACAGTACAGAGGATAACTGGCAAGATGTAAAAGATGGCTTTGAAAAAGCATATAAAGATGTAGAGAATAGCTTTGAGAAGTTAGCTGATGATTTAGAGAAATAATATTCTTTATTTTATGAATAAAAATTAAGAGTAGTTTTTTAACTTGCTTTTAATAAAAAGAGATTGGTAGTTTTAAACTATCAATCTCTTTTTATTTTTGTGAATATATCAGCTTTTTAATATATTATTACCCACCAATTGTGCTCATACTTTCAGTAACAATTCCTTTTTTACGATTTGCTTCTGCTATAAATCCATTTTCGGGCTTTTCTTTTATCAGAGATAAAAAAAGTTCTTTTAAATCGTCGTTACTTGCACCGTTACGAATAAAATCACGCAAGTTAAAAACACCATCATCAAATAAACAGTTTTTAAAAGTACCGGTTGAGGTAATTCTTATTCGATTACAATCGTTACAAATAGTACGTGTAAATGCAGGAATAATCCCTAAGGTTCCTTGATGATTTTCGATAGAGAAATTACGTGATGTAGATGATTTTTCTGAAACGATAGGCGCAACAGTATACTCAGATTTTATTTCTTCTATAATTTTATTATAATTCCAGCTTTCTTTCATTTCTCGTTGCCCTTTTCCGTTAAACGGCATTTCTTCAATAAAACGAACTGCAATATTTTTATCTTTGGTTAAGGCTACAAAATCGTTTATTTCATCAGTATTAAAACCAGATTGCACCACTACATTCAACTTTAAGTTTAACGAGCTATTTTCTAATAATTCGAAAGTTTTATACACTTCAGGAAACACATCGCGACGTGTAATTTTCGCAAATTTATGAGTGTCTAAACTATCAATACTTAAATTGATGTTTTTTATTTTCTCTAACTTTTCTAAAGTTTGAATATGGTTAGCAACTAATGCTCCGTTTGTAGTAATATTAATTTCATCTAACAAATCGTTATAAGATAGCATGTCTAAAAACGACATAAAATCTTTACGAGCAAAAGGCTCACCACCTGTTAAACGAACTTTGTTTACACCTAATTCGGTAAGTACGCGAATAAGACGGTACATTTCTTTATAGGTTAATAGCTCTTTTCGTGGTACAATATTAATACCATGAGCAGGCATACAATATTGGCAACGAAGGTTGCAACGATCGGTTACTGCCAATCGAACATAGCTAATTTGTCTGCCGAAATTATCAATAAGTTTGCTCATATTGTAAAGGTATTAAACAATTTCCATCTTCTTTAATAAAAAGGAAGCGTTCATGTTTTTACACACGCCGTTTTTCATTTTATAATCAAAATGCAACTCGTTATTTATAATCTCAGCATCAAAATAATAGTTTTTAATGGTCGTATATTCTGATGATAATTCACATAAACTAACATCGTGTGTGGCGATTATTCCGGTAGAGTTTGATTTGTTTAGTTTTTCAATGAATTTTTTAGAACCAATTGCTTTATCCATGCTATTTGTTCCTTTTAAAATTTCATCTAAAATGATAAAATAATTTTCTGTTTTAATTTCGTTTACGATAAACTTTAAACGTTTTAGTTCGGCATAAAAGTAAGATTCATCATCGTTTAAAGAATCTGAAGTACGCATACTTGTAATTAATTTAACCGGATTGTATTTTACCTTTTCAGCACATATTGGTAAACCAGTATTAGACATTACAATTGCTAACGAAACAGCTCTTAAAAAAGTACTTTTTCCTGCCATATTTGCGCCAGTAACAATAAAAAATGCTTCATTATCTATTACAAAATCATTGTCTATCCTTTTTGTCACATTCAATAAAGGATGTCCTAAATTTACTGCGTTTAAAACTGATTTTTCGTTATTTATAGTAGGAAATATATACTGGGGTTTATTAAAAACAAAGTTTGCTAACGAATTTTGTGCATCAAAAAAAGAAACAACATTAAACCATTCTTCAACAGTGCTTTTGTAGGTAGTAATCCATTTTTCTATTTTAATAGTGTTGCGAATATCCCAAAGAAAAAGTCCGTTACCAACAACAGCAATAATAATATTATTACGTTGATCGAAAGCATCTAGTTTTTTAGAAAACTCTTTAAATATGGTAGATGCTTTTTTGTTTTCTTTTTTAATTTGTGCTTGTTTGTTTTTTAATGTTGAATTGGTGAATTCCTCATTTTCTATTTGTGCTAATAACTGGTGGTATTGATTAAAATTTTCTTTTGCTTTGGTGGTTTCAGTCGCTAATTCTTGAATATTTTTAAAAAAGAAAGCAGTCGTTACTAAACCAATAATAAACCATATTAAAAGTATAGAAAACGGAATAATAGCAAAACTTAATAAGCCAATTAAAACAATTGAAATAGCAGAAAAAACATACGAAAACAGTGTTAAGAAAGTAGGGAGCTTCTGCTCATAAGAATGCACCCATTTTACAATAACAGGTATTGCCGTTTTTGTGTTTATTAAACTAGCAACAGCCGTAAAGTGTTGACGCCATTTTACTTTTGACGCAAGTTCTTGTGTTATTTTTTGTTTTTCTTCAATACTGTTAATATCGTTGCTTGTTAAAATAGTAGCTAATAGTTTTTTTCCTTCATTGGTTGCCGTTCTGTTTATGTATTGAAAGAAAGAACCAATGCCAAATAAATCGATATCATTGCTAAAATAATGCTCGGGATTTGTAAATTCTTTTCCACCCTCTAAATCAGAAAAAGCACCATTTAAAACAGCTATTTCTGTTTTATTAATAGTCAGTTTTGCTTCTAGAAGACTTTTTGTTTGTTTTAAACGTAAGTGTTTTGTTACTAAATAAACAAAAGCAATTAAAGCGATAACACTTGCAATAAAAAATAAGTTGTTTTTTGTAATAGCTATATAGGCTGAAAAAGAAATGGTTAAGAAAGCCAAAAGACGTAAAACACGAGTTATTAGTAATCGTTTTTTTAACGCAATTAAAAGGGTATTTAAACTATTGATTTCTTCTTTATAAAAAGGAATTGGTTGTTGCATTGTGTAGTAAATAAATATTAGTGTAAATGTACATATAGCAACTTACATATCTTTATAAAATTGTATTTTCGTTGTATGCCAACTTCATTAGAACTTCAGCTAAAAACACTACCTTCTTCACCAGGAGTTTATCAATATTTTGATAAAGATGAGGTGATTATATATGTAGGAAAGGCTAAAAACTTAAAAAAACGTGTTTCTTCTTATTTTACGAAGACTCATGAGAATGGTAAAACGCGAATTTTAGTCAAAAAAATTGTTCGGATAGAGCATGTTGTTGTCGATACAGAAACGGATGCATTATTGCTAGAAAATAACTTAATTAAAAAGTATAAACCGCGTTACAATGTTTTATTAAAAGATGATAAATCTTATCCGTGGCTTTGTATAAAAAAAGAACGTTTTCCGAGAGTTTTTTCTACTCGAAGAGTTGTTAAAGATGGTTCTGAATATTTTGGACCTTACACCAACATGAAAATGGTGCAATCACTCTTAAGTTTAATTAAAGAGTTGTATCCGCTGCGAACTTGTACATACGATTTAAGTCAAGAAAAAATAGATTCTTACAAGTATAAAGTTTGTTTAGAATACCATTTAGGTAATTGTAAAGGGCCTTGTGAAGGGCATCAGCATGAAGATAATTATTTAGAAGAAATTAAGGCAATTAGAAATATTCTTAAAGGAAATTTTAAAGAAATTTTAGAGCGATTACAACAAATAATGCTCGATTTTGCTTCGGATATGAAATTTGAAGAAGCTCAAAAAATTAAAGATAAATTAGATTCTTTAAAAAATTATCAAGCAAAATCTACTATTGTAAATCCGTCTATTAATAACGTAGATGTTTTTTCTATTATTTCTGATGAAACTCACGGTTACGCAAATTTTTTTAAAGTGATGAATGGCGCAATCGTGCAATCATACACCACAGAAATAAAAAAGAAACTAGAAGAAACTGATAAGCAACTGTTAGAGTTGTTTATTATAGAAACTCGAAACCGATTTAATTCGTTGTCAAGAGAAGTTTATGTGCCTTTTAAAGTCAATTTAGGAGAGCAAATAAAAGTGACCGTACCTAAATTAGGAGACAAAAAACGGATTGTAGATTTATCAGAAAGAAATGCGAAATATTATCGCATGGAGCAGTTTAAGCAAATAAAAATTGTAGATCCAGATCGTCATGTAAAACGAATCATGAGTCAAATGCAAAAAGATTTACGTTTGCATGTAGAGCCACGCCATATAGAGTGTTTTGATAATTCAAATATTCAAGGAACGCATCCTGTGGCGGCTTGTGTGGTTTTTAAAGACGGAAAACCGAGTAAAAAAGAATATCGTCATTATAACATTAAAACTGTTGAAGGACCCGATGATTTTGCATCGATGGAAGAGGTGGTTTTTCGTCGTTACAGGCGCTTGTTAGAAGAAAAGCAACCGTTACCTCAGTTAATTGTTATTGATGGAGGAAAAGGACAATTATCATCAGCCTTAAAAAGTTTAGACGCTTTAGGTTTGCGAGGAAAAATAGCTATTATCGGAATTGCAAAACGATTAGAAGAAATTTATTATCCAGGAGATTCTGTGCCTTTATATTTAGATAAAAAATCAGAAAGTTTAAAAATAATTCAGTTTTTAAGAAACGAAGCCCATCGATTCGGAATTACGTTGCACAGAAATAAGCGAAGTAAAAGTGCTATCCAATCAGAATTAGAACAAATTCCTGATATTGGTAAACAAACCATTACTAATTTATTACGTAAATTTAAATCAGCAAAAAGAGTAAAAGAAGCTACGTTAGAAGAATTAAAAGAAATTGTTGGGTTCTCAAGAGCTCAAAAAGTATATCAATTTTATCAAAAAGAAAAAGAATGAAAAAACTATTAATTATTTTGTTTTTACCTGCAATTATGCTGGCACAAAACCAACCTAAAGTAGGATTAGTTTTAAGTGGAGGTGGGGCTAAAGGTTTTGCTCATATTGGCGTTTTAAAAGAATTAGAAAAGGCAGGAGTACAAATAGATTATATTGGCGGTACAAGTATGGGAGCCATTGTTGGTGGTTTATATGCTGCTGGATATTCTGCAGATAAAATTGAAGAGATTATTTTAAACACCGATTTTGAAACAATTATAAGAGATAAAATTTCTAGGAGAGAAAAACCTCTTTTTAATAAAGAAAATGGAGAAAAATATGCTATTAGCTTGCCTATAAAAGAAGGTAAAATAGGACTTCCGTTAGGGTTATCGAAAGGGCAAAACATATTAAATTTTTTAACAGAGTTGCTAGCTTCTGTAGATAATATTCGTGATTTTTCTCAACTACCAATTCCATTTTATTGTCTAGGAACAAATATTGAAACAGGCGCAGAGGTTCTTTTAGATAAAGGTTCTTTGCCTTTAGCGTTAAGAGCAAGTGGTTCTTTTCCATCGTTATTAAATCCTGTTGAAATTGATGGGGAATTATTAGTAGATGGTGGTGTTGTAAATAACTTTCCTGTTGATATTATGAAGGAAAAAAATATGGACATTATAATTGGAGTTAGTGTTCAGGGAGAGTTGCTTAAAAGAGAAGAGCTATCATCTGTAGCGTCTTTACTAATGCAAATTGTAAATTTTAAAATGTATGAAAAAGCAGATGATCAAGTTAAGTTGTTAAATGTTTACATTAAACCAAAAGTTGAAGAGTATAATGTGATTTCTTTCGATAAAAAAGAGGAAATTATTGGCGAAGGAAAAAAAATAGCTAAAACTTTTAAGAATGTTTTTGATAGCATCTCTAAACTTCAATACAATAAAAAGAAACCTAAAAAAATAGAAGTTAAAAAAAATAAATTTTTAGTAGATAGAATTATTATAAAGGGAAATAAAAAATATACAAATAATTATATTTTAGGTAAACTGCAGTTAAAGGAGGGTGATAGTATTTCATATAGTGATATTTCAAGAAAAATAAATACACTAACAGCTTCTAAAAATTTTAAAAGAATAGATTATCATTTCAGAAAATCATTTGAAGGAAAAAAACTTGAATTAGTAGTAAAAGAAGATGATGTAGAATCTTATTTGAGATTCGGATTGCATTACGATTTGTTATATAAGTCGGCTGTGTTATTAAATTATAATCACAAAAAATTACTAACTCAAAATGATGAGTTATCTCTAGACGTAGGAATAGGAGATAAAATAAGGTATGATTTCCAGTATTTTATAGATAATGGCTTATTACCAAGCTATGGTGTAAAATCTAGATACAATACATTTAACAACGATTTTTTGTATGATGCTGATTTAATAAATGTGAGGTATGCCGATTTTACAAACTCGTTTTTTTTGCAAACAACAATGGATAAAAAGTTTGCAATAGGCGTAGGTGTTGAACAAAAGAAGATAGAAATAAAATCTAGTAATGTATTAAGTAACGGTCAGGAAACATTTTTTGATGATAGTAATTATATAAATACATATGCCTTTTTAAAGTTAGATACTTATAATAAAGAGATGTTTCCTACAAAAGGTTTTTATGCAGACGTTGGTTTAAAGTGGTTTGTTTGGTCAGATAGAAATGATAAATTATCAAGATTAGTACCAGATAGCGAACCTTTTCAGCAATTTTCTCAAGCTGGTGGAACATTAGGTTTCGCAACCACTTTTTACAATAAACTTACATTTCAATATACATCACAAGCAGGTTATACTTTGGGTGATAAAACATCTTTAATGTTTAATTATCGTTTGGGAGGTTATAACCAAAACTATATTAATAATTTTAAACCCTTTTACGGATATGAAACAGGGGTTTTAAGTGATCAGTCTTTTTTAAAATCAGAGTTTAATTTCAGGTATCAGGTTATAGAGAAGCATTATGCTTCTTTTATTGCCAATTACGCTAGAGTAGATGAAGATGTTTTTTCTGACCCAAATCTGTTTAAAAACACCAAATCGGGCTATGCTTTAGGGTATAGTGTTGAAACTTTTTTAGGTCCAGTAGAATTAAAATATACATGGTCGCCAGATCATAAAGAAAAATACTGGTTATTTAATTTAGGTTTTTGGTTTTAGCGCATAAAAAAACCCGTTTCGAAAGAAACGGGTTTTTATTTCATAATAAGATTGCCTTACTTACTTGTCCTTTTTTTTCAAAAAGAATTTATACTGTAAGTATTGGTATGCATCTCTAGGTAATATTTTAATCCACTTTTTGTGTTGAACATACCACTTAAAACGAATAGAGTTTACGCCTTTAGTTAAATAAGCAGCTATAAAAGGATGTGTATTTAATGTAATTTCCTTGTAGTCTTTACCGCTATTTAATATGCGTTCTAATTCAGCTTCTATTTTATCTATTAAAACAATAGGAGCCTCAACTTCTCCGTTTTTATTCGGGTTTGGTTCACGTGTTTTTATTTCTAATTCAGGTCGTACACGTTGTCTTGTAATCTGTACTAAACCAAATTTACTCGGAGGTAAAATTTTGTGTTTTGTACGATCTAATGACATTGCATCTTTTAAATGCTGATATAATTTCTGTCTATTTTCAGTACTCTTCATATCAATAAAGTCAACCACTATAATTCCACCCATATCACGCAGTTGTAACTGTCGTGCTATTTCTGTAGCAGAAATTAAGTTAACTTCTAAAGCAGTTTCTTCTTGGCTTAAAGCTTTGTTTGAGCGATTACCACTATTTACATCAATAACATGTAAAGCTTCGGTGTGTTCAATAACTAAATACGCACCTTTGCTCATAGAAACTGTTTTACCAAACGATGTTTTTATCTGACGTTCAATACCGAATTTTTCGAAAATTGGAGTGTCAGATTTATGAAGTTTTACAATACTTTCCTTTTCAGGAGATATTTCTTGTAAATACTCTTTAATCTCAACCATTAAATCTTTATCGTTGGTTACAATACTTGTAAAAGAATCATTCATTACATCTCTTAAAATAGAAGATGCTCTGTTTAACTCACTTAATATTTTTGTTGGCGTGTTTTTGTTAGCGATGCTATTACACATTTTCTCCCAACGTTCAAGTGAATTTTGTAAATCTTTATCTAGTTCTGCTACCTTTTTATTCTGGGCAACAGTACGTAAAATAAGCCCAAACCCTTTTGGTTTGATGCTTTTTGCTAATTTTTTTAAACGTTCTTTTTCTTTTGGATCTGCTATTTTCTGAGATACAGATACTCTGTTAGAAAAAGGAACTAAAACTAAAAACCTACCAGCTATTGATAGTTCCGAGCTAATACGCGGACCTTTGGTAGATATTGGTTCTTTTACAATTTGTACTAATAAATTTTGACCTGATTTTAGTACATCATTAATACTCCCGTCTTTATTGATATCATTCTCAGAGCGAAAGTTTTTTAAAGTGAATTCTTTATAATTACCTGTGCTTACCTTCTTAATGAATTTGTTTAAAGATTGTACTTGTGGCCCTAAATCATGATAGTGTAAAAAACCATCTTTAGGGTAACCAACATTTACAAAAGCGGCGTTTAAACCAGTCATCACTTTTCCTATTTTTGCTAGAAAAACATCTCCGACTGAAAATTTATTATCGCTTGTTTCTTTGTTTAATTCAATAAGTCTACCATCTCTTAGTAAGGCGAAATCAATATCAGAAGAATTTGAACGAATTATTAATTCTGTTTTCATTCTGAATATAGTTTTGTGCCAACGTAATAATTTTTACGAAGACGGATTAAAATTTGTAAACAGGTATAATTTTTATACCATTTTAAGGTGTTTAAACCTTAATGTCAATGAACTTAATAAGCTTATAAAAGCAACGAAAAAGTAAGCGTTAGCTTACTTTTTCTTGTGACGATTTGCTCTTGCTCTTTTCTTTCTTTTGTGTGTAGAGATCTTAGCTCTTTTTCTTTTTTTACCGCTTGGCATAATTTTAAATGTTTTATAAAGTCTTTAGAAGTTAAAGACCTCTGATTAATAATTTTATTCTTTTACAGAAACTTTAGTTTTCACACCTTCTGTAAACACTTTTGATGGTTTAAAAGCAGGTATGTTGTGTGCAGGAATCTTAATAGTCGTATTTTTTGAAATATTTCTACCAGTTTTTTCTGCCCTAGTTTTGATGATAAAACTACCAAAACCTCTTAAATATACATTATCTCCGCTCTCTAATGCATCCTTTACCTCGTCCATAAACGCCTCAACAGTTGCTAAAACATCTGCTTTTTCAATTCCACTCTTATCTGAAATTTTAGATACGATATCTGCTTTTGTCATTCTATATATATTTTGAATTTATTTTTAAAAATGAGGGTGCAAATATATGATAATTAATCTATTCCGAAAATAATAAGAATAAAAAAATGTAAATAAAATAGAGTACTTTCGCTGGCTCAATTTACATAAATGATATTTGCTAACCAACTTATTTACTGGTATTTAAAAAACAAAAGAGATTTGCCTTGGCGTAAAACTAAAGACCCTTACTTGGTTTGGTTAAGTGAAATTATGTTACAACAAACACGAGTAGCACAAGGATTGCCATATTTTACGACCTTTACAACAGAGTTTGAAACAGTGTTTGACTTGGCAAAGGCTGATGAAAGCAAGGTGCTTAAATTGTGGCAAGGTTTAGGGTATTATTCAAGGGCAAGAAACCTACATTTTACCGCAAAATACATTGCAAATGAACTTAACGGAGTTTTTCCAAAAAACTATAAAGAGCTCTTAAAATTAAAAGGAATTGGAGATTATACAGCCTCTGCAATAGCCTCTGTTTGTTATGATGAACCTGTGGCAGTTGTTGATGGAAATGTGTACCGAGTTTTGGCGCGTTATTACGGAATCAGCACGCCAATAAACTCATTAAAAGGAATAAAGGAGTTTAAAGAATTAGCACAAACATTAATTGATGTTTCTCAGCCAGGAACTTATAATCAGGCTATAATGGATTTCGGAGCAACGCAGTGCAAACCACAAAATCCGCTATGTGATTCTTGTCCGTTATCTGAAAGCTGTATTGCGTTGGCTAAAAAGCAAATTAAAGAACTTCCAGTAAAAGAGAAGAAAATCAAAATAAAAAAGCGTTATTTTAATTTCTTGGTAGTTGTTACAGATGATAAAAAAACAATTATCGAGCAAAGAATAGGTAAAGGTATTTGGCAAGGAATGTATCAATTTCCGTTAATTGAAACAAAAGAACCAATATCTGAAAATGCATTAGTTGCTAGTGAGCAATTTTTAACTCTTTTCCCTCAAGAAACGTTGTTGTCTTTATTTAATAAAGAAGATATTGTTCATAAATTATCACATCAGCATTTATTTACAAAATTTTGGATTGTTAAAATTTCAAATTCCGAAGAGAAAACTATTTTATGGCAAGACATTAAGCAATATCCGGTGCCTGTTTTGATTGATAAGTTTTTAAACGAATTTTCAGATAACAAATAGTAAATTTTGTATATTTGATTTTATACAACTAAGTTATGGCAGGTACAATTAATAAAGTTATTTTAATAGGTCATTTAGGTGATGCCGTAAAAATGCATTATTTTGAAGGCGGTAATGCTATTGGTCGTTTTCCATTGGCAACAAACGAAACGTATACAAATCGCCAAACAGGCGAGAAAGTCACCAATGTAGAATGGCATAATATTGTTGTACGTAATAAACTAGCAGAAATTTGTGAAAAATATTTAACAAAAGGAGATAAAGTGTATTGCGAAGGACGAATTAAAACGCGTCAGTATGAAGCAGACGGACAAAAACGTTATGCTACAGAAATTCAAGTACAAGAAATGACCTTTCTGTCAACAAAAAAAGACCTAACTAGCGGAGGTTCTAATACCGAAATAGTACAAAAAAATAATGCTGCACCTAATGTAGCACCACCAAATAATGATGATTTACCATTCTAGTTTAATTAAATTATAAAAATTGGATACAGAACCCAACTCCTTGTTTTTAGTCTTATCAACCATTAATTGGTTAACCACAATAAACTGTATTGCATTACTTTTTTTATTAGTTTGCTCAGCTTTGGTTTCAGGAACCGAAGTGGCCTTTTTTTCAATTTCACAACCTCAAATAGACGAACTTTCATCTTCATCAAAAGGACAAAGTACCGTTGTAACGCTTCTAGAGGATCCGAAGAAATTATTAGGAACAATCTTAATAACAAATAATTTTATAAATATTCTTATTGTACTAATATTTGCCTCTTTAGGCGAGGTTTTTTTTAGCGGACTTTCTAGTGGAGTAAAATTTTTAATAGAAGTTGTTTTAGTAACTTTTTTAATTTTATTGTTTGGTGAGGTTTTGCCAAAAGTATATGCGACCAGAAAATCGATGAAATTTGCAAGTTTTATGGCGAAGCCTATTCAGGTTTTAAATATTCTTTTAACTCCGCTAAGCACACCACTTATAAAGTTAACTAGTATTGTAGAAAATAAGCTAGGTAATAAGAATAATAACCTTTCTGTAGAACGTTTATCACAAGCTTTAGAATTAACTTCAAGCGGAGCAACAACAAAAGAAGAACAAAAAATATTAGAAGGAATTGTAAGTTTTGGTAATACAGAAACAGTGCAAATTATGAAACCGAGAACCGATGTTTGTGCAATTGCAGACGATACTTCATATGAAGAGGTTTTAAAGATGATTTTAAAAAATGGGTATTCAAGAATTCCTGTTTATCACGAGAATATAGACAATATTAGAGGTGTTTTATATGCAAAAGATCTATTAGCATATTTAAATAAGAAGAGTTTTCAGTGGCAAAAATTATTACGCGAAGCTTTTTTTATACCAGAAAACAAAAAATTAGATGATTTGTTAAGTGAGTTTCAAGAAATGAAAAAACACTTAGCAATTGTTGTAGATGAATATGGCGGAACAAGCGGAATTGTAACCTTAGAAGATGTTATAGAAGAAATTGTAGGAGATATAAATGACGAATTTGATGATGAAGATTTAACGTATTCTAAAATTGATGAAAACAATTATATTTTTGAAGGTAAAACAACCATCAAAGATTTTTGTCGTGTATTAGATGATGATGATGAAGAGAAGTTTGAAGAGTTAAAAGGCGAAAGCGAAACCTTAGCAGGTTTTATTTTAGAAGTGTCTGGTAAGTTTCCTAAAAAGGGCGAGAAAATAATCTTTAACATTTATACGTTTACTATAGAAGCGTTAGATAAGAAGCGTATAAAACAAGTAAAAGCAACACGAAATGCATAAATTTTTATTGTTGATGTCAGCAATGTTATTATTAAGTTGTGGTGAAGAAAGTTTACCAAAACCTAAAGGTTATTTAAGTCTTGAGTATCCCGAAACAGAATATAATAAGTTAAATAAAACAAGACCTTACCGTTTTGATGTTGCAAAAAACGCGACTGTTAAAACTTTGCCGCAAAATTGGTTAAAAATACAATACCCTAAATTAAAGGCTTCGGTAGATATTACGTACCGACCTGTAAATGATAATTTAAAAGAGTTGCTGGTTGAAGCTGAAAAATTGGTGCTAGAACATACCGTAAAAGCCGACCATATTTCTTGGAGAGATTATGCAGATACCGATAAAAAAATATATGGTAAAATGTGTGAAATATCAGGAAATGCGGCTTCACAAATTCAATTTCATGTTACCGACAGCACAAATCATTTTTTAAAAGGATCACTGTTTTTTTACACAAAACCTAATTACGATTCTATTTTACCAGCAGTTGAATATATCAAAAAAGATATGATTCATATGTTGGAAACCTTAGAGTGGGAGGATTAATTTTTGTTGAAGCTATTTCCCGCTTTTCGCACTCGCTCTCTGCGAGGAGCTCAAACAAATGCTACAATCAGGGCTAGAAATTTCATGAAGTTTTGTTACCTCGAACTTATTCTTTTACACTTCTATTTTGTAGTAATAAGTAAAATTGTAATCCGAATAAGATAGCTCCAGAAAGTAAATGTATTGCTTGCGTTCCGATAGGGAAATCAGCATAATACATTAAAATACCTGTCATTGTTTCTAAAAAAATCAAGAACACAATCCAGTTTACCAATTTGTAGCCTAAGTTTTTAATTTGGTTTAAGTAAAATATCCCCAAGTTTACCAACACAATAGCAATGGTAAATGAGCGGTGAAAGTAAAACTTAAAACTAGGGTTTAGCAAGCTGTAATGTTTATTGTCGAATCCGAATAATTTTACTTGCTCATCGATAAATTGACGAACTTGAGTTCCTAGTGCAATTTGAACTAAAGAAAATACTACCGAAACGATTAACAATTTGTTAAAAAGCGAATTGTATTTCCTTTTGTTTGTTTCCTCTATCGTAGTTGATGTTTTTTTGTCTTTAGAAACTATAAATAGCAACCATAATAGCAAGCCAACAATAACTAAACCACCAACCATGTGAATGGTAATAATGGTAGGTTTTAAGTTAGAATCTACTACAGTTTTACCTAGCCAAGCTTCAAAAAGCATTAAAAAGAAAGCACCGAATGATAAAAGAGTAATGATTTTCTTTTCTCTCCAGAATTTAGTAGAAACAAAAATTAAAAACAAAAACGGAATTCCAGCTAAAGCTGAAGCTAATCGGTTGATGTACTCTGTCCAGGTATGAAATTTATTAAATTTTGCGTAGCTGTGTTTTGTGTATTTAACCCAATTGTTATTGTTAAACTCTGTTGTTGTTTTTAAATCACTCTCAGCAACGAATAAAACCTCGTTTTTAACGATTATCATTCCTTCTTCATATGTAGTGTTGGGTTGCCAAGTAATTTGCTCTTCTGAGGTTGGTGGAATGTAATACCCGAAACATTTTGGCCAATCTGGGCAGCCCATTCCAGATCCTGTCATACGAACTACAGATCCTGCTAAAAAAATAAGGTATACAGCAATCAACGAAATTTTTACTATGAGCGGAAAATGTTTTTTCATCAGAAGAAATGTTTTTGCAAAGATAATATAAACGCACAAAAAAAGCCCCTCAAAAGAGGAGCTTGATTTTTATTTTTAAGATAAAATTTATGCTTTTTTCTCAGCATCACCTTTTGTGCAGCATTCTTTTTTACAGTCAGCGTCACAGGTTTTCTTATCTGTGTCTTTTTTTGCACAACAAGCCATAGTGCAACCTTCTTTGCATTCTTTTTTACTTGTTTCTGAAGCTTTGTACATGTCGCCACTACCAATCCCTTCAACAAAAGCAATTAAATCGGCTTTATTTGTAATGTTTGCATCATATTTTACATTGGCAATACTATCGTTAAATACCACGTTAGCTTCTATTACTCCTTCTTTTTTAGATAAATCAGATGCTATTTTTTTAGCACATCCTATTTCGCAGGTCATTCCTGAAATACTTAAAGAAAGCTCTTTTGTATTTGCAGCAACTTCAGTTTTTTCTTCTTTAGTAGCGTCATCTTTCTTTGCTTCGTTTTTGCATCCAACGGCTAAAAAACTAACAAGAGTTAAAGCGAATATTATTTTTTGAATTTTCATCATTTTAATTTATTGAGTTATTTAGCAAAGTTATTAATAAAATCAAATTTATAGATATTAATAAACGAATTTTGTGCTTAAATGAATTGAAAATGAATAATCAACAACGAAAATGGTTCTATTTAGTAGTTCTTTCACTAGTTTGGGGAAGTTCTTTTATTTTAATGAAAAAAGCATTAATAAGTATATCGCCTATACATGTGGCTGCTTTACGAACTTTTTTTGCTGCTATTTTTGTGATTATAGTTGGTTTTAAAAGTTTACGAAAAATAAAAAAAAGACATTGGAAATATGTTTTCATAAGTACTTTAGTAGGTACCTTTTTTCCAGCGTTTTTGTTTGCATACGCAATTAAAGGAATCGATAGCTCAATAGCATCAATATTAAATTCACTAACACCATTTAATACTTTTATTATTGGTGCTTTAGTGTTTGGTTTTGCTTTTAAGAAAAGACAGTTTATAGGAATTTTTATAGGTTTGGTAGGAACGCTAATTTTAATTTTAAAAGGAGCAGACTTAAATCCAAATCAGAATTATTGGTATGCTTTGTTGCCAATTATTTCTTCAGTAGGTTATGCGTTTAATGTAAATATTATAAAGAAATACTTACATGATTTAGATGGGCTTACTATTACTACTGGGCACTTTTTAATAGTGATAATTCCTGTGTTAATAATATTAGGTTGTACAGGTTTTTTTACTGAATTTGAATTAAACTCTGAAACTAAGCTAGCGTTATTATATATAATTGTTTTATCAATTTTAGGAACAGCAATTGCAAAGGTGATATTTAATGATTTAGTACATATTTCTTCACCAATTTTTGCTTCTTCGGTAACTTATTTAATTCCGATTATAGCAGTAATGTGGGGAATTATAGACGGAGAGCAATTAAGTGTAATTCAATTGCTTGCTGGTGGAGTTATCTTATTTGGAGTTTGGATTACAAATAGATCAAAATAAAAAAGAGCCAAAACTTTCGCTTTGGCTCTCTTACTTATTTTAACGTTTTTCTATTTACTGAAAATCAGCATCAGAAACACCTTCGTTAATTTTTATTTCTTTTACTACGAAGTTTAAATTCATTGGTCCTGATTTTAATCCAATTGAATGTGGGAATTTAATTCCGTTTACTTCTTTATAGTCAGAAAACACAGTTGGTACTTTAGTTTCTTTACCATCTGGAGTTTTTACTGTTTTAACTTCTTTTACTTTTAATCCAGAAGTCATATCATAATAAACCTCAGTGTCATTATATTTTAAAACAATAGCATTTTTACCCTCTATTGGTTCTACTCTTAATAATTTACCTGCAGTGTATTTTAAATCACTAAAAAGAGCATTACTATTTTTTGCTTTTTCAACTTGCTCTGGCGTCATAGCTGTTTTCTGACCTCTAGCTTCAGAATATCCTTTAGTTCCGTCAAAAACAGATTTCTGCATTACATTACCCATCACAGCAATTGACTGAGACGTTTTGTTTGGTGCAGCAGCTTTAACAGTCATCGCTAACGGAGTTCCTTGAATTGTTGCGTTAGAAACTATAGTTACTGTTTTAACAGCCTTAACTTTGTCTTTCCCTCCAATTGCAGTAAAATATTTATTTACAACATTTGCAGAAGTCATTCCTGCAGGAATAGGTAGCGTCATTGCTGGCTTAGTAGTAGGGTTTCCTTCAGTATCGAAATAGTTGATTTTATAATCAGAATTTTTTTCTAAATTCTTTAAAACTTCAATTCCTTTACCAGTAATTATAATACGCGCTTTATCACCTCTAAAATATTTAATTGCTGCATTTTGAACATCGTCTAAAGTTACAGCGTTAATATTTTTTAAGTAGTTTTCATAAAAATCTACAGGCAAGTTATAAAGTGCAATATTTAAAGCATAACGAGCAGCGGTTGCAGGCTTTTGAACCTCCATTACAAAACCACCAACATATTTAGCTTTCGCATTTTTTAATTCTTCAGCAGATACTTTTTGATAACGAATTTTGTTGATTTCTTTTTGTATTTCTACAACAGAGCTATCTGTTACAGCATTACGAACACTTGCTGTTGCTCTAAATGTTGCAGCATCTCTACTTTGTCTAACACTAGAATAAGAGCCATAAGTATACCCTTTATCTTCACGTAAATTCATGAATAAACGAGCAGTTCCGCCACCACCTAAAATACTGTTTGCTAATAAAGCAGCATAATAATCTTTATCACCTAATTTTAAATCGATGTTATTTGCAACTACAATTTCTGATTGTACAGCATTAGACATGTTGATAAAGTTAATTTCGGTAGTATTTACGTTTTCTGGCTTAGAAAAAGCAACCGCAGGTACATTTCCTTTTTTCCAGTCACCAAATAGTTTTGTTACCATTTTTTTAGTTTCTGAAGGATCAATATCTCCAACAATTACTAAGTAAGCATTATTTGGTTTGTAGTAGGTATTAAAATTATTATGAACATCTGTAAGTGTAATATTACTGATAGATTCTTTGGTTGTAAATTCACCAAAAGGGTGATTTTTACCATAAATTAAAGCACCTTCAGCTCTTCTTGCGATTGCTGTTACACTTTTTTCATTTGATTTTAATCCGTCTAAAGTAACTTTAACCTCTTTGTCGAATTCTTCTTGGGTAAACTGAGAGTTCTTAACACCGTCTGCCATTAACCCTAATACTTCAGGAAAGTATTTTTTTAATGATGCAGCAGCAGCTCCAGAACTAAAAAAGTTAACACGAGCACCAAGATAATCTACCTTTTCGTTAAATTCATCTTTTGTAATATTTGTAGTTCCGCGGCCTAATAAGCTTCCCATCATACCAGATAAACCAGCTTTGTTTCCTTCAGCAACAGCTTTGTTATCAATAGTTAAACTTGCAGATGCTCTTGGTAATTTATGGTTTTCAACCATTATAACCTGTAGCCCGTTTGGCAATGTGAATTTATCAACTTTACCTAACTGTACTTTTGGTGCTGGTCCTGGCTTGGGTTGTACGCTTCTATCTATCTGTGCAGTTGTAGCAAAAGACATTGCTAAAATTGCGATAAGTGATACTATTTTTGTCTTCATAATATATTATTGTCTTTTGATTTATTTCTTTTTTGGTAAATATTCTAAAACTAATCGTTGATTAGGGTTTAAATATTTTTTAGCAACTTCTTTAATTTCTTCACGGGTAATTGAACGGTAAATGTCAATTTCTGTGTTAATTAAATTAGTATCACCATATAAAACATTGTAGCGAGCTAATGAATTCGCAATTCCTTCAACACTAGCGTTCGCATTCACAAAATTGTTTTCGAATTTGTTTTGTAATTTTTGATACGCCTTTTCAGAAATTAAGTTCGTTTGAATCTTTGCAATCTCTTCATCAATTTCTTTAGTTAAATCAGTTAAAGATGTTTTTCCTAAAGGAAGACCATAAACAATATAGGTTCCGTAATCTTCTTGGTTAGAACTGAAAGCTCCAACTTGTAATGCCATTTTTTTAGTATCTACTAATTTTTTATATAAAACAGAGCTTTTACCATCGCTTAAATAAGTAGAAATCATATCTAAAACTCTAGCATCTCTTGTTTTCATAGATGGAGTTCTGTAGGCATTAACTATAGCAGGTATTTGAATGTTAGCATCGTATGCCTTTGCATTTATTTGCTTAGTAATAGGATCTTCTTTTAAGAAGGTTCTGGTTATTTCTGCACCCTTAGGAATTGGGCCAAAATAATCTTGTACCATTCTCTTGGTTGTTTTAATATCAATATCACCAGCAACAACTAAAGTTGCATTATTAGGAACGTAGAATTTTTTATTGAACGCTAAGAATTCAGCTAAAGTAGCGTCATCTAAATGTTTCATTTTTCCAATAGTAGTTCCTTTATAAGGGTGTTTTTTAAAGATGTTCTTTTTAACGTTCTCTAAAAAGCTACCGTAAGGCTGATTATCTACACGTAATCTTTTTTCTTCTTTTACAACTTCATTTTGAGTATCAACTCCACCTTGATTAATAACCGGGTGTAATAAACGTTCAGATTCCATCCATAAACCTAACTCTAAATTATTAGAAGGAAAGACTTCGTAGTAATATGTTCTATCATCGGTTGTATTTGCATTGTTTTTACCTCCGTTAGAAGAAACAATTTTAAACCAATCTCCTTTTTTAATGTTTTTAGTTCCTTCAAATAATAAGTGTTCGAAAAAATGAGCCATACCTGTTCTATCTGGCTGTTCATCTTTTGCTCCAACATGATACATTACAGCTGTTGTTACTACAGGTGCAGATTTATCTTGATGTAAAATCACATGCATTCCATTACTTAAATCGTACTCTTCAAAGGCTACTTTTTGTGCATTAGCAGCAAAGCCAATAAACAAAGCAGCACTAAGAGTTATAATACTTTTTTTCATTGATAAAATTTTAGTTTTAACTGATTTTATTATATGTGACGTGAAATTAGGATATTCGTTACATTAAAAAAGGTAGAATAAATTATTTTTTTACAAACTGAATATTAATTTACTGAATTAAAGCTTGTTTGTTGTAAAAAATGTATATTTGCATCCGCATTTTCACTAAGAAAGTGTAAAATAAGTATAACGCAAAACAAAAAGTATGTACGCAATCGTAGAGATAGCAGGGCAGCAATTTAAAGTAGCAAAAGACCAAAAGGTATTCGTACACCGTTTACAAGACGCAGAAGGATCAGAAGTAATTTTTGATAATGTAATGCTAATTGAAGACAAAGGGAACGTAACTATTGGCGCCCCAGCTATAACAGGTGCAGGAGTAACTGCAAAGGTATTACGTCACTTAAAAGGTGATAAAGTAATCGTTTTCAAGAAGAAAAGAAGAAAAGGTTACAAGAAGAAAAACGGACACAGACAGTATTTAACTGAGATTCAAATCGAAGGAATTGCTGCATCTGGTGCTAAAAAAACAGTAACTAAAAAAGAAACTCCTAAGGTTGAGGCAAAAGCTGAATCTAAGGACTTAAGTTCAATGACTGTTGCTGAATTAAAAGCTTTAGCTAAAGAAAAAGGTATCTCAGGATATACTTCTTTAAAGAAAGCAGAATTAATTGAAGCGTTAAGCAAATAATTAACTTTAAAAACTTAGAGAGATGGCTCATAAAAAAGGTGTCGGTAGTTCGAAGAACGGTAGAGAATCAGAATCGAAACGACTAGGAGTAAAGATTTTTGGAGGACAAGCTGCAATTGCAGGAAACATTATTGTTCGTCAAAGAGGAACAACTCACAACCCAGGTGAAAATGTTTACATGGGAAAAGATCATACTTTACACGCTAGAGTTGATGGTGTAGTTGAATTCAGAAAGAAAAGAGACAACAGGTCATACGTTTCTATAGTTCCTTTCGAGGCTTAAGAAATTTTTGATTTAATAAATTAAAGCTCAAACACTTGTTGTTTGAGCTTTTTTATGTTTTAAAACGAAATTAAATTTAATGCAAAAAAAAACACTACTATAAAGTAATGCTTGTTTTTTTAATTTCTTATTGATTAATCCCCCAATTTATCAATACGATTCCCTTGTGTATTATATAACAAATATATGGCGTAAATATATTTTAAAAAGTTACTAATGTGTAAATGGTCTTAATTTGTGTGTAGATGGTTTTTGTATTGTTTTTTTAGGTAATTTTTTATGTTCTTTAGATCGTTTCTTCATTTTTAACGTTTTATTATTACATTAATATCAGTTACATTTGATAGAAATACTACTATATGTTAAAAGCTGTAATTGTTGATGACGAGCCTAAAGCTATACAGGGACTTACTTGGGAATTGTCTAATTTTGACACTGATTTAGAGGTTATAGAAACCTTTACGGAGGCAGAAGAGGCTATTAAATATATTAATAGTAATGCCATCGATTGTCTTTTTTTAGATATTGAAATGCCAACAATGGACGGTTTTCAATTGCTTGATAGATTAGATAAAAAAGATTTTGCAATTGTAATTACAACAGCTTATAATGAGTATGCAATAAAGGCTTTAAAAAATGAAGCGATCGATTATTTGCTTAAACCTGTAGATTCTGATGATTTAGAGGAAACATTAAACAGAGTTAAAAGTCATCATGTTAAAAATAATAACCACGAAAAATTCGAGCAAATACTAACAAACTTTAATAAAAAATTCAAAAAAAGAAAAATAACAATAAATACCGATGGTAAATTAATTTTTTTAGAAGAATCGGAAATTTTATTTGTTGAATCTGACGGTAATTATTGTTCTATTCATACAGTCAACAATAAAAAAATTGTAATAACAAAAAAGTTAAAAGAGATTAATTTATTACTCCCAGAAGAACATTTTTTTAGAATACATAATTCATTTATTATCAACTTAAACAAGATTAAAGAATTTTTAAGGTCGGATGGTTATGTGGTCTTAGAGGACAATCATAAAATACCAGTTTCACGTCAGAGAAAATCTGATTTTCTAGAAAAATTTTAAAAATGAAATCCTTCCTTGTAACAATCTTACTCTTTTTAAATACTATCACCTGTCTATCACAAAATAACGTTGACAGTTTAATCACTGGCGCTTTATTGAAAAAAGAAACTAGTTACTTTAAACTCCAACAGCATTTTAAAAGAGCTAGGTTTACTGATAATCAGATAAAAAATCTTTTAGAGGAAAGCAAAAAGAGTAATTATGTAATAGGAGAAATATTTGCAAAAAAAGTAGAAGGGCGTTTATTTAGAAATATTACAGAGTATGATAAGGCAGTAGAAAGCTATAACGAGGCGCTAAGACTCGCTAAAGAAATAGAAAGTAAAGAGGCTGAAATCGTAATATTAAATCAGTTAGGGGTTGTTTACAGGCGTCAAGATAAAATTAGATCTGCATTAAACAACCATCAAGCAGCTTTAGAGATTGTTACTCAAATAGAAAGTCCAAATGAAGATATTAAAAAGAGTAATAGTATTACTATAAATAGTATTGGGAATATTTATTTGGCTTTAAAACAATATGGAAGAGCTTTAGAAAAGTTTAACCAATCTATTCTTATTCAGGATAGCTTAGATGATAAAAGAGGTTTAGCAATTAATCATCAAAATATTGGATACGCTTATAAAAATATTGGCGATTTAGATTTAGCTTTAGAAAATTACCAAAAGTCTTTAAGATATAACACCTTAAATAATGATAAATTAGGAAAAGTAATTTGCCATAATAGTATCGCTGATGTTTTAATTCAAAAAGGAAAATATAATGAAGCATACGAATACATTGCAGAGGTTGTTGCTTCTGCAGAAGAAATAAGTAATAGATATTACTTGTCTGAAGTTTACAATACATATGGTTGGGTTTCAATAAAATTAAATAAAGATGAGGATGCTGAAGACTATTTAGAAAGGGCACTTAAAATAGGCTTAGAAAATAATATTCTTTCAAGCTTAACTTTATCATATGCACACTTATCTGAGTTAAATCAAAAAAAAGAGAATTATAAAAAAGCTTTAGAATACTATCATAAATCTATAGATGTAGAAAGAAGAACTTACAACAATAAAAATGTTAGGTATGTAAATAGTCTTATAGATAGGTATGATAGCGAAGTAAATACTAATAAAATAAAAGACTTAGCAAAAGAAAATGAAATTACTAAATTAAAACTGCTAAGAAATCGTAATATTTTAATTATCGCGCTGGTATCGATTGCTTTATTTGGAGTTTTATTGTACTCGATATACAGACAACGTTTGTTAAAAAATGATAAACAAATATTACTTTTAGAGCAAGATGCTTTAAGAATACAAATGAATCCTCATTTTGTGTTTAATGCGTTGAATTCTATTAAACTATATATTATAAATAACGAACAAAAAAATGCAGTTCGATATTTAAATAAATTCTCAAAGTTAATTAGAAGTATTCTGGAATCTAGTACGGTAAAAGAAGTTAACCTTGCAGAAGAACTTAAAACAATGACTTTATATATGAGTATTGAAAATATTCGTTTTTCAAATGCAATAGTATATGAAGAAAAAATAAGCTCAATTGTTAACTTAGAAGTTATTAAAATACCGCCATTAATTTTACAGCCATTTTTAGAAAACGCTATTTGGCATGGACTTTCTTCAAAAAAGGGAGATAAAAAAGTTGTATTATCTGTTGAGAAAATATCTGATGAATTTGTTCAAATAGATATAGTTGATAATGGAATTGGTCGTAAAGAAGCTTTTAGAATTAAAAGTAACAAAACGTTAAATAGAAAATCAATAGGCATTGATTTAACGAAAGAAAGATTAATGAATTTCTCTTCTCAGTTTCAAAACGATTATTCATTAGTTTATGTCGATTTACTTGATGAAAGTGGTAATATTAAAGGAACAAAAGTATCTTTAAAACTACCTTTAATTTAAAAATTAAACTTTAATTGTACCCATATTGCTTCTTTTATTTCGGTATTTAGGTTGCTAAAAGAAATACCAAGTAACCGAACAGAGTTTTTTAAAGATTCTTGATATAATAGTTTTTTTATAATAGGATAAAAATCTTGTTTATCCTGAATATAATTATCAGTAGTTTTACTTCTAGTTTGTTGTGTAAAATCACTGTACTTTATCTTTAAAGTAATCGTTTTTCCTTTTGTATTCGATTTTTTCATTCTTCGTTCTAACTCATCTGCTATTTTTTCGAGAGGTTGTAGCATAAAAATTTCCGAAGATAAATTTTCATTAAAAGTAGTTTCTGCTGCAACTGATTTTCGAATCCTATTTGGCTTTACCTCACTATTATGAATTCCTCTTACAATATTATAATAATGTAGTCCAGATTTGCCAAATAAAAGAGTAAGTTCTTCTAGTGTTTTTTTCTTTAAATCTAGCCCTTTAAAAATACCTAAATTATGCATTTTAGCAGCGGTAACTTTACCTACGCCGTAAAATTTATTGACAGACAGCTGTTCTAAAAAGGGAATAACATCATCAGGATTAATAGTTTTCTGACCATTAGGTTTGTTAATGTCAGAAGCAATTTTAGCTACAAATTTATTAATTGATATTCCTGCGGATGCTCTTAACTCGAGTTCGTTCCAAATACGTTCACGAATTTCTTCGGCAATTAAACTAGCCGATAAATTACTTTTTTTATTTTCGGTAACATCTAAATAAGCTTCATCTAAAGAAAGAGGTTCAACCAAATCGGTATAATCATAAAAAATTGCTCTAATCTTAGAAGATATTTCCTTGTAACGATCAAACCTAGGGGGAACAAATATTAAATGAGGGCATTTTTTTTTAGCGAGAAAACCACTCATAGCAGATCTAACGCCAAATTTTCGAGCTTCGTAGCTAGCAGCTGAAACCACACCGCGTATTTCATTACCACCAACAGCAAGAGGTTTATTTCTTAAGTCAGGATTATCTAATTGCTCAACCGAAGCATAAAAGGCATCCATGTCTACATGAATAATTTTACGATATGGTGGTTGAAGAGACATTTTTAGGATGCTAAATTAGAATATAAAATTAGGCATTTAAAAAGAAAAAGCACTCGAAAGAGTGCTTTTAAATTGATTTACTTTTTAAATTTAAGAACTTCAGATCGCCCTTTTTTAAATATTTTATTACTGGCATGTGTGCCTTTTCGTAATTCTTTTTGTTCTTCGTATGATAGTTGAATAATTTCTTGACAATCAGAAGAACATGTGTTTTCTGTTCTTTCTGCACATTCATCACACTGAATAAATAATAAATGACAACCTTCGTTTGCGCAGTTAGTATGTTCATCGCAAGCTTTACCACATTGATGACAATTAGAAACTACATCGTCTGTAATTCGCTCCGCTCTTCGGTGATCGAAAACGAAGTTTTTACCAATAAATTTATTCTCAATACCTTCATCTTTTACCTGACGCGTATATTCTATAATTCCACCTTCTAACTGAAAAACGTTTTTAAAACCTTTGTGTTTGTAATAAGCAGAAGCTTTTTCACAACGAATTCCGCCAGTACAATACATCAATAAATTTTTATCTTCTTTATTGTTTTTTAAATCTTCTTCAATAATATCTAAAGAATCTCGAAAAGTATCTACATCAGGTGTAATTGCGCCATTAAAATGCCCAATTTCACTTTCGTAATGATTACGCATATCAACACAAACAGTGTTTGGGTTGGCTAACATTTCATTAAACTCTTTCGCATTTAAATGCACACCTTTATCGGTAACATCAAAAGTATCATCATTTAAACCATCGGCTACAATCTTGTTACGAACCTTTACTTTTAATTTTAAAAATGATTTGTTATCGTGTTCAACTGCAACATTTAATCTAATATCTTTTAAAAAAGAAATAGCATCTAATTGTTCTTTAAGTTGTAAGAAATTATCAGCGGGAACAGACATTTGGGCGTTAATTCCTTCGTAAGAAACGTATGTTCTACCAAGAACCTCTAAATCATTCCATTCTAGGAATAATTTATCTCTAAATAATTGTGGATTTTCTATCTTAAAATATTGATAGAAAGAAATTGTTAAACGATCCTTACCGGCTTCGTCAATTAATGCAGCGCGTTCTTTTGCGCTTAACTTATTGTACAGTTGCATGCTATACTTTTTTTAGTTAGTCAAAATATTTGTTGATTTTTATAAAATCTTTGCAAATGTACTTCTTTTTTGATTTTTTTTGTTTAAAACCACACTTTTTACTTTAATTTGATGTTTTTTGAACTTTAACTAAAAATATCAATAAAAACAGATACAACTAATTCAATTTTTTTAAACCTTTGTATCATTATAGATTAACAGAACTAAATAATAAAAAATGAGAGTAGCAGTTGTTGGTGCCACCGGAATGGTAGGTAATGTAATGTTACAAATATTAGCAGAACGTAACTTTGGCGTAACAGAATTAATTCCTGTTGCTTCTGAACGTTCAGTTGGTAATAAAATTGATTTTAAAGGAACTGAATATACTGTTGTTGGTTTAGAAACAGCCGTTAAAATGAAGCCAGATTTGGCATTGTTTTCTGCAGGAGGCGAAACTTCTTTAATTTGGGCACCAAAGTTTGCAGAAATTGGTACCACGGTAATTGATAACTCTTCTACTTGGAGAATGGATTCAACCAAAAAATTAGTGGTTCCAGAAATTAACGGAGATGTGCTAACGTCCGAAGATAAAATTATTGCAAACCCTAACTGTTCCACGATTCAGCTAGTAATGGCATTAGCGCCTTTGCATAAAAAATACACGATGAAGCGTGTGGTAATTTCTACCTATCAATCTGTTTCAGGAACCGGTATAAAAGCAGTACAACAATTAGCCAACGAAGAGGCTGGTATTGACGGTGAAATGGCTTATCCTCATAAAATAGGAAGAAATGCTTTGCCACATTGCGATGTTTTTTTAGAAAACGGATATACTAAGGAAGAGATGAAATTGGTAAAAGAACCAAAGAAGATTTTACGTGATGCTTCTTTTTCTGTTACTGCAACTGCGGTTAGAATTCCTACAGCAGGAGGGCATTCAGAAGCTGTAAACGTACAGTTTAAAAATGATTTCGATTTAAAGGAAGTTCGTGAAATCTTAAATAATACTGCCGGAATTATAGTGCAAGATGACGTAGCGAATAACTTATATCCAATGCCAATAACAGCACACAATAAAGATGAAGTTTTTGTAGGAAGGATTCGTAGAGATGAATCTCAAGATAACACCTTAAATCTTTGGGTTGTTTCTGATAACCTTCGTAAAGGAGCTGCAACTAATACGGTACAAATAGCTGAATATTTAGTTGCTAATAACTTGATTAAGAAATCGATTACAGTTTAAAATGTAATTTTATATGTATACAATCCTGTGCTAATTAGTACAGGGTTTTTATTTTTGAAGAATGAATAAAGAACTAATAACTACAAATACCATAGTATTTGTAAAAGAAACGTTAAAGGGAGCAGAAGGAGGACATGATTGGTTTCATATAGAGCGTGTATATAAAAATGCTTTATTAATTGCCAAAGATGAAGATGTTGATGAATTTATTGTATCGCTAGGTGCGTTATTACACGATATTGCCGACGCTAAGTTTTATGACGGAGATGAAACTGTTGGGCCAAAGTTGGCACGAGATTTTTTAGAAAGCGAGCAAGTTACTGAAGAGATTATTATACATATAGAAAATATTATTAATTATATTTCTTTTAAAACAAGTTTGACGAACGGAGAAAAATTTAGCTCACCAGAACTAAGTGTTATTCAGGATGCAGATAGGTTAGATGCGATTGGAGCGATTGGAATTGCACGTTGCTTTAATTATGGAGGATTTAAAAATAGAGCTTTATATGATCCAGAAATAGCTCCGAATTTAAATATGACAAAAGAAGAGTATAAAAAATCTACAGCACCAACAATTAATCATTTTTATGAAAAGTTATTACTTTTAAAAGATAAGATGAATACGGAAACTGGTAAAAAAATTGCCAACGAAAGACATTTTTATATGAAAGGTTTTTTACAACAGTTTTACGATGAGTTTAATGGTGTTAAATAGTGGTTTATTTAAGAATAGTTTATTTATTTTTTATTTTAAATAAAAAAACCGCAATATAAGTTGTGAGTGTTTGAAAATAATATATATTTGTTTTAAGAGTTAGTAATTCCCCTTTATTAACTATAACAATCCCCTAAATTGTTAAAAAAGCATCTAGATTTCTAGATGCTTTTTTATTGTTTAGGTTTTAAGGTTTTTAATATTAAATGAATATGAAAAAATTGTATCTAAGCTTTGTAAATAATGAGATATTTTATTAAAATATTACAGCTAAGAAAGTAACAATTATAATTATACTCTTTATGACTATTTTTGTTATTATTGATATCATAATATTTTTATTGAATTATACCATCCTTAATAACTACAGTTTCAGTTTTTTGTCCGTTTACGAATTCTAGTTCTAATAAATCAATATTCTCATAACCTTTAATCTTTGATTTTAATAGGTTTTGAATTTTTCCCGTTTCTTTTTTTATTGATTCAAACTTACAGTCAATTAGTTGATATTCTCCTTTTTCAGTACTTAATCCGTTTTTACCAACCTGAATTCCTTTTGCATATATAATTTGGTTTACTTCCTTACAATCGCAATTGTCTTTTAATACCTCTATAATATTACTTGATTTATCTATGCTTTTTATTGTAGTTGTAACTGTATAACCAAATAACCCGCCAAGACATAAAAATAAAGTTGCTCTTACTATTGTTTTCGTTAATTTTTCCATGCTTCTGATTTATTTATTAGGATTAATTTCCTGAAACAAATATTATACATAATATACCTTTATAAAAGAAAAGTAAACCTAGTTTTAGAAAATTAGGGTGTTAAAAAAATATTTTAACTCTTTGTTAACAAGGCTTTTGGTTGTTTTTTGTCTTTAATGAATTGTTATATATATGAAGCCCTAAATTTATAAATTTAGGGCTTCATATATATATTAGTAAAATTATTTAGTTAATAGAGTTCAATTTTTTAATATAAACAGAAGGTAGCAGCCCTGTTCTTTTTCTAAAATATTTGGTAAATGAGTCTGTGCTTTTATAACCTATTTCTTCAGAGATAGATTGAACAGCATAGGCTCTAAATTTAGAATCTTTCTTTAGTTTTAATAGCACATAGTTTATCCTGAGATCATTTATATAAGTATTAAAATTCTTCTGATAATGTGTGTTTATAACTTTAGATAAATAAGAGGTATTTGTTTTTATTTTTCGTGCAATGTTATATGAATTACATTCTTGTTTTAAATAATAGTGTTGTTCTTCTACTTTATGTAATCCGGCTAAAATTTCATTAAATGTTTCCTTATTAATATCTATAGATAATTTTTCCTCTAAAATTTTATCTTTTGTATCTATTATTTTTTGTTGTTGCTCTAGTGAGTTTATCTTGTTTATTAATTTAATAAAACGATCAGAATCTTTTTTCTTTCTGCTAGATAAACGAAGTAAGTATAAAACAAGTAACAAAATAATACTACTACTTGTAATCATTAAATATTTAGTTGTTTTTTTTTGATTTTCTTTTTCAGATTCTAAACTAGATAACTCTTTATTATGAAAAGAATTTATAATGTTTTTTTTATTTTTTTCTAATGCTGTTTGGTTCAAAACATATTTCTCGAAATATTCATTTGATTTTTTAATATTGCCAGATTTCTTGTAAGTCTTTGCAAGAGTTTTATAATCATCAACTAAATAAAATTCTTTAGTTTTTGTTAATCCAATTTCAATCCCTTTTTCCATAACAGCAATAGCTGAGTCGTATTTTTTTAAACCAGTATAAGCTGCTGTTAATTCTTTGTAATAATAATAGTTTCCAGAATTAGGGTCATGTTTGTGGCTTAAAATACTTAGTTGCTTAATTTTATTTAAAGCCTCAGAATATTTTTTTTCTTCAATTAAAATTTTAGCATTTTGACTATAAAAACCTATCCGAATAAAATTATTAAGTGTATCTAATCCTTGTTTGATAGCTTTTTTTAATACTAATTTTGCAGAATCTATATTTTTAAGTTTTATGTAGGTATCGCTAATACTTGTTATGGTTATTGCACTATTAAAATTTTTGTTTCGTTCATCAATTTCCGTTGTAGTTTGTAATCTATTTAATCCTTTTTTATAGTTTAATAAAGCTTTCTTGTAATCTCCTGCAGAATAATTCATAGCCCCAATAAGCACAGGAATAACAGCTTTGTAAA
The DNA here is from genome assembly GCF_019278465.1 of Tenacibaculum sp. AHE14PA. Lineage (GTDB taxonomy): Bacteria > Bacteroidota > Bacteroidia > Flavobacteriales > Flavobacteriaceae > Polaribacter > Polaribacter bernardetii. The sequence continues at coordinate 2,200,209 of NZ_CP058983.1, read as the reverse complement.
ACTGTAAATTTTCTTGACTAGCAATAAGTTCACTTTTAGAATAAAAAGCTAAAGCCGTTTTCGTTTCACCAACAGCAGCATAACTATTACCTAGCTGAACTATTATTTCGATAGGTGTAATTTTTAAAGAATCTATAATCTCTTTTTCTTGTTTACTTAAATTATAAGCGTTAAATAATACTAATTCTTTTTCAAAAGATTTTATTGAAACATGATATTCGTTAAGGAATTGAGACTTCCGTCCCATTTGATGTAGTAATCTAATTGTCTGAAAAGTATCTTTATTCTTTTTAGACAGGTTTAGCATTTTTTGAATTATAACAACCTGATTTCTTGCTTCACTTTCAGTTTCTAAGATGTTCGAAAGACTAAGTATTTTTTCTTTATAAGTATCTTTATTAATCTCTTGTGCAGAAAGATTAATAGTTAATAAAAAAAGAAAAAAAAGAAGAGTTTTTTTAGGTGCCATAAATTATTATCCAGGAAAATTTGGTTTTCTTTTTTCTAAAAAAGCGGTTGTTCCTTCTTTAAAATCTTCTGTTCCAAAAGAATCACCAAACTCAGCTATTTCGGTTTCATAACCATTTACACCGTCTTTAAAGTTGTCATTTACGGCTCTAATTGCTGCGCTAATTGCTACAGAAGAATTGCGCATTATTTTACCAGCTAGTTTTTCTGCTAAAGGTATTAATTCTTCTAAAGAAACAACATGATTTACTAATCCCCATTGTTTAGCATCTTCGGCAGATATCATTCCTGCTGTCATAATTAATTCCATTGCTTTTCCTTTACCAACTAATTGAGGTAAACGTTGTGTACCACCATAACCAGGAATTACACCTAAAGATACTTCAGGTAGGCCCATTTTAGCACTGTCTGATGCTACTCTAAAATGACAAGCCATTGCTAATTCTAATCCGCCACCAAGAGCAAAACCATTTACAGCTGCAATTACAGGAGTTGATAAGTTTTCTACGAGATTAAATAACGACTCTTGTCCTAATCTAGCTAATCTACCACCTTCTTCTACAGAGAAGTTTGCAAATTCAGAAATATCTGCCCCAGCTACAAATGCCTTTTCACCACTTCCAGTAATAATAATTGTTTTTACATTTGCATCATCTTCTAAGTCTTCAAAAGCTGTACTTAACTCTTCAATTGTAGCGCTATTTAAAGCATTTAACTTTTTTGGTCTGTTAATAGTAATTGTTGCTAATTGGTTAGTGATAGAAACTAAGATGTTTTCGAAATTCATTTGATTGAGTTTTTTAAGGCCTGGCGAAAATTCTCTAGGCGTAAATTTTTAATTTTTAGGTAAAATAACTGTAAAAACGGTTCCTATGTTTTCTGTTGAGGTGAAACTGATAGAGCCGTCATATGCTTCAATTATATTTTTTATCATGGCTAAACCTAAGCCCATTCCGCTTGTTTTGGTGGTAAACTTAGGCTCGAAAATTAATTCTTTATTTTGTTCTATGATTCCTTTTCCGTTATCGGAAACAGTAATTTTAACATTATTCCCTTCAGAAGTTACCTTTACTTCAATTCTAGGAGTAGCTGTATTTTCTGTAATTGCCTGCGTTGCATTTTTTATTAAATTAGTTAAAATTCTAATTAATTGAGTCTTATCTAAATTAGCAAATAGTTCGGTTTCTTGCGGAATGTAATGTATGTAATCTTCAGAGAAAATATCTAAAGAATGTTTAACAATATCAACTACATCTAATCTTTCGCGACGTTGTGTAGGCATTTTTGCAAAGTCTGAAAAAGCAGAAGCAATAGAGCTCATTACATCAATTTGTTGAATTAATGTTTCACTGTATTCAGATAATTTTTCTTTTATGGCCGGATCTTCTGGGTTAAACTTTCTTTCGAAGCTTTGAACTGAAAGACGCATTGGTGTAAGCGGATTTTTTATTTCATGTGCTACTTGTTTGGCCATTTCTCTCCAAGCTTGTTCACGTTCACTTTTAGCAAGTTTTACAGCACTTTCTTCTAACTGATCAATCATATTATTGTAAGAATCAATTAAAGAGTTTATTTCTGAACTGGCAGAATTCAACGTAATTTTTTCATTCCGCTGATTTAAACGGGTTTCTTTAATTTTTTCAGAAATTGCTTGGATAGAACGCGTAATATAACTCGATAAAAAATATGCTAATGAAATAGCGGTAATAAACATTAAGAGGTAAACTAGTGAGAGACGTGATATAAATTCACGTAACTCTTTTTCTTGCTCTTCATTGTCTTGTGCTATTTGTAGTTTTAAAATACCAATTCGTTTAAACCTAGTATCAGTTATATAAGTGTACGATGATTGATAGGTAATTCCTTTTTCATCTCGATCTTTTATAACTTTATGGTCAGAATTGTTAGCAAGTTCTTTTATAATATCTATAGATAAATTGGTGCCTTCTTTTTTATCAAAATTATAAGGAATAGATGATTTTAAAAGACCTCCATCCATATCATACATAGATACGGTAAGTTTATGAACATATGCAATATCATAAATACGATCTTGAAATATTTTAGCTAAATTACTAGTTGTTATAGGGTATGTTGTTTTGCGCTTTAACTCGATTTCTATATCGTGTTTTGTGGCATTTTCTTTTCTACTGAAGCGTAAAATATTATAATCATCTGTTTGTTCACCGTATTGAACTATGGTAACTATTAAAATTAAAATAGAGGCCAACAATACTAAAAGTATCATTGATAAAAAGATTCTAATTCGTAGTGATATATTTTTAATATTTAGCAAATTTATTATTTTATTCTTTTAGTATTCATAATTAAGGTGTCGTCGGCTTGACCATCATTATCCCAATCGTATATTGATGTTCCTTTAAAACCATTTTCTATTTGTTGTATTTTATACCAAGCCTGTACTTGTTTACCCATATAAAAATAATCAATAAATAAACTATCTTTTTTCATCTTCCATTTACCATTAGTCTGGTCTAATTTTTCTCCGTTAGGTTGTTTAAACCATGCAGAAAATGTTCCGTCTTTTTTGTAAGATGATTGCGCCTTACCTGAATTGGGTTTGTTAAAATCATCTTCAAAAACAGAAGTACTATCAGTTTTGTTTACGGTAATCATTTTAATTTTTAAATAAGTGGTTTCCCAATTACCAACTAGGTAATTACTTAAAGTAGTTTTTTTATGTTGATTACAACTTACAAAAAGTATTCCAAAGCTTATAATAGCTGCTAGTTTTATTTTCATAATCAAGATTTAATTTTGTCTTCTTTACTGTGTAAAAGGCGAGTTAATTTAATTGATAAATCTAATAAGATTATTTTAGCATTCCCGTTTCTTTCAATGTGATATTGAGCATCACTTACCTCCTTTTCAATAACTAAAATATTTGCACTGTGTATAAAAGGTGCAAATTTTTCTAATTGAAAATTAGCAGATTTTGTTTCTAGGAAAACTAAGTCTGGTGTTCCGTAATTTAATAGCAAGGCTTGCCTAAAAAACTGCAAACAATATTGTAAAAATTGTTTTTGTGTTTCTCTACCCGATTTAGCAATAGCTTCAGACCATTTTATTAAATCCTGAATTACAGCAGCATTTCCTTTGGCTTTAAAGGCAGCACGAATCCATGTAATAAACCATTCTTCAAAAATTAAATCATTAGAGTTGTTGTTTAATATACGTAATGCTTTGTTGTAATTCCCTTCAGATTGATGCGCTATTTTTATAGCTTCATTTTCTGCAACATTCTGGTTTTTAACTAAAGTATTAGCAATATCGGCATCACTTAAAGAAGGGAAATTTAATGCTTGACAGCGAGATTTTATGGTGTTTATAATTTGCTCTTCATCTTCAGTAATTAATAAGAAAATGGTTTTGTTTGGCGGTTCTTCAATCAATTTTAATAATTTATTAGAAGCTGCAATGTTCATTTTTTCAGCCATCCAAATAATCATCACTTTAAAACCACCTTCGTAAGATTTTAATTGTAGCTTTTTAACAATATCTAAGGCTTCATCAACACCTATTTGACCTTGTTTATTTTCTATACCAATATGTTTAGACCAGTCGAAAATGCTTCCGTAAGGTTGCGTTTCTATAAAACTTCTCCAATCATTTAAAAACAAATTGCTAACAGGGTGTTTTTTTACAGCATCGTTTGTGGTTACAGGAAAGGCAAAATGTAAATCAGGGTGTTGTAATTTATTACATTTTATATTACAAGCTTCTTCGTTGTTTGATGATTTACATAATAAAAATTGAGCATAAGCAATTGCCATTGGCAAAGTACCAGAACCTTCTTTACCAACAAAAAGTTGCGCATGCGGAATTCGGTTATTCTCAGCAGATTGCTGTAAATGCTTTTTAATATGTTCCTGTCCTATAATTTTATCGAAAGTCATGCAACAAATATAAGATTTCAAATATAGAGAACAACCAATAAAAAGAAAGAACAGATTGTTTGAGGCTAATTGTTTAGAACGGTTCTATTTTAGTATATTTGTGACCCAATTTATACGTCTCATTTGAATTCAATCGCAAATTTACAGCTAGGAGAAAGAGGTATTATATCTGAACAATGTTTAGATGTTATTCCTTTAAAATTATTAGAAATGGGTTGCTTACCAGGAACAGAAGTAGAGTTGTTGCAGATAGCTCCTTTTAAAGATCCGTTATACATTTGTGTAAACGGCAGTCACTTGGCAATACGAAAAGAAACGGCAAGCAAAATTGTAATTACCAAAATATAATTGATGGATAAGCGTATTAAAGTAGCTTTGGTTGGAAATCCAAACACGGGAAAAACATCATTATTTAACCAATTAACGGGTTTAAACCAAAAAGTTGGTAACTATCCCGGTGTAACGGTCGATAAAAAACAAGGAATTTGTAAGTTGTCAGGTAAAAATACTGCAATTATTACCGATTTACCAGGAACATACAGCATTAATCCAACCTCTATTGATGAAAGTATTGTTTTAAAAACCCTTTTAAGTTCTCAGGAAGATGAAAAGCCTGATGTAATTGTAGTGGTTGCAGATGTAGAGAATTTAAAGCGAAATTTATTACTCTTTTCTCAAATTCAAGATTTAGAAATACCCACGATTTTAGCCTTAAATATGGCAGATCAAATGCTGCGTAAAGGTATTTTAATAGATATTGAGAGTTTAGAAAAAGAACTACACACAAAAGTAGTTTTAATATCTGCTAGAAAAAACGAAGGAATAAACGACGTAAAAAAAGAAATTGAGAATTATAGCGTATTAAAACCACACTCTAATTTTAATGAGATTTCTACTAAAATAGATGCAGCTTATTTTAGTGAGCTAGAAAAAATAAGTCCAAATTTTTCATCATATGAATTATGGATGATGCTTACAAAGCAGCATATTTCTTTGCTTTCTGATAAAGAAAAAGAGCAGTTACTATTTTTTAACGACGCAGGTGTTAAGCAAAAAAAATATCAGCATAAAGAAACAATTTATCGATATCAGAAAATAAATTCGATTTTAAATAAAACATATAAAGTTGATGCCTCTAAAGCAACAGATTTACGTGCAAAGTTAGATCGTGTTTTTACACACAAAATATTCGGTTATATTATTTTCTTTGGGTTATTATTGTTGATTTTTCAATCAGTTTTCGATTGGGCATCAACACCAATGGATTTAATAGACGGCTTATTTGCAAATATTGCTGATTTAACTAAAACAAACTTACCAGCCGGTATGTTTACCGATTTATTAACGGAGGGAATTATTCCGGGAATAGGTGGTGTTGTTATTTTTATTCCGCAAATAGCCATTCTGTTTTTATTTATTGCCATTCTAGAAGAAACAGGTTACATGAGCAGAGTTGTTTTTTTGATGGATAAAATTATGCGTCGTTTTGGAATGAGCGGTAAAAGTGTAATTCCGTTAATTTCTGGTACTGCATGTGCAATACCTGCAATAATGGCAACACGAACTATTTCTAGTTGGAAAGAGCGCTTAATAACCATTTTAGTAACGCCTTTTACAACCTGTTCGGCACGTTTACCTGTATATGCTATTTTAATAGCCCTGATTATTCCAGACACCAAAATATTCGGAATATTAAGTTTACAAGGATTAACATTATTAGGGTTATATTTTATAGGGTTTGCAGCAGCAATAATAGGTGCTTACATTTTACATAAAACATTAAAAATAAACAACACTTCGTTTTTCGTAGTAGAAATGCCTAATTACAAGCTGCCTTCAGCAAAAAATGTATTTTTTGATGTGTTAGAAAAAACGAAAGCCTTTGTTTTCGGAGCCGGAAAAATAATTTTAGCCATCTCAATTGTATTATGGTTTTTAGCTTCGAACGGGCCATCAGCCTTTGAGAACGCAGAGAAAAATGTAATAGAGAATGTTGCAAATCAACAATTATCAGCAGCTGAATTATCGCAAAAAATAGCATCCGCTAAATTAGAAAATTCTTATATAGGTATTGCAGGTAAAGCAATAGAACCTGCCGTGAAACCATTAGGTTACGATTGGAAAATAGGAATTGGTTTAATAGCTTCATTTGCTGCAAGAGAAGTCTTTATAGGTACGTTAGCAACAATTTATAGTGTTGAAAACGATGATGAAAATATTTCGACAATTAAACAAAAGATGGCGGCTGAAATAAACCGTGAAACAGGTGAAAAACGATACAATTTTGCTACCGGAATATCTTTGTTGTTGTTTTATGCATTTGCAATGCAATGTATGGCAACTTTAGCCATCGTAAAGAGAGAAACGAAAAGTTGGAAATGGCCAATAATACAACTTATAGGTATGGGAGCATTGGCATATTTAACGGCATTTATAGCATATCAAACTTTAAGTTAATGCAAGAAATTATTACGTATATCGCAGTAGGTTTAGCAGTGTTTTTTTTAGTGAAAAAGTTTTTTATTAAAAAAAATAACAAAGGTTGTAATACGGATTGCAATTGTTCTTAATCAATAAATAATATATTTTTTATTTGTAACACTTTAGGCAATTAATGTATGTTTGTGGTATTGTAATTGATGATGTAACCTACATCTATAATTGATTTAAAATATAAATATGAAAAAAGCATTTTTAATAGCTGTTATCTTTATCAGCTCATTTGCACAAGCACAACAAGAGGTAAAAGTAGATATATTAGATGCTCTGGCATTAAAAACAGTAGAGGTTTCTTACGAATATTATACTAGTGAGCAATCATCTATCGGTATTTCTGCCTTGTTTAATTTTGAGAAAAAATCATCGGATTTTAGATACAATGAAGAGTTAATGATTACACCTTATTTTCGTCATTATTTTACAAATAATACTAATTGGAATTATTTTGGTGAAGTTTTTATGGGGATTAATACAGGCGAAAAAGAAATTGAAGTAGAAGGTAGCACAATAAAACAGTATAAAGAATATACAGACGGAGCTTTAGGTATTGCTTTTGGTTCTAAATATGTGTCATCAGGAGGTTTTGTTATTGATGTTCATGCAGGTTTAGGAAGAAATATGTTTTCTTCAGAATCGCGCTCTGTAGTGCCAAGAGTTGGTATTAATGTAGGATATAGATTTTAGTGTAAAACTGAAATAAAATGATTAAAAAGCTTGCGTTATGCAAGCTTTTTTGTTTGTATAACATTAGCTAAAATAAAACTTATACAGGCTGGTATAACCCAACCTAAACTATAATTAGCTAAAGGAATATAGTTTTTAATAGTTGTTAAGTATGCACCTGGAATAATGAATCCTAAAAAATCAGGGATACTGAATAGAAATGTAACGACCACAACGACTTTAAAAACGATACTTGATGTGTATCTACTTGAAATTACATTTAAAATAATTAAAATAATTGTTATTGGGTAGATAAACATCAATGCAGGTAGGGCAATGTTTATAATATAAGTTACATCAAACTGACCAACTAAAACGCCAAGAATACATCCAATTACCGCGGTAATTGTAAACACTTTTTGAGAGTTGTTACTAATTCCTTTAAAATAATCAGCAGTACCAGTAATAATTCCTACAGCAGTAGTAAAGCAAGCTAAGGCAACTAAAACACTTAAGAAAATACTACCTATATTACCTAAAGTTTGGTTGCTTAATGATTTTAAAATTTCTGTTCTATTAGCTTCTTCAGGAAAAGTTGAGCTAAACAAAACTCCATTATAAATAAGGCCTGCATAAATAATTAAGAGTCCTAAACCAGCAATAAAACCAGCTTTAGTTATCAGTTCTTTTTTGTAGTTAAAAGTTGCTTCTTTGTTAAAATTCATAGAGATAACCAAAACACCACCTACTACTATCGAAGCAATGGCATCGAAAGTTTGATAGCCTTCTAACAATCCATCAACAAAAGGTGTTTTAAGAGTACTTGTGTTTATGGCATCTGGAGCAGTAAAAATTCCAATAAAAATAATAGAAAGTAACATGCATATTATAAGCGGAGTTAAAAACTTACCTATAAGATTTAGTATTTTAGATCGGTTCATGGCAAACAAAAAAACAAATCCGAAGTAAATACTACTGGTGATTAAAGAGCTAACATTATTAAAATAAGGAGCAATAGCCATTTCATGAGTAACCGAAGCAGTTCTTGGCGCTGGTAACGCAATGCAAATTGTATAGATAACAAAACAATATATAAGGCTAAAGGTAGGGGAAACTTTTTTACCAAAGTCATACATAGTACCTTGTAATTTGGCGTGTGCTAAAATTCCTAATATAGGAATGAATACTGCGGTAATAAAAAAACCAATTGTAACCCAGCTCCATAAATCGCCCGAATTTTTACCTAAAAAAGGAGGTAAAATTAAGTTTCCTGCTCCAAAAAACATAGAAAACAAGGCGAAACCGGTGATGTATATATCTTTAGTTTTATTCATTCTTATTTGTGTTTGTAATTATATAGATGATAAAATTTATAAATAAGTATAAAAGAGCAACGATAATTAGTGTAAATTTTATAGTAGCAAAGTAGTAAGCCATTAAAGCTAAATTTTTATCAGTACTACCTAATAATATATGTATTAATCCTATATTTTCAATAGCATCAAAAAAGGCGGTAAAAAATTGAGAAAACAATAAGACAAGTCCAACTAAATAAAATGGTTTTCCGTGCCAAAGTATTTTATTGAGTTTGTGAATTAACAACGCTATTAAGGCTGGATAAATAGTTAAGAATAAAAAATCGAGACCTAAACTTATACCTGCATTAATTTTTGCATTTGCATCCCAAGAATTTAGAATAGCTTGAGATATGCGAATATCTTTGGCTAACTCAAAAGATATAATTCCGTTTTCACAAATATCATTAATTAAAAAATAATCAATGCTTAGCATAGCATATCCAATACAAATAGTCATAATAGCCAAAAAAAAAGTGACTATTTTTTCAGTTTTATTATCTAATATAGAAAATGGAGAGCTTAACATAATTTTATAAAAACACAAGCGAAAGATACATATTTTTGCAGGATGCAGAACTTTATCAGTTACAAAAATAGTAAAATAGCATATTTAGATGTTGGAAAAGGAACTACGATAGTTTTGCTTCATGGTTTTTTAGAAAATGCTACCATGTGGAATGGCGTGGTAAAAGAATTGTCTAAAACAAATAGGGTAATATGTATTGATCTTTTAGGTCATGGAAAATCAGACTGTATTGGTTATGTTCATACGATGAACGATATGGCAGAAGCAGTAAAAGAAATTTTAAATTTTTTACGCCTCAGAAAATTTTATATAATTGGTCATTCAATGGGAGGGTATGTTTCTCTAGCATTTGCAGAAAAATATTTAAAAAACATAAAGGGATTGTGTTTGTTAAATTCATCTGCACAAGCAGATTCTGAAGAGCGAAAAGAGTTGCGTACTAGAGTAGGTGAAATGGCCAAAAAGAATTATAGTAATTTGGTAAGAATGTCTATCTCAAATTTATTTTTAACTGAAACTAAAGCGATTTTTACTTCAGAAATAGCACAGATAAAAAAAGAAGCATTACAAACTTCTGTACAAGGGTATATTGCCGCAACAAAAGGAATGCAACTAAGAGAAAATAAAGAAGCTGTTTTACAAACTATTCCTAAAAGGCTTATAATTGCTGGTGAAAATGACCCTGTAACACATTTTAATTCGATTGTTAAAGAGGCTAAGCGAACAAAAACATCTTTAATAAAACTATCTGGAGGTCATATGAGTCACATAGAAGATAAAGATGAATTAATAGCTGCTTTAAAGAAATTTATTAAAGGCTAAATATTTTCTGTTTCTTTGCAATGTAAAAAAGATACTTATGAAAATTCATCACCTAGCAACAAAAAAATCTATTTTAAATAAATTTTTAGCAGAAATAAGAAATGTAGATGTTCAGAAAGATTCTCTGCGTTTTCGTAGAAATATTGAGCGAATTGGCGAGATTTTGGGATATGAATTAAGTAAAGAATTATCTTTTGAAAACAAAGAGATTAAAACACCTTTAGGTGCAATGTCTATAGAAACTCCAGTTAACGATGTGGTTTTGTGCTCAATTCTTCGAGCGGGATTGACTTTACATAATGGATTGCTAAATTATTTTGATGATGCAGAAAATGCTTTTATTTCAGCTTACCGCCATCACCCGAATAATGATGAAGAGTTTGATATTATTGTAGAATATTTCGCCTCTCCATCAATAGATGGTAAAACATTATTGTTAGTAGACCCTATGTTAGCTACAGGTAGATCGATTGTAGCGGTTTATGAAGCAATTAAAAAACACGGAACACCAAAAAAAATTGAGATAGTATCGGTAATTGGTTCAGCAGAAGGTGTAGCGTATATTGAGGAATTTTTTCCTGAAGACACCAATTTATGGATTGCAGATATCGATGCAGAATTAAATGACAAAGGATATATTGTTCCTGGTTTAGGAGATGCAGGTGATTTGGCTTTTGGCGTTAAAATGTAGCCTTATATAAAGTTTGTGATAATCGATATAGCTAAAAACAACAACAATAATACATTGGCAATCCATTTATGTTGATATAATTCTAGTCCGTTTGCTAATATTACCGCTACAGGAAAAAACACGAATAATAATTCACTACTCGCTTTGTTGCTCATTAAAAGGATAATTAGTAGAGAAATTATTAGGTGAATAATAGTTAAAATCCAGTTTTTCCTAAAAGTATTAAGTATTGCTAATGTCTTAGGGCTTTTTAAAACAACCGCAGTAATAACCAAAGAAGTAATAAATGTATTCTGAAATAAATACTTGGTACTTAAGTATAAGTTAAAGTCGTAGTGAATACTCCAATCGAAAAGAAGGTAGAAGTCAGTCAACTTATCATACCAAAAACAATAGGTAAAAAATAAAAACACCACGCTTCCAAAACCTATTAAAGGCGTTAAAAGTGTTTGGTAAGTATATTGTTGATGCAGATATATAGATATGTATAGAAGTACGGCAAATAAAGCGGTGTAAGGCTCTATTAAAAAAGAAACACCTAGCCATAAACCACCATCAAATAATTTATGCAGAATGTTTTTTTGTGATTTTAAACTATACACCTTACGTAAAAACAGTAAAACAGTTAAGCATGCGTAAAACGTACTATTAATAATTATTACATCAGGAAAAAATCCGATAAGTATTACGAAAAATAAAAAAGCAAAAGAATTATCGAATGTTAATTGATTTTTAGCAAGAATAAAGTTGAAAATAGAAAAAACAACAATAAACCCAAGCAATTCTTTAAAGAGATTAAGAGATAATTCTTTAGAAAATAAACTGAAAGAAAAGTAAATTAAAAACAGCGCAAACAGCACTATGAAATTTACAGGTTTTGATTTACCGAAAAAATTGGCTAACATGGTTTCTTTTTATACTTTTGCAAACGTAAAGATAATCAAGTTATGTTAGGATTAAATATTTTTAGATTAATTGGAGATTTATTTCAATACATTTTAATTCCATTCAAATGGTTGCGACTAGAAGTTGCTAAAGGAGATTATGGATGGTGGACATCAAATGCTGTAAACTGGCTATTTGTATTGGTGTTAATCGTTTTATTTGGATACTGGATGTGGCAATCGGCAACTTTCTTAAAAGAAGGAACTGAAGATAAAGCTTAATTTAGATACACATTGGGAAGCAAAAATAAATTAAAACGTTTCAAAGAAAATGAAACGTTTGCTAACGTACTTCAGCCTACAAGAGAAGAAGTAGTTGGTGATTTTTCTTTAAAAGGAAAATGGCATACTTTTTTTAAAAACGACAATCCAATTGTTTTAGAGTTGGGATGTGGTAAAGGGGAGTATACTATTGCTTTGGCAGAGAAAAACCCAGATAAAAATTTTATTGGTATTGATATTAAAGGAGCTCGTTTTTGGCGTGGTGCAAAAACCGCAATAGAAAACGACATGCAAAATGTTGCCTTTATTAGAACACAAATAGAGTTGGTAGATTACATTTTTGCTAAAAATGAAGTTGATGAAATTTGGATAACATTCCCAGATCCACAAATAAAATATCAACGTACAAAGCATAGAATGACCAATACAGCATTCTTAAAAAGATATCACCATATTTTAAAAGAAAACGGAATCATGAACCTAAAAACCGATAGCGAATTTATGCACGGTTATACTTTAGGTTTGTTGCATGGTGAAGGTCATGAGATTATACACGCAAATCATAATGTGTATAAAAACGAAGGCGCACCAGAAGAGGTAACTTCTACCCAAACTTTCTACGAAAAACAATATTTAGAAGTAGGGAAGCCAATTACTTATATCCGATTTAAATTAAATTACTAATTTTACTCGGTGAGTAAAAATCAAAATTTTTTCGAAAGAGTTTACAAGGTAGCAAAGTTAATTCCACACGGAAGAGTAACTAGTTATGGTGCAATTGCAACCTATTTAGGTGCTGCAAGATCTGCAAGAATGGTTGGTTGGGCAATGAATAATTCTCATTCTAAAAACATACCAGCTCATAGAGTCGTAAACCGAATAGGCCTACTTACAGGGAAGCAACATTTCGATGGTACAAACTTAATGCAACAGCTTTTAGAAAATGAAGGTATTGTTGTATTTGAAAATCAGATACAAGATTTTAAAACTGTTTTTTGGAATCCGATAAACGAACTGCGACCTGAAGAAGAGCTTTAGCTTCTAAATAAAGGCGTTTATCTTCGTTTTTTTGGATTAAAAATATGCCATAAAATAGAATTATCACTTCATAAATAATCACAATCTAACTCCCTTTATTTTCTGACGTCTAAAACGTATCTTTGCAGTTAGGTATTAATTAATTTAATTAAACACTCTAATGAGTTTTAAAAAACAAGATATATACAAAGCGTTAGAAACTATAACTGCACCAGGAGAAGGTAAGAGTTTAGTTGAAAACGAAAACATAAAAAACATCGTTACTTTTGGTAACGAAGTTATTGTTGATGTAACAATTTCAAACCCATCTTTACAGGCTAAAAAGAAGGCAGAAGTAGAAATTACGAAAGCAATTCACGAGCACGTTGATAAAGCAATCGATGTAAAGGTGAATGTAAAAGTTGAGGTAAAGGAGAAAGAAAATCCGAATGAAATAAAAGGAAAATCAATTCCTAATATTCAAAATATTATTGCAATAGCGTCTGGTAAAGGAGGTGTAGGTAAATCTACAATTACCTCTAACATGGCAGTGTCTTTAGCTAAAATGGGCTTTAAAGTTGGTGTTTTAGATGCTGATGTTTACGGGCCATCTCAACATTTAATGTTTGATGTAGAGAAGGAAAAACCATTAGCAGTAAAAGTTGACGGACGTTCTAAAATGAAACCTGTTGAAAATTACGGCGTAAAATTATTATCTCTAGGTTTCTTTACAGACCCTAACCAAGCAGTAATTTGGCGTGGGCCAATGGCTTCAAAAGCGTTAAATCAATTAATTTTTGATGCAGATTGGGGAGAATTAGATTTCTTATTGATCGACTTACCTCCAGGAACAGGAGATGTGCATTTATCAATCGTACAAGCAGTACCAATTAACGGAGCTGTAGTGGTAAGTACACCGCAAAACATTGCTTTAGCTGATGCTAAAAAAGGTGTTGCAATGTTTAAGCAAGAAAGTATTAATGTACCAGTATTAGGTATCGTAGAAAACATGGCGTATTTTACACCAGAAGAATTACCAGAAAATAAATATTACATTTTTGGTAAAGGTGGTGCTAAGAATTTAGCGGAAGATATCGAAACTAGTTTCTTAGGTGAAATACCATTAGTGCAAAGTATTCGTGAAGCAGGTGATGTAGGTCATCCAGTGGCATTACAAGAAAACAGCCCTTTACAAAAAGCATTTACAGATGTAACCAAAGAAATGGTTTCTCAATTATTAAAAAGAAATGCTAATTTGCCAGCTACCGAAGTAGTTCGTATTACTACAATGAGCGGTTGTAGTACTAAATAGTTAAAAGATTATGACAGCAACAGAAATAAAAGATAACGTAGAAAAAGCTTTAGAAGAAATTCGTCCCTTTTTAATAAGTGACGGAGGAAACATTAAGTTATTATCTATCGAAAATAATAAAGTAAAAGTTCAGTTAGAAGGAGCTTGTAGTGGCTGTACAGTAAATCAAATGACGTTAAAAAACGGCGTTGAGGCAACTATAAAAAAATATGTTCCATCAATAGAAGAAGTAATTAATGTAGCTTAAAACTTGATTTTTATCAGGTTTTAATAACTACAAACTTATTATTTTTGGGCGTTCGAGCGCGCTTTCGCTACTCGCTTTTTTAAAAATAGAAAAATATTTTTAAAAAGAGCTCAAACAAGCCGCTCAATCACTAACGCATATATTCCTGTCTTCAAAAAAAGACAGGAATATCAGTATAAAAAAGAAAATTCTTGTCATTAAAATGATACAAACAGATATACTAATTATAGGAGCAGGTCCAACAGGATTGTTCACCGTATTTGAAGCAGGATTATTAAAATTACGTTGTCACTTAATTGATGCATTGCCACAACAAGGAGGGCAATGTTCAGAAATTTACCCTAAAAAACCTATTTACGATATACCAGCGTATCCAGAGATTTTGGCAGGCGATTTAACGGATAAATTAATGGAACAAATTAAACAATTTGAACCAGGATTTACCTTAGGAGAACGCGCTGAGACAATAGAAAAACAAGAAGATGGTAATTTTATAGTAACCACTAATAAAGGTACAAAACACCAAGCACCTGTAGTAGCAATTGCAGGTGGTTTAGGAAGTTTTGAGCCACGTAAGCCTCCAATTCCTGGTATTGCAGATTATGAAGATAAGGGAGTTGAGTACATGATTAAAGAGCCAGAGCTTTACCGAGATAAAGATGTGGTTATTGCAGGAGGTGGAGATTCTGCTTTAGATTGGTCTATTTTCTTAACAGATATAGCTAAATCTGTAACTTTAGTGCACCGTAGAAATGAATTCCGCGGAGCGTTAGATTCTGTTGATAAAGTACAGGAATTAAAAGATGCAGGTAAAATTAATTTAGTTACACCAGCTGAGGTTAAAGGAATCGTTGGTGAAAATAATGTTGAAGGTGTTTTAATCGAACAAAAAGATAAAGAGCAATACACGTTAAAATGTGATCATTTTATTCCGCTTTTTGGATTATCACCAAAACTAGGACCTATTGCAAATTGGGGGTTAGAAATTGAAAAAAATGCCATTAAAGTAAATAATGCATTAGATTATCAAACGAATATTCCTGGTATTTATGCGATTGGCGATGTAAATACCTATCCAGGTAAATTAAAGTTGATTCTTTGTGGTTTTCACGAAGCAACGTTAATGTGTCAAAGTGCTTTTCAGCGTATTTTTCCGGATAAAAAATACGTAATGAAATATACCACAGTTGGTGGAATAGATGGTTTTGATGGTACACGTAAAGAAGCTCCGAAAGCAGTAGTTAAAAAAATAGAGTAGTATTTTAACTAACTTTAGCTGGTTTATAAATAGATAAAATTTGACGTTAATAGATTACATAGAACAATTATCACAAGATAAACTCTTGTATTTTGCATTGCCAATATTTTTAATTTCGATGTTGGTAGAGTATAAAATATCAAAAGAAAAATACAATGCAAAAGACACAGGGATATCAATCTTAATGATGGTTTTCTCTGCATTTGTAGAGTTTTTTCCTAAGATAATAGCTTTTGTTGTTTTCTTCTATTTACATGAGTTAAGTCCGTTAAAAGACATTGTACAACGACAATGGTGGGTGTGGATATTGCTGTTTTTTGCAGATGATTTTGCCTATTACTGGTTTCATCGCTTAAACCATGAAGTCCGTTTGTTTTGGGCAGGTCACGTGCCGCATCATTCATCAATACACATGAATTTAGGTACAGCTCTGCGTCAAGGAGTTGGTGAGCGTATTCATAAATTTTTCTTTTGGATATGGATTCCTTTATTAGGTGTCGATCCATTAATGATTTTTGTAATGATGTCTGTAAGTTTAATTTATCAATTTTTTGTTCATACCGAATTGGTAGATAAACTACCAAAACCGATTGAATTTATTTTTAACACACCTTCGCATCATAGAGTACATCATGCATCTAACATTCGTTATTTAGATTGTAATCATGCTGGAGTTTTAATTATTTGGGATCGTATTTTTGGTACTTTTTCTGAAGAATTAAAAGATATAGAACATCCCGTTTACGGTTTAACAGTAAATATTGAAACGTATAATCCAATAAAAGTTGCAACACACGAATATTCGGCAATTTTAAAAGATATAAAAAGAGCTCGTAAATTTTCTGACAAGCTAAATTATATTTTCAACTCACCAGGTTGGACGCATGATGGAGAGGATAAACGAGCAAAAACATTACGTAAAAAAATGAATTTGTAATATGGAACAAGATATCACCCTAAAAATAACTGATAGAGAAGGTGTTTTACACGAAATTCAAGCGCCAACAGATATGGCAATGAATTTAATGGAGGTTGTACGTTCGTACGAATTAGCGCCAGAAGGAACAATTGGAATTTGTGGTGGAATGGCAATGTGTGCTTCTTGTCAATGTTATATAAAATCAGCACATGAATTGCCAGAAATGGGCGATGATGAAGATGCAATGTTAGCAGAAGCTTTTTATGTAGAAGATAATAGCCGTTTAGGCTGTCAACTAGCAATAACTCCAGCACTTGATGGTTTAGAGGTTGAACTAGCACCTGAAAGTTAAATAATAACTGAAACTTTCTGTATATTTGTGGAGTAAGCAACTTAAAAAGGCTAAAAAATGTATTTAGACTTACTATCACATTTAAAATTTTTGATAAAACGCAATCCCGAATAATTAATGGAATAATCTATCAATGTTAAAATGTAGCAATACTTAATTGTTACATTGTTATATTAATTTATTAAACTATTAAGCAATATGCCTTTTTATCATAAGTTAGGAAATATTCCTCCAAAAAGACACACACAGTTTCGTAAAGAAGACGGAAGTTTGTATTACGAACAATTGTTTGGTACGATTGGTTTCGACGGAATGTCTACCAATTCATATCACGAACACAGACCTACAATGGTCAAAGAAATTCGCAAGCAATACTCTGTTGCACCCAAAATAGCGAAAGCAAATAATATTCAATCGTATCGTTTTCGTGGATTTCAAGTAAAGCCAGAAAACGATTATTTAGAAAGCAGAAAGGTTGTTTTAACGAATTCAGATTGTAATATAATTTTATCGGCGCCAAAAAAATCTACAACCGATTATTTTTATAAAAACACCGATGCTGATGAGGTAATTTTCATCCATAAAGGAACCGGTAAACTAAGAACACACCTTGGAAATATCGATTTTAAATACGGAGATTATTTAGTAATTCCACGTGGGATTATCTATAAATTAGATTTTGATGATGAAAATAACCGACTTTTCATAGTAGAATCTTACAGTCCGGTTTACACTCCAAAACGTTACAGAAACTACTTTGGGCAACTTTTAGAACATTCACCATTTTGTGAACGCGATTTAAGAAGACCAGAAGAATTAGAAACTTATAACGAGTTAGGCGATTTCTTAATCAAAGTAAAAAAGCAAGGAGAAATTATAGAAATGGTCTATGCTTCACATCCTTTTGATGTGGTTGGTTACGACGGCTATAATTTTCCGTATGCTTTTTCAATTCACGATTTCGAGCCAATAACAGGTCGTATTCATCAACCGCCACCAGTGCACCAAACATTCGAAACAAACGCATTTGTAATTTGTAGTTTTGTACCTCGCTTGTACGATTACCATCCAGATTCAATTCCTGCTCCATACAACCACAGTAATATCGATTCAGATGAAGTTTTGTATTATGTAGATGGTGATTTTATGAGCAGAAATGATATCGATCAAGGTCATATTTCACTGCACCCGGCAGGTATAGCTCATGGTCCGCACCCAGGAGCAACCGAGCGCAGTATCGGGCATACAAAAACCGAAGAATTAGCTGTAATGGTAGATACATTTAAGCCGTTACAAGTAACCGAAGAAGCAATGAAAATTGCCGATGAAGACTATTATAAATCTTGGTTGGAATAAAAAAGATAAAAGAAATTAGAAAAAAGAATAGAGAAATTGAGCGATAGAAAAAGACATAACTACAAGAACTTAAAGATTTGGAAAATCGGAATTGATATTGTAGATGATGTTTTTAAAATCACTAATTCTTTTCCAGAGGAAGAAAAGTTTGGATTAGTATTATAAATTAATAGATGTTCTATTTCTAGTAATATTCCAGAAGGTTCATCAAGAACAGATAAATCTTTTTCACATTTTATTGATATTTCTCCTGGTTCTTCTTTCGAATTTGAAACACAATTAATAATAGCGTGCAATAGAAATTATATAAATAAAGAACAATTAACAAAGATTGAAGTAAAAATTCAAGAATTTCAAAAGATGACAATGGGCTTCCAAAATAAGCTGTAAAAGTCTTTTTTCTTGCATCTCTTCTCTCTTTTCTATAAAACACAAACATGAGCAAAAAAGATATAAAATCAGTAGAATACGGTTTAGAAAAAATATTTGAAGGAGCACAAGATTTCCTTCCATTACTAGGCACCGATTACGTTGAGTTTTACGTAGGTAATGCGAAACAAGCAGCACATTTTTATAAAACAGCATTCGGATTCCAATCACACGCATATCGCGGATTAGAAACAGGGTCAACAGATTCTGTGAGTTATGTGTTAACACAAGACAAAATTAAGTTGATGCTAACAACTCCGTTAAATAGTAAATCGCCAATAAATGACCATATTGTAAAACATGGTGATGGTGTAAAAATTGTAGCTCTTTGGGTAGAAGATGCAAGAAAAGCATACGAGGAAACAACATCAAGAGGCGCAAAATCCTATATGGAACCTACTGTAGAAACAGATGAACATGGTGAAGTTGTAAGGGCAGGAATTTATACGTACGGTGAAACGGTGCACATGTTTGTAGAGCGTAAAAACTACAACGGTGCATTCTTACCAGGTTTTCAAAAATGGGAATCAGACTACAATCCGCCAAGTGCAGGTTTAAAATTTATCGATCATATGGTTGGTAATGTTGGTTGGAACCAAATGGATGTTTGGGTAAAATGGTATGAAGATGTTATGGGGTTTGAAAACTTTTTATCTTTTGATGATAAGCAAATTCACACAGAATATTCGGCATTAATGAGTAAAGTAATGTCTAACGGAAATGGCCGTATTAAATTTCCAATAAACGAACCAGCAAAGGCAGCTAAGCGTTCTCAGATAGAAGAATATTTAGATTTTTACGAAGGTGCAGGTGTGCAGCATATTGCAGTTGCAACAGATGATATTATTAAAACAGTATCTCAATTAAAAGCAAACGGAGTAGAGTTTTTATCAACGCCACCAGAAGAATATTACAGGTCAGTTCCTGGAAGATTAGAAGAATTTAGCCATGAATTAAGAGAAGATATCGAAAAATTAAAAGGTTTGGGTATCATGATTGATGCTGATGAAGAAGGGTATTTATTACAAATTTTTACAAAACCAATTGAAGACAGACCAACGTTATTTTTTGAAATCATTCAAAGAATGGGAGCTCGTGGATTTGGAGCAGGTAACTTTAAAGCATTGTTCGAATCTATTGAGAGAGAACAAGAAAAAAGAGGAACGTTGTAGAAATATAGAAACAAGAGGTTAGAGTCAAGAGTTAAGAGAGGTTTGTCTTTTTTCTTGACTCTTTTTTCTCTATTCTAAAAAAGAAAAATGAATAAAGACGAATTGCTAAAAGCAATAGAAAATAAGTACGAAAAGTTAGGTGTTCCGTTAGAAACAATGTTAGAAGGTTTGTTGCACAGCACACCAATAACTTATTGGGATTATATTCAAACCGATGCCTTATTAGGATTGCAAATACCAAGAACAACAGAGCCTGATGAAATGGTTTTTATTATGTATCATCAAGTAAATGAGCTGTTGTTTAAAATGGTGTTATGGGAAATTGATCAAATTTCACTTTCTGAAGAAGCAATTACTGCAGATAAATTCTCAAAACACTTAATGCGTATCAGTAGGTATTTTGATATGTTGTGTAATTCGTTTACCGTTATGCAAGACGGAATGGATGTAGAGCAATATTTAAAGTTTAGAAATACGTTGGCGCCTGCAAGCGGATTTCAAAGTGCGCAATATCGAAAAATTGAATTTGCATCAACAGAACTAATTAATTTAATTGATGCTCGTTATAGAGATACGATTGATAGGAACTCGTCTTTTAAAAATGCTTTCGACCATTTGTATTGGCAAGCAGCTGGTAAAAATCATCAAACAGGTAATAAATCAATCTTAATTAAACTTTTCGAGAAAAAGTATATGGGTGATTTTATCGATTTTATGGAAGATTATAATGACTGTAACTTATCTACAAAATTTAAACAGCTTCCAGAGGGCGTTCAAAAAAATGAAGAATTAGTTAAAGCAATGCGTCATTACGATTACACGGTAAATGTAAAATGGGTAATGGCACATTATAACGCTGCGGGGAAATATTTAGGTGGCGGAGATAAAGATTTAGAAGCTACAGGTGGAAGTAATTGGCGTAAATATATGCATCCGAAATACCAACGCAGAATATTTTTTCCGTATTTGTGGAGTGAAGAAGAACTAAAAAATTGGGGAACATTTTAATCCTGATTAACAATAGTAAAAAAGCTGCTTGATTTTAAAATCAAGCGGCTTTTTTTAGTTTGGAACAGTAATTGTCTTACTTTTTTCATAAGTTTGAATACTATGAAGAAACAACTATTTTTTATTTCCGTACTATTTTTTACCATAATTACTTTTGGTCAACAAAAACCAGTAGCTTTTAAAGATGGCGAATGGCTTAAGTTTAAAATGAGTTACAGCGGTTTTTTAAAAGCCGGTGAAGCTACATTATCAGTAAAAGAAGAAGTTTTAAATGGTAAAAAAATATTACATGCAACAGGAAAAGGAAAAACCACAGGAATGATTAAGTGGTTTTTTAAGGTAAATGATAATTACCAATCATACTTTGATATTCAAACCGGTAAACCATATTTGTTTAAAAGAAAAATTAACGAAGGCGGTTACAAGAAAAACAAACAAATAACATTTAATCAGGAAGATAATACTGCATATGTAGAAGATTTTAGAAAAAAAACAGATACACTTATTTCAGTAAACGAACCTCAGGATATGATTTCGACTTTCTACTTTTTAAGAAGTTATGATACTAAAGGAATGAAAAAGGGAGAGGAAATAAGTATAGATATGTTTTTTGATAATAAAAGTTATCCTTTTAAATTACGCTTTTTAGGTAATGAAACTCTAAAAACAAAGTTCGGGAAAGTTAAAACGCAAAAGTTTAGACCAATCGTTCAGTCAGGTAGAGTATTTAAAGCAGAGGAAAGTGTAACAGTATGGATTACTGCAGATGATAATAAAATACCAATAAAAATAAATGCTTCATTATCTGTAGGTTCTCTTCGTGCGGAGTTAGATGCGTATAAAGGATTAGCAAATCCTTTTGAAATAGTTTTTGATTAAAAAATAATATAGATAGTTTACTTATCGTTAAAGTGTCATAAACAATATTTTTTATTTGTATTTTTGCAGATAAACACAAATTTAAACCACTTTTTTTGAAAAAATTTATTTTCCCACTTCTTCTTTTTTGTTTTTTTTTATCTTGTAAAGAAGAAAAGAAAGATCCTATAAAAATTCCGATTAAAATAGAAAAGCCAAAACCTGTTTTTGCCTTTGGTTTTAATTTAGATAACTACAATTTGATAAACGATACCATAAAAAGTGGAGAAAGTTTTGGGGTTATTTTAGACAGGCATCATGTTATGTATCCTAAAATAAACGAAATAGCAACAGTAATTAAAGATACTTTTGATGTTAGACGAGTTCGTTCAGGTAAAGCATATACGATACTTACCTCTAAAGATTCTCTTGAAAAAGCACAAGTTTTTATATATAAACACAACAAAGTTGACGCTACAGTAATCAATTTTAAAGATTCTGTTATATCGGCATATAGAATTAAGAAAAAAATTAAAATTCTAGAAAAAGAAATTGCAGGAGAAATTTTTTCTAGCTTATCAGTTACTATGGATAGTTTAGGCTTAAAACCAACCTTAACAAATACTGTTGCTGATATTTATGCGTGGACTTTAGATTTTTATGGTTTGCAAAAAGGAGATCGTTTTAAGTTAATTTATGAAGAAAAATTCATCAACGATTCTGTTTTTGTAGGATATGGTGAAGTAAAAGCAGCGGTTTTTAATCATAAAGGAGATGATTTGCATGCCTATAAGTTTGTTGGAGATACGATAAATAAGATTCCTGAATTTTATGATGAAAAAGGAAATATGTTGCGAAGAGCATTTTTAAAATCACCAATTAAGTTTCAATATCGTATTTCATCACGTTATAATTTAAGGAGAAAAATAGCACTTTATGGTAGAGTGCGTGCACATAGAGGAACCGATTTTGCAGCAAGATACGGAACTCCAATTATGACAACAGCTAGCGGAACCGTAGTGAAATCAGCAAGACGTGGTGGTAACGGAAATTATGTAAAAGTAAAGCACAACAGCACTTATAGTACTCAGTATTTACATATGAAACGCAGAAATGTTAAAGTAGGAGATTATGTTAAGCAAGGAGATATTATAGGGTATGTAGGTATGACGGGAAATACAAGTGGGCCACATGTTTGTTATCGTTTTTGGAAATACGGAAGAGAAGTAGATCCGTTTAGAGAAAAATTGCCTTCAGCAGAGCCTTTAGATCCGAACATGAAACCAGCGTATTTTGAATTTATAAAGCCGCTTAAAGAGCAGTTAGATAAAATTGAATTGACTAAAAAGGATACAATTTCTAAGCCTTTAATTGAGAAAGAACTATTACTGATACATTAAACTATGGCTTTAGAAAATATAAATCCAATTCAAACCGAAGCGTGGAAAAAGTTAATCGACCACTTTAGTGAAGCAAAAAAATATGAGTTAAAAGAATTGTTTCGCAAAGATAAAAACAGAAAAGAACAATTTTCTATTTCTTTAGGTGATTTTAAAGTTGATTATTCTAAAAACCACATTACTCAGGAAACAATTGATTTATTAGTTTCATTAGCAGAAGAAACTAAGTTAAAAGACGCTATTGATAAATATTTTTCGGGCGATAAAATTAATGTTACAGAAAATAGAGCTGTTTTGCATACAGCTTTAAGGAGTAACTCAAATAGTCCTCTTTTAGTTGATGGAAAAGATATAAGACCCAAAATACAAACCGCTCTTAGAAAAATGAAAAGCTTTAGCAATAAAGTTATTTCAGGGAAATGGAAAGGTTTTACAGGTAAACCAATTACGGATGTTGTAAATATTGGAGTAGGAGGTTCTGACTTAGGTCCGCGTATGGTTGTGGAGGCATTGCAGTTTTATAAAAACAAATTAACCACACATTTTGTTTCTAATATAGATGGAGATCATGTATTTGAAATTTTAAGTAAGCTTAATCCTGAAACCACTTTATTTGTAATTGTATCAAAATCATTTACTACAGATGAAACTATAACGAATGCAAATATCATTAGAAATTGGTTTTTAAAATCGGCCATTGTTTTTGATGTAGCTAAACATTTTGTAGCTGTGTCTTCTAATATTGAAGAAGCAGTTAATTTCGGGATAGACAAAAAGAATATTTTTCCAATGTGGAATTGGGTTGGAGGACGATTTTCATTATGGTCAGCCGTAGGGCTGTCTATTAGTTTGTCTATAGGGTATGATAATTTCAAAGAATTATTAAACGGAGCAGAAGAAGTTGACGAACACTATAAAGATGCTAATTTTAAAGAAAACATTCCTGTAATATTAGCTTTGTTAAGTGTTTGGATGAATAATTTCTTTAAATGCGAGACAGAAGCAGTTTTACCATATAGCTATCACTTGTCAAAGTTTCCTTCTTACTTGCAGCAATCTGTTATGGAAAGTAATGGGAAAAGTGTTGATAGAAATGGTAAACCAGTAAACTATCAAACAGGAAATATTATTTGGGGAGCAGCGGGTACAGATATGCAACATGCTTTTATGCAATTAGTACATCAAGGAACAAAACTAATTCCGGCTGATTTTATTGGTTTTGAAGAGTCATTATATGGTTTGGTAGATTCACATAAAAAATTAATGGCTAATTATTATGCTCAAATGGATGCCTTAGCTTATGGTAAAACAAAAGAAGAAATACATTTAGAGTTAAAAATTGAAAATAAATTAGATCAAATAAATTTACTACTGCCTTATAAGACATTTAAAGGAAATCGACCAACTAATTCGCTGCTCTTAAAAAAACTTACACCAAAATCTTTAGGAATGTTAATCGCTACTTATGAGCATAAAATATTTACACAAGGTGTTATATGGAATATTTATTCTTTTGATCAGTTTGGAGTGGAGTTAGGTAAGGAACTGGCTAAAAAAATGTTAAATAATTAAGGAATCTTTTTTTTAATGTGGTTTTATTGAACTTACCTTGTTAAGGTAATGTTAAAAAGCTTAACATTAAATTAATATTAGCAACTTATAAAAGCAAGACCTTTGCGCCGCATTTAATAACAATTAGATTAAAAATGAAAAATTTTAAAAATGTTTTACTAGTAGCACTGTTCATTGTAACAGCTACTGTTTTAGGGCAAACTAAACTAACAGGTACAGTTGTTGACGAAATGGGAGAGCCATTACCAGGAGCTGGAGTTGTAGTTAAAGGAACATCAAACGGAACGGCAACAGATTTTGACGGTAAGTTTATGTTAAACGCTAAATCTACTTCAGGTACTGTTGTATTATCTTTTATAGGGTACAACAATAAAGAAGTAGCTTATTCAGCTTCAAAAATAAATTTAGGCTCTATTGAGTTAGAACCTTCAAATGTTTTAAGCGAAATAGTAGTAACAGCAACATCTTTTGCTGTTGATAGAAAAACTCCAGTAGCAGTATCTACAATTAAAGCATCAGAAATTGAAGCGAAATTAGGAACTCAGGAATTTCCTGAGATTTTAAAATCAACTCCAGGTGTATACGCAACTAAACAAGGTGGGGGATACGGAGATTCAAGAATTAACTTACGTGGGTTTAGATCTCAGAACGTTGCCGTAATGATTAATGGGGTTCCTGTTAATGATATGGAGAACGGAAACGTATATTGGTCTAACTGGGCTGGTTTATCAGATGTTACATCTGCAATGCAAGTTCAAAGAGGTTTAGGTGCTTCTAAAGTAGCTGTTCCTTCTGTTGGGGGTACAATTAACATTCTTTCAAAATCTACTGACGCTGAAAAAGGAGGTATGGTAAGAGCTTCAACAGCTAATGACGGTTATCAAAAATACGGAATGACATTATCAACAGGTTTAATGGAGAACGGATTGGCTATTACAGCATCTGCAGCTACTATTAAAGGTGATGGTTATGTAGATGGTTTATGGTTTGATGGGTTTAATTATTTCTTAAACGTAGCTAAAAAATTTAATGATAATCACAAGCTTTCTTTTACAGTTTTTGGAGCGCAACAAGAGCACGGACAAAGATTTAATAGAACTACTGTGGCTGTAAACAGAGCTACTGAAAGAGGTGGGAAAAGATTTAATCCAGATTGGGGTTACAGAAATGGACAAATTGAAAATAGTTCTTTTAATTATTATCATAAACCACAGATTTCTTTAAATTATGATTGGGTTATTTCTGATAAAACATTTTTAACTACAGTATTATATACATCATTTGGTAAAGGTGGTGGTAGAAGATCAAATCCAGGTTCATCTAAGTTTGCTTTTGGTGTTGGTCAAGATGAATACAGGCTAGGAGGTTTTGATAGCCCAATTGATTATGATAAAATTGTTGATGAAAATAAAACAAGAGGTACACAAGGTTCTTCAGATGTTTTCTTAAACTCAGTAAACAACCATAACTGGTACGGAGTATTGTCTACTTTTAAAACTGATTTAACAGACGAGTTAACTTTTTCAGGAGGTTTAGATGGTAGATATTATGAAGGTATTCATTATTATGAAGTTGCTGATTTATTAGGAGGAGATTTTTATATTAACGAATACAACAACACTAATAATTTTGGTGAAGCCTTAGAAGTAGGTGATCGTTTAAGATACGATTACGTAGGTAGAGTTTTAAGATATGGTTATTTTGCACAGTTAGAGTATTCTAAAAATGACTTGTCTTTATTCTTAGCGTCATCTATGTCTAACACAGAATATAACAAAACTAACAACTTAAATGATGCTTTAAATCCAAATGGTAGAGATTCTGATGATGTTAGCTTTTTAGGATATAGTATTAAAGGAGGGGCAAATTATAACATCGATGCAAATCATAATGTTTTTGCTAATGTAGGATATTTCTCTAGAGCACCTTTTTTAGCAGCAAGTGTTTTTTCAAGAAGAGAGTCAGGTAGTATAAATGAAGATGCTGTAAACGAAAAAGTATTTTCAGCAGAAGTTGGATACGGGTTTAGAAGTGAAAAGTTATCAGCAAATTTAAATGTGTATAGAACTTCTTGGTTAGATAGATCAAGAGTTGTTTCTGGACAACCAGATCCTATTTCAGGACAGATTCCTGTAGCTAACGTAACAGGATTAGATGCATTACACCAAGGTGTTGAATTAGATTTTATTTATAAAATGACTGATAATTTAAAACTTACAGGTATGGTTTCTTTAGGAGACTGGAACTGGACAAGTGATGCATCAGGTGATCTTTTTGATGGAGCGGGAAATTTCGTGAGCCAAACTAATATTTATGCAGACGGTTTAAAAGTGTCAGATGCTGCACAAACAACTTGGGCTTTAGGTTTAAACTATAAAGCAGCACAAAGAACTTCTTTCTTTGTAGATTATAACTATGCAGGTGATAACTATGCTACTATGGATGTAGTTAGAAGAACAAACCCTAGTGATAGAGAAGATACTTGGCAGTTACCTAACTTTCATTTATTTGACTTAGGATTCTCTCACGGTTTTACTATAGGAGATTTTGATTCTACCTTATCAGGAAAATTAAACAACATCTTCAATACAGAATATATTTCTGATGCAAGAGACGGTAGTTCTCACACTGTAGATGATTCTTTAGTGTACTATGGTGCAGGTAGAACATTTAGTTTAGGTTTAAAAGTTAAATTTTAATTATAAAACAATTTAGAGATGAAAAAAATTATATATTTTTTCGCAATATTTACACTTGTTTTATCTTCTTGTAACCCATTAGAAGATATTAATGAACAAATTGATGCTCAAGAAACTTCAATTGTTGATAACATAGTTTATACACTAACAAATGATGATTATACAGAAGAAGTTGAAGATGGTGGGTTAGGTTTTCGCTTTCCTAACTTCAACTCTGTAGATGATGTAAAGGCTGAAGTACCAGCTTTTTTAACAAATAAATATCCAATATTAGGTAATGGTTCTACTGCATTAATTACCTATAAGCTATATGCTCCAAAGCGTACTGAAAGAAGTTTAATAGTTTATGAGGTAACAAGAGCTGATTATGATGCACAAGGTTTAAGGTTTCCTAATTTCTCTAATGATAGTGAAATATTTGATTTCTTAGAGGCTAAATATCCTACGCCTGATGATAGAGTGTTAGTTTCTTTAACTTACGACTTTTTTAATGGAAGTGTAAACGAACTTAATGATGGATTCTTCTTTACAGAGGGTGAATGGGTTAAGGTAACAGGTTTAACTGATGATCAATATGCAGCAGCCGGAGAAAGATTTCCTAATTTTTCAGATGAGGAAGAAGCATTGTCAGTATTACCAATATTCTTAAAAGAAAACTTTAAATTTAGTCCAAAAGTTAAAGGTGATATTGAGCCATTTATGTATAAATTATTTGTTACAGATGAAGATGATGTAGATGGTGATGGAAGAACTGACGATAGAACTACTTATAGCTATGTTACTTATTTTGTGTATGATGGTGCAGATTGGTTACCATATGATAACACAGTAGAGGAATCTATACAGTTTGGTCATGATGGTGTTACTTGGGTACCAGACAATACAATAGCTTATACATTAACTACAGAAGATTACGATTTAATAGCAAATAGCGAATTAAAAGATGTGACAGGTTATGAATCAGCTATATCTAACTTAGCTCGATTTGGTAATATCAATAGAACTGGTAGTGCAGAAGGTGATGAGCCATCAGGAGCTAGTAGTTGGAATGACCTTATGGTTTACAGAGCTTTGGCAATTGTTTTAAATAATTTAGATCCATCTGCAGATGAAGATCAAAAGTATTTAGTTTCAATTAGCGTATTTAACGGTTCTAGTGCTACAGAAAGTTTTGGACTTATTAAAAAGTCAGGTGAGTGGGTTAAGCAATAGTATTTGCTAAAAACACAAATAATATTTTTAAAGCCACCTCAATTGAGGTGGCTTTTTTATGCGTAAAAATTAGTACATTTACCATTATTAAAAACAATGATATTATGATGAAAACATTACACTCTTATTGGGCATATATTGTATTGGCTGTATTAATTTTTACAGTAATAAACGCAATTATAGGTTTAGTACAGAAAAAAGAATTTACCCATAAAGAATTCCGTTTGGGGTTGTTTAGTTTAATAACAACACATATTCAGTTATTGTTAGGGTTTTTGGTGTATTTCATAGGAGGTTTTCAAAAAGGACTGGGAGATATGAAAGATGCTCCTGTACGACTCTTAGCTTTAGAACATCCATTAATGATGATCTTAGCAATTGTGTTAATAACCATCGGATGGTCTAAACATAAGAAACAAGTGAAAAGTGAGGCTAAATTTAAAACCTTTGCAATTTTTTACGGAATCGCATTGCTACTAATATTATCAAGAATTCCTTGGAGTAATTGGTTTTAATTACAAAATATAGTCCCGCTCTCGCGGGATTTTTTATTTTTGTAAGCTATTAAATATTTTAAAATGAAATTCATAAGTTATATCGTTTCATCAATATTCGCATTGGTGTTTTTTTTACTATTAATCATATTTCAACCATTGCAATGGTTAGGGTTAAAATTGTTCGGTCAAAATGGTCATCAGAATGTAGTAAATATTATGAATTGGGTATTAATAAAATCACTTTTGATTTTAGGAGTTCGTGTTCAGGTAGAAAATGAACAAGATTTACCAGAAAACACCACTTTAATATTCGTTTCAAACCATCAAAGTACTTTTGATATTCCACCAATTATTTGGCATTTTAGAAAACACTTTCCGAAATTTGTATCTAAAAAAGAACTAGCAAAAGGAATACCAAGTATCTCTTTTAATTTAAGACACGGTGGCGCTGCTTTAATCGATCGTAAAGATGCAAGACAAGCATTAACTGAGTTGGCAAGTTTTTCAAAAAATATAAATAAAAACAAATGGTCTGCGGTTATTTTTCCTGAAGGAACAAGAAGTAGAACAGGTAAACCAAAGTCATTCTCAATAAATGGCTTAAAAATGATTACAAAGTACAACCCAGAAGCTTATATTGTGCCACTAACCATAAATAATTCATGGAAAGTATTCAAGTATGGTAAATTTCCGTTAGGTTTGGGAAGTCCAATAAAAATTAAGACACACGCGCCAATAAAGGTAAACAGTTTACCGTTTAATGAATTGGTGGCAACAGTAGAAAATACGATTAAAGAATCAATTTTATAATCACTTATAAATTATAAAAAATTATGTCAGTACAAAATATCCGAAAGGAAGTAATGAAAACGCTCGAGAAGAATATCGATAGTTTCGTAGAAAAATTTTTAATACCCGCGGAAAAAATTTGGCAACCAACAGATTTTTTACCAAACTCACAAAAAGATACTTTTATTTCTGAAGTTGAAGAAATTAGAGAATTATCTAAAGAATTAGATGATGACTTTTGGGTAGTATTGGTAGGAGATACAATTACAGAAGAAGCACTACCAACTTACGAGTCTTGGTTGTTGGATTTAGATGGAATAACACAACACCCAGATAACGGTTGGGCAAAATGGATTCGTGCTTGGACGGCGGAAGAAAATCGTCATGGAGATACTTTAAACAAGTATTTATATCTTTCAGGACGTGTAAATATGCGTGAGGTAGAAATTACCACGCAACATTTAATTACTGATGGTTTTGATATTGGTACTGCAAGCGATCCATATAAAAACTTTATATACACGAGTTTTCAGGAATTAGCAACGTATGTTTCTCACTTAAACGTAGCTAAAATTGCAAAGAAAAAAGGACACAAAGCGTTGGCAAAAATGTCTCGAATTATTGCAGGAGATGAAATGCGTCATCACCAAGCATATACAGAATTTGTGAAGCAGATATTTAAAATTGATCCTAGCGAAATGATGTTAGCATTTCAATACATGATGAAATACAAAATAGTAATGCCTGCAATGCACTTAAGAGAGTCTTTTGGAGCAAAAGGAACTTTATTTGATGATTTCTCTACAGTAGCGCAAAGAGTTGGGGTATACACAGGTTTTGACTATGTTGATATTATTAAAAAACTAAATACAACTTGGGAGATAGATAAGATTACAGGTTTAACTCCAGAGGCTGAGAAAGCACGTGATTACTTAATGAAATTACCAGATAGAATGTATCGTATTACAGAACGTATTGTGGTTCCTGATACCAAATTCAATTTTAAATGGATGATTCCATCTTAGAAAGATAATTAAAGAACGTCATTACGATAAAGAGAAGTAATCTTCTATTATTGCAATGACGTTTTTTTTATTGAAAAGTAAATACGTCTTTATCTTCTAAAAACCGAAACTTATCGCGAGTTTTACACTGTATTTCTTTATCTAGCTCAATAACTAAAGAGATTTCTTCTCCTTTATTTTTAGTTAAACATTTTCCTAACATATCATACGTAGCGGAATTACCGCTGTACTCATAACCGTTAGCATCAGTACCAATTCTATTTACACCAATTGTATAACTCATGTTTTCTATAGCACGCGCTTTTAAGAGTGCATTCCAGGCTTCAATTCTTGGTGTAGGCCAATTAGCTACATACAATAGTAAATCGTAATTATGAGTGTTTCTGGCCCAAACAGGAAAGCGTAAATCATAACAAATTAGCGGACAAATCTTCCAATCTTTATAATGGATTAAAACAATGTTTTTTCCTGCAGAAAACACCTTGTGTTCTCTCGCCAATGTAAATAAATGTTTCTTGTCGTAAAAATCAATTTTACCTGAAGGATGTACAAAAAGTAATCGATTGTAATAATTGTAATCTTTATCAGCATCTAAACACGGTTCTTTAATAATAATACTTCCAACAATTGCTGCTTGCTTTTTGTTAGCTACATCTTGCATCCAAATAATAGTATCACCAGTCATCGTTTCTGCTAAATGCTGTGCGTTCATAGTAAAACCAGTGCTAAACATTTCGGGTAAAATTATTAAGTCGATACCTAAAGGAAGCTTGTTTATTTTTTCTTTAAAATGATTTCTATTTTCAGCTGGTTTTTCCCAAATTAAATCAGCCTGAATAAGTGCAGTTTTAAGTTTGTTTGTTGTAATCATTAGCAAAGAAATGAAGTTAATTATCCTCTCAAAAATAAGATAAATATTGTACTTTGGGTAGATTAAAAAACCGCTATGAACTCTTTTATTTCAGAAACTTTAGATACTATTTTACAAACCACCAAATCGTTTGAAAATGTTGTATTTGTCTTGCCGTCACAAAGGGCAGGAGTGTTTGTAAAGCAAACATTTAAAAATAAAATTTTAGCAGGTTTTTTACCTCAAATTTTAAATATTGGCGATTTTGTTGAAGAAATTTCTGAAATTAATAAAGCTGATTCAGTACAACTGCTATTTCATTTTTATACTATTTATAAAGATATTGAAGAAAATCCAGATACGTTTGATGTTTTCTCTACATGGGCTTTTACTGTTTTACAAGATTTTAATGAAATTGACCAACACTTAATTAATCCGAAGGATATTTTTGTGTATTTACGCGATATTCATCGTTTACAAAAATGGTCGGTAAAAGGAGAGTTTAAAGAAACGGAGCTAATGAAAGATCATTTCTCTTTTATGGAGAAATTAGAAGATTTTTATGCTGTTTTTTATCAATTTTTGATTTCAAATAAAATTGGATATCAAGGTGTTTTATATCGTGAAGCAACTAAGAATGTTGAAAATTTTATTAGTAAAAATCAACATAAAAAATATTTTTTCATCGGATTTAATGCTCTAAATACAGCGGAAGAATTTTTATTTCAAGAGTTTTTATCTGCAGGAAATAGTGAGGTTTATTGGGATATTGATAAAACTTTTTATGAAGGAAATCATCAAGCGGGTAGTTTTCTTAGAAAGTATAAAAAGCAGTGGAAATATTATGAAAAAAACCCAATTCAAACGATTAAAAATTATTTCTCTGAATCTAAGAATATTCAGGTTATAGGAGCATCAAAAAATATTACACAAATAAAACATGCGGGAGAAATTTTATCAAAATTACCAAATCATAATAATACAGCCTTGGTATTGGCCGATGAAACATTGTTGCCAATAACCTTAAATTCATTACCTAAAAGCGTAGAGGCAATAAACATTACCATGGGATATCCGTTAAAAGATATTCCTACAACGAGTTTAATTTTTGCTATTTTTCAGTTATTTAACAATCAAGAAAAACTACAAAAACAAAAAGATAAACAGTTTTATCATAAAGATGTTGTTCGGTTTGTAAAAGATGAATCAATTTATAAATTATTACAAATTGATGCTGAAACAAATGTTGCAGATATTATTTCGGCAACGATTGTTAAAGAGAATACTACTTTTATCAATCAAACAAAAATCGCTGAGTTTCTTGCTCCTTTAGACGAGGAAATTAAAGAAGTTGTTTGTCTTATTTTTAATCCGTTTTCTACAATAGCAGAATTTTTATCAAGAATACTAAAGTTAATTAATGTTTTAAAAGACACAGCCAACGATTTAGAAAAAGAATATTTATTCCGTTTTTACACGGCATTTACACAATTACAAAATTTACATATTGAGTTTAACTACGTGCAAAATCTAAAAACATTGCACCAGTTTTTTAGGCAATTAATTCAGTCTGAAAGTTTGTCTTTTAAAGGAGAACCGTTGCAAGGTTTACAATTAATGGGTGTTTTAGAAACACGAATGTTAGATTTTGAAAACGTAATTATCACATCGGTAAATGAGGGTGTTTTACCCGCAAGTAGCCAACAAAATACTTTTATTCCTTTTGATGTAAAAATTGAATTCGGATTGCCCACATATAAAGAAAAAGATGCACTTTTTTCATATCATTTTTTTAGGTTATTGCAAAGAGCAAAAAATATTTTTATCTTATATAATACAGAGCATGATGTTTTTGGAAGTGGAGAAAAAAGCCGTTTTGTTACGCAATTAGAAATGATGCGAGACGACATTACTGAGAAGATAATTAGTCCGAAAGTAGTAACATCGGAGACAAAATTAAAAGAGATTCAAAAAGATGAGAAAGTTTTAGAACGCTTACAAGAGTTGGCTAAAAAAGGAATATCACCATCAGCATTAACCAATTACTTATACAACCCGATTGCTTTTTACAAACAGAAAGTTTTAAAAATTAATGAGTTCGAAAATGTAGAAGAAACCGTTGCCGCAAATACTATGGGAACTGTGGTTCATGATACTTTAGAAGCGTTATATAAACCTTTTATAGGTAGGTTTTTATCTGTTGATGATATTATTAACATGCAACAGAAAACAAAAGAACTGGTTACTTTTTATTTCTCAGAACATTTTAAAAACGGAGATATTGCTACGGGGAAAAATAGGCTAGTTTTTGAAGTTGCGAATCGATTTGTAGAAAATTTTTTAGCAAATGAAAAACAGTTGTTAAAAGATGAAAATAATCAATTAAAAATAATTGGAACAGAACAAAATTTAGCTGCTGAAATTACGGTTGAAGGTATTGATTTTCCTATAAAAATTCACGGACAAGTTGATAGAATTGATGAGTTAAATGGTGTTGTTAGAATTATAGATTATAAAACCGGAATGGTAGATGCAACTAAACTAAAAGTGGTGGATTTTGAAAATATTAGAGATTTAAAACACCATAAGGCAATTCAGGTTATGCTGTATGCTTTTTTGTATACTCAAAACAATAAATTTGATTTCTCTAATAATTTAGAAGCAGGTATTATTTCGTTTAAAAACTTAAAAAACGGGTTCTTAAAAATGAATTTTTCATCTAATTACCGTACTCCAGATAATGAAGTAACAGAAGAAAAACTGAATGATTTTATGGATGAAATAAAAGTGTTTTTAAAAGAGATATATAATTCTAAAATTGATTTTATCGAACCAGCAGATTTACCTTATTAGCATATAATGTAGCTTTTATAAAAAAAGAAAGGATAAAAATTAAATTTTTATCCTTTTGCACCTTTATTTGTAAATTATCAATATGTTCCCCCCCAGAAACATATTGACATTTCGAAGATATAAACTTATAGAAGCATAAAAATGTAAATAATCGTAATTTTAAAAAAAAAAATAAAAAATATTTTTTAAGGATGCGCATTAACCCATACTTCACCATCTTCAAAATATTCTTTTTTCCAGATAGGAACAGTTTCCTTTAAAGTATCAATTGCAAATTGGCAAGCATCAAAAGCCGCTTTTCGGTGCGGAGAAGAAACTGTAATAATTACAGGAACATCTTTTATTTGCAGTAAACCTTCAGCGTGATGAATCGCTATTTTTTTTATAGGAAATTTTTCTAAAGCCAATTCAGCAATTTTTTGCATTTCTTTAATGGCCATTGGTTTGTAAGTAGAAAAATCTAAATGAGTAACACTTTTATTTTGAGTAGCATCTCTTACGGTGCCAACAAAAACAGAGATTCCGCCACAAGAAGTATCTACTACAAAATCATAGCATTCTTGCAAGTTTAGTTTTTCTGAAGTTACCTTTATCGAAGTTATTTTCATTTTAAATAATAAACTTTAACAAAGATATAAGTTTGAAAATGTAAATAGTATAAACGAATCAGATTTAAATATTTATTTTTGTAAGCAACATAAAAGAAGATACTTTTTAACAAAAAATATGAAAACACTTAACGATTTTAATTTCGAAAATAAAAAAGCATTAATACGAGTAGATTTTAATGTGCCTTTAAACGACAGTTTAGAGGTGACTGATGTTACACGAATTAAGGCAGCAAAGTCAACAATAATCAAAGTATTAGAAGATGGCGGTAGTTGTGTGTTAATGTCGCATTTAGGTCGTCCGAAAGGAAAAGAAGATCAATTTTCATTGCGTCATATTATAGCTAAAGTTACAGAAGTTATAGGGGTTCAGGTTAAGTTTGTTGAAGATTGTATTGGAGATAAAGTTACCGAAGCGATTGCAAATTTAAAAAGCGGAGAGATTTTATTATTAGAAAACTTACGTTTTTATCCAGAAGAAAAAGCAGGAGATGTAGTTTTTGCTGAAAAATTATCTGAATTAGGTGATGTTTATGTGAATGATGCTTTTGGTACTGCACACAGAGCGCATGCTTCTACAGCAGTTATTGCACAATTTTTTGCTGAAAATAAATGTTTCGGAAATTTATTGGCAACCGAAATTGAAAGTATCAACAAGGTTTTAAATGATTCTGAAAAACCAGTAACTGCAATTTTAGGAGGAGCAAAAGTATCGTCTAAAATTGGAGTGATAGAAAATATTATTGAAAAAGTAGATCATATTATTGTTGGTGGAGGAATGACCTTCACTTTTATTAAAGCTTTAGGCGGAAACATTGGTAATTCGTTAGTAGAAGATGATAAATTAGAGTTGGCATTGTCAATTTTAAAATTAGCAAAAGAAAAAAACACTGAAATACATTTACCAGTAGATGCTATTATTGCTGATGCTTTTTCAAATGATGCAAATACGCAAATAGTTGATACAACTAAAATTCCTGATGGATGGATGGGGCTTGATTGCGGGCCAAAAACATCAGAGAAATTTGCAGCAGTAATTGCAAAATCTAAAACTATTTTATGGAACGGACCTTTAGGAGTTTTTGAACTGGAAAAGTTTGCAACAGGAACCATCGAATTAGGAAACGCTATTGCTAAAGCAACTGAAAGCGGAGCATTTTCTTTAGTAGGAGGCGGAGATTCTGTAGCAGCAGTAAAGCAATTTGGTTTTGGAGATAAAGTAAGTTATGTTTCTACAGGTGGTGGAGCAATGTTAGAAATGTTAGAAGGAAAAACATTACCAGGAATTGAAGCGGTTTTAAAATAAAATGTCATTTCGAGCGCAGTCGAGAAATAGTTGTTAATTAAATTGATAAAATGAAGTACACTAAACTACCAAATACCGATATAAAAGTTTCTAAAATTTGTTTAGGAACCATGACATGGGGAAATCAGAATACTGAAGTGGATGGACACGAGCAAATGGACTATGCGTTGGAGCAAGGCGTAAATTTTTGGGATACAGCCGAATTATATTCAGTACCAGCAACGCCAGAAACTTATGGTGCAACTGAGAAAATAATTGGTTCTTGGTTTAAAAAAACCGGAAATCGTGATAAAGTAGTATTGGCGAGTAAAATTGCTGGTGGTGGCGACTATACAAAACACATTCGAACTGGTGGCTTTACAAAACAAAATATTATTGATGCGGTTGAAGGTAGTTTAAAACGTCTACAAACCGATTATATCGATTTATATCAGTTTCATTGGCCTTCTCGTGGTGTAAATTGTTTTGGTGTTCGTGATTATCCGTATAAAACAGCAACCAAAGAAGCTGAAAATCATTTAGAGATTTTAGAAACAATGAATGCTTTAGTAAAACAAGGAAAGATAAAACACATTGGATTATCAAACGAAACGCCTTGGGGAACCATGAAGTATTTGCAAACTGCCGAGCAACATAATTTGCCAAGAATGAGTACTATTCAAAACTCATATTCTTTAATTCACAGAGGTTATGAAGTAGGTATGAGTGAAGTTTCTATGAGAGAAAACATTGGTTTGTTAGCATATTCGCCTTTAGCACAAGGAGTTTTATCAGGTAAATATTTAGATGGTAAAACGCCTGAAGGAGCAAGAGGAACTTTGTTTCCGAGGTTTATAGCTCGTTATATGAGCGAAGATTCTTTAAAAGCAGTTAGAGAATATTTGAAAATAGCCGAAAAACACGGACTAACATTGGCTGAATTGTCATTAGCATACATAAATCAGTTGCCCTTTGTAACTAGTAATATTATTGGAGCTACAAAAATGAGTCAGTTAAAAGAAAATATCAACTCTATTAATATTGATTTATCAGAAGAAATTTTGGCAGAAATAGAATCGGTTCATAGTTTAATTCCGAATCCTGCACCGTAAATTTTAAGGCTTGACATATCAAAATAAAAAAAATCCGAAGTACTATTTACTTCGGATTTTTTTGCAATTATTTATCTACGAAAACTACTCAACTATTTTAAGAGCGGTAGCTTTAAATCTATCATTTTCTAATTTACCAGTTACTTCTACTTTTCTAACAACATTACAAAAGCCAATTTTCTTGTCGTGCGCATCACCGAAATCATCAATATGAGCGCCATCAACAAAATAGGCTTTATCATCAATTTTAATGGCTAAATCACATCCGTTTTGACTTTCTAAACCGAATTTACATTGACCGCAAGAAGCATCGGCTATAAACGTTTTTTCTTTTGGTTGTGAACAAGCTATTATTCCGAATAAAAATATAAAAAGTAAATTTTTCATCTGATTTTTAAATTTTGAGATTAGTATCCTATTTTTTTACGAACTCTTTGTAAAACATCCGTAGCAACCGTACGAGCTTTTTCGGCTCCAACAGCAAGAGCTTCGTCAATTTCAGTACGGTTCTCCATGTAATGATTGTACTTTGTACGAACGTCAACAAATTTATCGATAATCAACTCGTATAAAGCTTGTTTAGCATGACCGTAACCATAGTTTCCACCTTCGTAATTTGCACGCATTTCAGCAATTTGTACATCCGAAGCTAATAATTTATAAAGCGCAAAAACATTATCTGTATCCGGGTTTTTAGGATCTTCAAGTGCTTTACTATCCGTTTGAATCCCCATAATTTGCTTGCGTAGTTTTTTATCAGACAAGAAAATATTGATGAAATTATTTCTAGATTTACTCATTTTTTCACCATCAGTTCCAGGAACTAATTTTGTGTTTTCGCTAATCTTAGCTTGTGGTAAAATTAAAGTATCACCCACAACATTATTTAATCTACTAGCTACATCACGAGCCATTTCTAGGTGTTGTAACTGGTCTTTTCCAACCGGTACAATTTCTGCGTCGTATAATAAAATATCGGCAGCCATTAACATCGGGTATGTAAATAACCCACTGTTAACATCAGCCAAACGATCGGCTTTATCTTTAAAACCGTGCGCTAATGTTAAACGTTGGTACGGAAAATAACAACTTAAGTACCAAGATAATTCTGCAACTTGAGGAATATCACTTTGGCGATAAAAAACAGTTTTGTTAATGTCAATTCCACATGCAAGCCAAGTAGCAGCAACACTATAGGTGTTTTCTCTTAATTCGTTACCATCTTTAATTTGTGTTAAAGAATGCATATCTGCAATAAAGATAAAAGCTTCGTTTTTAGAGTCGTTAGCCATTTCAATGGCTGGTAAAATAGCTCCCAATAAGTTACCTAAATGCGGAGTTCCTGTGCTTTGTACTCCTGTTAAAATTCTTGACATATTCTGTTTTGAAAAATTATATAAGCAGCGCTTACGACTGCTTGATGATAGCAAAAATAAGCTTAAAATTGTTCAAACAAAAGAAATTACTACATTCGCAGTTATGAAATACCTATTTTCCCCGCTTCGCTTAATTTGGCGCATTTGGTTTTACCTATTAATGATTACTTCGATAATTGTTATGTCTCCGTTTATATTGGTGCTGCTGTCTGATGAAAAATACTATGGCCCTTTTTGGAAACTAATGAGAGGATGGTCGTATTTTTTAATTTACGGAATGGGTTTCATATTAAAAATCGATAGAGAACAAGAGCTTGATCGTGAAAAAAGTTATGTATTCATTGCAAACCACGCTTCTTTATTAGATCCATGGATTATGATTGCATCTAGTAAAAATCCGATTTTGTTTGTAGGGAAAAAGGAATTGGTAAAATTACCAGTTTTCGGGTTCTTTTATAAAAAAGCTGTTGTTATGGTAGATAGAAAAGACCCAGAGAGTAGAAAAAAAGTGTATGCCCGTATAAAAAAGCGATTAGATAAAGGATTAAGTATTGCAATCTTCCCTGAAGGATTAGTACCAACAGAAGACGTAGTTTTAGCACCTTTTAATAACGGGGCCTTTAGTTTAGCTATACAATATCAAATGCCAATTGTACCACAATTATATTTTGATGCAAAGCGTTTTTTTTCTTGGGATTTCTTTAAAGGACGTCCAGGTGTTTTTAGAGCAAAACAATTAAAATTTTTAGAGACAAAGGGTTTAACAATGGAAGATAAAGATGCTTTAAAAAAACAATCTTTTGATTTGTTATATAATGAATTAGCGAATGATAAATCATATATGAAAGACACAAACCGACCAAACAATGAGCGAGAATTTAAATCACCGTTATAGTAATACTGAGGAAAAATTAAATGTGTTAACACATGGTTTTGGGCTATTACTATCTATCATCGTTTTACCTTTTTTAGTTTTAAAATCATTAACATATCAAGAGTTTTGGCAAACAATTAGTTTTGTTATTTACGGATTGAGTTTAATTATTTTATATGCAGCATCTACTTTTTACCACGCTGCTAAAAAACCTAAACTTCGT
The DNA here is from genome assembly GCF_019278465.1 of Tenacibaculum sp. AHE14PA. Classification (GTDB taxonomy): domain Bacteria; phylum Bacteroidota; class Bacteroidia; order Flavobacteriales; family Flavobacteriaceae; genus Polaribacter; species Polaribacter bernardetii. The sequence goes on along the minus strand of NZ_CP058983.1, from coordinate 2,159,796 downwards.
CGCAAACTTAATATTTTTGACCATGCTGCTATTTATGTTTTAATAGCCGGAAGTTATACGCCTTTTTGTTTAGTAGTTTTACCAGGACAAACAGGTTGGTATATGTTTATTTTTGTTTGGTTATTCGCACTTACGGGTGTTATATTAAAGTTGTTTTTTACTGGTAGGTTCGATAAACTATCAACGGCCTTGTATTTAATAATGGGATGGCAAGTTGTTTTTTTAATAAAACCGTTAATGAATAATTTGTCGTACGACGGATTATTTTATTTAATAGCTGGCGGTGTTTTTTACACAATTGGGGCAATCTTATATTCAATTAAAAAAGTGCCATACAACCACGCTATTTTTCATGTTTTTGTACTTTTGGGAAGTTTTAGTCATTTTTGGGCAATCTATAAATACATATAGTTTTTACCATTTAGAAAAAGGAATTTTACTTAAGTTTGAATTGTAATATTTAACAGTTCCGGTTACTTCTTTGCCTAGCCAATTTGGCTTAGAAAATTGTTCGGTTTCATTTTTTAACTCTATTTCGGCAACAACCAAGCCTTTATTTTCACCTAAAAAATCATCAACTTCATAAGTATGGTTGTTTTCCTTTACTAAATAGCGGTATTTTTCAATAATTCCTTCCTCGCATAAATTAAATAAATCTTGAGCTTCCTTTAAATCTATTTCTTTTTCCCATTCAAATCGGGTAGTTCCGCTTTTATTAGAAGCACCTTTAATGGTTAAAAAACCGGTATCATCTTTTATACGAACTCTTACTACGCGTTCTTTTTTAGAGTTTAAGAAACCTTGCTTGATGTAACTTTTTTTATAAGCTACTTGTTTGTACTGATCAGAAATTACCAAGAATTTTCGTTCTATTTCAAAAGTCATAAGAAGTTGAATCAAATTTGTACGAATGTATCATTTTTGTAGTTATTATTAAATATCTTTGATACTATTAATTATTTAAAACTTTAATTTAATGGCGTTAATTACAACAAAAGCAATTGTTATTAGTGCTATTAAGTACAGCGATACAAGTTTAATTGTTAAGTGTTTTACCTTAGAAGATGGTATTCGATCTTACATGATAAGAGGTGTATTAAAATCGAGAAAAGGAAAGTTGAAAAAAGCCTATTTTCAACCATTAACACAATTAATAATTGAGGCTAACCATAATAATAGAAACTCTTTAAACTCAATAAGGGAAGCTCAGGTAATTCATCCTTATGAGAGTATTTATACTTCGGTTGTAAAACAATCAATCGTTTTGTTTTTATCAGAAACACTTTCTACTATTATTAAAGAGGAAGAAAAAAATGAAGTACTATATGAATTTATCGAAACTAGCTTAATTTGGTTAGATACTCACGATGTTGTTGCTAATTTTCATTTACTGTTTTTGTTGAATTTATCGCGGTTTTTAGGATTTTATCCAGACGTTTCAGAATCAAACAAAATGACTTTTAATTTATTAGACGGAAGATTTACAGATGCGTCCTATGAAAAACTTGTTATTACAGGTAGTGAATTAATTCTTTTTAAAAGGCTGTTGGGCATAAATTTTGATAGCATAAATACAATTTCGTACAATAAAAACGAAAGGCAAATAATTCTCAGAATTATAGTTCGATATTTTGAATTACATTTGGAGGGTTTTAAAGAGCCAAGATCATTAAATATTTTAGAAACCGTGTTTAGTTAACAGATGAAGCAAGTTATTACCTTATTTTTTTTACTGACAATTACCGCTATTTTTTCGCAAAACCTTACTATAATTGACGCCGAAACTGGCAAGAGAATTGATGAAGTTGCGGTTTTTAATAAAAACAAAACAATATCATCAATTAGTACTATTGATGGTGTTGTAGATATTACGAAGTTTAATGATAACGAAATTCTTATTTTTTCACATGTATCTTATGCGAAATTTCAAGAAAAAAAAGCTGTTTTAAAACAAAATAATTACCAAGTTTTCTTATCAAAACAATCAGAGCAATTAGATGAGATAGTTGTTTCTGTATTTAAGAATAAAGAAAAAGCAAACCGTATTGCAGAGCAAATAGCAGTGGTTTCTTTAAAAGATATTCAAAAAGTATCGCCGCAAACATCAGCAGATTTATTAGCTACAATTCCCGGAATTAAAGTGCAGAAATCACAATTTGGTGGTGGAAGTCCTGTTTTAAGAGGAATGGAAAGTAACCGTGTTTTATTGGTTGTTGATGGAGTTAGAATGAACAATGCAATTTACAGAAAAGGACATTTACAAAGCTCTATAACTGTAAACCCTACTTTGTTAGATAGAACAGAAGTTGTTTTTGGGCCGTCGTCTGTTATTTATGGTTCTGATGCACTTGGTGGTGTAATTCATTATTACACAAAAACGCCAAAATTATCTGAAGAAAATAAAATTAAAGGAAGTAGTTTTTTACGTTACAGTTCGGTAAATAATGAAGTTACCAATTCGGTATCGGCAGAATTACAATTTAAAAATTGGGCATCGCTTACCAGTGTAACACATAGTAATTTTGGTGATTTAAAAATGGGTAAAAATCGTTCTCATGGTTTTGATGATTGGGGAAAAACGTTTTTTTATTCTGATAATTTAAATGGTAATTATGCTGAGAACCCAATAGCAAATGAAGATGTTAATTTGCAAAAAAATACAGGTTTTAGTCAGACTGATTTTTTGCAGAAATTTTTTATTCCGTTATCAAAAAAAACCGACTTAAAAGTAAATATCCAATACTCAACATCATCAGATGTACCAAGGTTTGATAAATTAAGTGAGCTTAAAGGTAGTGGTGATTTAAAGTTTGCAGAATGGCAATACGGTCCTCAAATCAGGTTGTTAGTTTCATCTCAATTAGAAATCAATCCAAATAAAAAATGGTTAAATAAAGGTACAATTACAACTGCTTATCAGAATATTGAAGAAAGTCGTATTCAAAGAAAATTCGGAAGTTTAGAAAGGTCTTACAGAGAAGAAAATGTAAATGTTTTTAGTGTAAATGGAGATTTTACAGTTCCGTTAGCTAAAAAACGTAATTTAGGGTATGGTTTTGAAGCAGCTTACAACGATGTTAAATCTAATTCTTACGGTAAAACGTTAAGAATTAATAATAACGAAATTGATGGTTTTGATGCAGATTTTGCAGTACAATCTCGTTATCCTGATGGAGGAAGTAGTTATTTTAGTTCGGCAATGTATTTAGATTATCGCCAAGATATTACGCCTAAATCAACCTTAAATACAGGTATTCGATTAACAAATACATTGCTAGATGCAAAGTGGATTGATGAAACATTTATACAATTACCAAGTAATGATATAAGCTTAAACAATACAGCGCTTACTGCTACTATTGGTTATGTGTTTAAACCTGTTAAAACATTGCAGTTGAATGCAGTATTATCATCAGGTTTTCGATCGCCAAATATTGATGACGTAGGTAAAGTAAGAGAAAAAAACGGAGATGTAACTGTGCCAAATATCACTTTAAAACCAGAACATGCTTACAATGTCGAAGTAGGTTTTCAAAAATATTTTAATAATCGAAAATTCAGAGTTGGTGCCAATGTATATTATACGTTGTTAAATAATTATATTTATCGTGAAAACTTTCAGTTAAACGGTAGTAATACTGTTTCTTACGATGGTGAAGACGGTAATATTGTAGCAAATGTAAATAAAGGTACTGCTTATATTACAGGTGCAACAGTTAGTTATCAAGGTAAAATATTTAATAATTGGAGTACATCGGGGTTTTTAACCTATACAAAAGGTAAGGCCTATGATACCAATTTACCAATGTCTTCAATTCCGCCATTATTTGGTCGTTTTGAATTAAATTATTCAAATAATAAGTTTGAAGGAGGCGCTAATTTTGTTTTTAACGCCAAAAAAGATATCGCTGATTATAATTTAGACGAAGGAATAGATAATCAACAACAAACACCAATTGTTAACTCGGCTGCTACCCAAGATATTAATAAGTATTATGGTACACCAAGTTGGATGACCGTTGGCTTATTTGCAAAGTATACAGTAAACGCTAACATAACAATACAAACACAGCTTACGAATTTGTTTGACGAACATTATAAAGAATTTGCAAGTGGTGTTTCTGCGCCGGGGCGCAATGTTTCAGTATCGTTACTAACCAATTTTTAAAATATACAAATGATAAATCTATTCAAAATTGTAAGTTTATTAGAAGGAGTTTCTTATTTACTATTAATGTTTTTAGGCATGCCTTATAAGTATTTAGAGGCTTTAGGAAACGATCCTTATTTTGTAAAACTTTTCGGAATGCCGCATGGTATTCTATTTGTTGCCTATATAATCATAGCAATTATGCTAAAATTCGAATTGAACTGGAACGGTAAAACATTCGGAATCGTTTGCTTATTATCAATTTTACCTTTCGGAACCTTCTTTGTAGGCAAGTATTTAAAGTAACCAATAATAATTACATAAAATAACACAAAAAAACCTGCAATTTTTAATTGCAGTTTTTTTTGTGTTATTTTATATTTAATAGTTTAAAAACAAACAAAAAAATTAAATATGTTTAATTTTTTGTTTTATTTAAAAAGAGCATTTTTTTTTTTTTTTGAGTTTTCCTTTAAAAATATAAATCATTAATAACGAGTAGTTAAGGTTATTTTATTTAACGTTTTTTTAACAAAAAATTAGGGTTAACCCTAATTCCAAATAGGGTTAACCCTTAAAACGTTAACATTTTTTAAATTACAAAGATTTAGTTTTGAGATGTAATAAAATAGTTGATCACTTTTTATTATTTGCTAGCTAGTAAAAAGAAGAAGGATGTTTATAAATTGCGCGCATTTTTCTTTTTAAATTTTTAACGTTAAATAATCTTATTTGTAAGAAAATAAGATAACAGGTAAGCTTCTTTTATATAAAGAAGCCGTAAAAATTAATTAACAAACTTAAATTTTTAAAAAATGAAAAAAGTAATTTTAATGGTAGCAATGGTATTTGCTACGAGTGGTTTAGTGAATGCGAATACAAGTAATGTAAACTTGAGTAATATTGATGTAGATTTTTTTGGTTGTTTCGAAGTTGCTGATATGGGGGTAAGAGTGAGTGAGGCTCTTGCATTAGCAGAAGGAAGAAGTCAAAGTTATGAGCAAAATCACGAAGTATGGTTAGCTTTTTATGATACATGTATGAGCGAATAAAATATTATTAAAAAGTAAAGAGGTGTTTTTTTAATACCTCTTTACTAAAAAAAGAAAATTATGAATATAAAACAATTAGTTTCTTATATCCTTTTATTATTAAGTGTAAATTTATTTGCTCAAAAGAAAATTACCAAAGGCGAAATAAATTATGAAGTAATGATGCAAATTGACGAAGGCAAATTAAGAGAGATGTCTGAAAAAAAGAATGAATCAAGCTACGCGAAAAGTCAGGTTGTTTCTATATTTAAAAATCAAAAGAAAAGTACATATGAATTGATTTTTAATAATTTTGAATCAATTTATAGAATAAAAAAGGAACTTAATATAAGTGAAGGTAAATTAAATTTAGTAAGAATATTAGCAGGGAAAGGTACGTTTTACACTAATAAAAAAGAAATGCTAATTGAAAATCAAAAAAATGCATTTGGCGAACTCTTCTTGATCGAATTGCCGAAGGGTGATTGGGTTTTAACAAATGAAGAAAAAAAAATAGGTAAATACAAGTGTTATAAGGCTATAACCGAAAGAAAAGGCGTAAATAAAAGAGGAGAATTTGTTAATAAAACAATTGCATGGTATACGCCTGAGTTACCTATTAATTTTGGACCTAAAGATTATTATGGATTACCTGGTCTAATATTAGAGTTAAAAGAAGGTAATGTAGTTTATCGAGCAACTAAAATAAGTATAATGTCAAAAGAAAAAATCAAAGTAGAAAAACCAACAAAAGGAAAAAAAATTACACTTAATAATTATAATAAGATGATAAAAGAATTAGTAGAGCAAAAGTATTAATTATTATTCCATTATTTATGAAAGCACTCTTAACTTTATTTATAGCTATCATTACACTACCATTATTTAGTCAAAAAAACAGTGGTGTTGTTTTGTATAAAATAGTTTCAAAAAAAGAAGCGAACTTAAAAAAAATAATTAAAAAAGGGAACTTAACTTCTTTTTTTGAAGGTAAGGCAGCGTTTGAATTAGTATTTAAAGGGGATAAATCACTCTATAAAAGAAAGGTTAACTTTAATAAAGAAGGCGAAAGAGAAAAAATTAATTTCTTTGAAATTTTTGGTGGTAGTGATGGTGTTTTTTTTAATGAAAAAGGTAAAACTATACAATCAGTTAATAAATACGATGAAGATTTTTTAATCACATATTTACCGAATAAATGGGAAATTACACAAGAGAGTAAAAAAATAGGTGGTTATACATGTTATAAAGCTGTATCAAATAAAAAAAGCAAAGTAGTATGGTTTACACCTAACATACCTTTAAGTTTTGGCCCGAAGGACCTTAACGGTTTGCCAGGTTTAATTTTAGAAGTAGAAATTGGAAAAATAAGTATTGTAGCATCTGAAATTGTATTTAAAGAAATTTCTGATAAGCAAATTAAAAAAACAACAAAAGGAGTGCCTATAACTGAAAAAGAATATTCAAAAAAAATAAAAGAAATAGCCAAGAATATTGGGTTTTAGATTTTAAATATCATAGAATGAAAAAATTTATTGTAACAATATTTTATTTAATTATAAGTGTTAACTTATTTTCACAAGAATTATTTAAATCAGGAGAAGTAGTTTATAGTGTTAAAATTAGTCCTGAGCAAAATCTAAACAATTCTCTAAATGTTAAAAGCATGTATTATAGTTTTCAAAAGAAAGCGAATCGATTTTCAGAAAAACTAAAGTATACGCTTAAATTTAACAAAAAGAGCTCTCTTTTTTACATGAATTCAGATTTAGGGATGGAAAGTGAAGATAATTTTAATAAACTAGCTCTTGTTTTAAATAAAGGAGATAATAGATATTTTGTAGATACAAGGAAAAGGCAAATGATAGAAGAGAAACCTTTTTTTGGAGAAGATTTCTTAGTTGTATCGGCAACTTCTGATTTAAATTGGAAGCTAGTTAATGAAAAGAAAAAAATTGGAAAATATATTTGTTATAAAGCCACTGTACAAAGAAAAAATAAAGGACCAAAAAACCAAGTAGACCCTTTTTCTACTTATACCGCTTGGTATTCTCCTGACATTTCGTTTAACTATGGACCGTTTGAATTTAATAGCTTACCTGGTTTAATTTTAGAACTTTCTATTAAAGAAAGAACATATACAGCTTCAGTAATTACAATGAAAAAAGAAACAATAAAAATAGATAAGCTTAATAAAGGAAAATTAGTCACTAAAAAAGAATTTGATGATATGGGTGAAAAAGCTTTTAAAAATAGGTAAGATTATTTATTAAAATTGTAAACTATGAAAAAACACATCCTATTATTTCTATGTATTGTATTCACAACAATACTTTCAGCACAAAACACTTTACAAGGTAAGGTGTTTTATAGGGTGTCATTAAAAGCATATAATGAACAATATGTTGATTCTATTTTTAAAAAAGAAAAAACAACAAAATTCGCAGAACAATATCTTATAAAAATGTTTAAGAATACTAAAGATGTTACCAGTGTTTTAAGGTTTTCTAAAAACGAATCGCTATATGAAGTTGAAAGCAAATTAAAAAATGAAGCTAATAAAAATTTAAACATGACTGCTATAATCGCTGGAGGTAACACGATATACTATACAAACAGTACTGAAAAAGATTATTATATGCAGCTAAATAGTGAAGAGCCTTTACGTGTAGATATACTGCCAATTAAATGGACAATAACTCAAGAAAGAAAAAAGATAGGTGATTACCTATGTTTTAAGGCGGTTGCAGTTAAAAAAGTAAGAGATGATAAACCACTTATAAAAATAGCAGCATGGTTTACACCAACGATACCAGTAAGCTTTGGCCCTATTGATTATTTTGGTTTGCCTGGGTTAGTTTTAGAGGTTTCTTATAACAGGATAAATATAAAAGCAGTAAAAATTGTTTTAAACCCTAAAGAGAAAATTGTTATAAAAAAACCAACCAAAGGAAAACGAATCACGAATACAGCGTATGAAGAAATGAGTAAAAACTTCTTTAAAAGATAAGAAAATAAAAATGCTAAAAAGAATTATATTTCCGTTACTAGTTTTTATTGCTGGTAGTTTTTGTAATGCGCAAACTGTTATTTTTAAAGGTACTGTAAAAGATAGTTTACAAAATCCATTATCGTACGCTAATATTATAGCAAAACCAAAAGATGTTACTAAAAACATGAGTTTTGCCATTACTGATGAGCAAGGTCGTTACCGTTTAGAGCTTACTAAAAATAATACATACACCATAAGTATAAGTTATTTGGGCTACGAAAAAGTTGATTTTGAGATAACACCAACAGAAAATAGTACCAAAAACTTTGTACTAAAAGAAGCTAAAAATCAGTTAGACGAAGTGGTTATTGAGCTCCCCGTAACGGTAAAGCAAGACACGATTATTTACAATACGGATAAGTTTGTAAATGGTAGCGAACGTAAGCTTAAAAATGTACTTAAAAAACTACCAGGTGTTGAGGTTGATAAAAACGGAGGTGTAACGGTACAAGGTAAAAAAGTAACCAAGTTGTTGGTAGATGGTAAAAAGTTTTTTGGCGGTGGTACTAAGTTAGGTGTTGAAAATATTCCTGCAGATGCGGTTGATAAAGTTGAGGTAATAGACAATTACAATGAAGTTGCTTTTTTAAAAAATGTATCAGATTCTGATGAAATGGCAATGAATATTAAATTAAAAGAAGACAAAAAACGTTTTCTTTTTGGTGATGTTGAAGCAGGTTCAAACGTTGGTTATGATTCTTTTTACAAAACCAATGCAAACTTGTTTTACTACTCACCCAAAACCAATGTAAATTTTATTAGTAACTTAAATAATATTGGCGAAAAAACCTTTACGTTTAAAGATTATATGAATTTTCAGGGTGGCGTTAATGCTGTTTTTAACGGTAATTTTAATTGGCGAGGTGGTGATTTCTCTCAGTTTTTAGAAAACAAGGATGTTTTGCAAAGTGTGCAGCGTTTTGGCGCTTTAAATATTACAAAAACGGTAGCCAGTAAGTTAGATATTTCTGGTTATGCTATTTTTTCTCATAACAATACCCAAAGTTTTAACGAAGCAACCAACCAATACACTACTTTTTTAGAAGAAAAAGAAAGTAAAACTACCTCAAAAAACATATTAGCCATTGGTAAGTTTAATATTGAGTATGCACCTAATAACAAAGAGCAATGGTATGTTAGAACACAGGTTAAAAAATCGGCTGTAGAAAGAGATAATTTAACCACTACTGCTATAAATACTCAACTAGATAACATCAATACAAATAAAGATAATGATATTTGGTATGTAAATCAGAATATAGAATGGCATAAAGATCAGTCTGAAAAGCATACGTTTTCAGCTACGGCAAATTATACCTTCGATAAAAATAATCCAACTACTTTCTGGAATGCTTCACAATCGTTTTTAGATAGGATTAAACCAATTATTCAGCCTTTAAATACCAATCAAGCTTCTTTAAGAATTAACCAGTTAAATGAAAACGAAAAGCATCATTTGTACACCGTTTTTAAAGATTTTTGGGTTATTAATAATGATAATCATATTTATACAACGATAGGAAATACACATCAACAAGAAAAATTTATCAGTAACGATTTTCAATTGTTAGATGATGCTACCGAAAACGATTTTTCATCAAACGGATTTAACAATACTACGGTTTTAAAGCACAACGACTTTTTTGCGGGTGTGCATTATAAATTCAGAACTGGAATATTTACTTTTAAGCAAGGTGCGTATGCGCACAATTATAATTGGCGTGTAAATCAATCAACTTCAATTAAAAAAGATAAATGGGTAGTTTTACCAGATTTTCTAGTGAAAATTGAATTTAACAAGTCAAAAAAAATTCAGCTGAATTATAATTTAAAAACCAATTTCTCTAACGCTTCTAAATTGGCAAGCCGCTTTTATTTACAATCCTATAACTCGGTTTTTAAAGGAAATCCTAATTTGGAGAATGAGTTGTATCATTCAGCACGTATTCGTTATAGTCGTTTTAGTTTGTATCGCGGTTTAATGTTGTTTGCAAACGCAAATTACACGAAAAAAGTAAAAGGATTTAGAAGTGCCGTAAATTTTGATGGTGTAAATCGTTTTTTAACCATTGATATGTTAGATAATCCGAATGAAAGTTGGGGAGTTAGAAGTTCGTTACGTAAGAAAATTAAAAACATCAGATACAACATAGAAGGTAATTATAAGGCTTCTAATTTTAAACAAAGCATCAATAATAGTTTTGTAACCAATAAAAGCAACGATTACGGTTTTGATGTTGGTATAGAAACCTTGTTTGATAAATTCCCAACAATAGAAGCTGGTTTTAGAAGAAGTATTGGTAAATACACGTCTAGTAATTCAACATCTAAATTTACAACCAACGAGCCGTATGTAAATATCGATTATGATTTTTTAGACGGATTTGTTTTTAATTTTGATTATACACATTATAATTATCAAAATAAAGCACAAAATATAGACACGGAATATAATGTTGCCAATGCAGTTTTATCGTATCAAAAAGAAGATAGTCCTTGGATGTTTAAATTAACGACTCAGAATTTATTTGATACTACTTTTAAACAAAGTAATAGCTTTTCAGATTATTTAATTGCTGATACTAAAACCTATGTAATGCCAAGAGTACTATTGTTTAGTATTGGTTATAAGTTATAAGGGTTTACATTTGTCATTACGAGAAAAATTCCTGTTGTTAAAGTTACAGATTGCTTCACTCCACTGCGTTTCGTTCGCAATGACAATTATTACGTCATTACGAGGAGGCACTACGAAGTAATCTCTTGCTATTTTATGGATTACTTCACTCCACTGCGTTTCGTTCGCAATGACAATTATTACGTCATTACGAGGAGGCACGACGAAGTAATCTCTTTGTTAAGAATTGCTATTTAGTAGATTACTTCACCCCAATGTGTTTCTTTCGTAATGACAATTATTACGTCATTACGAGAAGGCACGACGAAGTAATCTCTTTGTTAAGAATTGCTATTTAGTAGATTACTTCACCCCAATGTGTTTCTTTCGTAATGACAATTATTACGTCATTACGAGAAGGCACGACGAAATAATCTCTTTGTTAAGAATTGCTATTTTGTAGATTACTTTACTCCACTGCGTTTCGTTCGCAATGACAATTATTACGTCATTACGAGGAGGAACGAAGAAGTAATCTGGATTACTTCACCCCACTGTGTTTCGTTCGCAATGACAATTATTACGTCATTACGAGAAGCCACGACGAAATAATCTCTTTGTTAAGAATTGCTATTTTGTAGATTACTTTACTCCACTGCGTTTCGTTCGTAATGACAATTATTACGTCATTACGAGAAGGCACGACGAAGTAATCTCTTTGTTAAGAATTGCTGTTTTGTAGATTACTTCACTCCACTGCGTTTCGTTCGCAATGACGAAACAGGAGAACATATGTCATTACGAGGAAGAATGACGAAGTAATCTCTTTGTTAAGAATTGCTATTTTATGGATTACTTTACTCCACTGCGTTTCGTTCGCAATGACAATTATTACGTCATTACGAGGAGGCACGACGAAGTAATCTCTTTGTTAAGAATTGCTGTTTTGTAGATTACTTCACTCCACTGCGTTTCGTTCGCAATGACGAAACAGGAGAACATATGTCATTACGAGGAAGAATGACGAAGTAATCTCTTTGTTAAGAATTGCTATTTTGTAGATTACTTCACTCCACTGTGTTTCGTTCGCAATGACAATTATTACGTCATTACGAGAAGGCACGACGAAGTAATCTCTTTACCCGCCACTAACAGGCGGTATAATAGCAATAATATCGTTTTCTTTAATAATTGTTTCATCAGTTGCATAACTTTCGTTAATGGCAATGGCATATGAGCTCATTTGTTTTAACTCTGGATATTTTTTTGTAAGTAACTCTTTAAAAGAAGTAACATTACAGCTAATAGGAAGTTCTATTGTTAAAGAAGAACTTCCTATTAAATCTGTAGCAATACCAAAAAGTAATACGTTTATCTTCATAAAGTAAAATTACAATTTAAATCCGAATAGCACTCTGTTTTCATTCTTTCCGTTAAAGTTAGATCGAGCAAAATCTACACGTAAAAAACGCCATTTTCCAACACCAACATTATCTAATCCAACTGAATATTCAGAGTAAGGTTTGTTGCCTGCTGTAAACAATGCTTTAGCACCGGTTACCAAGTGAAAATTTAATTTATTTATTAACGGAACTTTACTAAGCAAGGCGCCTTTAAAATTATATTCTCCATGCAACTCACCGTATTTATCATTCGTGCTTAACTGATAATAAGGCAACATGTAAAAGTTGTTTAAATAATTGTCATTAGGAGCAATTAACAAGCGATTTCCGTTAAAATGGGCATAGTCTATAAACTCAATATCTTTTTTCTCTAAAAAAATGCCTCCTTTGGCCTTGTATTTAAAATTCCCCCAATTACCTAAAGATATATTTTGAGTTATTTGTGAGTACACTACATCAGAATTCCATTCGGCATTATCAGCGCCAAATTTTTTATTATAACCGATAAATAAAGACGGATACTTATTACTACTTACATTATATTTTCCATCAGGATAAGACACGTATTTTTGATCAAAATTAATAGTAGTTCCTAAATTAAACGACCATATTTTATTAGGTGTAAATCCCATGTTGAAATTAGTAGGCTCTTGCGGATTATTTGATGTATAATTAGCATCGCTTTTCGGAAACATTACATAATCTGTAGTGTTAAATAATGGTTTTCTATCTGCGTATTCTAAAGATGAAGACATGCGAATACCATTAATTACCTCTCTTGAAAAAGATACTTTAGCAAATGATTTCTCATATATTTTTAAGTAATTTCTTTCAAATAAAACAGAGCTAATGGTATTCCATAATTTTGAAATAGGTTGTTTTGCATTAAATTGAGCGGTTGTAACACCTCCTGAAAGTGTTAAAATTGGTTTGGTTGTATTATTCCATTTGTAAGAAAAGTAACCAGTTGGTCTCAGTTTTTTGTCTGAGAGTCCGTAGTTTAATTTACCACCAATATTAAACCTCTCTCCTTTTTCATTTATAGATTTATAATAATTTAATCCAACTGAAGAGTTCCAGCCTTGTACGGTATTAAAGTTTAAGTCGAAAATAGGAGATGACAAACTTAGTCCCCACTTATTATAAGTGTCGTTATAAGAATAGCCGGTTATAACATCTAAAAGGTTAAATTTATTTTGTTTGGTATCTATAGAATCTAAATATTTTTTAGACTTTCGTATCGTTTTAATACTGTCTTTTAATTTGTAGTCAGAAACTTCTTCATTGGTTAAAGCAACAGGACGAATTTTGGTCCAATACAAACTGTCTTTTTCAGTTGCATTTTCAGCAAAAGACAAAATTTCGTTACCAAATGATTTTTTGGTGTAGTTAGGTGTAAAATTATAATTTGAATACGCTGCCGAAAAGCGACCATTAAAATTAAAGCCAAACATACCTGCTTTAAAATCGATTGTTTGCGTAACTGGTACCCAGGCGTTGTTTTTAAGTGAGTAATTAAAGTTTTGTTTAATCTTTAAAGAATCTATCATTGGCATGCTTATTTGTGCACCTGTAGCTACAACATCGGCACCGTAAATAGCCCAATCATCTTCTACAATATAAATAAAACCGCTAAAAACACGATCGTTTTTTCTCTTTGGTAGTAGTTTTATTTTACTAATTAATTTATTATTTTTATCATAAAGCGTTCCTACTAATTTATAGTTGTAATAACCAAAAGCACCGTTAGAAACAGGTGAAATCATTTCTGCATCGGCTAATTTAAAAGAGTTTTCATAAAAATTGAAATTTACTTCTTTAGCTTGGTTAAAGCTAATTCCGTTATCGCTACCCGAAACTTTTGAAGCAACGATACGCTCTTTAAAATTGGCTGGTTTTTTTTGAAAAGAAATTTTAGAAATTGTTTCAGAAAGATATACAATTCCACTTCTTGTAGAATCTAAACCGCCGCCCATATCGCCAATTTCTTGCCCCAAAAATTTTTTAGGTAAATCCTTTACTTTAAATAATCCCCGAGAGTAAAAATCGGCTTTATATTCAGAAAATTTATCGGTGTTTTTATTTTTATTAGCAATTACATTTCTAATAATTTTATCAGCAGGGTTTTCATTCGAAGAAATTAAAATTTCATCTAACGCAACTTCTTCTTCAGAAAGAACAATGTTTAAAACAAAAGGAAAAGAAGAAACAGTAATTTTTTTCTTCACTGTTTTAAATCCTAAAATTTGATAAATAAGCGTGTGTTCTCCTTTTTTTGTTATGGCTAATTCATAATCTCCATTATCGTTTGTAGTAGTTCCTGTAATAGAGTTTTCTAAATATACGCTAACAAAAGATAAGGGTTTGTTGTTTGTGTCGGTTACGCTCCCTTTAACTTGAGAAAAAGAAATTGAGGTAATAAATAGAAGAAATAGTGTGTAGTTTTTTTTCATAGTTGGTTTTGTTGAAATAAAAAAACAAACATAGCCGAAGTAATTTTTCGACTATGTTTAAAAGCTGTTAAATAATTTACAATGAATTCTTAAAATATAAGACTTGTAAATTCACTAAAAGGTTGCCTGAGAATTAATTCCCTCCTTTTTTCTTCTTGCCAAATAAACCACCTAAAACATCTTTTACTTTCTTTTTGGTGTCTTCAGTTTTAGTTGAATCTTTCTTTTTATCACCCAATAATTTACCAAGTGTATTTTTTACTAGTTTGTCTTTTTGCTGTTCTATTAATTTTTGACTCAACTTTGTAACAGAAGAAGATAAATCCGTTTTTACAGATGGATTAGACATACTACCTGTAATATTTGCGGTAATGGGTACGGTAACATTTTGATCTTTTTCGTTTAATTTAGATAATAATCCTTCTACTTTACTACCCAAGTATTTTGCAGGCACATCTAAAGTTAAATTATAGTTCATGTTTTGATTGAAACTATGATTACCACCAATGTTAATACCAATGTCTTTATATTTTAGTTTAAATGGTTTTACTGATACTTGACCGTTATCGAAAGATAAGTTTGCTTTTATATCAGATAAATCTAATTTATCTAAATCAATAAATGATAGTTTTTCACTTAATAAGCTTAAAGCTTTGGTCTTTTTAGGATTTATTTTCGTGGTTAATAATTCCGCTAGTGCTTTACCAGTTAAAGAGGTTAAATTTGGTGTAAAATCGTTGTTTAAATTACCAGATAAATTAATGTCAGAATTTAATTTACCGCTCATTGCAGCAGCAATCGGACTGATTGATTTTAGTAAGTCTAAGCCATTAAAAGATTCAGAAATATCAAACGATTTTATACCTAAATCCATATTAAAAGAAGGCGTTTTTTGTTGTGTATTTACTTCACCGTTTAAAGCAATAGTACCTTTAAATATGTTAACATTTACATTTTGTAAAGTCGCTTTTTCGTCCTTTATCAATAATGTACCTTTTACGTTTTTTAAAGCTAAATTGTCGTAATAAACAGTTTTTGCATCCGCTATAATTTTACAATCTAAAAAAGCAGGAATATTTAAAGATTCTGTAGGTTTTTCTGTTTTATTCGTCTCTTTTTTATCTGTAGTAGTAGTTTCTTGCATGAAATCACTCATGTATAAAGAGTTTGAATTTACATTAAAAGTTCCCTGTAATTTTTTACCTGAAAGCAAAAAACCTAATAAGTTTTTAATTTCTCCTGTTGCATTTAAATCACTTTTACCTGTAGTAGCCTCAAACTCGCTTAAGGTAATTGTTGTTGGTTTAAAGTTTATTTTGGTGCTTTTTATTTTAAGCGGATTGGCAATGTCATCCGAAGAAAAAACAAAGTTGTTTACTGTTATTTCACCATTATTTTTAATACGACTTAAGGTACCGTTTTTAATTGCGTTTAAGTCGAAATCAGTAGTTAAGTTGGCTTTTAAAATACCACTTAACTCACTTTTTAAATCAACCGGATAGGCTTTGTTTATGTTGGCTAAATTTAAGGTTCCTTTTAATTTTGCGCTTATGGTTGGGTTGTTAACAATATTAGCAACACTTCCGCTACCAGAAAAAGTATCTTCATCAATTTTAAAAGATAAGCCGTTAATAACTACAAAAGTTTTATCTAGGTAACCTGTGGTGTTTTTTAATTGAGCATCGATATTAATATTACGAACACTTTTTGGTAAATCAGGGTATTTAAAAGAAGCGTTTTTAGATTTTAGATTGATATCTAATAGCGGAATTGTGTTGTTAGTAACTAAACCTTTAACGGTTCCTGAAAGGCTAAATTCACCAGATGTTTGTACGTTTTCAATACTCTTGGTATAAGCTTCGGGTATTAAACCTAAAAAGTTTTTAAAGTCTGATGACGGAGTTTTAAAGCTAATGTCAACATCTTGGTTATTGTCGTTTATTTGAACATATCCATTAAAAATTAAAGGTAAATTATTAAGTTTAGCTTCGTTTTTTAGAAACGAAAACTTCATGTTTACTAAATCCATTCCTAAGATGGCATCTAATTCGATCTTCTGATTTTTTACATAAGAAGCACTATCCATTTCAAAAGAAACCAATGTAGCTGTTTTGGTATTTAATTCAGAATTAGTTTGAGAGAAATCTCCGCTACCACTATGATTAAAGTCAGACAAAGTAAGGTTCATTTTACCTTTTTTATCAATATACTTTATTGTAGCGTTATTTATTTCATAAGAATTTATAGAAAGGCCAAAGTCCGATACTGGTACACTTGTGCTATCAACTTTTACATCAGACGGTTTTGTAATGTCGTAATTGGCAATACCAATTTCGTTAACTAAAACATTTACTTTAGAGTCATTAATAGAAAAAGATTGGATGTTTAATTGTTCTGATGCGTTTTTAAGTAATTCAGTAAGTCTTAATTCTAAATTAATTTCTTTAGAAAACAATAACGTATCGCCTTTAAAAGGTTTACCATTAATAATAGAAACATTAGAAAGTTGCAAAGAGGCATTCGGAAAATCTCTTAATAAACTTAGGTTAGCATCTGTAAAATCTAACTGAGCCGTAATGTTATTATTTACAGTTTTCTTTACCAGATTAATAATTTTTCCTTGAAATAAAAACGGAGCTAAAATTAGCAAGGCGAATAATGTTATTATTATGGTTAAGAGTATTTTATATATTTTTTTCATAACTAAAAATTAACTTTAAAATGTAATTAACAAATTTCTGTAAATATTTAGAATAATAAGAAGATTAAAATATAAAGTTTTAGTTAAAAATCACATTAGGATTCATAACAACTTAAAAAAGGCAAATACTTTTAAGAATTTGCCTTTTTTAAGTTGTTATTTAGGATCTGTGTCGCCAAAGAAAAACCAGTTAAGGCCTTTTTTTATTTTACTCTTTTCTTTAACTTCGGTTTGTGTTTCGGAAACTTTCAAAGATTCTTCTTTAAATAAATCAACTACATATTCGTTATAACTTTTACCAACCTCTTCCTTTAAAAAACCTTCAAAGTATAATTCGCTAATTTTTTCTCCTTTTAATTTTTCAATTTCTAAAAGAGTTTTATAAAGTGGTTCAATTTTATCAATAACACTTTTAGGTATAGCTTTTCTTCGTCCAGTGTAACCGATAGGCTCCCCTTTTTCATTTTTATCAATTGTAAAATCAGTAATTACCCAATAGTATTTACCAGTTTTAGTTAGGTTTTTTACAATAGCGTGGTAATTTTCCCCTTTTTTTAAAGCTTCCCATAAGGCTTTAAAAGCAACCTTTGGCATATCTGGGTGTCTAATAATATTATGAGGCTCTCCCATTAATTCTATAGCAGTGTATTCGCTGGCTAAAACAAAGGCTTTGTTAGCGTAAAGAATTGTGCCAAATAAATCTGTTTTGCTAACAATTGTTTGAGATTTGTCCCATTTTATTTCTTCATTAATTATTTGAATAGGTGGTGTTTTCATGATTTGATTTAAAATTAAAATGTACGCAAATTTATACGGTCTGCTGATTATAAAACATGACTAAAATCATGTTTTAGGTTTTTCACTAAGTAACAAAAACGTATATTTGTAAGTTCAAACAAATAAAACTAATCTATGAGTGATTCTAGAAAAAGGCGAGAAGCTTTGTTATACCATGCAAAGCCAAAACCAGGAAAAATAGCAGTAGTACCAACTAAAAAATATGCTACACAGCACGATTTGTCGTTAGCATACTCTCCTGGAGTTGCAGAGCCTTGTTTAGAAATTGCTAAAGATAAAGACAATGTTTATAAATATACCGCTAAAGGTAATTTAGTAGCTGTTATTACTAACGGAACTGCTGTTTTAGGTCTAGGAGATATAGGTCCTGAAGCATCAAAACCAGTAATGGAAGGGAAAGGTTTGTTGTTTAAAATTTTTGCTGATATTGATGTTTTTGATATTGAAGTAGATGCTACAGATGTTGATAAATTTGTAGAAACAGTAAAGGCCATTGCTCCAACTTTTGGTGGAATAAACCTAGAAGATATAAAAGCTCCTGAAGCTTTTGAGATAGAAAGAAGATTAAAGGAGGAATTAGATATTCCTGTAATGCACGACGATCAGCACGGAACAGCAATTATTTCTGCAGCAGCCTTAAAAAATGCGATAGAAATTATTGATAAAAAAATATCGGAGATTAAAATCGTAGTAAACGGAGCTGGAGCGGCTGCAATTTCATGTACAAGGTTGTACTTAGCACTTGGTGCTAAAAGAGAAAATGTAGTAATGTGCGATAGTAAAGGCGTTATTAGAAGAGATAGAGGTAATTTAACGTCACAAAAAGAAGAATTTGCAACTGATAAAGACATTAATACTTTAGAGGAGGCAATGCATAATGCAGATGTTTTTATAGGATTATCAAAAGGAAATGTAGTAACGCCAGAGATGTTATTATCGATGGCAAAAGACCCTGTTGTTTTTGCAATGGCAAATCCAGATCCTGAGATAGAATACCAATTAGCGGTAGATACTCGTGATGATATTATTATGGCAACGGGTAGATCGGATAATCCTAATCAAGTTAATAATGTACTTGGATTTCCATTTATTTTTAGAGGGGCTTTAGATGTTAGGGCAACTAAAATTAATGAAGAAATGAAAATGGCAGCTGTACATGCTTTAGCTGATTTGGCTAAAAAAACAGTGCCAGAACAAGTAAATATAGTGTATGATGAAGTGAGTCTTTCATTCGGAAAAGAATACATTATACCTAAACCATTTGATCCGAGATTAATTTATGAAATTCCACCAGCTATTGCAAAAGCAGCAATGGAGTCGGGCGTAGCGCAAGAACCAATTACAGATTGGGATGCATACCGTGAAGAATTAATGGATAGATCTGGAACGGGAAGTAAAGAGATAAGATTATTACATAACAGAGCAAAAAAAGCCCCTAAACGAGTAGTTTTTGCAGAGGCAGATCATCTAGATGTGTTAAAAGCAGCACAGCGTGTTTATGATGAGAAAATAGCGATACCTATTTTATTAGGTAGAAAGGATATTATTCTTGAATTAAAAGAAGAATTAGGATTCGACGCAGATGTTGTTATTATTGATCCTAAAACGGATGAAGAAACAGATCGAAGAAACAGATATGCAGAAGCTTTTTGGAAAACAAGACAGCGTAAAGGTATTTCTTTTTTAGAGGCTCAAAAATGGATGCGTGAGCGTAATTATTTTGCAGCAATGATGGTGAATACTGGTGAAGCAGATGCTTTAATTACAGGATATTCAAGGTCATATCCATCGGTTGTAAAACCAATGTTAGAGTTAATAGAGAAAGAAAAAGGTGTTACTAGAGTGGCAGCAACAAATATGATGCTAACCAAACAAGGACCAATGTTTTTAGCGGATACAACGATTAACATTAATCCAACAGCTAAAGAATTAGCAAAAATTAGTCAATTAACATCTGGCTTAGCAAAAATGTTTGGAATGAAGCCACATATTGCCATGCTAGGTTTTTCTAACTTTGGGTCATCAAAAGCCGAAAGTTCAGTAAAAATAAGAGAAGCAGTATCGTATATACATCGTTACCATCCTAATGTAATTGTTGATGGTGAGTTACAAGCAGATTTTGCCTTAAACCCTGAGTTATTAGCAAAAGAATTCCCTTTTTCTAAATTAAATGGTAAAAGAGCAAATATTTTAATATTCCCGAATTTAGAGTCGGCTAACATAACGTATAAATTAATGAAGCAGGTTGATGGAGTTGAATCTATCGGACCTATTTTATTAGGTATGAGTAAGCCTGTTCACATCTTGCAATTAGGTGCAAGTGTTGATGAAATGGTGAATATGGCTGCAGTAGCTGTTGTAGATGCACAAAACAAAGAGTTAAAAAATAAAAGCTAAGACTTTTAAAACTAAATAATTTGCCTATTTTAGGCAAATCGAAATTAGATAGAATGATAACACAAATTAGGGGGAAACTTGTGGAGAAAAATCCTACGTATGCAGTAATAGACTGTAATGGAGTAGGCTACTTATTGCATATTTCTTTAAACACTTATTCGTCGTTACCTAATGATGAAAATGTGTTGTTGTATACACATTTATCTATTCGTGAAGACGCACATACATTGTATGGGTTTTTTAATAAAGTTGAAAGAGAAATTTTTAGATTACTCACGTCAGTTTCAGGTGTAGGTCCGAGTATTGCAAGAACAATGTTGTCGTCAATGACGTCTGAAGAAATACAACAAGCTATTGCTTCAGAAAATGTAAAAACAATACAGTCTGTTAAGGGTATTGGAGTAAAAACAGCACAGCGTGTTATTGTAGATCTGAAAGATAAAATTCTAAAAATCTTTGATTTAGATGAAGTTTCAATTGCTCAAAACAATACAAATAAAGAAGAAGCGTTATCTGCACTAGAAGTTCTTGGTTTTGTAAGAAAGCAAGCAGATAAAGTTATAGGGAATATATTAAAAGAAACACCTGATGCTAGTGTTGAGGCATTGATAAAACAGGCGTTAAAAAATTTATAAAACAGGTTGAAAAAAGCAATTATTAATAGATTACTAACAACACTTACTATACTGGTAAGTGTTGTTTCGTTTTCACAAAACACTCAGAGTAATAAAGGTAATACTATAAAAAAAGACACTGTTATTCCGCTAAAATATAATTTTAGTAATAACCAAAACGGAACTCTTTTTTTAAGCAACCCAACAGAGATAACCATAACCTTTGATAAGACTTTAAATAAGTTTATGTTGGTGGAGAAAATAGGCGATTACTATATTGGAACACCTGTTTTTATGACTCCCGATGAGTATGACAAGTATCGATTAAAAAATGATGTAAAAGATTATTTTAAAGAAAAGGTTGATGCAACAAACTCAAGAAAAAAAGGAAATAGTAAAGCAAGAAAAAACTTGTTACCTAAATATTATGTAAATTCTAAGTTTTTCGAGTCTATTTTTGGAGGTAATAGTGTTGAGGTAAATCCAACAGGTCAGGTAAATATAAAGCTCGGAGGAATTTATCAAAACAATGAGAATCCGCAAATATCAATAGAAAACCAGAGTAGTTTTACGTTTGATTTTGATCAACAAATAAGTACAAGTTTACAAGCAAAAGTTGGTAAACGATTAACGGTAACGGCAAATTACGATACACAATCTACATTCGATTTTCAAAACATCATTAAGTTAGAATATACGCCTACTGAAGACGATATTATACGAAATATAGAAGCAGGTAATATTAGTATGCCAATTAAAAACTCGTTAATAAACGGGGCACAAGCATTATTTGGTGTAAAAACAGAATTGCAGTTTGGTAAAACCTATATAACCGCAGCGTTTTCACAGCAAAATTCACAATCTAAAACAGTTATTGCAGAAGGAGGAGCAACTATTGAGGAGTTTGAGTTAAGAGCTTCTGACTATGATAATGATCGTCACTTTTTTTTATCACAATATTTTAGAGAGAGTTATACAGATGCCTTAAGTAACTACCCTTTGGTAAGTAGTCCAGTAAACATTACAAGAGTTGAAGTTTGGATAACGAATAGAACTCAAAATGTTACTGATTATCGAAGTATTGTAGGTCTTGCCGATTTAGGAGAATCTAATAATGCAAACAAAGTAAATCCAAATGAAGTAAATACTGTTCCTAGCCCTATCTCAGCGAACTCTAAAGTGTTACCATATAACGGAGTTAACAACTTAAGTCCATTATTAGCAACAACTACAGGTGGTATTAGAGATGTAGCTACAGTAGATGCGGCGATTAACAATATTATGCCAGCACGTCAAGGGTTTAACTATTCGTACCTTCAAAATGCAAGAAAATTACAAGCAAATGAATTTAGAGTACATCCGCAATTAGGTTTTATATCTTTAAACAGAAGATTAAATGATGGAGAGGTTTTAGCAGTTGCTTATGAATATACTGCGGTTGGAGCATCAGGTGGAGAAACTGTTTTTAAAGTAGGAGAATTTTCTAACGACGGTGTAGTTGCCCCAGATAATTTAGTGGTAAAGCTATTGCGTAGTGAAATTTTAAATACCACAAGGAAAAATGCGGTAACGAATGAAGATGAAGGTTTTCCTACATGGCGATTAATGATGAAAAACGTGTATGCTTTAGGTGCTTTTCCTTTGCAACGTGAAGGGTTTCGTTTTGAACTTTTATATCGTGATGATGAAACAGGAACTTTACAAAATACGTTACAAAAAGCCCTAACACCTGGAATTACAGATAAACCATTATTGCGTATTTTAAACTTAGATAAGTTAGATCAAAGTGAGTATGCCGTGCCAAACGGAGATGGTTTTTTTGATTATGTAGACGGAATAACTGTGAATTCAGAAAGAGGATATGTATTGTTTCCTGAACCAGAACCTTTTGGTGAAGATTTAAGAGATGAGCTTACCAACACTTCAGATCAGGATAAATATCTTTTTGAAGAACTGTATTTAACAACAAAAATTCAAGCAAAAAACGAGTATCAGAATAAAGACAAATTCTTTTTAAAAGGGTACTTTAAATCAGAAACAAGTAGAGGTATTTCTTTAGGAGGGTTTAATATTCCTAGAGGTTCGGTACGTGTAACTGCCGGAGGACGACAGTTAGTTGAAGGTATAGATTATGTGGTAGATTATCAATTAGGTCGCGTACAAATTTTAGATCCAGGTTTAGAAGCATCAGGAATTCCTATTAATGCAACGACTGAAAGTAATACCTTATTTAGTCAGCAACGAAAAACATTTATAGGTATTGATGTAGAGCATCGTTTTTCGGATAAATTTACCATAGGAGGAACTTACTTAAATGTAAGTGAAAAACCAATTACACCTAAAGTAAATTTTGGAGGAGAGCCTATAGATAATGTAATGTTAGGTTTTAATTTAGATTATTCTGCTGAAGTTCCTTACTTAACAAAATTAGCAAACAGATTACCGTTTGTAGAAACCGAAGTCCCTTCGAATGTATCTGTAAGAGCAGATATGGCTTATTTATTGCCAGGTTCGCCAAGCGGAATTAATGTAGACGGAACAGCAACTTCGTATTTAGATGATTTTGAGGCTTCGCAAATACCTATTAATTTAAGTTCTCCACAACAATGGTTTTTAGCAAGTACACCAGAATCGCAAGGTTTTGATGGTGGCGCAAGCGATTTATCTTACAATTACAAAAGAGGTAAAATTGCATGGTATAATATTGATCAATTATTTTATGGTAGTGGAAACAGACCTAACAATATTGATGAAAATGAATTGTCTAGAAACGAAATTCGTCAGATACGTTACAACGAATTATTTCCGAACACCGATTTAGATATTACGCAGCAAAATTTAGTTAGAACATTAGATTTGGCTTATTATCCCTCAGAAAGAGGTCCTTATAATTACAACGAAAATGCAAGTACAGTAACTTCAGAAGAACGTTGGGGAGGAATTATGCGACCATTAACAACTAATAATTTTGAACAAGCCAATGTAGAATATATTCAGTTTTGGTTAATGGATCCTTATGAAAATTACTCTATCACACAAGCAGAAGGATTATCGGCAGGAATAAACCCGCAAGATCCAGGAAATCAAGTAGGAAAATTATTTATAAATTTAGGAAACGTTTCTGAAGATATTTTAAAGGATGGTAGAAAACAATATGAAAATGGTTTACCTGCGGATGGAAATAAAGTAGATGGAACAAATGTAAATGCAACCAACTGGGGAAATACGCCAATAAATCCATCAATATTATATGCTTTTGACTCTAGCAACGAAGCTCGTGCAAATCAAGATATTGGTTTAGACGGTTTAACGGATGAAGATGAAAGAATAAAGTTCCCAGCATTCGCATCCTTAGATGATCCGGCAGGAGATAACTTTCAATATTTTAGAGGAGGTGCTATAGAAAACACAAATGCATCGGTTTTAACACGTTATAAAAACTTTAACGGTACGCAGGGAAATTCACCAACAGCTAGTCAGTCAAACGAATCTTTTCCTACTTCATCAACAGCATATCCTGATGTTGAAGATATTAATAAAGATCAAACAATGAACCCGGTAAATAGTTATTTTGAGTACGAGGTTTCATTAAATAGAAGCGATTTACAATTAGGACAAAATAATATTATAGATGTAAAAAATGAGCCAATTACTTTGGCAAACGGATCTACAAGAAGTACTACTTGGTATCAATTTAGAATTCCGGTTAGAAATGTAACAGATGCTCAGCGAATAAACGGAATTACCGATTTTAATAGTATTCGTTTTATTAGAATGTTTCTTTCGCAATTTAAAATGCCAGTTGTTTTACGATTCGGAGAGTTAGAATTAGTAAGAGGAGATTGGCGTAGATATACAAAAACATTACCGAATACAGGTGTGCCGGTAAATTTAGATAATACAGAACTTAATAATTTTGAGGTAGGTGTTGTAAGTATAGAGCAAAATTCGGAAAGATATAAATTACCTCCAGGAATTCAGCGAGAAGAATTACAAGGAACAAACAGAATTCAACGTCAAAATGAGCAGTCGGTAACTTTAAAAGTAACAGATTTAGCAGCCGATGACGTAAGAACTATCTATAAAAACATAAGTATAGATATGCGTAGGTATAAAAAACTACGAATGTTTTTACATGCAGAAAAACCAACAACAGAAGCTACTCAAGATGGAGATATGGTTGCTGTAATTCGTTTAGGAACCGATTTAAATGATAACTATTACGAAATTGAAAAACCATTAACATTATCAACCTCTAGAGCAACCTCTTTAGATGTTTGGCCTGAGGCAAATAATTTAGAAGTGCCTTTAGAAGAATTAGCAAATTTAAAAATAGAAAGGCCAACAGGTGTTGGAACAAGTATAACAGATATATTTTCAGCAACAAGTTCTAATGGTTTAAAAATATCAGTAAAAGGAAACCCAACATTGGCGCAAGTAAGAACTGTAATGCTGGGTGTTAAAAACGTATCTAATTCAGATAAAACAGTAGAGGTTTGGTTTAATGAATTACGTGCGGTAGGTTTTGATAATAAAGGTGGTTGGGCAGCTGTTGTAAATGCAGATGCAAATCTTGCCGATGTAATGGACTTGTCTTTAGCAGGAAGAATGTCTACCATTGGTTTTGGTAATGTTGAAGATAGAGTTCAGCAAAGAAGTATAGAGGAAATTAAACAATATAGTGTTGCAACCAATATTCAGTTAGGTAAAATGATGCCGCAAGATTGGAATATGCAAATACCTATGAGTTATAGCTATGGTGAAGAATTTAGGGACCCTAAATACGATCCTCAGTTTCAGGATGTGGAATTAGAAGATGCTTTAGATAAAAATCCTAACAGTGAAAATGCACAAGACTATACACGAAGAAAAAGCATTAGTTTTATCAATGTAAAAAAGAATAAAAATCCGAAGAGCAAAAAAACACCAAAGTTTTATGATGTAGAAAATTTTTCTGCTTCATATGCTCATAATGAAGAGTTTCATAAGGATTATAATATCGAAAAATTCGAAAATAAAAATGTAATGGCGGGAGCAAGTTATAATTTTAACTTTAAGCCTTTTGTTATAGAACCCTTTAAAAAATCAAAAAAATTTAATAATAAATACTTGCGATTTATAAAAGATCTTAATTTTAATCCAGTACCTAAAACGATAGCACTTAATTCGAGAATTAATAGAAATTATAACTCGCAACAATCTAGAAATTTAATTGAAGGACTAACAGCACAACCAGAATTAGTGCAACGTAGGTTTTTATTTAATTGGGATTATACGATTGGATTTGATTTAACAAAATCGCTTCAGCTAAACTTTAATGCAACTAACAATTATATTTACGATAGTTTTGGAGATGATGAAGAGTTAGAGATTTATGATCAATTTTTTACTGTTGGTAGGCCTGATAACTATCATCAAAAATTAAATGCAACGTATAAATTGCCACTTAGTAAGTTACCATATTTAAATTTTTTAAGTGCAGATTATAGTTATACAGCAGATTTTGATTGGAAAGCGAGTTCACAAAGTAATTTAGATTTACCAAACGGAGATAATGTAAGTTATGTAGATGTGGTTGGTAATATGATTCAGAATGCAAACACCCATAATTTAAATACAAATATAGATTTTGGTCGTTTTTATAAAACCTTAAAGTTAGATAAGCTATTACTAAAAGGAACCAAAAAGAAACCTGTTAAAAAAGGAACAGCAACTTTAGGGGGTGATAAAACATCTAAAGGAAGAGCCAAATTAAAGAAGAACGCTTCTTTTGGTCATAAAGTAATGAAGGGAATGTATGATGTATTAACATCGGTAAAGAGAGCAAAAATTAGTTATACTCAAAACAACGGAACTTTATTACAAGGATACAAACCATCGGTAGGATTTTTAGGAAGAAATAGTTATGACGGTAGTACAGCACCTTCATTAGGATTTGTATTTGGTAGTCAAACAGATATTTTAAATACAGCTATCGAAAACGGATGGTTGGTTACAAGAACAAGTCAGACTGACGAAAATCAACCTTATTATAACAAGAATTATGGTAAAACAAGATTCAAAAAATTAGATTATAATGTTTCTGTAAAACCTTTTAAAAATTTAACGATAGATTTAATTGGAACTAGGATTCAAACAAGTAATTTAAATCAGCAATTAGATATCATTTCTGATGGGAATGGAGGATTTGAGCAAGACCCGAACATTAAAGCTTTTGAAACAGGTAATTATAGCATTAGTCACTTTATGTTGGGTACTGTTTTTACAGATAGCGAGGTGTTATATCAAAATTTCTTATCAAACAGGAGTACAATTGCTAATAGGTTAGCAACTACAGATCAACCCGTAAGCGGATTTAAAGAAAACGGTCAGCAAGCAATGTTGCCAGCCTTTATTGCAGCATATTCAGGTAACGATGCAAATTCGGTAAGTACAGGTATTTTTAAAAATATACCAATTCCGAATTGGACAATGCGTTTTAATGGTTTTATGAAGTATAAGTGGTTTAAAAAGACTTTTTCATCTTTTACACTATCACATGGTTACAAATCGTCTTATACAATAGGTAACTACACCAATAATTTACAGTACGATTCAACAAATTTAGCAACAAATACAAATACTTCTGGTAATTATCAGCCAGAACTATTACTTTCGTCGGCAACTTTAATAGATGAGTTTTCACCATTAATGAAAGTTGATTTTAGGATGAAAAATTCATTTTCATTTAAAGGGGAAATAAGAAGAGATAGAAGTTTAACATTAAACTTTAATAACAATACCTTAACTGATATTAGAGGAACAGAATATGTTGTAGGTTTTGGTTATAAGATTAGAGATGTTAAATTTGTAACGCGATTTACAGGAAAAAAAGAAACATTAAAAGGAGATATAAACCTAAGAGCTGACGTATCTTTGAGGGATAATTTAACCTTAATACGTAGCGTTGATGAAGAAAATAGTCAAATAACAGGAGGAGAAAAATTATTCGGATTAAAATTTATAGCCGATTATAATTTAAGTAGCAGTTTAACAGCATCGTTTTATTACAATCATCAAACGTTTCAATATGCTGTTTCAACTACTTTTCCAAGACAGTCAATCAATGCAGGGATAAATATTATTTACAATTTAGGAAATTAAAACAAACACAATAAAAATAGTACAATGAACATTCCATCAGAATTAAAATACACGAAAGACCACGAATGGGTTAAGATAGAAGAAGGTGTAGCTACAATTGGTATTACCTCTTTTGCACAAGGAGAGCTAGGTGATATTGTATATGTAGACGTTGATACTTTAGATGAATCTTTAGATATTGAAGAGGTTTTTGGTTCAGTAGAAGCTGTTAAAACAGTATCTGATCTTTTTATGCCTTTATCTGGAGAAGTAATTGAGTTTAACGAAGCTTTAGAAGACGAACCAGAATTAGTAAATTCTGATCCTTATGGTGATGGATGGATGATAAAAGTTAAATTATCGGATGATTCACAAATACCTGATTTATTAAGTGCTGAAGCGTATCAAGAACTTATTAAGGGATAATTTAGTAGGAATAGCAATACTAATTGCAATTAGTATTGCTATTCTTAGCTTAATAAACATTGGAAAGCAACCAATTCAAATAAATAATTTGGATAAATACGAGCATGCACTTGCTTATTTTATTTTAACATTTATTTGTTTAATAGCTTTTAAAAAAACAAAAATCAATGAATATAGTATTGTTTTTTGTTGCTTTATTTACGGCATAATTATTGAAGCTCTTCAAGTTATAGTAACAACATACCGATCAGGTGATGTTTTAGATATTGTGGCAAATACGACGGGTATTTTAATAGCTTATATTGTTTACTTTCTTTTTTTAAGAAAAATATAGCTATTTAAAGAATTAGCTTGTAAAAGTTAAAATAATTTAATTAAATTAGCGAACTATTAAAAAATATTTACGATGGAAATTAAGAAAAATCCAAAGTCAAACTTAGAGAATTATAGTAAACTGTTTATGCAGTTAGGTTTGGTTTTAGCATTATTTATAACATATGTTGCAATTGAAAACAAAACATATGATAAGCAATACGGAGATTTAGGAATGGCTAATATGGCTTCTGAAATTGAAGAAGAAACAATAGAGCTTATTGTAGAGCCACCAAAGCCAAAGCCAAATACACCACCACCACCAGCACCAGAAAAAATTGAAATCGTAGAAGACGAGAAGGAAGTTGAAGAAACTATTATCGAATCTACTGAAACAGATGAATCTGAAGAAATTGTAGTTGAAGACATTGAAGAGGCAGTTGAAGAAGAAGTTTTCGTAGAGGATGTACCTTTTTCTATTATTGAAGAAGTGCCAATTTACCCAGGATGTACTGGTTCAAAAGCAGAAAAGAAAGCTTGTTTAAACAAACAATTAAGAAAGCACGTTCAGCGTTATTTTGATGCAGAATTAGCAAATGAGTTAGGTTTAGCACCAGGTAAAAAAAGAATTTATGTTCAATTTAAAATTGATAAAGATGGTTCTATTACTAGTGTAAACGCAAGAGCTCCTCACCCAAGGTTAAAAAAGGAAGCTATTCGTATAGCGAATAAAATTCCTAAAATGAAACCAGGTAGACAAAGAGGTAGACCAGTAAGAGTAGGGTATACATTACCTATTACTTTTAATGTAGAGTAAGTTAACTTACAAAATAAAAATAAAGAAAGCAATCCGATTTGGATTGCTTTTTTTATTGGCACACTTCTTGGTTTTAACATAGTATTAACTTAAAAAATTAAGAACTATGAAAGAAGAAAAAAAGAATCCAAGAAAACAATTAGAAAAATTCTCATCAATTTTTACGCAATTAGGTTTAGTACTTACATTATTTATAGTTTTTGTTTCATTAGAACATGAAACAGAGAAAGATTTAAATGTAGCAATCTTTACAAATCATGATACATTAGAAACCGTATTTACATTTTCGCGACCTGTTGTTATTAAAAAAATCGAAAAGAAGGTAAAGAAAGTGGTAGAGAAACAAGTTATTAAAACAATTGCTCCACCCAAAATTGTAAAAAACACTGAGAAGCTTGTTGAAACATTAATAAAAATACCAGTTGATGATAAACCAGAGACAGTTGTAGTTCCAAAAAAAACAGCTCCAACAGTAATTCCTTCAGTTGAAAATACGATGTCTATAAATAACGTTCAAAACAGACCCGTTTTTAAAGGTTGTGAAGGTTTATCCGAAGAAGAAAATAAAAAATGTTTTGAGAAGAAAATTCAACAACATGTTCAGCGTTATTTTAATGTAGAATTAGCACAAGATGTAGGGTTAAGGTCGGGGAAATATAAAATATTTACGCAGTTTATAATTGATAAATCTGGTGTTATATCTGATGTAAAAATTAGAGCTCCACATAAAAGATTAGAAAAAGAAACAAATAAAGTGGTGCGTAAAATTCCAAAATTTACACCAGGAAAGCAAAATAATACTCCTGTTAAAGTAAAATATACTTTACCTATTACTTTTAATGTAGAATAAAGTTAAAAACTCAACTATTTAGGTTGAGTTTTTTATTTTTGTTAGTATGAATACAACAAAAAACTTTTTTGCGCACGAAACAGCGGTAATAGATGATAACTGTAGTATAGGTTCAGAAACCAAAATTTGGCATTTTAGCCATATCATGTCAAATTGTAAAATTGGTAATAAGTGTAATATAGGTCAAAATGTGGTAGTTTCACCAAAGGTAGTCTTAGGAAACAATGTAAAGGTTCAAAACAATGTATCTATTTACACAGGTGTTATTTGCGAAAATGATGTTTTCTTAGGTCCATCGATGGTTTTTACAAATGTTATTAACCCTAGAAGTGCTATTAAAAGGCAAGATGAGTATTTAAAAACTACGGTTAAAAAAGGCGCTAGTATTGGCGCTAATGCAACTATAGTTTGTGGTAATGATATTGGTGAATATGCATTCGTTGGTGCAGGAGCTGTGGTTACAAAGCAAGTGTTACCATATGCGCTGGTTGTTGGTAATCCATCAAAGCAAATAGGTTGGGTTAGTGAATACGGGCATCGATTAGAATTTAATGATAATGGAGATGCGCTATGTATAGAAAGTAAACAACAATATAAATTAAAAAATAATAAAGTAATAAGAGTGTAACTTAAATGTAAATTAAAGGTTAATTTTTATTAAAAAGTATTTGTTTAAAAGAAACTAGTTATCTATATTTGATTAGTGGCTTTAAAACCACTACTTTTTCTTTTTCATAGCAATTTTTCCCACTCAATTTATTGAGTGGGTTTTTTTATGTACAATTCCCAGTACAAAAAACCGTATACAACTATATATTCTAAAGCAACAAACCAAAGGTTTTCTTTCCAAGGTTGATTTGCGTATGCTTGATAACTAAAAATAATTACGATACTCCAAATTACAGGGAATCGATATTTTGTAAATAGTGATAAAATTAAAAGTGTAGCAATATACCAAGGATGCATTGTTGTTGCTGTAAAATAATAAAAAGACAAGCCAAATAACATGGCTGTTAGTAATTGTGTAAACGTTTTATTATTTCTGATAAAAGTGATACTAATTAAAAATAAAATGGTTAAAATCGGCATTATTTTACCGATTACGGCAATTTCATTATAACCTCTAAATAGATACCCAATCTCTCTAGCTATATAGTAAAAACTAGCATTAAATTCGAAATTCCTAAACCATAACCCTACAGAATTAGAGTAGTTGGTAATTAATTCTGAGGTGTAAAAAGGAAGAAACAATAAAAGTGTAACTGTTATAACTACCAGATAAAAACAAATTAGTTTTAGTAATTCTTTTGGACGAAATTTAAAGCCAATCCATCTAATAATTTTTTTGTTATTTGTGTGTAAAGGGCTTATAAACCATTGTAAAAACAATGGTAAGAACAGTAAAGGAACTAATTTTACAGAAACCGAACAAGCTAGCAGTATTGCAGCCCAAATCCATTTTCGTTGTTGTAATTTGTATAAACTCCACACTAAAAAGAACAACATTACAGGTTCAAAATGCAAGTTGCCCGTCATCTCAATAATTATAAACGGATTTAAAATGTATAAAAAAATGTTATGAATTGGTAATTTTAGTTTTTCTAATAGTTTTTTTCCGAAGTAAAGTATTCCTACATCAGCCAAAATTATAATAACACGCATTATAACTACACTGCCTAAAATGCTTTTGTTAGCGAAAATAGCCGCAATTAAAAAACATAATTGATTTATAGGTGGATAATTGGTGAAATGACTTCCGTTCATTGTACCCATTCCTTTGTATAAATCAACAGCTTGGTTTATAGGATATGTTTGTTGTTCTATAAATGTTTTGGGTAATGATAAATACGGATTTAATCCTTCTAAAATCATTCTTCCATCCCAAATAAATCTATAAAAATCTTGTGATAAATTTGGAGTAGCAACAAGAAAGATCAATCGAAATAAAATTGAAATACTGGCTAAAAGTATAAAGTTGTTTTTATTGTTTTTCCATAAAAAGTAGGTGATCAAAAATAAAGAAAACCACAAAAAAAGTAACTTCGAAAATTCAGTTCTTTCTAAAAAATAAGCAAATAAAAAATAAAGGATACCACTAATAAAAGTTAGTAGTAGCGAGCTATATTTTTTCCAGAAAAGCATTAGGCTTTAGAAAAAAGTGATTTAAAAAAAACGTATCCAAATCCGATAGTTAACATCAAATGAAAAGGAAATAAACCGAAATCACCATCTTGGTTACCAACAACAAAAGCACTATACATACCAAAGATAAAATACAATGTTAATAATCCCTCAATAATTACGTTTAAAGAAACTTTTGTTCTTACGTATTTATTGTTTTTCCAACCGTCTTTAAGTGTTTTTATATTAAATTTTGGTGTACGAACAAATTCACTTTTCTTACCAAAATGACCTTCTAAAACAGCAATGGTATTGTGTAAAGAAAAGCCCATTACAATGGTAAAAAATGTAAAGAAAGCACCAATGTATTTTATAAAATTTTTAAATCCGCCGCCGTTATTTTTTTTATACATAAACCAATAACAGATAAAAAATATGATAGAACTTAAAACGAAAAAACTCATCACGTAAAAGAAAGGTTTTAAATGAGTATATTCATTTTTAATGTATAACATCGGAATACTTAAAACAGCAACTAAAAAAATACAGGTAAACATAGAGCTGTTTAGTAGGTGTAAAAGTCCGTGAATTTTAGTTTTTGCAGAAACGTTTTTATTTAAAATAATGCGTTTTCCCATTTTCTGAAAATTCTCTGCGCCACCCTTATTCCAACGAAATTGTTGGGTTCTTGCTGCACTAATAACAACAGGAAGTTCTGCAGGAGTTTCAACATGTTCTAAATATTTAAACTTCCAGTTTTTAAGCTGTGCTCTATAACTCAAGTCAATATCTTCGGTTAAGGTATCTCCTTCCCAGTTTCCGGCATCTAAAATACATTCTTTACGCCATGCACCAGCTGTTCCGTTAAAGTTAATAAAATGACCTTTACTATTTCTACCAACTTGTTCTAAAGAAAAATGAGCATCTAAGGCAAATGCTTGGATTTTAGTTAAGGTTGAATAATTTCTATTGATATGCCCCCAGCGAGTTTGTACTACGCCAATTTCAGGGTTTTTAAAATACGGAATTGTTTGTTCTAACCAATTTTCTTGTGGTAAAAAATCAGCATCAAAAATAACAATGAATTCTCCTTTGGCAACTTCCAAACCTTCTTTTAAAGCTCCTGCTTTAAATCCTTGGCGATTTTCTCTTCGGATGTGTACAATGTCTAATCCAGTTTCTTGAAGTTGAGCAATATGCTTAGCAGTAGAAATTACTGATTCATCTGTAGAATCATCTAAAACCTGAATTTCTAATTTTTCATTCGGATATTTAATTTTTGCAATGTTAGTTAACAAACGTTCCATTACATATAACTCGTTAAATACAGGCAATTGAATGGTTACAAAAGGAACTTCTGAGGATTTAGAGAAATCGAACTTAGGAGAGTTATCTTCTTTTTTTTGAGCCTTTAAGTAATTAAACAATAAGTTTAATTGCGCCAAAGCATACATAAAAATTAAAATTAACGAAATAGCATAAATCACTATTATAATATACTCTACAACCATTATTTAAAACTGTATTTAAATATCCAACTTAATATTTTAACGCCCGCTAATATACTACCTTTTACAGTACCTGAAACTTTAGATACACCTATTCTATTTCTGTATTTCATAGGAATTTCTGTATATGTGAATTGCTGTTTCAATGCTTTTAATTGCATTTCTACCGTCCAACCATAAGTTTTATCCTCCATATTTAAGTCCAGTAGTTTGTTGTATTTAATAGCTCTAAACGGACCGAGATCTGTGAATTTTGCTCCAAAAAATAAAGACATTAATGAAGTAGCTAGCCAGTTACCAAATATTTGTTGTGGAGTCATAGAGCCATTTTCTCTTAGTTCTTTTACACGGGCACCAATTACAAAATCGATGTTGTCGTTTATAATAGGATGAACAAGTTCCATTAATTGCTCAGGATAATCAGAATAATCACCATCTAAAAAAACAATAATATCGGGTTTGTTTTTTTGTTCAGCAATATAATTCATTCCCTTTAAGCAAGCATAGCCATAGCCTTTTCGGTTTTCTTTTAAAACTGTAGCTCCTGCGTTTTTGGCATTTAGCTCTGTTGCGTCTGTAGAGTTGTTGCTGATAACAATTATTTCATCTACAATTGATGGAATATCGTTAATGACATTTGCTATTGAATCTTGCTCGTTGTAAGCAGGGATAATAACTTTAATTAATTGATTCATTAAAATTTTATATTTGGATTATCCTTCTTAAATATTACATAAGAAGTCCATTCTCCAGTTTTTTCATTTTCAGAGTAACGTTCTGCTTTTTCAAGAGAGTTGTTTTTGTAAACTAAAGCATAACCTTCTTTGACTCCGTTTTTGTACTGAATTTTTTTCTTTCCTTTATCGGTATAAAAGATCCACCAATTGTTAGCGTTATCATTTGTAAAAGCGCCTTCTTTTAATAACATCTCATTTTCGTTGTAAAAGTACCAATATCCGGTTTTTTTATCGTGATTATAATGTCCTTTTTTTGAAATATTACCATTTGGGTGATAAAAAGTCCAAAAATCTACCTTTTGATTGTTTAACATCCAGCCTTGTGATTGTAAATTTTCTTGCGCATCAAAAATTCGAACAAATTCTTTCTCTTCTTGTGTTAAGGTTATAACTAAAAAAAGGGATAAGGCATATTTAAGAATCATAAAATGTAGTTTTTATATGTTGCTTTGTATTGATTTAAAATTAGATAGTCGAATAGCTAACCGTTAATTAACAAATTACTTTATTTTTTTAATTGAGTAACTTATTCTAGTACCTATTATAGGTACGTAATTTTTAAAATTAAAGTTTTTTTAAAATAAAAAAAACCAATATTACTTTTTTTCCGTATATATTGATGTCACTAACACATAAAACAAAATAATTATGACAATTAAAAAAAATGACAGAGTTATAGCGCTTGCAGTAGTATGCATGATGTTAACCACTTTTTGTATGGCTCAGAGCCCAGTAAGTGGATTTATGAAGAAAAAAGGAGAAGGCGCTTTAGTCTTATCTTATTCTCACGAGTCTTATGATAAAGTATTTTTAGTACCTAATGAGGCTGATGGAGTACCAGTATTTAATGATGTAACTACAACAAGTATTTCTTTTTATGGAGAAATAGGTGTTACAGATAAATTTAATATTGTTTTAAACGTACCTTATATTAAATCAGAAGGTAATGCAAGTAGTGCAGAATTAGCAAACAATGGCTTTGAAAATGAAAGAAAAGGATTGCAAGATTTAAAAATCTATGCAAAGTATAAATTTCATACGATTGATTTCGAAAAAAGTTCATTAGATTTTATTGGATCAGTAGGTGTTGAAACTCCTTTAGGTGATTACAGTGCAAATGAGGGATTACAGTCTATTATTGCTATAGGTAATGAGTCTTTTAGATTTAGTGCTTTAGGAATTGCAACTTTTAAAATGAATTCAGGAATTTTTGTAACAGGGCAGGCTGGTTATAGTTTTAGAGCTAGTAATGTGCCAAATGCTTTAATAACTGAATTAAAGTTAGGGTATGCTGCATCAAAATTTTATGTAGATGCTTTTGTTGCTAATCAATTATCAGATAAAGAAGGTGTAGATATTCTAGGCGAAGGTTTTGTAGGTTTTTTCCCTGCAACACGTGTAAATTACACAAGAGTAGGTGTTAATGGTTACGCTCCTTTATACGGAGGTGTAGGTTTAACAGCAGGAGTTAATAGCTACCTTACAGGTAGAAATATCGGAAAATCTACCGGTTTTTATGGTGGATTAGTTTACTCATTTTAATAAATAAAAGAAATACAATTATGAAAAATTTATCTATTTTTAAATATATGCTAGTGTCAGCAATTGCCATTGGTACATTAAGTTCATGTGAATCATCATCTAGTTATGAGGATATTACACCATCAATTGCTAATATAGCAGTAACAAACCCAGCTTTTAGTACTTTAGAATCTGCCGCTGTAGCAGGAGGTGTCGCAGGAGTGTTAAGTAATTCTAATCCTAATGATCCTTCTGGAGATTATACGGTTTTTGCGCCAACGAACGATGCTTTCGCTAGATTGGGTTTAAATAGTGAAACTTTAGGAGCTCTTCAAAAATCATTTTTAACAAATACATTATTATACCACGTTTCTAACGGAAACTTATTAGGGGCTGATATTTCAGAAGATGTTTCATCAACATCAGCTCTTGGTATTGATAGACGTTTTGTTTCTCGTGATGGAGATACCTATATTAATGGTTCTAAAATATTAGCAACCGATATCTCGGCAAGTAATGGTACTGTTCATGTAATTGATAAAGTTATGATTGCTTCTGGTGCAGATATTGTACAAACAGCTTTAGCACTTCAAAGCGCTCAGGTTTTTACAGCTCCAGAATTAACTTACTTAGTAGAGGCTGTAGTTTATACGGATTTAGTTGGAGCACTTTCAGCTTCTGAAGGTAGCCCATCATTTACAGTATTTGCTCCTACAGATCAGGCTTTTGTTGACTTAGGTGCTGCATTAGGATTAACTTTTACAAAACCATCTGATATTCGTCAATTACCTGTAGATGTTGTAACAGCTGTACTTTTAAACCACGTAATAGCAAATGACGGAAAATTTACTTCAGAATTAAATCAAGGAGCAGTAACTCCGCTTGGTGGTGATGCATTAGCTTTAGGTGCTTTTACTGATGGTGTACTTACAGTTACTGGAGCAGGAAATGGAGCTGATGCAGCAAACATGGTTATTCCAGATGTACAAACTACAAACGGAATAGTTCACGTAATCGATAGAGTATTACTACCAAATTTATAAAAAATTAGTGTTAGTTTGTTTGATATTTAAAGTCACAGGTTTATTCTGTGGCTTTATTTTTTTTAGAGAAACTCTAATTTCCATATATATTATAATTGATGTTTCCTTGTCTATCTGAAAGAGTAAAGTACTTATGAAAGGTTAATATAAGGCTTGAAGAAAAGTTGGTTTAAAAGCTAATAACTTTAATAAGTTTAACATTAGGTGATTTAAGTACTCCGAATTACAAATAACATAGGTTTTATTTATTGATGTAATAGTTGATTTTAAACGCTTATCACTCTATAATACCATATAACTTGTGTTAGATTTAAAAGTTTATCCTGTTCTTAAACCCTTAACTTTAAAATGATTTTTAGAGATGTTATTATCACTCTGGATGAAAACAGACACCAGATTTTATAACTATTTTTTTATGTGTTTATAGAGCAGTACCTATTAAATATTCTATTTAGCTTATCACATAAAATTAATTTATAAGACATTTTTTAGCCCTTATGAGAATTCTCATAAGGGCTAAAAAATATCTTATATTATGTTTAACGAAAGCGTCGAATATTTTTATTATTTGATTAAAACGGAGTATTATTTCTTGTTAACTAACTCCATTAAATCAACATCGTTACCTAATAATACATCCGTAGGGTTTATTCTTCCTTCTTCTGGTCCGTTTTCTAATTTTAAAACTCCTCTAGGACAAACAGCAGAACAAATACCACAACCAACACAGCTAGATCGTACAATGTTTTCTCCTTTTTGAGCATAAGCTCTTACATCAATTCCTTGTTCGCAATACGTAGAACAGTTTCCGCAAGAAATACATTGACCACCGTTAGTTGTAATTCTAAAACGAGATTTAAAACGTTGGATAAAACCTAAATACGCTGCTAACGGGCATCCAAAACGACACCAAACTCTATTACCAAAAATCGGGTAAAATCCAGTTCCAATTACACCTGCAAAAATAGCACCGATAAGAAAGCCATAAATATCTTGAATTGTTTGTGTTTTAATACCTAAAACCTGGTCGGCACCATAAAAGAAAGTATATAAGGCAAAACCGGTCATTACTAAAACAAAAACAAGTACAGAGTGAATTACAATACGCTCTACTTTCCAAGAAAGTAATGTTTTACTAGAAAGTTGTCTGTAGGGATCTCCTAAAGTTTCAGCCAAACCACCACAACCACAAACCCAAGAACAATACCATCTTTTTCCGAAGAAATATACCATTACTGGTACCACTACAATAGTTAAAACAATTCCCCATACTAAAATAAATAAACCAAAACCACCACTAGAAAGTAGCTCATCTAAGTTCCATTTAAAAAAGAAATCATAATCTAAAGGAAAGGCATTTTTAAAATCATACCAAGGTTTTTCGAAACGAACTAAAATCTCAGGAATTAAAAAAGCAAATACAATTTGAAAGAATAAAACAGAGGTTGTCCTTAAAATTTGATATTTATTATGACGGTATTTTATGTACATTCTTACTGCCATAACAGTCATAACTACACAATATAAAAAACCATATAAAAACCATTGACTAGCCGGATTATTACTAATAGATTGGCTAATAGGATCTACTAAATACACCCAGTTTACAATAAAATCAGGATAAAAATAAAGTAGCACATAAAAAGTAACCAAAAAGACAAAAGCAAACCAACCTATCCAACCACGATTGGTAGCTGCATTTAAAAATATTCCATTGTTTTTTACTCCTGGCTTTCCTAGTATAATAACATCAGGAACTATAAATAACAAAGCTCCAAGAATACCCAAGCCAAAAGTTAAAAACCATGCTAAACCTGTGTTTTCAACAGCAAACCCTTTTCCTGATTTTTTAGCAAGTGTAAAACTTAAACTATGCAGTTTTCCGGAGATTTTATATTGAAATTGGGCCCCTTTTTTGTCCCAATTTTTTTCAGCGTCGTATTTTGCTATAAGGGCATCATAATAATTATTAGAGTTTTCATAAGCTTGTATAACACGACTCGAAAACTGAAAGATATTTAAATCTTCTGAGGTTACAACAGCCTTTGTTAATTCGTCAGCTATAACGGTACTTTTATAATTTTGTTCTTTTAAAAAAGTATCTAATTCTCCTTTTGTTAAACTGAAAGAACCTGTGAAAATAGTTCCTATAAAGATGGCTAATCCTACTAAAAAAATGATTAAACCTGATTGTTTTACTATTTTCATATTTTTATGCTTTACTAAAAATTCGTTTCCAACTTTTCTTTTTCAGCTGAATATTAGTGTTGTTTTCTTTGTTGAATTTGGCAATTATTGCTGGCTCGTGTAGTTTGTAAAATTCAGGATCGAAATTGGCATCAGCCAAATGTTCTAAAACATATTCTATAGAGCGTTTTTCGTTTAATATTTTATCAAAAAACTCGTGACGCATTCTAATTCCGAAGTTATTTATGCCAATAAACCTGTGTGTATTTTTATCATAATTTATATGAATACATT
This sequence comes from Tenacibaculum sp. AHE14PA, assembly GCF_019278465.1. GTDB lineage: Bacteria > Bacteroidota > Bacteroidia > Flavobacteriales > Flavobacteriaceae > Polaribacter > Polaribacter bernardetii. The sequence goes on along the minus strand of NZ_CP058983.1, from coordinate 2,119,642 downwards.
TTTTACCATCTTCATGTTCCCAATAAAAGCGGGCTTCATTTTCTTTTGGTTGCGCCCAAACCCAACCGTAGGTTTGGTATTCTATATCTATAAATTTAGCAGAGTTAAACCAATGGCCCGGTTTGTAAGCCATTTTATTTCCGCAAATAGTTTGGGCCACTGTTTCGCCCATCATTCTTCCAGTATACCAAACGGCTTCTATTACTCTTCGTTGGCCAATAGCTAAATGTTGTTCTGCACAATCACCTATCGCATATATATCTTTAATATTGGTTTCTAAAAAGCGATTTACTTTTACGCCTCTATCAATTTCTATTTCAGAAGATTTTAAAAAATCAACGTTAGGAGAAACCCCTGCGGTTAAACCAACAACATTACACTCAATTTCTTCATTGGTTTCTGCAATTATAATCGATTTTACTTGTCCGTTTTCATCAGATTTAATTTCTTTTAAGTTAGTACCTAAACGCAAATCTATATGATTGTCTAAAATTTCTTTATTAATCATTTCTGATTCTTCGGAAGGTAAAACACCGTTCCAAAAACTCTTTTCACGAACTAAAAACGTTACAGGTATGTTTCTACTATGTAACATTTCGGCAAGCTCAATACCAATTAATCCACCACCAACAATTACAGCTCTTTTGCATGCTTTATTATTGGGGGCATATTTTTCAAGTTTTTCTAAATCTTGTTTGTGATACATTCCCATAACACCATCTAAATCTTGGCCAGGCCAACCAAATTTATTAGGTTTAGAACCGGTTGCTATAATTAATTTGTCATAAGAAAGTTTTTCACCGTCTTTAAATTCAAGTTCTTTATTAGCAGAATTTATTTCTGTAACAAATCCTCTTTTAAGGTCAATGTTGTTTTTTTTCCAAAACCAAGACTCGTAAGGTTGTGTATGTTCAAACTTCATGTGCCCCATGTATACATACATTAAAGCAGTTCGAGAAAAAAAGTAATCTGTTTCCGCAGAAACAATGGTAATTTTTTTATCTGATAATTTTCTAATGTGCCTTGCAGCTGTAACACCAGAAATTCCATTACCAATAATAACAACGTGTTCCATAAAAGTTGATTTGCAGTTTGGTCGAGGTTAAAGTTAATAACTTAATAGGTTAAATTAATTTAGAATGAGTTTAAATACGGTAAGAATTCTAATATGTGGTTTTAAAAAAACTAATAATTGGCCTCTAAAGATGTTAATTGTTTAAAAAAACACTAATTTAGGAGTTATGAAAGTAGTTAAATTTTTTATAATATGTCTTTTATGCTTGTCTTGTAAAAGTCAAATAAAAAAAATAAACGGACTTAGTTTTGTGGCTTCTCCAGATAAAATCACCAATGAACATGTTACTCCTGTTTTAAACGTTTCAGCTAATTACGTGGCTTTAATGCCTTTTGGATTTATTAAAGATTTGTCATCTCCAAAAATAATTCATAATACCAATAGACAGTGGTTTGGCGAAACTGAAAAAGGAATCCTGCAATATGGAAAAGAATTTGAGAAAAGCAATGTGAAATTAATGATAAAACCGCAAATATGGGTTTGGAAGGGTGAGTTTACAGGGAACATAAAAATGGAATCAGAAGAAAATTGGAAGATTTTAGAAGATTCGTATTCAGAATTTATTTTAATGTATGCAAAAACAGCGCAGAGTTTAAAAGCTGATATTTTTTGTATCGGCACAGAATTAGAGCGTTTTGTTAAAAATAGACCTGCTTTTTGGTTGCAATTAATTAAAAATATTAGAGCTGTTTATAGCGGTAAACTTACCTATGCTGCAAATTGGGATGAATATAAAAGAGTTTCTTTTTGGGCGCAATTAGATTATATTGGTATTGATGCTTATTTTCCGTTAAGTGATAAAAAATCTGCAACTACACAAGATTTTGAAAAGGGTTGGCAAGTGCATAAAAAAGAAATTATAAGTGTTAGAGAGCAGGTTAATAAGCCTGTTTTATTTACGGAATATGGCTACAGAAGTGTTGATTATAACGGAATAAAACCGTGGGAATCTAACAGAGTAGTAGAGAAAGTAAATTTAGAAGCGCAAAGAAATGCAACAGAAGCTATTTATAATCAATTTTGGAAAGAAGAATGGTTTGCTGGCGGATTTGTGTGGAAATGGTTTCATAAACACAATGAAGTTGGAGGAGAAGATAATAATAGGTTTACACCTCAAAATAAACCAGCAGAAAGGTTGTTAAAAGAATTATATGCTCAATAAATTACAACTAAACGAATTACTTTTTACTTAAAGGGTATATTTCTTGCCCAATAAAACTTTTAGGAAAATACTCATCTCCATCAAAACCAATTTCAATATCTCTACCAGAATGAGGAATGTAGTTTGTTTTAAAAATATAATCCCAAATGCTTAATGTAATCCCGAAGTTTACTCCTTTACTTCTTTCTTTGGGAAGTTCTTTAGCATGGTGCCAAATATGCATTTTCGGATTGTTTAGAATATATTTTAAAAAACCATAATCCCAATTAATGTTAGCATGATTTAAATGGCCAATAGTAATGTTAAAAAAATGAACCAAGGCAACATCTTGTGCCGTGAATCCACCCATTATAGCCAACGGAATATATTTCATAGAATTATAAACAACGGGCTCCATCCAGTGATATCTTAGATGCGCAGCAAATCCCATTTCTTTTACAGAATGATGTACCTTATGAAAGTTCCATAAAAACTCATACTTGTGTAAAAGTGTATGTGTAAACCATTGTACAAAATCAATAATAATAAAAAAGGTGAAAATTCTAAGCCAAAAAGGAAATTCGTTGACGTTAAAAAGCTGAAAACTTGTTATAGATAAATCAAAAAACCCTAAGAAGTCGTTAAAAATTTGTGCGGCTGAATTAGATAAAGCAATTAAAACAATTAGGTTTAATAAGAAAAAATTGAAGAACATATAGAATACATCTTGCCAAAAATCTTTTCTAAATATTGCTTGATTTTTACGCCAAGGAAAAACTATTTCAAGAACCCAAACAACCAAGGAGATTGCAATTAATCCGTAAAAGTAATTTTCCCAATTCAATTCCATAAATACAGATTGTTTGAGGTAATTCCAATAATCGGAATAAGAATTTTTTATGATGTTGAGGTATTTATCCATCAAATATAAAATAAGATTGTTTTAAAATATATGAAATAAAAGTAATGATTTTTACGCTATTGTTTCTAATACTTTAAAAATAATCGCACTCATAAATGCAGCAATAGGTAAAGTAAGTACCCAAGATAAAATAATTTTCCCGATTACTTTATAATTTGCTTTTTTGGTAATTGTACCAATACCAAATAAAGAACCTACAGAGACATGTGTTGTTGAAACAGGTAAGCCATGAACACTGGCGGTAGTTACCAGTAAACCGGTAATCATATTTGCTGTAAGACCTTGACTAGGATTCATTTTTGTGATTTTTTTACTCATAGTTTCTCCTACTTTCTTTGCATTTAATAAACCCCCTAGTGCCATTATAATGGCAACAGAGATCATACTCCATTTAATATCAATAGTATTAATGATTATTAGTAAACCAACAATTTTAGGTGTGTCATTTAATCCTCTAGCAAAACTTACAACACCAGAGCTTAAATAGTGTAAAGAATCTAAAAGTTTAGAAAAGTTAATCGTGAATAAGGTTGGATATTCTTTGTTTAAAGAGGGTGCTTTTTTTCGTAAAAACTTAAATAATAGATAAGCAAGTAAACTTAAAATTGCAGCTATAAGCGGACTTACAATTAAAGGCATTAGAAAAGTACTACCAAGTTTGTTAAAATTGAATTCAGTACCAACAGCCATTACGCCGGCACCAAATAAACCGCCAACCAAACTGTGAGTAGTAGAGATAGGCATACCAATTTTGGTTGCTGAAAAAACAGTTAAAGCAGCCCCTAGGGCAATTGAAATTGCAAAAATAGGTGTTTGTATTAACTCGTTAGGAACTAAACCTTTTCCTGAGAAGTTTTTAACGAGTTCTTCTGCTAAAAAAATAGCAGCAATAGAACCTGAAAAAGTAGTAATTGTAGCCCAATTAATTGCTTTCTTATAATTCGTAGTTCCGGAGCCAAATAAAGTTGCAACACCTTTAAAATTATCATTTGCACCATTACTATATGCTAAAAAACAAGCGGCAATAAACAAGAGTAGTAAAATCATTGAGTTAAATTTTTAAACGCTATGGCTTAGACGTGTTAGCTACTTTGTACTTACTGTTGCAAATAAAAAACCCATCAAATTTTATTTTAATGGGTTTTTTTATGTGAATAAAAGTAGTTGTTACTTTTTATTAAAATCTTTAATATACTTATCTAAAGCCATTGTCATTGAAGGCGTTTCGGGTGTTGGTGCAGCAATATCTACACGTAAACCTCTATCTTCAACAGCTTTAATAGTTGTGTTACCAAAAACAGCTATTCTTGTTTCGTTTTGTTTGAAGTCTGGAAAGTTTTCAAATAAACTATCAATCCCCGAAGGGCTAAAGAAGACTAAGATGTCATAAAAAACATCTTCTAAATCAGATAAATCACTAACTACAGTTCTATATAAATCTGCACGTTTCCAATCAACACCTAATTTATCTAACTCCTCAGGAATTAAAGGTTTTAATTTATCCGAAGAAGGTAATAAAAACTTCTCGTCTTTATGCTTTTTTATCAATTTAGTTAGTTCAGGGAAAGTTCTAGTACCAACATAAATTTTACGTTTTCTGTACACTACATATTTTTGTAAATAATAAGCAACAGCTTCTGATTGACAAAAGTATTTCATAGAGTCGGGAACGGTAAAGCGCATTTCTTCAGCAATTCTGAAAAAATGATCTACAGCATTCCTGCTTGTTAAAATAATTGCAGTATAGTTGTTTAAGTCAATTTTTTGAGATCTAACTTCTTTTCCATCAATACCTTCAACGTGAATAAAAGAGCGAAAATCAATTTTCACTTTTTGTTTTTCAGCTAAGTCAAAGTAAGGAGACGTTTCCGTCTTAGGAGCAGGTTGAGAGACTAAAATAGTTTTCACTTTCATATATTTTTCTCTTTACGTAGTCGTTGTTATTTTATAAACAATTAATAGCGGTGCTATTTCAAGGGTGCAAAAGTACAAAATAAAATAAAAGAACTTACGTATAACTATTTTTTTGTTGTTTTTAATGATTAAAAAAGCCCTGAAAATAAATAAGATACCAAAAACAGTTAATAGAAACGCGCGGTTGTTAAAACTAAATAAATAGAGTATTAAAGCAGGAAACAACCATAAAGCAAGACTGTTTAAATAACCTGATTTTATATGAATGAAATATTTAGCAATGGTATTGATCCCCATAATGTTAGCTAATAAAAAGTCTAAAAAGTATTTAAAAGCAAAGTAAAAAACAGTAAAAATTAGTACTACTAAATAACTTAAAAATTTATGATTGCTCGTGGTAGAAATTATTATTAAAAATAAAAATAAAGAAATTACAATTGCAGAGAAAAAGAAAAGTGTTAAAGAAAAAGGAGTGTAAAAAGAAGCGTTTTTTTCTATTTTTTTTTTAAAAAAACCAGGCGTAAAGGGCGCAAGGGCATATCCTAATAACTTATTTGGTTTAAGTGATTTCATTATTGCTAATAAAATTACCGCAAATATAATTACTAAAGTAATCCAATTATTATTAGATATAAGACGTTCAATTGCTTGCAAATGTATTTTTTTAATGCTTTTAATTAACACAAAATTAGTGATAATTTAGTGTATATTTGCTTAGATTTAGATGAAAATTACATGAAATCAGACGCTTTAGTTATAATTCCTACTTATAACGAAAAAGAAAACATAGCGGCGATAATACAAGCAACCTTTAAGCAAGAAAAAGAGTTTGATATTTTAGTTGTTGATGATAACTCTCCTGATGGCACAGCCGCTATAGTAGAGCAACTGCAAAAAGAATATCCGAATAGACTTTATATTGAAAAAAGAACAGGCAAAAACGGATTAGGAACAGCATATATTCATGGGTTTAAATGGGCTATAAATAAAGGTTACGAGTTTATAATTGAAATGGATGCTGATTTTTCGCACAACCCAAACGATTTAATTAAATTATACAATTCTTGTGCGATTGATGGTGCAGATGTTTCTGTAGGTTCTCGCTATTCTGTTGGAGTAAATGTTGTTAACTGGCCAATGAGTAGAGTTTTACTGTCTTATTTCGCATCAAAATATGTGCGATTAATTACAAGAATGCCAATTCACGATACTACAGCAGGTTTTGTTTGTTACAAGAGAAAAGTTTTAGAAACTATTAAATTAGATAAAATTAAATTTATAGGATATGCCTTTCAAATAGAAATGAAATTTAAGGCATGGAAGCATCAATTTAATATAAAAGAAGTTTCAGTTATATTTACTGATAGGATTTTAGGAGAATCGAAACTAAGTTCTGGTATTATAAAAGAAGCAGTATTCGGAGTTATAAAAATGAGATTAAAAGGTTTACCAAAATAATTATGAAATCATATTTAATTAAAAATGCAAACATCGTTAACGAAAACAAGGTTTTTAAAGGTGATGTTTTAATTGAAGGAAATTATATAAAAGAAATTTCAGTAGAAATTTCGACAACTTCAAATGTAGAAGTTATTGATGCTACAGGTAAATATTTAATTCCGGGTATGATTGATGATCAAGTGCATTTTCGAGAGCCAGGTTTAACTCATAAAGCAAATATAGCAACCGAAAGTAAGGCAGCAATTGCGGGTGGAATTACATCTTTTATAGAAATGCCCAATACGGTACCGCAAGCAACGACTCAACAATTATTAGAAGACAAATTTAAGATTGCTTCAAAAACATCTTATGCGAACTATTCGTTTATGTTTGGTGGAACAAACGATAATTTAGAAGAGTTGTTAAAAACAAACCCTAGAAATGTAGCTGGAATTAAGTTGTTCTTAGGTTCATCAACAGGAAACATGTTAGTAGATAACGAAGCTGTTTTAGAGAAGATATTCTCATCAACAGATATGTTAATTTCTGTACATTGTGAAGACGAAGCAACGATTAGAAAAAATACGGAAGAGTATAAAGCTAAATATGGCGATGATATTCCGTTAAAATACCATCCGGTTATTAGAAGTGAAGAAGCTTGTTACTTGTCTTCTTCAAGAGCTATTGAATTGGCTAAGAAAACTGGGGCAAGGTTGCATGTTTTTCATTTATCAACAGAAAAAGAAACGCATTTATTTAGAAATGATATTCCGTTAGAGGAAAAGAAAATTACCGCCGAGGTTTGTATACACCACTTATGGTTTACAGATAAGGATTATGATAAAAAGGGAACTCATATTAAATGGAATCCTGCTGTTAAATCTCAAAAAGATAAAGATGGCTTATGGAAAGCTTTGCTAGATGATAGAATCGATGTGATTGCTACCGATCATGCACCTCATACTTTGCAAGAAAAAGATAATATGTATATGAAAGCGCCAAGTGGTGGCCCATTAGTACAACACGCGATTCCTGCAATTTTGGAAAAAGTAAAAGAAGGAGTTTTATCAATTGAAAAAGCAGTTGAAAAAATGTGTCATAATCCTGCAAAATTATTTAAAGTAGAAAATCGCGGATTTATTAAAGAGGGATATTTTGCTGATTTAGTATTGATAGATACGAATGATAATTGGACGGTTACCAAAGAAAATATATTATATAAATGCGGATGGTCTCCTTTTGAAGGCGTTGAGTTTTTACATAAAATAACACATACTTTTGTAAACGGAAACTTAATGTTTGTAAACGGTGTTTTTGATGAAGAAACTAAAGGAAAACGATTAGAATTTAAAAAATAGATGAAAAATTTTTTCTACATAACGCTCTTTACGTTATTTGTTTCATGTACAAGTAACACGTTTTATAAAGCACCTAAAGATTTAATTCCGAAAGATTCGATGGTTACTTTGTTGACAGATATGTATATAGCATCTTCTGCTAAAAATGTGAAGAATAAATTCTTGAAAAAAGAAAAAAATTATGTGGGGTTAGTGTATCGTAAATATAAAATAGATAGTACGCGTTTTAAAAGTTCTAACCTATATTATACCTCTTTATCTGAAGAGTATGCAGAGATTTTAAAAGAAGTGAAAACTAATTTAGATTCTCTAGAGAGTTTTTACAGATTTAAAAAAATCAAAAAAGATTCATTGCCTAGAAAAAAGAAAATATTAAACGAAGAGTTATCTTTAAAACTAAGTGATAAAAACCAAAAATTACAAAAACCAGTAAAGAACCCGAAAGCAGTTAAGTAATTTAAGCGTTAAATTTTTCACAGACACTATTAATTACATTGTCAATTAATTCGAATTCGAAACCTGTTTCTTTTTCTATCTTTTTTGAAGAATAAAATGATTTAGTGTGTGAAGATTTTGCTGAGTTCTTAGTCAATAAAGCTTCTTTTCTAGTAAGTAAAGTTAATAACCAATCAATTCTCCATAATATACCAGTTGTAATTTCTCCAATTTTTATATAGGGTCTTTTTTTTTGCAATCCATCAGCTATAGCGACTAAAATATCTTTAAACGACTTATTCTCTGAAACTAAAATAAAGCGTTCATTTTTAACATCAGAGTTGATTAAGGAAGTCATTGCTTTTACAACATCTTTTACACCAACGAAACCAGTAACCCCTTCAGTATAAAATTTTAAACCGTTATTTATTTTTGTAAATAACTTACCAGATCCTTCATTCCAAAAGCCACTTCCTAATATTACTCCCGGATTTATAATAACAACATTTAATCCTTCTTGGCTACCTCGCCAAACTTCCATTTCGGCACCATATTTTGTAATAGAATAGCCACTATTATTGTCTTCGTCAGACCATTCATTTTCTTCGTCAATTATTTTTTCATTAATAGAACTTCCAATAGCAGCAATCGAACTCACGAAACAGAATTCATCAACATTGCCATCAATAGAAAGATTAATCATATTGGCAGTACCTTCAATATTTACTTGACGCATTTGTCTATAATCTTTCGGATTAAAAGAAACCAATGCAGCACAATGATAAACGGTCGTTATGTTTTTAAAAACGGGAATTAGAGAAGGTACTTCGGTAATATCAGCCTTAACCCATTCAATTTTAGTAAACAGTTTCTCTATGTTATCTGTATAATAAGAAAATATTTTTTTGACGTGTTCTTTCTTTTTTTCCGTTCTATAAATAGCACGTATTGTATCATTTTCTTGCGTTAAATGATATAATAAATGTGATCCTACCAATCCTGTTCCTCCTGTAACTAAAATCATATAACGAAAATAGAATTTTTTGAACGATAAATGTATCTTTGTCTCTTTAAAACTCATAAAAATGACCAAAAATTTAGTAGAAGAATTACGTTGGCGTGGAATGATTCACGACATGATGCCAGGAACAGAAGAGCAATTGCAAAAAGAAATGACGCCGGCATATATTGGTTTTGATCCAACCTCTGATTCATTACACATTGGTAGTTTAGTACCTATTATATTACTTGTACATCTTGAAAAAGCAGGGCATAAACCAGTTGCTTTAGTAGGAGGAGCTACAGGAATGATTGGTGATCCGTCAGGAAAATCAGACGAGCGTAATTTATTAAATGAAGAGGCGTTAGCTAAAAATGTAGACGGAATTAAAAGAACTTTAGCGCGTTTTTTAAATTTTGAGAGCGATAAAACAAATGCTCCTTTGTTGGTAAATAATTACGATTGGATGAAAGATTTTTCATTCATAGAATTTGCAAGAGACGTTGGTAAACGTATTACGGTAAATTATATGATGGCTAAAGACTCTGTAAAGAAACGTATTTCTGGAGATTCTAATAGCGGAATGAGTTTTACAGAATTTACATACCAATTAATTCAAGGATACGATTTTTACCATTTGTATAAAAATCACAACTGTTTATTACAAATGGGTGGTTCAGATCAATGGGGTAACATAACTACAGGTACAGAGTTAGTGCGTAGAATGAATGTAGGCGAAGAAGCAAAGGCGTATGCAATGACTTGTCCGTTAATTACAAAAGCAGACGGATCGAAGTTTGGAAAATCAGAAGGAGGAAATATATGGTTAGATGCAGCTAAAACATCAGTATATAAATTCTACCAATTTTGGTTAAATACTTCGGATGAAGATGCAGAAAAATATATTAAAATATTTACATTTTTAGATGAAGTAAGTGTTAAGGAATTAATAGCAACTCATAAAGAAGCTCCTCACGAAAGAGCACTTCAAAGAAAATTAGCGGAAGAGGTTACAACATTCGTTCACTCTAAAGATGAATTAGAAAAAGCAATTGCAGCATCTAATATTTTATTCGGAAAATCTACCTCAGAAGATTTAAAAGGTTTAGATGAGCAAACATTTTTAGACGTTTTTGATGGTGTGCCGCAAGCGGAAGTTTCTAAAAAAGATATCTCAGAAGGTCTATCAATGATTGATGCATTGTCAGGAAAAACTAGCTTTTTAAAATCTAACGGAGATGCAAAAAGAGCGTTAAAAGAAAATGCTGTTTCGGTAAATAAAGAGAAAGTAAAAGAAGATTTTACAATTACAGTAAAAGATTTAATAGCTGATAAATACGTGTTATTACAACGCGGAAAAAAGAGTTACTTCTTATTAAAAGTAGCGTAATTAAGAAGCTATTTTAATATTAAAAGTTAAAGGGCATCGCTTACAGTTGATGCCTTTTTTTTGGTATTTATTACAACACTTATTTTTTGGTTTTATACAATTTGATGTGCAAACAGAAGAGCATACAGCTTCTTGTTGCATCGAAACAACAGGAATCGCCTTTTTATTTTCAATATAAAATATGATCATAACTTGTGTAATTCGATGCAAATATAATACTTTATTTAGAATAAATTAAAATAATATTTAATGTGATTTTTTTCTTTAAAAAAGATAGTTAAGCTATCTTTGTCTCATCTATTTTAAGAATAAGTTTTGCTGCAAAAAATAAGCGTTTATTTTTTTATTCTACTTTACATGGTTGCTATGCTTAGGCCAATTGCACCGTTTGTTGAGTATGCCGTAAATTATGATTATATATCAAAAGTATTATGTATTAATAAAGACAAACCAGCGCTTCAATGTAATGGTAAATGTCAATTAATGCAAAAGATAGAACAGCAACAAGAAGATGATTTTAAATCATTAAGTATTGTTATAAAAGATTATCCAATTGGTTTTGTAGAGTTACTTTCTGTAAACGCAAAAAACAACTATAATAAATATGTAAAAAAAACATATTTTTATACAAAAAATTATTGTTTCCTATTTTCAATAGCTATTTTTCATCCACCAATTTTTTAAATTTTACATACAGATAATTAAGAATACAGTTTAAAACTAAACTGTATAAAACAATATTGTAAAATTTTAAAAAAAATAAACTGATGAAATTATCAAAAATCATCTTTATAGGAATTTTTATGTTCTTATTTCAAGTAGTAAACGCACAAAAAATAACATCACAAAATAACGAGTGGAAATCTAGTAGACCAGATGGGCATGCCCCAATTAGTGTAATGGGAGATCATTATCATAAGAAAGGAGATTTAATGTTTTCTTACCGATACATGAATATGTATATGAAAGGATTAGAGCAAAATGGTACTACTATTACTAATGATGCAGCTCATGATGCTGGTTATATGGTAACACCTTTAAGTATGCCAATGAACATGCATATGTTAGGTATTATGTATGCGCCAACGGATAAAATAACTTTAATGGCCATGGCAAACTATATTACTAATGATATGGATTTACAGATGAGAATGATGGGAATGAAAACTAAATTTTCAACAGCATCATCTGGTTTTGGAGATGTAAAATTAGGAGTCTTATATAAATTCATTAACAAGAACCGTCAATCTTTACATGGTTTGGTAAATATATCTATTCCTACAGGAAGTTTAGAGGCTACAGATCAAACACCAATGTCTTCTCCAAATGAAATAATATTGCCTTATCCAATGCAAGTTGGTAGCGGAACTTATGATATGGATTTAGGGTTGACATATTTAGGTCAAACTAATCATGTTTCTTGGGGTTCTCAATTAAAAGCTACGTATCGTTTTGGCAGCAATGAATACGATTATTCTTTAGGAAACCGTTACAGTTTAAATTCTTGGTTTGCAGTAAAAACGTCAGATTGGTTAAGTATTTCGGCACGAATGGAAATCTTATCTGTAGCTAAAACAAATGGTGAGAATCCAAATTTAACACCTATGATGGTTACTACAGCAAATACTGAAAATTCAGGGGGTAATTATATAAATACAGGATTAGGTTTTAATATTTATGCTTTTAAAGGATCTTTAAAAAATGTTCGTTTTGGTGCTGAATATGCATTGCCAATTTATCAAGATTTAAACGGAATTCAGTTAGAGCAAAAACAAACAATCACTTTAGGTTTACAGTATTCAATGTAAACTCAAACACATTCAAAAACGTAATTACTATAATTCACTCGATGTGATCGTTAGAAGAGTTTCATAAAATCAGTCTGAACTAAAGTAATTACCAACAATACATTCATAAAATGAAAAAATTAGCCATAATTTTATTCATAGGTTTACTTATGCCTATGTTAAAAAGTTTCGCACAAACAACATATAAAGGTCAGGTTACTGATAAAAACAACAACCCAATAGTTGGAGCATCAATAATTTCTACTACTGATAAAAATAAAGGAACAGCTACCGATTTTGAAGGTAATTTTACTGTAAAATTAAATACTACAACTGTAAAAGTAACCTCTATAGGTTTTCAAACAAAAGAAGTAACACTTACGCTAAATTTAAATACCATAATTTTAGAACAAGCTATAGAAAATTTAGAAGAAGTTGTTGTTTCTGCAAGTAGAGAAATACAACAAAGAAGTGAAGTTCCTGGAGCAATTGGAGTTTTAACGGCAAATCAAATAGAAAACACAAAAGCTTTTGGTATAGAACAATTGGTTAATCAGGTTTCTGGTGTATTTATGAGCACATCAAAAGCATCCAGCAATGAGCAACATTTTATGGCTACACGTTCTTCAATATCAACAAAGTCTTTGTTTTTGTATGTAGAAGATGGTTTACCTATTCGCCCGGTTGCTGTATTTAACCATAATGCGTTATTAGAAATGAATAGTACAACATTTAATCGTGTTGAAGTTTTAAAAGGACCTGCTTCTAGTATTTACGGAAGTGAAGCTATTGGTGGAAGTTTTAATTTTATCACTAAAAACCCAAGTAAAGAATTTGAAGCTTCGTTAGGTGCTCAAATAAACACAATGGGTTTAAGTCGTTTTGAAGCAGAAGCTTCTACAACAGCAAAAGAAAAATATGGTTTTTATGTTGGAGGACATTATGTACAACGTAAAAATGGACCTGTTGAGCATTCAGATTATGAGAAATTTGCGATTAGCTTTAAAAACGTAAATGATTTTTCTGAAACTTTAAAATGGACAAATATGGTAACTTTTGTAGATTATCGTTCGGACATGTCGGGCTCAACATCACAAGCTAATTATGAAGCTGGTGAATATGAAAGCGACCAAACATTTACAGAAAGAGTAGCGAGAGCTTTACGTTTTAGATCTACACTTGACAAAAAATGGAATGAGAACAACAAAACATCATTCAATTTTATTTACAGAAATAATGTAATGGATCAAATTCCTTCGTATAGAATTAGCCAAAGAAACGGAACAGGTGAAATTAATTCTAATACATTTAAAAGCTATGTTGGTTTAGTACAACACAAAATTAATTTCGACTTTGCTGATGCCTCATTAATCGTTGGTGCAACTGCCGATTTTTCTCCACAAGATTATGTAGCGGAAACAATTGCTGTTGTTACAGATGCTGAAACAAATAAAAATACGAGTTACATAGTAAATTCAGGTGACTATATTTTAAATTATCAGGTTGATATTTTTAACTATGCTGGTTATGCTCAGTTTGAAATTTCTCCTATTGAAAACTTAAAATTAACTGGTGCTATTCGTTATGACGGATTTAGTTATGATTACAATAATTTAGTAGAAAACCTTATTGGTGTTGCTGATACTAAAGTGACGTATACTAATGTTGCTCCAAAATTAGGGTTTAATTACAACCTATCAGAAAATGCAGGTTTTTACGGTAATTATTCCAAAGGATTTACGCCACCACAAACATCAACCTTATTCAGGAATGGAGATAACGATGCTGCTGGAAACACGGTATTTAATTTAAAACCTGCTAAGTTTGATAATTTTGAAGTTGGTGGATATTTTACTATTCCATCAAAGTTAAAAGTTGATGTTGCTGTATACCAATTAGACGGAAAAGATCGCTTAATTTCTATTCAAGATGAAAACGATAATTACTTACAATTAAACGCAGGTAAAACACAATCTCGTGGTGTTGAATTGGGTGTAAAGTACAATTTTATGGAAAATTTTTGGGTTTCGTATAGTGGAAGTTATGCTACTCACAAATACATTGACTTCTTTGAAGATGCTGTAGATTATTCAAATACCGATATGCAAATTGCACCAAATTATTTAGCTAATGCAACTATTAATTACAAACCTTTAAAAGAGCTATTGTTAACTTTAGAACACGAACAAGTAGGTTCTTATAATACAAGTTTTGAAGGGCAGGCTGTTGTTGGCATAGATGCGGCTGATGAAAATATTTTAGGAACATCAACTTACGGTGGACATCATGTATTTAATTTCAGAGCAAATTATACGATAGGTAAATTTGAAGTTTGGGGACAAGCATTAAATATTTTTGATGAATTGTATGCTGTAAGAGTTTCTTATAGTATTTGGAACAAAGCAAATACGTATAGTATTGGTAATCCAAGAGCTTTTCATTTTGGTATAAAATATAATTTTTAATTACAAAGCGATAGCTAATTATTTAATTGTCTTAACAAAAATGAAAAAGGAATTAATGTCATCGCGAGGATCGATCTGTTTTATAATAAACGGATTGCTTCTCTCATTATTCATTTGCAACGACGATTACTAAATTATTAAAAGATGAAGAATAAAAAATTAAATCAATGGCTTTGGAAATGGCATTTTATTGCAGGGCTTATTTCGTTACCATTTGTATTGATACTATCAATAACAGGGGGAATTTATTTATTTAAAACAGGTGTAGAAAGTAAAGCGATTGCAAAAATTCAAGATATTGAAACACTGCAAACAACACCAATTTCATATCAAAAACAGTGGGAGATTGCTACAGGAAAATTGAAAAAGAAACCCAATTCAATAGTTATTAATACAAATTCTGATAAAGCAACAGCATTTATTTCAGGGAGGTTCAGTCATAAAAAAACTATTTTTATAAATCAATATACAGGCGAAGCCGCAGGAACATTTAGTCCTAAAAATACTTGGATGCATACGGTACGAAAATTACACGGCGAGTTATTAGCAGGAAAAGTAGGAACGACAATCATTGAATTAATTGCCAGTTGGATGGTGGTGTTAATTTTAACAGGCTTATATATTTGGTGGCCATTTTCTAGTTTTAAAGACTTAAAAGGTGTTTTTACAATCCGATTCAATCAAGGAAAAAGAATTTTATTTAGAGATTTACATGCTGTTACAGGTTTTTGGATATCTCTTTTATTATTACTTGTTTTAGCAGGAGGTTTGCCTTGGACAGATTTTTTTGGAAGTAATTTTAAATGGGTACAAAAAGTAACCAATACAGGGTTTCCTAAAACTTGGAGCGGACGAGGTTTAACATCCGAAGTAAAAGAAAAAGCAATTACTATTGAAGAAATGATTGCGATTGCAAATCAGCAAAATTTACAAGGAATTATTAGTGTTGGTTTACCAAAATCAACAAAAAGTACGTTTAGTGTATCGAATAGTACTTTTCCTTTAGATGCTCAGAAAATGTTGCATTTTGACCAATATTCAGGTAACTTAATAAAAGCACATACTTGGAGCGATGTTGGTTTTTTAATGCGTGGCAGAATGTGGGTAATGGCATTTCATCAAGGTCAATTTGGTGGCTGGAATTGGTGGCTAATGTTCGGTATTGCCACCTCCTTAACGCTAATGACGGTTGCAGGATTATTTTCTTATCTGTATAGAAAACAACAAGGAAGTTGGGGTGTTCCAAAAGTATCTAGTCAATCTAAAGTAGGAAAATCTATTCTTTTTATACTTATTTTATTAGGTGTTTTATTACCAATATTTGGCTTAAGCTTAGTACTGATAATCATTTTAGAAAAAGTATTTAAAAAGATAAATATTGACTGTGATAGTTTTTAAATTTATCAAAAGTATATATAATTTTAGTCACTACTTTATGTAAGGATTTGTAGTTTTGATGACTAATAAAAGGTAAACTAACTTAAAATTAAGTAAAAAATGAAAAAAAGAATTTTAGTATTAGCAATGTTAATGGTCGCTGTATTATTCTCTACAGAAGCAATGGCGCAAGAATTTAAAGGGTTAGATAAAAGCCCTATGGATGCTGCATCATACCCAAGTAGCTATAGAGTATCAGATAAATTAGTGAAAATAACATATAGTCGTCCACAATTAAAAGGAAGAAATGTGGCTAAGTTAGCTCCTGCAGGAAAAGTGTGGAGAACAGGTGCAAATGAAGCGCCAGAAATTACGTTTTATAAAGATGTGAAATTTGGAGGGAAAGATGTAAAAGCAGGAACTTATACATTATTTACAATGCCAGGAGATAAAGAATGGACAGTGATTTTAAGCACAGCTAAAAATGTATGGGGTTCTTATTTTTATAGCGAAGGTGAAGATGTGGTTCGTGTAATGGCATCAAAATCTAAATCAGAAAAGTCGATTGAAGCTTTTTCAATTGCTTTTGATGGTAAAGATAATGACGCTACAATGTTTATAGGTTGGGGAGACATAATTGTGTCTGTACCAGTTAAAGGATAATTCTCTTAAAAATTAATATTTTTGTATAATCTATTGAAATTCATTAAGTTTATAATTAAGTTTAAATATAAATTTTATGAAAAGTAAATTAAACATTTTTATTGTAGTTTTAATGGTAATCGGTTTATTGGTGAGTTGCAATGACTCTTCAGAAAATATGCCAGATGAATTATCGATTCAAGAAAAAATAGAATTCTTAGAAAGTGGCGAATGGCTCAGTGAAAATGGAGATAATGAGCCAAATGTAATGTATACGTTTTCTAAAGGGAAACGATTTAATTCCTACAAAAGTGAAGGTGTTTGGCATGAAGGAAGCACAACATCTTCTGCGAATTATATGGCTGAAGAAAATTTGTTAACCATGGATTTTTATTTTGGGAATGTTTACACTTATAATGTAGAGTTTTCATGTGATAATAATATTATTAAATTCTTTAAAGATGATGAATTAGCTGATACCTTATATAAAAGAAATTCTAATTATAAGGATTGTTTAAAATAAATAAAAATATTTCTCATAAATAGGCTTAGAAATCATATGATTTCTAAGCCTATTTTGTTTTTAATAAACTCCATTTTTATAGATAAAAAGAAATAAAAATAGTATTTAAAATAACCGTAAATTTGCAACTTCTTAAAAAGAGACAAAATGCAATATAATCATCAAGAGATAGAAAAGAAATGGCAACAATTTTGGGCAGACAACCAAACATTTAAAGCCAGTAATGAATCGGAGAAACCTAAATACTATGTCTTAGATATGTTCCCTTATCCGTCAGGAGCAGGTTTACATGTTGGGCATCCTTTAGGATATATTGCATCAGATATTTATGCACGTTACAAGCGTCATAAAGGATTTAATGTATTGCATCCACAAGGGTATGATTCTTTTGGTTTACCAGCAGAACAATATGCAATTCAAACAGGGCAACATCCTGCAAAAACTACTGAAGAAAATATTACAACATATAGAAGACAGTTAGATACTATTGGTTTTTCTTTCGATTGGTCTCGTGAAGTACGTACTTCTAATCCAGAGTATTATAAATGGACACAGTGGATTTTTATTCAACTTTTTAATTCGTGGTACAACAAAGATTCTGATAAAGCAGAAGATGTTAAAACATTAATTTCGGTATTTAAAAAATCAGGAAATGCAACTGTAAATGCTGTTTCAGAAGAAGATATTACTATTTTTTCTGCAGATGAATGGAAAGCCTTTTCAACAACAGAACAAGAAGCAATTTTGTTACAATATCGTTTAACCTATTTGTCGGATACCGAAGTAAACTGGTGTCCTGAATTAGGAACGGTATTAGCAAACGACGAGATAATAAATGGAGTTTCAGAACGCGGTGGGCACCCTGTAGAGCGTAAGAAAATGACCCAATGGTCTATGCGAATTTCTGCATATGCACAACGTTTGTTAGACGGATTAGAAACAATTGATTGGCCGCAACCTTTAAAAGATAGCCAAACAAATTGGATTGGTCGTTCGCAAGGAGCTATGGTAACTTTTAAGGTAGATGCTTTAGAAGCTCCAGAAGCTGGCGTACGTTTATCTTATAAAGAGCTAGAGGCGTTAAAAGAAATGCGTTTAAACCTTTCGAAGGCTGAAGAAGTACTTTGGAATGAATTAAAAAATAAAAAAGGAGCTGCAAAATTCAGGAAAAAATATACCATTGGTACATTTTTAGTAGATTATGTATGCTTAGCAAAAAATATAATTGTGGAGTTTTCTGGTAAAGAAGACGAAGCAAAAAGAGATGCTTATTTTACAAGTGAAGGATTTCATGTAGTGCGTTTTACAAATGATGAGGTGTTAGAAAATGTTTTAGGTGCGGTATCTAAAATTAACAACACGATTCAGTTTGCAAAACCAATTGAAAAAACAACTGTTGAGGTTGTAGAAACAGCAATAGCAAACGATTATAAAATAGATGTTTTTACAACGAGACCTGATACTATTTACGGAGTCTCATTTATGACCCTAGCTCCAGAGCACGAATTAGTAGCTAAAATTACAAGCGAAGGGCAACAAAAAGCGGTTTACGATTATATTAAAGCAACTGCAAAACGTTCTGAAAGAGAACGAATGGCAGATGTAAAAACAATTTCAGGAGTTTTTACAGGTGCGTATGCTTTACATCCGTTTACGGGAAAACAAATACCAATTTGGATTGGAGATTACGTGTTAGCAAACTACGGTACAGGTGCTGTTATGGCGGTTCCTTGTGGTGATCAGCGTGATTATGATTTCGCAAAGAAATTCGAATTAGAGATTCCTAATGTTTTTGAGAATGTAGATATTTCTGAAGCTGCACATGCAGATAAAGAAGGAACTAAAATTGCAAATTCTGATTTCTTAAATGGTTTATCGTATAAAAAAGCGATGAAATTAGCCATTTATGAAATGGAACAAAAAGGTTTTGGTTTTGGTAAAATAAACTACCGTTTACGCGATGCTGTATTTAGCCGTCAGCGTTATTGGGGAGAACCTTTTCCGGTGTATTATAAAGACGGAATGCCACAAATGATTGATGCTAAACACTTACCAATCGTTTTACCAGAAGTAGAAAAATATTTACCTACAGAAGATGGGAAACCACCTTTAGGAAATGCTACTGAATGGGCTTGGGATTCTCGCGCAAAGAAAGTTGTATCGAATGATAAGTTAAAAAATAAAACAGTATATCCGTTAGAGCTAAATACAATGCCAGGTTGGGCAGGTAGCTCATGGTATTTTAACCGTTATATGGATGCTACTAACGATGGTGAATTTGTAAGCAAAGAAGCTGCTGATTATTGGAAACAAGTAGATTTATATATTGGTGGTTCTGAGCATGCAACAGGGCACTTATTATATGCTCGTTTTTGGCAAAAATTCTTGTTTGATAAAGGAATTGTTCCTGTTGATGAGTTTGCAAAAAAGCTAATCAACCAAGGAATGATTTTAGGAACATCAGCACTTGTTTATGAAGCATTGTTTGACGGAAAAAAGAATAACTTATATATTTCATCTGATTATTTTCAAGGACATGATGCTATAACGGGTGTAGATGAGAAATTATGGTCTAGATTACAAAAGAAACAGAAGGAAGCCGGTCTTACTGAAGAAAATGAAACAACTTTATCTTACAGACCTATTCATATTAGTCTAAGTGCAATTGAAGGGGATACAAATGTAAATATTGATAAATTAAAAGAGTGGAGAGATGAATTTAAAACGGCTGAATTTGTTTTTGGAAGAGATAATAAATTTTTATGCCATCGAGAAGTCGAAAAAATGTCGAAGTCTAAGCACAATGTTGTTAATCCAGATTTAATTTGTGAAGAATTTGGTGCAGATGCATTGCGTTTATTCGAAATGTTTTTAGGGCCTTTAGAACAAACAAAACCTTGGAAAACTTCAGGTATTTCAGGCGTATATTCTTTCTTAAAGAAATTATGGAAGTTATATGTTGGCCAAGAAGGTGTACTTGTTACTGATGCTGAACCAGCAAAAGAGGAGTTAAAAGTTTTACATAAAACCATTAAAAAAGTAGAAGAAGATATTGAGAATTTCTCATTTAACACATCGGTTTCTACCTTTATGATTGCGGTAAACGAACTAACTGCTTTAAAGTGTACTAAACGTGCAATCTTAGAACCTTTATTAACATTAATTTCACCATATGCACCGCATATCGCAGAAGAGTTATGGAGTCAGTTAGGACATGAAGGTTCAATAGCAACTATTGATTTCCCTAAGTTTGAAGCTTCTCATTTAGTAGAAAGCTCTAAAACGTACCCAGTTTCTTTTAATGGAAAAATGCGTTTTACGCTAGAGTTGTCTTTAGATTTAAGTAAAGATGAAATCGAAAAAATAGTAATGGCAGATGAACGTACAATTGCACAATTAAAAGGGCAAGAGCCTAAAAAGGTAATTATTGTACCAGGAAAAATTATTAATATTGTAGGATAGTTTTTTATCAATTATATAATTAATACCCTTGTTTATTGTAAATAAATAAGGGTGTTTTTTTGGTTAAAAATCAAAAAAAAACGCAAATTTGTAATAAAAAGAATATGAAAAAATTACCTTTTAAAAGCTTCTGGCTTTTTCTATTAATTCCTTTCGGTGTTGTGTTTTTTGTGGTAATACCAGAAATTGAAAAAAACTATGAGCGATATAATAATCACCAGATTACACTTCAAAAAGATATTCATACTTTAGATTCTTTAAAGCAATCAGAAAAACTAAGCTCAAAAGGGAAACATTTACTTCAAAAATTAGAAATCACAGTGCCAATTCATACAAAGGTTTATGGTGGTGAGAAATTTATGTTCTATAAAACAGGTGGAATGCTTGTTGTTTTAGTATTTATGGGTGTTGGTATGGTTGCAACAAATTATATATCTAATAAAAAGAAAACTTCACCAAAAAATAAACAAGTAGATTTTGTTTTTGAAGATCCAACAACTGATGTAATTGGGCAAAAAATATCTTGGGGAGCTCTAGAGAATTCTGCGAGTAATTTTGCAAGCGAAGTTTTAAAAAAAACAGCACAAGGTTACAAAATAACGGCTAGCTCGTTAACCAAAGTATTTGCTTGGAGTTTTTTCTTAATGGGCTTAAATTATGTAGTAATTTCATTTTACGAATACTATCAAGTTTATGATATTCCACTTACTTTTATGAAAGGAGGAAAGTTGTTTTTTACTTCTGGAGGACCTTTTTTATTAATAGGATTGGTTTTATTATTTGTGTTTTCTCCTAAAGTATTTATACATGTTCGAAAAAGAAAAATTATTATTGGCGGTGAAACTTTGCAATATCAGCAAGTATATGCTTTGCAGGTATTAGAAAAGTTTTCGTCGGGAGGCAGTTCTTCAAGCGGATATTTTTCATATGAGTTAAATTTGATAACAAATAAAGGAGATCGATTCAATTTACTAAACCATGGAGATAAGATGTATATTTTAAGTGATATGATGAAAATAAGTAAAATATTAAAAGTGCCAGTTTGGAATAACGGAGTTGTATAATTACGTTTACATAAACTTTTAGTAATTTAGACCCAAAATAAAAGGGAATTTGGTTTTTTCATCTTGCAATAAACATACTTTAAAGGTTACATATTTTAATACGGTTAGTGAAATATCAAATGATGTTTGGCAACAGTTAAATTGTACACATAATTTGTATTTCCATCCGCAGTATTTAGAAGCACTGCAGCAAAATAATCCGAAGATACAATTTTCTTATATCGTTTTGTTTAATGAGAAGGATGAAGCAGTGGCTTTGGCAACAATTCAAATAGTCGATTTTTATTTAGATAGTGTTCAGAATGAAATGCAATCTGTTGTAGAATGGGTAAAGTGTTTGGGAAGAAAACTACGAGTTATAACACCAGAAAAAGTGTTTAAAGTACTTACTTGTGGAAACACTTTTGTTAGTGGCGAACATGGAATTTTTATCAGTAAAAATCAAAATAAGAAGTTAATTTTAGCTAGAATTACTAAAGCTGTAGTGGATTTATCGAACTCGATAAATGATGTAGATGCATTTATGTTAAAAGATTTTGAAAACGAATCATTATTCATAACCAATAAACTTTATGAAGAAGGTTATAATTCATTTAATGTAGAACCTAATATGGTGTTACATTTAGAGAGTGATTGGTATAGTTTAGATGATTATTTAGCTGCTTTAAAAACAAAGTTTAGAGTAAAAGCAAGAAAAGCTCTAAAGCTTAGTGCAGTCTTACAGGTAGAGAATATTACAGCGAGTAGACTTAAAGATTTATTGCCAGAAATGACAGCTCTTTACAAAACTGTATCAGCAAAATCGAGTTTTAATTTAGGGGATTTTAATTTACAAACCTATAAATCGTTGAAAGATAATTTAGGGGATGCTTATTTTTTAAAAGCATATTGGTTAGAAGATAAGTTGGTAGGTTTTTTATCAGGTATTTTTAATCAAGAATCGTTAGATGCTCATTTTGTAGGTATAGATTATGTACACAATAGAGATTACGCAATATATCAGCGTATGTTATATGATTATATAGCTTTAGGGATACAAAAGAAAGTAAAAACAATAAACTTTGGAAGAACAGCAAGTGAAATAAAAAGTTCGGTTGGCGCCAATCCAGAGAATTTAACTATTTATTTACGCCATAAGAAGACAATACCAAACCGTATTTTAAGTTTGTTTTTAAAGCGAATTCAACCATCAGAGTTTAAACAAAAACATCCGTTTAAAAATAAAAAATTAATAGCATAAGTTAATTTGTAATAATGAAAAACACTCAAGAATTATTAAATATACTAACCTTAGAAGATTTAGGTAATAATAACTTTAACGGCGTTAGTAAAGATATTGGAAGTCCGAATGTATTTGGGGGCCAAGTTTTAGCGCAATCTTTAAATGCAGCTTATAGAACTATATCAAACAATAGAATTTTACATTCGCTACATTCTTATTTTTTAGAAGCAGGAGATTTAGATTTGCCCATAACCTATAATGTACAGGTTATTCGTGACGGAGGTAGTTTTTCTACGCGTAGAGTAACGGCGCATCAAAATGATAAAAATATTTTTATTTTATCGTGTTCTTTTCATAAGGAAGAGGAAGGGCATGAGCATCAAATACCTATTAAAAAGCATATAAAACAACCAGAAGAGTTATTTAGTTGGACGGATATGTTAGTTCAGTTTGGCGATTTTTTACCTAAAAAGTTAAAAGCTTTTTTAAGTGTGGAGCGACCAATAGAGTTTAAACCTGTTGAAATTGTAAACCCTTTAGAAAAAAAGGATGTACAACCGTTTGTAGATGTATGGTTTCGACTAAAAGGTGATCCTGTTGATTTATCTTTAGCGTTAAAACAGCAAATTCTTACGTATATATCTGATTACAATATTTTAACAGCCTGTTTAAATCCAAATGCGAGCGTTGCTAATTTTGGCAATACTCAAATGGCAAGTTTAGATCACTCAATGTGGTTTTACCGTGATTTTGATTTTAACGATTGGATGTTATTCTCTATAGAGAGCCCGAATACCTTTGGTGCACGTGGCTTTGCTTGTGGTAATATTTATACGAGAGAAGGTAAGTTAATAGCTTCAGTAGCACAAGAAGGATTAATGCGCCCAATGAAAAAGTAAATTAATTATTATAAATAAAAAACCCCAAGTGAATTTCACTTGGGGTTTTGTTTTGTTAAGTAATGTTACGCATTTTTACTACTTATATGAAACTCTTCATAAGTTTCTAGTAAACTCATAAGAGCCGAAACTAAATCTTGTGTTTCAATTAGTACACTAAAGTATAAAGTAGTGTTTTTAGGGCTTGTTTCGTCTGTTCTAATACGAGCAACTTGTTTTTCGATAGAAGTAGCAACATCTTTTAATAACTCTTTCTTTTCGTTAATAATAGGTGTTAAATTATCAAAACTTCTGTTTTCGAAAGTACTACTAATATCATCTAACAATTTAGAAAGTGTGTTGTCAATATGTTTTAAATCTTTTAACTGACCTTTCTTTAAATTCTTATGATTGTTATTTACGTGCTTAAAACTTGCTCTAGATATATAACTAATAGATTGTGCTACATCTTGTAAGTATCCTAAAACTAAAATATAAAATCTACTTGCTTGTACCGAAGTATCATCTAAAGATTTAATAAAGTAGAAAACACCATCTTTTAAGCCGTCAATTTCATCATTTAACTTTCCTACGTGTTTATCTGTTTTACGTAATTTATTTAAATCATGATTAGCTAAATCGTTAACAACACTTGTGTATAATTTATTTACACGCGTTGCAACTTCTGCAATATGATCTGCACTTTCTTCAATTACTCCATTAATCGTAATTAATTCAGCTCTTTCGAAATGCATTTGTTTTTTAACTTCTTTTGATTTTTTTCTATGGATTAATGTATTTCTTCCTATTAAAAGTGCAACCACTAATAATAAAACAGGAATCATAACCATGTTAAAGCTAATTAAGTAAGCTACTACTGCAGAAGCTAAAAATGCCGTTAAGGCAGTTAAAAACCATCCACCAATAACATTAATTACACCAGCTACTCTATAAACAGCGCTTTCACGTCCCCAAGCTCTATCTGCTAAAGAGGTACCCATAGCAACCATAAACGTTACATAAGTTGTTGATAAAGGCAATTTCATAGATGTTGCAATAGATATTAAGATACCAGCAACAATTAAGTTAACGGCTGCTCTTACTAAATCGAAAGCAGGCATTTCATAGGTTTTGTCTTTTGGTAATTCAATTACAGGTTTCTGAAACTTAGCATCTACAAAAGCCAATGTTTTTGCAGGGAAAACTTTACGAATACCAACATTAATTCCCATGGCAGTTCTTACTACGATTCTAGATAAAGGATTTGGTTGAAATTTTTCATGTCCTTCACCTTGTCTAGATAAATCAATACCTGTTTTAATTACGTTCTGGGCTTTACTAGAAGTCCATAAGGTAACTACCATAATAGCACCTGCGAATAATAATAAATAAACATTTGAAGGTACTTTTTTAGCTAAAATACCCATAGAAAAAGCATCGGCAGAAACACCTGATACTTCCCATGCTTGGTAAGAATTCCATGCAGCAATTGGTACACCAACAAAATTTACTAAATCGTTACCAGAAAAGGCCATTGCTAAAGAGAATGTACCAACCCCAATAATTAATTTTAAAACATTTACTTTAAAAGCACTTATTAATACTTGAGAAATTAAACTCCAAGCAACAAAACTACCTGCAATAATTAATAATGTATTTCCTTCAATTAAGTGTTTAATATCTTTATAAAAAGGAGTTCCTTTCATTCCTTTTATAATAATAAAATATGTAATTGCTGTAATAGCAAAGCCACCAAATAAAGCATTGATATAAGTAGCTCTTTTTTCGAAATTAAAAGAATAAATTAATCTAGATACAAACTGAACGAGTGCACCTACAGAGAACGCAACGACTACAGAGAGTAGTATTCCGTTTATAATTTGAATTGCTTTTTTATGATTGATGTAATTCCAAATATCTGAAATTGATTGCGTATCACTAGAAGAGATCTTAATTAAAGAGATACAAACAGCAGCTCCTAATAATTCAAATACAATTGAAACTGTGGTAGAGGTTGGCATACCTAATGAGTTAAAGATATCTAATAATAAAATATCAGTAATCATTACTGCCATAAATATGAACATGATGTCTTGAAACATAAACATATTTGGATTAAAAATACCTTTACGCGCAACTTCCATCATTCCACTAGAGGTAATGGCTCCAAAGAACACACCTACACTCGCAATAATCATAATGTTTCTAACCTTAATTGCTTTAGAACCAATAGCCGAGTTTAAGAAGTTAACAGCGTCATTACTAACACCAACAACTAAATCTACAACAGCTAAAATAGCTAAGGCAACAAGCATTAAAATATATGGATCTCCCATTTTATTGTTTTTTAATTTTTTGCAAATCTACAAACACTATTCTAGTGTTCATGTTAGGTTTACGTTATTTTTTTTAAAAGTGAATATCAACTTGCAAACGATACATTAATTCATTAGTGCCACCAACTAATTCTAAGTAACTTACATCGGTTTGTACTTTTAATTTATGCCCCACAATGTATTTTGATAATCCTAAAGTGTATTGATTTTCTCTTGATTTATTTGTTATTTCTTTATCTAAGTTGATGTTTGTAAAACGGCCAGAAACTTCCCAGCTTTTACCTAATAAATAACCTGTTTGTAGGTTTAATCCGTTACCAACTTGCACAACGTCTCCTGTTAAAGTTCCATCAGAATTTTTTGCGATAGGGTCTTTAGCATCTCTATATGCGTATTCTACCATAAAAGAAAATCCTTTATATTTAAACATCGCGTCTACAAAAAGGGTGGTAATATTTGTTTGATAAAAGCCAGTATCATTTTTCATGTAAGAACCCTGATTACTTCTGTTTTTAACAGCATTATTGTTAAAATCATAACTAGTACCAATGGCTAATTTTGGTGTTTGTTCCTTTTTTAAATCACTTCCCTTATAATCACCCTTACTTGTAAAGTTACCAAAAGGTAAAAATTCTATTCGGGCTGTATATTCGTGACCTCCAAGATTTCCTGTAGTTACATTTCTTCCTTCACCTTGCGCAATTGATAAAGCTTCACGAACAATAAAATTATCAGATATATTAAAATGGTGTCTTAATTGTAAGCCCATATCTCTATCGATATTAAATCTACTATTCAATAAAGATCTATCTACCATTTGAAGGTTACCTGAAGAAATTACTCGTTCTCTGTTTCCTGGTAGTTTAGTTTGCCCTACCCATAATTCGAAGTTTTCGTGAAAATTCCATTTTATAACGGCATCTAAAATATACCTAGGAGCATTGTTTGTAAATTCTGAAGCACCACCAATATCTCTATTCGTTAAGCCTAGTTCTAATTTGTATTTTAATTTAGGAGAATACGCAAAACCGCTAAATTTTAAACGAGCTCTTCGTACTAAAAATGAAGTTTCTGGGTTAGAAAGCCCGTCACTATTAGAATCCCATTGGTGAGTACCTAAAAATTGCATTCTAGCGCTAATATTCATAGCCCAAGTACTGTCTTGTCCTACTAAGTTAAATAATCCTTTACCGAATTTAGGAGCATTTGTTTGCTGTGCGTATGTATAGCATAGCACAGACATACTTACAATTGTAAGTGCAGTTTTAAGATTCATTAGTTGTTATTTATTAGTTTTTGTCGCTGCAAATAACCAACACTAATGTTAATTTATTGTTAATAGTATGTTAAGTTAGAAAAACTACCTCGTAAAGAGGTAGTTAGCCTAATAAAATAGTTGACAAAAACTAATAGTTATCTAATGGCTTTACTTCTCATGATAATATTTATCAAAAGTATTCATTGATGTTTATTTTAATATTAAGAACGTTTTAATAAACTGTTATATAAACTTAAATAAATAAAGACAGAGGTTTTGGTCCTTCTAAGATAGTACGAGTAATTTGCATTGTTCCATCTTCCTTTGTAACAACGTGCCATTTAATAAGAGTAATTTCATTACTTTGTATTTCAAGACCTGTAATGCAGCGAGGATGCACACAGCTACCATCATTAAAGTGAGGTAATTCGTTTTCAGAAGGAAACCTTGGTCGATGTGTATGACCTGTAACCATCATTTGATTTTTATTTGCTTTTATCCACTTTTCAAGACGGCTTTCGACTTTTATAAACTCTTTAAAATTTTGAGCAGGACTTGTTGGATCATCTATGCCTATTAGTTGTAACGGACGCCATAAAATTCTCACTAAAAACCTACTTAATTTCCAAAAAGTGTAATTAAACCAATCTGCTTGATGGCCGTGTAAAAGAAAAATAGATTTCCCGTTTTCTTGCTCTAATTTAATCGCTTCAGAAAAAGAAATATTTATCATGAACTCTTTTTCTTTACCATCGGTAACATCATAATAGTAATTTAAGTTTTTACATACTTTTTTTTGGTTTCGATAATCCATATCGTGATTTCCCCATATTAAATGTAGTCGATTTTTATCATGAAATTGCTTTAAAAGAAGATACACGTCTTTATTTGCGTTAAAAATATTTACAAATTTGTTTTCCCATAATTCATCTCCATCACCTAGTTCGATATATGTAAAGTCTTTTTGTAAATACTGTGACAAAGCATAATGAAACACCTTGCGGTTGTGAGAAAAATCATCAGCAAAACTATTGTCTCCTCTATGGCAATCGGAAAATAAGATATATTTAGAATCCTGATTTAAAGGTAGTTTTTTAGCTTGATTAAAAGCCCTAGTAATTCTACTGTTTGACGACATATATGCTATTTATAGGATAAATATGCGTAAAAAAACCGAGCTTATAAAACTCGGTTCTTCATAAAGAAATAATTTATCGATTTCCTACGGATGAAAAATCATCTTTGTCTTTAACTTCCCATTCCGAATTAGAAGTATTTGTACCTACGCTTACTGTCCAATCGGTATTTCCTTTTATAATGGCTGATTTTCTAATTAAGGTATGATCTTTAGTTGCTTCAGTAGTACCTGCAACTTCCCAACCAACTCCGGGATCTTCACCAATTTTACCAACAACATCTATTATCATATCATTTTTTAATAGTGCAATAGCATCATCACCATTAAAAAAAATAACACCAGAGGCAAAATCACCTTCATTTTTAATAACATCATTCGCGCTAGCATTATATATGACCAATATTTCGCCGTTAGCTAAAGTTGTATTTGGAAGTGTACTTAAAGCTAAATTTCTAGTGGCTGTAACAGAACCGTTACCATACAATTCAATTTTATATGTAGATAAATCTACCGATACACCAGTTCCGTTATATATTTCTATGTACTTATTATTACTAGAACCTTCTGCATATTCAGAAAAAAACAAATCATTGCCAGAACCACCTCCGCCAGTAGGAGAACAAGCGTAGGTTTCAGTAAAGTATACATCAGTCTCGCCTCTAATGTAAAGATAAATTCCGTTTGCTTGTGTCATAACACCTGTAATTGTTCCTTTTTTATCGCTTACTTGATTGTTTGCAAATGTAGCTTCTGGTTTAACGGGAAGTATTTTTAGTTCATTCGCACAATCCGAGGTTAACGTATTGGCACCAACATACACTTTTGTAATATCTTTAAACTGAACGTCTTCAATTTGCACCAATTTACTTTCATAGTCGCCCGATAATGCTTGAGAAAGAGAAACTATTTCTGGAGCAGGTAACGTACCAGTTGTTGTGTTTAATATATTTGAAGCAGCTAAGTTTAATTGTAGTAATCCGTTGTTTTCATTTAGTTTTAATCCGCCTACTGCAATTTCTATTTCATCCCCTAAGTTTAAATTGTGTGTATCGCTAAAGTTTAACGATATGCCAGCCAAATTGTCTTGAGCAAAAACATTTTGATTAGAAATGTTTCCTTTAGAAAGATCGGAAGTAACAATTACTTTTATTTTTGAATTTTGAGTAATCGTAGTTTCACTTTCAGTAAACAACGCTTTAATATCAGTTAAAGATGTTTCTGTTGGATTTTGATAACAGCCATATTCTTCTGTTAAATCAACATCATTTGTACCTCTAATAAATAGTTGATAATCATTTTCTAATTTATTTAAAATAGCAGTTATGCTTCCTTTTTTATTTGGAATAGGCAACGCTTTAAAATCAGCAAAACCACTTGTTGTTAACGTTATTGTTTCGAAAGAATCACAGCTAGTAAAAATTCTATCTACAGGATCGGTATTAGAAGAATTCGCGTAGGTTAATCCTTGTGTTTCTGATTGTAGGTTGTTAATTTTTATTAAGGTATTAATATGTGCGTCTGTTAATTGAGTTGTTTTTAATTCGGTTGGAATAACAGTTGCAATTTCAGAAGACCTATCAATAAAATAAACATAATCGTTTGGCCCGATTTGCGTAACGCCATTTCGAAAAGTGTTTTCAGCGCCGATTTGATAAGCTCCGTTCTTTCTATTTAAAAACAAACCTTTTAGTTTGATAAAAATTTTTCTACCTACAGTATACCTTGCATTTAAGTTAAAATCATCTATTAAAACTTCAAATCCTATAGATGGATTTTCTGGTGAGTCCTGAATAATAATACTTTTATAGAAGTTACCTTCTTTATCATTAGAAACCACATATCCGAAGGTTGTAATGTCTTCTTCAAAATCAACTAAGCTGCCTTGGTATAAATCAGCAATTTCTGTTAACGGTTTTATAGTTGCATATTCTTTATCGTATCCCAATGTAGGGATCGTAAAATCGCCATCTTCTACACATGCATAAAAAGAGAAGAAGATAAAAAGTATTGCTCCGAATTTAAATATATTTTTCATTTTCAATGTTTTTTAGAATCTATAATTAACGTTTAAGAAATAGGTAGCACCTCTACCGTACCAATATTTACTGCCAAAATTTGGAGTTCCGTTTGCGTTATCTTCACTTTCTAATCCGTAATTAGCAGTTCGTCCTTGCTCGTATCCTCCAGTTTTATATTCTTTATTAAGTAAATTACTTGCACTAGCAAAGAAGCCTATGTATTTGTTTTTGCCAATCCGCCAGGTTTTACCGCCAATAGCATTTAAGGTGAAATAACCATCAAATTTTTCTTGAGTTAATAATTGTCGCGCTACATCGGGATCGAAATTTGGGAAAAGCTGGCCATCATCAGAAATAAAAGAAGTTGTTCTTTTTATAGGGGAAGGATCAACATAAGCATTGTCTAAATAATTTCCCGTTACACTTACAAACCAATAATCAGGATCTCGATATTCAAAACCAAAGGAATAGGCTGTTTGTGGTCCTGAAGCTATTTTATAATTTTTAAGATTTGCTGTGCCGTAATCTTTTATTCCTCTTTCATCAAATCCAGCATTATTAGATTCGGTACTAATTTCTGAAGCCAATGATATATTAGGATTATTATCATACGTATATTGCCCGACGTTAGCTGCAGCTTTTAATTTACATGTTGATAATACTTGTGCTTCGATACCTAATTCTGCACCAAAGTGTTTTTTAGCGATTCCTGTTACAATTTCTTGGATAAAAAGGTTGTCTGCACCCGTAAAATAAAAAGCAATATCTGTAGCATCTTGTATTTTTGTGAAATACCCTGATAATTTTGCCATTACAAAAGGTGTTCTTAAAATATAGCTAGCATCAAAAGACATCATTTTTTCATTCAATAAGCTACTTACATCAGCAACAGTTAAGTTGTTAGATCTTGAGTTGGCAAAAGAATTACGAATAAAAGGCGCTTTGCTAATATAGCCTGCGTTAAAATCGATTAAATGCCGACCGGTAACTTTATAAGTAAGTCCTCCTTTAACACCATAACCTAAAAATGATAATTTTTTAGATTTCCCAAAAGAATTAGGTATTTCAGAATTAGAATCATCACCAGGGAAAATTCCGTTTTTATAGAGGCCTTCTCTTTGGTGTGTGGTGTTATTTACAGAAGCACTAATGTGGTAATCTATTTTATTGTACTTAAATAATAATTGCCCAAAACCACCGTAAACACTCGATGTTAATTTGTAGTTATATTTAAATCTATCTCCTTTTTTTGCGATGCTATTAGGATTTAATAAATCGTTTTGAAAATCATCTTCAAGCGGATTACCAAACTTATTAATATCTAAATAGCCAGTAGCGCCCAATAAATCTATTACACTAGCAAAATTTTCTGAAGCCAATGTTTTGTACTCTAAATTACCACTTAAAGTAATGTTTTCGGTTAACTGAGAATTTAAAATAGTGTTCATACTTATTTGTTTATCGTCATTACGATCTTCATATAAAACAAACAAACCATTGTCGCCTCTATTTTCATTAGCGATATATAAATCGAGCCAATTTAATTGTCCGTCGTTTTGAAAATTGGTTAAGGCTTTATAGGCATTTTCATAATCGGGACCGTAGGAATCGTTTAGAAAAAAATTAGGCAATTTTCTGTAATAAGTTGGGCTAGGATCACTACCGCCATTAAAATCAATTCTACTATTACCTATTTTACCAAACTGATAAGTAATACCTGTATTTAAAGTAGTTTTATCACTTATATTCCAATAATGATTTAACATAATTATGGGTTCGTCGACTCTTTTTATACGGGAATTTCTGATTTTTCCATTTTGATACCCCCAATAAGGATTGTATTTAATTCCCTTAATATCATAAACTTCTTGGGTATTTGCGGCAGATTTACCTCTATTATTTTCAGCTTTAATAGCTGTAATATTTAAGCTGTGTTTTTCGTTAAGTTGTTTTTCTATAGAGAGAAACATCGAGAATGCATTATAAGAAGCCCCTTCTGTAAAACCTTCATCGGCATACCTTTTGCTTACAGAACCTGTAAACGCCCAACCGTTTTTTATGAGTCCAGTTGCATACATCGCCATTAAACGGTGAGAGTAACTTCTGTTAGATGAAGCGTAGGATACTCTTGCCCCTTTTCTATATTCTGAAGCACGTGTATTCATATTTGTAGACCCTAAAACGCCTCCAAAAGTAAAATTAGAAGGAGCTAAACCGTTACTAAACTCCTGATTTCTTAAGGCGTCATTTAAACCATCCCAATTACTCCATTGTGGACGACCGTTGTAGAGCTTGTTCATTTCAATTCCGTTAATTAGTATTTTTCCGTTATCAGAATCCAGTCCTTTAATTCTGTAAAAGGAGGAACTCCATTCAAAGGCTGCAGCACGCAAATACGTGTCTTTGGCGGATTGTAATAATCCAGAAATATTATCAGCGCTGTTAGATTCATCATTTAATTCATCATCAGTAAGTGTAATAATACTTAAGTCTTGGTATTCAGAAATAGCTTCATACATTAATATAGTGCCTAAATCGATGGTAGACCCAGTCAGATTAACAGGGAAACTTTGAGTTACAAATCCTTTTAATGAAACAATTACAACTTGCTTTCCTGCAGGTAGGTTATTTAATAAAAAAGCACCAGTAACATTGGTTGAGTTATAAGTATTAATTCCTTTTACATTTACTAAAACGTTTTTTAGGGGCTTTTCTGAGTTACTGTTAATTATGGTTCCTTTTACACTGTTTTGAGCATTTATAGCAAAGAAACTACAAAGCACCAACAACATTGTTATTGTGATTTTTTTCATAGAATTTTAGTTAAAAAATAGGGTAACTATCTTTATTTTAGCATTTTATATAAAGTTAGTGTTTTTATTTTAAATCAATATTTAGTTTTTTTTTTCTTCGGATACTATTTTTAGGTATAGAATTTGTTTTACTTTTACCAACAAATATTGTAAAATGAAAAAAGTAGCAACTCTTATATTTATAGTACTTATTACAGCATCTTCATATGCACAAAAAACATATAAAATAAGAACGATTGGTTTTTATAATCTAGAAAACCTTTTTGATACGGTTGACGATGTTGAGAAGAATGATGAAGCTAGTCCTATGATGGAAATTAAAGAAAATAGGGGAGAAGTATATAAAGATAAATTAGAAAAATTATCTGATGTTATTTTACAATTAGGCTCAGAAAAAACAAAAACGAGTCCGGCTATTATTGGTGTTGCTGAGGTTGAGAATAAAAAAGTATTGGAAGATTTAATACATACGGATAAATTAAAAAACAAAGATTACGGAATTATCCATTTCGATTCCCCTGATAAAAGAGGTATTGATGTCGCTTTATTATATCAAAAAAAATATTTTAAACCAATTCATTTCGAAGTGTTTAATCCGAATATTTATAAGGAAAATAAAAAGGTGTATACGCGAGATATCTTATGGGTATCTGGTTATTTAGATGATGAATTAATTCATGTAATCGTAAATCATTGGCCATCGCGAAGAGGCGGTGAGAAAAAAAGTAGACCATTACGAGAAAAAGCAGCTTATAAAGTAACTCAGATTATTAAAAACATTAAAGAAAACGATCCGAACCCGAAGATATTAGTTCTTGGTGATTTTAATGATGATCCTATAAATTCGAGTTTTAAAACGGTTTTAAAAACTAAAGCGAAAAAGAGTGATGTTACAAAAGATGATCTTTACAATCCGTATGAAAATATGTTTCGTCGCGGATTTAACACATTAATGTACCGGGATAATATTAATTTATTTGATCAAATTGTAATAACTTCATCGCTGTTAGATAAAGGGAAAAAAGAGTATTCTTCTTTTAAAATGTTTAAAGCAGCAATTTTTAATAAACAGTTTTTAACGGAGAAAAAAGGACGCTATAAAGGATATCCTTTTCGTAGTTTCTCTTACGGAAAATATACGGGTGGTTATAGCGATCATTATCCCGTTTATATGTATTTGATAAAAGAAAAACTAAATTAAAAAATAGTTTTAATTTTTACATAAATCATCTAAATAGTTATTCATGCGCATTTGAAACAGCGTTCCCTTAAGTAAATCATCTATTTGAGACAATTCTACCATTGATACAGCCATGCTTACTTTGTTAGAGGGTGTTTGTAATAAAATAGATTTACAATTTTCTCCTTCGATGCAGGTAGGGCAATTTTTTTGACTTTTTGAGTCAATTACTTTTTCTAAAAAACTTTCAATTTCGTTTTCATTTAAATGAAAACCTGTATCTCGAAATATAATCTGAATTAAATTAGTACTTGTGTCTTTCCAGCAAAATGAAACACCAATTTTGTTGTCGTATATTTTAATAATATTTTCCATATTCAATTGTATTATGGAAACAAATATATAATTTATTTAGAATAGTTCTAAATAAATTATTTTAAATCTTTTAGCATTAATTGAATTGTAGTATTACCGTTCCAAGTATTTTCATCTAATGCATAAACAATATCAAATTCATTCTGAACAACAGCTAATTTTTTACCTAAATTAAAACCAATAGCATTGTATGTTCTTTTATCTGAACCGTAAATAATATTTAGTTTTAAATGTGTTTTATCTGCTCCAACTTGTTTTCCGTAGCCATTATCTCTAACTGATGAGGTTGAAAAAGTAGGTTTCATATTTAACGGACCAAAAGGCGCCATTTGCTGTAATATTCTATAAAATTTTGGAGAAATTTCAGATAAATCTAATTCAGCATCGATACTAATTTCAGGAATCAATAAATTTTTATCGATAGTTGCTGCAACAACTTCTTCAAATTTATTTTTAAAACCTTCATATTGTTCGGGCAATAAAGTTAAGCCCGCGGCATATTTATGGCCACCAAATTGTTCAATAAACTCCGCACATTGTTCTAGCGCATTATATACATCAAACCCTTTTACCGATCTAGCAGAAGCAGCTAATTTATCGCCACTTTTAGTAAAAACTAAGGTTGGTCTGTAATAAGTTTCTATTAAGCGAGAAGCTACAATCCCGATAACACCTTTGTGCCAACTTTCATCAAAAACAACAGAAGTAAATTTTTCAGTTTCTTCGTTTTTTTCAATTTGAAGTAAGGCTTCTTGCGTAATTTTTTTATCGAGTTCTTTTCTGTCTGAATTGTATTTTTCTATAGAGGAGGCAAAATCAACAGCAGTCTCAAAATCCATTTCAGTTAAGAGTTCAACAGCATGATTACCGTGCTTCATTCTACCCGCAGCATTTATCCGCGGAGCGATAATAAAAACAACATCGGTAATGGTTAATACTTTTTTATCTAATTGATGAATAATTGCTTTAATTCCGTTTCTTGGCTGCGAATTAATTACCTGCAAACCCCAATAAGCTAGCGTTCTGTTTTCGCCCGTCATCGGAACGATATCTGCTGCAATTGCGGTGGCTACCAAATCTAAATAACCTACTAAATCATCAATAGTTTGATTTCTTTTTGATGCCAATGCTTGAATCAATTTAAAACCAACTCCGCAACCACATAATTCATCATACGGATACGAACAATCTACTTGCTTCGGATTTAAAATGGCAACAGCTTTTGGCACTTCTGCTCCTGGTTTATGGTGGTCACAAATAATAAAATCGATATTTTTTTTAGACGCATACGCAACCTTATCGATGGCTTTTATTCCGCAATCTAAAGCAATAATTAACGAGAAATCATTGTCTTGTGCAAAATCAATTCCCATGTAGGAAACACCATAACCTTCGGCATATCTATCGGGAATATAAGTGGCAATATTTGGGTGAATTGTTTTTAAATAAGACGACATTAAAGAAACGGCAGTGGTTCCGTCAACATCATAATCGCCAAAAACTAAAATATTTTCGTTGTTGGCAATTGCTTTTTCAATTCGTTCAACCGCTATTTGCATGTCTTTCATTAAGAACGGATCGTGTAAATCGTTTAATGAAGGTCTAAAAAACTGTTTTGCTTTATCAAAAGTGTCAATATTTCGTTGCACAAGAATTTTAGCCAAAGTTTTATCGACAGATAATTCTTTAGCTAATTGATTTACTTTTTTAGAATCGGGTGCTGGTTTTAAAGTCCAACGCATATTTTTAATTTAAAACGAAAGGATTACATGAATTAATCCTCAGTTGTTTATTGTAAGTATTTGATTATGAAATAAATTCAGAATCACGTAAAGATTATAAATTAAAGCGAATGTTTATTGCTTATGAAAGTGATTTGTAGTTTTTACATCCGCAAATTTTCTAAACATTTCCATAACACCACAATATTTATCTACTGATAATTTTACTGCTTTATTAATTTTTTCTTCATCTAAATCTGTTCCGTAAAAGTGATAATCAACCGAAACTTTATTATAATACTTAGGGTGTTCTTCTGTTAACTCGCCAGTAACTTCCATTTTAAAATCGACCACAGAAGTTCTCATTTTATTTAATAAAGAAATCACATCTAAACCAGAACAACCTGCTAAAGACGATAACATCATTGCCTTTGGTCCTAAACCAGAATTGTTTCCTCCGTTTTCTTCAGAAGTATCAATTAAAACTTTATGTCCGCTTGGATTATCAGTTTCGAATTGCATATTTTCTTTCCAAACTGTTGTAACTGTATGTGATGCCATAATTTGATTATTTTTTTGTTTATTGCGTATGCAAATTTAAAAAAGAAGCAACGAGATGTTGCGCTCTTTTACAAAACTACAGTAAAAAATCATCAAAAAATAAAACATATGCCATTAGTAACACCATTATCTGCCGATCATGATAAAGAAACAAAAGAATTAGCCGAATTTTTTAATGAAACACTTGGGTTTTGTCCGAATTCGGTTTTAACAATGCAAAGGCGTCCTGCCATTTCAAAAGCTTTTATCAACTTAAATAAAGCAGTTATGGCAAATGAGGGTAAGGTAACATCAGCTTTAAAAAGAATGATTGCTTGGGTTTCTAGTAACGCTACAGGTTGTAGGTATTGCCAAGCGCATGCTATTAGAGCTGCTGAACGTTATGGAGCAGAACAAGAGCAATTAGATAATATTTGGGAATATAAAACGCACGCTGCTTTTTCTGAAGCAGAACGAGCTGCGTTAGATTTTTCATTAGCTGCTTCTATGGTTCCGAATATGGTTGATGATAAGATAAAAGCCGAATTGTATAAATATTGGGATGAAGGAGAGATTGTAGAAATGTTAGGTGTTATTTCTCTCTTCGGATATTTAAATAGGTGGAACGACTCTATGGGAACTTCGATCGAAGAAGGAGCAGTAGAAAGCGGAGATCAATATTTAGGAAAACATGGTTGGGAAAAAGGGAAACATATTTAAAAGATAGCACAATAAAAAGCCGGTAAAAATTAAATTTTACCGGCTTTTTTGTATTTGTAATTAGCTGTTATTTATTTTTTAATAAATCTCTAATTTCACCTAATAAATCTTCCTGACTCGGTCCTTTTGGAGCAGCAGGAGCTGGTTCTTCCTTCTTTTTCATTGCGTTTATCGCTTTTACCACCATAAACATTACAAAAGCTACGATAATAAAGTCGATAACATTGGTTAGAAACTCACCATATAAAATAGCAACTTCACCTGTTATTTTTCCGGCTTCGTCTGCGACTCCTTCTTTAGCAATGTATTTTAAATCTTTAAAATCGGCATTAAATAATAAGCCAATTAAAGGAGATACAATACCGCCTGTAAAAGAAGTTACTACTTGTTTAAAAGCTGCACCCATAACAAAACCAACAGCAATGTCGACTAAGTTACCTTTCATTGCAAACTCTTTAAATTCTTTAAGCATTCCCATATTTTTGAGTTTTAATAGTTAATTGAGTAGAAAAGTAAATAAAATTTAGCTTTTAACCAATCTTTTTATACGTTGAGATATTGCGGTAAGTATTTCATACGAAATAGTTTCGCACTTATGAGCAATATATTGAATGTGTTTTTGATGGTTAAAAATAATAACTTCATCACCTTCTTTACAGTCAATTTTTGTAACATCAACCATAATCATATCCATACAAACATTTCCGATGATAGGAGCAGGTTGATTATTGATAAATACAAAGCCTTCTTTATTTCCTAGTTTTCGCGAAATACCATCTGCATGTCCGATAGGAATAGTTGCGCTACGAGTTAGTTTACTAGCAACAAAAGCCCTACTGTAACCTACAGTTTCGCCAGGCTGAACTATATGTATTTGCGATATAATAGATTTTAAGGTATGGGTATTTTTTAATTGAGAAGTTTCATATTCGTTGTTTCCAAAACCATACAAGCCGATGCCTATACGAACCATATCAAACTGAGCTTGTGGGTAATTAACAACGCCAGAAGTGTTTAGGATATGAATCATAGGTTTGTAACCTAAATGCTGATATATTTCTTTTATAATATAAGCAAAGTTGTTTATTTGCCCAATTGTAAAATCTTGCTCATTGGCATCTTCACTCGCGGCTAAATGAGAAAAAATTGATGCAACTTTTATATTGTTAGATTTTTTTAATTGAGTAATAAGCATCGGAGTATCGGTGTGCCAAAAACCTAATCTGTTTAAACCTGTGTTAAATTTAATGTGAATAGGGTAATTCATTAGTGGCTTTTTATCCGCTAATTGTAAAAAAGCCTCTAATATTTTAAAGTTATACAGGTTTGGTTCTAGTCGGTATTTTGCAATATCCTCTAAATTCTGAATCTGTGGATGTAAAACTAAAATAGGTGTTTTAATACCAGCATCACGTAAAATAATTCCTTCGTTAGAATAAGCAACCGCAAAATAATCTATTTTATCTTGAAGTGTTTTTGCTATCTCTGTAGCTTCACTACCGTAACCAAAAGCTTTTACAACAGCTAAAATTTTGGTTTTTGGATTTAATTTTTGCTTAAAATAAGCAAGATTATGATGCACAGACGCTGCATCAATTTCTAAAACAGTAACATGATTATTCATCCGATAGGTTTTCTTTCTTTTTGTTTTGCACTTGCATTGCTTTGTAATAGGCGGCTCTACTTAATGGTTCGTATTCTTGGGTTTCGCCAAGTAAAACCAAATCGTCATTTAACGCTTTTCTATAGCTATAGTGAGCTAAGTTACCTGTATGAGTACAAACGGCATGTACTTTTGTTACATATTCGGCAGTTGCCATTAGTGCAGGCATCGGTCCGAAAGGGTTTCCTTTAAAATCCATATCTAAACCCGCAACAATAACTCGCACGCCTCTGTTGGCTAAATCGTTACAAACAGCAACGATTTCATCGTCGAAAAACTGTGCTTCATCAATACCAACAACATCAACATTATTAGCTAATATTCTAATATTTGATGAGGACGGAACTGGTGTTGATCTAATTTTGGTGGCATTATGAGATACCACTTCTTCATCATCGTAACGAGTATCTACTGAGGGTTTAAAAATCTCTACGCGTTGCTTTGCAAATTGCGCACGTTTAAGTCTGCGAATTAATTCTTCGGTTTTACCCGAAAACATTGAGCCGCAAATTACCTCAATCCAACCAAATTGTTCTATATGATTTACTGTATTTTCAAGAAACATTTTGTAATTTTAAGCGCTATTATTGATTTTTGTGTTACTTTCGACTAAGCAACAAATTTATTAAAATTTAACAGCAAAAATTAAAATCAAAGAACAACTTATGCACAAAAAACTAGCATCAGATTTAACCAGTTTAGCACACAGCATTTTACGAATGAAAAATAAAGATGATGTGTTTGAGTTAAAACAGAAGGCTCATGAGGTTTATGAAAAACTTTCGGTTTTAGCATATATAGAAGAATATATAAATAATACCCATAATCCTTTAAAGACAAAAGAAGAATTATTAAGTGATATTTTGTTGGCAGAAGAAAAGAAAAGCAAAGAAAGTAACGCTGAAGATTCTTTTAAAACAACAAATAAAGTTATACACCAACTAGAAGAAGAGGCTGAAGAAAAAATTACAGAAGTAGAAGTCGTCGCTGAAGTTACAAGCGAACCTGTTGCAGAAATAGTAGAGGTTGTTGAAGTTACTGAAATTGAATCTGTTAAAGAGGTCGTTGAAATTACCAAGGTTGAAGCTGTTGAGGAAGTTACTGTAGAAATTGAAGAGGAAATAATAAGTTTAGAAGAGGTAAAAGAGATTGTAGAACAACCTTTTGATGAGATTGAGAATTTATTATTTACAGAAGAAGAGATAGTTGAAGATGATGAAGAAGAGATTAAAGATGTGAAAAAAGGCACTCTTGAAGATGAGTTAGAAGGAACAATTTCAGTTGACGTTATGGCTGATTTATTTGAAAAAGTTGATTTAAGAAAGTCATTAAATGATCAACTGCAAAATACTATTCAAATAGATTTAAACGATAGAATTGTTTTTGTAAAGCATTTGTTTGATGGAAATCAAAGTGATTTTAATAGAGTAGTTTCTCAGTTAAATACATTTAAAACAGAGAAAGAGGCTAAAAAATTCATTAATAAAATGATTAAACCAGATTATGATTGGTCTAATAAAGAAGAATACGAAGCGCGCCTATTTTCAATAATTGAAAGAAGATTTGTTTAAAATGAATTCAGACCTAATAGTTATATATACGCATTTTGGAATGAAGTGTTCAAAAAAAAATGATTTACTAAGAAAAATGTAAAAAATGAAAAGTGTTAAGATTGTAATAGGTGTGTTTTTGTTAGTCATTTTTGGTAGTTGTAAATCAACTTACAATACACAAATGTTTAGCGATAAAAATAGTCCTTCAAAGCCAAATTATGAGTTAGAAAGCTCATGGGCAGTTTTACCATCTACATACCCAAAAGGTTTTGCTAAATACTTACCTTCTCAAAACACCACTTTAAAAGCAGATGTTTTTTATATATATCCAACTTTAAATACGAGTAAAAAAGATGATCGATGGAATGTTCCTATAACCGATAAAGAACAGAATGATAAAGTGTTAAACAAAGTTGTTTTATATCAGGCTTCAGCCTTTGCAACATCTGGGCAAATGTATGTGCCTTTTTATAGACAAGCACATTACCGGTCTTTTAATAAAAAGCATAAAAAAGGAGGCAATAAGGCTTTAGGTTTAGCGTATGAAGATGTGAAAAATGCTTTTCAAGTATATTTAAAAAAGTATAACAATGATCGACCTATTATAATTGCAGGTCATAGTCAGGGTTCTAGGCACGCAATTCGATTATTAAAAGATTTTTTTGATGAAAAACCACTCCGAAACAGGTTAGTAGCAGCTTATATTCCTGGGATGCGCGTAGCACCTAACGAGTTTAAAACAATTAAGCCGATGGATTCTCCAGAAGAAATAGGAGGTTTTGTTTCTTGGAATACTTTTAAGAAAGGGAATTTCCCTAAAAATAAAGATTGGTATAAAGGAAGCGTAACAACAAACCCAATAAATTGGGATGCATCTAAAACTACAGCGTTAAAAGAGCATAAAGGTTTTTTATATAGCAATGGTAATTTATATTGTCAAGCATTAAAAATTGAAATTACAGACGGTTTAGTTTGGTCTACAAATCCTAAATTTCCATTGCGTTTTTTTATGTCATTTCTTAAGAATTATCACGCAGGAGATATTAATTTATTTTGGTTAGATGTAAAAAAGAATAGCGAATTAAGAGTGCAAAATTGGCTAGATACTAACCAATAAGTATATTAAGTGTTTTAGCTTTTGATTTTTAAGGAACAATAAAACGCATCGTAATTTATAAAACTGAGTCTTTTTATCATGATAGCGGTATATTTAAGTAGATAATTCTTTCTGTTTACGTGAAGTATTTTGAAGAAGAAGATATTTGCGTGTTAATGAATAACTTACTATCTTTGCAGCAAATTTATTAATTAGATGGATGGAAGGGGACGAGAGTCCCCTCTTTTTATACCTCAGGATGAATCAAGAAAAAGTAAAAGAATTATTACAGGAAGCTTTGCAAGAGAACGAATCGTTATATTTAATCGATTTGCAATTTTTAGCGAACAGTAAAATAAAAGTGATTGTTGATGGTGATTCAGGAGTACCTTTAAATGAATGTATGCGTATTAGTAGAAAAATAGAGCATAATTTAGATAGAGAAGAAGAAGATTTTTCTTTAGAGGTTACAACACCAGATATTGCACATGCGCTTACAGTGAAGCGTCAGTATAAAAAGAATATTAGTAGAATTCTAAAAGTTAAAACAGCAACAGAAGAATTTGAAGGAACGTTAACCGAAGCAACTGAAGATACTATTACATTGTTTTGGAAAGCGAGAGAACCTAAACCAATTGGTAAAGGAAAACATACGGTAGAGAAAACAATGGTTTTATTGTATGAAGAGATTAAAGAAGCAAAAGTGAAGATCATATTTTAATAAGAGAATGAAATGGAAAATATTGCGTTAATTGAATCATTTTCAGAGTTTAAAGATAATAAAAGTATAGACAGGGTAACACTAATGTCTATCTTAGAAGAAGTATTTCGTGCAGCATTAAAACGTAGGTTTGGATCTGATGATAACTTTGATATAATTATTAATCCAGATAAAGGGGATTTAGAAATTTGGAGAAACCGTGTAGTAGTTGCTGATGGTTTTTCAGAAGATGATAATGAAGAAATAGAGCTTGCAGAAGCAAGAAGAATTGAACCAGATTTTGAAATCGGTGAAGATGTATCAGAAGAAGTAAAGTTAATCGATTTAGGAAGACGTGCTATTTTAGCATTACGCCAAAATTTAATTTCTAAAATACACGAGCACGATAGTACAAACATCTTTAAGCAATTTAAAGAGTTAGAAGGTGAAATTTATAGTGCTGAAGTGCACCATATCCGACATAATGCAGTAATTTTGTTAGACGATGAAGGAAACGAAATCGTTTTACCAAAAAGTGAGCAAATTCGTTCAGATTTTTTCAGAAAAGGAGATGCTGTTCGTGGAGTTATAAAGACGGTAGAATTAAGAGGTAATAAACCTGCTATTATATTATCAAGAACTTCACCAGCTTTCTTAGTAAAATTATTTGAACAAGAAATACCAGAAGTTTTTGACGGATTAATTACTATTGAAGGTGTTGCAAGAATACCTGGTGATAAAGCAAAAGTAGCGGTAGATTCTTATGATGATAGAATTGATCCTGTAGGAGCTTGTGTTGGTGTAAAAGGATCTCGTATTCACGGTATTGTTCGTGAATTAGGAAACGAAAACATCGATGTAATCAATTACACTAAAAACGAGCCGTTATTTATAGCAAGAGCATTAAGCCCTGCAAAA
Organism: Tenacibaculum sp. AHE14PA; assembly: GCF_019278465.1. Classification (GTDB taxonomy): domain Bacteria; phylum Bacteroidota; class Bacteroidia; order Flavobacteriales; family Flavobacteriaceae; genus Polaribacter; species Polaribacter bernardetii. The sequence continues at coordinate 2,075,518 of NZ_CP058983.1, read as the reverse complement.
GTAACATCGGTAGATATTAAGCCTTACGAGGAAGAGAAAAATGGTAAGAAAGGACGTGTAAGTGTTCTATTAAAGCCAGAAGAAGTATCTAAAGCAATTGGGCGATCAGGAGTAAATATTCGTTTAGCTAGTGAATTAACAGGCTACGAAATAGATGTGCAGCGTGAAGGTTTAGAAGAAGAAGATGTTGAGTTAACAGAGTTTTCTGATGAAATTGAAGCTTGGGTAATTGCAGAATTCAAAAAAATAGGTTTAGATACAGCAAAGAGTGTTCTTGAGAAAGACGTTTCGATGTTAGTACAAAGAACCGATTTAGAAGAAGAAACAATATTAGATGTTCAGAGAGTTTTAAGAGAAGAATTCGAAGAATAAAAGAAAGTAAAGGAAGTCAGTCTCCTGCAAAATTGATGATAATCAATACAAAATCTGACATTAAAAGAAAAAGAACGTAACTATACGAAAGTATAAAGTGTGTTTTTTGAATATAAAGTATAAAATAATTTATGGCTGAAGGCAACAAATTAAGACTCAATAAAGTATTAAGAGAATTAAACATTTCTTTAGATAGAGCTGTAGAACACTTAGCTAAAAGTGGTCATGAAATAGAAGCTCGTCCTACTACTAAAATTTCTGATAAAGAATATCAAATATTATTTGATGGTTTTCAAACAGATAAATCTAAGAAAGTAGCCTCTAAGGAAGTAAGCGAAGAAAAGCGTAAAGAAAAGGAAGCTATTCGTCTACAAGTAGAAGAAGAGCAAGAGAAGAAGAGGGTAGAAGACGAAGCTAAAAAGCAAGAAGTTTTAAAAGCTAAAGCTAAAAAATTAGAGCTTAAAACTGTAGGTAAGATTGATGTGAAAACTGGTAAAGCAGTTGAAGAAAAGCCATCACCTACAAAAGAAGCTCCGAAAAAGGTTGAAGAAACACCTAAAGAAGAAACTCCTGTTCAAGAAGCTAAAAAGGTTGAGAAATCAACTGAAAAAGTGGTTGAAAAGAAAACTAAAGCACCTACAGCTAAGATTGAAAGAAAAGAGCCAGTAAAAGCAAAGTTTAAAATAGTAAAGGAGGCTCCGAAAAAGGTTGAAGAAAAACCAACTGAAAAAGTAGCAGAGAAAAAAGTGGAAGAAGTGAAAGAAGAGAAACCAGTAGAGGTTACTCCAGAAAACGCTGAGAAACTTAAAACTCAGTATAAAAAACTTGACGGTCCTAGAATTACAGGTCAAAAAATTGACTTAAAGCAATTTGAAAGACCTAAGAAGAAAAAACCAGATGCTAAATCTGACGCTGATAAAAAGAAGCGTAAAAGAATTAGTAAGCCGGGAACTGCAAAACCAGGAACATCAGCAAGACCTTCTACAAGAGGTGGTGGTGTTGGTCGTCCAACAGGAAGAGGTGGTGTTGGTCGTCCAGGAGGAAGAGGAAGACCAGGACAAAGATCGGCAGTTGTTAAAAAAGAAGAACCTACAGAAGCAGAAGTACAAAAACAAGTACGTGAAACTTTAGAAAGACTTCAAGGTAAATCTAAAAAAGGTAAAGGAGCTAAATACCGTAGAAATAAAAGGGATGCACACAGAGAGCATACTGAAGCGGAATTAGAAGCTCAAGCATTAGACAATAAGATCTTAAAAGTAACTGAATTTGTTACTGTAAGTGAAGTTGCTACAATGATGGATGTTCCTGTAACAAACATTATTTCTTCATGTATGATGTTAGGAATGATGGTAACAATGAATCAGCGTTTAGATGCTGAAACATTAGTTATTGTTGCTGAAGAATTTAATCATAAAGTAGAATTTGTTGGCGCTGAGGTAGAAGAATCTATTGAAGAAGTTATAGACAAGCCAGAAGATTTAATAACACGTGCACCAATTATTACGGTAATGGGTCACGTAGATCACGGTAAAACATCATTGTTAGATTACATCCGTAAGGCGAATGTAATTGAAGGTGAATCAGGAGGTATTACTCAGCATATTGGTGCATATTCAGTGAACGTTGGAGATCAACAAATAGCATTTTTAGATACACCAGGTCACGAGGCCTTTACAGCAATGCGTGCGCGTGGAGCTCAAGTAACAGATTTAGTAATTATTGTAGCTGCAGCAGATGATGATGTAATGCCACAAACAAAAGAAGCTATTTCTCATGCTCAGGCAGCAGGTGTGCCAATTATTTTTGCTATTAACAAGATTGATAAACCAAATGCAAATCCAGATAATGTGAAAACACAATTATCGCAGATGAATTTATTGATTGAAGAATGGGGAGGTAATATTCAGTCTCAAGATATTTCAGCTAAAACAGGGGAAGGAATTCCTGAGTTATTAGAAAAGGTATTACTTGAAGCAGAAATTTTAGAATTAAAAGCAAATCCAAATAGAACTGCAACAGGAGCAGTTGTTGAAGCATTACTAGATAAAGGTAGAGGATATGTATCTACAATTTTAGTACAAACAGGTTCATTAAAAATTGGAGATTATATTTTAGCAGGTAAGCATAGTGGTAAAGTAAGAGCTATGTTTGATGATAAAGGAAACAAAGTTTCAGTTGCCGGACCATCTACACCTGTATCAATATTAGGATTAGACGGTGCACCACAAGCAGGTGATAAGTTTAATGTGTTTGAAGATGAGCGTGAAGCAAAACAAATTGCAGCAAAACGTTCTCAATTACAAAGAGAGCAATCTGTAAGAACTCAAAAAACATTAACATTAGCAGAAATTGGTCGTCGTATTGCGTTAGGAGATTTCAAAGAATTAAACATTATCTTAAAAGGAGATGTAGATGGTTCGGTAGAAGCCTTAACAGATTCATTCCAGAAATTATCTACTGAAGAAATTCAAGTAAATATTTTACATAAAGGAGTTGGAGCAATTACAGAATCTGATGTATTATTAGCAACAGCATCTGATGCCATTATTGTAGGATTTAATGTACGTCCGCAAGGAAATGCACGTGTAGTAGCAGATAGAGAAGAAGTAGATATTAGAACATATTCTATTATTTATGATGCTATTAACGATCTTAAAGATGCCATGGAAGGAATGTTATCTCCTGATATGAAAGAAGAAATTCTTGGAAATATTGAAATTAGAGAAGTTTATAAAATTTCTAAAGTTGGTAACATTGCAGGTTGTATGGTAATGAGTGGTAAAATAACAAGAGATTCTAAAATACGTATTATTAGAGACGGAATTGTTGTTCACGATGGTGTATTAACTGCATTAAAACGTTTCAAAGATGATGTTAAAGAAGTAACAAAAGGGTATGATTGTGGTGTTCAAATAAAAGGATACAATGATATTGCTGAAGGAGATGTAATTGAAGCTTATACTGAAATAGCAGTTAAGAAGAAGTTGAAGTAAATTTAAACCTACTATATAATTTTAAAAGACACCTTATTTAAGGTGTCTTTTTTTATATTTACATGTGGCCTTAAAATTTAAACAAATGAAATATTTAAAAATAATTATACCTTTTTTTATGCTATTAACCATGAGTTGTGCCTCACAAAATATAGATAAGAGTTTTGATAGTATTAAGTATGAAGCTCGAACAAGAGGAAGTATGACATTAATTAATGTTGATGCTAAAGAGGTGTCTTATAAATTACCCAAAAAAGAAGGTGTATATGAGCTTTCTAAGAAACAATTAAGGAGTTTAAATGAGTTGGTAAGTTTAATAAAGCTAGCTGAAATAGCCGATTTAAAAGCACCAACCAATAATAGAGCTACTGATATGGCTTTAATAGGTAAAATGACTATAGTACTAAAAGGTAAGGAATATGTATCATCAAGTTTTGATGCTGGTAACCCACCTAAAGAATTAAAAAAACTAGAAGATTTATTATACAGTTTGATAAAAAATTAAAAGCATAAAAAAACCGAGCAATTGCTCGGTTTTTTTTATTAAAAATAAAAATTATTTTCTAGTCCAACCTGCTCCCCATGTAGCATAATCTGTACCTGTAGCAGCTGCGTTTTCAGTCATAAAGTCTGCTGTCGTAAAAGCAACACCTGTATCATTTTTTACTTTAACAGTAATATCCTCAAATTTTACATCAGTAGCTTTTAAATTACCTTCTGTAACTCCTTTACCAGTTGGGTTATCTGTGTTATCACCATCAAGATCAAATCCTTCAGCAAAACCTACTAATAAAACATTGTTAAATATACCTTGTGTACCAGCTCTTAAACGGATAGCTTCATTTTCAGTACCAGAGCCTAAACCTTCAATAGTTACGTTTGTTACAGTAGGCTTAGAAAAGAAGTTAGTGCTAGATAAGTTTCCTATATCTGTATTATAACCATCGCATTCAAATCCTTTATCATGATCAGTTCCGTGCTTTACATAAGCATTTGTAATGGTTCCTGAATATCCTTCTGTCCAGTCGATAGAATCATCTTCTGCATTTACTACAGAAACATTACTTACGTTTACAGTACCACCAAAGAATTCAACTCCATCATCTTTTCCCTCAAACATTTGAATATATTCTACAGTAGTTGCATTACCGACTCCATAAAAAGAGAATCCGTTGTTTTCTGAAGACCCATCAGCTTTACCACCAGAATATTCTACTCTTACATAACTTAATTTTCCAGAGTTATCATCAGCAATATTTCCACCGTAAGGTAAACTTGCAATTTCTGAAGTAGAAGTAGCAGTACCACCAACTACAGAGTTTATAGGAGCCTTTCCTAATAAAATTAAACCACCCCAATCACCGGCATTTGGTGTATTTGCACTTGATGTAAAAATAATTGGTTGACTAGAAGTACCTTCGGCCATTATTTTAGCTCCTTGTGCAATTGCTAAATATACATCAGCACCTGTAGCAGCTGCTTTTATAACTGTACCAGCTGGTATTGTTAATGTTGTACCATCTTCAAAAATTGTTGGTCCTGTTATCGTATAGTTTTTAGAAGCATCTAAAGTTAAATCATTTGTATAGTTTCCTCTTAATTCAACATTTTCACCGGTTGTAGGGTTTGTACCACCGTTGTTGTTGTTTGTTATGCTGTTGTCGTTTATAACGATGTCAGCAGTACCATCCTCACCACATGATGTTAATAATGTAGTTGCAATTGCTAATCCTAATAAAAAATTGTTTTTCATTTTTTTAAAGTTTAATAAGTGTTTTTATTTAGTTGTTAAAATTTGTATTTAAGACCTAAGCCTATATTCGTTCCTCTTTTATATTCAGATAAAATAACATCTCCTATAGAAGTGTTTTCTCTAACTCTTTTTATTGATGGGTCTAATAAGTTTTTAGCTTTTAAGTTTACTTCCCATTTTTCACCAATTTTATTCTTCCAAACAAAATCTAAAGTTGGTACTCCTTTTTCGATAATGTTTCCTAATGCACCAGCTCCTAAAGCGTCTATTCTGTCTGAAAAATAAGAGAAAACGATCGAGGTAATTGGCTTGTAGTTTTTAAAACTTATCGGACTATAATTAATGTTTGCGTTTATTAAGAAAGGAGATGCACCCTGAAGCTCATCACTATCTCTATTAAAGGTTGTGCTGTAGCGAGAAAGACCTGAGATGTTTTGTTTTAAATCTTGTTTTGTGTGCATGTAAGTAAAGTTAAAACCAGTAGAAATTACTGTTTCATCATCTTCATTTTTTATTAAGTTTTTACGTACCTCTAGCTCTACACCTAAAACAGTAGCTTTATCTCCTGTTCTAAAATAACGTTGGTTACCTGCTGCACTATTCGCTATTACAAGGTTTACAGGGTTGTTAATTTGTTTTCCGAATGCAGCGATAGATACTATTTCATCTCTAGAAATAAACCATTCATATTTTAAATCGATGTTAAATACTTTAGAAAATGATGGGTCGTCTAATAAATCAGGATTACCACCAACTCTTTGTCCAATACCTTCGTATATAAAAGGAGCTACTTCTTTAAACTCTGGAACAGATACAGTTTGACTAAAGTTAAAACGTAAGTTTTGATCTTCGTTTAATGCGTATTTAAGGTTTAAACTTGGTAAGAAAAACGTTTCAGAAGCGCTTCTGTAACCAGGGTCATTCGGGTTAATATTAATAACATTATAATTAATATTTTGATTGAAAGATTCAAGTCTAATACCAGGTACAATCACCCATTTTTCTCCTGCGCTTATTTCAGCAGAAACATAACCTGCATGTATTTTTAATTGACCATCATAGGTGTTTTCGTTTAAACCAGGTAAACTAGCAATGTTACCATTTTCATATCCAGGGATGTTTCTAAAAGCATCTAGTTTAAATATTTTACCTGTTTGGTCTTTAAATATTTGGGCATTATTTATGTTAAAAATAGCATTAAGATTATTAACATCTGTTACTTCAAATTGTTTGTTTAAAATGTCGTAGCCATATCTAATATTTTCAAAACTTCTTTCTTTAATTCTTCCGTTATACCCAAAGTTTAAAGCTAGGTTTTCTGAAGTTTTATAAGTTAAGTTTATTCTACTATTTAATTCCTCATCAATAATTTTTTGAAAATAACGTTGGTTATCAAAAGAGTTATTAGTAAAGAAAACAGGGTTTGTATTAGGGTCATTGTCTAGAGAATATTGAAAGTTCTCTAAGCTTATTCTTTTTCTATCTGGTTCGTGAGCAAAAACATTATTGTAACCAATACCCCAGGTTAATTTTAGTTTGTCATCCTCAAATTTATGATCACCGGTTACTTGATTTACAAAAACAAGATCTTGGTTATATTGCACATTCATTTGATAAAAACCTTCATCAGTATTTCTTAAAGCATCTCTGTTTTCACCTAAACCTTTATAACCATAGTAACCAACTTCATCACCAGAATTGTTTAAGAAAAGAGAGGTGAATTTTAATTTATGGTCGCTATTAATTTTATAAAAAGCACTTAACATTGCTGTTGTAGAAGTTGAGTAAGAGTATTCTTGTGCGTTAGGATATTTCTTTTTAAATACATTAGAAAAATCTACAACAGGTCCTTCTCTATATTCAAAATTTCTACTAAATGATGCGGTTCCAAAAAGGCTTAATCTAGATTCGTCATTAAAATCAAAAGATTTACCAGCATTAATACCAATAGAATTGTTAATAGGGCTGCTAGCATTTATAGGATCTACACCATGAGAAAGCACAACTGCATACGGATTGTGTTTAAACCTATTATAATAACCAAAATCACCAGTTCCTTCGCTCTTTTTAAAATCTTGCCCCATTGCTCTAGAGTTTACACCAGAACTAAGATTTACCTCTACAAATCCGTTACCTTTATATTCTTTTGAAGAAACATCGATATTACCTGCAGCAAAATCTCCATAAAAAGTAGAAGAATAAGCTTTACTGATAGATACGTTTTGGATAATATCAGAAGGAAATAAATTTAAATCGATGTTTTTCTTAGCAATGTTGTTTGATGGTAATGATAAACCATTCATTGTGGTATTTAAATAACGATCTCCTAAACCCCGAACATATACATTGCTTGAACCTTCTTGCTTAGAAACTCCAGAAATTTTAGAAACCGCTCCTGCCGCATCAGATATTCCTTTTGATGATAGCTCTTCAGCGCCAATACTTTCTTTAATAACAACGGCCTTTTTTTGTTCAAGTAATAAAGCACTTGCTTTATCTTTACTTGTGCTACCTTTAATTTCAATTTCATCTAAAGCAACACCTTCGTTTGCTCCTAATTGTTGGTTAACGGTTATTGTTTGATTGGCTTTAACAATAATTTGTTTTTCTATGGTTTGATAACCAACAAAACTAAAAACTATTATTTGATTTCCGACAGGAGCATTAAGTGTATACTTACCATCAAAATCTGTAGTTCCTCCAACAGTTGTTCCTTTAATAAAAACATTGGCAAATGGCAATGCTTCATTGTTCATCTCTTTATCTGTAACAAGACCACTAACGGTTCCTTTATCTTGTGAATAAACAAAACTGCAAAGGCCTAAAAGAGCTATTAATATTAAATTTTTCATTCTAATTAACTTACGTTTTAAATACAATGCAAATCTGACGTTATATTGTAAAGCGAATGTTACAGGTAAATTATCCTTGTTTTATTAGAATGTTTCTTAAATGTTAATAAAGGCTTGTTTTGTTACGAGAATATTAACTGTAGATTATGAAAAAGCCGAAAAGCTTACATAAGCTTCCCGGTTTCAGTATATTGTATGTGTTAATAGGTTATTTAAATATTTTAAAGCCTAATGTGTAAGTTCTTGGGTTTGCAGGACCATAAATAAAGTTACTATCACGTTCCTTGCCTACGTCGAAATTTGTTTGATAAGCATCAAAAAGGTTTTTAACACCTACAAAAAATTCGATATTACTATCTAACTTTTCTAATTCAAAATTATAGCTTGTTTTAATTCCTAGATTAAAGAAGTTTGGTGATTTAAAATATTCGTCATTCGCTAAGTTTAAATCAGAAGCTAAGTGTAATACATCCATTTTACCTGTATACACTAAATTTAAAGCGGTCTTAAATTTCTGATTAGGAGTGTATGTTGCTGTTGCATATCCGTAAGTAGTTGGAGTGCGTAAAAATTCTTTTTTCGGATTTAAAGCATCGGAATTATTAACGGCAGTATTGTATTTACTCGATTGATATGTGAAACCAGCGTCAAACTGAAAAATTCCATCGTAGTTCAATCTTGTTTCTAAAGTTATTCCTTTTACAATAGCGCCATTACCATTTCTTTTTTCAAAAACTTCACCAAATTCATCTTCACCTATCGCTTCTAAAAAGAAAGCATCTTTTAAGTTGGTATAAAAGCTTTCAACCGTAAAGCCGTATATATAATGTTCGGTTGGTTGATCGTAATTAAAAGAAACGGTATAACTATTAGAGCGTTCTCTTTTTAAATCATTAGCAAGTTGTACTCTCGATATTCCACCACCTGCAAAAGCAATGTGTAAATCGGTATCAAAAGCTTGTGGTGCTCTAAATCCTGTTCCCCAAGTGGCTCTTATTTGTGTTTTCTCAAAAGGTTTAAAAAGTAAAGAAACTCGTGGACTTGCCACGTTGTTGGTGATTAATTTTTTGGTTCCGTCTCTTTTTAAAGCATCTAATTTATGATGATCGTAACGAACACCTGCAAGTAAATTCCACTTTTCGTTTATTTCCCAATCACTCTGAAAAAAAAAACCGTAGTTTTTAGTAATCTGATCAACAACATATTTGTAAGCAACAATTTCGTCATACACATCATCTTGTACAAATTCACCACCAATAGTTAATACATTATTTCCTTGTAAGAAATCTTCTAGTTTATGATTAAACTGAATTCCACCTTGAAACGTAGTAGTTTCTGAATTTCCATAAGGCGGATTTGCTAAATGAACTGTATCTTCTTGAGTTCCTATTTCTGGGCGAATACCTGTGTAATGATCTCTGGCGGTGTATTGAGAAGCAAAATAGGTAATTAATGAGCTTTTATCTTCATTAAAATTAATTTGATAATCAATATTACCAACATATACATCATGTGTTCTTTCTTCGGATTGTAATGCAAAATGCGGTGCGTTTTTAATCATTTCGCCGCCATAACGATATTCATTCATTTTACTGAAGTTAATTTCTAACTTCTGATTTTCTGTTGGTAAGAAAAACAAATTAGTACCAAATGAGTTGTTTTTTAATTGTGGTAATTCAGAGAAGTTATCGCCATTATGATCGTAAATTTCTCGAGCTCTATTATTTATGAAAAAAGAAATTCCAGCATTTTTAGCATCATTAACAACGGTTGCATTACCAGCAATGATATGATCTGAAGCGCCTTTAAAATTTTGATAAGTGTATTGAATACTATAATCGTCTTTTTTAGGAACATTAGTAATCACATTAACAGTACCACCAATAGCGCTCGATCCGTATAATGCAGAGCCGCCACCGCGAACAACTTCAATACGATCTATCATATTGGTAGGTATTTGCTCTAAACCATATAAACCGGTTAGTGGACTAAAAATTGGTCGTCCATTTATTAATATTTGAGAATAACCACCTGCCAATCCGTTCATACGTAATTGCGTGTAATTACAAGTTTGGCAGTCAGTTTCTACACGTAAGCCGGTCTGAAATTTTAAACCTTCAGATAAGTTGCATGCTTGTACGTCTGCTAAAGTTTCACTGTTAATTACGTTTACAATTACAGGGTTTTTAGTACTTCGCCTATCCGTTCTTGTTCCTGTTACAGTAACTTGATCTAAAATCTCAGCAGTTTCAGTTAAAATAAAATCTACTTTTTTTTCTTCTGATGATTTTAAGTTGATGTTTTTTCTTTCTGATAAAAACCCAATAGAAGAAGTAATTAAAACAAATTTATTTTTTGATGTTTCTATCGTGTAATTTCCGTTTTCATCAGTTGTTGTTCCAATGTTTGTTCCTTTTACGAGAATGTTTACAAAAGGGATTGTCTCTCCCTTTAGGTTGGTTGTTTTTCCTGTAATTATTTGTGCTTTTATAAAGGTGGTTGCAAATAGAATAATTAAAAAAACAGCATTTTTCATGGGTACTTTATTTATTATTTTTCTACAAAGGTAAAATAATTTTTAGATAAGACTAAAAATTATTTTATATAAATGAAAATTTATATATTTGTAAAGTCAAAAAAATACAATGTTTAGTCAGTCAGAAGAAAATTATATAAAAACCATTTATCACCTAGCAGCAATATCTGATAAAGGAATTAGCACAAATGCTATTGCTAAGCGGTTAAAAACAAAAGCTTCTTCGGTAACAGATATGATTAAAAAGCTATCTGATAAAGAAGTGGTTGTTTATAAAAAGTATCAAGGTGTTACGTTAACCGAGCTCGGAAAAAAAACTGCGGCTAGCATTATTCGTAAACATCGATTGTGGGAGGTTTTTTTGGTAGAAAAACTTAATTTTTCTTGGGATGAAGTGCATGAAGTAGCAGAGCAATTAGAGCATATAAAATCGCCAAAACTAATAGACGAGTTAGATGCCTTTTTAGGACATCCTAAAAGAGATCCACATGGAGATCCAATTCCTGATAAGGATGGGAATTTACCTCAAATAAAAAAAAGCTTGTTAGCTACATTGCAAAAAAACGAAAAAGGAGTTTGTGTAGGTGTAAATGATACTTCTTCTGAGTTTTTGCGTTTTTTAGACAAGCAAGAAATCGGATTAGGACTCAATATACAAGTGTTAGATAAAGAACCTTTTGATGACTCTTTTTTAGTGAAAATCAACGAGAAAGAAATGACGATTTCAAATAAAGTAGCAAACAATATTTATATACAAAAAAATTAAGATGAAAAGAATAGCATTATTATTTGTAATCTTATTAGCAGTAAGTTGTGGTAAAAAAGCAAAAAACGAAAACGGTAAATTAAAAGTAGTTACAACCACTACGATGATTACCGATTTAGTAAAGAATATTGGAGGCGATAAATTAGAGGTTAAAGGTTTAATGGGTGCAGGAGTAGATCCGCATTTGTATAAAGCTAGTGAAGGTGATGTTTCAAAATTATTTAATGCTGATGTTGTTATTTATAACGGATTACATTTAGAAGGGAAATTAGAAGAGGTTTTTGAGAAAATGCAACATCAAAATAAAAAAACGGTTGTTGTTTCTGATGTAATTAATAAGAAGAACTTGATAAGCTCAGCGTTATTCGCTTCAAATTACGATCCTCATATTTGGTTTGATCTTAATAACTGGAGGAAGATAACATCGTATGTAACAGAAAAATTAGCAGCAATTGATGCCAAAAACGCTGCTTTTTATCAGCAAAACGCGAAAGAATATTTAGAGAAACTAGTAGCTCTAAGCAAAGAGGTTGAAAGCAAAATAAACGAATTGCCAATAGAAAAAAGAATTTTGGTAACTGCACACGATGCTTTTAATTATTTTGGAAATCAGCATCAATTTAATGTTGTAGGCTTACAAGGATTATCAACAGCAACAGAAGCTGGTGTTCAGGATGTTCAGAAGTTAGCAAAATTTATCATAGCAAATAATGTAAAAGCAATTTTTGTAGAAAGTTCTGTTCCAAAACGAACTATTGAAGCTTTACAGGAAGCTGTAAAATCTAAAGGACAAGATGTTGTAATTGGCGGAACATTATATTCTGATGCATTAGGAAATGCAGGAACAAAAGAAGGAACTTATATAGGTATGTATAAAGCAAACGTGAATACGATTGTTAACGCATTAAAATAATATGGAAACAAAATACGCAGTAACGGTAGATGATTTAACAGTTGCTTATAATTACAAGCCAGTACTTTGGGATATTGATTTAGCCATTCCTGAAGGAGTTTTAATGGCGATTGTTGGGCCAAATGGCGCAGGAAAATCTACCTTAATAAAATCTATTTTAGGAATTATAAATCCCATTGCAGGAAGTGTTTCTATTTATGGGAAACCATATGATAAACAACGAAAATTAGTTGCTTATGTTCCGCAAAAAGGAAGTGTAGATTGGGATTTCCCTACCACAGCTTTAGATGTTGTTATGATGGGAACCTATGGAAGTTTAGGTTGGATAAAACGCCCAGGGAAATCACAAAAAAAAACAGCATTAGAAGCACTTGAAAAAGTGGGGATGTTAGCTTTTAAAAGCAGGCAAATCTCTCAGCTTTCAGGAGGTCAACAACAACGTGTTTTTTTAGCCAGAGCATTGGCACAAGACGCATCCATCTATTTTATGGATGAACCTTTTCAGGGAGTAGATGCAACTACAGAAATCACCATTATCAATATTTTAAAAGAATTACGAAAAGCAGGAAAAACAGTGGTTGTAGTGCATCACGATTTGCAAACCGTTCCTGAATATTTCGATTGGGTAACTTTTTTAAATGTAAAGAAGATTGCAACAGGTCCTGTAAAAGAAATTTTTAACGATGATAATCTAACGAAAACTTACGGAATTAACTATAAAGTAAGTGTACAGCAATAAGTTTTTTGGATTTTAGTGAATAGAGGTTAGAAAAAAAATCAATAAAAATGAGAGAAATAAAATTCAAGTTTGAAGATTTGAAAGTGTATCAAAAAGCACTTGAATTTGTCGATTTTTCTTATGAAACATCAAATAATTTTCCAGATACAGAACGTTATGGGTTGAAATCTCAATTTAATAGAGCAGCTGTTTCTATTGTATTAAATATTGCTGAAGGTTCAGCAGATACAGACAAACAGTTTAATAGATTTTTGCAAATAGCATTAGGTTCTACAAATGAATGTGTTGTTTGTGTTTCTATTGCAAAACGACAAAATTTTATTTCTGAAGAATCTGAAAATGAAATTCGTGAAAAATTAGTAGAACTTTCAAAGATGATTATAGGTCTACAAAAATATTTGCGTAACAAAAATACTAACCTCTAAAAACTAACTACTATCGACTTTTCTGAATATTTTAGACTCGTTTTTACAGATTATACACTTCGAACAATTACTATTGGTACTGCAATTTTAGGCGCTATTTGTGGTATGCTAGGTAGTTTTGCAGTGTTAAGAAAACAAAGTTTATTGGGCGATGCAATTTCACACGCATCATTACCTGGTATTGCCATTGCATTTTTAATTACAGGCACAAAAGATACTAATATTTTGTTACTAGGAGCTTTGATAAGTGGATTAATAGGAGCTTTTTGGATACGCGGAATTGTAAAAAACACACACTTAAAAACAGATACTGCTTTAGGTCTTATTCTTTCTGTTTTCTTCGGATTCGGAATGTTACTTTTAACTTTTATTCAGAAATTACCAAACGCAAATCAATCAGGTTTAGATAAATTTCTATTTGGTCAGGCAGCAACATTGTTAATTAAAGATGTTTGGTTTATGGCTATAGTAACGGCTATTTGTTTAGTGGTATTATTACTTTTTTGGAAAGAATTTAAACTCTTATTATTTGATGCAGATTATGCAAAAACCTTAGGTTTTAATATAAAATTTATTGATGCTTTAATAACCTGTTTCATCGTATTAGCAATTGTTTTAGGATTGCAAACAGTAGGTGTTGTTTTAATGAGTGCTATGTTGTTGGCGCCAGCAGCAGCAGCGCGTCAATGGACAAATAGTTTAAGCACGATGGTGGTTTTAGCAGCTGTTTTTGGTTTGCTTGCTGGAGTTATTGGTACAGGAATTAGTGCAAGTGAATCTAATTTATCTACAGGACCTGTAATTGTGTTAGTTGCCGCAGTATTTGTAGTGTTTTCATTTATATTTTCACCTTCAAGAGGATTGCTTTTTCGTCAAATTCGTTTTTTAAAAAATAGAAGAGATTTACAATTACATAAAACCCTGTCTTTTATGTTTGATTTGGTAAAAACACACGAAGATAAATCGCATCCGCATGCGGTGAAAATATTAAACAACTTTCAAGGGTATACCAGAGGTACTTTAAAAGAATTAGAAGAAAAAAAATATATAAAAGTGCAAGGTAAAATGTGGTCGATGACGGAGGAAGGATACCAGTTTGCAGGTAATTTGTATAATCAACATGTAGAAAATGAGTAGTGCTCAGATAGAAATACAATTAATAGCAAGTTTAGTAGCAGTAGCTTGTGCAATACCTGGTGTGTTTTTGGTATTACGGAAAATGGCCTTAATTAGCGATGCTATTAGTCACTCGATTTTACCTGGTTTGGTAATCGGTTTTTTTATTACACACGATTTAAATTCTCCTTTATTGATTTTAATGGGAGCCTTATCAGGAATTTTAACCGTGGTATTGGTTGAGTATATTCAGAAAACAAAATTGGTAAAAGAAGATACGGCAATTGGTTTAGTTTTTCCGGCATTGTTTAGTATTGGTGTACTTTTAATAGCCAAAAACGCAAACGATGTTCATTTAGATGTAGACGCTGTTTTATTGGGTGAATTGGCTTTCGCACCGTTTGATAGATTAATAATTAACGGAACAGATATCGGACCTAAATCATTATGGATCATAGGAACAATATTGGTAATTACCTTAGGCCTTTTAATCGCTTTTTTTAAAGAGCTAAAAATAAGCACGTTCGATGCTGGTTTAGCAACTGCCTTGGGCTTTTCGCCAATTGTAATTCACTACGGGTTAATGAGCGTGGCATCTATAACAACCGTCGGAGCTTTTGATGCAGTCGGAGCAATATTAGTTGTAGCTTTAATGATTGCGCCAGCGGCAACCGCTTATTTATTAACGAATGATTTAAAGAAAATGTTAGTTTTTTCAGGGTTATTTGGCGTGTTTTCGGCTATTTCGGGTTATTGGGTAGCGCATTGGCTAGATGCTTCAATATCTGGATCTATGATTAGCATGCTTGGTTTAGTTTTCTTCTTTGTGTATTTATTGGCTCCCAAAAGAGGGTTGATTTCAGTAATTTACAGAAACAGGCAACAACAAAAAGAAGTGCAATTGCTTACTTTTTTGTTGCACTTAAATAATCATACTGAAAAAAGAGAAAGACATATTAATCATTTAAATGAGCATATAAATTGGCATAAAATAAAAGCAAAATCCGTAGTAGATTTAGCTAGAAAAAATAATATGATTGTTATAGAAAATCAAATTATATCACTTACCAAAAAAGGGAGGGCTTTTACCGAAAAGGCAATAGATTATATTATAACAAACGACGATTCTAAGATCGAATCAATGAAAAAAGATTTCTTTTTATTTAGAGGGTAAGTAACAATATTTCTGTTCTCTTCTTTCTTTTTTTCTTTAAATAGGTTACTTTGCATAAAAAAATAACCTGTGCAAAATTCTTCTAATTTTGAGGTGTACAATGCTTCTGCTGGTAGCGGAAAAACGTTTACACTTGTAAAAGAATATCTAAAAGTTTTATTGAGTTCTGATGATATTTTTACTTTTCAGAAAATATTAGCGATTACATTTACCAACAAAGCAGCTGGTGAAATGAAAGAGCGTGTGTTAGAAAATTTGCAAGAATTCTCTGAAGGAAAAGAAAACGATTTGTTTGAAATTATTATCAATGAAATTAAAATTGATAAACAAACTGTTATAAGTAGAAGTAAAAAAATATTAGATGCTGTTTTACAAAACTACTCCGCTTTTTCAATTACTACGATTGATAGTTTTACCCATAAAATAATTAAAAGTTTTGCGTACGATTTAGGATTGTCGCTAAATTTTGAGGTTGAAATGGATGCTGTTTCTTTATTAAATGAAGCTGTTGATGTATTGATTTCTAAAATTGGAACTGATAAAGATTTAACGAAATTATTAATTGATTTTTCACTTGATAAAGCAGATGATGATAAATCGTGGGATATTTCGTTGGAGCTTAATGAGTTTTCTAGAATTTTATTAAATGAAGACGATACGAATCATTTTAGAAAGCTGGCGGATAAAAAGCTAGCTGATTTTACCAACTTAAAAACTAAACTTTCTAAATATCAAAAAGAGATAAAAAAGCGATTTATAGAAATTGGGAGTCAGGGAATAGCGATTATAGAAACGGAACAAATAAATCATAAAGATTTTTATCGCTCTATGTTGCCGAATCATTTTTTGGCGTTGTCTCAAAATCCAGAGAAAGCAAAGTTTTTCGAAGATTCAAAGCTTCGCGAACGTATCGAAGAAAATAATTTTTATGCAAAGTCAAAATCAGACGATATAAAAAATGCCATTGAAAGCATTTTGCCTGAATTGTTGAATTTATACAGTCAATCAGAGGAATTGTATCAGCAATTTTTAATGAACAAATTGGCATTAAAAAGTATCATTCCGTTAGCTGTTTTAAATCATATTAATTTAGAGTTAACACATATAAAAGAAGAAAATAATATTCGATTAAATGCTGAGTTTAATCAATTAATTTCTGACAATATTAAAGATCAACCAGCGCCGTTTATCTATGAAAGAATTGGGCAACGGTTTATGCATTATTTTATTGATGAAATGCAAGATACATCAGTGTTACAATGGCAAAATATAATTCCGTTAATCGACAATGCATTAGCACAAGAAAAAAGTAATTTATTGTTGGTAGGTGATGGTAAACAAGCTATTTATCGCTGGCGTGGCGGTAAAGCAGAGCAGTTTATTTCTTTAGGATCGGATGTTGAGAATCCGTTTCATGTTCCGAAAGAAATAAAAACACTAGAGACTAATTATAGAAGTTATACAGAGGTAATTGATTTTAATAATCAATTTTTTCAGCACACGTCAAATTTTCTTCAAAATGAAAATTACAAACAATTATTTATTGAAGGAAATAAGCAGTTAACAACTGCAAAGAAAGGCGGATACGTTTCGTTGTCTTTTTTAGATAAGGAAGAAGAAAAAGAGGATGAGGCTTTAAAATATCCGAAGAAAATATTAGAAACCATTAAAAGTTTAGAAGCCGATTTTTCTTTAAATGAAATTTGTGTATTAGTCCGTAAGAAAAAAGACGGAATTGCAGTGGCAAATTATTTATCTGAAAACGGAATTAACATTATTTCTTCAGAAACGTTGTTGTTGCAAAATAGCTCGAAAGTAAATTTTATTGTTGCTGTTTTACAGGTAATTCAGCATCCGAATGATAAAGAAGCATTGTTAGAGGTTTTGTATTTCTTACACGATCATTTAGAGCTGAAAACGGAAAAACATGCTTTTATATCAGCAATGATTCATCAGCCGAATGATGCAATTTTTAAAGAGTTATTAAGTTATCAAGTGTCTTTTGAGTTGACACATTTTCATCAATTACCGTTTTATGAAAAAGTAGAGGAAATCATCCGAAGTTTTAAATTGATAAATTCTTCAGATGCCTATGTGCAATTCTTTTTAGATGTGGTTTTAGAGCAACAACGAAAAGGAACGAGTATTCAGGAGTTTTTAGATTTTTGGGAAGATAAAAAAGCAAATTTAAGCATTGTGGCTCCCGAAAGTGGAAACGCCGTTCAGGTTATGACGATTCATAAATCGAAAGGACTAGAATTTCCGGTGGTTATTTTTCCGTACGATTTAGAAATTTATCGACAAATAAATCCGAAAATTTGGTTAGATGATTTACCTGCCGACTTTGAAAATTTTAAGGAATTATTAGTGCCGTTTAATAAAGATTTAAAAGCTATAAACGATCGAAGTTTAGAAATATACGATCAACAAAGAGAAGAATTAGAATTAGATAATTTTAATCTTTTGTATGTTGCTTTAACGCGTTCTGTAGAGCAGTTGCATATAATTACCGAATATAAAATTACGGCTAAAGGAGAAGAGAATGTTAATTTTTATTCAGGAATATTTATCAATTATCTAAAAGAAAAAAATCTATGGAATAATGATCAGTTAGAATACTCTTTTGGAAATTTAACAAGAATAAGTGAACGTAAAGAAATCACTTCTTTAGCAGCGATTCAGGAAGAATTTATATCTACGCCTTGGCAAGAGCACAATATTCATATGTTGGCAAGTGCTTCAAAACTGTGGAATACCGAGCAAGGAAAAGCAATTGAGTTTGGAAACTTGATTCACGAAATGATGGCGAAAATTACAACCCAGCGCGATGTAGAAAAAATAGTGAATCAATACGAGCAACAAGGTGTAATAGATAAAGAACAAGCAAAAACGATTAAAACAGATATTAATAAAATAGTAAATCATTCAGAATTGCAGCATTATTATTCACAAGAAGTAACTATATATAATGAGCGTGAAATTGTTGATGTTGATAATCAGATTTTAATTCCCGATCGATTGGTGCTTGATACGAATAATGCAGTAACTATTATCGATTATAAAACAGGAAAACCATCCAAGAGTTATCATCAGCAATTATTACGATACGAACGTGTGTTAAAATCGATGAATTTTAAGGTTGATAAAAAACTACTTATATATATTAATGAAGAAATTTTGGTTGAAGAAGTTTAACAATTAACTTTGACCTTTTAAATATAAATACCACATCGATTGTAGATGTAAATAAAATATAAATTATGTACGGAAAAATAAAAGAACAACTACAACAAGAAATTCAAGAGATTAAAGACGCCGGATTGTATAAATCAGAACGTATTATTACATCTTCTCAAGATGCTGCTATAAAAATAGCCACAGGGGAAGAAGTAATTAATTTTTGTGCAAATAATTATTTAGGATTGTCAAATAACCCAGAAGTAATTCAAGCAGCAAAAGACACTATGGATACGCATGGTTTCGGAATGTCATCTGTTCGTTTTATTTGTGGAACACAAGATATTCATAAGGAGCTTGAAGCAAAAATTGCAGAATTTTATACAACAGAAGACACTATATTGTATGCTGCTGCTTTTGATGCAAATGGTGGAGTTTTCGAACCGTTGTTAACAAAAGAAGATGCTATTATTTCAGATAGTTTAAACCACGCCTCTATTATAGACGGAGTTCGTTTGTGTAAAGCAGCTCGTTACCGTTATGATAATAATGATATGAGTTCTTTAGAAGCACAGTTGATTGAAGCAAATAAACAAGAACACCGCTTTAAGATTATTGTTACTGACGGAGTTTTCTCTATGGATGGAATTGTAGCAAAGCTTGATGAAATTTGTGATTTGGCCGATAAATACGATGCAATGGTAATGGTCGATGAATGTCATGCTACAGGTTTTATCGGTAAAACAGGTCGTGGTACTGTTGAACTTAAAAATGTAATGGATCGTGTTGATATTGTAACTGGTACTTTAGGAAAAGCACTTGGTGGTGCAATGGGAGGTTACACAACAGGAAAAAAAGAAATTATAGAAATATTACGTCAGCGTTCACGTCCGTATTTATTCTCAAACTCATTAGCGCCATCTTTAGTAGGAGGTGCATTAAAAGTTTTTGATCTAATATCAAACGATACTTCTTTAAGAGATAAGTTAGAGTGGAATACCAATTACTTTAGAACAGAAATGGAGAAAGCAGGTTTTGATTTGGTTGGAGCAGACGCGGCAATTGTTCCAGTGATGTTATACGATGCAAAACTTTCTCAGAATATGGCAAATAAATTATTAGAAGAGGGTATTTATGTGATAGGTTTTTTCTTTCCGGTTGTGCCGAAGGAAAAAGCAAGAATACGCGTGCAATTGTCCGCAGCACATGAAAAAGAACACCTAGATAAAGCTATAAAAGCTTTTATAAAAGTAGGGAAAGAGCTGGGAGTGATTTAAATATCTTAAACGAAATCTTGCACTTATTGTAAGTTTTTGTAGATTTGCTTTTGTAAATAAGTTTTAACAACTTACATTTGCTAAATATATAAACGAACTTTTAATTTAAATTTTTTATAATGAAACAAATCAAATTAGCTGTGATAGCTTTGTTTACGTTCGCTACTTTAGGGACGGTAAACGCACAAGATTCTGACAACCCATGGGCTGTAGGATTTGGAGTTAACGCTGTAGACGTTAGAATTCCTTCTGAATTTTCAGATTATGCAAAAGATTACATTGGTACTAGTGACTGGAATGTACTTCCATCAATATCTAGAATTACTGTAGGAAAATACTTAAACGAAGGTTTTACTTTAGAATTAGCAGGATCTATAAACAAGATTGAAACATTCGCTAGTGAAAATGATATGGATGAACTTTACTGGGCTATTGATGCTAACGTAAAGTATGACTTAAATAACTTAGTAGGTGAAACTTCTTGGTTTGATCCTTATGTATATTTAGGGGGTGGTTACACTTCTTTAGCTGATCAAGGTGAAGGGATGTTAAATGCAGGTTTTGGTTTCAATACTTGGTTTAACGATAACTTAGGTTTAAACTTTCAAACTGGTGGTAAAAAAGAATTTAGTGATAATGTACAAGACCATTTCCAACATTCAGTTGGTTTAGTGTTTAAATTTGGTGGTACTGATACTGATGGTGACGGTGTTTTCGATAAAGATGATGCTTGTCCAGAGGTTGCAGGATTAAAAGAATTTAACGGATGTCCTGATACTGATAATGACGGAATTAAGGATGCAGATGATGCATGTCCAGAAGTTGCTGGTTTAGCAGCTTTAAACGGATGTCCTGATACTGATGGTGATGGTATTGCTGATAAAGACGATGCTTGTCCTACAGAAAAAGGAACTAAAGCTAACAACGGATGTCCTGATACTGATGGTGACGGTGTAGTTGATGGTAAGGATAAGTGTCCTGCAGTAGCAGGTCCTGCAGCAAACGCAGGTTGTCCTTGGCCAGATACTGATGGTGATAGCGTTTTAGATAAAGACGATAAATGTCCTAATGTAGCAGGTGTTGCTTCTAACAACGGATGTCCAGAAGTATTAATTACTAAGGAAGCTGAAAAGAAATTAAATGATTTCGCAAGAGCTATTTACTTTAACTCAGGAAAAACATCTTTTAGAGCTGGAGTTTCTGGTAAATTAGATTTAATTGCTGCGATCATGAAAGAATATTCTAAAGCTAAATTTAGTATTCAAGGTCACACAGATAGTCAAGGTAGAGCTGCTAGTAACAAAAAATTATCAGAAAGAAGAGCTAAGGCTGTTTTAGATTATTTAGTTGTGAAAGCTGGTATTTCTGCTGATAGATTAGTGTCTGCTGGATTTGGTGAGGACTATCCAATCGCTGATAACAAAACAAGAGCTGGAAGAGCTCAAAACAGACGTGTTGAAATTAAATTAACAAAATAATTTAGTTAAAACGTAAGTTTTATAAAATGCCTCACAAATGTGAGGCATTTTTTTTGTTCAATATTTTTAGTAAAAATAGCGTGAAACGTTTTTTAAATTCCACTAAAAAAATTACCTTTGCACTTTGAAAAATGAGCTAAAGCTTACATAGCAAATTAAATAACTTTAATTACATATAGTAATGTCTACAATAACAGGTAAAGTTTCTCAAATTATTGGTCCAGTTATCGATGTTGAGTTTAATACAGAAAATGCTGAATTACCAAAAATTTACGATTCATTAGAAATTAAAAAAGCTGATGGTTCAATTTTAGTATTAGAGGTTCAACAACATATAGGTGAAGATACAGTTCGTACCATTTCGATGGATGCGACAGATGGTTTAAGTAGAGGTACAGAGGTGATCGCTACAGGAAGCCCAATTCAAATGCCTATAGGAAGCGATATTTATGGTCGTTTGTTTAACGTAACAGGTGAAGCTATTGACGGATTAGGTAATTTACCTAAAACTGGTGATGCAGGATTATCAATTCACCGTCAAGCACCAAAATTTGAAGACTTATCAGTGTCAACAGAAGTGTTGTTTACAGGTATTAAGGTAATTGATTTAATTGAACCGTATGCAAAAGGAGGTAAAATTGGATTATTTGGTGGAGCAGGAGTAGGTAAAACCGTATTAATTCAGGAGTTAATTAACAACATCGCAAAAGGGCACGGAGGTTTATCTGTATTCGCTGGTGTAGGCGAAAGAACTCGTGAAGGAAACGATTTACTAAGAGAGATGTTAGAGTCAGGAATTATCAAGTATGGTGATGACTTTATGCACTCTATGGAAGAAGGAGGATGGGATTTATCTAAAGTAGATAAGCCAGGAATGAGAGACTCTAAAGCTACTTTCGTATTCGGACAAATGAATGAGCCGCCTGGAGCACGTGCACGTGTTGCTTTATCTGGTTTAACAATTGCAGAATATTTCCGTGATGGAGCAGGAGAAGCACAAGGAAAGGACGTTCTTTTCTTCGTAGATAATATCTTCCGTTTTACACAAGCAGGTTCTGAGGTATCGGCATTATTAGGTCGTATGCCATCAGCAGTAGGATACCAACCAACATTAGCTACAGAAATGGGAGCAATGCAAGAACGTATTACTTCTACTAAGAAAGGTTCTATTACATCTGTACAAGCAGTTTATGTGCCTGCAGATGATTTAACAGATCCAGCACCAGCAACAACGTTTGCTCACTTAGATGCAACGACAGTATTATCTCGTAAAATTGCAGAATTAGGTATTTATCCTGCAGTAGATCCATTAGATTCTACTTCAAGAATTTTATCTGCTGAAGTTTTAGGAGCTGAGCATTATGATACAGCAACAAACGTAAAAGAAATTTTACAACGATATAAAGAATTGCAAGATATTATTGCGATTTTAGGTATGGAAGAATTGTCTGAAGAAGATAAATTAGTAGTTCACAGAGCACGTCGTGTACAACGTTTCTTATCTCAGCCTTTCCACGTAGCTGAACAGTTTACAGGTATTCCAGGATGTTTAGTAGACATTAAAGATACTATTAAAGGGTTTAACATGATTATGGATGGAGAATTAGATAAATATCCTGAAGCAGCGTTTAACTTAAAAGGATCAATTCAAGAAGCAATTGATGCGGGAGAGAAAATGTTAGCTGAAGCATAATTCAAGTAACAATTAACAATAATTAATTCTATTGAAATTATGTTTTTAGAAATTGTAACTCCAGAAGCTATCTTGTTTTCATCAGAAGTAGATTCTGTTACTGTACCAGGTATTGACGGTGAATTTCAGATGTTAAATAATCACGCACCAGTTGTGTCTATTTTAAATAAAGGAACCGTAAAAGTACACGTACATACGCAAAATCACTTAGTTTTTGATGATTTACATGGCAGTATAGTAAGTTTACCAGAAGATGATAAAGTGTTAACTTTAGCTATCAAATCTGGAACTTTAGAGATGAAAGATAATAAAGTAATTATCCTAGCAGATTAATTACTTAAACATCATAAAAAAAAGCCAAACGTAAAGTTTGGCTTTTTTTGTTTTATAAAGAATTTTACTATCTATTTTAATTACCTTTGTACTAATGAATACAGTATTTTTATTTATAGGAGGTCCAGAGATTTTTGTAATCTTGTTATTAGTCGTTATGTTATTCGGAGCAGACAAAATTCCAGAAATAGCTAGAGGATTAGGAAAAGGTATACGTCAAGTTAAAGACGCTACAAATGATATAAAAAAGGAAATAAACAACAGTGCCAAAAATCAAGGTATAGATACCGACTTCGTAAAAGATATTAATAAAGAAGTTAATAAAGTTAAAGACAATATTGATGATTTTACGGGACCTATAAAGCGTAGGTAGTAAAAATTATTTAACTCTACTTATTGTTAAGCCATCTCTTATCGGCAATAAAACAGTTTCTAAGCGGCTATCTTCATTAAGCTTCTTATTATATTCTAAAAGAATTTTAGTGTCAATATCTTTGGGGTTTAATTCTTCAACTACCTTTCCACTCCAAAGTACATTGTCAGATAAAATAACACCACCGCTATTCATTTTCTCAATAATTAAATCGAAATAATTTAGATAATTTGATTTATCAGCGTCAATAAAAACCAAATCGAATTTAGTGTCTAAAGTCGGGATAATATCAATTGCATTTCCAATATATTGATGGATCTGATTTTTGTAATCTGATTTTTGAAAATAAGTAGTTTGTAGCTCTTCTAATTCTTCATTCTTATCAATAGTATAAAGATTTCCATTTTTTGCTAAACCTTCAGCTAAAGACAGTGCAGAATAGCCCGTGTAAGTACCAATTTCTAAAATAGACTTCGGGTTAATTAATTTTGAAATCATCGATAATACTCTTCCTTGAAAAGCACCGCTTAACATTCTAGGGTTTAATACTTTTTGCCAAGTTTCTTTAGTTAATTCTTGTAATATTTTTGGCTCTTGCTGTGAGTGATTAACAACATAAGTATCAATTTTTTCAGGAAGAAAATGCATGCTTTTATTTTTTAGTTCAAAGGTATAAAAAAACGGAACTCATTATAAAATAAATTCCGTTTCAATCTTAAAAAGAATTGTATCAATTTAACTGACGTAATTTTTCTTTAAGTATGTCTTTATCTTGGTTTGATAAACACTTTGTTTCACTTTTACAATTAGCAGCTTTCATTTTAAAAAGATCTGACATTTTACTATTTTGCGTAGTATATGTTTTGCATATTTTACAAACTATTAGGTGCCAATTAAGCTGTATTTTTTCATAAAATGATGCTTCTCCATATTGTGCTTTATCACAAATTGTAGTTGCTTCATTACATGTTAATTTAAATTTTTTAAACATTACCTCTTACTTGTTAAACCAATTTGTTTCCATACAGCTCCTTAACTGCGTTCTTGCTCTGTGGATGATTACCCATAAATTTGACGGAGTGATATTTAGTTCCTTACAAATTTCCTCAGTCTCAAATTCTTGTATGGTTTTCATTCTGAAAACCATAGCATATTTTTCCGGTAATTTATCTATACAGCTATCTAATTGAGATTTCAATTCAACGTTTTCAATACTTTTATCAATCTCATTATCCCAAGATTGTGGTACACGTTCTTCAATCCAATCTCCTTCATTTTCACCATTTTCATAAAAATTCATCCTAACTTCAGCTTGTCCTTTTTTAGAATTTATTTTTCGATAATGATCTATTACCTTTCTTTTTAATATAGAAACCAACCAAGTTCTTTCACTAGCTTTACCTTGAAAGTTTTTAGCAGATTTAAGTCCAGCAAAAAATGTTTCTTGAACTAAATCTTTAGCGATATTAGAATCATTTACACGTGCAACAGCATAATTAAATAAATAATCAGCATAAGCATCTACCCAGTTATTTGGAGATAAAGTGTTGGATTTGTTTGTTTGGTTCATTGCCCCAAATATAAGTTATTTTTTATTTAATGAAACCTCATATATTCTGCTTAATCCATTAGCGTTACTATTTATAAAATTAATGGTTTCTTTCATCGTTTTTCTTGATTTAAAGCTTTTTGGGATCGTACTTTTACTTGTAGTGTAGTATAGCATATTAGTGTTTGAGTCAACAAACGGACAGTAATCTAATTTTTTACTATTAATTTCTTTTCCTAAATGTTTTGCAGGCAACCAATTGTTATTATTATCTTTTCTACTGATGTATAAATCGCCTTGACCTAAATCGTCTTTTCTTCCGTACGATGTAAATATAATATAGCTTTCATCTGGAGCTACAAAAGCATTGAATTCATATTTTTCTGAATTTACATTAGTACTTAATGAAACAGGTGTTGTATATTTATTATCAATAAACCTACTTACATAAATGTCTTCTTTTCCTTTTGAGCTAGCGTAAGAAGCAGTAAAAAACAAATCACCATTATTTGTAACCGACGGATAAAATTCATCCGCTACAGTATTAATTACTTCGCCAACGTTTATAGGTTTAGACCAGTCATCAGTTATTGATTTCCTTACAACATACCAAATATCAATATCTTTTTTAATTTCATTTGAAGTATTATTTTTTCTGTTGGAAGCAAAAAATAATCTTAATCCATCTGGTGATAAAAAAGGTTCTAAATCTTTATATTTCCCTGAAAAAGCTACCGTTTCAGGTTCAGTCCACAAATGATTTATTTTTTTTGAAAATGCTATAAATGAGTATTCTTTGGTATAGCTTTCTACAGTAAAATAAAATTCATCACCAGTATTATTTAGAGAAAAATCCCTAACATTAGGTAATCCGTTAAATAATTTAGGTAAGAACATTTTAGCTTCTTGAGCATTGATGTTTTGAAAAAGTAATAGAAAGATAATTAATATTTTTTTCATTTTATTTTTTTAAAGATTTGCAGTCGGTTTTTCGTCTCATATCTACCAAGTAAATTATCTTCCATTTTCCGTTATCATTGAATAATTGAAAAGAGTTTGCGCCACAATGGCTAAATTTATCATTTAAATAAAATTCATAATTAATCCAAACAGAAGCTAAATTACCATCAATATGAATTTGCCAAGAAAGAATTTTTTCTAAATAAGTATGTTCACTTTTTTTATTCGCAATTCCTATTAGTAATTTTTCTCTACTATTGGTTACTAATTTTTTATTTTCCTCTTTATCCGTAAAAGTAGTCTGTATTTTAATTGTTGAATGTAAGGTTGAACTAACTAAAGTACTATCACCCTGATGAAGTCCGTCAAAAAAAGTTTCAATAGTCTTTTTTATAGCGATGTTTTCTGTGGTGTTTTGGGCGTTAACAACGGTAGTAAGAATAAAAATAATAAATAGTGTAATTATCTTAGGCATGATAGTTTGGCTTTTAAAAAAGTGAAATTATTAAAAACGAACTCAGTTATAATATAATTAACAGAAGATTAACGACTTCAGTAAATATTATCTAATCTCTTAGGAACTTAAATTTAAGAGATAATTCAAGCGAATAATTGCGTATTTTTACAATCAAGAAAATTTAAAACAATGTCAGTAGCTAAAAAACAATATAAAAGAGTAACAACGAAGTCTTTAGTGGATATGAAAGCAAACGGAGAAAAAATCTCTATGCTAACTGCTTATGATTATACGATGGCAAAAATTGTAGACGGAGCGGGAATTGACGTTATTTTGGTAGGTGATTCGGCATCAAACGTAATGGCGGGACATGAAACAACCTTGCCTATCACTTTAGATCAAATGATTTATCATGCAAGTTCTGTGGTAAGAGCTATTGAGCGTTGTTTAGTGGTGGTAGATTTACCTTTTGGTAGTTACCAATCAGATCCTAAAGAAGCATTGCGTTCTGCCATTAGAATCATGAAAGAGTCGGGAGGGCATTCAATAAAATTAGAAGGTGGTAAAGAGGTAAAAGATTCTATCAAACGTATTTTAAATGCTGGTATTCCGGTAATGGGACATTTAGGATTAACACCTCAATCTATCTATAAATTCGGAACCTATACAGTAAGAGCAAAAGAAGAGGAAGAAGCAGAACAATTAATAAAAGATGCTTTAATGTTAGAAAGAATAGGGTGCTTTGCGCTTGTTTTAGAGAAAGTGCCAGCTGGTTTGGCTAAAAAAGTAGCGGATGCGCTTACAATACCTGTTATTGGTATTGGAGCCGGAGCAGACGTAGATGGACAAGTATTAGTTACTCATGATATGATTGGAATGACACATGAATTTAATCCGCGTTTTTTACGTAGGTATTTAGATTTATACTCAGAAATGACAGGCGCTTTTCAAAATTATATAGCCGATGTGAAATCGCAAGATTTCCCTAGCGAAAAAGAACAATATTAAACTGAAAAGCCTTCTGAAAAGAAGGCTTTTTTTTATCAGATAAAAAATGAAAATACTTCACTTAGATTCAAATCACCCTTTGTTATTAGAGCAGTTAAGTAATGCAGGTTTTACGAATGAAGAAGATTATAAGTCTACAAAATCAGAAATTGAAGCCAAAATTCATCGCTATGACGGAATCATCATCCGAAGTAGATTTTCTATTGATGCCACTTTTTTAGATAAAGCAACCAATCTTAAGTTTATTGGTAGAGTAGGTGCTGGTTTAGAAAATATAGATTGTGACTATGCCGAGAAAAAAGGCGTGTATTTAATTTCGGCTCCCGAAGGAAACAGAAATGCCGTTGGTGAGCATACTTTGGGAATGTTATTATCACTTTTTAATAAGTTGAATAAAGCAGATAAAGAAGTTAGAAATGGTAAATGGTTGCGAGAAGAAAATCGCGGAATTGAACTCGACGGAAAAACAGTTGGTTTAATTGGCTATGGTAATATGGGGAAGTCTTTTGCAAAAAAACTTCGTGGTTTTGATGTAGATGTAATCTGTTACGATATTAAACCCAATGTTGGTGATGAAAATTGTAAGCAAGTTTCATTAAAAGAATTGCAAGAAAAAGCAACTGTTTTGAGTTTGCATACTCCACAAACAGCTTTAACGATGAACATGGTTAATGCTGATTTTATCAATGCTTTTTCGAATCCTTTTTGGTTATTAAATACGGCAAGAGGAAAATCGGTAGTTACAGCCGATTTAGTGGATGCTTTAAAATCTGGTAAAATATTAGGTGCAGGCTTAGATGTTTTAGAATACGAAAAAAAGTCATTCGAAAATTTATTTCAAAAAAATGTAATAACTAATAGGTCATCTCGAGCGGAGTCGAGAGACGAGATGCCAGAAGCATTTAAATATTTAATAAAATCAGAAAATGTATTGCTTTCTCCACATGTAGCAGGTTGGACAGTTGAAAGTAAAGAAAAACTAGCACAAACAATTGTAGATAAAATAAAATCAAAATTTTGTTAACTTGTAGCTTTTAAAATCAGATAGCATGAAATACGAAGCCAATTCACCTGAAGAATATATTGCACAAGTTCCTGAAGAGCGACAAGCAGTTCTAGAAAAATTACGAAGCACTATTAAAAACAGTCTTCCCAAAGGTTTTGAAGAAGGTATGAGTTATAACATGATTGGCTATTATGTACCGCATGCCCTATATCCAGATGGTTATCATTGTGACCCTAAATTACCACTGCCGTTTATAAGTATTGCTTCACAGAAAAATTCAATCAATTTATATCATATGGGTTTGTATGCTAAACAGGAATTATACGATTGGTTTGTTGCTGAATATCCGAAGCATTGTAAACGTAAATTAGATATGGGTAAAAGTTGTATTCGATTCAAGAAAATAGAAGAAATTCCGTTTGATTTAATCAAAGAACTCTGTACAAAAATGACCGTTAAAGAATGGATTGCTATTTATGAATCAGCTATAAAAAAGAAATAATGAAAAAAGGTAAAGTTTTAGGAATAGGCGGTGTGTTTTTTAAAACCGAAAACGTATCAGAAACCAAAGATTGGTATAAAAACAACTTAGGTTTTAATACAGATGATTGGGGTTGTACTTTTTGGTGGAAAGATAACGAAGGAAAAAAAGCATCTACACAATGGAGTCCGTTTACAAAAGACACTAAACATTTTCAGCCATCAGATAAAGATTTTATGTTCAACTATCGCGTAGAAAATTTAGTAGAATTATTAGAAGAGCTAAAAACAAAAGGAGTGCAGGTTTTAGGCAAGATAGAAGAGTATGATTATGGTAAGTTTGGTTGGATTATAGATTTAGACGGAAATAAAATTGAACTTTGGGAGCCAAAAGACGAAGCTTTTTTATAAATTCGGCATCAACTAATTATTAAAAACAAAAAAAATGAATGTAATTGATGAAAATGGAAAACCAGTTCCAACTCAAGAAAGTAAACGAATTTTAGCAGGTATTCTAGCAATAGTAATTGGATCATTAGGTATTCATAAATTTATCTTAGGGTATACAAAAGAAGGTATTATTCAAGTTGTATTAACGTTTGTAACTTGTGGTTTTGCTTCTTTAGTGCCTTTTATAGAAGGAATTATCTATTTAACAAAATCTGATGAAGAGTTTATTCAAACATACCAAGTAAACCAAAAAGGTTGGTTTTAATCTAAAAAAGAAACACTTTATTTAGATTATAAAAAATAAAAAGCGCCAATATTGGCGCTTTTTTATGTTTAATGAAAATTGTAATTATTTTTTTCTAAAAGCTAATGCTTCTTGCTTTTTTTCTTCATTACGCTCAATTTTATGGTCAGGTCTTGTCCATTTAGGTTTTTCACCTAAGTTTTCAAATTTAGAATCTTTTGCTTCAACCGATTGTGGTTGTACTTTTTTAGTAAATGGTTTTTGAGGATTCATTCCTAGCATTTCAAACATTTTCATGTCTTCATTTACATCAGGATTCGGTGTAGTAAGTAACTTGTCACCTGCAAAAATAGAATTTGCTCCTGCAAAGAAACACATTGCTTGTCCTTCTCTACTCATTTGTGTTCTTCCTGCCGATAAACGTACTTGCGTTTCTGGTAAAACAATACGTGTAGTAGCTACCATACGCACCATATCCCAAATTTCTACAGGCTTTTCATCTTCTAACGGAGTTCCTTCAACAGCAACTAATGCGTTAATTGGTGTAGATTCTGGTTGCGGATCTAAAGTAGATAAAGCAACTAACATTCCTGCTCTATCTGCTGCGTTTTCTCCCATTCCAATAATTCCACCCGAACAAACCGTTACGTTTGTTTTACGAACATTACTAATTGTATCTAAACGATCTTGGTAACCACGTGTAGAAATTACTTCCTTATAATATTCTTCCGATGAATCTAAATTGTGATTATAGGCATATAAACCAGCTTCTGCCAAACGTTGTGCCTGATTTTCGGTAACCATACCTAAAGTACAACAAACCTCCATATCTAGCTTGTTAATGGTTCTTACCATGTCTAAAACTTGGTCAAATTCTGGTCCGTCTTTTACGTTTCTCCAAGCAGCTCCCATACAAACACGAGAACTTCCGCCTGATTTTGCTCTTAAAGCCTGTGCTTTTACTTGTTGAACCGACATTAAATCGTTTCCGTCAACATTGGTGTGGTAACGTGCCGCTTGCGGACAGTATCCACAATCTTCAGAACAGCCACCAGTTTTTATAGATAACAGTGTAGAAACCTGCACCACATTAGGATCATGACTTTTTCTATGCACCGTTGCAGCTTCATATAAAAGCTCCATCATCGGTTTGTTATATATCTCAAGAACTTCTTCTTTCGTCCAATTATGTCTTACTTCACTCATAAATTCAAGTTGTTTGTGTTGTCAAAAATAAAAAAACTAATTGGCTTTTTATTTCTTTTTAGAAGCTATTTCCTGCTTTCGCTACTCGCTTTTTTTAAAAAAATAAAAAAGAGCTCAAACAAACCGCTCTATCAGGGCTAAACTTGTTTGTAAAGAGAGAGTAATTTCTATGTCTTAATAGTTAACCTCCATTCTTTATTGTCAAATTTAGCGGAGTCGAAATTGTTTTAAGCTTAACGAGTTCTCGACTCCGCTCGAACAGACAATTAATAGATCGTGTTTTGATAATAATATCTAAGTCAACGAACTTGTTTTAGGTTCTCATAATGAGTCAACACTGTTTGTTGTAAAGATGCGATTCTGAAATAAATTCAGAATGACGCGCTTGTATCGAGTTCTGAATCAAAACAGTTATTTATTAACTATTTTTATCCGTAGAAAGTAAAGAATTGCTAAAAACAAAAATTCCGCTATGAAAGCGGAATTTTATATTTATTATTTTAAAGTTTAAGAAGGCGAATTATCTTCTTTAGCTTCTTCAATATTTGTAGTCGGTAATTCTTTACCTTTTAAATACTCAGGCAATTCCATACCAGCCATATTAAACATTTCTTGTAAAGGTGGTACTGCTTTGTACATTCCAGAAATAAAGTTAGACGTTGATGATTTACCGTCTTTTCCGCCACCGTTTTCCCAAACAGTAATTTTATCAATCTTAATATTTTTAATAGCTTCGGCTTGTGTTTTAACCAGTTCTGGTAATTTATCAGCAATTAAAAGTAAAACCGCGTCTTTAGAGCTATTACCAGCTGCTTTTACAACCTGATCTAAACCAGCTGCTTGCTTTGTTAAAACTTCATATAAACCTTGTGCTTCTGCTTGTGCTTTAAATAAAATGGCATCGGCTTCACCTTTTGCAATTCTTCTAATATTTTCAGCTTTTGCTTCCGCATCAATTTCAACTTTTCTTTTATCAATTTCGGCAGGAACAATAATATCTGCTAATTGAGAAGAGCGTTCTCTTTCTGCCCTAGCAACTTCTGCATCTTGCTCTGCAGCATACGATTCTTTTAATGCGTTTGCTGTTTGTACTTTTTCTGATGCAATTGCGGTACGTTCTGCTTCTGCTTCACGCTGTCTACGTAAAGAATCTGAATTAGCTACGGCAATCTTTGCTGTGTTTTCTCCTTCTACAGCTTTTGCATTTGCAGCAGCTACCTGACTTCTTTCGTCTTGTACAGCATTTGCTTCACCAATAGAACCATCTCTTGTTTTTTCGGCAACAGATTTACGAGCGGCGTTAATTGCATGTGCAGCGGCTTCTTTACCTAAAGCTTCAATATAGCCAGATTCATCAACAATATCTGTAATATTTACGTTGATTAATTTTAATCCTACTTTCTTTAATTCTGTTTCTACAGACTGAGAAATATTGGTTAAAAACTTATCTCTATCATTGTTAATTTCTTCTATATCCATAGAAGCAACAACTAAACGTAACTGACCAAAAATAATTTCTTGCGCCAAATCTTGAATACTATCTTGATCTAAACCTAACAATCTTTCTGCAGCATTCTGCATAATTCCTGGCTCTGTAGAAACTCCAATTGTAAATCTACTTGGTACATTTACACGAATATTTTGTTTAGAAAGTGCGTTTACTAAATTTACTTCTATCGAAATAGGTGTTAAATCTAAAAATTGATAATCTTGAATTACCGGAAAAATAAATGCGGCTCCACCATGAATACATTTTGCCGATTGGCCACCACCAACTTTACCATAAACTACTAAAATTCTGTCTGAAGGACATCTTTTATAGCGTTTAATTAGAGTGATAAATAAGATAAAAATAAATAGAATCGCAATAATGATTCCGATAGGTCCTGCAAACCCATCAATTTGTAATAATGTTCCTTTTAGCATAGTCAATTTTTATTTTTGAGGTTCAATAATTAATAATCCGTTTGGTGTTACTTCAATTACTTTTATCACAGTTCCCTGTGTTAAATCTGTATCGCAATTTGTAAGCGCCTCTAATTCTCTTAATGAGTTTTGTACTTTAACGTGTACTTTTCCTATTTTAGATTTTTTAGCTCCTACGGTTAAATACACTTCGCCAATAGCGTTTAGCGCATTTTCCATTTTTAAAGTTCCGCTAGAAGTTAATTTACTGATGTAGTAAAATAATGCTGCCATTGCTGTCATCATTAATAATCCACAGAAAATAGAAATAAATAAGGTAATACCTTTTGAGTTTCCTGCATCGATACTTGCAATTCCGCTCCATCCAAAAATGGTGAAAAAAGCAACCATGTTTTTAAAGGTGAAAAATTGAAATCCGGCACCAGTATCGGCATCTATTTCAGCATCAACATCACCTATATCATCAGTATCAGCTCCCACAAAAGTACTTATAAGAACTAATAAAAATATTATGGTTGAACCAATTGTAACAACCCAATACATTTTCTGAAAAGAAGTTAATTCAATAAACCATTCCATCATAAAGCAATTATTTTAATAAGTTACTAAAAGTAAATAAATTGACTGAAAGAAGCACTATTATTTCGTCAATAAAACAGAAACGGCATTCCCGCCAAAACCAACTGCATTTACTAATACTTTAGTTATTTTTTTTGGTTGATTTTGTTTTTTTGCAAACGGAACTTCAATTGCTTTTTGATATTGCAATATAAAGACGGCTAATTCTAAACTAAGTAAGCCAGAAGTACCGAAAGTATGCCCTACTTTCCACTTATTAGTAGTTAAGAAAGGTGTTTTGTTACTAAAAACTTTTTGGATGGCGTTAATTTCTGATGAATCTCCTTTAATAGTTCCTGGTGCGTGCATTACAATAACATCAATTTCATCAGGAGAAATTGTACCTAAAGCCATTTTCATAGATTTCTGAAAACAATCTGCATTTGCGGTAACCGAAGTGTTGTGTTTTAAAACTTCTGTAGCATAACCTACACCTTTAATAAGTGCAACTGCATTTTCTTGAACTCCTTTTTCTAAACAAAAAACGGCTGCAGCTTCTCCTAAAACCATCGTGTTTCGTTTCTTTTCTAAATCAAAAGCTTTACACGGATATTCATCAGTTTCTTTCGAGTACACTTTTAACGCTTGCATTTGGGCAATCGTAAAATTAGTTAAAGAAGCTTCACTAGCACCAATCATAAATTTTTCTGACATGCCTGATTGTAACCAAGCAACGCCGTTTAACAAAGAGTGCAATCCTGTAGAGCAGGTTATTGAATGCGAAATTTCAGGTCCGTTACTTTGTAAATCATGTGCAATCCAAGAAGAAATATTTCCTAATGTAGTGGTTGGCGAACTTAAGGTTGAAGATTTACCGGTTTCTAAAAATTCTTTGTGATATTTCTCAAATAAAGAAGTTGCTCCTCTCGACGAACCAATATTAATTCCGAAGTTATCTTCAGAATTCCAATTTGTTTTTTCAATAGCCTTTCTTGCTACATATAAAGTGTATATAACCGAATCGTCTAAGTTTTTATATTTATTATCTGAATTTCTTATTGCTGTAATAGCAAGTTTATCTTGTTGATTCAAGCTACCTGTCCAAACATTTTCTCTTAGCGTTAAGAAATGTTTTGTATTTAAATAGTTTTCCCAAATTTGCTCAGGAGTACTTCCTAAAGCAGAAATGGAAGCAAAAGAGGTAATAGAAATTGGTTCTTTCAACGTATTAAAGTTTTCACAAAAATAATGGTAAAATCAAGCATTACGAAATAAATAAATATTTATATTGTGAAAAAAAGAGAACAAATGGAAGTGCAAGAACAAAAAAGTTGGTTTGGTAGAAATTGGGGGTGGGTAGTGCCTGTTGGTGGTTGTGGCTGTGGATGTATCGGACTTATTTTATTATTTGTTTTTGGTATTGGCGCTGCGTTTTTTGGTATATCAGAAATGATTACAAATGCTACGCCTGTAGAGTATGCTATAGAACAAGCTTCTAAGAATAAAGAAGTACTTCGTTATTTAGGAGAACCAATTGAAAAATACGGAATTCCATCAGGAAATATATCTATAAACAATGATGAAGGAGATGTTGATTTCTCAATTCCGATTTCGGGACCAAACGGAAAAGGAACATTAATTATTCGCGGAATAAGAACTAATGGCGAATGGATTTATGAAGATTTATATGTGCGTATTAAAGAAACACAAGAAGAAATTAATTTATTAGTTAAAGAAAAGGTTTTAGAAGATATCTAAAACCTTTTCGATAGTGGTGTATACTTTTTGTAACTGCTCTTTTGTAATTACATAAGGCGGTTGAATATAAATGGTATTTCCTAACGGACGTAAAAACACGCCGTCATTCATAAAGTGTTTTAATAATTGGTCTCGTAAAGTACCGTAACGATTCGCATTGGTTTTTAAATCGATTGCTAAAATTACACCTTTAGTTCTTGTAGTTGTTACTTTTGGGTGCTTTTTAATACGTTCTTCAAACGTTTTGTGAGAAGTTATAATAGTTTGAATGCTTTCTTGAATTTCTTTAGATTGTAGTAATTCGATACTAGCCAAAGCAGCGCTACAAGCAATAGGATTTGCTGAATAGGTGTGGCAATGAAAAAAACCTTTTGCAATATCATTGCTTAAAAAAGTACTATAAATTTCTTCAGTACAAGAGGTAATTGCCATTGGCACTAAACCAGCAGTTAAAGCTTTACTTAAACAAATAATATCTGGTTTTGTAGCAACTTCATCCGAAGCAAAATGATTTCCTGTTTTTCCGAAGCCAGTCATCACTTCATCAGCAATCATTAAAATATTATTTTCTTTGCAGAAATTTAAAATCTCGTTTAAATCTTCTGCTTCATGAATTTTCATTCCGGCAGCACCTTGCACTAAAGGTTCGTAAATAAAGCCGGCGATATCATTTTTGACAACGATTTTTTCTAACTGATTTAAAATTTCTTGATTGTTTTTCCCGTTCGGAACAGGAATACGCTCAATATCCATTAAAAAATCTTCAAACGGCCCGTTGTAAGCCGATAAGCCAGAAACCGACATGGCACCGAAAGTATCACCATGAAAACCATCTTCAAAAGCAATGAAAGTAGTTCGTTTTTCGCCTTTATTAAAATAGTATTGCAATGCCATTTTAATAGCCGCTTCTACAGCTGTTGATCCGTTATCGTTAAAGAAAATTCTATTTTGATTATCAGGAAGAATTTTAATCAGTTCTTCGGATAATTTCACAGCAGGTTCGTGTGTAAAATCACTAAACATTATTTGATCTAATGTTTGCATTTGCTGGTAAACACGACTCGTAATAAAATCGTTACAATGCCCAAACATACAAGTATACCAAGATGAAATAGCATCGATATATTCATTGCCATTTTCATCAGTTAAAATACATCCTTTGGCTTTTACAATTCCTAAACTATCTGGATGTGTTTGGTGTTGTTTTAACGGATGCCACAAATGCTTTTTATCTCTTTCTTGAAGTGTCATTTTTTATTTTTTCTTTATACTGATAATAAGTTTAATACTAAATTAGCAAGTATACTTCTTTTTATTATACGACCCTGAAACAAGTTCAGGGTGACGTTATGTTGGTATTTGTGTCTAATTTATTATATGTTTCGTCATGCTGAACTTGTTTCAGCATCGCATCAAAAGTAGTTAATAATCTAATGTTTTTAAAGTAGGATTTAATTCTTTAATTAAATTAAGTTTCCATTCTTTATGCCAATTTTTTAAATGTTTTCTCTAGCAATAGCTTGATTGATATCAGAAAATTCTTCGAAATAAATTAAATCAATAACGTTATATTTTTTAGTAAATTTTGATGCTACGCTTTCTTTATGTTCAATGATTCTTTTAGATAAATTTACTGTAACTCCAATATAAAATGTAGTTCGATATTTATTCGCTAATATGTAAATATAACTTTGTTTCATTGTATTGTGTGACCCTGAAACAAGTTCAGGGTGACGTTACGTTGGTGTTTTTGTCTCGTTTATTGTGTGTTTCGTCATGCTGAATTTATTTCAGCATCGCATGATATTGAAATAAGTTCAGTGTGGCGTTTATAAATTCAATAGCTTTTCTTTAAAAAGCTCGGCGTATTCTCTAACTACATTTTTATCAAAATAAGGTTCTTCATCAATGCGCCCGATTACAGAAACGTTTGTCATTTTTGTGATAATGTCTTCTGTGGTTTTATGTTCATTTCCAGAGAAAATAATAGCAATATCAAAACCTTTTTCTTTTAATAGATTCACTGTTAATAAAGTATGGTTAATGCTCCCTAAATAATGACGAGAAACAATAATTACTTTATAATCGGGTTTGATAATATCTAAAATGGTATCCGAATTATTTAACGGAACTAATAATCCACCAGCGCCTTCTATAACTAAATTGTTATCAGTTTTAGGAGCTGTTATTTTTGATAATTCAACAGTAATTCCGTCTATTTCTGCAGCTGCATGCGGACTCATAGGCGTGTTTAATGCATAGGAGTTTGGGTGAATTATAGTAGCTGAATTAGAAATTAGCTGTTTTATTTTGTGTGAATCTGAAGTTTCTAATTCTCCTGCTTGTATCGGTTTCCAGTAATCGGCTTTTAATGCTTCGGTTATAATTGCAGAAGCAATGGTTTTTCCTACTTCAGTAGAAATTCCGGTAATAAAATATTTTTTCATTTAAAAGATTGTTTTACAATCATTACAAATTAATTTTCTGCTTTCAAAAAAAGGAAACAACATATAGAAAAAGCTTTTTCGTTGTGGTGGAGCAACTAGTATTTTAGAAGAATTGCAGTTTGCACAGTGAATAGTATTACCGTTTTTATCTTTTTCATATACTCTAATTTCATTATAAATAGTTAATGCTTTTTCTAAATCATCATTATGTACTAATAGTTTTACTCCGCCTATTGCTTGACTTATTAAAGGATCAGAATCAATCGTTTTTTCATCCATCAATAAAGTTCTGATGTTATCTGAGTCTAATTTAGATTTAACAAGATGAGCTTCAGTAGAATATTCAAAAACAGTTAAAATAGTGTAATTATCGCGCATAATGTTTTTTTAAACAAAAATAGCAAGATGTTCTAAAACATTGGTGATTTCTAGCCTAGAATTATAAGCATGTAAACAGAAACGTAATCTTTCTTCTCCTTTTGTTACTGTGGGAGATAAAATTGGCTTTACCTCGAATCCTTTTTCTTTAAGCTGTTTAGCTACATATTTTACTTTTTCATTACTAGGTATTATGCAGCAATGAATTGCAGAGTCACTATTTATAAACTTTAAATTAAGTCGTTTTGTTTCTGATATAAAATGCTGAATATTTTGATGTAATACTTTTGAGTTCTCTATTCCGTTAGAACTCTCAAGCTCCTCGTAAACACAATGTACGGTTGCCAATGAATGTGGCGGTAAGCCTGTGGTATAAATAAAACTTCTAGCAAAATTAATTAAGTATTGTTTCAGTTCACCGCTCCCTAAAATTACGGCCCCGTGACAACCTAATGCTTTACCGAAAGTTATAATTCTAGCAAAAACATCATTTTCTAAATTCAGTTTTTCAACAAGTCCATTGTTAAATACACCAACAGCGTGTGCTTCATCTACAATTAAATAAACGTTGTGTTTTTTACAAGTTTCAACTATGGCAATTAAATCAGGCGAGTCGCCATCCATAGAAAAAACAGTTTCGGTAACAACATAAATTTCTGATTCTTGATTTTTAGATTCCGCTTTAATACCTAGGATTCTATTCTCTAGGTTTTCTATATCATTATGCTTAAACTTATAGCTTTTTGCGTTTGATAATTGAACACCATCGCGAATAGAAGCATGAATAAATTCATCATATAAAATAATGTCACCTCGTTGAGGTACAGATGAAAAGAAACCAATATTGGCATCGTAGCCAGAATTGAAAATTAAAGCAGCCTCTGTATTATGGAATTCAGTGATTTTTTTTTCAACGCTGATATATAGTTTGTGATTTCCAGAAAGTAAACGAGAACCAGTTGCTCCGTTCTGCTTTATGTTTTTATCAATTAAAAATTGATGTGTTTTATCGAAAATTAAACCAGATTTAGCGTAGCCTAAGTAATCATTTGAAGAGAAATCTATTAAATGAGTTCCAGTACCAAGTGACCTGAGAGAAGTATCTTCTTTACGTGATGATATTTTTTGGATAAGTTTTTTAGGAAATCGCATAGTGTAAAAATACAAAAAGACTTACACGAATGTAAGCCTTTTTTGCTCCTCCTTTAGGACTCGAACCTAAGACCCTCTGATTAACAGTCAGAAGGCGCACCATGCAAAAGGTGAGTAAAATAAGACGTTACAGCGTTTTGATGAAATCACGTGCAAGTTATATGCAAGTTTTTAGCTGATTTTCAAATTATCTAATTATAAGAACAAAGATATCATTTTCGAGCAGTTCTACCTACTACGTAATATTTATAATAAAAGAAATTATGACTGTTCAAGACCTCAACGATAAAATAAATTTAAAAAATACCGAATTACGAATGACTGACGACTCTACCAAAAGGCAGAAGCTTCAAAATGATATAAGAGTATTGCAATACCGAAAAGAAATTGAAGTAATAAAAGAGAAAATACGATTGTTATCTTGAGCTGGTTTACAGTTTCATTCCATACATGCGTTCGTCCAATTCTTTCCAGTTCTGAATGTGTTTTGATAGTTCCGCCCAAAATTCCTTCGAGTGGCTTTTTACTTTGGTATGTACTAATTCGTGCACAATTAAATAATCTATCAATGAAAAAGGCAACTTTATAGCATCAACATTAATAATAATATTATTGGATGGTGTACAGCTTCCCCAGCGTTTTTCGAGCTGCCTAAATTTCAGCTCGTTAAACTCCAATCCCGTTTTTTTAGACCATTTTCGTATTCGTGGTGCTATTTTTTCTTTGGCTTTGACAATTATAAAATCATTGAATGCTTTTTTAATAGCTTGCTGGTTATTTAAATGCTGAGGTATATATACTTTAAATTTCGATTCCGTAAAATCTATCGTAATTACCTCAGCATCTTCTTTTTTTATAACCTCAACATAATACTTACGACCTAAATATTGAATTCGAGTTCCAGTTACGATATCTTCATCACCAATTGAGCTGACCAACTCCAATTTATCTAAAATCCACTTGGCTTTTTTTAGAATGAGTTGCTCGGCAGAAATTTCGGATATCAGTTTACCTTTCAACACTACACCAGCAGCTTTTTCTACGGTAATATAATGCGATTTTAGCTGTTCTTTTTCAAGAATAGTATAATCAATGGTTTTATGTCCGTAGGTAACGCTAGGCATCTTTATTTTTTATTAATACGTCCACCATTTCTTTGGCTTTTGTCTTTGCTTCGTTGCGCTCTAATTTTATTTTTAGAAAACGCATAATTTTATTTTCAATATCTTTTTGTACTCTACCTTTAGCTTGCCAGCCTACAATATCCAATTCACCTTTAATTAAATCGAACAATGTTTTTGTAGCATCTTCGGCATCTTCATTAAACAACACTTTCATAGAGTTGTAAACTGCTCGTTGCTGCTCGGTATAAAAACCTTTAGCTTCACCCTCAGTTTGTTCTTCAATAATTTCATCTTGCATTGATGTCATTGCTATAAGAAATTCTGTTTGCGTGATACGCTCATCTTTTTTCATCTTTAGTAATTCATCTAAGCGCTGTGCTAATGGCTTGTAAAAATCGGGATTCTTATCCATTCCAACTTTAATAGTATGCTTTAAATTATTTCGCATTTTCAGCTCTTTAGTTGCTGGTGATGCGTTCATAATTTCTTCCTTAAACTTTTCTTTGTCAATAATAGAAATTGGTTCTTCTAGTAAATTTTCAACACCTTCGGCTTTTAAATGGGTGTCAATCATACCTTGCAGCATCTTACTTTCGTCTTTGCTAATTTTTAGCTCATCATCATCTGGAAACGCATTTTTAGCTCGTAGTTTTATTTCATTGTACAGCTTAAAATCACCTTGGTATTTCATTGCTTTTGTGTTTGGTAACACAATGTTAATCGACTTGTTAAAGTCTTTTAAAAGGGCTTTAAAATCGTCACGTTTATTAATAGGTTCAATGAAACGAACCGCAGCATCAATATAAGAATCACGCTTGTAGTTTCTATCAATTTTCATTGGTTTAAAGAAATCTACCAACTTGGTATGATTCATTGCTAGCTTTGGTAATTCTTCGTTGAGGTTCTTTAAAATATCGTCTGGGCGAATATCACCAGAAAATATTTCTAAGGCTTGTACTAAGTAGGCAGTAATACCATTATAATCAACAATAAAACCGCCACTTTTACCTTCTTTTGAGCGATTTACACGTGCAATGGCTTGCAGTAAATTATGTTCTTTTAACGGTTTATCTAAATATAAACACGATGTAATTGGTGCATCCCAACCCGTAAGCAACATATCACTTACAATAATAAAAGCGGTATTATCGTATTGTTTCTTTCCCGATTTTTCGGTATCATTTTCATTACCAAAAGGCAATTTAAAATTGTCGGTTGCATCTTTAATATCTTCTGGTGGTACTACCCAAACTGGCTTTTTGTTTGTTGGGTTGTTTTTGTTCCATTCTAAAGTTTCGTAGTATTCTTTTGCAATGGCATCACTTTTTGGTGAGCCAATACTTACCACTACTTTCGATTCGAAATTATGTAAACCTTCCTCTTTTAATTTGTGTAATACTTGCTGGTATTTTATAGCTGCTTCACGACCGCTACAAACTATCATTGCCTTATGGCCGTCTGGATAAATTTTATCGCTGTAATGATTTACCATGTGCTTACCAATGGCGTTGATACGCTCGGCAGATAGTTGGTATTTGCGCAGTGCTTCTTTTTTTAGCTTGTCTTTTTTATCTTCATGAGCATCACCAAACTTTTCTTCAAACTCTTTGTCTAATGCTTCTTTTTTAACATCTAGCTTGGCAATACCTTCATCATAATATAATTCTACAGTTGCACCATCGGCAACGGCCTCGGTAATAGTATAAACATCTATATATTCGCCACCGTAAAATTCGCCTAATGTAGATTTATCTTCTTTAGATATTGGTGTTCCCGTAAAGGCTACAA
Organism: Tenacibaculum sp. AHE14PA; assembly: GCF_019278465.1. GTDB lineage: Bacteria > Bacteroidota > Bacteroidia > Flavobacteriales > Flavobacteriaceae > Polaribacter > Polaribacter bernardetii. The sequence continues at coordinate 2,033,057 of NZ_CP058983.1, read as the reverse complement.
ATTTAGCGTTTGGTAATACGGTACGCATAAACGAAGCTAAAAATCCGTAGTGACTTCGGTGTGCTTCATCTACTAAAATGTATAAATTTTCTTTTTTAGATAGTTCTTCTAGTTCAATTTCTTGTCGTTCAACCTCAACCCACTTTCCTTTTTGAAGCTCTTTAATTATTTTAATAAGCTTCTTATCTTCCAAGTGTTTTTCAATAAGCAAATTACCACGTTCTTCCAGTTCGGTTTGGTCACTCGTTGCTGTGGTTTCTTTATCGGTTTCTTGAAACTTTTGTAAAGTGGTGGTTATAATACCACCGTAATCGTTGCGTAGTAATTTATCTAAATGCACTACCGAACTGGCTTGGTTTACATTTTTTAAACCTACGTTTCTAAAGGTTGTGGTTATCTGACGGTCCAAATCTTTACGGTCGGTCATAACCATAACGGTAGGATTGTTAAATCCGAATTCTTGGGCTTGCAACTTTCTGGTTACATAGGCCATCGTTAAACTTTTACCGCTTCCTTGTGTATGCCAAACTACACCACCTTCGCCCGCTTGTAAGCGTTCTATAGTTTTATTGGTAGCTCTTATTTGCTGGTATCTTGGTAGCTTTTTAATAGTTCGGCCTTCATCTAATTCAAACAGTACAAAGTGCCTAATAATATCTAGTAAGCGCTCTTTTTTAAATAAGGCAAGTAATAATTTATCTTGTTCACGTTTGGCTTGTGCTAGTATTTCGGTATCATCTTTTGATGTTTTAAATACCGAATAAAATTGCTGAGGTGCATTGATAGCGCCATACTTACCACCAACATCCCAAAGACCAGCGTTTATTTGATTGAAATGAAATAGTTTTTCTGAATTCTTCTGGTAATATTCTAAATCACTAAATGCTTTATCCCATGCGTTTTGAGCTGTAGGCGATTTACACTCGATAACCGAAATTGGTAAACCATTTAGATACACTACCAAATCTGGAATAGAATTCTGGTATTTACCGTGGTATTTCATCTGGTTTACCACCAAAAAATCGTTGTTTGTTGGATTGCTGTAATCTATAAAATGTACGGGTTTAAATACCTCAACACCGTTTATCATTTGTTTTACAACATAATTACCACCATGTAATAGCTCCCAAATTTTTTGGTTTATTTCCATGAGTGAAGCACCATTAACAGTAGTAAGCTCTAAAAATGCTTTGTTTAGGTTGTTGTCGTTTATCCACGGATTAATACGCTTAATAGCTGCTAATAATCTGTTTTTTAAAACTACTTCGGTAATAGCTTCACGTTCGTCTTGTTTGCTAGCATCGTAATACTGGTAGCCTAATTGTTGTAACAATTGTATGGCTGGTAACTCGCTATGTATATACTCTGGTGACTGGCTCATAACTACACAACTTCTTTAATTAAACCCGTTACCCGAACCTTACCTGTTAATAACTGCTGCATAAGGCCTTTTTTAAGTTCTTGGTAGTGTATTTTCTTGTTTTGTAAAACATCTAGTTTACTATCTACCGTACTTAATATGTTGGCGATTTGGGTTTGTTCTTCTTTTGGTGGTATGGCAATTGGAATTAATTTCAAATCTTTTAGACCAATCCTAGCTCTTGTCGTTCCAGTGCTTTTAGCTTCTGCTTCATTTCGAAATTTTCTAGAGTTTAAAGCTTGATAAATGAATTCATTATCATATTTACTTTTATCTACAGATAATCTAATTCCATCAGACCCCATTACATATCTTTTATCTAAGAATGGCATTTTACAACATCTTGCAACTGGTGCCATTTTTGCCAAAATTATATCATTAGGATATATATTACATGAAACTAATTCATCCGCTTTTTCATATGAGGTGTAAATTTTTGCCTTATCAACGAAAACACCTTCACCAATATTTTGAAGTTGGATGATTCTAACGCCAGTTTCAGTATAATGCTCAGACTTCAAGTCAGAACCAAAAGGACCTCCAGTAAATGAATATCTATCAGTTTTATTCCTTAATTCATAAATAGGTGTCACCTCCCAACTTTTAGGAATTTCCCCAAGCGGTGACTCTTTAAAGGCGATATGCCCAATGCCTTTGGTTAACAAACGCTGCATGAGCCCTTTTTTAAGGTCTTGGGTTTGGGCAATGCGTTGGGTAATGAGGTTTATTTTAGCATCTACCGTGCTTAATATGTCTGCTATTTTTTGTTGTTCTGGTAGGGGTGGGAGTGCTAAAACAACTTTTTTTAAGTGAACTGGACCGAAATTAGGTTGTGCTCCTCCAGTTATCATAAAGTCTATTTGCTCTTTAAATAATTGTGATTTTAAAAATTGATTTAAATAGTTGTAGTTAATTGAAGAGAGTGGTTTGAAACGAATTACGCTCGTATTCATAACTAATGGCAAATCTTGTTTCCTCACAATTGCATGTTTACAATATGAATTTCCACTACTAGCAATTACAATATCGTTCTCTTGGCATTCAAAATGAGTGTAGGTCGAGTTAAATTCCTCCAAACTGATATGTCTAGTTGTTTTAGATAAATCTAAAACACCATTAACCATATTTGTAATATTAATAACTTTAATACCTTCGTCTTTGAATTGCCATTTTCTTAACCCTGGTCCTTCTTGAAACCACGAAAAGTCTGGCATTTTTTTCTCAGACCAACCTTTTGGAATACTCCCAAGTTTCTTGATTAAATATCCTTCTTTCATATCCCCAACTCCTTTAAAAATTCGTTCAATTTGGCATCAATATCAGCTTCTTGTTGTTCTAAATCAGCTAAAACAGCTTGTACCGCTTTTACATCAATAATGGGTTCGGGTTCGCTGGTGTCTATATAGCGGCTAATGTTTAGGTTGTAATCGTTTTCGGCAATTTCATCTAAAGTAACAATACGCATGTATTTGTCTACTTCAGTATTGGCATCATACGCAGCTACAATTTTAGAAACATGTGCTGGTAATAACTCGTTTTGGTTTTTGCCTTCTTTAAAATCGCTGCTGGCATCAATAATAGTCACCTTTCCTTTTTGGGCTTCGGTTTTATTTTTGTTTATCAACCAAATAGCAGCGGGTATGCCCGTATTGTAAAATAAACCACTTGGTAGGCCTATAATCCCTTCCACCAAATCGGCTTCTAACAGTGCTTGCCTAATTTTACCTTCGGTAGAGCCTCTAAACAGTGTACCGTGTGGTAAAACCACGCCCGCTTTTCCGTTTTCTTTTAAAACGGCAATCATGTGTTGTATAAAAGCTAAATCGGCATAGCCACGTGGCGCAATTCCGTATTGAAAACGTCCGTACGGGTCGCTCACTTCTTTTTTATAGTTGGGAGTTACTTTTTTCTCTTTTCCGTTTTTATCGAGCTTTACAACAATATTAGCTTCTGCTGGGCTCCACCAACCATCCATAGAAAAAGGTGGGTTTGCAATAACACGGTCAAACAATTGCAGTTCGTTGTCGTTATTGCGGTGTTTTGGGTCGGTTAGGGTATCACCTTTGCGTATATCGGCATCTGTAAAATTATGCAGTAACATGTTTAATTTACCAATGGCCCACGTACCTAAGTTTTTTTCTTGTCCGTTTAAGCTTACATTAATGTTGTTACCCACTTTTCCGTTGGGTTGTTGTGCTATATAACGTGCCGATTCTATTAACATACCACCAGAACCACAAGTGGGGTCGTAAATACTATGTTTTGATTGCGGCTTTATAAGATTTACAATAAGCTGCACTACGCCACGAGGGGTGTAAAATTCGCCTCCTTTTTTACCAGCATCGTCTGCAAATTGTTTGATGAGGTACTCGTAGGCGTCCCCTAAAAGGTCGTTAGATTTTAAATGTGCATTGGCTAACGAATGTTGGTTAAAATGGCGTAATAAACGCTGTAATAGCTCGTCACTTAGTTTTTCTTTATCACCAAACTTGGTGGCAGTCATTACGCCTTCTAAACTGGTGTTTTCTCGCTCAATGGCTGCAAAGGCCTTGTCTAATACGATACCAATATTCTCGGTTTGGCTTTTTATGATTTCCCAGCGAGCTTCTGCTGGTAGTTGAAAATACGTTTCATCTTCGGCATCTTCACGAGAAATACCATCACGTTGTATAATAGCTTCTACTTCTTCTAAAAATACATCGTTAGAACGCTTTAAGAATAGGAGTCCGAATATGTAATTTTTAAAATCGGAAGAATCGATACTTCCACGTAATATGTTTGCCGAATCCCATAGCCAAGATTCGAGTGTTTCTAAAGTTAGTTTATTTTCGGTCATTTTATTTTTAAGCAGTTTTTTTATTATCAATCAGTAAATCCTTCACGCTGATGTTTAAAATATCAGCAATTTTGTATAAGGTTTCTACACTTGGTTGTCGCCTATTGGTACTATAAGAAAGCACCATATTATAGCTTTTTCCCAGTTCTTTAGAGAGCCAAATTTGTTTTAATCCCTTCTGGACCAACACCTCTTTTATTCGATTCATAATTATGTGAATTTTGCTTTTCGAATATAGTTAAAAACTATCATTAAACGATAGTTGGTTTACGTATAAAAAACAGCGGTGAAGAAGATTTAAAACAAAAAATTATAACTGATTGGTTTTTGGGTGATTACGGTGGTTTTTACTTGACAATACGGAAAAAAAATGCGATATTTGGGTATATAACCTTACCAGTAGTGTTGTGTTCTGTATTTTCTAAAGAACACGAACAACAAACAAACCATACATAAAATTCGGCCGATTTTTTCGGTTGTAACAACAATACACCTTCGGAAAGTCCGAAGGTTCTTTAGTTGTGGTCCATACCGCAGCTATGGATTAATTAGATAAAAAAGAAAATTATGGAAAAGAAAAAAGGGCTTGAGTTTTACAAGTTATTTCACCCTCTAGCCGAGGATAATAGGTTAACTGATTTAGAAAAAATTGTAGCGATGTATATTTTTACGCTGCATAGTTTTAATATGAAATGTTTTGCCAGTAATAAGTACATGGCTAGCGTTTTAAAAGTGTCATCGAGCGGAGTAGATACAGCGATTAAAAAATTGCAATGCGTTGGTTATATTGAAGATTTACGTAGTGAACCTTCGGTTAAACATTTAAAAATATGTGCTACTAATGTGACTAATGCTAATTTTTATAAATTTTATAAAGTGTTATTGGTGTCTAAATTAAAATATAGTACTAAATTTTTACTGACGTATATTTTATCGTACACCAATAGCAATAGAAGGTTTTACGATACGAATGCGAATATTTTAAGGAAAATTGGGCTTGGCAAAGAGGCTGTTGCAACAGCTAAACGAGAGCTAAGAGTACAAGGTTGGTTAACTATTAAAAGTCCACGAAGCAAATGGCGAGAGTTTTTAATTACAGCGAATAGAAACCCAATTGCAGAGCTTACAGCGATTGAAGCTAAACAATTAGCTGCTGCTTTGCGCCCAGAAACAAGCATTGCTAGCACAAATAACGGTAACGCTAGCCCAAAATTAAGCGTTGTTAGCCCAGAAAGCAGCCACAATAAGATAATAAATAATAAAATTAAAAAAGAAAATAGTAATAATAGAATATATAATAATGTAAGTGAAAATATGGTTACTGCTTCGCAGTTAGAAACTTTTTTAGATTTAGATTATTCATTTAATTTTTATGATATACCAATTGAAAGTTTAGATATTTTAGAAAGTTCAACCAGCGTAAACGCTGACCAACTTGAAATTTATTTAGATGCTGGTTTAACTTTAGATGAGTGGCTAGCGTTAAATATATCACCAACTGCTGGTAACAGCACAGATGAAATTGTAGAAACTGATAATCTACCAACTAGCGCAAGCGTTAAAGAAATTAGTACTGAAACGGTAGCAATAGAAACAGTAACCACCAACATAGCGGAAGCTACAGAACCAAGTATGGCCGAGTCGTTGGCCGAAGCTGTTAGCATGAACAAAATATTTACCAAGGAAGGGCAACCCATTCTAGAAGTGTTAACGTACATAAAACGGAACGATACGGTAAGCGTAACCGATTTTTTAATGCAGTTATATTTTGAGGTAGGTGCAGATTTAAACGTTGCCAACATCGTGAACATTCAGCATCATATAAATCAAAGTCATTGCAGCGTTGCCATTATAATAAAAGGGCTAACTCGTATTTATAAAGAAAACTTGTATATTAATAAAAGGTATAAAGATGTTGAGGTTCCCAGAAGCATGCTGACGTACCTCAGCGATATTCATAAATAAAAAACATTGGTAATGGTGGCTTTCGGGCTGCCAATAACCAGTTTATATATACCAAAAGGGCTTTTATTAGCACGTATTCGTTGGGAAGGTTTTTCTAAAAAACGGTTAAATGGATGCGTAAGGGGGCCTCTCTATAAGGTGCTTCACACACTACCTATGAAATTTTATTTTCTATTTACTGTGACCTTTCTTTTATATAGCAATAACATCAATTTTAAAATTGGTATTGATGTGCTTCGCTAAAATTTTTTATAATTTTTTTTGATATTAGTTTTAGAAACACTTTACTTTTTTGGTTTTGATAGTATATTCTATTTATAATAAAACTTTAAAAATCATATAATTATGAACGAAGAATATCAACATTTATTTACCGAAGGACCACTAAGTGAGGCAATGGCAGAATACCTATCAGTTAATTACGAGGAAGCCGCAGATTACAGTGAAGATGCTATGATTAGCGAATACATATACCTCAAAGATAACGGTCAGTTGAACCTCATCTTTGAAGCAGTACAGCTACATAATAAAACCAAGACGCTAGCTATTAGCTAAATTGATTAATCGCTCGTTAGCGTGGTCAATAGTTTTGTTACCATAGCTTTCTAGGTAAATGCCAGTTACGGCATTACCGTAGTTGTGGCCCAGTGCTTCGGCAATTAAATCTTTACTGTAGCCATTTGCTTTGGCAATGTTGGCCCAGCTATAGCGAGCCACGTAAGTGGTTAGCGGTATGTCTAATTGCAATTGATACCCAAGTTGTTTAAGATACCTATTTGTAGATTTTAATCCTAAGTTTACATGGTGTCTTATCTTGGCTTCGGGTGCATTATCTAAACCAAATTGTGGTAATAAATAAGAACTGTTAGTGGTTTTATAATGATTTAAAATATCTTGAACCGTTGGTGATAATTTAATGCTATATAATTTTCCAGTTTTGCGTCTTTTATAAATAACCCGCCCATTTTTAATGTTGCTCTTTTTAAGAAGTATAAGGTCCATGAAAGAAATGCCAATCATCCCAAAAATCAGCATGAACATATTTTTAGCATGAAAGTGTTTAGAATCTTTATCTAGTTCAATTTGTGCAATTTTTCTAATAGATTCTAAAGGTATCGCTCTTGATATTGTTTTTTGCGACCTAATTTTAAAGCTTCGGAACGGGTATTGTGCCATGTTATATACATCAAGCTTTCCAGCACGATTTAATAAAGCACGCAGCGCCCGCATATATACCGCAGCGCCATTTACACTTACACCAGAAGCTGATAAATGGGCGTCATATTCTAATACAAATGCATAATTTATATCCGATAACTTTAGTTTCTTATTTCTGTAGTTGATAATACTGTTGGTGGCTGTTTTGTAGGATTGTGCATTGCCGTGGCGACCTTGAATATTTAGTTTTTTAATTTGTTCAATGGCAAAATCATAAAACAGCATTTCGTTAACATCATACGATACGGTTAAGGCGTATTTTATATCGGCTAAACTTGCGTTGGGTTTGTATGATAAAATAGCCAGAAGTTTCTTCTCATAATGCAATATTGTCTTCTTTAAATGAAGATTTAGCTCCAAGTAACTTGCACGCTTTTTATTTACACGTAGTTTTTTTTCATCCCATTCGTTCGGTGAAATCTTAATTCCAAGATGAATTGATGTTGTTTTTTTATTGGCTGTAAGCCTTAATATTAAAGGGATTCTCCCATCTGCATAACTTCTTCTTTTGTCTAATGTAAGTTTTAAAGTACTCATGTTTTTTAGTGTTGCGCTAAAAACATTTTTATGCACGTGCACTTTTTGGCCTAAAAAGGGGTTCGTGCAAGTTATGTGCAAGTTTTTGACCTATGACTTCCGTTTTTCGGGCACAAAATTCAGCTGCTTTATGCAGTAATTTTGATGCTTTCAAAGAATGTTGATTTTTTTTATTCCTCCCTTAGCCCAGTTGGGTAGAGGATTTGACCCGCATTACTGCATAAAAAAAGTCCAACATTGCTGTTGAACTTCTTCTTTTATTGCTCCTCCTTTAGGACTCGAACCTAAGACCCTCTGATTAACAGTCAGATGCTCTAACCAACTGAGCTAAGGAGGAATGTTCATGTAGAACAAATATATGTGTTGTAGCAATTATCGGCTGCTACGATGCCTTCGTTTGTTTTGCTCCTCCTTTAGGACTCGAACCTAAGACCCTCTGATTAACAGTCAGATGCTCTAACCAACTGAGCTAAGGAGGAATTTAAAGCGGACTTGCTTTAAAAGCGAGTGCAAATTTAAGGGCTTTTTTCATATTTGCAAACATTTTTTGATAAAAAATAAAATAAAAAATGCTTACACCTGATTGTCAGTAGTTTGTTTTAGGTTTGGATTGGTTTGTGTGGAGGCTTGTTTACCTTTCTAGTATAATTGTTTGGCTGAAATTTAGCATAAAAAAAAGTCTTGTTTTTAGTAAAAGTTGTATTTTTGTCATCATTATTCTTATTGATAGAAAAGCATAGTAAATATATATGGACAAGTTTTCGTTCTTGAACGCAGCACATACAAGTTTTATAGGAGATTTATACGAACAGTATCAAAAAAACCCAGATGCAGTAGAACCAAGTTGGAGAAGTTTTTTTCAAGGATACGATTTAGCAAACGAAGATTATTCGTTGACTGATGAAGAAGTTTCTGTTGAAATCCCAGAGAAAGTACATAAAGAGTTTTTAGTAATTGATTTAATAAACGGTTACCGAACTAGAGGGCATCTTTTTACAGAGACAAACCCAGTTCGTGAGCGTAGAAAATATTCTCCGACATTAGATGTTGAGAACTTCGGGTTAAATCAATCAGACTTATCTACCGTTTTTAACGCAGGAGGCGTTTTAGGTATTGGAGCAAAAACATTAGAGGAAATTATTAAACACCTAAAAGCTATTTTTTGTGATAGTATTGGTGTTGAATATATGTACTTACGCAACCCCGATGAATTAAAGTGGTGGCAAAGTCGTTTAAATAAAAATGATAATCAATCTAATTACAGCGTTGAATCAAAAAAATATATTCTTACAAAACTAAATCAAGCTTCAGTTTTCGAAAGTTTTTTACAGACAAAATACGTAGGTCAAAAGCGTTTTTCTGTAGAAGGTGGAGAAACTTTAATACCAGGAGTAAGTGTTGCACTTCGTGATGCGGCTGAAAAATATGGTGTTGAAGAGTGTGTTTTAGGAATGGCCCATCGTGGTCGTTTAAACACGTTAGTAAATATCTTTAAAAAACCTGTTCGTGATTTGTTTAGCGAATTTGAAGGTAAAGACTTTGAAGATCAGGATATTGGTGGTGATGTAAAGTATCACTTAGGGTTAACCTTAAGTAAAGCATACAAAGGCGGACAGAAAATGAAGATGAATTTGGTTCCAAATCCATCACATTTAGAAACTGTTGGAGCAGTAGCAGAAGGTATTGTTCGTGCAAAAGTAGATTTAGATTATAACGGAGACGACAGTAAAATATTACCAATTTTAGTGCACGGTGATGCTGCAATTGCAGGTCAGGGAATCGTGTATGAAATTGCGCAAATGATGACCTTAAATGGGTATAAAACAGGTGGTACAATTCATATTGTAGTAAATAATCAAGTTGGTTTTACAACGAATTACTTAGATGCTCGTTCTAGTACTTATTGTACAGATGTAGCCAAAGTAACATTGTCGCCAGTATTACATGTAAATGCAGATGATGCAGAAGCTGTATGTCATGCAATGGAAATGGCTGTTGAATATCGAATGAAATTCAAAAAAGACATTTATATTGATTTATTAGGATATCGTAAATATGGTCATAACGAAGGTGATGAACCTCGTTTTACACAGCCAAAATTATATAAAGCAATTTCTAAGCATAAAAATGCAAAAGAAATTTATACAGAAAAACTAATTAAAGAAGGTAGTGTTTCAGCAGAGTATGTACAGCAAATAACGGACGATTTTAAAGCGCATTTAGAAACTGAGTTTACAGAATCTAAAAAGAACTCAACTTCTAAAATTCAAGAATTCATGCCAGCGGTATGGGAAGGGTTTGTTCGTAAGCAATTACAAGATATGTTAAAACCGGTAGATACTACCTACCCGGTTGAAGCATTAAAAGGTATTGCTAAAGTGATTTCTAATACTCCTAAAGGTCATAAGTTTGTTCGTAAAGCAGAGCGTATTTTAAAAGGTCGTGAAAAAATGGTCTTTGAAGATAATACTTTAGATTGGGGTACGGCAGAGAATTTAGCATACGGAACTTTACTTGAAGAAGGATTTAATATTCGTATTTCAGGAGAAGATGTAGAAAGAGGAACTTTCTCTCACCGTCATGCTATTATGCGAGATGAAGAAACTTTAGAACGTGTAAATTTATTAAACACGAATCCGAATAATAAAGGAGAAATGACAATTTTTAATTCTCATTTATCTGAATACGGTGTTTTAGGCTTCGATTATGGTTATGCAATGGCAGCACCAAATACATTAACTATTTGGGAAGCTCAGTTTGGAGATTTTGCAAACGGAGCACAAATTGTATTTGATCAATATATATCTTCAGCAGAAGATAAATGGAAATTGCAGAACGGATTGGTAATGTTATTACCTCACGGATATGAAGGGCAAGGACCAGAGCATTCATCAGGTAGAATTGAGCGTTTCTTACAATCGTCTGCAATAGATAATTGGACGATTGCAAATTGCTCTACACCTGCAAATATATATCACATATTACGTCGTCAGATGAAGCGTGATTTTAGAAAGCCATTGGTTATTTTTACACCTAAAAGCTTGTTGCGTTTACCAAAAGCAGTAAATACTATTGAAGATTTAGGTAACGGTGCTTTTAAAGAGGTAATTGACGATACTGTTGATACAGCTAAAGTGAAAAAAATGGTGTTTTGTTCAGGTAAATTCTACTATGATTTATTAGCAGAGCGTGAACAATTAGATAGAGAAGATATTGCTTTGGTAAGGATAGAACAATTATTTCCGTTACACAACGAGCAAATAAAAGAAGTGATGGATAGATATCCAAATGTAGAGCGTTATGTTTGGGCACAAGAAGAACCTAAAAATATGGGGTCTTGGAGTTACATGTTAGAACGTTTTGAATTAGCGAAGTTAGAATGTGCATCGAGAGATTACCATTCGGCACCAGCTGCAGGTTCAAGTGCACGTTTTAAACGTCGTCACCAAAGAGTATTAGATATGGTTTTTGATTAATATCAATTACTAAAAAGTATATGCGTTAGGGATTGAAACGACATCCTTTTAATTTGTTTCTTCGAGCGAAGTCGAGAAGTAGTCAAATTAAAAGATATAGTGAAAAGCCCGCTCGAACGCCCAAAAAAATAAAATATTTCCGAATAAAAATAAAGAAACATGAGTGTTTTAGAAATGAAAGTTCCTTCTCCGGGAGAATCAATTACAGAAGTAGAAATAGCAACTTGGTTAGTTGAAGATGGTGATTATGTTGAAAAAGATCAGCCTATCGCCGAAGTAGATTCTGACAAAGCAACGTTAGAATTGCCTGCGGAAGAAAGCGGAATTATTACTTTAAAAGCAGAAGAAGGTGATGCTGTAGAGGTTGGAGCGGTTGTTTGTCTTATAGACATGAGCGCCGAAAAACCAGCAGGAGGATCGGCTACTGAAACAAAAAAAGAAGAAGCTCCTAAAAAGGAGGCTCCTAAAAAAGAAGAACCCAAAGCTGCAACTTATGCAACTGGTACTGCTTCTCCTTCAGCTAAGAAAGTTTTAGCTGAGAAAGGAATCGATGCTGGTTCGGTAAAAGGAACTGGAAAAGATGGTCGTGTAACAAAAGATGATGCCGTAAATGCTGTGCCTTCTATGGGAACGCAACCAACAAATGGTTCTCGTGGTACAGAGCGTAAAAAAATGTCGATGTTACGTCGTAAAGTAGCACAACGTTTAGTTGCTGTTAAAAGCGAAACTGCAATGTTAACTACGTTTAACGAAGTGAACATGCAACCAATTTTCGATTTACGTAAGCAGTATAAAGAAGATTTTAAAGCAAAACACGGTGTTGGATTAGGTTTTATGTCTTTCTTTACTTTAGCGGTTGTTAGAGCTTTAGAAATGTATCCTGATGTAAACTCTATGATTGATGGAGATTATCAAATAAAAAATCATTTTCAAGATATTTCTATTGCAGTTTCTGGTCCTAAAGGATTAATGGTACCTGTAATTAGAAATGCCGAAGATTTATCTTTTAGAGGTGTTGAAAGTGAAGTGAAACGTTTAGCTTTACGTGCTCGTGACGGACAAATAACTGTTGATGAAATGACAGGTGGAACATTTACAATCACAAACGGTGGTGTATTTGGATCTATGTTATCTACACCAATTTTAAATCCACCACAAAGCGGTATTTTAGGAATGCACAATATTGTTAATCGTCCGATGGCTGTTAATGGTGAAGTGGTAATTCAGCCAATTATGTACGTTGCGTTATCTTATGATCATAGGGTTATTGATGGTCGTGAATCTGTTGGATTCTTAGTAGCCGTTAAAGAAGCGTTAGAAAATCCAGAAGAATTATTAATGGGTAATAACATTAAGAAAGCATTAGAAATGTAGGTAACAATGTTGCCGTATAAATATAAAAATCCTATGCGAAAGCATGGGGTTTTTTGTTTGTAACTGTTTCCTGATTTCTACTATATCTTTTTCTGTTTGTCTTTACCAGTTTTTTTGTTTTTATGTAAATACTGGTAATATTTAGCGCTTTAAATGAGTCAGAAAAAGGATGTCGTTATAATCAGGGCTATATTTGTTTCTTGTTTTTCTTGTAAGCTTACCTTTTTTCTTTAAAAGGGTATTATAAAAATAAAGGAATTAAAAAGTCTTATGAACAAATTAGAATTATAGATGTGTTGCGATCTTAAATCCTGCCTGAGTAAATCTAGATCTAAATTATTAAAAAAATGAAAGATAGTAAGTAGGTAAATTGAGTTATGGGTTAACTCAATAATTATCATATTTTTAAAAGCTAGTAGATGAATTAACTAAATGAAGAGAAATAAAAAAGTTATGAATATTAAATCGATAAATTAGGTATTAATATTATAAGCAGGTGATAAAAAAAAAGGGGGATTGGGGGGATTAAGTGATAGATATAGAAGTTACTGTAAGCCGTTTAAATGCCAATCATATTCTAGGAAAGTTACCTCGGCGTTATCATTTACTTTTACAGTAGAATATTTATTTATATACTCTATTAAAGTGCTTTTTTCTGTAAAATCTCCTTTATACCATTCAAACATCTTAGAAACTTCAATTTTAGTAATTGTTATTTTATTTTTAGAAGAATCGTTTATAAAGTTCTTCATCAATAACTCTAACGTACTATTTAAATTCTTTGCAGTAAAAGCGTAGTTAGGGAATCTAGGACCAGATTTAGAGGCAGCATTTATTCCAACATGAACTCTAGGGTCATTATGCCATCTACGTAGTATTTTGTGCTCTATATAATCTAAAGAGTAGGTTTCTTTACCAACTACTGCAAAAGGGATTTTCCAAGCATTTCTACCTTTTCTTTTTATATCAGTAATCTTTTTTAAAGGATAACTGTCTAATATTAGTTTAATAGTATAGGCATTGTATGCATTCATCCAAAAAGCCTTTGCTTTATTCTGAGACCAGTTTCTACCAGGAATTTGATTCTCTAAATGATTTAAGTAGATATCTAGTAAAGCTCTGTTTTTTCTTAGGCCTTTATAATCGATATTTCCTTCAGTATCAACATAGGTTTTTAAAAGGGCATTAAATACATCGGTTTGTGAATAAGATTGAACGCTAATAAATAACAGAACAAGTAGTGTAATTGTTTTTTTCATTTGTTTATAGTTTTTACATTTCTCTATTTTTGACGAATATTTTTATGAATCATTACAAATAACAATTTTTTTTAATAACAAAGGTCATTCAATATTGAACGACCTTTGTTATATTTGTGTGAAAATAAGTGTTTTACAAATCAAAACCTATATTTATACCTAATTTATTTGCGATTAACTTGTTAATTCGTGTCTTTACTTCTGGTATTTTTACACTTTCTAATACCGTATTTGCAAAGGCATACATTAGTAATGCTTTCGCTTCTTTCTTCGGAATTCCACGTTGTTGCATATAAAATAAAGCATCTTCATCTAATTGACCAATCGTACAACCGTGAGAACACTTTACATCATCAGCAAAAATCTCTAACTGAGGTTTTGCGTTGATGGTTGCTTTATCGCTTATTAGAATGTTGTTGTTTTGTTGATACGCATTTGTTTTCTGAGCTTCTTTTTCAACAACTACCTTTCCGTTAAAAACTGCTGTAGAGCGGTCACTATAAATACCTTTGTAATCTTGATGAGATTCACAGTTTGGCTCAATATGATGCACCAATGTATGGTGATCTACATGTTGCTTTCCTTCAGTAATAGTAATTCCTTTTAAGATAGAATCGATGTGTTCTCCTCTTTGATAAAAGTTTAGATTGTTACGTGTAATATTTCCTCCGAAAGAAAAAGTATGCACAGAAACAATACTATTTGATTTTTGCTCTATGTAAGAATTATCTACTAAAGAAGCATTTTCATGATCATTCTGAATCTTATAAATATCTACCGTTGCATCTTTTGCAGCATACACTTCTGTTACGGCATTTGTTAAAACCGAATTAGAAGTTAAACTTTGATGACGCTCTATAATTTGAACATGTGCATTTTGTTCTGCAACAATTAAATTACGAGGTTGTGTCATGATAGCCTCTTCAGTACCTGTAGTAAAATAGATAACCTGAATTGGTTTATCTACTTCTACATTCTTAGGAATGTTAATGTAAGCTCCCTCTTTTGCAAATGCAGTATTTAACGATGTTAAATTATCTTGCTTTGCAATTTTATTGAAGTAGTTTTCAATAACAGCTTTGTATTTTGGTTTTGTTAATGCCGATGACATTAAACAAACATCAATTTTATCATGTGTAGTTTCAGATAAGAAAGAACTATATTTTCCGTCGATAAATACAATTTTATAAGTATCTATATCGTGGATGAAATATTTCTTAACATCTGCTAATTCTATAGCGTTTTCCGAAGTAGGAAAAATACTATAGTCTTGTTTCAATACAGCATTTAAAGAGGTGTATTTCCAAGCTTCTAATTTCTTAGTAGGAAAACCTAATTCTTCAAAATTCTGTAGCGCTTTTGTTCTAATATCGTGTATATCCGAATTGATATCCACTCCATTTTCAAAAGCGACGTACGACGTGGTTAATTTATCTTTTAATTCCATTTTTCTTAAGAATTAACTTCTTCCTTAATCCAATCATATCCTTTTGCTTCTAACTCTAAAGCTAAAGAAGCATCACCTGTTTTTACGATTTTACCATCGTATAATACGTGTACAAAATCAGGAACTATATAATCTAATAAACGTTGGTAGTGTGTAATTACAACTACAGCATTGTCTTTAGATTTTAATTTATTTACACCGTTAGCTACAATACGTAACGCATCGATATCTAAACCAGAATCTGTTTCGTCTAAAATAGCTAATTTAGGCTCTAACATAGCCATTTGAAAAATCTCGTTACGTTTCTTTTCTCCTCCAGAAAAACCTTCGTTTAAAGAACGCGATAAGAATTTACGGTCTATCTCTAATAATTCAGATTTCTCACGAATCATTTTTAACATGTCTTTTGCAGGCATGTCTTCTAAACCTTTAGCTTTACGATTTTCGTTAATAGCTGTTTTGATAAAGTTAGTTACCGAAACACCAGGAATTTCTACAGGGTACTGAAAAGATAAAAATACACCGTTGTGTGCTCTTTCATCAGGACCTAATTCGCTAATATCTTCGTTATTTAACTCTATTGAGCCATCTGTAACTTCGTACTCTTCTTTTCCTGCAATTACGTTCGCTAACGTACTTTTACCAGCACCGTTAGGACCCATTATTGCATGAATTTCACCTGCTTTAACCTCTAAATTCAATCCTTTTAAGATTGATTTATCTTCTATGTTAGCGTGTAAGTTTTCTATTTTTAACATTACTAGTTACTTTTTTAATAGATTTTGTAATTTCTTGAAAGCTTTTGGTGAGTGTTGAATGATCACCTCAGCATTTTTTTCTTTAGCGAAAGCTTCAAATTTTTGCATGCTTTCTATAGTTTGCTCAACATTATAGTTGAATGAAGGAACACCTTTGTTGGCTCTGTTCTCTTCAAAATGATATAAATCACCCGTTAATAAAACTGGTTTTTCAATACCTGATACTTTTACATATAAAGCTTGATGGCCAACTGTATGACCTGGCATGTATTTTATAACAACAGTATTGTCGCCAAAAACATCGTAATCACCATTTATTTTTTTGACATTTTTTAATGCTGCTACCGCAGGATTTTTCTGTTTTAAAGAGTCTCCAGCAACCGAATTATATTCGTTTTCTTGTACCAACCAAGTTGCATCTTTCATGTAGTTTGCATGCCCTGTATGATCAAAATGAGAATGAGACATTGCAAAATATTTAAAATCTTCAATTTTAAAACCAATTGTTGCTAATTGATTCGCTAATGAGTCTGCTCTTTGTACTGTAAATGTTCCGTCACCAGGAGTTACAGCTTCTGGTAATACTAAGTTTTCTGGTAAGCCAGCATCCCACATTAAGTTTCCTTTCGGGTGAGAGATTACATAGTATGCATCACTAAATTGTTTTGTTTGTCCTGTATACGTAGTGTCTTGAGAAAAAACTTCTAATTTGTTAACCAATATCGATCCACCATTTAAAACATATAGTTTTACGGCCGTTTCTTCAGTAGTCGTTTTATCAGCATTCTCTTTTTTATCAGTGTTTTTACAACTAATAACTGTAATTGCGATAAGTGTAAGCAAAAATATTTTTTTCATCATTTTATGATTTAAATTATCCAACACTTCCTTCTAAACTAATTTCCAATAGTTTTTGTGCCTCTACAGCAAATTCCATTGGTAACTTATTTAATACTTCTTTACTAAAACCATTAACAATTAACGCAATTGCTTTTTCAGTATCAATACCACGTTGGTTACAGTAAAATAATTGGTCTTCACCAATTTTACTCGTTGTAGCTTCGTGTTCTATTTGTGCTGATTTGTTTTTAGTCTCGATGTACGGAAACGTGTGTGCGCCACATTCGTTACCCATTAATAAAGAATCACACTGAGAGAAGTTACGAGCATTTTCTGCACGTGGTCCTATATGAACCAATCCTCTGTATGAATTTTGTGATTTACCTGCAGAAATTCCTTTCGAAATAATAGTCGACTTGGTGTTTTTACCTAAGTGAATCATTTTCGTTCCGGTATCAGCTTGCTGGTAATTATTAGTTACAGCAATTGAGTAAAATTCTCCAACAGAGTTGTTTCCTTTTAAAATACAACTTGGGTATTTCCAAGTAACTGCAGATCCTGTTTCAACTTGTGTCCAAGAAACTTTTGCATTGGTTTCGCAAATAGCTCTTTTGGTTACGAAGTTGTAAACACCACCTTTTCCTTCTGCGTTTCCAGGATACCAGTTTTGTACTGTTGAGTATTTAATTTCAGCATCATCTAATGCAATTAACTCAACAACTGCGGCGTGTAATTGATTTTCATCTCTACTTGGTGCAGTACAACCTTCTAAATAAGAAACGTAACTACCTTTATCGGCAACAACTAAAGTTCTTTCAAACTGACCGGTTCCTCCTTCGTTAATTCTGAAGTAAGTTGATAATTCCATTGGGCAACGAACGCCTTTCGGAATGTAACAGAAAGATCCATCAGAAAAAACTGCCGAATTTAATGCTGCATAAAAATTATCGGTAGTAGGAACTACGGTTCCTAAGTGTTTTCTTACTAATTCTGGATGTTCTTGAATAGCTTCAGAAATAGGCATAAAAATAATACCTTTTTCTCCTAGTGTTTCTTTAAAAGTTGTAGCAACAGAAACTGAATCCATTACAATATCAACAGCAACATTAGCTAGTTTTTTTTGCTCATCTAAAGAAATACCTAAACGCTTAAAAGTATCCAATAATTCTGGGTCAACTTCATCTAAACTGTTTAATTTTGGCTTTTCTTTTGGTGCAGAATAGTAAGCAATTTCTTGAAAGTTAGGTTTCTCGTAATGAACATTTGCCC
The DNA here is from genome assembly GCF_019278465.1 of Tenacibaculum sp. AHE14PA. Classification (GTDB taxonomy): domain Bacteria; phylum Bacteroidota; class Bacteroidia; order Flavobacteriales; family Flavobacteriaceae; genus Polaribacter; species Polaribacter bernardetii. The sequence goes on along the minus strand of NZ_CP058983.1, from coordinate 2,014,658 downwards.
ATTCTGGTTCTTCCATTGTTTGCCAAACTCTAAACGCTTCTAAACGCCATTCAGTCATCCATTCTGGTTCGTTTTTCTTTTTAGAAATTGCACGAACCACGTCTTCATTCAAACCTTTAGGAAAGGTTTCGCTTTCTATTTCAGTATAAAAACCATATTCATATTCTTTGGTTTTTAACTCTTCTCTTAAATCATCTTCTGTATACTTGCTCATAATTGAGTTGTAATATTATAGTGAAAAACTTTCGCCACATCCACAGGTACGGTTTGCATTCGGATTGTTAAATACAAATCCTTTACCGTTTAAACCTCCAGAATATTCTAATGTTGTTCCTACTAAGTATAAAAAACTTTTTTTATCAACAACGATTTTAACGTTGTTCTCTTCGAAAATTTTATCGTTTTCTTGTGTGCTTTTGTCAAAAGTTAGGTCGTAAGATAAACCTGAACAACCTCCGCTTTTTACACCAACACGTACAAAATCTACTGTAGCATCAAAACCGTCATCAGTCATTAACTCGATAACTTTGTTTTTTGCTGTGTCTGAAACTTTTATCATTACTTAAGTGGATTAACTCTAAATAGTTTGCAAATATACAATATAAGTATCAGTTTAGTACATAACTTGGCATTGTGTTTTTCGATAGGTTTATTTGATTTTCTGATTACTCTTGAAAATCTAAATTATTAACAAAATCATTATCAGATAGTGAGAGTAAAAATGCTTTTAAGTCAGATTTATCCTTTTCTGAAAGATTAACACCACCTTCATTTACTTTTTTCATCAAAGGATCAATCGTTGATGAAGTTTTTAAACCTGTTGAATAATGATTAATAACTTCATCTAAAGTAACAAAACGACCGTCGTGCATATAAGGGGCAGTAAATTTTAAATTACGAAGAGAGGGAGATTTAAATTTACCATTGTCATTTGGATCGCCAGTAACTTTAGCTAATCCTAAATCAGATAAAACAGCATCTAAACCGTTGTTGTGAAATTTATTATCGGTCCAAAGTGGATTGTTATTACTTCCATGGCAATGAAAACAATCGCCGCGAGCTTCATCCATAAAAACATCAAATCCGTTTTGTTCTTGCGGAGTTAATGTTGTTTTTCCGAGTAAAAATTGATCGAATTTAGAATTTCCAGAAATGAGTGTTCTTTCGAATTGAGCGATTGCTTTGGTAATTAAAATAGAATCTATTTTGGTGTTTCCGAAAGCTTGTTGAAATAATGTAGGATATGCTGGGTGGTTTTTAATGCGTTCTGCAACATTCGTCCATTTGCTATGCATTTCTATTGGGTTTCGAACAGGTTCTAATGCTTGTCGTTCTAAACTAAGTTCTTTCCCGTCCCAAGTAAAACGCTCATCGAAATTCCAAGCTAAATTGAATAAAGGCATCGAGTTTCTCTTACCAAGTAATCCATCTACACCTTCACTAAATTGCGTGTTATCTGTAAAGGCTTTTGCAGGATTATGGCAAGTTGCACATGATTGTGAGTTATTTTGTGATAATATTTTATCGAAAAACAATTTTTTACCTAAAGCAATTCCTTCTTCGGTTAACGGATTGTTTGTGGGGATTACTGGTGCAATTATTTTTTGTTGAAATAATTCGGGAATTTCTAAATTTACGGGTACAGGAGTATATATATTATTTTCTTCTTTTGATGAGCAACTCATTAAAAGTAATAGTAATAAAATGTATATACTTTTTTCCATTATTTAGTTTTATTGTGAAATTTTCCCTAAACTAAAAACGCCACTTTGTACATTTTCATGCATTTGTTTTTGAGCTCCATAATCCATCATTAAATTAATGTTTTTATCATTTAAATCCCAATCATTCGGAGATTTAAACCAACCTGCAATATTCATTTTAACCTCTATATTAGCATTTTTTTTAATGTTTACGCTTCCTAAATTTACAAGGAAAGAAGTATCTTCGGGTATTGATGTTGTTGTGTTGTAAGCCCTAATTACATGAAAGTTGTAAGGGTTTTCATTAGGAACATCATCTTTGTATTTTCCATCTAATTGCATAAAATGATAACCGCCACCTAACATCATTGGAACATTCCAAGAAGCGGTATTTAAATCGGCATACTCCCCGTCTATATTATCATCGTTATTAAAACCAAAAGTTATGGCTAAACTATAATTTCCTTCAGTTATTTTTAATGACGGATTAAACACTAAGCTTTCTTCATCGCTTAAATCGATTAATTTATAACCTTCAAAAATAGTAGCTTTATCGGCTGCATCTGTTAAAGTGATTTTTGATACTAAATAACGTAATTTATCAATAGTAAGTTTAGTCCCTAATTTATTGGTGAGTTCTGTGTTGCTTAAATCTGATTTCTCAAAAGAAGCACCATCCCAATTTTGGGTAAAATTTATTTTAACACTAACTTCTTTTATAGGTTCGTCACTGTCTGAACTACATGAGAAAAGTAATATGCTTAAGAAAAGGACTATATATTGTTTCATTTTTATTTTAGTTTGATAATCAATAGGTCAGAAAAACCTTTGTTTGTTGCTATATCTTGATTGTTACTACTGCTTTCGCCTACAGCGATAATATTTCCGTTAGTAAGCTCTATTGCATCGTAACAAAAATCTATTTCGGTGCCACCAATAGTTTTTTGCCATTGCTGATTTCCGTTTGCATCAATTTTAAGAATTAAAGCATCGTTTTGCCCTTTGTTGGTAAATCCGTTATCAGCACTTCTTGAGCTTCCTGAAATAAGAAAACCTCCATCAATGGTTTTGCGAATAGAACGGCCAACATCAAAACTAGTACCGCCGTAATTTTTTTGCCATATCAAATCACCATCCGAAGTTATTTTTATCGCCCATAAATCTGCTCCTCCATTGTTTTGTGTTACATCTTTGTTAGCGCTACGTGTGTCTCCAATAATTATAAAATTACCATCATCGGTTGTTGTAATTGCTCTAGCTTCGTCAATTTCATCACCGCCAAATGATTTCTCCCAAAGTAAGGTTCCAGCTTTATCAGTTTTTACGACCCAAAAATCATAACCACCCTTGTTATTTGTAATGTCAACATCATCACTATCAGAAGAACCAACCATTAAATAACCGTCAGAAGTTTCTGTTATATCGTAACAAGTATCGGTATTTGTGCCACCAAAATATTTACGCCATTCAATTGTGCCGTTGGTATCTAATTTTATTCCCCAATAATCGCCACCAGCATGTTTTGCGGCTGTTTTTACGTTTCCTAAACCTCCGGATGCTGTTACGTCTAATATGCTTGCAATAAAATAACCATTGTCTGAGGTTTGAATTAAGCTAAAACCTTGATCTGTGCCTGAAAATCCTGTGCTTGTTTTCCAAAGAATATTTCCTGATGCGTTTAACTTTAAAATCCAAACATCTTCAAATCCTTGGTTAGAATTTAAATCTCCATCATCACTTTTGCTGTAGCCAATAACAGCAAATCCGTTATCGTTGGTTTGAATAATTTTGTAGGCTTTCTCATCGTTTGAACCTCCGTATGTTTTTTGCCATTGCAATTCGTCATTTGCATCGAACTTTAACAACCAATAATCATATTGAACAGTCGTTTTTGTTGTGATAATATCTCCATCAATACTTTGTGTGAAACCTAAAACAATATAGCCGCCATCAGAAGTTTCAACAACGCTTCTTCCGCTTTCATTTTTTGTGCCACCATAAGTTTTTACAAAATCAACTTGTGCTGTTTTTATAGGTAATTGTATGCTAGTATCATTGCTACAACCATACATCACTATGAGTAATATAAAGAAGGTTTTTTTTAGCATTTACTGTTTTTTTATAATGAATAAGCCTTTGTTGATGTCACTTACTACTATTTTACCACTGCTAAAATAAGGGTATACATTCCAAACACCATTAAAATTAGCGCCGTTATTACTTGGGTAAGTGTCGAAAAAACCAGTTTCTGTGATGTTTTTACTTTCTATGTTAGAAATATCAATAAAACGTACGCCTGCCGTGTAATTAGCAAGATAAAAAGTATTGTCTTTAACATATCCGTTATGATCTATTGCAGCAGTTGGACCTGTGTAAGTAAAATGTTCTTTAGGGTTTTCTAAATCAGTGAAATCAAAAATAATATTTCTTGTTTTGTTTCCAAAACGTTGTTCATCTAATTCATCTCCTAAAATAAAATATTTTGCATCTTCAGTAAACCAACCTTGGTGTGTGTAACCTACGTTTGCGTATGATATTCTAGAAATATTTACGGGGTTTGCTTTGTCACTTATATCAACTATAACAACTTCATTTTCATTGCTTCCTATTAAAATTTCTTTACCAATATACCTAGCATCCGGACCGTTGTAGTTGATTACTTGCGCATCGTGACTGTAATTATCGGTTCCCCATCCGCCTTCGCTTTTAGGGTTTTTAGGATCTTGTATGTTGATAAATAGAGGGCCTCCTTTATAAGTTCCTGTTTTACTAGTTCCTACAGGGTAAGCGTAACCAGAATCTTCATTGATAACGATGTTGTGTGCGCTACCAAATTCAGTAAAATGTGTGTCTGCAGTAAAATTAGCAGGAGGATTTGCAACATTTCTTAGTTTTGCTAAATCAAAAACTTGCATTCCGTGATTTGTTGCTTCGCTTACAATAAAAGCATGGTCTTTGTAAACTTTTATATCATGCCAAGGACTACTTACGGTTGCTGTAGATAATTTACCTAAATATACAGGGTTGTTAGTGTTTGTTATATCTATAAAAACAGTTCCGTTTTCTACGCCCATTATTGCGTACTCTTTATTGTTTGTAGGATCTGTCCATCCCCAAGAATCATTGCCTTCTGTAGCTCCAAAAGTACTGAGTGGTATGTTTAAAAGTAAATCGTAATTATTACAAGGATATATTCCTGCCATACCAGATACACAAGGTATTTTGTTTCCCATAGGAGGTTCTTTGTCAATATTCTCATTTGAAGTACAAGAAAATAATAGTAATAAAAAAGAGAATAAAAGAACAGGTTTAATCTTATTAATCATAATGAATTTTTTTTTAAAAGTATAAAGTTAAAGAATAACTACTTATAAAACAGTAATAAATAGTTAAACCCTATATTAATTTAAAAATTGTTTGGTTTTGTTTAAAAACTATGTTTAGTACCTTTGCAAAATGTTAGAAGATAAAAATCAAGAAAGAACATCATTAGCTGAACTAGGAGAGTTCGGATTAATAAACCATTTAACGGAACATTTTAAAATATACCATTCATCAACTCAAAAAGGAATTGGTGATGATGCAGCAGTTATAAGTTCGTCAGATAAAGAACTATTAATAACGACTGATTTGTTAATAGAAGGTGTGCATTTCGATTTAAGCTATATGCCTTTAAAACATTTAGGTTATAAAGCTGTAATGGTAAATTTATCAGATGTATATGCTATGAATGGTGTTGCAGAGCAAATTACCGTATCAATAGCTGTTTCTAATCGCTTTCCGTTAGAAGCATTAGAGGAATTATATGCAGGAGTGCAATTAGCTTGCGATAGCTATAAAGTAGATTTAATTGGAGGGGATACAACATCTTCAACTAAAGGAATGTTAATTTCTGTTACAGCAATAGGAGCTGCAAAAAAAGAGGATATTGTATATAGAAACGGCGCAAAAGCTACTGATTTAATAGTTGTGTCGGGAGATTTAGGAGCTGCATACTTAGGCTTGCAAGTTTTAGAAAGAGAAAAACAAGTATTTCAGGTAGATCCTCAAAATCAACCAGATTTAGATAAATACACCTATTTAATTGAGCGTCAGTTAAAACCAGAAGCACGTAAAGATATTTCTGAATTGTTAAAAGAATTAGATGTAAAACCAACAGCAATGATTGATATTTCTGATGGATTGTCATCTGAAATAATGCATATCTGTTCACAAAGTAAATTAGGGTGTAAAATTTATGAAGAAAAATTACCCTTAGATCCACAAGTTATTTCTACTTCAGAAGAATTTAATATGGATAGTACCATGATTGCTTTAAGTGGAGGTGAAGATTATGAATTGTTATTTACAGTGCCACTTGCTGATTTTGATAAAATAAAGGCAAATCCTAATTTATCAATAATCGGTCATATGGTTGAAGAGAATCAAGGTGTCAATTTAGTAACTAGAGCAGATCAAGAAATAGCATTAAAAGCACAAGGTTGGAATTCTTTTGAAGAATAAATTTTATACTTAATATTATTTTAAAAAACCATATTTCATTGAAGTATGGTCTTTTTTTGAATAAAAATTAATGATTACAATAAAGGTTAAAATCATATAATATTGTATATTAGTAATCAGAAAGTGAATTTATTAATTAACGAAAAATCAAAAGAATAATGGGAATTTTTTCATTTATTAAAAATGCAGGTGCTAAAGTATTTGGTATCGGAAAAACAACAGAGGAGGAAGCTTCTGAAAAATCAGCTAAACTTATAGACGCAGTAAATAAATTAGAGTTTTCTGTAAAAAATTTATCAATAGATATTGAAGAAGATAAAGCAACGGTTTCTGGAGAAGCCTCTGATTTAGCTACTAAAGAAAAAGTAGTTTTAGTTGTGGGTAATACAAATGGTATTGCATCTGTAGAAGATAATATGACTATTACCGAGGTTGAAGAGATTGATGTCGAAGCAATGGCTAAGTTTCATACTGTAGTAAGTGGTGATACTTTAGGTAAAATAGCAAAAGAATTTTATGGCGATGCAATGAAGTATCCTGTAATTTTTGAAGCAAACACACCAATGTTATCACATCCAGATAAGATTTATCCTGGGCAAGTATTAAGAATACCACCATTAGTAGACTAATTACTCGTAAAAAACACTTTAAAAAGCACTGCAAACGCAGTGCTTTTTTTATGAAAATTATACATTTTACTTTAATCGGTTAAACATTTTTACTTAACTAAAAAATAACCAAAAAGAAGCAGAATATTTTTCATCTTTGCTGTTTAATTATAGTAAATAAAAGATGAGTCAAAGAACGCTAGCATTAATAGCAACGTCAATAGCTACACTTATTTATGGTGTTACATTTACAGTTGCAAAAGAGGTAATGCCTCTATATATAAAGCCGTCTGGTTTTATCTTAATTCGTGTAGGATGTGCGGCTATGGTTTTTTGGTTATTAGGTGTTTTTGTAAAAGCAAAGCCAATAGAGAAGTCAGATTATAAGAATATTATGATAGCTGCTTTTTTTGGAGTAGGGTTTAATATGCTTACCTTTTTTAAAGGACTTAGTTATACAACGCCAATTAGTGCTTCTGTAATGATGGTTACATCGCCTATTTTAGTGCTAATATTTGCAAGTATTCTCTTAAAAGAAAAGTTAATTTTCAGAAAAATAGCAGGAGTGATTATTGGCTTAATAGGAGCCGTAGTCTTAATAGCTTATGGTAGTTCGCCTAATGTAGATGCTAAAAATATGATGTTAGGTAATTTTTTGGTGTTTATTAATGCTGCTTCTTACGGAATGTACTTAGTAAAAGCAAAGAAGTTAATAGAAAAATACAATCCAATAGTATTTGTAAAGTGGTTGTATTTGTTTGGTTTGCTTTTCGTAATTCCTTTTGGTTTTTCAGAATTAACTGAAGTTCAGTGGCACTTAATGCCAACATCAATTTATTTAAAAGTTGGGTTTGTTGTTTTGTTTACAACTTGTATAACCTATCTTTTTAATTTATTTGCATTGTCTAAATTAAAGCCAACAACGGTAAGTGTTTTTATTTATTTACAACCCGTTATTGCATCAATTTATGCTTTAATTGTAGGTAGCGATAGTTTAAGTATGGTAAAAATAGCAGCTACTCTTTTGATCTTTTTAGGTGTCTTTTTGGTAACTAAACAAGTAGTAGCTAAAAATAAATAAATGTATCTTTGCTTTTTCTTTTAAATTGACAATATGATACAGTCTATGACGGGTTATGGAAAATCCGTATTACATTTACCTTCTAAAAAAGTAACCATTGAAATCAAATCTCTTAATAGTAAGAATTTAGATTTAAATACAAGAATGCCATCTTATTATAAAGAAAAAGAATTAGCTGTTCGTAAGAAGCTAGCTAGTAACTTGGTAAGAGGTAAAATAGATTTCTCTATCTATGTCGAAACAACAGCAGAAGTAACTTCAACAAAAGTAAATAAAGCAGTTGTTGAAAATTATGTAGCTCAGTTAAGAAATGCAATGGCTATCGATGCTGCTGCTGATATTGAGTTGTTGAAAATGGCAATAAAAATGCCAGATGCTTTAAAAACTGAGCGTGAAGAGTTAGATGAAAATGAATGGACTCAAATTGATACTCATATTGATGAAGCTTTAAAGGAAATTATAGCTTACAGAACAGATGAAGCTAAATCTTTAGAAGACGACTTTAAATTAAGAATAACAAATATTGAAGTTGCTTTAGAAGAAGTTAAAAAGCTAGACGGAGAAAGAATAGAAAACGTAAAAGAACGTTTGCAAAAAGCTTTAACAGAATTAAAGGTCGAAATTGATGAAAATCGTTTCGAACAAGAGCTTATTTACTACTTAGAAAAGTTAGATATAAACGAAGAAAAAGTTCGTTTAGGAAATCATTTAGTATATTTCTTAGAGCAATTAGATACTGCCGATTCTAACGGAAAAAAATTAGGTTTTATCGTTCAGGAAATTGGTAGAGAAGTAAATACCATGGGGTCTAAAGCTAATTTTGCCGTGATGCAAAAAATCGTGATCCAAATGAAAGATGAGTTAGAAAAAATAAAAGAACAAATTTTAAACGTTTTATAAAATGTCTAAAGATTTTAAAGGAAAATTATTTGTGTTTTCAGCACCTTCAGGATCAGGGAAAACAACTATTGTTCGTCATTTACTAAAAGAGCAAAAATTTAATTTGGAATTCTCTATATCAGCAACATCAAGAGAGGCAAGAGGTTTTGAGGTTGATGGTGAAGATTACTATTTTATATCTACAAGAGATTTTAAAGATAAAATTAAAGCAGATGAGTTTTTAGAGTGGGAAGAAGTATATAGAGACAACTTCTACGGAACTTTAAAAACAGAAGTAGAGCGTATTTGGGCTTTAAATAAACACGTTATTTTTGATATTGATGTAGTTGGCGGTTTGCGTATAAAGCATAAATTTCCAGAAGAAACATTAGCTGTTTTTGTAAAGCCACCTAGTGTTGATGAACTTAAAATTCGCTTGAAGAAAAGAAGTACCGAAAGTGAAGATAAAATTAACATGCGTATTGCTAAAGCATCTGTAGAGTTGGCAACAGCACCTCAGTTTGATAAAATTATAAAAAATTACGAATTAGAAGTTGCTTTAAAAGAAGCTGAAGATTTAGTAAGTAATTTCTTAGAATTAAGTTAAGCAATTTTTCAAAAAACGTTTTTAAAAAGGTATGAAAAATATCGGATTGTATTTCGGAACTTTTAATCCTGTTCATATAGGGCATTTGATTATTGCAAATCATATGGTTGAAAATTCGGATTTGGACGAAATATGGATGATTGTTACACCTCATAATCCGTTTAAAAAGAAAAGTTCTTTGTTAGATAATCACCACCGGTTAGAAATGGTGTATTTGGCAACGAAAGAATATCCGAAGATTAAACCATCTGATATTGAGTTTAATTTACCACAACCGAATTATACTATAAATACATTAGCGCATATTTCAGAAAAACATCCAGATTATAATTTCAATTTAATTATGGGTGAAGACAATTTAAAAAGTTTTCATAAATGGCGAAACTTCGAAGCTATTTTAGAAGACTATAATATTTATGTGTATCCGCGAATATCAGAAGGAATCGTTGACAATCAATTTAAAGAACACGCTAAAATTAATAGAGTAGCAGCTCCAATCGTACAAATATCATCTACTATGATTAGAAAAGGAGTAAAAAATCAAAAAAACATACAGCCGTTGTTGTCTGCAAATGTTTGGACTTATATTGATGAGATGAATTTCTATAAAAAATAGTTTCGAAATTTTTTCGTTGTATATTTGAATCTCAAATTAGTATTAAGGTGGCTAAAATTCAAAATAAGCGAAAGCTTAAACAAAAACTTATTGATAAATACCGATTGGTAATTTTAAATGAAAACACTTTTCAAGAAAAGTTTTCATTAAAATTATCGCGATTAAATGTGTTTGTTTTCGGAGGTTTGTTTTCTGTATTACTTATTGTATTAACATCATTATTAATAGCCTTTACAGGTTTACGAGAATACATACCGGGTTATTCATCTACAGCGTTAAAAAAGAAAGCAACTAGATTAATCTATGAAGCAGATTCTTTAAAAACAAGACTAGCAATTATAGAGCGTTATACCGAAGCATTAAGACCTGTTTTAACGGGTGAAATAGCTCCTGAAAAAATCGATTCGATAAGAACAGATGCTCAGAGTTTTGTAATTGATGAGAGTAAGTTAGAAGCCACAAAACAAGATTCTTTATTTAGAGCAAAAGTTGATAGTAAAGATCGATTTCCTTTGTTAGAAGGTGGTATAGGAAGAGCCAAAGTTGTGTTTTTCTCTCCATTAACAGGTAGCGTTTCACAAAGCTTTAGTATGGATGATAAACATTACGCAATAGATATTGTTGCCCAAACAGGTATTCCTGTAAAGGCAATTGCAGACGGAACTGTAATTTTAGCAGAATGGACAGCTGAAACAGGTTATGTAATAACCATACAACATCCTAATAATTTTATATCAGTATACAAGCATAACGGAACATTGTTAAAGCAACAAGGTGATATTGTAGAATCAGGAGAGGCAATTGCAAGTGTTGGTTCCACGGGAGAGTTAACAACAGGTCCGCATTTACACTTCGAATTATGGAACAACGGGTTTCCTGTTGATCCAACAGATTATGTAGATTTTCAATAGTAAAAATAGAGGAGGTTAAGCGATTATTTTTAATGTAGATAATTGAATTTATTGAACCTAAAATATTAAAAAATTAAGATGAGTATCAAATCTATCCTAGCAATTCCTTTTGCAAAACAAGTACGAAGGCAAGTTTATAAATGGGCCAATAAACCTCATGAAACGCAAGAAAAAGTTTTTCAGTACTTGGTAACAGAAGGTTGTAAAACAGCCTTTGGTCAAGATCATGATTTTATTTCTATCAATAATTATGAAGATTTTAAAAAACGCATTCCAATAAACGATTATGAAGGGTTGCGTACTTATGTAGATAGAATGGTTGCTGGAGAGGAAAATATATTATGGAAAGGAAAACCGTTGTATTTTGCTAAAACTTCAGGAACAACATCTGGTGCTAAATACATTCCTATTACAAAAGAATCTATGCCAACGCATATTAAAGCTGCACGAAATGCTTTGTTGTTTTATGCAGCAGAAAAAAACGATGCTAGTTTTGTAAACGGAAAGATGATTTTCTTACAAGGAAGTCCGGTTTTAGAAGATATGAACGGTATAAAATTAGGTCGCTTAAGCGGAATTGCAGCGCATTATGTACCTAATTATTTATTAAAAAACCGCCTGCCAAGTTGGGAAACTAATTGTATTGAAGATTGGGATACGAAGGTTGATAAAGTTGTTGAAGAAACAATAAATGAAGACATGTCTGTAATTAGCGGAATTCCGTCTTGGGTACAAATGTATTTTGAGAAATTAATTGATAAAACAGGAAAAACGATATCAGAGTTGTTTCCGAATTTTAATTTCTTCGTATATGGTGGTGTAAATTTCGAGCCTTATAAAAATAAATTTGAAGCTTTAATCGGAAAAAAGATTGATTATATAGAACTGTATCCAGCATCCGAAGGTTTTATAGCTTATCAAGATTCACAAACTGAAAAGGGAATGTTATTACAGTTAAACTCGGGTATTTTTTATGAGTTTATACCGGCAACTGAGTTTTTTGATGAAAATCCAACACGTATTTCTTTAAAGGATGTAAAATTAGGTGTTAATTATGCCATTATTTTAAATACATCTGCAGGTCTTTGGGGATATAATATTGGCGATACTGTTGAGTTTACCTCTTTAAAACCATATAGGATTAAAGTAACCGGTCGTATAAAGCATTTTATTTCTGCCTTTGGCGAACATGTAATTGGTAAAGAAGTAGAAACAGCATTAAACGATGCAATTGTAGGAACTAATGTAAATATAAGTGAGTTTACAGTTGCACCACAAGTAAATCCGGAAAGCGGATTGCCATATCACGAATGGTTTATTGAGTTTGAAAATGAACCTGATAACCTAAAAGAATTAGCGGCTAAAATAGATGCTTCTATGCAAAGCCAAAATGTATATTATTTCGATTTAATCTCTGGTAAAATATTACAACCGTTAATTATTAGAAAGGTTAAGAAAGGCGGATTTCATGAATACATGAAATCGATAGGGAAATTTGGAGGACAGAATAAAATTCCGCAATTATCCGATAATCGTAAAATTGCTGATGTTTTAAAAGAGTTTTTAATTTAAACGTTATTGTGAACGAAGCGAAGCAATCTGTCTAAGGTTATTTCTAAGGCTAGAAATAGATAACTTGGTCGTTTCTTCTCGTAATGACGTGTTATTTGTCATTACGAGGTACGAAGTAATTTGCCTAATGTTATTTCTGCTCTGCAAAGAGATTACTTCGTCATTCTTCCTCGTAATGACGTTTGTATTTTTATTAAATTTAATAAAGAAAACTTTATTCTATTATTTTTTGTTGTAGATTTAAACCCTAACCAAACAAAAAATAAAATGAGTACAACAACTAACGGGGTAACATTAAACTTAGTTCAATTTTTAGAATTTGATACGAATATTCCTGCTGCAAATAAGCCATCAGGACCATTAGTAAATATTTCAGATGTTGAAGGTGGTAACGATACACCATACATGATGACAATATTAGCTTACTTACCAAGTAATACATTAAATCCATTAACAAATACAAATGGTTTGCAATTAAAAGGGGATATCATTTATTTAAATTATTATGGTATTACAGCTACATCTATCTTAAAGAAAGATGGGACTACTGGAACTATAGATTGTAGAGATTTTTGTGTAGAATTTAATTGCACAGAAGAAACTACCGAATATGATTTATATTATGTGCAGTTTACCTATCAAATTAATGATGGAACTTCTGCGGATGCAATTTTAGTAAGAGATGAAGATGAAGATCCAGAAACTGATAGAGGTACTGTAACTATACCAGCGAATGGAGGTCAATAGATTTTTACTTTTTTGTTTTTTTTTAATAAGAATCGTTAGTTTTTCACAAGAAATAAAAACTAACGATTTGGATGCCTTATATAAAAAAGGAAAGGAAATATCTAGTTTAACAGAAAATAAGGCTTTTGTTAAAGCATATAAATATTATAGAGAAAAGAAATATGACTCATGTTATTCGTACAGTAGCAAAGCTTTTTTGAGTTTTCATTCAAAAGATGAAAAGAATATTTTAAATTATATACAAGGTGTTAGTGCAATAGAAAAGTCACTATATAAGAAGGCGTTAGGGAATATGTTGCTTGTTTCTGATAAAAGATATGAAAATTTAAAACAACAAAAGTTAGGAAGAATTTACCTTAGTTTAAAAGAATACGATAAAGCGATATTTCATTATAAAACATGGAATAAGAATTCTATAAATGAAACTTTAGATTTAAAAATAGCAGCATATCATAATTTAGGTTTATGTTATATTCATAAAAAAAAATATAAAAAAGCTAAAGAATATTTTAAAAAAGAAATTTCATTAATCTCGGCTATTGATACATTGGCTATAGTGAGAGCTAAGACCGAGTTAGCAAATGTATATTACAATCAATATTTAGATGATGATGCTATTCCTTTATTTAAAGAGGCATATAGTTTAGCAAAATCCTTTTCAAATATTGAATTAAAACAATATGCAGCCAAGAATATGGCTGTAGTAGAAAAGAATAGAAAACGCTTTAAAGAGAGTGTCGATTATTATATAGAATATGGTAAATGGAAAGATTCTATTTGGAGTAGAGATCGAATTTGGGAGCTTACCGAGAAAGATAAAAAAATAGCAGTTGCACAAAAACAACAAGAAATAGCAGTGCAAGATGAGCAAATAAAACGTCAGAAAGTAGTTCAAAAAGGGTTGCTTTTAGGAGCTTCTGGCCTGTTAGTGTTCTTGGGAGGGCTGGCTTTTTTTTATAGGAAATTACAAAGTAAAAATAGGCTTATTACCCAACAGAAAGAGGCTTTAAATGTAGCTAATAATACTAAGAATTATTTATTTTCAGTGGTATCACACGATTTACGTTCGCCTATAAATAGTATAAAAAGGCAGCATCAAAAACTAGCGAAACATATTGTTAATAACGATTTGCCTGCAATTAAGGAAGCTACGAAATCGGCTATTGCAGTTACCGAAAGTACGAGTCATCTATTAAATAATGTATTGCATTGGTCGTTAGAACAAAGTAATATGTTGAATTTCTCTGAAGAAGAACATGTGTTACAACCTGTTATAGAGCATGTGTTGTTCGATTATGAAGATTTAGCAGAAGCGAAAGATATTTTAATTTCTAGTAATTTAGAAAGTGATATTGTTGTTTTGACAGACAAAGAATCATTGAAAATAGTAATTCGGAATTTAATTGACAATTCAATAAAATATATGGATGGTTCTGGGGGTATTTCTGTGAAAACGGAGAAACATTCAGCAACTCATGCATGTATTGAAATTAAAGATTCAGGTATTGGAATATCTGAAGAAAAACTTCAAAAAATTAATGCGTTAAAAGATTTATCTATCGATAAGATAGATCGTTCTAAAGGAATCGGATTAGGTTTGCTTTTATGTCAAACACTAATTAAGAAAAATAACGGAACGTTATTCTTTAAGAGTAAAGAGGGAGCAAGTACCACAGCGATTATATTGTTGCCTTTAGTTTAATTTTATTGTAATACACGTGGTGAAAAAATCATTAGTATTTTTTCACACCTTTTTTGAATTATTTCGTCATTTAAGATGAACCATCCGTCATTGCGAGGCACGAAGCAATCTGTATTTTGGGAGTTCTAAATATTAAGATTGCTTTGTAATTCTTCCTCGTAATGAGCTGACGCTAGTTATTGTGAGCGGAACGAAGTATTATTTTTAGTGAAAATTTAGCATCAGAATAAGTATCTTCGTAAGCGAATACTTTAAACATAAAAACTGATGACTAATTTACGGTTACTACTTTTAGAAGATTTAGATGAGGAGGCTACAGAGATTATTGATTTTTTAGAAGATAATAATTACGAAGTTATTCATGTTAAAAATGCTACTGAAGCTGAAAAAGAAATAAAAAACAGGTTTTTTGACGTTATTCTTCTTGATATTATGATTGACGGAAAACCGGAAGGAATTTCGTTAGGACATCGCTTGAATAAGCAAGGTATAGAAGCCCCTTTTTTATTTTTAACAAGTATGCAAAGTAAATTAGTGTTTGATGAAGCTAAACTTACTAAGCCATATACCTATTTATTAAAACCATTTAACAAATTAGAGTTGTTATATTCATTGGAGTTAGCTCTAGAGAAGTTTCATGAACAGTCAAGTAGTATTAGTTTAAATGATAAAAATGCGATTATAAGTCCGTCTTTTTTATTCGTAAAAAAGAAACGAAGTATTATGAAGGTTGATATACAATCTATTATTTATATAGAAGTAAAAGAAAAATACTGTAAACTGGTTTGTGATGAAGATGATTATCTAATAAAATTATCGTTAACCAAAATTAAAGAATTACTTGGTGATATCGATTTTGCGCAAACTCACAGAAACTATTTGGTGAACACAGCAAAGATTAAAGAGATTTATTTTGAAGATAATTTATTGGTTTTACAAAATAATCACAAAATATTATTTAGTGAACGCTTCAAGAATCAGTTTATAAAGAATAATACTATTTTTAGATAAGAAAGCAGTAAAAAACACAATGTATTTCTCCCCGAAATTAGTTATGTTAATTACCGCTTTTAACTATTTCAAAAGTATACTTCTATTAAGTTTTTTTGTAAAGTAAATCTTTAAATGAATACTATTTAAGTATAAGCGTGTATAGAAATGATATAAACGTTTTTGTTTAAATAATAGTAGAGAAATAAAAAAAAGGAGGTGTAAAATATAATCTCCCCTTTATGGATTATATCTTAAAGCTCCTTTTTTTGAACGTTTTTATTAAGAATGTCACCCCTACGTGTATTCTTAATTAGTCAGTTAAAATAATCCCCTTATTATATCTTAACTGATGTAAATATAATTAGTTATAGTTATTTGTTTGAAACATAATTCTTTAGTGGGTTTAAATAGGGGCGTAACGTGTGATAAAAAGGTATGAGTGTTTTGAGGGGAGAAAAGCTTTTTTTAAATAAAAATGACATTAAATGAAAATTGTATCTACAAATATCGGCGATAAAAAGGAAGTTAATTGGAAAGGAGAAATCATTACTACAGGGATTTTTAAATACCCAGTAACTGCACCTATTTTTTTAGATATAGAAGACGTTGTTGGCGATACTGTATGCGATAGAGAAAACCATGGTGGAATCGATCAGGCGGTCTACGCATATTCTTTAAAGCATTATGAGTATTGGAAAACAATACACCCAAATTTAGATTGGCAATTAGGAATGTTTGGCGAGAACCTAACGATTGATGATTTAGATGAATCGAAACTTCATGTAGGCGATATCTTTAAGGTTGGTGAAACTATTTTAGAGGTAACAAAACCACGCTTGCCTTGTTTAAAATTAGGCGTTCGATTTAATGATATGAAAATGGTAAAACAATTTTGGAAACAAAATTTTCCAGGTCTTTATTTTAAAATAATACAAACTGGTTTTGTGAAAATAGGAGATAAATTTGTGCAAATAAAATCTTTTCCTGAGAATTTAACAATTACGGCTGTTTATCAAAATAAAAGAGTAGAAAAAGAAGTTTAATTCTCTTTTTCTAATTCAAATACTTTTTGAAGCATTTTGTCATCTATCTCGTTTACCTTATATAAACCTTCGTCGCTAAAAAGTTCGCGAGCAATTAATGTTTTTAAGTTTCTTTTAAGTTGATTTTTTGTTTTTTCAGAAAGTCGATAGCTTTTAAGTTTGGCTAAAAATTCATTAGACACTTCATTATTTGTGTCAAAATTATCAATAAAATCGCTAACAGTTGTGTTCTCTAGCTTTTTGCGATTTGTATCTACGTAGGTAAATGCGAAATTATTTAAAGGTCTAAAAAATATGGTAGGAACATAAGTAGAGGTGTCAACAGCAACAAAATGATCGGGAATTATTCCGCCTCCACCAAATACTATTTTACCTTTCGGAGTTGTAAATTTTAAGCTATCAATAGTTTTTATACTATCTCTGTTAAATAATTCACCGTTAGAATACCTATTCTCTAAATCGTTTGCATAAATAGAAGAAGGTGCTTCTTTTGTGTATGGTTTCTGAATAGATCTACCAGTTGGAGTGTAATAGCGAGCCGTTGTTAAACGAACAGCAGAACCATCACCTAAATCCATTTCTTGTTGCACTAATCCTTTACCAAAAGAACGACGCCCGATGATAATTCCTTTATCGTTGTCTTGTAAAGCACCCGCAACAATTTCTGAAGCCGAAGCAGAGTTTTCATCAATTAAAACATACAAACCACCTTTTTCAAAATCACCTTTATTGGTAGCAAAAGATTCATTAATGTCTCCTTTATTATTTTTTGTGAAAACGATTAATTTATCATCTTCTAAAAACTCATCAACAATACTATTAGCAATATCAATAAATCCACCACCATTTCCACGAAGATCGAGTACTAAATCGGTCATTCCGGTTTCTTTAAGAGCATCTAAAGATGTTTTAAATTCTCGGTAAGAATTACGTGCAAAACGGTTTAACTTTATGTAGCCAACACTGTCGTTTAGCATGTAGGCAATATCAACACTTTTAATATTTACTTTGCCTCTGTTTATGGTTACATTAAAAATACTATCAGTTGTTTTTCTATAAATCTGAACGTCTACTTTCGTATTTGGTTTGCCTTTTAGGGCTTTCATTATTTGAGGAGTTTGTAGGTTTTTACCATACAAAGTATCTTTATTTGCCATTAAAATCCTGTCACCAGCTTTAACACCTTCTTTAATACTTGGTCCTCCTTTAATTGGTGAAATAACGGTAATAGTATCGCCAATTACACGAAATTGCACACCGATTCCTACAAAATTACCTTGCATGTTTTCGGTAATTAGCTGTAGATTTTCTTTTGGAATATATACTGAATGCGGATCTAACTTGCCTAGCATTTCGGTAATTGCTCCGTCTAGTAATTCATCAGTATTTACATTATCAACATAATCACTCTGAATATAATCAATGAGTCGTTTTATCTTTTTTTCGCTGGATGAGCTTTTGCCAATAAAATTAGTTGAGCTTCCGTTGCTAAAAAAAGTTCCGATAAGAATACCGAAAACTACGGCGATTGAAAAATATATAGGGAGGTTATTCTTGTTCATAAGGTAAATTGGTTAAATCAACACCTGCTTTTTCTAAAAAATCGACTCCAGAAGAATCTTTGTAAGCTTCAGCATATACAACACGTTTTATACCTGCTTGGTGTATTAATTTGCTGCATTGTTGGCAAGGAGAAAGTGTAATGTATAAAGTAGCTCCTTTGCATGATTGTGTAGAGGCAGCAACTTTTAAAATAGCATTGGCTTCGGCATGTAAAACATACCATTTTGTATAGCCTTCTTCGTCTTCACAATAATTTTCAAATCCTGATGGCGTACCGTTGTATCCGTCAGAAATTATCATACGATCTTTAACAATTATGGCACCTACTTGTTTACGTTTACAATGCGATAATTTACCCCATTCTTGCGCCATTTTTAAATAGGCTTTGTCGTATTTTAATTGTTTTTTGCTCAAAATTAAAGTTGTGTGAAGTGCTAATATAGGTAGATTAAAAAAGGTGTATGGTTAAACTTTTACCAAAAAACGCGGTTTACCATCATTTGAAAAGCAAAACCAATAACGATTGATGAGATAATTAAAATCCAATCGCGACGATTTACACCAAATATAGATTGCGCTAAGGTTCCTATCAATAAAATGATTAAAACGATAATAATCTGTGCAGCTTCTACACCAATTGCGAACTCTAATAAAGGTACAAGTTTATCGGAAGTTTTACCTATCATTATTTTAAAGTAATTCGAGAAACCGAGCCCGTGAATTAATCCGAAGAAAAGGGCAAAAAATAAATTCTGATTTTCTTTTCCTACAGATGCTTTTTTAGCGGTTAATACGTTCATTAAACCGGTTATAAAAATGGTTAACGGAATTAAAAACTCCACCAAATTACTATTCACATTTAAAATTCCGTAAGCCGATAAAGCTAAGGTTATAGAATGCCCAATGGTAAATAATGTGATAAGCCATAATACTTTTGTCCATTGTTTAAATAAGTATACAACGGCAAGTACTATTAAAAA
Organism: Tenacibaculum sp. AHE14PA; assembly: GCF_019278465.1. GTDB lineage: Bacteria > Bacteroidota > Bacteroidia > Flavobacteriales > Flavobacteriaceae > Polaribacter > Polaribacter bernardetii. The sequence goes on along the minus strand of NZ_CP058983.1, from coordinate 1,995,150 downwards.
TAAAATATGATCGTAAGCTCTAATATCAAGTACATGAAATAAGCCCATTTTAAAGTAGAAAATAAATTCGTTCATTCGGGGTTTTTAAATTTTTATTTGTCGGTCTATTTGTTGGTCTAAAGATATAAAAGTTTCTGTTCTTGAAACCCCTTTTATGTTCTGAATATCTTTATTTAACAAATGCATTAAATCTTCGTTGTTTTTACATAGTATTTTAATAAAAATAGCATAGTTACCAGTTGTATAGTGGCTTTCAACAATTTCAGGAATTTCTTTTAAACGTTTTATTGCTGATGAATACATGCTAGATGAATCTAAAAAAACACCTACAAAAGCAGTTGTGTTATAACCTAAAGCTTTAGGATTTAGCACCATTTTATAACCGTCGATTAAATCGGAAGCTTCTAGTTTTCGTAAACGTTGATGAATTGCAGCTCCTGAAATTCCTACTTCACGAGCAATGCTTAAAATAGGCGTACGAGCATCTGCAACCAATCGTTTGATAATGATTTTATCAATTCCGTCAATCTTTAATTTCTTAATCATACGGCAAAAATAAGAAAAGTTTAATTATCAATAAAAAACAATAAATTATTGTTTTTCGATAATTTTATTATATTTGCAGTGTAAATGAATTTAGGACTAAATGTTAATCCGTCATTCTGAATTTATTTCAGAATCACATTCTTATAGTAAACTGTAGTTTTGATGTGAACCTGAAACAAGTTCAGGTTGACGTAATCTAAATTATTAAAACGGATATAGAATCAAAAAAATATAAAATGAAAACAAATCAATTATTAAAAGCGATGAAATTTATTTCTTGGGCAGTATTTATCGGCTTATTGATAAAAGCCGGAACTATGCTGTTTTTATACTTTTTAAGTATTGGTACTCCTGAGGTGTCAAGAAATTTATTTGAAGGACTAAACTTAAACGAATACTACAATTATAGTTTTTGGCAATACACGCTTATTGTAAGTTATAAAGTATTGTTGTTTGCAACCGAAGCTTACATCGCGTTTTTAGTGATTAAATTATTGAGTAGTTTAAATTTACAAAACCCTTTTAACGTAGCGGTTTTAATGTTGATGAACAGAATTAGTTATACCATTTTTGGCTTATGGATTTTAGCAATAATACACAATACACATGTTCAGTTTTTAGCAAAACGCTATGATTTTACGATGGACTTATTTTCGAGTGATTTTATCTTTTTAGCAGGAATCATTTTCATTTTTGCACAAATTGTGAAAAGAGGAATTGAAATTCAATCAGAAAACGATTTAACAATATAAATTATGAGAAAATTATACATTCTAAAAAGCTTGGTTGACTTTCTTTTTATTAGCAGAAGTTGCGTAGTTCCTTTTTTAATTTTAGGAATTCCAGCGGTTTTTATACTGTCAGAAAATATTACAAGTGATTTTTTAAAGATAGATATCGCCGAAAGTGTAACGATACTACACAAAGTTTTTCTTGCTATTTTTTACTTTCTTATCTGTTGATTTATTACACAGTTTATAAATTCAGATTGGTGTTAAATGAATTTGTTTGCGCTCGAATTTTTACAGAAAAAGTAATTGCAAACTTAAAATCAGCAGGAAATATTTTAATGATAGCAGGTTTATTAATGATTATAAGTGAAGTTGGGTTAAAACTAGTTATTGAATCTAGAATAAGTTTTGATTTCGGAATTAGCGCACATTATTTATGTATTTGCTTCGGGTTGTTTTTTGTGGTGCTTTCAGAAATTTTTAAAGTATCTAAAAACATGAAACAAGAAAACGACCTAACCATATAAATTATGAAAACGACATTAAATATTTTAAAGGTTTTTTGTACCTTATTAGTAATAAGCGCATTTTTAGATTTTGTAAAAAGATTACATAAAGTGCTGTATTATTTTTTTAATAATGATAGTGAACGATTGTTATTATTCAATATGCAAATACCCGAAAATTGGTCTGATACTGTTTATAATATTTTAGCGGTTATTTCTTTAGGTTTAATAACTTATATGGTGCTGCTATTAGTTGATTTTAGACACGTAATTTTTAATTTTTCAAAAGCAAAAGTGTTTACAGAAGAAAACAGTAAAAAACTTAGAGCAATAGGAAAAGGATTAATTATTTACGGAATCGTAATTGCAAGTTTAGATATTATATTAGGTGTGTTAATTTCCGATTCGTCATATAGTTTAACACCAGGTAATTCTCCTTCTAACTCAGGCTATGAGTTCGGGCATATTATAGGAGTAACAATAAGTAAGCGTTTACCTATATTTTTAGTAGCATTATTTATTCAGTTTATTTCTTTTATTTTAGTTAAAGGAAATGAGTTGCAAGATGAAAACGATTTAACAATATAAGTATGCCAATAATTGTAAACTTAGATGTAATGCTTGCTAAACGCAAGATGAAAAGTAAGGATTTGGCAGAAATTGTGGGAATTACTACGGCAAATTTATCCATCTTAAAATCAGGAAAAGCTAAGGCAATTCGGTTTTCAACTTTAGAAGCAATTTGTAAAGCTTTAGAATGTCAACCAGCAGATATTTTAGAATTTGTAGAAGACTAAAACCACAGATGTATTACTTTTACAAACATGTATGCACTTGTAGATTGTAATAATTTTTATGCCTCTTGCGAACGGGTTTTTAATCCGAATCTGAAAGGAAAACCAGTTGCTGTTTTAAGTAATAACGATGGCTGTGTAATTGCGATGAGCGACGAAGCTAAAAAATTACAACTTCCGTTTGGTGCGCCAATTTTTAAATGGAATCAGTTTTGTAAGAATAATAATATTACCGTATTATCGTCTAATTATCCGTTATACGGAGATATGAGTGCGCGGGTTATGAAAACACTCGAGCAGTTTTCTCCAGATATCGAAGTATATTCTATCGATGAAGCTTTTTTGCAGTTTAAAGGTTTTGAGAATTATAATCTACAAGAATACGGAACGCAAATTAGAAGTAGAGTTTTACAATGGACGGGTATTCCGACCTGTGTAGGTATTGCACCAACCAAAGCACTAACTAAAATAGCGAATAAGATTGCGCGTAAATATCCGAAGGAAACAAAGGGAGTGTATGTAATAGATTCTGATGAAAAAAGGATAAAAGCGTTAAAATGGACGGCGATAGAAAACGTTTGGGGAATAGGAAGTCGCTTAGCAAAAAAACTACAAGCAAAAGGTTGTATAAAAGCCTATGATTTTACACAGTTAGATGATAATTGGGTACGCAAAAACTTATCAGTTACGGTTTGGAAATTGAAAAAAGATTTAGAAGGTATTTCTAAAATAATATTAGATGAACCGGTTACCAAAAAAGCAATTGCGACCACCCGAAGTTTCGAGTATACTTTTTCGGACATTGATAATATAAAAGAACGAATTTCTACGTTTGCAACAAGTTGTGCCGAGAAATTACGAAAACAAAATTCAAGTTGCCACATGGTTATGGTTGTGTTGCACAGCGATCGTCATAAAAAAGATAGCGAACAACATCGTGCAAGTAGAACGGTTGTTTTTTCATATCCAACAGATTCCACTTTAACTATCAGTAAAAGTGCGGTAGAAGCCGTAAAAACTATTTTTAAAAAAGGCGTAAAGTATAAGCGAGCAGGAGTTATTGTAACAGGATTAGTGCCTTCAGATAATTATCAAATAAATATGTTTGAAACTGAAAATCCGAAGCATAAACCACTAATGCAAGCTATTGATAAAATAAATCAGACTTTTAAGTCAGATAAGGTTAAATTAGCAAATCAAGATTTACAACGAACTTGGAAAATGCGCCAAGAGCGATTGTCGCCAAAATACACCACAAATATTAACGATATTATTACGGTAAAATAAATTTATGAACACATCAGAAACATTAACTTTTTTTTCACCTAAAGAAATGGGTAAAACAGCAGGTACAATTTTTAAGGATATTGGTATTTCTGCTGGATTTCCTTCTCCTGCGGATGATTTTAGAGAAACGCGTATTTCGTTAGATGAAGAGTTGATACGAAATAAAGAAGCTACTTTTTTTGCAAAAGTTAGTGGCCAATCTATGATTGGTGCCGGATTAGATGATAATGATTTATTGGTAATTGATAGAAGTATAGCGCCAGAAAATAATAAAATAGCAGTCTGCTTTTTAGATGGCGAGTTTACTGTAAAGCGATTAAGAGTAGAAAAAGATGAGGTTTGGTTACAACCCGAAAATCCGAATTACCCAATAATTAAAATAACAGCAGAGAATAATTTTGTTATTTGGGGAATTGTTACCAGCGTAATAAAAAAAGTATAACAAAAAAATCCAGCAAATTTGCTGGATTTTTTTATTGACTCTAGTGCGAATTATTATTCACAAAATTCATCATAAGCACCTGCTAAGTTCTGAGCAATAGCTTGTGCTGAGTGTCCTTCGATATGGTGACGCTCTAACATGTGTACTAAGTTACCATCTTTAAACAAGGCAATTGCAGGAGATGACGGAGGAAAAGGAACCATAAGTTCTCTTGCTCTAGCAGTAGATTCTTTTTCTACACCTGCAAAAACAGTTGTTAAGTTAGTAGGAGTTTTATCAGCTCCTAAAGAAGCAATTGCTCCTGGTCTTGCAGTACCTGCTGCACAACCACAAACAGAGTTTACCATTACTAAAGTTGTTCCTTTTTTTGCTAAAGCTGTATCAACATCTTCGGCAGTATATAAAGCGTCAAAACCAGCATCGATTAATTGGTCACGCATCGGTTTTACTAATTCTTCTGGGTACATAATTTTTTATTAAATAATTTAAGCAAAGATACTTTATTTAAAAGCAAGAGTCAAGCCTAAACAAATCGGCTTTTTTGTAAGTAGTTAATAGTATATTTACATCTTTAAAATTTAAGAATGGGAAAGTTTGCAAAGTGGCTTGGAGCCGGAGCAGGATTTACAATGGGTGGTCCGATAGGAGCGATTATAGGATTTGCTGTAGGTAGTTTTATTGATGGTGTATCTGTTGAAGACTTTATGCAGGAACAACAAGAATACCAAAAACAATCTAAACCACAACAAAGAGGAAGGGCGACGTCTGGTGATTTTGAAATTACATTGCTAATTTTAGCATCTGTTGTTATTAAAGCAGATGGTAAAGTTGATAAGCGAGAGTTAGATTATGTGCGCATGCATTTCGTAAAAATGTACGGAAAAGAACGTGCAAATCATGCGTTTAAATTGTTTAACGGAATTATTAAAAGGAAAATATCAACGCGTCAGGTGTGTATGCAAATCCGTCAACACATGTCGCATTCTTCACGTTTACAATTATTGCACTTTTTATTCGGAATTGCTAAAGCAGACGGACAAGTAACAGCATCCGAAGAAGAAGAAATAAGAAAGATAGGAAGTTATTTGTATATTAACGATCATGATTATTCATCAATAAAAGCAATGTTTTATGATGAAACAGATAGTGCTTACAAGATTTTAGAAATAACTAAAGAAGCGACTAATGATGAGTTGAAAAAGGCTTATAGAAAAATGGCTAAAAAATACCATCCAGATAAGTTAGAAGGCTTAGGAGAAGAACATAAAGAAGGGGCAAATGAAAAATTTCAAAAAATTCAGGCAGCCTACGAACAAATTAAAAATGAAAGAGGAATTTCTTAAAAGGATTGCGCTAAATTTTAAACCCTATATTAATAGGCTTTTTTTAAGTGTCAACTACTACAATTACAAGAAAATACGTAATTTCGCGAATTCAATTAATACAATTACAAAATGAGTACGAAGTTTACTGAATACAAAGGGCTTAACTTGCCAAATGTTGCTGATGAAATCCTTAATTATTGGAAAGAAAACAACATTTTTGAAAAAAGTATAACTACCCGTGATGATAACAAACCGTTTATCTTTTTTGAAGGACCACCTTCAGCAAATGGTTTACCGGGTATTCACCACGCAATGGGACGTACGATTAAAGATATTTTTTGCCGTTACAAAACCTTAAAAGGATTTCAAGTAAAGCGTAAAGCTGGTTGGGATACCCATGGTTTACCTGTTGAGTTAGGGGTAGAAAAAGAATTAGGAATTACCAAAGAAGATATCGGAACGAAGATTACGATAGAAGAATACAATATTGCTTGTAAAAAAGCAGTAATGAAGTATACTGATATTTGGAATACACTTACCGAAAAAATGGGGTATTGGGTAGATATGGAAGATCCGTATGTTACTTATAAACCAAAATATATGGAAACCGTTTGGTGGTTGTTAAAACAAATCTATAACAAAGATTTGATGTATAAGGGATATACAGTTCAGCCTTATTCACCAAAAGCAGGTACTGGTTTAAGTTCTCACGAAGTAAATCAGCCAGGAGCATATCAAGATGTTACAGATACAACGGTAGTTGCACAATTTAAAGCAATTACTAAAACCTTACCAAATGTTTTACAAAACGGAAGTGATGTTCATATTTTAGCATGGACAACAACTCCTTGGACGCTACCAAGTAATACAGCTTTAACAGTAGGGCCAAAAATTGAGTATGTGTTGGTAAAAACATTCAATCAATATACATTCGAACCTACACAAGTTCTTTTAGGAAAAGCTTTATTGGGTAAACAGTTTGCAGGAAAAAAGTTTAAAGCGGTTGAAAATGAAGCTGATTTAGCTTCTTATAAAGCAAATGATAAACAAATTCCTTATTTGGTAGTTGCCGAATGTAAAGGAGCCGATTTAGTAGGTGTTAAATACGAGCAATTATTACCGTACGCATTACCATACGAAAACCCAGAAGAAGCTTTTAGAGTAATTCCTGGAGATTTTGTTACTACGGAAGACGGAACAGGAATTGTACACACAGCACCAACTTTCGGAGCAGATGATGCGTTGGTTTGTAAAGATGCAGGTATACCGCCAATGTTGGTAAAAGACGAAAATGATAATTTAGTACCTTTAGTAGATTTACAAGGTAAATTCACCAAAGAAATGGGTGAGTTTGCAGGAATGTATGTAAAGAATGAATATTATGCTGATGGTGAAGCGCCAGAAAGATCAGCAGATGTTCAGATTGCAATTAAATTAAAAGAAGAAAATAAAGCCTTTAAGGTAGAGAAATATGTGCACAGTTATCCGCATTGTTGGAGAACAGATAAGCCTATTTTATATTACCCATTAGATTCTTGGTTTATAAAAGTAACAGACGTTAAAGAACGTATGCACTCTTTAAACGAAGAAATTAATTGGAAACCTGAATCAACAGGTACGGGTCGTTTCGGAAATTGGTTAAAAAATGCCAATGATTGGAACTTATCTCGTTCTCGTTTTTGGGGAATTCCATTACCAGTTTGGAGAACCGAAGATGGTAAGGAAATCAAAGTAATGGGTTCTGTAGCTGAGTTAAAAGAAGAAATGGCATTAGCTGTAAAAGCTGGTGTAATGGCTGAAGATATTTTTGCTGATTTCGTATCAGGAGATATGTCAGACGAAAATTACGATACGGTTGATTTACATAAAAATGTAGTTGATAAAATTACATTAGTATCAGCATCAGGAGAACCGATGAAACGTGAAGCAGATTTAATTGATGTTTGGTTCGATTCGGGTTCTATGCCATATGCACAATGGCATTATCCGTTTGAAAATAAAGAATTAGTAGAAGAAGGTTGGAAAACAGCCGATTTTATTGCCGAAGGTGTAGATCAAACTCGTGGTTGGTTTTATACATTGCATGCTATTGCAACCATGGTTTTTGATGATAAAGCCTATAAAAACGTTGTTTCTAATGGATTGGTGTTAGATAAAAACGGACAAAAAATGTCGAAGCGTTTAGGAAATGGAGTAGATCCGTTTACTACGTTAGATAAGTATGGGCCAGATGCTACGCGTTGGTACATGATATCGAACGCAAATCCTTGGGATAATTTAAAGTTCGATTTAGACGGAATAACAGAGGTTAGTAGAAAGTTTTTCGGAACACTTTACAACACTTATTCATTCTTTAGTTTGTACGCAAACTTAGATAATTTCAATTATAGCGAAGCTGAGGTTCCTTTAACCGAAAGACCAGAAATTGATCGTTGGATTTTATCAGAATTAAATACTTTGGTTCAGAAAGTAGATGTTTTTTATGCAGAATATGAACCAACAAAAGCAACGAGAGCAATCTCTGATTTTGTGCAAGACCATTTAAGTAACTGGTATGTGCGTTTATGTAGAAGACGTTTTTGGAAAGGAGAATATGCACAAGATAAAATATCAGCATATCAAACCTTATATACTTGTATGTTAACGGTTGCTAAATTAGCATCGCCAGTAGCACCATTTTTTATGGATAAGTTATATAAAGATTTAATTAGCACAACGAATATCGAAGGATTTGAAAGTGTGCACTTAGCAGAATTTCCAAAATACGATGCTAATTTAATTGATAAGTCTTTAGAGCGTAAAATGGAAAATGCGCAAACAATATCTTCATTAGTTTTATCGTTAAGAGCTAAAGAAAAGATAAAAGTACGTCAGCCATTACAAAAAATCATGATTCCGGTTTTAGATGCGACTCAAAAAGAAGAAATTTTAGCAGTTGCTGATTTAATAAAATCAGAAGTAAATGTTAAAGAAATAGAGTTGTTAGATGATGCTTCAGGTATTTTAGTAAAACAAATAAAACCAAACTTTAAAGCTTTAGGGCCAAAGTTTGGTAAAGATATGAAGTTGATTGCGAATGAGATACAGAAATTTACGCAAGAAGATATCATAAAAATAGAAAAAGAAGGAACTATTTCTGTTGAGATTAATGATAAAATGATTAATTTAGAAACCGCAGATGTAGAGATTTTATCGAAAGATATTGAAGGTTGGTTAGTAGCAAATGCAGAGGGTTTAACCGTTGCTTTAGATGTTACAATAAACGAAGATTTACGTAAAGAAGGTGTTGCAAGAGAATTGATAAATAGAATTCAGAATGCACGTAAAGAAACCGGTTTAGAAGTAACAGATAAAATAAAATTAACCATTTTAAAATCTAATGATTTACAAGAATCTGTAACTGCAAATGAAAATTATATAAAAGCAGAAACATTAACAAATGAGCTATTATTTGTTGATGACTTAAAAGATGGTATAGAAATTGAGTTTGATACCATAAAAAGTAAAATGTTAATAGAAAAAGCATAACATTATGGACGAGGTTAAAATGAAATTTTCGGATAGTGATTTACAAGAGTTTAAAGAAATCATATTAAAGAAAATACAACATTCAGAAGAAGATTTAAAACTAATTCAATCTTCTTACAAAAATGGTTCAGATAACGGTACGGATGATACTTCACCATCATTTAAATCGTTTGATGACGGTTCAGATACGATGGCAAAAGAAGCAAATACGCAATTAGCTATTCGTCAAGAGAAATTTATACGAGATTTAAAAAACGCACTAGTTCGTATCGAAAATAAAACATATGGAATTTGTAGAGTTACGGGTAAATTAATTCAGAAAGAACGTTTAAAATTAGTTCCTCATGCTACATTAAGTATTGAGGCGAAACGTAAACAATAACGTTTTGTATAATTATAACAATAATAGGAAACCTCTTTTTAGAGGTTTCTTTTGCTTTAGACCTTTTTGTGTAATTATTTTCTTGTTCGCCAATTTAACTTTCTTCGCACAAGAAAAATTACTTAAAAAAAGCACTTTTCAATCAGAAGAAATAGAAATAATTACGGATGGACTGGATGATGTAACTATAGAGAATTCATTAAGCAATCAGATAGAAGTTGTTTTGTTAGATGAAAACCCGAATACGCATACCATTTTTATAAACGAACAAAGTGGCGTTTTAAAAGTAAGTTTTAAGCTTAATTTTAATATATTTAAGGAACCTGTTTTTAGAAAGTATATTACGCAACGACTGCAAAGAGCTACTACTATAATTAAAATTCCGAATCATAAAACCGTAAATATCTACGGAAAAACAATTGATATTACTTCTAAGGATTATAAAGGGGATTTAAAAATTTACATAGACAACGGAAACGTGAAGCTAAACGAAATAAAGGGAAATACTGCTGTTAAATTGTTTTCAGGTAACGTTTACGGTAGGATAAAAAAAGCCACTGCTATAAATATAGAAACGAATAATGGAGAAATTCATGTAAATAAAAATAACTATAACAAGCAATTTTATTCTAAAAGTAATCCAAAAGCTATTCGTAAACTCAATGTGCGTTCTATTAACGCTAATGTTATCTTAATAACAGAATAAAAACGAATACTTTTCTTATTTTAGCTGCTGTTAAATTTATAAAATGTCTAAAAAAAATATCGCAATACTTACTGTAGTTTTGGCAATTTTAATTGATCAAATTAGTAAAATATATGTTAAAACTCATTTTCAATTAGGCGAAGAGGTAGTAGTTTTTGGTGATTGGTTTAAAATCCATTTTACTGAAAATAATGGTATGGCTTGGGGTTTTGAGTTTGGAGGTAGAGCAGGTAAATTATTTTTAACATTGTTTAGAGTTGTTGCGGTTTCTGGTATTATCTACTGGTTATGGCAAACTATTAAAAGGCAGGCTCATACAGGTGTTGTTATCGCTATTGGTTTGGTTTTAGCAGGTGCAATAGGTAATATTATAGATTCAGTTTTTTACGGAGTAATTTTTGATAGCTCGTATCATAATGTAGCAACATTATTTTCAGACAAACCTTACGGCGATTTGTTTTATGGAAAAGTTGTAGATATGCTATATTTTCCGATGTATGAAGGAGAAAGTTTTACTTTCTTTAATGCAATTTTTAACGGTGCCGATTCTTGGATAACTATTGGCGTTGTGTTGTTGTTTATATTTAATAAAGAGGCTTTTCCGAAAGAAGAAGAAACTACTGCCTAAATTAAAACGCTACAAATCTTTCGTTTAATATACTTTTTTCTATATTTATGAAAAAAGAAAATTATGCGTCTTCTTAAATACATTGCTGTTTTTTTATTGGGTTTTTTGATTGCCAAGTTATGGTATGAAAAGAAAGAAGAGAAGCATCAAAAAGAAGAAATAAAAGTAGTTTTAAGTGGCATACAAAATTTAAGTAAATTAGTAGTTTCGGAAGGTGTTTTTTCTGAAATGTATAGTTTTTCTGACACCAAGAAGTATTTATACAATTACCTTTCTTTCGAAAAAAAAGCGATACTATCGGTTAGTGCCAAGGTTGAGGTTGGTTATGATTTATCTAAATTAGAAATACAAATAGACAGTATAGGTAAACAAATAATTATTAATAAAATTCCTAAAGAAGAAGTTTTAATTTCGCCAGATATTAAATATTTCGATTTACAACAAAGTCAATTCAATGCCTTTTCGAGATCAGAATTAAATATGCTTAATGGTAGAGCTATCGAAAAGATAAAAGCGACTATCACTGTTTCAGACCTTCAAAAAGACGCTAAGAAACGTCTATTTGAAGAGCTGTCTAAAATATACCAACTCTCTAAAATTTATAATTGGAAAGTGGTTGATAATACGAATTCAAACTTATTAGAAACTATTTTATTGCAGAATTAATTAGGTAATTTTTTACTTAATAATCCGTAAATAAAAGCACCTAACATAGCGCCAAGTAAAACAATAATTATTGGTAATATACCATGGCCAATTAAAACAAAAATAGGTGCGGGGCATGCACCTGCAAGAGCCCATCCTAATCCGAAAATGGTTCCACCAACAAGTGTTCTTATAAAGCCTTTTTTCTTTTCTTTAATGTTTATTTGATTTCCTAAGTAATCTTTAATTTTTCCGTTTTTAAAGAAATGCATTAATACCATAGAAATTACTACCGCCGATCCTATAATACCATACATGTGAAACGATTGAAATTTAAACATTTCGTATATTCTATACCACGAAATAGCTTCAGATTTTGTCATGATAATTCCGAAGAAAATACCTAATACTAAAAATTTTATATTTTTCATCTTATCCGAAAATTAAAGGAAATATTATCCAAGTCATTACTAAACCACCTATAAAAAAGCCAATTACCGCAATTAATGATGGTAATTGTAAACTACTTAAACCAGTAATTGCGTGTCCAGAAGTACATCCGCCTGCGTATCTGGTTCCGAAACCAATAAAAATTCCTGCAATTAGTAAAATAGAAAACCCTTTAAGAGTAAGCATGTTTTCTAAGCTAAAAATTTCATTTGGCACGAAATAATTACCTGCATTGGCAAAACCTAACTCAGCTAGTTCTTGTACAGTTTTAGGGTTTAAATCAATAGTGTTTGTTGCTGATAAATAATTAATGGTTATAAACCCACCGATAATTAATCCCGCTAAGAATACAAGCGCCCAATCGCGTTCTTTCCAATCTTTTTTAAAATAATCAGAAACTTTACCGGCACCTGCAATAGTACACATTGTTTCTAGGTTTGTAGATACACCAAAGTTTTTTCCGAAGTAAAAAAACAAGAAAAGTACAAAGGCGATCAATGGGCCAGATATGTACCAAGGCCAAGGCTGTAATATGATATCCATTATAAAGTTTTTTTTATATAATCTATTATAATTTTAGTTGCACCAACGTTTTTTGCTATATATTTTTGGTTTGTGCTTCCTAATTTATTTCTTAAAATACGGTTGTTTTTAAGTATGGTAAAAGTACTCGAAAATTCCTCATTATTTGTAACAATTGTAACACTACCTAAATCTAGTAAATCAGTAGGTTATATATATTTATTCAGAATCTAATTTTTCACCATATTCTAATGATATTGAATTAATAGATATCCTTTAATTCTTAAGTAATTTCACTATATTTATATTGAAAATAACTTACTTTTGAAGCTTAAAAGGATTCGTTTAATTTTATATATAAGAGATGGGAATAGATTTTGTTGTTACTTGGGTTGATATGGATGATCCTAAATGGATTAAAGAGTTTTCAAAGTATTCTAACAAAATAGACAATTCTGTAAATGAACTTTCAGAGGCGCGTTTTCGTGATCATGGGTTCTTAAAATATTGGTTTCGGGGTATTGAAAAATTCGCTCCTTGGGTTCGAAAAATTCATTTTGTTACAAGTGGTCAAAAACCAGATTGGCTTGATGAAAATCATCCGAAAATAAATTTAGTAAATCATTCAGATTATATTCCAAGCGAATTTTTGCCTGTTTTCAACTCTAATTTAATAGAGATATATATGCACAAAATACCAGACTTGTCTGAGAAATTTGTGTATTTTAATGATGATTTTTTCATTATAAATAATGTTTCTGAAAATAGATTTTTTGAAAACGGATTACCTAAAGATATAGCTACTTTTAGGAAAAACACAGGTATTTCTCAATTCGAAAAAATGCTTAAAAATAATATACGGCTTATTAACAAGCATTTTGATAAGAAGGAAGTTTTTAAAAGAGATCATGATAAATGGTATCATCCCTCTTACGGTAAAAGAGGAAGGTTAACCAAATTATTAAAATATTATAATGAATTTATAACACTTCGCACGCCTCACAACGCGCAACCTTTTTTAAAATCTACTTTTGTAGATGTTTGGAAGCATTGCAATGAAGAGCTTACAGAAATGTCTAAGCACAGGTTTAGAAGTAATGATGATTATACTCCTGAATTATTTAAAACATGGCAAATATGCAGTTCTAATTTTGTGCCTTACAACACCTATCAAGACACTAAAATGTTTCCATTGCTAATTAAGTCAAAGAAAGCAATAAAAGCTGTAAGAGAACAGTCGTATAAACTAGTTTGCTTAAACGATAACATACATATTAGAAACTATAATAAAGTTATGCAAGATATAAGTGATGCATTTGATAGTATATTACCAGAAAAATCAAGTTTCGAAAAGTAACTAATTATACTACTAATATTGTTAGAAATAAAAAAACCTAATATGCTTTAAAACATATTAGGTTTTTTAATTCAATATTATTTCATTTCAAAATCTTCCATGAATTTCGTGGTATAGTTACCAGCAATATAATCAGGGTGATCCATTAATTGCCTATGAAAAGGAATTGTTGTTTTTATTCCTTCAATAATATATTCATCTAATGCACGTTTCATTTTATTAATTGCTTCTTCACGTGTTTGTGCAGTAACAATTAGCTTAGAAATCATAGAATCGTAATTAGGCGGAATCATATAACCTGCATATACATGCGTATCTATACGAACTCCGTGGCCTCCTGGTGCGTGGTAAGATGTAATTTTACCTGGTGAAGGTCTAAAGCCATTATAAGGGTCTTCAGCGTTAATTCTACATTCGATAGAGTGTAATTGAGGTAAATAATTTTTACCTGAAATAGGTACACCTGCTGCTACTAAAATTTGTTCACGAATTAAATCGTAATCCACTACTTCTTCAGTAATAGGGTGTTCTACCTGAATACGCGTATTCATCTCCATAAAGAAGAAATTACGGTGTTTATCTACTAAAAACTCAACAGTTCCTGCTCCTTCATACTTAATAAATTCAGCAGCTTTTACAGCAGCATCTCCCATTCTAGTACGTAATTCATCCGTCATAAACGGAGAAGGTGTTTCTTCTGTTAATTTTTGGTGACGACGTTGAACTGAACAATCTCTTTCTGATAAATGACATGCTTTACCGTAAGAATCTCCAATAATTTGAATTTCGATATGACGAGGCTCTTCAATTAGCTTCTCCATATACATATCATCATTACCAAAGGCAGCTTTAGATTCTTGACGAGCAGAATCCCACGCGTCTTTTAAATCTTCTTCTTTCCATACAGCACGCATTCCTTTTCCACCACCACCTGCAGATGCTTTTAACATAACAGGATAACCAGTTTCTATAGCTGTTTTTTCACAATCTTCAAAAGTTTCGATAACCCCTTCACTACCTGGTACACAAGGTACACCAGCAGAAATCATGGTAGATTTAGCATTTGCTTTATCTCCCATACGGTCAATCATATCAGGTGACGCTCCAATAAATTTTATGTCGTGTTCTTGACATAATTTAGAGAATTTAGCATTCTCTGATAAGAAACCATAACCAGGATGAATTGCATCTGCATTTGTAATTTCTGCAGCAGCAATAATACGATCCATTTTTAAATAAGATTCACTACTTGCAGCTGGTCCAATACAAACAGCTTCATCAGCAAACCTTACGTGTAAACTTTCAGTATCTGCTTTAGAGTATACAGCCACTGTTTTTATTCCCATTTCTTTACAGGTTCTAATTACGCGTAGCGCAATTTCACCTCTATTGGCAATTAATATCTTTTTAAACATACGTTCTAAAAATTTTAAAACTCCAAATAAAGAAGTATATACTTTTATTTGGAGTTATATGTTACTTAAGATGGATCTACTAAAAATAAAGGTTGATCAAATTCTACCGGAGAAGAATCATCTACTAATACTTTAACTACTTTACCTGAAATTTCAGATTCAATTTCGTTAAATAATTTCATTGCTTCAATAATACAAACTGTATCACCTACTTTTACTTCTGTACCTACTTCTGCAAAGTTTGGTTTGTCAGGAGAAGGCTTTCTGTAAAAAGTTCCGATTATTGGAGACTTAATTGTAATATATTTAGAATCTTCTTCTGTATTCGAAGCTTCATTAGAAGGTGCTGCTTGTGCTGCTGGTTGAGCAACAGGAGCTTGTGCCATCATTTGAGGAGCTACACCCATTGGGTTTGCTGCTTGAATAAATGTAGTTTCAGGAGTTTCGCTTCCAGTTTTAATGGTGATTTTGATATCTTCCATTTCTAACTTTACTTCACTTGCACCTGATTTTGCTACAAATTTTATAAGACTTTGAATTTCTTTAATATCCATATTCCTAATTTTAGTTGTTTGGTTTTTTTATGAATTGTATGCCCATTTTAAATAGATAGCTCCCCATGTGAAGCCTCCACCAAATGCTGCAAAAATTAAATTATTTCCTTTTTTTAGATCCTTTTCATAATCTGCAATTAATAAAGGTAAAGTAGCAGAAGTGGTATTCCCATATTTATGGATGTTTACCATTACTTTTTCTGACTCTAACCCAACTCTATTTGCTGTAGCTTCAATAATTCTGTTATTCGCTTGATGTGGAACTAACCAATCAATATCATCTTTAGAGAGATTGTTTCGTTGTAGTATTTTTTCAGAAACATCAGCCATATTAGAAACAGCGTATTTAAATACGGTTTTTCCTTCTTGATGCACAAAGTGCTGACCATTTTTAAGTGTTTGCTCTGAAGTTGGTAAAATAGAACCACCAGCTTCAATTTTAAGAAATTCTCTACCAATCCCGTCACTTCTTAAATATTCGTCTTGTAAACCAAGTCCATCAGTGTTTGGTTCAAATAATACAGCACCAGCCCCATCACCAAAAATGATACATGTAGCTCTGTCTGTATAGTCAATAATTGAAGACATTTTATCGGCTCCTATTAACAATACTTTCTTATAGCGACCACTTTCTATATACTTAGCAGCTGTAGACATTCCGAATAAAAAACTAGAACATGCAGCTTGTAAGTCGTAAGAAAATGCATTTGTAGCTCCGATTTGAGAAGCGGTATATGCAGCAGTAGATGCAACAAGCATATCTGGAGTTGCTGTGGCAACAATTACCAAGTCAATATCTTTAGGATCTATATTTGATTTTTTAAGTAAATCTTTAGCAGCTTTAATAGCCATAAAAGAGGTTCCTTTACCCTCTCCTTTTAAGATTCTTCTTTCCTTGATACCGGTTCTACTAGTGATCCATTCATCATTAGTGTCTACCATTGTTGCGAGCTCCTTATTGGTTAAAATATACTCAGGAACAAATTTTCCTACTGCGGAAATCGCTGCAGTTATTTTAGTCATAATTGTTTGTTTTGTAATAAAACTAGTTGTCAAAAGTAATGAAAATTAGTTGACCTTTTTAAAGAAAAAACATCAAAAAAGTTATTTTTTAACAAAAAAACATAAAAAAACCCTCAAAAAGAGGGTTTTTTTATGTTGTAAAAACTAGTGTTTATGCCTCAGCAACTGCATTTTCTAATACTACTTGACCTCTGTAGTATAATTTTCCTTCATGCCAGTGAGCTCTGTGGTATAAATGAGCTTCTCCAGTTGTAGGATCAACAGCTATTTGAGGTACAGAAGCTTTATAGTGAGTTCTTCTTTTATCTCTTCTAGTTTTCGATATTTTTCTCTTTGGATGTGCCATTTTATGTTTTATTTATCTGTTAGTAAATCCTTTAATTTATCCCACCTTGGGTCTGCTGACGTTTGTTCAACAGTTTTTTCTTCGTTTATTCTTAATTCGTTTAATCTATCTAAAGCGTCAGATTTCATCGTGCCGTTTAAAACATCTGGATGAATTCTTTTACTAGGAACTGATAAAACAATTAACTCATATATATATTGAGCAACGTTCATTTCGTATACTTCGTGTGGAAGTATTAAAATTTCATCATGTTCGTCGTTATATTCAGGTCCAAATTTAACTATTAAATCTAAAACACCATCAATTTTTAAGTCGAATGGTTCCCCGGTGCTATCACAAGGTACGTTTACGGTACCTTTTATTGTAAAAGTAAGCTCAAATAATGTGCTTTTTTTTACAAAATTAATATCTGCGGTTAGGTTTGCGTCGTTAAATTCATCAAACTGAAATGCTTCAAAGAACTTTTCTCCAATTTGATACTGAAATAAATGACTTCCTTCTTTTAAACCTACAAAAGGTATATTGAATTCTTTTATGTCTTTCATCTGTAAGATCAATTTGAGCGTGCAAAGATATAAAAAATGTTTATATTTTTATATTTTACCTAAAAAAAAATACTATTTAACTTTTAAAGTATTTTTTGTTAGTTCTGCATGCTGTTTTCTATTCTTAAATATTTGTAATGAGGTAAATAAAGCTTCTTTAAATGATGATGGATTTGCTATGTTTTTACCTGCAATATCAAAACCAGTTCCGTGATCAGGAGAGGTTCTTACTTTGTTTAGGCCGGCTGTAAAATTTACACCGTTACCAAAAGAAAGTGCTTTAAAAGGAGCAAGTCCTTGATCGTGATACATTGCTAAAACACCATCGAATTGCTTATAGGTTTCAGAACCGAAAAACCCGTCAGCAGCATAAGGGCCAAAAACTAATTTCCCAGATTCTTTAATTTCTGCAATTACAGGGCGGGTAATTTCATCATCTTCTTTTCCTATAATTCCGTTATCACCACAGTGAGGATTTAATCCTAATATGGCAATTTTTGGTTTATTAATGCTAAAATCTTGTTTTAAAGAAGTATGCATGATTTCAACTTTTTCCTTAATTAATTCAGGAGTAATTGTTGCTGCTACTTCAGAAATAGGAATATGACCCGTAATTAAACCGATTCGTAATTCATCAGTCATTAAAACCATTAAACTTTTACCTTCTAAGTTTTCTTCTAAATACTCTGTGTGCCCTGGAAAGTTAAAGTCTTCAGATTGAATATTTTCTTTACTTATTGGTGCGGTAAGTAAAACATCAATATGGTTACTTTTTAAAGCATTTGTAGCTGATTCAAGTGACTTGTAGGCGAATTTACCACCTGTTTCAGTAGTTTTTCCTATTTCAATCTTAACTTCATCAGTCCATGAATTCATTAAGTTGATTT
This sequence comes from Tenacibaculum sp. AHE14PA, assembly GCF_019278465.1. GTDB lineage: Bacteria > Bacteroidota > Bacteroidia > Flavobacteriales > Flavobacteriaceae > Polaribacter > Polaribacter bernardetii. The sequence continues at coordinate 1,976,531 of NZ_CP058983.1, read as the reverse complement.
TATCGTGCGAAATTTTATCAATAGAATTAATACCATAAATATTAGTGTTTAGCTTTAAGTTTTTCTTGTGATAAGAAATCAGCCTAGTTGAAGCAAATAAAACAGGAGTGCAAAACTCAAGCATACGTTTGTCTTCAAAAGTCTTTAAAATAATTTCAATCCCAATTCCGTTTATATCTCCAACTGAAATTCCAACAATAATTTTGTTTGTAGTATCCATAGTTACTTTCGTACGTAAAAGTTGTATTTTTGATGTTAACAAAAGTAACTAAAATTTAGGAGAATGTTTACGGGAATAATTGAAACTCTTGGAATTGTTAAGAGATTAGAGCAAGATAAAGAGAATTTACATATTACTGTTTTAAGTAATATTACAAATGAGTTAAAGATCGATCAGAGTGTAGCTCACAACGGTGTTTGCTTAACTGTGGTTGGTATTTTTAATGATGAATATACTGTTACGGCTATTAAGGAAACACTAGATAAAACCAATATTGGTGATTTAAAAGAAGGAGATGAAGTAAATTTAGAAAGAGCAATGAAGTTAGGCGCTCGTTTAGATGGTCATATTGTACAAGGACATGTTGATAGAACGGGAGTTTGTAAGGAGGTTAAGGATCAGGACGGAAGTACGGTTTTTACTTTTTCTTATGATTTTGAAGGAGATAATGTAACTATAGAAAAAGGGTCTATTACGGTGAATGGAGTAAGTTTAACAGTTGTAAACTCTAAAAAAGATGAATTTAGTGTAGCTATTATACCATATACCTTAGCGCATACCACTTTTAAAAACTTTAAGGTTGGTAGTAAAATTAATTTAGAATTTGATGTGATTGGTAAATATGTAGCAAGATTAACCCAATTAAAATAAAAAAAACCACTTACATTTCTGTAAGTGGTTGAATTTAAACGTGGTCCCACCAGGACTCGAACCTGGGACCACCTGATTATGAGTCAGGTGCTCTAACCAACTGAGCTATAAGACCGGTTAAATTAGGACTGCAAAAATAGTAACTTTTTTAAATAAAAAAACTTTTTTTACACTTTTCTGCTCATTAAATTTTCACCGAACAAACGTAAGCCCTCTTTGGCTTCGTTAGAAATGTTTAGGTATGCTAAACTCTCGAAAGACTTATTAGTGTAGTACTCAATAAGTTCGTGTGTAAATTTAGGGATGTCATTTTTCGAAAATATAGCAGAAACAGTACTTATTTTGGTTGAAATATTTTCTTGTTTTTCGTTGTAAAGAATACTTAATTTCTCCTTATCGTCGTCATTTGCGACTTCTAAAGCTTTTAAATAAAGAAAAGTTTTCTTGTTTTCGATGATGTCACCACCAACTTGTTTCCCAAAAGTTTCAGGGTTACCGTAGGTATCTAAATAATCATCCTGTAATTGAAAGGCAATTCCTAAATTTAATCCGTAATTATATAAATGTTGTGCTTGGTCATCGTTAACTTCGGCAACAATGGCACCCATTTTTAAAGCAGCGGCAACTAAAACAGATGTTTTTAGGGTAATCATTTTAATGTACTCTTCGATAGTAACATCATTTCTTGTTTCAAAATCAACATCTAGCTGTTGACCGTCACAAACCTCAAGAGCAGTTTTACTAAATAACTGTGCTAGTTTTTGAAAAACAACAGGGTTGTAGTTCTCGAAATGTTGATAAGCGAGTATAAGCATTGCATCTCCCGATAAAATACCTGTATTAATATCCCATTTTTCATGAACAGTTTTGTGTCCTCTTCTTAAAGGAGCGTCATCCATGATATCATCATGCACTAGTGTAAAGTTGTGAAAAACTTCAACGGCTAAAGCTGCAGGCATTGCTTTTTTATAATCTCCAGAAAAAATATCTGAAGCGATAAGGGTTAGTATTGGTCGAATTCTTTTACCACCTATTTGAAGGATATAGTCTATCGGTTCATAGAGGTTTTTGGGTTCTCTTATTATCTTTTTAGATTCTAAGTATGATAAAAAGTCTGACTGATATTGTAATATGTCCAAATCTTAATTTTTTTGTAAAAATAAGATAATGAATAATTTTATTGTCAATAGAATTAAAAAAATAATAAATACTTAGGAAACTTTTTTTGTTTCTAAAGTTTCCTAAGTATCTTTGTGCCCGAATTATGAGAGATAAAATAATAAATAAAGCAGGAGAGATGTTTTTAAGCCTTGGGTTTAAAAGTATTACTATGGATGATATAGCTAAAGAACTGGGTATATCTAAGAAGACGTTGTATAAGTACTTTTCAAATAAAGCAGCTTTGGTTGATGCTAGTACCGAGGCAGTTCATAACACTATAAATGATACAATTAATAAAATTAAAGAGCATGGTTATAATGCGATAGAAGAAGAATTTGCTGTAAAAGCTATTTTTAAAGAAATGTTTAAAAATGCAAAAACGTCACCAATGTTTCAGTTAAAAAAATATTATCCAGAAACGTATACAAGTTTAATTGAGCGTGAGGTATGTATGTTTAGAGATTGTAATGTAGATAATCTTAAAAAAGGAATTGCACAAGGGTTTTATCGAGGTGGTTTAAATATTGATTTGATAGTAAACTTCTACTTTACCTTAATATTTGGTGTTTTTGATAGTGAAATGTATGGTGGTGAAATGCAAGAATTAATAAAAATTGAATATCAAATTTTAGAGTATCATATAAGAGCAATAGCAACAGATAAAGGATTAGAAGAGTTAGAAAAACAATTAAAAATAATAAATCAAAATTAATAACAATGAGAAAATACATATATAGTGTATTTATATTCTTTTGTACAAGCTTTCTGTTTGCGCAAGAAGAACTTAAAATATCAATGCAAGAAGCTATTGATTATGCAATAAAAAATAATTACGACAATAAGGTTGCTGTAAATAATATTGAAGCAGCTAAAGAAAGAAAATGGGAAACAACAACAATAGGTTTGCCTCAAATAAGTGGTAAAGTAGATTATCAAAATTGGTTGAAACAGCAAGTGTCTTTATTACCTGCTGAGCTTTCAGGAGGAACTCCAGGTACTTTTACTCCGGTTAAATTTGGAACAAAACAAACCATGGATGCTTCTGTAACTTTAAAACAATTAATTTTTGATGGGTCTTATTTAGTGGGATTGCAATCGGCTAAAACTTATTTAAAGATATCTGAACAGGCTAAAGAAAAAACTGAGTTAGCAACAAGAGAAGCTGTTATTAATTCTTACGGAAACGTATTAGTTGTTGAAAGAAATATCGAAATATTAGAGAATAACAGAGATGTTCTTAAAAAGAATTTAGAAGAAACTCAGAAAATTTATAAAAACGGATTAACAGAGTTAGAAGATGTAGAGCAGTTACAAATTACTCTTGGTACTATTGAAAATAATTATAACAATGCTAGAAGAATGAAAAGCATAGCTTATAAAATGTTAAATGTAGCATTAGGTAATTCTATAGAGAAGAAAATTGTTTTAACTGATAATTTAGATAATTTAGTTTTAGCAAACACCGATTTAAGTTTGCTTATAAAATCCTTTAATGTAAAGAGCCATATAGATTTTAAAATGGCTGAAAACGATAAGGAAAGTAAAGCGTTGTTAATGAAATTAGAGCAAAGTAAAGCATTACCAACATTATCAGCCTTTGTAAATTATGGGGCAAACGCAAATGCAAATGACTTTGATTTCTTAAAAGGATCACAAGAATGGTTTGATTATTCATTGTTAGGAGTAAGTTTAAACGTGCCAATATTTAGTAGTTTCGGAAGACGCTCTAAAACAGCAATGGCAAGGATAGAGTTTGAAAATGCGGAGATTAAAAGTGAAAACGTTAGGCAAAATTTAATGTTACAATCAGAAACTGCAAAAAGTGATTATCAATTAAGTATTGAAAGCTTTCAAACGGCAAAGAAAAATTTATCATTAGCAGAAAGAATAGAAAAGAAACAACAGATTAAGTTTTTTGAAGGACTTTCATCAAGTTTCGATTTATTACAAGCGCAAAATCAATTATACACACAACAAAATAATTATGTGCAATCAATGCTTAACGTAATAGCAAGAAAAGCACAGTTAGAAAACGCATTAAACATTCCAATAAAATAAAGTAATAAATAATGAAAAATATATATTCAATTCTTGCAATAACACTTTTCTTAGTTTCTTGCGGAGGTAGTAAAAAGCAATCACTAGAAGACGTAATAGCCTCTAATGATTTAGAGAAAATGCGCGCTAAGAAAACAACATTAAGCGCAGAGGTAAAAGCGTTATCAGAAGATATTAAAACCTTAGATGATAAAATAGCTACCTTAGATAAAACTAAAAAAGTACCTCTAATAACTGTTTTGTCGGCAAAACAAACGGTATTTAATCATTATTTAGAACTACAAGGAGATGTTAAAACAAAACAAAATGTTTTAATATATCCTGAAATGGCAGGGCAACTGACAAAAATTTACGTAAAAGAAGGACAATACGTAAAAGAAGGGCAGGTATTAGCTAAAATTGATGACGGAGGATTGTCTAGTCAATTAGCTCAGATAGAAGTAGAAACTGAATTAGCAAAAACTACTTTTCAGCGTCAACAACGATTATGGGATCAAAAAATAGGTTCAGAAATACAGTTTTTGCAAGCTAAAACTAAATACGAAGCGCAACAAAATGCTGTAAGTCAGTTAAAAAAACAATTAGGTAAATCAATAATAAAAGCACCTTTTACCGGTGTTATAGATGATGTTATAAAAGAACAAGGAGTTGTTGTATCTCCAGGAATGGGAGCAGAGGTTTTTAGAATTGTAAACCTTTCTAATATGTATATAGAAACAGCTGTACCAGAAACGTATATAACATCTATTAAAAAAGGAAAAAGTGTTGATATCGAGTTTCCAATTTTAGGAGAAAAAATCAAATCAAAAGTTCGCCAAGCGGGTAACTTTATAAACCCTGCGAACCGTACTTTTAAAGTAGAAATTGCTGTAGATAATAAAGCAGGTAATATAAAGCCAAACTTAAGTGCTAAACTAAAAATTAACGATTATACGAATGAAGAAGCATTATTGGTTCCTCAAAGCATTATTTCAGAAAATGCAAAAGGTGAACAGTATGTGTATGTTGTTACAGGTTTAAAAGATAAAAGAGGTAAAGCAAAGCAAGTAATTATTGTTACAGGAAAAACACAGGGAGATGTTGTAGAGGTTTTAGAAGGTATTAAAGCCGGTGACCAAATTATTAAAGAAGGAGCTCGTAGTGTTCAAAACGGTCAAGAAGTACAGGTTTTAAACTAATTCACCCATAAAATTATAAATATGTCTAAAAAGAACAAACAGGTGGATAAAGAATTTGGATTATCCTCTTGGGCAATTAATAACAAAACTACAATGTATGTAGTAATGGCTGTTATATTTTACTTAGGTGTTTCTGCTTTTTTTGAAATGCCACGTGAAAGTTTCCCAGAAATTAAAGAAACAAAAATATATATAAGTACTCCGTTTTTTGGAAACACAGCTGAAGATATTGAAAAACTGATTACAGATCCGTTAGAAGAAAAATTAAAAACGGTAAGTAATGTTGTAGAAATAACATCAACATCGCAAGAAGATTACTCGATGGTAATTGTTGAGTTTGATGAAAATATTGAGGTAAAAGACGCCAAACAAAAGGTAAAAGATGAAATAGATTCGGAAACATCTGGTGAAGATTGGCCAACATTTAACGGAGCTAAGGTAGAACCAAATGTTTTTGCTTTAAGTATGAGTGAAGAAATGCCAATACTTAATATTAATATTTCTGGTGATTATCCTATAGGAAAGTTAAAAGAATTTGGTGAATATCTTCAGGATGAAATAGAAGGGTTGCAAGAAATTAAACAAGTAGATATTCGTGGTGTACAAGACAAAGAAGTTGAAGTTGCTGTAGATATTTATAAAATGCAAGCAGCAAAAGTTAGCTTTAGTGATATCATAAATACAATTAACGGTGGTAACTCTACAATGTCTGCAGGTAACTTAATTACTAGTGGGCAGCGCCGTACGATTCGTATTCTAGGAGAAATAGATAAACCATCTGATTTAGAAGACTTTGTTGTAAAATCAGAAAAAGGGAACCCTATTTATTTAAAAGACGTTGCTGAGGTGTTTTTTAAAGAAAAAGACGTTACAACCTATGCAAGACAGTATGGGGAGCAAGTTATTATGCTAGATGTTAAAAAGCGTGCTGGTTCTAATATGGTTGCTGCTGCAGAGCAGATTCAAAAAATGGTAGAAGATGCTAAAGAGAATGTATTTCCTAAAGATTTGGAGGTTGCTATTGCTAATGATCAATCTTCGGTAACAATTGCTGCAGTTGATGACTTGGTGAATAATATTATTTTCGGAGTTATTTTGGTGGTAATCGTCTTAATGTTTTTCTTAGGATTTAAAAACGCCATTTTCGTAGGTTTTGCAATTCCGATGTCGATGTTTATGTCGCTTATGATTTTAAATATGTTAGGCTATACATTAAATACCATGATTCTTTTCGGATTGATTATGGGATTAGGAATGCTAGTAGATAACGGTATTGTAGTTGTAGAAAACGTATATCGTTTAATGGATGAGGAAGGAATGAGTAGAACCGAAGCAGCTAAAAAAGGTATCGGAGAAATTGCTTTTCCTATTATTATATCAACAGCAACAACGGTAGCCGCTTTTATTCCTTTAGGTTTATGGCCAGGAGTAATGGGAGAGTTCATGAAACTTTTACCAATAACCTTGGCAGTTGTATTAACTTCATCATTAGTAGTAGCCATCTTTTTTAACTCTGTTTTAGTTTCTAACTTTATGAGTACAGAAGATAAAGATATGCCACTAAAGAAAATAATTACAATGACAGTAATTATAGCTGTAATTGGAATTTTAGTATTCATTATAGGGGGAACGTATAGAGGTTTAGGAACATTAATGTTTTTTACAGCAATAATGCTTTGGGCATATAGATTGTTTTTACGTAATTGGGCAAACTCTTTTCAAACAAAGGTTTTACCGCGTTTAGAAAATTGGTATGAACGTCAGTTGCGTAGAGCTTTATCTAAATCGGCACCATATTGGCTAATAGGAGGTACGTTTGCATTGCTTATTATCTCTTTTATTGCTTTCGGAGCTTCATTAGCTTCGCAACGTACTAAAGTTGAGTTTTTTCCTGATAATAAGCCAAATCAAATTATTGTTTATATCGAATATCCGCAAGGAACAGATATCGAAAAGACAAATAAAATTACCAAGCAAATAGAAAAAAAGGTTGCCGTTGTTTTAAATGATTCGCAATATACAGATGGTGATTATAACTTTCTAGTAGAAAGTACCGTTTCCCAAGTTGGTGAAGGTGCCGGAAACCCAGCAGTTGATGCCGGTTCTAGTGGAGAGTTGCCTCATAAAGGAAAAATAACAGCTTCTATGCGAGAATTTAAATATCGTAGAGGAGCCGATAGTGAATTGTTACGTCAAAAAGTGCAAGAAGCGCTAGTAGGTATTTATCCAGGGGTTTTAATTTCTGTAGAAAAAGATGCTAATGGGCCACCAGCAGGGGCGCCAATAAATATTGAAATTGAAGGAAATGATTATAGCGAGTTAATTGCTGTTGCAGAAAGAATGAGAGATTTTATAACTTCTAAAAATATTCCAGGAGTAGATGAAATTAAGATAGATGTAAATAAAGATAAACCAGGAATGCAAGTTCTTGTAGATCGAAAAAAAGCTGGTGAATTAGGTGTAAGTGCATCACAAGTAGGGCAGCAAATTCGTAATTCTATTTTTGGATCTAAGGCAGGTATTTATAAAGAAGATGGTGAAGATTATGACATATATGTGCGTTTTAATGAAGCAAACAGGTATAACACAAGCGCTATCTTTAATCAAAAAATTACATTTAGAGATAATACGGGTGGTTTAAAAGAAATTCCAATATCTGCAGTAGCAGAACATAGTAATAACTCTGGATTTAGCGCTATTAAGCACAAAGATTTAAAGCGAGTTGTAACTGTTTATTCTCAGTTGTCACCTGGTTTTACAGATGCAGGTGCAATTGTAAACCAAGTGCAAAACGAAATGAAGTCTTTTGAAGGAATGCCAAAAGGTATTAAAATAGATTATACAGGGCAAATTGAAGAGCAAAACAAGCAAATGGCTTTTTTAATGGGGGCATTATTAACAGGTTTAGGTTTAATTTTCTTCATATTAATTTTCCAGTTTAACTCAATTTCAAGACCAACCATTATTATGATTTCAATATTGTTAAGTCTTATCGGTGTATTTGGAGGAATGGTAATTACAGGATCGGCATTTGTTATTATGATGACCATGATGGGAATTATTTCGTTAGCAGGTATTGTAGTAAATAACGGAGTGGTATTATTGGATTATGCACAGTTATTAATTGATAGAAAGAAAAATGTTTTAGGTTTGGATGAAGATTCTTACCTAGAAAAAGAGGATTTATTTGAAGCAATTGTTAAAGCGGGTAAAGCACGTTTACGTCCGGTGTTATTAACGGCAATTACAACTGTTTTAGGTTTAATTCCGTTAGCAATCGGACTTAACATTAATTTTTTCTCGTTGTTTGCAGAATTTGACCCTAAGATATATATGGGAGGAGATAACGTTGTTTTCTGGGGCCCATTAGCATGGACTGTAATATATGGTTTGTTAATAGCTACTTTTTTAACGCTAATTGCAGTACCAATATTATTATTCTTAATTATCCAATTTAAAATGTGGACAAAGAGAAATATATAACTTGTTTTTTAGTTTTTGTTAATCAAAAAGAGATGAAAGTATTTATACTTTCATCTCTTTTTTTATTTTTGAGCTATGGATAAAAAAGTTTTTACTGTTGATGAGGTTAAGCGAAAAATGGAACATTATTGCGCCTACCAAGATCGCTGTCATAAAGAAGTAGAAAATAAATTAAGAGAATACAGTATAATTCCAGAAGCCATAGAAATGATTCTTTTAAGTTTGTTAAAAGATAATTTTTTAAATGAAGAACGCTTTTCTAAAAGCTATGCGAGAGGGAAGTTCAGAATTAAAAAATGGGGAAAACAACGAATTGTTAGAGAGTTAAAATATAGAAACATATCAGCATACAATATAAAAACAGCATTAAAAGAAATCAATGAACAAGAGTATATTACAACTTTATACAGTTTATTAGATAAAAAAAATGATTTAGTAACTGAAGCGAATGAGTTTAAGAGAAAAAAGAAAATAGCAGATTACTTATTGTATAGAGGTTTTGAAAGTAACTTAGTATATGAGGCTTTAAAAACTATTTAAAATTAAATAAGCTATCTAATTTTATAGCTTTATCGAATCTTTGTTTTGCGTAAACAGTATTTATTTTGGTATTCATACTACCATAAAGCGAAAACACTTTTGCTAGTTGCGTATTTATTTCAGTAGCTGTAATCGCCGGAATATAAGTCATATCAGCCAATCTTAAAACTTCATTTTCAAAAACATTCACACGGGCTTTAAAAGCAGGTGTTTTAAGTGTTTTTATATTTAAGCTATCCTTTAGTTGCTTTGTTAGTTTTTTTAATTCAATAGCATTGTTTAATGCTTCAACAGGAGTTGTTTTTTCTAGTTTCTGCAGGAAATCAGCAGTTATAAAATATTCTTTCCATAACTTTATTTCTTTCGAAGAAGCATCATCTAAACGTGCGTATTTAGAGTTATTAATAACAACATCCATTGTTGGTTTTTTAACAGCTTCATTTTTTTTAATATCTTTTTTCTGGCAAGAAAAAGAGATTAAAAAAAAAGAAAAGAAAATAAATAAAAAGTATCTCATCACTAAAAATTGAAGTGATAAAAGTACATATTTTACTTGGTTTATGAATAAGAACAAAATTATAAGTTTGTAATCAGAAGTTTATGTTGTTATTTTGTTGATAATTAAAAAAGTAGAAATATTTTTTACGAATTATGAAATTTAATAACTTTGCAATCCTATATTTTTGAACTTTTAAGAATGAATGATACTATATTAATTTTAGGTGCTTGCGGGCAAATCGGAACAGAACTAACGCAAAAGCTACGCGCTCTTTACGGAAGAGACAATGTAATAGCTTCTGATATTAGAGAAGGAAACCAAGAAATGATGAGTTCTGGACCTTTCGAAATTATTGATGCTACAAGCAAAGAACGAATTTTTGAAGTCGTTGAAAAATATAAAGTAACGCAAGTGTATTTAATGGCAGCAATGCTATCTGCAACTGCAGAGAAACATCCTTTAAAAGGATGGGATTTAAATATGACGTCTTTATTAGCTGTTTTAGAGCTGGCAAGAGAAAAACATATTCAAAAAGTATATTGGCCAAGCTCAATGGCTTCATTTGGTCCTACATCACCAAAAATTAATACGCCTCAGCAAACAATTATGGAGCCGTCAACAGTTTACGGAATCAGTAAAGTGGCTGGTGAACATTGGTGTAATTACTACCATGAAAAATATGGAGTAGATGTTCGTAGTATCCGTTATCCTGGTATTATTAGTTGGAAAACGTTGCCTGGAGGAGGAACAACAGATTATGCAGTTGATATTTATTTTGATGCCATAAAAAACGGAACTTATGAATGTTTTTTATCAGAAAATACACGTTTACCAATGATGTATATGGATGATGCTATTAACGCAACCGTTCAAATTATGCAAGCTGATGCAGATAAGATAAAAACAAGAACATCTTATAATTTAGCCGCAATTAGTTTTACGCCAAAAGAAATTGCCGCTGAAATTAAAAAACACATTCCTGAGTTTGAAATTAGTTATAAACCAGATTTTAGACAAGCAATTGCTGATAGCTGGCCTCAAATTATAGACGATTCTCACGCAAGAAAAGATTGGGGATGGCAGCATAAGTTCGATTTAACTTCTATGACAAATGATATTGTTACGAGTTTAAAAACGCTAGAAAAACAAAAGCTAGAGGAAGTGTAAGTTTTTAAAGTTAAGAGCGTCTATAATATCGCTCTTTTAAGTATTGTAATCTAGGTTGCAAGGTCTTTAAAAGAGAACAAAGCATTTATATTATAAGATAAGCAAGATGAAAGAAATTATAGAAAATAGTTTAGAAAAAGCCATTTCATATTCAGAATATAGAGTTTTAGTAAAAAACTTATTAGATGAAGGTAAATCAACAGGACCAAAACAGTCTGACGATTTATTAAATTATAGTTTGTTAAACGATAAACGAATGAAGCGTTTAGATAAAACTATAAAAATTTCTGAGAATACCGCAGCTAAGCTTAAGGAAATTAAAGAGCCTCAAACTTGGTTGGTTTTAACAGAAGGTTGGTGTGGTGATGCTGCTCAAAACTTACCTGTTATCAATAAAATTGCTGAAGAAAATTCAAATATTCAATTAAAACTTGTTTTAAGGGATGAAAATCTTGAGCTGATGGATGAGTTTTTAACCAACGGCGGTAGATCGATACCTAAATTAATAGCTTTAAATAAGAATAATGAAGTTATTGATACTTGGGGTCCAAGACCAGTTATTGCTACTAAAATGGTAGCTGATTATAAGGCGAAACATGGTAGTTTAGATGCTGATTTTAAAAAAGACTTACAGGTTTGGTATAATAAAAATAAGGGTGAAGATGTTCAGGAAAATCTTGTTTCATTTTTAAAATAACAATCGTTTTTTATAAATAATAAATCTCCTTTTTGATTCTCAAGAAGGAGGTTTTGTTTTCTGTATATTTGTGGTTTAGAAAAAATAAATATGTTAGTAGATTTTAATAGTTTATCAGAAGATGCAAAGGTTTGGATTTATCCTTGTAGTAGAAAATTTTATCCGAAGGAAATAGATGGATTAAATGAGCAGTTAAAAACTTTTACTGAAAACTGGAAATCAGATGATGAGAATTTTAAAGCCTCATTTGATGTAAAATATAATCGTTTTATTATTTTTTCTGCGGAAGAAGATGTAGACTTGTCTAATGCAGATATTGATACACAAGTTGGTTTTATATTGCAATTACAACAACAATACGAGGTTGAATTGTTAGATAGAATGAATGTGTGTTTTAAGCAAGGTGAATATACGCAGTATAAAGAGCTGAAAGACTTTAAAAAGTTGATTAAAAATAGAGCGGTAACAGAAAAAACAATTGTTTTTGATAATTTAATTCAAACAAAACAAGAGTTAGAGAGCCATTGGGAAGTGCCAATTTTAGAAAGTTGGTATAATCGATTTTTAAAGAAGAAGAAGTCATAATACACTTTTATCTATCTTAATTAATTGAAAAAAGACTTGAATATCAATTTAATAAATATTGATATTCAAGTCTTTTTTTATGATGTTAATTTGGTGCGAGCTCTATTCAGCTTCTAAAGACTTAATAAAAGCATCTACACTTACTGCGTTTTCAACATGAAAATCACCAATTTTAGTTCTTCTTAATGCTGATAAATGAGCTCCTGAATTTAATGCAACTCCAAAATCGTATGCTAAAGAACGAATATAGGTTCCTTTACTACAAACAACTCTAAAATCAAGATTGTTAGCATTAATATTTGTTATTTCAAATACAGGGATCGTAACTTCTCTCGATTTTATTTCGGTAGTTTCACCTTTTCTTGCTAGCTCGTATAAACGTTTTCCTTCTTTTTTTATTGCAGAAAAAATAGGTGGTTTTTGCTGAATTACTCCTGTAAACTGTTTAGTTGTTTCGTGAATTAATTCATCAGTAATATGATCGGTAGCAAAGGTTTCATTTATCTCAGTTTCTAAATCATAACTTGGTGTTGTTCCGCCCAAAGTGATAGTGCCTGTATATTCTTTTATTTGACCTTGATACGTATCAATTATCTTCGTTTTTTTACCTGTACAAATAATTAGTAAACCAGTTGCTAATGGATCTAAAGTACCTGCGTGCCCAACTTTTATTTTTTTGATATTATATCGTTGTCTTATTTCCCAACGCAGTTTATTAACCACCTGAAAAGAAGTCCATTTTAATGGTTTATCAATCAATAAAACTTGTCCGTTTTTGTAATCTTCTTCCGTTTTCATATTAGTTTAATAAAGAGTATCCGATAGCGATTAATCCTACAATCGCACAGTAAATAGAAAAGTATGATAATTTGCTTTTTTTAACGAGTGCAATCATCCAATTACAAGCAACTAAACCTGCTAAAAAAGCAGCGATAAACCCTGCTGATATTGGAGCGATTTCAGAAGATTGAAAATTAATATCTCCGCTAAGTAAGTCTTTTGCTATTTTACCGAAGATAAGTGGCACTACCATTAAAAATGAAAATCGAGCTGCTTTACTACGATCAATACCAAGTAAAACAGATGTAGAAATAGTTGCTCCTGATCGAGAAATACCAGGTAACATTGCAATAGCTTGAGAAATACCTATAATTAATGAGCTATTAAAAGATACTTCCTTGTTGGTGTTCTGAGCTTTATCAGCAAATAATAATAACACAGCAGTAACTAATAACATAATACCTACAAATAGTATTTTCCCACCGAAAAAAGATTCTAATTGTTCTTCAAATAATAATCCGATAATTACGGCCGGAATCATAGAAAGAATAATTTTTAATGAAAATTTCATTTCTTTATTCCATTTAAATTGGAACAATCCTTTAAAAATCTCAGCAACTTCTTTTCTAAAAACAACTAAAGTACTTAAAGCAGTAGCAAAATGCAGTACAACAGTAAATGTTAAGCTTTCTTCGGGTACAGATGTATCTCCTAAAATAGCTTTAGCAAGTTCTAAATGCCCACTTGATGACACTGGTAAAAACTCGGTAAGACCTTGAATAATTCCAAGAATAATAGCTTCTAATAAATCCATGCTTATTTTTTAGGGTTGGCAAAAATAGCATAAATTTCGATACCTAAACCAATAAGAACTAAAGTTGGTGCCAAACGAATTCTACGCCAATTATAAATTTCTTTATTAAACACATTTGGGTCGTCGCTACCACCACCGGCCATTAAAATAAAGCCTAAAGCAATAACAGCTAAACCTATTAGCATAAAGATGTAATTTCGTTTGCCGAATAAAAATTCTTGTTTCGGTGTGTTTTCTTTTTTCATATAATCTTAGTAATACAAATCGTTCGTTTGTAAGTTTAAAAAACGTTGTGTGGCAAAAAAGGTACTTATCCATGTAATAAAAAAGGCTGTGAATAAAACACCACCAGCTACATAGGTTAAAGAAACATAATCGGTTAATAACTCTAAAGACGGTATGTATTTATTGGTATAATAAATTACAATCGCCAAGCCGATTAAAGAAATAAAAGCACCTAAAACACCTAGTTTTATACTTTGCCAAATAAAAGGTTTACGAATAAAGCTTTTGGTAGCACCAACCATTTGCATGGTTTTAATATTAAATCTTTTTGAGTATATAGATAAACGAATAGAGCTATTGATTAAGATTATAGCCACTAAAGCAAAAAAACCGCTTAAAACTAATAACCAAAAGCTGATTTTTTTAATGTTTTTTGTTAGTAATTGAACCAAAGGTTTGTCGTAATTTACTTCTCCAACAAATTTATTTTTATCAAACGATTTTTTAATTTCATCCATTTTTTCAGGAGTAACAAAAGCAGCTTTTAAATAGATGTCTATTCCGTTTTTAAGAGGGTTATCTCCTAGAAACTTTAAAAAATCTTCCCCTAAATCTTTTTTGTAGGTTTTAGCGGCTTCATCTTTAGTTATATAAACTACTTTATTAGTGAAGTTTTCTTTTTTAAGTGTTTCCTTAAATTTAGTTACTTGCTTTTCGGTTACATCATCTTTTAAGAATAAGGTCATCACAACTTTTTCTTTAAAATGATTTGCTACTTTGGTGGATTTTAGTAAAATTAAACCTAAAATTCCCATCATAAAAAGTACCAATGCAATACTTACAACTACAGAAACATACGATGATTGTAAACGGCGTTTTTGAAAAGAATCAAAAGAGTTTGTCATTGTTTAATATGCTTTTTAGACTTTGCAAGATACAAATATTTAGGAAGTTTTAAATGAATGGATTATTCGATTTCTTGACATAATTCAATTAAAACTCCATTTGTTGTTTTAGGGTGTAAAAAAGCAACTAATTTATTGTCAGCACCTTTTTTAGGAGTTTCGTTTAGTACCGTAAAACCCTCTTCTTGTAAGCGCTTTATTTCTGCCTTAATATCACTAACAGCAAAAGCAATGTGGTGAACGCCTTCACCTTTTTTCTCTATAAATTTAGCTATTGGGCTATCTGTCTTTGTGGCTTCTAATAATTCTATCTTGTTAGGACCAGATTTAAAAAAAGAAGTTTTTACACCTTCACTAGCTACTTCTTCGGTTTTATAATGAGGTTTTCCGAAAAGAGCAGCAAATAATTCATTTGATTTTTCTAAATCTTTAACGGCAATACCAATGTGTTCTATTTTATTCATTTGGTAAAAATAATAAAATCTATTGGTTATAAGAATAATGATAAAACAAGAGTGTATCGTATGAAAAATAAATGGTTTAATCATTGGTCTTCTTAAGGTGTTTTTCCTGTTTATTAAAAATAAAATTTTAATAATATGTTGATTTGTTGCTGTTTGTAAGCTCTGTATTGTGTTAAGAACCCCTTTGTTAAAAAATAACACACTATATTTAAAAAGTATTTAGAAATTTATTTATTATGAAGAAAGCTAGTTTATTAAAGTTATTTATTCTTGTTTATGCATTGATTTTTATAGCCTGTATGATTTCTTGTGAAAAACATGAATGTAAATGTGAGCATGAAGGTGATCAAACACCAGAAGGTACTTTTTGTTATATTGATGAAGGAAGAACAAAAGAGATGTTAAACTATACAGAAATTGTGGCAATGTTAAAAAGCTATGATACTACACGTATTGCACCTTTAGAAAAAGCGCTAGGATATGAAGATTCTCGTATTAATAATTATAATTTTATTCAGTTTAAAAAGTATTTAGGAAGAATTGAAAACTTAAGTAAAAAGGCTAAAATAAATATAACAGGTATTAGTTTTATAGCAGCAGCCAAATCAAACTACAGTAATACAGGTAAAAGTTATCAAGATTTAATTTATATACCTACTACAACTGTTAATGGTAAGCAAATAGCTTTTGATCCTGTGCAGTCTGCTAAACAAGGTAAGTTAGTTACATTTAAAGAAATGCTTGCTTTAAATGGTTATAAATGGATTTATGATACAAAAGATGACTTTGAAGCAGGAAAAAGAAAAAATTATGATTATGGTTTAAAAACAT
Organism: Tenacibaculum sp. AHE14PA; assembly: GCF_019278465.1. GTDB lineage: Bacteria > Bacteroidota > Bacteroidia > Flavobacteriales > Flavobacteriaceae > Polaribacter > Polaribacter bernardetii. The sequence goes on along the minus strand of NZ_CP058983.1, from coordinate 1,960,273 downwards.
TAAATAAAAATAAAGAAAGTACGCTATTAGGAGAAGACGAGTTAAGTGGAGTGGGAAATAAAGGAACCCTAACACCTCCTTTTAATTAAACAAAAATGGATTTATTAAGTAGTTTAAGTTTACTATCGCAATATATAACTGCCATACTAAGTATAATGTTTTTTTTGCAAACAAAAAAAACATTTGCAAAGTGGCTTGCCTTACTTTTAATAATAACTGTTATTGTAGAGTCGATAGGTGCTTATTGTATTATTACAGAGAAACCTGTTTTTTTACACCATCAGGTATATATATTATTAGAGTTAATAATAATTCGTAAAATGTATAATGGTTTAATTAAAGATAAAGCATGGTTAAAATTATCTAATTTTTTTTTAATAGCTTTTTTAGTGATTTGGTTTTTAATACTGTATAGGAAGAACTTCTTTTATACTGCTATAATTATCGGAGCAATTAATATAGGCTTGTTAGTTTTTCTTTATCTAAGAGAATTGTTACTGTCTGATGAAATTTTAAATTATAAAAAAATGCTTTCTTTTTGGGTTTCAGTAGGTTTTTTAGTTTTTTATTTACCTTCAATACCTTTTTTTAGTTTAGTTGGTTACATGAAAAGTAGAGATTTATTTCCTGTTTTAAATATTTTAATTATTATTATGAATATTATTATTTCATTTGGTTTAATATGGAGCAAGAAGAAGGAAGAATATTAGTAATTACAACTCTTGTTTTAATGGCAATTATAATCTTTGTAATTGTTTTATTTACAGTTTTTCAACGTCGTAAAAATAAATTATTATTAGAAAGAGAAGAGGATAGAAAACGCTATGAAAAAGAAATCGCAGAAACTCAAATAGAAATACGGGAAGAAACTTTGCGGAATATTAGTTGGGAATTACATGATAATATCGGGCAGCTTTTAACTTTAGCAAAGATACAAATGCAGCATGCTTCTCCTGAAAACATAAGTGAAATATCAGATACTATCACAAAAAGTTTAGCAGAAATAAGAGCGTTGTCTAAGTCAATCAATCCAGATTTTATAAAAAACATAAAATTAATGGAAGCTTTAAAATTAGAAATAGAACGATTTAATCGATTAAATTATATAGAATCAAGTTTAACGATTACTGGAAAAGAAACAAGAATAAATCAGAAGCATGAAATTATAATTTTTAGAATGCTACAAGAATTTTTTTCAAATACGATAAAACACTCTAAAGCCTCTAAGCTAGATGTTTCTATATCTTATGGCAAAGATGTTATAAAAATTATTTCTAAAGATAATGGTATTGGTTTTGAAGCGAATAAAAACGGGCTTAAAGGTATTGGTTTACAAAATATAAAAGCCAGAGCTAAATTAATAAAAGCAGAAGTTAAAATGGAATCAGAACTTAAAAAAGGAACAAGTTTAATAATAAATTATTATATTTAGAGAACCAAGTGTAATTTCCCCTACAACATACTACTAACGAAACCTACGTAATTATGAAATACTCAGTCGTAGTTGTAGACGATCATACGTTATTGTCACAAGCTATTGAAGGAATGGTAAATACTTTTGATAAATTTAAAGTATTATACACCTGCAAAAACGGTAAAGAAGTTGCCGATAAATTTTCAACATCACCTAAGAATATACCCGATATTGTTTTAGTAGACGTAAACATGCCTATTATGAATGGTATTGAAACTACAGAGTGGATTGTAGAGCATCACCCAGAGGTACATGTAATGGCATTGTCGGTAGAAGATGCAGATAATACTATTTTAAAGATGCTAAAAGCAGGAGCTGTTGGATATTTACTTAAAGATACTCAAAAAGGAGTGTTAGAAAAAGCATTATTAGAAATGATGGAAAATGGTTTTTATCATACAAAAAACGTAACAACATTATTATTAGATTCTGTTTCAGGAAAAAATGGAAAAAACAATGTGTGTTTTAAAGACAATGAGATGAAGTTCATGAAGTTAGCTTGTTCTGAATTAACTTATAAAGAGATTGCCGAAAAAATGTTTTTAAGTCCAAAAACTATCGATGGTTACCGTGATAGCTTATTCACAAAACTTAATGTTAGAAATAGGGTTGGCTTAGTAATATACGCCGTGAAAAATAAAATTTACACTCCGTAATTTTATCCGTAAATTTGCAACATGGAAGAAACTAATAGACAACGAAAAATTGCAGGAGTATTGCAAGAAGATTTGGTAGATGTTTTACAACGTGCTGCACAAGATGGAATGAAGGGTGTAATAATATCTGTATCTAAAGTTTCGGTTACTGCCGATTTAGGAGTTGCAAAAGTATATTTAAGCGTCTTTCCTTCTGATAAAAGAGATGAAATTGTTGATGGAGTAAAATCTAATACACCATTAATTCGTCATGAAATGGCGAAAAGAACAAGACATCAATTAAGAAGAATGCCAGAATTATTGTTTTTTGGTGATGATAGTTTAGATTATATCGAAGACATTGATAAGTCTTTAAAAGGTGATGATGTAGATCCTATTAAAAATCCAGATGTTTTACCACGTCGTCAAAAACGGTAATAAATTTTATTTAAATTATTAATTAAGATTTATTAAAATTGAAATTCTCCTTATACATCGCTAAAAGATACTTGTTTTCTAAAACAAGCACCAATGCCATAAATATAATTACATTTATTGCAGTTTTTGGTGTTGTTGTTGGGGCTTTAGCTTTGTTTGTTATTTTATCGGGGTATTCAGGTTTAAGAACCTTTAGTGATTCTTTACTTAAAGTATCAGATCCTGATATAAAAATAACAGTTGTAAAAGGGAAATCTTTTAAGTATTCTGATGAAATTCATCAAGAGTTACTTCAGAATACTCAAATAAAAGCAATTTCAAAAACAATAGAAGAACGTGTTTTTTTACAATATAAAGATAAAAATCAAGTTGCTTTTATAAAAGGTGTTGATGAAAATTATAAGGATATAATCCCTATAGATACTTTGTTAGCGCTGGGAACTTGGGTAGATCCTGAGTTTAAAAATACAGCCGTTATAGGTTACGGAATTTCATATAAACTCTCACTTAATGTTGCAAATTTTGGTGAGCCATTACAAATAATGGTGCCAAAACCAGGTAAAGGGTTTGTAAATGTAAACAATGCCTTTCGTTCAATTTCTACACAGGTAATTGGTGCCTATTCCGGGCCAGAAGAATTTCAGAATAAATACGTTTTTACAGAGTTGTCTTCTGCGCAAGAGTTGTTGAATTATGATGAAAATCAAATTTCAGGAATAGAGCTCAAGTTAAAAAAGGATGTTAATTCAGATGATTTTCAAGAAAAATTACAAGATGATTTAGGTGCTACTTTTAGTGTTAAAACAAGAGCGCAATTAAATGCCTTGTATTATAAAGTAATAAATACCGAGCGATTTATTTCGTATTTAATTTTTACTTTAATACTCGCAATAGCCCTATTTAATGTAATAGGATCAATAATTATGATGATTATTGATAAAAGAAAAAACCTTAAAACATTATTTAATTTAGGAGCAAGTATCGATGATATAAAAAAAATATTTGTGCTACAAGGTTTTTTGTTAACAATTGTTGGTATGATAGTAGGTGTCGCTATTGGTGTTTTACTGGTGTTAATACAGCAACGTTACGAGCTATTTATGATTACAGAGAGTTTAGCTTACCCAGTTGAATTTAGATGGACGAATCTATTAGTTGTAATATTTACAATTTCAATACTGGGCTTTATAGCATCTAAGGTAGCAAGTTCAAGAATCTCTAAAGATTTTATAGAAAAATAAATTTACCTTATTTCAGGGATAATCATATTACCAAACTTAGCTTCCACTTCATCAAAAGCAGCAAAAACATCTTTTGCGTCATCAGAAGTTACCATTTTCATACGGTATTCTTTAAAATGTGGTATTCCTTTAAAATAGTTAGTATAATGTCTTCTGGTTTCAAAAACGCCCAATACAGGTCCTTTCCAATCAATAGCCATTTGTAAATGTCTACGAGCGGTTTGTACTCGTTGTGCAATGGTTGGTTTTGCTAGGTATTCACCCGTTTTAAAATAGTGCTTTACTTCATTAAAAAACCAAGGATAACCAATAGAAGCCCTGCCAATCATACAGCCGTCTAAGCCATATTTATCGCGCATTTCCATAGCTTTTTCTGGCGAAGTAACGTCGCCGTTTCCAAACACAGGAATGTGCATTCTTTGATTATTTTTAACTTGAGCAATTGGTGCCCAATCGGCATCACCTTTATACATTTGTGCACGCGTACGACCGTGAATGGAAATTGCAGCACAGCCAACATCTTGTAAACGCTCGGCAACTTCTATTATTTTAATAGAATCATGATCCCAACCTAAACGTGTTTTTACGGTAACAGGCAAATTGGTGTGTTTTACCATTGCCTCAGTAAGAGAAACCATTAAATCGATATCTTTTAAAATTCCTGCACCAGCACCTTTAGAAACTACTTTTTTAACAGGGCACCCGAAGTTAATGTCAATAATATCAGGGTTCGACTTTTCTACAATTTCAACCGTTTTTAACATTGATTCTAAGTTTGCACCGAAAATCTGAATTCCAACAGGACGCTCTTTTTCGTAAATATCTAACTTCATTACGCTTTTTGCAGCGTCGCGAATTAGTCCTTCCGAAGAAATAAACTCAGTATAAACAACATCAGCACCGTTCTCTTTGCACAATGCTCTAAACGGTGGATCACTCACATCTTCCATCGGCGCTAATAATAGCGGAAAATCAGGAAGTTCTATATTACCAATTTTTACCATGCTGCAAAGTTACTTTTTATTTTTTATTGAATAAATATTTAATTGTACAACGTTTTTCAATAAAGTATCTTTGTCAGTCATAAGAGGCTAGAAATACGACGCATGAAGAAAATAAGAAATTTTTGCATTATTGCACATATTGATCACGGTAAGAGTACACTTGCCGATAGATTACTAGATTATACAGGAGCGGTAACAGAGAGAGAAAAAAAATCGCAGTTATTAGATAGTATGGATTTAGAGCGTGAACGTGGTATTACCATTAAGTCGCACGCAATACAAATGGAATATACGTTTGAGGGTGAAGATTATATTTTAAATTTAATTGATACACCTGGGCACGTAGACTTTTCTTACGAAGTATCTCGTTCTATAGCAGCTTGTGAAGGTGCTTTGTTAATTGTTGATGCAGCCCAAAGTATTCAGGCACAAACAATTTCTAATTTATATTTAGCTTTAGATAATGATTTGGAAATTATTCCGGTTTTAAATAAAGTTGATTTACCATCTGCAAACCCAGAAGAAGTTACAGATGATATTGTAGATTTATTAGGTTGTGAGCCAGAAGATGTAATTCACGCAAGTGGAAAAACAGGTTTTGGAGTTGAGAACATTTTAGAAGCAATTATTAAAAAAGTTCCGGCACCAACAGGAAATCCTGATGCACCACTAAAAGCATTAATTTTCGATTCTGTTTATAATTCTTACAGAGGAATTGAAACTTATTTTAGAGTTATTGATGGTTCTATTAAAAAGAACCAGCGTATCAAATTTATGTCTACCGAAAAAGAATACGGTGCGGATGAGGTTGGTACTTTAAAATTAGAACAAGTTGTAAGGCAAGAGGTAAAAACGGGAGACGTAGGGTATTTAATAACAGGAATTAAAGCAGCTAAGGAAGTAAAGGTAGGAGATACAATTACAGATTTTGAAAATCCGACAACTGATCGTATTGATGGGTTTGAAGATGTAAAACCAATGGTTTTTGCTGGAATTTATCCTGTTGATACTGAAGATTACGAAGAGTTACGTAATTCAATGGAAAAGTTACAGTTAAATGATGCTTCTTTAGTTTTTCAACCAGAAAGTTCGGCAGCATTAGGTTTTGGTTTTCGATGTGGGTTTTTAGGAATGTTACATATGGAAATTATTCAAGAGCGTTTAGAACGTGAATTTAACATGACTGTAATTACGACAGTGCCAAACGTTTCTTATCACGCATACACAAAGAAAAATCCGACGGAAATAGTTTTGTTAAATAATCCAACAGATTTACCAGATCCGTCTAGATTAGAGAAAGTTGAAGAGCCTTTTATTAAAGCATCAATAATTACAAAATCTGATTTTGTCGGACAAGTAATGTCACTTTGTATAGAGAAAAGGGGGGAAATCGTAAATCAAACTTATTTAACTACAGAAAGGGTAGAGTTAATTTTTGATATGCCTTTGGCAGAAATTGTTTTCGATTTCTATGATCGATTAAAAACTGTTTCTAAAGGATATGCATCATTTGATTATTCTCCGATAGGAATGCGTACTTCTAAATTAGTTCGTGTAGATATTTTACTAAATGGTTCTCCGGTAGATGCTTTGTCAGCATTATTACACGCCGATAATGCCTATACAATTGGTAAAAAAATAGTAGAAAAACTAAAAACTTTAATACCAAGACAACAGTTTGATATTCCGATTCAGGCTGCAATTGGAGCAAAAATTATAGCAAGAGAAACTACCAAAGCTTTGCGTAAAGATGTAACAGCAAAATGTTATGGTGGAGATATTTCTCGTAAACGTAAGTTATTAGAAAAGCAAAAGAAAGGTAAGAAAAGAATGCGTCAGGTTGGTAATGTAGAAATTCCACAAGAAGCATTTATGGCAGTTTTAAAGTTGAATGATTAAGTTTTAAGGCTACATATATAAGTATAAAAAATGCTCTCGGTTTTCCGAGAGCATTTTTTATTTAGAAAGAAATACAAAAGCATTTAAGATGCTTAATCTCTACTACCTAAAATACGTAATGCCCAATATAAAAGCATTGCTAAAGAACCTAGTGCAGCGACTAAGTAGGTTCTTGCTGCCCATTTTAAAGCGTCTTTAGAACCCGCAAGTTCTTCATGAGTTACAATATGCTTATTTTCTAGCCATGCTAGTGCTCTGTTACTGGCGTCATATTCTACGGGAAGTGTAATAAAACTAAATAAGGTACCCATTGCCATGAAAATAAGTCCGCCAATAGCAACCATTTGTCCAATTCCTGGCTGACCAGCACCAGCACCTAAAATAAGACCTCCAATAATCATCCATTGAGAAAAACGAGAAGAAATACTAACAATAGGAACTAATTTAGATCGCATTGTTAGCCATTGGTATGCTTTTGCATGTTGTACGGCATGTCCAACCTCGTGAGCAGCAACTGCAGCAGCCGATGCGTTTCTTTGATTGTAAACACCTTCACTTAAATTTACTGTTTTATTTTGCGGATTGTAATGATCGGTTAACATACCTGGTGTAGAAATAACTTTTACGTCGTTAATACCATGGTCATCCAACATTTTTTGAGCTATTTCTGCTCCGCTCATACCATTACGTAGATGAACTTGCGAGTATTTTTTAAACTTTCTTTTAAGTGTATTACTTACTATCCAGCTGAATAAAGAGATAATACCTATTAGAATATAAAATCCTATCATAATTTATTTGGTTTTAAAATTTTGTGTCAATTTTGTTTGATAAATTTACAACATAAATTATTCCATTATTAAATTACCTATAATAAAAGTGTCATAATGTCAAATAAGCCAAAAATTTTAATAGTATATACAGGAGGAACCATTGGTATGGTTAAGGATTATAAAACCGGAGCGTTAAAAGCGTTTGATTTTAGTCAGATATCTAGTAAAATTCCAGAATTACAACAATTACATTGCGATATTTCTACTATTTCTTTTGATGAGCCTATTGATTCTTCAAACATGAATGTAAATTATTACATTGATATCGCAGAAATTATTGCTAATAATTATGAGAAATTTGATGGTTTTGTAGTGCTTACAGGTTCTGATACGATGTCGTATACATCATCAGCAATTAGTTTTATGATAGAAAATTTACAAAAGCCAGTAATATTTACGGGTTCTCAGTTGCCAATAGGAGATTTAAGAACCGACGCAAAAGAAAATTTAATTACTTCGATACAGGTAGCTTCAACGTACGAAAACGGAAAACCAGTAATTCAGGAAGTAGGGTTGTATTTTGAGTATAAATTATACAGAGCAAATAGAACGACAAAAATAAATGCAGAGCAATTTGAAGCATTTGCCTCTATGAATTATCCGCCTTTGGCTGAAAGCGGTGTTCATTTAAATTTTAATTACCCAGTGTTGTTTCGGTCAATTAAAGAAGAAGATAAACTTGTTTTTAGGAAAAACTTAGATAATAATGTTGCTATTTTAAAACTGTTTCCTGGTATAACAGCGTCGGTAGTAGAAAGTTTTATGAATATACCGAATTTAAAGGGGGTAATTTTAGAAACATACGGTGCAGGAAATGCACCTACAGAAAAATGGTTTATTGATTTATTAGAAAAAACCGTTGCGAAAAATATATATATAGTAAATGTAACCCAATGTGCAGGAGGAAGTGTAATTTTAGGGCATTATGAAACAAGTTCAGACTTAAAACGTATCGGAATTGTAGATGGAAAAGATATAACAACCGAGACGGCAGTGGCAAAAATGATGTATTTACTAGGAGAAAAGTTGTCAAAAGAACAATTTAAGCATTATTTTGAAACTTCTTTAAGAGGAGAAATTAATTAAATTGAGCTTTTTTTATTAGATTTACAATCATAAGTGCTTGAAATAGTATTAGAAAGAAGAAAATGACGTAAAACCTCTCGTTTTTTTTTAATGTCCCAACATTTTTTTGTTACTTGGCAGTCTGAAAAATAAAAAAGTGTAATAAGTACAAGTAAAGAATTACTTATTGTTAAAAAAGTAAGTAATTTATAGTAAAATTTGTATTTTTAACCCGTTAACTATTTAAAATTAATTATAACAAAATGAAAAAAGTAGTAAATTTCCTAACTGTTGCAGGATTTATGTTTTTAGGGGCTATTCAGTCAACTCATGCTCAAGAAGCAGAAAAAACTTTTCACCAAGAGTTAAAACAACGTTTTATTGAAGGAGATCCTCAGTTTATGGGTATCGTATTGGTAGCTTTAATTTTAGGTTTAGCAATTGCAATCGAAAGAATCATTTATTTAAACATGGCAACAACGAATACTAAGAAATTAGTAGCAAGTGTTGATGATGCTTTAAGTTCAGGTGGTATTGAGGCTGCTAAAGAGGTTTGTAGAAATACAAAAGGACCTGTTGCTTCTATCTTTTACCAAGGTTTAGAAAGAGCAGACGAAGGTTTAGAAGCTGCTGAAAAAGCTGTAGTAGGTTATGGAGGTGTACAAATGGGGTTATTAGAGAAAAATGTTTCTTGGTTATCTTTATTTATTGCATTAGCACCGATGTTAGGTTTTATGGGTACTGTAATTGGTATGATTGAAGCTTTTGATAAGATCGCAGTAGCAAATGATATTTCTCCAGCAGTAGTAGCAGGTGGTATTAAAATAGCGCTTTTAACAACTGTATTTGGTCTTGTAGCGGCAATTATCTTACAGATTTTTTACAACTACATCGTTTCTAAAATCGATAGTATTGTAAACAACATGGAAGATGCTTCTATTTCTTTAATCGACTTATTAGCTAAGTATAAAAAATAATCAATTATATGAATAATAAAATATTAACATTACTAGTAGCTTTAATATCATTAGTAGGTATTGGGTTATTCGTAAACGTTGTAAGAATAGATCCAGAGAACTTAGAGGCTCTTAATAGTGCTGTTTCTCCTTTAGTAAGTTATTCATATTATTTACTAATTGTAATAGTAATTGTTGCTGTAGTAATCTCTTTATTAGGGATGTTTAAGAATCCAGCTGCTTTAAAGAAAACCTTACTAGGTGTTTTAGCTTTAGCTGTACTTTTTGTAGTGTCATATATGTTGTCTTCAAACGGACAAGTAATTGGTGCTGATGGAAGTGAGTTAGTTGCAGTAGGAAGTGTTTCTAAATGGGTAGGTACTGGTATAAGTTTTACCATGATTTTAGGAGCTATTGCAGGAGCATTTTTCGTAGTTGATTTATTAAAAGGAATCGTTAAATCGTAAGTTATTATGGCAAGAAGAGACAACCCAGAAATTAATGCAGGTTCGATGGCAGATATTGCATTCTTGCTACTTATCTTTTTCCTAGTAACAACAACAATGGATGTTGATTCAGGTATCCCTAAAAAGTTAGCTGAAAAAACAGATGTTAAGCCACCAATTGTAAAAGAGAAAAACATTTTTCAAGTTAGTATTAACAGAAACAATCAGTTACTTGTAGAAGGTGAAGGAATGGAGTTAGTAGACTTAAAAGATGCAGCTATCAAATTTATTGATAACGGTGGAGGTATTGGTAATCCAATGCCAGGAAAAGAGGCAGGAGCATCTTGTAACTATTGTAAAGGAGCGAAAGATCCTGAATCATCAGATCATCCAAACAAAGCAATTATCTCTGTTGAAAGTGATAGAGGTACCGAGTTTGGTACATATGTATCTGTTCAAAATGAGTTATTAAAAGCATATGATGAATTGCGTAATAGATTTTGCCAGGAAAAATATGGTATGAGCTTTACAGAATTAGAAAAAGCTTTTATAGCTGGTGCAAGAAAAGATGACGCATTAAGAAAAAAAGTAGAAGATGTTAAGAGTAGTTATCCTCAGATTATATCAGATACTGATCCAACTAATGTTCAATAGTATAAAAACAAGTTAAGTATGTCTAAATTTAATAAAAAGAAAAAAGAGATGCCAGCAGTGAATACATCTTCACTACCTGATATTGTTTTTATGTTATTATTCTTCTTCATGGTAACAACAGTAATGCGTGAAAACGATTTAGCGATCGAAGCACCGCGTTTACCTAGTGCTACAGAAGTAAAGAAATTAGAACGTAAGAGTTTAGTAAGTACTATTTATGTTGGTAAAGCAAAAGATAGTAAGTATGGTACTGGTTATAATAGAATTCAGTTAAACGATAAGATTGCTACACCAGATGATGTACCTTCATTTATTTTCTTAGAAAGAGGAAATGTATCGGAAGCTGAAGTTCCTTTTATGACAACTTCTTTAAAAATGGATAAAGAGTCGAGTGTTGGTACATTAGCTGATATTCGTGAGAAATTAAGAGACGTAAATGCTCTTAAGCTAAGTTTATCTACACACAAAGGAAGTGCTATTAAAAAGTAATCACTTTTTTCGAATAAATAATAAAAAGAGCAATCATACGATTGCTCTTTTTTTATACAAATAAACTATATTTAGCAATAGTTAAGTGTTATGGCAAATAGATTAATTTTCGTTTTATTTTTTTTATCAATAAATATATATGCTCAAAAAGATTCTTTACAAGTAGGGGATTCTTATTGGGAAGATCAGTTATATATTAATGTTTCTTATAATATATTAGATAATCAACCTGAAGAAGTTTCTAAAAGCGGATTTTCATTTGGTTTTTCAGGAGGTTATATAAAGGATATTCCTTTTGTTAAAAGCGGAAAAATAGCCTTTGGTATTGGTTTAGGATATGGATTTGATTCTTATAATCATAGATTAAAAGTTGTTGAAGGAGAGCCTGCTAATTTTCAGATAGATAATGGTATTACTAACAATAAATTAGTGCTACATAATATTGAAATCCCTGTTCAGTTTCGATGGAGATCATCAACGGTTAATACCTATTCTTTTTGGCGTTTTTACACTGGTATTAAGCTAAGTTATAATATTAGTAATAATTTTACATATGATGAAGCAGGAGTTAAGATTGATATATCAAACTTTACAGAATACAATAAGTTTCAAACAGGTTTAATACTTTCGGCAGGGTACGGAACTTTTAATTTTCACATGTATTATGGTTTAACGCCTATATTTAAGAATGCTTCCTTAAATGGCAATAAAATTGATACAAATATTATTCGCTTCGGGTTAAGTTTTTATCTTTTATAATATGTAATACGCTAAAAAAGGAGACGCTAAGCCAATAAAAAAACCAAGATACACTTCATTATATGTGTGAGCTTTTAATTGAAGTCTAGCGTTCGCTAAGATGCCTGAGAGCAATATAAAAACTATGATTAACGGAATTATATATATATTATGTATTTGTTGAAATAATAGAAAATATCCTGTTGCAGCACCGATAGAAAGTAAATGTAAACTTGTTTTTATTTTTGCAATAAATAAGGTGTAAATTAATCCCAACCCAAATACTACACCAAAAAATAAATAACTTAGGTCTTTAATAATTGTTATTTCAGAAAAAAATTTACCCAAAAAAAACAAAAGGGTCATCATAAAAAACAACGGTATTTTTCGTTCTTCAATACTATGTACTTGGTATGATTTTATAACGCCAATTGCCTTTAGTAAAACTAATAACAGCACAGGTATTACATATGTAGTAATAAAAACAACAGCTAGCATGCTATATTGCTGTTGTTGGTTTAAGTTAACAGGTGTTAAAATAAAATAAAGTATTATGCCAATTGTAGGTATTACAATTGGGTGTAAAATGGTGGATATGAATTTATACCAACGCATTATATTTCTTTACGTAAGCGTGCAACAGAAATATCTAACTGTTCACGATATTTTGCAACGGTTCTCCTTGCAATAGGATATCCTTTTTCTTTTAAAATCTTAGATAATTTATCATCAGTAAGTGGCTTTCGCTTGTCTTCCTCCTGAATTACAGTCTCAAGTATTTTCTTAATTTCTCGTGTTGAAACATCTTCTCCTTGATCATTTTTCATCGATTCAGAGAAAAACACTTTTATCAGTTTTGTACCGTATGGAGTAGAAACATATTTACTGTTAGCAACTCTAGATACTGTTGAAACATCCATGTGTATTTCGTCTGCAATATCTTTTAAAATCATCGGTTTCAGCTTGCGTTCATCACCCGTTAAAAAATAAGCTTCCTGCCTATGCATAATAGCATTCATAGTAACCAATAATGTTTGTTGGCGTTGCTTTATGGCATCAATAAACCATTTTGCTGAATCTAATTTTTGCTTAATAAAAAGCACGGCATCTTTCTGACTTTTACTTTTTGTTTTAGCATCACTATAACCTTTTAACATGTTGTTATACTCGCGTGAAACATGCAATTCTGGCGCGTTACGAGAATTTAAAGTAAGTTCTAAAACACCATCAATAATTTGAATAGAAAAATCAGGAACAATCTGTTCTGCTATCTTATTATTACCAGCATATGAGCTACCAGGTTTTGGATTTAATCTACCAATTTCTGTAATTATTTCTTTTAGCTGCTCTTCATCAATCGTAAACTTCTCTAAAAGTTTTTTGTAATGCTTTTTTACAAAATGATCAAACGCGTTTTCAAGAATATTAATAGCTAAAGCTCTTGTTTCTTTTTGCGGTTTTGATTTTAATTGAATAATTAAGCACTCTTTTAAATCACGCGCACCTACACCAACTGGATCTAATTTTTGAACTACGTTAAGTAAAATTTTTTCTACTTCAGCTTCGGTGGTAAAAACATTTTGTGTAAAAGCTAAATCATCTACTAAGTCGATAATTTCTCTACGAATATATCCGCTATCATCAATACTACCTACTAAAAAATCGGCAATAGCACGCTCTTCTTCGTTTATTCTAAAAGTATTTAATTGACTATTTAATGATTGATGAAAACTTGTTCCTGCTGCATAGGGAACTTGTTTGTCTTCATCATCAGCCGAATAATTGTTAACTTGCGTTTTGTAACTTGGGTATTCATCATCACTTAAATACTCATCAATATTTATATCGTCAGTATCTATTTTTTCGTTTCCTTCGTCATAATCCTCATCATTTGTTAAAGTGTCCTCAAAGTTTTCTGGTTCTTCTTTACCAGTATCTAAAGCAGGATTATCTTCAATTTCTTGCTCTAATCTTTCTTCAAAAGCTTGTGTAGGTAATTGAATTAACTTCATCAACTGAATTTGTTGTGGAGATAATTTTTGAAGTAACTTATAATGTAAACCTTGTTTTAACATACTTACAAATATAAGAAATAGGTTAAAAAGAAATCGTCATTCTGTGAGGAATGACGATTGTAGTATATAATTTTATGATTTCTTTAAAATTCTGCGTTTTGCGGCGTTCTAGGAAAAGGAATAACATCACGTATATTACTCATACCTGTTGTGAATAAAACTAAACGCTCAAAACCTAAACCGAAACCAGAATGAACAGCTGTTCCGAATTTACGAGTATCTAAATACCACCATAATTCTTCTTCGTCTATATTTAATTCTGCCATTTTAGATTTTAAAACATCTAAACGCTCTTCTCTTTGCGATCCACCAACCATTTCTCCGATTCCTGGAAATAAAACATCCATTGCGCGTACTGTTTTACCATCGTCGTTTAAACGCATATAAAAAGCTTTAATCGTAGCTGGGTAATCAAATAAAATTACCGGACATTTAAAGTGCTTTTCAACTAAATAACGCTCGTGTTCTGATTGTAAATCAACACCCCATTCTGTAATAGGAAACTGAAATTTCTTCTTTTTATTTGGTTTACAATTACGTAGAATATCAAAAGCTTCCGTATAACTTACTCTTTTAAAGTTATTCTCTGCAACAAAGTTTAATTTCTCAATTAATCCCATGTCACTGCGTTCAGCTTGTGGTTTTGATTTTTCTTCTTGTGTTAAACGATTGTCTAAAAATTCTAAATCGTCTTTACAGTTTTCTAAAACATAACCTAAAACAGATTTGATAAAATCTTCTGATAAATCCATATTTGCATCTAAATCATTAAATGCAACCTCAGGTTCAATCATCCAAAACTCAGCTAAATGACGCGTTGTGTTTGAATTTTCGGCTCTAAAAGTAGGTCCGAAAGTATATACTTTCCCTAATGCCATCGCATAAGTTTCAGCTTCTAACTGACCAGAAACTGTTAAGTTGGTTTCTTTACCGAAAAAATCTTTAGTATAATCTATATTCCCTTCTTCGTTTAACGGTGCTTTATTTGTTTCGAAATTTGATACATGAAACATTTCTCCTGCACCTTCAGCGTCAGAACCTGTAATTATAGGAGTATTAACGTAGTTAAATCCGTTTTCTTGAAAGTATTTGTGAACTCCAAAAGACAGGGCAGAACGAACTCTCATAACTGCACTAAATGTATTTGTTCTAATACGTAAATGTGCATTTTCTCTTAAAAACTCTAAGCTGTGCTTTTTAGGCTGAATAGGATATTCATCTGGATTAGAATCTCCTAATATTTCTAATTTAGTAACCTTAACCTCTACGCTTTGTCCTTTACCTTCACTTTCAACTAAAGTACCTGTAATACTAACAGCAGCACTTGTAGTTATTCTTTTTAAAAGTTCTTCATCTGTATTTTCAAAATCTACAACACATTGAATATTATTAATGGTAGAGCCATCATTTAAAGCAATAAAACGATTGCTTCTAAAGGTTCTAACCCATCCTTTTACATGTACTTCTTGTAAAAATTTATCAGAATGTAATAATTCTTTAACGCTACTTCTTTTCATCTTCTAAAAAATTGAGAAGCAAAGATACTTTATTACAAAGAATTGAGCAATCTAGATATTTAAAATGCAGAGAAACTTTTAGTCTTCTTCTTTTGGTGGTAAAATTTTAAAGTTAGTTTCTTTTAAGACCTTTTTGTTTGCTATTTTCTTTTCGAAAGATAATAGGAGAGAAGGTAGTAATAACAAGTTAGATACCATTGCTAATAGTAACGTAACTGAAACTAAACCACCCAAAGCAATTGTGCCCCCGAAACTAGAAAGTGTAAAAACTAAGAAACCAAAGAATAATACGATTGATGTATAAAACATACTTACACCGGTTTCTTGTAATGCAGAGTAAACAGCAGGTTTTACTTTCCAATTATTAGCAAGTAATTCTTGTCTGTATTTTGCTAAAAAGTGAATTGTATCGTCTACCGAAATACCAAAGGCTATACTGAAAACTAAAATTGTTGATGGTTTTATAGGGATGCTAAAGAAACCCATTAAACCAGCCGTAATTAATAACGGAAGCATGTTTGGTATTAATGATATAAAAATCATTTTGTAAGAACGGAACATCCACGCCATAAAAATAGAAATCAATAGTATAGCAAGGGATAAAGAAATTACTAAGTTCTTAATTAAGTAATTTGTTCCTTTTAAGAAAACCAATGCTTTCCCTGTCATAGAAACAGTAAATTTTTCTTCAGGAAATTGTTTTTTAATAACGGCATTTAGGCGGTCCTGAATAATGTCCATTTTATCGGTACCAACATCTTTCATGAAAGTTGTAATACGCGCATAACGCCCAGTGCTATCTACAAAGTTTTTCAGCATGCCCGAATTACTGTCAGAGTTTTTGGTGTAAGCGAAAATATATGCTTTTTCCTGACTCGTTGGTAATTGATAATATTTCGGATTTCCTTTATAGTATGCTTGCTTAGAGTATTTAACTAAATTGGTGATAGAAATAGGTTTTGATAACTCAGGAAAGGTTTCAATGGTTTCATTTAACTTTTCCATCTTTTTTAAGGTAGAAAGTTTCATCACACCTTTTTCTTTTTTAGTGTCAATCAGAATTTCTAACGGCATAATTCCGCCAAACTCAGTTTCAAAAAACTTAATGTCTTTATAAAACTGCATTCCCTTAGGCATATCTTCAATTAAACTACCCGAAACGCGAATTTGAAATAAGCCAATCATACTTAATATAATTACAATAACCGTGGTAATATATATAGTAATTCGTTGTTTTTTAACCATACGTTCCATCCAGGCAACTACATTTCCCATCCACTGTTTTTCTAGATGATTTAAATGTTTTTTTTCAGGGCGAGGCATGAAACTGTATATAATCGGAACGATTAAAAGTGCTAAAATAAAAATACTGATGATGTTTACTGAAGCTAAAATTCCGAATTCTCTAAGTAGTTGACTTTTTACAAAAACGAAGGTTGCAAAACCAGAGGCTGTTGTAATATTTGTCATTAAAGTAGCATTACCAATCTTAGAAATTACACGTTGTAATGACTTTGCTTGGTTACCGTGTTTTTTTATTTCCTGTTGATATTTATTGATAAGAAAAACAGCATTTGGCACACCAATTACAATAATTAACGGCGGAATTAAAGCCGATAATACAGTGATTTCATATCTAAATAAACCAATAAACCCGAAAGCCCAAACAACACCAATACCAACAACTAATAATGTAATGAAGGTAGCTCTAAAAGAACGGAAAAAGAAAAAGAATATAACAGCTGTAATACCTAAAGCTCCTAATACAAAGAGCTGCATTTCATCAATTATATTCTGAGAATTTATGGTTCGTATGTATGGCATTCCAGATAAACGCACATCTATTTGATGTTCTTTCTCAAATTTTTCTACAGTAGGAATTAAAATTTCAACAATAAAATCTCTTCTTGCTGGTTTGTTTACAATATCTTTATTTATATAAATAGCCGTTTGTAAGGTGCCTTGTTCGTTGTATAATAAGTTGTCGTAAAAAGGAAGTTTTTCAAATAATTGTTTCTTTATTCTATTTACTTCTTCGTTTGTGGTAGGCGCTTTATCAAAAAGTGGTTCAAGAACAAATTTTCGTTGTTTTCTATCAGCTTTTAATTCTTTAACATCAGCAATAGATAAAGTGAAATCTACTTGTTGTACACTGTCTAGATCTTTTACAAGCTTGTTCCATGCATTAAATTTGCTAGGAGTAAAAATTGTAGAATCTTTTACACCTAAGATAACTAAATTGCCTTCTTCACCAAAAATATCTAAAAACTGATCATATTGTATGTTTGCTTCGTGATCTTTAGGAAGTAGATTAGCTTCTGTGTAAGAGAAGCGCATATATTTCATTTGAGAGACTAAAAGTCCTGTAATAATAGCAATAGCAATTAAAACCAAGTATCGGTTACGTAATATAAATCCAGCGATTTTAGTCCAAAAAGTCATTCAAATATTTTTTACAAAGTTATGTTAAATGAACCAATTAAACGAAAAAAAAAGAGTGCCATAAAGACACTCTTTTTTAATATTTATTAGAAATAATTAAACTGTCATTATCTCTTTTTCTTTTACGGATACTTTAGCATCAATATCTTTAATAAAACTATCTGTTATTTTTTGAACTTCAGCTTCTGCATCTTTTTTTGCATCATCAGAAATATCAGTTTTTTTAATGTCGTTGTTAGCATCTTTACGCGCATTACGAACTCCTACTTTTGCATGTTCAGATTCAGCTTTTGCTTGTTTCGCTAAATCTTTACGGCGCTCTTCTGTTAATGCTGGTACGTTAATAATAATATTATCACCGTTATTCATAGGGTTAAAACCTAAGTTAGCAAGCATAATAGCTTTTTCTATTTCTTGTAACATGTTTTTTTCCCAAGGCTGAACTGTAATTGTTCTAGCATCTGCAGTACTTACATTTGCTACTTGTCCTAAAGGTGTTGCAGAGCCGTAATAATCTACTTGTACGTTTGCAAGCATTGCTGGTGAAGCTTTACCAGCTCTAATAGTACGCAATTCTTTTTCTAGATGCGCTATAGCATTGTTCATTGCCTCTTTGGCCGAATCTAAAATAAAATCTATCTCTTCGTTCATTTTGTTCGTTTTAATGCCTCTAAAAAAAGAGGTTTTTTTAATTTATTCGTTATTAACTATTGTTCCAATTTTTTCTCCAGAAACTAATTTCAGTAAATTTCCTTTTTTATTCATATCAAAAACAATAATAGGTAATTTATTTTCTTCACTTAAAGTAAAAGCAGTCATATCCATTACTTTTAAGTCTTTTTTAATAACATCCTTAAATGTTATCTTTTCATATTTTACAGCGTCTTTATCTTTTTCAGGATCTACGTTGTAAATACCATCAACACGTGTACCTTTTAATATTGCATCTGCATTTACTTCAATTGCTCTTAATACAGCTGCGGTATCAGTTGTAAAATAAGGATTTCCTGTTCCTCCACCAAAAATAACCACGCGTCCTTTTTCTAAATGACGATTTGCACGACGTTTAATATAAGGTTCTGCTATTTCTTTAATTTCAATAGCTGTTTGTAAGCGCGTATGAATTCCTTCGTCTTCTAAGGCACTTTGTAAAGCTAAACCATTAATACAGGTTGCTAACATTCCCATATGGTCACCTTGTACGCGGTCCATACCTTGACTAGCACCAGCCACTCCTCTAAAAATATTTCCACCACCAATAACGATAGCAATTTCAACATTTTTTTCTAGTACTTGTTTAATTTCTTGTGCGTATTCTTTAAGTCTCTTTGGGTCGATACCGTATTGACGGTCTCCCATTAATGATTCGCCACTTAATTTTAAAAGGATTCTCTTGTATTGCATAGTTTTGTTGAAAGTTATGCAAAACTACGTTTTTTTTTTGAGTTTAAATTTTGATAAAATAAAAAAAACCATCCAAAAAATTGGATGGTTTTAATTATAAAGATATTGGTAAGAATTATCCTAAAGTGATTCTTACGAAGTTTTTAACTTCTACGTCACCAAAAGAAGAAACATATTCTGCAACAGTTTTCTTTTCGTCTTTAATAAACTTTTGATCTAATAAACATTGTTCTTGATCTAAAGTTGTATTATCAGAAATAAATCTTTCCATTTTTCCTGGTAAAATTTTATCCCAAATTTTCTCTGGTTTACCTTCTGATTTTAATTGTTCTTTAGCTTCTTCTTCAGCTTTAGCTAAAGCAGCATCAGTTAATTGTAATCTAGATACATATTGAGGAACGTTCTTTAAAGTTTTACCTAAACGAACTAATTCTTCATTGTCTTTTACGATAGCAGCAATTCTTGCTTCAGTTTCAGATTCTACATAAGCAGGATCAAAACCTTTGTAAGATAAAGAAGTTGCTCCCATAGAAGCAGCTTGCATAGCTAAGTCTTTTGATAACTCAGCAGCTTTATCTATAGATTCAGATAAACCAACCATAGCAGCAATTTTACCGATATGAGTATAAGCTCCTACATAAGGTGCTTCAAGTCTTTCGAAAGAAGTAATATCGATTTTTTCACCGATAACTCCTGTTTGCTCGATTAACTTCTCAGCAACAGTTACTCCACCAAAATCAGCAGCTAAAAATTCTTCTTTACTTTTAGTATTAAAAGCAATAGCAACAAATTGAGAAGCTAAATCTTTAAATGAATCATTTTTAGATACGAAATCTGTTTCACATGCTAATACAATAGCAACACCGTAAGTATTGTCATCACTAATTTTAGTGATTGCAACACCTTCAGTAGACTCTCTATCTGCTCTTTTAGCAGCTATTTTTTGTCCTTTTTTACGTAAAACATCAATTGCTTTATCAAAGTTCCCTTCAGCTTCTACTAATGCATTTTTACAATCCATCATACCAGCTCCGGTAGTTTCTCTTAATTTTTTTACGTCTGCAGCGCTAATTTTTACTGACATTTCTGTAGTTATTTTTAGTTGTAAATATATTGTTGTAAAAAATTTAAAGGTTTCAATTTAATGAAACCTTTAAATTGAAATTATTTAGTTTCTTCCTTAGCAGGTGCTGCTTCGGTAGCTACTTTTTCTTCTTTAGCTTCTGTTTTAGCAGGCGCTTTTTCTACTTTTGTCTTTTCTTTGTCAGCTTTTCTTTCAGTTAAGCCTTCATTGATAGCATCAGTAATATAAGATAATACTTTATCAATAGATTTTGAAGCATCATCGTTTGCAGGAATTACAAAATCAACTGGTCTTGGATCAGAGTTTGTATCAACTAATGCAAAGATTGGAATGTTTAATTTTTGTGCTTCAGCAACAGCAATGTGCTCTTTTTTTACATCAATTACAAAAACAGCTGCAGGTAAACGAGTCATATCAGAAATAGAACCTAAATTCTTCTCTAATTTAGCTCTCTGACGGTTGATTTGTAATTTTTCTCTTTTTGATAATGCATCAAAAGAACCATCTTGCTTCATTCTATCAATAGTAGCCATTTTCTTAACAGCTTTACGAATAGTTACGAAGTTTGTTAACATACCACCTGGCCAACGCTCAGTAATAAAAGGCATGTTAATGTTTGTTGCTCTTTCAGCTACGATATCTTTCGCTTGCTTTTTAGTTGCAACGAATAAGATCTTACGACCAGAGCTTGCTATTTTTTGTAAAGCTAATGCAGCTTCATCAATTTTAGCAGATGTTTTATACAAATCGATGATGTGAACACCATTACGCTCAGTATAAATATAAGGAGCCATGTTAGGGTTCCATTTTCTAGTTAAGTGACCGAAGTGCACTCCACTTTCTAATAATTCTTGAATATTTGCCATTTTAATAAAATGTGTTTACGTTCTGTTTTCACAATATTTCAGTAGTTATATTAAGTCTGAAATATTTAGATACTAAACTGTTAAAAATTAATTTATAACAGTCTCTTTTTGAAAATACAAAACCAAAGCTTTTTGCAAAGCAGTGATAAATATTAACGCTTAGAGAACTGAAATTTCTTACGTGCTTTCTTCTGACCGAATTTCTTACGTTCAACCATTCTAGGGTCACGAGTTAATAAACCTTCTGGCTTTAACACAGCTCTGTGCTCTTCGTTAATAGCTACTAATGCTCTAGTAATTGCTAAACGAATTGCTTCTGCTTGACCTGTAATACCACCACCATATACATTTACTTTAATGTCATAAGACTCTAAGTTCTCAGTTAACATTAAAGGTTGTTGGATCTTGTATTGTAAAGTTCCTGTTGTAAAGTAGTTTTTGTACTCTTTTTTATTTACAGTAATGTTTCCTTTACCTTCTGAAAGATAAATACGAGCAACAGCTGTTTTTCTTCTACCTATTTTGTGTACAGTTTCCATTATTTAAGATCGTTAAGGTTAATAGCTTTTGGGTTTTGAGCAGTTTGTTGGTGCTCAGTACCTGCATAAGCATACAAGTTTTTGTATAATGCACTACCTAATTTGTTTTTAGGTAACATTCCTTTTACTGCTTTTTCGATTAATCTTGTAGGATCTTTTTCGAACATTTCTGTAGCAGTTAATGATCTTTGTCCACCTGGATATCCTGTGTGACGGATGTAAGACTTGTCAGTCCACTTTTTACCAGTTAAAACAATTTTTTCTGCGTTGATAACAACCACGTTGTCTCCACAATCTACGTGAGGAGTATAATTTGGCTTGTACTTACCTCTAATTAGCATTGCTATTTTAGAAGCTAGACGACCCAACGTTTGCCCGTCCGCATCAACTAAAACCCACTCTTTATTAACAGTGTTTTTGTTTGCTGATACCGTTTTGTAACTTAATGTGTTCATAATTACACGATTAGTTTTTGTTTATTAATATATTTATTTATCCTTAAAAAAGGTCTGCAAATGTACGGTTAATTATTTGATTGACAAATAGCGTGTTAGTTTAATTTTTAACTTTTAATTTTCCGTTTTTAAATAGGTCAAAAGCGGCTTGATAATAGGAGATTGTTTCGTTTAAGAATAAAGAATCTGTTTTTGTTGGTGTGATTTCATTTTTATCTTTATTCCAACGGTACGATTTATGTTTTTTGTTGGTTTCTAATAGTAATAACTTCTCTTTTTTTAATAAACCTACCTTACGATGATTTCCTATAAATGCGCGTTCATCTTCTGGCTGCATTTTATTGATGTCTGTTCCGAATAACTTCGTGTTGTAAGACCAATTTAAATACCCGAATAGGGTTGGAAATATATCTATTTGAGAACTTAATTTATCTATTTTAATTGGGGTTTGGTTTTTTAGATTGGTAATGAAAGCAGGAATATGATGATTTCTTACGTTTATTTCAGTTCTACCAGCACTAAAACCACAGTGATCAGACATAATAACAAATACTGTGTTTTTATACCAAGCTTTTGTTTTAGCTTTTGTTAAGAATTCATTTAAACTTTTGTCTAAATATTTTATGGCTCCTTCTACGTTTTTCCCTGAAGGAACATCAACAACATTATCAGGATATGTATAGGGTTTGTGATTTGAGCTTGTCATGATAAAACTAAAAAAAGGCTGCTTACTTTTTGCTTTTTCGTCAGTAACTTTTAATACTTTATTAAAAAGATCTTGATCACAAACTGCCCAAGCATTTTCAAAAGTCATTTCATCATCTTCAATACGTGTTCTATTAGTAGGTAGTTCTTCTTTTAAACGATGTGATTTTCTTCTGTCAACAATATCAAATCCGTTGTAGCTAAAATAATTTGTCATATTATCAAAATGACCATCACCTCCATAAAAGAAAGTTCTGCTATACCCTTTTTGTTTAAAAACATCACCAATAGTAGCTAAATTATCATTGTTTTCGCGTTTAACAATACTTCGGCCAGGTGTTGGAGGAATAGCTAAGCTGATAGCTTCAATACCTCTAATAGTTCTTGTTCCTGTAGCATATAAACTTGTGAAGAATACTGAATTATTAGCTAGTGAATCTAAGGTTGGAGTCCAGTTTTTTGTACTTGTAAAGCTTTGCATAAAACGAGCATTGATACTTTCTAAGCCTATGAAAATTACATTAGGTTTTAGTTCTGTGCTGTCGTTTTTTGTATATCGGTATATGTTATCTTTTGCTAGTAAGCTGTCGTTAGATGCTTTTATGTTTTCTGAAAGTAATTTGTACGTTTTTTTCTTCGGAAGTGTTGCGTAAAACTCGTTATAGTCCAGTTCATTACTTTCATAAGCAGCGAAAAATGAATACATGCCAGATTTAGCGAGTTCGTTTTCATTGATGCTTGTAAATACTTCTGCATTATTATTTGTAATGTAGTTATGGCAAAAACCTAAACTAATTAATATGATTAATGTAGGAATAAGCTTCGATTTAAAAGTGTCGGAATTATTAAAAGTGTTTTTGTAAGCGTTTCTCTTTGATGCGAAACGAATACTAAAAACCAATACTAAAACAATAATCCCAATCAATAAGGGTAAAGGGAACGATTGATGAATGTTTTCAATAACCTCATAGGTGTATAAAAGGTAATCAACGGCAATAAAATTATAACGTCTTTGGTATTCGTCCCAAAAAGGAATTTCAGCTAAAAAAGAAAAAATAAAAACAAATAAGAAAAGTCCGTAAGAGAATTTGGTAATGATTTTATCGAGTAAACTCCCGTGAAATTTTGAAGGAATAATTAGTAGGTATATTGCATAGATACTAATTAAATAAAGTAGATTATTGATGTCGAAAAATAAGCCAATAAAAAATATTTTTATTAGTTTTATTAACGAAAAATCGATGTGTTTAAAAGCTAAAATGTATAAAACAAATCGAACTATAAATGCAAAAAATAAAATAGTTAAACTAAATGTTTTTAATAGTTGAAATCTCTTCGGTAAAATAATATTTAGCATGATAAATTTGGTTCTAGAACACAAAGAACGTTACTTTTTTTGAATAAAAAAAGACTACCCGTTAGAGTAGTCTTTTTAATATTATGAGAGTTTGTGATTACTCAGCTTTTTGCTCTAACAATTCAAAAAATTGATTTAAACGAGGAAGAATAATGATTTTTGTTCTTCTGTTTTTTGCTTTATTTTCAGGAGTGTCGTTTGTAGTTAAAGGTACATAACTACCTCTACCTGCTGCGATTAATCTGCTAGGTGCTACGCTGTATTTGTTTTGTAATTCACGAACAATAGAAGTTGCACGTAAAACACTTAAACCCCAATTATCTTTGATGCTAGATCCTTTTGATACTGGTGTGTTATCTGTGTGCCCTTCAATCATTACATCCATTTCTGGCTGACCGTTTACAACTGTAGCTACTTTTTCTAAAACTTTTGAAGCTTTCTCTGAAATAGTATAGCTTCCGCTTTTGAATAATAATTTATCAGAAATAGAGATGAAAACCACTGTTTTCTCAACATTAACTTGAATATCTTCATCATCAATACCCTGTTGTAATTCCTTCTTTAAATGAAAAGCAACCACTAAGTTTAATGAATCTTTTTTAGAGGCAGCAGCTCTAATTCTATTAATGTATTTATCTTTTTTACTTAATTGAGTTAATGTTTCTTTAATATTATCATTAGCTCCTTTTGTTAAAACAGTCAAGTTTTCTACTTGTTGAAGTGTGTTTTGTTTATCCGCTTTTAAATCACCTACAGATGATTTTAATGTAGAAACTTTGTCTTCGCAGCTTTCTTTTTCAACCAAACACTTTGTTAAGTTCGCTTTTACAGCTACCAACTCTTCTTTTGTTTGTTCATGTTTTGCTTTTATAGCTTCTAATTCTTTGGTAGAAGCACAAGATGTTATTAAAAATGCGGTTGTAAGAAATAAAAATATTTTTTTCATTTTTATATTGTTTTTTAGTGTGAGGGTTATTTGTGTAATAGTAAGACAAATTTATAAAAATGAAGTTACAAAAAAGAGAATTAACAATCTTTTATGAAGTAATAATCGATTATTTTTGTCAACAAATTTAAAAAGATGATTAAAAAAATATTTTCCGCCGCTGCAGTAATAATCGTTTTATTAACAGCTTGTAAACAAGAAAAGAGGGTTGGTGAAGTTAAGTTAGAAGGTTTCGTTTTCGGAACAACTTATCATATTACTTATTTAGACGGTGTTGATTATCAAAAATCGATTGATAGCTTATTTTATTTGGTGAATAAATCACTATCAACATATATGCCTACTTCTGATATTTCTAAAATTAACAAAGGAGATTCAACTATTGTTGTTGATGCTATGTTTATA
The DNA here is from genome assembly GCF_019278465.1 of Tenacibaculum sp. AHE14PA. Lineage (GTDB taxonomy): Bacteria > Bacteroidota > Bacteroidia > Flavobacteriales > Flavobacteriaceae > Polaribacter > Polaribacter bernardetii. The sequence continues at coordinate 1,934,606 of NZ_CP058983.1, read as the reverse complement.
GATGTTTTTGATAAAGCGAAAAGAATATATAAAGAGACGGATGGTTATTTTGATCCTACAATAGGCAAATTAATCAATGCCTATGGTTTTGGTTCAGGTAATGAAATTAAAAATTTATCATCCGAAGAAATCAATAATCTGATGATTGGTGTTGGTTTTGATAAGGTAATACTTAAAAATAGTAAAGTATATCGTGATTCAAATCATATTGAATTTAATGTGAATGCTTTTGCTAAAGGATATGGTGTTGATGTTATTGGTTGGTTTTTAGAAAGTAAAAAAGTGACTAATTATTTGATAGAAATAGGAGGTGAGATAAGAGCAAGAGGAAAAAAGAATTCAAAATTATGGAAGGTTGCTATTGAAAAGCCTAATGTAGATGGAACTCGATCAGTTCAGAAAGTGATAATGCTAGATGATGAGTCAATGGCTACTTCTGGGAATTATAGAAAATTTAAAGTAAATGCAAAAGGAGAAAAAATAGTGCATACCGTAAATCCGAAAACAGGATTGGCTTCCGAGAGTAACTTGTTAAGTGTTTCCGTTCGTTTAAAAGGAGATTGTGCTGACGTAGATGCATATGCAACTGCTTTTTTAGCAATGGGTTTGGAAAAAACAAAAATATTTTTACAAAAACACCCAGAGCTAAAAGTGGTTTTATTGTACAATGATGAAAATAATGAATTAAAAGAGTTCGTGAATTAACCTTTAAAGCACACAGGCAAAATTTCGCCTTTCATTAAAGCAAATCGTTCTAGTTTTTCTGGAGCGATTTTTTTTGTGAAATCAACTTCATCAACTTTAAAGCCTATAGAACGAAGTTTGTTGAAATAATCGCGACCATATACACGAACATGATCGTATTGACCGAATATTCTTGCACGTTCTTTACGATCGGTAATAGTATCGTCTTCAAAAGTTTTTTCTCTTGATAAGTCTTGCGGAATCTGAAAAATACCGAATCCGCCGCTATTTAATACACGATATAATTCTTGCATTGCTTTGGTGTCATCCGTAATATGTTCTAAAACATGATTGCAAAACACCACATCAAACTCATTGTCTTTAAAAGGTAAATCGCAAATATCAGCCTTTACATCAGCAATTGGCGATTCTAAATCAGAAGTAATATAATCTAAGTTTTTCTGGTTTCTAAAAATGTCTAAAAAACATTGTTCAGGCGCAATATGTAATACTTTTAATTTTTTATCCGAAGAAAAAAAATTAGTGTCATTTTGTAAATACAACCACAATAAACGATGTCTTTCTAAAGATAATGTAGAAGGAGAAAGTGCATTTTCTCGTTGCACGCCATAACCATAAGGTAATAATTTACGAAACGATTTTCCATCAATAGGATCGGTAAATTTATCGCCTTTTAACCACCAAGCAATCATAGGGCGAACCCAATAACTTGCTTTAATTAATAAAGGTCTTGGAACGGTGTTTAATATGGATTTAAAAACTTTCAATTATTGATTTAAAGTGTCTTTAAATTTTTTGTTGGTAAATAATTTTATGATAAATAAAATGAGAGCAATTATTTGTAAAATTGTTCCAGCTGTAAGTAACTCTACTGCTAACATTAAATGGAGTACTTTAAATAAAGCGCCAATTGTTATTAGTATAATTCCTACAATGAAAACAAAAATAATGTACTTTAATTTCATGCTTTTTTAGTTTTTACGCTCTAAATTCATCCTCTTCATTACTTTCAATGCCTAAAGCATCGTAAATATATTTAAAGGTTGATAATAGTTCTGGTTTACCGTTAACGATAGCAATATCATGCTCGAAATGCGCAGATGGTTTACCATCTAAAGTAGTAATTGTCCAACCATCATCGTGTTGTAATATTTTATGAGTTCCTAGGTTTGTCATTGGTTCAATGGCAACAACCATACCTTCAATAAATTTTTTTCCACGACCTCTACGACCGTAATTTGGCATTTCAGGATCTTCGTGCATTACACGTCCTAGACCATGACCAACCAACTCTCGAACAACTCCATAGCCATGTTTTTCACAGTAATTCTGAATAGCAAAACCTACATCACCAACGCGATTACCTACCTTAAGTTCACGAATTCCTTCGTATAAACTTTGTTTAGTTACGTCTAATAATTTTTTAGTATCAGTAGCAATTTCACCTACGGCAAATGTGTAAGCGTGATCTCCGTAAAAACCATTTTTAATAGCGCCACAATCAATTGATATAATATCTCCTTCTTTAAGAGATTCTTTATTTGGCATTCCGTGTACAACTTGCGAGTTCGGACTCATACAAAGTGTATTCGGAAAATCATATAATCCTAAAAAACCAGGAATAGCTCCTTGCTCACGAATAAAATCTTCAGCAAGTTTATCAAGATATAAAGTAGAAACTCCTGGTTTTACTTCTTTAGCAAGCATTCCTAATGTTTTTGATACTACTAAAGCACTTTCGCGCATTAATTCTATTTCTTCTCTAGTTTTGGCTATGATCATCTTAAAAAATATTGAGGCGCAAATTTACGTTTATTTTTGATATGGATGTGTATATGGCTTACCAGAAACTATTTTTAAAATATCTTCTTCAATCGAGCTACCATCTATAGGGTGTTCTACAAAACGACCAATTTCTTTTCCGTCTTTATAAAAGATAAAAGTTGGTACTCTAAGTACATTAAAACCTTCTTCTAGTCCGTTTGCCTTTTTTGTGCGATCAACAGTTATTAATTCTAAATTTTTGTAATTAAATTCTGATTGATCTAATAATTTATAAAAATTAGGAATTTCTCTTTGGCTGTCGCCACACCAAGTTCCCATAAAACCTTTAATGGTAATGTCTTTTAAGTATGGTTTTAATTGTGTAATAGTGTTTTTATCTGTTTCGTAATAACCATAAAAGTCATTAAACCATTCTGATCCGTACGGCTCTTGCTGAAAATCTTTCTTTGTTGCAATTCCCACTAAATTACCATCTTTATCTTTCGTGGCAAGATTTTTAGGTACAGAAGCACATGAAAGAATAAATAAAGTAATTAATGTGTATATAATTTTTTTCATCATTGATATTTTAAATAAGTGAGTTTTGGGTCATTTCTTTAGGTTTTACTACATTCATCAGTCGTAAAATAGTTGGTGCAATATCACCCAATACACCATTTTTTATTGATTTTATTTCTTTGTCGATTAAAATCATAGGAACCGGATTTGTAGTGTGTGCTGTATGAGGTGTTCCGTCTGGATTCATCATCGTTTCGCAATTACCATGATCGGCAATTAAAATAGTTGTGTACTCATTTTCTAAGGCTATTGTAATTACATCTTTCACACAATTATCTACAGTTTCACAAGCTTTTACAGCCGCATCAAAAATACCAGTATGACCAACCATATCGCCGTTGGCAAAATTTAAACATACAAAATCTACATCTCCTTTTTGTAATTCGGGTACAATGGTATCGCGAATTTCATAAGCACTCATTTCGGGTTGTAAATCGTACGTAGCAACTTTTGGCGACGGACATAATAGGCGCTTTTCTCCTTTAAATTTTTCTTCTCTTCCGCCGGAAAAGAAAAATGTTACGTGTGGGTACTTCTCCGTTTCAGCAATCCTAATTTGACTTTTTCCTGCGGATGCTAAAACTTCTCCTAAAGTATTTTCAATATTATTACTGTTGTAAATCACTTTGATATCCTTAAAAGCTTCTGAATAGTTTGTCATGGTAACAAAATACAAAGGCAGTTTTTTCATTTGAAAATCTGGAAAATCTTTTTGGTTTAAAGCTTCGGTTAGTTCACGACCTCTATCTGTTCTGAAATTGAAGAAAATAACAACATCATCTTCTTTTATAGTCGTTTTCGGTTTCTTGTTTTCATCAACCATAATAATTGGCTTTATGAATTCATCAGTAATTTTTTCATCATAACTTTGTTGAATACTTTCTATAGCATCCGAAGAAAAACTTCCTTTACCATTTACCAAAGCATCGTAAGCTAGTTGAACTCTTTCCCAACGATTGTCGCGATCCATAGCATAATAACGACCAGTAACAGAAGCGAGTTCTCCGGTAGTTTTTTGCATGTGTTCTTGAATATCATTGATGAAGAATTTCCCCGATTTCGGATCACAATCTCGTCCATCAGTAAAAGCATGAAGAAATACGTTTTCTAATTCATGTTCATTTGCTGCTGTTAGCAACCCTTTTAAATGACTAATGTGTGAATGAATTCCGCCATTAGAAACCAAGCCTAAAAAATGTACATTTTTATGATGTTTTTTAGCGTGAGCAAAAGCGTTTAGAAGTTCTGTTTCTTTTGCTAACGTATTTTCTTTAACAGCTTTGTTAATCTTTGCAAGGTTTTGATATACAATTCTACCAGCGCCTATATTCATGTGACCAACTTCAGAATTGCCCATTTGTCCTTCAGGTAAACCTACATGTTCTCCGTCTGTGCGTAATTCAGCATGAGGGAATTTATCATATAATGAATTTATAAAAGGTGTTTTAGCATTATATACGGCAGATACTTTTGGGTTTTGGGTGATTCCCCAACCATCTAGTATCATTAAAATTACTTTCTTGTTCATATTACAAATTTACTTTTTTTGGTTACAATACACATAATGATTGTTTGTTAAAAGTAAAATTCATTTGAGTTAAGATTTTTTTTAAAAGAGATAATGTAAAGTGTAAACCTAACGTAGTTTTGCAGTGTAATTAAAAACAAAGAACATGAAGAAAGTAATTTTATTAGTACTAGCAATAACGAGTTTTTCAATAGCAAATGCACAAGTAGGGGAGGGAACAAATTGGTTAAAAATAGGTGTTCACGGTGGTGTGCCAGTAGGAGATGTATCAGATGTTTCTAATTTTGCATTGGGATTTGATTTAAAATATCAATTTTTAAATACCGAAAGTTTCGCAATAGGTGCTTCTACAGGGTATACAAATTATTTTGCTGAAGATGGATTTGAAGATTTCGGAATTATTCCATTAGCGGGTTTATTTAGATATTACCCAACTGAAAACTTCTTTTTAGGAGCAGATTTAGGATATGGTTTTTTAACAGAGGGAGATGAAACAGGTGGGTTTTATTATAGACCAGAGGTAGGATACCATAATGATTCTTGGAATATCTTTGCATATTATCAAGGGTTATCGGTTGATAATTTTTCACCAGCATCTGTAGGTGTAGGTGTTAATTATAACATTATTCAGGGTAAATAATAAAAGCAATGCTTTTTAAATATATATAAACTGAGTCCATTAATTTGGATTCAGTTTTTTATTGTTCACAATAATAAGTAACTAAATAAAAGAATTACAGCTAATAATAAAAGTCCTTTTTTAGTTATATTGATTAGGTTTTCTTTTTTTAACTGAGTTTTTATTTCTTGCAACTCCTTTTTAGTTGCTGTATTATTAAAATGTAATTGATCGTTATTTTCTTTTTGAAATCGTTCTAGTTTTTCAAAAGTATTTTTTCTGTTTCTCTTATTGTTTTTTATGCTAGTAATCATACTAGAAACTGCGCCTCCAAAACTCATAGCTATTAATTTAGGATTATACTTATAGGTAGCTTTTTTATTATAAATGTTACAGAATTATTCTCTAATATATCATTGCGAGGTGTGAAGCAACCTGTAAATATTAATTAAATAAGCTTAAGATTACTTCATTTTGTTCGTAATGACGTTGGTAGTTATTTACGGTACTTACGAATTGCTTCTTTAATTTTTTCGACTCTGTTTTCAGGATCTGGATGTGTGCTTTGAAACTCGGGAGTTCTATTCGGTCCTGCAGCTTGTTTTAAAATTTCCATCACGCCAATTAAACTTTCAGGGTTATAGCCTGCATCTATCATTAATTTTACACCTAAATCATCACTTTCAAGCTCGTCATCTCTACCATATTTCATGTTAACAACATTTGCTATGGCAGCCATTCCCTCGGTAGTGCTGGGATCAAAACCAACAGAAGCACCAGAAAGTAATCCTTGCGTTAATTCTTGTTTTGCCATACGAGCAGCCGAATGACGACCAATAACATGGCCAATCTCATGCCCTAAAACACCAGCTAATTGATCTTCTTTTTTTAATTTAGAAAACAACGCAAAAGTGATAAATACTTGTCCGCCAGGTAAAGCAAAAGCATTAATGGTTTTTTCATCTTTTAATAAATGAAAATCAAAAGGATATCCAGTTTTATTTGCAATACTATTTTTTAATAATTTCTTACCAGTATTATCTACTAGGTCCTGATATTTTTTACTAGGATACAAACCACCATGTTGTTGCGTCATTTGTGGGGCACTGCTTAACCCAATAGCAATTTCTTGTTTTTTAGAAATAGAAATATGTTGTGTTTTGCCTGTATAAGTATTTGTTTCTGCGCTAGAACAATATTTTACTAAAGCGAATAGAGCAATAGCAACACCAATTAAAAGCCTAATTTTTAAACTTCCGCGATTTCTCATAGTTTTAAATTTATGATAAAAGTAAAAATACAAAATATATAATTTAACGGATTACGATTTTTTGTGAACTATAAAAAACTTAAATTTACCCAGCAAAACAAACAATAATATGGAATCTCATTTTGAGCTAAATGAAGTGACTAAAAAGTTACCGAAACACTTACATAAATTTGTAGTTAAACAACCGTATCACGAATATACGGCCCAAAACCAAGCGGTTTGGCGATATGTTATGCGTATGAATGTTGATTATTTAGGTAAAGTTGCACATGCTTCTTATTTAGAGGGCTTAGATAAAACAGGTGTTTCTATAGAAGATATTCCTTACATGGCAGGTATGAACCGTATTTTAAAAGATATTGGTTGGGCTGCGGTTTCGGTTGATGGTTTTATTCCGCCAAATGCATTTATGGAGTTTCAGGCTTATAATGTTTTAGTGATTGCTTCTGATATGCGAACCATAAATCATATAGAATATACTCCAGCACCAGATATTATTCATGAAGCAGCAGGGCATGCACCAATTATTGCAAATCCAGAATATTCAGAGTATTTACGTCGTTTTGGAGAAATAGGTTCTAAGGCAATTTCATCATCTAAAGATTATGAAATGTATGAAGCGATTAGATTGTTATCTATTTTAAAAGAGAATCCGAACTCAACTGAAAAAGAAATAAACGAAGCACAAGAAAAAGTAGAATGGCTGCAAGATAATATGGGGGAATTATCTGAAATGGCACAAATAAGAAATTTACATTGGTGGACAGTTGAATATGGTTTAATTGGTAAGCTTGATGATCCTAAAATATACGGTGCGGGTTTATTGTCATCTATAGGAGAAAGCATGTGGTGTATGAAAGACGAGGTTAAAAAAGTGGCCTATTCTATAGAAGCAGCTACTGTAAGTTTTGATATTACAAAACCACAACCACAGTTATTTGTAACTCCAGATTTTGCCTATTTAAGTATGGTTTTAAATGAGTTTGCGAACTCTATGGCACTTAGAACAGGTGGATTAAAAGGTGTTAAGAAATTAATTGATTCTAGTAATTTAGGAACGATTGAATTAAGTACTGGTATTCAGGTTTCGGGTGTTTTTACAAATGTTATTGAAGATAGTAAGGGTAATGTAGCTTATTTACAAACAGCAGGGCCAACAGCTTTAGCAAGTAGAGATAAAGAGTTAATTGGTCACGGAATTATATATCATGCAGAAGGTTTTGGTAGCCCTGTAGGGAAATTAAAAGGAATCAATTTGCCTATTGAAGATATGAGTCCGCGTGATTTAAAAGCCTACGGAATTTATGAGGGTGAAGCAATAACATTAGAGTTTGAAAGCGGTGTTGTTGTTGATGGAAAAATAATTACTGGAACTCGTGATTTAAGAGGTAAAATTTTAATTATATCTTTTAAAGATTGTACGGTAACATACCAAGATCAAATATTATTTCAGCCAGAATGGGGAGTTTATGATATGGCAATTGGTAAAGAATTAGTTTCGGCTTATTCTGGGCCAGCCGATGTAAGTTCTTTTGGTGATATGGGTAAGGTTTCTGAAACAAAAACAACTAAAATCGAATATACTCCTTCTCAAAAAGAATTATATAACTTATATGATGAGGTTAAAGAAATGAGAAACAAAGATGTTGTTTTAGAAAACGATATTTTAACAATTTTCACGAAGTTGCAAAATGATTTTAAAGATGATTGGTTGTTATCTTTAGAGTTGTATGAATTAGCATTAAGTAAGGATTTTAAAGTAAAAACAGCATTAAAAAACCATTTAGAAGAATTGAAAGGTAACAAGAGTTACAGTACTTTAATTGAAAACGGATTACATTTGCTGTCTTAATAATAACAAAGCGAATGGGATTATTTAATTTATTTAGAAAGAAAAACATGACAAACGAAATACAAGAATATTTAGATAAAGATGCTGTGATTTTAGATGTGCGCACTTTGGCTGAATGGAACGAAGGGCACTCTGATGTAGCAAAGCATATTGTTTTAACAGTAGTGCCTTTAAATGTAGAAGAAATAAGATCTTGGAATAAACCAGTAATAGCCGTTTGTAAGAGTGGTGGAAGAAGTGGACAAGCAATGCAATTTTTAGCAAGCCACGGAATAGATGTAATTAACGGTGGACCTTGGCAAAATGTAGATCAGTATTTGGTTAAATAAGATTAAATATTAAAATTTCATAAAAGGAAATGCTTTAATAAGTGTTTCCTTTTTTTGTTGAAGGTTGTTTAAGAATTTTAAATGCGCTTCAGAAGTTGGATTAAAAGAGCGATGTGTTATGCCTTTTTGAACGGTTTCTACTTTATTCATTGTTTCTTTGGTTTGCTCAGAAAACCAAACATCAGTAAATCTTTCCCAAATATAATCTACAGCAATTTTGCTAGGATGAATCATATCTTCAGTGTAAAAACGATAATCACGAAGCTCATCCATCATTATTTCATAAGAAGGAAAATAATTTATTTTGTCACTTTGAGCGGAGTCAAGAAGTTGGTGAATTGCTGCTAATAAATGAGATTTACTACGTTGGTTTTCTATAAATCCGTCTTTTAAATGTCTAACAGGTGAAACTGTAAAAGTAATCGTAACATTCTTGTTTATAGAGGTAATTAATTTAGTTATGGCATCGATACTTTCTGTTATTTCATCAACAGTTAAAATTTCTTTTAAAAATTTTTTTTGCGGAATTTTATGACAATTCGCAACTATAGTATCTGTTTCAATAAAACGATATACCCACGAAGTTCCTAGGGTTATTATAATATGTGTGGCGTTTTTTAATTGCTGAAGTGTTAGGGTGTTTGCGGTATTTAAATTATGTATTAGCTCGTTTTTATCTGAAGAACTTAAGTTAGAATGCGCGTTGAAAGAATGCCATTGTTCATTGTTAAAAATAATATCTTTGGTAGTGTGTTTTTTTTCATTGATAGCCATCGTTATTAGTGTTTCAATAGCTTTTGGGTGGAATAAAATACCAAACGGATTCGTAGTTGATTGAAACTTGTAGTAAGCTAATTTTTTCCCTATGTTCTCTGAAAAACAAGAACCTATTAATAGTAATTTAGAATTGTAATCAACTTTATGGAACTGCTGCTTTTTTAAAGGAATTGTAGTTTGAAGAATCATAGAAGAAATATAAATAGCTGTCCAAAAATAAAGATAAAACCCTTATAAATAATTATTAATCTTTTTTTATGTTTAAAAAAACATATCTTTGTTTAATAAAAATCAACATAAATTGAACAATATTAAAAAATCTTTTACAATTAAAGACCTTGAGAATATTTCGGGGGTAAAAGCACATACGATCCGTATTTGGGAAAAAAGATATGATTTGTTAACACCAGAAAGAACAGATACCAATATTAGGTATTATTCTTCAGAGAATCTTCAGAAGTTATTAAATGTTGTGTTGTTGTATAATAACAACAACAAGATATCTAAAATAGCTCAGATGTCTAATGATACTATTATTGTTAAGGCAAGAGAATTGGCTTTTAAAGCAGCGGTAAATGATGAGGCAATCAACTCTTTTAAGTTGGCGATGTTTCAATTTGATAAGGTTTTGTTTAATAACACTTATAATAAGTTACTAAATAAAAAAACGTTTAGAGAAATTTTTAAAGACGTTTTTGTACCTTTTTTAAGTCATATAGGTTTATTATGGCAAACGGACACTTTGTTGCCAGCACATGAACATTTTATATCTAATTTAATTTCTCAGAAAATTCAAATTAGTACAGAAAGATTAGAGTATACTACTACAAATTCTAATATTACATATGTGCTTTTTTTACCTGAAAATGAAATACACGAATTAGGATTAATGTATTTGAATTACGAATTAGTTTTAAGAGGTAATATGACTATTTATTTAGGGCAGAGTTTGCCGTTAAGTAATTTAAATTATTTTTTCGAAAGCGAGACAGAAGTTCGTTTTATTACGGCATTAACTATTCAGCCATATGATGATAAAATTGTTGATTATTTTCGTGAAATTGAAAATGTTTTAACAGGTACAAAACATCAATTAATAGCTGTAGGATCTAAGACTGAAAAAATAAAAGACCTCGATTTTAACGCTAATATTACCATTTATTCTTCTGTTATTGAATTGTTAAAAACATTATAAATTAAAATGTTTAATCTTTTTGCTTATTTATTAAACAAAAATTCGTAAATTTGATTAAGTCATTTTTTTTGCTTCACCTTTAAATTTTTATATATTTAACAACGAAGCTAATAATCTTTTTAAAAAAGTAAAATTGAAAAAAAAAATATCAATAATAGGTTCAGGTTTTTCTTCTCTAGCAGCATCATGTTATTTAGCGAAAGCCGGTTATGAAGTCGTAGTTTTAGAAAAAAACGCAACAGTAGGTGGTAGGGCTAGGCAGTTAATTAAAGACGGTTTTACTTTTGATATCGGTCCGACTTGGTATTGGATGCCAGATGTATTCGAAAAGTTTTTTGCTGATTTTGGTAAAAAACCTGCCGATTATTATGAGTTAGAAAAATTAACTCCGGCTTATCAAGTATACTTCGATGCTTTAGATTCAATAACAATTCCCGGGAGTTTAGAAGAAATATACGAGGTCTTTGAAAAAGAAGAAAAAGGTAGTTCAAAGCACTTAAAGAGTTTTTTAAAATCAGCAGAATATAATTATGATGTTTCTATAAACGATTTAGTGTACAAGCCAGGAGTTTCTCCTTTAGAGTTGGTTACGCCAGTTACTATAGGTAAGATTACTCAGTTTTTTTCAACAATAAGAACACAGGTAAGAAAGAAAATAAAAAGCAAAAAGTTAATACAGATTCTAGAATTTCCGGTGCTATTTTTAGGGGCAAAACCAAGTAATACCCCGGCTTTTTATAATTTCATGAACTATGCAGATTTTGGTTTGGGTACTTGGCATCCAAAGGGCGGAATGTATAAAGTAATTGAAGCGATGATTACGTTAGCAACCGATTTAGGAGTTAGTTTTAAAACTGAAGCAAATGTAGATGAAGTTACTGTAAACGATATAGGCGAAGCAAATGGGCTAATGGTTAATGGAGAGTTTGTTTCATCAGATATAGTTTTAAGTGGTGCAGATTATCATCATACAGAAACTTTATTGCCCAAAAAGTACAGGCAATATTCAGAGAAATATTGGGATAAGAAGGTCTTTGCTCCATCATCATTACTTTTTTATGTAGGTTTTGATAAAAAGCTAGCAAATGTTTGTCACCACACATTATTTTTTGATACAGATTTTGATTTACACGCAAAAACGATTTACGATACACCTAGTTGGCCTAAAAAACCATTGTTTTATGCGAGTTTTCCTTCAATAACTGACGACTCTTTTGCGCCAACAAATAAAGAAGCAGCAACTTTTTTAATTCCGCTTGCCCCTGGCTTAGAAGATACTCCAGAGATAAGAGAAAAATATTTTAATCTTATTCTTGAAAGATTAGAAAAATTAACCGGTCAATCGGTTAAAGAAAATATATTATTTAAAGAAAGTTTTTGTGTAAATGATTTTGTAAAAGATTACAACTCATACAAAGGTAATGCTTACGGATTAGCAAATATTTTAACACAAACAGCTTTTTTAAGACCAAAAATAAAAAGTAAAAAAGTTAAGAATTTATTTTTCACGGGTCAATTAACAGTGCCAGGACCAGGAGTTCCGCCAGCATTAATATCTGGTAAAATAGCATCAGATTTAATTTTAAAAAACCACTAAAATGAAACAATTATTTGATGAGGTTTCTTACTCGTGTAGTAAGTTGGTAACTCAAAAATATAGTACATCTTTTTCCTTAGCAACAAAAATGTTGTCACCAAAAATTAGGGGAGCCATTTATAATATTTATGGTTTTGTTCGTTTTGCTGATGAGATTGTAGATTCTTTTCATGAGTATAACAAAGAAGATTTGTTAGCGCGTTTTGAGAATGAGTATTATGCAGCTAAAAAAGAAGGTATCAGTTTAAATCCTATATTAAATTCATTTGTTTACACAGTAAATACGTATGGTATTTCTGATGATATGGTGCAAGCTTTTTTAAAAAGTATGAAAGCGGATTTGTTTAAAACCGAATATAAAACTCAAGAAGAATATGATGCCTATATATACGGATCTGCCGATGTTGTTGGTTTAATGTGTTTAAAGGTTTTTGTTAACGGAGATGATCAAAAATACGATGAACTTAAAGCTGCAGCAATGCGTTTGGGTTCAGCATTTCAAAAAGTAAATTTTTTGCGTGATTTAAAAGATGATTTTGAGCTGTTAAATCGTTCATATTTTCCGAATGTAGATCTTAAAAAGTTAGACGAAACATCAAAAGAGATAATTATTAAAGATATTGAAGCTGATTTTGAATATGCGCTTACAAATGGAATTTTAAAATTACCAGTTGATGCTAAATTCGGAGTTTATATGGCTTATAGATATTATAAAAAATTATTAAACAAGTTAAAAGCTACTCCGTCAGCTAAAATTATGGATACTAGAATTAGAATTTCTAATCCGATGAAAATAAACTTGTTAGCAAGAAGTTATGTTAAATATAAATTAAAAATGATATAATGTTATTTACAGTTATAACGATTTTAACCTTTGTAACTATGGAAGGTGTTACATGGTGTACTCATAAATATATAATGCACGGTTTTGGTTGGTTTTTACATGAAGATCATCATCAACCTGGTTACCCAAATGTTTTCGAAAAAAATGATGCTTTTTTCGTTGTTTTTGCTATACCAAGTATTTTGTTATTCTATTTCGGAATTAGACCCGAGTTGAATTATTTGTTTTTTATTGGTTTAGGTATTTTGTGTTACGGAATCGCTTATTTTTTAGTGCACGACGTTTTAATACACAGACGATTCAATTGGTTTAAGAATACTAATAATCAATATTTAAAAGGATTAAGAAAGGCGCATAAAATTCATCATAAACATTTAGGTAAACCAGATGGAGAATGTTTTGGAATGCTGTTTGTGCCCTTTAAATATTTTAAGAAAAGACAATGAGTCAATACTTATATCTCATATTAACATTAGGTAGTTTAAGCATTCCGTTATTGTATAGTATAATTGAAAAAAAATTTCATTTTATTCAATACTTTAAAGAAGCTTTTATAAGTATTTTATTGGTTGCAATTCCTTTTTTAATTTGGGATGGGTTGTTTACAAAATATGGAGTTTGGGGATTTAATTCAACCTATCATTTATCGATAGAGATTTTTAGAATGCCTATTGAAGAATGGTTGTTTTTCTTTTGTATTCCCTACGCTTGTTTGTTTACTCATGAAGTCTTAAAATATTTAGCCCCTAAGTTTAAATTATCAAAAGGAGCGGTAATAATTACCAGTTTTTTATTGATTCTTATAACAGGAATTTTATTGATTTTTAATTTCGGAAAACTATATACAACAATAAATTTTATACTCTTTTTAGTATTACTTTTTTACGGATTAAAATATCATCTAACAACATTGCAAGAATACTTTCCTAGTTTTTTAGTCATCTTAATTCCGTTTTTAATCGTAAACGGCATACTAACAGGAAGTTTTATAGATGAACCAGTTGTTTGGTATAATAATAAAGAGAACCTAGGATTTAGGTTATTTACAATTCCGTTTGAAGACGTTTTTTACGCATTTACCATGTTGTTTTCAGCACAATTAATATTCAACTATTTAAAAAATAAAAAGTTTGAAAATAAATAAATACATACGGTTTTTAGTATTCTTAGTGTTTAATTTTTTGGTACTAGGAATAGGTACTTTATTGATGGAAGACGGCCCTCAAAAGGAGTGGTATCTTTCGTTAAATAAAGCACCTTGGACGCCTCCTGGCTGGATTTTTGGAGCAGCTTGGACAACGATAATGTTATTGTTTTCATTTTATATGACCAAGTTAAGTTTCGAGTATAAATTTTTAGATAAAAAATTACTCTCACTGTTTATAGCTCAATGGATGTTAAATGTAAGTTGGAATTACTTTTTTTTCAATCAACAATTAACAGTTGTCGGATTAGTTTCTATTACATTGTTATGGCTGCTAATAGGTTATTTTACTTTCGAGCATTTAAATAAATTAAGAATGTTCACATTACTAATACTTCCGTATTTAATATGGATGACGATTGCAACAAGTTTAAACGCATACATCGTATTTTATAATTAAAATTATGGCAAAAAAAAAGAATATTACCCAAGAGAAAATAGTAGAATGGTATATGAATTCGGTTTTAATTTCTGGCAAGCCAACTTCGGTATACTCATTTGCGCATGAAAATAATTTCGAAGAATCAGATTTTTACAAGCATTATTCAACTTTCGAAAGTTTAGAGAAGTCAATTTTTGCAATTTTCGCGAAAGAAACAATCCATTTACTACATAAAACAGAAGCTTATAAAGATTATTCATCAAAAGATAAATTACTAAGTTTTTATTTCACTTTTTTCGAATTATTAACAGCAAACAGGTCTTATGTTTTAATGCAATTAAAGGATATAAAATCTGATTTTTCTAAGTTATCAGTTCTAAAAAAACTACATACCGAGTTTATACATTTTGTAAACGGAATTAGTTTAGAAAAAATTGATTTTAAAAATGATAAAATTAATAAAATTCAAGATAAAACAATTTCAGAAAGCTATTGGTTACAATTATTAATGGTAATGAGATTTTGGATAGATGACGAGTCATCAAATTTTGAAAAAACAGATGTTTTTATAGAGAAATCTATCAAAGCCAGTTTTGATATTCAGCAAATCGCACCGGTAAAAAGTGTAATTGATTTAGCAAAGTTTTTGTGGAAAGAAAAAGGTACATCATTATGAAAACACTAAATAAAATACCTACATCAAAAATAGAAAGAGCAACAAAGCTTGTAACTACAGGGCTTAAGGTTGGTGTTAATTATGCTAAATATTACGGTAATAAGATAACAAAAACAGAAGAGGAAGCAAGAGAGCAGCTAAATGAAGACAATGCGACAGATATTTACGACGGATTAAAGGAGTTAAAAGGATCGGCATTAAAAGTTGCGCAAATGCTAAGTATGGAAAAGAGTTTGTTGCCAAATGCTTATGTAGAGAAATTTTCTTTATCACAATTTTCGGTTCCGCCACTTTCAGGGCCATTAGTTGTTAAAACATTTTTAAAATATTTTAAAAAAACACCAGATGAAGTTTTTGATACATTTACGGTAGAGTCTGTAAATGCGGCAAGTATTGGGCAAGTTCATAAAGCTACTGTGAATAATAAAACATTGGCAGTTAAAATTCAATATCCAGGTGTTGCAAACAGTATTTCTACAGATTTAGCAATGGTTAAGCCTATTGCAATGAAAATGTTTAATATAAAAGGAGAAGGATCTGATGAATATTTTAAAGAAGTTGAAAGTAAATTACTAGAAGAAACTAATTATATTTTAGAGCTAAAACAAAGTAATGAGATTGCAAATGCTTGCAGTAAAATTCCGAATTTAAAATTCCCTAAATATTACGAGGAGTTTTCTTCTGATAGAATTTTAACGATGGATTGGATGGACGGAATCCATCTATCTGAGTTTACTAAGAAGCAATTAAATCAAGAAACTTCAAATAAGCTAGGTCAAGCTTTATGGGATTTTTATATGTATCAATTACATGTATTAAAAAAAGTACATGCAGATCCGCACCCAGGAAATTTCTTAGTATCACCAGAAGATGACTTAATAGTTATTGATTTTGGATGTATGAAAGAGGTTCCTGATGATTTTTATGTGCCTTATTTTGAGTTGGCAGTTAAAGAGAATATTGATAACCCAGCTTTTTTTGAAAGTAAATTATATCAATTAGAAATTCTAAAAAAAGAAGATAGCCAAGAAGAAATTATCTTTTTTAAAGAATTATTTTATGAAATGCTATCGTTATTTACACAGCCATTTCAGCAAGAAGAGTTTGATTTTTCGGATGAGAATTTCTTCGGAAAAATAGCTGAATTAGGTCAGAAATATTCTAAAAGTACAGAGCTTAAAAAGATGAATGGAAATAGAGGCTCAAAGCACTTTATTTATATTAACAGAACATTCTTTGGGTTGTATAATTTAATGCACGACCTAAAAGCAACAAATATTAAAATTAATAATTATAAAAATATATAATGCATTTATCTAGAGCGGCAATAGATGAGATGGATCATCTATATAAAATAAATTTAATGAACAGTATTTCTGGTTATAAATCGGCTAATTTAATAGCTACAAAATCAGAAGACGGAATATCAAATGTTGCCGTTTTTAGCTCCGTGGTTCATTATGGCTCTAGTCCTGCAATATTAGGTTTTGTATTGCGACCAACTACGGTGGCAAGGAATACCTATGATAATATAAAAAAAACAGGATTTTATACTATAAATTCAGTTAGTGAAAACATCATAGAAGATGCGCATCATACCTCTGCTAAATATGCACCAGGAATATCAGAATTTGATAAAACTGATTTATCCGAAGAATATAAAGGAGGTTTTTACGCGCCTTATATTACAGAATCACCATTAAAAATTGGATTAAAATTTTTAGAAGAGTATCATATAAAAGCAAACGGAACTATTTTGGTTTTGGGCGAAGTAACAGATTTGTATTTTAAAGACGAAATGCTTTCTGAAGACGGGTTTTTAAATTTATCCGAAGCAAAAATTGCAGCAATAAACGGTTTAGATACCTATATAATATCAGGCAAACAAAAACGATTATCATACCAAAGACCAAAATAAAATGAAAATTCTAATCACAGGAACCACAGGTTATATTGCCAAACGATTGGTGTTAAAGCTGCAAGAAGCCGGGCATCAACTAGTTTGTTGTGTGCGTGATTTACAACGAATTCCTGATGAGATAGAGCACAAAAAAAACATTGAATTTATAAAGGTAGATTTTTTAGATACTGAAGAAATAGTATTGCCAAATGATATTAATGTGGCTTATTATTTAATACATTCAATGGCTACAGATGCTGTTAATTTTGAAGATTTAGAACAAAATTGCGCTAAAAACTTTAAAAGTTTAGTAGAAAAAACAAATTGTAAACAAGTAATTTATTTAAGTGGTATTGTAAACGATAGCTCTTTGTCTAAACATTTAGCATCCCGTTATCAAGTAGAACAAAACTTACAATCAACAAAATATGCACTTACTACATTCAGAGCAGGTATTATTGTAGGTAGCGGAAGCGCTTCTTTTGAAATTATTAGAGATATTGTAGAGAAATTACCGGTAATGGTAACTCCTAAATGGTTAAATACAAAATCACAACCAATTGCCATTCGTGATGTATTAACTTTCTTAGAAAGAGCTGTGGCGAATGATAAGTTATATGATAAATCTTTTGATATTTGTGGTACTGAGGTATTAACATACAAGCAAATGCTTTTACAATTTGCAGAGGTAAGAGGTTTTAAAAGGTACATTTTAACATTGCCTTTATTATCTCCAAAATTATCTTCTTATTGGTTGTATTTTGTTACTTCTACATCATTTAATCTAGCGCAGGCTTTGGTGGATAGTATGAAAGTAGAGGTAATAGCCAAACCAAGTGATATCAATCAAATTTTAAATATTCAACCTATTTCTTACAAGGAATCTGTTGATTTGGCATTTCAGAGAATAGAACAAAATACAGTTATTTCAAGCTGGAAAGACGCGATAAGTAGTGGCGTTTTTCAAGATCAGCTATCTGATCATATTCAAATGCCCGAATATGGTTGTTTTAAAGATATCAGATCGATTAAAGTTACTGATGAAGATTTTACATTAAATAAAATCTGGTCTATTGGTGGTAAAAATGGTTGGTATAGTTTTAACGGATTGTGGAAAATAAGAGGTTATGTTGATAAAGTTTTTGGAGGTGTAGGATTACGTAGAGGTAGAACTCATGATACTTATTTAGAAGCAGGAGATCCGTTAGATTTTTGGCGTGTTTTATTAGCTGATAAAAAAGAAAAAAGATTATTACTGTTTGCAGAAATGAAGTTGCCAGGAGAAGCTTGGTTAGAATTTAAAATAGTAAAAGGTAAATTATATCAAAAAGCTGTGTTTAGACCTAAAGGCGTATTAGGGCGTTTGTATTGGTATTCGGTTTTGCCATTTCATTCTTTTGTTTTTAAAGGGATGATAAATGCATTGGTTAAAAAATAAAATTAGAAACAAACTATAAACTAAAAAGAACAGATGAAAACAATTTTAGTAGTAGGAGGAAGTAAAGGTATTGGAAAATCTTTGGTTGATGTGTTAAAGGACACTCACAAGATTATCAATATAAGTAGAAATGAAATTGAAGCTCACGAAAATATTACACACTATTCTTTAGATGTTTTAAATGATGAGTTGCCAGATTTAGAAACTATTAACGGATTAGTTTACTGTCCAGGAAGTATTAACTTAAAACCTATAGGTCGCTTAAAATTAGACGATTTTCGTGAAGATTTTGAAATTAACGTAGTAGCTGCGGTAAAAATTATCCAGAAATATATCAATCCGTTAAAAAATAATAACGGTAGCGTTGTGTTGTTTAGTACAGTGGCAACAAAAATGGGAATGCCTTTTCACGCTAGTGTTTCAGCAAGTAAATCGGCAGTAGAAGGCGTTGTTAAGTCTTTAGCCGCAGAATTCGCTACAAAAATTAGGTTTAACTGTATTGCGCCAACTGTTACAGATACAACTTTGGCAGAAAGATTGTTACGAAATGAGAAGCAGCGAGAAGGAATGAAACAACGTCATCCTCTTCAAAAAATATTAGAACCTACCGAAGTTGCTAGTCTTGCAGCATATTTATTGTCAGATGTAGCATCATCAATTTCAGGACAAGTTTTTCCTATTGATGCAGGAATCGTATCTTTAAAATTATAATCATGAAAGTGTTAATTAACGTCTTGTTAATTGCCTTTTGTATAACAGAAATTATGGTGTTTGATTTTAGTAAAAAAGAAAATATAAATAATTGGAGTATTACCAATGATAATGTAATGGGCGGATTATCTTCTTCTAAAATGGTTATTAATGATCAGGGTGAAGGTGTTTTTTCGGGATCGATTTCTACTGATAATAATGGTGGTTTTGCGATGACGCGGTTACCTGTAGATATAACATTATTGGAAAATACGGCTAAGCTTGTGATTAAATTAAAAGGAGATGGTAAAAAATATCAATTCAGAATTAAATCAGAAAAAGAGCAACGTTTTTGGTACATACAGTCTTTTCAAACATCAACAGAAACAGAGAAAATAGCATTACCTTTAAATGCTTTTTATGCATCATTTAGAGGCAATAAATTAGATATTGAAAATTTCTCTGCAAAAGAAATAAAAGAAATTGCGATTCTTATAGGAAATAAAAAAAACGAAGAATTTAAATTAAAGATCAACAACATAACACTTCAATAAATGAGAACATTAAAAATAACTTTACTTATGGCATTATTTAGCTTTTTAGGAAACGCACAAACAGTAACACCTAAAGAATCTTTATACGATATTAAAATAGAAGGAATAGACGGTAAGAATCTAGACCTGAATCAATATAAAGGAAAGAAAATATTATTTGTTAACGTGGCATCTAAATGCGGATTTACAAATCAGTATGACGGTTTGCAAGAATTGTACACTAAGCACGGCGATAAATTGGTGGTTATAGGTTTGCCTTGTAATCAATTTGGTAGCCAAGAACCTGGTGCAGAATCAGAAATTAAATCTTTTTGTACGCTAAACTTTGGTGTTGAATTTCCGATGACAGAAAAATTAGACGTAAAAGGAGATAATCAACATTCTTTATATAGTTGGTTAACAGATAAAGAAAAAAATGGTAAAATGAATTCTTCAGTAAAATGGAATTTTCAAAAATACTTAGTAGATGAAGAAGGTAGGTTAGTGGATGTTTTTTACTCTACAACAAAACCGATGAGTTCTAAAATTACGAAACTTCTATAAATGATAAATTTTAAAAAACATTCAGGAATTTATACGTTAGAAACGCAGCAAGAACTAAAAATGTCTTTAGATAAGGCTTGGGATTATTTTTCTTCACCAGAAAATCTAGCTAAAATAACGCCTCCGAAAATGGGTTTTAACATTACCTCTAAAGTCGATAAAAAGGCATATCAAGGTCAGATAATTACCTATAAAGTATCTCCGGTTCCGTTTATAAAAACAAATTGGGTAACCGAAATAACTCAGGTTAAAGAACAACAGTTCTTTGTAGATGAACAGCGTTTTGGTCCTTATGCTATGTGGCATCACGAACATTGGTTTGAAGAATTAGAGAACGGAAATACGTTAATGAAAGATAAAATATCGTATAAAATACCTTTTGGGTTTTTAGGACATATAGCGCAAGCGTTGTTTATAAAAAAGCAATTGCAAACTATTTTTGAATACAGATATGTAATTTTAGATAAAGCTTTTAATGGAAAATAAGATTGCTGTTTTTTGGTTTCGAAGAGACTTGCGTTTAGAAGATAACGTAGCATTACATAACGCATTAAAATCAGGAGGTAAAATACTTCCTGTTTTTATTTTTGATGAAGAAATAATTGATAATTTACCAAAAGACGATGCTAGAGTTTCTTTTATTTATCAAACGTTACATCAGTTAGATACAGAATTAAAAAAAGAAGGTTCATCACTATTAATTAAAAAAGGAAATCCTCTTAAAATTTGGGAAAGTTTAATAGCTGATTATAATATTACGGCAGTTTATACAAATAAAGATTACGAGCCGTATGCTATAAAAAGAGACCAGCAGGTTGAGGCATTTTTAGGTTCAAATAACGTTGGTTTTTACAGTTATAAGGATCAAGTTATTTTTGAGAAAGATGAGGTTGTAAAAAAAGACGGCTTGCCATATACGGTTTATACGCCATATAAAAATAAATGGTTGCAACAGTTTAATACCGAAATTGATACGAAAGAATTTGTTATTAATTTTTCTGATTTTTATCATTTTACAGCAGATTTTCCAACTTTAAAAGCAATAGGGTTTGAAAAGGGTTCGATAAAGGTAAAGCCATATAATTTATCGAGTTTATCGAATTATGATGAGATACGAGATTTCCCTTTTCAGGATAAAACATCGTATTTGTCGCCTTACTTTCGTTTCGGGTTGGTTAGTGTTCGTAAAATGGTTCTTTATGCTTTAAAAACAAACGCGACGTTCTTAAACGAATTAATATGGCGAGAGTTTTTTATGCAAGTGCTGTTTCATTTTCCTAAAGTTGTTACTAATAACTTTAAGCAAAAATATGATGCCATTCCGTGGAGAAATAATGAGGAAGAATTTAAAAAATGGTGTAGAGGAGAAACTGGTTACCCAATGGTTGATGCTGGTATGCGACAATTAAATAAAACAGGTTACATGCATAATCGTGTGCGAATGGTTACTGCTGGTTTTTTGTGCAAACATTTATTAATAGATTGGCGTTGGGGAGAAGCTTATTTTGCTGAGAAATTATTAGATTATGAATTATCTGCTAATAACGGAAACTGGCAATGGGCTGCAGGAACCGGCTGTGATGCAGCACCGTATTTTAGAGTTTTTAATCCCGAATCTCAGTTAAAGAAGTTTGATAAAGATTTAGAGTATATTAGAAAGTGGATTGAAGATTTTGATGAATTAACATATCCAAAACCAATGGTTGAGCATAAATTAGCAAGAGAAAGAGCTATTTCAACTTATAAAAAAACATTAAACTAAAAAAGGCTCAAAGAAATTAATCTTTGAGCCTTTTATGTACTAAGTTAATTTATTAAAATGTTTTAGAATAACTTCCGTTCTTAGGTGTTAAATCACCAGTAATGATTCTAATAAAATCAATAAGTGTCCAAATACCTAAACCACCAAGAGTTAAAATTTGAACAACACCTTGCCAAGTGTATCCTAAATAAAATCTGTGAACACCAATAATACCAACAACCCAACATAAAATAAGGGCAACGATTTGGCTTTTACCAGATGACATAGCCATTGCAGGTGCATTGCTTTTTTCGATTTTCTCTCCTTTAACAACTTCAATGTTTTCTTTGTTTTTCTTTACAGGAAAAGAAGCTTCTGCTGTAGATGTAAATAAAAAGAAAGAAAAGATAAAGCTTAAAATAGTAATAGATTTTTTCATAGTATGAATTTTTTTAGTTTTAAATTCGCACGAATTTAAAATAATTTTATGAAAAGTAAACTAATATTTTTTTTGTTTTTTAACTTTTTTGCTTCTATAGTTTTTTCTCAAAAAGCAGAGAAATTTGATTATGAATTTTTAGGGGTTTTAATGTTGAATAAAACACAGTTATATTCATATAAATTAGAATTTAATATAGATAAGGATAGTATAAGAGGATATTCTTATACTGATATTGAGGGTGATAACGAAACAAAGTCTTATGTTTTTGGAACCTTTGATGAAAATACAAATGAACTAGTGTTTGAAGAAAAAGATGTTTTATATACAAAATCAGATGTTTTAACAGACGAATTCTGCTTTATCAAATCTAGAGGTAAATTAAAACTTAGGAGTGCAAAAAAATCATTTGATTCTGATTTTGAGGGA
The DNA here is from genome assembly GCF_019278465.1 of Tenacibaculum sp. AHE14PA. Lineage (GTDB taxonomy): Bacteria > Bacteroidota > Bacteroidia > Flavobacteriales > Flavobacteriaceae > Polaribacter > Polaribacter bernardetii. The sequence continues at coordinate 1,911,551 of NZ_CP058983.1, read as the reverse complement.
GTTTATCCAAATGGAGAAGTTTGTGCGTCAGGTAAAATTAAAATAGTTGGAACCAAGTTTGTTCAAAAGAAATTAAAGAAAATATATAAGAAAGTTAAAAAGAAAAAAAGGATAGATTCTGTTGTTAAAGAAAAATTAAGACCAGATAAAATTTTAACCAAATTCGGAAAAACAAACCTTAATGAAGATGAAACAATAACTATTTTTCTAAATAAAAACCAAGCAAAGTTTGAAATTTGGGATTATGGTAAAGAAGATGGTGATGTTGTAGATGTTTATATAAATGGCAAAAAAGTATTAGCCAACTTAAAGCTAAAGACAGAGAAAAAACATCTGCTAATTAACTTAAAAAAAGGAAATAATACAATAGAAGTTAAGACAATTAACTCTGGAAAAATTAAAACTAATACCGCGAAAATTAAAATCTATGAAGCAAATAGATTCTACGAATTTTTATCTAATATAAATAAAGGGAAATCTGCTAAAATCAATATCGTTGTAAAGTAATATTGATTCATAAAAAAACACCTCTATAGAAATATAGAGGTGTTTTTGGTTTTATATATCACAACTTATATTATTATATTATAAAGTGACAATAGATATACTATGCAATATAATCTTTTGCTTTTTCTAAAGCTTTCGGAATTCCACCTGGGTTTTTACCTCCTGCAGTAGCAAAGAAATTTTGTCCACCTCCACCACCGTGAATTAGTTTTCCTAGTTCTCGCACAACTTTTCCTGCATCATAACCACGTTCTGCAGCTAGTTCTTTAGAAATATAACAAGTTAACATTGCCTTGTCTGCTTTTTCAGAAGTAGCAAAAAACAAGAATAAATTATCAAACTCTTTACCTAAAGCAAAAGCTAAATTTTTAATTCCGTTTGCATCTAAATCTACTTTAGTTGCTAAAAACTGAACACCATTTATTTCTTGTAATTGATTTCTTAATTCGCCAGATAAATTTTCAGCCTTGTCTTTTAATAACTGTTCTATTTGTTTCTTTAAAGCTGTATTTTCATCTTGTAAGCTAGTTACAGATTTTACAACGTCCTTTGGGTTTTTTAATAACTGCTTTACCAAAGTTAAATTACGATCAACATCTTCAAAATAATCACCAACGGCAGCATTTGTAATCGCTTCGATTCTTCTAATTCCTGATGCAACTGCGCCTTCAGATTTTATTTTAAAGTACCAAATATCACCTGTTTGCTTTACGTGCGTTCCACCACATAATTCCATAGATTGGCCAAATTTAATAGCTCTTACAGAATCTCCGTATTTTTCACCAAATAAAGCAATAGCACCTTCATCGATAGCTTGTTGCATTGGTATATTTCTTTTTTCAATTAAAGAAAGGTTTTCACGAATACGTGCATTTACAAAACCTTCTATTTCTTGTAATTTATCTGCATCTACTTTAGCAAAGTGAGAGAAATCAAAACGTAAGTGTTTTGCACTAACCAACGATCCTTTTTGCTCTACATGTGTTCCTAAAATAGTGCGTAAAGATTGGTGTAATAGGTGTGTGGCAGTATGGTTACTTGCTGATAAATTTCTAGTTTCTTCATTTACAACAGCTTTAAATTTTTCTGATAAATTTTCAGGTAAATTTTTAGTGTAATGAATAATTAGATTGTTTTCTTTTTTAGTTTTTAAGATATAAATTACATCACCGTTAGAAGTTTCAATATAACCTACATCACCAACTTGCCCTCCTCCTTCAGGATAAAAAGGTGTCATGTTAAATACCAATTGGTATTGCTCACCATCTTTTTTAGTTGATATTTTTCTGTATCGTGTTAACTTAACATCAGCAGCCAAAGTATCATATCCTACAAACTCTTCTTCATCATCTTCAATTAAAATATTCCAGTCATCGGTTTCAATAGCAGTTGCTTCTCTACCTCTGTCTTGTTGTTCTTTTAAAGCTTTGTTATATTCTTCTTTGTTATAATCTAATCCGTTTTCAGATAAAATTAAAGCAGTTAAATCTTCAGGAAAACCATACGTATCTTTTAGTTCAAATACTTTTCTACCCGAAATTACCTTGTCAGAAGCATTGGTGGTTATTGTGTTTAATAATAATAAACCTTGTTCTAATGTTTTTAAGAAAGAATGTTCTTCTTCTTTAATTACATTGTGAGCTAGTTGTTCTTGTGCTTTTATTTCAGGAAAAGCATCTCCCATTTGTGCACTTAAAGTTTCTACTAATTTGTAGATAAATGGTTCTTTTTGATTTAAAAAAGTAAATCCGTAACGAATAGCTCTCCTTAAAATTCTTCTAATCACATAACCAGCACCTGTGTTACTAGGTAACTGACCATCTGCAATAGAAAAAGCTACCGCTCTTACATGATCTGCAATAACACGAATTGCAATGTCTGTTTCGTCTCCAGCTACTTTTGGATCTTCATATTTTACACCAGTAATAGTTTCGATTTCTCTAATTATCGGAGTAAAAACATCCGTATCATAATTAGATTGTACACCCTGAAGTGCCATACATAAACGTTCAAAGCCCATACCAGTATCAATATGTGTTGATGGTAAGTTCTCTAAGCTTCCGTTAGCCTTACGGTTGTATTGCATAAAAACTAAATTCCAAACTTCTACAACATGCGGATGATCTAAATTTACTAGTGATGCACCAGATACTTTTGCTTTCTCTTCCGCAGAGCGGATATCTATATGAATTTCAGAACATGGTCCGCAAGGTCCTTGCGCTCCCATTTCCCAAAAATTATCTTTTTTATTTCCTAATAAAATACGGTCTTCAGCTATGTATTGTTTCCAAATGTCATACGCTTCGGTATCTTTTTTTAAGCCTTCTTCTTCATCACCTTCAAAAATAGTAACATATAAAATATCCTTATCTATTTTATATACTTCGGTAAGCAGTTCCCAAGCCCAGGCTATTGCTTCTTTTTTAAAGTAATCTCCAAAACTCCAGTTTCCTAGCATTTCAAATAACGTATGATGATAGGTATCTTTACCTACTTCTTCTAAATCGTTATGTTTTCCTGAAACACGTAAACATTTTTGAGAATCAGCAACTCTAGTATTTACTATTTTTTTTTGACCTAAAAAAAACTCTTTAAAAGGAACCATACCTGCGTTAACAAACATTAAAGTAGGGTCGTTTTTTAACACCATTGGTGCAGATGGAACGATTTTATGGTTTTTAGATTTGTAAAATTCTAAAAATTTTGATCTTATTTCTTGAGATTTCATACGGTTAGCGCTCGAAATTTTGTTAAATAATTATTAAAAAACAACTTAACAAAAGTAGTTTTAAAACATTTTGTAAATTTGTGTGTTGTCAAACAAAAGTTCTTAAGAGTTTTTGCTTGTTTAACGTGCACAAAAATAGTATATTTAGTATTATGGCGAAAGTAAAATATTATTACGATCCTGAGACGTTATCTTACCGAAAAATAGAATCAAAAAAAAGCGAGAAATATAAAAAGTCCTTTTTAGGAATTGTTAGTGCTTTATTGGTTGCATTCTTTGGTTTTATAGGGTTTAGTCAGTTTTTAATGTCACCTAACGAAAGAGCTCAAAAAAGAGAAATAGAGAATTTTAAGTTGCATACAGAACTAATGTCTAAAGAATTAGTTGTGTTGTCAGAAAGATTATCTGAGCTACAAGAAAGAGATGATAATATATATAGAGCGTATTTTGAAGCAAGTGCTATACCACAAGAGCAGCGTAAAGCAGGTTTTGGAGGTGTGAATAGGTACAAGCATTTAGAGGGGTTTAAAAATAGTGCAATGATTACCAATGCAACAAGAGAAATAGAAATACTATCGAAGCAGATGGTTGTGCAATCAAAATCACTAGACGAAATTGTTAGTTTGGCAAAAGAAAAGGAAAAAATGTTAGCCTCTATTCCTGCCATACAACCTGTGAAAAATCAAGATTTAAAACGTATGGCATCTGGTTATGGTATGCGTATGCATCCAATCCTTAAAACGAGAAGAATGCATAATGGAATGGATTTTACAGCTCCAAAAGGTACACCTATTTTTGCTTCTGGTAATGGTGTTATAGCTAAAGCTCATAGAAGTTCTACTTTTGGTAAAGTAGTATATATAGACCATGGATATGGGTATAGAACTATTTATGCGCACATGAGTAAAATTATAGCAAAAAGAAAGCAAGAAGTAAAACGTGGTGATATAATAGGCTATGTTGGTAATACGGGGCGCTCTATGGCATCACATTTACATTATGAAATTCATAAAGATGGTAGACCTGTAAATCCTATTTATTTTTATTATGGAGATTTAACTCCAGAAGAATTTATTGCAATGCAAAAAGCATCACAAGAAAACGGACAATCATACGATTAATTAGAACTTACTAAGGAAATGTATGTAGAACTACCTGATAAAAGATACTATAAAATAGGAGAAGTATCTAAAGCTTTTAACGTAAATGTTTCACTAATCCGTTTTTGGGAACAAGAATTTGAGGTTATTAAGCCTAAAAAAAACGCAAAAGGAAATCGGTTATTTACAAAAGAGGATATTGAGAATTTTAAGTTGATATTCAATTTAGTAAAAGAAAGAGGTTTTACTTTAGATGGCGCAAAACAAAAGCTTAAAAAAAACCCGAATGATGTAGTTAATAATCATGAAGTTATTAGTAGGTTAGAAAGAGTAAAAGCAGAATTAAAAAAAATTAAAAATCAATTATAGAAAATCAATTATTATGAAAAAATGGTTAGTGCCTTTAGTTATTATTGGAGTATTAGTATTCGTAGTCTTTAAATGGGTTGTAGGATTTAATAATACAGCAGTAAGATTAAATGAAAATATTGCGGAATCTTGGGGTAATGTAGAAACTGCATACCAAAGAAGAAGTGATTTAATTGGTAATTTAGTTAAAACGGTACAAGGAGCTGCTGATTTTGAAAAATCGACACTTACCGAAGTAATCAACGCAAGAGCCAAAGCAACATCAATAAATATTGACCCATCAAAAGTAACACCAGAACAACTAGCACAGTTTAATAAAGTTCAAGGTGGTTTAAGTGGTGCCTTAAAAAGTTTATTAGTAACAGTAGAGCGTTATCCTGATTTAAAAACAAATCAGAATTTCTTAAAGTTACAAGATGAATTAGCAAGTACTGAAAATCAAATTTTAACAGTTAGAACTCGATTTAACGAAGCTGTAAAACCTTATAACAATCATGTAAAAGTATTTCCTAATTCTATTTTAGCAGGGTGGTTTGGTTTTGAAGGTAAACCTTATTTTGAAGCGGAAGCTGGTGCAGAAAAAGCTCCGGATGTTAATTTCGATTTTGGAACTAAAAAATAAAAATGTCTAAAGTAGAAGATTTTCTCACTAAAGAAGAAGAGCAAGAAATAATTTCAGCTATTAAAATAGCCGAATTAAATACCTCTGGCGAAATTAGAGTACATATAGAAGCATCATCTCGTAAAGATGATGCTTTTAATCGTGCTTTAGAAGTGTTTCATTCTTTAAACATGAATATAACAAAACAACAGAATGCTGTTTTAATTTACGTAGCTGTTGAAGATCATAAATTTGTAATTTATGGTGACCAAGGAATAAATAAAGTGGTACCAGCCAATTTTTGGAATACTACAAAAAACACGATGCAAAACCATTTTAAAGAAGGCAATTTCAAAAAAGGAATTGTTGAAGGAGTTTTAAAAGCAGGAGAAGAATTAAAAACTCATTTTCCTTGGCAAACTGATGATGAAGATGAATTGTCTAACGAAATATCTAAAGGATAAAGAATCTTGAAGAAAACCACACAAATTTTATTTTTTATAATCGGATTGTTGTTTGTCCAAACAACATTTTCTCAAGGATATAAAATTCCGGATAAACCAAAAGAACAAACAAGTGTTTATGATTATGTTGGTTTACTTTCTGATGCTCAAAAAGCAACTTTAGAAAATAAATTAATTAAATATTCAGATACAACTTCTACTCAAATAGTGTTAGGAATTATCGATTCTACAAACGGTGAAAGTATCGGAATCTTAACTCCGAGATGGGCACATGAATGGGGTATTGGGCAAGCTAAAGAAGATAACGGTGTTTTTATTCTTTTAGCAAAAAACGACCGAAAAATATGGATTTCTCCAGGATATGGAGTAGAACATAAATTAACAGCCGGAATTGTAGGTGAAATAACCAGGAATTACATCATTCCGCAATTTAAAAGAGGCGATTTTTATGCTGGATTAGATGACGGATCTAACGCTATTTTTAAAGTTTTAAATGGCGAGTATAAAGGAACTCGCAAAAAATCTAAAAAAGGTAAAGATTATAGTTTCATCATCTTTATTATAATTGTAGTTATCTTTTTTATCGTTATTTCTAGAGGGAATAAGGGAAATGGAGGTGGAGGAAAACGAAATTATAGAGGCTCAACATCAAGAAGTATTTTAGAAACCATTATTTTAAGTAATGCAGGTCGCGGAGGTTTTGGCGGCGGCGGCGGTTTTGGTGGTTCTTCTGGCGGTGGATTTGGTGGCGGAGGCTTCGGAGGAGGTTTTGGCGGCGGCGGATTTAGCGGTGGTGGTGCTGGTGGTAGCTGGTAAAATAATTGTTATGATACAAAGAAGCTTCGTTTTAATATCTTTTTTTTTAATAGTTAGTTGCCAGAATTTTGGTCAACTAAAAGTACTTGCAGATTTACCAAATTCTTTAAAAGAGGTTTCAGGAATAGAAAAGATAAAAAATGCTGAATTATTATGGATGCTAAATGATAGTGGAAATAAGCCTGTTATATACGGCGTTAATACCAACGGATATATTATAAGAGAAGTTGTTGTTAATGCTAAGAATAACGATTGGGAAGATATAACATCCGATGAAAAAGGGAATTTATATATTGCTGATTTTGGAAACAATAATAACAAACGAAAAAACTTAAAAATACTTAAAATTTTTCATCAAGATTTAATAGAGAAAGATGCTGTTGAGGTAACAAAAATTAAATTCTCTTATCCAGATCAATATAAGTTTCCGCCGAAAAAGAAAGATCGTTTTTTTGATGCAGAAAGTGTATTCTATCACAACGGATTCTTATACGTTTTTACAAAGAGTAGGGTGAAAGGAAAGTATGGTAAAACGACTTTGTATAAAATTCCCGCAATAAAAGGAAATCATGAAGCAAAGTACATTTCAACTTTCGAAAATTGCGCTGATATACACTGCTCGATAACGGCTGCAACGATATCTCCTAACGGAAAAAAAGTAGCCTTGTTAAATCATCAATCGGTTTTTGTATTTACCAATTTTAATGAGGATGATTTTTTCTCAGGAGATGTAAAAGAATTTGCATTAGAACATGTTTCTCAGAAAGAAAGTCTCAGCTTTAAAGACGATACAACACTTTATATCGCCGATGAAAAAACAAAGTCGTTAGGTGGTAAATTATACGAGTTTACGATTAAATAAACTCGAGTAATAACATGATCCAGCCTGCAACTAACAGTAAGCCACCTAAAGGGGTGATTGGTCCTAAAAACTTCATTTTTTTACCTTTAGCATCCGATAAGACTAATCCGTAAATACTAAACGAAAAAAGAACAATTCCGATTATGAAAGACCAAGCCATAAGTTGATTTGGTATAGAAAAAGAACTCCCTATAAATAATAAAACAATTGCGTGATACATTTGGTATTTTACGCCTGTTTCAAACGATTTTAATTGATCTTCGGATAATATTTTCTTTAAAGCATGTGCACCAAAGGCACCGAAAATTACAGCTAATCCGCCAAATAAGGCGCCAGATATTAATACTATTTGTTGCATCTTTATTATATTTATATTAAAAGTTGAATCCCATTGCAAACGCGATTCTTAAACCATCATCACTATTAAAGGCAGAAAGGTTACCTGTCATCATATTAGCAGCATTAAAGAAAATTCCACCACCAATAGAAGTATTCCAGTTTTTAGAATCTACGTTTTCAAGCCACACTTTACCATAATCAAAACCACCATAAACACCAATATGTAATGGTAATAAACCTGTTTTTAATTTTCTTAAGTTTAAGCGAATATCAGTACTTTGGTAAAATGCATCTTTACCTATAAAACGTTCGTTTCTGTAACCTCTTAAGCCATTATTACCACCTAAATTTGCACCTTGATAAAACTCATATTCATTACCAAAAGTAACATGACCTTTAAACTGCGTAGCGAATACGATTTGCCCGCTAGAAACTAATTTATAATCAAAAGAAATAGAAGGGATAACGTATGTAAAATTGTTATTGTTTGTTAAATTAGAAGTGTAACCAACCTGTAAATTTGTTTTCATTCCCATAGTTGTAAAAGCTGCATTGTCTGTGTTTTCGAAAGAATAACTAGCTTCTGCGTTTAAGAAATTTTGACTATTAAAATTAATAGGTTGTGTTGAAATAAAACGATTAGGAGTTTTGTCGACTTTAAAAGATTGATAATTTAAACCTAATGTTATTTTAGCGCCGAGATCTCCTACCCAATAAACAGATGATCCTGCTATGATCTTTCTTATTTTCACTCGGTTGTAATCTCTGTCTTCAATGCCATCAGCTTCTAAATTTATTGAGTTGTTACCAAAATCAAAGAAGTTTACAGCATAGTTCGGACTTGTATACATTGCATTAAAACCTAAGTTCCAACGACCAATAATATTAGCAAACTCACTAGAGTAATTTATTTCAAATCCGTTTGTTGCAAAATAGTAAGCGGCAGATATTTCATGCTCTGAAGTAAAAGGGTTTCTTTCAAAACCAAAGGTGGTATATGTGTTTGAAACACCTATTTTAAGACCATCGTCTGGATTAAAACCTACATACGGAGTAAATACATTGGCGTTGTTTTTTAACTTCTTATAATCGTAAACATTAGTTTCGTAATCGTCTGTTAATTTTACAGCACCTTTGTTGGTAAGAAAGGTGTTTTTCTTTGTTTTATGATCGTATATTTTTACTTTTTTACCATTAATAATATTGTAGATATCGTTGTTCTGGCCTCCAATAATTCTAAGTTTAATTAAATCTTTACCAGTACCTTTTACAACAAATACATCATCATCATCTAAACCATAAATCCAAATTTCTTTAGTTTGTGAATAGCTGTATGTTTTTTGATGAAAAACAGTTCCTTTTTCACCTTTTTTTATTCTGTATGCTGTAACTTTTGTTTTTCCGCTATGAAACCTTTCTATTTCAAATAAATCATCTTTATGAGTACCTTTTATTACTTGAAACTTATTGATATCCCCATAATAAGTGTCGGATATTTTTTGTAAATTTTTTCTTCTTCCTTGTAGTTTTCTTTTAATAGTGTTTATAGTTTTACCCTTTACTTCATCCGGAAAATTAGTAAAAGCTTTATCTATAATTTTATCTGTAATATTAGAAGTGATATGTTTTACTTGTGCATCCCAAGCGCTTTTGTCTGATTGGCTTATTAAAAACATATCTAAGGGATACGGCTCTAAATTAAACCATTTAGGGCTTTCGATATCTTCTTCATAAGCTTTCATTAAACGCAAGGTCGGAATCATTTCTGTTGCTAAACTTAATATAAGACCATCTCCCATAATAGAAAAAGCTTGGTCTCTATCTCTAGGAACAGGTCGATAAATAGTGTGTTCACCTTCTTCAAAAACAGCCCAGCGCCATTGGTCTTCATGCCTGTCCCAATCACCAATTAACATATCAAATAGACGAGCTCTGATATAAGAAGCTTCATCTAATTGGTGTTTTTCGTTTTTAGCTAGTTTTTTTAATAAATCGTCTGTACTTATTATTTCATTAGAGAAACCAAAACTAGCTTTGTCTCCATGACCAGAAGCAGCACGTTCTTCTATCATATATAATTCGTCGCCAAATTCAGTATTAAAAGAACCTAAAGAGTTTTGTTTTGGCACATAGTATAAAACAGGGTTTGTATGATAAACGCCAACAGCATCTGCTAAAGTTCCGATAACAAATGGTGCGTATGGATGCGAACCCGTAAAAGCATCTAGCAATAAACCTTCTGTATACGTTTCGTCGAATTGACCTTGTATGTATTGGTCCCTAAAAGCTACAGCCTGTAAGTATTGTACAGCATTCTTTCGCAAGGCGCGCATTACATATTCTCTACCTTCTTTATCATGTAAACGCAACGATTTAGATTGGTTTCCACCTCCTTTTCTTACAGGTGTTAATCCTCCAAATAAGGTATCTAATTTTATAGTTGGTACGGTTACTTTTGTACTAAAAGATTCACGATAACGTTCTCCCCAAAAATGCTTATAAAATCTGCTTTTGGTTGTTTCTTTATCGGTATAAACAGCTGCTTTTTTTTCTGTTATTTTAAGAGTAGGATATGTCGTAAATTTTTTGTTTTTATCTGCAGGTAATACTTCCGTTTCATAAACAATTTTATCATCATTCACAGCATAAAAGCGCACACTTGAAGAACCGTCTTTATAAACATCTAATTTAGCAAAACCCTGACTTCCATAAGTAAATTTTGCACCGCCAGTTAATTTAGTAGCAGTAGTTTTAGAACCCGAACCACTTATTATTTGCGGAATATTATCTTCAACAATGTATTGCAAACTATGCTCATGACCCGAAACAAAAATAGTCTTATCGTTTTCTTGCGCTAATGTTACAATATGTTTTTTTAACTCGTTGTATTTTTTGTTTTGTAAATCGGTATTTGTGATTCCTGTTGTTTTCCTTAAAAGATTTTTTAAAGTTCCTAAAACGGGTAGCGGTGTCATATGACTAACAAGAGAGTAGTAACCCCCATGAGAACCGTTAGTAAACATTGGGTGATGCATAGCAATAATGGTTGTTTTACCTCTTGCTTTTTTTATCAAGCCTTTAAATTCTTCAAAAAACTTTACCCTTGTTTTTATTTCGCAATTATCGTTTATTTTAGGATGATTATCCCAATTAGTAACGTACCAATGGGTATCAACAATAATTAAAACAACATCTTCAGATATTTTTACTTTTTCTAAAGGGCAACCACTTTCTGGTAAAAAAGAATTTTTACCTAATGCTTTTTCAACTAATTTCTCCTCTCTTTTTAATCCGTCTAAACCATTATACCAATCATGATTACCAGGAATAAAAATAGATCTTCCTGCAAATTTTTTAGCAATAGCTGTTTGCGCTTCAATTCTGTGTTTTGCTAAAAGGTATTTTTTGTTTTTTTTAGAAGGAATACCTGTTTCATAAACATTGTCTCCTAAAAAAAGTAATGTAGCATTTTCGGTTGCGTTACTTATGTGCTTCTCTAAATATGCTAAGGCAGGCGATACAGAGTCTAATTCAGAATTTCCGGCATCACCAATTAAATAAAAAGAATGGGCAATTTTCTTGTCAGATTTTGTTTCTTTATTTTTTTCCTTAGTAGCATATTGAGCTTTAAATGTAGCACAGCCGGTTATTAAAAAAAGAGTGGCAAAATATAGAAAATATCTAAAATTCATAAAGTGATTAATTGAACTGTAAAAATACTATTTATTGATTAGTTTCTGATAATCTTCCTTAGTATCAATGTCAATTAAATTAAAAAGAGGCATTTTTATAGTTTCAGGTACATTATTGTTTAGAAAAAGTGAAGCGCCTTTATCTCCTTTTAAATTTAATAATTGATTAAAATGTTTTTTTGGAAAAATTGCAGGTACACCTCTTTTTGTTTCATAATTAGATACTATTATTTTCTTCGGATTTTCTTTAGATGTAATTATCAATTCATCTAAATACTTCGGGTTTATATTTGGTTGATCGGCTAGCGTAATTAAAACGGAATCGAAATTTTTAGCAATTATATGGTTTACTCCAGCTACAATGCTTGTGCTTAGTCCGTTTTTAAAATCAGCGTTAAAAATGGTTTCAATTTTATATTGATCAATTTTTTCTTTAATTATTGCTTCCTTTGCCCCTAAAACACAAAAAATGGCGTTCGCTTTTGATGTTTTTGCTTGTTCAATTGTCCAACCTAATAACGTGGTTTTTTTATACGGAAGTATTTGTTTTGCGATTCCCATGCGAGAAGAACTTCCTGCAGCAAGTATTAGTATTGCAATTTTTTGCATTCTTGATTAGTATTATTTTAAACGGAATTTCAATTTTTACTATCATTACGAGTAAAGTAATCTGTTTTATTTAGTGAGAGATTGCTTCATTACATTCGCAATGACGTATTTTGAAATCAGGTATGAATTTTTCCTGTAATTTTTTTTAAAGAAAAAACTTCCTTTTTACGAACTACAGATAAGATTTCAGCTAAAATAGATAAAGCAATTTCTTCCGGAGTTTCTGCACCAATATGTAAACCGGCAGGTGTGTGTATTTTGTCTAAAAATGTATCGCTTATTTCAGGAGCGAAATCAAATAATTCATTTAGTAATTTTTCACGTCGTTTTGCAGCACCTAAAATTCCGATATAAACAGGGTTTTGTTCTTGTAATTTTACGAGCCAACGTAAATCATACGTAAAATTATGATTCATTATTACAATTGCTGTGTGTTCATTAATATCATCTAAATCAATAATTTCTGGTGTTTGTGCTACTACCGATTTTGCTGTTGGAAAATCTACTAATTCTTTTGGGTCGTTAATAGAGGTAACCACATCTACCTCCCAACCTAGTTGTGTTGCTTGTGAGCATAATTTTACAGCATCGTGCTCTCCACCAATAATCAATAAGCGAAATAAAGGTTTTAGTGTTTGTTCGAAAACGAGTGATTCATTTTTTTTAGTTGATTTAAAATCTTTGTGAAAAGTAAATTTACAGTTGCTATTAAACTGAATTATAGAACCAAAATCTCCAAAAATTTCATCTTCTTTTTTGTAAAAAGATTCAATTTTAAATGATTTTCTATTGGATAAACTATCAGAAAAAGCATTTATGAACGTTGTTGAAATTTTAATAGGTTCTAATAAAATATATAAAACACCTTCGCAGCCTAATCGATAACGCCCATCGTAGGTTATAACTTTTGATTTTTGATCTCTAAAAACCGATTGCGCTCTTCGTTGTACTTCCTTTTCTACACAGCCACCACTAACGGCTCCAATCATTTTTCCGTCGTCAGATAGTAGCATTCTAACCCCGGGTTTTCTATACGAAGAACCGTCTAAGTCAACTACTGTAGCTAATACGTTTTGTATTCCGTTTTGTTGATTTAAAATAACCTGCTGTATAATTTCTTTGAATTCGTGGGTCATGTATTAACTTAATTTTAAAGGTAAAGAAGTTAATCGTTTTCCTGTTAGTCGATAAACAGCGTTTGCAACTGCTGCAGCAATTGGACCTAAAGGAGGTTCGCCAACTGCGCTTGGTTTATCTATACCTTGCAGCAAAATAACATTAATTTCTTTAGGAGCATGTTTCATTAAAGCCATATTATAAGGGCCATAAATTGTTGGGCGTAATTGACCTTCTTCTACAAACATTTGTTCATGCATAGAAGCACTCATACCCATTATAATTGCACCTTCACATTGCGCTCTTACTTGATCCGGATTTACTGCGATTCCGGGATCCATAGCACAGGTAACTTTATGTACTTTAATTTGATTGTTCTCTATAGAAACTTCAGCAATTTGTGCACAAGGTGTTCCTGCATCTGTAGAGGCGGCGAAACCCATTGCACGACCGTTTTCTGCTTCATTTTTATAATTAGCACTTTTTTTAGCCGCTTTAATAACTGCTTTTAATCGTTTTCCGTTTTCATCATCCTGAATATGAGCTAAGCGGAAATCAATAGGGTTTTTATCTGCTTTTTCTGCTAAAATATCCATCATACTTTCCCATGCAAAAGTATTTGCTAATAGTCCTAAACTACGCCACCAGCTAGTTGCAAAAGGTAGTTTTACATGCCAAGAAACTGCACGGATATTGGGTATTAAACCATATTGGCAAAACCCACCACGAATAGCACCAATATCGGCACCTAAAATAGTATTTACAAAACCTGGTAGTATTGCCGAATCTATAGCAACATCTCCACTAGAAAAATCGTGACGTATAGCTTTTATCATACCATCAGAATTTAAGGTTCCTTTTACAACATGATGTGTTGGCGGACGAAACATATCGTGCTGAAACTCTTCTTTTCGGGTGAAAAAATACTTTACAGGCTTACCAACTGCTTTCGACATTACAGCTGCCTGAACAGCATGTGGCGTGTGTAATCTGCGTCCAAACCCACCACCTAAATAAGTGGGGATTACATTAACATTTTCTTCATTAATATTTAAACGAGCAGCAACTTCTTTTCGAGTAATAGCCACTACTTGTGTAGAGATTTTAATAGTTGCTTTATCTCCTTCAACAAAAGCTAAAACTCCGTTAGGCTCCATTTGTGCATGTGCTCCAATCGGACTTTTAAATTCCATCGAAATACTTGCTTCATCCTCTATATCATCGCCTATTTTTTGAATGATAGTTGGATTTCCTTTACCAACTTTCATCATTTCTTCAATATTTTCAGTGTTTAAAGTGTTGTTATATTCCCATTTAACCTTAATAGCGTTTTTAGCATTTAAAGCTTCTATGTAAGAATTAGCAACTACACCTACAAAATCATCTTCTTTAATAATTTTTATAACTCCTGGTAATTTTTCAGCATCAGTAGTATCTGCACTTATAAATTTTGCTCCAATATGTGTTGCGCGAACAACAGCACCATGTAACATATTTGGCATTTCTGCATCCATTCCAAAAATCGGATTTCCAAAAACTTTTGCATTTAAATCTATACGTGGTATTGGTTTTCCTACAAATTTATAGTCACTAATATCTTTTAGTTTTGGTGTGTCAGGAATTTTCCAATCGGTAAGATCTTTAGTGGTTTCTAAAAAAGACATTGTTTTATTTCCGTCAGAAAAAACACCTTTATTTGCTTTTAAAGTACTAGCTTCAATACCTAATTTTTTAGCAGCTTCTATCTTTAGCATTTCGCGAGTTGTAGCTGCTAATTCACGCAGTGGTTGCCATAAACTAGCAATAGAAGTACTTCCGCCTGTGGCGAAAGAATCTAAATTACCAGTAGCAGTTGCTGCATGCACAACATCAATTTGTTTTATAGAGACACCTATTTCATCAGCTGCAATTTGCGCCAAACCGGTAAAGGTTCCTTGTCCCATTTCTACCTTTGGAGAATGTAAAATAATGGTGTTGTTTTTTGTAATTTCAAACCATATCATTGGTTCCATTCCGCTTCCTGAATAAGGAGATTCTGCCGAATTTAAATATCCTAAAACTTCTCTACGTATAGGGTTTCTGAATAAATAGGTTCCTACAGCAACAACACCTATAGTACCTAGAGCTCCTCGAACCAAAAATTTACGACGTGATAATTTAGCACTCATAATTTATGATTTTAAAAGATTAGTATTATTTAATTCTGCTGCACGATGAATTGCTTTTCGCATTCTGTAATACGTAGCGCAACGACAAATATTTACAATGTTTTTGTCGATATCATCATTTGTAGGGTTTGGATTTTCGTTTAATAAAGCGGCAGTTGCCATCATAAAACCAGGTTGACAATAACCACATTGAGGAACAATTTCTTCTACCCAAGCTTGTTGAACGGGATGAGGATTTTCTTCGGTTCCTAAACCCTCAATAGTCGTTATTTTTTTACCTTCTGCAAATTTAACCGGAAAAGAGCAAGAACGAACAGCTTCATCATCAACACGTAAGGTACAGGCACCACAAGCGGCTTTACCACAACCAAATTTGGTTCCTTTTAAGTTAAGCATATCTCTAATCACCCAAAGTAAAGGTGTATTGCCATCATCAATAGTAATAGTTTTTGATTGGTTATTTACTTCGAATGTTATTTTCATAATTATTTAGTTGGTTTATTAGGAATTATGGCTCCGTCTTTAAACCATTGTTTTACGGTTTTTTTATATTCTTCTAATGAAACAGGAGGTAATTCTCTTTGAATTCCCTCGGCATTTACACCAGGGTTCCATGCCCACAAAACGAGCTCATGTTCAGTTAAATGATGCATTGTTTCGTTAGGTGTTCGACCACCGTTTCGTTTAGGATCCATCATTGATGTTGCAATTTGATATCTATCTAACCCTTCCCAAAACATTTCAGGAGGAGCTAAAGACCATTCAGGTGCACCTGGAACTCCAGAATATTTATTGTTTTCTGTTTGATGACAAGTTGTACACTTTGTGGCTTCGAAACCTAAGTTATTGGTTCCTCTAGACATACCAAAGTAATGAGGATGGGAATCTTCACCTTGTTTTGGTATATTGTCATTAGGATGGCAATTCATACAGCGTTTGTGCGTAAGGACATCCATCATTTTATTAAAGTTATCTTCGTTTGTAGTGGTCGAAGTTACTGCGGTGTATTTAGGTTGAGGTTTTTTTAAATTTGCGGCGATAACAAAACTTGTTATAATTAAGAGTAAGGCCACAAACCATTTGCTTTTAAGTTTCATATAAAAATTATAAGTCGACCTAAAGTTACTCTTTTTTTAAGAACTACAGCTTAAAGCAGAACAGCCAACTTTATGGCGTGCCCATTCTGGTCGTTTTGCAAACCATTTTTTATGTTCTAATTGCTCTGAATACGGATTTTTTAATAATTCATATAATTCATCAATTAATTTATAGTCCCCTTTATCAGCGGCGTCAATTGCTAATTGAGCCATGTAATTTCTAAGTACATATTTTGGGTTTACTAAATCCATTTTTTCTTTTCTTTCTTGGTCAGAAAAAGTTTCTTGTTGTAGTCTTTTTAAATAACGATTAAACCAATCTACCCAATGATTTTTAATTTCATCTTTTACTTCATCAATTGTATAAAAAGCAATTTCAATTTTTTTAATAGCGCTTTCGAAATCATCTTTTGTAGTAATAGTTGATAGATTTCTAAAGAAAATAGTCATGTCGGTTTCTGTTAATTGTAAAGTTTCTTCTAACCTGCCAATTAACTCTTTGTCGTTTTCATCATCAGAAAATAAACCTAATTTAGATTTCATCATTTCGTGATATTTCGCATTATAAATATCAGAATATACATCTAAAATATCTTGTAAAGGAGCTACTTCTTCAATAAGCGGATACAAAGCATTTGCGAGTTTAAATAAATTCCATAGTCCGATTTGCGACTGATTTCCGTAGCGATATCGCTTGTGTTGATTGTCTGTTGTATTAGGTGTCCAACCAGAATCATAGCCTTCTAGCCATCCGTAAGGTCCAAAATCGATTGTTAATCCGAGAATCGACATGTTATCGGTATTCATCACTCCGTGTACAAAACCAACGCGTTGCCAATCCACAATCATATCGATGGTTTTATTTCTTATTGCTGTTAAGAAATCGAGATATTTTTGTTTTCCTTCGGATGTAATTTCAGGATAAAAATGTTTGATAGTATAGTCTGCCAATTTTTTTAAAGTAGGATGGTTTTGTCTTGCAGATAAAATTTCAAAGTTACCAAAACGAATAAAATTTGGTGCCACACGAGCTACAATTGCTCCTTTTTCATACGCAGGATTTCCGTTGTATAAAACATCTCGTAAAACTTCATCACCAGATAAACTTAATGATAGTGCGCGGGTGGTTGGAACGCCTAAATGAAACATGGCTTCGCTACACAAATACTCTCTAATTGAAGAGCGTAAAACGGCTAAGCCATCTGCGGTTCGAGAATACGGAGTTTCACCAGCGCCTTTTAATTGAATTGCCCAACGTTTATTATTGTGTACAACTTCGGTCAAATTAATAGCACGACCATCGCCCAACTGTCCTGCCCAATTACCAAACTGATGTCCGCCATAACACATCGCAAACGGATGCGTGTTTTCGAACACTTTATTTCCTGTAAAAACTTTTAGAAAATCATCAGATTTTGTATCTTCTTCAGATAAACCAACGGCTTCTAACATTTCTTTTGAAACGTGAATTAATGTTGGATTAGCTGTTTTTGTAGGTTGAACATACGAAAAGCAAGCGTCTAAAACTTGTCGGCGTTCACTTCCTATAATTTTATCAGCAGGTAATTCGTTATTAAAAGTGTCTTGAATATTTAGTTTCATTGGGCAAAGATAATTGGATGAAAATTATTAATGTGAAATTTTACAAGTTTCAGATACTAAAGCATCTTCTTTTAATGTGGTTTTATTTGATTTTTAGCAACTTCGTTTATGAAATTGTTATAAATATTATGTGTTAGAGTACTATTATAGACTTTGATTTTAGAAAAAACCTATTTCTTCTTTTTTCTAATAGTTAAGACAAATCTTTTCAGGAGCTTTTAAGGCTTTATTTCCTTTAGATTTTGACTTCAGGTAGTTTTAAAATCTTAAATAATACTTATGGTTGCATTTATTTAATGTTCGATAATACTTGTATCGAAAATAACTTCACTAGCCAAGGTTTTGTGAACAGGACATTTAGAAGCTATTTCTGTTAAGCGTTTTTGCTGCTTTTCGTCTAAATTACCAACAAACTTTAATTTTTTACTAATATGATCTAAATAAGTTGGTTTTTCGGTTTCAATACCTAAATCATCACTGTGTTTTCGTGAATGTGTTACGTAAACAAAAACCTCTTGTAAATCCCATTTTTTACGTTCTGCATACATTTTTAACGTCATAGCGGTACAAGCTATTAGTGCTGTATTTAAATATTCGTAAGGAGAGGGACCAGAATTATCTCCTCCAACTGAAGCCGGCTCATCGGCAATTAATGTGTGGTTTTTAGATTGAATATTTGTCGTAAAATTATTTTCATTCAAATTTAAATGTCCAACTAATTGTTCTCCGTTAGTTTCTAACATTTTATTCTCCTGTTTAGGAAAATAATGTTCAGACCAAGTACCAATTAAGTTACCAGCATAAATACTGTCTTTTGAGTTTGATAGTAAATGATCGGCATCATCTAAGCTTATAAAACTTTTGGGATGATGCGCACTTAAATACAATTCTTGTGCATTATTAACACCAACAATAGTATCGACAGGAGAGTGTAATATTAAGATAGGTTTTCTTAAGTTTTTTGTTATTTCAGGTAGATTAGTTTTATCAAAATCAGACACAAATTCTTGATTGATTTTAAAAGGTCTTCCACCAATGTTTACTTCAACATCACCAGCTGTTTTTATATTTTCAATTCCATGAGAAAATAAATGTTTAACATGACTCACGCTAGAAGGAGCACCAATAGTTGCAACTGCTTTGATGTTATTTAATTTAGAAGCAGCTACGATTGCAGCTGCACCGCCTAACGAATGACCAACCAATAAACAAGGAGCGTCATAATGTTCGGTCATGTAATCATTTACAGATATAAGATCATCAACATTTGCAGAAAAATGACTTTCAGAAAACTCACCTTCGCTGCGACCTAAACCTGTAAAATCGAAGCGTAAAACACCAAAACCATGTTGCGTTAAAGAGCGACTAATATTTTTAACAGCACCTAAAGTACTGCTACACGTAAAACAATGTGCAAAAATCACATAGTAATTAGGTTTTTGATTAGCAGGCAATTCTAAATAAGCTTGTAATTTATGCCCTTTTTTATTGATGATATTTAGTTTTGTGTTTTTCATAATTAGGCAGTTGTAATATTTAATTTTTTTGTGTTTACTAGTTTAGAAAAATGAGTTCGTAAAAATTGTAGTTTTGGATTGATAAATGTTTCACAAAACGGTTTTTCTGGATTAGAATAGTAATAATTTTTAAACTGATTTTCTGACGATTTAAATTCTTTAAATTCTAATATTTGTGTAATGATTTTTTGTTGAAAATCAGCTTGTAAATTATCAATTATTAGCTGAATTTCCTTTTTTTTATTTTCAGGAAATACATAAATAGCAGAACGATATTTTTTTCGCATAGAATGTTGCGAAGTACTTTTATGAGTGTGTAAATGAATTTCTACTAATGTTTTTACTGTAATTTTATTAGAATTAAAAGTAACAATAACAGCTTCTGAAAAGGTGTTGTTTTTATTAGTAGAAGCAACAAAACCTTGAGCTACCTTTTCAACGCCAATTAACGATTGAAATACTGCTTCTGTGCACCAATGGCAGCCCCCGCCAAATGCTATTTTAGTTTTTCTATCCATTTATTTAACTCTTTATCTGTCGGGTTCCGAAGTCTTTTCTTATCAATTGTAATTGTTGGAAAATTAAGCTTTCTGCTTTCGTACAGATTTTTTAATTCTTCTGCAAAAATTTCATTTAACTCAACATCAAAAAACGCGTAACTTATATTACGCGTTTTAAAAAATGTTTTATAATGTTGTGTTTTATGGCATCTTTCTGCACCATATAACTTAATAAGCATATTACTTTAGTTTATCAGCATGTAGCTTACGTAATCTTGCAAGCTTTGGTTCAATTACAAAACTACAATATCCTTGTTTTGTGTTCTCTAGATAATAATTTTGATGCTCTTGAGTAGCTTCATAAAAATTGGTGTAAGCACTTAGTTCTGTAACGATTGTATTCTCGTAGTATTGCTGTATTTGTTTTAAAACTTCAGTAGCCATTACTTTTTGCGAATCGTTATGATAAAAAATTACAGATCTGTATTCAGTTCCACGATCTGCTCCTTGTTGGTTTAAGGTTGTAGGGTCGTGTGTTGTCATAAAAATAACTAAAATATCTTCGTAAGAAATAATAGCAGCATCAAAAGTAACTTGTATAACTTCTGCATGGCCGGTTAAGCCCGAGCAAACCTCACGATAGGTTGGGTGACCAGGAACATTTCCGCCAGCATAACCCGACACTACTTTTTTAACTCCTTTTACTTTTTGAAAAACAGCTTCGGTACACCAAAAACATCCACCACCTAAAGTGGTAGTTTGCATATTTTTAATTGTCATTTTTTCTTCTTTTTTATTAAGTAGCGTAATTATTTTTCACCTATTTGCATAGATTCGGAGTTAACACAATATCTTAATCCACTAGGTTCTGGTCCGTCAGGAAAAACATGTCCTAAATGTGCATCGCAAGTATTGCATAAAATCTCTACTCTAACCATTCCTAGTGTATTATCTTTATGGTATTTGATTGCATTTTCGGTAATAGGTTGTGTAAAACTCGGCCAACCAGAACTTGAGTCGTATTTAATAGTAGAGTCAAATAAAGGAGTGTTGCAACAAATACAATTGTATTGGCCTTCATCATAAGTAGTACATAATTCACCTGAAAAAGGGCGTTCAGTTCCTTTTAATCGCGTAACTCTAAATTGTTCTGGAGTTAATAATTCTTTCCATTCAATTTCAGTTTTTTCAACCCTTTTTGTTGGAGTTGGGTTTTTACTTACAGCAAAATGAATAATTTTTTTCCAGTTTAACATAATAGTTTTTTTATTTAGATTTAGACAAAAAATATAGCACAGAATCAATTTGTAAACTGACTATGTACTATATGTTAATGGAACTTAACAAGAGTATAGTCGGTTTTAAGTCTTCAAACTTACACTTAATAATAGTTAAAAATTATCTTTAATTTAGCAAAAACCTTTTTGATGGAAAATTTATTAAAAGAAGCAGAAAATTTTGTTACGAATCTATTAAATGAAGAATTAAATCCATCATTTGTATATCATAGTGTATTTCATACGCAACATGTAGTAGATAAAACAAAAGAAATAATAGAGGGTCTTGAAATCGAAGAAAAATCAGCTCATAAATTACTATTAGCAGCATGGTTTCATGATGTTGGATACATAAAATCTATTGAAAATCACGAAGAAGAAAGCGTGAAAATTGCTGAAGGTTTTTTACAGAAACAAAAGGTTTCTGAGATTGAAATTGCTGAAATTTCTAAAATAATTTTGGCTACTAAGGTGGGGGTACAACCAGAATCTGAACTAGAGAAAATAATTTGTGATGCTGATTGTGCTCATATAGGAAGCAAGAATTTTACGGATTATACTTCTTTATTAAGAAAAGAGTGGGAGCTAACTAAAGATTATATAATCTCTGATTCGAAATGGAATACAGAGAACATTCTTTTTTTAACAAGCCATAAGTATTATACTGTTTATGCAGCCAAGAATTGGGGTAAAGCTAGAGGTAAAAATTTAGCACAACTATTAAAAAAACAGAAAAAAAGAACTCAGGAAAACAAAAAAATAAAACAAAAAAAGGCTGCATTAGATTTTAAAAAAAATAAAGTAGCGTTACCAGAACGAGGTATAGAAACAATGTTTCGTGTGGCTTTAAGAAATCATATAACTTTAAGTGATATTGCAGATACTAAGGCAAATATTTTACTGTCGGTAAATGCTATTATTATTTCTATGGCGCTGTCTACTTTAATTCCGAAATTAGATAATACCTCTAATCATTATTTAATTATTCCTTCGTTAATTTTTATAACATTTACTGTTGCTTCTATTATTTTATCAATAATGGCAACACGCCCTAATGTTACAGAAGGTAAATTTACTAAGGAAGATGTAGCGAATAAAAAAGTAAACTTATTATTCTTCGGAAATTTTCATCAAATGAATTTGCAAGATTTTGAGTGGGGGATGGAAGAGATGATGAAAGATCGTGATTACCTATACGGTTCTCTTACTAAAGATTTATATTTTTTAGGGCTTGTTTTAAACAGAAAGTATAAGCTGTTAAGAACAACTTATACTGTTTTTATGATTGGTATAATTGTAAGTGTAATTGCTTTTGCAGTAGCCTTTAAAATACAAGATACTAGTGTTGGTTTGTTATAAGAGATTAAGAAAATAGATAATTTATTGTTTAAATTCCTGCATCAATTCATCAATAGATATTGTTTTTTCGCTATTAAAATTTTCTTGATAAATAACCTCAACACGCAAAGCTTTAAGCCCAGATACACCTTGTAAATCTTCTAACTCTAGTGTTTCTACTTTTCCGAGTAATTTTTTAGATTGTAAAAAACTAATGTACTTCATATATTCTACTGCATCTTTATCTTGCGAGTATACGATTGCTATTTTACCAGGAATAGTTAGGCGTTCTTTAGTTTTTTTAATGTGTGCTTTATCAATTCGTTTTTTTATAATCTCATACCTAATATTGTAAGCACCATCTACGTCGAATTGTTTTTCATCCATTCTAAATTTTATAGATAATGGATTGCTATGAACTAATATTAAAGAAGCTACTTGCAAGTCATGCTGCATAGATTTACGAGCTGTATTCGCAACGTTTTCCATCTCGCACATTATTTGTAATTGCCATAAGCGAAGGTTGTAAAGATAAAGCTCGTCGAACTTCTTTTCTTTGGTTAAAGATTGCCCGATATACATATTATATTCAACACCATCTGTTTTATAACGTTCAAAATAATGGGGAAACATAGCTTGCGCATTCTCTTGTTTTAAATCGATGAATTTTGCTAGTTTGTCATTTAATAGCGTTACGCTTTGCTCGTAAGCTTTTCGTTTTTCGTATACAACATGTAAGTTGTCATCTAAACGATTTATATAAGTGCCTACAATAGTTGTTAAATGACTATTGATTTCTTTAATGTGTTTAAAAACAGGGTAGATTTCACGTTTCATGAAATCTAGTATGCCAACTTCATCACCAGCCTTTAATCCTTTAAGAACATCGGTTATGTATTCGTTTAAACGAAACATTAACTCATTGTATATTGGTAGTCTTTCTGATTCACATGCTTTTTTAAGTACAGATATAGCTAATGTAAGTTGTGTTATTAAATCTTCTTTAATGGCTTCGTTTCTAGCGAAGGATGATCCTTTTATGTCTGATTGACCATATAAAGGGTATATGTCTTTAAATACGATTTGTTCAATCTTTACATGTTCTTTTTTAGAATAAAGATCGTATTGATATTGCTCTGCAGCCTCATAAAATTTCCACTTTACAGTTGGGTGTAAAGAAGTGTAATGCTTTTGAATTGTAGCTTCTAAAATATTTATATATTCTTCGGATGAGCGATCTATGGCGGCTTTAAAAACTGGAATAATATCTGTTAGTTTTTGTTGATTAACAGAGTTTAATTCATACGCTCTAGGAGAGGCAATTTCTAAAAGTGCTAAATCATTACTATCACTTGCTTTTATAGGAATTAGTAAAACACTTCCTATGTTTTTTTCTTTTAATCGTTTAGAAAAAGGATTGTTTTTTGTAGCTTCTCCATAGTTTTCGACATCAGAAATAGCAATTATTTCTTGAGCTTTAAAAATTTTAGAAACTATAGAGCTACAAAAAAAAGTATCACATGAAATTCTTTTTTCATGATCTAATAGAATAATACTTTCAGATTTTTTAATACGTGTGGATTGTAAAGATAAATCAGAAGTATCGAATACAGAAAAACCAACTTTTAGATCTTTAATATTATAAAATTCACTTAAATCTTTACGAAGTTTTTCAACAATACTGCCATCGTCTTTTTGCAGTAAACTGGTTCTTATTGATGAAATATTTTCATCGGCAGTTACATCAAATAAATTCATAATGCCAAAGCCTTTAAAAATGTAGCTTTCAGGAGGGAATTTTTCTTTCCAAACATCAATATTATTATAATTATCTAAAAGAACTTTAATATCGCTTTGAGTAATTTTAGGAGCAGTATTAGTAGGAGAAATATCCATAAAATCACCATTAAAGGCAACTCTGTAATGTTTTATTAAATTGTTTTCCTTATCAGGAATATCAAAGAAAAAAGGACGTTTTAGATCTATTGGGTATTGATATACGGTGTTTAAAATAAACGTACATGCCATTATGTACATTTTATCATCATCTAGGTCTCTAACTTTTAATTCATAATCATTTCCTGCATTTTTAAGTATATTCTCTAGGCGTTTTGTGAATTTAAAAGTTGTAAAAGAAAAAGGTATTGTGGCAGCTTTAATTTCATTTAAAGTTAATATTTCGGGAAATAAAGCCTCTAATAGAAGATCAATAATAGCTTCGTGTTTTTTTAATAGCGTTATATCAGAAAATCCCGAGATGAGCTCTGGATTTTTCTCAACTTGTTTTATGATTATTTTTGCAGACGCATTAAAAGGATGTTCTTTGAAGTCATGGCTAGCATATTCTTTAAGCATATTATAAATTTTCTCAAAACTAATATTTAGCTGTAAAGGTAAATTGATGTTTTTAAACGCTTTTAATGCTCTAACTTCCATGAATTGTTTATTAAACTATTGCAAATTTACAAAATTGTACTGAGTTAGTAGTTTTTGGTTACTACCGCTTTCGTTAAACAATGAGTATAAAAAAAGTCCTTGTTAAAATAAGGACTTTTTTGTGATGTATTTCTTTGATTAAAAACGCATATTATAATCTCGTATTTTTCCTTTTTTACCTAAACTATTAAATTTCCAACTAAAGCCTAGCATAAAATATCTTTCTAACACAGTACTTTCAGAATCTTCAATATAATTAGAAGTGGCTCTACGTTGTGCATTTGTATTTTGACTTAATAAATCATATCCTTTTAAACTTATAGTTCCTTGGTCTTTTAGTACAGAGTACGCTAATGTAGCATTCCAAAACCAAGCAGATTTATTAAAACCAACAACATTAGGGTTGTAAGTGTATTTAACATCGTTTCTCCATTCTAATTTTTTTGGAAAGTTTGTTTTTGTTCTTATGGTTAAAGAATGGCTTGTGAAATTTTGATTTTGATTGGTGTTTATATCATATTTAGTTTTAGAAAAAGAAACATCATAACGTGTTTCGATAGAGATAAGTTTGTTCCAATCTAAAGTTACACCTAAGTTAGGTCTTAAAGCACTTGTTTGCGCTCCTTCTTTTATGTTATTTACAATGTTAAAGTTTTTAAAGACACTAATATTAGAGCCAGCTCTTAGTTTTAATGTGGTAATAGAATCTAACTTTACTTTTTTACTATAACTACCACCTCCCCAAAGATCATATCCACCATCAGTATTTTCGTAAGTTGAGTTTCTTATAAATTCATCAGAAATAGATGTGTTAGAAATAATTTGATTCTTAAACATACTACCACTAACATATAAATAAATACCTGTACTAGCTTGCCAATTAAATTTGTTGAAATTAATATAAGCTCTGTGATTTTGTGCTGGTTTTAATTCTGGATTACCAGTAATTATATTTGATGGATTACTAACGTTTTCGAAAGGTTGAATTTGGTTAATACCAGGTACTCTGTTTGTTAAACGGTAATCTAAATATATAGAAGCTTTCGAGTCAAATCGGTATCTAAAACCAGCATCTAAAGCGATGTTATTAAACTTTTTGTTTAAACTTAATTCAGGACGTAATTTGTCGTTGTTCTCTAAAGTTCTGTTTACAAAGCCTGTCTCGAAATTAAAACGCCATTTTTTTGTTTTATAAATTAATTCTAGAGAAGGTGTTTTTGCGATGTCATTATACGTAAAATCCGAACTTAAACTTTCATTAAAATCGGTATACTGTTGCGAAGAATTATTAAAATCATATGTATCTTGCTTATTCTCTCTTTCATCACTTTGATAACTGTATTTAGCGTCTAAAAAGAATTTCTTTGCAACTAAAGGAAAACGATATGTTACCATGGTGTTTAAGCCTACTAAATTATCTGATATGGTACTTTCTTGATCTCTAGTTTCAGAGCTTGGGTTACTTCCAAACACTTCAATAGTTGATTTGTTTATTTCATCAGTATTAGATTCATCTATTTGATTTGTAATCGAAGCCTTAATAAACGCACCTTTTGAGCCTAATTTTTTGGTAATATCAATAGTATTTTTAAAATTATTGGCACTAGATTTAGCAAATGAATTACTCGTGTAATTGTTGGTAAGAACATTGCTTTCACTTAAAGATTCTTCCTCTCTACGATTATTTCCTTCTCTTTTGTTAAAAACAAAAGAAGGACTTATGTTAATTAAAAAAGTTGAATCTATTTCGATATCGAATTCCGTACTAACACTATGGTTATGATTTTCATCATTTGATGTAGAGGTTGCATTCGTAAAATATTTTCTATCAGGAAGCGTGTATTCTTTATTGCTTTTAGAAGCGTCATTAGAAGAACTACCTGAGTAAAAATAGTTAGCATTTACATCAACTCCTTTTCCGTATTGATCAGCATATGTTGCTCCAGCAGTTTTAGATTTTACAATTCCGCTACCTCCACCAAAACGTCTACCGTTAATGCTAAAGCTACCGTTGCCACCAATCCAGTTATTTCCACCGCCAAACATTTTTTGAATTTCACCAAAACTAAATCCAGGTGAATTTATATTGTTTGTACTTGCCAAAACACTAAAACGTTGATCGTTGTCAAAGCGATTTACCATTGTTGCTCCTTCGTAACGTTTATCGGTTCCTGCACCACCAGATACTCTACCAAACCAACCTTTATTATTTTCTTTTTTAATGGTTAGATTTATCGTTTTGTTGTTTGCATCTCCTTTTTCACCAGAAAAAGCTTCAGATTTTGATTTTGTATCTGTAATCTGAACTTTTTCAATAATATCTTTTGTCAGATTTTTTGTAGTAATACTAGGGTCATTTCCAAAAAAAGGTTTCCCGTTTACTAAAATCTTATTTACATCTTTTCCGTTAACGGTAATTTTACCGTTTTCATCAATTTCTACGCCAGGTAGTTTTTTTAATAAATCTTCAACGTTAGCATCTTTCTTTGTTTTAAAAGACTTTACATTAAACTCTAACGTGTCTGTTTTAATAGTAATAGGAGCTCTAGAGGTAACAACAATTTCATTCAGTAAATTACTTTCTTCTTCTAAGTTAATATTTCCTAACTCGAAAGTTGATTTTTTATCTAATGAAATAACTTTCGTAAAGGTATTCATTCCGATATATGATATAAATAACTTTAAATTTTTGTTATATGATTTTCCTTCTAAAGAAAAATTTCCGTTGTCATCTGATATTGTGTATGAAACAACTGTACTGTCTTTTACTTTTTCTATATGAATTGTAGCAGCCTCAATTGGCGTTTTTTCTTTTTTTGAATTTATCTTACCGGATATTTTAAATTGATAAGATTGTGCTAGCATGTTTGTAGCAAGTAATAGGGTGAAAAGTAAAAGTAGTTTTTTCATCTTTCTTTAATAGCGAGTTAGTTTATTAACAGGCAAAGAAAATGAAAAAACTACTTTGAAAATAGTTAATATATGTTAAAAATATTTTATTTCTGTCTAAAATATATGGTAATAGGTACACCGTTAAAATTATAACGCTCACGTAATTGATTTTCTAAATAACGCTTGTATGGGTCTCTAATGTACTGAGGTAAATTAGCGAAAAATGCAAACTGTGGAGTATACGTTGGTAATTGCATACAGTATTTAATTTTTACGTATTTCCCTTTAATTGCTGGAGGTGGATTTTGAGCCAAAATCTCTAACATAGTTTCGTTCAATTTGCTTGTTTGAATACGACGTTTTCTATTTTCAAAAACCTCAACAGCAGATTCAATTGCTTTAAAAATACGTTGCTTTGTTAATACTGAAGTAAATATAATAGGAACATCACTAAAAGGAGCAATTGTTTGTCTTATTTTAGCTTCAAAATCACGCATGGTGTTTGTTTCTTTCTCAATTAAATCCCATTTATTGACAAGTATAACAACTCCCTTTTTGTTTTTCTCTGCTAGCCAAAATATTTTTTCATCTTGCCCTTCAAAATCACGAGTTGCATCAACTACTAAAACAGCAACATCACAGTGTTCAATTGCACGAACAGCTCTCATAACAGAGTAGAATTCTAAATCTTCTTTTACTTTCGATTTTTTTCTAATTCCAGCAGTATCTACTAAATTAAATTCAAAACCAAAACGATTATATTTTGTGTCAATAGAATCTCTAGTTGTACCGGCTATATTAGTAACGATATTTCTATCTTCTCCTATTAAAGCATTAATAAATGAAGATTTACCAGCATTAGGACGACCTACAATGGCAAAACGAGGAAGTTCATTCTCTTCAATTTCTTCTTCTTCAGGAATCTCTTTGGCAACAGCATCTAACAATTCACCTGTTCCACTTCCGTTTATAGAAGAAATGGTGTGGTAATCACCTAAGCCAAGGTTGTAAAATTCAACAGCATCAGCATCACGCATTGCATTATCTACCTTATTAACAGCCATAATAAGAGGCTTTTTAACTTGGCGTAAAATTTTTGCAACTTCAGCATCCATAGGCGTAATTCCTTGCTCAACATCAACTACAAAAATTATAATGTCAGCTTCATCAATAGCTAACTGTACTTGTTTGCGTATTTCTCCTTCAAAAATATCATCCGACCCGACAACATATCCACCAGTATCAATTACAGAAAATTCCTTTCCGTTCCATTCAGATTTTCCGTAGTGTCTATCTCTTGTAACTCCACTTACAGAATCTACAATAGCTTCACGACGTTGTACTAAACGGTTAAATAAAGTGGACTTACCTACATTAGGTCTTCCAACAATGGCAACAATACTACTCATTATGCAAAAATTTGTGCAAAGATACAACTTACGTTATGAAATTAAGCGAAATTTTTAATAGTATAGTATTTTTACTACATTGTGGCGAATATTATAAAAATATGAAGGATCAATTATATAATCAGATTTTTTTAAAACCTAGATTTCAAATTGATTTTAATATGAATTCGGTAGTTTTATTAAGTGAAATTAAAAAACATTTATCGGATGTATCAATATATGAAATGAGAATGGTAGGCAATCATGTAATTATTGATGTGCCTAAAAAAGAAACTCATTTTTGGTCACCTCAGTTATACCTCGAAATAGAAGAACTGTCTGAAACAACTTCTTTAGTTAAAGGCTTATTTGGGCCGAAGCCACAAGTGTGGACATTTTTTATGTTTTTACACTTCGTTGTGGCTATTGCTTTTTTAATTTTCGGAGTAATAGTATACAGTAATTGGTCTTTACAAAAGGTTTCTGTATTTCCTGTTGTAATGCTTGTTGTTTTGCCTATTATATGGGTAATATTTTACTTTGTAGGACGTTTAGGGAAAGCTACAGGTAAAAAACAAATGGATAGTTTAAAAAAATTCACAAAATTATTATTACAAAAGATAAATTAATCTTTATATCCGAAACGTTTTAATTGACGCTCATTGGATCTCCAGTTTTTATTTACTTTTACATAAAGTTCTAGAAATACTTTTTTATCAAAAAAGACTTCTAAGTCTTTGCGTGATTCTGTTCCTACACGTTTAAGTGCTGCACCTTTATGCCCAATTATAATACCTTTTTGAGTGTCACGTTCAACCATAATAATAGCGCGAATTTTTATAATGTCTTCTTCTTCTACAAATTCTTCAGTTTCTACTTCTATAGAGTATGGAATTTCTTTTTTGTAGTGTGTTAGGATTTTCTCTCGTATTTTTTCGTTTACAAAAAAACGTTCTGGCTTGTCTGTCAATTGATCTTTCGGATAAAAAGCAGGGCCTTCTGGTAATAACTCTTTAATTTTGGTAAAGACAGAATCGATATTGAATCTTTCTAAGGCAGAAATTACATATACAAAGGCATTTGGTACTTTGTTTTTCCAGTACTCAATTTTTTCTTCAACCTCTTCTTGTGATGATTTATCAATTTTATTTAATAATAATATGACAGGGATTTCACTGTGAATTATCTTATTAAAGAAAGCTTCGTTTTTTAATTCCTTTTCACCAACTTCAACCATGTAAATTAACACATCGGCATCATCAAAAGCAGCTTTTACAAAATCCATCATAGAATGCTGCAGCTCATAAGCAGGTTTAATAATTCCTGGAGTGTCAGAAAAAACTACTTGATGATCATCGTCATTTACAATACCTAAAATACGATGCCTTGTAGTTTGGGCTTTAGAAGTGATGATTGATAATTTTTCGCCAACCAATGCGTTCATTAATGTTGATTTACCAACATTTGGGTTCCCGATGATGTTTACAAATCCTGCTTTATGTGTCATGAGGCAAAGATAAGCTGTTTCAATTAAATAAGAATTTTTTTATGTAGCTGTTATTGTTGTAGTTAAGAAAAAGTTTGTTTTAAAAAGCTATTTTGTTAGGATAGAAGGAATAAATAGCGGTATATTTGCACTCGAAATCGCGGGATAGAGCAGTAGGTAGCTCGTCGGGCTCATAACCCGAAGGTCACTGGTTCGAGTCCAGTTCCCGCTACTGTAAAACACCTTACTTTATAAAGTAAGGTGTTTTTTTATGCTCTTAAGAGGTAGTTGTTTGCTGCAGTAAGATGGTTTTGTTGTTTTTCTTCAGGCATTTTATCAAACATATGAACTAGCATTCCTAATCGAGGATTTGATAAAAAGAAATCACGATGTGTATGCATAAAACGCCAAAAAAGCCCATCCCAAGTTTTTTGCCACTCACCTTTTTTATAATTACTCATTTTTAGTATATAATTACTGCCACTTATGTATGGTTTTGTAGCCATTAAACCTCCATCGGCATATTGGCTCATTCCGTAAACATTTGTAACCATTACCCAATCATAAGCATCAATAAAAAGCTCCATAAACCATTTGTAAACTTCATTTGGATCAAATTCACACAACATCATAAAGTTTCCTAAAATCATCAGTCTCTCAATGTGGTGGCAATAACCTGTTTGTAATACTTTTTTTATAGTTTTATCAATTGGTAAAATACCTGTAGTACCATTGTAAAAAGAAGCGGGTATTTTCTTTTTAAATTTCCAGAAATTAGTAGTTCTTTCGTCCCTTCCTCGGACTTCATAAACGCCTCTTATAAATTCTCGCCACCCAATAATCTGACGAACAAAACCTTCTGTTGAGTTAATAGGTATTTTATTTTCTATAGCGTATTGTAAGCAAGCATCAATAATTTGTTTGGGTGTTATTAAACCTACGTTTAACATGGGAGTTAATACACTGTGGTTTAGTATTGAGTTTTCTGCGACAATAGCATCTTCATAAGTGCCAAAATCCATAAAACGATGTTCGAAAAATTGGTACAACCATTGCTTTGTAGTTTTGTAATTTGTGGGATATAAAGAATGTTCAGTAAGATTGCCTAGATTGTTTGAAAAATGTTTAGCTACATATTTTTGAGCCTCTATGTAATATGAGTCTGCATCTGGGAAATGTATTGTTGGTGGTGTTTTTTTGGCAGGATATTTTTTTCTGTTTTCAGTATCAAATGTCCATTTGCCTCCAACGGGATTGTTATCTGAGTCTATAAGAATTTTACGGGCTTTACGTTGGGCGATGTAAAAAGGTGTTTGATGATATTTTTTATTATCCTTAGTAATAAGTGCAGAAATCTCTTTTTTAGTGTTTAAAAAAAGTGGTGAATTGTATTTTTTGATGGAGATATCATTTTCTAAAGAACCTTTTTCTATTCTTTTTTGAAGCCAATCGTCAGTAGTGTCTATATAATTTATGTGTGTTATTCCTTGTTTTTTTAAAAAAGGAATTAAAGTTCTTATATCTGATTTTTTATCTATAGCTTCAATATAGTTAACCTCTATGCTTTTGTCTTCTTTAAGAAAATCAGCGTACTTTTTCATTGTTGCTCTATGAAAAGCTATTTTTTGCTTATGAAAGTTGTAGTGTTTGAAAAATAAAAACTCTTCAATTAAATAGGTTGAAGCTTCTGTATTGAAAAGTGGTGATTTTTCAAATAATTGATGAGGAAATATAAGGTTTGCTTGTTTCATTTGTTTTTTCGGCAGCGTTGACTGCAGTATTTTACATCTTTCCAGTTTTTTTTCCATTTCTTACGCCAAGAAAAAGGGAGCTTACAAACGAGGCATGTTTTTTTAGGAAGATGTTGTTTTTTCATTTTAGAAATTAAAACTTTTTAGTTTTTTTGTTAACGTGGATGTTAAGAATTCTATTTTTTTCTTCTTGTACAGCAGGGTGTTTTTTATGTGCCCATATTTTATCTCTAGCAGTACGGGCGCTTTCTTGTAGGTTTACGATTGGCAACGGATAGTCTTCACCTATAAATGTTCTACAAAAAACCTGCTCTATATATGTCATTTTCCATGGCTCGTGAATATTGGCTGTAGGAACATTTGATAGTTCTGGAATCCATTTTTTTATAAATACACCTTGCGGATCATGTTCATAAGAGTTCTTTACAGGGTTGTATAATCGAACTGTGTTGATACCTGTTGTACCTGCTTGCATTTGAAATTGAGGATAATGAATACCAGGTTCATAGTCTAAAAAATACCTTGCTAAATGATAAGTTCCCTCTCTCCAATCTTGATCGAGATTTAGAGTTAAAAACGACACAAGCATTGCTCGCATTCTAAAATTAATCCATCCAGTTTCCTCTAAAGCTCGCATGCAAGCATCAATTAAAGGATAACCAGTAGTTCCTGTTTTCCATGCCTTAATGTAGTCGGTGTTTTTTTTATGCTCTAATAATTCATAACCTTTATTTATACAAAGAGTCTCATAACTACATTCAACCTCAAACTTTTGAATAAAATGACAATGCCAATGTAAGCGTGTTAACATTCCGCTAAAAGCTCTATCGTTTTTAGTTCCGTTAGGGTGTGTGCCTATAAATTGAAAAACTTGTTTGATACTGATATTTCCCCAAGCTAAATAAGGAGAGAGTCGGCTACACGCCATTCTGCTTTCCGTGGGTTTTGATATGTGTTTATGGTAATTAAAACCTCTTTTTAATGTAAATGATTTTAAGTAGTGCCATGCATTTTGCTCCCCAGCAGGTTGGAGGTGTGAAGGGTAGTTTTCTAATTTTGCTTTTAACTCCTTAGGTATTTTAAAAGGATGCGTTATGTTGATGTTTGTTTTATTAGAATACTGATTGTTAATAACGGGTTGGTGCATTGTTTTATGCCATTCATTATTCCAATTTTTCCTATTCTTAATGCCTCTTAAAATACCATCACGCTGATATTGTTTCCAAAATATTGAATTTTTTTCACAAAAAAGAGCTACTTTTTTATCTCGTTCCCAGGTTATTTTGGTACCACTTTCTTGGTAGCTAAATATTTTGTTTATATTAAAATTAGTATTTAAGTAAGTGAAAATAGTTAGGCTATTTTCATAAAACAAATGCACACTTTTATTGTGTTTTTTTAAAGTAGTGTTAAGTGCTTTTATAGAGTGGTATATAAAGCTAAGATGTCGTAGGCTAGTATCAGGGTGCTCAATAATTTTAGGCTCAAATAAGTAGATAATTATATATGGAATGTCTGATTTTTCAGCATTAAATAAAGGCTCGTGATCTAAAGAACGTAAATCGCGCTTTAGCCAAACAATATTTATAGTATGCTTATCCAAACTTTATCTCTTGCTTATTTTATTGACAGAAATAGCTTTCTGACGAGAGCATTTAAACCTAGTTATGTCTGAATTACGTTTTTTTAAATGTTTTTGACTTACGCCGCTATTTACACGTTTTCGCCATCGCTTAAAACTAGATTCTTTTAAATTCCCCCTCATTAATTTAATAACCTCTTTTTCGGGTAATTCAAACTGAAATAAAATAGCTTCAAAAGGAGTTCTGTCTTCCCAAGCCATTTCTATAATTCTATTTAGTTCTCTTTCTGTAAATTTATGATTGTGTAGTGCCATACTAAAATTAAATTTTTTCCCAAATTTGATCTACATTCAAGTAAAAACTACCTAAAGAATTAAAGTTACATTCATTAGGTGATATGATAGATAAAAAATTTTCATTATCATTTCTTTTGTACAAATGGTATACTTGACCGATAATAGGTTCAAAAGAAAATTTAGCAGCAAATATTAAGTTATTATACTCAAACTGTTGCATCATCTTTTCATATTCATCTTTAAGTGCTAGATATTTGGCAGCTACTTTATGATTTATTTTATTAATACTTCTGTTCTTCCATGCAATTGTATCTGTAGTTGTAATTACTGGTGCACCAACTGATGTTGCATATGGCTTAAGAGCTGCGTCGTATTTTTGAGTTTCTGTATTAAAAACTACATTATCAGGTTTTTTATCTTGTATCATAAAAAAAGGTTAATTCAGTTTTTCTATTTGTTTCATTATTTCTTCAGCTTCCATGGTCTTTTGATCACTCATTTTTCTGTTAACCGTAGATAAAATATAGGCTTCTTTTAAAAGTTGTTTATATTGATCTTGTAATTTTTCTTTTGACGATTTTTTTTTAAACAATCCAAACATACGCGCAGTTTTTTGTGAGAATGGCAAATAATATTTTGTAAAGATACAAAATGTTTAACAAATATAATTATTGATTAAACAAAAGGACTTGTTTATGTTTTTTTTGATAAATAAATTTATATTTTTTGTTTTAATGTAATTAAAAGTAGTACATTTGCACTCGAAATCGCGGGATAGAGCAGTAGGTAGCTCGTCGGGCTCATAACCCGAAGGTCACTGGTTCGAGTCCAGTTCCCGCTACTACAAAAGAGTAATCAGAAATGATTACTCTTTTTTTTTGTTCGAATATTTAAAAAGTTAAACTTTTTAAATGTAACCGAATTTAATATAGAAAGGTGTTATTTTTACAAAAATTAGAACAACCGTATTAATTGTATAATAATGAAGAAATTAGTATCAGTATTACTATTTATAATAAGTCTTGTTTCTTATGGGCAAATTCACAGCCCAGTAAAATGGACAACATCAGTAAAAAAGATATCAAATCAAGAAATAGAATTAATTGCCACAGCTATACTTGATGATGAATGGCATATCTATTCTCAGGAAATACCTAAAGGAGGTCCTATACCTACATTATTTTCATTTATAGGAGATAAAAGATATTTAAAAAAAGGAAATACAAAAGAAGACGAAGGACATGTTGTAGATGATGAAATGTTTGATATGCGTATTAAATATTTTGATGAAAAAGCAGTTTTTAAACAACGTATTAGGTTAAAAACACAAGAGAAGTTTATTATTAAAGGTACTGTAGAGTATATGGTTTGTTCAGATGAAAATTGTTTACCCCCTAAAGAAGAAGATTTATCTTTTATGATTAATTAAATAATACATCAATATAATTTAGATGAAAAAAATAACGCTACTACTGCTGGTTTTGTTAATCAGCACAATAACAGTAAGAGGTCAGATATTTAATCCTATAAAATGGACAACAAAAGTTGAGAAAATATCAGATTCAAAATATAAATTAATTACAGAAGCTACTATAAAGGAAAACTGGAGTCTCTATTCTCAGGAAGTACCAAAAGGCGGTCCAATACCAACCACTTTTACCTATGATGATGATGGCGGTAATTTAAAGTTAGTAGGAAATACAAAAGAGCCTAAAGGAAAAGTTAAATTCACAAAGCTTTTTAATGAGGAGGGAATGAATATTAAGTCATTCGCTTATAAAGCTGTTTTTGAACAAGAAATAGAATTAGTAGACTTAAAAGTTAAAGAAGTAATTGCATTTGTTGAGTTTATTGCATGTACAGACGAAAAGTGTTTGCCTCCAAAAGAAATCGATTTAGTTTTTGATTTGACAAATAGCGTTTCTAAGAGCAACGCGATTGCTAACAAAGCTAAATCTGATAATGACTCTGAAAAAAGTAAAAAAGGATTATTAAGTATTTTCTTTATTGCTTTTTTATCTGGTTTTGCAGCATTGTTAACACCTTGTGTTTTTCCGATGATTCCTATGACAGTAAGCTTTTTTACAAAACAAAGTAAAAGCAAAGCTAAAGGAATTAAAAATGCCATTATTTATGGGGTATCGATTATTGCAATATATGTTTTATTAGGTACAGTTGTAACCGGTGTTTTTGGGGCTGATGCATTAAACGCACTATCAACTAATGTTTGGTTTAATATTTCATTTTTCTTGATATTAGTAATTTTTGCTGTATCTTTTTTAGGTGCTTTTGAGATTACCTTACCAAGTTCTTGGGCTACAAAAGTAGATTCGCAAGCAGATAGGGGAGGTTTAATTGGTATCTTTTTCATGGCGTTAGCTTTAGCAATTGTATCATTTTCTTGTACAGGGCCTATTGTAGGTACATTATTAGTTGAGGCAGCATCAAAAGGAGGTTTAGCACCTATAATTGGTATGCTAGGGTTTTCTTTAGCCATTGCATTGCCATTTGCATTATTTGCAGCGTTTCCGGGTTGGTTAAATTCATTACCAAAATCTGGCGGATGGTTAAATACAGTAAAAGTTGTTTTAGGGTTTTTAGAATTAGCATTGGCATTTAAATTTTTATCGAATGCCGATTTAGTAATGCAATTACACTTATTAGAAAGAGAAGTTTTTATTGCAATATGGATTGCTATATTTGGTGCTTTAACATTTTATTTATTAGGTAAAATACAATTACCTCACGATAGTCCACAAAAGCATATTTCTGTAGGAAGATTATCTTTAGGGTTGGTTGTAGGAGCATTTACTATTTATATGTTGCCTGGTTTATGGGGTGCGCCTTTAAACTTAATAAGTGCTTTTCCGCCACCGCAACATTATAGCGAATCGCCATACGGAGTAGGGTATACAAAACAAAATTCAATTACTGTTTCTAGTAGTAAAACAGATACTCATAGTAATTTACCTGAAGGGGCTCATTTAATGCCACCTCACGACATTGTTTCTTTTCATGATTACGATAAAGGCCTTGCATATGCAAAGAAAATTGGTAAGCCGGTAATGATAGATTTTACGGGTCATGCTTGTGTTAATTGCCGTAAGATGGAACAAAATGTTTGGGTAAAACCTAAAGTGCTTGATGTTTTAAAAAATAAAGTTGTTTTAATTTCTTTATATGTTGATGATAAAAGAGCTTTAAACAAAGATGAGGTTGTAGATTCTAAATTGAATCCTGGTAAAAAGTTAAAATATATAGGTCAAAAATGGAGTGAATTACAAACCTTAAAATATAAAGCAAACTCACAGCCATTTTATGTATTAATGGCTCATGATGAAACAAACTTAATAGATCCGGTTTCTTATACACCAAATGCTGATGAATATTATAATTGGTTAGAAAAAGGAATTGGTAATTTTAAAAAATAGCTTTTTTAAAAAAAACACTTTAGGTTTCTCTAAAGTGTTTTTTTTGAGTTTATATGTTATTGTTATAAATTTTATCAACGGTTATAATTCTATAAGTAGCAGAATTTACTGTAATTTTTATATTATTTGTACTATTTGAAATATAGAAATTCTTGCCAATCTTTTCAAAACACTTCAAATCAGCTTCTTTTATTGATTCGTATATCAAGGTTTCTATTTCTTTTTTAGAAAAATAAAGTAGACAATTTTTTATTTATTCTCTGATAAACTAATGCTGTATAGCAATGTTTCTTTAAAATAACACTTTTATTTATTAGCATTTTATTTTAAGTGATACAATTTTTTATTTATTTTAAAGTTATTTAAATAACACGCACTTATAGATTTTTGCAAAAATCTCTTTATGGTTTTAAAAAACCTTCTGAAGAAAAGAATATGTGTAAAGTGTAAATTGAGGCACCAGTTTGTTTAATTTATTAGAAAAAACCCTTCAAATTTCTTAAAATTAAAAAAAAACGAAACTGGCACTTTTTCAATTTCTTTTTCTACCACAAAAGTAAAATTAGTTTCGTTAATTCCCTTAAATTAATTGTTAAATTTTATAGTATATGTCGTGGTCTTGTAAAGTTTTAGTTAAGAGATATATAGATATCTAATAGCTTTTTTACAAAGTTAATTTATTAAATAATGCACTTACTTTTTATATATTAAGAGTATTTCTTGTTTCACTTGTTTATATTTGAGGGCTATTAGTAAATTAAAACTTATGAAAAGAATTGTAGTCTTGTTTTTTTTAATTTTTTTATCTAAAACATACGGTCAGGAAACATTACCAATCTATGCAGATTATTTATCTGATAATGTTTATTTATTACACCCAACCGCAGCAGGTATTGGTGATTGTGGTAAGTTGCGTTTAACAGCCCGTCAGCAATGGATTGGAGTAAAAGATGCTCCTTCTCTACAAACAGCAAGTTTTCATGCTAAGTTTAATGAGAATTCTAACGCTGCTTACGGATTTATACTTTTTAATGATAAAAATGGATACCATTCGCAAAAAGGTTTACAAGCTACTTATGCTTATCACCTAAACTTAGGTAACGAAAATTTATTTAAACAGTTATCATTTGGTCTATCTATGTCTGTTGTTCAAAACGAAGTTGACCAAACAAGGTTTGTAAATGACCCCGCTGTCAGTCAAATTATACAAAGTGATTTTTATTTTAATGCTGATTTTGGACTTTCTTATCATCATAAAGGTTTTTCATCTTATTTTACAGTAAAAAATATTATGCTTTCAGCAAAAAATGATTTGAACCCCGATTTTGAATCTCTTAATTTGAGAAATTATATTGTCGGTGCTGGTTATTTTTTCGGAGATGAAGATAAACTACAATTCGAACCATCTGCAATGTTACAATATAAAGAACAAACAGGTGAAAAGATTGCTGATGTAAACTTTAAAATTTATAAAAAATTAGAAACAACTCAGTTGTGGGCAGCACTTTCGTATCGTAGGAGTTTAGATAGTAGTGTATTTGGTAATGCTCATTATATAACTCCAATAGTTGGGGTAAATTATAAAAATTTAATGTTTGCCTATACTTACACGCAACAAAGTGGTGATGTTGTTTTCTCTAACGGTGGATTTCACCAATTATCTTTTGGAATAAATGTTTTATGCCGAAAGCGTAGAGGGTCAGCTTGCCCTAATATAAACGGAAGCTTTTAAAAATCTAAATAAGCCACAGTTGCTCTTTTATAGTCCTCTAAAATAAGATCTAAAACGGTTTTGTCTTTATTGGTGTAAAAAATATTCTCAATATCAACATTTGAATTTGAAATAAGGTTTTCTCTTATTAAAATATTTTTTGTTTGTCTTGCAACAGCCTCACCAGAATCAATAATACGCACAGTATTTCCTACTATTTCTTTTATTTGAGGAATAAGGTATGGGTAATGTGTACAGCCTAAGACAATATAGTCACATTTAGAATAAAGCATTGGTTTTAAGTGTTTCTTTAGTAAATTTGTCATTTCTGTTGAATGAATTTTACCATTTTCAATAAGTTCAACAAGGCCAGTTCCAATTTGTTCTATAATCGTGATGCTATTACCTATCGTTGCAGACGTTTGTTCAAATAGTCTGCTATTAAGTGTTCCTTTGGTGGCTAAAATACCAATAATACCTCTTTTGGTTTGAATAGAAGCAGGCTTAATTGCTGGCTCAATACCTATAATCGGTAAGTTATAATTATTCCTTAAATAATCTATTGCATTTGTGGTAGCAGTATTACAAGCTACAACGATAAGTTTACAGCCTTTGTTTATTAATAATTCTGTGTTTTTAATTGATAAATCTAAAATCTCTTCCTTTGTTTTTTGCCCATAGGGAGCGTTTTTACTATCAGACAGGTATATCGTACTTTCGTTTGGTAATAGAGCGTTAATTTCCTTCCAAATAGAGGTGCCTCCAATTCCAGAGTCGAATATACCAATAGGTTTTTGATTGTCTTTTTTCATAATATAACAAAAATAAAAATCCTGCTGAATTCAGCAGGATTTTTATAACATATTTTTTTAGGTTTTATATTTAAAATCCTAATTTAGCTTTAACAGCATCATAAATGTTTTCACCTTTATCATAAACGATTAAACCTTTACCTGGTGCAGCGTCAAATACATAAATAATTCCTTTAGCAGCAGCAACATCTTTAATTGCTTGCTCAGCTTTCTTTAAGATAGGAAGTGTTTTTTCTTGATATTTCTTTTGCATTTCTTGTCCAGCAGCCTGTTCAGCTTGTTTGATTCTTTGAGAATCTTGCTGAATCTCTAAACCTCTTTTTTGATTTACTTCTTGTGTTTGGCTCTTACCTTCCGCTTCATATTTCTTCATTTTAGCTTGTACTGTTTTGTACATAGCTTCGATATCGTCACGGTAAGTTTTGTTTAATTTCTCTAACTCAATCTTCATTGCTTTGGTTGCAGGCATTTCAGATAATAACTTATCAGTGTTTATATGTGCAGTTTTTTGTGCATTTGCCACACTACCTAATCCAATTGTGAAAATTGCAACTAATACTAACGTTTTAAAATGTTTCATCTTTGTTTTTTAATTTAATTTATTGTTCTTTATTCTTGATTTATTTGTTCTTTTTTGCTTCAGCCTCTTTTCTTGCTTCCTCTTGAGCTTTTCTTAAAGCATCTTTCTTTTCTTTTAATAACTTTCTTGCGTCAGCTCTTTGCTTTAATTTAGCTTGTCTTTTTTCTTCAATTTGCTTAATTTTAGCAAACCTATCATTTTGCTTTTTCTTTCTAAGCGCTTCTTTTTGAGCTATTTTATCTTTTTGAGAGTCAGTTAAACTTTCGTTTTTAAGCAATGCTTTCTTTTCAGCTATTTTATCACTCCTCTGTTGCTTTTTCTGGTCAATGTTTATTATTTTAACAATAAGTTCGCTAATATCGTGTTTTTTGTTGGAATACAACATAACAAGCTCACTAGATTTATCAAAAACGAAATCATATTTTTTTCTAGAAGCTATAGATTGCACTGCATTATAAACTTGATCTTGAATAGGTTTTATTAATTGCTTTCTTAAATTATACATATCTCCCTTTGGGCCAAAGTATAACGATTCTAACCTGCGCAATGATTCTTGTTTAATAGTTATATCTTCCTCACGTTCTACAACCAAATCTGTTGTTAAAATTGCTTTTTCGTTAGTTAAGTCAGTTTTTAAAACTTCTATAGCCCTCGCTTCTTTATCTAATTTAGTTTTCCATTTTTCAACTTTAGCATCTAAAGAATTTTGAGCTTCTAAATATTCTGGGATATTTTGAAGAATATATTCCATATCAATATATGCAATACGCTGACTTCTTTGCCCAAGAGCAATAGTTGTAATAAATAAAAGAACGATTGATAAAATACTTTTTTTCATGTTACTATAATGTATTTAGAAAAAACCGTGCCAAAAAACGATTATTAGAATTGTAAGTTTTTAGAACTGTCTTCCGATGATAAAATGTGTTTGCCATCCAGATTTTTCAGATTGTCCTGGTAATGGATCAAACCCGTGGGCAAAATCGATACCTAGTAATCCAAATGCAGGCATAAATATACGAATACCCATACCAGCTGAACGCTTTAATTGAAACGGATTAAATTCACTAAAATTGTTATAAGAGTTACCAGCTTCTAAAAACCCTAAAGTATATATTGATGCAGAAGGCTTGTCTGTTATAGAGTAGCGTAATTCCATTTGAAACTTGTTGTATATTGCTCCACCATCAACAGATGAGATTCTATTGTTCTCATAACCTCTTAATCCAATAGTTTCTCTACCATCTAATTGTCCTTGAGCAATACCATCACCACCAACAAAATATCTCTCAACAGGCGTTAAACCTAATTCACTGTTATAGCTTCCTAAATACCCCATTTCAAAATTAGACATTAATACTAATTTATTGTTTGAAGATAATGAAGTGTACCATTTTCCTTTTGCAGATAATTTATAGTACTCTAGCCATCTATATTTGTCGGCCAAATATGCTTGCCTCTGGTCGTTAGTTGGGTTTTCATCCTCTGTATAATCTTTTCCATTAACTAATGAATAAGGAAATGTAGCCTTTGCTTTAATAGTAAACTCAGAACCATAACTAGGAAATATTAAACTAGGCCCTGTAGAGTTACGACTAAGCGCAACACTATACGCTAGGTTATTTAAGTTTCCATCGCTAATAACATCGTTAGAGGACCCTACTCTATAACCGTAGTTTTGTAGGTCGATTCTTTGGTAACTTATGTTTTGAGATAGAGAAAAATAATCATCAGGCCAACTTAAACGTCTTCCTAAACCAATAGAAGCTCCAATAATACTTAAACTCTGATCTTTATCTACTCTATTGGTTTGAAAATCGTATCTATATTGATTAGATAAATAAACAGAAAATGATAAAGATTGTGGTTTTTTACCACCTAACCATGGCTCTGTAAAAGAAAAACTATAAGTATTATAAGTTTGACTAGCCTGTAAGCGTAATGATAGTTTTTGACCGTCACCCATAGGTAATGGTTTGTAGGCTTCTTTATTAAAAATATTTCTAAAAGAGAAGTTATTAAAAGATAGTCCTAGTGTTCCTATAAATGATCCACCTCCATAACCACCTTGTAGCTCAATCTGACTTCCACCTTTTTCTACAACAGAAAAATCAATATCAGCCGTTTTATCTTGGTAGTTTGGTTTAACATCTGGAGTTACATTGGCGTCAAAGAAACCTAACTGACCAATTTCACGTATAGATCTAATAATATTTTGACGACTAAATAAATCACCTGGCTTTACACGTAGTTCTCTATAAATAACGTGGTCATTTGTTTTTTCGTTTCCACTAACCGTTACTTTTTTAATGGTAGCTTGTTCGTCTTCACGAATACGAACTTCTACGGTAATAGAATCATTATCTACTTTAGTTTCTATAGCGTTTATTTGAGAAAACAAATATCCATTGTTGTGATATAATGTTTGAATATCTTGAGAATTTGGAGTTCCATCACCTGAAATGCGTTCTTTTAAAACTTTTCCGTTATAGACATCTCCTTTATCAATACGTAATAAATTTTGTAAGAATTTATCAGAATAGGTTTTGTTTCCTATGAATTTTATTTCGTCAAAACGGTATTGACGACCTTCTTCTAATGTAATATCAAGGTTAATTGTATTGTCTTCATTCCAGATAAGTTTATCAGACAAAATACGTGCATCACGGTATCCGTTTTCACTATATTTTTCAAGAATATTTTCTAAATCTTCTTTATAGTCATCTAATATGTACTTAGATGATTTCCAAAAACGACCAAAAATTTTACGTTTGGTGTTTTTCATAATTCCACGCAAGGTACTGTTAGACATTGCTTCGTTACCTATAAAGTTAATTTCTTTAATTTTGATACGACTTCCTTTGTCTATAAAAATATCCATACTAACAGTGTTTATGTCAGATGTGTCTTTTTTTGTATTTAAAGAAACCTTTGTTTTTAAAAACCCTTTATCGGTATATTTCTTTTTAATATAATTTCTTGTAGTTACGATTAAGTTATCTGTAACCATAGCTCCTTTTTTAAGTTCAGTATCTTTTTTAAGTTCTTTTGCTTTAGACTTGCTAATACCCGAAACAGAAATGTCTGTTAGTTGAGGAAGTTCTTTAACATCAAATAAAAGATAAACAGTTTCACCATCTTTTTTAGATAGATAAACATCTACTTCATTAAACTGCTTACTTTCATAAAGTTTTTTAATAGCGCTGGTAAGTTTGTCTCCAGGTAGTTTT
The DNA here is from genome assembly GCF_019278465.1 of Tenacibaculum sp. AHE14PA. Taxonomy (GTDB): domain Bacteria; phylum Bacteroidota; class Bacteroidia; order Flavobacteriales; family Flavobacteriaceae; genus Polaribacter; species Polaribacter bernardetii. The sequence continues at coordinate 1,867,253 of NZ_CP058983.1, read as the reverse complement.
ATAGACTGACCATCAATTAGACCAGTGTAAACTCTTATTGTTTGCTCGCTAAACTTCTGTAAACCCGTAACAGTTATTCCGCCAAGTATATATTGTTCTCCTTTTTTATAAGGAATAACATTACCAGTGGATGTGCTATCTTTAGTTATGGTGTTTTGTGCTTGTGTATTCGCCGATAAAAAGGCGATTAAAAATACTACTAAATAAGAATATTTATTCATTGGTCTCAATCTGTTCACTTGTTTTTCCAAACCTTCTTTCTCTGTCCTGGTAATCTATTACAGCGTCAAAAAGATTTTCTCTTCTAAAATCTGGCCATAATACTTCTGTAAAATATAATTCGGCATATGCTATTTGCCAAAGTAGAAAATTACTAATTCGTTGTTCGCCACTTGTACGTATCATTAAATCAACGTCGGGCAAATTAAATGTATATAAATGGTTATTTATAATTTTTTCGTCTATTTTTTCAATATCGAGCTCGTTATTAACAACTTTTTTAGATATGTTTTTGATTGTGTTAACAATTTCTTCTCTAGAACCATAACTTAAAGCAAAAGTTAAGGTGATTTTAGTGTTGTTTTCTGTTTCGCTAATAACTTTTGCAAGTATTTTTTGCGCACTTTTAGGTAAACTATCTATGTTACCAATAGCATTAATTTTTACGTTTTTACGCTGAAAATCTGGTAGTTCTTTTTTTAACGTGCTAACAAGTAGGCTCATTAAAGCGTCTACTTCTAGTTTGGGTCTGTTCCAGTTTTCTGTAGAAAAAGCATATAATGTAACAAATTTCACCCCTATTTCAGATGCTGCATCGGCCGTTTGCCTTATTGCGGTAAGTGCGTTTCTATGACCAAAAACACGTTGCATTCCTTTACCTTTAGCCCATCTACCATTACCATCCATAATAACAGCAATATGATTTGGTACTTTTTGTAAGTTGATACAGTGTAATTTGTCTTTCATATTTATTCTGCTAAACCTTTGTAACAAGGTGGTCTTCCAAAACTATAAACAATAGAAATTCCAGTAAACATATACCAGTCATTACCAGTACCACCAAAATTAAAATCATTTATCTTGTCTGTAGTAAAATCTATATCATCAACTATTGTAATTCTTACACCTGTTTCTAAAGCTATTGCTAAGTGATCGTCTAAACGCCCTTTAATACCTACACCTACTGGCAAAGAATAAGAGAACTTGTTTTTTAAGCGAACAGTAGTAGGTGAAGTTCTTTCTACAGGACTTGCGTAATTAAATGCAGCAATTTCAGCTAGTATATATGGAGTAAACGTTGTTTTGTAATTACTAATATTGTAATCGAAGAAGTTAAATTCTATCCCCGCAGCAAATTCATGTAAATTGTTAGAGAAATTATTGCCTCTGTTTTGGCGGAATAAATTTTCAGAGCTTTTATCGTCGCCAGAAACAGGAATATAAGTGTAGGTACCTCTTAAAGCTATTCTTGGATTTAAGTTGTATTTGTAAATTAAACCACCACCTAATTCATTAGGATATATGTAGCTACTTCGACCTATATCTCCAACATAATTTGTTCCCCCTACGAAAAAACCTATTTCGTGAGTCTGAGATTGTATTGTGATTGCTGTAAAAGCAAATAATATGAATATAATAGTGTTCTTCATAAGAAAAATAGCGTGCAAATATAGTAAAATGAATTTGCTTTAAAAAGTTAATAATCTGTCTTTTTGATTAACTTTTTTTTATTGAATTTATTGTGATACAGTGCAATTATAAAGATTCGTTTCTGGTGTCTTCTCCCCATAAAAGTTTACCTCGTAGAGTTCTTAAATGCGATTGGTGGTCAAGTAAAATGCTTTTTATGGTGAAGGACGCTTTTTGTATTCTAATTTTTGTGCCTTCCGAAACCGTGGTGATTCTAGAATCTAACGAGATTAGGTAATCTTTTTCACGAGCGCTAACTTCTAGATCGATTATTATGTCGTCAGGTATTACCATTGGCCTCGCATTTAAGTTATGTGGAGCGATAGGTGTAATAACAAAACTTTTAGAGTCGGGCAAAATGACAGGACCGTTACAACTTAATGAATAGCCTGTAGAGCCTGTTGGAGTTGATATAATTAAACCATCGGCCCAGTAATTTGTTAAGTACTCTTTGTTTAAATAGGTTTTTACGCCAATCATTGATGTGGTATTTCTACGGGCTATAGTTATTTCGTTTAGAGCAAAGTCAAGTTCAGTAAATTCCTTTGCTTGCGGAGAGGTTTCTATTTGTAGTAATGATCTATCTTGAGTTATGTAATTTTTATTTAGTAATAAATCAACTGCTTCGTTAATTTGATCTTTTTGAACTGTTGCTAAAAAGCCTAATCTTCCTGTATTTATACCTAAAGCAGGTATGTTTAAATCTCTGATGTAAGTAACGGCTCTTAAAAAAGTTCCATCACCACCAATAGTAAACATCATATCAAAAGAATTTGATAAGTCATTAAAATGTGCATAGGTAGGATACTTTTTTGATAAAGAATTGTTTGCAACTAATAAGTCATAAAACTCTTTTTCAAAAAAAATAACAATTTTGTTTTTTTCTAATGCCGATACTAATATTTTAATTTCTTTTTCAGCAGAAATTGTATAGGCCTGACCGTAAATAGCTACTTTTTTCACTTGTAATAATGTTTTATGGTATAAATATGTAAACTACATATCTAAGTATTTTTTTAAATAAGAAGCTCTATCTTTTAGTTCTTCTAAATAAAAATCATCTTCATGTTTTGTGATAACATTGTAGTCATATCTTCGAAAAGTTTGAATGATTTCGTTTATTTCTTCAGTATTAATTTTTAAAGTAACCTGAATATTATCCTGATTTTCAGAAGAGGTGTAAAGACCTAGTAATTTTCCGCCGTTAGTTTCTACTATTTGAGCAATTTCACCCATAGAAGTATCATTTTTGTTCTTTTCTATGATTAAAGTTTCACTTTCATTGTGTAAAAAAGGGCTGTCGGCAAAAGCATCTAAGATGTCGCTTAATTCATAATAACCAACATAATTCATGTCTTTGTCTAAAACCGGAATTAAATTACAGTCGTTATCAGCAAATAATACAATTAAGTCTAAAAGCGTTGTTTTTTCATTAGAGTAAAAATGATCTAGTAAATAAGTGTATTCACTAAGTAAATCTTCTTTGTTTTCAATCGTATGAACATCACTTTCGGGTAAACAACCAATTAGTTTACCGTTTTCAATAATAGGAATATGAGTTATAGGTAGATCTTTACATACTTTTAAAGCGCTTTTTACAGTGCTTTTTAAAGTAAGTGCTTTAATTTCTTTAAGTATAAATTCGTTCACATTCATTACTACGAATATAGTTTAAAATGTTTTAATGATTATCTTTGTAGCCTAATTTTATGAGATGACAAAGTTAAGTGTAAATATTAATAAAATTGCTACGTTACGTAATTCTAGAGGTGGAAATACACCTGATTTATTAAAGGTAGCAGCCGATATTCAGGATTTTGGTGCAGAGGGAATTACGATTCACCCACGACCAGATGAACGACATATTCGTTACCAAGATGCTTATGATTTAAAATCGGTTGTAACTACCGAATATAATATTGAAGGAAATCCGATTGATCAATTCATGAAAATGGTGTTAGCAATAAAACCAACACAAGTAACCTTGGTGCCAGATAGTGTAGATACTTTAACATCAAATGCCGGTTGGGATACTGTAGCGAATCAATCGTATTTACAAGAAGTTATTTCGGAATTTAAGAATAACGGAATTAGAACTTCAATTTTTATTGATACAGATTTAAAGTTGATTGAAGCCGCGGCTAAAACAGGTGCAGATCGTATTGAATTATACACCGAAGAATTTGCAACTCAGTTTGATTTAGGTAATAAAAATGCTATAAAACCATATGCAGATGCTGCAATTTTAGCACACGAATTAGGTTTAGGTATTAACGCAGGACATGATTTAAATTTAGAAAATATCAAGTTTTTTAAGCAAAATATTCCAAATTTAGCCGAAGTTTCAATAGGGCACGCGCTTATTTCTGAGTCGTTGTATTTAGGTTTAGAAAACGTGGTGAATATGTATTTACACAGATTACAATAAGATGCAAATTTTACATTCTAGAATAATAGGAGAAGGAAAACCGTTGTTAATCTTGCACGGTTATTTTGGTATGGGTGATAATTGGAAAAGCCATGCTAGCAAATTAGGGGAAGACGGATTTGAAGTACATTTAATAGATCAAAGAAATCATGGTCGTAGTTTTCATTCTGATGAATTTAATTACGAAGTAATGGTAGCCGATTTATATAATTATATACAACATTATAATTTAGAAAAGGTAGCTTTATTAGGGCATTCTATGGGCGGTAAAACAGTAATGTTATTTGCTACTGAGTATGCTGATTTGGTTAGTAAATTGGTGGTTGCTGATATTTCACCAAGAATGTATCCGCCACATCATCATGATATTTTAGAGGCTTTGAATTCTGTTGATTTTACGATTCAAGATTCACGAAGCTTGATAGATGAAAAACTGTCAGGATTAATTCCGGAAGTTGGCGTGCGACAATTCTTATTAAAAAGCGTGTACAGGAAAACGAAAGATCAATACGGATTTCGTTTTAATTTGAAATCGTTGACTGAGAATAATAACGAAGTAGGTGAAGCTTTACCTTCGTTTACCGTTTTTGAAGGTGAAACCTTGTTTTTAAAAGGAGAAAACTCAGGTTATATTTCGGTAAATGAAGAACCGATTATCAATGCGCACTTTCCGAATTCGACCATAAAAAAAATAACGAACGCAGGGCATTGGCTACATGCTGAAAATCCGAAGGATTTTTATACAGCGCTTATCGGTTTTTTAAAGTGATTTTTTGATGCGTTTCTGTTAGGTTTTAATTACTCCAATCCAACGCTCAGTATTTTTACCAAATTATATGAGTCATCCAATTTTAAAAAAGGATATTCCACCTTGCTGAGAAAAAGACCGTTTGGGTGAGCGGAATACTTAATTTTTAGTTCTTTTTTTAGATTCAAAATTTCGGTAAATTCAGCTACTGTAATTTTACAACGCCCGACTTCTAGCAAATAATACACACAAATTCTTACCATGCCGCGCAAAAAACGACTACCAGTAATCGTAAAGCGCATGCGTCCTTGTGCTTCATCAATAAACAATTCGCAATTACTTATCTCACAAAGTGTATTATCGTATAAATGTGGTTGTTTACACAGCGCCTTAAAATCTTTAGTTTCACGAATAAGAGCCACAGCTTTTTTCATTAATTCGAAGTCTAGTTTTAAATTTTCATAAAAAGAACTATTGTGAAATAGTATTGGGTTTTTCTTCCAATGTATAAAATAATCGTAGGTGCGTGATACTGCACCATAACGGGCATATTGATCTTCGTTGACTTCAAATATTTCAAAAATGGCGATGCTATTAGGTAGATTCTTATTTAGCCTAAATTTTAAGTCGAAATTAGGTGGTTCATCAAGATTGATGTCTATAACATATTGACTAGCATGCACACCTGCATCGGTTCGACCGCAACCATAAACGCTTATTCTTTTCTTAAAGAGTTTAAAAAGTGTTTGTTCTAAGGCTTCTTGAACCGTGTTTTGGGTGCTGTTTTGTCTTTGCCAACCACTGTAATCGGTGCCATCGAATCCTAAGTGTATAAAATATCGCATTTGTGAGTTAGAAAAAGAGTGATTTTAGTTAGCGAAGTTACTAGAAAACGTCTTAGGAATCAACCTAATTTTTAGACATTAGGTGGAAGTGTATTTGTGTTATTTTAAAGAGATTTCTTTTCTGATTCTACTTAACGAAGTGTCAGTAATACCTAAATAAGAAGCTAAAATTTTTAAGGGTACGTTTTTAAGGATTTCAGGCTGCTGTTTCATTAATTTTAAATAGCGTTTTTCGGCAGAATCTTTTATCATGCCAAACATGCGATCTTTAAGATTCGAATAATTCATAATCAACATCATTCTTCCAAACTCTCTAAACTCTGGTATGGTATGAAAGCTTTCTTGTACATCATTATATTTCATTTTCCATAAAACACAATCCGTAAGGCTCTTAAAGTTTTCACTGCTTGGTTTTTGTTTGAAAAATGATAAAAAGTCGTTTGCAAAACAAAAAGGAGAAAAAATATTGGTAGTAATTTCATCACCGTTACTATTAACGGTGTACGATCTAACGAGTCCGGATTCTAATATGTAAGTCGCTTTCGGCGTTTTGTTTTCGGCCAAAATAGCAACATTGCTTTTAATTTCAACTAACTCGAACCTCGCTGTTAATAATTTAGCTTTTTCTGTGGGCATTGGCAAGATAGATTGTATATATTTTTCTAAATTTTCTTTAGTCATTGTTTGGTTTTTGTGAGTAGTTTTATTTTTAAGACTGACAAAACTGCAGGTTTTTGGTTTTGGTATGATTATCGCTTTTTATCTGTAAAACATAAAAGTAATGAAACTATTTTTAAAATTATTGCTAACTGCGTTGGCAGTTATCATATTAGCAAGTGTATTACCAGGTGTGGTTGTAACAAGTTATGTAACAGCAATAATTGTAGCTGTAGTAATTTCGTTATTAAACATGTTTGTACGTCCGTTATTAGTGTTTTTTACATTGCCTGCAACTATTGTAACGTTAGGGTTATTTTTATTTGTAATTAATGCCATTATTATAATGCTAGCAAGTAGCTTAGTTACTGGCTTTGCAGTAAGCGGATTTTTTACAGCACTTTTATTTAGTGTGCTGTTATCAGTATTCAGATCGTTCTTGTTTTCGTTACTAGATGAAGATAAGATGTAGCTGAAAACGAAAGAGTTAAACCTTTTGCAGAAAAGGTAAAAATAAACTAATTTTGCACCCGATTTTAAAGAAACAGATTTTAAGATGAATATTACAAAACAAAACGTAGATGCGTTAAACGCAGTTATAAAAGTTGATATAGTTGCTGAAGATTACCAAGCTACAGTAACAAAACAATTAGAAGATTACCGTAAAAAAGCAAACATTCCAGGATTTAGAAAAGGTCAAGTGCCAATGGGAATGGTTAAGAAGCAATACGGGAAATCAATAATGATTGATGAAGTAAACAAGCTTTTACAACAATCGTTAAATAAATATTTAGCAGAAGAAAAATTAGATATTTTAGGAAACCCATTACCAAGAGTAGAAGATAATTTTAACTGGGATGCAGAGAAGTTCTCTTTTGAATTCGAATTAGGATTAGCTCCTGAGTTTGATGTAAACTTAAAGCCTAAAAATAAGGTTACGCAATATAATATCATCGCAACGGATGAGTTATTAACTAAGGAAATTGAAAATATTCAAACTCGTTACGGTAAGATTTCACCTATTGATGCAGCTACAGAAGAAGCTAACATTACTGGTACGTTTGTAAACGAAGCTGAGGAGATTAATAAAAAATCAACAATTTCTGTAAAAGATATTAAAGGTAAAACAAACTTAAAGAAGTTTGTAGGTGCTAAAGTTGGTGATGTTTTAGAATTAAAAACAAAGAGTTTATTTGAAGATGAGCACAAATTGCAAGATGCTTTAGGTGTTGCTCACGAAGCGGTTCATGGTTTAGATGTTGCTGTTACTTTTACAATAGAAGAAGTTACAAAAATAGAAGCTGCAGAATTAGATAAAGAATTATTTGATAAACTATTTGCTGACGGAAGTGTAAGCACAGTATCTGAGTTAAAAGATAAAATTAAAGAAGATGCTGAAAAGCAATTTCAACAACAAGCAGATCAGCAATTATTAAATGCAATTACTGAAAACTTAGTAGAGAATACAAAATTTGAGTTGCCTACTGAATTTTTGCAAAAGTGGTTACAAACTGCAGGAGAAAAGCAATTAACTGCTGATGAAGCTGTAGCAGAATATAATAAATCTGAAAAAGGTTTACGTTACCAATTAATCGAAGGAAAGGTTATGAAAGATAACGATATTAAGATTGATTATAAAGAATTAGTGGATTATGCAAAAGGGTTTATCCGTTCGCAAATGGCACAGTTTGGTAACATGAATCCAGAAGAAAAAGAGTTAGACGATATCGCTGGTAGAGTATTACAAAACCAAGAAGAAGCTCAGAAATTACAATCTCAATTAATTAGCCAAAAATTATTAGGTTTCTATAAAGAGAATATGAGTTTTGATTCGAAAGAACTTTCTTACGAAGATTTCATCAAAGAAGTATATAAATAAATGTCATTGCGAGGAACGAAGCAATCTATTTATTAAAAACTAGATTGGTTGAATTAATTATGCCTCAGTAAAGATAAAAAACATAAGAAACCTGAATGTGAATTCAGGTTTTTTTAGCCATAAACGGTAACAATATACTAACGAAATAGTTCTTATATTTACACCATATAACCCAAAAAACATTTTTAAAATGGATTACGGAAAAGAATTTGAAAAATACGCAACAAAACACCACGGAATAAACAGTACATATTTAGGTAAAATAACAAGTAGTTTAACGCCATATATTATGGAAGAACGTCAGATGAATATTACCCAAATGGATGTTTTTTCTCGTTTAATGATGGATAGGATTATCTTTTTAGGTACAGGTGTTAACGACCAAGTAGCCAATGTAATTCAAGCACAATTATTGTTCTTAGAAAGTGTTGATGCTAGTAAAGATATTTCAATTTACATTAACTCTCCAGGTGGAGGCGTTTATGCAGGTTTAGGAATTTATGATACCATGCAATTTATAAAGCCAGATGTAGCAACAATATGTACAGGTATGGCAGCATCTATGGGAGCTGTTTTAATGTGTGCTGGTGCTAAAGGAAAGCGTTCAGCATTACCACACTCTCGTATTATGATTCACCAACCAATGGGAGGTGCGCAAGGGCAAGCGTCTGATATAGAAATTACAGCAAGAGAGATTTTAAAATTAAAAGATGAGTTGTATACTATCATTGCAAATCATTCAGGGCAAACAGTTGACAAAGTAAATAGAGACTCTGATCGTGATTATTGGATGAAAGCCGACGAAGCAAAAGCTTACGGAATGGTAGATGAAATTTTAACAAGAAAATAATACATTACTGTTATTACGAACAGAGTAACGTAATTTCTCTTTTAGAAAGAGATTACGTTGTAAAACTCGTTATGACGTTATAAAGTAACATAAAATGTCGAAAGAAGAAAACTTACAATGTTCCTTTTGTGGGCGTAAAAAGCCAGAAACTGATTTATTAATCGCTGGTATGGATGCCCATATTTGTGATAAATGTATAGAGCAAGCTCACGGTATTGTAGAGGAAGAAGTAACTGAAGCTAAAACAGATGGTTTATCGAAAGATTTAACATTAAAAAAGCCAAAAGAAATTAAAGCTTTTTTAGATCAGTATATAATCGGGCAAGACCAAACAAAAAGAGGAATGTCGGTAGCTGTATATAATCACTATAAGCGATTGTTACAAACTAAAGACGAAGAAGATGAGGTTGAAATAGAGAAGTCGAACATTATTTTAGTGGGTGAAACGGGTACCGGTAAAACATTGGTAGCACGTACAATTGCTAGAATGTTAAACGTACCTTTTTCTATTGTAGATGCTACAGTTTTAACACAGGCAGGATATGTTGGTGAAGATGTTGAAAGTATTTTAAGTCGCTTATTACAAGCCGCAGATTACGATGTAGAAAAAGCACAACGTGGTATTGTTTTTATCGATGAGATAGATAAAATAGCTCGTAAAGGGGATAATCCTTCAATTACTAGAGATGTATCTGGTGAAGGTGTTCAGCAAGCTTTATTAAAACTATTAGAAGGATCTGTAGTAAATGTAGCTCCTAAAGGAGGAAGAAAGCATCCAGACCAGAAGTTTATTGAGGTAGATACCAAGGAGATATTATTTATTGCAGGTGGTGCTTTTTCAGGAATTGATAGAATTATCAGCAAGCGTTTAAATATGCAAGCTGTAGGTTATAGCGCTTCAATTGATGAAGACAAGGTTGATGAAAGTAACTTGTTACAATACATTATTCCTTCTGATTTAAAATCATTTGGATTAATTCCAGAAATCATCGGTCGTTTGCCTGTATTAAGCTACATGAATCCTTTAGATGCAGAAACATTGCGAGCTATTTTAACCGAGCCTAAAAACTCTATTATTAAGCAATACACAAAGTTGTTTGCTATGGATGATGTTGAGTTTACCTTAACAGAAGAAGCATTAAATTATATCGTTGATAAAGCAATTGAATATAAACTAGGTGCTCGTGGATTACGTTCATTGTGTGAAGCTATTTTAACCGATGCAATGTTTGATATGCCAAGTTCAGATGAGAAGGAATTAAAGGTAACCAAAGAATATGCTGAATCTAAAGTAACAAAATCAGCTTTAAAGAAATTAAGAGCAGTTTCGTAATTTATGTTAAAAGCATATATTAGTACTATCATCAGAATTAATAATTATTGATAAAACAAAAAAAAGACCACATTTTAATAAATGTGGTCTTTTTTGTTTTAGGTAAAAGTATTTTTAGTGCGATATAATTTTACTGTGTTTCTTAATCCATTGATTAAGTTGTTCAGTAGTCAAATTATATTTTTGTTGTATTTCGCTTCTTTTATTTTGAATGTGTGTTGCATTTAAAACAGCGTATTCATATTCTTTAGCTACTGATTTTTGAAACTTCTCGTAATAACTTTTTGCAGTTTCTTGTGGTTGTGTAGTTTTAGGTTTAAGAGCAGAATCACCTAGTAAATTAATCCACTGCGTAAATTCTTCAGCATTTAAATTATACTTTTTTTGCACTTCTTCTTTTTTACTTTGTAAATAAGAAGGTGTTAAAATTGCTTTTTCATATTCTTCTACAGCCGATTTCTTAAATTTAGAATAATAAGCAACAGAATGTTTTTGTGGTAAGCCAACATCTGTACTTTTAACTACATTGTTATTAGAAACTAATAAGCTAGAGTATTTATTAATCCATTCAGTTAACTGAGCTGGATTTAAATTATATTGTTGTTGTAATTCGTCCTTTTTACTTTGTATATGAGCAGCTGTTAAAACTAATTTGTCATACTCAGTAACTACAGAAAGCTGAAACTTTTCATAATAATTAGAAGCTGTTTGTTTAGTAGTATTATTTTGTACAGGTAGAGCTTTTTTTACTACAGGTTGCGTTACCGTTGGTTTGCTTTTAGGTGTAGGAGTAGCTACGGTGGTAGTTTCTGTATAACCGGCATTGTTTGTATATGCAGCTGTTTCGTCTTTATACCATGCTTGTGGAATATTGTTTAGCTGTTTGTCATTTACAATAATAGCATCAATTTCATTACTAGTAGTGTCTAAACTTTCTAATTTCGTACACCCTTTAACATCTAAGTTGGTTAAACGATTAAAACTGCAATATAGGCTTTCAAGATTTTTGTTGTCTCCAAGAATAAGTTCTGTTAACTCATTATTATCACAACTCACATAAATTAACTCAACATTATTACGAAGGTCAAGACGCTCTATTTGGTTATCACTACAGTTTAAAAATGTAATAGAGGTACTTTTAGATAAATCTATTTTAGTAATATTATTACCAAAGCAATCGATACGTTTTAAATTAGGAAAACTTTCAAGACCTGTTAAATCTTTAATTTTCGAATGTACATTAGGTAAAAGTTTATTTGTTATCGGGTCGTTTACATTTAAGTTAACAACATGTCTTGCGTCACTAACCAAAATACTTCCGTTTAAACCGTTAGAGTCTATTCCTAAATCGATTAGACATTCTTCCAAACCAATATCAGGAATGATAATAGTTTCTTGTGCAACTACATTTAAAGTTAACAGTAATATAATATATAAAGATGTGAATTTTTTCATAAAAGGTAAATTTGTGGCAAAATTATATATTTATATGATTTAGACAAGTAAAAAGAGTAAGAGATTTCTGTATTAACATAAACGCATTTAAAACTAGTATATTTGCTAGCTGTATTTAAAGTCCTATATGATAACCCAACAAACCATAGAAAAAGTTTTTGAAGCCGCCCAAGTAGCCGAGGTGATAGGTGAATTTGTGCAATTAAAAAAATCAGGAAGTAGTTTTAAAGGCTTAAGTCCGTTTACAGATGAGAGAACTCCGTCTTTTATGGTATCGCCTGTAAAACAGATATGGAAAGATTTTAGTACAGGAAAAGGAGGGAACGCAGTTTCTTTTTTGATGGAACATGAGCATTACACGTATCCGGAGGCAATTAAATGGTTGGCTAAAAAATACAACATCGAAATTGAAGAAACCGAGCAGTCTGACGAGCAAAAAGAGCAGCTGAACGAAAGAGAAAGTATGTTTTTGGCATCTAAATTTGCTAAAGATTACTTTCACGATGTATTAATGAACAGCCAAAAGGGGCGTGCAATCGGATTGTCTTACTTTAAAGAAAGAGGTTTTAGAGAAGATATTATCGAAAAATTTGATTTAGGATATTGTAAGGATGAATGGACTAATTTTACTGATGTAGCATTAGCAAAGGGCTATGATTTAAAGTATTTAAAATCTACAGGTTTAACAATTGTAAAGGAAGGCGGGCCACAAATCAAAAAATTTGATCGTTTTAAAGGTCGTGTAATGTTTCCGATACACAGTATGTCGGGGCGTATTTTAGGTTTTGGAGGTAGAATACTTACCAACGATAAAAAAGCAGCAAAATATTTAAACTCTCCAGAGAGTGATATTTACCATAAAAGTAAAATTTTATACGGAATTTATCATGCAAAGAAAGAGATAGCAAAACAAGATAACTGTTATTTGGTAGAAGGATATACTGATGTTATTTCTTTTTATCAATCGGGAGTAGAAAATGTGGTTGCTTCTTCTGGTACTGCGCTTACTTCCGATCAAATTCGATTGGTAAATCGATTAACTAAAAATATTACCGTATTATTTGATGGCGATGCAGCCGGAATTAGAGCTTCTATTCGTGGTATCGATTTGATTCTTGAACAAGGAATGAATGTAAAAGTAGTTTCTTTTCCTGAAGGCGAAGATCCTGATAGTTTTGCAAAAGCACATTCTACAGAAGAATTAAAACAATATTTAGACGAAAAGTCACAAGACTTTATTGAGTTTAAAGTGTCTTTGTTAATGGAAGATGCAGCGAATGATCCTGTAAAAAAAGCAGGATTAATTCGTGATATTGTTACCAGTATTTCTAAAATTCCTGATGGCATTCAGCGAGAAGTATACGTGCAAGAATGTGCGCGTATTATGGATATTTCTGAACGTGTTTTGTTTAGCGAATTAGCACAGTTGATAAGTAAAGGATTAGCTAATTCTAATAAACAGAGTCAAGGTAGTAGTTCTTATCAACCGCAAGCGGAATATTCATCACAACAAGAAAAAGCTTCGTTAGGTCTTGTAAAAGGAGGAGGAAAAGGTCGTCAGAAAATTGATCAACTTAATATTTTAGAAAAAGAAATTATAAGAATATTGTTGTTGTACGGAAATGAAGTAATCGATTTTGTAAATTGGGTTGATGGCGTTGATGAAAAAGGTCGCCCAGTCATGGAAAAAGAAGAATATCAAAATACGGTTTCTAATGAGCTTTATTTAAATTTACAAGAAGATGAAATTGAGTTTGCCAACGAAATTTTTAAATTAACTTATTATCAATTAGTGCATCAGTTAAATCAAGATGAAAAAATTTCTATCGATCAATTAATAATGCATGAAAATCAAGAAATATCAAATTTAGTAACCAATATTTTAATGGATGAAGAAAAATATTCTTTAAGCGATTGGGAGCGAAAAGAGATTTTTGTGACAGAAACGGTAAAAATATTGCCTAAACTAGTTTCAGATGCTGTGTTAAATTTAAGAAGGGTTTTAATTGAAGAAAAAATTAAAGAGATAATGCACGAAGTACAAACGCAAAATGCAGTTCTCGATTTAGAAGAAATTTCTAATTACACCGATTTAAAAAAGCGATTATTCGAGAAACTTAACAGAGTGGTTTAGATATTAATATATAAGTGTTTCTCCTTTTTATAATATCATTTATTTTTAGTAATTTCGTTACGAAAAAAAGAAAAAGATATTATGAAAAAATTGCTAAATTTTTTTGAACTACTAAGGTTGATTTTACTGTTGCCGTTTAAAATTTCGAACGGACATAAAAAACATGCCTATCAAAAGATTAAACGACAAATGCTGTTGGTTAATTTACTTTAGGTTACTAGGTATTTCGCAAACAGGAATAGGGACCATTTTGTGCTGATTAATTCGATTAAGACGAGTGTATATTTTAAACACTTCTAGTTCTCTGTCAGAAAAATCAGCATTGGTTTTACCTTCGTTTTGCATTTGCATTGCCCATTCTAATTCATCATACGACGCACCTATTTGATCTTCGTCTGTTCTGCTGTCACCGAATAAACCATCTGTAGGTTGTGCTTTTTGAATTGATTGTGGCACTTCTAAATATGCAGCTAAGTCAAATACTTCAGATTTAACTAAATCTGCAATAGGACTTAAATCAACACCTCCATCACCATACTTGGTGTAAAAACCTACGCCAAAATCTTCTACTTTATTACCAGTTCCGGCTACTAATAATCCGTGTAAACCTGCAAAATAATACAAAGTAGTCATGCGTAAACGCGCACGTGTATTTGCTAAGGCTAAATCGGTTTTTGCTGATTTTTCAACTTTAGGAACCACGGTTTTAAAATCTTCAAAAGTACTGGTTAAATTTACTTCTGCTTCCGTAACATTGCTAAAACGTTCTTTTAATTGTTTAATATGTTCATTTGCCCTGTTTATTTGACTTTCTGCCTGATGAATTGGTAACTCGACACATAAAGTAGGTAAACCCGTTTTAGCACATAAAGTGGAGGTTACAGCACTATCTATACCACCAGAAACACCAACTACAAATCCGTTAACATCAGAATTTGTTGCGTATTCTTTTAGCCATTGTACAATATGTTCTGAAACTTTAGGTGTATTCATAATCAGATAGATTTTATAAAGGTTTATATAAAAAGGATATAAACTATTTTAGTAATTTCGACGTTGTAATGTTGAATGTAAATATACTAAAGTTCATGAGAAAAATTTTAGCACTTTGTGTTTTAGTTTCTGGTTTAATGTCTTGTAAAAAAGAGGCAGCTATTAATTTTAAAGTTGATGTTTCTAATATTGATGTTGTTGTAAATATAGATCGGTTTGATGTTGATTTTTATACAACGACTCCAAATAATTTAAATCAAACAAAAAAAAAATATCCGTTGTTGTTTCCGCCACAACCTGATAGTGTTTGGGTGAATAAAATAAATAACGAGGATGAAAGAGAATTGTTTAATGAAACTCAAAAAGTTTATAAAAGCATAGATACTTTAAAGGCTGAGTTAACATCACTTTTTAAGCATTTAAAATATTACAATCCGAAGTTTAAAAGCCCGAGAGTAATTACAATGTTAACAAATATCGACTATGATAATCGCATTGTATATGCCGATAGTTTATTGTTAATTTCTTTAGATGCTTATCTTGGGGAAAATCATCGGTTTTATAATGATTATCCGGTTTATGTAAAGCAAAACAATGATAAAAAACATATTATTGTAGATGTAGCAAAAGCAATCATAAATGCACAAGTGTTTTCGGGGAAACAAAGAAGTTTTATTGATAAGATAATTCAAAAAGGAAAAAGAATGTATTTGTTAGATACCTATTTACCTATGGTTTCTGATGATCAAAAAATAGGCTATTCTAAAGTTAAATATGATTGGGCAAAAAGTAATGAAGAACATATTTGGAAATATTTTATTGAAAAAGATATGTTGTATAGTACCAATAAAGAATTAGATAAACGCTTTATAGATATAGCCCCTTTTTCTAAGTTTTATATGGAGCAAGACAATCAATCCCCAGGTAGAATAGGGGAGTTTATTGGTTGGCAGATTGTACGTTCGTACATGCAAAAGAATGACGTATCTTTGCAAGAATTATTACAAAAAAACGAAGAGGAAATCTTCAAGAATTCAAAATATAAACCAAAGAAATAATGGCGATAGAGCACACTTCTAAAATAACATTTAAGGTAGGGTTAGACGAGAATAAAGTTCCTGAAGAAATTTCATGGAATGCCGAAGATGGCGGAATTGATAACGAACCTTCTAAGGCAATCATGTTATCGGTTTGGGATCATAAGAAAAAAGATACTTTGCGTATGGATCTTTGGACAAAAGACATGCCTGTTGATGAGATGAAGCAGTTTTATCATCAAACATTAGTGTCTATGGCAGCGTCATTTGAAAGAGCTACAGACGATGCTAAAATGGGGGC
The DNA here is from genome assembly GCF_019278465.1 of Tenacibaculum sp. AHE14PA. Taxonomy (GTDB): domain Bacteria; phylum Bacteroidota; class Bacteroidia; order Flavobacteriales; family Flavobacteriaceae; genus Polaribacter; species Polaribacter bernardetii. The sequence continues at coordinate 1,850,904 of NZ_CP058983.1, read as the reverse complement.
AACCATGCGAGATTTTTGTGATTACTTTGCAGAAAAATTAGAATTGAAAAAATAATAAAAAAAGCGAGCTATTAAGCTCGCTTTTTTTATACGGTATGGTTTTTTATTTTATTAATGATAAGGTCATAATCTTCAGTGTTGTTCACAAAATCTAAATCAGAAACATCTATAATTAAAATATTTAAATTGGGTTCTGTTTTTATAAAGTTGCTGTAACCATCGTGTATTTTTTGTAAATAACTAGCTTCTATATTTTGTTCGTAATCTCTTCCTCGCTTTTTAATGTTTTCTAATAAACGTTCTGTATTTTGATATAAATACACATATAAATCAGGTTTAGTGATTTCTTTGTACATTAAATCGAACATTTTACGGTATAATTTATACTCGTCTTTTTGCAAGGTAACTTGGGCAAAAATTAAAGATTTAAAAATGTAGTAATCAGAAACAATAAAGTTTTTAAATAAATCAAATTGTGCTAAATCATCTGTTAATTGCTGATATCTATCCGCCAAAAAACTCATTTCTAACGGAAAAGCATAACGCTCATTATCTTCATAAAATTTTGGTAAAAACGGATTATCAGCAAAACGTTCTAACACGATTTTTGCGTTAAATTCGTCAGACATCATATTAGCTAATGATGTTTTTCCTGCTCCAATATTTCCTTCTATAGCAATGTAATTATATTTTTCGGTAATAGGAGTTGGTCTTTTTAATTGCTCTTTAACAAGTGTGATTTCTGAATTGTCTATACAATTTTCTAAACAAATATATAAATGCTTTTTTTCTATTGGATGAATGGTATTTCTAGCAATTTCTACTAAAGGAACCAATACAAACTTTCGATCTAACATCCGCGGATGCGGTACAATAAGATTTTTAGAGAAAATAATTTCATCTTCAAATAAAATAATATCGATATCAATAATTCTGTCTGCATAACCTCCTGTATCTTTCCTAGTTCTTCCTAATTCGCTCTCTATTGCAAGCAGACTTTTAATTAAGCTTTCGGGTGGCAAATAAGTAGAAACTTTAATACAGGTATTGTAAAAGTCGGCACCATCAAAACCTAATGAAGGTGTTTTATATACGGAAGCAATTTTAAGGACAGCACCAATTTTATCAGCAATTATATTAATTGCATTCTGAATGTTTTCGAGCTTATCACCTTTATTGGTTCCTATTGATAAATATGTTATTCGTTGTATTTTCATGTGTAGATTGCAAAGAAAAATAAAACTAGAACAACATAAGTAAAAAAACATGCTTTTTTTATTTTAAATAAGGTAGGGTAAAGCTCATTAGATTTGTTTTATATATGGATTTCTTTATAGAGTATAGTTTTTATTATGATTATTGGGGAATGGTCAAAAACAAAACTCTTGAAATATTGCTAGTTTTAGTGTTTTTTTTAGATGTTTATAACTCTAAGATCTCCCTGTTAATAAGGTAACAAAAAAGGCAACCATATGGTTGCCTTTTTTTAATTTTATAGGAAAGATTTTTACTCTTCTTTTCTAGGTTCTCTTGGTTTTCTGTCATCACGCCCGCGGTTATCTCTGCTTCTGTTATCACGTCCGCCAGAACGTTTATCATCTCTTGGTGGTCTTGCAACAAAACCTTCTGGTTTTGGTAACAATGCTTTACGAGAAACTTTTTCTTTACGAGTTCTTGGATCCTGACCGAAATACTTCACATCAAAAATATCACCCATATTTACTACATCAGTAACGTTTTCTGTACGTTCCCAAGCTAATTCACTAACGTGTAATAAAACTTCGTTTCCTGGAGCATCCATATATTCTACAACTGCACCAAAATCTAACATTTTAATTACTTTAACCTGGTAAGCACTACCTACTGTTGGCTTGAAAAGCATAGACTCGATACGAGTAATAACTTCTTCTATTCCTGCAGGATCAGTTCCTAAGATTTCAATAATTCCTTCTTCAGTTACAGCGTCTTCAGTAATTACAATTGTAGTTCCTGTTTCTTTCTGTAATTCTTGAATATGTTTACCTCCTGGTCCAATAAATGCACCAATCATATCATTAGGAATACGTCTGTTAATCATTTTAGGAGCGTGCTCTTTAACTTCTTCGTTTGCTGAAGCAATCGTGTCAGTTAATTTCTCTAAAATATGTAAACGACCGTCACGAGCTTGTTTTAGTGCATTCACTAAAATTTCGTAACCTAAACCTTTTACTTTAATATCCATTTGACATGCAGTAATTCCTTCCGAAGTCCCCGTTACTTTAAAGTCCATATCACCTAAGTGATCTTCGTCACCTAAAATATCAGATAAAACTGCGTAACGATCACCATCAGAAATTAATCCCATAGCAATACCAGAAACTGGTCTTGTCATTTTAACACCCGCATCCATTAATGCCATCGTACCAGCACAAACTGTAGCCATAGAAGAAGAACCGTTAGATTCTAATACTTCAGATACTACTCTTACTGTATAAGGACAATCGTCTGGAATCATTCCTTTTAATCCACGTTGCGCTAAGTTACCATGACCAACTTCTCTACGAGACGTTCCTCTTAATGGTCTTGCTTCACCTGTACAAAAAGGAGGGAAGTTATAATGTAAATAGAAATTCTCTTCACCTTCGTAAGATGGCATGTCTATTTTATTTGCATCTCTTGATGTTCCTAAAGTAACAGTTGCTAATGCTTGCGTTTCTCCACGAGTAAAAATTGATGAACCGTGTGTAGAAGGTAAATAATCTACCTCACACCAAATTGGTCTAATTTCATCAGTCTTACGACCGTCTAAACGTAATCCTTCAGCTAAAGTTAATTCACGAACAGCAGCTTTTTGAGATTTATTGAAATATTTTCCAACTAAATCACCATAATCTGCTAATTCTTCTTCAGTAAAAGCAGCTTTTACTTCTTCTTTTACTTCAGCAAAAGCAGCAGAACGCTCTGCCTTAGACGTTCCTTTTTTAGCGATAGCATAACACTTATCGTATGCAAGGTCATTTATTTTTGCAGCAACTTCTTCGTCTTCTCTTTCTCCTTCGTATTCTCTTGTTTCTTTCTTACCGAAAGCTTCTGCTAAACGTACTTGAGCAGCACACTGAATCTTAATAGATTCATGAGCAAATTTAATTGCATCTGCCATTTCTTCTTCAGAAATCTCATCCATTTCACCTTCAACCATCATTACAGAATCAGCTGATGCTCCAATCATCATATCGATGTCAGATTCTGCTAATTGTGCTCTGTTTGGGTTGATTACAAATTCCCCATTTACTCTAGCAACACGTGCTTCAGAAATTGGGCATTCGAAAGGGAAATCTGATAATTGAATAGCTGCTGATGCTGCTAAACCTGCTAATGCATCTGGCATAACATCTTCATCATGAGACATTAATTGGATCATTACTTGTACTTCTGAATGGTAATCTTTTGGGAATAATGGACGTAAAACACGGTCTACAAGACGCATTGTTAATACTTCACCATCACTTGGTCTAGCTTCTCTTTTAAAGAAACCACCTGGATAACGACCGGCAGCTGCAAACTTCTCTCTATAATCTACCGTTAATGGCAAGAAATCAACTGTTCCTGCCTTGTAGCTAGATACTACAGTACATAACAACATTGCTTTTCCCATTTGAACAACAACCGAACCATGGGCTTGTTTTGCTAACTTACCCGTTTCTAATGAGATGGTTCTTCCATCTCCAAGGTCAATGACCTCTCTAAATACTTTTGGAATCATAAATTTTAATTCTAAATTTTTAAATTGTTTGTTGTTGTGTTGTTATTGTTTGTTGTTGCAATGGAAATTCAAAATTGTTGTTAAAAATCTTGAGTTTTTTATATAAATTTCTATTAGTTAGATAGAAATGAACTTTTTTTAAAATAAAAAAGAGGCACGTTTATAGAGCCTCTTTTTTGTGAGAATTATTTTCTAATTCCTAATTCTACGATAATCGCACGATATCTGTTGATTTCTGTTTTCTTTAAGTAATCTAGTAAACTTCTACGCTTACCTACCATCTTTACTAATGAACGCTCTGTATTAAAATCTTTACGATTTCTTTTTAAGTGCTCAGTTAAGTGGTTGATTCTAAATGTGAACAATGCAATTTGTCCTTCCGAAGTACCAGTATCAGCTTTACCTTTACCGTGTTTTTCGAATAATCCTTCTTTTACTTCTTTTGTTAAATACATTCCAATATTATTTAAATGATTTTTATGTACACCAATAATGTTTTTATTGATGCTGCAAATGTACAAATATTTTTTTATTTGAAATGTATAGAAATGAGTGTTTTTAAGCAGGATGAAAACAAAAAAAAAGCTAGCGTTAGCTAGCTTTTTTTTATGCTCTTATAGGTTGATTCTGAATCAAGTCTATATATAAATTTACTTGTTTTTTTAGATTTTTACGTTCGTAAATCCCGTCTAAGAAACCATGTTCTAATACAAATTCAGATCGTTGAAAACCTTCAGGTAATTCTTTACCTGTTGTGTCTTTTACAACACGTGGCCCCGCAAATGCAATTAAAGCATTAGGTTCAGCAATATTAATATCACCCAACATTGCAAATGAAGCTGTTGTTCCTCCAGTAGTTGGATCGGTACATAATGATATGTACGGAATTTTAGCATCTGCTAATTGTGCCAATTTAGCTGATGTTTTTACTAATTGCATTAAAGATAATGATGCTTCCATCATACGTGCTCCTCCAGATTTTGAAATCATTAAAAAAGGAAGTTCATTTTTTATAGCATAATCAATAGCTCTTGCTATTTTTTCTCCTACAACACTACCCATAGATCCACCGATAAAAGCAAAATCCATAGAAGCAATAACGATATTGTTTCCGTAAGATTTACCTACAGCTGTACGAACAGCATCTTTTAAACCAGTTTTCTTTTGTGCCGCTTTTAAGCGATCTGGATATTTTTTAGTGTCTTCAAATTTTAAAGGATCTTTTGATGTTAAAGTTGTATTTAATTCAACAAAATTATTGTCATCAAAAAAAAGTTCGAAATACTCATGACTTCCAATACGAACATGGTATCCATCTTCTGGACTTACATATAAGTTTTTCTTTAGTTCATCAGTATCTATTACTTTACCACTAGGTGTTTTATACCACAAGCCTTTAGGCGTGTCTTTTTTCTCTTCGGTTGGGGTTTGAATCCCTTTGTCTGTACGTTTAAACCAAGCCATAGTTTAGTTTATATTTTGTTGTTTGTTTTTGGTTAACTCTTTATATTTTAAGAAAAGAGCTGACGACAAATGTAAATGATTTTTGTGAACTTTACTTTTGATAAATAAAAAAAAAGCACTTAGATTATTCTAAGTGCTTGTTTTTTAGAAGTTATGAATACTATAAAGTGTTTACATTATTTAAATCTTCAAATGCTTTTTTAAGACGTGTCTTAAATGTTAACTCGCCTTCTCTTAGCCATTTACGAGGGTCGTAGTGTTTTTTATTAGGTTTGTCAGCTCCATCAGGATTACCAATTTGAGTAGCCAAGTATTCTTTTTTATCTAAAACATAATCACGTACACCTTCGGTAAAGGCATACTGTAAATCAGTATCAATATTCATTTTTATAACTCCGTAACCAATTGCTTCTCTTATTTCTTCTAAAGTAGAACCTGATCCGCCATGAAAAACAAAATCAATTGTATTATGAGGAACATCATACTTTTTTGAAATATATTCTTGAGAGTTCTTTAAAATTTTCGGTGTTAATTTCACATTACCCGGCTTGTAAACTCCATGAACATTACCAAAAGCAGCAGCGATTGTAAATTGATCGCTTACTTTCATTAATTCTTCATAAGCAAAGGCAACTTCCTCTGGCTGTGTGTATAACTTAGAAACATCAACATCAGAATTATCTACGCCATCTTCTTCACCACCAGTTATTCCTAACTCAATTTCTAAAGTCATACCTATTTTACTCATACGAGCTAGGTATTTTTTACAAATTTCAATATTTTCCTCAATAGGTTCTTCAGATAAATCTATCATATGAGAACTATAAAGAGATTTTCCTGTTTCTTTATAAAACTGCTCACTTGCATCTAATAAACCATCAATCCAAGGTAATAATTTTTTAGCAGCATGATCTGTATGTAATATTACAGGAATTCCATAAGCTTCAGCTAATAAGTGCACATGTTTTGCTCCTGCAACAGCCCCAGCAATAGCAGCTTTTTCATTTTCGTTTGATAAACCTTTACCTGCATTAAATTGAGCTCCACCATTAGAAAACTGAATTATTACTGGTGAGTTTAATTCTTTTGCAGTTTCTAAAACAGTGTTTACGGTATTAGAACCTACAACATTTACAGCAGGTAATGCAAAATTTTTATCTTTAGCTAATTGAAATATTGCTTGAACTTCTTTACCGGTAGCAACACCAGCCTTAATAGTATGAGCCATTTTATTTGTTTTTAGTTGTGTTTAGCGCATCAAAAATAAGAAATTTTCAACGTATTAATAAGAAATAACAGCAAGTGAATTGATAATAAAAATTAAAAAGGGTAATTAATTCCTATATTTAATACAGAGCTAGAGAAATCGAAGTTCTTAAACCACTTATTATTCTCTAAATAAGGTTCATGTACTTTAAAGCCTAAATCTAATCGTGCTATTAAAAACTTAAAATCATAACGAAGTCCGAAACCAGAACCAACCGCCATATTAGTTAAAGATTTTATATTTTTAAACTTAGTACTTTCTTCAGTGAATTGAGAATTAGTAATGTCCCAAATATTTCCTGCATCAACAAATAAAGCTCCTTTTAAAGAACCTAATACATTAAATCGATATTCAAAACTCGATAAAAATTTTAAACTACCAATATTATATTCTAATCCTGGTTTTCTAGTTCCTGGTCCTAAATCATATGTTCTCCAAGCTCTAATATCGTTTGACCCTCCTGCAAAATAACTACGAGAAAATGGAATGTTAGATTTGTCGTAGGTTATAATTGCTCCTAAAAAAGTTCGATGTGCTAAAACAGTGTTGTTACCAAGATTCCAATATTTCTTATATTCTATATCTGTTTTAAAATATTGAGCAATAGGAATTTTAAAAACTGTTCTTTGCCCTCTGTCGTTTGTTTCGTTTGATAATAAACCCATAATGTTTCCTGAATTGGCAATTCTTAGCTTTAGAAAAGAAAAGTTTGCGTCTTTAGCATTTTCTTGGTTATTATACGTGTAACTATAAGCTATTTCAGGAATTAAAAAATCAGAAGTAATTATGTTGTAGCGATTAAAAATATTAAGGTTGTTTTGATATTCTGCAGGATTTGTGACTGCAAAAGAATTATCTTGGGCAACGTTTCTAATAAACTGAAGAATATCTGCAGAGTTACTAGAATTGTTAGCAGGCAGCGTGTATGCAGCTGTAGCGTCATCTACAGTTTTTAATTTAGAGTATTCTGAAGCATATATATTAAAATAATTATCAATATTTAAGTTTCGGATATATTGTGTATTAAAAAATTCTAACTGAATTGTTTTCTGTTCATTGTATTTCCATTTATAATCAATACCCACAGAAATATTTTGATTATCAAGACCTATATTTTTTTGAATACCACCACCCACAAAAAACTTTGTTCTAGGAAACATTTTTTTAGGCACAAGTTTATGTAACCCAAAAGGAGCCATAAAACGAGGTACTTCTAAAGAAAGATCAGCACCAACTTCCCAACCAGGTCCGTTATTTGAATTAAAGTAAGATCCGAAAGTCGATAGTTTAAAAATTTCAGCACCTTTAAAAGTATTTCTGTTTGTAACTGAAAACTTTAAAGAAACATCAAAATTTCTAATATTAGATCGAGAAAGTTCAGTATCTAAACCTAAAGTGTATTTTTCAATCGGAGTTAAAAAAACATCCGCTTCTAATTCATGATCATTTAATTCATTATAACGAATAGAAGTAGCTTTAAAGTTCTTTAACCCTCTTAAATGTGTACGTGTTAAATTTCTAGAAACATCATCATAAACGGTGTTAGGTTTAATAAATAACGATTGTGATAAGAACTTAGGATTGTATTTTAATTTTTTATGTGCATAAAAATTAATACCTTCATAGGAAGCAGAATCTTTATGAACGGAATTTCTTTCGTTATAAGTGTAATCGGTGTAGACGTTTATTTTTTTTATTTTTTGAATTTTAAAAGGAACAACTCTATCAGAAATGTTAATATCAACATCTGCTTTTTGATAGTTTTTTAGGGTGTCTATTTCAAAAGAAATATAATTTTCATTAAAATGGAATACTCCTTTATTTCTAAATAAATTAACTAATCGATTTGCCTCTTTAATAAAATTACCATCCTTGTATTGGTCTCCTGATTTAAGAAAACTTTTTTCTTTTAAGTCTTTATATATTACATCAAGAACAGGAGAAGATATTTTTGTGCTAATTGTGTCTAAAAAAGAAGGTTTACCTTTTGATATATTATAAGATATGGCTCCCTTTTTATTACCTACAGAATCTTTTTGAGAAGAAACACGCGAACGGAAATAACCTTCGGTTTGAAAATAAGCATTTAAATTGGCTACTGTTTTTCTTGTTTTTTTATCATTAATAACAACAGGAGCTTCACCACTATTTAAAAACCAATTATTAAAGCCAATAAAGCTTTTAGCAACAGAGATACTTTGCTTTTCAGAAAAAGCACTTTTTAAGAAGGAATATGTTTTTGGTTTTTGTTTACCCCATTGTGTAGGCGTTTGTGGGCCTTCTGGGTTTCCTAAGTTGTAAAAATATAGCGATAAGGGGATGCCTAAAGCTTTCGCGTTAGGTCGTTGTATAAGTAATTCAGTAATGTTTTCGTCTGAGTTTTTTTCACTATCAACATAAATAGTGTTTTTTGTTAGTAATAACTCATTTTCTTTTACATATTTTATCGTATTACACGAACTGAATAAGACTACTAATAAAAAGAAGAAAGAAAGTTTTTTCATTAACTTTACGCCTCGTATTTTAAAGATCAAAAATACTAATTTTTAGTGGTTATAATGTGTTAAAAAAGATTTAATGAGTTTATCTAAAAGCAACCTGAAGTTAATAACAAGTTTACAGCAAAAAAAGTATCGCCAAAAGCATAAATTATTTGTAGCGGAGGGAATAAAGGTTGTAAAAGAATTATTAAACTCTTCTTTAGAAGCTTCGCATATTTTTACGGTAGATGAATCTTTTGTTGTTACGAATGAAATAGTGTGTACTGTTATATCAGATAATGAATTAAAAAAAATTAGCACTTTAAAAAATCCGAATAAAGTTTTAGGGTTATTTAAAATACCCGAAGCAAAGCAAACTAATGAAACAGGATTAATAATTGCTTTAGATGAAGTGAATGATCCTGGTAATTTAGGAACCATTATTCGATTATGCGATTGGTTTGGAGTATCAGAGCTTGTTTGCTCTAAAAACACGGTGGATTGTTATAATCAGAAAGTAGTGCAATCTACCATGGGTTCTTTAACGAGAGTGAATGTTTCTTATGTTGATTTACCTGATTTTTTATCTAGTACACAATTGCCAACTTACACGGCAGATATGGACGGAAATAATGTGTACAAAGCATCGTTGCCAGAAAAAGCTGTTTTAGTAATGGGGAATGAAGCAAACGGAATTTCAGCAGAAATATCAGCAATTGTAAAGCACAAATTAACCATTCCTAGGTTTGGTGAAATTCAACAAACAGAAAGTTTAAATGTTGCTACAGCAACTGCTATTTTATTAAGCGAGTTTAAAAGAGGTTTAGAATAATCCGTTAATTTGAGCGTCTATTCTATCGATAATAGAACCTAAATCTTCTTGATTTTTAACGAAATCTAAATTATCAACATCTATAATTAATAGTTTTCCTTTGGTGTATTTACTAATCCAAGCTTCGTAACGTTCGTTTAATCGACTTAAATAATCGATGCTAATAGAGTTTTCATACTCTCTACCACGTTTGTGAATTTGTCCTACAAGTGTAGAAATATCGGCACGTAAATAAATTAATAAATCTGGCGGAGTTACCAAATTTTCCATTAATTCAAATAAAGAAGAGTAATTGCTATAATCACGATTTGTCATTAAACCCATTGCATGTAAGTTGGGTGCAAAAATGTGAGCATCTTCATAGATTGTTCTATCTTGAATAATTTTTTTACCAGATTGTCTTAATTCTAAAACCTGACGAAAACGGCTGTTTAAAAAGAAAACTTGCAGATTAAAAGACCAACGTTCCATCTCAGCATAAAAATCATCTAAATAAGGATTTTCATCTACCGATTCGAAATGTGGATCCCAATTATAATGTTTTGCTAATAATTGTGTTAATGTTGTTTTACCTGCGCCTATATTTCCGGCAATTGCTACATGCATATTTTTAGATATTTCAAGATGGTAAAATTACATAAAAAAAGGGATTTCAAAAGGTTTTAGCACATCAATTTATATCCGTATCCTCGTACATTTACAATTTGAATATTTTCATCGTGTTTTAATTTCTTACGTAATTTAGAAATAAATACATCCATACTGCGTGCGTTAAAAAAATCGTCATTACCCCATAATTTTTTCAATATAAAAGAACGATCTAATATTTCGTTTTTCTTTTGATAAAGATGAAATAACAATTCAGATTCTCGGTGGGTTAGTAATTCAGGTTCTGAATTAAAAAATAAAGTTTGTTTGCTGTGATTAAAAATGAAGTTACCAATTCTTAATTTATCAGAAGTTGTTTTTAACTGAGTTCTATTTAATAAAGAATGAACACGAACAATAAGTTCTTCCATAGAGAAAGGTTTTTTCAAATAATCGTTGCCTCCATGTTCAAAACCTTCTAAAACATCTTTCGTTTGTGATTTAGCTGTTAAAAAAATAATAGGAATATGTTTGTTTTCTAAACGGATTTCTTTGGCTAAAGTAAAACCATCTTTTTTTGGCATCATAACATCTAAAACCAACACATCTGGCAGCTCTTTTTTATATAAACTAAAGGCCTGTTCGCCGTCTTGGGCATGAAAGACTTCAAAATCTCTCGTTTCTAAACTTTCTTTTATAATTTGCCCTAAACTAGGCTCGTCTTCTGCTAACAATAATTTTATTTTTTTACTCATTTGGCAACGTAATTTTAAAAGTAGTTTCTTTTGAATTTGAAGTTAAAGAAAGGAAGCCGTTGTGTTTTTCTATGATTTTTTTAGAATAATATAAGCCAATTCCAAAACCTTTTACGTCGTGTGTGTTTCCTTTCGGAACTCGATAAAATTTTTCGAATATTTTTTCTTGTTGATTTTTCTCAATCCCTATTCCATTGTCAGTAATCGAAATTTCGATATTGCTTGGTACAAATACTATATTTATTTGTATCGTATCTCCTCCATATTTTATGGCATTGTCGATAAGGTTAGAAACTGCATTTTCAAGATGAAATACATCTATTTCTGTAGTTAATGTAGCAATATTTGTTGAGAAATAAATGTTTTTATCAATCAATATTTGCTGTTGCTTTTGGGATATTTTCTCAACTAAATCAATAATATTTATCGGCTCCTTTTGCAACATTAAATTCTCACTATCTAAAGTGGCTGTTTCTAATAATTTCTCTACCATTTGATGTAGTTTTTTAAGTTGAACCGAAGAAATAGAAAGGTATTTTTTAGTTTTCTCTTTATCGTCAATCATATTAAAATTATCAATAGCTTCAATAGCAGTAGAAATTGTTGTAATGGGCGTTTTAAACTCGTGCGTAATGTTGCTTATTAGATCGTTTTTAATTTCAGCTAATTCTTTTTGTTGATTGATGACCTTTAATAAATAGAATAAGCTAGAAATTACAGCAAGCGATAATAGTAGGGACAAAATGATGCCTGTAGAGCTTCTTTTTAAAGCCTCGTATGTTGGGTTTTTATAATAGAGGTTAAATTTTTCATCAGCTTTTAAATAGGTAGATTTTGATTCAGCTTTAAGAAACGATTTTGTCGTGTTGGTTTTGTTGCTGTAAAAAAGTGTGTCTTTTTTTAAGTGATTAAAATAATATTTAGTGTTAATTCCTTTACTAATAAGTTCTTTTGATAGAATCGAATCAATATTTTTATAATTTATAGTGTCGTTTTGTATCGCTATAAAAATAGTTTGTAACCCTTTTATCAATTTTAAACTATCAGTTGCTTTTTTGCCTAAGAAAAGTTTAACTTTTTCATCTTCACTTTTATGAAATTTTATTGTTTTTTTTCTTTTTTTTGACTTTAAGTAAATGTTATTTGATATTATAATTGAATCATTTTGTTGTTTAGAAGTTTCGTCTTTAAAAATGGATTCTATAAAAGAAGAATCCATTTTTTTAAAATCGGTTTCATCAGTATTTATTTCAATAGATGTTATTTTAAATGAAAGACTGTCTTTTTTCTGCTCTAATTTCTTGTTTTTTTTAATGCCAGATTTTTTGAATATGTTTTTCCAAATTTCATCTTTCTTTAATTCGTCTGATAGAGTAAGTTTTTCTGGTTCTACAATTGCAAAATGATTCTTTTTAGAAAGGTTTACGTAGTAAGCTTCAATTGAATTGTCTAAACTTAGTTGAATTTCATTTAAAACACGCTGTTTATTTTGTTCATAATTTTTATAGTTCCAATACAACTGTACACTAACGGTGGTTAGTATTGTTATAATGATAAAATATAAAATCCAACGATGTTTTTTGTTTTCCATGTTTCAAAGATAAGTAGTTAGCTGTAATTACAATAACGGCTTAACACTTGTTAACATTGGTTAACTTAAAGTAAGTATTAATCTGTTCATATTTGTAGTATAGAATTTAAAAGATAACTAACATGAAAAAAATTATTACCATATTATTAATTAGTCTCTCTAGCATTATATATTCTCAAGAAGATAATACAGCAACAGCAGAGATAAAAGAAAGTAACATAACAACATTAGTGTTTACTGTTGATTCTATTAAAGAGTTAAAAAATATCAATTGGGATGATGTAAAAGAAATATTTAACGAAAATACAGATAAAGAAGAAAAAGTAATTTTAGGTTTTAAGGTTAAGAATAACAAAAAGGACTCCAGTTTAAAATACAAACATAGTTTTCAGGTAGAGGGAAAATTGTCTGATTTAAATGAAACAATTAAAGTAGTAAAGAAAACAATTAAAATATTAGAAAATTTATAAAAATGAAAAAAGCAATAGCTATAATAACACTGTTTTTAAGTATCTCAATTTATGCACAAGGTTTTCAAGGAAAAGCAACTTATAAAACGCATAGAAAGGTAGATTTTAAAATGAAAGATAAAAAAGGAAATAATTCAGATTTTCAAAAACAATTACAAGCACAATTGTTAAAACAATTTCAAAAAACATATACATTAAATTTTAGCAAAACAGAATCTACTTATAAACAAAATGCAGCATTATCTGCTCCACAGGCTCAAAACGGAGTAAGCATTAAAATTATGGGTAATGGTGGTGGAACCGATGTTTTATATAAAAATATTGCTGATAAACGATTTGTAAATAAAACTGAAATTAGTGGGAAGCGTTTTCTTATTAAAGACAAACTATCTGATTTTGATTGGGAAATGACAACCGAGACCAAAAACATAGGTAATTATACTTGTTATAAAGCAACAAAGAAAAGAGAAGAAAAAAGAACTTCTTTTTCTATGACTGATGGAGAAAGAGAAGAGAAAAAAGAAAAAGTAACCATAGAAACTGTTGCTTGGTATACACCACAAGTGGCAGTAAGTAACGGTCCTGGGAGTTTTTGGGGATTGCCAGGGTTGATTTTAGAAATTCAAGACGGAAAACAAACAATAGTTTGTACAGAGATTGTTATGAACCCATCAGATAAAGTTCAGATTAAAGAACCATCAAAAGGAAAAAAAGTTACTCAGAAAAAATTTGATAAAATAATGGAAAAGCATTCTAAAGAAATGATGGAACGTTTTAAAAGTAAGCGTAAAAGTAAAGATGGCAATTCATTTAGCATAGAAATACAGGGTTAAAATTAAACCTTTTCAGTTTTGTTAAGTCTAACACTTAATTACAATTAAGAGTTATAAAATTAAAAAGCAAAAATGAAACAATTTACAACCATCTTTTTTCTGTGTATTTCTATTACGATTTTTTCACAGGCTAATTTTCAGGGTAAAGCAGTGTATCAATCCAAAACAACAATGAATAGCGATTTTGGAGGAAGACAAATGTCTGAAGAACGAAAAAAACAAATTATGCAACGTATGAAAAGTATGTTGGAAAAAACATTTGTTTTAAGCTTTACCAGAGAAGAATCAATTTATAAAGAAGAAGAAAAATTAGCAGCACCAACAACAGGAGGAAGGGGTTCAAGATTCGGTGGTTTTTCAGGTGGAGGAACAAAATATAAGAACGTAAAGGAAGGAGTCTTATTAGAATCGACAGAGTTTTTTGGTAAAAACTTTTTAATTTCTGAAGCTGCCAAAAAACCAAACTGGGAATTAGGAAGTGAAACGAGACAAATAGGTAATTACACTTGTTATAAAGCAACTTTAGTTAAAGAAAATGATGCTTTTGATTGGAGAAGTATGCGAAGACCTAGAAGAGATGAGGCTAAAAAAGATTCAACAAAAGTTGAAAAGGAATCACCAAAACAAACATTAGTTACCGCTTGGTATACACCACAAATACCTGTTAGTAACGGTCCTGGAAATTATTGGGGTTTACCTGGTTTAATTTTAGAGATTAATGAAGGTAGAACAACAATTTTATGTTCAGAAATAACAATGAATCCGTCTGAAAAAATAGAAATTGAAAAACCTGAAAAAGGAAAGAAAGTTACTAGAGAAGAATATACTAAAATGATGAAAGAGAAGATGGAAGAAATGAGAGATCGTTTTAGAGGTGGAAGAAGAGGCGGCGGAAGAGGCGGTCGATTCTAAAAAAACAAAATAATATACACATGAAAAAAATATTACTAATAGTCATTTTATTGACTACATGGATTACTAATGCCCAAATAACACTTAAAGGAGTTGTTAAAGATAGTATTGGTAGCCCTTTAGAAATGGCAAATGCAATAGCGATTAATACGGTTACTAAAAAATTAGATTCATATGGTTTTACTGATGCTAACGGAAACTATAAATTAAACCTTAAAAAAAACACAAGCTATAGTATAAAAGTAAGTTATATTGGTTTTAAAACAGCTGATGTATTTGTGAAAACTGAAGATGTTGATGTTGTTAAAGATATCAGCTTAGGAATAGATGATAGTTTAGATGAGGTAAATGTTACCTATAAAATGCCCGTTACAATTAAAGGAGATACGATTGTTTATAATGCAGATAGTTTTAAAAACGGAACAGAAAAAAAACTAGGAGATGTCTTAGAAAATCTTCCAGGGGTTGAAGTAAATGATGATGGTGAAATTGAGGTAGAAGGTAAGGCTGTTAAAAAAATTATGGTTGAAGGAAAAGATTTCTTTGATGGTGATACAAAAATAGCAACAAAAAATATTCCTGCTGATGCTATTGATAAAATTGAGGTTTTAAAAAATCACAGTGAAGTTGGGCAAATGCGTAGTGTAACCGATAATGAAGACAACATTGTAATCAATATTAAATTAAAAGAAGGTAAGAAAAACTTTTGGTTCGGAGAAGTAACAGCAGGTTTGGGTGTAGGAATGACTGATAACAGATACATAGCAACACCAAAGTTATTTTATTACAATCCAAAATACAGTGTAAATATTATAACCGATGTAAATGACATAGGAGAAGTGCCATTTACAATGAGAGATTATTTTAAATTTACTGGTGGTTTTAGAGGTTTAAGCGAAAATAACGGAACAAATTTTAATGTAGGTTCTAGTGATATTTCGTTTTTAACACTAAGAAATAATAGAGCAAAAGAAATTGAATCTAAATTTGGTGCGGTGAACTTTAGCTATTCTCCAAAGAAAACATGGGATCTAAGCGGATTTGCAATTTATTCAGGCAATGAAACAGATATGGAAGAGGCAACAAGCAGTGTGTATTCTAATGCAGGAGTAGACAGAAATAATGTGCCAGCTTATAACGAAAACGATCCGTCATCTATTAAATATATTGATACAGAACAAACAGAAAACACCACTAATCAAACAAGTGATTTAGGATTGTTTAAAATAAGCTCGAGCTATAAACCTAATAGCGATAATCAATTTGATTATGATATTTTTGCTAAAATATCTAAGCAAAAACAGTTGCAAAACACCTTGTCATCTAGAACTTATTTAAATGCTGATGATGAAATAGTGCCTATTAATCAAATTTCAGAACAGAGTCCGTTTTCTATCAATCAAAATTTAAAATATTATTATACTTTAAATGAAAAAAATATTTTTGCTTTTGAAGCGCTGCATTTATGGCAAGATGAAGATCCTTTTTACAATGCAGAATTAGAAAAATTATCTTTTGCTAATTTAATAGGTGCAGATATAAATGCAAATCCGTTTAATTTAGGTCAGAATAAGAGAATAAAAACTAATAAATTTGATGCTAAATTAGATTACTTTTATATTATAAACCCTAAAAGTAATTTAAATATCACTTTAGGTACCACGCAAAGTAACCAACAATTTAATTCAGATATTTTCGAAATTTTAGGAGGTAACAAAAATACGATTAGTCAAATTACTAGTCAAAATGATGTAGATTTTACATTTAGTGATATATACGCAGGTTTACATTATAAATTTATAACAGGTATTTTTACTTTTGATCAAGGTTTTACAGCGCATAATTACATTTCTAAAAACACACAGTTAGGTTCTGAAGTAAAAAATAGTTTCACGAAAATTTTACCTGATGCTTCGATAAAAATTAGCTTAAAAAAATCTGAAACTTTACGATTAAGATATAATATGCAAACGAATTTTACAGATGTAAATCAGTTAGCAGAAGGTTATGTATTTAATAATTACAATAGTTTATATTCGGGTAATAGAGAGTTAGAAAATTCTTTATATCACAATGTAAGTTTGAATTATTTTAGTTTTAATATGTTTAATTACACTAATATTTTTGGTTCTATTAATTATAGCAAACGTATAGATGTAATAAAAAGTAATATACAGTTTATTGATGTAAACAGTGTTAGAACATCTGTAAATTCTGCTTTTCCTGATGAAACAATTTCTGCGAGAGCAAATTTTCAAAAAAGTTTTAGAAAGTTTAAAGTGCGTTTAGGTGGTAATGTATCACATGCTAAGTCGAACAGTTTAATTACCAACCGTCAAACGAGTGTAGCTGCAAACCGATTAACAAAAACCTTATCACAATCATATACATCAAGGTTTAGTACAAACTTTAAAAATGCACCAAATTTTGATGTAGGTTATAACGTATCAATAAATAACTCTGATATTGGAGGAATTAAAAATTCGTTTACCACACACAGTCCTTATGCGAACTTAGATATATTCTTTTTGAAAGAGTTTATCTTTACATCTAAGTATACTTTTAATAAAGTAATTAATGAAGGAAGAACTATTGATGAATATGGGTTTTTAAGAGCTGATTTAACCTATCAAAAAAAAGATAGTAAATGGGAATATAAACTAAGTGCTACCAATTTATTAGACTCAGCCGGATTAAATCAAAACAGTAGTAACGATATTTTTGTAAGTAACTCTACTTATGTAATTCAACCAAGAATAGCGATGTTTACCATAAAGTATAATTTATAGTAATCCATTTTATTACAAAGAAAAAGCGAGCTATTAAGCTCGCTTTTTTTATTTGTAGTAATAATTACTTAATTATTATTTTTCTAGTTATTAATTTCCCATCATTTTGAACTTGTAGTAAATACAAACCACTACTTACTTTAGGAAACTGAACTTCTTCATTGAATTTACTTGAAATCGTAGAGAAACTTTGACTGTCTAATAAATTACCTGCGAAATCGAATAACCTAACAACAGTTAATTCTTTAGCTTTTACTTTAAAATCAACAGTAATTGTTCCTTCAGAAGGTACAGGATATAGGTTTAAATCGGTAAATAAACTTTTATCTGTAGCAAAACTTTCTTCAATATTTATCGTATAATCTTCAACCTCTCCATTAAAATCTAATTCACAAGACC
Source organism: Tenacibaculum sp. AHE14PA (assembly GCF_019278465.1). Taxonomy (GTDB): domain Bacteria; phylum Bacteroidota; class Bacteroidia; order Flavobacteriales; family Flavobacteriaceae; genus Polaribacter; species Polaribacter bernardetii. The sequence continues at coordinate 1,832,782 of NZ_CP058983.1, read as the reverse complement.
TTGCAAATTCATTTAATTTTGCTGAAACTCTTAAGGTGGTTGAACCAATTAAGGCGTCGTCAGGAACTGTTATTGCTTCTCTGTTAGATGTGATGTCGTAAGCTTCATCAGTATCAAATAAACAGTTCTGATTCCAGTCAATCCAAGCATATGTTTTTACATCACTATTTCCGTCTGAATTAATAGTTGTGTTTATATCATAGCTTTCTCCTCTAACAGCACCTGTAGCTATTGATGTAAAATCAGAATATCCAGTTGTTTTAGTTGATATATTATCAATTTCACCAAAAGTAACATTGGTTATACTTATTTGAGATGCTGTATTACCAGATGATTTACAAAGATTATCATTAACGTTTAATACAATATCAATCGATTTAGTTATTGATGAAGTTCCTGTTAATTTAAAAATATAATCTCCTTTTTCAACATTATTTAAATTAGTAATAGTTACGGTAATTGTATTATTAGTATTAGTAGTTGCTGTGCTTAGGGTTGCACTTGCATTTGCAGGAAGTTCAGAGGTTGTAAAAGTAACCGTTTCATTAAAATTATTAAATGTTTTATAATCTATCGTGTAAATAAATTCATTGGTTGCTTTATTACAAACAGAACCACCACCTGTTGTGTTTTCTATAGTAAAATCTGGGGTAATTGTAATTGTATAATCTTCAACTTCACCATTAAAATCTAATTCACAAGAACTAGGATCGCCCTCGTTTGCAGATTTTGTAGTAACTCTTAAGGTTGTAGTTCCTGCTAAAGCATCTTCAGGAATTGCAATTGCCAAGCCGCTATTACTAGTTGCTGTATTGGCATTTGTAACAGTTCCTAAGTCATATTGTTCACCAGCGTCAAATAAACAGTTTTGGTTCCAGTCTATCCAAGCAAATGTTTTTGTAGTATTATTACCGTCTGAATTTGCATTAACAGTTAAATTATAGCTGTTTCCTATTATTACTTCTGTAGCTATTAATTTAAAATCAGAATATCCAGCTGTTTTTGCAGAACTGTTATTTATAGTTCCAAAATTAACAAGAGTTGTACCGATTAAAGAGCTTGTATTTCCTTCGGATTTACAAATAGTATCATTTACATTAAAAATAATATCGATAGATTTTGTAACAGAAGTTGATGTTGCTGTTACCGTCATGGTATAATCACCAATAGTTGCATTGTTTAAATTAGAAAGTGTTAAATCTATAGAACCACTAGTATTTACAGATGTTGGACTAAATGAGCTCGTAGCACCTGTTGGAATACCTGTAACAGAAAAACTAACATCTTCGTTAAAACCAAACAATGTTTTATAATCAATAGCAAAAACTTGTTCGTTTACAGCTTGATTACAAATAGATAAATTACCGGTTGTATTGGTTAAGGTAAAATCTGGTTGTGGCTCTTCTTCAACTATAATAGTATAGTCTTCAGTTTCTCCCCATTCACTTGTATGATCAGTATCACAAGCACCTTCACCATTAGGAGCACCATCTTGGTAATATTCAATAATAACCCTCATACGAGTTTCCCCCAGCACAGCATCATCAGGAACTGTTATGTTTAAGGCTGCGGTGGCAACATCTTCTAATTTGTTACCTAAATCATATCTTTCTGTATCATTATCGAAATTATAATCTTGGTTCCAGTCAATAAAAACATAACAATGATCTTGATAACCAGCGGTGTTAAATGTAACATTAACTTGGTGACTTTGGGTTCTTTTAACAGCTGTAGATATAGAAGTAAAATCTTCATAACCATCTACAGTATCATTTCCAGAATTATTATTAATACTATTAAAAGTTACATTTGTTATGTGCTCTGCGCCATTTGCTTCATCCGTAAATGTAGAAGAACAATAAGAGGGTGTTTCTGTTGTAAATTCATTGGTAGCAGAGTAAGCACCTTCGCCACACTCATTTATAGGTTTTACTCGCCAAAAGTATTTTGTAATACCGCTTAAAGGTGTTGAAGGAATATAGGTGTTAGTTGTTACTGTTTCGTTAATTACGGTTGATGTAAAACTAGCATCTGTAGCAACCTCAATATTATAAGAAGTAGCATTCGCATCGGCTACCCATTCAAAACTAGGATTCACACTTATGTCTGTAGCAGTATTTGTAGGAGTTGATAAAGATATTGTAGAAAAATCGGTTCCAATTATTTTTAAGGCGGCATTGACTGTTTGCGTAACAGTAGTAGATTCAGCATTTACAACCACAGTGTATTCTTGTTGAGCTGTTCCGTCTAGGTTGTTAATAGTCATAACAACATTTCCGTCAGTACTAATAGTAGTAGGAGTAAAAATAGCATTAGACCCTGTAGGTAGGTTTGTAGCAGATAAAGTAGTCGTTTCAGAAAAACCATTAATAAACTGAAAGTTTAATGTATATTCAGCAGTGTTACCTCCAGTATTACAAACTGTTTGTTGATTGGTTTCATTTGATACTAAAAATGTAGGTCCTGCATCATTAATTGTAAAATTGGTTGTATTTACGTTATAAAAAATATTATCAGCAGCTTCTACAAGTATACGCGCAGTAGTTGTTGGGTTATTTGGTATGGTAATATCTTCAGAGCCATCATTTGCTATGTTTTCTTTTAATAAAATAGGGAAAGTTACTCCGCCATCGGTAGAAAGTCTAATGTTAACAATGCTACAGTTTATAGGAGATTGGTTTGTTGTTCCTTGATTCCAAGTTATTCTTTGCGAAGAGCCAATACCCCAAGTAACATTAGTATTGGGTGCGGTAACTGTGAAAGCTTCAGCGTTTGTTACTGTAACCTTCATATCATCTCTATCAGAATTACCACCACCAGCATTATTATCTCTAACAGTAAGTGCAAACTTTAACTCCCTTGCAACAGAAGGAAGAGATTCCCATGTCGACAGGTTTACAGGAGTGGTACTACCACTTCCCGTAACAGTTATTAAAGAAGGCATATATCTATCAGGTGATATGCTTGAAGGTAAAGATCTAAACGCAGGTCCTGCTGTACTTGTAGACTCTAAAGGAATACTAGCAGACTCTGTATCTATCTGTTCCCAGTTGTATGTTAAACTAGCCAATCCTTGAACATCTGTAGCTGTAGCTTTTAATATAAAGGGAGTAGATTTTGGAATACTAAAGTTTGCACCAGCATTAGCAACAGGAGCATCATTATTGGTATCTGTTTGAGTAGCACAATTACCTCTGTTTTGTATGTGTGCCCACATTTGAGCAATGCTTACCGCGTGAAAATAATCATCACTATTGTTTTGTACGTTTTGTGGTGAACAAATACCTGCATATGCCATTATAGTTGTACCACTTCCAGGTTCTACAGAGGTAGCACCGATATTACCACCACAATTACCTGCTGTTCCATTAAATGTATGTGTTGCTCCGAATTGATGTCCGATTTCATGCGCTACATAATCAATATCAAAAGGGTCGTCAATAGGTTGCCCTCTTCCGGTAATACCACTAGCCTTAGCTCCAGTAACACATACAGAGCCTAATGATGCTAATCCACCACCACCAGTACTAAATGTGTGGCCAATATCATAGTTAGGATTACCAATTATATTATCACATTTTTCCTGACTTTCATCAATTAAATCATCAGAGTTATCATTTGTTAAATCATCCGTAGCAGCATCTAAAAATATTAATTTATCGTTGTCGTTTACAATAATCATCCTAACAGCTAAATCTTTTTCGTAAACAGCGTTTACTCTGGTTATAGTTGTATTCATAGCAGATAAAACGGTTGCTTTTTTTACAGCGTCAGTCGCTGTATTTGGTACACCTTCCCTATTGATATGAAACTGTGAGTATTCACCAGTAGCTGCAATTGCAATTCTAAAAGTTCTTAATTGACCGTCGTTTGCATTTCTTTTTAAGTTTGTTGATGCGACTATTTTATTAGCAGATGTTTTAATTTCACAAGAAAAATCATTTTTAGTAGAAATTAAATCTTCTCGCTTATAAACAAGATATTGTTTTTGATCTTTCGTAAACGGGTCTATATATATGGTGCTTTCTTTTCCTGAATGAATTAACGCATGAAAACCATTGGTACCAATACTAATTTTAGCAACTGCAGTAGGATCATCAATTCCTTGAGCAGAATATGATTTAATCATCGGGAATTTTGCAGCTAATCTAGGCGCTAAATATGATGTTTCTTGAATTAAAAAACGCTTTAACACTCCTTTAGAATTAGGAAGTGTAATTATGTTTTTACTACTTTTTGATTTTAAATTAACTAAATGATTTTTAAAGCCATCTAAGTTTAAAGATGCTAAAGCATATTTTTCAGGGTTGTCGTCTCTAGCAAGAATTTCGTTCTTTTGAAAAGAACTGACTTTTTGAGCGGTGCTATTCCAATAATTTTGAGAGAATGAATTACTAGCAAAAAAAGTGAAAAATAATACTACTAAAAGTGTGGTTTTTTTAATCATAATTATTTAGTTAATCGGTATGAATATAACAGCTTAAAGCTAATTTTCCCTACCTTTGGGGACTTGTTTATATACAAATTTATGAATAAAAAAATAAGAGTCAGTGATTTAGGCCAAAAAGATTATAAAGATACTTGGGATTATCAGGCTCAGCTGTTAGATGAAATTGTTTCTTTAAAAAGGCAAAAAAGAAATAATGTTGATGGAATTATAACACCAAATCATTTTTTGTTAGTAGAACATCCGCATGTTTATACATTAGGTAAGTCTGGCGATATGAGTAATTTATTGTTAAATGAAGAAGGGTTAAAAGAAAAAAACGCTACTTTTTATAAAATTAATAGGGGAGGAGATATAACATATCACGGTCCCGGGCAAATAGTAGGTTATCCTATTATTGATCTTGAGAATTTCTTTACAGACATACATAAATACTTACGTTTACTAGAAGAAGCAATTATATTAACAATAGCAGAATATGGCTTGAAAGGGGAACGTAGTGAAGGTGAAACGGGAGTTTGGCTTGGAGTTGGAACACCATTTGCTAGAAAAATTTGCGCTATGGGAATTCGTGCAAGTAGGTGGGTTACCATGCATGGTTTTGCTTTAAATGTAAATGTGAACTTAGGATATTTCGATAATATTATACCTTGTGGAATTAGAGGTAAAGCGGTTACTTCGATGGAAGTTGAACTCGGTAAAAAAATATCAGAAGAAGAAGTAAAAGAAAAAATATTAAAACATTTTAAAACACTCTTCGAGGTTGAAGAATATATTAAAGCATAAAAAAAGGGTTGACATTGTCAACCCTTTTTTTATGTGGAATTCTAAAATTATTTTTGAGCTTTAATATCAAAAGAAAGTTCCATTAAGTCGTTAATGAATTTATCTTTTAAAGCAGCGTCAAACTTTTTAGAACTATAAGTTACTCCAAAATCAGTTCTGTCAATACTAAAAACATCACTTTTAAAAGTAGCAGTACCTTCGTTTTCAGTTACTGTTGCAGGAATTGTAATGCTTTTTGTAGTTCCTCTAAGTGTTAAATTACCAGTTACATGTAATTTACCATCTTTTGTTTCTGAACTAGCAACTACAAATTTAGCAGTAGGAAACTTCTCAACATCGAAAAAATCAGCATTTTTTAAATGCCCTTCTAATTTTTCTTTACCGTTACCAGCTTCTAAATCTAAACAAGAAATAGAGTTCATGTCAATAACAAACTCACCTGAATTAAGAACACCGTCTTTAATATCAAATAAACCTTTTTCGATACTAACAACTCCGTTATGAGAACCTGTTGGTTTGTTTCCTTTCCAAGTAACAGTAGATTTAGCAACGTTTGCTTTGTAAGAATTAATTACATTTTCTACTTTCTTAACGTCTTTAACTTCTTCGTTAGCAGTTACTTTATTTTTTTCTGATTTACAAGAAACAGCAGTAATTGCTATAAGAGCAATGGCTAAAATTGATTTTTTCATTATGATTGATTTTTAATTATTGATTTTATTGACAACAAATGTAATTAAAAAATAGTTTCCGTGGAAGTTATTTTTTTGTTAAGATTTTATTTATAACAAACGAACTTGCTTGTAAACCAAAAGCAGCAGGCATATAACTAATGGTTCCGTAAAAAGATTTTTTAAAATTTGTACCGTTTGTAAGTTGTAAACTTTCAGGTATTTGAACTTCTTCAGAATAAACAGCCATTACACCTTTGTTAACATTTAGTTCTTTTAACCTCTTTTTTAGTGCGCGCGCCATTTTACAGTTCTTAGTTTTGCTAATATCTTTAATAACCACCTTGCTTGCGTCTAACTTTCCACCGGCACCCATGGAGCTTATTAGTTTTACTTTTTTTCTTCTAGCCGCAACAATTAAATTAATTTTAGGTGTAATACTATCAATACAATCTAAAACATAATCGTATTCCTTGTTGATTATTTCAAAAGCCCTGTCTGGTGATAAAAACTCCTCCAATACCTTTAGTTCTATTTCAGGGTTTATATCTTTAATTCTTTCAGCTACTAAAGCAGTTTTCGATTTACCAATGGTGCTTTTTAAGGCGGGAAGTTGCCTGTTTATATTTGTTTCATCAAAAGCATCACCATCTACAATTGTCATTTTACCAACACCAGCTCTTGCTATAAATTCTGCAGCAAAAGAACCAACACCACCCAAGCCAACAATTAAAATATTTGCATTATGAAGCTTTTCAATACCTTCTTTCTGAACTAATAATTCCGTTCTCTCTAACCAACTCATTTTATAAATATTGTATTAAAATTTTGATGTATTTTTCTTGTTAATTCTTCAACTTTTAGCTCTTTTATTGAAGCTGCTTTTTGGTAAATAGAAATAATATCAATTTCATCGGAATCAGTTTCTAAAAAAACAGCATCTAAAGAAATCTCTTTAAAAGTTTTTTGCAATTTAGTAACAGTAGTTAATGCTTTTCCGAAGGATACATAACAACCATTTTTTATAAGAGATAAAGCTACTTGACCGTTTTTGTTAAAACCATGGATAATCCATTTTTGTTGAGGTTTTAGTGTCTTTTTTAAATGAAATATCTCTTCAAATGATTTTACACAATGTATGATTAATGGTTTTTGATATTTTTCTGATAAATGAACCTGTTTTTTAAAAATGGTTAATTGAAGTTCATAATCCGTTTTACATAACTTATCTAAACCACATTCGCCAATAGCAAAACAGTTTTTAAGTTGTAATTGTTGTTCGATAAAATTAATTTCAGGATCAATTTTTTCCTCATTAATATTCCATGGATGAATTCCGATAGAAAAAGGAATGCTAAAATCTATTGATTTGGGCTCACAATTTAAAATTGATATCGTTGAATTGTCATTAGATTTATGATGCGTATGTACGTTGATAAATTTCATAATCAACATTTTTACACCTTGTCTTTAGTATCGATAATAATAGTAACAGGACCATCGTTTAATAATTCAACTTTCATATCGGCACCAAACTCACCTGTTTGTACTTTTTTACCTAAATTTTTTTCAAACTGATGTATGAATTCTTTATATAAAGGTATTGCAATTTCTGGTTTTGCAGCTTTTATATAGCTTGGGCGATTGCCTTTTTTAGTAGAAGCTTGTAAAGTAAATTGACTTACAATAATAGCATCACCTAAGCTATCAATTAACGATTTATTCATAACGCCATTAGCATCATTAAAAATACGAAGATTGTTTATCTTTTTAGATAACCAATCAATATCTTCTTTCGCATCCTCATTCGTAATACCTATAAGAATAAGTAGTCCGCTTTTAATATCGGCAACTTTTACACCTTCAATAGTTACGTTTGCTTTAGATACTCTTTGAATAACTGCTTTCATTTATTCTTGATCTTTTTCCCAAATATCAGTACGATAATGTTCTTCTTCTCCTTCTAAAATTTGCAAATAACTTTTATAGCGAGACCATGAAACAGTATCTTCTTCTAAAGCATCTTTTACAGCACATTTTGGCTCGTTTACGTGAATACAATTATTGAATTTACAATCTTGCTTTAACGCAAAAAACTCAGGAAAATAATCACCTAATTCTTCTTTATCAATATCAACAACACCAAAACCTTTAATACCTGGCGTATCAATAATTCTTGCATCTTGTGAGTTTTCGAGATTTAAATCGAACATTTCAGCAAATGTAGTGGTGTGTTTTCCTTGATTATGTTGATCAGAAATTTCTTTGGTTTTTAAATTTAAAGAAGCATCAATAGCATTTACTAAAGTTGTTTTTCCGACTCCCGAATGCCCAACAAACATAGATGTTTTTTCGAGCATCATTTTTTTAATCAGATCAACATTTGTGTTTTCTTTAGCAGATACTTCTATACATTTATAACCGATAGTTTCGTAAATATCTTTTAAGTATAAAATCTCTCCACGTTCTTCTATTTCGTAAGAATCTATTTTGTTAAAAACTAAAATAGTATCGATTCGATAAGCTCTTGTTGATACCAAAAAACGATCAATAAAAGTGGTAAAAGTAGGAGGGTTGTTAATGGTAATTAATAAGAAAACCTGATCGATGTTAGAAGCAATAATATGGGTTTGCTTTGATAGGTTAACAGATTTACGAACAATAAAGTTATCACGTTCGTAAATATTGGTAATTACACCGGTTTCTTCATTGTTTTTGGTTTCAAGATCAAAATCTACCTTGTCGCCAACAGCAATAGGGTTCGTACTTTTAATGCCTTTTAAACGAAATTTACCTTTAATACGGCATTTGTATAAAACCTGTTCACTCTTAACTAAATACCAACTTCCTGTAGATTTATATACCGTTCCTGTCATATTGCAAAGATGAGAAATTTTTAAAAAATAATGGTGACACTTCTATTGATTTTCAATTTTATAACAAAAAAAATGATTGTATGTAATTTATAATAACTCACTTTACTTTAACCGGAACTTGTTTCAGGTTTTCGTTAAAATTTATTGTTTATTATATGGATGTGATTCTGAAATAAGTTCAGAATGACGCATTAATATCAGATTATGAATCCAAAAGAATATTTATAAAAAACGATGAAGTTGTGATAAGAAAAAGATCCTTTAGGTTTTTTATGCCTAAAGGATCTTCTTCATATTAAAAATTTACGTTGTTAAAAAGTGTTACGCGTTAAGGATTGAGTGACTTGTCTGAGCTCTTTTTTGTTTGTTTAAAAAGCAAAAAAAGCGAGTAACGAAAGCCTGACCCTTGTGGTAACGCCCTAAAACTATCCTTTAATAATTTTTTCTTGATGATTGATAGATTCTTGGTGAATTGCCTTAAACATTTTTAAAACAAATTCTTCACTTAAACCTCTTGTTTCACCTTCTAAAATCATTTTTCCTAAAATTTCATTCCAACGTCTAGATTGTAAAACGGCTACATTTTTCTCTTTCTTTAAAAGTCCGATTTTATCAGCAACCTTCATTCTTTTACTCATCATTTCGATAAGCTGATCATCGACAACATTTATTTGAGCTCTTAAATTATTTAAAGATTCTCTGTAAGAAGAGTCAGTTTCGGTTTCTTTACGGATTTTTAAATCTTCCATAATATCCTTTAATTTAGCAGGCGTTACTTGCTGAGCAGCGTCCGACCAAGCATTTTCAGGGTCGAAATGTGTTTCAATCATTAAACCATCAAAATTTAAATCTAAGGCAGTTTGCGAAACATCAAAAATCATATCTCTGTTACCCGTAATATGCGAAGGATCGCAAATTAAAGGCAAATCAGGAAACCTATTTTGAAATTCGATAGCCAATTGCCATTCAGGAATATTTCTGTATTTTGATTTCTCGTAAGTAGAAAATCCTCTGTGAATTGCCCCTAAATTTTTAATTCCGGCAGTATATAATCTTTCAATTCCTCCTAACCATAAGGCTAAATCGGGATTTACAGGGTTTTTAACCAAAACAATTTTATCTGTTCCTTGTAAAGCATCCGCAATTTCTTGCATGATAAAAGGTGAAACGGTAGATCGTGCTCCGATCCATAATAAATCGATATCGTGCTCTAAAGCTAATTTTACGTGTGCAGCATTTGCAACTTCAGTACAGGTTTTCATACCTGTTTCTGCCTTTACTTTTTGTAACCATTTTAAGCCTAGTGCACCTACACCTTCAAAGTTTCCGGGTCTAGTTCTTGGTTTCCAAATTCCAGCACGAAAATAATTTACATCAGAATCTTTTAATTCGTGAGCAATTTTTAAAACTTGTTCTTCAGTTTCTGCACTACAAGGTCCTGCGATTACCAATGGGTGCGCAAGTTTCATGTCGTTTAACCAGGTTCTTAACTCTTTTGTGTTTTCCATTCTAATTAATTATTTGTGCTGCTTTTTTAAGCAAATTTTGTTTTTTGAATCAAAGTATATTAGACTCAAAAGAAAGCTCAAAATTACAACTATTTTGGTCTTTTATTTTATACCGTTTAATATTTTTTTTATGTGATTTGTACTTTCCATTTCATTATAAATTTCAGTAAAATCGTCTTGTAACATCAATTTTTTAAATTGCTGTAAATTGTTAATATATTCATCTAATGTTTCAATTACATTCTCTTTGTTTTGTTTAAAAATGGGTGTCCACATGGCAGGTGAACTTTTTGCTAAACGAACGGTAGAGGCAAAACCCGAACCCGCCATGTCGAAAATATCACGTTCATTTTTTTCTTTCTCTATCACAGTTTTTCCTAGCATAAAAGCACTTATGTGTGATAAATGCGAAACGTAGGCGATGTGTTTATCGTGCGATTCTGCATCCATATATCGAATACGCATTCCTAATTTTGAAAATATTTCTAAAGCAATTTCTTGCAGTTTAAAAGCTGTTTTCTCAACCTCACAAATGATATTTGTTTTTTGTTGAAATAAATTTTCATGAGCAGCTGTTGGTCCTGAAAATTCGGTTCCGGCAATAGGGTGGGTTGCTAAAAAATTCCTTCTCTTCGGATGATTTTTAACAACTTCACATACTTGAGCTTTTGTAGAGCCGACATCTAAAACCAAGCAAGTATCAGAAATTGTATCTAATATTGTAGGGAGTATCTCTAGCTGAACATCAACAGGAACAGAAATAATTACAATAGCCGCTTTCTTTAAATCGTTAAATGTTGCTTTGTGGTTAATTACACCAATTTCTTTGGCCTTGTTTAAATGGTTTTCGTTCGCATCAATTCCGTAAATAATAGCTTGAGGATATTCTCTTTGAATATCTAAAACCATGCTTCCGCCAATTAAACCAACACCGATTACAAATACGTTCATTTTTTTATTTTTTTTTCGACTACGCTCGAAATGACATTTGAATTGTCAGGTAGCGTATCGTTGACAGCTAGATTCTTTTGATAGCTTCTTTAATTATTTCTTTTGATACACATAATGAAAATCTTATGTAGCCTTCTCCTTGAGAACCAAAAACGGTTCCGGGAGCGATAAAAATATCTTTTTGATATAAAATTTCATCAGCCATTCCTTCGGATGTTTTTCCTTCAGGAATTTTTGCCCAAACAAATAATCCTGTTGAGTTTTTGTTATAAGTACAGTTTAATTTATCTGCTAGTTGAAATACTAAATCTCGGCGTTCTTCATAAATTTTATTTTGTTCTGAAAACCAATCATCAGATAACTGTAAGGCTTCAATTGCTCCTTTTTGAATTCCGAAAAACATACCAGAATCCATATTGCTTTTTACTTTTAAAACCTGATTGATAAAATTAGCGTTTCCTAAAACCATACCAACTCGCCAACCGGCCATATTAAAGGTTTTGCTTAAAGAATTTAATTCTAAAGCAGTTTCTTTAGCGCCATCAATTTGTAAAATACTAAGAGGTTTATTATTTAAAATAAAACTATACGGATTGTCGTTTACAATTAAAATTTGATGTTTTTTTCCAAAAGCAATGAGTTTTTTAAAAGTTGCTATAGTTGCGTTTACGCCTGTTGGCATATGCGGATAGTTTACCCACATAATTTTTACATCAGCTAAATCTAACTTTTCTAGTTCCTCAAAATCTGGCTGCCAATCATTCTGATCACTTAAATTATAAAAAATAGGTTCGGCGCCTATTAACTTTGTGACAGAAGTATAGGTTGGGTATCCCGGATTCGGAATTAAAACTTTATCGCCTTCATTTAAAAAAGCCATAGAAATATGCATCACACCTTCTTTACTTCCCATTAAAGGAAGTATTTCGTTTTCGGGATTCAAAGCAACTTTAAACTGCAGTTTGTAGAATTTACTAATTGCATTTCTTAACTCTGGTAAGCCTTGGTAACTTTGATATTTATGTGCAATTTCATCATTAAAACTTTGTTGAATTGCAGTTATAACTTTAGTTGGTGGTTGTAAATCCGGACTTCCAATTCCGATATTAATTATGGGTTTTCCGGCAGCAGCTAACGCTCTAACTTCTCTTAATTTTTTAGAGAAATAGTATTCCTGAACGGTTTCTAATCTTTTTGCTGGTTGAATCATTTTCTTCCGTTTTTGTAGGTTCCTAATACTTTTGTTTCTAATGCCATAATTTTTATAATAGCGATTGCTTTTTGGTAATCTTTATAATCATTAAAAGTAACATCAACAAAGAATGAATATTTCCATGGTGATTCTATTACCGGAAGCGATTGTATTTTAGTTAAATTCATTTTGCAGTCGCTCAATACATTTAAAATGGCTGCTAAACTTCCTCTTTTATGATCTAACTGAAATTTTAAAGAGGCTTTGTTTATTTCATTTATTCCATTATTAGGAGCAGTTGTTTGTATGATTACAAATCGTGTAGCATTGTCTTTTATAGTCTGAATTTCATCTTCGATAATATGTAAATCAAAAATATCGGCTGCAATTTTTGGAGCAATAGCAGCAATTCCTTTTAATTTATTCGTTGAAATTCTTTTAGCAACTTCAGCTGTATCTACATCTTCTACTAATTTTATATGTGGATATTTTTTAAAGAATTCCTTGCATTGTAATAATGCCATTGGATGCGAACAAACTTCTTTAATATCTGTAATTTTTTGATTAGGAAGCGCCATTAAATGATGATGAATGTTTAAATATTCTTCTCCGATAATGTGTAAATTATTTTTATCAATTAAAGCGTAGTTTGGAATTATAGAACCAGCAATTGTGTTTTCTAACGCCATAATACCAATAGTGGCTGTTTTATTTAATAAGCTATCCACCAAAAAATCAAAAGACATGCATTCTTTTAATTGAATTGTTGTACCGTAAAAATTGCGAGCAACTTTATGATGATTAGATCCTTCTGCTCCTTGAATAGCGATTGTTTGTTTCATTTTTTATCAAAAAAAAAGCCTCGATACATCGAGGCTTTATAATTTATATTGTTTGTTGAAAATATGGTATAAAGTCTCAGCTCTTATTTAAAAAATAAAAGTAAAAATAGAAACCTTGCCAAGTATTTTGTAATATCATTTTTGTATTTCTTGTACGAAACAAATCTAAAGATTAAAATGAGAAAAACAAATATTTAATTCAAAAAGTATTTTTATTAAGAACCTTGAATGTAGCGAGATGATGTTTTTCTGCAAGTGTAAGTTGATTTTTAGAGGGGTCAATAGAAAAATATAGACATAAAAAAAGCACCTCAATTATGAGGCGCTCTTTCTAAAATAATTATTTTTTACTTTTTAGGTTTAAAAACAATTTCGTAAGATTTGCTATCTTTCAATAACTTCTTTGTGATGTTTTTTAAATCTTTAATAGTTATCGACTTTACAATGTCTTCATAGTTTTTAGGATCATTCATGTTATATCCTTCTAACACAGAGTTTTTTAATAAACTCATTTCAAATCTATTGTAGTTTTTGCTTTCTTCTCGAGCTTTTAAGAAGTTAGCAAGTGTTTTGTCTAAATCAGCTTGTTTAATATCACCACTTTCTAGTGCTTTAATTTCTTTGTGAACAATCGCGATTAACTTTTCAGCTAAGTCAGGATTACAATCAAAATTTACAGATATTGTAGCTTCTTGAGTTGGTCTTCTAGAAATAGAACCTCTAGTTCTAGCACCATAAGTTCCTCCTTCTTCTTCTCTTAAAGATTCTGTATAACGTAATTGTAACACATCTCCCATAGCTCTCATTAAAATTGAGTTTTTTAAAGAATATTTCATGTCGTTTTTAATTACTACACGAACAGAAGTTTTAGGGTCTTTCATTTCTAAAAATACATCCTTATCAATTTTGTTATTAATCCAATCTACCGAATTGTCTTTCCATTCTTCTCTTTCATTGGTTGTAGGTATGCTAGCAATGTATTTTTCTAATAAAGGTTTTATAGTTTCTTTACTTACATCTCCTACGATAAAGAATTTAAAATCTCCAGCGTTTCCAAATCTACTTGTATAAATAGCCTTCATTTTGTCAAAAGACATTTCAGACATTAATTTTTTATCAAATAAACGTTCAGTAGGATGGTTCTTTCCGTATAAAATAGTTGTTACACTATCTTGCATTTTAGATTGAAGTTGTTCGCTCTTTCTAATTAAAAAGGCATCAACTTGTTGCATTAACACTTTGTAAGAAGTTTCGTCAAAACGAGGTTTTGTAAAACGTAAGTTTACCAATTGCATCATTGTTTCAACATCTTTTGTAGAAGAAGATCCTGATACACTTTCTGAGGTGTTTCCAACACTTGTTCTAGAGCTTGCTTTTTTACCTGCAAGTACTTTTGGTAAATCAACCGCTGAAAACTCACCTAAACCAGACATTTGAATAACATTACCTAATAATACTGTTGATGGTAAGTCTTCTTCATCTAATAAAGATTGACCTCCGTAACTAACAGCACTTAAGTTCACGTCATTCTTGTTTTTATCAACAAATTTATAGTGAACCTGAATTCCGTTACTTAATGTAAATATAGTTGAACCAATTTCTTTATCTTCTTCTTCAGAAGTAATAGAACCAGCAACTAAATTAACACCAGACATTAAAGGTTTTACATTTGTTTCTTCAGCGTATCCCTTTAATTTTTTGTCATTCTCAACAGTAGTAATGATTTTAAGAGCTTCTTCTTTAGTTAAGTTTTTGTTTCCTTTAACTCCTGTAACAACAATAGATCTGTTATTTTTAAGATATAATTTTTGAATTTGAGCTAACAGTTCTTTTTGAGTTAATTGACCAAAAATTACTTTAGCAATTTCAAATTCTTTTTTGATATCTGTAATATGAGAATTCTCTAAGTAATTAGTTTGAATTCCTCTTACTATCTGAGCATGACTTCTGTTTCCGAAACCTGCAATTTGGTTTTCGTAAGAACTTGTATACTGAGCAATAATTCTGCTTATTTCAGCTTTTGTAAATCCGAATTTAACAGCTCTGTTAATTTCAGAAATAACCAATTCAAATGCTTTATGTTGCATGTTTGGTTTTGGTACAATACGAGCACTAAACTCATTGTTTAATCTAGAAAGACTACCGTAACGTACAGAAGCAAATAAAAGAGGTGAATCTGGTTTTTGGTTGATTTCGTTTAATCTTGTAGAAATAATAGATGTTGCCATACCGTTTAAAAGGCTTTCTTTTAAATCGGCAATAGTTTCATTTTTTAAAGACTTGTCATGACGAATACCGAAAGCAATACTAGAAGAAGTAACTTCTTTGTCCATTGCCATATCATAAATAAGTTCTTTGTTATCAGAAATACGAACTTCTGTACGTTTGATAGGGTTTTTTACAGCAGGTATAGTTGAAAATAATTTTTTAATTTTAGCTTCAATTTCATCAACATTTACATCACCAATAATAGCAATAGCTTGTAAATCTGTTCTGTACCAGTCGTGATAAAAATCGCGTAAAGCTTTATATTCAAAACCTTCTATAACATCCATTTTACCAATAGGTAAACGCTCTGAATAGATAGAGTTGTTAAACATTGTACCAATAGTTTGCTGTAATACACGCATACCACCATTTTGGCGCGTTCTCCATTCTTCTTTAACAACACCTCTTTCAGAATCAATTTCTTTTTCAGTTAAAGATAAATAGTTAGACCAGTTATGTAGTATAGATAAACCAGTGTCTATTAATTCAGGTGTTGTAGGTATATTATTTACATTATAAACAGTTTCATCAAAAGAAGTGTATGCATTAATATCTCTACCAAATACAAGTCCGTGTTCTTGCATTTTGTCTAAGATTCCTTTTCCAGGAAAGTCTTTAGTTCCGTTAAAAGCCATGTGCTCTAAAAAGTGAGCCAATCCTTGTTGATTATCTTTTTCTAAAACAGAACCTACATTTTGTATGATGTAATAACTAGCAACATCTTTAGTAACGGTAGTTTTGTGAATATAGTAGGTTAGTCCGTTTTCTAAAACGCCTTTTTTAATACTCTGTTCTTCAGGTAAAGGGGTTTCTAAACTCATGCTTTGGGCTATTGCATTGTAATTGAAGGCAATGCATAAAGCCAGTAATAAAATTTTCTTCATTTTTAATTTTTTATATGATTATTGATGTTCTTTTTTAAGCTGTTTTTAGTAAACATCAAAATACTAAGAACACGCTAATATAAAAAAAGCATTAAAGTTATTAACTAAATAGTTAGTTTTAATTGAAAAGAAATAAATTAAGTTGTAGTTGGTATTGAAGTGTAGAGTGTTTTTAAAACTAAAAAAGCTTCTCAAATAAATGAGAAGCTTTTTGCGGTCTGGACGGGACTCGAACCCGCGACCCCCTGCGTGACAGGCAGGTATTCTAACCAGCTGAACTACCAGACCGTTGCTTGTAGCATTGTACTATAATTATTGCTTAGATAATTTTGCGGTCTGGACGGGACTCGAACCCGCGACCCCCTGCGTGACAGGCAGGTATTCTAACCAGCTGAACTACCAGACCGTTGCTAATTGCTCTAAGCGGTTGCAAATATAAGACCTTTTATTAAATAAAAAAGAAATTAATTATATTTTTTTTGTCTGCTGATAAGATAAGCAGTTAGTACTTTATTGTACCCTTCATTTATATCAACAGGTATATAATCTATTTTATATTGTAAGCATTTGTTTTTTAGATTATTGAAAAATTTAGAGCTTAAATTTGTGTAATCTTCTTGTACATTCTCGGCATGTAAATTTATTTCATCTCCAGTTTCTACATCAATAAATTTTTTAGGTTTATTGTCGAAATTGAATGAAAATTCTGTTTTTTTATCATAAGTATGAAACAATATCACTTCGTGTTTGTTAAATTTTAAGTGTTTTAAGGCATCGAAAAGTTCTTCGTCATCTTTTGATGTTTGAAACATATCTGTAAAAAGAAAAATTAAAGAACGTCTGTGAATGTTTTCTGCAATTTCATGCAAATACTTATAGGTTTCTGTTGATGCTTTAGAATTGGAGGTAAGTAAACTTTCTAATTGGTTTAATAACATCTTACGGTGACGCTCGCTTCCTTTTTCTGGAGCATAGTATTCGTAAGTGTCAGAATAAATACTTAAACCTACCGCATCTCGTTGTTTTTTTAAAATTTCTATTAACGATGCAGCAGCAACTGCAGAAAAACCAATTTTGTTTAAATTATGTATAGATTGGTTTTTTAGAATAGGGTAGTGCATCGAGGCAGAATTGTCTATAATTAAATGACAACGTAAATTGGTTTCTTCTTCGTACTTCTTAATATATAGTTTTTCGGTCTTTGCAAATAACTTCCAATCTATATGGCGGGTGCTTTCTCCTTTATTATATAGTTTGTGTTCTGAGAACTCTACAGAGAATCCGTGAAACGGACTTTTATGCATTCCAGTAATAAAACCTTCAACAACTTGTTTGGCAAGTAGCTCTAAGTTTTTTATTTCTGATGAAGTATTGTTTAAATCAATCATATAGCTCTAAAATAAAAAAAGGTTTAGCGTTAGCCAAACCTTTTTTAATAATATATTATGAATGCACTATTTATATAGCGGCATCAATTTTATCAGTATATGCTTTTTTAGGAGCTGCACCAACTTGCTTGTCTACAACTTCTCCGTTTTTAAAGATTAATACAGTAGGTATGTTTCTAACACCATATTTAGCTGCAAATTCTTGATTGTTGTCAACATCAACCTTACCAACAACTGCTTTACCGTCGTATTCAGTATGAATTTCATCTACAATTGGCCCAACCATTCTACAAGGTCCACACCAAGCTGCCCAAAAATCAACTAATACTGGTTTGTCTGATTTTAATACTACTTCTTCGAAGTTTGCATCTGTAATTTCTAATGCCATTTTGTTATGTTTTAATTAAGTTAATGTCTTATTTTTTACATTACAAAAGTAATCAAAAAAATCACCAAAACAATTTTACGAAAATTACTTTTTATTATTGTAGCATCAATAGTTTCTATTTCCTTAGCCGTTTGTTTTTCTGTTTGTTAAATAATGCATAACTTTGCAGTATAATTTTGAGGAAAAATTTGACTGATTGCAACCTCTTTGAACGCGAGTTCATAAATAAAATGCTAAAGCAGTAATTATCTACTCCTTTAAGCGACCAAGCAATCCAAGTTTTTCTTTTATTTAATTTTTTAAAAAGAATTTTTATGTCATATTTATTTACTTCAGAAAGTGTTTCTGAGGGACATCCGGATAAAATAGCTGATCAGATTTCTGACGCTTTAATCGATAATTTTTTAGCTTTTGATCCTACATCGAAAGTTGCTTGTGAAACATTAGTTACCACAGGCCAGGTAGTGTTGGCAGGAGAAGTGAAATCTAAAACATATTTAGATGTTCAGCAAATTGCAAGAGATGTAATTAACAAAATAGGGTATACCAAAAGCGAATATATGTTTGATGGTAGTTCTTGTGGAGTTTTTTCTGCAATTCATGAGCAATCACCAGATATTAACCAAGGTGTTGTAAGAGCAAATCCAGAAGATCAAGGAGCAGGAGATCAAGGAATGATGTTTGGTTATGCAACCGATGAAACTGAAAACTATATGCCATTGGCATTAGAATTGTCTCATCGTTTGTTAATTGAGTTAGCTGAGTTGCGTAGAGAGAATAGCGATATTACTTATTTACGACCAGATGCGAAATCTCAGGTAACTATTGAGTATTCTGATGATAATGTGCCGCAAAGAATTGACGCGATTGTTATTTCTACACAACATGATGATTTTGATGAAAATGATGATGTAATGTTAGCTAAAATCAAGTCTGATATTGTGTCAATCTTAATTCCAAGAGTTGTTGCAAAATTACCAGCTAATATTCAAAAATTATTTACTGATAGTATTACGTACCACATTAACCCAACAGGAGTTTTTGTAATTGGTGGCCCTCATGGAGATACTGGTTTAACAGGACGTAAAATTATTGTAGATACTTATGGAGGAAAAGGAGCACACGGTGGTGGAGCATTTTCAGGAAAAGATCCATCTAAAGTAGATCGTTCTGGAGCTTATGCAACACGTCATATTGCAAAGAATTTAGTTGCTGCAGGATTATGTAAAGAAGTTTTAGTGCAAGTTTCTTATGCTATTGGTGTTGCAAAGCCAACAAGTATTAATGTAGAAACATATGGTACTGCAACGATTGATAAAACAGACGGAGAAATAAGTAAAATAGTAGAAACTATTTTTGATATGCGTCCATACTTTATCGAACAACGTTTAAAGCTAAGATCACCTATTTATTCAGAAACTGCTGCTTACGGGCACATGGGAAGAACACCAGAAAAGAAAACAGTAACATTTTCTAACCCAATGGGAGAAACTGTTGAGCGAGAAATTGAAACATTTACTTGGGAAAAGCTAGATTATGTAGCGAAAGTAAAAGAGAGTTTCGGTTTATAAAAACCATTAGGAATTACTTATAATAAAAAAAGCCTTGACAATGTCAAGGCTTTTTTTATTAAGCTTATTTTATTTGAAGTATATAAGGCATTCTTGCTTGAATTCCTTTTAACTTTTTCATCTGATTGACGTTGTTGTATAGTTGGTAATTTTCGTCACCTAATGTTTCTTTTAAAATTTCCTCTTTAGATACTTTAGCAAAAGGAGAAAAGCTAAAAGCTTCTTTTAAATCTTTTTTGTAATTAGGATAATTACGAACTTTATATGTTTCTACTTTTGCTAATTCAGCTGCAATTTTAATCGCGTCATTTAGGTTCCCTAATTTATCAACTAAACCATTTTCAAGCGCTTCTTTACCTGTCCAAACTCTTCCTTGTGCAATTTCATTTACTTGTACGAAAGTCATGTTACGACCAGTTGCAACACGGTTTACAAAAGTAGTATAGATTTGTTCTACACCTTCTTTGGTAACGTCATAGAATTTTTTATCCATAGGTTCAAAAACACTATAGTTAGGGTTGTTGTTTGTAGATACTTGCTCGGCATTAATACCAATGTTGTCTGCAAATTTGTTAAAATTTGGAATGGCTCCAAAAACACCAATAGAACCGGTAATTGTAGTAGGTTCTGCTAATATTTTATCAGCATTACAAGCAATATAATATCCGCCAGAAGCAGCAACGTTACCCATAGAAACTACTAAAGGTTTTTCTTTTTTTGTTAATTCTAATTCACGCCAAATTAATTCAGAAGCTAAAGCGCTACCTCCTGGTGAATTAACACGTAAAACAATTGCTTTTACATTTTTATCTTTTCTAGCTTTTCGTAATGCTTTGTTTATAATTCCTTGACCAATAATATTTTCATTTCCTTCAGCATACATTATTTCTCCTTGTGCATAAATTACAGCAATTTTGTTTTTTGCGGTATAAGAAATTCGTCCTTTTCCAGATTTAATATAATCAGCTAAAGAGATTGTGTTTATTTTTTTATCAGCATTTAAAGCTAGTTTTGCTTCGTATTCATCTTCATAAATAATTGCATCAATTAATTTATGATCTTTAGCCATTATTGCATTTCTACCATTGGCGTTATCAGCAATTAAATTTAATTGTTGGGTAGTTATGTTTCTACTTTTGCTAATATCGTCTGTAATTTCTGACCAGATAGATTTTAAAAGCGAAGTAGTTTGCTCTCGGTTAGCATCACTCATCTTATTCGTTAAATATGGCTCAACCGCACTTTTGTATTTTCCGTGACGAATCACTTCCATTTTAATTCCGTATTTATCTTCAAAATCTTTATAATATAAAACTTCGGTAGATAAACCTTTAAAATCAATAGCACCAACAGGGTTTAAAAATAAACTATCGGCAACCGAACTTAAATAATAGTTTTTTTGTGAATATACATCGTTGTAGGCATACACAAATTTACCACTCTCTTTAAATTCTTCAATTTTATTTCTGATGGCTTGCGTTTGTGCTACACCAGCGTTTACTAATGCTGTTTTAATACTGATTCCTTTAATATTACTATCTGTTTTTGCATTTTCAATAGCATTGATTATTTTATTTAAAGCTAATTTTTCATCTGTTAACTCTAAAATTTCTGCTAATGGATTGTCATCTTTTGGAGCATAATCTTTTACGATTGCAGATAAATCTAATTCTAATACTGAGTTTGATTTCACAACGATTTCTTCGTCAGAACCAACAACAGAGGCAATGGCAATAAAAAAGGCAAATATTAAAAAGATGGCTATAAAAAAACCAAGAATTGATGCTAGTAAATTTCGTAAAAACTTCATATTGTGCTGTTAATTTTTTGGCAAATATACATTTTTACAATATCATTTATTTTTTAACGTAAAGTCATTCGGTATTTACGTTGTGCAAACTCAAAATAATTAAAAAGTTTATAGTTCACATCATAGCCGTAATTAACATTTTGGTTATAGTCAATGATGTTCTCGTAGATGTTGGTGTTAAAATTAAAAGGGTTGTTAACTCTAGAATTCCATACAGAAACATACAAACGGTTTTTGTTTTCTAAGTAAAACTGAGAATGAAATCCTGGCGGCCTTGCAATGGTATTTAAATAAGTTGTAAAGCCAATGTCAATAATTGTAATTTCATACTCTAAGCTGTCATTTTTAATAACAACAGGTGCTTCTTTTACGGTAGTTTTATTTTTTATAGATGAAGATCCACAAGCATAAAAGGAAATTATTAAGATGATTACTGTCGAAAAATATTTTAAAGTTTTCATAATCTGTAAATTAGATACCTATAAAGTTGCAAAAATTATTCCGTTTTTCATTGATTTTTAGTTTGTTTAACAGTAATTTTCAACTTTAAAGACAAGAAAATGAAGAAAAGATGTTTTTGGGTGAGTGATGATCCGTTATATATAGCGTATCACGACAAAGAGTGGGGCGTTACCGTTTACGATGATAAAGCCTTATTTGAGTTTTTGATTTTAGAAACTTTTCAGGCAGGTTTAAGTTGGATTACCATTTTAAAGAAAAGAGAAAATTTTAGATTAGCATTTGATGATTTTGATTATAAAAAAATTGCAGTTTATAATGAAGATAAGTATAACGAATTGTTGCAAAATGTTGGAATTATAAGAAATAAATTAAAAATTAAATCGGCAATTTCTAATGCGAAGCTTTTTATGGAAGTCCAAAAAGAATTTGGTTCTTTCTCGAAATATATTTGGGGATTTGTTGATGGCAAGCCAATTAAAAATACTTTCGATAAGCGAGAAGATGTACCTGCAACATCAGCATTGTCAGATAAAATATCAAAAGATTTAAAAAAACGCGGATTCAAGTTTGTAGGCTCTACGGTTATGTATGCTTATATGCAAGCTACTGGTATGGTGAACGATCATACAACCGATTGTTTTAGACATAACGAAATTTAAAATTTGTACATTTATCAACTGAAAAATCAATTTAAAACTATAAAAATGAAATTAAGAAAAATGCTTTATACTGCAACTGCAGTTAGCTTATTGGTTTCTTGTGGAGTGGAAAATAAAAAAGAAGCTAAAGAAACAAAAGAAGAGGTAAAAACGGAAGCGAAGTTTAACCATGAGGTTGAGCAATTTGCGGATATAAAAGTTTTAAGATATCAAATTCCGGGGTTTGAGGAATTAACCTTAAAAGAAAAAAAGTTAGTGTACTATTTAACGCAAGCTGGTTTATCGGGTCGTGATATTATGTGGGATCAAAACTACCGTCATAACTTAGAGATTAGAACTGCTTTAGAAAACGTAAACACTAATTATAAAGGAGATAAAAGCTCGGAAGACTTTAAAAAATTTACCACTTATTTAAAGCGTGTTTGGTTTTCAAACGGAATTCATCACCATTATTCTAACGATAAAATTAAGCCTACTTTTTCTAAAGATTATTTAGTTGGTTTATTAAAAGAAGTGAATGTTACTTTATCTGCAGAAGCATTAGAAGTTATTTTTAATGAAAAAGATGCTAAAAAAGTAAATAAAAAGGCAGGAGTTGATAATGTGTTAGCGTCAGCAATTAATTTTTACGGACCAGATATTACAAGTAAAGATGTTGAAACTTTTTATAAAACAGCATATAAAGGACCAAAAGGACAACCGATAGAAGCTGGATTAAACTCTAAATTAGTTCGTGAAAACGGAAAATTAGTAGAAAAAGTATGGAAATCGGGCGGAATGTATGGAACTGCGATCGATAAAATTGTGTATTGGTTAGAGAAGGCTCAAGGTGTTGCAGAAAACGAAAAGCAAGCAGAAACTTTAGGGTTGTTAATAGAATACTACAAAACAGGAAGTTTAGATGTTTGGGATAAATATTGTATTTCTTGGGCTACGTCAACAGAAGGAAATATTGATTGGATAAACGGCTTTATAGAAGTGTATAATGATCCTAAAGGATATAGAGGTTCTTACGAAACAGTTGTGCAAATTAAAGATTTTGACATGTCTAAAAAGATGAAAGTTTTATCTGACAACGCGCAATGGTTTGAAGATAATTCTCCGTTAGATGAAAATCATAAAAAGAAAAACGTAGTAGGAGTTTCTTATAAAACAGTAAATGTTGCAGGTGAAGCTGGTGATGCATCGCCAAGTACACCAATTGGAGTGAATTTACCAAATAATAATTGGATTCGCCAAGAGCACGGTTCTAAATCAGTTTCATTAGGGAATATTATTGGCGCTTATAACAATGCTGGTGGTTCTGGTAGATTAAAAGAGTTTGCGTATAGTGAAGAGGAAGTGAAATTAGAACTTGAACACGGAAAATTAGCAGATAAGTTACACACTGCTTTACATGAGGTAATTGGTCATGCTTCGGGTCAGATAAATGAAGGAGTTGGACAACCAAAAGAAACATTAAAAAACTATGCATCTACAATGGAAGAGGGTAGAGCAGATTTAGTTGGCTTGTATTACTTAATGGATCCTAAATTGCAAGAATTAGGTTTGGTAAGCGATTGGGAAAAAGTAGGTAAAGCAGCTTATGACGGGTATATTAGAAATGGGTTAATGACTCAATTAATTCGTATTAATTTAGGTGATGATATTGAGGAAGATCATATGGTAAATCGTCAATGGGTTTCAGCTTGGTCTTTTGAGCAAGGAAAGAAAGATAATGTAATTGAAAAGGTTACTAAAGACGGTAAAATATACTTTGTTGTAAATGATTATATGAAACTTCGTGAAATTTTTGGTCGTTTATTAAAAGAAGCACAAAGAATTAAATCGGAAGGAGATTTTGAAGCAGCCAAAGCATTAGTAGAAGGCTATGGTGTTAAGGTAAATAAAGATATTCATAAGGAAGTGAAACAGAGAAATGAGAAATTTCCTGACGCAGCTTATAGCGGATTTGTAAACCCTGTTTTAGTAACAGAAGTAGATGAAGAAGGTAATATTACAAATGTAAAAGTTACACAACCAAAAACTTTTGAAGAGCAAATGAAATTTTATGCTAAGAATTATAATTTTTTATCAGTAAAAAACTAAGTAATTAGTTTAATTAATTCATGAAAAACCGATTCTTTAATAAAGAATCGGTTTTTGTATTTTTACAAAGTAAAATAATGTAATGGCAAGAAAAATTAAAGATCCAGGATTGGGTTATAATTCCCAAGAAAACAGTAGAGGTCTTATTAATAAAGACGGAAGTTCTAATGTAGTTCATGTAAACAAAAATGTTAATATAGATGATTTATACACCTATTTTGTTGAAATGTCTTGGGGTAAATTCTTCTTTTTAGTTTTTTTAGGTTACACCTTTTTAAATGTTTTCTTCGGTCTCGTTTATACTTTAATAGGTATTGAGGAAATTACTCAGCCAGATGAATTTTTTTTATATGATTTTTTAAATGGATTCTTTTTTAGCGCACAAACATTAACAACTGTTGGTTATGGTGGTATTGCTCCGCATGGAGTAGCATCTAACATGGTAGCTTCTTTCGAAGCAATGTTAGGTTTGTTATCTTTTTCTTTTATTACAGGACTATTATATGGTCGGTTTTCTAAACCAAAAGCAGCTATCCGTTTTAGTGATAATTTAGTGTTAAGAGATTTTAAAGAACACAAAGCATTGATGTTTCGATTAATGAATAACCGAAAAACTGTAATGATTGAGCCAGAAATTAAAGTTACTTTGGTTTTAAATGAAGAGAATAAAAAAGGAAATTATAAACGAGAATTTTATGAATTAAGATTAGAAAGAGATAGTATAATGTACTTACCAACAATTTGGACAGTGGTACATGAAATAAGCAAAGAAAGTCCGCTATATAAATACACAAAAGAGCAAATAAAAGAAATGGATGGACAAGTATATATATTACTTAAATATTACGAAGAGTCTTTTGGGCAAAAAGTATATCAAGCAACCTCATATAATTTCTCTAATTTAGAAATAGACATGAAATATGCCTCTTCTTCTTATTTTGATGAGGAAGGTTATACAATTTTAAACCACGATAAATTAAGTGAAGTGCAAAAAATGGATTAACCTTTAATCAAAAATTTAGCAAGAAATAAAAGAACGATTAAACTCAATATTCCTATAGCTACATAAATAGCAGCATTTTTGTAATATTTTTTATTGTTTTTTGCATCTTTTTTGTAGCTATAAATCATTAAAATGATAAAAGCGATAACAAATATACTAGCAAAAACAATTCTGCCAGGAGTAAACATTTTTGCGGCGATAAGATTAAACATAAAATTATATTTTTAGCAAAGTTAAAGAATGATTTTATAATGAAGAAAATTAAACTAGTTATTCGAGCGTAATTAAAATATAAAAGAACTAAAGTTATTTAAAATGAAGAACAAAATAAAAGCAGTACACGAATTTCATTCAGCGTTTAAATTAAATATTCAAAATAAACCAACAGTTGCTATTACTGATGACAGAAAGCAGTTGCGATTTGAGTTAATGAAAGAAGAGAATGAAGAGTATTTAGAAGCTGCTAAAAACAATGATTTAGTTGAGGTTGCTGATGCTTTGGGAGATATGCTATATATTTTATGCGGAACGATTATAGAACACGGAATGCAAGATAAAATAGAAGAAGTTTTTAATGAAATTCAGCGAAGTAATATGAGTAAGTTGGATGAAGATGGTAATCCTATTTATCGTGAAGATGGTAAAGTTTTAAAAGGTCCAAATTACTTTAAACCAAATATAAAAGAGATTTTATAATAACAAAAAAGTTCCTCATTTTTAAATGATGAACTTTTTTTTGCAATATTATATAGTCCGTTACTTACCTAAAATACGTTCTAATTCTGACGTTAAGGTTTTTACATTGTTAACCATTTTAATAATAACACCGTTAGCATCTACAATAAGGTGTGTTGGGTATTGTTTTACTTTTAATTTCTTAGCCATGTACTTTTTTTGATTTGGTACAGTAACATATTTAAAAGGTTTTGTTTTTAGGAATTCAATTAATTTATCTTTTTCATCAAAAGCTAAACTAATAAACTCAATATTGTCGTCTTTATATTTATCTACCAAATTGTTTAGCTGAGGAAACTCTTCAACACAAACTTTACAGGTAATAAACCAACATTTTAAAACAACTATTTTTCCTTTAGTATCTGCTTTGTTATGAGATTTACCTTTTAAATCAACAAAATCATAACTAGGAAGTTTTTTACCTTCCATTTTAAAATACTGATGCGCAATTGTAGCTTTACTTACAATTGATTTTTTTATTTTTTCCTGATCATCTCCTTCAATATTTGTTAATTGATATTGAATCTTCCCTTCCTTTTCAGATTTAACAGCAATATAGCCACCTGTTCTTAACAGTGTTAAAAACATTCCTTTATCCATAATAGCTCCCATATTATCAAGAGGATTAAAGGTTGACATTAAGTCGATGTTTCTTTTGTTGTAACTATTCCAGTTGTCAAAACTGTTCTGAATATCATCTATGTTTATAGTTTCTAAAGGCGTGCTTTCATCTTCTGTAGCACTATCTGTTTCTACAACTTCATCTTCTGTTTCGATTTCTGTAGGCGCTTTATCTTTATTTTCAGTTTCGATATCAATAGCAGCCTCGTCTTCACTCTCAGTATCTATAGTTGATTCATCTTCAATTACTTCACCTTCATTTTCATCCTCTTCTATAACAGCTTCTTCTTTAGGCTCTTCTATTGTTTCGGTAACTGTTTCTGGTTTATCTACTTTTTCAGTTGTATTGAAATAAGTATTTAAAACAAAAAAAGACAAAACAAAACCTACAATAATAGATAATAAAGCTGGTATAATATTTTTAATTCCTCCCATATAATTTTTTAAAAATCTGATTCTGAATTACTAAGATAGTTTTTTTTTGATGAAACTTAAATCTTAACTCTCCAGTTGTGCTTGTCTTCGGCTTTATTGTATTGTATATCTAAAAGCTTTTCTTTAAAAAGAGTAGCATAAGAATCATTAATACTAGGTAGTTCAAACACATCTTCTTGGTGTTTAAATCCTTTTATAGGGTTTATAACAGCGGCAGTTCCTGAACCAAAAATTTCTTTTAATTCACCTAAACGAGCAGCTTCTTTAATTTCAGCGACAGATACTCTACGAACCTCTACTTCAATATTATTGTCTTCAGCTAGCTGTATGATAGATTTACGAGTAATTCCGTCTAAAATACGATCATTAGTAGGTGTTGTAATTAACGTATCACCAACTCTAAAAAAGATATTCATGGTACCAGCTTCCTCTAAATACTCGTGCGTATCAGCATCTGTCCAAATTATTTGTTGAAAACCTTCTTTATTTGCCAATTGTGTAGGGTAAAACTGTGCAGCATAGTTACCTGCAGCTTTAGCGAAACCAACACCACCGTTTGCAGAACGGCTATATTCTTCAGCAAATAATACTCTAACCTCACCAGCATAGTATGATTGAGCAGGCGAACATATAATTATAAATTTATATTCGTCGGCAGGTGAAGCTGCGATAGCACCTTCGGTAGCAATTATAAACGGACGTATATAAAGAGAATTACCTAATCCTTTTTTTATCCATTCTTTATCTAACTTTAAAAGAGCGTTTAATCCTTCTAAAAACACCTCTTTAGGTACAGATGGCATTGCTAAACGATTTGCAGAAGCATTTATTCTATCAAAATTATCTTCAGGTCTAAACAAAAAAACATCATCATTATCATCCTTAAAAGCTTTCATACCTTCAAAAACAGCTTGTCCATAATGAAATACTCTAGCCGATGGTTCAAACAACATTGGGCCATAAGGCTTTATTGTAGGGTTTTTCCATTCTCCATCAGAAAAATCACAAACAAACATGTGGTCCGAAAATGTGCGACCAAAAGTTAAGTTGTTAAAATCTACTGAAGCTATTTTTGTTTGTGCTATTTGCTGAATATCTATGTTCATAAAATCCTGTTTTTGCAGTACTGCAAAGATACAAAAACAAGAACATAAAGATTTGTTAAAAGTAACCACTTCACTAATTATAATTATATTTGCTATAAATTAATTTTAATCTTTTGATAATGAAAAGAATACTAACTTATTGCCTGTTTTTAAGTTTCTTATTAATAGCTTGTAAAGCAGAAAAGAAACAAGGAGTAAAAGAAAATGAAACCGTTAAAACTGGATATGCATCGTTTGGTGAAAAAATAGAAAGTGCCAATACGCTTTCAGAAGCACAAATGTCTGCAAAGTTTGATGCTTTAAAAATAGGAGACACTATAAATGTAAAGTTTGCTTCTAATATAGATGAGGTGTGTACAAAAAAAGGATGTTGGATGGTTTTGCCTGCGGCGGATAAAAAAACAATGGTAAAATTTAAAAATTATGGTTTTTTTATGCCTTTAGATAGCCAAGGAAGTGAGGTTATTGTTGAAGGAAAAGCATTCGTAAAAGAAACACCTGTTGAAGAATTACGTCATTATGCAGAAGATGCAGGTAAGACAAAAGAAGAAATAGAAAAAATAACAACACCTAAAAAAGAATATGCTTTTTTAGCGCACGGAGTATTAATGAAATAAATATTTTATTATTAAACGAGAAATTATAATTACCTCAGATGGATCTACAACGATCCATTTACCAGACTGGAACGAACATTATCATTCTAAACATGGTGCAATACAAGAAGCGTATCATGTTTTTATAAAAAGCGGATTGGCGCTGCAAAATAAATCAGAAATTTCTATTTTAGAAATAGGTTTTGGAACAGGTTTAAACTGTTTTATCACTTTTTTAGAAAGTGATAAAACAGTTAATTACGTTGGTGTAGAAGCCTACCCAGTAGTAAGTGAAGAAGTTGCAAAGCTAAATTATGTTATAGAGTTAACGGCAACAAGTAAACAAGCGGTTTTCGATAAAATGCATTCGCTATCTTGGGAAGATAAACATGAAATTACGAAAGACTTTTATTTAACAAAGCGTCAGCAGTTTTTTAAAGATATAGAAGATGAAGAAGCTTTTGATTTAGTATATTTTGATGCATTCGGAGCAGAACATCAACCAGATTTGTGGACAGAAGATATCTTTAAACGTATGTTTGAAGCTTTAAAAGAAAACGGAATTTTAGTTACTTATTCAGCAAAAGGAAGTGTGCGTAGAGCAATGCAAGCGGTAGGGTTTACTGTTGAGCGTTTGCCTGGGCCTCCTGGAAAAAGAGAAATGTTGCGAGCAACAAAACCTACTGTGTAATTAGGTTTTCTCATTTTAAGAGTAGAGTAGATTGATAAAACTTTTATTCATCATAAAATATAATAAAAATGAAATTTAAAAGACGGTTTGGTAAGAATAGAGAAACAAAACCCAAAAAAGGATTGTACTTAATGCTAGTTTTAGTTGTTGTGTTGTACTTGTTTTTTAATGCAGATAAAATAATCGGAAGATTTTTCTAAATGAAACCATTTAAATTTAAAGAATTTACAGTAAATCAAGATAAAACAGCCATGAAAATTGGTACAGATGCCGTTTTACTAGGTGCTTGGTGTTCTTTAGGAGAATATCCAGATGCTATTTTAGATATCGGATCAGGCACTGGTGTTATTGCGTTAATGTTAGCACAACGAAGTGATGCAATGACTATTGATGCGGTTGAAATCGATGAAAATGCTTATGAGCAAACAGTAGGGAATTTTGAGCAATCAGATTGGGGAGATCGTTTGTTTTGTTACAGCGCCTCTTTTAATCATTTTGTAGAAGAAATGGAGGAAGAAGAAGAGCAGTATGATGTTATTGTTTCTAATCCGCCGTTTTATACGGATGATTTTGAGACTGAAAACGAAGCTCGTAATAAAGCCCGCTTTACTTCATCCTTAACTTTTGAAGAATTACTAATTGGGGTTTCTAAAATTTTATCTAAGCAAGGTGTTTTTTCTGTTGTGATTCCTTTTAAAGAAGAAGAGAATTTTGTGAAACTTGCGAATACTTGCAGCTTGTTTTTAAGTAAAGTTTGCCATGTAAAAGGTAACGAAAATACCGAAGTAAAAAGAAGTTTACTGTCTTTCTCTTTTGAGCAAAAAGAGATAATAAAAGAAAATTTAGTTATAGAAAAAGAAAGGCACCAGTATACTGATGCCTATATGAATCTTACCAAAGATTTTTATTTAAAAATGTAATTTTTACAATTAGTTTTTATCGCTGTAATCAAAATCGTTTGTTAGAAATTTCTCAGCTATTTCATTAAAATTTTTTGCACTATTACGAGGTATTCCATGGTTTGCACCTGGAACAATACATAATTGAGATTTTTTAATATTATTAAAAATCTCAACAGCGTGTTGATTTTTAATAATATCTCTATCACCGATTGTTATCAATACAGGTGCCGTTATTTTTTGTAAATCAGCGTGACTAATATCAGGTTGATTTAAAAGTAATTCATCTAATAGTAATTCTTTTTTCCAGTTTTTAGAAGTGTCGCCCTTTTTTATCATTTTTAAGGTTTCAGCATGCATGTCTTTAACTTGCTGAATAGCCCAGTCGTTAACGGCAGTTTTATCGAATCTTAAATTCGGCCCCATAGTAACAATTTTGTTAATTTTCACTTTATTTCTAATCCCCATTTTTAAACCAATAATTCCACCATCACTCCAACCAAGAATGTTTATAGAAGTTAAGTTTAAATGCTTGGCAAGACCTTCTAAATCTTTTGCCATTTTAAGATATGTTAAAGTCTTTGTTTTTAATTCTGATTTTCCTTGTCCTCTACTATCAGCAGCAATTACTCTGTATTTGTCTTTAAAATAATCAATTTGATATTCCATCGCTTTAATATCGGTACCACAACTATGTATTATTAATAACGGTTCTCCTTTTCCGTATTGTTCATAATAAATTTTAGCGCCATTTATTTTAACATATTTACCAACTTCTTTATTGTTACCATAAGGAGTTTTAAAATTGTTTTGTGCAGTTGTTGTTTTAGGTTGAAAAATTAAAACAAAAATAGTGATTAAGAAAAGTGTTGATTTTTTCATTATTGATTTTAAAAATTTAATTAAATGGTGTTAAGGGTTTGATATTGTTTTAATTAATGAAAATTAGGGGGTGCAAAACTAACTTTAATATATTTAAAAATCAAGTTATATTTATTACTTAATTTTTTGATGTTAAATGAAAAGGCATCTATATATTGATGTCTTTTTTCTAATTCTTAGTGGAGTAATCCTTAATTACTTTCTGTAAAGTGTAGCTTATAAAGATTATTTTTCATTTTCATTTTTTTCTTATGAAGAAGGCTCTTTATCTTCTTTAAAAGCGTCTTTAAACTCTATAGAGCCATCAGTTTCTCCTTTAAAGGCGTTAATCCAAGCATTCTTGAAGATACCTCCAATAGTGGGGAAAATTCCGGCTTTAACATTATTTAAGTCACCTTCAATCGGAATTTCTGTAGCAATTGTATCTGTGCTGTGGTTTTTTAATATGGTTTTAAAAAAGACAACAAAACCTTCCCATAGTGTTTCTAGAAAACCATCTTCTTTGCCTATAAACTTGCTATTTGTAAGAAGTGGCTTCATGTACCCTTTTAAATATCCGTCTGCGATTGCTATTTCACTATATAGTTCTGCTTTACCACTTTCAAAGTCTATGCCGGCATAAAAATTTGTAAAATCATTTAATGCTTTAGCATCTGCATTTTTAAGAGAAAAAGCGATATCCATATCTGGTATCTCTTTTATAATATTCATTTTTCCATCAAGTTTTAGATCTCCGCCACCAAATGAAACTCCTGTAATATTTATGGTCGATGGTAACGTTCTTCCTTTCTCGGCAACATTGCGTAGATTTTTAGCTGTAAGTTCAACTTTACTAATTGATAAATCAATGTTTGGGTCTGCGGATAATTGTACAAAGGCAAACTTTCCGTTGTGCATTTCAAAACGATTTATTTTTAAAGGAACTAAATCTGTTAAAACTTTAGTCCAATCATCTAAGTCTGCTATTCCTTCTTCAGGAGTTGTTTCTTGATCTTCGAATACATAGATAATTTCTGCATTATCCATTATTATTTCTGCTACAATTTCTCCTTCAAATAAAGATTTCCACTCTACAGAAATATCAGTTTTTAGGAATTTTAAAAAAGGTACTTGTGTTTTGGCGTTTACTTTATTTAAATATAATCCATGAATAACATAAGCGCCGCGATATAAAGAAATATCGATTTCTTTAACCTGACCGTAAAAACCAGGTATTTCTGCTAAATTTTCATTGACATAGTTTTTAACTAATGTTGGTAAATAGAGTCTAAAACTTATCAATAATACAATTAAGGTTGCAGGAATTATGTAACGTTTTCTTTTATGAATTGGTTTTTTTACTTTGTTTTTCATTTTCAAATAATATTAAGGGCTTTAATGATATGGCGAATTTTAATTCGCCATATCATTAGTAATAGTTAGCTAAGTTATTAGAAAATAAATACAGTATCAAGTTTAATTTATCCCTTTATAGTTTCTGGGTTGTAGCCTAGATAGGGCACTTTTTTCTCTACAAAAGTAATTCCGTAGTCCTCTAGTTCCTTTAAAATAGGCGCATATACTTCTTTTGTAATAGGTAACTGAACCCCAGGAGTTGTAATGTCACCATTTAAAATACGTAAAGTAGCCATTGCAACAGGTAAACCAACAGTCTTTGCCATTGCTGTATAAGTTTGATCATCACCTTTAATAACCATACTACTTTCTATTTGATATCTTTCATTGTTAAGTTCATAACCAAATTTATGGTGCATTACAATCATATCTTTATCGGCAGCTTCAAGCGTCCATTTTTCTGATAATATTTCCTGTAATATCTGGGCAGGAGTTGCGTTTGAAAGACTTACTTTTTTATCAGCATTAAAAATATCTAACTCTAAAAATTTATCCCACATGATATCATCTTGATCTATTTTTAGATAAGAACGGAATTTTAATTCAACAGAATCCGTAGGAGAATACGCTAAAAATAAATTAGTAAAATCGCGATAGCTTAAGTTCTTAGAGTCTTCAATAGTGTAAGAATCATCTGTCATACCTAGCTGAACAAATACATTCCAAGCTCTAGAAAAACCAACTTTTCTAATCGTACCTCTATACATTGTTGGTACGTTTTCTAAATTATAAATACTTCTGTATTTTAAAGAATCTCGGTTTGCATAGCCTTCAAATTTCCCGTAACCATCAATGTTTAAAAATTCGGTTCTTCTAAAAAGTTTGTGATATGGTATGTATTTATAGGTGTTTTCTTGAATAAACATTGCGGCACCTCCTTGCCCTGCTAATACAACATTTCTTGGGTTCCATGTAAATTTATAGTTCCATAAATTAGTGTCACTTTCAGGGGCAACTAATCCACCAGTAAAAGATTCGAAAAGTAGCATTTTTGCACCTTCATCATGTATTTTATCGATTATTTGCATTGCGCTCATATGATCAATCCCTGGATCTAAACCGATCTCATTCATAAATACTAATCCTTTTGCTTTAACATCGGTATCTAAAGCTTTCATTTCATCAGAAACATACGAAGCTGTAACCATATGTTTGTTGTGAGTAACACAATCTTTTGCTACTTCGATATGAAAACGAGCAGGAAGCATCGAGATAACGATGTCGGCATTTTTAATAGCATCAACACGTTGTGCTGCATTAAAAACATCTAATACAACAGCCGTTGCATTTTTATGGTTGTTAATTTGGTTTTTAGCATTTTCTATAGAAACATCACCAATAGTTATATGTAGGTTTTCTTGTGTAGATTTATCTAATAAATATTTTATAAGAGATGAACAAGATCTACCAGCGCCAATAATTAATATTTTTCTCATTTATAATGTACTTTTGTTGTCTTAAAAATTTAAAAGCACAATATCGCTAAAAAAGTTTAATTTTAAACAAAAAGAACGTAAATGTATAAAAATTTAACAATAGCATCGGTGTTAGGAGGCATCGCAGTAATTTTAGGAGCTTTTGGTGCGCACGCATTAAAAGCAACATTAAGCGAAGAAGCAATGCAAAGCTTTGAAACAGCAGTAAGATATCAGTTTATTCATGTTTTATTATTACTGTTTATAAATACGTTTAAGGAGTTTACATTAAAACAGAAAAACGCTATTAGTTTATTTGTAATTGGTGGAATATTGCTTTTTTCAGGCTCAATTTACGCAATACACTTGTTAGATGTGCCTGCAAAATCAATTTGGTTTGTAACTCCGTTAGGAGGAGTTATGCTAATTATAGGTTGGTCTTTGATGGTTTTTCATTTCTTAAAAAAAAGTTATTAATCAATAATAGTTGATAAAACTTTTCAATGAGGAATGATTTTAATCAAAAAGTTCTATTTTTGTGAGAAATTAAACACAACTAAATTAATTTAAGATGACAAATATTGATAAGAAAACGATATCATTAGATAACTTAGGTATTAAGGACGCTACGATTCGTTATCAATTAACTTCAGACGAATTACAAGATACTACTATAAAAAAAGAACAAGGTGTAAATACTAGTTTTGGTGCATTAGCAGTTAAAACAGGAGAGTTTACAGGTCGTTCACCAATGGATCGTTTTATCGTTAAAGACGATATTACAAAAGATGAAATTTGGTGGGGAGATATAAACATACCTTTCGATTCTGCAAAATTCGATAAACTTTACGATAAAGTAACGAACTACCTTTCTAATAAAGAGGTTTTTGTGCGTGATAGCTATGCATGTGCAGATGAGGATTATAAGCTAAATATTAGAGTTGTAAACGAATATCCTTGGAGTAACATGTTTGCTCACAACATGTTTTTACGTCCAACTGAGGAAGAATTAAAAGATTTTTCTCCTGAGTGGACTGTAATTAATGCACCAGGTTTTATGGCAGATCCAGCAGTTGATGGAACTCGTCAACACAATTTTGCTATTTTAAACTTCGAAAGAAAGGTTGCTTTAATAGGGGGAACCGGTTATACTGGTGAAATTAAAAAAGGAATTTTTTCTGCATTAAACTTTATCTTACCGGTATTTAAAAATACGTTACCAATGCACTGTTCTGCAAACGTTGGTGAAAAAGGTGATACAGCTATTTTCTTCGGATTATCAGGTACAGGAAAAACAACTTTATCTACAGATCCAAAACGTAGTTTGATTGGTGATGATGAACATGGATGGACTTCTGAAAACACTGTTTTTAATTTTGAAGGTGGTTGTTACGCAAAAGTAATCGACTTATCTAAAGATAAAGAACCAGAAATTCACGCAGCGATTAAAAGAGGAGCAATCCTAGAAAACGTTGTAATGGATGTTGAAGGAAATGTAGATTTTCATGACACGTCAATTACACAAAATACACGTGTAAGTTACCCGATACATCATATCGAAAATATTCAAACACCATCAACAGGAAAAAATCCTAAAAATATATTTTTCTTAACTGCAGATGCTTTCGGAGTATTGCCTCCAATATCTAGGTTAACACCAGGTCAAGCAGCATATCACTTTATTTCTGGTTATACAGCTAAAGTTGCAGGTACAGAAGCAGGTGTTACAGAGCCATTACCAAGTTTTTCAGCTTGTTTCGGCGCACCATTTATGCCGTTACACCCAACTCGTTATGCAGAAATGTTAAGCGAAAAAATGAAGGCGTCAGATGTAAATGTTTGGTTGGTAAATACTGGATGGACAGCAGGTCCTTACGGTATTGGTCACAGAATGAAATTAAAGTACACGCGTGCTATGATTAATGCAGCATTAAGCGGAGCTTTAGGAGATGTAAACGAAGAAAACTACCACACACATTCAGTATTTGGTTTAGCACAACCAAGACAATGTCCAGGAGTGCCTTCTGAAATGTTAAGCCAAAGAAAAGCTTGGGATAATGATGAAGAGTATTATAAAACAGCACACAAATTAGCAGATTCATTTAGAGAAAACTTTAAGAAGTTTGAAGAAAATGCAAACGCTGAAATTTTAGCAGGAGGACCACCAAATGTTAAAAAATAAATAATTAAAAGCATCCGAAAGGATGCTTTTTTTATGCGCAAATACTACCTATTTTTGTAGCTTTAAAACCAATAGCATGATTGTACAAGGAAATATAGTTGACATACAAAACAAACGAATCTACAAAGGAGAAGTTGAGGTTGAAAACGGGAAGATAACAGCAGTAAGGGAAAAAAATAACGCTGTAGAGAATTATATTATTCCTGGTTTTGTAGATGCACATATTCATATTGAGAGTTCAATGTTAGTACCTTCAGAATTTGCTAAAATAGCAGTTGTTCATGGTACGGTTGCCACTGTTTCTGATCCGCATGAAATAGCAAATGTTTTAGGGGTAAAAGGAGTAGATTTTATGATTGAAAACGGAAAGAAAGTTCCGTTAAAATTTAATTTTGGTGCACCAAGTTGTGTACCCGCAACATCTTTTGAAAGTGCAGGCGCAATTATCGATTCTGAGGATATTAAATTGATGATGGAAAATCCTGATATCAAATATTTAGCAGAAATGATGAATTATCCTGGGGTTTTGTTTGATGATGAAGAGGTTTTAAAAAAGATTCAGCATGCAAAAAATAATAATAAACCTATTGACGGTCATGCGCCAGGTTTAAGAGGTGATGATGTTACTAAATATATATCGGCAGGAATTTCTACCGACCACGAATGCTTTAGTTATGATGAGGCTTTAGAGAAACTTCAAAAAGGAATGAAAGTAATTATTCGTGAAGGGAGTGCTGCTAAAAATTTCGAAGCATTGATTGATTTATTACCTCATCATTACGAAAATATGATGTTTTGCTCTGATGATAAACATCCAGATGATTTATTAGTAGGTCATTTGAATGAGTTATGTGAGCGTGCGGTAGCAAAAGGCATTGATGTTTTTAAAGTTTTACAGGCAGCTTGTATAAATCCTGTAAAACACTATAATTTAGATGTTGGTTTGTTAGAACAAGGGGATGATGCGGATTTTATTGTAGTTAAAGATTTAAAGAGTTTTAATGTTTTACAAACCTATATTAACGGAGAGTTGATTGCTGAAAACGGAAAATCGTTTGTAAAGTCAGTTCCTTTTAAAGTGTTGAATAATTTTAATACAGATAAAAAGGAAGTAGTTGATTTTGAATTTAAATCTACCGCAACAAAAATTAGAGTTATTGAAGCTTTAGATGGTGAACTAGTAACGAATGAAGTTGAAGCGGATGCTTTGATAAAAGAGGGTAATTTAGTTTCTAACACAGAAACTGATGTATTAAAAATGACGGTTGTAAATCGTTATAAAAATGCTGAGCCATCAATCGCATTTATAAAAAACTTCGGATTAAAAGAAGGAGCAATTGCTAGTTCGGTTGGGCACGATTCTCATAATATAATAGCAGTCGGTGTTTCTGATGAAGCTATATGTAAGGCCGTAAATTTATTGATAGCTAATAAAGGTGGAGTTTGTGCAGTAACGGCATCCGAAGAAAAAATAGTTTCATTACCTGTAGCGGGAATCATGTCTGATAAACCCGCAGAAGAAATAGGTAAAGCGTATGCAGAATTAGATACAATGGCAAAACAAATTGGAAGTAAATTACGAGCACCATATATGAGTTTATCTTTTATGGCACTGTTGGTAATACCAGCGTTAAAACTATCTGATAAAGGATTGTTTGACGGAAATACATTTAAGTTTACTTCACTGGAAGTTTAGTAGTTTTTAGCATCATTCTGAGCTAGTATTAGAACTACACCTTACTTATTATGATGATCACTTAATATTTAATTGATTAGTTTAGTGTTATAGAAATTAAAATTTGAAGACAGAGAAAATTATTTTAGGAATTGACCCCGGAACTTCTATCATGGGATTCGGAATTATAAAAGTGGTGGAAAAAAAAATGGAATTCGTTCAAATGAATGAGTTAATTTTAAAAAAATACGACGATCATTACTTAAAACTAAAGTTAATTTTTGAACGTACAATTGAATTGATAGATACGTATAAACCTGATGAAGTAGCTTTAGAAGCACCTTTTTTTGGTAAAAATGTACAATCGATGTTAAAGCTTGGACGCGCACAAGGAGTTGCGATGGCAGCAGCATTGTCACGCGAAATACCAGTAACAGAATATGCACCACTAAAAATTAAAATGGCAATTACAGGTAACGGAAAATCTAGTAAAGAGCAAGTTGCTTTAATGCTAAAATCCTTATTGAATTTAAAGACCTTACCTAAAAATTTAGATGCAACTGATGGTTTAGCCGCAGCGGTTTGTCATCATTATAATTCAGGAAGGGTTGTAGGTGGTAAAAATTATACTGGTTGGGCAAGTTTTGTAAAGCAGAATGAAAAAAGAGTAAAAAAGTAATTTATTTTGGCAGGAATCTATCTACACATACCGTTTTGCAAGCAAGCATGTTTTTATTGCGATTTCCATTTTTCTACTTCTTTAAAAAGGAAAGATGACTTGGTTTTGTGCATGGTAAAAGAGCTTGAAATCAGAAAAGAAGAATTAGCAAACGAAACCATAGAAACTATTTATTTTGGTGGCGGAACTCCGTCTTTATTATCGAAAGAAGAAATAGAAACCTTGTTAAAGGCAGTTCATCAGAATTATAAAGTAATAGAAAACCCCGAGATTACTTTAGAAGCCAATCCGGATGATTTATCTGATTTGTCCGTTCGAGCGGAGTCGAGAACTATTTTTGAAGAATACAAATTAGCAGGAATAAACAGATTAAGTATTGGCGTGCAATCTTTTTTTGAAGAAGATTTAAAAAGTATGAATCGTGCGCATAAGGCTAAAGAGGCAAAAGAATGTTTATCTATGGCGACCCGCCATTTTGATAATATTACGGTCGATTTAATTTACGGTGTTCCGAATATGAGTAACGAACGATGGAAAGAGAATTTACAAATAGCGTTCGGTTTTGGCGTGAATCATATCTCAAGCTACGCATTAACAGTTGAGCCAAAAACAGCAATGGCTAGTTTTATTAGTCAAGGAAAATATCCAGCACCTGATGAAACGGTAGCAAAAGAACATTTTGATATTTTAGTAGCAGAAACAGCTAAAAACGGATTTATACATTACGAAATTTCAAATTTCGGAAAAGCGGATTACTTTTCGAAACACAACACAAGTTATTGGTTGGGTAAAAAATATATTGGTATCGGTCCGTCTGCGCATTCGTTTAGTAAAACGCATCGTAGTTGGAATGTCGCTAATAACGCAAAATATATAAAGGAACTTCAGCAAGGTAATCTTCCGAATGAAGTAGAAGAATTATCAAAAGAAGATCAGTTTAACGAATATTTAATGACGGGCTTACGAACTATTTGGGGCGTATCGTTAAATAAAATTGATGAAGATTTTAAAGAGGAATTACTAATCTCGTCAAAAAAGTTTATAGATGAAGGTTTACTCGTCATTGCGAGAGAAACGGAGCAATCTTTAGGTTTTAATCAGATTACTTCGTCGTTGTCTCCTCGTAATGACGACAGGGTATTAAAAACAACTCCAAAAGGAAAGTTTTTGGCAGACGGTTTGGCTTCAGAATTATTTATAATTAAATAATAAAAACATGATTGCAGAGATAACTTACAATTCAGAAAAACATAGAATAGATTTATCAAAACCTTTAGATATTTCTATTTCAATAGATGTTTTAAAAGAAAACATCAATGCATGGTATGTTGGTGAACCAGAAATTAAGCCAGTAAAAGAAGGTAATTGGGTTGGTAGTGTTTCTAAAGGGGCAGATGTTAATTTTAATAATATCTCTTTTAATCCGCATGCGCATATAACACATACCGAGTGTGTTGGGCATATTACAAAACAAGTACATTCTGTAAATAAAAATTTAAATAAATTCTTTTTTTTAGCTGAGGTTATTACAATAACCCCAAAGGAGTTAGAACATGGAGATTCTGTAATTACAAAAGGTCAATTACATGCAATTTTAAAAAATAAAGTAAGAGAAGCTGTTGTAATAAGAACATTGCCAAATTCTGATAAAAAAACAAGCACTCGATATTCAAATACAAACCCGCCTTACTTATTAGAAGCAGCCGCTGCTTATTTAAAAGAAATAGGAGTGAAGCATTTATTAATAGATTTACCTTCGGTAGATAAAGAAAAAGATGAAGGTAAATTATTAGCGCACAATGCTTTTTGGAATACCGCAAATGAAATTCGTTTTGATGCAACTATTACAGAATTTATCTATGTAAAAGAATCAATAAAAGACGGAGCATATTTTTTAAATTTAATGATTGCCCCTTTTGAAAATGATGCAACTCCAAGTAAACCTATTTTGTATAAAATTCAATAAGAATAAATTTATAATAGTTGTCAGTTCGAGTGGAGTCGAGAACTACTTTGAAACGAACAAGTAATTAAGAGTAATTTATTTAGAATCAATATGAAATAAGGTTTTAAAATAGTGTTTTGTAAAACCTATTTCTTTTTTTTATAGTTTTACGCTTCAATTAATACTAAAATGGCAATTTTTAATACATATAAGCAATGTAAATGGACCGTGAGATACGGAACATGTCGGGCTACTTATGTATTATGATTATTCAAATATAAAATATATCA
This sequence comes from Tenacibaculum sp. AHE14PA, assembly GCF_019278465.1. Taxonomy (GTDB): domain Bacteria; phylum Bacteroidota; class Bacteroidia; order Flavobacteriales; family Flavobacteriaceae; genus Polaribacter; species Polaribacter bernardetii. Next base: position 1,791,442 of record NZ_CP058983.1, on the reverse strand, counting down.
ATTATAAAAAGTCCGACTTCACAGTCGGATTTTTTTGTTTTTAAGAGCATCAATAACTACTAAACCAAACAGTATGAAAAAACTATATTTTAATTATTTAGAGACGTTTAAAGGGCTTTCAACCGAAGTTTGGTGGCTTGCTCTAATTACACTAATAAATAGAGCAGGTACGATGGTAATTCCGTTTTTATCATTGTATTTAACCAAAGATTTAGACTTCACACTAAAAGATGTAGCTTGGATTATGAGTTGTTTTGGTTTAGGTTCTGTATTAGGATCTTGGTTAGGAGGAAAGCTAACTGATAAAATAGGTTCGTACAAAGTAATGAAAACAAGTTTGTTTTTAACCGGTTTAATGTTTTTAGCCTTGCAGTTTGTAACTACATTTTACGGTTTTTGTATTGGTATCTTTTTGGTGATGTTAGTTGCTGATGCTTTTAGGCCCGCAATGTTTGTAGCTTTAAGTGCTTACAGTAAGCCAGAAAATAAAACACGTTCGGTAACTTTAATCCGTTTGGCAATTAACTTAGGTTTTTCTGCTGGGCCAGCAGTTGGCGGAATTATAATTACTACTTTAAGTTATAGTGGTTTGTTTTGGGTTGATGGTATTACGTGTATTCTAGCAACGTTATTACTTATAAAAGTGTTGAATCCTAAAAAGGCAAAAGTTTTAGATGAGGTGAAAGTTGATAATCCGGTTTCGGTGTTTTCTGACAAGGCTTTTTGGGTGTTTTTTGTAGCGATGTTTATCTTCGGATTTGTGTTTTTACAATACTTTTCAACAATGCCATTGTATTATGAAAACGTTCATGATTTATCTGAGTTAGAGATTGGTTTGTTAATGGGAATGAATGGTTTTTTAATCTTTTTATTGGAAATGCCATTAATTAAGTGGTTAGAAGAAAGTAAGTATTCAAAAGAACGCTTAATGTTTGTAGGTTTATTTTTAACAGGGATAAGTTTTTTAGTACTAAACTTAACAGGTTGGATTGGTATTTTAGTAATAGGAATGTTATTTATGACTATTGGCGAAATGATTGCTTTCCCGTTTTCTAATGCTTTTGTAATGGAGCGTGCAAAAAAGGGAAATCAAGGAGAATATATGGCATATTATAGTATTGCTTTTTCTTTGGCACATATTTTTGGACATAATTCAGGAATGCAATTAGTAGCTGCTTTGGGATTTGATAAAACATGGTGGATTATTACTTTTATGTCGATAATAGGGTTGTTTTTCTTATTGATGTTAAGCAGCGTTGTTAAAAAAGAAAAGTTAGAAGGATTAAATTAAGTTAAAGCAGGAAAGAATAGAAAAAATCCGCCATGGCGAATTAATTAGCCCAAAAGAAATATTTATATTTGAATTTTAAACTCTGAAGTAAAAATGAATATACAAGACGCTCAAAAAGAAGTTGATAATTGGATTAAAAATCATGGAGTTCGTTATTTTAACGAATTAACAAACATGGCGCAATTAACAGAAGAAGTAGGAGAAGTAGCAAGAATTATCGCACGTCGTTATGGCGAACAAAGTGAAAAAGAGAGCGATAAAAATAAAGATTTAGGAGAAGAATTAGCAGATGTTATGTTTGTGGTACTGTGTTTAGCAAATCAAACAGGAATTAATCTTCAAGAAGCTTTCGATAAAAAATTAGATATAAAAACAAAACGTGATCACGATCGTCATCACAACAACGAAAAATTAAAATAGATGAGTCTTATTAAAAATATACAAAAAGGATCTTTTTGGATTAATGTACTTAAAGTGGGTATTCCTTTTTTAGTGGTTGTCGCAATATTTTCATTATTAGTAAATAGTGGAGGCGCTTTGTTTTCTGCGGATTTTGAAACTGTACTTACTATTAATTTTTCAGAAGGAAAATGGAAACGTTTTTGGTTAACCAAAGTAACTGTTAGTATTTTTTATGCCATATATGTGGTAAATAAAAGAACAAAATAGATAATGGGTTTAGAGAAGCTAGAAGATAAATTAAATAAAAATATTAACGAAGAAACGGAATTGATTCACAAAGTATCATTAATTAAATATGTGTTAATTTACGTTCCAGTATTGTTTTTAATGTTTGCTATCACCAATTTTATTGCAAGTTTGCTATTTGAAGGAATATCTTTCGATTGGAGAAGAATTTTAATTCAAGCTTTCGTTTTTGGTTTCTTTTTTAGAATTTTTCATGCTGTAAGAAAAGGCTGGAATAATGCTTGGGAAAATAAATAGTATGAATGTTAAATTCAATATCAAAAGTCATTTTCAATCGATATAAAATAAGGAAGTCTACATAAATGAACTTACAATTAGCAACAAAAAAAGGTACTAAAATTAATGCCGAAATAACTATTTCGGGTTCAAAAAGTGAATCTAACAGGTTATTAATTTTACAACAATTATATCCGAATATTACAATTCATAATTTATCAGATTCTGATGATACACATCATTTACAAGAAGCGTTGTCGTCAGAAAATGAAATTGCAGATATTGGTCATGCAGGTACTGCAATGCGTTTTTTAACTGCTTTTTTTGCAAGTAAAAAAGATGCTGTGAAAGTTTTACAAGGATCCGAGAGAATGCATAATCGACCAATCAAAATTTTGGTAGATGCGCTGCGCGATTTAGGAGCTGATATTGAGTATTTAGAAAAAGACGGCTATCCACCAATAAAAATTACAGGGAAAGAATTATTGATAGCTAAAGTTGCTATTGATGGCAATGTAAGTAGTCAGTATATTTCTGCTTTAATGTTAATTGCACCGAGTTTAAAAAACGGATTAACAATTGAATTGAAAGGAAATATTACTTCTGTTCCGTATATAAAAATGACATTAACCTTGTTACATCAAATAGGTGTTTATGCAAGTTTTGAAGGGAATATTATTACTATTATAAACCAATCTGAAGTTTCTACTCAAGATATCGTAGTAGAATCAGATTGGAGTTCTGCTTCTTATTTTTATTCGTTAATTGCATTGAGTGAAATAGGATCGTCTGTAAAATTATCAGCCTATAAAAAAGATAGTTTACAGGGTGATAACTGCTTAGCAAGAATTTATAATCATTTTGGAGTTGTAACTACGTTTCAAGAAAATACCATTGTTTTAACGAAAGAAGCACTACATAATACAGCCATTTTAACGGAGAATTTGAAAAATGCGCCAGATATTGCTCAAACAATTGCAGTAACTTGTTTTGGATTAGGTGTTGCTTGTGATTTATCAGGGTTACATACCTTAAAAATAAAAGAAACCGATCGGTTAGAGGCTTTAAAAGAAGAATTAACGAAGTTAGGTGGAGATATATCTGTAACCAACGAAAGTTTGCACTTAAAAACATCCGAAGAAATTAAAAAAAATATTGAGATTGCTACTTATAACGATCATAGAATGGCAATGGCATTTGCACCGTTAGCATTAAAGACGCCAATTGTTATTTTAGAAGCCGAAGTGGTAACTAAATCGTATCGTAATTTTTGGAAAGATATGCAACAAGTAGGAATAGAAACGATTAAAGGAAAATAAAAGGAGAATCACTTGACAAGGCCTATGTCCAAATCGTATATTTGCACATACGAAAAAAAGATTTATGAAGTTATCGAATTTTAGTTTTGAATTACCAGATGAATTATTAGCAGAATATCCATCAGAGCATAGAGATGAAGCACGTTTAATGGTGTTACACAGAGATACTCAAAAAATTGAACATAAATTATTTAAAGATTTAATCAATTATTTTGATGAAGGAGATGTAATGATGCTAAACAATACAAAGGTTTTTCCTGCTCGTATGTACGGGAATAAAGAAAAAACTGGAGCTCGTATTGAAGTGTTTTTATTACGTGAGTTAAATGCTGAAAACCGTTTGTGGGATGTATTAGTAGATCCAGCAAGAAAAATAAGAATCGGAAACAAATTGTTTTTTGGCGATGACGAAAGTTTAGTAGCAGAGGTTATTGACAATACAACATCAAGAGGTAGAACTTTACGTTTCTTATACGACGGACCTTACGAAGAGTTTAGAGAAAAATTAGTGAAGTTAGGGGAAACACCATTACCTAAATATATAAAGCGTGAGGTAGAGGCTACAGATGAAGATCGTTACCAAACAATCTACGCAAAGCATGAAGGAGCTGTGGCAGCACCAGCAGCAGGTTTACATTTTTCTAAACATTTAATGAAACGTTTAGAAATTAAAGGAGTAGATTTTGCAGAAACTACGTTACATGTAGGTTTAGGTACTTTTAATCCTGTTGAGGTTGAAGATTTATCAAAGCATAAAATGGATTCTGAAAAGATAAATGTAACGCAAGCTACTGCAGATATGGTTAACAGTGCTTTAGATAAAAAGAAAAGAGTTTGTGCTGTTGGTACAACTGTAATGAGAGCAACAGAATCTGCAATTACATCTAAGCGTAAGTTAAAGGAATTTGACGGTTGGACAAATAAATTTATCTTTCCTCCATTTGATTTTAGTGTTGCAAACTGTATGATTACAAACTTTCATACACCAAAATCAACATTAATGATGACTGTTTCTGCCTTTGCAGGACACGATTTTATGATGGAAGCATACCAAGAAGCAATTAAAGAAAAATATAAATTTCACTCGTACGGAGATGCGATGTTGATTTTATAATAGTATAGATTTAAATGAATTATAAAACCTCACAAGATTACTTGTGAGGTTTTGTGTATTTTTGCACCCAATGGAAGTTAAGAAAAAAGACATACGCGCATTATCAAAAGAACAATTACGTGATTTTTTTGTAGCAAACGGAGATAAAGCATTTCGTGGTAATCAGATATATGAATGGTTATGGAGCAAATCGGCACATTCGTTTGATGATATGACCAATTTATCGAAAGACACTCGTAAAATGCTAGACGAAAATTTTGTTATCAACCATATTCAGGTTGATAATATGCAACGTAGTAAAGACGGTACTGTAAAAAATGCAGTTCGTTTACACGATGGTTTAGTGGTCGAATCTGTTTTAATACCAACAAAAACACGAACAACTGCTTGTGTTTCTAGCCAAGTTGGTTGTAGTTTAGATTGTCGTTTCTGCGCAACATCGCGTTTAAAAAGAATGCGAAACTTAAATCCAGATGAAATTTACGATCAAGTAGCAGCCATTAACAAAGAAAGCCTATTGTATTATGATAGAAAACTATCTAATATTGTTTTTATGGGAATGGGAGAGCCATTGATGAATTACAATAATGTAATTAAATCAATCGATAAAATTACGTCTCCAGAAGGTTTAGGAATGTCTCCTAAACGTATTACAGTTTCTACATCAGGCGTTCCTAAAATAATTAAAAAAATGGCAGATGATGAGGTGAAGTTTAACTTAGCTGTTTCATTGCATTCAGCTATTGATGAAGTTCGTACGTCTATCATGCCGTTTAATGCTACTTTTCCTTTAAAAGACTTAAAAGAAGCGTTAGAGTATTGGTACGAGAAAACCGAGAGAATGATTACGTACGAATATGTAGTTTGGGGAGGAATTAACGATAAAAGAGAGGATATTAATGCCTTAATTCAGTTTTGCAAATACGTTCCTTGTAAGGTTAATTTAATAGAATATAACCCTATTGACGATGGAGAGTTTCAACAAGCTAGCCCAGAAGCAATCAACAATTATATATCTAATTTAGAAATGCATGATATTACGGTAAATGTTCGTCGCTCTCGCGGAAAAGATATCGATGCAGCTTGTGGACAATTAGCTAATAAATCGTAATGAATTCAAAAACCCTATTAGGTCAAACGTTCCAGTCTTTAGGCTGGATTCTTTTTATCCTTTTCTTAGGGCTATTTTTTGATAGTGGTTATTTTTCAAAAAATTATTTTGAACACTCTCAATGGATTAATACTGTCTGTGTAATTTTAGTTTTTATTTATTGTTATTATAAAGGCACATCAAGAACTAGAGAACAACTTATTTATGCATTATTTATTGGCGTAATTGGAGAATATTTTTTTTCATTAATTTTAGGGATGTATTCATACAGGTTGTATAATGTACCACATTATACTCCTTTTGGACATGCGTTAGTGTTTTTAGGAGTATATAGCTTTTCAAAAAAATCTAAAGTAAAATTAAATGCAAAAAAAATAAACCTTTTTCTAACCATCTTCATAGCTGTATATGCATTCGTTTTTTTAGTATTTAAAAAAGATGTCTTTGGCTTTGTTATGACACTTCTGGTTTTCTATTCATTACGAAAGTATCCTAAAGAAAAATTGTTTTATTTAACAATGTATGTTGTAGTTGTGTATGCAGAACTTATAGGAACCTCATTAAATACTTGGTCTTGGCCAAAAATTGCGTTTAATACTTTTGAGTTTTTGCCAAGTGGAAACCCGCCTTCGGGAATTTGTTTATTTTATTACGGATTAGACAGAGGAACTATGTCTTTTTACAAAAGAAGGCATAAATTAGCTTGGGCTAGATTAAAAAGAATTAGAGCTATTGAAAACTAAAAAAAATCTTACTTTTGATAAACAATGAAGCCAGTAGAACAAATTAAACTTCCTATTAAAAATGAAATGGAACTCTTTGAAACTAAGTTCAAAGATTCGATGTTATCAAAAGTTCCCTTATTAAATAGAATTACGTATTATATTGTTCGTCGAAAAGGAAAACAAATGCGACCGATGTTTGTTTTTTTAGTAGCCAAAATGGTTTCTGATGGTGGTTTTGACGAACGAACTTACCGAGGGGCTTCAGTAGTAGAATTAATTCATACTGCAACTTTGGTACATGATGATGTGGTGGATGATAGTAATCGTCGCCGTGGATTCTTCTCTGTAAATGCACTTTGGAAAAATAAAATAGCTGTTTTAGTAGGTGATTTTTTATTGTCAAAAGGATTGTTATTGTCTATTGATAATGAAGATTTTGATATTCTTAAACTGATTTCTATCGCAGTGCGTGAAATGAGTGAAGGTGAATTACTGCAGATAGAGAAAGCACGAAAACTAAATATTACCGAGGAAATTTATTTTGAAATTATCAGACAGAAAACAGCAACTTTAATTGCTGCTTGTTGTGGTATTGGAGCGGCATCAGTAGGAGCAAGTAATGATGTTGTGCAGCAAATGCGAAAGTTTGGAGAGTATATTGGAATTGCTTTTCAAATTAAAGATGATTTATTTGATTATACTGAAGATAAAATAGGAAAACCTACAGGTATTGATATAAAGGAACAGAAGATGACCCTTCCTTTAATTTACACTTTAAACAACTGTTCTAAAAAAGAAAAATCTTGGTTGATAAACTCTGTAAAAAAGCATAACACTAATAAAAAACGTGTAAAAGAAGTTATAGCTTTTGTAAACACGAATGGCGGCTTAGAGTATGCAACAACTAAAATGCATAGTTATAAAAATAAGGCATTAGCAATATTAAATAACTTTCCGGAATCAGCATACAAAAGCTCACTACAACAAATGATTGATTATGTTGTAGAACGTAAGATTTAAAATCCTACGTTCTACATAGTGTAAAATTATTTTAATATTATTTCTTCAGAGATTACTTTTCCTTTTTCAGACATTCCTTCGATAAACATTTTTATTTTCTTTTGTTGATTTTTAGGTATCTTAAAACTGATACTAGAATTAGCTGGTATTTTTATGTTTGATTTCCAATATACAGCGCCAAAATGCTGATATGTTTTGTTAGAATAAGAAGGGTATTTCGGGTTGTAATATTCTTTGTCATTACTAAAGCCATAAGGTAATTTTACGGTACTCATTTTTGTTTTCTTAGTTTTAAGCTGCAAAGGAGTAAGTGTTTTAATATGTACTTCGGTAGCAGCACTAGGAGAGCTGTTACCAAATGAAATTTCTTCTACATCTTCTAAGAGCATTCCTTCAAGTATTGAAGGATCATGACTCCTGTTATTACCATTTATTATTACTGCTAAATCTAATAAGCTTCCAGGCATTGCGTTTGCTCTTTCTTTGGCACGAGCTTCTAAGTGTCTAGTTCTTGAGCTCTTTTCTACTATTTGCCCTTTGCTGATGTTTTCCTCTGTTTTAGTAGTGAGAGTTCCCGCTATGTCATTAATGGTATTTAGCCTTTTTCCAGTTTTATAAGTGATGAAATCCATTACCGTTTCTCCCGATCCAATCATAATATCTTTCATTTTAAAACTGTTAAATAATGAGTTTGCTAAATAAACATTACTATTGGTTTTTCTTTTATTAGCCTTAACCATAACTTCGTTTAAGAATTCAAAATCATTAGGTAAATATTTAAATGAAGAATAGTCTAATTCAGAGTTTTCGGTCTTGTAATTGTAATTTAAAGACTCTTTTAAAGAGTTTTTAGAGTAAGATAAAATAGGAGTAGTTTCAAAAATATTGTCTTGACTTTTTATACCGAATTTGATAACGCTATTCTTTTTAATAAAAGTATTTTTTAAAACATAAGGTGTTTTAAGAGATTTAATTTCTCTTACAATTTTATTTTCTGGAGAATACATTAAAACAGGGTTGTTACTTTTTGTATTTGATTTCAAAATAATGTTAATTCCGTTTTCGAAATTAAATTTTGTTTTAGGGGTGTTATTAAAAATATCATTCCAGTTATATTTTGTCCATCCTTGTGTGATTAACAGTAAATCGAGGTCTCTAAGTTTTTTTTGATTAATATTAGTTAAGTAATATTTATAATTTTGAATGTCACCTTTAATAAAAGGTTTAAAAAATGTACTAGTAACAATACTGTTTTGTGGGGCATAAGCTTTTGTAATTAATGGTAAAAAAGATGTGCTTAAATGGGTTGTTTCATTTGTAGTGTTTTTTAAATTTATCTCTAAAGAGTCTGAATTAATAGTGGTGTTTTTTGTTTCTATTTTAGAAAATAAAGATTCATTATTAATAAAAATTAATCTTTCTAGTATAGGTTTGTTGTTGTTAAATACAGTTATTGTATTAAGACCAAATGGTAATTCGTTTTTATTAATAAGTAAAGCATATTTATGACTTTTTTCATTAATTTTTATCTTGAATTTCTTGTATTTATTTGTGTTGTGAATAAAAACAGTAACATCAGACTGAATAAGTTTAGGAACGCTATTTTTATTTGTTTTTAAGTTAATTGATAAAAATTTAGGGTTAGAGTTAACAACTCTTAAGTTTAATCCATTTTTTTTAGATTCTGGAGGTGCAGCTTTTATAATTATTCCGTTTTCAAGCATAGCTTCAAATTCATAACTTTCATTTTTCTTAAAAAAGAAATTAACATTACCTAAACCAAATGAATTTGTTTTAAAAGTAGTAATTATTTTTTTTGACTTATTCTTAATGTTTCCGCTCTTAATTTTTATACCATTACCATTTTTATCTTTAATTAATATACCAAGATTATTAATAGTATTTTCAAGAACATGCCCGCCTTCAGGGAGTATTTTAAATTCGTAAAAATTTTCTTCATTAATTAATTTTTTATCTTTTTTAGAGGATGAAATAATTTTAATTTTTTGATTATATGAATTACTTTCCTTAAAGTTTTTCATCCAATTAGTAGATGCTTTTATATAGTAATTTCCTTCTGTAAATGTTGAATCTAAAGTAATGCTACCTTTTCCTATTCCCTTTTTAATATGAATTAGAAACTGATCTTTTATTTGTTTTTGATCATTAAATATTGAAACATAGAGGTTTGAGGTCGTTTTGTGTAATTTTTTGGAGTTTTGTTCTATTACATAGGCTTGAAACCATATTTCTTCGCCTTTTAAAAAAGAGGTTTTATTTAAATGTAAATAAGGTGTTTCTCTCGTGTTTTCAAAGTAGCTTACATAAGCTGAATCAATTTTATGAATATTCTGACTAAGAATATTAAACGAACTTAATAGTAGTATTAGTATTGTAATTTTTTTCATGTTTTTTAGCAATTTTTGTTTTGATTTTTTTTAAGTAAACCCATCAAAATTGTGTTTAATGGTTTTGTTGGAAGTTGGTTCTTAGTTATGTTTTTTTATATAGATTTTTAGGGTTTTTGTTTTCATATCAATATTTTTTTTAAATAATTAATGAATATTTAACAAGTATTGTACCGAAAAGTTAATTATTTCTTAATTTAATTGTTTTTTTTTAAAGAAGTTCACTTAATTTACTAGAATAGAAGTTGTTATCTTAAATAAAAAAAACCTCGAGAAGTTTCTCGAGGTTTTTTTATAAAGTTATAGGTACTCTTATTTAATGAAAAATGAGAGCCTTTAAATATTAAGTCTCAATAATCATAAAAAAAATATAAAAAAGAAAAAACCTCGAAGCATTAACGTTTCGAGGTTTTTTAAATATTTAGGTGTCGAGCTTCTCGCCATTACATCATTCCAGGCATCCCACCACCCATTGGAGGCATTGCAGGAGCATCTTCTTTAATATCTATTAAAGCACATTCGGTCGTTAAAATCATACCAGCAACAGAAGCTGCATTTTCTAACGCTACACGAGTAACTTTTTTAGGATCAATAATTCCAGCTTCTAGCATATCAACATATACTTCAGCTTTAGCATCGTAACCAAAATCTTTTTTACCCTCTAGCACTTTATTAATAACAACAGATCCTTCGCCACCAGCGTTTTCAACAATTGTTCTTAAAGGCGCTTCAATAGCTTTATTAACGATTTGTACACCTGTAGTTTCGTCTAAGTTTTCAGTAACTAATGATTCTAGTACTTTTTTAGCACGTACTAAAGCAACACCACCACCAGCAACAATACCTTCTTCTACAGCAGCACGAGTTGCATGTAAAGCATCATCGACACGATCTTTCTTTTCTTTCATTTCTACTTCAGAAGCAGCTCCAACATATAAAACAGCAACTCCACCAGCTAACTTCGCTAAGCGCTCTTGTAATTTCTCACGATCGTAATCAGAAGTAGTAGTTTCAATTTGTGCTTTAATTTGGTTTACACGACCTTTAATTAGCTCTTCATTACCAGCACCGTTAACAATAGTAGTATTGTCTTTATCGATAGTTACTGTTTCAGCAGTTCCTAATAGATCTAAAGTAGCGTTTTCTAAAGAAAAACCTCTTTCTTCAGAAATAACAGTTCCACCAGTTAATATAGAAATATCTTCTAACATTGCTTTTCTACGATCACCAAATCCAGGAGCTTTTACAGCAGCAATTTTTAAACCACCACGTAATTTATTAACAACTAAAGTAGCCAATGCTTGTCCGTCAACATCTTCAGCAATAATTAATAAAGGTCTTCCAGATTGAGAAACAGGTTCTAATATTGGTAGAATTTCTTGTAAGTTAGAGATCTTTTTATCAAATAATAAGATGTAAGGATTCTCTAAAGTAGCCACCATTTTATCAGCATCAGTTACAAAGTATGGAGATAAATATCCACGGTCGAATTGCATTCCTTCCACAACGTCAACATAAGTCTCCATTCCTTTAGCTTCTTCAACAGTAATAACACCTTCTTTACCAACTTTACCGAAAGCGGTAGCGATTAAATCACCAATAACTTTATCGTTGTTTGCCGAGATTGAAGCAACTTGTTGTATTTTTTCTGATGAGTTACCAACTTCTTGAGATTGCTTTGCTAAATCCTCAGTAATTGCAGTAACAGCTTTGTCAATACCACGTTTTAAATCCATAGGATTTGCACCTGCAGCAACGTTTTTTAAACCTTCTTTAACAATAGCTTGTGCTAATACGGTTGCGGTTGTAGTTCCATCACCAGCTAAATCGTTAGTTTTAGAAGCAACTTCTTTTACCATTTGAGCTCCCATATTCTCTAAAGAATCTTCTAACTCAATTTCTTTTGCAACAGTAACACCATCTTTAGTTACATGTGGTGCGCCGAAAGATTTAGAAATAATTACATTTCTTCCTTTAGGACCTAGAGTTACTTTTACTGCATTTGCTAATGCATCTACTCCACGTTTTAAACCGTCACGAGCGTCTACATCAAATTTTATATCTTTTGCCATTTTATGATCTATTTTTTATTAATTATTAGGTGAGTGAATAAATTATATGATAGCGAAAATGTCGCTTTCTCTCATAATTAAATAATCACTTCCTTCATATTTTAATTCTGTACCTGCATACTTTCCGTATAAAACAGTATCACCAATTTTTACCGTTAAAGGTTCATCTTTGGTTCCATTTCCTATGGCAACAACAGTACCTTTTTGTGGTTTTTCCTTGGCGTTATCAGGAATAATAAGTCCTGATGCTGTCTTGGTTTCTGCAGCAGCTGGTTCTATAAGAACTCTATCTGCTAAAGGTTTAATATTTAATCCCATTTTTATATAAGTTATGATTAAGTAGTTGTTATTATTGGTTAAAAATAGTCAGAAATTATGCCATTAAAAATTATATGCCACTTTTTCTAAATCAACGAAAAATATGTGCAAAAAAAATGCCAACGTGTCATTACGTTGGCATTTGATATTATATGTTGTTAAGATTAGTTTACACTATCTTTTGTAGTATCGTTTGTTGTAGGAGCTGCAACAGGAGCTGTAGTTTCTACATTTTCTAAAGTACTATCTAATTGAGGAGCATCTGCTGAATTTCCTCTAGGAATAGCGAAGTTAGCTAGTAAAATTAAAGCAAACATTGTAATTGCTAAAGTCCATGTAGTTCTGTCTAAAAAACTATTAGTGTTTTGTACTCCACCAATGTTCTGAGCACCACCACCTCCAAAAGAAGAAGATAATCCGCCACCTTTAGGGTTTTGAACCATTACGATTAAGATTAATGCTATTGCAACAATCAATATTAAAACTAAAAGTAAAGTATACGTAGTCATTATTTATTTTTTTGTAAAATTTGTATTCTCTTAATTTGGTCTGCAAAGAAACCACTTTTTTCTGGATATTTCAAACTTAATATTTTATAAGCTTGTATTGCGCTTTCATATTTTTTTTGTTCTAGATAAACCTTGGCTAGTGTTTCGGTTGCTAATTGAGAATTTTGCTTACTTAAAGTGGTTTTAATCTCCGATGGGTTTGTTTTACTTGGACGAGATATTTTAGGTGATTTCTCAATAAAACGATCAATAATTGCGTTTTTTTCTAAGTTTATAGGAGTAATAACCTCTTTTTTGCTTGAAATAGCATCTCTTGTTATTACATTTTTAGAAGAGAGTTGTAGCCATTGATTAAATGAAAATGATTCACTTTTAGTAAAAGCTAAAGGTTTACCTATAGCTAAATCTTTCTCAATATTTGTAGTTTCTTTTTTATTAGGAAGAAGGATTTCTTTTAAACTCGCTTTTTTCTCTTTCAGATTCGAAATTTCTTTAAAAGACTTAGAGGTGATAAAATCAAATAAAACACTACGATCTATGGTGTAAGCTGCTGTTATTTTTAATTCGTTATTGTATTTAAAACTGTCTTTATTTTTTAAAGTTTTTAACTCTAAAGTTCTTGCTGATTGAAAATAAGGATATTGTTGGATAACATTTTTAAGCTCAGTACTAATTTCTTGCGAAATAGCACTTGGCTTCTTTAGAACATGTATGTATTTTTTTTTATCCAATTATTTACCACTTAGCAACAGATGCATTGAAAATATCTTGTGTGATTCTTTCTAAAATTTCTTTTAAAGCAGTATCTAATACACCGCCAGACAGTTGTTGTGTAGCTCCGTAATCGTAGTAAAAAGAAAAACGTTTTTCGAAATTATCTTTTTCTTCTAACTTGTTTTCATAGATAACATTTACAGAAATTGTTAATCGATTTTGTGCTGCAGTTTGATTTGCGGTAGCACTCATAGGTGTAATTCGATAATCGGTTATTTCTCCAGAAAAATGCAAGTCTCCGTTAGAGTTAACTAAGGTTAAATTTGTTTGACGTGTAAATAAATCGCGAAGATTTTGTGTAAATTCCTGACTTAACGTTGGTTCTATTAAAGGAGCCTGATTCGGAAAGAAATCAATCTGAATGGTTTTAGCATTACCGGTATTTCCTCCAGTAAATGAATAGGCGCCACAACTTATTAATATAATTGATGTGGTAATAAAAAGAATATTGTAAAAAAGTTTTTTCATAAAATCAAAAGTAAACAATTCAAAGAGTATAATTTTAACGAATATTTTATAAATCGTATTGTTTTATTTTTCGGTATAAAGTTCGTTCAGAAATACCTAATTCTTTTGCAGCTAACTTACGTTTGTTGCTGTTTTTTTCTAACGATTTTCGAATCATTTCAATTTCTTTTTCTTGTAATGATAAGTTTTCGTCTTCCTCAATTGTTTCAGCATATTCGTAATTATTTTGAGTAGATGATGATTGCGGAATTTTAACAACCTCGAAGTTATGATCTTCTGGTTTTTCTGTTTCTTGATAAATACGTTCTATTAATCCGTGATTTTCTTCTTTCACTTGTTCAGCGTCTCCGTTTTGCATTAAATCTAAGGTTAATTTTTTTAGATCGTTAATGTCGTTACGCATATCAAACAAGATTTTATACATAATATCTCGTTCGTTCGCAAAATCAGAATTGCTAGATTGTTTACCGATTACTGCAGGAAGGTTTCCATTGTTCTTTGGAAGGTATTGCACTAGTTTTTCGGCAGTAATTAAACGACTTTCTTCTACAACAGAAATTTGTTCGGCTAAGTTTCTTAACTGACGAATGTTACCAGGAAAACGATAGTTTAACAATACTTTTGTAGCATTATCATCTAAACGAATTGTTGGCATTCGGTACTTTTGAGCAAAATCAGAAGCAAATTTTCTAAAAAGCAAGTGAATATCTTCATTACGGTCGCGTAAAGCAGGTAAGTCGATTTCAATGGTACTTAAACGATAATATAAATCTTCTCTAAATTTTTCTTTTGAAATAGCTTGTTGCATGTTTACATTGGTAGCTGCAACAATACGAACGTCAGTTTTTTGTACTTGTGATGATCCTACTTTTATAAACTCACCATTTTCTAAAACACGTAATAAACGTACTTGTGTTGTTAATGGTAATTCACCTACTTCATCTAAAAAAATGGTTCCGCCATCCGCAACTTCAAAATACCCTTTACGAGCAGCAGTGGCTCCTGTAAAAGCGCCCTTTTCATGACCGAAAAGTTCACTGTCAATCGTTCCTTCAGGAATTGCTCCACAGTTAACAGCAATGTATTTAGCGTGTTTTCTGTGTGATAATTGGTGAATTATTCTAGGAATACTTTCTTTACCTACGCCACTTTCTCCAGTAACTAAAACTGAAATATCAGTTGGGGCTACACGAATAGATTTTTCTATAGCACGGTTTAATTGTGTATCGTTACCGATAATACCAAATCGTTGTTTTATTGCTTGTAGGTTTTCCATATTTTTTCTTTAGAATAGAGAAAAAAGAATAAGAGAAAAGGGTTGATGTTTTCTCTTGCTGCTCTTTTCTAAAAATTAATTATTATCTGAATACCCAAGCACAGTTCCTTTTAAGGTAGCCGAAGTACAATCTTCTATTTTTATCATTACAAACTCACCTAATTTATAATTTTCTTTAGGAAAAACACATACGGTGTTCTGCGTATTTCTAGCTTTCCATTCATTCGGGTTCTTTTTAGAAGTTCCTTCAATTAAGAATTCTTCAGTTTTTCCTAAATGTTGTTGTGTTCTATATAAAGCGTGTTCTTGCTGTAAATCGATAATTTCTTGTAAACGTCTTTTCTTGGTGGCAAATGGTACATCGTCTGGCATTTTCTTGGCAGCCAATGTTCCAGGTCGTTCAGAGTAAGCAAACATAAAACCGAAGTCGTATTTTACATACCTCATTAAATCCAAAGTATCTTGATGATCTTCTTCTGTTTCACCACAAAAACCAACAATCATATCTTGTGATAAAGACATTTCTGGAATTATTTTAAAGATATTGTCAACCAATTCTTTGTATTCTTCACGAGTGTGTTGACGGTTCATGGCTTTTAACATTGCATTACTTCCACTTTGCACAGGTAGGTGAAGGTATTTACAAATGTTTTTATGTTTTGCCATGGTGTGAATTACGTCTAAACTCATGTCTTGCGGATTTGAGGTTGCAAAACGGAACCTCATTTTAGGAAACTCAGTAGCACACATGTCTAGTAACTGAGCAAAATCTACAGCAGTAGCTTGTGCTATTTCAGAAGCTTTAGTAAAATCTTTTTTCAATCCACCACCATACCATAAATAGCTATCTACATTTTGACCAAGTAAAGTAATTTCTTTAAAGTTTTGATCATGCATCGATTTAATTTCCTCTAAAACACTTTTAGGATCTCTACTTCTTTCGCGACCACGTGTAAACGGAACCACACAAAAAGTACACATATTATCGCAACCACGCGTAATAGATACAAAGGCAGAAACCCCGTTAGAATTTAAACGAACCGGAGCAACATCACCATAAGTTTCTTCTTTAGATAAAATTACGTTTATAGCATCTCTACCAGCATCAATCTCCTCTAATAGGTTTGGTAAATCTCTATATGCATCTGGTCCTACAACCAAATCAACGATTTTTTCTTCCTCTAAAAATTTTTCTTTTAAACGTTCGGCCATACAACCAAGAACACCAACTTTCATCGTCGGATTTGTTTTTTTAACAGCGTTGTATTTTTGTAAACGTTTACGAATTGTAGTTTCGGCTTTCTCTCTAATAGAACATGTATTTACTAAAACTAAATCGGCTTCTTCTAGAACTTGTGTGGTGTTAAAACCTTGTTCTGCTAAAATAGAAGCTACAATTTCGCTGTCGTTCATGTTCATTTGACAACCGTAACTCTCTATAAATAATTTTTTAGTGTTCTCTTTTTTCGTCTCAGTAACAAGAGCTTGCCCTTGTACTTTTTCATCTATAACCTTCTCAGTGTGCTCCATATTCATATTAAAAATGGAGGCAAAGATACAACCAAAATATAAAAATTATGACAAATTGGCAGAAATTTATTGTTAATTTAGAATCGATTTTAAACCTTAAGTGCAACAAAAAGTTTTTTTTTAAAAAAAACATTCTACTTTTGCAAATTCCAAGCATCATTATATATCTGATGTAAAAAGAGATAATTGAAAAGAGATATGGCAAAGAATTTAGTTATAGTTGAGTCACCTGCAAAGGCAAAAACAATTGAGAAATTTTTAGGTAAAGATTTTCAAGTAGAATCTAGCTATGGTCATATCGCAGATTTACCATCGAAAGAATTAGGAATTGATGTTGATGGCGATTTTAGTCCGAAATACATTGTTTCTGATGATAAGAAGCCCGTTGTTAAGAAGTTAAAAGCTTTAGCAAAAAAAGCAGAAACTGTTTGGTTAGCGAGTGATGAGGATCGAGAGGGTGAAGCAATTGCTTGGCATTTAAAAGAACAATTAAAATTAAATGATGACAATACAAAACGTATTGTTTTTCACGAGATAACAAAAAATGCCATTTTAAAAGCAGTCGAAAATCCAAGAGATATAGACTATAATATGGTAAACGCACAACAAGCGCGTAGAGTTTTAGATAGGCTTGTTGGGTACGAATTATCGCCTGTTTTATGGCGTAAAGTAAAAGGTGGTTTGTCTGCAGGTAGGGTACAATCTGTAGCAGTTCGTTTAATTGTAGAAAGAGAACGAAGTATTCTTGATTTTAAATCAGAAACTCATTATAAAGTAGTTGCTCAGTTTTCTAACACAGAAGGTAAAACTTTTAAGGCTACAATTCCGAAGAATTTTGATTCAAAAAAACTAGCAGAAGATTTCTTAAAGTCTTGTTCAGATGCCGATTTTTCTATAGCTGATTTAACTAAAAAACCAGCAAAAAAATCTCCAGCAGCACCATTTACAACATCAACACTACAGCAAGAAGCTTCTAGAAAATTAGGTTTTCCTGTAGCGAAAACAATGCAAGTAGCACAGCGTTTATATGAAGCCGGTTTAATTACTTATATGAGAACAGATAGTGTGAACTTATCTGTAGACGCAAGAAATGCTGCTGAAGAAGAAATTAGTAATTATTACGGAAAGGAATATAGTAAGCAGCGTGTCTTTAAGTCGAAGGCAAAAGGAGCTCAAGAAGCCCATGAAGCAATTCGTCCTACTGAGATGAAAAAACACTCTATAAATAGTGAGTACGATCAAACAAGGTTGTATGACTTAATATGGAAAAGAACATTGGCTTCTCAAATGAGTGATGCACAATTAGAGCGTACCAACGTTAAAATAGAGAACTCAGGAAATAAAAAGATATTCACTGCAAACGGTGAAATGATAAAGTTTGATGGTTTCTTAAAAGTATATTTAGAAGGAACAGATAACGAAGAAGAAGAGCAGGCAGGAATGCTACCAAATTTAAAGACAGGTGAAAGCTTAGAATATATATATATAAACGCAACACAGCGTTTTACAAGCGCACCTTACCGTTTTACAGAGGCATCTTTAGTAAAACAATTAGAAGAGTTAGGTATTGGTAGACCATCAACATATGCACCAACAATTTCTACCGTTCAACGAAGAGGTTATGTAGAAAAAGGTGATAATGAAGGGGTAGAGAGAAATTACGAACAAATGATTTTGTCTAAAGGAACTGTAGAAAGTGAAATGTTGACGGAAAAAACAGGTTCAAATAAAAACAAATTAGTACCTACAGATATAGGGAATATTGTGAATGATTTCTTAGTTGCAAATTTTTCAAATATTCTTGACTTCGGATTTACAGCAAGAGTTGAAAATTCTTTTGATGATATTTCAGAAGGAGATGAAGACTGGATAGAAATGATAAAAGGTTTCTATACTAAATTTCATGAAAACGTAGAAGATGTAAAGGAAAATGCAGAAAGAGAAAGTGGAGAGCGTATTTTAGGAAAGCATCCAGAATCAGGAAAAACAGTTTTAGTACGTTTAGGTAAGTTTGGGCCAATAGCACAAATTGGAGCTCCCGAAGATGAAGAGAAGCAATTTGCAAGTTTAAACAAAGATCAAAACCTTGGTACAATAACCATGGAAGAGGCATTAGAATTGTTTTTGCTTCCGAAAAACTTAGGAACTTTTCAGGATGAAGAAGTAATTGTTTCTAATGGTCGTTTTGGACCGTATATTAAATTCGGCGCAATGTTCGTGTCTTTAGATAAAGGCGAAAATCCGATGGAAGTAGATTTGCCAAGAGCTGAAGAATTGATTGTTGCAAAGCAAAAAGCAGATGCGCCAATTTATTATTACGAAGATTTACCAGTTCAAAAAGGAGTAGGTCGTTTTGGTCCATTCTTAAAATGGAACTCAATTTTTATCAACGTAAGTAAAAAATACGATTTCGATAATCTTTCAGATGAAGATATTATTGAGTTGATTGAGGTTAAAAAGCAAAAGGAAATAGATAAAGTTCTTCATAACTGGGAAGATGTTGGTATTCGAGTAGAAAAAGCTCGTTGGGGTCGTTTTAATGTGATTAAAGGTAAAATTAAAGTTGAATTACCGAAAACTACAGAGATCGAGAAGATGAAGAAAGAAGAAGCAGTGAAGTTAATAGAGGCTAAAACACCTAAAAAGAAAACTGCGAAAAAGAAGGTCGTTAAAAAGAAAGTAGCGAAAAAGAAATAAAGTTTAGTATATTGCCAATTCCCTAGTCCCCAAAAAAGATGAGTTTTAATTTTTTTACACCTATTAAAAATACCGTGGTTGCACATCTAATGTCGCAATCTGCATCATCTTTAGGGCATAAAATTGAGGTCTACACTTTAGAAAATGGATTTCCTGATTTATCGGGTGTCAATATTGCTGTCATAGGTGTTAAAGATGGTAGAGGAGCTAATGAGAATGAAGGTTGTGGAGAGGAGTTACAATATATTCGTGAAAAACTATATGAATTATTTCCTGGTAATTGGCATACTAAAATAGCCGATTTAGGAAATATAGAACAAGGTAGCACGCCAAAAGATACTTGTTTTGCCGTAGCATCATCTATAGAAGCTTTATTAAAGAAAAATATAATCCCGATATTAATTGGTGGGAGTCAAGATATAACGTACGCAAACTATAGAGCTTACGATTCTTTAGAACAAACCGTAAACTTAGTGTCTGTAGATAGTCGATTTGATATTGGTTCTATAGATGAGGAGTTATCTTCTAAATCATTTTTAAGTAAAGTGATTATGGAGCAGCCAAATAATTTGTTTAACTATAGTAACATAGGCTATCAAACGTATTTTAATTCACAAGACGAAATACAACTACTTGATAAATTATATTTTGATGCTTTTAGGTTAGGTGAAGTAAAAGATGTAACTTTAGTGGAGCCTATAATGAGAGATGCAGATATTGTTAGTGTAGATATTGGCTGCGTTCGTCAAAGTGAAGCGCCAGCAAATAATAACGCATCACCAAACGGTTTTTATGGAGAAGAAATCTGTGCAATCGCAAGATATGCAGGGATTAGTGATAAAGTAACTTCATTTGGAATTTATGAGTATAATCATAGGTTAGATTCAAACAATCAAACAGCAAGCTTAATTGCTCAAATGATTTGGTATTTTATTGAAGGAGTTAATGCCAGAGCAAAAGATTATCCGTTTGTAACAAAAGAAAATTATCAAAAATTCACGGTACTTTTAAGTGATGATGATCCTATAAACTTTTATAAAAGTGATAAAAGTGGTCGTTGGTGGATGGAAATAAATTTAATTTCGAATAATAAACACAAAAGACATGCGTTAATACCATGTAACTATAAAGATTACGAGCAGGCGTTAAAAAGAAAGATGCCTGATAGATGGTTTAAAGCACAGCAAAAGCTTGTTTAAAACCTATTTATATTTGTTTTTGAAAAAATTATAACACGTAATTGTTTTTTAATAAAAAAAATAATAGGTTTACGACCTCTTTTATAAGAAAGGAATAATATGAAAAAAATAGTAATATTTGCATTGTTAGTATCTCTGATTTACGCTTGTGGTTCAAGTGGAGACAGAGGAGAGTTAGTGGGAGAGAAGTCGAAAAGAAAATGGTTTGCAGAAAAACCTTTCGGAATGGCTAAGATCCCTGGAGGTTCTTTTACGATGGGTAAGCAAGATGAAGACCCGTTAGGAGCTATGAATGCACCAACTAAAACAGTTACAGTGCAGCCTTTTTATATGGATGAGTCTGAAATTACTAATAGTGAATACAAGCAATTTGTGTTTTGGGTAAGAGATTCTATCACAAGAACAAAGTTAGCGTACCAAGCTGAATTTGCATCAGGAGGAGACATAGACCCAGCTAACGCAGGTAAAAATGCAGAAGGGATTCAATTATATGCATTTGCTTCTGCGGATACCATTAACGAATCACCATATGCAAAATATATGCGTGAAAACTATTATGAATTAGGAGAAGGAATGGATTCTTTAAAGCCATTAAATTGGCAAGAAGAACTTATATGGGAACAGCAAGAATATCCTGATGTTGATTATGTAGAAGTGATGGATTCTTTATACCTTAAAAAAGATGAAGCTTTAAACGGAATAAGAACATTTAACACAAAACTATTAAACTATAGATATTACTGGTTCGATAACGAACAAGCTGCTAAAACAGGTAAAAATAGAAAAGACTTCATGAAAGATGAAGTTATTAATGTATACCCGGACACTACAGTGTGGATTAAAGATTTTAATTATTCATACAACGATCCAATGCACCAAGAATATTTTGCACACAAAGCTTATGAAAATTATCCTGTAGTTGGTGTAACTTGGAACCAAGCAAAAGCATTTTGTCACTGGAGAACACAAACAAAAAATAACTTTCAGCGTTCTAGAAAGAAATTAGGATTAGTTCCTTCTTTTAGATTACCAACTGAAGCAGAATGGGAATATGCTGCTCGTGGTGGATTAAACTATGGTAAATACCCTTGGGGTGGGCCAAGTACAACAAGTGATAGAGGTTGTTTTTTAGCTAACTTTAAACCCGTTAGAGGAGATTATGCTGCAGATGGAGCTTTATATACTGTAGAAGCTGTTTCTTTTAATCCGAATGAATATGGATTGTATAATATGGCTGGTAATGTTGCCGAATGGACAAACACAGCATATAATCAAATGTCTTACTACATGGGATCAACAATGAACCCTAATGTAGAGATTAAAGAAAATCGAAGAAAAATTATTCGTGGCGGTTCTTGGAAAGATGTGGCATATTTTTTAGAAGTAAGTTCTCGTGATTGGGAATATGCTGATACTGCTAGAAGTTATATCGGTTTTAGAACTGTACAAGATTATTTAGGTACAAATAAGAGCAAGTAATCAAACAACAATAAATATAATAATCCCCAAAAAAAATCAAAAAATTATGTCACAATCAAAATCAACTAAGAAAATTTTTAACATGGTCTACGGTCTGGGAGCAGCTGTAGTAATTATAGGAGCTTTATGTAAAATTCAGCACTTTTCATTTGGTCCAATTACAGGAGGTATGATTCTTACCTTAGGTCTTGTTGTAGAAGCATTAGTTTTTGCTATTTCTGCATTTGAGCCTGTTGAAGACGAATTAGATTGGACAAAAGTTTATCCAGAATTATCAGATGGACAATCTTTAGGTAAGAAAGGTAAAGAGTCTTCTCCTGAAGAAGCACAAAGTATGTTGTCTCAAAAATTAGATGGTATTTTAAAAGAAGCAAAATTAGATGCAACTTTAATTTCTAGTTTGGGAGATAGTATTAAAAACTTCCAAGGAGCAGCAGAAGGATTAACAGCTACTTCTAAAACAGTATCTTCTACGAATCAATATAATGAGCAAATGTCTATGGCAGCTGCAAAATTAGAATCTTTAAACGGGTTGTATACTACACAGGTAGAAAATGCAGGTAAACAAGCTGATTTAAATTCTGCTTTAGTTGAAAATTCTCAACGTTTACAAGAACAAATGCAATCATTAGCAACTAACTTATCTTCTTTAAACGGAGTATATGGTGGAATGTTAACTGCAATGTCAACTAAATAATTAATTAGTTTATCTAATTTTTTTATTAACTAAACAAACTAATTAAAGATGGCAGGAGGAAAACAGTCACCAAGGCAAAGGATGGTAAACTTAATGTACCTTGTATTTATTGCAATGTTAGCAATGAACATGAGTAAAGAAGTTCTATCAGCATTTGGATTAATGAATGAGAAATTATCGGAATCTAATATTAGAGCAACCGAGAAAAATAAAGCATCGTACGATCTTTTAGCACTTAAAGCAGCTGAACAAGCAAAGCAATATGGTGAAGCTAAAGAGAAAACAGATAAGCTTAGAGCTATGGCTGATGAGTTTTTTGTCTATATAGGAGATTTGAAAACTCAAATGACTACAGAGATAGAGGATAAGAAAGCTTATGAATCTATGGATAAGTCTGGTTTCTTAGATCAATACTTTTTCGCAGGTGGAAAAATCACCGCAAAAGGAAAAGAATTTGTAGATAAAATGAATCAGTTTAGAGAGCAATCTTTAGTTGTTTTAGGTGAGTCTGAATTATCTAGCGTAGTTGCAGCTCGTTTTAAAACTGAGGATGTAAAAACTCAAGGAGTAACAAAAAATTGGTTAAAGTATAACTATGAAGGTTTTCCTTTAATAGCATCATTAACCAAATTAACACAGATTCAGGCAGATATTAAAACTACTGAAGCGGATGCTTTAACAGCATTGTTACAAGGTGAGTTAGAAAGTGCAGTATCAATGACTAACTATGATGCCATGGTTATTTTTGATAAAAACGCTTACTACCCTGGTGAAAAATTATCTGGTAGAATTGTTTTAGGAAAAAATGATCCTAACTTAACGGCAGAAAAAGTTATCGTTAACGGTGAAGAAATGCCAGCTGATAAAATTCAAGCAGGTCAAGTTATCTTAGATGGGCCAGCAGGTTCTGTAGGTGATAAGGAATTAAAAGGAGAGTTTCAGTTTATGGAAAACGATTCTTTAGTAACCATTCCTATTTTAGGAGGTTATTCAGTAATTCCTAAACCAAATGAAGCAGTTGTTTCTGCTGATAAAATGAATGTTGTGTACCGTGGGTTATCTAATCCATTAACAATATCAGTACCAGGAGTTTCAGGAAATAAAGTTTCTGCATCTGCACCAGGTTTAAGAAGAGTTAAAGGAGATAAATATGTAATGAATCCAGGTAAAGGAACAGAAGTAACTATAAGGGTTTCTGCAACATTACCAGGAGGAGGAAAAATAAGTACTCCTAAGAAATATAGAATTAAAGATATACCACCAGCAGTTGGTATGGTAAGAGGTCAGTATGGTACAGTAAAAATGCCTAAAGCAAGTGTTGCTAGAATTAGCGTTGCAGCTGGTTTGCCAGATTTCTTATTCGATTTAAAATTAAATGTATCTAGTTTTAAAATTAAAGTTCCAGGGCAGTTAGCTATTGCAGTTAACGGTAGAACTTTAACAGCAAGAGCAAAACAAGCGCTTAACAAAGCTAGAAGAAATGATGTAATTACTATTTACGATATTAAAGCATCAGTTTCAGGTTCTAACTACAAGATTAAGAAAGTATTACCTGTAAGTATTGAGATTACTAATTAATAAGTAAAAATTTAAAGTATGAATTGGAAGCGTTTTTATATGGTTTTATTTGCCCTTGCAATAACAAGTTTTGCGAGTGCACAAGCTAACCTCTTAAATTCTCAAAAGGTTGAAGAGATTGGATTTAAATCTGAAGCCCAAATAGCTTCAGAAGATGATAAACCACTTCCTTATGGCTATATAAGCGATAGAGATGTGTTATGGTCTAAAGTGGTGTGGGAATATGTAGATTTAAATCAAAAAATTAATTTACCTTATTATTACCCAATTGATACTACAAGTGCTGGTTTAACGAGACGTTCATTATTTGACACTTTATTAAAAGGTATTAGTAATGGCGAAATTACTGAAGTATACAGTGATTCTTACTTTACAACCAAAATAGCAATGGAGGATATTGATAAAGTTACTTCTAACCAACGTGATGATGGTTATGGTAATGTTGATACTTATTCAATACAATCAGCTGATATTAAAGGATATTTAATTAAAGGTCTTTGGTATTTCGATAAACGTGGAGGAGAATTAAAGTATCGTATGCTTGCATTAGCTCCTATGGGACCAGATGTACAAGTATTAGGTGTTGAAGAGATTGATGATAAAGAAAATGTGTATGAATTATTCTGGGTGTTTTTTCCAGATGCTAGAGAAACATTACATGATTCTAAAGTTTTCAATCCAAAAAACTCAGCACATCCATTATCGTATGACAACTTGTTAAACGCTAGAAGATTTACTTCTACAATAATGAAAGAAGAGAATATTTACGGAGACAGATCTATTAAAGATTATGTTAGAGGTAATTCTTTATTTCAATTATTAGAAGCGGATAGAGTTAAAGAAAGTATTCGTGACCGTGAAATGGATATGTGGAATTACTAATTTCATACTTCTTATAAAATTTAAAAAGAGCTTGCATTGCAAGCTCTTTTTTGTGGTAATAAATAGTATTTTTGAAGTATGAATATTGATGTAGATTATATTATTGTAGGTTTAGGCTTGGCAGGAATCGCTTTTGCAGAAGAATTACAGAAAGCTAATAAATCATTTGTGATTTTTGAAGATAATTCGCAAACTTCTTCTTTAGTAGCTGGTGGAGTATATAATCCTGTTATATTAAAACGTTTTAATGCAGCTTGGAACGCTCATAATATGATACAAACGGCTTTACCATTCTATAAAGATTTAGAGCATAAGTTAAAAGTAAAATTAGATTACAAATTCGCGATTAAAAAAGCTTTCTCTAGTATTGGAGATGAGAATAATTGGTTTGCAGCTATGGATAAACCAACGCTATCACATTATATGAACCCAACAGTTAAGAAAGATAAAATAGAAGGTGTTGTAGGTGATTTTGGTTTTGGAGAATTAACAGGAACAGGGAGAATAGACACAGAAACACTCGTTAATTCATATAGAGATTATATAAAAAAATCAAATAGATTGATTGAGCAGTCCTTTGAATATAATCAGTTAGATACGTCAAAAGGAAAGGTTCAATATCAGCATATCAATGCAAATAAAATTGTTTTTTGTGAGGGATTTGGAATAAAAAAGAACCCGTTTTTTAATTACTTACCGTTAAGTGAGGTAAAAGGAGAATCGATAGTAATACATGCACCAACCTTAAAAATTGATTTTTTGTTAAAATCAGGTTTCTTTGTAATGCCAATAGGCAATGATAGCTATAAAGTTGGCGCTACTTTTAATTGGACAGATAAAACATGTGATCCGACAGCAGAAGCTAGGCATGAATTAGAAGAAAAATTAAAGAAAATAATTACAGTGCCTTATACCATAAAAGATCATACAGCAGGAATTAGACCAACTGTAAGTGATAGAAGACCAATGATAGGTGTTCATCCAAAACATAACCAATTAGTTGTTTTAAATGGTTTGGGAACACGAGGTGTTATGATTGGTCCAACAATCGCTAAGAACTTATTTAATCATTTAGAAAGCTCAGAAGAGTTAGATAAAGAAACAGATATTAAAAGATTTGTTGATTAATTACCTTTCAGACTGTAATTCTTTTGCTTTTTTATTGTAACTAATAAACATATTTATCCAAATAATTCTAGATAAACGTAATGTAAAAGGTATCAATAATAAAGAAACTATAATGATAGAGATAAAGCTTTGCAGTATTGTTAGCCCAAAAATCATTTTAGAAATAATAAAAACAGCTACAAATAAGGCAACTGATAAGCCGTAGTTTACATACATGGCACCAAAGAAAAAAGAAGGTTCCATCATATATTTTAAATTGCAACTCGGGCAGTTATCATGCAATTGTGTTATTTTTTTAGGGTTAATTGTAATGTTATACTTAAAGAACTCCCCTTCGTTACAACGTGGACATTTACCTTTTAAAACACTGTATAACTTTGTTCCTTTTCTAATCATAATTTAAGTAGCTTTGCGCTTTTCAAATTTACGCAAATAATATGTTAAACGTACACAATTTATCAGTCTCTTTTATGGGAACTGATTTGTTTTCAGGAATTACTTTTAAATTAAATAAAGGTGATAGAATCGGATTGATTGGTAAGAATGGAGCCGGAAAATCTACACTTTTAAAAGTACTTTCTAAAGACATAGAAACCAGTGGTGGTACGATGGCTTTTGATAAAGATATTCGAATGGGGTTTTTACGTCAGGATATTGATTTTGTAGAAGGAAGAACCATTTTAGAAGAAGCATACCAAGCGTTTGAAGAAATTAAAGAAATTGAGTTAAAGTTAGATGATATTAACAATCAGCTAGCTACAAGAACCGATTATGAAAGTGAAGAGTATAGTCAGCTAATTATCGATTTAACGGATCTTACAGAGCGATATGAGCTTTTAGGAGGATATAATTATCAAGGAGATACCGAGAAAATTTTACAAGGTTTAGGTTTTCAGCGTGAAGATTTTGATAAGTTAACCAATACTTTTTCTGGTGGATGGAGAATGCGTATAGAATTGGCAAAATTGTTATTGCAAGATAATGATATTCTGCTTTTAGATGAGCCAACAAATCATTTAGATATCGAATCAATTATTTGGTTAGAGAACTTTTTAAAATCATATTCTGGCGCTATTGTATTGGTTTCGCATGATAAGATGTTTTTAGATAATGTAACCAACCGTACGATCGAAATTTCTTTAGGTCAGATTTATGACTATAAAAAACCCTATTCTGAATTTTTGGTTTTAAGAGCTGAAATTAAAGAAAAACAATTACAAGCGCAGAAAAATCAAGAGAAAGAAATTAAGCAAAAACAACACTTAATCAATAAGTTTAAAGCAAAAGCAAGTAAAGCTTCGATGGCACAATCGCTAATGAAGCAGTTAGATAAAGTAGAACTTATTGAGGTTGATGGAGATGATAATGCGGCAATGAATGTGCGTTTTAATATTTCTAAAGAACCAGGTAAAATTATTGTTGAAGCTGATGGTTTAAGTAAAAGTTACGGAGATAAGCATGTTTTAGAGGATGTAGATTTAATGATTGAGCGTAACAGTAAAATTGCTTTTGTTGGTCAAAACGGACAAGGGAAATCTACTTTAGCAAAAATGATGGTTGGTGAAATTCCGTTTATAGGAAATCTAAAACTAGGACATAATGTAGAAATAGGATATTTCGCACAAAACCAATCAGAAGAATTACCGCCGGAGAAAACAGTTTTAGAAATCATGGAAGATGCTGCTTCGGATACAAACCGAATGCGTGTTAGAGATATGTTAGGGTCGTTTTTATTCGGTGGAGATGCTGTAGACAAAAAAGCAAAAGTATTATCGGGTGGAGAACGTAACCGTTTAGCTTTATGTAAATTATTATTATCACCTTTTAACGTGTTAATAATGGATGAGCCAACAAACCACTTAGATATCGCCTCTAAAACAGTATTAAAAACAGCTTTAAAAAACTTTGACGGAACTTTAATTGTAGTTTCTCACGATAGAGATTTCTTACAAGGATTAACATCAACTGTTTACGGATTTAAAGACAAGGTTATTAAAGAGTATTTAGGAGATATTGATTATTTCTTAGATCAGCATAAAATGGAAAACCTTAGAGAAGCTGAAAAAAGAACAGTTGTTAAAGTTGAAAAACCAACAGCCAAAAAAGAAGCACAAGAGTTATCTAGAGAGCAAGAAAAAGAGTTAAAAAAATTGAAGAATAAACTTTCTAAAACAGAAAGAGATATTGCTGATTTAGAAAAAGATATTGAAAAAATAGATTTAGAATTAGCAAATAATTATGATGAAGTTTCTGCTCGTCCTAATTTCTTTGAGAAATATAAAGCAAAAAAAGCAAGTTTAGAAAAATTAATGACTGATTGGGAAAAAATAGAAGAACAGATTTCTGATTTTTAGCAGTTTATTCATTTTTTATTCTAATAGTAACAGCGGTTTTGTTTTTTAAACAAAACCGCTGTTACTATTTAAAATTATTATAGAGCTCAAAATAACTTATTTTGTATACAGCTAAAGTAACTAATTTTTGAAAAGAGTTTAGAGATATTATTAACTATAATGTGTTTTTCTGTTGTGAAATCAACTTTAAATTAGTTGTTTATTAATAAACCTTTCTCTTATTTTTACACCATTAAAATTTATGTATTGAACGATATTAATAATCTTTTATTTAATCAGGTTTTTAAAACTGAAAATCAACAAATTTTTCTTCCTATTTTAGAAGAGAAAAAAGTGGCGTTGTTTATAAAACGAGAAGATAAAATACATCCATTTGTTTCAGGAAATAAGTTTCGTAAATTGAAATATAATATTGAGGCTGCAAAAAATCAACATAAAAAAGTGTTGTTAACTTTTGGAGGCGCTTTTTCTAATCATATTGTAGCAACGGCAATAGCCGGGAATTTATCAGGTTTTAAAACTATCGGGATAATTCGCGGAGATGAATTGGGTAAGAACCTCGAAAAAACGTTGGCAGGAAATTCAACCTTAAAAGAAGCCTATAAAAACGGAATGCATTTTAAGTTTGTTTCGAGAGAAGCATATCGAAATAAAACATCCGAAGAATTTATAAATGACTTGAAAAATGAGTTTGGTGATTTTTATTTAATTCCTGAAGGCGGAACAAATGAGCTGGCAATTAAAGGATGTGAAGAGATCTTAACAGAAGAAGATAAGAATTTCGATTATATTTGTGCTGCAATAGGAACCGGAGGAACAATTTCTGGATTGATAAATGCAGCAAAAAAGCATCAAGAAGTAATTGGTTTTCCTGCATTAAAAGGTGATTTCCTACAAAAAGAAATTGAACAATTAATAATAAATAAAGTTAATTGGAGTTTACAAACCGAATATCATTTTGGAGGTTATGGAAAATATAATACAGATTTAATTCGTTTTATAAACGAGTTTAATGAGCTAACAAAAGTTCAGTTAGATCCTATTTACACGAGTAAAATGCTGTTCGGAATTATAGAAATGATTAAAAAAAATGAGTTTCCAGAAAATAGTAAAATTGTAGCAATTCATACAGGAGGTTTACAGGGAATTACAGGATTTAATCAGAAGTTGAAAAATAAAAATCAAGCATTAATAAAAATTTAATGAAAATAAAATCAGTTTTATACATAGCAATAAGTACTCTTTTTTTAGTGAGTTGTGGTTCTAACAAAAATATGGTTACTAAAAACCGAAAAAAAGTGGTGTTGCAAGAAAGAGAAGAAGTATATCCTGTAATACCTCAGCTAGAGCAAGTAAATAAACCTTTAAAAACAAGCTCTAATCACACAGTTGCATACATTGAAAAATTTGCACCAATTGCAGTAAAGAAAATGTATGAGCACAATATTCCTGCCAGTATTACCTTAGCGCAGGGAGTTTTAGAATCGGGTAGTGGTAGAAGTGCTTTGGCAATTAGATCTAATAATCATTTTGGTATAAAATGCCATAAAGGTTGGCAAGGAAAAAGTGTAACTCATGATGATGATGAAAAAGGAGAGTGTTTTAGAAAATATAAATACCCGCAAACATCATACGAAGATCATTCGCAGTTTTTAATCACAAGAAGTCGTTATGCAAGTTTATTTAAATTAGGGCACACTAATTATAAAGGTTGGGCTTACGGATTAAGAAAAGCAGGTTATGCGACAGATAAACGGTATCCACAAAAATTAATATCGATTATTAAAAAATATAATTTAACAAAATACGACAGAATTAAGCTTAAGAATACTACTATAACCAAAAATACAATAGAAAGTGATTACCATAAAGTACAAAAAGGTGATACTTTGTATTCGATATCAAGAAGATATGATTTATCGGTAAGTGAGTTGAAAAAAATTAATGAACTAAGTACGAATGAAATTAGTATTGGGCAAAACTTATTAGTAAAATAAAAGGATTGTCTTTTATGACAAAAAAGCATCATTCTTAGCGTTTAACTAAGAATGATGCTTTTTTATTTAGTAGCGTTTACCAAGAGTATTTTTTCTTTTTAGCCTGTTTTTTTATTGCTTTAATCATTACATTTTCCAATTCGTTTTTAGTCTTGTTCTCTCGTTGTTTTTTAGCAACATATTGTTTTCTTTTTTTATCTAATAACTGAATTTCTTGTTGAATATCATTACGTTCTTTACGTTTACTATCAACATAATTTTTTATTTCTTTAGCTGATTTTTCTTGTAGGTTTTTTGGCAATTGCTTTTTCTTTAATTTACTATAATCCATTTCTTTTTCTTCAGAAGCATCAACCAAATCCCATTCGGCATTATTATATAATTTAGAACTTTTACTAACGGCACGTTTTACAACAACAACTTCATCTAAAGTTTCGGCATTAGCATCTTGTTTAGCCTGATTTGTGTATTTAGAATACCCAGCACTACCATAATGAATGTACGTTTTGTTTAATCGCTTATTTAAAATAATAATATCGTTATCGTATGGTGTTACAATGTGTACAATATTCTTTGTATGATTAATAGTCATATAATCTCCACCACCGTAAACTGCTCCGTCTTGCCACATGCCAGAAACACCTTGGTTGTAATCACCACAAAAAATAGTATTCACCGTAATGTCATTCTCTTTAGCGCTGGTAATGGCATCTTTATAATTTAATTTTCCTTGTGTAAAAGGTTCGTTTCCTGCGATAAAAATCATTTTTAAATCACGTTTATTGTTTCCCCATTCTAATTCATTTAAAGAAGTCTGAATTACTTGTCCGCAAAACTCGCTACCACCATTGGTAGTTAAAGAAAATAAATGTTCAGATATATCATCTAAATCACTTGTGAATTGTAAAACCTGACGAATATAACCTTCGCTAGAAGAAAGTTTGCTGTTGCCATATTCATACAAAGCGATTTCTAATATAGGAGTTATTCCTTCGCATTTAGCATGCGATAATTCGTTTATAATTTCCCATAACTGTGCTTTTGCTTGGTTTATTAGTCCGTCCATACTACTACTTGTATCTAGTAGTAAAGCAACTTTGGTTGTTTGTTTCTTAATGTCTTTCTTAGTATTAGTAGCATAACTTCCTATTGATATTAAAAAAGTAAAAATGAAAACTGTTTTTAAGATGTAATTTTTCATGATTTTATGTTTTAAATTGTTTATTTAATTTCAAAACAACAGGTATAAAAAATAGTAGCTTGTCGTTTTACACTGTCAAATCTACAAGCAACTTCCTTCTTAAAAAACAGCGAATGAGTATGTGGGTAAAATGAATGAGTGAAGTGGTTTTTAAAATGAGTAAAAGCAATTATTTAGTGTTTTTCTATGTTGTTATTTAAGGAGCCTCATTTTTTGAACTCAGTTTTTGTGTGTATGTTTACAGTAATATATAAAAGATGAATAGATTTTTTAAAATAGTATTTATAGGATTTTTATTTACGTTATCTTCTGTTTTTTCTCAAGAAATTAAAGAAAGCGAACAGGAGTTTATAGTAGAAGTTCAGGTGGTAGATAAAAATATGAGAGCGCAAATTAAAGATGCGAGAGTTACGATAAACGGACGTGTTTTTAAGTTTTCAAATACAAAAGGCAGGTATCTTGTAGAAGCTAAAAAGGGAAGTGAATTAGAAGTGTCACATGTTGGTTTCGAAACTGTTTATTATACAATTATAGATAATGAAGATGTTAAGGTGTTGGTGGAAGATTTTAATGAGAAGAAAAAATCAAAAAGAAATCCTTATAGTCGAAAAATAGTAGACCTATATCCGAAATATTTAGATTCTGTAAATTTTTACAAGAAAAAAGATATAGATAAAAGTTTAACAGCTGTAGAGAAAATGCTTTTAAATTCATCTTCTAAAAGCCGAAAAGCAACTACTTATAAAGAGTTGGGAGATGTTTATTTTTACTGGAAACAGTATGATTTAGCGGTAGAAAATTATAGCGTGTCTTTAAGAGAAGATAACAAAGCAAGTGTTCGGTTGTTATTAGCTAAAACACAGTTTTTAGTTAATAAATTTGATGATAGTGAAAAGAATTATCAAGAAAGTTTAGAAGGCGGATTAACCAATTACGAAAAGTTAAAAGGCTATGAAGGCTTGGGTGATGTGTTTATGGCAAAGAAAAATTATACGAAAGCTACTACTAATTATACCAAAGCCTTAAAAATTGCAAAAAACGATTATGTAACACCTAAAATAACAGATTTAAACTCGAAGTTAGCAGAAGTTTTTGCAGCACAAGGTAAAACACAAAAAGCAAATGGTTATTTTCAGAACTCTTTAAAATTAGCATCCAAAGAAAATAAAAAAAGAGCTTTAAAAGAACAGCAAAAAGTAGCTGATTTTTATAATGAATCCCGAAGGTATGATGATGAAATTCAATTACGAAAGCAAAGTTTAGTAGCCGCAGATGATATTGTTATAGAAACGGAAGAAAAAGAATCGTTGGTAGATTCTATTACCTCTCAAAAAATAAATTACAAAATAGGAAACGCTTATATTCAAAAAGAATCTTATAACGAAGCTATTCCTTTTTTAAAGAAAAGTATAAAAGACGCCAATAGTAAAGAAGATTTAATTATCGAAAAAGATGCAACGCGTAAACTATCAGAAGTGTATGCAACTGTAGGAGATTATACAAAAGCGTTAGAGAGTTATCAAGATTATGTGAAGTTGGTGGATACGTTGTATTCTAAAAAAGAACAAGAAATTCAACAAGTAAAAAGATTCGGAAAAAAAATTGCAAACAATCAAAACCGAATCCGAAGTCTAGAAAAAGATAAGCAATTAAGCGATAGTAAAATTAGCTTGGCATATAAAGATCAGCAATTAATACAAGAAAGTAATAAACAGCAAAAACTGATTATTTATTCATTAATTGGAGGTTTCTTTTTAATGAGTTTGTTGGCGTATTTTATGTTTCGAACCAATAAGCAACAAAAATTAGCGAATAATTTATTGGCATTAAAATCGATGCGATCTCAAATGAATCCGCATTTTATATTCAATGCTTTAAACTCGGTAAATAATTTTATAGCTGTGAATGATGAACGAAGTGCGAATCGTTATTTATCTGAATTTTCAGTATTAATGCGGTCAGTTTTAGAAAATTCTGATGAAGATTTTATTCCGTTAGCAAAAGAAATAGAACTGTTAGAATTGTATGTGAAATTAGAGCATAATCGATTTAAAGACAAGTTTGATTATGTAATGTTTGTTGATGAGAAAATCAAAAAAGAAAATTTTTCTATTCCGCCAATGTTATTGCAACCTTATATAGAAAACGCTATTTGGCATGGACTCCGTTATAAAAAAGAAAAAGGGAGTCTAGGAATTTCTATGCGTCAGCAAACAGCGAATACGATTTTAATAACTGTGCAAGATGACGGAGTTGGTAGAAAGAGATCGATGGAAATGAAAACAAAACATCAGCTAAAGCAAAAATCGAAAGGAATTAGTACTATTGAAAACAGAATTGCTATTTTAAATAGTATGTACAAAGATAAAATTGATGTTACAGTTTCGGATGTTTTTGAAGATGGTAGCGGAACAAAAGTCGAACTGATTTTAAAGAAAAATTAAAGATGAAGTTAAAAGCAATCATTATTGAAGATGAAGCTATTGGTAGAGATATTTTGCGGAATTATATAACAAAATATTGCCCAAATGTTCAATTGCTAGGAGAAGCGGATAATATAAAAGACGGACAAACATTAATAGAAGAACACGAATTAGATTTGGTGTTTTTAGATGTAGAAATGCCTTACGGAAACGGATTTGACTTATTAGAAAAAATAGAAAATCAAACCTTCGAAACCATTTTTGTAACTGCCTACGATCATTATGCAATAGAAGCTTTAAACAATCAAGCAACGTATTATTTATTAAAACCTATTTCGATAGATGAATTAATTAAAGCAGTAAACTTAGTTGAAGAAATTAAAACCAAAGAACAAACATTAGAAAGCACGGTTTTAACGACTAAAAGCATTGCGGATTTAAATAAGATAACGATTCCGCAACAAGATGGATTTGAGGTTGTTTCAGTTGCAGATATTCTGTTTTGCAAGGCAGATGATAATTATACCGAAATCTACTTCGAAAACACCAAAAAAGTAGTTAGTAAAACCTTAAAACACTTTGACGATCTTTTAAAAGAAAGTGGTTTTGCGCGCGTACATAAATCGTATTTGGTAAACGTAAATGAAATTGTAAAATATAAAAAAGGTAAGGGCGGAAGCGTACTTTTATCCAACGGAAAAGAAGTAATGGTATCCGCATCAAAAAAAGCAAATTTATTATCATATTTTAAATAAATACAAATGAAAATTATAAAAGGAGTAAACGGTAAATCGCCCCAAATTCCAGCTGATTGTTACATAGCAGAAAACGCCACAATTGTAGGCGATGTGCAAATGGGAAAAGAGTGTAGCGTTTGGTTTAATGCCGTAATAAGAGGCGATGTACACTACATAAAAATGGGTAATAAAGTAAATATTCAAGACGGTGCCGTAATCCATGCAACCTATCAAAAATCACCAACTACAATCGGTAACAATGTTTCCGTTGGGCACAATGCCATTGTACACGGTTGTACTATTTACGACAATGTCTTAATAGGTATGGGAAGCATTATTATGGACGATTGTATTATTGAATCTAACTCGATAATTGCAGCCGGAGCGGTGGTTTCAAAAAACACCATTGTAAAAAGCGGAAGTGTTTATGCCGGTGTGCCAGCTAAAAAAATTAAGGACGTTTCTAAAGAATTAATTTCAGGAGAAATTGATCGAATAGCTAATAATTACGTAAAATATTCAAGTTGGTTTAAGGAATAATATTTGGGCGTTACCTAAAGGTCGGGCTTTACGTTGTATCTTTTTTTCGTGCCTCAAAAAAAGGATGTCACTTCAATCCCTAACGCCAAGCCTCACAAAAATTCATAAAAAAGCTCAGTTTTGTTTCCAAAACTGAGCTTTTAATCAAAACTAACCTACTATCAATCAATCAATACTATTTTTCTTGGTTATCACTATGTTCTTCTTTTAAACCTTTTCTGTGCTTCATTTTCTTTTTAGCTTTATGCTTTTTCTTTGCGCTCATTTTTTCGAAACGTTCGTATTGTTGTTTGTTTAAAATACGTTTCATTTCGGCTTTAAAAGTAATTTGAGCATCTAAAGCATTGCTTTTCTTATTAAAACGGTCATCAGCAGATAGTTTAGCTCTTTTTTCACCACTTTCCTTCATTGCCTTTCTTTTCTGATGCATTTCTTTACGTTTTATAAATTTATCAGTTAATAAGGGAGTGATATCTCGCTGCTGAGAAGTTGTTAAATCTAGCTTTAATGTCATTTTTTTTACAGCTAACTCAGTTTGTTGTTCTACAGTTAGCATTTCTAAGTTATTTCTTTTTCCTTTTTGAGCTTGAGTTGTTAATGTAAACCCAATTGCTAAAACCAATACTGTTACTAATTTTTTCATATTTATAAAATTTAAGTTTTTTAATTATTTATACATCTATGACTATGCTTCTTTAAAAAAGTTTAAATTTGAAAGTAACTTTAACATTTCTTTAATTTTTATGAAAAATACAGTCAGATTTTTGTGGAAGCTGCTTTTATTAATGTTTGTAGGCTTTGTACTCTTTTTTTTCTGGGCATCATCACCATCAATTGATGAAAAAGAGTATAGTAAATTAATAGAAAGAGAAAACTCCCTAGTTGTAAAAAATGATTCAATATATAGTATTGTAACTTATAATGTTGGTTATTTAAGTGGAATGACAAATAATTTACCGGTAGCAAAACCAAAAGAGTTGTTTGATAAAAACCAGCAAAAGGTAGAAAGTGAACTTAAAAAAGTAAATCCGGATATTATTGCTTTTCAGGAAATTGATTATAAGGCTTCAAGATCTTATAACGTAGATCAGGAAGAAGCGTTTATGAATTTAGGATATAATTATGCCGCAAGAGGTGTAAATTGGGATGAGCGCTATGTGCCTTTTCCGTATTGGCCACCAAGTATGCACTTCGGAAAAGTAATCTCGGGTCAATCAATTATTAGTAAATATAAATTAAAAGAGTACGAGCGCATTGTTTTAGAACGTGTACCAGATAATCCTTTTTATAGAGATGCTTTGTATCTAGAAAGGTTGGCGCAAGTTGTAAAAGTTATTTTAGAAGGGAAAGAAGTGGTGTTAATAAATATCCATTTAGAGGCTTTTGACAAAGATACTAGGGTTCGTCAGTTTGAGTATATTTTGGAGCTGTTTAGTCAATATAAGGATAAATATCCAACAATATTATTAGGTGATTTTAATTCAAGCGCGAGAGATGAGAATTCAGCAGTTCAAAAAATATTTAAAATGAACGGAGTAGGAAACGCTGCTTTTAACGCTGTAGATCCTTCAAATACATTTAATAGTAAAAATCCTTTCGAGCGAATAGATTATATTTTTTATACAGAAAACTCTATTGAATATATAGGCGGAAAAGTATTGAATGATTTTGAGCAAGCCTCAGATCATTTACCCGTAGAAATGAGATTCAGATTAAAATAAAACTTAAAAACTCATTGCTAAAACAATGAGTTTTTTATGTTGTAAAAACAAAAAACCCGAACAAATGTTCGGGTTTTTTCGGTGGTGCCTCCAGGAATCGAACCAGGGACACAAGGATTTTCAGTCCTTTGCTCTACCAACTGAGCTAAGGCACCGTTGAATGCTTATTTAAGTAACAAAATAAAATTCACAATTAGATTGAGAAAATTATAGTGGTGCCTCCAGGAATCGAACCAGGGACACAAGGATTTTCAGTCCTTTGCTCTACCAACTGAGCTAAGGCACCAGTTTGCTACTTTCGTTAAGCGGATGCAAATATACAACCGTTTTTTAATTATACAAAGTATTTGTTTTAAAAAAAATGTATTGTAAATTTGAATTCTAAGAAATGTAAAGATGAATTTAATTATCGATGTTGGTAATACAAGAGTTAAAGCAGCTGTTTTTGAGTTGAATACAATCAAAGAAATTTTTGTTTTTAGCAAGGCAGAAATTGTATTTGAAGTGAAAAAAATTATTAAAAATTTTTCTATTTCAAGCTCTATTGTGTCTTCTGTGTCTAATATATCAGAAAAAACACTAAAAGAAATCACTGATTTATTAAATCCGATTTTTTTAAATTCCGATATTAAAGTTCCTTTTATAAATAAATACGAGACCCCAAAAACTTTAGGTGTTGACAGAATAGCACTCGCAGCAGCAGCTACAGGAAAATACCCGCAAAAAAACGTTTTAATTATTGATGCAGGAACCTGTATTACTTTCGATTTTATCAATAATAAAAACGAATATTTAGGAGGTGCAATTTCTTTAGGTATTACAATGAGGTATAAGGCATTACATGATTATACGGCTAAATTACCATTGCTAGGTTTAAGTGAAGTATCTAGTTTTATAGGCACAAACACAAACACATCAATACATTCGGGTGTTGTAAACGGCGTAATTAATGAAATTGAAGGCGTTATTAATCAATATCAAAAAAAGTATGGAGATTTAACAATTGTTTTAACAGGAGGAGACACATATTTCTTGGCTAAACAATTAAAAAGTGGCATATTTGCCCATCCAAATTTTGTTTTGGAAGGATTACATACCGTTTTGACATATAATTTAACGAATGATTAAGAGATTTATATTAGGAATACTTGTGCTTAGCGCAGTAACAATATCAGCACAAAGAAACAGTGCGTCACCTTATTCTTATTTTGGAATTGGAGAAAATTTTGAAGCAGTTACTGTAGAGCAAGCATCTATGGGGGGTATTGGAGTTGCTTTAAAAGATACTCACCACTTAAATTTCACGAATCCGGCTTCAAATGCAGATTTAAGAGCGGCTACATATGGTATAGGTGGAAATATGAGTTTCCTAACAATAAAAGAAGGAAATACATCACAATCTGGTAAGTCAACAAACTTACGTTATATCTCTTTAGGTTTTCCGTTAGGTAAAAAAGCAGGGGTTTCTGTTGGGTTACAACCTTTTTCTTCAGTTGGTTATTCTTTATTAAATAACCAAAACGATGAAGAGGTAACTTTGTTTAGAGGAGAAGGAGGAACAAATAAAATATATGCCAGTTTTGGAATGTATGTTTTAAAGGGGCTTTCAGTAGGTGTCGAAGCAGGATATATTTTTGGTAATCTAGATAATAGCATCATAAACCAAAGGGCTGATGTTGCTTTAGGAACAAAAAATGAAGAATCTGTAAATATTAGAGGAGGGCAATTTAAATTAGGTGCTCAATACAAAAGAGAGTTGAAAAATAATTTAAACTTTTTTACTGGAGCTTCA
Organism: Tenacibaculum sp. AHE14PA; assembly: GCF_019278465.1. GTDB lineage: Bacteria > Bacteroidota > Bacteroidia > Flavobacteriales > Flavobacteriaceae > Polaribacter > Polaribacter bernardetii. Next base: position 1,752,158 of record NZ_CP058983.1, on the reverse strand, counting down.
ATAACTTTAAATAGCGATTTATCTGCAAACGGAAATGAAAGAATGTATTCTTTTTCAGGACAAGATATTCAAAGAGATGAGCTTTTTAATAGAACGGTAAGTGGAGATATAAACATTCCTGTAAAAACTGTTTTCGGAGTAGGTTTAGGAAAAGAGAACAAATGGTATGTAGGTATTAATCAGCAATATCAAAGTGCTTTAAGTAGTAATAGTTCATTAATTTCAGATGGCGGGGGCTATAAATACGATGATTCAAATAAATTATCAATAGGAGGTTATTATATTCCGAAGGTGAATTCAATATCAAGTTATTGGGATAGAGTTACTTATAGGGCTGGTTTGCGATTCGAAGATACAGGTCTGTTAGTTAAGACCACAAATGATTTTACAGCAATTAAAGACTTTGGCATAAATATTGGATTAGGATTGCCATTGCCAAGACAATTGTCTAATGTAAATATTGGATTTGAATATGGGCAAAAAGGATCATCAAGTAGTAGCTTGGTAAAAGAAGAATATTTTAATGTTAGATTAAGTTTATCATTAAATAGTCTTAAATGGTTCCAGAAAAGAGAAATAGATTAATAAAAAAAACTGATACAAGATGAAAAAAATTACGTATTTACTAACAGGATTATTTTTGTTCGTAGCCGTAAATGGTGTTAAGGCACAAGCGAGTCAAGAATGTAACATAAAGTATAACCTTTTTAAAGGAGATGCATCTACAGGGAAGTATGCTGAAGCTAAAGGGAACTTAGAATATCTATTAACAAATTGCCCAAAGCTATCAGTTAATATTTATAAATATGGAGCTAAAGTAGCAGATAAATTAAAAGACCCTGTATTAGCAAAAAAAGTATATGAGAACAGATTAATTAATTTTTCAGGAGATAGACCTGCTAAAATACATAGTGATTATGCGAAGTATTTAATAAAAAATAAATTAGCTACCGATGCTGAGGTTTTTGAAATATTAAAAAAAGCATATGATATTTCTCCTATTGATATGAGTGTAACAAATATCTTTAGATACTTTAAGGCTATTGCCGAACAAAATAAAGATACTGACCCTCAGAAAGTATTTGATACTTATGATGATGTAATGGAATCTGTAGAGGTTAAGTTAGAAGACTATAATAAAAAAATAGCAAAACTTCAGGTAAAAGACTCTTTAGGAACAGCATCAGCAAGAGAAAAAAGAAATTTAAAAGCTTTTACTATTAACTCTGGTTCTTTAGGACAGGTTGAAGGTGGTTTAGATGCTATGATTTCTAAAATAGCTACTTGTGAACGATTAATTCCTATTTATACTAGAGATTTCGAAGGTAAAAAAACAGATGGTGTTTGGTTAAAAAGAGCAGTTTCTAGAATGTATAATAAAGGTTGTCAAACAGATCCTTTATTTGAGAAGTTAGCAAATGCTTATGCTGAAACTACACAATCTTCTGATGCTTACAACTTCTTAGCTGGAGTTTTGGCTAAAAATGGAGATAGAAGTGGTGCTGTAGAAATGAAAAAGAAAGCTTTTGATTTAGAAACAGATCCTTTTGTAAAGGCAAAGTATAAATTAAGAGAAGCGCAGAATGCTAGCGGAAGTAGAGCAAGATCTTTAGCTTACGAAGCATTAAGATATAACCCAAACATGGGTAAGGCGTACTTATTTATTGCAAGTTTATATCAAAAGAGTGCAAACTCTTGTGGTAGTGATGAGTTTGAAAAGAGAATGGTGTACGTAGCGGCTTTAAATAAAGCATTAAAAGCTAAGAGAGTAGATCCAGGTTGTGGAGCCAATAGATATATTTCAAGTTATACTAAAAATGTACCATCAAAGAAATTAATATTTCAAAAAGGTATTGCTTCAGGAGCTAGCCATAAAATTGGTTGTTGGATTGGTGAAACAGTTCGTGTACCATAATAGGGTTAGATGAAATTATACTCTATAAATATACATAAAAGCATTGCTGCCATTTTTTTGGTGGCAATGCTTTTTTCTTGTGTAAATTCAAAGCAAGAAGTGCGAGATTTTTTAGCGGATAAAAATATGCCTGTAGGAACGGCAATAAATATTTATCATATAAAAAAAGACTCAGGTAAAATTACTTCAAAAACAAAAGCATCTCTTTTTTATGATTTTTCTAATAGAGAGGAGCATCCGTATAGCGAGTTCCCTAAAGGAATAAAAATTGTTTCTATTGATCAAACAGGAAAGGATTCTACTACAATCACAGGTAACTATGCTTTGTCATACAGTAAAACAGGTGTTTCTGAAATTAAAGGAAATGTGGTAATCTTAAACCATTCTGGAAACAGAAAGTTAGAAACCAATCAGTTATTTTGGGATCAAAAAGAACATTACTTTTTTACTGAAGATGGCTTTAGGTTAACAACATTAAGAGGTACTGTTAACGGTTTTGGTTTTGAGTCGAAAGAGGATTTATCTAAATATATAGCTAAAGACATTACAGGAGAAATTCAAACAAATCAAAAATAAATACAATGAATACATTTTGGAAGTATTTACAGTACGGTTACTTAGTTATTGGGGCATTGTTTTTTGTTGAAGGTGTTTTTCAATGGAGCACAAGCAAACAAGATGCGCTTATTCGATTTGGATTTGGTATCTTTATTACTTTAATTTTCTTCTTTAAACGTCATTTTAGAAGAAAAGTTGAAAAGAGAAATCAACAACGTTAATGGAATTTGAAATCATTATAATTCTTAGCTCTATACTATTTTCGGCCTTTTTTTCAGGTATGGAAATAGCCTTTGTTTCTGCCAATAAATTACATATTGAGCTAGAAAAAAAGAGAGAAGGTTTTTTACCTAAAATATTAGCGATTCTTACCCGAAAATCATCAAAGTTTATAACAACAATGTTGGTTGGTAATAATGTAGCATTGGTAATATATAGTTACTTTATGGGACAATTGTTAATGAATTGGTTTCAAACAGCATTGCCAACAGATTTTACATTTATAAACTATTTATTAGATGATTTAAACCTTTTAACACAAACAATAGTATCTACACTTATTATCTTAGTAACGGCAGAGTTTTTACCTAAAACCATATTTAGAATTTATGCAAACGAAATGTTAAAGCTTTTCGTAGTGCCGGCATATATTTTTTATTTATTATTTTACGGAATAACTTGGATTATCACCAAAATTTCAGATTTTTTCTTATTCATTTTTTTCAGAATAAGAGAAGCAGAAGCTAAAAAAGAATTTAGTAAAGAGGAATTGGGGAATTATATTTCTGAACAATTAGATGGAGGAAATGACGAAGATAAAATCGATTTAGAAATCCAAATTTTCCAGAATGCATTAGGATTTCACAAGGTAAAAGCCAGAGAAATTATGGTGCCTCGAACAGAAATTATGGCAATTGATATACACGAATCTGTCGAAAATTTAAAAGAGATGTTTATCGCAACAGGTTTATCTAAGATTTTGGTTTATAAAAATTCTTTTGACGATATTTTGGGGTATGTAAGTGCTTTCGAATTATTCAAAAATCCAGTTTCTATCAAGTCGATTTTATTACCGGTAGAATTTGTGCCAGAATCGATGATTATTAACGATGTTTTAAACAGTTTGATAAAGAAAAGAAAAAGCATTGCAATTGTTGTAGATGAATATGGCGGTACATCAGGAATTATAACTGTAGAAGATGTTGTAGAAGAATTATTTGGTGAGATTGAAGACGAACATGATAGTCAAGAGTTACTAGAAGAACAAATTAGCGACCAAGAATTTAAATTTTCAGCACGATTAGAAGTCGATTATTTAAATGAAGAATACGATTTAAATATACCTAAAGAAGAAGCTTACGAAACGTTGGGTGGTTTTATTATAAATCATACTGAAACGATACCCGAACAAGACGAAGTTTTACACATCGATAAATTCTATATTAAAATACTAAAAGTAAGCGCTACTAAAATTGATGATTTGTACTTAAAAGTCATCGATATAGAAGATTAAAACGTACTTTTCTGCATAGATTCTCAATCAAAAAAAAACAGCTTAAAAAAACATTGCTTTGTTTACTATGAAATTGTATTTTCGCTCACTGTAAATAAAATAAATAACGTATGGCAATTTTATCGAAAATTAGAGAACGTTCAATGTTCTTAATTCTTGTAATTGGTTTAGCACTTTTTGCTTTTGTATTAGACCCTTCTACAATATCAGATTTTTTTAATGCAAGTAAAGTAAATGAAATAGGTGAAGTAAACGGTGAAGCTGTTTCACGCCAAGAATTTGCAGAAGCTTTAGATGCTTATAAAGCACAAACAGGCAATAGCGTTTCTGAAATGCAAGCAGCAAAAACTGTTTGGAATAACATTATCAGACAAAAAATATACAAAACTCAGTTAGAAGAAGCAGGAATTACTGTTGGTGATGCTGATATAATGAATAGATTGTATGAAACTCCGTTTATTCAAAACGACCCAAGATTTCAAAGCGCAGGTCTTTTAGATAAAAATAAACTTAAAGAGTTCTTAGCAACTATTAAAGAAGAAAACGGAGCTGATTGGAGTAATTGGCAAAACTACATGTTTTCTTTAAAGAACGAACTTGAAAAAGCAGCATACGATAATTTAGTATCTGCAGGTTTAGGAGCTTCTTTAAAAGAAGGTGAAGCACAATATTTAACAGAAAACACAAAGGTTTCAGGTAAATATGTTTATGTACCTTATACTACAATTGCTGATGATTTAGTTGTTTTAAAACAAAGCGACATTAAAAATTATATTAGTAAATACGAAAATCAATTTCAAGTAACAGCCTCTAGAGATATTAAATTTGTAAAGTTTGATATTAAGCCTACGGCTGAAGATGAAGTAGCTGTTAAAGCAGAAGTTGCTAAGTTAATAGAAGATTCAGTAACTGGTGCTAACATAGCTGTTAAAGGATTAAAGAACACTAGTAATTATGCTGAGTTTTTATCAGAAAATGATTCTGATATCGCTTTAGACAACAATTACAAGTTTAAGGTTCAAGTACCACAAGTAATTGCTGAGCAAATTTTTAATGGTAAAGAAGGCGATGTTTTCGGACCATATAAAGACGCAAACCACTTTAAATTATCTAAAATTACAAAAGTAGTTCAATTACCAGATTCAGCTCAGGCAAGTCATATCTTAATTCCTTTTGTGGGTTCTGCAAGTGCAGATGCAACAGTAACACAAACAGAAGAAGAAGCTAAGAATACTGCAGATAGCTTATTAACAGTTTTAAAAGCTAACAAATCTAAATTTGCAGCTTTAGCAAAAGAGTTTTCTTCAGATAAAGGTTCTGCTGAAAAAGAAGGTTTCTATGATTGGTTTGGTTACAACAGAATGGTACCAGCTTTTAGAGACTTTGCTTTTGAAGGGAAAAAAGGAGATATGGGTGTTGTAAAATCTCAATTTGGTTTTCACGTAATGAAAGTTGATGGTCAGAAGAACTTTCAAACAGTTGTAAAATTAGCAACTTTTGGACGTAAGATTGAGGCATCAGAAGCTACAGAAAATACAGTTTTTCAAAATGCTGAAACTTTTTCTTTAGATTTATCAAACGGTAAAAACTTTGATGAAGTTATAAAAGAAAAGAATTTAGTATCTCAACCAGCAGTTGGTTTAAAACCTTTAGATGAAGTTGTACCAGGAATTGGTAATGAAAGACAAATTATTACTTGGTCTTTTGACACAGAGGTAAACGAAGGAACTTCTAAACGTTTTGATATTGATGGAGGATATGTAGTTGCTGTTTTAACAGGTAAAACTGAAAAAGGTTTAATGCCAGTTGAAAAAGCAATTTCAAGAGTTCGTCCTATTTTAACAAACCAAAGAAAAGCAAAATTAATTGAAGCTAAAATTAGCGGAGCTACGTTAGCAGAAATAGCTAAATCGGTAGATGTAACTGTTAAAAATGCTGCAGATGTAAACTTACAATCACCAACAATTTCGGGTGTAGGGTTTGAGCCTAAAGTAGTAGGAGCAATGTTAAACGCTAAAGAAAACACTGTAGTTAAAAACGTAGCAGGAGATAAAGGAGTATTTGCTTTTGAAGTAACATCAAAAACATTACCAACAGCTTTACCAAACTACGATTCTTACAGAAAGCGTTTAGTAAACGAAAGAAAAAACAAATCTTTTCAAATGTATGAAGCAATTAAGAAAGCTTCTAACATTGAAGATAACATGAGTTCTTTTTACGGAATTCAGTAATCAGAAAAGTTAAAATATAAAAAATCCGAACTCATTGAGTTCGGATTTTTTTTGTGCTTTATTATAAAGGTATAACTTATCTATTTCAGGAGCTCTTCTTAGCTAATAAGCCTTAATAAGCCTTAATTAGCCATCGCTTTACCCAAAGCTTCTCCAAGGTCAAAAACATAACCAGTTATTAACATAATGGCTATAAAAACGATTAAAACATACCAATAATTTATTTTTTTAGTTTTCATAACTCAATTTTTATAGTTTGTAACAATTTATTTATTGGCAATAATAATAATAATAATAAACCAAAAAAAAGCAATCTCAAACGAGATTGCTTTTTTTAAAATATATTTTAAAGCTTTGTATTAAGCGTTTAAAGGTTTTCCGTCCCAAGCAGCTTTTGCAGCTTCTTTAACAGCTTCTGAATATGTTGGATGTCCATGACATATTCTTGCTAAATCTTCAGCAGAAGCTCTAAATTCCATTGCTACGGCAGCTTCCATAATTAAATCGGCAACACGTGCACCAACCATATGAACTCCTAATACTTCATCCGTATTTTTATCAGCCAATACTTTAACAAATCCGTCAGTATCTCCACTTGCTCTAGATCTTCCTAAGGCACGCATAGAAAATTTACCCGCTTTGTAAGCAACACCAGCATCTTTTAACTCTTGTTCTGTTTTACCAACAGCGGCAACTTCTGGCCATGTATACACAATACCAGGAATTAAGTTATAATCGATATGAGGTTTTTGTCCTGCTAAAAATTCAGCAACAACAACACCTTCTTCTTCAGCTTTGTGTGCTAACATTGCTCCACGAACAACATCACCAATAGCAAAAATATTAGAAACACTAGTTTGTAAATGTTCATTTACATCTACCATTCCTTTATCAGTAAGCTTAACGCCTGCTTTTTCTAATCCTAATCCTTTTGTAAAGGCTTTACGACCAACAGCAACTAAACAATAGTCTCCATTAAAAGTAACTTCTTCACCTTTTTTATTGGTTGCTTTTACAACAACTTCGTCTCCGTTTCTTTCTACAGAAGTAACACCGTGACTTGTGTTAAACTTCATGCCTTGTTTCTTTAAAACTTTTTGAAGTTCTTTAGAAATATCAGCATCCATGGTAGGTGTAATTTTCGGAGCATATTCAATTACCGTTACATCAGCACCTAAACGTTTGTAAACAGAACCTAACTCTAAACCGATTACTCCACCACCAATTACTAATAAATGTTTTGGTACTTCTTTAAGTTTTAAAGCTTCAGTTGATGTTATAACGCGCTCTTTATCTAAAGTGATAAAAGGCAATGTAGATGGTTTAGAACCTGTAGCAATAATAATGTTTGTACCTTCAATTACTTCAGAAGTTCCGTCGTTTTTAGTAACCTTTACATGTGTTGCATCTTCAAAAGAACCTAAACCTTCATGAACAGTAATATCATTCTTGTCCATTAAATATTTAATTCCGCCTGTAGTAGTTTCTACAACATTAGCTTTACGGTCTACCATTTTTCCGAAATCGAAAGAAGGCTTTTCAACAGTAATTCCGTGCTCTTCAAAATGATGCACAGCATCGTAATAATGATGAGAAGAATCTAATAAAGCTTTAGAAGGAATACATCCTACGTTTAAACAGGTACCACCTAAAGTTGAATATTTTTCGATGATAGCTACTTTAGATCCTAATTGAGCGGCTCTAATGGCAGCAATATATCCACCTGGACCAGAACCAATAACGATTAAATCGTATTTCATAAGTCGTGTTTTTATTGTTTATGTATATCTGATAAAAATTAACGTTTTATCAGTTTATATTTTGTTTTTCAGAATAATAAGTGCAAAATTACACATAAAAGTTGATTTGCTGAAGTATGTTTTCGATTACTTTTTATCAATAAGTATCATTAATTATTTTAACTTTGAAACCATTATGAAACAACTATTAATTATCGGGTATGTTTGGGTAGAACCAAATTCTTCTGCCGCAGGAAGTAGAATGTTGCAATTAATTGAATTGTTTTTAAAGAATAATTATAAAATAACATTTGCTTCGCCAGCACAAAAAAGTGAAAAAGCAATTCATTTAACTGAATTGGGAGTAGATGAAAGATCGATTGAATTGAATAATACTTCGTTTGATGATTTTATATCTGATTTAAATCCGTCTATCGTGCTGTTTGATCGTTTTATGATGGAAGAACAGTTCGGTTGGCGAGTAGCAGAAAATTGTCCGGATGCTATAAGAATTTTGGATACTGAGGATTTACATTTTTTGCGTAAAACCCGTCATCAACAATTAAAAAAAGGCGAAATTTTTTCTACGGATTCTTTGTTAAACTCTACGGATGCTAAACGAGAAATAGCTTCGATATTGCGATGCGATTTAAGTTTAATTATTTCTTCTTATGAAGTAAAATTACTTAAAGAAGTTTTTAAAATTGATGAAAACTTACTCTGTCATCTTCCTTTTTTATTAGATAAAATTGATGAAAAGGTTATTGAAAAGTGGAAGTCTTTTAAAGAACGTGAGCATTTTGTTTTTATAGGTAACTTTTTTCATCAACCAAATGTAGATGCTGTTTTACAACTTAAATTACTATGGAAATCGATTCGGAAGCAACTACCGAAAACAGAAATTCATATTTACGGAGCCTATACAACGCAACAAATAAATCAGTTGCATAATAAAAAAGAAGGTTTTATCGTAAAAGGATTTGCTGAAGATGCCATGCAAGTTGTGAGAAACGCCAGAGTTGTTTTAGCGCCTATCCGTTTTGGAGCAGGAATAAAAGGGAAACTTACCGAAGCGATGCTATGCGGAACGCCAAGTATAACATCAAATATCGGAGCAGAAGGAATGCATGATGGTTTTAATTGGAATGGTTTTATAGAAGATGATTTTGAGGCATTTTCTAACAAAGCGATTACATTGTATTCTGATGAGAAATTATGGGAAGAGTTTCAATTAAGCGGAATAGAAATTATCAATGCTATTTATGATAAAGAAAAAATTGAGAAACCTTTTGTTGAGCGCATAAAAAAAATCCAAGAAAATATAATTGAACACCGTCAAAATAATTTTCTTGGAAGTTTGTTACAACATCAAACTTTACAAGCTACAAAATACATGAGCAAGTGGATTGAAGCTAAGAACAAGTAATTATAAATTAGTGTCAGTTCGAGCGCAGTCCAGAACTTTTAATGTTACAGTTGTAAAATTAGTTAAACAGCGCTCAAAGTTACATTTTATGCTAAAAGTCCAGCACGTTTTAAAAGCGCATCTGGTTTTGGTTCTTTTCCTCTAAAGCGTTTATATAACTCCATTGGTTTTTCGGTTCCACCTTTAGAAAGTACATTGTTTTTAAATTTATCGGCAACTTCTTTGTTAAAGATTCCTTCTTCTAAGAAATACTCAAAAGCATCAGCATCTAAAACTTCTGCCCATTTATAAGAATAGTATCCAGCAGAATATCCTCCTTGAAAAATATGAGAAAAAGCAGTACTCATACAATTTTCAGCAACATCAGGATATAGTTTTGTGTCAGCAAAAGCTTTTGATTCAAATTCTTTTACAGAAGTAATTGTTTCAGGCGATTCGCTTCCATGCCAATTCATGTCTAAGAGTCCAAAACTCAGTTGACGCAAGGTTTGCATACCTTCATGAAAACTAGCTGATTCTTTTATCTTTTTAACATATTCCATCGGAATCGTTTCTCCAGTTTCATAATGTTTTGCAAACAACTCTAAAGCTTTTTTTTCGTAACACCAGTTTTCTAAAACCTGACTAGGAAGTTCTACAAAATCCCAAGAAACAGATGTTCCAGATAAACTATTATACGTTGTGTTTGCAAGCATTCCGTGTAATGCGTGACCAAATTCATGAAATAGCGTTGTAACCTCGTTAAAGGTTAATAATGACGGTTTTGTTTCGGTAGGCTTAGTAAAGTTACAAACAATAGATACTTGCGGGCGCTCATTAACACCATTTTTAATTTGTTGCGATTTGTAAGAAGTCATCCATGCACCATTTCTTTTTCCTGGTCTAGGATGAAAATCTGCATAAAAATGTGATACGAAATTTCCTTTTGTATCGGTTACATTGTATGTTTTTACGTCTTCGTGGTATTTATCAATCGAGTTGATTTCTTCAAACTGTAAGTCGAATAATCTACTTGCAATTTCAAAAACACCGTCAATTACATTTTCTAATTTAAAATAAGGTTTTAGCAATTCTTGATCTAAAGAAAATAATTCTTTCTTTAATTTTTCTGCGTAATAAGCACCGTCCCATTTTTGAAGTTGCGTTATACCATCCAATTTTTTAGCGTAAGTAGCTAAATTATCAAATTCACGTTTTGCGGCAGGTTTTGCTTTTGCTAATAAATCGTTAGAAAAAGACAAAACTTTCTCAGGTGTTTCAGCCATTCGTTCTTCTAAAACAAAATGAGCGTGTGTTTTATAACCTAATAAATTGGCTCTTTTATGACGAAGGTTTACAATGTTTAAAACCGTTTCTTCGTTATTGAATTCGTTCTGTTGAAATCCTTTTTTACCAGCAGCAATTGCTAATTTTTTACGCAGTTCTCTATTGTCTGCATAGGTCATAAACGGAATATAACTTGGGTAATCTAAAGTGAAAATCCATCCATCTTTCTCTTTTGATATTGCTATTTCCTTAGCCGCTTCTTTTACACTTTCTGGTAAACCCGATAAATCATTTTCATCAGTTAAATGCATTTCAAAAGCATTGGTTTCTGCCAATACATTTTCTCCGAATTTTAATGAGAGTTTTGATAGTTCAGCATCAATACTACGTAATTCAGTCTTGTCAGTCTCATTTAAATTGGCTCCGTTTCTAGCAAAACTTTTGTACTGTTTATCTAGTAACATATGTTGTTCAGGAGATAATTCTAAAGAAGGTATATTCTCAAAAACAGTTTTTACTCTCTTAAATAATGCTTCATTTAATGTGATGTCATTTCTGAATTCACTCAGCCAAGGAGAAATTTCTTGTGCTATTTTCTGAATTTCATCATTAGTTTCTGCTGAGTTTAAATTAAAGAAAATTGAGGTGATTTTATTTAGTTTTTCGCCTGTAAAATCTAAAGCTACTGTGGTATTATCAAAAGTAGGAGCTTCAGTATTATTTACAATTGCATCAATTTCTGCTTTGGCTATTTTTATTCCTTCTTCAATGGCAGGTTTATAATCTGTATTTGCAATTTTAGAAAAAGGAGGTGTATTAAAGTCTTGTAAAAGTGGATTCATTTTTTAATGTTTGTGTCAGGTCGAGCGCAGTCGAAATCTAAATAGAACCTCTCGACTGCGCTCGAGGAGACAAATGATTATTTTCTTACTCTTTCTGAAGCTTGTTCAACTTTTAATTTTAAACCTTCCTTGTATGCAATGATTTTATCTAATACACACTTATCAGAAGCACCAATAATTTGAGCAGCTAAAATACCTGCATTTTTTGCACCATCTAAAGCAACAGTTGCTACTGGAACACCGCCTGGCATTTGTAATATTGATAAAACAGAATCCCAGCCATCAATAGAATTTCTGCTTTTTACAGGAACTCCGATTATTGGTAAAGGGCTCATGCTTGCTACCATTCCTGGTAAATGAGCAGCACCACCTGCGCCGGCAATAATTACTTTTACACCACGAGTATGTGCGTTTTTAGAATAGTCGACTAATTTTTCTGGTGTTCTATGAGCAGAAACAATATCTACTTCTATTTGAATATCGAAACCTTCTAAAATATCAATTGCTTCTTGCATGATTGGAAGATCTGAATCGCTTCCCATTATAATTCCTACCATAATTTATGTTTTTAAAATGAGACTCTAAAATTTGTTTCTGAATCTCATTAATTTGGGTGAGAAGCTGAAATGAATTCAGCTTGACGAGTAATTATTTACTAATTACTCTAATTGTTTCTTTTACTTGTTGCGCTATTTTTCGCGCCTCATTAATGTCTTTATTAACAATAGTTACGTGCCCCATTTTTCGAAAAGGTTTGGTTGTTTTCTTTCCGTAAATGTGTGGTGTAACTCCGTCTATTTTTAAGATTTCTGTCATGTTTTCGTAAACGACATCGCCTGTATAACCTTCTTCGCCTACTAGGTTTACCATAATCCCGGCAACTTTACTTTCTGTATTACCTAAAGGAAGGTTTAAAATACTGCGTACATGTTGTTCGAACTGGTTTGTATAACTAGCTTCAATTGAATAGTGTCCAGAGTTATGTGTTCTTGGAGCTACTTCGTTAACAATGATTTGATCATCATTAGTTTGAAACATTTCAACAGCTAACAATCCGACGAAGTCGAAATCACTAGCTACTTTTAACGCTATTTCTCTTGCTTTTTCCGCTACTTTAGAATCTATTCTTGCAGGGCAAATTACATATTCAACCTGATTTGCTTCTGGATGAAATTCCATTTCAACAACAGGGTATGTTCTTACAGATCCATTAGAATTTCTGGCTACAATAACGGCCAATTCATTTTTAAAAGGAATTAGTTTTTCAGCAATACATTCTCCTTCTGGTAATGATTGTAAATCTTCATAAGTACGAACTACTTTTACACCGGTACCATCATAACCAAATTGTGCAGATTTCCATACAAAAGGAAACTCAATAATATTGTTTTCATATGAGTGTTTTAACTCTTCTAGAAAAGCATAATGAGAAAAATCGGCAGTAGGAATTTGATGATCTTTGTAAAATAATTTTTGACGTGCTTTGTTTTGAATTATCCTCAAATTAGCAGGTTTCGGGTAAATAGTTAAGCCTTCGGCCTGTAGTTTTTCGAGTGCATCAATATTTACATTTTCTATTTCGATGGTTAGTAAATCTACCTTTTTACCGAAGTTGTAAACTGTATCAAAATCAAATAAATCTCCTTGATGGAACTCATTGCATATTTGTGCGCAAGGAGCCTCTGGATTCTTATCTAAAATTAAGGTGTAAATATCAAATTTTTGAGTTTCGGTAAGTAACATCCTACCTAATTGTCCGCCACCAAGAACGCCCAATTTAAAGTCTGAAGAAAAATAATTTTTCAAGATAAATATTTTAGTGTGTTGTTGTTATCGCAAAAATAAGAATCTAAAGTATAGTATAAATACAATTAACGAGATATTCTTAATTGCGAAGCGCTAACTTTAGTAACAAGATACATTAGGGCAGAACAGCCTTCATTATCAATTGGTGCGCCATCTGCTAAATAGTTATATTGTTTATCGTCGCAAGGGCATGTAATTTGCACGCCGTTAAAAGTCATTAAAGAGTTACAAGTAGTTTCAGGACACTGCTGATCGAAAGCTTTATAACCATTAATACCTGTTCTGAAAAGGAAAACATTACGACCCTGAATTGTGTTTTGAGAACTACCACTAGGAACTAATAATCCTTGAAACTCGGGTAATGTTAAATCGACAATAGCATTCATATCTATTCCTCTAAAACAATTATTAACAGGTGTATTATCACTACAACCCAATGTAATTGTTATAATAAATAGGTAAAGTATTTTTTTCATTATTTTAAAATAGAGTTATATAGGTAACGGTACGAATTTACAAATATTTTGTATATTTGTAGAGCAATCTCATTCCTAATCGGAATGAGATTTTTAAAGTTTAGAAATTATGAGTGAAGTATCATATTATACTGCAGAAGGATTAAAAAAATTAAAAGACGAATTATCACATTTAGAGCATACTGAAAGACCAAGAGTTTCTCAGGAAATTGGTGACGCTATAGATAAAGGAGATTTAAGTGAGAATGCAGAGTACCATGCAGCAAAAGAAGAGCAATCGTTATTAGAAACTAAAATTGCGCAACTTAAAAATGTAGTTGCGAATGCCCGTATTATTGATGAAAGTCAATTAGATACATCTAAAATATTGATTCACTCTATCGTGAAATTAAAAAATACGACTAATGGTATGGAGTTTACCTATACTTTGGTTGCAGATTCTGAGACAGATATTAGAAACGGAAAATTATCAGTAAATTCACCTATAGGAAAAGGATTATTAGGGAATAAAGTAGGTGATATCGCAGAGATTAAAGTGCCTAACGGAATTATGAAATTTGAAATCATAGAGATATCTAGATAATCTCTTTAAAAATATTTATTGATAAAAGCGTTGCGTTTGCAACGCTTTTTTTATTTTTACTTTATATTGTTAGGTTGAGTGCAGTCGAGATTTAATTTAATCATCGGTTGTGTTCTAGAAAACATTAAAACAAAAGTTATGGCAAGTATTTTTACCAAAATAATTTTAGGAGAAATCCCTTCATATAAAATCGCAGAAGACGAAAATTTTATCGCTTTTTTAGATGTGAATCCGAATGCAAAAGGACACACTTTGGTAGTTCCTAAAAGAGAAGAAAATAAACTTTTTGATTTGTCAGAAGAAGAATATAACGGATTGATGTCTTTTTCTTACCGAGTAGCAAAAGCGATAGAAAAAACGATTCCTTGCAAACGTGTTGGAATGAGTGTAATTGGTCTTGAAGTGCCGCATGTACATGTGCATTTAATTCCTTTAAACACAATGGCTGATATTCAATTTATAGAGAAAGAAAAATTAACAAATGACGAGTTTGTTACCATAGCAAAAAACATTTCTAATAATTTCAGTTAATATGAAATTTCAAAAATGGCACAAAGTGGGATTAGGCTGGGGAGTGTCTATGTTTATAACAATGACATTTATTTGGCCTTATTTTGATGGCGAAGAAATAACATTAAAAAGTGTGTTAGTGGGTTTTGTTTTTTGGATGCTTTTAGGGAGCTTCTTTTTTGGGTTGTCAATGAAAAAAAGATTAGAGAAAGAAGATTAAACTTTATTTATATCAATGTTTTTTTGAGTATTGAAGTAGTTTATTAGTTAAATAGATTGCTTCGTGACTCGCAATGACATAGAAGGCTAAACCTTGTTTAGCTGAATTTCGAAAGCAGTTCCTTTATTTATTTCAGATTTTAAAACATGTATTTTCCCGTTATGGTAATCTTCAATAATACGTTTAGATAACGACAAGCCTAATCCCCAGCCACGTTTTTTTGTGGTAAAACCAGGTTTAAATATTTGTTTGAACTGCGATTTTGCAATTCCTTTACCAGAATCGGTTACTATAATTTTTATAAACTTACTAGTTTCTTTAATTTCAAGAGAAATATTTCCCTTTCCTCGCATTGCATCAATAGCATTTTTAATTAAATTTTCAATTACCCAACCATATAACTCGATATTTAAGAAGGTTGAAAGTGTTTCTTTATCCGAAGAAAAAGAAAAATTAATTTGTTTAGAGCTTCTAGATTTTAAATAATTAAATGCTGCTTGTGTTTCTGATACAATATTATATTTCTTTAATTTAGGAAGAGAGCCAATTTTAGAAAATCGATTGGCAATGGTACTTAAACGATCAACATCTTTTTCAATTTCAACAATATATTCTTCGTTTACATCTTCAGATCTTAAAATAGCAATCCAACCTAATAAAGAAGATAACGGTGTGCCAATTTGATGAGCAGTTTCCTTAGCCATACCGGTCCAAAGTTTATTTTGTTCGGCAACTTTACTCGATTTATACACCATATAAACAATGGTTAAAAAAAGACCTAGTATTAAAAGTAATGCTAGCGGATAGTATTTAAGCTTGTATAATAAATCGGAATTTCGATAATAGAGATATTGTGTAATTCCGAAATACTCAATAACAATAGGCTCGTTCTGATCTTTCATGAGCGCTAACTGTTCCTGAAGATATTTAAGATTTTTAGACTTAACAATGTCTAAATTTCTATATAAATCAATTGTTCCGTCTTTATTTACAAGAATCGTAGGAATGTTTTCTATAGTTTCATAAACCTTATTAATTAAGTTTGTGTTTTCGTTTAAATCAGGATTAGAAGCTAGCTCTTTAAAGGCGACTGCAAATATTTCTATTTTACCACGTTCTTCTTCCTTAAATTTCTGAAAAAAAACATAGGTATTCCATAAAATAAACGAAACGATTAATATAGATACTAAAACAGTAAGGCGTTTTATCCAATAAGTATTCTTAAAAAATGTCATTAGTCAAATATAAACTATTCTATACAATAACTTAATTTGTAAAACGGTAGTATATTTACATCTAAAAAGAATATATATGTTATCACTCGATCCTAAAGAATTACCTGTAGGTAAATTACATAGTTATTTATTAGGCGCTATAGCACCAAGACCTATTGCTTTTGCAAGTACTATTGATGAAGAAGGAAATCCGAATTTATCACCGTTTAGTTTTTTTAATGTTTTCGGAGCCAATCCACCAATGTTAATTTTTTCTCCAGCACGAAGTGTAAGAGGTAATAAAACAAAACATACGTTAGATAATGCTGAAGAAACCAAAGAAGTGGTTATTAATGTGGTGAATTACGATATTGTACAACAAATGTCGTTAAGTAGTACGATGTATCCGAAGGGTGTAAATGAGTTTGAAAAAGCAGGGTTTACAATGTTACCTTCTGATGAAGTAAAGCCTTTTAGAGTAGCAGAATCGCCAGTACAATTTGAATGTAAAGTAATCGATATTATTTATACAGGAACCGAAGGAGGCGCAGGGAATTTAATTGTTTGCGAAGTGGTTAAATTACATATTAACGAAAATGTTTTAGCGGAAGACGGAAGCATAGATCAACATAAAATAGATTTAGTTGCTAGGGCAGGAGGAAGCTACTATTCTAGAGCAAGAGACGGTTTTTTTGAAATTCCAAAACCAATTTCGACTTTAGGAATTGGTGTAGATCAAATTCCTGTTGAAATTAGAAATAGTGCTGTTTTAACAGGTAATAATTTAGGAATGTTAGGTAATGTAGAACAGCTACCAAATGAGGAAACTGTTAATAACTTTGCGAAAGAACACCCAAAATATGTTTCGCTTTCAACTGAAAAAAAACATACATTTGCACAAGATTATTTAAAGAGTAATGATGTAGAAAGTGCTTGGAAAGTGCTTTTAATTAAATAGATAAGAATATGGAAGTTATAGGGAAGATTAAATTAATTAACGAAACACAAACATTTGGAGCTAGCGGATTTAGAAAACGTGAATTAGTTGTGACTACAGATGAGCAATATCCACAAATGATTATGATTGAGTTTGTACAGGATAAATGTGATGTTTTAAATAGTTATGCTGTTGGTCAAGATGTAAAAGTATCTATTAATTTAAGAGGTAGAGAGTGGATTAATCCAGAAGGAGTTGCAAAATACTTTAACTCTATTCAAGGATGGAGAATTGAGAATTTAGCACAAGCTTCTGCTCAAAATACACCACCTGTAGATCAGTTTCAACCAGCACCAGATTTATCTGCTAACGAACCAGACGATTTACCTTTTTAATATAAAAGGATTATATATACAAAAAAGAGAGCCACCGGCTCTCTTTTTACGTTTTACGGAAATCCACTCTTTTAAATGCGGATATCCCTTTTGTAGCTCTGCCAGATTAAAATATATTTGTACTATCATTTATTAGCTAGAGACTAAAGATGTATTAAGGGAAAAAAGCCTTCTGATATTGTTATCAGAAGGCTTTTATTATGTTGTATTGTATCGTTTTTATTTTTCCTTTTTAGGCATTGGTCCTCTTAAGTGAATTACTAATCCGTTTAAAAAGTTTCTAAGAATTTGATCGCCACACTCCATATATTTAGGATGCTCTTCATTTCTGAAAAAAGCACCTAACTCACCTTTAGAAACTTTAAAGTCAACCAAAGCACAGATTTCAATAATATCAGTATCACGAAATTTGTGAGCTACTCTTAATTTTTTAAAAATATCGTTGTTCGTTAATCCCATAGTAATAATATATTTTATTGTTTTAGTTAACCATTTTAAAAATAGCCCAAGCGTAAATGGCAAAACGTAAAAAACGAAATAGTCCAAATAGTACTACGTTTTTAAACGGATATTTAATCATACCAGCGGTTAAACAACTAATCGCAAAAGGTAATGGTAATAAGGCACCAACTAAAATTAAAAAACCACCCCATTTACTGGTGTTTTTAAGGTTTTTAGCCATTTTAACTTCTAAATAAAGTTTTACAGAAGCAATTTTTAAGGAAGCTCTACCTATAAAATAAGCAGTTAATCCACCAAAATAAGATAAGGTTGCTAATAGCGATAAGTTTAAAACAGGATCTGCTGTTTTTTTAGACCAAGCGATAAAAATCTCTGGCGGAATTAAACCCAGTATTGTTTCAGAAATGAAAAAAGTAGTTAATACACCTAGTCTAGAAAAAGTTTCGGTAACTGTTTGTAAACCGTCATTAATATTGTAAACATATTTATTAAATAAAAATATACCTACAACTGCACTCACTATTGGCCAAAAAGCTTTTTTTAAACTTTCCCAAATAAACATGTAAAAACCGGTACGTTGGTAGTAGTTGTGTAACCGCTTAACGTGTGGCTTTACATTCTTTTTATTTCTTCTTTTCTTAACTTTCATTTCCTTGTTTCTCTGGGCCTCTTTAGAGAATGCAAAAATACAAGGTAATTGGAAATAAATCAAAGAAATATTGTTAATTATAAGTTAGCGGTTGCAGCTTCAGCACAGCGCTCTCCATCCATTGCGGCAGATATAATTCCGCCTGCATAACCACCACCTTCCCCACAAGGAAATAAACCCTCTATTTGTGGGTGTTCTAAACTTTCTTTTCTAGGGATATTAACCGGAGATGAGGTGCGAGATTCTACTCCAATAATATTTGCTTCGGCAGTATAATAACCATGCATTTTTTTACCAAAAGCATCAAAACCTTTACGCAATCTACTACCAATAAACTTTGGCAATAAAGAATGCATTGGTGCTGAGTTTAAACCTGGCTGATAAGAAGTTTCATTTAAACTAGCCGATAATTTACCTTCTACAAAATCGGTTAAACGTTGGGCAGGGGCAACCTGACTTTTTCCACCAGCGTTAAAAGCTAATTTTTCTAAATCCTTCTGATATTCTAAACCTTTAAGCGCTCCGAATTTTTCATATTTGTATAAATCTTTATCGATATTAATTTCAACAACAATTCCCGAATTGGCAAATTTATTATTTCTACGAGAAGGCGACATTCCGTTTACAACAACCTCTCCGTTTGCCGTTGCAGCTGGCACAATAAATCCGCCCGGGCACATACAAAACGAATATACACCTCTGTTATTTGCTTGATGTACTAAACTGTATGATGCAGCTGGTAATAACTCATCTCTTTGGCCTGTGCAACTATATTGAATTTGGTCTATAATTTCTTGAGGATGCTCTACACGAACTCCCATTGCAAATGATTTTGCTTTTAATAAAATATCTTTTCTGTCAAGCAATTCGTAAATATCTCTAGCGGAATGCCCAGTTGCTAAAATCACTGAATTCACAGTCATTTCATTTCCGTTTTGCAATTGTATAGCTTGTAGCTTGCTGTTTTTAATAACAAAATCGGTAACGCGCGTATCAAAATGAACTTCACCACCATATTTGATAATATTCTCACGAATATTCTGAATGATTTTAGGCAATTTATTAGTTCCGATATGCGGATGCGCATCAATTAAAATATCTTCAGCAGCACCATGGTGTACCAAGTTTTCGAATATTTTACGAACATCGCCACGTTTTAAGCTACGGGTATATAATTTTCCGTCAGAATAGGTTCCGGCACCACCTTCTCCAAAACAGTAATTAGAATCTTCATTTACAAAATGCTCCTGATTAATAGCACGTAAATCTCTACGGCGATCTTGTACATTTTTACCACGTTCTAAAACAATTGGCTTGTAACCAAGTTCTATACAACGAAGCGCGGCATACATTCCTGCAGGTCCGAAACCGATAATATGAACTTCTTTAGCGTTAGATACATCTTGATAATCAAAAATATAGTCAGGAGTATCAGGTAAAGGTTCGTTAATATAAACCGCTACTTTATAATTAAAAACCACGTCTTTTTTACGCGCATCGATAGATTTACGTAATACTTTTACCGTAGTTATGTTAGTAATAGCGATGTCTAATTTTCTAGAAGCTTTCTTTTTTAAGATGTCTTCTTTCTTTTCTTCTATTAAATTAACGCGTAGTTGAAGTTCTTTTACCATGGTGCAAAATTATGCAAAATTGAATTGATACGTTTTTATTTCTGCAAGAATTATAAAAAATGAAATCAAAGCAGTTTTTTTATCTGTTATTCTGATATTAACTATGCTATCTTTGCAGCTATAATTAACTTAATTATGATGTTTTATGAATGTCAGTTCGAGTGATTTTATAAAGTGTAACGGAATAAAATAGTATCGAGAACTATTATGTGAAATCATTATTCTCGATACAAATTTCACTTATTTTAATCGTGAAATTCACTCGAATTGATAGCTGTTTATTATAATGCATAATGAGTTAATTACGATAGTTTTTAGTACTGTCAGTTCGAGTGATTTTATAAAGTGTAACGGAATAAAATAGTATCGAGAACTATTATGTGAAATCATTATTCTCGATACAAATTTCACTTATTTTAATCGTGAAATTCATTCGAATTGATAGCTGTTTATTATAATGCATAATGAGTTAATTACGATAGTTTTTAGTACTGTCAGTTCGAGTGATTTTATAAAGTGATAACGGAATAAAATAGTATCGAGAACTAGTTTTTAAGTATGATTCTTATTCTCGATATAAATTTCACTCATTTCAATCGTGAAATTTACTCGAATTGACAGCGATTTATTATAATGCATAATGAGTTAATTACGATAGTTTTTAGTACTGTCAGTTCGAGTGATTTTATAAAGTGATAACGGAATAAAATAGTATCGAGAACTAGTTTTTAAGTATGATTCTTATTCTCGATATAAATTTCACTCATTTCAATTGTGAAATTTACTCGAATTGACAGCGATTTATTATAATGCATAATGAGTTAATTACGATAGTTTTTAGTACTGTCAGTTCGAGTGATTTTATAAAGTGTAATGGAATAAAATAGTATCGAGAACTAGTTTTTAAGTATAATTCTTATTCTCGATATAAATTTCACTCATTTCAATTGTGAAATTTACTCGAATTGACAGAATTTATAAAAATTTACAATTATATATATGATTTGGTTACCTGAAGAAATAGTATTTCCGCCTTATGAATTCGCAAATGAAGAGGGTGTTTTGGCATTTGGAGGCGATTTATCTGCCAAACGGTTAATACATGCGTATAAAAACGGAATTTTCCCATGGTTTAATGAAGGCGAACCTATTGTTTGGTATTCGCCACCAGAACGCATGGTGTTGTTTCCGCAAGAAGTAAAAGTTTCTAAATCGATGCGCCAAGTATTGCGAAAAGGAGGTTTTACAGTTACCAAAAACAAAGCGTTTAAAGATGTTATTTTTAATTGTCGCCATATTGATAGAAATGATCAGTTAGGAACGTGGATTACCGACGATATGGAAGATGCTTATATTAATTTACACGAAAAAGGAATCGCAAAATCTATTGAGGTTTGGATTGATGATAAACTCGTTGCCGGTTTGTACGGAGTTGATACCGGAAACGGTATTTTTTGTGGCGAAAGTATGTTTAGCAAAGCAAGCAATATGAGTAAAGTAGCTTTTATTCACTTAGCCAAAAATGGTAGATACAAACTCATCGATTGCCAAGTGCATAACGAACATTTAGAAAGTTTAGGCGCTCGTAAAATTGATAGAAATGATTTTTTGAAGATGTTGTAAATAGGTTTTTTTGTGCTATTTGATTAGTTGTGTTTTTTTGTGCTAAAAATTGGTGAATTGGCTAAAAGCAATAATTAGTTTTACAGGTTTTGGCAGTAAGTATTATTCTTGAGAACCAATCCATAAATCAAATTCAAAATATTTTTTTTTCGAAATTCCCGGATATTCATAAGTAACACCCATGTTTAGTAAAATATAAGTAGTGGTTATTTCTAATATATCTATTCCAGCTCTATATCCTTGAACAGTAATGAATGGCGGTTTTTTAAACTTAGGTAAAGTTTCCCCATGAATTGTTTTCATTTTAGAGAATTCAAATTTTATTTCACCTGAGCCTTCAGGGTAACTCAATTGATTAACAATGTAAATTTTTGGATTATATTTAAATGATTTGTTAATACTTGAAACTTTATTATTTATTCTTTTCAAGTCTGTATCATTTAGTTCTATTAAGTTATTAAGTTGATTTTTGAATTCAACTATAGAATCAATACTTTTTTTATAGTTTTCTAACGTTTTGTCCATTTTTGTGATTTTTTCTCTTTGTGTTTTTAGAGAACTATTAAAATTTTCAGACATTTCTTTTTTGAAGTCATTAAAACCTGAATAGCCAATGAAACCAAATATAAATAGTAGTATAGCTGAGATTGACTTTAGTAGATTTAAATGATATTTAAGTTCAAAGTATCTCTCATCAATGTTTGTTTTGTTCTTTTTCTTTAGAAGCTTAAGAATCTTTTTAAGATAGAATAAATCCCCTATTAAAAGTATCAGTATTATAATTAAAAGTATAGTTGCAAATAAATTCATTTTATATCAAAATTAGTTCAGTAATTTTTCATTTACTGCAAATTGTTAAGAAATACACAATTATAAATGAAATATGTTTTACAACAACGAATTTAGTCGTTTTGTAACATAAATCAAACTAAATAACAGCGCGTCATTCTGAATTTATTTCAGAATCACATACTTACAAGAAACTATATATTATGATGCGAACCTGAAACAAGTTCAGGTTGACATAATTGTATAAAATAAACCTCGTAATTTTAATTACGAGGTTTAGTAGAAAAGTATTATTTATGCCAGTTTAAGCATGATGTTAATCAAACTTTAAAGTATCATCTTTAACCGATTTTACACGTAATGTGAAATAATCGTAAATCCAATTTTGATATAATTTCCACGGAAATTTACTTCCTTGTTTAGGTAAGTTTGCTGTAGAACGATGAATATAACCAGAGTTTAAATTAATAAGTGGTACGGTTTCCATATTCATGTCACTAACTTTAGGCACCACAACTTTATGTCCTTTTTTATCCATTAAATGAATAAGTCGGCTTGCATATTCGCTTGTTAAATCGCTTTTTAATGTCCAAGAAGCATTGGTGTAACCCGCAAAAAAGATAAAGTTAGGCAGGTCATTTAACATCAAGCCTTTGTAAGTTAATTTATCCGAAGGATTAAAAGGAATGTTTTCAACGCTAATTTTAGCATCACCAAAAGCAACTAATTGCAAACCTGTAGCGGTAATAATAATATCAGCTTCAAGTTCTTTTCCTGATTTTAAACGCAATCCGTTTTCGGTAAAACATTCAATATGATCGGTTTCTATAGATGCTTTTTTCTCTCTTATGGCTTTAAATAAATCGCCATCAGGCGCCACACAAAAACGTTGATCCCACGGATTGTAGTTTGGTGTAAAATGCGGCTCGACAGGAAAACCTTTTAATTGCTTTTTTGCCCCTTTAATGATAAAGTTTCTCATGAAATTCGGAAACTTTTTAGAGGTGTTGTAAAAAGCAATCGAAAAAAGAATGTTTTTAAAACGAATTACTTTGTGAGCTGTTTTTTTAGGCAGTGCTTTTTTTAGATAACTAGCAACTTTGTCTTTATTAGGTAACGCACCAATATAGGTTGGCGAGCGTTGTACCATAGTAACATGCGCTGTTTTTTTAGCCATTTCGGGCACTAAGGTTACAGCTGTTGCTCCGCTACCAATAACAATTGCTTTTTTGTTGGTATACTCTAAATTTTCTGGCCATTGCTGCGGATGAATAATCGTTCCTTTAAAATTAGTGATGCCTTCAAAATCTGGCGTGTAGCCATTTTTGTAGCTGTAATAACCACTGCATGAAAATAAAAAACTAGCAGTACAAGTATGTTCTTCGTTACTTTTTTGATGCTGAGTAATTACCGTCCAAATTGCTTTTTTAGTATCAAAATTTACAGAGATTACTTTTTCGTTATAACATATTTTATCACGGACTTTATATTCGTCAGTAGCTTCGTTTAGGTATTCTAAAATAGAGGGCGCATCGGCAAAAGATTTAGAAGCGTCCCATGTTTTAAAAGAATATCCGAAGGTATACATATCTGAATCAGAGCGAATTCCTGGGTATTTAAATAACGACCAAGTTCCGCCTAATTCGGCTCTCATTTCAAGAATTTTATAACTCTTGTTAGGGTTTTTTCTTGATAGGTGACAAGCGGCTCCAATACCTGATAATCCGGCACCAATAATTAATACGTCGGTATGA
The DNA here is from genome assembly GCF_019278465.1 of Tenacibaculum sp. AHE14PA. Lineage (GTDB taxonomy): Bacteria > Bacteroidota > Bacteroidia > Flavobacteriales > Flavobacteriaceae > Polaribacter > Polaribacter bernardetii. The sequence continues at coordinate 1,727,616 of NZ_CP058983.1, read as the reverse complement.
TTTGTAGCCATCATTATTTTTTTAAGACCGTAAATTCAATGCTAGAATCGGTAAAAACTGAATGTGTTTGTGTTTTAAAATCCTTCTCATCTGCTTTGTAAATGTTGTCTACATAGGTTTGCGGATTCAAATCGATTAAAGGAAACCACGTACTTTGTACTTGAATTTGTAATTTATGTCCCTTTTTAAAGGTGTGAAATACATCTTGTAATTTAATATTTACATCCGTTTTTTTGTTAGGTGTAAACGGTTCTGGATTCGAAAAACTATTTCTAAAACGCCCACGTAAAACTTCGCTACGAACCATCATATGGTAATTGCTTAGTTTTAAGTGCGATTGCATTTCTTTGTTGTCATTTTTTAAATCCGCAGGATGCACATCAATAACTTTAACAATCCAATCGGCAGCAGAACCTGTTGTTGCTACTTTTAATTTTGCTAAAATATCACCAGCTAACGTAAAATCATCTGTTAAAACATCAGTTTCATAAACTAAAACATCTGGTCTACGTGCAGCAAAACGCTGATCATCGGTCATGTATTTTCTTGGTGTGAATACGGTTTTAATATCTTCAGAATAGGGAACAGGTCTTTTAATATCACTGATGAAATCAACTTTAGAATTGTCTTTCTTTGAAGCTGTTAATTCTTGATTTTGTGATAAAAAAAATGATTGCTTTTTTGCTTCTTTTGGAGGCCAAACATCGTATGATTTCCATTCTTTTTTACCGCTATCAAATACATAGGCTTCAGGTAATCCGCTATTTTTAGAACCGTCACCTTTTAAGAAATGATTAAAAAACTTAGTTTCGATATTCTTTTGAAACTTTAAAGAAATTGAATCTCCAAAATAATAGTTTCCAACTTTGTTAGCTACTTTATTTCGTGCCCATCCGCCGTGATCCCAAGGACCGAAAACTAACGTATTGTAATTGTTAGGTTGATTTTTTTCTATGTTTTTATAGGTTTCTAAAGGTCCGTATAAATCTTCAGCATCAAATAAACCACCAACAATCATGGTTGCTACAGTAGACGGAACTTTATCTAAATGTTGAATAATTCCTTTGCTTTGCCAAGTTTCATCATAATTTGGATGTTCTACTATTTCTTTCCAGAAAAAATCATCAATACGGTCTTTGTTTTCAGTTTTAGCAACATCTAATTTATCGTATTGAAAATATTCGTTGAGGTTTTTTAAAGGTCCTTTATCTAAGAAAAATTGATATTGATCTTGCGTATCCATTTTAGGAAAAGAATACCAAGCAGAATCCGTTGGTTGATCTTTGTAAGTTCCGAATAACGAAACAGCTCTAAAATAACTCAATAAAAAAGCACCGTTGTGGTGAAAATCATCAAAAAAGAAATCGCCAATACAAGCTTGTGGTGAGGCTGCTTTTAAAGCCGGATGTGCATCAATCGCAGAAACGGTAGCGTAGTGCCCAGGATATGAAATTCCCCATGTACCAACTTTTCCGTTATTGTTAGCAACGTTTTTTACTAACCAATCAATTGTATCATAGGTATCGGTAGTTTCATCGGCTTGTTTAGGTGTTTTGTTAGGAATATAAGCACGCATATTATCATACACGCCTTCGCTCATCCAACGACCACGAACATCTTGATATACCACAATATTTCCTTCTTTCATTAAAATGGTATTCGGACCAATTTTGGTTTTAAATTTACCGTCTCCATAAGGCCTAGAACTGTAAGGTGTTCTTTGCATTAAAATAGGGTAGGTTTTACTCGTGTCTTTAGGGGTGTAAATAGTAGTATGTAATTTAACACCATCTCGCATGCTAATAGTTACTTCTTTTTTTGTGAAATTATCCTTAACATAAGTGTCTTTAGGGGTTTGAGCAGTTGTTTGTTTTAAATCTTTTTTAGTACAGCTTACTATAAAAAGTAGTAAAAAAGCAAGTTTTAAAAAGTGTTTCATACGGTTTTGTTGATTAATAAAGAGTTATAAAAATAGCGATTCTTTTTTTAAGAATAAAAAAACACCAGTAATACATATTACTGATGTTTTAATAAAAGTCGGGGGGTAATACCTACTATTTATTAGGATTTAAAATAGTATTAACCCTGTCAGCAGCATCCTGTAAGTGGTAACGTGTAATTGTGTTACGAGCGTTAGGAATACTTCTTTTAATATCTTTTTGGATTCTTTTTAATTCGCCTCTAACGACTGCTTTAATATCAGACTGACTAATATTTACAGCAGTTTGTTTAAAATATCCACCGTTTCTTCTTACACCATTTTGATTTTTAGCTTTGTTTAATAAAAAGTCTAAACGATCTAAATGAGCTCTTTGTAAATTTCTTCTGTAACCATCAATTGTTTTGTTACTGTATAATTCAGACCAAACACCTTTTCTAAGATCACTCATCATATTTACAATACTATAAGCTTTGTTACCGTTTAAAATTTCATTTTCAATTAAACGAGTTAAACGACCGGTCTTTAAAATTTTATTTAAAGTACGTACTTGTAAACTTCTAATTTCATCTACAGAACCAGAATATTGTGTTTTAGAAATAATGTTTTGATCGATTAACCAAGTAGGCGTTTTAAACAATTCGTTGTTCACAAAAGTTAACGCTCTTTTTTGATGTTCTTTTGGTGTATGCGTATAAACAGCGCCTTCTTGATCGGCAGTTTTAAAGTTTTCGTAAACTCCACCAATATTAGAACTTACATGTCCCATATATCTGTTAAACTGACCAACTAATTGACCATACATTGTTTTTAACTCTTGATAGTCTTCACCGTTTTCGGTAGTCCATTCTTCTAACCTAGGTAAAATACGCTGTAAGTTTTTAATACCGTACGCACTTGCTTTCATAGCATCATCACCTAAATCTTCAGTTTGTGAACTAGGATCGATAGTATTTCTTGATTGTTGATGACCGAATCTATAAATAGGATCTCCTTTTTTGTCGGTAATCCATTTATTTAAGATTTCTTTTTCATCCTTAGCAGTTGTATTTAAAATAGGACGGTAACCCCAGCTCATTGCATACTTATCATAAGGCCCGATGTTTGGCATTAAAGCAACACCTTTATCTTCTGGTTGTGCAACGTAGTTAAAACGAGCATAATCCATAATAGACGGAGCAGTACTAAATTTTTTAGTAAAACTAGCAGAACGTAAAGAGTCTACTGGGTAAGCAGCAGAACTACCCATGTTGTGAGGTAAACCTAAAGTATGACCAACTTCGTGAGAAGATACAAAACGTATTAAACGCCCCATAATTTCATCTTTAAACTTGTTTTTTCTAGCTTCAGGATTAATGGCTGCAGTTTGAATAAAATACCAGTTATGTAATAACGTCATTACATTATGATACCAGTTAATATCAGATTCTAAAATTTCTCCCGAACGAGGATCACTAACGTGTGGTCCGTTTGCATTCGGAATCGGAGACGCTAAATAACGAACAACAGAATAACGAACATCTTCAGGACTCCATTCTGGATCTTCCTCTTTCGTAGGTGCATCCTTAGCAATAATTGCATTTTTAAAACCTGCAGCTTCAAAGGCAACTTGCCAATCTTCTATACCTTCTTTTATGTATTTACTCCATTTTTTAGGCGTAGCTCTATCAATATAATAAACGATTTGTTTTTTAGGCTCTACTAATTCACCTCTTTTAAACTTCGCTAAATCTTCATCTTTAACTTCTAAACGCCATCTGTCTAAATAAGTAACAGATTTACTTTTTTGAGTATCTAAACCATAATCTGTTTGTGAGCTTGTAAACCAACCAACACGTTCATCGAAATAACGACGCTTCATAGGTACTTTAGGAAGTAAAATCATAGAATTACTTAACTCTAAAGAAACGGCACCAACACTTGAGTTTGATGGTGCTTTACCTGCAACATATGTTTTTACATGGCGAACTTCAATGTTTTGAGGGTAACTACTCATACGTTCGATGTACGAACGATCTTTATCCATTTTAGTAATCTTGTAAGCTTTTCTTCTAAACTGAGGAAATCCGATTGCTTTAACATCCGAAGAAAATAGAGGAGTCGCATCAATAACAGTGGCAGTAGAATCTTTACTAAATGCTTTTATAGGGAAAGCATATAAAATAGGCTCGAAGTTAGAGTTTGTAACTGCTTCATGAATTGGTAAGATAGAATCGGCGACAACATTATGAGAAACTACGCGTAATAATATTTTTTTTTGCTTCTTCTCCCAACGTAAAACTTGTGTGTTTTGCTTACCTCCACCAAAACCAATTCCGCTTGCGGTTTTAGCAATCCTGGTAACCATTAACATTTCTCTATTTAAAAGAGAATCTGGAATTTCAAATAAATAATTGCTGTCTTTTGAGTGAACTTTAAATAAACCTTCGTCAGTTTTATGTTTTTTTGTAACAACCTTGCTATAAGGTTTTATGGCATTTTTATCTGGTTTGCTTTTAGGTTTTGCTGTTGAAGTTTTTTTGTCGTTTTTCTTCTTCTTTTTCTTTCTTTGAGCTTCTGAATTTACAGTAAAACCTAAGAAAAAGATTACAATCAATATTTTTGAAAGTAGTTTTTGTGTCATTTTTATTATGCTTGAATTATGAAATCCGAAATTAATTAAATCAAATTATTGTTATTCTTAATTAAATGTTAAAGAATAAGTGTTTTTTTTAGATATAAGATTGAAAAAAATGAATAAAACGAAACGTTATTACTTGTTTAAAAGTGAGGACTTTATTCCTAAAAACCTTGTACCTTTGCAGCGCATGGGAATAAGACGAGTTTCAGATTGGTTACCGACTACAAATAAGGAGGTTAAGTTAAGAGGATGGGAAGAATTAGATGTAATTCTTTTTAGTGGAGATGCATATGTAGATCATCCATCATTTGGTCCTGCAGTAATTGGGCGTATACTAGAAAGTTACGGGTTGCGTGTTGCAATTGTGCCACAGCCTAGTGTAAACGATAATTTACAGGATTTTGAGAAGTTAGGGAAACCAAGATTATTTTTTGGAGTAACAGGAGGCTGTATGGATCCGATGGTGAGTAATTATACGGCAAGTAAACGTCGTAGAGATAAAGATGCGTATACACCAAACGGAGATAAAGGTTTTAGACCTGATTATGCAACTTCAGTATACTCGAAAATATTAAAAGATAAATTTCCTGATACACCTGTATTAATTGGAGGTATTGAAGCTTCTTTAAGAAGAGTAACACATTACGATTATTGGTCAGATAAATTGTTGCCAACTATTTTAGAAACTTCTAAAGCAGATATGTTGGTTTACGGAATGGGAGAACAACCTTTACGTGAAATAGTAGAGTTATTACAAAAAGGTGTTCCGTTTTCGAGCTTAAAAACGATTAAACAAACAGCTGTTTTTGTTGATAAAGGAGAGGATATTCCTAAAAATAAAAACTGGGAAGATATAGAGATTAATTCTCACGAGGCTTGTTTAAAGGATAAAAAAACATTTGCATCTAACTTTAAAGTAATAGAGCAGGAGTCTAATAAATTAAAGGCACGTCGTATTTTTCAGAAAGTAGGAGATAAGAGGTTGATGATAAATCCGCCTTACCCTACAATGACTGAAAAGGAAATAGATGGATCTTTCGATTTACCTTTTACACGTTTGCCGCACCCAAAATATAATAAAAGAGGGCCAATTCCGGCTTTTGAAATGATAAAATTTTCTATTAACATTCACCGTGGATGTTTTGGAGGGTGTAGTTTTTGTACTATTTCTGCACACCAAGGAAAATTTATAGCAAGTCGTAGTCAAGAATCTGTTTTAAGAGAAGTTGACAAGGTTGCTGAAATGGATGACTTTAAAGGTTATTTATCTGATATTGGTGGGCCATCTGCCAATATGTATAAGATGAAAGGTAAAATACAATCTATCTGTGATAAATGTGTTGCACCTTCTTGTATATCGCCAGTAATATGTAGTAATTTAGATACATCTCACAAGCCATTAACAGAATTATATCAAGCCGTTGATAAGCATCCGAAGATAAAAAAATCGTTTATTGGAAGTGGAATTCGACATGATATGTTAGTGCCTGAATTTAATAAAAATGCAGATCCGAAAGAGTTAGATGCCTACACCGAAGAGGTGATGACAAAGCATATTTCTGGACGATTAAAAGTAGCGCCAGAACACACATCTGACCCTGTTTTAAAATTGATGCGTAAACCGTCATTTAAATATTTTCACATGTTTAAAGAGCGTTTTGATCGTATTAATATAAAGAAAAAATTAAAATTACAGTTAATACCTTACTTTATATCTAATCATCCTGCTTGTGAAAAAGAGGATATGGCAAATTTAGCTGCCGAAACAAAAGAGATGGGATTTCAGTTAGAGCAGGTACAAGGTTTTACGCCAACGCCAATGACTGTTGCAACGGTAATTTACTATAGTGGTTTTCATCCGTACACTTTAAAGCCAACGAAAACACCTAAAACAGCTAAAGAAAAAGAAGATCAGCACAAGTTTTTCTTCTGGTATAAGAAAGAAAATAAAGATTGGATTCGTAACACACTTAACAAAGTAGGAAGACAAGATTTATTGAAAGTTTTATTACCTGAAAACAATTCTTGGAAGAAAAATAAATCAGCAAAAGAAACAAAAAATACTTTTGATGACGCTGTTCCTTTTAATCAGCGTAAAAGTAAAAACTATAGAGCGCCTAAGGCTAAGAGTGGTTCTAAGAAAAGAAGAAAATAAGCTTAATAAAGATATTTAGATAAAACTTAGTGTGTAAAAGCACTAAGTTTTTTTGTTTAATAAATAAGCTATTGACACCTTTTAGCAGTATCGTTATTGACTTATTTTATTCTTTTTGATTGTGTTGTGAAAGATAAACCTTGTTGTCCCATGGTTGAGTTCATTACGCCTTCAAACAAAGGTTCAGGACAGTTTTTTGGAATTTTCCATTCGATTATAAAGTTAGATCCTGTTCCTCCTTCAACATCTATCTCATCAATTATTATTTCGGTAGTTTCCATCGGGCTCAAATAAATTGGTTTATCAAAATAGGTGCGAATAGATTTACCGTGGGTATCAAAATATTCTGACTTTAACAAGTATATAGTATCAGTATCACTGGTATTTCTCATACTTATCATTGCTGTTAAATTATGTGTTTTGTGTTCTGAACTACTATAAATTTGTGAATAAATAGATAGGTATGATTTTCCGTATTCAAGAGAGTCTTTGGTACTTATATCTACATATCTTTTCGACCAATTCTCTGGGTTTACAGAACTGATTGCTTTTTTTTCATTACAACTAAAAATTAAAAAACTTATGAATAAAAGTAGAATGTATTTTTTCATTTTGATGCGGTATTATTGATTGTTAACAAGAGGAGCAGTATTTGCTAAATTAGTAGTAAAGTTATTAAAAAAAGAGTTAAAATAGTGCAATTTCCTATCCACAAACTTTACAATCATCTTTGTCTTGTATTTCACCAACTAACTTGCCGTTTTCGTTTAAAACAAATCCACAGCAATCCATAAAACCTTGTGCTATTAGTTTACGAGCACGTTGAATTTGTGATTTAGTTGTAGGTAAACTCTGTTTTAAGGTATCAGCAACATCTTGTTGTTTTAAGCCTTTAATGTCTGATAAGAATAACGGATTTCTATATTTTTTTGGTAAACTTTCTAAGATGCCAAGTAAACAATCTTTTTCGGTATGCGAGGTTGTTTCTAAGCTTGTTTCAGTTTCGGAATTAGCCAATTCAAAAGTCTTATTCGCACTCTTAAAATAGTCTATGATAGCGTTTCTAGCAATGGTAAATATCCAGGGCTTTAGTTTAGTAATGTCTTTTAGCGTATGAAGTTTGGTGTGTATTTTAATAAAAGTGTCTTGTAAAACATCTTCAGTAACCGTTGCATCCTTTACCTTACTTAAGATAAAATATTTAACGTCATCAGCATATTTTATGTAAACTTGATTTGTTGTCATTCTATAAATTTACAAAAATGTTATTACAAAGCTGAAGGTATTTTAAATAGAAAAGACTACAGCTTTGTAATAACAAAAGTTAACATATATATTACTAACAATTACAGTTGTTGCAAGAACAGTTTTCGCAGGTGCAATTAGAGCAGTTACCTGTTTTACAACCGTCGCAATTACAAGTACATTGATTTTTATGTTTCATGATTTTTAAGTTTTATGTTCATATAGTAGACTTTTAAATGTTTAAAAAGATGCATTTATTTACCATTTTTTTCTAAAGAAAAAATAATCTTATGTAAACGCTAAAAAGACGCTTAAAACAAGTAGTTGTTTTAAGCGTCTTTTTTATTTAAAATTAGATGAACTCTTAATGAAAAGAATGATAAATGTTATTCAACACTTATAAGTTCGATGTCGAATATTAAAACAGATCCACCAGGTATTCCTGGCCTTCCATTGCTTCCGTATCCTAATCTTGAAGGAACTAGTAAAACACCATTACCACCTTCTTTAAAATAAGTGATTCCTTCTGTCCATCCTTTAATAACTTGTTGTAAGTTAAAAGAAATACCAGCGCTATCACTTTCATCAAATGTTTTACCATTTAAAAAATAACCTTTGTACGCAACAGTTACGTTAGAGTTGCTTACGGGGCTTGTTCCAGAGCCTTCATTGTTTATAACATAGTATAAGCCGGAATTGCTTTTTTTAGCATCTAAATTGTTGTCAGCGATGTACTCAATAATATCAGCTTCGTTTTTAGTGTCGTAGTCAATAGAATCTTCGCTACACGATATAAATAATAATGCAATTAAGGTTGCATAAAAATAAGATTTCATAAAAGGGTTTTTATAGTTTGATAAAAAATTAATTTACTTTTTCTCCATTTACAAAAGTTTCTAAAACTTTCGTGTTTGGTATTTTGTCGCCGTTAACAGTTACAATATCATTTTCTAAGATGATAAAATCGGCAAGTTTACCTACTTCAATACTTCCTTTTTCGGCTTCTTCAAAATTAGCAAAAGCATTCCAGATAGTCATCCCTTTCAAGGCATTTTCTCTAGATAAAGCATTGTTCATTTGATATCCTTTTTCTGGATATCCTTTTAAATCTTTTCTGATAGTTGCAGCGTAATAGGTATGCAACGGACTTACGTTTTCGATAGGGAAGTCGGTTCCTAAAGCAACCATGCCATGTTGTTTTAATAAATCGTTATAAGCATAAGAACCTTTAATTCTTTCAGAACCTACACGTTCTTCTGCCCAGTACATATCGCTTGTAGCATGTGTTGGTTGAATAGACGGAATGATATTTTTAAATAAATGAAAATCTTTTAAATCAACAATCTGAGCATGTTCAATTCTCCAACGACGATTGTCTTTGTTTTTTAAGAATTTATTATAAGCTTTAAGCATTACATAATTAGCAGAATCACCAATGGCATGGGTGTTCATTTGATATTCAGAACTAGCAATTCTTTTTGCTAAACGTTGAAGGTCATCGTACGAATTTACTAAAGCACCAAAATGCCCTTTTTTATCAGAATACTCTTCTTTTAAAGCACCTCCACGAGAACCTAAAGCTCCGTCTGCATATACTTTTACCGAACGAACATGTAATTTATCAGTTTTAACAACACCTTTATTAAGGTAGTAATCTAAGTTTTTTTTATTGTTAGAAATCATTGCGTAAATACGCATTTTTAAATCACCGGTTTGTTGTAAACTATCAATCAATTCAATTACTTGTCTATCTAAACCAGCATCATCAACGGTTGTTAACCCTAAGTCAAAACAGATTTTTTCAGCGTCTTTTAAAGCCTGAATTTGTTCTTGTTTATTCGGTTTTGGCACTTCAATGAAATTCATTGCATTGTCAATTAACACACCTGTAAGTTTTCCATCTTTTTTAAAGAATTCACCTCCATCAATTTTAGTGTCAATTGTAATACCTGCTAAATCGATTGCAGCTTGATTTACCAACATTGCATGACCGTCAATTCTACGAACTGCCACAGGAATACTAGGAAATAAAGCATCTAGTTTCTCTTTAGTAGGAAATTCTTTTGTTTCCCAATCATTTTGATCCCAACCACGACCAGTTATAAAAGTGGTGTTTTTTTCTTTTTGAAATTCAACTAACTTCTGTAATACCTCATCGTAACTTTTTGTACCGACTAAGTTTACTTTTTGCTGTTGTAAACCTAATCTGTAAAAATGACAATGTCCATCAATAAAACCAGGATATATAGCTTTATTTTCAGCATCGATAGTTTTTGATGAGGTGTATTTATCTTGTATTTCTTTATTAGTTCCTATAGCGATAAATTTACCGTCTTTAATCGCAAAACTTTCAGCCTTATCGAAATTAGAATTAACTGTATATGTGTTTGAGTTAATAACAATCGTGTCTACTTTTTCTTGTTGTTTACAAGAGGTAATAGCGATTGAAACGGCAATAATTAATAATGATTTTCTCATGAATTTGAATATATTAAATAAGCGATATATAAAAGTAAAAATTGTATTGGTAAGCGTATAATGGCAATTTTTTTAGATCCTATAGCAGGTTTTTCTTTAAATAAATCCCATATATGTAATGGTAAAAAAACGACCATTAGCACAAAAAAACCGATGGCAGCATTTTTTGCAGTAGCATTAAATAAAAGACCTATTCCGATTACAACTTCTATAAAACCTGCAACATAGTTTACAGCTAGTTTAGGAAGTGGTTTGGGAATAAAACCATTAAAAAAACGTGGTTTTAAAAAATGCATAACACCTATGTAAGCAAAGAATAAACCAAAAATTATACGAAGAATTAATACTAAAATTGTCATCCGTTATGGTTTTATGGTTTCGTTATTATATAAATACTTATCCATTAAATATACGATACTTGCCATTGACGCACTTCCTAACTCTAGTTCACGTTTGTTAACTTTATCGAAAGTATCGCTAGCAGCATGGTGATAATCAAAATAACGTTGAGAATCTGGTCGGTATCCAACCAAAGTAACATGATCGTCTTTTAGAGGACCAATATCAGCGCCACTTCCACCTGCTGTAATATCATGTAATCCGTAAGGAGCTAATAATTTTTTCCAGCTTTGTAATAATTGAAGGTTCTTGTCATTAGCATCGATAGAGAAACCTCTAGGTGTGTGACCTCCAGAATCAGATTCTAAAGCACCAATATGATTTTCGTTATTCAGTTTTGCTAAACGGGCATATTCTGTAGCACCACGCAAACCGTTTTCTTCGTTCATGAAAAATACAATACGAATAGTATTTTTAGGTTTAATGTTGTTCTTTTTTAATAAGTAAGCTACTTCTAATGATTGCACAATTCCTGTTCCGTCGTCATGAGCGCCATCACCTAAATCCCAAGAATCTAAATGCCCACCAATAACCATAATTTTATCAGGGTTTTCACTTCCTTTAATTTCTCCTACAACATTGTGTGACGGAGCATCTGGTAGTGTTTCACAGCTTTGTTTTAAGTAAAACTTAAGTGTTGGATTCTCTTTTAAATGCTTGCTTAAGTTTTCGGCAGCTCTAGAGCTAATTGCTGCAGAAGGAATATATTCTGATTTAGGAATATCTCCATACCCCATTGATCCGGTATGAGGATAATCATCTATTCCGTTTGTCATTGAGCGAACGATAACTGCTTTTGCGCCGAATTTACCAACTGCTGCTGCTCCGCCAAAACGCTGACCGACACATCCGCCGTAGGCTTTAAAAGTGTGAATTAAAGTATTATCAAAAGCACCATTAAAGAAAACGATTTTACCCTTGGCTTTATCTCCTAATTTTTCAGCTTCTTCTAAGCTTTTTACTTCAATAACTTCTGCTGTAATTCCGCCAGTTGGTGTTGCAATAGAACCTCCTATAGCACAAACAGGAACATTAATTTCTACTCCGTTAAAGCTATAATTTGCAACTTCTTTTTCTCCACGAACCCAATGTGGTACCATAACTGGTTGTAACCAAACAGAATCTAAACCAACTTCGTTCATTAATTTTTCACTCCAAACAACAGACTTTGCTGCTCCTTCTGAACCAGATAAACGGCTACCTACATTTGTAGTTAAGTCTCGTAACCATTCGTACGATTTCCCTTCGGTTAAGGCGGCGTTGAATAAGTGTTTTATTTGAGTTGAATCTATTTTTTCTTCAGTAGAAAAAACATTAGAAGTTAAAGGTGTTTCTTTTTTTTCTGTATTACAAGAAATTACAAACAACCCTGAAATTAATAAGAGAGATAATTTTTTCATTTATGATACTGTTTTAAAGTGCCATAAATGTAAGTTTTATATTTTTAATCGTAAAGTGATCGTCAAGATTTTGATTTGTAGTTGTTTGATTTAAGTTACGCCTAACTATTCTTTGTAAATAGTTAGGCGTAATTATATTTAGATTGTTTTTTTAGAAAAGTGAATCAAATTTCCAAGTTAAACCTCCCATTGCTTGGAAACCTTGTACATTAAAATTATTAAATCTTTGGTAACTGTTATTTAGCACATTATTAAGGTTTAAAAACACAGAAAACGAGTCGTTAAAATGGTATCCACCATTAAAGTTAATGTCAAAATAACCATCCAAGTCTATAGTTGAGAAATTTTGCGAAGGCAATACTTCGTATAATTTTCCTTTTCGTTGGCCGACAAAAAAGAAGTTAGCACCTGCAAACCATTTTCTTGTTTTATACGTTCCGAAAAGTTCTCCTTTTATTTTTGGAGCGTTCCATGCTTCAAGCTCATTAGTTAATGTAAACTTATTAAATTGACCGTTTAAGCCTACACTTAAGTTTTTAATTCCGTCGAAAGCAATTTCACCAAAGAAAGAGACTTGTTTAATATCGTCGTACGCCGTGTTAAATGAGTTTCCGTAATCATATCCGAAGAAAGAAAAAGCATCTGTTCCTGCAATATTATTTCCGTTAGATTTTGATTGGTTTAAAGTAAAAAAAGCATTGTTTTCAATATCGGCATAACTTGCTTTTAAATTATAACTAAACTGAAAATCTAACTTACCTCTTATTCCTGCAAAGAGATCGTATTTCTTGTTGGTTTGCTGTATGTTTTGAGTAGGAGAGACGTACGGATTTTTTGTTGATAATGATTTGTAAGTGTTTGTTTCTAAACCTCCTGAAGCACCAATAAAAACGCTTGCAAAATCGTTTACAATAGGATAAGAGATTTCTAGATCGGGATACACAAAGAAGTTAGTATCGTTGTTCTCTAAATCTAAAGAGACATACGTTTTTACTCCTATTTTTATAGCTAAATCTTGTACTTTAAAATTATACGTTGGGTGAATACCTGCAGTAGCAAAACTATGTTTTAACTCGGTTTGAGTTTCGTAGTTTTTTTCGAATTTAGTACCTAAATAACTTAATGTTGTGTTTATATATAAATCATTTAACTGACGGTGAAAATTATTTAAAGGAAATTTAAATTTCGCATTTGCATCAATTAAAAACTCATTACTACTTAATGCATCTGTAAAAAATGAAATACTACCATTTGCTTCATCAAGATAAGAATCATCAAATTTAATGGTCCCAAAAACCTTAAAGTAAGTATAGGCTTGTTCTTCTTCAATATTGCTAATAGTAGCGTTAGTAAAAGGTATGTTTGTTGGTAAACCATACCAATTGTGCTTGTTTCGTTCAGCGCTTATGCCTGTTTTCCAATTTAAATAACGTTCTTGTTGTGCATAAAATAAGTTTAAACTCATATCGTAATATGTACTACTAAGAGCTGTGTTTTCAACAGGGTCTGCAGATAGAAGAAATTTTAAATGCGCTCCGAATTCACTATCGTAACTTTCGTTTCTTCTAACATAAGCTTCCAAAAAAGGAGTTATTTTATTACCGAAACCAACAGATAAGTAATTAGGGTATAATAGTTCTCTTTTACCTAAATCTACTTTTTTCATCACACCACTTTTTGGAATAAAAGTAGAGGCAACAGGGACTGAAAATATTTTGTATTCTAATTCTTTTTTCTGTGTTTCTTTTGTGTGTTTAATAATAGGTTTTTGCTTTATTTTAAAAGCATCGGTAATTTTAGGAACGTATGATGTAACTACATTAACTACCTCTGTTTTTATAATAGTGTCTTTTGCTTTTTCTGTGGTTTTCTTTTCTTGTGCATTTGCAATTGATATTGCAAATAAAACAAATAAACCTAAGTGTTTCTTCATTGATATAATCATTGAACTCTTTTTTGTATTTAACAAATTTTAGTTTTGGGTAGTTACCGATTCGTTTGTTTTTGCTTCTTTATTTTTTATAGAACGAAGCTCGTTTGTAGCTTCTTCTGTAACATCTTTGTATTGCGTAAAGTTTTTAATAATGTTTTCTAAGATGTAGGTTGCTTGGTAAGCATCTTTTAAAGCATAATAATTTTTAGCCATTACAATGTAACTTTTAACTCCCCAGTATTTGTAAGAAGAATAGTTGGCTATTAAATTTTGCACTGCTTTGTTAGATGCTTCATAGTCTTTATTTTCATTTAAAAAGAATGCATTATAGTACAAGCTTTCAGCTTTTAGTTCGCCAGTAGCTTTTTTACTAACTTCATTAAAAAACTCTTCAGCGGTTAAAAAGTCATTGGTTTTATAAGCGGAACGCGCATAGATTATTTTTGCATCTTCTGCGACGTTTGTGTCTATTTTATCGGTTCCTAAAACCTTTTCGGCATAGGTAATAGCGTTGGCATATTCTTTTTTATTATAATACCCTTTCATTAAATTACTTTGTGCAAATATTATATTCTGCGGATAATTAGCTACGGTTTCTAATTGCTTTAAAAGTTGTATTCCTTTATCCCAATTTTCTTCTTCTAAATAGATATTAGAAAGTTTGGCTAATGATTCTTCAGAAAATTCACTTTTATTTTGATCTACAACATAGGTGTAGTGTGGTACTGCATTTTTAAATTGCTTGTTGTTATTATACGATTGCGCTAAATAGAAATGAGATTTTAAAGCATGTAATCCGTTAGGGAAAGTTAAAAGATATTTATTGAATCCTTCAATGGCTTTTGCGGTATCGTTTTCTAAAAACTTGTTTTCTGCAGATTGATAAGTAGCATTGTCTAATTCTGCATCTGTAACATTTATAAATTTTACGTTTTTAACCCAAACAGCATATTCATCTACTTTACCAATATCAATATATACATTTTTAACATTGGTAACAGCCTGTTTTGCTTCTTTAGAGTTAGGGTGCTTCGCAACAACTTCTTTATATTTTTCTAAAGCTTTTTTATTTTGATTACTGTTATAGTACAACAATCCTTGACGTAACAGCACATTAGGAATATAGTTGCTATTAGAATGTTCAGATAATAAACGATTGTACGTTTTTTGAGCTTTTACAGCATTGTTTGTTGCAGTATAGGTTGTAGCTAACTGAAACAAAGCATCATCTTGTAATTGAGAACCTACGTAATCGTTAACAAGCGTTTGTAAGTTTTTAATTTTTGTGTCATTTTGCCCCATAAATCCATAACTCATAGCTGTTTGGTATTGGGCGTAATCTGCACCTACACCGCCTTCATTAATTACTTTTTTATAAGAGTTAATTGCTTTTAAGTAGCTTTTAGAAGCATAAAAAGAATCTCCTAATCTACTTGAAGCATCATCATTTAAATTATTGTCATCTAATTTTATCGCTAAAAATTGTTGAAAATGTTTTGCAGCATTTTCATAGTTTTTTTGTTTAAAATAAGTGTAAGCAATATTATAATCTAATTTTTTTGTGTCTTCTAAATCTTTATTTGTAATTAATAAAAAACTGGTTAAGGCTTTGTCATAATTACCTAATAAGTACTCTGTTTCAGCTAACCAAAAATTCCCTTTATTATTAATTACGGAGTTTGCAGAAAGAGTTGCTTTGTAAAAATAAGGTTTAGCAGCAGCTAATTTATTTTCATTAAATAATTGAATACCTCTGTACAATGATACTTCATTTGCAATGTTGTCGTTTTCTAAAGATTTTACACTACTTAAATAATCTAAAGCGCCTTGGTAGTCTTGTTGATGTAAATAAGAGGTAATTAATAATTCGTTTATTTCAGATGCATTTGGTGAGTTTGGATATTTTGCTAAAAAACCTTTTAAAACATCCGGAACACTCTCATAAGGGTTTCCTTGTTCGTAACTCAATTTTGCATAACTTAACGAAGCACTTTCAGTTATTTTAAGATCAAATTCCATTTCGCTTGCATTTTTAAATGCATTTAAAGCTGCTGGTTTTTTTTGCAATTCTAAATAACATTCACCTAAATGATAGTAAGCATTCTGAGCAACTTTATTGTTACCGCCAATAATTTTATTAAAATTACCAATAGCCTCTTCATAGTTTTTTTGCTGATAATAAGCGTAACCTAAATAATAATAATCGGTATTAATCCACTTCCCATTTTTACCTTCATAGGCTGTTAAGTAAGGAATTGCCTGATCGTATTTTTTAAGATTAAAATAGCTCTCACCAATTATTTTAGAAACCTGAGAAATTTCTTTTTCATCTTTTGATTCTTTTAAAAGGTTTTCTCCAATTTTCACAGATTTATCAAAACGCCCAGCTTTAAAACTAATATCTAAAATATAGTAATTTGCTTTTGCTTGGTAAGTAGCATCGTTTGCTAGCTGACTTAAATTATCTTCGGCTTCACCAAAATTTTCTTGTTTGTAAGCAATATACCCGAAGTAATAACGCGCATCGTTACCATAAATAGGGTTTCCAAGTAATGTTTGAAAACGAGATTTAGCATCTTTTAAATAATTAGATACCAATAAAGCATAACCCATTTTATAATTTAACTCATCTCTTTCTGGTTGACTTAATAACTTGTCATTTACTTTTTGATACCATTTTAACGCGTGTGCAGCTTTTCTGTTAGCAAAATAATAGTTACCCACATTTATAAAAGCCTTCTCTTTTTTGTTATTATAAGGGTGGTTTTCTACAAATTCTAATACTTTATCATCTGCATTGTCTTGTGTTAATTTTATAGCACACATTGCATCATAATAATCGGCATCAGCTTTTCGATTTTCATGTTGATTAGCACTTCTAGAAACTTCGCTAAACAATTCTTGCGCAGCAGCGTACGCTTTGTTGTTGTAAAGTTTTATAGCTTTGTGGTAATCAGATGTAATTTCTGAATTAATAGCAGACTCTTGTGCCGTTATGGTTATTGAAAAAGCGATTAAAAATAGTGAAAAACAACTTTTTTTTAAACAAATAAATCTCATATATCTTAGTTCTCTAAAAGGTATAACGTACCTTTTCTGTTTTTGTTGGTAAACAATGCATCAAAAATAAGAAATGTTATAGAATTAAGTAATAAAATTTTAGATTTGTAAAAACGAATCGATATATGGAAAGACCTGTTTTACATCTTGAAAATGCTGATATTTATCAGCAAGACAACTTAGTATTATCAAAAATTAACTTCAGATTAAATAAAGGTGATTTTTATTACTTGATAGGAAAGACAGGAAGCGGAAAAAGTAGCTTGTTAAAAACCTTGTATGGCGATTTGCGTTTACAAAGAGGTTTGGGTGAAATTGTAGGTTTCGATTTAAAGAAAATGAAAGAAAATGATATTCCTTTTTTAAGGAGAAAATTAGGGATTGTTTTTCAGGATTTTAAACTTTTAAATGATAGAAACGTTTTTGAAAACTTAGAATTCGTTTTAAAAGCTACTGGATGGAAAGATAAAACCGAAATGAAAGATAAAATCTACGAGGTTTTAGATAAAGTAGGAATGAAAGAAAAATACTACAAAAAAACATTCGAACTTTCTGGAGGTGAACAACAACGAGTTGCAATTGCAAGGGCATTGTTAAATGATCCTGAGTTAATTTTAGCAGATGAACCTACGGGTAATTTAGATCCTAAAACATCGCTTGAAGTAATGAATTTATTAAATGAAATTCATAAAAGCGGAAAAACCATATTAATGGCTACGCACGATTATCAGTTAATTGTAAAGTTTAAGCAAAAAACTCTTAAGTGTGAAGGCGGAGAGTTGTTTGAAGTACAACAACAACAAACAGTTTAGTTTTAAATAAAAAACCCACTTCACGAATGAAGTGGGAAAATTGCTATGAAAAACTATGAAAAAGAAACACTACTAAATGCTTCCTTATAATTAAAGACGCTATCTTTTAAAGAACCTTACACGTTTGTCATAAAATTTAAATTTTTTTTAAAATAAAACCCTGAGTAGTTTAACTACTCAGGGTTTATATATTAAAGAGCTTAAAATTATTTTACAAATTTAAAGCAGTATTGTTGTTTTTAACAGCTTCTGCAGATGCAGTTAAGTGTACTTTTTCAGCATCAGATAAATTAATCTCAACGATACTTTCAATTCCGTTTTTACCTAAAACAACAGGAACTCCGATACATAAATCAGACAAGCCATATTCACCATCTAATAAAGTAGAACAAGGGAATATTTTTTTGGTATCACAAGCAATAGCTTGTACCATACCAGAAACTGCAGCACCTGGTGCATACCAAGCAGAAGTACCTAATAAACCAGTTAATGTAGCACCACCAACTTTAGTATCTTGCATAACTTGCTCTAATCTTTCTTCTGATAAAAATTCAGAAACAGGAACAGAGTTACGAGTAGCTAAACGCGTTAAAGGAACCATTCCTTTGTCAGAGTGACCTCCAATAACCATTCCATCAACATCAGATATAGGAGCGCCTAAAGCTTCCGCTAAACGGTACTTAAAACGAGCAGAATCTAAAGCCCCACCCATACCTATAATTCTGTTTTTAGGTAATCCAGTGGCTTTGTGTACTAAATAAGTCATTGTATCCATTGGGTTAGAAACCACAATGATAATAGTGTTAGGAGATTGTTCTACTAAGCTAGCCGCTACCGACTTTACAATACCAGAATTGATACCTAATAATTCGTCACGAGACATACCAGGTTTACGAGCAATACCAGAAGTAATTACACAAACGTCAGACCCTGCAGTTTTACTATAATCTCCTGTAGTACCTGTTATTTTTGTGTCAAAACCATTTAAAGAAGCTGTTTGCATTAAATCCATTGCTTTACCTTCAGCAAAACCTTCTTTAATATCTACTAATACAACTTCTGATGCGAAATTTTTAATAGCAATGTACTCTGCACAACTTGCACCTACAGCACCTGCTCCTACAACTGTTACTTTCATTTTTTTTATATTTTTAATTGTGATGAATTAATTTAAGTTGCACAAAAATAACGATTTGACTATGGATATAAAAACAAAACCCCATTGAAATTTCAATAGGGTTTTGTAGGTGCTTAGTTGAGATTATTTTTTAGACATCATTTTTGTGTATTCTAAAATATATTCACTAAAATATCTCCATTTAATATCTTTTAAAGGATACTTTTTAACAAACTCTTCGCAATCTCCAAAAAGCTTTTCGTATCTAACATCTAATTCTCTTTTATGCATCCAGTAAATAACACCGTCTTTCTTAATGTAATATGACTTAGCAAGACCTCCTGCAACATTAAATCCAGCAAAACCAAGCTTTGTTGTTTCTTTAGCAAAAGGATCTCCAAAAACTTCTAAATACTTACTAAACGTTGGGTTGATTAGCTGCATCATATATTCTCTTTTTTTCTTTTTATTTTTTAAAGAAACTTCTTGGTTTTTAAAATATATATATCCTTGGTTAATAATTTCGTTATCTAAATCTGTTCTTTCCCATTGTCTTACATCATAAATGTGTCTAAAAGATTTAGAAAATTTTTCTATACCTCCAGGAAATAAATACATTTCTTTTATTTGGTCAGAATCAAATTTTAACTTTTTCCCTGTTTGTTCGTCTTTAATTTTTATGTAATAAATCTGACCTTTTTTTCTGTCGACATCTTTTTTGTACCCTTCTATTCTTTTTCCATCTTTTAAAACAACAACTGAAAGCTTTTTACCTGAATAACTATTATATACTTTGTCAAAAAGATCTTTCCCTTCTAATTTATCAGAAGTTTCGTTTTGAGCATTTGTAATGAGGCTGCAAGTCATAATTAATAAAATAAAAATTTTTCTCTTCATAATTTTTGTGTGTAAATTAACTTCAGATTCGAAAGTATAAAAATAAAAAAGAATCTTATTTATAAATAAGATTCTTTTTTTGATGTTTATTTTATGAATAAAGATTATCTAAAGCTAAAAGCGATACCTGCGTTTACAGAATTATATTCTTGCATTGTATAACTTCCAAATATTTTAAAGAAACCTAAGCTTAAGCGAGTTCCTATAGTTGCATTAAAGCCACTAGTACTTGTGCTTAATGATAATGGGTTTTTACCAAGGTCTTCCCTAACAATAACTGAAGGTATGGTTGAAGACTCATAGTTGGCAACAAAGCTGTCACCTTTTAAATCTAAATCAGTACTTCCTCCGTTGTATCCAACTCCTCCATAAAAATTAATAATAGGAAAATTAATAGAAGCAATTGCTTGAACAGTATACGAGTTTAATTTAAACTGAGTGATACCATTTCTAACCTCTATATTACCATCTACATCACCTATTGTGTAATCTACATTCATATTAGTGTATGCAGCTAATAAAGAAACATGTAAAGGCAGTTTATCTAAGGGGCCAAACCAACTTGTAATTTCTTTTTTTAATCCAATACCAAATAAGCTACCCTTAACATCATCAGAACCAACTTCTGGTACATAACGAACCATTGCTTCTAATTTAAAAGGAAGTCCTAAACCAACTTGTATAGAAGGTGCAGGTACAGCACTGGCAGGTAAATCTTCTTTTACTCCGTTAGGCATTGTAAAATCAGCAGAAACTGTTTGTCCGTTTACCGTAGTTTCATATCTTAAATCAGCAGGTGTAATATCTTCACTCCCCGCAACGGTAGGAGATGAGGTAACACCGTTTGTAACTGTTGTGTTACTTGATAGGTTTAACTTAGCAATGTTAAAAATTTCATCTTTTGAAGGAATAAAAGAAATGTTAGCTCCTATTGTTATATCGAAACCAAATTTTTTATGAACCTTAGCGGTATGGTACCAACCATTATTCATGCTGTAAATAAATCCTTTCATGGCAGGGTTTAAATAAGCGTTCGTTAATTTTGCAGCATCTTCTTTTGCTAAAAGAATTGATTCTAATTCTTGTGCTTTTACGTTTAAGGCTAAAGTTAAAAGAGTTACTATAGATAAAATTATTTTTTTCATTTTACTAAGTTATTAATTAGTTTGAAGCAAATGTATGAAAAAAGCTCAATCTTTTAAGATTGAGCTTTTTATAGTTTTATAATAAAAAAATGTTATACATCGATATTTGCATATTTCGCATTACGTTCGATAAAATCTCTACGTGGTGGTACTTCATCTCCCATAAGCATAGAGAAAACTCTGTCTGCTTCTGTTGGGCTGTCAATAACAACTTTACGTAAAGTTCTAAATTCTGGGTTCATGGTTGTGTCCCATAATTGGTCTGCATTCATTTCTCCAAGACCTTTATAACGCTGTACGTTTACAGAGCCTCCCATGTTTTTAGCAATAACATCACGTTGGTTATCATCCCAAGCATATTCTCTTTTTTGTCCTTTTTTTACTAAATATAAAGGAGGTGTTGCAATATAAATATAACCTTGCTCTACCATTTCTCTCATATATCTAAAAAAGAAGGTTAATATTAAGGTAGCAATATGCGAACCATCTACATCGGCATCACACATAATAACTACTTTATGATAACGAATTTTAGATAAGTTTAAAGCTCTTGGGTCTTCTTCTGTTCCGATAGAAACTCCTAAAGCCGTAAACATGTTTTTGATTTCTTCGTTTTCAAAAACTTTATGTTGCATTGCTTTTTCAACATTTAAAATCTTTCCACGTAGTGGCAAAATAGCTTGAAAATTACGATCTCTACCTTGTTTTGCTGTTCCACCTGCCGAATCTCCCTCAACTAAGAAAATTTCACATTGTGCTGGATCTGTTTCAGAACAATCTGATAATTTACCAGGCAAACCACCAATACTCATTACGGTTTTACGCTGCACCATTTCACGTGCTTTACGTGCTGCATGACGAGCATTGGCTGCTAAAATTACTTTCTGAACAATGATTTTTGCATCATTAGGATTTTCCTCTAAGTAGTCCGTTAACATTTCTGAAACTGCTTGAGAAACAGCAGCGGATACTTCTCTGTTACCTAATTTTGTTTTTGTTTGTCCTTCAAATTGTGGTTCTGCTACTTTTACAGAAACAATGGCTGTTAATCCTTCACGGAAATCATCACCAGCAATTTCAAATTTTACATTTTTAAGTAATCCAGATTCGTCAGCATACTTTTTTAAAGTGTGTGTTAAACCTCTTCTAAAACCAGATAAATGTGTTCCTCCTTCGTGCGTATTAATATTGTTTACATAAGAATGTAAGTTTTCTGAATACGAAGTGTTGTAAACCATGGCAACTTCTACAGGGATACCATTTTTTTCACCTTCCATAGAAATAATCTTGGCAGTTAACTGCTCACGAGTAGAATCTAAATATTTAATAAATTCAGGTAAACCTTCATCAGAATGAAATACTTCTGAAATAAAATTACCTTCATCATCTGTTGTTCTCTTATCCGTTAAGGTAATTGTAATCCCTTTGTTTAAGAATGATAACTCGCGCATACGAGTTGCCAATGTTTCGTAATTAAAGTCTGTAGTTTGCTTAAAGATTGATTTGTCTGGTAAAAAAGTTACAATCGTACCTGTAAAATCAGTTTCGCCTATTGTTTTAACAGGGTATAAGGCTTTTCCTTTAGAGTACTCTTGTTGCCAAATTTTACCTTCTTTATGAACTGTAGCTGTTAAAAGGTCTGAAAGTGCGTTTACACAACTTACACCAACACCATGCAATCCACCAGAAACCTTATAAGAATCTTTATCGAATTTACCACCAGCACCAATTTTTGTCATTACAACTTGTAATGCAGAAACGCCTTCTTTTTTGTGAATTCCTACAGGAATACCACGACCGTTATCTTTGGTTGTAATAGAGTTGTCTTCATTAATTGTAACATCAATTTTATCACAATAACCTCCCATTGCTTCATCAATAGAGTTGTCTACAACTTCGTAAACTAAGTGGTGTAAACCACGAATACCAACATCTCCAATATACATTGAAGGACGCATTCTTACATGCTCCATTCCTTCAAGCGCTTGAATACTGTCAGCTGAATAATTATGTTTTTTTTCTTCGCTCATGATAAGTGAATTAATTAAGTTTTAATTTTAATAAACAGTCTTTAGAAAGGAAAGTTTAACCTAACAAACTTACGTTTTTTTAAGGTAAATTAAAAGGTTTTAAGCGTTTGATGATGATTTTTTATGAGTTTAAGGAAGGTTGAAGAAAAGGGCTTAAAATGACTGTAAAGTGCTTTAGTGTTAGTTTTTGTTTTTTTTAAGGTTGAATAAAAATATGTTTAAACAGAAAACCTCGCAAAAGGGAGGTTTTTGAATTGTGATTTTCATAAAAAAGATCTTTTAGCGCAAATTAATGGTCTTTTGAGCAACAGAAAGTCCTTCTAAAGAAATAATTACTTTGTGAATGCCTGGTGTTATATTTTTTCTGTCCACCTCTATAAATGAAACAACATCTAATGGTTCATTTTTATAATCTATAGTTAATTTACTGCTATATGTATTTGCTGTACCTTTAGCACCTTTAATAATAACGATATTATTTTTAGAGTCTAAAACTTTTATGGAAATTCGTTTTTTTCCTTTATTAGCTATTTCATTTTTTAAAACATGAAAACTAATTTTAAAAGCATCTATTTTATTTTTATTTGTCGTTGTTGTAAACTTACTATTATTTCTTTTTCTCATAGTAAGCACTTCAACAATATTTAGTTTTAATAATTTAGCTTTATCAACTTTAGTAGCTAAAGAATTAATTTTAGTTGACAGTTTTTTCGTTAAATGCGTTTTTTTTGCAAGTGCTTTTTTGTCTTTTTTTAAGTCGCTATCTAATTCATCTACCGAATCTTTTAGGTTGATGATTTTATTAATTTCTAAAATTACTCTTTTAGATAATTTCTTGTTTTTTGCGCTTAATTTTTTGTAGTTGGCGGTTGTTTTTTCTAGCTTTTGTTCTAACTCTTTTTTTTCTTCAATGGATTTTTTAAGTCTAGAGCTTACCATTTTGTAATCGTAGTTTTTATTAAAAGCATAGGAAAAGGAGAGTGCTGTTGCTATAAATAATAATACAAGTAAAATTTTCTTTTTAATTTTTTGTGTACTCATTTTCTTTAGGGGGATTAGTTTTTAGAAAATATGCCTAAATATAAATAACTAACAATTATAAAAAAAATAAATAGTTGATTTTCATTTATTTATAGTGATGGTAAATACTTTTTAAACTAAGAAAGAAGGATGTTGTACGTTAATAACGTAAAAACCTCGCTTTTTTGCGAGGTTTTTTTGCTTTGTAATAATAAATTATCACGATAATCTAATTACTAAATCTTCAGAGTTAACCATTACTCCAGGTTTTAAAACGGTTTGTTTTATAGTTGTATCTTCTGTAGCTGTAATTGTAGTTTCCATTTTCATAGCTTCAATAATAAATAAAGGCTGGTTTTTAACCACTTTTTCACCTTCTTTTACTAAAATAGCAGATAACATTCCTTGTAATGGAGCGCCTATTTCTTTTGAATTACTTTTATCAGCTTTAGTGTTAATGATCTTATTTACTTTTATAGATTCATCTTTTATTTGCACTGCTCTTCCTTGGCCATTCACTTTAAAATACACGGTAACCATTCCATCTTCATTTGGTCTTCCAACAGAATCTAGAGTAATTAATAAAGTTTTTCCTTTATCTAATTCAACAACAATTTCTTCGCCTCTTTCCATTCCGTAAAAGAAATTCTTGGTTGGTAGGTTTAATAAACTGTCGTATTTTAAATGTTTATTAAAAGCATCCGTAAATACTTTTGGGTATAATTTATAAGATAAGAAATCTGTAAAATCTATAGGCCTGCTTAAGTCGTTTTCAAATATTTTTTTAAAGTCATTATATTCTTTATCGATATCTAAAGGCTCAATATGAGCATTTGGTCTGTCTGTGTATGGTTTTTGATCTTTTAAAATTAATTTCTGAAGATCTTTAGGAAATCCGCCAACTGGTTGTCCTAAATCTCCTTTAAAGAAACTAACTACCGATTGCGGAAAAGAAATTGTATCACCACGTTCTAAAACATCCTGAACCGTTAAGTTATTACTTACTAAATACTGTGCCATGTCACCAACTACTTTAGAGCTTGGTGTAACTTTTACAATATCACCAAAAAGGTGATTTACATCGCCATACATTTTGGTAATTTCATGAAAACGATCTTCTAATCCTAATGCTTGTGCTTGTGGTTTTAGATTTGAGTACTGACCACCCGGAATTTCATGTTTAAAAACTTCACCAGAACCTGATTTTAAACCAGATTCAAACGGATAATAATACTCTCTTACTGTTTCCCAATAGTTAGAGTATTCATTTAAAGAATCAATATTTAAATTACTTTCTCTATCATTAAATTTCATCATTTCTACAACCGAATTAAAATTAGGTTGTGATGTTAACCCTGATAATCCGCCAAGGGCGACATCCACCACATCAACTCCGGCTTCAATAGCTTTTAAATAAGTAGCTGATTGAATAGACGAGGTGTCGTGTGTGTGTAAATGAATAGGAATATTTACTTCTTGCTTTAATGCTGAAACCAACTCGAAAGCTGCATACGGTTTTAATAAACCAGCCATATCTTTAATTGCTAAAATATGTGCACCGGCATTTTCGATGTCTTTGGCTAAAGTGGTATAGTATTTAAGGTTGTATTTTGTATTCTTCGGATTTAAAATGTCGCCTGTATAACAGATTGATCCTTCTGCTAAACCATTCGTTTTATTACGAATATGCTCGATGCATGGCGCTATAGATTTCATCCAATTTAAAGAGTCGAAAATTCTAAAAATATCGACTCCTTTTTCCCAAGATTGTTGCACGAAGCTTTCAATTAAATTGTCAGGATACGCCGTGTATCCAACTCCGTTAGAACCTCTAATTAACATTTGAAGCAATACGTTTGGCATCGATTTACGTAACAATTGTAAGCGTTCCCACGGATTTTCTTGTAAAAAACGCATACAAACATCAAAAGTTGCGCCTCCCCAAACCTCCATACTAAAAATACCTGGGTTGTTTTTTGCGTAACCTTCTGCTACTTTTAACATATCAAAAGTTCGCATTCTGGTAGCTAATAAACTTTGATGTGCGTCTCGCATTGTGGTATCTGTAAAATGAACCTTCTTTTCATTTTTTAACCACTGAGAAAATTTTTCAGGACCTAATTCTGTTAATAAATCTTTTGTTCCTTTAGGGAAGCTAGCATTTGCATCAAACTTAGGAACAATAGGTTTTACGAATGTTTTTGTTGGATCTATTTTTTTAACGTCCGGATTCCCATTTACAATAACGTCTCCTAAATAAGTAACTAATTTCGTAGCCCTATTTCTTGGAGCTTTAAAAATAAATAAATCAGGTGTTTCTTTGATGAAATTAACAGTTACTTCTCCTTTTCTAAAGGTTTCATGTTTTAGAATGTTGTCAAGGAAAGGCATGTTTGTTTTTACACCTCTAATTCTAAATTCGGCTAAAGCTCTACGAACTTTTCTACAAGCACCATCTAAAGTTCTGCTATTTGCTGTAACTTTTACAAGCATCGAATCGAAAAATGGCGAAATAACTGCGCCTTGATAAACACTACCAGCGTCTAAGCGAATTCCGAATCCAGACGCACTTCTGTAAGTCGTAATTTCTCCGTAATCTGGTTTAAAATCGTTTTGTGGGTCTTCAGTTGTAATTCTACATTGCAGGGCATAGCCATTTACTTTTACGGCTTCTTGGTTTGGTATTTTTATTTGTTGATCAGCTAGTTTATATCCACCAGCAATAAATAGTTGAGTTTTTATTAAATCTATATTTGTTACCACTTCGGTAACCGTATGTTCTACCTGAACTCTTGGATTTACTTCAATAAAATAGATGGCGTCATCATCGTCAACCAAAAATTCTACAGTACCAATATTATTATAATCAACAGCTTTACAAATATCGATAGCATATTTATAAAGCGCATTTTTTATTTCTTGTTTTAAATCAAATGACGGCGCAAATTCAATTACTTTTTGATAGCGACGTTGCACAGAGCAATCGCGTTCGAAAAGATGTACTGTGTTTCCGAAATTATCGGCAACAATTTGAATTTCTATGTGTTTCGGATTTTCTACAAATTTCTCTAAAAAAACGGTATCATCTCCAAATGCATTTAGTGCTTCACGCTTACTTTCGTTAAAAGCTCTTTTTAATTCGTCGGCTTTTCTAATAACACGCATTCCTCTTCCGCCACCACCAGAAGCAGCTTTTAACATAATTGGATAGCCAATTATTTCAGCTTCACTTAAAGCAACATCAATATTTATTAAAGGCTTTTCGTTACTTCTTATTACGGGAATGTTATTTGCAACAGCAACCTCTTTTGCTGTAATTTTATCTCCTAAAGATTTTAATACAGACACTTTGGGTCCAATAAAAATAATACCATTATCCTCACACTTCTGAGCAAGATCTGCATTTTCAGATAAAAAACCATAACCAGGATGCACTGCATCGGCACCACTTTCTAATGCAACTCTAATAATTTCATCAATATTTAAATACGGTTTTAGTGGCGCATTATTTTCTCCTATTTGATAAGACTCATCTGCTTTATATCTGTGTAATGAATATCTATCTTCAAAGGTGTAAACACCTACTGTTTTAACATTGATTTCTGTACAGGCTCTAAAAATTCTGATAGCAATTTCTCCTCTGTTTGCGACAAGTACTTTTTTTATTTTCATTCTTATTGTGATGTGTTTAGAAAGCGGTTAACGAACGTTCGCTATAAATGTAATAAATGCTAATGAGATTATCAATTAATTTTTGAATTAGAATATTATAGTTTGTTAACTATCAACTTAAAAACTGATTTTAGTACGCGTCGTCATGTACACTCATTATTGCTCTTCCCGATGGTTCGTTCATGTTTTTAAAAGCCTCATCCCATTCTAATGCAATTTTTGTGCTACAAGCAACACTTGGCTCTTGCGGAACACTTAGTGCAGCGGTATCACTAGGAAAATGGGCTTCGAAAATAGTTCTGTAATAAAACTCCTCTTTGTTTTGTGGCGTTTGTATCGGGAACCTAAATTTAGCATTTGCCAGTTGCTCATCTGTAACTTCTTTATCTACTACTTCCTTTAAAGTATCAATCCAATCATAACCTACACCGTCAGAAAATTGTTCTTTTTGTCGCCAAGCAACGCTTTCTGGCAACATATCTTCAAATGCCTTTCTAATCACCCATTTTTCCATACGTTCTCCGTTAATCATTTTGTCTTTCGGATTGATACGCATAGCAACATCTATAAATTCTTTATCTAAAAACGGCACACGACCTTCAATTCCCCAAGCCATTAAACTTTTGTTAGCTCGTAAGCAATCGTACATGTGTAATTTATCTAATTTACGAACCGTTTCTTCATGAAATTCTTGTGCATTTGGAGCTTTGTGAAAATATAAATAGCCTCCAAAAATTTCATCGGCTCCTTCTCCAGATAATACCATTTTAACGCCCATCGATTTAATAACTCTCGCCATTAAATACATTGGTGTAGAAGATCGAATAGTAGTTATGTCGTACGTTTCGATGTTATAAATTACATCTTTAATAGCGTCTAATCCTTCTTGAATAGTGAACTTTATTTCATGGTGTACCGTACCAATATGATCGGCAACTTTTTGAGCTGCCGCTAAATCTGGTGAGCCTTCTAATCCAACAGAAAAAGAGTGTAATTGAGGATACCAAGCTTCCGATTTATCGTCTGATTCTATTCTTTTTTGCGAATACTTTTTAGCAATTGCTGATATTACAGAAGAATCTAATCCGCCTGAAAGTAAAACACCATAAGGCACATCACTCATTAATTGTCTGTGTACAGCAGCTTCTAAAGCTTCTTTAACTTCTGCAATACTAGTTTCGTTTTCTTTTACAGCTTCGTACTCTGACCAGTCTCTTTTGTACCATTGTACAAATTTTCCGTCTTTACTCGACATATAATGCCCTGGAGGAAATAATTCAATTTTAGTACAAACACCTTCTAAAGCTTTTAATTCAGAAGCAACATAAAAAGTTCCGTTTTGATCCCAGCCAACATATAAAGGAATAATCCCCATGTGATCACGAGCAATAAAATACTCATTTTTTTCCATATCGTACAAAGCGAAGCCGAAAATCCCGTTTAAATCATCAATAAAATCAACACCTTTTTCTTTATACAATGCTAAAATTACTTCACAATCAGAAGCTGTTTGAAACTCATAAGAACCTGTAAGGTTTTTAGCTAATTCTCTGTGGTTATAGATTTCTCCGTTTGCGGCTAAAATTAACTTTTTATCAGCACTAAATAACGGTTGTTGTCCAGAAGCGGGGTCAACAATTGCCAAACGCTCATGTGTCATGATAACTTTAGCATCACTATAAATTCCGCTCCAATCTGGCCCACGATGTCTAATTTTTTTAGACATTTCTAATAGCTGAGGTCTTAAACTCTCAGGAGACTCTTTTAAATCAAACGCACATACAATTCCACACATAATTTTATATTTTTATTCCTCAGTTAAATTGAGGTTTTTAGTTCTTATTTATATTGCAAATCACGGTATTTTGTTTTTTTTTATAAATAGTTTTGTTTGAAATGATTACATATGTAATTTATTTGTGTTGTTTTTTTAATTTTAATTAATAATTTTAACTACTTTGTTTTTTTTTAGATATAAAAACAACTGAGAGTAATTTTTTGGTTGCAATTTCATTGTGTTTTGGTAGTTGTTTTTTATAGGTTATAAATATATAAAGCAAATAAGATTTTAATTGAATTAGATGTGGTTGTTTGATAATTAATTAACTTTACGTTCTATTAATAAAAAAAAGTTTTATGAAAAAGTTATTGGGTTGTTGTTTTTTTTTGTGTGTAATTTATAGTTGTGGTAAGTCAGAAGATCAACAAGAAGATGTTCTTTTAACGTCAAATATAGAAGTTTATGAAGAAGGTTTAATAGACGATAGCTTAGTGTTGGCTGTTGAAAACGGAGCAGATAAATCTTATTTATTAGACAAAGCAGGAAATAAAATTAAAACTTGGGATTTCGATTTGAAATTAGGTAATGATTTAGAAATTATGTCTGATGGGAAGTTGTTGGGTATGTTTAAGGTTGATGATCCTGCTTTTTCATTTGGAGGTGGCGGCGGAATCATTAGAGTTCTAAATATTGACGGAAGTGTTGATTGGGAATATAAATATGCAACAGAAAATCATTTAGCACACCATGATGTCGAAATGTTACCAAACGGGAATATTATTTTTCTTGCTTGGGAAAGAATAACGAAATCAGAAGCTAAACTAAATGGCGTTGAAACAGAGGGAGATATATTTCCAGAGGTGTTGGTTGAGGTAAATCCAAATACAAACACTATAGTATGGGAATGGCATAGTTTTGATCATATAATACAAGATAAATTGCCTAGTAGTACATTGACATATGGTGTGTTAAGTGAGAATCCTCAGAATATTAATATTAACTATTATTCTATAGATAATGGTGATATTATGCACGCTAACGGAATAGATTATGATGCCGAAAAAGACGTAATTTATATTAGTGTTAATTATTATGGAGAAGTATGGGTTGTCGATCATAGTACAACATTACTTGAAGCAAAAACGAGTTTGGGAGGTAATTATGGCAAAGGAGGTGATTTGTTGTATCGTTTTGGTAATCCTAAAGCTTATAACAGTGTTTTTGGTGAACGCATGTTTTCTAGAAATCATTTTCCTAATTTTTTAGAAAAAAATATACCAGGAGCAGGCAATGTTTTGGTTTATATGAATGGAAATGATGTAGGTCAGTCTACTGTTTATGAATTAAAAATGCCTGAAGTTTTTGAATTAAAAACCGAAGAAAGTAATGAACCAAATGTGGTTTGGAGCTTTACTGATTCGGAGTTATTTTATGGTAAAATTTCTGGAGCAACAAGATTGAAAAATGGTAACACATTAATTTGCGAAGGAGATTATGGTTTTTGGGAAATAACTCCAGAGAAGGAAGTTGCATGGAAGTATAATGGAGGTAAGGTTTCTTTTTGGAGAGGTTATCCATATACTTGGGATTCTCCAGAAATCAAAAGTTTAAAATTAAAAAAATAATTTTGCAGAATCAAAAATCTGTCATACATTTGTGGTATAATGATGAAACAAAACAACATATGGTGGTGGAACTCTCTTAATAGTTAAGTGAGAAGATACCTATATGTATATACTATAAAGGAAAGGCTTATCTCACGATAAGCCTTTTTTGTTTTTTAACAATTAAATTATTGTCTCCTCGAGCGCAGTCGAGAGGTTATAGACAAGAAAAGAGATTAAATTGGTCTCGACTGCGCTCGACCTGACAAGTTAATATGGAAAAAATAAAATTTAACACAATAACAAAAAGTAAAATTTCTGATACAATAACACCTGTAGGTTTGTATTTGCGTTTTAGAGATAAATATGCTAACACTTTATTATTAGAGAGTTCAGATTACCATAGTAAAGAAGAAAGTTTTTCTTTTATAGCTATCGAACCAGTAGTTACAATGAAGGTTGAGGATCATAATTTTACTGTTTCTAAACAAGGAAAAACAATTTCAGAAAGTAAAATAGATAAGAACTTTTACAGCTTGTTTGATGGTTTTTCAAAGTCGATGGCTTTAGATTGCCCCCCAGCACTAAAATCATTTAACGGTTTATACGGATATTCAACCTATGATAGCGTTCAATATTTCGAAAACATACAGTTAAATGTAAAAGATGCGCCGTCTAAGATACCTGTAATGCAATACAGTTTTTACCGATTCATTATAGCAATCAATCATTTTAATGATGAAATGACATTGATTGAAAACATTGAAGAAGGAACGGAGTCGAGAATTTCAGAAATTGAAACTATAATAGAAGCGCAGGCTTTTAATACGCAAAAATTTGAAATTAGCGGAGAAGAAACCTCAAATTGTACCAATGATGATTTTAAAGAATATGTAGTAAAAGCAAAAGCACACTGTAAGCGTGGCGATGTTTTTCAGTTGGTATTATCACGCCAGTTTCAACAAAAATTTAAAGGAGATGAATTTAATGTGTATCGAGCATTACGTTCTATAAATCCGTCGCCATATTTATTTTATTTCGATTATGGTTCTTTTAAATTAATGGGATCTTCACCAGAAGCTCAAATTAAAATAAATGAAGGAAAAGCCATTATAAATCCAATTGCCGGAACTTTTAGGCGTACCGGAGATATGGCAGAAGACATAAAACTAGGTAAGCAATTATCCGAAGATAAAAAAGAAACTGCAGAACATGTAATGTTGGTAGATTTGGCAAGAAATGATTTGAGTAAACATGCCGGCAATGTAAAAGTTGAGGTGTTTAAAGAAGTGCAATATTTTAGCCACGTAATTCATTTAGTATCTACCGTAAAAGGGAGTATTACAGGAAACCCGATAGAAATTGTAGGAGATACTTTTCCTGCCGGAACTTTAAGTGGAGCACCAAAATACAAAGCGATGCAATTAATTGATACTTACGAAAATCAATCTCGCGGATTTTATGGTGGGGCAGTCGGAATCATCGGTTTAGATGGTTCGGTAAATCTTGCCATCGCAATTCGCTCTTTCGTTAGTAAAAATAACGTACTGTATTATCAGGCTGGTGCAGGAATCGTAATTCATTCCGACGAAGAAAAAGAATTACAAGAAGTAAATAATAAATTAGCAGCACTAAAAAAAGCGTTGACTTTAGCTGAAAATATTTAGGGCGTTTTAACAGGCTTTCCACTATATCTTTTTATTGAAAAAAATAAAAAGGATGCCGTTTCAATCCTTAACGCAAAAATAAATTTTAAGTTTTTACAACGAAGTAATCTCTTAATTAATAAACAAACAGATTGCCACAGCAAAAGAATAAATTTGCTTGGCAATGACAACTAGAAAAAAATGAAAATATTAATACTAGATAATTACGATTCGTTTACCTATAATTTGGTGCACATGATAGAAGATATTACAGGTAATTTACCTGATGTGTATCGAAATGACGAAATTTCTGTAACTGAAATAGATAGGTACGATGCCATTATTTTATCACCAGGACCTGGAATTCCTGATGAAGCGGGTATTTTAAAAGAGGTTATAAAACAATACGCAGGTAAAAAACCTATTTTTGGTGTTTGCTTAGGTTTACAAGCAATTACAGAAGTTTTTGGAGGAAGTATAGAAAACATGGGAGAAGTTTTTCATGGCGTTGCCACAGAAATGGAAATTGTGAATAAAGAGGCTGTTATTTTTAAAGGAGTTCCGCAAAAATTTCAAGCGGCAAGATATCATTCTTGGATTGCTTCAAATGAAAACTTCCCATCAGAAATTAATATTACAGCTGTAGATGAAGATGGCGGAATTCAAGCAATTGAACACAGTGTATTTAATATGTCGGCAGTACAATTTCATCCTGAGTCAATCTTAACAGAAGTTGGTGAGCAGATTGTTAGAAATTTCTTAGAGAATATTAAAAAATAAAATGTCTCCTTGGGAGGAGTCGAGAGGTTACTATTTAAATCTCGACTCCGCTCGATCTGACAAAAAAAATACTGAAAAATTAATTCAGCATATAATGAAACAAATATTAAACGATTTATATCAACATAAAAGATTAACAAAATTACAAGCAAAGCAGGTTTTGATTGATATTGCTTCGGGCAAATTCAATGAAGCGCATTTGGCTTCTTTTATGACCGTTTTTATGATGCGCCCTATTTCGGTTGAGGAGCTTTCGGGTTTTAGAAATGCGTTGATAGAATTAGCCATAAAAGTAGATTTTTCTGAGTATAACACCATTGATATTGTTGGTACAGGTGGCGACGGAAAAGATACTTTTAATATTTCTACCTTAACGTCTTTTATTGTTGCTGGTACCGGACAAAAAGTGGCAAAACATGGTAATTATTCGGTGTCATCTCAATCAGGTTCGTCTGATATGTTAGAGAGTTTCGGATATGAATTTACCAATGATGAAGCTGTTTTAAAATCGCAATTAGAGCAAGCTAATATTTGTTTTTTACACGCACCAAAATTTCATCCAGCAATGAAAGCGGTAAGCGCAACTAGAAAAGCATTAGCATTAAAAACGTTTTTTAATATGTTAGGGCCTTTAGTAAATCCTAGTTCACCTAAAAATCAATTATTAGGAACTTTTAATTTAGAAGTTGCCCGTTTGTATAATTATATCTTGCAAGAAGAAGGTACAAATTACGGTATTGTTCACGCCTTAGATGGTTATGATGAAATATCTTTAACAAGCGGTTTTAAATTGTTTACCAAAAATGGAGAACAATTAATTAATCCAGAAGATATAGGGCAGAAAAGGATAGAACAATCAGCTATATTTGGAGGAGAATCTGTTGCTGATGCCGCAAAAATATTCAAAAGTATAATTGAAGGAAACGGTACCGAGGCACAAAATAGTGTGGTGTTAACAAATGCAGCATTTGCCTTAAAAATTGTTGATGACAAGAAGAGTTTTCAAGAAGCTTACGAAGAAGCAAAAGATTCTTTATTAGGATTAAAAGCATATCAAACATTAAATAAACTAGTAAATATATAATGTCTACTCGAGCGCAGTCGAGAGGTTTTAGATCTCGACTGCGCTCGACCAGACAAATTTAAAATAGAAATGACAATACTCGATAAAATAATAGCGTTTAAAAAAACAGAAATAGCCAAGATTAAAGCAGAAGTTCCTGTAAGTAAATTGGTTGAAAGTCCGAATTTTAAAAACGCACCGTTTTCATTAAAAAAAGAGCTATTAAAAGTAGGTTCAACAGGTATAATAGCTGAATTTAAACGTCAATCTCCTTCAAAAGGAATCATTAACGATAAAGCTACTATCTTAGAAGTTACGGAAGGTTATTTAGATGCAAATGTAGCAGCACAATCAATTTTAACAGATACTTCTTTTTTTGGAGGAACCATGGCTGATTTATTGGAGGCTAGAACGGTAAACCAGTTACGACCAATTTTAAGGAAAGATTTTATTGTTGACGGATTTCAAATTGTTGAGGCTAAAGCAATCGGTGCAGATGTTATCTTATTAATTGCAGCTTGTTTAACAAAGCAAGAACTTAAAAATTACGGTCAGTTAGCAAACGATATAGGTTTAGAGGTTTTGTATGAAGTTCATACACAAGAGGAATTAGATAAGATTAACGATTTAGATAATAAGATTATCGGAATTAATAATCGTAATTTAAAAACTTTCGAGGTAGATTTAGAACATTCTATAAAACTGGCTAGTCAAATACCAAATACAGCAATTAAGGTTTCTGAAAGCGGAATTTCTGATTCAAGAATTATAACTGGATTAAAAGAACATGGTTTTCAAGGTTTTTTAATTGGTGAAACTTTTATGAAAACCGATAATCCGGGATTAGCTTGTAAAGAATTCATTGATCAAATACGATAACTATGAAACTGAAAGTTTGTGGAATGAAATACATAGAAAATATCCAACAAGTTGCAGCATTGCAACCTGATTATTTAGGGTTTATTTTCTATGAGAAATCAAAAAGAAATTTTGAAGGTATCATTCCTGATTTGCCAAAAGAAATAAAAAAAGCAGGTGTTTTTGTAAATGAAATTCCAGAAATAGTAGTTTCATTAGTAGAAGAGTATGGTTTAAATATGGTGCAGCTTCATGGCGATGAATCACCAGACTATTTACAAAAGTTAACAGCAGTTTTTAAAGAAAGTATTGCAGAAAAACATCAAAAGGCAAAATACAAAATGCCTGAGCTGGTGAAAGTTTTTGGAATTAAAGATGCGTTTGATTTTGATTCTTTATATCCATATTTAGAAACTGTTGATTATTTTTTGTTTGATACAAAAGGAAGAGAACGAGGAGGAAACGGAGTTACTTTTAATTGGCAGGTTTTAGAGAATTATCCTTTTGAAAAACCATTCTTTTTAAGTGGCGGAATTGGACTAGAAGAAACATCAGAAATTAAAAAATTACAAGCAACAAACTTACCTATTTATGCTTTAGATGTAAATAGTAAGTTTGAAAGTGCACCCGGAATTAAGAAAGTAAAAGAATTAAAAAAATTTAAAAATAACGTTTTTGCAAACTCGCAATAACAGAATAACAGAAAATATGAAATCAAAATTTCACCCAGATAAGAATGGATATTTTGGACAATTTGGAGGGGCTTTTATTCCTGAGTTATTACACCCAAATGTAAAAGAATTAAAAGATAATTACATTCAAATAATAGAATCTAAAGAGTTTCAAGAAGAATATAAGTCTTTGTTAAAAGATTATGTTGGTAGACCAACACCATTATATTTAACAGAACGTTTATCTGAAAAATACGGTGCACATATTTATTTGAAAAGAGAAGACTTATGTCACACAGGAGCGCACAAGGTAAATAATACCATTGGGCAAGTTCTAATTGCTAAGAAATTAGGTAAAACCAAAATCATTGCGGAAACTGGTGCAGGACAGCATGGTGTTGCAACAGCAACAGTTTGTGCATTAATGGGCTTAGATTGTACTGTTTTTATGGGTGAAAAAGATATTGTTAGACAAGCACCAAATGTAGCAAGAATGAAAATGTTAGGAGCAAAAGTTATAGCAGCGACTTCTGGTTCAAAAACATTAAAAGACGCTACAAATGAAGCGATAAGATATTGGATTCAAAATCCAGAAACGTTTTATTTAATTGGTTCTGTAGTTGGCCCGCATCCACATCCTGATATGGTTGCTCGCTTACAGGCGGTAATTTCTGAAGAGATGAAATGGCAATTAAAAGAAAAGACTGGGAAAGAAAATCCGGATACTATTATTGCTTGCGTTGGTGGAGGTAGCAATGCCGCTGGAGCTTTTTATCATTATCTTGATGACGAAGATGTTGAACTAATTGCTGTTGAAGCTGCTGGTTTGGGTGTTAACTCTGGTGAAAGTGCTGCAACTTCTCAATTAGGAGAAGTGGGTGTAATTCACGGAAGTAAAACTATTTTAATGCAAGATGAATATGGCCAAATTGTGGAACCTTATTCAATTTCAGCAGGATTAGATTATCCCGGAGTTGGTCCTTTACATGCTTATTTACATGAATCAAAACGAGCAAAATTTATGAACGCAACTGATAAAGAAGCGTTGGATGCAGCTTATGAATTAACAAAAATAGAAGGTATTATTCCTGCTTTAGAAACAGCACATGCTTTGGCTGTTTTACCTAAAATGGATTTGAAAAAAGACCAAGTTGTAGTTATTAATTTATCTGGAAGAGGAGATAAAGATTTAGAAACATATATCAAGTATTTAGAAGATTAAATTTTAAAATCGTCGTTACGAGAAGGAATAACGAAGTAGTCTTTTTAGGAGATTACTTCACTACGTTCGCAATGACAGAATGAAGTATAAAACATGAATTCAATAAAAAAAGTTTTTCAAAATCAAAGTCAAAATTTATTATCTATTTTCTTCACGGCAGGTTTTCCGAAGTTAGATGACACTGCAAAAATTGTTGCTGATTTAAGTAATAGTGGTGTAGATTTTATAGAAGTAGGTTTGCCTTATTCAGATCCTTTAGCAGATGGTCCGACGATACAAAATAGTAGTTCGGTTGCGTTAAGTAACGGAATGAATCTTGATATAGTTTTTGAGCAGTTATTAGCCATAAAGGATACAAATAAAACGCCATTAGTTTTAATGGGATATTTGAATCAGATTATAAAATATGGTGAAGATAAGTTTTGTGAAAAAGTAAAAGAAACAGGAATTGATACTGTAATTATTCCGGATTTACCAATGATTGAATATGAAAATCATTATCAGGAATTGTTTAAGAAATACGGAATAACAAACGTATTTTTAATTACGCCAAATACATCAGAAGAAAGAATTCGTAAAATAGATTCGTTAACAGAAGCTTTTATTTACGTAGTAGCATCAGCTTCAATTACTGGAGCAAAAGGGGAGATTTCATCACAACAAATCGATTATTTTAATCGAATTAATGCCATGAAATTACAAAGTAAATTAATTGTTGGCTTTGGTATTTCTGATAAGAAAACATTTACAACGGCTTGTAAATATATGAATGGAGCAATTATAGGTTCGGCCTTTGTTAAAGAACTAGATGCAAACGGAATTGCAGGAGTTGGCAATTTTATAAAATCAATTAAAAAATAATATATCTTATAAATATAAACCGCCTATTGTTTTTAATAAGCGGTTTGTTATTTTACAAAGATGTTAATCTTTTGTTGTTAGTTAATAGCAACAACTTCAAGATCAAAAATAAGTTCTTTACCGGCTAAAGGGTGATTACCATCAATAATAACACTCTCTTCTTTAACTTCAGTAATAACTAAGTTGAATTCTTGTCCGTCAGGAGATTTAGAGACAAGTCCCATACCTACTTGAGGAGCCATATCCTGAGGAAGATCAGTTTTATTTACTTCCTGAATCAAACTTTCGTTAACATCACCATATGCTTCCTCTTTAGCAATTGTAATGGTTTTCTTTTCGTTTAATTTCATATCAATTAAACCTTTTTCAAAACCAGGTATTAATCGTCCTTCTCCTAAAGTAAATTCTATAGGCTCTTTTCCTTCAGAACTATCAAAAATTTGTCCGTCAGATAATTTACCTGTGTAGTTTACTTTAACTGTGTTGTTTTCTTTTACTTGACTCATACTTATGATTGTTTAATTTAAAAAAATACTCCTTTACATAATTCTTATGCTGTAAGTATTTTAATACCTTATACTAGTAACCACTAAAACCAAGCCAAAGCTGAAAAAGCAGCATTTTTTTTAGTTATAAAATATATTATCTATAATAAGAGAGAACTAAAATATTATTATTTGCCTTACTAAACGCTGTAAGTGTTGTTTTTAGGGTTATTAATTAGTTGTAACTTCAATAACACCATTTGCGCCTCTAACACCGTAAATAGCTGTGTCAGTTCCTTTCAATACTTTTATACGTTTTATGTCAGCGGGTGAGATGTTTGCAAAAATCTCTTGTGCTACTTGCATCTTGTTTACAACAAATAAAGGTATTGTAGATCCATTAATAGAATTAGATCCTCTAACCGTAATTGTTTTATTAATTACGGTTACACCAGGAACTTGCCCATTTATATAATCATAAATGTCTTTGTATTGAAATGAAGACATTGAGTTTTGGACGATTACATTTGATGGTTTTTGAATTGTAACATTAGCGCGTTGGCTTTTTATTATAATTCGATTGTATTTTTTTCCATCATAATTTATAGTATTGATTCCATGAAGAGGAGAAAAGGCCGTCATTTTTTTTATATTTTTTTTGCTTGTGCCTTTAAATATTCCTTTAGAATCTGTTTTAGAAGTTTGTTTTACATCATCAAAGAGGACAACAGCGTTTGGAATAGGGTTGTTATTACTATCTTTAACGACAATAAATACATTTTTTTCTTGTTGAGAAAACACTGTGTTAGATAAAGATAGTGTTAAAATTAAAAGGAGATTGATAGTTTTCATGATTGTTTTTTTTATAAAGATATGGATTAATTTCTTTTTTTTTTGAAAACACTGTTAAAAAGTCTTAAAGTTTTCTGATAATAATACGAATACTTTAATTTCGTTTACATAAAAATAATCGGATGTCTAAAAAAAATCTATTTCTACTCGCAATGCTATTTAGTTTTGGTGTTGCAATTTCTCAAAATTCTTTAATTCGAAAACCTGCTATTAGTAATGATGGTTCAAAAATGGCATTTAGTTATTATGGAGATATTTGGATGTACAACTTAAATAGTAAGCAATCAAAAAGATTAACAATTCATAAAGGATATGAAAGTAATCCCGTGTGGAATATTGATGATACCGAAATCGCATTTTCATCAAACAGAAAAGGAAATGACAACGTATTTATAACGTCTCTTAACGGTGGTGTGCCAAAACAGTTAACGTATTATCCAACGGCCAATATTCCTACAGATTGGACTTCAGAAGGTACAGTTGTATTTACAACAGGTAGAGTTTATCGCGGTCCAGAATGGGATAAACAAATGTATACCGTAAATGAAAACGGCGGAACACCAGAGCGATTATTAACAGCTTACGGTGAGTTAGCTTCAGTTTCTCCTAACGGAAAATTAATAGCGTTTACCAAGGGTGCTTGTCGTATTGCTCGTGAAGACTATTCGGGTTCTGCACAAAGAGATATTTGGATTTATAACACAGATACCAAAAAATACAATCAAATTACCACAAGTAACAAAAACGACCATTCTCCTAAATGGGATGCTGCCGGAAACTTATATTATATAGGCGCAAAAAGCGGACGATATAATGTATATAAACAAGCTATTTCATCAAACGGAACGGCTAATGGAAACGCAACCCAATTA
Organism: Tenacibaculum sp. AHE14PA; assembly: GCF_019278465.1. Taxonomy (GTDB): domain Bacteria; phylum Bacteroidota; class Bacteroidia; order Flavobacteriales; family Flavobacteriaceae; genus Polaribacter; species Polaribacter bernardetii. Next base: position 1,687,000 of record NZ_CP058983.1, on the reverse strand, counting down.
ACATCAGAGAAAAAAGATGGAGTTAGAGAGTTTTCAGTGAGTAGTAACGGAGCATTTATTTACTTAAGTGGTGTAAATTTATTTAAGGTTGAAGATGGTTTGGCACAAAAAATAACCTTAAACCTTTCTTCGGATAATCGTTTTGAAGAAGAGATAACAAAAACAGTTACAAACGGAATTAGTAGTTACGCAGTTTCACCTAACGGAAAAAGTATTGCACTTGAAATTAACGGTGAAATTTTTGTAAAAGAAAACAATAAAGAAAAGAAACGTTCTAATAACGTAAGTAAGCATTTATTTAGAGATCGTAATCCGCAATGGATAAATGATAAAACAGTTGTTTTTTCTTCGGATAGAGGTGGGGTTTATCAATTATATAGCGCAGTTTCTACAGATACATTAGTTGGTTTACATCGTAGCTTAAAAACAAAGGTGACGAAATTAACGAATCATAAAGAAGATGTAATGGGATCGTTAGTATCACCTGACGGAAAAAAAATTGCCTATCAAGTTGGTCGCGGAATTTTAATGATTGCTGATTTAAAAGACGGAAAGATTATAAAGGCGAAAGAATATTCTAATTCTTGGGCTGCTACCGAAGATGTTTCATGGAGTCCGGATAGTAAATATATTGCGTATTCTCAGGAAGATTTAAATTTTGATAGCGAAATTTTCATTCAGTCGATTGCTGATAAATCTAAAAAAATGAATGTTTCTATGCATCCACGAAGTGATGCAAATCCGGTTTGGAGTGCAGATGGTAAAAAATTAGCATTTTTATCGAACAGAAGCGGAATGAACTATGATGTTTGGATGGTTTGGTTAGATAAAACGGATTGGGAGAAATCGAAAATTGATCACGAAGAAGGAAGTTATTATCCAGCGGAAAAAGAAAAAAAGGAAGATAAGTCTGACAAAAAGGATAAGAAAAAGAAGAAAAAAATAGTTGTTGTTAAAATAGATCAAGATAAAATTTACGATCGTTTAGTACAAGTAACTTCTTTGCAGGATAATGAATACAGTCCGATGTTTAGTGCCGATAGTAAATTTATTTATTTTTCAGCAACAGATCCTGCAAGTAAAAAAAGAAGCACTTATAAAGTAAAGTGGGATGGAAGCAAGCCAAAAGCGATTAAAAGTGTAAGCGGTGCAAGAGGAATATCAGAAAATAAAGGGAAAGTTTATTTTACTTCAAGAGGAAGTTTAAATCAGTTAGATACCAAATCAGATAAAGTAACGAAGCTACCACATTCTGCAACTTATACTAAAAATAGTAAAAAAGAATACGAGCAGGTTTTTGAAGAAGGTATTAGAGTGTTAACAGCTGGCTTTTACGATCCAGAATTTCACGGCTATGATTGGAGTAGCTTAGTAAAAAGATACAGACCTTGGGTTTTATCAGCAACAACACATCAAGATTATACATATATGTATAATTTATTGTTGGGGCAGTTAAATGCGAGTCACATGGGATATAGAGGCTCAGCTCCTAAAACCGTAAACGACAAAGTAGGTTTACTGGGTTTAGATGTCGTAAATACCAAAGATGGCGTAAAAGTGAATTATATTCTACAAAATACGGTTGCCGATAAATCGAAAAGTACTTTAAAGGTAGGCGATGTTATTACTGCTGTAAATGGTTATGAAATCGCTAAAAACACTAACTTTTATCAGCTGTTGAAAAATACACAAGGTAACGAAGTATTATTGAGTTTAAAGAACGGAAAAGATATTGTGTTAAGACCGCAACGATCTATTAGGAGTCAACAATATGAAGCTTGGATAACGTCTCGTAAAAAATTAGTTGACGAATACTCAAACGGGCAATTAGGATATATTCATATTCAGGGAATGAATATGCCAAGTTTCGAGCGTTTTGAACGTGAGTTAAAAGCAAGTGGATACGGAAAAAAAGGAATTGTAATTGATGTACGTTATAACGGTGGTGGTTGGACAACCGACCGATTAATGGCTGTTTTAAATGTAGATCAACATGCGTATACGGTACCAAGAGGCGCCGCTAAAAGTTTAAAGAATAATAAAAAATTCAATACAAATTATCCGTTTAACGAACGTGCAATTTTATCAGTAAATACAAAGCCAGTAGTTGCTTTATGTAACGAAAATAGTTATTCGAATGCTGAGATTTTTTCACATGCATTTAAAAACTTAGGTTTAGGTAAATTAGTAGGGCAACCAACATTCGGAGCCGTAGTTTCTACAGGATCTGCAAGATTACAAAACGGATCTATTCGTATGCCGTTTAGAGCTTGGTTTGTGAAGAAATCAGGAAAGAATATGGAGAATGAAGCACCTGCAGTTCCAGATTATTTAGTGAAAAATGCTCCGGGTTGGAAAGAAAGAGGAGAAGACGCTCAATTACAAAAAGCAGTTGAGGTTTTATTACAAGATTTAAAGTAACTGTTCGTTATCTATTATAAATAATGTTGAAATAGCACTAAAAACAAAATGAAGCATAGAAATTATTTTCTATGCTTTTTTTATGATTATTTTTGCAATATGATGCAGCTTACAGAAATAGACTTACTTGTAAAATTAAAAGCAAACTTTGGTTACGATAGCTTTCGGTTACAGCAACAAGCAATTATCGAAAATGTTTTAAACAATAAAGACACTTTGGTAATTATGCCAACTGGTGGAGGAAAATCGATATGTTTTCAATTACCAGCATTATTTTTTGAAGGTATCACCCTAGTTGTTTCTCCGTTAATAGCCTTGATGAAAGATCAGGTAGATAGTTTAAAAGCGAACGGTATTGCAGCTACTTATTATAACAGTAGTCAATCACCCGAAGAACAACAGCAGGTTTTTGATTCGGTTATAAATAAAACTGTAAAGTTGTTGTATGTGGCTCCAGAAAGTTTATCGTTGCTTCAAAATATTTTAAATTCAAATTACGTTAGCTGTATTGCTATTGATGAAGCACACTGTATTTCTGCTTGGGGTCACGATTTTAGACCGTCGTACAAACAATTATCATTCTTAAAAAGAACATTACCAAATGTTCCTATTGTGGCGTTAACCGCAACGGCAGATAAAGCTACACAAGAAGATATTTTAGAGCAATTAGCGGTTCCGCATGCTACTAAATTTGTAAGTTCTTTTAATAGAGAAAACATCAGTTTAGAGGTTCGTCCTGCAAACGATAGAGTTCAGCAGATTATTAAATTCATCAATAAAAAACCGAATGAAGCTGGTATTGTGTATTGTTTAAGTAGAAAGGCTACGGAACAATTAGCAGGTAAATTAAAGCAGCAAAATATAAATGCGAAAGCATATCATGCAGGATTAAATTTTGAGGAACGCGCCAAGAATCAAGAAGATTTTATTAAAGACGAAGTTCAAATTATTTGTGCAACGGTTGCATTTGGAATGGGAATCGATAAATCGAATGTGCGTTGGGTAATTCATTATAACATGCCCAAAAATATCGAAGGATATTATCAGGAAATCGGTCGTGCTGGGCGTGACGGATTACCAGCACAAGCATTACTTTTTCATAGTTATGCGGATGTAATTCAGCTGCGTCAGTTTATTGCAAATACAAGTAATAAAGAAGTTCAGGAAGCAAAGTTAGATAGAATGAAGCAGTTTGCGGAAGCAACTGTGTGTAGGCGAAAAATATTGTTGAGTTATTTTGGAGAACTGATTGAGAAAAATTGTGGTAATTGTGATGTTTGTAAAAATCCGGTACAGTTTTTCGATGGAACAATTATAGCGCAAAAAGCTCTTTCTGCTATTTATCGTCTGCAAGAAAAAGAAGCCATGGGTACGGTGATTGATGTTTTACGTGGCGCAAAAAATGCGGCGGTTTTAGATAAAAATTATCAAAATTTAAAAACATACGGAATAGGAAATGATATTTCTTGGCAACACTGGCAACATTATATTGTTCAATTGATAAATCAAGGGTATTGCCAGATAGCATTTCACTTAAACAATACGTTACACTTAACAGATTTTTCTAAAAAAGTACTTTTTGATAAAGAAAAAATTCAACTAACAACTCCAGTAGAAATCAAATCTACTGAAAAAGCTATCAAAGCAAAAGGTAAAAAAACATCTAAATCAGTCGTAAAAGATACTTTATTTGAACGTTTACGTAAACTACGATACAGAATTGCACAGGAAGAAAATATTGCTGCATATTTAGTTTTTAGTGATGCTACTTTACGTGAGTTAGAAAATGAGCGTCCGCAAACAGATAATGCCTTTTTAGCAATTAGTGGAGTAGGGCAGCGTAAATTAGAAGTGTATGGTGGTGAATTTATGGAAGAGATTAAAACTTTTGTAAAAGAGAAAAAGAAAGGAAAAAAAGATACAACACTCGAAACTTATAATTTATACAAAGAAGGTTTTTCGATTGATGAAATAGCAGATAAGCGAAACTTAAAAGCACAAACTATATTTTCGCATTTATCTAAATTGTATTTAGAAGGTAAAGATGTGAGTTTAAATGAATTTATTGATGCGGCAACTATTAAGCTAATAGCAAATGCTAAAAAAGTATTAAAAAACGAACCGACTTTAAAGCCTTATTTCGAGTTTTTAGGAGAGAAAGTGCCATATGAGCAAATACGAATTGGATTGACGATTTTACAGAAGAAACGATAAGTATTTTTAGTTGTGTTTTGTGTAAAGTAATTGTGAATTTAGCACGAAATAAAACTTCAGTTCGAGTAATTTTAATGTAGTGAAACGGAATGAAAATTGTATTGAGAACTAATGAACAACTTCTCGATACAAAATTATTTTCCATATTCATTCCAATAATTTTACTCGAAGTGACAGCTGTTAGCAGTTGGTTTTTGCTATGAAAAAGTTAGATTATTTTATGTCAGTTCGAGTAATTTTAGTGCAGTAAAACTCAATTAAAATGTATCGAGAACTAGTAAGTACCTTCTCGATACAAAATTATCTTTCATTTGCATTCCAATAATTTCTCTTGAAGTGACAGATGTTTATCAGTTAGTTTTTGCTATAAAATAGTTAGATTATTTTATGTCAGTTCGAGTAATTTTAGTGCAGTAAAACTCAATTAAAATGTATCGAGAACTAGTAAGTACCTTCTCGATACAAAATTATTTTCCATTTGTATTCTAATAATTTCACTCGAAGAGACAGGTGTTTATCAGTTGGTTTTTGCTATAAATAGTTTGGGTTATATTATGTCAGTTCGAGTAATTTTAATGCAGTGAAACGGAATTGAAATGTATCGAGAACTAATGAATAGCTTCTCTATAAAATATTGTTTTATATTCTAATAACTATATACATAATATACTTTAGCTATTCTTCATTTTTTAAGTCTTCCATTTCTATAATAACTGCATCTAATTTAGAAATTAATCCGGCATATAAGATTTTAGTAGAAATAGTATAAACGACTCTTCCAATAATTGAAACGACAACAGCAACTAGTAACCCGACGGCTATAATTTTTAAGAATGAAGTATCCGAAGAAATAAATTTAGATAAAAAACTTTTTTCTTTAATAGTAAAAGCAAGTGCAAAAATTGACAAAACAGCTAGCGGTATTGCAAATACAAATAGCTTTTTAGTGGCTTTCAGTATTATATTTATAATGCTTTTATATTTTTTTAAATATGTTAGGTTGTCAGATTTAACATCAATAGTTTTAAATTTTTTCAATAAATTGTTATTAAAAAAATAGAGACATAAAATTAAAAAAGCACCGTAAAACCCAATAATTGCTTCTGAAAATAGTGTCATACCAATAGCAACTATTATGGCCATAGGAATTAATCCTTTGTTATCAATTTCGTAAGTTCTTTTAATTTTTGCTATTATTGATTTAGATTTTTGATTGTATAAATTATTTATTTTTGGGGCAATTAAAGTTTCTTCTTTAATGAAGGCTTCATTCCATATTTTTTCAATTGATTTTTCCATCTAATATTACTTTTAATTGTTTTTTAATTCTGTTAATACGAACGGCAATGTTATTTGAGCTCGTTCCAATAATTTCTGCAATTTCTTTGTGCGGATTTTCTTCTAAATGCAATAAAATTACCGCTCTGTCGACTTCAGATAATTTTTTAATAGCATCGTACAACAAGTTTAAACTTTCATTTTGAAAAGCAGCATTTTTCTCAGATTCCTCATGAAGAATTTCAATAGTATTGTGCTTGCGTTTGTTCTTTTTAGAAAGCGTTAAGCAAATGTTTAGGGTAATTCTATAAATCCAAGTACTCCATTTAGATTTTTCTTGAAAAGCATCTCTACTTTTCCAGATTTGTAAACAGGCTTCTTGATAAAAATCTTCAAAATCCTCTTGAGAGTCCGTATAAGCTCTACATATTTTAATTATAATACCTTTATGAGGTACAATAGATGTTGCGTAAAAATCGTTACTCAAAATTGTGTTTTATTAATTAGTATTCGCTTAATTAAAAGTATTACAAGATAATTGATAAAATTTAAATATTTTATTTTCAATAATTATTGAAAGTTTAATAATTAGTTGTATATTTGCCTTATGAATTTAGATGACGCAAAATTAAAATACATTCATACTTGGGGAAGTTTAGCTACAAGTTGGGGAATTAATAAGACAATGGCACAAGTACACGCCTTATTGTTAGTGTCAACCAAACCAATGTCTGCAGATGCTATTATGGAAACTCTAAAAATATCTAGAGGAAACGTAAATATGAATGTAAGAGCATTGATAGATTGGGGAATTGTAAGTAAAGAGTTTGTAATAGGAGAGCGTAAGGAGTTTTTTGTAGCTGATAAAGATATTTGGGAATTGTTTAAGCAAGTAACCAAAGAACGCAAAAAAAGAGAGATTGAACCAGTTTTAAAAGTTTTAGACGAGTTACAAAACGATGTAAATGATAACTCTGAAGATGCATTGCAGTTTAAAAAAGTAATGAAAGATTTAGCTACCGTAACAAATACAGTTAATACTATTCTTGATAAAACAATTAAGGCCGATGAGCATTGGTTATTATCAAACTTTACCAAAATGATAAAAAAGTAAAAAAATTTAAAATAAAACTTTCAAATATTTCTGAAACTATGAAAATAAATATCTTAATTACAACATGGATTAATAGAGTTTTAATGGTTCCGTTTTTAATGCTCTTAGTTTTATCAATTTTAGAAAACGATTTACTCTCTTTAGCGGCTATTTTGGCCTTTGTTATAGGCGTTTTTCAAGTGTTTTCATTCATGTTTACCTTATTTTATTCGGGTAGTATTAACAAGTTGGAACGAAAATTAATGTTTATTTATGGTATAGCAGTTGTACTTTATTTTGGTGCTTGTTTTTTTGTTGGTGAATATAATGGCAATAAGAATCATATTGTTTATTACATATTATGCGCTATACCAGTAATCTTATCAATTCATTGGACTTATATTTTAGAAATGATAAAAAAAGAAATATGAGTCAATTCACATATATAATATACCTATTGCTATCAAGTGCAATTGTTCTTAGGGTAGGAGAGGCTTGTTATAAAAACGGACAAGTATATATTCTAAATTATTTTCCTGATAGAATCAATTTTGGAAACGGTATAAATAATCTTTTAAGAATAGCTTATTATTTATTAAACATTGGTTTAATCGTTTGGAGTTTAAATACAATGAATCATATAAATAGTTTAGAAGAAGTAATACTAGAAATAACAAAGAGGTTGAGTTATATGATTCTTATAATTGCCTCACTCCATTTTATTAATATTTATACAGTTTATTTAATTCACAAACACTTTAAAAATCAATAACTATGAACACTTCATTAGAATTAGTCGCCTACATTATTTATTTACCAATAGCAATAGGATTAACAACGTTTGTATCATATCACCTTTTTAAAAATAGTAAAATATTTATGCTGGATATTTTTCATCAAAAGGTAGAGATTGCAATGGCTACAAATAAACTTTTTAAAATTGGTTTTTATTTATTGAATGTTGGTTTTGCGCTACGTATTTTAGAAATATATAGTTTATCTAGTTATAAAGATTTGGTAGAAACTTTAAGTGCTAAAATAGGAGGGTTCTCTATTTATTTAGGAGTTGTAATGATCTTTTTTATCCTCTTCTTTTTAAAAGGAAGAAAAGCAAGTAAACAAGCTGCTTTAGAAATTGAAAATAAATAACAATTAAAATAGATTCTTTTAACAGAAAAAAATCAGCTCAAATACTTGAGCTGATTTTAAATTTTAAATTATAATGCAGCAATAATATCTAAAGGCTCTGCTCTTAATTTATAATCTTCTGTAATAAAACTATAGGTTATTTTTTTATCAGTTCCAATAATATAGGTCGCTGCAATAGGTAATTCATTCGACTCATTTCCTTGACTTTCTAATAAATCTATTCCGAATTTTTTATACAAAGCAGCTAACTCTTCTGGTAACTTATAAGTTAAACCTAATGACCTTGCTAGTTCGTTATTCTTACTTGTTAAAATTTCGAAATCTAATTCGTTTTTCTCTTTAATAGTAAGTGTATTATCTGGTGTTTCAGGTGTAATAGCAACTAATGTTGCATTTTTCTCTTTAATTTGAGGCACTATATCTTGTAATGCTTTTAAAGCAAGATTACAATAAGGACACCAACCACCTCTATAAAAAGTAAGCACCACTTGTCCTTTTTTAAGAAGTTCTTCAAGAGATGTTAATTCTCCCTTTGCATTCGGTAAAGAAAAATCAGGAAAATGCTCCCCTTTTTTTGTTGCATTTTTTATAATATCGGTATCTTCTAGTTTTTTAATACCAGCTTGCATGATTTTTTTTGCTTCTTCTGGCATGTTTTTCGCACTATTATCAGCGTACTCTTTTAATTGATCTGTAAGGTCCATGAATTTATTTTTTAAGTTGGTCTGTTTTTTATAGGAAACATTACAAGTTATAGGAGAAAAGGAACCTAAAAAAATCAATAAAAAAACCTCATAAATTAATATGAGGTTTATAGTTATTTGTAGACATTGTTTGCTTACATGTTTCTTCTATACTGTCCACCAACTTTAAATAAAGCTTCAGTAATTTGCCCTAAAGAACAAAATTTGGTAGCTTCCATTAACTTATCAAATAAGTTTTCATTCTGAACCGCAGCTTCTTGTAAAATTGCCAATTGTTCTTGCACTTTTCCGTCGTTCGCTTTGTTTAAAATGCTTTTTGTTTTTATTTGATATTGCTTTTCTTCTTCCGTTGCACGGATAACTTCTGCAGGTTGTACTGTTGGAGAACCTTTAGAGCTTAAGAAAGTATTTACACCAATAATTGGGAATTCTCCTGTGTGTTTCAATGTTTCATAATACAAGCTTTCTTCTTGTATTTTAGAACGCTGATACATCGTTTCCATCGCTCCTAAAACACCACCACGTTCGGTAATTCTATCAAACTCTAACAATACTGCTTCTTCAACTAAATCGGTTAACTCTTCAATAATAAAAGCACCTTGAATAGGATTTTCATTCTTAGTTAAACCTAATTCTTTGTTGATAATTAACTGAATTGCCATTGCTCTACGTACCGATTCTTCAGTAGGTGTTGTAATTGCTTCATCATACGCATTGGTGTGTAATGAATTACAGTTGTCGTTAATAGCATATAAAGCTTGTAATGTTGTACGGATATCGTTAAAATCAATTTCCTGCGCATGTAAAGAACGACCAGAAGTTTGAATATGATATTTTAACATTTGTGCTCTTGAATTAGCACCATATTTATGTTTCATGGCTTTTGCCCAAATTTTACGAGCTACACGACCAATTACCGAATATTCCGCATCGATTCCGTTAGAGAAAAAGAACGATAAATTTGGTCCGAATTTGTTGATGTCCATACCACGGGATAAGTAGTATTCAACATAGGTAAATCCGTTTGATAATGTTAACGCTAACTGTGTAATTGGGTTGGCACCAGCTTCGGCAATATGATACCCAGAAATTGATACTGAATAAAAATTACGAACTTGTTCTTTAATAAAATATTCTTGTACATCTCCCATTAAACGCAAGGCAAATTCTGTAGAAAAAATACAAGTATTTTGTGCTTGATCTTCTTTTAAAATATCAGCCTGTACGGTACCACGAACTTGCGCTAAGGTTGTTTTTTTAATTTCTGCATATACATCCGCAGGTAAAATCATATCACCTGTTAAACCTAAAAGCATTAATCCTAACCCGTCATTTCCTTCAGGTAATTTGCCTTGATAAACAGGTCTTTCTAAATCTTTTGAATCGTAAATTTCTTTGAATTTTGCTTCAACTTGTTTTTCTAACTTGTTTTCTTTGATGTATTTCTCACAATTCTGATCGATAGCAGCATTCATGAAAAAACCTAACAACATTGGTGCAGGCCCATTAATTGTTAAACTTACAGATGTTAAAGCATGCGTTAGTTCGAAACCAGAAAATAATTTTTTGGCATCATCTAAGCAGCATATAGAAACTCCTGCGTTACCAATTTTACCATAAATATCAGGTCTTACTCCTGGGTCATTACCGTATAAAGTAACAGAATCGAAAGCAGTCGATAAACGCTTTGCAGGCATTCCTAAACTTACGTAATGAAAACGTCTGTTCGTACGTTCTGGTCCACCTTCACCAGCAAACATTCTTGTTGGGTCTTCACCAGTTCTTTTAAACGGATACAATCCTGCGGTATATGGAAACTCTCCAGGAACGTTTTCTTGTAAATTCCAACGTAATAAATCTCCCCAAGCTTGGTATTTTGGTAAGGCTACTTTCGGAACTTGTGTATGTGATAAAGTTTCACTGTGTGTATCTATATTTATAACTTTATCTCTTACTTTAAAGCTATAAACAGGGTCTTTATATTTTTTTACTTTATCAGCCCAGTTTAAAATAATTTCCCAGTTATGAGGATCAAGATTTAATTTTACTTTGTCGAATTGAGCTATTAGTAATTTCAAGAACTCTTTGTCATCTCGAGCGGAGTCGAGAGACAGAATCGCATCAGCATCTAATCCAATTTTAGAAATGGCAACATTCGAATTTGTAATAGATTCGATAGTTTTATAAATACCATATAATTTCTGAGCAACGATAACCTGACTATCTACTTTTTTATCATAAGCCCTGTTGCTTTCTGATATTTCAGATAAATAACGAACTCTACTTGGCGGAATTACAAATATCTTTTCAGACATTTCTTTGGTAATTTCCATCTTCGATTTTAAATCAACTCCAGTTTTTTCAATCAATTTATCCATAATACGTTTGTATAGCGTATTCATTCCTGGATCATTAAATTGAGAAGCAATGGTTCCGAAAACCGGCATGTCATCCATATGAACATCCCAAAGGTTGTTGTTACGCATGTATTGTTTCTTCACATCACGGATGGCATCTAAAGCACCACGTTTATCAAATTTGTTAAGAGCCACTAAATCAGCAAAATCAAGCATGTCGATTTTCTCCAACTGCGTTGCTGCTCCAAATTCAGGTGTCATCACATATAATGATGTATCAGAATGTTCTATAATTTCGGTATCCGATTGCCCGATACCAGAAGTTTCTAAAATAATTAAATCAAACTCAGCAGCTTTTAAAACTTGTACTGCTTCGTTTACATATTTAGATAATGCTAAATTAGATTGACGTGTTGCTAACGAGCGCATGTATACACGATCGTTATTAATTGCATTCATACGAATACGGTCTCCTAATAAAGCACCTCCTGTTTTTCTTTTTGATGGGTCAACAGAAATTAAACCAATTGTTTTTTCTGGAAAATCAATTAAAAATCGACGAACTAACTCATCAACTAAAGATGATTTTCCTGCTCCACCAGTTCCGGTAATTCCTAAAACCGGCGTTTTAGAATTTTTATTTTTTTCATGAATTGCGGCTAAAGTTTCTTTTGCTACTTCAGGGAAGTTTTCTGCCGAAGAAATAATACGTGCAATGCTTCCGATTTCTTTATTGGCTAAATGATCAATTTCATCGTTTAAAACATCACCAATTGCAAAATCAGAAGTTTTAACTAAATCGTTAATCATTCCTTGTAAACCAAGTTCACGACCGTCATCAGGAGAATAGATACGAGTAATTCCATAATCCATCAATTCTTTGATTTCTTCAGGAAGAATTACACCACCACCACCACCAAAAATTCTGATGTGGTTAGCACCTTTTTCTTTTAATAAATCATACATGTATTTAAAATACTCATTGTGTCCTCCTTGGTATGATGTAATTGCAATAGCATTTGCATCTTCCTGAATTGCACAATTAACTACTTCTTCAACACTTCTATCGTGCCCAAGATGAATTACTTCTACTCCTGTAGATTGAATAATTCGACGCATAATATTTATTGCGGCATCATGGCCGTCAAATAATGCAGCAGCAGTTACAATTCGTACTTTATGTATAGGTTTATAGGGTGCTATTTGTTCCATTCGTAAATTTTATAAAAAATTGGTTGTGCAATTTACGAATTTCTTAAAAGATATAAGAATTGTTTATGGATTATAAATAGTTAAGAAAAGCCCAAAACTTTCTTTTTTCTATATAGTATAAATTATTTTCATTTAGATAAGCTTCACGTTCAAAGCTTAAATTTTTGTAGGCTTTTAATTTGTCTTTATATTTTAAAAATTTAATAAACCATTCTATAAAATAGAATAGAAAAAAGAAGATGATAAAAAGCTCTCGCTGTTGCTCTAAATGTATTTTTTCGTGATTTACAAGTTCAGCATTATGCTTTAAATCTTTTCTTTTTAAAAAGATAAAAGGATATAAGGTTACACCAACAAACCCTTTAGGAACCATACGTTTAGAAACGAGAATCATCAATAATTATGAGAATTTTGAAGGTAAAAATACTCATTTATATCGTAACTATTTATGAAGTAATCTTATTTAGAAGTGATTTTAGAATCGGGTTCCTATTATTTTTGTCCCAAACTACCGATAAAGTGGTACGTTGCGGTATGTTTTTCAGTTCAATAAATTTTACCTTCATATCATACCCGTGTTGTAAGGATTTTGGAACAATTGATAAGCCAAAATTATTTTCTACTAGTTTGTAAATAGATGCAGCATGAATTGTATTGTGTGTAACAAGGGGAGTAAAATTACTATCATCGAAAATTTGCATTACTTTTTCAAAATAAGACGGACTGTAAGAGGCATCAAAGAGAATGAAAGATTCATTTTTTAATTGATACAATCCTTTAAAATTATTTTCATTTACGGGATGATTTTTAGGTAAAACCAAACAAAAAGATTCTTTTAAAAGAGGTTTTATTGCAAGTCCTCTTGGTACACGATCTAGCCTTACAAAACCTACATCAATATCGTTAGAAAGTAAACTGTCTATCTGTTTTTTATTGTCCATTTCCTTTAACCCGAACTGAACATTGGGGTATTCTTTTTTAAACTCAACTAATAAATTAGGAATAATATTTTGCATTGCAGAACCAACATAACCAAAGTTTAAATGCCCGTCTTTTCCGTCTTGTAATAGTTTAGCATTCTCAAAAATATGGTTGAGGTTTTTTAAACTCTGAGTAAGTTCGGTTTTGATATATATACCTGCTTCGGTTAATGCTACCTTTCGATTATGACGAACAAATAATTGAATTTCTAAATCCTCTTCCATTTGTTTTATCTGTCTACTCAAACCTGGTTGAGAAATAAAGAGTCTTTCAGCAGCTTTTCGAAAGTGTAAATCTTCAGCAACAGCTAAAAAATAGCGGATATGTCTTAATTCAATTTGATTACTCATAGTTATTAAATGATGATTATTTAAGTCTTATTGGTTATCAAAAATAAAAATAACTTTGTTAAAAAGATAATAGAAACCGATGTTTAAATACGGAATAGATAAATTAACTGTAAATAAGGTAATTGCAATTGCAAAAGGTACTTTAAAAGCATTGATTACGAGCGATGCAGTTAAGGCAATAAATGAATGTAGAAGAAAGGTAGAGGTAATGGCAAACTCTAATGTTGCTACTTATGGTATTAATACAGGTTTTGGCCCTTTATGTGATGTGCAAATTACACCGGCAGAAACCAGTAAGTTACAAGAAAACTTATTAATTACCCATGCTGTAGGTGTAGGGAATCCTATTGATAAAAAATTATCTAAAATTATGATGATTTGTAAAGTGCATGCACTTTGTCAAGGTTTTTCGGGTGTACGATTAGAGTTAATAGAACGTATTATTTATTTTATAGAAAATGATTTATTGCCAATTGTGCCAGAACAAGGATCGGTTGGAGCATCGGGAGATCTAGCGCCGTTATCGCACTTGTTTTTACCATTGTTAGGTGAAGGAGAATTTTGGCAAGAAGGTGAAATCATTCCAGCAAAGGAAGTCTTGAAAAAGCACAATTTAGCACCGTTAACTTTAATGGCTAAAGAAGGTTTAGGATTAATTAACGGAACGCAATTTATTTTAGCCCATGCTATTTTAGGGTTGAATAAAATGGAGTATGTATTAGATTTAGCAGATGTTGCCGGAGCAATGACATTAGAAGGTTATTCAGGAAATGTGTCGCCATTTAAAGATGAGTTACATCAAATTCGTCCGTTTAAAGGGAATTTAAAAGTAGCAGAACGTATGCGTATGTTATTAAAAGATTCTGAAAATGCTGACGATAATAGTTTCCCAAGAGTGCAAGATCCATATTCAATACGGTGTATTCCACAGGTACATGGAGCGTCTAGAAACGCGTACGCGCATTTGTTTGAATTAGCCGAAATAGAAATGAATTCGGTTACCGATAACCCAATTGTATTAAGTGAAACAGAGGCAATATCTGGAGGTAATTTTCATGGTCAGCCATTAGCGATGGCATTAGATTATACCTCAATTGCAGCATCAGAGTTAGGAAATATAGCAGACAGGCGTTGTTATTTATTATTAGAAGGAAAACACGGTTTGCCAAGATTGTTAACAGCAGCAGGTGGTTTAAATTCAGGGTTTATGATTCCGCAATACACTACCGCAGCTTTGGTTACAGAAAATAAATCGTTATGTTTTCCGCCTTCGGCAGATAGCGTTCCAACTTCATTAGGACAAGAAGATCATGTTTCTATGGGAAGTATTTCAGGAAGGAAGTTCAATCAGATTTTAGGAAATATTGATAAAATTTTGGCAATTGAATTAATGTATGCTGCACAAGCGATGGATTTTAGAAGACCCAATACGTTTTCTTCAATAATAGAAGAAAACTTTAAAATAATTAGAAATAAAGTAGATAAATTAGAAGAAGATCGTGTACTTAAAGATGATATTAATGCATTGATAAGTATGGTTAAAAATCAAGAATTTACAGTTCGTTAAAAAAAGAAATTATGATGTCATTTAAAAAACAAATAAAACAAGGTATTCCAAGCGAGTTACCAGAAATGCCAGTTTATGATTCTTCAATAAACAGAGCGCCAAAACGTAAAGATATTTTAACGGTTGAAGAAAAAAAATTGGCATTAAGAAATGCTTTGCGATATTTTGATAAAAAACATCACGAAGTTTTATTACCTGAATTTGCTAAAGAATTAGAAGATTATGGTAGGGTTTATATGTACCGTTTTCGCCCAACATACAAAATGTATGCACGAGATATTAAAGAATATCCAGGGAAATGTACTCAGGCAAAAGCAATCATGTTAATGATTCAGAATAATTTAGATTATGCGGTGGCGCAACATCCACATGAATTAATAACTTATGGTGGTAATGGAGCTGTTTTTTCTAACTGGGCACAGTATTTATTAACCATGCAATATTTGTCTAAAATGACAGATAAACAAACGTTAACTATGTATTCAGGACATCCGATGGGATTATTTCCATCACATAAAGATGCGCCAAGGGTGGTGGTTACAAACGGAATGATGATTCCGAATTACTCGAAACCAGATGATTTAGAAAAATTCAATGCGTTAGGCGTTTCTCAATATGGGCAAATGACTGCTGGTAGTTACATGTATATTGGCCCACAAGGAATTGTGCACGGAACAACAATAACCGTTTTAAACGGATTTAGAAAAATAAATAAAGAGCCAAAAGGAAACTTATTTGTTACTGCAGGTTTAGGTGGAATGAGTGGAGCACAACCAAAAGCTGGTAACATTGCTGGTTGCATTACGGTTTGTGCTGAGGTAAATCCAAAAATTACGCAATTACGCTTAGATCAAGGTTGGATTGATGAAAAAATTACTGATTTAGACACATTAGTTGCTAGAGTAAAATTGGCAAAAGAAAGTCAAGAAACAGTATCAATCGCCTATTTAGGTAATATTGTTGATGTATGGGAGAAATTTGATGAAGCAAATGTTCATGTAGATTTAGGTTCAGATCAAACATCGTTACACAATCCTTGGGCGGGAGGTTATTATCCTGCAGATATTTCTTTTGAAGATGCCAATGAAATGATGGCAAACGAGCCAGAATTGTTTAAAGAAAAAGTACAAGAAACATTGCGTCGTCATGCAAAAGCGATTAATAGACATACTACAAAAGGAACGTATTTCTTCGATTACGGAAATGCTTTTTTATTAGAAGCAAGTAGGGCAGGAGCTACAGTACATTTAGATGAGAAAGATGATTTTTGCGCGGCAAGTGAGTCGAAATTAGGTAGCGAAGCTTTCGCCTATCCGAGTTATGTGCAAGATATTATGGGACCTATGTGTTTCGATTATGGTTTTGGGCCATTTCGTTGGGTTTGCGCAAGTGGGAGCCCAGAAGATTTAGCAAAAACAGATGCGATTGCATGTAAAGTTTTAGAAAAGATAAAAAAGAATTCACCAGAAGAGATTCAGCAACAAATGGCTGATAATATTCAGTGGATTAAAGGAGCTCAAGAGAATAAATTAGTGGTGGGTTCGCAAGCACGTATTTTATATGCAGATGCAGAGGGGCGCACAAAAATTGCAGAAGCTTTTAACAAGGCAATTAAGAAAGGTGAAATAGGAAATGTAGTATTGGGACGTGATCATCACGATGTTTCTGGTACCGATTCACCCTATAGAGAAACCTCTAACATTTATGATGGTTCTCGTTATACAGCAGACATGGCCATACAAAACGTAATTGGCGATAGTTTTAGAGGTGCTACTTGGGTTTCTATTCATAATGGAGGTGGAGTAGGTTGGGGTGAAGTTATTAACGGAGGATTTGGCATGCTTCTTGATAGTTCTAAGAGTGCATCAAGACGCTTAAAATCAATGCTTTTCTGGGATGTTAATAACGGAATAGCAAGAAGAAGTTGGGCTAGGAATGAAGAGGCTGTTTTTGCTATAAAACGAGCAATGAAAGCCGAAAATGACTTGCAGGTTACCCTTCCTAATTTAGTAGATGATGCATTATTAGATAATTTATAAATCCTAAGAAAATGAAGATATCAAAATTACTTTTTTTGCCAATCATCGCTTTAATTATTACGTCATGTAGTTCTGTTAAAGTAACAACAGATTATGATACGAAAGTAGATTTTAATCAATACAAAACTTTTGCTTTTTATAAAAAAGGAATCGATAAAGCCGCTATTTCAGACTTAGATAAAAAACGAATCATGCGTGCTGTTGAATCAGAATTGATGGCAAAAGGAATGACAAAATCAGCCACTCCAGATATTTTAGTGAGTCTGTTTACAAAATCGCGTGAAAAAATCAATATAAACGATAATATGTACGGCGGATTTTATTATCCATATTATTACGGTATGAATCGTATGAGTGTTTCTCAGTATACAGAAGGAACATTGTTTGTTGATTTATTAGATGCGAAAAAGAAAGAGCTAGTTTGGCAAGGTGTTGGTACGGGAGCGTTAAAGACGAGTAATGTTGAAAAAAGAGAAGCTCGCGTTAAAGAATTTGTGAATGAAATAATGGCTAAATATCCGCCAGAAAAAGGAAGAAAATAAATAATTTTTCCATAAAAAATAAAGAGATACATTAAATCAACAGTTAATAAATGCTGATTTAATGTATCTTTTTTTGATATTTGTACTATGAGAAATGAAATTTTAAGGGCAACTCCTGATGAGTATTATATTAACGAAGACGGATATAGGGTTTTTAAAGAAACCTATCACTTAAGGCGAGGTTACTGTTGTAAAAGTGGTTGTAAACATTGCCCATATAGTTATGATAAAAAAACAGATAGCTTTCAATAAAATATTAAATAATGTGACAATTACAAATTAATTGTTTCTAAAAGATATATTAAATCAAACAAACATGAAAAAAATTATAGCATTAGCATTTGTTGTTTTACTTACAGGATGCGCAGAATTACAGAAAGTTGTAAACCAATTACCACAAGGCGGCGCATTGTCACAGCAACAAATAGGAAACGGTTTACGCCAGGCATTAGATAACGGAATCGAAAATCAGGTTTCTAAACTAACAGCAAAAGATGGTTTTTATAGAAACAAACTAGTAAAAATTCTTTTACCAAAAGAATTACAAGCGGTAGATAAAGGGTTGCGTAAGATTGGTTTAAGTAATTTAGCAGATGAAGGTTTAAAAGCAATTAACAGAACAGCAGAAGATGCCGTTAAAACAGCAACGCCAATTTTTGTAAACGCAGTTAAAGAAATAAGTTTTAATGATGCTAAAAACATTTTATTAGGTGAGCAAAATGCAGCAACAACTTATTTAAAAGGAAAAACAAATACAGCTTTATATAATCAATTTAATCCGGTCATTAAAAATTCTTTTGCAAAAGTAGGTGCAGATAAAATTTGGTCGAACTTAATTAATAAATACAATAGTATCCCTTTTGTTAAGAAAGTGAATCCAGATTTAACAGATTATGTTACAGGAGAAGCTTTAAAAGGTGTTTTTACGATGATAGCTGTCGAAGAAAAAGGTATTCGTGAAAAAGCAGGTTTGCGTAATACAGCTTTATTACGCCAAGTATTTGCATTGCAAGATTAGTAAGTTATTTATCTTAAAAAAATCTAGTAAAAAAAGCCTCACAAATTTGTGAGGCTTTTTTTTAGAACAGTAAAAATATTTTTTTTTAAAGTAGGTTGTTTTTATATGGTTGTAATTCAAATATTTATGTATATTTATGAACAGCATAACCAAATTTAAAATGTCAAGAATTAATCAACTACAAACATATAGGAAGCACCTAGAAGAAAGGTATCGTAAATTGGTTGAAAGAGCGAATGATTATAAGTATGAAGACGAATGTAAAAGTGATCGATCGGCTTTTAAAGCAATGCAAGTGTTAGAAAAATTAAATAGAGTTAAATATTTAGATAAAGATACATCAAGTTATATTTTGTAGTTCTTTAAAATAATTAAAAGACTTTAATAATCTACTGCCATACCACGAAAACATTTCGCCATCAACTAAAATAACTTTAGCGCTCTTACAGTGTCTTTTTAGTTCTTCAATATGTTTTTCTTTAAACGGGTATGGTTCCGATGAAAGTAATATTAAATCAGGTTCACCATTTTTAACAAGCTCCTGTAAATCTATTTCTGGGTAACGCTCCTTATTAGTGTAAATATTATGAAACTTATTTAGCTCTAAAAGGTTGTTGATAAAGGTATTATTTCCTGCAACCATCCAAGGTTTTCTCCAAATAAAATAAGCTACTTTTTTAGTTGTTTTAGTTTTGGTGAATAATTGAAAATCATTCAATTTATCGTTTAATTCTTTCGTTATTCTATTTGCTTGAGTTTCACAAGAAAGAATTTCTCCGTATTGAAGTATAAGTTCTTTTGAGTCGTTAAGTGTGAAAATATCAGAAACATGTGTTGGTGCAATTTTCCCACAAGCTTCTACGATTTTTTTGGTGTTCTCTTCTTTATTACAAAGAATAATATCAGGCTTTAAGGCCTTAATTTTATTAATATTTATGGTTTTTGTGCCACCAACAACTGTTTTGTTTTTTCTTAAATAAATTGGATGAACGCAAAATTTTGTAACACCCACTATAAATTCATCTAAGCCTAAATCAACCAATAATTCAGTTTGACTAGGGACTAGAGAAATGATTCTTTTTGGAGTTTCTGGTAATTCAAAAACTCTATTTATTTGGTCTTTGAATTCCATATTTTTAGTTTAAGATAGCACTCATTTGTAACTGTAATTCTGCTGCTTTTTTAGCAGCTTCACTTGCAAATTTTTCGTTGTTAGATGCGTAAATAATTCCGCGAGATGAGTTTATTAACAAGCCAATATTTTTGCTCATTCCGTATTTACAAACATCCTGTAGATTTCCGCCTTGTGCGCCAACACCAGGAACTAGTAAAAAACTATCAGGAACAATTTTTCTAATTTCTTTAAAGTATTCGGCTTTGGTGGCACCCACAACATACATTAAGTTTTCTGAGTTTTTCCAGTTTTTTGATACCTTTAAAACTTCTTTATATAATTCATTATTATTAACGCTTAGCGTCTGGAAATCGAATGCGCCTTGGTTAGATGTTAGTGCCAACATAATGGTATGTTTATCTTTAAAAGCTAAAAAAGGCTCTACAGAATCTTTTCCCATATAAGGAGCCACTGTAACTGAATCGAATGCTAAATCTTCAAAAAAAGCTTTTGCATACATCGTTGAGGTATTGCCAATATCACCACGTTTTGCATCCGCAATAGTAAAAATTTCAGGATGCTTTTTGTTTAAGTATTTTATTGTTTTTTCTAAAGATTTCCAACCTTTAATTCCGTAAGCTTCATAAAAAGCAGTGTTCGGTTTATAGGCAACGCACAAATGATGCGTTGCATCAATAATTGCTTTGTTAAAGGCAAAAATAGGATCTTCTTCTTTTAATAAATGTGGTGGTATTTTGGTTAAATCGACATCTAGACCGATGCATAAAAACGATTTTTTTCTTTTAATTTCGTTAACTAATTGTTGTGTAGTCATGTGTTGTTGTAAAAGTTACACAAAAGTACACTTTTTTAACACTTTCTTTTATCTTTGTTATATATGTTTCAATATATAATTAATAAAATTTTCTACGGATTCTTAACTTTATTTGGAGTCGTTACAGTTATTTTCTTTTTGTTTAATGTGTTGCCAGGTGATCCGGCAAGAATGATGTTAGACCAGCGAGAAGATACTGAACAGCTACAGAATATACGACAAAAGTATGGTTTTGATAAACCGGTATTTACACAGTATTTGTATTATTTAAACGATGTTTCGCCGTTGTCGTTACATAGCAGTAACACTGACGATTATACTTTTTTATCCGAAGGGAAATATAGTGGACAAAAATTATTTACGATAGGTAAAGTGAATCTGGTGATTAAATATCCGTATTTACGACAATCATTTCAAAAAAACGGAAAGAATGTATCCGAAGTAATTGCAGAAACATTACCAAATACCGCAGTTTTAGCAATTTTTGCAATTGTAATAGCGTTGCTGTTAGGAATCGTTTTAGGAATTTTATCAGCCTTATATAAAGATACTTTTTTCGACAGAATTATAGCAGTAATAAGTACATTAGGTATGAGTGTGCCGTCTTTTTTCTCGGCAATTTTATTTGCTTGGTTTTTCGGATTTGTATTGCATGAATACACGGGTTTAGAAATGACAGGTAGTTTGTATGAAGTTGATGATTTCGGAGAAGGAATGCGTATTCAGTGGAAAAACTTGTTGTTGCCAGCAATTGTATTAGGTATTCGTCCGTTAGCGGTAGTAATACAATTAATGCGTAACTCGTTGTTAGAAACGATGAATCAAGATTATATAAGAACCGCCAAAGCAAAAGGATTAACCATGTATCAGGTAATTCGTAAACACGCGTTAAAAAATTCGTTAAATCCAGTAGTAACTGCAATTTCTGGTTGGTTTGCATCGATGTTAGCAGGAGCCGTTTTTGTGGAGTATATTTTTAACTGGAATGGCTTAGGTAAAGAAATAGTAAACTCGCTAAACACGTTAGATTTACCTGTAATTATGGGAAGTGTGTTAGTCGTGGCAACATTATTTATTTTGATAAATATATTGGTTGATGTTATTTACAGTTGGTTAGATCCACGAATTAAATTAAACTAAAATGAGAATATTTTTATTTTTAATAGTCCTTTTAACGCTGAATAGTTGTGCTGTTTTTCAGCCTAAGTCTTTTAATAAAGAAGCTTTAGATGAAAAATTGGTAACAACAGAAAGAGATTCTATTACATTAAGAACAGTTTTGACAAACAATAAAGGAACGAAACAATTTGTACAAGTTTTTGCAACGTATTGTCCGGTAAGTCAAGATAGTTTTGATGATGTTGCTGCGGTGCAAAAAGAAAATCCATCAATTAAATATGTTTTTTTGTCAGTAGATCATTCTTATTTCGACTGGAAAAGAGGACTTGAAAATTTGAGTATAAAAGGTCAGCATTATTACATTCCGAAGAAGGGAAAAGGGAAGTTAGGAGCTTTTTTAAACTTAAAAACAATTCCGAGGTTTATGATTATTGATGAAAAAGGAGATATTAAACTTTTTAAATCATCAAAAGTGTCTAATAAAATTAAAAATAAGATTAAATAGTATGAAAAAAAGTATCGTATTCGTTTTTATAACAATGCTGTTAGTAAGTTGTTCTGTTGAAAACCCTACGGAGTTTTCTGAAAAAGCACTAAATGATGTTTTTACTTCTATAAATAACGAAGAAGTAAAGTTTAAAGAAATTTTAGAAAAAAATAAAGGTAAAAAAATAGTGATTGATGTTTGGGCTTCTTGGTGTAAAGATTGCCTTGAAAATTTACCAGATGTTAAAAAACAGCAAGAAGAAAATAGTGAAGTTGCTTATTTATACCTGTCGCTAGATAGAGATTTAGATTCTTGGAAAGAAGGAGTTAAAAGATTGGAGTTAAAAGGGCAACATTATTTTATGAAATCTGGTTGGGAAGGTAGTTTCGGGAAGTTTTTGGCGTTAAGTTGGATTCCTCGTTATTTAGTGATTGACAAAGAAGGAAAAATAGCAGTCTTTAACAAAACAAAGATCACGGATAGTGCAATTATTAAGGAGTTAAAAAAATAACGTATTTTTAGCTGTTAAATTTCACCAAAATTTTAAATAAAATTATGAAAAAAATTATTTATGTATTCGTTTTTGTTTTACTTGCATCATGTAATGGGAAGAAACCAGCTGCTTTTTCACAAGATGTTTTAAATGAGAGGTTTTTAACCTTAGATGAGGAATCAATCACGTTTAAAGAGATTTTAGCAAAACATAAAGGAAAAAAAATAATGTTCGAGCTTTGCGCGTCATGGTGTGCTGAGTGTATTTCTGGAATACCAGATATTAAAAAATTAAAAGCAGAAAATCCAGATGTTGTTTTTGTATTCTTATCAATAGATAAAACAGTCGAGCAATGGAAAAAAGGAAAAGAACGATTTTTTAATATAGAAGGTGATCATTACTTTTTACCAGCAGCTCTTAAAGGTGGCTATGCAAAAGGTTTAGGGATAAAAGATGTGCCAAGTTATATGGTTGTAAATGAAAAAGGAATTACAGCTTTGGGTCATGTAGCAGAATCTATCGATCCGAGGATGAAAGCGGCATTAAGTAAGTAATAAAAATATAAATTATATAGTAATTTTGAGAAAAAAAATAGTTGCAGGTAACTGGAAAATGAATAATAACCTTGATGAAACTAAAACGTTAATCAAGCAGATAAAAAAAGGAGTAAAAAAGCAAATAGGTGATGATACGCGAGTAATCATTGCACCTAGTTTTGTGAATTTGAATACCGCAATTAAAAGAACTAAAAAATCTGAAATTGAAGTAGCAGCACAAAACATGCATCAATCTAAAAATGGTGCTTTTACAGGAGAGGTTTCTGCAGATATGTTAACTTCTTTAGGCTTAAATTTAGTGATTCTTGGTCATTCTGAACGCAGAGAGTATTTTGGAGAAACAAATGAGCTTCTTGCTGAAAAAGTAACCACAGCCTTAGAAAATGGTTTAGAAACAATTTTTTGTTTTGGAGAGGTTTTAGAAGATCGAAAATCAGAAAATCACTTTAAAGTTGTTGATAATCAGTTAAAAGAAGGATTGTTTCATTTAAAAAAACGCGATTTTTCTAAAATCATATTAGCTTATGAACCAGTTTGGGCAATAGGAACTGGAGAAACAGCATCGCCAGAGCAAGCACAAGAAATGCACGCTTTTATAAGAACAACTATAGCGAATGAGTATGGAGGTGAAGTGGCTGAAAAGATTTCAATTTTATATGGTGGTAGTGTAAAGCCAGCAAATGCAAAAGAAATTTTTTCTAAACCAGATGTTGACGGAGGATTAATTGGAGGAGCAGCTTTAAAAGCGGATGATTTTGTAGCTATAATTAAATCAATTTAATGGATAATATTTATATAGAGTATATTTTTGAAGTATCACCTAAAGAACCAACAACAGAAATTTTAATAGCTGAATTAGGTGAAGTTGGTTTTGAAAGTTTTGTAGAGAATGAAAACGGAGTTACCGCATACATTCAGAAAAACGATTGGAAAGAAAATTTATTAGAAAACGTTTTTATTTTGAAATCAGACGCATTTTCAATCAATTTTAAACACAGCGAAATCGAACAAACAAATTGGAATGCCGAGTGGGAGAAAAATTTTAATCAAATTCAGGTTGACGACTTGGTAAGCATTAGAGCACCATTTCATGAAAACCCTAATTTAAAGTACGATATCGTTATAGAACCAAAAATGAGTTTTGGTACAGGTCATCATGAAACAACACATATGATGGTACAACATTTAATTAATTTAGATGTAACCAACAAAAAAGTGTTAGATATGGGCTGTGGAACCGGAATTTTAGCAATTTTTGCTGAAATGAAAGGTGCTAATCCAATAGACGCTATAGATATTGATGCTTGGTGTTACGAGAATTCGTTAGAGAATGTTCAGAGAAACGGGTGTAAAAACATTACCGTTTATGAAGGAGATTCTTCTCTTTTAGCGAATAAAAAGTACGATATTATTATTGCAAATATTAATCGTAATATTTTGCTGAGTGATATGAAAATATATGCAAGTTGCTTAAATAAAAACGGCGTTTTATTGTTAAGTGGATTCTATAAAGAAGATATTTCTATTATAGATGCCGAGGTTTCTAAGCACGGTTTAACATTAAATAAAACAATTAACAGAAATAATTGGGTAGCTTTGCAGTATCAAAAATAGCGTAGATGAGTACAATAGAAAAAATACAAGAAGAGCTAGATGTCTTAATTCAGGAAACAAAAAAGCACGAAATTATTTTACATAATGACGATGTAAATACTTTCGATCATGTAATTGATAGTTTAGTAGATGTATGTGATCATACTTTAGAACAAGCAGAACAATGCTCTTTTTTAGTTCATTACAAAGGTAAGTGTGCCGTAAAAACAGGTGAATATAAAGAGTTAGAGGCTATGTGTTCTAAATTATTACAATTAGGTTTATCTGTAGAGATCGTTTAGTATGGAAAATGTTTTTAGATACTATGAATTTTCTGATTTTATAAAAGACGAATCGGAAGCTTTTTCAGGAAATGAAATATGTTTTACGATATTAAATGAAGAACATTTTTTGATTTTCGAAAAAAATAAAGAAACCTATAATTTATATGTTTCAAGGTATAAATCAAAAAAAGAAGTTGGTTTAAAACCACCTGAAATATTAGAATTATTGATAAATGATTACGATAAATCATTGCCAGAACATCGCATAATTTTAAGAAAATATGTAGATTAAAAAACCTCAAAAAAAACTTTTTTGAGGTTTTTTTGTTTTTGATGTGACTTTTAATAAAAAGAGGTGTCTTAATTAATAACAGTATGTATAAAACAACTTTAATACGCTATAAGTATGGTGTTGAATTATATAAATTAAGAGTAGAGTAATTCCCTGTAAAGGTTTAAAAATAGTAGGAATTAGTTTTTTTATAAGTTGGTTTGATTAAAAAGTCTTAAACATTAGTTTAAGACTTTTTTTTAAACGTTAAAAAAAGCATAAAATTTTGTTTTTTTTTGTTATATTTGGTAGTAAATTACAGGTTGTTTTTAAAAAAATAGATTAGAGAGTACTAAAATAAGTAATTATTTATTTTAGTTTTTTAAACCAAAAAGTATTATTTATCGTATTTATTATAGTGTAATGCAAAGCACTGTTAGAGGTTATTATAATTTAAATTGCGTTTTTATGAAAAAAAATTACATTTATTCTTCGAAGAATGTAGTGCCTATGTTTTTTGTTTTTTTATTCGCTACTATATTTTCTTATGGTAGCCCTATAGATCCTATTAAAGTTACAAACGCTAATTGGTGGGAAGGGTATTTCGATAGGTTAATACCAAACACACCATCAGTAAATACTTCTTTAAGAAGTTATTCTTCGGCAATGTTTGCTGCACCTACTATAGATTTAAATAGTAATACTTCTGGTAATAATCACGATTTTCAAGTTCAGCCAGTGTATTTTTCTATTTACGGAACAAGTGTTTCTCCTATTGTAACATCAGATGGAAATGAAATTACTTCTGCGACTATAAGTTTAAGTGGAGTAGTTGATGAGTTTGAATTGATATATATAAATAACGCAGAATTTACCGACGGGGCTGCAGGAGCCCCATATGAGTATAGATTTACTACCCCAAATGAAACACATACCCATACATATAGTGGTGTTCAATTAACATTAACGAGAACAAATAGTTCTTTTTCTGTCGTTAGATCTGGCGGAGGAAATATACCTAATAGTGTTTTTTTAGAATTATTAAATGATTTTAACTACGGGAATGATAATGATGGAGTAAATAATTCACCTGTATACACGGATGGTATAAGAACCATGGATGTTACGGTGACAGATACATCAGGTGATACAGCTAGTGCTCAAACAATAATTAGGGTGTTTACAACACTGCCAACAGTTATAGATGATACAAACTCAGTAGCCGCTAATAATACAGGTACTATTTCTGGTGATGTATTAATCAATGATTCAACAACAAATGCGCCATTACTAGTAGATGATATTAATTTATATCAATCTTCTGTAGGTGTTGCTTATACAACTCTTTATGGTAGTATAATAATACAGCCAGATGGTAGTTATATATATGATGTTGATGAAACAAATACAACGGTTACTGGTTTAAAAGATACAGAAACAATACAAGATATTTTTTCATATACAGCAATTGATAATTTAGGGATTACAGATACAGGTATTCTTTCTATAGATATTAATGGGGTTACAGAGCCACCAGTAGCTGAAGATAATTTTGATACTATTACCGTAGATGTTAACAATACAATTAACGGAAACGTGATTACAGATGATGGTCCTGATGGTGCAGATGCTATTGATAGAGGATTGTCGCATTTAATTTGGGAAGATGAATTTATCGATGGTGAAATAGTTACTGGAAAATCTAAGACTATTAATGCTACAGATTTAGATTTTACAACAGAAGATATTAGTAGTATTGGTACAACAGATGATCAAAAGGTATTCACTACTGCTCAAAACGGTGGCCATACTGGGTATTTGTATTTCAATATAGATCCAGCAACAAATATACCTGGTGCAACTACAGATTTGGTTATCGATTTTGATAAACCAGTATTTAACTTGGGTTTTTTATTAGTAGATATTGATTATTCACAAGGAGATACCTGGCAAGATCAAATAAGAATAGAAGGAACAACAGCCGCAGGTGCTGTTATCTCTTCTTTTAATTATATAACAACAGAAGATGTTATTGCTACAGGGAACCCTACTTTTTACGGAACAGGGTCAGCACCAACAACAGAAGCTACAGGAAATATAAATGTTTTCTTTACAGAACCAATAGAAAAATTAAGACTAAGTTATGGGTATGGACCAGCTGTAACAGCAGTTGATCCAGGATTTCAAATAGCAGGTGTTTCAGATATATATTGGCAAGATGAGGCATCTGTTTCTGTAATTACTTTAGAAGGTAATTTAGTTCCGCCAGGAGGCTTGGTTTATGCAGGAACCTATGGTACAATAACAATAAACCCTAATGGTACATATACGTACGTTTTAGATACAGGTAATCCTGCGGTTAGTAGTTTATTAGTAGGACAAACATTAACAGAAACGTTTAATTACTTAATATCAGATACATTTACATCAGATGATGCTAACTTGATTATAACAATTAATGGTAGTGCTTGTACAGTTTCTGCAGCTTCTAGTACAGAAACGGTATGTATAAACACAATTTTAACAAATATTACTCATAGTACAGCAGGTGCTACAGGTATTTCTAATAACGGTGTTTCGGGAGCAAATGGTTTACCAGCAGGAGTAAGTGCTTCATGGGCTTCCGATGAAATAACTATTAGCGGTACACCAACTGCATCAGGAACTTTTAACTATAGTATTGAGTTAACAGGTGGTTGTAATCCTGCGGTTAATGCTACAGGAACGATAACGGTAACACCAAACAATACAGCAGCCGCGGCAAGTACAATGCCAACGTTATGTATTGATACAGCATTAACAGATATTACGATTGCAACTAGTGGAGCTACAGGTATCGGAGCAGCAACAGATTTACCAGCAGGAGTAACCGCTTCTTGGTCATCAGATGTTATTACAATAACAGGAACTCCAACAGCATCAGGAATATTTAACTATAGTATTCCATTAACAGGAGGCTGTGGAACAGTAAACGCTACAGGAACGATAACGGTAACACCAAACAATACAGCAGCCGGGGCAAGTACAACGCCAACGTTATGTATTGATACAGCATTAACAGATATTACGATTGCAACTAGTGGAGCTACAGGTATCGGAGCAGCAACAGATTTACCAGCAGGAGTAACCGCTTCTTGGTCATCAGATGTTATTACAATAACAGGAACTCCAACAGCATCAGGAATATTTAACTATAGTATTCCATTAACAGGAGGCTGTGGAACAGTAAACGCTACAGGAACGATAACGGTAACACCAAACAATACAGCAGCCGGGGCAAGTACAACGCCAACGTTATGTATTGATACAGCATTAACAGATATTACGATTGCAACTAGTGGAGCTACAGGTATCGGAGCAGCAACAGATTTACCAGCAGGAGTAACCGCTTCTTGGTCATCAGATGTTATTACAATAACAGGAACTCCAACAGCATCAGGAATATTTAACTATAGTATTCCATTAACAGGAGGCTGTGGAACAGTAAACGCTACAGGAACGATAACGGTAACACCAAACAATACAGCAGCCGGGGCAAGTACAACGCCAACGTTATGTATTGATACAGCATTGACAGATATTACGATTGCAACTAGTGGAGCTACAGGTATCGGAGCAGCAACAGATTTACCAGCAGGAGTAACCGCTTCTTGGTCATCAGATGTTATTACAATAACAGGAACTCCAACAGCATCAGGAATATTTAACTATAGTATTCCATTAACAGGAGGCTGTGGAACAGTAAACGCTACAGGAACGATAACGGTAACACCAAACAATACAGCAGCCGGGGCAAGTACAACGCCAACGTTATGTATTGATACAGCATTGACAGATATTACGATTGCAACTAGTGGAGCTACAGGTATCGGAGCAGCAACAGATTTACCAGCAGGAGTAACCGCTTCTTGGTCATCAGATGTTATTACAATAACAGGAACTCCAACAGCATCAGGAATATTTAACTATAGTATTCCATTAACAGGAGGCTGTGGAACAGTAAACGCTACAGGAACGATAACGGTAACACCAAACAATACAGCAGCCGGGGCAAGTACAACGCCAACGTTATGTATTGATACAGCATTAACAGATATTACGATTGCAACTAGTGGAGCTACAGGTATCGGAGCAGCAACAGATTTACCAGCAGGAGTAACCGCTTCTTGGTCATCAGATGTTATTACAATAACAGGAACTCCAACAGCATCAGGAATATTTAACTATAGTATTCCATTAACAGGAGGCTGTGGAACAGTAAACGCTACAGGAACGATAACGGTAACACCAAACAATACAGCAGCCGGGGCAAGTACAACGCCAACGTTATGTATTGATACAGCATTAACAGATATTACGATTGCAACTAGTGGAGCTACAGGTATCGGAGCAGCAACAGATTTACCAGCAGGAGTAACCGCTTCTTGGTCATCAGATGTTATTACAATAACAGGAACTCCAACAGCATCAGGAATATTTAACTATAGTATTCCATTAACAGGAGGCTGTGGAACAGTAAACGCTACAGGAACGATAACGGTAACACCAAACAATACAGCAGCCGGGGCAAGTACAACGCCAACGTTATGTATTGATACAGCATTAACAGATATTACGATTGCAACTAGTGGAGCTACAGGTATCGGAGCAGCAACAGATTTACCAGCAGGAGTAACCGCTTCTTGGTCATCAGATGTTATTACAATAACAGGAACTCCAACAGCATCAGGAATATTTAACTATAGTATTCCATTAACAGGAGGCTGTGGAACAGTAAACGCTACAGGAACGATAACGGTAACACCAAACAATACAGCAGCCGGGGCAAGTACAACGCCAACGTTATGTATTGATACAGCATTAACAGATATTACGATTGCAACTAGTGGAGCTACAGGTATCGGAGCAGCAACAGATTTACCAGCAGGAGTAACCGCTTCTTGGTCATCAGATGTTATTACAATAACAGGAACTCCAACAGCATCAGGAATATTTAACTATAGTATTCCATTAACAGGAGGCTGTGGAACAGTAAACGCTACAGGAACGATAACGGTAACACCAAACAATACAGCAGCCGGGGCAAGTACAACGCCAACGTTATGTATTGATACAGCATTAACAGATATTACGATTGCAACTAGTGGAGCTACAGGTATCGGAGCAGCAACAGATTTACCAGCAGGAGTAACCGCTTCTTGGTCATCAGATGTTATTACAATAACAGGAACTCCAACAGCATCAGGAATATTTAACTATAGTATTCCATTAACAGGAGGCTGTGGAACAGTAAACGCTACAGGAACGATAACGGTAACACCAAACAATACAGCAGCCGGGGCAAGTACAACGCCAACGTTATGTATTGATACAGCATTAACAGATATTACGATTGCAACTAGTGGAGCTACAGGTATCGGAGCAGCAACAGATTTACCAGCAGGAGTAACCGCTTCTTGGTCATCAGATGTTATTACAATAACAGGAACTCCAACAGCATCAGGAATATTTAACTATAGTATTCCATTAACAGGAGGCTGTGGAACAGTAAACGCTACAGGAACGATAACGATAACACCAAACAATACAGCAGCCGGGGCAAGTACAACGCCAACGTTATGTATTGATACAGCATTGACAGATATTACGATTGCAACTAGTGGAGCTACAGGTATCGGAGCAGCAACAGATTTACCAGCAGGAGTAACCGCTTCTTGGTCATCAGATGTTATTACAATTACAGGAACTCCAACAGCATCAGGAATATTTAACTATAGTATTCCATTAACAGGAGGCTGTGGAACAGTAAACGCTACAGGAACGATAACGGTAACACCAAACAATACAGCAGCCGGGGCAAGTACAACGCCAACGTTATGTATTGATACAGCATTAACAGATATTACGATTGCAACTAGTGGAGCTACAGGTATCGGAGCAGCAACAGATTTACCAGCAGGAGTAACCGCTTCTTGGTCATCAGATGTTATTACAATAACAGGAACTCCAACAGCATCAGGAATATTTAACTATAGTATTCCATTAACAGGAGGCTGTGGAACAGTAAACGCTACAGGAACGATAACGGTAACACCAAACAATACAGCAGCCGGGGCAAGTACAACGCCAACGTTATGTATTGATACAGCATTAACAGATATTACGATTGCAACTAGTGGAGCTACAGGTATCGGAGCAGCAACAGATTTACCAGCAGGAGTAACCGCTTCTTGGTCATCAGATGTTATTACAATAACAGGAACTCCAACAGCATCAGGAATATTTAACTATAGTATTCCATTAACAGGAGGCTGTGGAACAGTAAACGCTACAGGAACGATAACGGTAACACCAAACAATACAGCAGCCGGGGCAAGTACAACGCCAACGTTATGTATTGATACAGCATTGACAGATATTACGATTGCAACTAGTGGAGCTACAGGTATCGGAGCAGCAACAGATTTACCAGCAGGAGTAACCGCTTCTTGGTCATCAGATGTTATTACAATTACAGGAACTCCAACAGCATCAGGAATATTTAACTATAGTATTCCATTAACAGGAGGCTGTGGAACAGTAAACGCTACAGGAACGATAACGGTAACACCAAACAATACAGCAGCCGGGGCAAGTACAACGCCAACGTTATGTATTGATACAGCATTAACAGATATTACGATTGCAACTAGTGGAGCTACAGGTATCGGAGCAGCAACAGATTTACCAGCAGGAGTAACCGCTTCTTGGTCATCAGATGTTATTACAATAACAGGAACTCCAACAGCATCAGGAATATTTAACTATAGTATTCCATTAACAGGAGGCTGTGGAACAGTAAACGCTACAGGAACGATAACGGTAACACCAAACAATACAGCAGCCGGGGCAAGTACAACGCCAACGTTATGTATTGATACAGCATTAACAGATATTACGATTGCAACTAGTGGAGCTACAGGTATCGGAGCAGCAACAGATTTACCAGCAGGAGTAACCGCTTCTTGGTCATCAGATGTTATTACAATTACAGGAACTCCAACAGTATCAGGAATATTTAACTATAGTATTCCATTAACGGGAGGCTGTGGAACAGTAAACGCTACAGGAACGATAACGGTAAATGCCTTAGACGATGCAAGTTTTAATTATAACGCAGCATCTTATTGTCAGACTGGAGTAGACCCAACACCAACTATTGGAGGATTAGCTGGTGGAACATTTACTAGCTCACCAGCAGGCTTAAATATAAAGCCCGGTAATGGTGGTATTGATTTAGATGTATCAACACCGGGTACATATACAGTGACTTATACCACATCAGGAGCTTGTCCTAATAGTTCGGACGTATCAGTAACTATTAATGATTTAGAACATTCTAGTTTTAATTATAGCACAGGAGCATATTGCGCAGATGCAACAGATCCAACACCTACAATAACGGGAGATACTGGAGGTAATTTTACAAGTACAGTAGGACTTATAATTAATGCTTCTTCAGGAGTAATTGATGTTAGTGCATCAACACCAGGAGCATATACCGTAACATATATTACAACAGGTCCTTGTCCCGATAGTTCAGATGTATCAGTAACAATTAATTCTGTTCCAAATGCTCCTGGTATAACAGGAGATAATCTTCTTTGTAATGGGGAAATGACTACTTTATCAACAACAGCGATTGGGACTATCGTTTGGAGTTCTGACACTCCTGGAGTCGCTTCAATTAACACTAGTACAGGAGAAGTTTCTGCTGTTTCTGCAGGTACAACGAATATTACTTACACAGTAACAGACGGAAACGGTTGTTCTACTGAATCTTCATCATTTACAATTACAGTTAGTTGTATCGATGCGGTAGTAGATGATTTCACAGCAACCCCAGTAGATGGAGCAGCAGGAGGAACCTCAGGCGATGTGACCGCAAACGATACTTTAAACGGAGTAGCAGTTGTAGATTCAGAAATCAATATCACCTTAGATAACGATGACGGATCAGGAATCACAATAGATGGCAACGGAAACGTTGTTGTACCAGCAGGTACAGATTCAGGAAACTACACATTAACGTATACTATTTGTGAGATAGCAGTACCAAGTAACTGTGATACAACCACTGTAGATGTAATTGTAAACGGAACAATCGATGCGGTAGTAGATGATTTCACAGCAACCCCAGTAGATGGAGCAGCAGGAGGAACCTCAGGCGATGTGACCGCAAACGATACTTTAAACGGAGTAGCAGTTGTAGATTCAGAAATCAATATCACCTTAGATAACGATGACGGATCAGGAATCACAATAGATGGCAACGGAAACGTTGTTGTACCAGCAGGTACAGATTCAGGAAACTACACATTAACGTATACTATTTGTGAGATAGCAGTACCAAGTAACTGTGATACAACCACTGTAGATGTAATTGTAAACGGAACAATCGATGCGGTAGTAGATGATTTCACAGCAACCCCAGTAGATGGAGCAGCAGGAGGAACCTCAGGCGATGTGACCGCAAACGATACTTTAAACGGAGTAGCAGTTGTAGATTCAGAAATCAATATCACCTTAGATAACGATGACGGATCAGGAATCACAATAGATGGCAACGGAAACGTTGTTGTACCAGCAGGTACAGATTCAGGAAACTATACATTAACGTATACTATTTGTGAGATAGCAGTACCAAGTAACTGTGATACAACCACTGTAGATGTAATTGTAAACGGAACAATCGATGCGGTAGTAGATGATTTCACAGCAACCCCAGTAGATGGAGCAGCAGGAGGAACCTCAGGCGATGTGACCGCAAACGATACTTTAAACGGAGTAGCAGTTGTAGATTCAGAAATCAATATCACCTTAGATAACGATGACGGATCAGGAATCACAATAGATGGCAACGGAAACGTTGTTGTACCAGCAGGTACAGATTCAGGAAACTACACATTAACGTATACTATTTGTGAGATAGCAGTACCAAGTAACTGTGATACAACCACTGTAGATGTAATTGTAAACGGAACAATCGATGCGGTAGTAGATGATTTCACAGCAACCCCAGTAGATGGAGCAGCAGGAGGAACCTCAGGCGATGTGACCGCAAACGATACTTTAAACGGAGTAGCAGTTGTAGATTCAGAAATCAATATCACCTTAGATAACGATGACGGATCAGGAATCACAATAGATGGCAACGGAAACGTTGTTGTACCAGCAGGTACAGATTCAGGAAACTATACATTAACGTATACTATTTGTGAGATAGCAGTACCAAGTAACTGTGATACAACCACTGTAGATGTAATTGTAAACGGAACAATCGATGCGGTAGTAGATGATTTCACAGCAACCCCAGTAGATGGAGCAGCAGGAGGAACCTCAGGCGATGTGACCGCAAACGATACTTTAAACGGAGTAGCAGTTGTAGATTCAGAAATCAATATCACCTTAGATAACGATGACGGATCAGGAATCACAATAGATGGCAACGGAAACGTTGTTGTACCAGCAGGTACAGATTCAGGAAACTACACATTAACGTATACTATTTGTGAGATAGCAGTACCAAGTAACTGTGATACAACCACTGTAGATGTAATTGTAAACGGAACAACCGATGCGGTAGTAGATGATTTCACAGCAACCCCAGTAGATGGAGCAGCAGGAGGAACCTCAGGCGATGTGACCGCAAACGATACTTTAAACGGAGTAGCAGTTGTAGATTCAGAAATCAATATCACCTTAGATAACGATGACGGATCAGGAATCACAATAGATGGCAACGGAAACGTTGTTGTACCAGCAGGTACAGATTCAGGAAACTATACATTAACGTATACTATTTGTGAGATAGCAGTACCAAGTAACTGTGATACAACCACTGTAGATGTAATTGTAAACGGAACAATCGATGCGGTAGTAGATGATTTCACAGCAACCCCAGTAGATGGAGCAGCAGGAGGAACCTCAGGCGATGTGACCGCAAACGATACTTTAAACGGAGTAGCAGTTGTAGATTCAGAAATCAATATCACCTTAGATAACGATGACGGATCAGGAATCACAATAGATGGCAACGGAAACGTTGTTGTACCAGCAGGTACAGATTCAGGAAACTACACATTAACGTATACTATTTGTGAGATAGCAGTACCAAGTAACTGTGATACAACCACTGTAGATGTAATTGTAAACGGAACAATCGATGCGGTAGTAGATGATTTCACAGCAACCCCAGTAGATGGAGCAGCAGGAGGAACCTCAGGCGATGTGACCGCAAACGATACTTTAAACGGAGTAGCAGTTGTAGATTCAGAAATCAATATCACCTTAGATAACGATGACGGATCAGGAATCACAATAGATGGCAACGGAAACGTTGTTGTACCAGCAGGTACAGATTCAGGAAACTACACATTAACGTATACTATTTGTGAGATAGCAGTACCAAGTAACTGTGATACAACCACTGTAGATGTAATTGTAAACGGAACAATCGATGCGGTAGTAGATGATTTCACAGCAACCCCAGTAGATGGAGCAGCAGGAGGAACCTCAGGCGATGTGACCGCAAACGATACTTTAAACGGAGTAGCAGTTGTAGATTCAGAAATCAATATCACCTTAGATAACGATGACGGATCAGGAATCACAATAGATGGCAACGGAAACGTTGTTGTACCAGCAGGTACAGATTCAGGAAACTATACATTAACGTATACTATTTGTGAGATAGCAGTACCAAGTAACTGTGATACAACCACTGTAGATGTAATTGTAAACGGAACAATCGATGCGGTAGTAGATGATTTCACAGCAACCCCAGTAGATGGAGCAGCAGGAGGAACCTCAGGCGATGTGACCGCAAACGATACTTTAAACGGAGTAGCAGTTGTAGATTCAGAAATCAATATCACCTTAGATAACGATGACGGATCAGGAATCACAATAGATGGCAACGGAAACGTTGTTGTACCAGCAGGTACAGATTCAGGAAACTACACATTAACGTATACTATTTGTGAGATAGCAGTACCAAGTAACTGTGATACAACCACTGTAGATGTAATTGTAAACGGAACAATCGATGCGGTAGTAGATGATTTCACAGCAACCCCAGTAGATGGAGCAGCAGGAGGAACCTCAGGCGATGTGACCGTAAACGATACTTTAAACGGAGTAGCAGTTGTAGATTCAGAAATCAATATCACCTTAGATAACGATGACGGATCAGGAATCACAATAGATGGCAACGGAAACGTTGTTGTACCAGCAGGTACAGATTCAGGAAACTATACATTAACGTATACTATTTGTGAGATAGCAGTACCAAGTAACTGTGATACAACCACTGTAGATGTAATTGTAAACGGAACAATCGATGCGGTAGTAGATGATTTCACAGCAACCCCAGTAGATGGAGCAGCAGGAGGAACCTCAGGCGATGTGACCGCAAACGATACTTTAAACGGAGTAGCAGTTGTAGATTCAGAAATCAATATCACCTTAGATAACGATGACGGATCAGGAATCACAATAGATGGCAACGGAAACGTTGTTGTACCAGCAGGTACAGATTCAGGAAACTATACATTAACGTATACTATTTGTGAGATAGCAGTACCAAGTAACTGTGATACAACCACTGTAGATGTAATTGTAAACGGAACAATCGATGCGGTAGTAGATGATTTCACAGCAACCCCAGTAGATGGAGCAGCAGGAGGAACCTCAGGCGATGTGACCGCAAACGATACTTTAAACGGAGTAGCAGTTGTAGATTCAGAAATCAATATCACCTTAGATAACGATGACGGATCAGGAATCACAATAGATGGCAACGGAAACGTTGTTGTACCAGCAGGTACAGATTCAGGAAACTACACATTAACGTATACTATTTGTGAGATAGCAGTACCAAGTAACTGTGATACAACCACTGTAGATGTAATTGTAAACGGAACAATCGATGCGGTAGTAGATGATTTCACAGCAACCCCAGTAGATGGAGCAGCAGGAGGAACCTCAGGCGATGTGACCGCAAACGATACTTTAAACGGAGTAGCAGTTGTAGATTCAGAAATCAATATCACCTTAGATAACGATGACGGATCAGGAATCACAATAGATGGCAACGGAAACGTTGTTGTACCAGCAGGTACAGATTCAGGAAACTACACATTAACGTATACTATTTGTGAGATAGCAGTACCAAGTAACTGTGATACAACCACTGTAGATGTAATTGTAAACGGAACAATCGATGCGGTAGTAGATGATTTCACAGCAACCCCAGTAGATGGAGCAGCAGGAGGAACCTCAGGCGATGTGACCGCAAACGATACTTTAAACGGAGTAGCAGTTGTAGATTCAGAAATCAATATCACCTTAGATAACGATGACGGATCAGGAATCACAATAGATGGCAACGGAAACGTTGTTGTACCAGCAGGTACAGATTCAGGAAACTATACATTAACGTATACTATTTGTGAGATAGCAGTACCAAGTAACTGTGATACAACCACTGTAGATGTAATTGTAAACGGAACAATCGATGCGGTAGTAGATGATTTCACAGCAACCCCAGTAGATGGAGCAGCAGGAGGAACCTCAGGCGATGTGACCGCAAACGATACTTTAAACGGAGTAGCAGTTGTAGATTCAGAAATCAATATCACCTTAGATAACGATGACGGATCAGGAATCACAATAGATGGCAACGGAAACGTTGTTGTACCAGCAGGTACAGATTCAGGAAACTACACATTAACGTATACTATTTGTGAGATAGCAGTACCAAGTAACTGTGATACAACCACTGTAGATGTAATTGTAAACGGAACAATCGATGCGGTAGTAGATGATTTCACAGCAACCCCAGTAGATGGAGCAGCAGGAGGAACCTCAGGCGATGTGACCGTAAACGATACTTTAAACGGAGTAGCAGTTGTAGATTCAGAAATCAATATCACCTTAGATAACGATGACGGATCAGGAATCACAATAGATGGCAACGGAAACGTTGTTGTACCAGCAGGTACAGATTCAGGAAACTATACATTAACGTATACTATTTGTGAGATAGCAGTACCAAGTAACTGTGATACAACCACTGTAGATGTAATTGTAAACGGAACAATCGATGCGGTAGTAGATGATTTCACAGCAACCCCAGTAGATGGAGCAGCAGGAGGAACCTCAGGCGATGTGACCGCAAACGATACTTTAAACGGAGTAGCAGTTGTAGATTCAGAAATCAATATCACCTTAGATAACGATGACGGATCAGGAATCACAATAGATGGCAACGGAAACGTTGTTGTACCAGCAGGTACAGATTCAGGAAACTATACATTAACGTATACTATTTGTGAGATAGCAGTACCAAGTAACTGTGATACAACCACTGTAGATGTAATTGTAAACGGAACAATCGATGCGGTAGTAGATGATTTCACAGCAACCCCAGTAGATGGAGCAGCAGGAGGAACCTCAGGCGATGTGACCGCAAACGATACTTTAAACGGAGTAGCAGTTGTAGATTCAGAAATCAATATCACCTTAGATAACGATGACGGATCAGGAATCACAATAGATGGCAACGGAAACGTTGTTGTACCAGCAGGTACAGATTCAGGAAACTACACATTAACGTATACTATTTGTGAGATAGCAGTACCAAGTAACTGTGATACAACCACTGTAGATGTAATTGTAAACGGAACAATCGATGCGGTAGTAGATGATTTCACAGCAACCTCAGTAGATGGAGCAGCAGGAGGAACCTCAGGCGATGTGACCGCAAACGATACTTTAAACGGAGTAGCAGTTGTAGATTCAGAAATCAATATCACCTTAGATAACGATGACGGATCAGGAATCACAATAGATGGCAACGGAAACGTTGTTGTACCAGCAGGTACAGATTCAGGAAACTATACATTAACGTATACTATTTGTGAGATAGCAGTACCAAGTAACTGTGATACAACCACTGTAGATGTAATTGTAAACGGAACAATCGATGCGGTAGTAGATGATTTCACAGCAACCCCAGTAGATGGAGCAGCAGGAGGAACCTCAGGCGATGTGACCGCAAACGATACTTTAAACGGAGTAGCAGTTGTAGATTCAGAAATCAATATCACCTTAGATAACGATGACGGATCAGGAATCACAATAGATGGCAACGGAAACGTTGTTGTACCAGCAGGTACAGATTCAGGAAACTAT
This sequence comes from Tenacibaculum sp. AHE14PA, assembly GCF_019278465.1. Lineage (GTDB taxonomy): Bacteria > Bacteroidota > Bacteroidia > Flavobacteriales > Flavobacteriaceae > Polaribacter > Polaribacter bernardetii. The sequence goes on along the minus strand of NZ_CP058983.1, from coordinate 1,647,087 downwards.
ACATTAACGTATACTATTTGTGAGATAGCAGTACCAAGTAACTGTGATACAACCACTGTAGATGTAACTGTAAACGGAACAATCGATGCGGTAGTAGATGATTTCACAGCAACCCCAGTAGATGGAGCAGCAGGAGGAACCTCAGGCGATGTGACCGCAAACGATACTTTAAACGGAGTAGCAGTTGTAGATTCAGAAATCAATATCACCTTAGATAACGATGACGGATCAGGAATCACAATAGATGGCAACGGAAACGTTGTTGTACCAGCAGGTACAGATTCAGGAAACTATACATTAACGTATACTATTTGTGAGATAGCAGTACCAAGTAACTGTGATACAACCACTGTAGATGTAACTGTAAACGGAACAATCGATGCGGTAGTAGATGATTTCACAGCAACCCCAGTAGATGGAGCAGCAGGAGGAACCTCAGGCGATGTCACCGCAAACGATACTTTAAACGGAGTAGCAGTTGTAGATTCAGAAATCAATATCACCTTAGATAACGATGACGGATCAGGAATCACAATAGATGGCAACGGAAACGTTGTTGTACCAGCAGGTACAGGTTCAGGAAACTATACATTAACGTATACTATTTGTGAGATAGCAGTACCAAGTAACTGTGATACAACCACTGTAGATGTAATTGTAAACGGAACAATCGATGCGGTAGTAGATGATTTCACAGCAACCCCAGTAGATGGAGCAGCAGGAGGAACCTCAGGCGATGTCACCGCAAACGATACTTTAAACGGAGTAGCAGTTGTAGATTCAGAAATCAATATCACCTTAGATAACGATGACGGATCAGGAATCACAATAGATGGCAACGGAAACGTTGTTGTACCAGCAGGTACAGATTCAGGAAACTACACATTAACGTATACTATTTGTGAGATAGCAGTACCAAGTAACTGTGATACAACCACTGTAGATGTAATTGTGTTTTTAGACACTGATGGAGATGGAATTGTAGATGCAGATGATATAGATGATGACAACGATGGTATACCAGATGCAGCAGAAGGAAATGGCGATACCGACGGAGATGGAGTACCAGATAGTTTAGATTTAGATAGTGATAATGACGGAATTTTAGATGTTGATGAAGGCGGAAACGGTGATTTAGATACTAATAGCGACGGAGTTATCGATACAAATGATGGCGCATCAGGAGCCGATACAAATGGTGATGGTCAAGCAGACGCATCAGTAGATGCAGATGAAGAACCAGATACCGATGGCGATGGTGTACCAGATTATCAAGATTTAGATAGCGATAACGACGGAATCAATGATGTTATAGAAGATGATAATATCGATGCTAATAACGACGGAATTGCAGACGGAATAGATGCCGATGGCGATGGAATCGTAGATAGTGCAGATGCAGATGATGCAAACTTCGGAGAAGGTAATGGAGGAGAACCTGATAATACGGACAGCGATGGCGATGGCGTTCCAGATTACCAAGATTTAGATAGTGACGACGACGGAATCAATGATGTTGTAGAAGGCGGAAATGATGATTCAGATGCTAATGGAGACGGAATTGTTGATGGAGATGATAGTGATGGCGATGGAATTTTAGACGAAGTAGATGATGACAACGGAAACTTTGGAGATGCAGGAAACACAGACGTAAACGATACCGATCCAACAGATCCAACCGATGGCGGAAACGGAACAGTCGGTGATAGTGGAACCGATGCAGATGGCGATGGAATTGCAGATAGTGTAGATGGTGATGATGCCAACTTCGGAGATGCAATCGACACTGATGGCGATGGAATTGTAGATGCAGATGATATAGATGATGACAACGATGGTATACCAGATGCATTAGAAGGAAACGACGATACAGACGGCGATGGCGTACCAGATAGTTTAGATTTAGACTCGGATAACGATGGGATTTTAGATGTTGATGAAGGCGGAAACGCTGATTTAGATACTAATGGCGACGGAGTTATCGATACCAATGATGGCGCATCAGGAGCCGATACAAATGGTGATGGTCAAGCAGACGCATCAGTAGATGCAGATGAAGAGCCAGATACCGATGGCGATGGTGTACCAGATTATCAAGATTTAGATAGCGATAACGACGGAATCAATGATGTTATAGAAGATGATAATATCGATGCTAATAACGACGGAATTGCAGACGGAATAGATGCCGATGGCGATGGAATCGTAGATAGTGCAGATGCAGACGATGCTAACTTCGGAGAAGGTAATGGAGGAGAGCCTGATAATACCGACAGTGATGGCGATGGCGTTCCAGATTACCAAGATTTAGATAGTGACGATGACGGAATCAATGATGTTGTAGAAGGCGGAAATGATGATTCAGATGCTAACGGAGACGGAATTGTTGATGGAGATGATAGTGATGGCGATGGAATTTTAGACGAAGTAGATGATGACAACGGAAACTTTGGAGATGCAGGAAACACAGACGTAAACGATACCGATCCAACTGATCCAACCGATGGCGGAAACGGAACAGTAGGTGATAGTGGAACCGATGCCGATGGCGATGGAATTGCAGATAGTGTAGATGGTGATGATGGTGTTTTTGGAGATGCAGAAGCATGTATAAAAATATTTAATGAATTTACACCTAATGGTGATGGAAATAATGATGTTTTTGTAATCGATTGTATAGAGAATTACCCTAACAATAGCTTAGAGATTTATAACAGATGGGGAAACACTGTTTATAAAGCTTCAGGTTACAATAATACTGATGTTTCATTCAAAGGAATATCTAACGGTAGGGTGACAATAAATGAAGAAGGTAAGTTACCTGTTGGAACTTATTTTTATGTGTTAGATCTTGGAGATGGTTCTGAACCTACATCTGGATGGTTATATATAAATAGATAAAATAATTAAATCGTAAAATGAAATACTTTAAGTATGAATAGAATAAATTTTCATATAAAAATAACATTACTATTGTTATTAAGTTTATCAGGAGTTGTTTACTCACAGCAAGATCCGCAGTATACTCAATATATGTATAATACAATGAGTGTTAACCCTGCTTATGTAGGCTCTAGGGGGCATACAACAATAACTGCACTAGGTAGAACTCAATGGGTTGGTTTAGATGGTGCGCCAGATACCCAAACATTAAGTTATGACACTCCTTTGGGATATAGTGGAGTAGGATTGGGGGTTAATTTAACAAATGACAGAATTGGGCCTTCAAATGAAATTTATTTAGATGCTAATGTTTCGTATACAATACGTACAGGTGATGAAGGAAATTTAGCATTTGGATTAAAGTTAGGAGCTAGACATTTAAGTATTGACTGGAGTAAAGGGCTTTCACAAAATCCAGATGCTCTTTTGTCTGATAATGTTAGTGAGTTTTTACCAACTATTGGAGCAGGTGTATATTTTCATAAACCAAAATGGTATGTTGGTTTAGCGGTTCCTAATTTATTAAGAACAGACCATTATGATGATACAGTAAATGGAGGAGATGTAGCTGAAGAACGTTTACATTTCTTTTTAATAACAGGTTATGTTTTTGATATAAACGAAGATTTAAAATTTAAACCAGCGGCCTTGGCAAAAATTGTAAAAGGAGCTCCTTTGTCTATAGATGTTTCTGCAAATTTCCTATTTCAAGAAAAGTTTACTGCAGGATTAGCATGGAGGTGGGATGATTCGTTAAGTGCTTTATTAGGTTTCCAAGCAAGTAGAAGTATGTATATAGGATTTGCATATGATTTAACGACTTCTAATTATAGTAATTATAATTCAGGGACTTATGAATTAATGCTACGTTACGAGATTTTTAAACAACAAACAATGAAGTCGCCAAGATTCTTCTAAATATAATAACAGATGAAAAAAACAATACTATTAGTATTCTTAATTACCAGCGTTGTTAGTTTTGGACAACGAAAATATGCAGCAGACAGATACTTTAAAGAGTTTGCTTATAAAAAATCTGCAGAGCTTTATGAAGTTTTGTATCAAAAAGGAGATACATCACAAGTAGTTGTAAGTAGGTTAGCTGATTCATATTATTATAATGCAGAGTTTCTGAAGGCAGAGGTGTGGTATGAAGAATTAATGCAGAATTTTGAAAATAAAGAAACAACAAAACACTTTTTTAGATATGCACAGGTATTAAAAAGTAACGGTAAAGTTTCTGAATCAGATAAATGGCTTCAAAAAATAAAAAAAATTGAAGCAACAGATAGTAGACCAATTGCATTAGATGAAAATCAAGATTATTTTGTAGAATACACGAATAAAGAAAAGATTTATATAAATGTTCATAATGTAGCTACAAACACAAAATATTCAGATTTCGGTGGTTTTATATTTGATAACAAATTATATTATGCCTCAACTAAACCTTTAAATATTAAAAAAGATGTTAAGTTATATGAATGGAATAATCAACCTTTCTTAAACATATATAGCTCTGAATTAAAAGATATAGATACTGATAAAATCCTTGATATTTCTGAAGCAAAAAGGTTAAAAGAATTATCAACAAGTTATCACGAGTCAAACACTATTATCACTAAAAACGGTAAAACAATGTATTTTACTAGAGATAATTTTGACGGTGAAGAGCTAAAAGGAGATGATAATCGTACAACTCATTTAAAAATTTATAAAGCAACTAATGTTGATGGTGAATGGTCAAAAGTAAGAGAACTACCTTTTAATACAGATAATTATTCATATGGACATCCAGCATTAAGTCCTGATGAAAAGACATTATATTTTGTTTCTGATATGCCAAATGGATTTGGAGAAACAGATATTTATAAAGTAGCTATATTAGAAGATGATAAATACGGAGAACCTATCAATTTAGGAAAACAAATTAATACAGAAAGTAGAGAGATGTTTCCTTTTGTAGGTGTTGATAATACTCTTTATTTTGCCTCAGATGGTCATATAGGGCTAGGAGCTTTAGATGTTTTTGAATCGAAAATAAAAAACAGTAAATTTTCAAGACCAATAAACTTAGGGGCACCCGTAAATGGCCCTTTAGATGATTTTTCTTTTGTAATAAATAATCAAAGAAGTAAAGGTTTTTTCTCGTCAAATAGAAAAGGGGGTAAAGGAGATGATGATATTTATAGCTTTTTAATTTATGACTGTAAAGAAGATATAGAAGGTGTTGTTACTAATTCTCGTACAGGTAACCCAATGTTTAATGTAGAGGTTAGATTGATTGATTCAGAAGGCAACCCTATTTCAAAACAGATAACAAAAGAAGATGGAAGGTATGTTTTTAAAAGAATAGATTGTGAGAATAATTTTACAGTAGTAGCTTCTAAAGTAGATTTTAAAGATACACAAAAACAAGTACAAACAGTAGATGTAAATAATAAGTTAATTAATGCAAATTTAACACTGGAGTCTCTTATTGTAGAGGATCAAATAGTAATTAAACCTATTTATTTTGATTTTGACTTATCTAATATTAGAGAAGATGCAGAATATGAATTGGAGCATATCGTATCTGTGATGAAAAATCACCCCGAAATGGTTATAAAAATAGAATCACATACCGATAGTAGAGGAACTAAAGAGTATAATAAGCGTTTATCAACTAGTAGAGCTATTTCTACGAAAGATTATATTGTTTCTAGAGGTATTGCATCAAACAGAATTAAAAGTGCTTTAGGATTTGGAGAAAGTCAATTATTAAACGACTGTGATGATGCAAATCAAAGTAAATGTAGTAAAGAGGAGCATCAAAAGAATAGACGTTCTTATTTTTATATTTTAGATGGAGGAAAAAACGTAAAGGTCAATAATTAATGTGCTTTACATAGTCATAAAAAAACCTCGAAGTTATCTTCGAGGTTTTTTTATGACTGTATTTTACGCTATTTATTAAAAGCAAAAAAACCACATAAATTAATATGTGGTTTTTTTAGTGACCTCGGCTGGATTCAAACCAGCAACCTCTTGAGCCGTAATCAAGTGCGCTATTCAGTTGCGCCACGAGGCCGTTTTGCGGGTGCAAATATACAGATGTTTTTTAATTAAAAAAGCAAAAAAACATTTTTTTTTGCTTTTTATTTTTTAAAATTAATTAACCTCTTGCTTAAAATTATCTATTATTTCCTGAGCATGCTCAGAATCAGATTTGTAGATGAATAATTCACAAGAATCTCCAGTTGATCCAAAACCAGCTAATCTACCAGATTCTTTACTGTCTTTAATTAAAGTTGCTATGTTAGCTTCGTCAAGTAAAAAAGCTAGTCTGTTTGTTAAAATAGTGGTTCCTGTATATACTTTTATATGCTCTTTCATAATTATAAGTTTTTTAGTCTAGTGAGTTTATTGTTACAAAAGCACGCCATCCAATAATTGCTAATTGAAATTTAGTAGCTTTAGAAATGTCTAACTCTTTTTGTGTAAAAGAGGGTAGTATCATTTTATTTAACTTTGCTAAAAATTTAAAAAATTGTTTTTTCATTATAAGTTTGATTCTATATCAAAAATACTGAAAAATAATTTGTTAAACTGAGTGAAGTGAAAAAGGATTACTCCACTCAATTTAATAAATATGATGTTTACTTTTTACTTTCCATCATTTTCTTGGCGAGATCTGCTCCAATTAGCGATTGTAACAAGTTTCCGTCATTCCCGTTCTTACTCCCTTCAATATATGTAGATGGTAGCTGTAAATCTTTTATTTGGCCTGCTACTCCAACTGCTGTTTTGTATTCCCACTCAGCCTTTTCTTGCGGAGTTAAACCAGCGCTAACTAGTTTAGAATTTTCGTAATACATTGCATCAGCAGCAACTTTTTTACTTTTTGCTTTAAACTGTTCAACTTCGTATTGTTTTTTTTCTTTGATTAAGTTAAAACCAGCAACTTTTGCTTCGGTTTCAGCTTCAATGGTTTGCTGAATTTGAATTTTCTCTAAACGAGCTCTTTCTTTTGCTTTTTCAGACTCTCCTTTTGCAACTTCTTTTTTAGCTCTATAATATTCGCGTTCTGCTTGTTGTTTTTCAAGTTGTGTTTGTGCAACTTCATTTTTTTGTAAATCTAAGCGTTCGTCAAAAGAAGCTTCCCAATCGATACCCGTTACTTGTGCTTGGTATATTTTTAAACCATATTGTTTTAAGGTATTAGAGTTGTCTCTAACAATATTACCATTGTCATTTCTTTTTATTCTGAACTTTTTTTGCTTACTAGATTTACCAACCTTTATTTTTCTGATGGTAGTGGTATCACCTACAATTTCATTCATATTTTCAGCTTCATAATATTGCTCTACTTGATACATTCCGTTTTCTAATTGATCTCTAAAATACCTGTCAAAATCAGATGCTTGACCAGAAATGTAATCTTGGGCATCCATTAGTTTACATGTATTTTTAATCGCTGCGTCAATATTCGGTAAAACTCTTCCGTATATTAATTTAGATTCACTCCTGTTTCTGTCGGCCATATTTAAAAATACTTCCTCGTCGTTAATGTTAACTCCTACAATTACAGAAGTGCTTATCTCCGCTTTAATAGCATCACTGAATTCCCATTTCTGAGCTTTTCGGTTATAAATTCCTTGATCACTTTTAGGTAATTCACTTTCATCATCAACAATAATATCTTTTATTGATGTTTCGTATGAAAGCGGAATAATTCTTCCCCACCATTTAAGTTTTAAACCTTGTGTGGTAATCATTTTATCACCACCAGAAACATATTGTACGGCATAGGCTGTACCGGCATCTGCGTAAAAAAACATTCCTGTAATAATACTCATAAGAGCACCAAGTATGGTTAGCTGAATGCTTCTTTGTAGGGTGAACCAGTTTAGTATTTTACTGTTTTTAAAAATTGAATTTAATACAATGGTAATTAACCCTGTAATAATTAATAATACTCCGATAAATGTTAGCATAATATATAGTTTGGTTTTAAAATTTGATTAGTATAATAGTGTTATAATAGTTGCAATTTTTACTGCAATAGTAATTATTTTAGTAGTAATAGTTATCATGAATTTTAATGTTTTTAATAGATTAATATTGATTGATTCCGGAATTGTTTTATCAATATATATCAAAGAGAATCATACTTCCAAAAACTTAAGTATAAATTAATCTGTTTGTGTTTTATTATTAATATAAAAAAATGCATTGTGTTTTAATCTGAAACTAAAATTACTTGTTCTTTGTTTTAGTTATTAACTTTTTAGGTTGTTTTGTGTTTTAATATGTAATAAAATAAAGAAGTTTTTTAAATGAATACTTAAAACTAAAGCAAAAAGTGTTTAAATAGCAGCTTTTTTTAGTTGTTTGATTATTGAAAACTAAATAAAAAGTGTTGTTTTAAAAATTAGGTGAAGGTATTTTTTGATGTATTTGAAGGTTGTAATTTTTGAAATCAAAGCAGTATCTTCGCAAAAAATAATAATATTACATGAGTGTTGTATATATAATAATAGGATTGATTTTGTTGGTTTTTGGAGGGGAGTTTTTAGTTCGTTCTTCTGTGGGATTATCTTTTAAATTGAATATATCTAAAATGGTAATTGGTATGACGGTGGTTTCTTTTGCAACTTCAGCACCAGAACTATTAGTTAGTTTGCAGGCAGCTTTAGATGGTTCTCCGGCAATTGCCATAAACAATGTTATTGGATCTAATATTGCTAATATCGGAATGGTTTTAGGTATAACAGCGTTAATTGGTCCTATTGCAATAAGTAAAGATTTTTATAAAATAAATTGGCCAGTGATGATGTTGTTTTCTCTAGCTCTTTGGGGAATGTTGAGCTATAACAATGATTTAAATGCTATTGAAGGTGGTGTTTTATTGATTGGTTTAGCGTTGTTTTTAGTTTATTTAATAAAAAATGCAAAATCAGATCAAAGCAGTGAAGAGGTAGATGATGCACTGGCGGCGGTAAGTTATTTTAAAATAATCATTTGGTTGTTAATCGGTGGATTGGCATTGTATTTTGGTTCTGAGTTATTGGTTGATGGCGCAAAAACATTGGCAAGAAATCAAGGAATTAGTGAAGGGGTAATATCTGTAACGATGATTGCTATCGGAACTAGTGTTCCGGAATTAGCAGCTTCAGTAATAGCGGCAATAAGAGGTGAAAAGGCAATATCATTAGGGAACTTGTTAGGGTCTAATATTTTTAATATTGCTTCTGTATTGGGTTTAACTTCTATGATAACAACTATAAAAGTAACCGAGCCACAAATATTAAGTAAAGATATATTCTGGATGTTAGGTTTCGCTTTTGTTTTATTACCGATGGCTTATTTTTATAAGAAAAATGAAATAGGAAGAATCAAAGGTTTTGTGCTGCTAATAGGATATGTTTCTTTTATCTATTTAGCTTTTAAATAGAATTATAAAGCTGTTTTTTATTTTTGATAAAACTTTATCAATTGAGTGAGTAAAATTTATTACTTAACCTTTAGTTTAGAATAGTTTTCGATGTGGTTCTTTATCAGAAATTATTCAAATTAGAATACATAACAGATACTGTTTAATTATATAAAACAGAAAAGCCTTTAAATTAATTTAAAGGCTTTTTAGTTGTTGTTAGTGTGTGTTGTTATGGAAATTATTTATTTGAATTGTTCGCTTACTGGTTTTACTGTTTTAATAATTCTCGCTGCAATTTTATAAGGATCACCGTTAGAAGCAGGTCTTCTGTCTTCTAGCCATCCTTTCCAGCCTTTTTCTACAGTAATTATTGGTATACGTATTGATGCTCCTCTATCTGAAACACCAAAACTAAAGTCTGTTATAGAAGCTGTTTCGTGTAAACCTGTTAAACGTTCGTCATTGTAAGCTCCGTAAACAGCAATGTGTTCTTTAGTTACAGGTCTAAATGCTTCACAAATAGTTTCATATATTTCTTGAGAACCACAAGTTCTTAATACTTCATTAGAAAAATTGGCATGCATTCCAGAACCATTCCAGTCTCCTTTTACAGGTTTAGGGTGGTATTCTATGTAGTAACCATATTTTTCTGTTAATCTATCTAGTAAATATCTAGAGATCCAAATTTCATCACCCGCTTTTTTTGCTCCTTGTGCGAATAATTGGTATTCCCATTGTCCTGAAGCAACCTCTTGGTTAATTCCTTCAAAATTTAAACCTGCTTCAATACATAAATCAGCATGTTCTTCAACGAAATCTCTACCATGTGTATTTCTTCCGCCTACAGAACAATAATACATTCCTTGTGGCCCTGGGTAACCGCCTATAGGAAACCCTAAAGGTAGTTGAGTTGCGGTATCCATAATAAAATACTCTTGCTCAAATCCAAACCAAAAATCATTATCATTATCATCAATAGTAGCTCTTCCGTTAGTTTCGTGCGGCGTACCATCTGCATTCATAACTTCTGTCATAACTAAATAACCGTTAACTCTTGCAGGATCTGGATAAATTGCCACAGGAACCAGTAAGCAATCTGATGCTCCACCAGAAGCTTGTTTTGTAGAAGATCCATCAAAAGACCAATTTCCTATCTCTTCAATTGTTCCTTGAAAATTATCGTGTTCTTCAACCTTTGTTTTGCTTCTTAGGTTTTGTGTTGGTTTATAACCGTCTAACCAAATGTACTCTAACTTAATTTTTGCCATGATAATATCGGAATGTGTTTATAATCAAATTCAATGCAAAAATGAATATTTTATATTTAATATTAAAATTTATAGGGGTAAAACTTTGAAAATTAACTTTAATTTAATTTTGACCCTATTTTTTAGGGGGTCTTATTCAGAATAGATTATATTTTGTATTTTTGATATCGAATTTTACACCATATATAATGTCAACTTTAAGATTTAGCGCTTTAAAAGAAACTTTACATAGAAAACCAGTTTTTATAGAAGAAAAAGGACGTCGCTCTGAATTGTTCGGGAAAAATGTTTTTAATGAACAAGCCATACGTCAGTATATGACTAGAGATGCTTATCAGAGTGTTAAGGACGCAATTGAATTTGGAAGTAAAATAGATAGAAAAGTTGCCGATCAAATAGCGGTCAGTATGAAAGATTGGGCGTTGTCTAAAGGAGCAACACATTATACACATTGGTTTCAGCCGTTAACGGGTGCTACAGCTGAAAAGCACGATGCTTTTTTTGACACCATTGAAGGAGGTGGTGCAATGGAGCGTTTTGATGGAGAGCAATTAGTGCAGCAAGAACCAGACGCGTCTAGTTTTCCGCATGGCGGAATTAGAAATACATTTGAGGCCCGTGGTTATACAGCTTGGGACCCAACATCGCCCGCATTTATATATGGTACAACATTATGTATTCCAACTGTTTTTGTAGCGTATACAGGTGAAGCTTTAGATAATAAAGCTCCCTTGCTTAGGGCTTTGCAGGCTGTGGATACAGCTGCAACGGCGGTTTGTAAGTATTTCGATAAAAATGTATCGAAAGTAAATGCTACTTTGGGCTGGGAGCAAGAATATTTTTTAATAGATACAGCTTTAATGTCTGCGCGTCCTGATTTAATGATGACTGGTAGAACTTTGTTAGGACATTCACCTGCAAAAGGACAACAATTAGATGATCATTATTTCGGGTCTATTCCTGATAGAGTGATGAGTTTTATGCGTGATTTGGAGCAGGAATGTATGTTGTTAGGAATCCCTGTAAAAACACGCCATAATGAAGTTGCTCCGAACCAGTTTGAATTAGCACCAATTTTCGAAGAAGCAAATTTAGCAGTAGATCATAATTCGTTATTAATGGATGTGATGGAAAAAGTATCGCAACGTCATCAATTTAAAGTACTATTTCACGAAAAACCATTTAAAGGAATTAATGGTTCGGGTAAGCATAATAATTGGTCTTTGGCAACAAATACCGGAATTAATTTATTGAGTCCTGGTAAAACACCAATGAAAAATTTACAATTTTTAACCTTTTTTGTAAACACTATAAAAGCAGTTCATGATTACGAAGAATTAATAAGGGCTTCAATTGCAAGTGCGAGTAATGATCATCGATTAGGGGCAAATGAAGCTCCGCCAGCAATTATATCTGTATTTATAGGTTCGCAATTGTCTGAAGTTTTAGATGAGTTAGAAAATGTTACAAAAGGAAAGCTGTCACCACAAGAAAAAACAGACTTGAAGTTAAATATCGTAGGTAAAATTCCTGAAATATTATTAGATAATACAGATAGAAATAGAACATCTCCTTTTGCTTTCACTGGAAATAAATTCGAACTACGAGCTGTTGGTTCTTGGTCTAATTGTGCTGGGCCAATGACAGTTTTAAATACGATTATAGCGAAACAGTTAAAAGAATTTAAAATAGAGGTTGATGACTTGATAGATACTAAAAAGTTGAAAAAAGATGAGGCTGTTTTTAATGTGCTGCGAGAGTATATTAAAGCTTCAAAGAAAATTAGGTTTGAAGGTGATGGTTATGGTGAAGCATGGGAAAAAGAAGCTTTAAGAAGGGGTTTAAGTAATAATAAAACGACTCCTCAAGCTTTGAAAGCTAAAGCTTCTAAAAAAGCAATAGCACTTTTTACAGAAATGAATGTGATGAATAAAGTAGAGGTAGCTGCTCGTCACGAAATTGAATTAGAAGAATATGCTAAGCGCATTCAAATAGAAAGTAGGGTTTTAGGAGATATTGCAAGAAACCATGTAATTCCTACTGCAATTCAATATCAAAATACATTGATAGAAAATGTAAAAGGGTTAAAGGAAATTTTCGGAAAAGGGTTTGAGAAATATGCTAAAGAACAGATTGATTTAATTAAAATAATATCGATTCATATAGCGGAAATTAACTCGAAAATTGAAAAAATGACCGAAGAACGGAAAAAATCAAACAAACTCATTGGTCAAGAAAATGCAGATAGTTATTGCGATAAAGTAAAACCTTTTTTTGCTGAGATTCGTTATCATTGCGATAAGCTAGAGCTTATGGTTGATGATAATTTATGGCCTTTAACAAAGTATAGAGAATTGTTATTTACGAAGTAAGAAAAACTCTTTTTTTGCAAAAAGAATTCCTTTGCACAACAAGGGTGTTTTCACTCTTTTTTAATTTTATAGAAAAAGAAAGCTGCGCCCTTTATTTTAGTTGTTTTTATTATTTTTTTTATAAAAAAAACACTGTTTATTAGTTAGTTACCCTTTGTAATAGAAATGAATCTATGATCAGAAAATAAGTATAGATAAGCTATTAAAACATTAGAATAATTATGCTAAATCAAAATGATCATAAATGTCTCTAGCTCCACGACCTACAGTGAAAAATTTATTTTTGTTTCTAAGAGCAATTTTCATCAATTTTTTTATACCATTAAGGCCATCAGAATCAATCTCTTTAATTTTATCGATGTTTATAATTGTTTTTTTGTTCCTTGAAATATAGTGTTCAAAATGAGTAATAAAAGATTTAACCGTCGAACAATTAATTTTACCTTTTAAGTGAAAAATTCCTTTTTTATTTGAGATTTGTAAAGCCATGATTATGTGTTTTAATTGTTAATGTTTTGTAAATATCTGATTTAAATAAACTTGTATGTGTTTCTTTAGATTAACTACATTTTTATGTAGGTAAGTGGTAGAAGTTAATTGATAATTAAAAACTTGTAGATATGTTTCTGGTTTGTTTAGTTGTAAGGATATACAAGGAATTTATATTCATCTGGTTTGTTTGATATATTAGTGTAATAGTCTTTATCAACAGTTATTTTAAGTTTAAGTATTGGGAATTTAAGAATGTATTTATTACCTAATACTTTAATAAGTCTTACTAATGTCGGTTTAGATTTCATAATTATGTTATTTATTCTGCAATGTAGTTTGTGACATTAATAATTATATTTTTTTTAGATAAACACAAATAAAAGTTTAGATGAAATGGGAAAAACTAAGGGTTAATTAAAGTAGGAAAACATAAAATGAGAAACAGCTAAATATATGCCCTAAATAAAAATTAATAGAATTTTAACTGCAGAATGAGAGATATAAAAAAGCGAACCTAAGTTCGCTTAGTTTTAGATACAGCAGCCAGATGCATAATGGTATTGACAGCTAGTAGCATAGGTTTCTCCACAAGATGAATTATTTTGAGCTAGATTAGAAGTGGTCCAACAATGTAAGTTTGGGTCATAACATCTTTGTAGGCTGCCAGGACGATTACTTCTATTAATTTTTTTTTCTGATTTATTTAGAATAGGATTTTTTTTTCAGCATAATGTAAGTCTCAAGCTGTTAAAAATTAAGTTTTAAATTTAGTTAGAGAGGAAAAAATCGTAATAAAAGTAAGGTAAAATCATAAATTATAAAAACAGTAGATTTTCAGATGCTTTAAAATTTAAAGAAGTTTATAGACATAATTGTACTAAGTAAAAATATTTTTATAAAGATTATTTATTTAAGTTATAAAAAATATGATAATTATATCTGCTATCTATAAATGATTTATATTGATAAATAAAAAAATAGAAGTCCCTTCGATAAATTTAAACTTAATAATACTCTAAAAGTTATGTATAGATTATATGGCTCTAACTAGGTAATTTCCCTGTAATATATGCTACTATTGCATTATTAACTGTTCCCTTGGTAGCGTTTACAACATATCCACTAAATGTGATAACGTATGCATTTAAATTTTTATCTTCAATTAATTTAAAGTATCCAGATCCATTTGTAATTGTTCCTACTGATATATGTTTATTTAAATCTTTAGATGTAAATTTATAGACAGTTTCACCATTAGTAATAGTTACGGTGATTGTGTTTTCGCTTATTCTTTTTTCTGCTGAAAAGACTAATGTTGCCTGAGGTACAGTTGTATTGGTTTTACTAATAGATAAACTTAATGGATAAATTGATAGTTGTTTCATATTTATATAATTTAAAATGACCTACTCTATTTAAATTAGGTTTTTCGGATTCCACCTTTAATAAAAAAAAGGATAATAGCTATTCAATTAAGCATTATATTTTTCTAATTACGTTATAAAATTGAGGAATTAGTGACTGTAATTTTGAGAGAATTTAATAAGGTTCAGGTTTTTAGGTACAAGTGTAGTAATACCTATCATTAAATAATAAATAGTTGAATGAAATTTACCACAAGATCTTCAAATTGAAGCTCATTTTTATTGTCAAAAATTTTAGAAAACGAATATTAAAATAATTGTAGATATTCCAGTCAACCAAAGAATGAAAAGGCGTTTTATGCACAGTTGTCTGGAGTACTTAAATTAGAACTAAAATATGATTAAAAACAGTAATAAAAGAGATATGAAATTAAAAACAAACACAACAAAAGATTTAGGAAGATATCCTATAAATGTTTATAGACTTAACAGAATATCAAAATAATTGTAGTAAAAAGGAAAAGAAGCATTCCATCAAAGTAATGCTTCTTTTTAAATCAAATAACCAACTAAACTATATAAACGAAAAATCAAATTTTAAACTATGCATTAAATATAATTTAAGAAGATGGTTGAATTTTTAAAAATTAGATAAATGGTATTTAAGTGTCGATAAAAAAACAAAGAATAAGGATAAGCAAACAGTGGGTACTTCAGTCAACAAAGTAGAATTAAAACTGTAGAAACTATTATAAACAATATAACAGTTAGATAAGTATTAGAAGAATATTTTGAAGAAGAATTTCCAAAATGTAAAAAACTAAATGGAGACGATTATGTATTTGAATTCAATAACTTACTTCAGCTAAATTGCGTAAAGTATATTTAACAACAAGATATAAGGTAACTAAGTACTTTAATAAAGATCACATAAATGTTATTGAAGTATTTTCTTTAATTGTCGTAATTTTAAAATAAATTTAGAGTAACAATTGAAGGGGCTACAATCATAGTAAGACGAATAAAAAGTGTAGAATCATCTATTAGTCACAGAATACTTTTATTCAAATTAGATATTTATGGTAGGTTTATTTTTGCTAAAACCGCAAATAACCTTCTAAACTTAAAAAAAGATGAACCCGATAGTTTTAGAAAAGGAGAGAGAAAATATGGGGCAATGCATTTTACTCTTAGGTCTTTATTGGTTCATTTCAGAGGTTGCTTTAAAATACATTTAGAAAAAAAAACATTTTCTTTTATCATAACCGAATAATAGAGTTGAATTAACACAACAAACTGTAGGTTTTATAAGAAGAAAAACTCTTCGTAAAAGGGCTTGACTATGTTAGAGGTGCTAGTTTTTTAATTTGGATGGTACTAGAAGTAAGTAAATGTTTTTAGAAATAAAAAAGAAAATGAACCATTACTGATTCCCTTTAATACTCAAATATAAAGTCCCCCGAATTTATATAGAATTAAACATTAGATGAAAAGGTTAATAAAACTTACAAACTATAATAACTGTAGTTTATGGGTAACGAAAATTTATTAGCAGATATTAGAAACAAACTTTCTCCTACAAGCAACATAATAGCATTGGCACAGGAATTAATTAACGTCCCTAATAGAAAAAATAGGGAATAAATAATTAGCTATATGAAAGAGGGGGTTACCACAAGCTAAAGAAAGTATTGAGCACGTAAGAGAATTTAAACTGTAGGTTTTCAGAACCTTTAAAAATAAAAAGTTCATTGACATAATTGTGTTAAGTGAAAAGAATATACTTATATCTTAAAAGAGAAAAAAACTTCAAAAATTTAAATAATATGTTTTTGTAATTGGCGTTATATTGTTTACAAGTACTTATGTTTTTACAAGACCATTTATTTTAAAAAATTTTAATTTTAGTGAAACAGGACAGATTGGAGATGCAATTGGAGGAATAACAGCGTCAATAATAAATTTAATAGGAGCAGTATTAGTTTACATTTCTTTTAAAGAACAAATAAAAGCTAATGAAACATAATCCAGATTACTTGAGAATGAAATTGACAATCAAAAATATGATAGAAATTTTCAAATAGCACTTGATCTATTTAAATCCCTTAAAGAGGATTACAGAGAAATAAAGAAAGGTAAAACACAGGTAAAACAGCATTAATAGATTTTGTTAATGTAATATTTGAATACAAAGATCCGGAAGATTTTAAAGATAATAATTTTAATAAATCTCCCAATTTATTCTCAATGGAAATTTTTAATAGTAGAGTTTGACATAATTTATTCACACCTTGAGCAATCAAAATTTAGAAAAGTTGAATACATTAATAAAAAACTATTATAAAATTCAACTTGAACCTCAAATTAATTTTATAAAGAAAATATTAGAAAAGTATGATCATGATTTAGAATTGATAAAAATAATTAATAATATAATTAAGGATTAACTAAAAAGCTATTACATAAAAAATATTACTTAGCACAAAGCAACTCCCACAAGGTGTTGTTTTTTTATATCCAAGACTTGAGTAAATGAGTATTATTAAACCTGTAGGTTTTAAAACAAAAAAAGCTCCTGCGGGAGGAGCCATAAAAACAAAACTGGGGATTAATATTTTAAGGGGGAAGTCAATGACTTTATAAATTTTAATTTAATTATTTTTTTCAAAATTTAGAGGTAATTGTTAAAAAGGGATAAAATAACTTTTACACTATTGAGACACGGTTATTTATAATAAGTCACAAATAAAGAGGAAAAGAAAAGAAGCCGTCCTTTCTGATAAATCCCATTCAAGATAATTAATTCAAACTTAAACTATGCCATAAAGAGAATTTAGTAAGAGAGGCTAGTTTTTGAATGTGAGATAAAGAGTATTAAAGTATTGATTAAAAAAAATAAAAAGTAAGGATAAATAAACTGTAGTAAAATAATTTTAAATAAAGGTTTTAAGTATCAAATTATGATTCAAAGTACAGAGTGCAACAGTTCATATAGTGTCAAAATTTAAAAAAATAGATTTTAATTGGTTTTCGAAATTCATATTCCGTCTAATTGGTATCGTATTTTAGTTTATCAAAAAACAACTTTCATAAAAGAGGAATTTACAAGAGAGCATCTATGGGAGTTGTTGAAAAAAATAACTATATAACAATTAAAAGAAAGTATTAAATAACAGTAGATTTTAAATAAAAAAATGACCCCTGGGGAGGAGTCATAAAAACAAAAAGGGGAAATAAATTTTATTGTCAAATAACCCTTCAAAAGAAAATTTAACTATAAAACGAAAATCAAATTTTAAACTACACAATAAAGATAATTTAAGGAGATTACTAATTTTTAAAAATTAGATTATTGGTGTTTAAGTATCGATGAAAAGAAAAATAGTATAGGTAAACAAACTTTAGATAAGAAGAATAAAAAAAGAAACCTTTACATCTCCTTTTAATATTCAAAGTATAAAGTCACCTGAATTTATATAAATTGATCAGGTTTTTAGACTAAATAGCTTGAAATTAAAAAACAAACTGTAGTTTGGTAAACTAAATTGATAATGATAATTAATATAAAGTTAATAAAGGCGCTTATGAATGAGTTAACAATGCTTCATTCATATTTCAAATAGGTAAGATGAACAAGGTTCAGGTTATTTAAACTAATCTAGGTGGTTTTTATCAGTTTAAAAGTAGAGTGATATATTTGTTTTCTTTATTTAAAAATGTAAATTTATGATGTGACATCACTTTATATTCCATGATTTTTTTAGAATACGCGTCTGTTATTAAGGCAAAATAACTTGGGTTTTTGTTTTTTCTGATAAGAATCTTAAACTCTTTATTGGTAAAATCTATCATCATATCAAATATAATTACTTTCATACCATCTCTGACGGCTAAATATTTAGCTCTGTTCTTTTTGCTTCTCTAACAACCTAACTTATTATTCTAATTCTAAAAGATGCTGTGCTGGTGTTTGGAATATGCATTTGTGAATTGTAAAATTGATAATCAAAATCACCGTATTTTTTTAATCAAGTTCTAACTTTAGAGTTTACTTGAATACCACACTTATTTAATGCTTTGGTTTTAGTTAGTAGACCTTATTCAGACTTTTGTAGAATCTTTAGATTTAAACTATAAATCCTTTTTGGTAGGCTTTCTGTAGTTTGATTCCATTTTATAATGTTGAGTATAACAATATATCAGGATGGGACAGTAAATCAATAAAAAAAGCGAACGTTAAAAAACGTTCGCTTTTTTTATTGATTTAAAATATAGATAAACTAAATTTGCAGTAACAACAACACAACACATGAGTAACGAAGTATCTAAACGCTACGCACAGCGCGGAGTATCAGCATCTAAAGAAGATGTGCACAATGCAATTAAAAATATAGACAAAGGCTTGTTTCCAAAAGCTTTCTGTAAAATTGTTCCAGATTATTTAACAAATGATGATGATTATTGTTTAATTATGCATGCAGATGGTGCAGGAACAAAGTCTTCTTTGGCATATATGTATTGGAAAGAAACAGGAGACATTTCTGTTTGGAAAGGAATTGCACAAGATGCACTAATTATGAATATTGATGATTTATTATGTGTAGGCGCTACAGATAATATTATGTTATCATCAACTATTGGACGTAATAAAAGTAAAATTCCTGGAGAAGTTTTATCAGCAATTATTAATGGTACAGAAGAATTAATCGAAGATCTAAAAGATTTCGGAGTAACTATTCATTCAACCGGAGGTGAAACTGCAGATGTTGGTGATTTGGTTCGTACAATTATTGTAGATTCTACTGTAACAGCACGTATGAAACGTACCGATGTTATTGATAATGCAAATATTAAAGCCGGAGATGTAATTGTTGGTTTAGAATCGTTTGGACAAGCAACTTACGAAACTGAATATAATGGAGGAATGGGATCTAACGGATTAACATCTGCCCGTCATGATGTTTTTGACAACTATTTAGCTGCTAAATATCCTGAGAGTTATGATGCAGCAGTTCCTGCAGATCTCGTGTATTCTGGTAACGCAAAATTAACTGATGAAGTAGAGGATTCGCCTATAGATGCAGGTAAATTGGTATTGTCGCCAACAAGAACGTATGCGCCAATTATTAAAGAAATTTTATCAAAATTTAATACAGATACTGTTCACGGAATGATTCATTGTTCTGGAGGCGCTCAAACTAAAATTTTGCATTTTGTGGAGGAATTACATATTGTAAAAGACAATATGTTTCCGATTCCGCCTTTATTTAAGTTGATACAAGAACAATCTAGAACTGATTGGAAGGAAATGTATCAGGTATTTAATTGCGGGCATAGAATGGAATTATATGTATCACCAGAGGTAGCTGAAGATATTATTGCTATTTCTAAAAGCTATAATGTAAATGCGCAGATTGTTGGTAGAGTGGAAGCCTCTGAAACTAAAAAACTGACTATAAATAGTGAGTTTGGAACTTTTGAATATTAAACTAAAAAGTATTTCATATTTAAAAACCTCAGTTATTATGCTGAGGTTTTTTGTTTTAATTTAAAACAGAAGTATGTAGTTTTATTTCATTAAGTGTTTTCCATACTTTATGATTAAACTCTTTAGGCGAGAACTTAAATAGAATAACTGTTTTTTTTTCTTTTTTGCAATAATTGCTTTCTATTAAAACATTTAGAGTAATTAACTTATTGGTAGCAAAACGATCAAAAGTATTAATATATCCTTTGAAAAAAGTAGTTGATTTGGTCTTTTTTATACTAGTTATTTTAGCAGACGCATACTTTTTATCAGCTGTAGCATTCATATCAACTTTATTTAAGCTATTAAAATATTTTACTAAATCGAGTGTTAGTTCTTCTTCGGTAATTTTTCTATTTACATTAATATTCCAAGCATATGTGTATGACCAAAAAAACGTGTGCTCTGGCTTTATCCAACCTTTAGGAGGGAATCTTATATCGCCTACACCAATATAATTCATATGTCTTGCGGGAAAACGAAGAACTTCTTGTCCCCAGGTAGAATCTAGTGCAATCAAATTAAATTCATCCTTTTGAGAAAATATAGTTGTAATGCTAAATAGTAGAGTAATAAGTGTAATAATTTTATTATTCATAGTATTAGTTTTTTTATTGAATATGATAACTGTTGTAATGTATCGTATGTCTAAATTAACAACCAAATAATTCTACACTCATTTTACCATTTACTTGTTTTATGATAAATGATATTTTTTCTAAAGTACATCGTGGTTCAATAGTAAATTGAATGTATCCTTTTACTTGAAAGTTTTTAGTTGAGTTTAGTTTTATTTTCTGACGATATGTGGTGTTTTTTCTAACCCAATTAACTGTGCCGTTCGTAAACGGATGCTCATCATATTCTTCAACAGAAAGCGGTTTTTCAATAAGCTTACCTAATAAACTAAATTTATCAGTAGTGTTAAAAACTACTTTAAACTTTCCTTTAAATTCACGTTTAGCATTCGGAGATATAAAATGAGCATTATCAAATAATTCCATTGAGATTGATAAGTCATATTCATTATTTTGTAATTTTTTTGAAGCTAATTTTAATTTGTAAGGCTCAGGATTTTTTCTTTTTTGGCTATCAAAATAGTTTAAAGGAGTTTGTGTAGTTGTATATTGAGTTGCTACATTGTTAGCGACTATTAAATTTACTGGAGTAACACTTTGTTTTTTACAGCTTATTGTAAGAATTAGACAACAACATATTATTGTATTTTTCATTTTATAGAGATTTAAAAATTACTATTGAATAGAAATTTACTATTATATTAAGAACATGATAAAAGTAAGGTTAGCAATTGCAAAGAGTGTCAAAAAAATGTAAAAGAAGTGTGAATGGTAGTAAAAAGTCATAAAAATGTATGTTATTTACCAGGATTATGAACAAGAACAAAATTTATATATATTGTGGCTTTGCTTTTTTTCTCCTTTTAGGATGGTTTTTTTCTACTACAAATAGTAGTAAAGATTTTACAGAAAGAGTAAAGGTTTCTTTGCGAGATGTAGGTAATCAATTATTGCTTTCTGATAAAGATTCAACATCTTTAGTTTTACCA
This sequence comes from Tenacibaculum sp. AHE14PA, assembly GCF_019278465.1. Taxonomy (GTDB): domain Bacteria; phylum Bacteroidota; class Bacteroidia; order Flavobacteriales; family Flavobacteriaceae; genus Polaribacter; species Polaribacter bernardetii. The sequence continues at coordinate 1,625,136 of NZ_CP058983.1, read as the reverse complement.
ATTATCGAATTAGAAAATAATAAGTATGAATTGTCTTTTCAAAAGAAGTTTTCTTTTGAGCCAGACAATTTAGTTACTTTTATAAATACTAGTTTTAGTAAAGTAAAATTACCAAATGATTATAGGGTAGAAGTATTGCGATGTTTAAATAGTGAAGTAAGTTATAGTTATCAAAACAGCGCTTTAAAAAAGAGTACAATAATACCTTGCAGAGAGCGTGTTTTGCCTAAAGGATGTTATGTTATTCAGGTAGTGTTTTTTGCGTATGAAATTTCTTTTTGGCATAGTAATTTCTTTTTAATTGGATTACTTCTTTTGGTAATCGTTTTTATAATTCATATACTATTTTCTGGAAAAAAGGAAGTTGTTAATACAAGCGAAAATATTAAAGAGTATACTAAAATAGGAAGCTTTCAGTTTTACCCAACACAAAATAAATTGGTAAAAAAAGCAACAGAAATAAGTCTTTCTAAAAAAGAATGTGAAATTCTTGCAATCTTTGTGGCAAGTCCAAATCAAATTATAAAACGAGAAGATCTTACTAAAAAAGTATGGGAAGATAACGGTGTTTTTGTGGGTAGAAGCTTAGATACGTATATATCTAAATTACGAAAAAAATTAAAAGAAGACAGTTCTATTAAATTAACCAATGTGCATGGTGTTGGTTATAAGTTAGAGGTTTTTTAGTTTTATTTTAAACATTTTAGCAGCAGAGGTATAACCACCTTCGGTGCCATCTACAAAATGAGAGTGTTTTGTTTTTCTATCTAATACATAGCATGACATAACAGAAGCATGGGTTATATGAATACCATATATAATTTTTTTATCTCTTTCTAGTTCGTCTAAATACTTTACAAAAGGTTTAATTTTGTCTTCATCAGCAATAAAAATAGTGTTTATCATACCGTCTAACATAAAAGTATGTGATAATTGACTAATTTGCTTTAAATATTGTTTCCCATCATGAGAAAGGTTCAAGTAAAATTTACCTATAAGAGTAGAAGTCCATTTTTTTAATAAATAGGCTAAACTTTTATCAGCTAAACTAATTTTCATTTCTTTCCATATTTTAGAAATATTAAAGTTTAACTTTAAATTAGTCGCCACTATAGGTTGTCTGTCTTTAAAAGAACCAAAACTTAAATCCATTTTAGCAAGCACGTTCCTGTAAACTTCTCTTTGATTAATTTCAGTTATAGAATCTAGTAGTAAACAGATAACCTTTTGTTTGTTTTGATTCGGTTTTATTTGTTTCCATCTACACTCCATGCCTTCTAAATTTAAAAGGTTTTCATTAAAACTGATAGCATTTTTTTCTTCGAAAGTTTTTTTAATATATTCTTCAGCTTTCTTTAAACTGTTTCCTAATACAACCGGAATAGTTAGTTGATTTGTTAGTTGATGTTTTGCAATCTTTAAATTATGTTTTTCAGAAGCTAGTTTATTAACAGAAATATGACCAACCCTAAGTGTTAGGTTCGTATTTCTTTTAATATGAAGGCTATAGTTTTCTAAGATGATTAAAATAGGTTTTAAGATAGTTTTAGGTATAATAAAAGTAGCTCCGTCGCCGCCAAAAAAATAAGGTATTTCAATATTTTTTTTCTCTTTTCTAATGGTGTTTAAAACAGAGATAATTGCTCCGGTAGCCGTTAAGTTTACCTGGTGGTGCTTTCCTTCGTTAACAGCTTTTGTAGAATTTTCAATATCAACCACTACCACATACCAGGTTTTTGGTATGTCAGAAAAACACGATTCATCAGTTAGAAGGTTAACAAGAGTATCTTCATATTTTTTTAAATTATTGTAGTATTTGATGTTTTCTGCCATTAGTACATATTATAGCTTTGTTTATATATTATTTTAGTATATTTTTTTAAAAAAAAGAGATTATAAAAGGTGAATTTTATTTAAAGGTAGCTATTTTCTTATTGTTTGTTAAAAACAAAATCTATAGAAAATTCCTCATTAGATATTTTACATTTTAATTGCTGATTGTCTAAAAAATAGTAAATCTTTTTAGGAAACTCATTCTCTTGGTTTTCGCATACAAAAGAAGTGTCAGTTTGTTGGGTAAACTTAAATAAAGTAGGTTTTTCGTTTACACCTTCAACTTTTAAATGTAAAGTGTCCTTAATAGTTACGATGCTCATTATTTCTTTAAAAATAGTATCCGATTCTTTTAAAGTAAAGCCGATCGCTGTTAGATCTTTGTTCCAAAAATCGAAGGTGCTTTTGCCCGGTTTTTCATTTACACGTTCCCATTTACCAACGAGCCAATTAGGTTGTGGTTTTTGTGCTTTTTTACAAGAAAATAATGCAATAGCAAAGAGTAAAAGGAAGTATTTTTTCATAAATTTAGATTTTTATAAGGCGTTTATATAGTTGTATTGAATTAATTCTTCGGGAGATTTTAATAATCTACTCCAACCATCTTTTAGTAAATACATAGTGTCGGAAATATCTAAAATATCTTGATATAAATGATCGGTAATAATAATTATTTTATGCTGTTTTTCAATCTCTAGTACTTCTTTTAGTTTTTTAATATAAAGCGGTGCTAAATGAGAAAAAGGTTCATCAAATAGTACAATTTTTGCATCAGATTTTAGAATGATGTACGTTTCTATCAATCTTTTTTCTCCTCCAGAAAACTCCGAGAAGCGATGCTGTTTCTGAGATTTAAAATGAGGGAAATCAGTTAAGAAATCAGTAAAAGAAGCATTGAAAAATTTAAAACCTTCTTGCAAAGAAATAGTATTAGGTATGATATGAAACTGTGGTAAATATTTAACAATCCTTTTTTTGTAAAGTGGCGTTAAAATAGGTTTGCTATCTATTCTAAGTAGTTTGCTTTTTGGTAGTAGTTCGCCAAAAATTATTCTTAATAAAGATGTTTTTCCGGATCCGTTGCTTCCTAAAACACCTGTGATTTTTCCTTTTTCGGCTTTAAAATATATGGCTTTTAAAATTTCGGTAGTACCAAAATTTAGTTCAATATTATCAATTTCTAAACAATCCATTTCATGCAAATGTTTAGTGTTATGGTAATGATAAGATTGATGAAAAACATGAAAGCGTATAATTTAAGTTCTGTAATACCCATATTGTAGTAAAAATATAGTTTTTCTTTTTTTCGATCATTAATAAAATTCTGATAAAACCAAACTAATAAAGAAGCTATAAATAAGGTAAGTACAGCCAATGGCATCATTTTGAACTTAAGTACCACAAAAAAAGTAAGCGCTAAGGGAAGGAAAAACTTAGTTTTATAAAAAAGAAAATAAAGCTGCAATGTTTTCATTATTGATGAATCAGTTTTAAATCAAATATAGTTAATTGAATTTTAAAAATAATTCCGATAAAAAACGTAAATTCGCAAACCAGAAAAGTTAGAAGATGTTAGATAAAATTAGAATTATAAAACAACGTTATGATGAGGTTTCGGATTTAATTATCCAACCAGATATTATAATGGATCAAAAACGTTACGCTAAATTAAGTAAAGAATATAAAGATTTAGGTAAGGTTGTAGAAAAAGGTAATGAATATAAAAGTCTAACAGATTCAATTGAAGAGGCTAAGGAAATTATTGCAGACGGAAGTGATGCAGAAATGACTGAAATGGCTAAAATGGAAATGGATGAGGCTAAAAAGCGTATTCCGGTTTTAGAAGATGAAATTAAATTCATGTTAATACCTAAAGATCCAGAAGATGCCAAAAATGCCGTTGTAGAATTGAGAGCTGGTGCAGGTGGTGATGAAGCAAGTATTTTTGCTGGAGAATTATTTAGAATGTATACTAAATACTGTGAAGGTAGAGGTTGGAAAGTAAGTACAGTAGATTATTCTGAAGGAACTAACGGAGGATTTAAAGAAATTCAGTTTGAAGTTTCTGGAGATGATGTCTACGGAACGTTAAAGTTTGAAGCAGGTGTACACCGTGTGCAACGTGTGCCGCAAACAGAAACACAAGGTCGTGTGCATACATCGGCAGCTACTTGTATGGTTTTTCCTGAAGCAGAAGAGTTTGATGTAGAGATAAATCCAAAAGAAGTAAGAATCGATTTTTTCTGTTCTTCAGGTCCAGGAGGTCAGTCGGTAAACACAACTTATTCGGCAGTACGATTAACGCACATTCCTACTGGATTAGTAGCGCAATGTCAAGATCAAAAGTCGCAGCATAAAAACAAGGAAAAAGCTTTTAAAGTATTACGTTCTCGTTTATACGAAATGGAATTGGCTAAGAAAAATGCCGAGGATGCTTTAAAAAGAGGTACGATGGTTACTTCTGGAGATAGATCTGCTAAGATTAGAACGTATAACTTTCCACAAGGTCGTATGACGGATCACAGAATTGGATTGACATTATATGATTTATCGAATATTATAAATGGAGATATCCAAAAAATTATTGATGAGTTAATGATGGCAGAAAATACCTCTAAACTAAAAGAGTTAGGAGAATCTATTTAAGCATTTTCTGTTTAATATGATAAAGAATAAAAAAAGCAACCAAATTGGTTGCTTTTTTAGTATTGTAAAAAAAGATATTTAATAGGTACTACTCAAATTCTTCGTCGAAATTAATCTCATCAAAAGAATCTTCATCGTCAGCATAATCTTCCATTGTTTGCTCTAGTTTAGAGCTGATTTTGACTAAATATAAAGTGTCGTCTGTTTTAACCTCTACAGCTTTAATAGTCTCGTTTTTGGCATTTTTAAACGAAATAATATCACTGTGATCGTATCCGTTAGGATATTCTTCAATTAACAAATCTAAAATACTAGCTGTTAATTTTTCGTAGTTTACAATAACTCTTTTCATTCTTTTACATTTTTAATAGATAGGCAAAAATTAACGGAGCAACAATAGTAGCATCACTTTCTATAATAAACTTAGGCGTATCAATATCTAATTTACCCCAAGTAATTTTTTCATTTGGTACCGCACCAGAGTATGAACCATAACTTGTTGTAGAATCAGAAATCTGACAGAAATAACTCCAAAATGGTGTTTCTGGTTTTTCCATATCTTGGTACAGCATTGGCACAACACAAATTGGGAAATCACCAGCAATACCACCACCTATTTGGAAAAATCCAATTCCGTTTTCAGAATTATTTGTATACCAATCGGCAAGGAAAGTCATGTATTCTATACCTGATTTTACCGTACTTGCTTTTAACTCACCTTTTAAAACATAAGAAGCAAAAATATTCCCCATGGTAGAATCTTCCCAACCAGGACAAATAATTGGTAAGTTTTTTTCTGCAGCAGCATACATCCAAGAATCTTTAATGTCTATTTCGTAATATTCTTCTAAAACTCCAGATAACAATAATTTGTACATATATTCATGTGGCAAATAACGTTCACCTTTTGCTTCTGCATCTTTCCATATTTTTACAATATGCTCTTGAATTCTTCTAAAAGCTTCTTCTTCAGGGATACAAGTATCGGTAACACGGTTTAACCCTTTTTCTAATAAATCCCACTCATCTTGTGGCGTTAAATCGCGGTAGTTAGGTATGCGCTTGTAATGAGAATGCGCTACTAAATTCATAACATCTTCCTCTAAGTTGGCACCAGTACATGAAATAATATGTACTTTATCTTGACGAATCATTTCTGCAAAAATCTTACCTAATTCAGCCGTGCTCATTGCACCCGCTAAAGAAACTAACATTTTAGAACCTTTTTCTAATTGTGTTTCGTACCCTTTGGCAGCATCTACTAAAGATGCTGCGTTAAAGTGTAAAAAGTATTTTTCTATAAAATTTGATATTGGTTTGTTCATTTTTATTTTTTTGTTCTCGATACGATTTTTCAGAAATTTTGTATCGAGATGTTTTTTATATTTTAAATTATTTTTTAGTAAGTTTTCTTACTTCAAATATATCTGTTCTTCTATCTTTTAAATTTCGTACGCTACCAAACTGGTTTAAATCCTTTAGTAAATCTAAATCTACATCAGCAATTAAAATCATTTCAGTATTTGTGGTTGCTTCTGCTTTTATTCCGTTTGCAGGAAAAGAAAAATCGCAGGGTGTAAAAACCATAGATTGTGCGTACTGAATATCCATATTATTTACTTTTGGTAAATTACCAACACTACCTGCAATTGCAACATAACATTCGTTTTCTATTGCTCTGGCTTGCGCACAATGACGTACTCTTGAATATCCGTTTTGAGTATCTGTTAAAAACGGAACAAACAAAATATCCATTCCTTCTTCTGCTAAAATTCTACTTAATTCAGGAAACTCAGAATCATAACAAATTAAAACACCAATTTTACCACAATCTGTATCAAAAGTTTTTAGCTCATTTCCGCCTTGCATTCCCCAAACTTTAGCTTCATCTGGTGTAACATGTAATTTTTCATAGCGATCTGTAGAGCCATCTCTTTTGCATATATAACCAGCATTGTATAACAGTTCATCTTTAATTTCTGGCATACTACCAGTAATAATATTAATGTTATACGTAATTGCCAATTCAGAGAATTTCTGAACAATTTGCGGTGTATATTTAGCTAACTCTCTAATTGCTTCCGATTCTGGCAAGTGATTATTATCTGCCATTAAAGGCGCATTAAAAAACTCGGGAAATAATGCAAAATCAGATCTGTAAGCAGAAACTGCGTCTACAAAATATTCTGCTTGCTGCATTAATTCTTCCAAATCTTTATACAAGCGCATTTGCCACTGAATTAATCCTAAACGAACAACCTTTTTCTTTGTTGCTGCTTTTTTAGATTTTTTTTCATAGTAAATATTATCCCATTCTAATAAAACGGCAAATTCACCCGAATTTTCATCGCCTTCTAAATATCCTTTTAAAATTTTTGAAGGATGAAAGTCATTCGAAATTTGAAAGTTTAAAACAGGATCTTGAATTTCTTTACGTTTTACGCTTTCTATATATTCTTTTGGTGATAAAGTTGCCGCATATTTATGATAATTCGGAATTCTACCTCCAAACGCAATTCCTCTTAAATTTTGTTTTTCAGCCAATTCTTTTCTATAATCATAAAGTCTTCTGCCTAAACGTAAGCCTCTGTATTCCGATTTTATAAAAACATCTATTCCGTATAATACATCACCATTTTCATTATGAGTGTTAAATGTATAATTGCCAGTAATATCTTCGTAGGTATGCTGGTCATCGAAACTATCATAATCTAATTTGATAGAAAGTGCACAGCCTGCCAAATCTCCGTTTATTTTTATAACAACTTGCCCTTCAGGAAATTTGTTGATTAACGATTTAATTTGATCTTCTTTCCAATAAGAATCCGGCATACTTGAGTATGCCTGGATCATGGCTTCTTTTAACTGTTTATAATCAGTTAACGTTAAATAATGAAGCTCAATATTTTCGATATTTTTTAACATCTTACAGAATTAAAAATCGTCATTATCATTGTCTTTAAACTTAGAAACAGTAGCACGATTCTCTTTTTTGTTGTCAATATCTTCCTCATCATCTGTATCGTTAGAAAATTTATAGCTTAACATTTTATAGTAAAGTTTAGCTGCTAAAAAGTCTGATGATTTTTCAGACGGATTAGGGCATAACTCAACAATATCAAAACCAACAACGTTTTTGGTTGTAAAAACTTTCTTTAAAAACTCTAATGTTTCATAGTAAAATAAACCACCCGGTTCTGGTGTTCCAGTTGATGGTAATAAAGAAGGATCGAAAGCATCTAAATCGAATGTGATAAAAACGTTATCTGTTAATTGATCAACAACATCGTCCATCCAATCTTCATTTACGGCCATATCGTGTGCAAAAAACACTTTGTCTTCATTTATTTCCTTTCGCTCAGAAACATCCATGCTTCTAATACCAACCTGAACTAAATTAGTATTCTGATTTGCTTCATAAACAGCACAAGCGTGGTTACAGGAAGAACCTTCGTATTCTTTTCTTAAATCGGCATGCGCATCAATATGTAAAACAGTTAAGTTGTTAAAACATTCATCAAAAGCTCTTATCGTTCCGATAGAAATAGAATGTTCACCACCAAAAAGGGTTACAAATTTTTTCTTATTGATAAACTTTTTAGTTGCTGCATGAACTGCTTCTACCATTGCTTCTGGCGATGATTTTTCTGTTACAGCATCCGCTAAATAAATACCTTGTTTATAGACTTCGGTATTTGTTTCGATATCATACAGCTCCATGTTTTCTGAAGCTTCTAAAAATGCATCAGGACCTTTATCAGCTCCTTTTTGCCAAGTACTAGTTCCGTCATAAGGAACTGGAATTAATACGATTTGTGCATTTTCTAGTTTTGCGTATTGATCTGGAATTCCTGCGTAATTTTTATTTTTCATTATACTATATTGTTAGTAACCAAGAATTGATAAGAATTCTTCGCTTTTTTGTTGGTCTTTAAATAATTTGGTAACAATGTTTCCTTCTTCGTCTTTTGATATCAGAATGTGTTTAGGTGCTGGTATTAAACAGTGTTGTAAGCCGCCAAAACCACCAATTGTTTCTTGGTAAGCTCCGGTATTAAAGAAACCAACATACAGCGGATTCTCTTTTTCATATATCGGTAAATAAATACCATTAACATGTTGCTCTGAGTTGTAATAGTCATCACTATCACAAGTTAAACCACCTAATAAAACACGTTCATATCTATGATTCCATTTATTAACAGGAAGCATAATAAAGCGTTTGTTAATAGCCCAAGAATCTGGTAATGTTGTAATGAAAGATGAGTTAATCATGTTCCATTTTTCACGATCGTTTTGCTTTTTTTGATACAATACTTCGTACACAGCACCGCCAGCTTCACCAACAGTAAAACTACCAAATTCAGTAAAAATATTAGGAACTTCTACTTCAGCTTCATCACAAGCAGCTTTAATTTGATTGATAATTTCATCAACCATATATTCATAGTCATAATCAAACGCTAGTGAGTTTTTAATAGGAAAACCACCACCAATATTTAAGCTATTTAAAGTAGGACATACCTTTTTTAATTTTATATATACCGTTAAACATTTTAACAACTCGTTCCAATAGTAAGCGTTATCTCTTATACCTGTGTTGATAAAAAAGTGAAGCATTTTTAGCTCTACTTGTGGGTTTTTAGCAATTTCACGCTCGTAAAAAGAAACAATATTTTTGTAACCAATACCTAAACGGCTGGTGTAAAACTCGAATTTAGGTTCTTCTTCAGAAGCAATTCTAATACCTACTTTAAACTTACTTTTAGTTTCGTTTAATAAAAGATCTAGCTCCTCATAATTATCTATAATGGGAATACAGTTTTTATGCCCGCCATCAATTAAACTTACAATGTTCTCAATATATTTATCGCGTTTAAAACCATTACAAAGTACATAAGCATCGTTACTTAGTTTGCCAGATTTTTTAAGTGCTTTTACAATATCAATATCAAAAGCAGAAGATGTTTCAATATGAATATCATTCTTTAAAGCTTCATCTAACACATATTTAAAGTGTGAGCTTTTAGTACAGTAGCTGTAGTTGTAGCTACCGTTATATTGGTGTTTTTTTATTGCTTTTGCAAACCAATTTTTAGCATTGTTAATGTTTTCGGATATTTTAGGTAAATAGGTAAACTTTAACGGCGCACCGTATTGTTTAACCAGCTCCATCATATCTATATCATGAAAAAATAAATTGTTTTTTTCTGTACGAAATTCCGCTTGTGGAAAATCGAAAGTTTGTGCTATTAAATCTTTATATTTAGTATTCATTTTGTTTTTTAATGTAACCCTGTAAATGTTGTGTACAGAGAAGTTGTTTAAAAAATAGATACAACGAAATCGTATATCTTTTTTAAAATAATGCGTAACAAATTATAGGCTATATTTTATAGCAGATTTGTTAAAAACTAAAATGTATATGAATATATCAGACTCTTAGAGCCAAACAGTCACCGCACTGATTGTCGAAATTCAGTGGTAAAGAGTAGTTATTTGAAAAAGAAGAAACCTTAATTTTTTCGCTGTGTTTCCAAAACACCAAACAGCTTTTTATCTTCTCATAAAAGTTGTTTACGAAATAAGTAGAACGATACATTAAACCTATCTAATAAGATGCGGTAAATGTAAACTATTTTTTAAAACAACAAATTTTTTTTTATTTTTTTTCGAAAAAAAATATACAAGAAGTATTTCTAGTTGCCTTAAAAATAAAAAACCCTGTAAATATAACACTTACAGGGTGATAAAGTGGAGACGCCGGGACTAGAAGTTTTTACGTCATTATATGATGCTTCTTTTAGAAGTTTCAAAAAGGCTTTAAAAACGATGGTTATAGAGGTTTTTTATTTTCTGATGTAAAATAGTGTATAATGGCATATAAGAAAGGCTGACTAAATGCTGACTAAAAATTTTTATCTTTGTAAAAAAGAATATGGCTAGGATTAAGTTTATTTTGCAAGGTAAAACTTCTAATTCTCAAATTTATTTAAGATTGTCTTTAAGTAAAACTATTTCTTATAAAAGGAAAACAGGTTACTCAATAGATTATAAAGATTGGAGTAAATCAACAGGCTTTCCGAAAACGAATAATCCATTTAATAAGAACTTGAAAGTTGACCTTAAAAATATTGAGGTATTCATAGAAAAGGAACTTAATAACAGTAATACGGATGGAATAGATATTACTTCTGTTTGGCTTAAAGATTCAATTGCTAAATGTCTAGGTAAATCAGATAGCAAAGAGCTTAATTGCTTGATTGATTATACTAAAAAGTACATTGATAGTCTTAAGTATAGTGCTAATGGTAATAAAGGAGTGTCTGAAGCTACTATAAAGAAAAGAATAACAATTCTTAATAAGTTAGTTAGGTTTCAAGCAAAAGTGAAAAGAAAGTTGAAGGTTAAAGATGTTGATTTAAAATTTAGAGAACAATTTATAGATTTTTTAGATGAAGAAGAAAAATTGTCTGAAGGAACAATAGGGAGATACTTAAAAGAAGTGAAAACTATTTGTACTGATGCTCAAAAAAACAATATAGAAGTTAGCCCACAGTTAATACATTTTAAAGGGTTTACTTCTAGGTCCTATAAGATAACATTGTCTTTCAAAGAAATAAAGCAAATACAGGAAACAAAATTTGAAGATAAGTATTTAGAAGTAACTAAAAATTGGTTAATAATAGGATGCTTTACAGGGCAAAGAGTATCTGATTTAATGAGGATGAATAAATCCATGATAGAAGAACATCATGGATTTAATTTTATAGTATTAACTCAGAAGAAAACAGGAAAAATAGTTCAAGTACCAATACATGAGGAAGTTAAAGTTATTTTAGATTCTCTAGGGGGTAACTTTCCTTCTACTTTTAGTGAAAATGAGAGTAGTAACTCAGCTTTGTTTAACAAATATCTTAAAACAGTCTGCAAGCAAGCTAAATTAACATATCTAACAGAGGGTAAGCTTAGAAACGAAGAGACAGAGAGATTAGAAATAGGTAAATACCCTAAATATAAATTAGTATCTTCTCATATTTGTAGAAGGTCTTTTGCGACGAATTTTTATGCACAGAAAAAATATCCAACACCATTGTTGATGAATATTACAGCTCATGGAACTGAAAAAATGTTTTTAAGTTATATAGGGAAGAAGCCTATTGATTATGGAGTGCAATTGGCAAAAATATGGGCAGAAGATAATTAGTATCTGTGTAGATTAAAAGATGTTTAGTGTCCGATAGAAACTTTTAAAACCACTATAAATCCCTGTATTTATAGTGGTTTTTATTTTTTAGGGGAATAAATAGGGGAAATAAAAACCTTTGTAATGATGTCTTTTTAATAAAGTAGAACAAAAAACAGGTTTTAATATATTAATCTTTAACCAATTCCTTTAAATTCTGATCTTGGTCAATTTGCCAAACATTGAATATACCGTTGCCATCAAAGTCGGTAATAGCTGTTGCTTTAGCTTTAAACGAACCACTAGTTGCTTCAATTATTTCATAAGAGTAATTAGAGCGTCCACCTTCGTTGACTGTCTTAGGCGCTATAAAATCAATTGTATTTAAATCATTAGAATATTTAGAGTGCATAAAGAAATAACTTCTCTGCATATTATATAATTGAGTAAGGTTTCCTTGCGCCTCAATACTTTTTGCTTTCGATATAAGTGGCATTAATTTAGGCAAAGCAAGCAAAATTAAGATACCAATAATCATTAATACCACTAATAATTCTTGAAGGTTAAAGGCATTTACCTTTTTTAATAATATTTTTTCTTTTTTAATCATCGTTTTCAGAGCTTTAAATGCCAAAAGTAAAAATAATTGTTACTTTTACCACTAATTTTTTACTCAATAAAAATATTGCTATTAAAAATGAGAAAATTGCTATTCATTATCACACTTTTTTTATGTGTGTTATATACTTCTTGTGGAGTTTTACCTCAGAAAAACAATTTTTATACTACGGATTCTAAAATAGAATTAGGAGTTATTGGAGAAAAACAAAAATCAATTCGAAAAACTACTTTTGAAACTTTTGGGAATCCCAAATATGGAAATAATATAAAAGTAGGTGTTTCTGAAAAACTATTTACTGAACGAATATATAAAAAGTATAAAGAATCAACAAAAGGAAGAAACAATTCAAAAGATAGTCTTGTTTTAAAATCATCTTTTATCACTCTTCAAATTGAAAATAAGGTTGCTGTTGTAAGTGCTTTAAACAATTCAAATGTTGAAGTTTTTAACTATTTAAAAAAAGCTCCTAATGCATCATTAGTTAATTCATTGTGGTTTATTCCAACTGAAAATTGTTTAAGCCTTTTAAAAAAGTCAGATGCGGTTTATTTAAAAACAGACAAACAGACCAAACAACGATTACTTGTTTATAAAAACGAAAAAGAAATTGGAAATATTGATATGTCAAAACAATTAATATTTGGATATGAATTATCATCATTTTGTTGGAGAACAACATCAAAAAGAAAGATGAAAATAGCAACTATTTTAAACGAAGACCAAAATTGTAGTAGTGCGACTAAAAGAAACCCTGAAGAATTAGAGAAACAATTAACTAAAAGTAGTTTTAAATTTTAAAAATGAAAAAATCATTACTATTAATAACTGTTCTTCTTTTAATAATAACTTCTTGTGAAGCTGTTTTTATTGAAAATATATCTAATAAAACTGTAATTTTAATTTCCCCTTCTGATAAAGTAGAAGTACCGACTGGAGAAGTGAATTTTAATTGGAATATTATAGAAGACGCTGATGTTTATCAATTACAAATAGCAACACCTAATTTTGAAACTCCAACGCAAATTCTATCGGACACTATTACTGATAAAATAATTTTCAAAAAAGAGTTGGTTATAGGGGAATATGAATGGAGAGTGAAAGCCAAAAATAGTGAGTATGAAACATCGTATTCAACTAATATTTTTACAGTTAAATAAATAAAAATGCTAAAAAGATATAAAGCAGTAATAACTATTTTTTTACTGCTAGGAACAATAAAAAGCTTTTCTCAAGAAATAACATTTAAAGAAAAGCAACGAATCCAAAAACTGGAACAGGTTTTAGATAGTATGGAATCTTCTATAAAAGGATTAACACAGACAGTTGATTTTAATGTTAGTGAGACGGAATTACCTGTTTTTATAAGAGCAGTTGGAAAAGCAAAAAAAGTAAATTTAAGTGTTGATACTAAGCTTGAAAACATCACTTTGTCTCATAATTTTTCGAATGCAAATGTAAAAGACATTCTTTTATACTTATGTAAAGAGTACAAACTTACGTTTGATATCACAGGGAATATTATTTCTTTAAAAAAATACGTCCCTCAATTAGAAAAAAAGAGTTTACTAAAAGAAATTCCTATCACTTATAATTTAGATAAAGATTTGTTTTTTATTGATCTAAAAAAGGATACTTTATCTGTAGTTTTTAAAAAAATAACAAATATAACGGGTAAGAATTTAGTTTTTTCTCCTGGGTTAGAGAATAAAAAAATATCAGGATATATAAAAGAAAAATCTTTTGAAAGCGCTATGGATAAATTGGCTTTCTCTAACAACTTGTTAATTACTAAAACTAGTGATGATTATTACTTGTTTGAAAGTGATGACAATCAATTAACAACAACATCTAGTAAGCAAAGACCTTCACAAAGACCAAAACGATATAAAAATAAAAATTTCTTTTTCAAGGTTCTTGATATGGATACTCAAGAGTTAGAGGTTGATTTTGAGAACACACAAATATCATCTATCATTAGAGATATTGGGTATGATTTAAAAATAAATGTATTTACTAATGCACCATTAAACAATATCGGAACAGCATCTGTAAAAGCTTCATCTATTTCATACGACGATTTGCTAACTAAAATCTTAGAAGATTCTCCTTTTACCTATAAGAAAAAAGATGGTGTTTATTACTTTGGGAAAGAAAAACAAGCTTCTTTAAGAAGTTCGGTTGTAATTCCTTTAATGTATCGTTCTATTGAAATTATGAACCAACCAATCGGTGGTAGAAATCAAAGAAATTTTAATTCAAATAATAATTCAGGGAGTAATTACAATACTAGCCGCAACAATACTAATCAAAACTTTAATAATAGTAATCAACAAAATAACTTTAGTAGTCAGCAACAAAGATTAGATACAAGGAATAATCAATCATTTGGGAATTATAGCTCAAAATCTGAAGCATTAGTTAATATACTACCTGAAGATGTTAAAAAGGATTTAGAAATTATAACAGATATTGAACTTAATTCTTTTATTGTAAGTGGAGAAGCTCAAAAGATAGAAAAATTTAAAAAATTTATTAGTAAGATAGATAAAAAAATACCTTTTATTTTAATAGAAGTAATGATTTTAGAAATAAGTAAAAACGCAACTGTTAATGCTGGAATTGATTTAGGGCTTGGTAAAGAACCTACAAAAGATATTGGTTCTTTATTTCCTTCAGCAAATGTAACTTTAGGAGCCACGACTATAAATAAGATTATTGGTGGATTCAATGGTATGGGACCTGTAAATGCAGGAAAGGTTGTGCCTAACTTTTTCGCTAAAATTCAGTTAATGGAAACCAATGGTGATATTAAAATTAGATCAACACCTAAATTATCAACTTTGAGTGGTCATCAAGCAACTCTATCAAACGGAGAACGTTCATATTACAAAATAGAAAGAACAGATGTAATTGGCACACAAAATCCACAAACTGTTATAACGAATGATTATGTACCTATTGATGCTGATTTATCAATAAGTATTCGTCCAATGGTGTCAGGAAGCGAACAGATAACATTAAGTATTAACGTAAATCAATCGAGTTTTAATGGAAAGAAGATTGATGCTAGCGCACCTATTGGAATGAATTCTAGAGAATTTACTTCTACGATTCGAGTTCAAGACCAGGATGTTATTATTTTAGGAGGGCTAGAAGAAAACGTAAAGAATGATTCTGGTTCTGGAGTTCCTTTACTAGCAAGAATACCTGTAATTAAATGGTTGTTTAGTAAAAAAACAAGAACAAATTCTAAAACAAAATTATCAGTATTAATTAAACCTACGATTATCCGTTAATGTTAAAAACAAGAATAACATATGGGCTAACGTATACAGCTATTGAGCAGAATACAGATAATAGTAAAGAAGTTTTTTCTCTTTTACAGTTAATTAAAAAGAGAAAAGAATTAATTATAAAAGACAGGAGTATTTTTTCTGATTTTAATAAACTTCTTTCATCTTTTAAGAATCAGCAGCATATATTTTTAATTATAAATAATGATCAAGTACTTTCAAAAGAAATTACCTTTACTGATGATTCTTCTGAGCGTATTGTAAAAAAAGCATTTCCAAATATTGTTTTAAAAGATTTTTACTATGAGGTTTACTCAACTGATACAACTTCATTTGTTTGTGTTTGCAGAAAACAATACATCGATACTTTAATTAATAGCTACAAGGAGCATCAAGTTTCTGTTGTAGGGTTTTCTTTAGGTAATTTAGCAATACAGAATTTACTTTCTTTTGTTGATAATAAAGAAATACAAACATCAAATTCGAAATTAAAAATTGAAGACAATCAATTAAAAGGCATAGAGAAAACAATTGATAATCCCGTTTTTACTTACACCATAAACGATCTTGAAGTAACAAATAGAGAGTTATTACCACTAGGAGGCGTACTTACTTATTATCTACAAAAAAACAATCAATTAGGTTTAAGTAAAAAAACGAAGGAACTAAGAGATAACTATTTTCAAAAGCAATTGTTTTCTTTGGGTTTAAAAACAGGGCTTTTTTTTCTGTTTTTAGCACTACTACTAAATTTTCTTTTCTTTAATTATTACCATACACAAAATAATGGGCTAATAGCAGAGGTTCAATTAAATGAAAGCTATAAGAGCCAATTAGTGAAGCTTCAGGCACAAATTGATCAAAAAGAAAAAGTAATTGCCAATTTAAATTCAGTTTCTCAGTCTAAAGTTTCGTTATATCTTGATGAATTAGTAATGTTAATTCCAAATTCAATTACTTTAACAGATATAAAATATCAACCTTTAACCACAAGAATAGAAAAGGATAAGCAGATAGTTATCTCTAAAAATCAATTACAGGTAAAAGGAATTGTAAATAATAATGAAGATTTTACAACTTTTATAAGTTCTTTGAAAAAGAAAGAATGGGTAGATAATGTGATTATCATTCAGTTTGGAAAAGAAAAAAAGACAACTTCTTTTGAAATTTTAATTCACACAAACCATGAATAATAAGCAAAAAAACATTGGGTTATTAGTAGGTTTTTTAGTGAGTATCTTTATATCTTATCATTTTGCAATTAAACAGACAATAGAAGTAAAAAAAAGAAATGTAGCTCTTTTAAAAGAAAAAAACTTAGTAGACAATGCAGCAACTAAAATTCAGTATTTACATCAGAAAAATAATAATTTAGCTACTTTTTTAACCTCTAATAATGTTTCTATTGAAAGTTCATTTCAACAAATATTATTAGAAAAAATCACTAAATTTTCAAAAGGAAAAAACATTACTATAATAGCTTTTGATCTGCCTCATAAAGTTGAAAATAATCAAACGACAATAGAAACGTATTCTTTTGAATTAAAAGGTGATTTCGTTAGCCTTTTAAAATTAATAAATTACTTAGAACATCAGCAATTGGGAGAGTTAATTTCAATAAATTTTGAGAAGAAAAAAAACTACAAAACAAATCGAAACTATTTAACTGCTACTGTTTTTTTACAAAAAACGAAGAATGATTAACTAATAACAGTACTCAATTGAAACATCGGTAAATACATTGCTATTAAAATAACAGCAACAACACATCCTAAGAGCAGTATAATAATAGGTTCTATAGTTGCACTAATCATTTTAGATTTATATTCTATTTCTTGATTGTATTGATAAGTTAAACGATTAAATATAGTTTCTGTTTGATTGGTTTCTTCAGCGACTCTAATTAAAGAAGCCATTTTTCTATCAAAAAAAGATTGGCTCACAATACTTTTATGTAGACTTTTACCTAATAAAATGTCGTTCTCTATTTGCGCCAAAGAAATTTGTAAGGGGTAAAAGTCAATCATTTTTCTTGTCAATTGAATCCCATTTAAGAGAGGAACTTTAGCACTTACTAATAGTGAAATTGCTTGTGTAAATTGAGCTATTCGTACTTTTCGAACAAAGTCTCCAACAAAAGGAATCTTTAATAATATTGTTGAGAATAATTTTCTATACCAAGTTTTTCTTTTAAAATATTTTATAAAAAAGATAATAGAAATAATAATTAAACCGCCTACCCAATAATAGTTAGCAAAACCATCAGAAAAATTAATAATCTGTTGTGTAAGCCAAGGTAATTCTACTTTATTCTGTTTAAAAATATCAGCAAACATTGGTACTACAAATTGCAACATAAAAAGGATTGCTAAAAAGGCAGTACACAATACCACTATTGGGTATGAAAGTGCGTTTAAAAGTGTTCTTCGTTGTTCATTTTTCCGTCTAAAAAATAATCCTAACTCTTCTGTTACTTTTTGAAGTGTTCCTGTTTTTTCACCTATTTGGATTGAGTAATATTCATACTCAGAAAAACATTTTTGTAAATGAATGGCATCAGATAAATTTTTACCAGAAATAAGCTCGTTTACAATATTTTTAAAAAGCTCTTTATCGACTTCTTTTTTTTGTTCAACACCTATTAATTCTAAGGTGTCTTTTAATTCTAATCCAGCTTGTAATAAAACTGCTAGTTCTGTATAAAAAGCTTCTTTTTTCTTATTAGAAAAAGAAGTGCCAAATAAATTAATTTCCTTTTTTAAAAGTGAATTTATATCAAAAGAATCATTTTTGCTCTTTTTATTTTCCTGTATGTTATCTAATTGAAAAGCCATTATTTATTCAGATAAAAGGTTGCATCCTTAGATGTGTAAATAAACATCTTTTTATTTCTGTAAAAAGGAGTCGTTTCAATCTTTATAGCATCTATGTCTCCTGATGCTACTTTTTCCCCATTCAAAAATAATTCTTTATTTACTACTTGAACAAATAAAGTATCCTTTCCTCTGGTTACATAATCTTTGAAAAAAGAATATGTGATTGAATCTAAAGGGTTCGTTAATAATAAAATATCCTTTTCTTTTTGATAAGTAATTGAGTATTTATTAAAATCTTGCCAGAGTATGCGGTCAAAAAAGTTTATTTCGTGCTTCTGATTCATATTTACTTGTATGATCCGAAATTGTTTTTGAACCATTGTTAATATTAAAAAAGCTGATGCTATAACAATGCTAGAAATAACCAATACAACTAGCATTTCACTTAAAGTAAAAGCATTTATTTTTTTAGTTAACTTCAAGTGCTTTACTTTTTTTAAGGATTATTTTTTTGGATAGTTTATGAGTTGCTTCGAAAAGAACCAGGATTTGTTTCTCTTCGGTTGTTTTTCCAACAGAAATTAGCCAATCATCTGTTTCGTCATTATAAGGCAATATTATTTTTCCATGTTTATATAGATATTGTAATTCGTATAATTCTGTTTCAACTTGATGCGTGTCTTTATTAACGGAACTCTGTAAAGTTGTATCAAGTGCTGTAACAGCAATTCCAAATATTATTAAAATAAGTACAGAAGCCACAAGAACCTCGGCTAAAGAAGATGCTTTTACTTTTTGTTGGAGTAGCTTTTTTAATACAACCATTTTGCTACTTTTTTAGATGTATTATTTATCCATAACCCACAATATTGCTCAGGCAACTTTTGATAATTTACGGCTCCATTATAAATATGATTCACATATGTACTTCCTGACTGTTTTGCTATAAAATTATTAGTATATATAGAACCGTATACACTTCCTAATAACTCTAAATTTTGATTACAATACACTTCTCCAGTAATAATTGTTTTTTCTGAAAGGACAATTTGTGAATCAAAGTTTGGACTATCCTTTTCGTTATAGTAAACGATTACTCCTTTTATATTAGTGTTTTCGCCAATTTTAATCTGATTTTCTTTTTCTGCTTTTTGATTCTGAATCAATACTAAAGCGGATGGGTAATTCAATTTACAATTCTCTTCTGCCAAAATCATATCAGTAGCAAAAGCTTGGAAATTCCCAGTTACTTTTTTTAATATTTTTATAGTAGGAGCTATTAAAATAATGTCCTCTAGTTTTGCAGTAGCATCTATCGTAATGGTGTTTTCTGAATGTATAATAATGTTTCCTTGTAATGCTATATCAGATAAATGAATGTTATCTTGAGTATAATGAATAGCCGTTGGTTGACTAAATAATTGTGTATGTTTTAAACCATTTTCTAACTGAAAGTACTTAACACTATCATTCATGTAGTTTCGCTTAAATAAACTCTTTATATATGCTATATTGTTTATCGAAGGTAACGAAGTGTTGCTTGTTTTTTGACTTCCATAAATTAGCTGATTTCCATAATAAGAATTACCTGAAATATTACCACTCTTCACTCCTTGCTTTGGTAAAGATACATTTCCTTTTATTTTTGCATGACCTACAACGACTAAAGGAGTATTGTTATCTTGAAGGTATAGAGCCTCTCTTTGATTATTTTGATTCCCTATTAACCCAATTTTCTGAAAATATTCATTTTTAATTGATGAAGAAACGCTTACAATATCAAAGATTCCCCAATAACTTCTTAAAAAAGTAGTCTTTTCAAGTTCATTTTCTGAAAGTCTTGTTTCTATTGGTTTATCATAAGGAAGATCACTAATATAATTAAATCCTAATTGTACATTCTGAATAGTCTCTTTATAAAATGCATTCTTTATTTGTAATTTTTGTTGTAAGTAAATCAAAGAAATAAACGCAAAAAGAATGAATGCAATAATTACAGAGATAACTAACACATATTGTAATGCTCCTGCTTTTTCTTTTTTTAAAAACCACATTATTGTATTGAAATTCTTTTAATTACACCTTTAAACTTAATTTTTGCTTCTTTACTATTGGCTTGTAAAAGAGTAATACTCTCGAAAGTTTGATTAATTTTCAAGATCTCTTGTTTGCCGTTAACAGTAATTATGTAAGATTTTTTTTGAGCTCCTTCAATAATACCATTATAAGTAACAGAAGGAAAAGGAATGGTTTCCTTTTGAGGAGTAATTTTTTTTACCTTCCTTTTTTTTGTAGCGTAAAGTTTGCCTAAAAAAGGATCTCGGTAATTTGCTTTTACAAAATATTTTTCTTGCTCAATTTTAAGTTTAGGAACATATTTTAAATTTTCACTCTTTACGGGTAAAATGTTTTCTGTTGGGCTTAATTGGCTAAATATTTGGTAGCCGATTACTCCCCAAACAGCTAGTACTCCAGCTAACAATAGATATGTTTTTTGTTGTTTTGACATGTTAAGAAATTAATAAAGAGTATATTTCATCTATAGATGTGGTTCCGTTTTTTACTAAACCTAGCGCGTTACTTTGCAAGGTAGCAATCTTATTTTTCATAAGGTATTCTGAGATGTCTAATTCTTTTTCTTGAATGTTTAGCACTAGTTCTTTTGTTATAGGAATAATCTCATAAATAGCTTTTCTTCCTTTATATCCTGTTTGATAACATTCAGAGCAACCAGTAGCTACATAATGATTTTTTATTCTATGTTGTCTTTGGTGTTCTATTGACAGCTTATTGTTAGATACTTCTTCCGCTTTTTTACAAGAGTTACATAGTTTTCGAATCAATCGTTGTGCTACGCTTATGTTTAAAGTACTCGCTATTAAAAAAGGAGGAATTCCCATATCAATAAGTCGAGAAATGGTTGCCCAAGCAGAGTTTGTATGTATAGTTGATAATACCATATGACCAGTTAAAGCTGCTCTAATAGCCATATTTGCAGTAGCTACATCTCTGATTTCTCCAACCATTATAATATCTGGGTCTTGTCTTAAAAAAGTACGTAAAGTACTTGCAAAATCTAAACCGATATTTTCTTTTAGTTGCACTTGATTTACTCCTTCTAATGTATACTCTATAGGATCTTCAATTGTAAGTATATTAGTGTCATTAGTATTTAACAACTTTAAAGTAGCGTATAAAGTTGTGGTTTTCCCTGAACCTGTAGGCCCCGAAATTAAGACAATACCATTGGGTTTTTTTATTGCTTTTTTATAGGTTTCTAATTCCGTCTCAGTAAAACCTAAGCTACTTAAACATGCAGTTAAATTACCTTTAGATAAAATACGCAGCACTAATTTTTCTCCGTGTAAAGTGGGCAAAGATGAAACACGAATATCAAAATCTTCATTATCCGAAGAAAGATTGATTCGTCCATCTTGTGGTAATCTTTTTTCAGAGATATCTAAACCACCCATAATCTTAATTCTGTTGATTATTTTCGGGTACTCGTTATTTGAAATAATATAACGTTCTAATAATTTACCATCTATTCGAAACCGAACTCTATTTTGCTCTTCAAAAGCTTCAAAATGAATATCACTACTACCTAGTTCCTTTGCCTCATGAATGGTGTTTAACAAAAAATCTTCCGAATATTGTAACGTTGTGGTCGAGTTTGTTCTTTCTCTTTTACGATAGTTTTTTTGTAAAAAAGCTTCAATAATTTCAGATCTCTCTTCTTCTAGAAAAATTTCCTTACCTAATATGATTTTTAATTCTTGTTGCAAAGAATTAAAATTAGAGTTGTCTGTTAAAAAAGTAAATGAACTATCTGTGTTCTTTACAGGAACTATTCTGTAACTGTGAGCTAACTCAGCAGTTATAGATTGAATAATCTCGGTAGGTGTTTCTTGCAATTTTTTCTTTTCCATTTATAGTGCATAAATATCGACAAAATTAAAAAACCAATTTAGAATTAACACTAAACTTATAAAAAATGCTTGTAAACCAGCTAATGGTAGCGTTTTTATCTTTAAACTTGATTTTAAAATTAAAAATAGTAATAATGAAAAAATAAGTGAAGTTGAAAAAAACACTAAAAAAGCAATTGAGGGAAAGCTAACAGCAAGTAATAAGAAAAATAAAAAATCTCCTAAACCGATTGTTTCAAGCAATTTTTTATTCAAAAAAAACTTTGTGTATAAAAAAAGAATCAAATAAATTATAATTATGACGACAATATTGATTACAATATTGATTAAGAATACTTGAGTTAAACTGTTTATATAGTGTGCGAATCCACCAAGAATTATCCCTAAAATAAAGAGAAGAAATGTTACTTTTCTTTCCTTTATATCTTGATAGAAAATCAGTAATAAAACAATAATAAAAATTATTTTAAAAAAAACTTCCATATTATTCAGCTGCTTATTTATAGCCTACAATAATACAAACAAATGATACGATATTTATAATAAATGAAAAGTAAGAGGCTAGAATAGTACAACTTTAAAGCAAATTAGAGCTAGTGTGATTACAAATTGGTTAAAAAACAATAATGTTAGAAGAGTACAGTTTTTAGCTGGGCATAAGAGAATTATGTCAACTGAATTCTACAAGAAAGACCATATTGAAAAGCTACAAAATATGATAGATAAGTTTCATCCGTTGGGGTGATTAAAAACTAATAAATAAAATGTATTTTCGTTCTCGAAAAGAAAAAAATTGCTAATTTAATTACTACATTTTATGAAAAAATTACTATTAAGTATTGTAATGATACTATGCTTTGTATTAGGGTATGCTCAAGAGTTACCTACTATTATTCCTCCTTCGCCAGAGGCAGTTTCTTTAGCGAAGTTTATTGAAACACCTGTTAGTCATTATACAGGAACAACTAATGTCACAATACCAATTTACACTATTAAAGATCGAGATATAGAGATTCCTGTTGCTCTAAATTATCACACACGAGGTGTGAAAGTAGAGGAGGTGGCCTCGAGAGTAGGACTCGGTTGGGCGTTAAATTACGGAGGGTCTATTTCAAGACAGATTAGAGGTTCTGCAGATGAAAGCCGTCATGGGTATTTTAGTAATTCTAATAGTCTTAAAACTTTTTTTTCTGATGTAGATACCAGAAATTATGTTAGAAATACATATGCTAATCACTCAGAATACGACCATTATCCAGATAAATTTTTGTTTAATGCGAATGGAAGCAATGGTAGTTTTATCTATGATTATAATAACAATAGTCCACTTTTACAAGGCTATAAAGACATAAATATAGTTACATTATGGAATCACACTAATGCAACAAGAAATTTTAAGGTTTCAGGATTTGTAGTTACAGATAGTAAAGGGGTCAAGTATTATTATGGTATATCGAAAGACGGAAGTAGGTCAGCTATTTCATATAGTCAAACAGTTAATAATGGTAAGTATTTATCAACAACAAATAGTATAAGTTTTAGTGCATCAACTAGTGATATTTTTCCTACTTCGTGGGAATTAATGGATGTTGTAAGCCCTTTAGGTTCTCATGTGAAATTTTATTATTCATCAATCCCATCTTCATATTATCAAAAAGGTTATGATGAAGAAGTTGATAATAATGGCATAGAAACACATTTTAACAAAAGAATTAATTATGAAAATCAATTAAAAGAAATACATTTTAATAGAGGTAAGTTGTTTTTTAACCCTTCCCAATTAAACAACCCGAGAGAGGATATAAATGATGGTTATTGTTTAGATAATGTAGTATTAGAAGATTTAAACAAAAATAAAATAAAAGAAACAAAACTAAACTACATATATACCGAAGCCCCTACTAGTTCCAATCAGTTAAATCATCTCCGTCAAATTGATCCTAAAGCTAGTAAAAGAATGTTTTTAAAATCAGTGATTGAATATGATACTAAGGGAGTTAGTTTACCTGGTTATAAGTTTGGCTATAATAGCCAAATACTTCCAAGTCGTTTTTCAACATCACAAGATGTTTGGGGGAATTATAATGGAGCAAATAATGGAACTCAAATGAGTTTTTTTGATAACAGTAATAGAAAGGTTGATACTATAAAATCTCAAGCAGGTATACTTGAGGAAATAACTAACCCAACAGGGGGTAAAACGAAACTTATTTATGAGCATAATAGGGGCCTTTTTTCATCAAAATCAAGCGGAATTTTAATGAAAGCGATAAATCCTGAGTTGGTAAAAATACTAAAGTTTACAAAAAAGGATTTTATTTTTAATACAACATCAGGTAAATATGAATTAAATAATTTAATAATACCAAAAGGTTATGCTAGTTACAGAGTTACTTGTCTTCATTTTCAAAATTTAAATGACCCAATTGTATATCCTGATTGTGTTTTTGATTTTTCAATGAAAGGAAACCATAATATTAATCCTTACTGGATGGAAACAGGAAAATTGGTAGAGTTTTATTCTGGTAATCGATTTGATTCAAGTACTTTAAATTTACCTGGAACCTTTTCATTTTGGGCACACCCTAAGGTTATTCCAGGAGTACGCAATCCGCATAAAAATAGAGATTTTGATTTTGAATTAAGAATAGAATATTTAGAACAGATAAAGGGACCTATTTATGCCGAAGGAAAAAGAATAAAAAGAATAGAAAAGTATAATTCTAATAATGAACTAGAAACAGGGAAGGAGTATTCTTATAAAATAGAAGATGATTCATCAGGAAGTATTAATGGTTTTCCTCATTTTTTATCAAAGAATGATGAAGGTAAAATATATAGGTGGGGTAATATGCCTGGTAGTCCTTTAAGTTCATTTAATGGGAATAGTATAGGGTATTTACGAGTACAAGAGTATTTAGGAAGTAAAGAAAATAATAAAGGAAAAATTAAATATTCATTTACTTTTACAGATGATGGTGGATCATATTATGAGTTTCCTTACCATATACCAAATAGCACGGAGTGGTTAAGAGGTAAGCCTTTAAGAATAGAATATTACAGAAGTGATTCAAACGAATATAAGTTACAAAAAAAAATAGAAAACACATATTTATATGGAAATGAAACAGAACATAAATTAGGCTCAGGCTTCATCTCTTCAAACTTTATTTTTAAACCTGAAAGTAATACTCTTCCATTAGGGACTTCATTATCTGGTGTTGAAAACATTTACACAAAAAGTAATACATTATTTCGCATGCCTTTATTCAGATTTACAGGAACTCATGGAGAAACTACTTATAAGGTATATTATTTAACTGGGGGTACGGTAGATTTGTCAAAAACAGAAGAAACCAACTATTTTGATTCAGGAAACTTAACAAGTATTACAAATTATTTTTATGATTATGACAAGCATTATCAATTAGCAGGTTCAGAAACGACCAATAGCAAAGGAAAGTCATATAAAACGAATAATGAATATGAAAAATCATTGATTCCTTTCCGTGTACTTCCTTCTGAAACAAAGACCTATAAAAATGATATTTTATTATCACATCAAAAAACGGTATACACGGATAATCATAACCCTGCTAACTTATACTTACCAAGTAAAGTTCAAACCTCAAAAGGTGCAAATGCCTTAGAAGACCGCGTAGTATATCACAGTTATGATGATAAAGGAAACCCCACAGAAGTAAGCAAAAAAGATGGTACTCATCTTGTTTATATCTGGGGGTATCATCAGACACAGCCAATTGCTAAAATAGAAAATGCAAAATTGTTAGATATACCAGTTGAAACAATTACTAGCTTACAAAGAGGCTCAAATAATGATCTAGATACAGCAAGTGAAACTACTTTACGAACAGCATTACAATCATTAAGAGTATCTCTTCCAGATGCTCAAGTAACGACTTACACTTATGATCCATTAATAGGGATTACGAGTATTACAGATCCACGAGGACAGACTATTTATTATGAGTATGATGATTTTAATCGCTTACACTTAGTAAAAGACAAAGACAAAAATATTTTAAAAGAAAATAAATACAATTATAAAAACTAAGCGCTATGAAAAAGTTATTATATGTATTACTGTTTTTGCCAATGATTGTCATTGCTCAAACAACCAGCGAGAATTACGTAGTAAGTAAGATTTATAAAAAAGCTACTACAAGTCCAATAATAGGAAACGATAAAGACAAAGTAAACACAACCATACAATATTTTGATGGTTTAGGAAGAGCTAAACAAAGTGTTGCTGTACAAGCAGGAGGGGTGTTAGCCAATGCAAATGAACTACCTGTAGATTGGACATTAAACAATACAGGCTCAACCAATTTTTACAATACTATTTCTGGAGATGAAAGTAAAATAGTTTCAGGAACCACTCCTTTTGGAGCTACCGATTTGTTATGGGAATGTAAACCAGATGCTACAAGCAATGCAGATGGAGGTTGGAATACACAATATTTTGAGATAGATAATACTAAGACCTATCGCTATACAATTTGGGTAAAGCGTACAGGAAGTCAAGCAGGAAGCACCTATCATGGAACTCAAAATGTAAATAATTTAAATGGTACGGCTAATGGCAACCCTTATTTCTGGGCTGGAGATTTACCACAGCTAAATACTTGGTATTTGATGGTAGGTGTAGTGCATCCATATAATTATACAGGAGGAAATACAGGAGTAAGTGGAGTCTATGATATCAATGGAAACAAAGTATTAGGAGGGACAGAATTTAAATGGCGTTTAGATAATACAAGTACACGATTGAGAGATTATTTATACTATTGTACAGATACTTCAGTTCGTCAATATTTTTGGAGTCCATTATTTCAACAGGTTAACGGAAGTGATTTAACTATTGATGAATTAATAAATTCAGAAAGTGCTATTACTTCACAAACACCACCAAAAGACATTATTACGCATTACGAATATGATGGCTTAGGACGACAAGTAAAAGAATATTTACCGTATGCAACAGCAACCAATAATGGAGGTATTATAACAGGTGATGTAGCAACAGCAACGAAGTCTTATTATCAAGTAAAACATGCTGATGATTTTGCAGGTGTTAATTTACCAAATATTAATGCATATTCAGAAAAAGAATTTGATAATTCGCCACTTAATAGAGTATTGAAACAAGCTGCTCCAGGGAAAGATTGGAAATTAGGAAGCGCACATGAAATTAAACTTGATTATCAAACCAATACAGCTACAGAAGTAAAAATCTATGGGGTAACAACCTCCTTTGCTAACAACACCTATACTCCAACCTTAATAGGTAGTAGGAATAATTATCTAGTTGGTGAATTATACAAAACGATTACTAAAGATGAAAATTGGCAAACTTCAGATGTAAATAATCATACCACCGAAGAGTTTAAGAACAAGCAAGGTCAGGTAATTTTAAAACGCACGTATAATGCAGGAGTTAAACATGACACGTATTATGTATATGATGATTTTGGTAATTTAACCTATGTGTTACCTCCTAAAATGGATGCTAGTACAGTTACGTTAAGTGCCATTAACAGCAAATTAAATGATTTAGGGTATCAATATAAATACGACCATAGAAACCGTTTGGTAGAAAAGAAAATACCAGGGAAAGGATGGGAATATATTGTGTATGATAAATTAGATAGACCTGTACTTACTCAAGATGCTAACCAAAGAAAGATAAACACACCTAGTTTAAGTACTGACCAATGGTTGATAACAAAATATGGTGTATTAGGTAGAGTTGTGTATACAGGTTATATGAGTAATAACAATAATCGAGTAGTATTGCAGAATGCTGCTAATTCAGTAAGTTATACTCAGTATGAAGTTAGATCAGCCATAAAAACAGATGGAGTTGCAACTATTTATTATACAAAAACAGCGATTCCAAATGGTGTAACTAAAATACATACCATCAACTATTACGATACTTATATAGATTTACCAGTCGGGTTAAATAATACAGTAACTACAAGTTATGGTATAACATCAACAACCAATACCAAAGGTTTAGTAACTGTAAATAAAACAAGGGTTTTAAATACAAATAATTGGATAACTACCGTGAGTTATTACGATGAGAAAGCACGACCTATTTATATATATTCTAAAAACGAGTACTTAAACACTGTTGATATATTAGAAAGCAAACAAGATGATTTTACAGGAAAGGTTTTAGAAACAAAAGCTACTCATAAAAAAGAAGGTAAAGCAGATATTGTAACTGTAGATAGTTTTGAATACGATCATATGGATAGATTGATTAGTCAAACTCAAAAAATTAACAATCAAATATCTAATAGACTTGTAAAAAATAATTACGATGAATTAGGTCAGTTAGAAGCTAAATTAACTGGTAACGGAACTAAAAATGGATACAAAGATGTAACTTCTGGAATCTCTATTAGTAATGATGTAATTACTAAAGTAATTAGTAGTGGTTGGGATGTAGGATTGGCAACGTTTGGGAGTTTTCAAACAGATGGATATGTAGAATTTACTGCAGGAACTAATAATAGAAATCATATGGTTGGTTTATCTAATTCTAACCTTAATGCTAGCTATGTTAATATTCAGTATGCCATTTATTGTCGTAGTAACGGTATTATATCTATTTATGAATCAAAAGTTCATAAGGGATATTTTGGGAGTTATCAGATCAATGATATTTTTAAAGTAGAGCGTATCGGAACAGAAATACATTACAAAAAAAATGGTAAAACCTTTTATATTTCTCTAACTCCATCAACGGGTACTTTATTGGGGGATATTTCTATGTATAGTAATGGAGCAAAAATCAAAGACTTGAAAATTGTAGATAACAGCAAAGGTTTACAAAAAGTAGATTACGCTTATAATGTACGAGGTTGGTTAAAAAATATCAATCAAGATGGAATAGATGATAATGATTTGTTTAATTTTAGTTTGAAATATAATGATCCAACAAGTGGAGATGCTTTATTTAATGGAAATATTAGTCAAATCAATTGGAATAGTTTAAGTCTAAACCCTACTGGAAATGATATTAGTAATCAATATACTTACACGTATGATGCTTTAAATAGAATAACAAAGGCTATTGATAATACTGGTAAGTATAGTCTTGGTAATATAACTCCAATAGGTTATGATAAGAATGGTAATATTGGAAATATGCAGCGTAAAAGAGTAATCGATGCAGATGATACTTTTACTTATAATTATCAAAAAAGTGGAATTTATACGAATCAGCTACAAAGTTTATCGGGTA
Organism: Tenacibaculum sp. AHE14PA; assembly: GCF_019278465.1. Taxonomy (GTDB): domain Bacteria; phylum Bacteroidota; class Bacteroidia; order Flavobacteriales; family Flavobacteriaceae; genus Polaribacter; species Polaribacter bernardetii. Next base: position 1,595,532 of record NZ_CP058983.1, on the reverse strand, counting down.
CAACATCAGGTTCGTTTACTTATGATGTAAATGGAAATATGAAAACTGACACTCGTAAGGGAATTACCAATATTGTTTACAATCATTTAAACTTACCTACACAAGTTACTATTGGAGGTAAACATATTAAATACACCTACGATGCAACAGGAGTTAAGCTTAAAAAAGTAGTAAACGGTACAACAACTGATTACGCGGGAAATTACATTTATGAGAATAACACTCTTCAATTCTTTAACCACCCAGAGGGGTATGTATCACCTGTAAATGCTAGTGATTTATCACAAGGGTTCAAGTATGTATACCAATACAAAGATATTTGGAGAAATACTAGGTTAAGTTATAGTGATACAAATAATGATGGTGTGATTGACCCAGCTACAGAAATATTAAGAGAACAAAATTATTACCCATTTGGACTTGAGCACAAAGGTTATAACGGGGCTATAGTTGGTGTTAAAAACAACTACAAACAGTATCAAGACCAAGAATATACTGAAGACTTAGGGCTTAATACCCATGAATGGAAATATAGAGTAAGTGACCCTGCTATTGGTAGATTTTGGCAAATAGACCCATTGGCTGAAGATTATATGTATAATTCAACTTATGCATTCCAAGAAAATAAGATGGGAATGGGGATAGAATTAGAAGGATTAGAAATGGTTCCATTTCCTGTCAATAATATAGGAGATGGTATTGTTAATGCTTTCAATTCTATGTTTAAATCAGATTCAATGGATAAGCAAACTCAAAAGAATATTAATAATGCAATGAACGGGGCTAGTAACCTAACTATGGGGACACTTGGTACTGTTGGTTCAGTTATTTATATTGCAGGTACTGAGGGAGCAGGAGCTGCATTAGGAGGAGGGACAGCTTTAACACTTTCTTTAGGTGAAATGAGTATAGGTGCTACTCAAATAATGGATGCTTTTTCTAATGACTCTGGTAATGAAAACCTACATAAAGCTAGTTCACTCCCAGGTTTAGCTGCTTATGAAAATGGTAGTGAAAATGCTGAAATGATTGATGCTTTAGGACAGTTTATACCTGGTGCTTTAACTGGAGGGAATATTAAAACAGTTATAGATGAAGTTCCTAATTTATTAAAAGGAAATAGTACTTTACTTAGTGCTGGTAGTGCTTATGATGCAGCTATGGATACAAAAGGAGTTGTTGATGCAGCAATGAATAAAGTAAATCAAAACAGTACTAACTCAGACAATACAGTTCCTTTTTATTTAGCTCGTCCAGAAGAGACTAAAAACCAATAGTATTACTATGATAGAATTTAAAAATAAAGCAACTAATATTATAACTAATATAGTATTAGTTGCTGCATTTATAATTGCTTTATTTTCCCTAAAAGGGGAATATGATAATCTTTTTTACTTAGTTTTAATTTTTGTTTTAGGGTATGTTTTCAATTTAATTTTCTCAAAAAAAAGAGTAGTAAGAATAGTAGTATTTGAAGATTTAAAAAGTATAGATATTTACTTTAGAAAATATACTTTTAAAAAAAGTAAGGAAAGCTATCTTATTAAAGATTTAGATATTGAGCATACTAATAAAAGAAATATTAGAGGGGTGAATAAAGAACAATTAGAAATAAAGAAAATAGGTTCTGATATATCTATCTTGTTAATGATAGCTGATTTTGACGGTTGGTCAGAAAAAAAGCTAAAGGAGATACATGATACTATTGTTAGGTTAAAATAGGAGGTGGTAAATTTTTAGACCTCCTCTTATTATTAAGATTATTCCTCCAATTAAAAACAAGTATTTGTATTTTTTATAATATAGCTCTTGCTTTTCTTTAGTAAAAGGTTTGTATACTTTTAACCCTATTAACAGCCCTATAAAACCAATTAGTATATTGAATAAAGGAAAAATTATCTTGTCAAAATTTTCAGTCATGTTTATAAAATTGAATCTTTATTTATTCTTTGCAAATTATTCCTTTCTGTGAAATTTCTTTCCCTTCGGTTGTGGTAATTGTGGCTTTATAAGACATGCACTTGTCTTCTATCTTTATTTTAGAAACTAAGATTCCATTGTTTTTATTTATCCATTTCATATTAGTATTTAAATCCATTTTAGAAGAATCGTATGTTAAACGGTATGAACAGTCATTAATCCATTTGATTAATTCATATTGAGGATTTCCTCCGTTAATTCCGTTTGGGAACTCAGTTTGAGTATCTTTATCTCTAATAATGATAATGTTTTTTATCTCTGGTTTTAACTTAAAAGAGTTTTCTGCTATACTATCTCCTGATTTTATAGAATATTTTTTCAATTCTTTGTTAATAGGAATAAAGAATTTTCCTGTTTTGAAGTCAGTACAAGTTAAATCCTGTGACCATATAATACTAGTAAATAATAAAAATATAATAGATGCTAAATTACATTTTAATCTTGTCATAATAATTCTTTTATAAGCAATATTACAAAGTTAATAAACTATATTAAACTTAACTCTATTTTTAGTTTTTTATAAGAAAGTTCAATCTAAAAGCATCCAACGAACAAATCATTGGAACCAGTGAAATGTATTCAAGTAATGATGCAATGGAATAGCTTCTGTTAAAAATAATGCACCAAATGCTACTGTAGAAGATAATTCTTAGTAGTTTATTAAATAGTTAAAACACGAAAAGATGAGTCCTTAGGTTCATCTTTTTGTTATTTAAGAAAGTCGTGTTGCTTTATCAGAGTTAAGCTTCTATAGAGCTTTCTATTACTTCTCCTTGTGAATGTTGATCTATCAGGATATCTAGTAGATCTCAGGTGTTTTCATTTAATCAGATAACCTCATCTAAAGTCAGGCATCATAAATTTTAAAAATTACGTGTACCAGTTGGGGATTTATGTTTCTTTTCTATAATAACAACCCATTTCCCCTAACTGGTACACCATAACAAACATAAAATGAATAACAAGTGTTATTACTTTTCAATCTATACATAGGCTTAATCCAGATAGATTTACATCTAAGTTTTAAATTAAAAACATACAAATGTGGGGCGAGTTTCAATTAAATTGAATGTAAAGTTTTGACATTTCCCGACTATAGCTTGTTGTAGTTTTTCTACGATTAAATACAACCTTTATTTTACGAAATGACCTTATGGTAAACTTAAAATTTACTATTATGGCTAAAAAGAGTAAAAAGAATTTCTTGGAAAATTACAGCTCATTTCCGAATTTCCATAAGAAACTATTAAAGCAAGGAAATGTGGAGTGGAATAGACTTAAGGAGCATCCTCAAGATTATTATACAGCGAACAGCGGATCTGTTTCTGGTATGATTTATTACAAAGACACAGTGGCTTTCGCTAAAAAATATCATTTGTCAATATTGCAAATTTTAGATGAATTTGAATGTGATTGTGGTAAATTAGAAAACAAACCAAGTCCACAAGATGAAACCCAATATTTTAATTGGTTAACTTGGTTTGCGTGGGAAAGTATGATGAGCGAAATTATTTCTTTTTTGGAGAGATGAAAAAGAAAAACAACAAGAAACATTAATCGTTTCTTGTTGTCTTACTCTCTAACTAAAGATTAATTATAATTGATAGCTTCTTCTAGAAAAAATTAGGCAATTTTCTTTTTATTTTTTGGTGCTTTTTTTAATCTATCTAAATGATCTCTGTAGTCTTGAATATTGACGTCAAATACTATTATACTATAATTTGCAATTGATTTACTTTCAGAACTATTAGAGTAATAATCTCTTTTAAATGTATCAGAATTATAAATACCTTTATTAAAACTTTTAGGAGGAGTACTTCCATCTTTCATTACAAATCTGTCATTGTCAAAAGCATGTTGGCATAAAAATTTACAAGCTTTGGTAAGAGAGAAGTCTGAATAAATGATGTCACCTTTTTTGTTTAGAACCACATAGGAAGTCTTTGTAGTATTTGAATTTAGAGTAACTCTACTGGAGCCCTCTCTTAATCTTGTTTTTCTAGCACCTTTAAATAGCTTAGATTTTTTTTTCAAAGAATTAAATACATCTTTTTCATTTAAATCTAGAGTGAACTTATTGTCTAAGCTCTCTAATTTGAATCCTTCTTCACAGAAAAATGTTTTATGAATAAAAGGTATATATTTTAAATTTTTAAGTTTCAAATAACTGGTGTATTCAGAAGTCTTAAAAGAAGTTAATAATAAACCATCCCATTTGCTAAAATCAATTTTTAATTTGTTGAGAATATTAGACTCACCTAAAAAATTAGGTACAATAGGGTTTTCAATTAAATTATCTACATATTCTATGGAGCTATAAATGTCTTTATTTTTTAATTTATCTTCAAGAGAATTAAATATATCTTGTATGTAATTATTGTTTGATTTCAATAATGGTTTTACGTAAGATTTCAACTTTATTAAATTATTGTTACAAAACTTAGTCAACTCATCTAAATTATCTTTAGTGACGGATAATTCAGGCTCAACAAATTCGTTGATTTCTATATCCATATCAGATAGTAATTTTTTACTTCTGAGAACTCTAGGTATAATTATAGTCTCTAAGGTTTTAAGATTTTCTGTTTTAGAATACTTTAGGGAAGTGTAATTAGATAATTTATCTAATTGGGTTTCTAATTCCTTTAAATCAGGTATTTTTATTAACTCCGTATTCGAATAATATTTTTTAAGTTCTTCCTTTTCCTTAGAATTAGAGACATCTAACTTATACATGGTGTCTTCATGTTGCTGTTTAGCCCACATGTTTTTAAGATCTTTTACTAAATCCACATTAGGAATTGTATACGATATGTAAGTAGGTTTAACTTCTTTGATAATTCCTAATTTTTTCTCTGATAGAAAGTCTAAGGCTTTTATATAATTTATGCCTTGAATCAGTTTGCTGTTTTGAGTGGCATTACAAGAGTTTATATATTTATTAATATTTTTGAGGTAACTTGAGTTTTTGGAAATTAATAAGTCTGCCTCTGGGTTTATTAAAAAACGTAAGATTTTAATAGCCTTGTCGGAACCATATAGATAACATAATCTTAAATGGTGTATTATTAACTTATTTACAGCTCTTTCATGAGAAAAATGAAAATCACCTTGAATAATATAGCGATCGTTAATCGATTCTATAGTAGTGAAATTTCCAATATTTGTGCTAAGAGGATCTGATATCTTGTCAGAAGCTTTTACATATATTCTTCTCTCTGGATCTATTTGGTTTTCAAGATAATCCATAGCTCTTTCATCATTCAATAAATTACTTATAAGTTCGTTTTCTAAATCTATTTGATCTTCGGTCATTTCCTTAAGGGGTTCACCAATATTTTTATGTTTAATAATAGAATTAAATCCTGCATCTTTAGCTAAAAGATGATATCCATCTAAAGAGCAAAACCAATCCTCATACATTCTTCCTTTTTTACTGATACTATCTATTACAAGCTTTTTATTATCTTCTTCTTGAGTAAATATTGTAATATCTTTTAGTGTTACTTTTTTAGGATTTTTTCTTACTTCTCCTAATAAATGGACTTTCTCTTTTTCTTCCTCTTCTACTATCTCGTTGGGAGTAGCGTTTTTATTAGTACTTAGTAAATGATAGTTATACTTGTTGATTCCAAGAAGTGTTTTTCCTGCATTTCTAAAACTAAACTTTCTTGAAGAATTCTTGGGGTCTGGTTTAAATATTTTTGGTAAGAATACTGTGCTGTGAATTAGTCTATTTCTAAATCTATTAATTGCTTGAATTGCATTTATAGCACTAATTTTAGTATGAAAAACTCCTAAATCTATGATCACACCATATTTTTGAGTAGAGATTCCCCCTTCTTTTGTAAGTCCATCTTTATTTATGTTAATACCATTTATGAAAAAAGTTGTTGCAAGAACTATATCATAATCTCCAAATTTACCTGATAATATATTTTGTGTACATTTTCCTTCTGACCCTGAATAAAATACCCCAACTTTAATATCAGAAGATAATTTGGTTTGAATCTCTCTGATACAATCGTCCATTTTAGCTTTGTTGTTAAAAATGTGACATACTTTTCTTTCTTCTTTTAAATATTTATTCATTTGATTTACAACCTCATCAAATCTTTCAGAAGAATTATTTGTATCTAAATGAGTTAAATGTATAATCGGTTTCCTTTCGTAATTTTTATCAACTATAATTCTTTGGAATAGTGATTTTATATGATAACGCTCCATTAGCTCTGGTATAACATGGGTTTCAACATTAGGAGTTCCAGACATGAAAATAACTTTAGTTTTACACTTTATTTTTTTTGCAACAAATTCAATAATGTGATGTATGAGCCTAGAAATAACATCAGCTCTATAGTCAAGTCCATCAGACAATGTATGAGCTTCATCAATGAAGATATAATCGAAAGTAGTCATCTCTTCATGACTTATATTCAGTACTTGATTATAAGTGCAATGAACAACTAAGTTATCCGATTTTGGGAGTTCTTTTCCTCTTAAGGTTTTTTCATAATTGACTCTAATAACTTCTGTATCTTTCTTTTTGAAACTTTTAAGAGTATTTTCAATATTGGAATTGACAAAAACTTGATCAGGTCTGTTTTCTTCATCCCATGCTTCTTTAGCAATCTGATTTTGAATCGCCATAAATGGTTCACTTAATATAGTCCTACCTTTCATCTTGAAATCTGGATGACCAGCAATGCTGTTTTTTCCTGTGCCACATTGACTTCGAAGGCAAAAGATTCTTTTGTCAGCATATTTATTTTGAAATAAATTGTGCATAACATCTTTATCTAGATAGTCATTATATCCTAAAGTAATCTCAGCAGGAATAGTCTCTAATTCTTTAATTAAAGGCAATCTTACTTTCTTTTTATCAATATAATTGGTGATTTCATCTAAAAACTCGGATAAATCAGCTTTGTTATCATCTTCTTCGTATAATCCTTTATTTCTTGTATAGGTTTCGTAATAATCATTAAGTAGTTTAAAATCGGTTACTTTACCTGAAGATAATCTATACTGTTCTGAAAGAAAATCTTTTACACCTTCCAATTTTCTAACCAATTCGTAAAATACTCCAAGTGATAATGAACTTAACTGTTCTTCAGTATAACTATCTTTTGATCTGATTGCCCAACGATAATCATTATGATCTTCATCTAATTTATTAGATCCTTCAGGAATTAGTCTTTTTAATTGTTCAATTGCTAAATCACCAAATACTCCATATAGTACCCAGCATAACTTGTTTAATGCGTGATAATCGTTAAATTTTTCGTGTACCCAATTAGAAACTCTATCATCTTTAAGTGATAAATCTTCTATAAAATCTATTACTTTAATAAATTTATCTGTTTCGTACTCTAAATCAAAATGATGAGATTTATTCTTTATTAAAAGATGATAAGCATCTACTTCAGATTTTATATTCTGAGCTTTCATGATCTTGTCTACCTCAGCCTTGTTTTCAGAGATCTTCTTAAGGAGTTCCTTACGAACTTGTTCCTTTTCAATAGTTACAATTTCTGAGTAGTTGGAAACTTGAGAGAGGTTATATTTGAAGTTGTTAGCTTTATCTGCTATGAAAGGCAAGTAAGTTAGACGTTGAGGATCGTTAGTAGATATATCAATTTTGTCTTCTAGTTCTGGAAAAGCTGCTGCTAATTCTTTTCTTGCACCTTCATACCAAACCTTATGATGTCTCATAACACTTTCTCTTTCTTCTAAGCTAAAATCATTTTGAAAATCAGGATTTGAAAGATCTACTTGACAGAATATTTTAAATCCTTTAGCCCTTGGGGATATAAACCCCATGTATGGCTTTACATTTTTGGTGCCTTTCCATACTTTATTCATCCATTTAATAGCTTCTTTGGAGTCTTCTAGTTTATCGAAGTCAAAACAAAATTTACCTGTATGTTTGAACTTCATAATGGCTTTGTCTCTTGTATTGGTTTCAAGCGATATCATAATTGCAGGTAAGAAAGGTTTTACTTCGGATAGGTCTCCTCCTGAAGAATCTAATAACTTTTTAATTGATCCATTTGGATTCGTCATTTCTTCAATCAATTCCTCTTCAGTTATTCTTTCTGCTCTTTTCCCAGAGTTCTTTCCAAAGGATCTGGTACTAGCACCCCATTGAAAATGAAATTCTAAATATTCTGCAAGGAAATATTTTAAGGAAGCTCCTTTAAGTTTCTTTAATTCGTAGAGTTCGCTCTTGTGTTTCATTATGAATCTAGAACAGTAATCTATAGGACTTTCTGTTGCTTCTCCTTTTGGATATTGCTTTACCAATATATCTAGCAAATCTCTAGTGTCTTCGTCTAATGTCTTGTACGTTGCGCCAGCTTCCAAGCGATTGTATATCTTTGGATTAAGCGTATGGGGTGAAAAGTAATAATACTCGTTATTCATATTATATTTGTTATGGTGTACCAGTTAGGGGAAATAGGTTGTTATTATAGAAAAGAAACATAAAGCCCCAACTGGTACACGTAATTTTTAAGATTTATGATGTTTGACTTTATGTAGAATTATCTGTGTAGGTTCTATAACGCTACAGATTTTGATATGATTTTTTTGAGCTAATTATTAAATTAGTTTAATAATCGAATCTTCTACTTCTGATCTGATATAGAGAATTCTACCAGAAATTTGGTGTTTTTGTAGGATTCCCTTTTTGCTCATGTTGTGAACACTAGAGATGTCCATTGATAGCATTTCTGCTACTTCATGTCTAGTTAAATATTTAACTGGTTCTTTGGGTTGACACAGTTTTTTTAATTCATCGATTTTTTTATCGATATACCTAAAGATAGGCAGGTGGTGTTCTTCTTGGGTGATTCCGATTAATTGCACTTGGTTCATTTTTTTAAGTATTTATTTTGATACTTTGCAAAAATGCGGCTACTGTTCAATATCTGAAGGATACTACTAGGGTACTACTGTTAGTTTTTTTCGTTAAAATACCTTTTCAAGGTTAAGCTTAAGGTGTCAATGAATGGGGTTTTATTATTGGCTTTTATCTCTTGAATTAATTTATTTGGACTTTGTATTTTAAAATTTAGAATATCTGTAAGGCTCTCAAAAATGGCTTTTTGATTTTTTTTATTACTTATAACACCTTCTTTTTCTATTTTAATGTTTCCGTTTTCAATAAGTGCTTTTATCAATTCAGCTAATTCTATGTCTTTTCCAACCCATTTTAAATTGCTAATATTAGAGTTTTTTTGATAAATATTTTCTTCACTGTTATCTTCTTCTTTATTATTTTTTTCTTTTTTATTAAAATATTCTTTTAGCCTTGAGCTTAAACTATCGAGAAATTTGGTTGTAACATCGTTATTACGATTTTTAATATTTTGAACAAATTTGTCTGGCTTAGATATATTAAAGTTTAGAATATTTGTAAGGCTCTCAAAAATAACTTTTTGATTTTTTTCATTACTTATAACACCTTCTTTTTCTATTTTAATGTTTCCATTTTCAATAAGTGCTTTTATTAATTCAGTTAATGATGTTTTTCCTCCAATCCATTTTAATATACTGCTATTAGAGTTTTTTTGAGGGATCTTTTCTCCCTTGGTCTTTTTAATTTGCTTTACCTTATCAATTTCATCGGTTAAAAAAAAACTATATTCTAGAAGAATAGCTCTTTGAATAAAGCTTTTAATAGGATCTAACTCTTGTACTTCTCGATACATTTTAGGATCTAAAAAGTTTATCCCCGACTTGTGTTTATAAGCACCAAAAATGGAACTTATTATAAAAGTTTCAACAGCATCTCTTCGTAAATAATCATTATAAGGATCCTTTAATAGATATTCAAGATATTGATCTATTCCTCTTCTTGATTTATAGGTTACGCTATTTATAGATTCACTTAATTTTAACTTTTCTTTTGAAATATATTTTAATATTAATTTTTTGTTATGGAATACTGATGTAACTAGTCTATAATCCATTATTTTTTTTCTTAATGAATCATCAATATCCGATGAAATATTAGTAATCAGAATTTCAGTTTGTTCTTTTTTGTACTTTTCTATCATTTCTAAATCCTAGGTTGTAATTTGTTTTAATAAAAACATTACTTACGACTAATGTAAAAATTTCACATTATAAATATCAATTTAATCGGATGATTATTTTGGTTCTATTTTATTGATTTCCTGTAAATTTTTAAATTAAAAACATACAAATGTGGGGGGAGCGTTCTTGTTCTATTATAAACATGCATAATCCCCCACATTTGTAAATAAATAAACTTGATTTTAGGTCTATTTCACATGAATTACACCTTATATTAAAATTATTCTATAAGAGTAGAATAGTTAAGTGTTAATCCGCAATAGAGTAAAAGTATAGAAACTTATGAAATTCTCATTCATTAAGATTTGAATCATCATCTATTATCTGATGCTTTATTGCATAATTTTTATGTAAAATGTCAACTATTAAATTTAACTTAAGTAAGAACTTTATACCATTAACTTTTAAATTTTCACATAGACTTGGAGAATCAATAATTGACATAGTTGTTAATCTGAAATTTAACTATAGAAGGGGGTAAGGAATAATTTAAAGTAACAAGAAGAAACCTTATTGGTTTCTTCTTTCTTTTCATGTTATTTTTTAATCAATTGTTTAGCTTTGTCAAATAATATCGATAAAGATGGAACTGTCAAAAAAAATAAATGAAATTAATAATATCGTTTATCACGATAATAAATTCAGTTTTTATGAACATGATAATATTGATAAATGGTTTCCTCTTTATGTAGATTTAGAAAAGTATATAAATTCTAAGACAATATTTCCTACTTATTTCAGTCATGTATATTGTGAGTTATTACATGATTTATGCAAGGCTTTAAGTATGTCTTATATCTTCACTCTTAGTCCTGTTGAGTTTAACATGAATAATGGTGTGTTTTTAGGAGAGAAAACAAAGAAAATTAAGAACAAGCATCTATTGATTAAGCAAAGTGCATATTTACAGCATATAGTTAAAACTTTTGAGGATAATGGATATGATGTTTTCAATCCTAAATCTGTTCACTCAATATTTGAATATGATGATGTTGAGGTAATTGAAGTTGTAAGAAGTGTTTTGTTAGAGTTTTTAATCAAAAGTTCAAGTGAGGGAATATCGGAAGGTTTAAAAATATTTGAAGAGAATACTAAGCGTACTCTTAAGTTGTTGAAGAAAAGAAATAAAATCGTAAAACAAGATAAAACGGATTTGTCTTCAGAAAAAGTTGAAACTTCAGAAAAGAATGATGAACTTCTAACAATAGAAGAAACAGCAACGCTTTTTAAGGTTAAGAGACAAACTGTTTATAATTGGAAAAATAATGGTTTAATACAAGCTTATTCTATTCAAGGTAGAATATATTATAAAAAGAATGAATTATTAAAAGCTATTAATGAATTAAAGTAGTGTTAATTTGATAAAGCTGTCTAAATGCTGACTAAAACAAAAATAATTAAACCTCAATTAATTGACTTGCAATTAGTTGAGGTTTTTAATTGTGGAGACGCCGGGAATCGAACCCGGGTCCAAACAAGCAGCTCAAATGCTTTCTACATACTTATTTCTTTCTTAATTTTCGACTTATAACTGATTAAGAACAATCTGTTAAAAGCTTATCTTCTTTAGCTTCAAAAACCTGTCGAAGCAGCAAGTTTTCTATATTTACTTTTACGATATCCAAAAGTGAAGCGCCGTAAATCAAGGCTATCCGTGGACATAAAGCTTGCACACCTTGTGTGCCTAGGCCAATCCTACTATGATTCGGATTAAGCAGCTAAAGCGTAGTTATTCTCGCCGTTTAAAAAGTTGAAAAAAAGTTTAACGAGTGTATCTCTTCGCTCCTCGGTATGCTTACATTATCACTGGCCTCGCTGTCAAAACCAGTCGTCCCCATTATGTCAAATAATTAGTCAAAAACTATACCAATCATTTGGGCGTTCGGGCGGGCTTTTCGCAGTCGCTCTTTTCAAGGAGCTTCAACAAATGCTTCAATCCCTAACGCGGTCGGCAAAGATAATAAAAACAAGGTTGTACAAACCTATAAAAAAGAGTAAATTCGCAGGGCTTCAAAAAAATAAAATATAAGTATGAAATTTGCAATCATAAAAGAACGTAAAAACCCACCAGATAGGCGTGTCGTATTTTCACCACAAAAATTAAAAGAATTTAAACAACAATTTCCACAAGCTGAAATAGTTGTAGAAAGTTCTGATATTAGAATTTTCACAGATGAAGACTATCAGAAAGCTGGTTTTGAAGTGGTAAAAGACGTTTCAGATTGCGATGTTTTATTAGGAGTAAAAGAAGTTCCTGTAGAGAGCTTAATTCCTAATAAAAAATATTTTTATTTTAGTCATACCATCAAAAAACAACCATATAACCGTAAGTTGTTAAAAGAAATGTTGGCAAAAAACATTGAAATGTTTGACCATGAAACAATTGTTAAAGAAAACGGAGCGCGTTTAATCGGTTTTGGTCGTTACGCAGGTTTAGTTGGTGCTTATAACGGATTTAGAGCAATTGGTTTACGAGAAAATACGTTTACCTTACCTAAAGTAGAAACATTGGCAGATTTAAACGCTGTAAAAGATGCGTTAGATAAAATTAAACTTCCGAATTTTAAAATATTATTAACAGGAACAGGTAAAGTTGCATACGGAGCTAAAGAAATTTTAGATTATTTAGGTATAAAGCAAGTTTCTGATGCCTTGTATTTGACATCAACATTTACAGAACCGGTATATTGCATGGCAGATGTTATGGAATATGCAAAGCGTAAAGATGGTAAGGTAGGGGATAAGGCAGCTTTTTATAAAGATCCTACAGGTTATGAAAGTAATTTTATGCCATACGCAAAGGAAACAGATTTCTTTATTGCTGGTCATTTTTACGGAAACGAAGCACCTTATTTATATACAAGAGAAGATGCTAAATCAGCAGAATTTAAGATAAAATATGTGGCAGACATTTCGTGTGATGTTGATGGCCCAGTTGCATCGACAATAAAAGCATCTACAATTGCCGATCCCATTTATGGTTATGATCCGCAAACAGAAAAAGAAGTCGATTTTAAAAGTGCTGAAGCAATAACGGTAATGGCGGTAGATAATTTACCTTGTGAATTACCTAAAGATGCCAGTGAAGGTTTTGGTGAGATGTTTTTAAAACATGTTATTCCGTCGTTTTTTAATAATGATAAAGAGGGTGTTTTAGCAAGATCAAAAATGACAACTAGCAAAGGGGAATTAGCAGCGCGATATTCGTATTTACAAGACTACGTAGACGGAAAAGAATAACTAAAAACCCCCTGCTTAACGGGGGTTTTAGTTTGTATAAAATTACGAGTAATAAAGAGGTTAATGACTTTCTTTTTAAAAATACTCATTTTTACATCTAACACTTTTAAAAAACATGATTTTAAGTTATACATATTTTGGAGTGTCTATTTTAGGAATTTTCCTGTTTTTTTATTTACTAAAAAAACTTTTCAATTGGTTTCAATCTAAGTTAGATAAGTTAGATCGAAATTTCTTTTTTAGAAAAATCGAATTAGTTAATTTCTTTAAGTTTATAACACCAAGAAGAGAAAAACATATCTTAAAATTTGTAACAAAAACCTTAAGATATGCAATAAGTATTTTGTTTTTAATCTTTTATTTACCGCTTGTTTTTAGTTTTATACCAGAAACAGAAGCGTATGCAAAAAAAGCTTTTGAGTATTTATTAAAGCCAGTATACTTTATAGTTGAAGGTTTTTTAGATTTTATACCTGGCTTGTTCTTTATAATTGTGATTTTTTATGGTACCAAATACCTATTAAAGTTTTTAAAGTACTTAACGAGTGAGTTGGAGCGTGAGGCTGTAAAATTAGATGGTTTTCATGCAGATTGGGCCAAGCCAACTTTTAATTTATTAAGAGTGGTTATAATTGCTTTTGCTGTAATAATTTGTTGGCCATACATACCAGGTTCTCAGTCTGATGGCTTTAAAGGTGTTTCTATCTTTTTTGGAGTCTTATTCTCTTTGGGCTCAACAGCAGCAATATCTAATATTGTTGCCGGTATTGTAATTACTTATATGCGCCCTTTTAAAGTTGGTGATCGTGTAGAAATAGGAACTACTATTGGTGATGTTACCGAAAGAAGTTTATTGGTTACAAGAGTTAAAACAATTAAAAATATTGATGTTACCATTCCTAATTCATCAATTTTAGGGAATCATATCATCAATTTTAGTAAAAATGCGACAGAAGATGTTGGGGTAATTTTGCACACTTCTGTAACTATTGGTTACGATGTGCCTAGTGGAGAGGTGATAAAGGCTTTAGTTGAAGGAGCAAAAAATACTCCGATGATTTTAGATAAACCTGTGCCTTTTGTGTTAGTGAAAAGTTTAGATGATTTTTATATCAATTATGAAATAAATTGTCATACTAAAAATCCAGAAAAAGCTGCTGTAATATATTCTCATTTACATGAAAGTATTAAAAATGAGTTACACAAAGCAGGTATCGAAATACTATCTCCGCATTACAATGCTGTTAGAGATGGTAATGTGTTAACTGTTCCGCCAGAAAATGTGCCCAAAGGATATGTAAAACCAGGTTTTAAGATTGATAATTAATTTTTTATCAATATAATTTTTAATACTATTAAATGATACCAGATCAACAATTTTTAATAGATACCGCCAAAATGCGAATGCCATTTGGTAAATATAAAGGAGTTTATTTAGTAGATATTCCTGAGTATTATATAGTGTGGTACAAAAACAAAGGTTTCCCTGACGGTAAGTTGGGTAAAATGATGGGATTGGTTTATGAGCTACAACTAAATGGTTTAGAAGATATTCTTAAGAAGATAAAAGCAAATTTTTAAAATTTAATTATTTTAGAAGATGAAACCAGCAGAAGAGTATATTATAAAACAAGAAGAATCATTAAGGTCAATTTTGTTATACCTTCAGGTTTTAATAGAAGCGAACTTTAGTGAAGCAGAATTGTTGTATAAATGGAAACTTCCGTTTTATTATTTAAATAATAAGCCTTTGTGTTATTTTAATGCAACTAAAAAAGGATTTGTTGATGTTGGATTTTATGCTAAAACAAATCTTAAAAAATACAATAAATTTTTAGTGTCAGAGAAAAGAAAAGCAGTAAAATCTCTTCGGTATTACCGAGTAGAAGATATTAATGAAGAAATATTAGTTTGTGTTTTATTAGAGGCTTATAATATAAGGTTATTGTAATTTATTTTAACAGGTACTCTAGCACGACTTCTTTATCAATAATTAAATAAATCTCTTTACTGTTAGCGGGAGGTATAATACTAATAGTTGCTGTGTTTTTATTAAAGGTAACTTTAGGTTTTTTAGCATATTTAGAATTTCTAAATCCGCAATAAATAGATTGATTGGATTTTACATTTTTAAGCGTAAAACTAACAGTTTTATTAGGTTTTCGGTATACAATGCCAGATGTTGGTGTAACTACTTCATAGTCGTTTTTAAGAAAGTAAGAAGTATATATCGGTTGATTAAAATACTCTTTTAAGCTCATTCGTTTTACACGTAATTGCCATAGTACATCTTCAGGAAAGTGAGTGAAGAAATATTTTTCTTTCGGTATGTTGTAGTAATAATTATTAAAGTTGCGTTGCCATTTTCCGTAAGTCACCGATCCTGCTGCCCAAGTAGCATCAATATACATCCATTTGTTATTTAGCTTTACAGCATTCCAAGCGTGATTTGTACGATTGTTTATTTTGCCGATATCGCTAGAGGAATTTCTTACATGGCCTTTTATTACTTCATTTTCAATATTTAAAAGAGAACAAATTTTGCTAAATGTTTGTGCATAACCTTCACAAACAGCACTCCTACTTGAAAGTGTTTTGTTTATAATAGTTTCTTTTATAGCTTTAATTTTGGCTTGTTTTTCATTTTCCGTTCTATATCTAAAGCCAATTTTTTTTTGACTAGGATTATAAAACTCTTCTAAATCATACCTAATATTAAATGCTAGCCACGAAAATACAGCCCTCACTTTTTCTTGATCAGAATTAAAATCAGCAGTAATTTTATTCGCTAATTTATCTGCGGTAATTATTTTAGGATACGTTTTTACTTTGGTATCAACAGAAGAAAAATCTTGAGCAGATAATGATGAAAACGTTAAGAAAAAAAGAAAATAAAGTTGTTTCATAGATGTAGTTATAACAACTTTATTTATCAAAGATTGTGCCTATAAATTATTTGCTATAGAGGTAAAAATACTAAAAAATTAAATTGGCTATATTTAGCCTTTCAAATTAAATAACAAATAGAATTAAATAATCAGATGAGAAAAATAATATATATGTCTACAGTGGTAACATTATCTATGTTATCATGTAAAACAGTACAAAATGATAGTAAAAAATCAATAGCTGCCAAATCAGTAGTTTCATCAAAAACTGAAAAAAGTGTAATTAATATTGATTCATCTCTTGTTAAAAATCATTTATATACATTGGCTTCTGATGAAATGGCAGGTAGAAAACCTGGTACAGAAGGTATTGAAAAAGCTGCAAAATATATTGAAAATGAATTCGAAAAAATCGGATTGAAAAAATACAATTCACTACCAACTTTTCGTCAGAACTTTGAATATAAGGGGATTAAAATGTTCAATGTAATTGGCGTTTTAGAAGGAAAGAGTAAAAAAGACGAATATGTGGTAGTTTCTGCACATTACGATCATTTAGGTACAAAAAAAACAGGAGAAGGAGATTTAATTTTTAACGGAGCAAATGACGATGCATCTGGTGTAACGGGCGTTTTAGCCTTGGCAAGGTATTTTAAAAATAAAGAACAAAACGAAAGAACAATCATTTTTGTAGCTTTTACAGCAGAAGAAATGGGGTTAATAGGTTCTACACATTTTGGTAAAGGGATTGATGCGAGTAAATTTGTTGCAGGAATTAATTTAGAAATGATAGGGAAAACGCCAAGTTTTGGACCAAACACAGCTTGGTTAACAGGTTTTGAACGCTCTGATTTTGGTAAAATTATTCAGAAAAACTTACTGGGTACAGGATACCAATTATTTCCAGATCCATATAAGAAATTCAATTTATTTTTTAGATCAGATAATGCTTCTTTAGCTCGTTTAGGAGTGCCTTCACATACGTTCTCTACTACGCCAATTGATGTGGATAAAGATTATCATAAAGTTTCAGATGAAGCAGAAACTTTAAATATGACGGTAATTACACAAACGATACAGGCAGTAGCAAAAGGAACAGAAAGTATTATAAATGGTAAAGACACCCCTACAAGAGTAGTCCTTGAAAAGTAATTTTCAACCAAGTAAAACAAGAAAAGAGCCTTTTTTTAAAGGCTCTTTTCTTGTTTTACGAAAAATTTAAAAATTATTGAAATCTTTATTTTATGTCTTGGTATTGTGATTTGTGTTAAAATATTATTAAAATTTTACTATATTCGCAACGATTTAATCTAAACCCTTCAAAGTAAGATGAAAAAAAGAATATTAAGTTTGGCTATTGTTTTAGCAATGTTTTCTTGTTCTAGTAACGAAACATTAGAGATGCAAGAAGAGCAAAATGAATTGCTTTCAAAAAAAGAAATTAATTCAATTATTAATACCTCACTGCAAACTACCGGTGATTTTAATTGGACAACACAAAGTGCTCATACAATTTGGAGTGCTGTAAAACATGGAGAGAATATTTTAACCATTGGTTATGGAAACTCTAAAAATCAATTTGCAAGAACTACTGAGACAAGTAATATTAAAAATGATTTAATTCAACTTGTTCATAGCCTAGAAAAAACATCTGCAAAAGGAGCTAGTGAATTACATGTTGATGAGATTATTAATGTTATTGACATAAGAGTTACAAATAAAGAAACGATAGCAACATTATTAAAAGATAGTAGGGTGCGTTATATAGAGCCTGGAGGATATAATTTCTTAGATTCAGATAATCAAGCTCGATCAGAAGGCGGTTCAGGTTGTGGATATGGAAGTACTACATTAAGTACAAATGATTACCGTACAGTATCGCCAGGAGCAAGAGTGCCTTGGTCTTTTGATGCACATAATATTCCTGCTGCATGGAACTATAGTACAGGTGCAGGAGTAACGGTTGCTATTATCGATTCAGGTTTGTCGCTTCAACAAAAATGGATGAATCAATATTTTAATGATGGAGATTCTTCAGGAAGAACTGTTCAGAAGTATGGAACATTTGTAGATTCTTGGTGGGCATGGTCTAATAGTTACGATGGTGTTAACGATAAATGTGGGCATGGAACTAAAATGGCAGCTGTAGCAACAGCACCAAGAAATAATGATAATTTACCAGTAGGTGTAGCATACAACTCTAATTTAGTAACATATAGAGCTGTAGAGAATGTTATTATTAATGATTATCATGAAAAAAGAGGAGTTGTAGAAGCATTAACAGCTTTAGCTAATAGAAGTGATGTAAAAGTAATTTCAATGTCTATAGGATCTCCTTTTAATATCGGTAATGTCTCTGATGCAATTAAATATGCACATAGTAAAGGGAAAATGATTTTAGCAGCAGGTGGTACTTCAACTTCATTTACAACTTGGTATGGTGTTATTTTTCCGGCAAGTATGTCAGAAACAGTTGCTGTTACCGGAGTTAAAGAAGGTGAGTATGATAAGTGTGATGTTTGTCATACAGGTTCTAAAATCGATTTTACTATTCAAATGCAAAGAACTAACGGTACAGATAATAAAATTCCGGTATTAAGTTATTATGACGGACAGTCTAATTACATCGGTGGTTCATCTGTTGCGACAGCAACAACAGCAGGAATTGCATCTTTAGTATGGTCTAAAAATCCATCTTGGTCTCGTGAACAAGTATTACAAAAAATGAAAGAAGCAGCAGATTTTTATCCAAATAAACACTCAGAATACGGATATGGGAATATTGATGCGCTAAAAGCTGTTCAATAAAAAAATCAACTAACTTACCTAATAAAAACCTCGAATATTCGAGGTTTTTTGTATTTTTATAAAAACCGGATTATAGAAATTATAATATTATGAGACCATTAAAATATCTTTTTTTAATCTTTATCGTTGGATGTTCTTCTACCAATGTAGTATATGATTATGATAGTAAAACTGATTTTAAAGCATATAAAACATTTAATTTTTTTGAAGATGCAGGTGAAGGCTTAAATGAATTAGATGTTAAGAGAATTACGAACGAATTAACCAGCGGATTACAACAAAAAGGAATGAAATTATCTGAAGATCCAGATATGTACATAAACATCTTATCAAAAGAAAGTAAGAAAATTGATAGAAGTACCATTGGTATTGGTATGGGAGGTGGACGAAATGTAGGTTTTGGGATTTCTGGAGGAATACCTATTGGAAGCAAAAAAATAAATCAAAGGTTAATTATTGATTTTGTAAAGAGTGAAAACGATGAATTATTGTGGCAAGGAATATCAAACGGAGCAATAAAAGAACGAACAACGCCAGAGGAAAGGCTGATACATTATAAAAAGATAATTGAAAAAATGTTAATGAATTATCCGCCTAAGAAATAGTATTATAAATAGAAAAACCTCCAATTATGGAGGTTTTTTTTATGTTGTAAGTTGATTAAAATTGGTAACGAAGACCTAATCCGAAATCAGATTGAAAACCGTCGTAAAAATCGCTAAAACCTACTTCTGGTCTAAAATCTAAAGAGATCATTAAAGGAATATCAAAGTTATATTCAACACCAACAACCCCAGCTCCGAAAATAGCACTATTACTGTTTGCAGAAGCAATTCCACCTCCAAAACCAGCATACCAATTAAATTGGTCTTCTAAAGCCCATACCCATTGGTATAACCCTGTAGCTTTAAAAGCATCTCCTTTTCTTAGGCCTAAATCAATTTCTAATCTATTATTGCTCCCTAAAGCTCTTTGGTATGAAATTTCACCTCCAAAACCATTATTTCCTCCAAAACGAACACCAATAGCATTTTTAGAAATGTCTTGAGCATTTGCAGAAAAAACGCCTATAAATAATATGGCGATAATAAAAAATGTTTTTTTCATAATTTTAAGTTTTAATTATTGTTAAAAGTAGTTTATTATAAATTGGAAGCAAAGTTACTTAATAACTAATCGTTTTCCTTTTGAATAACTACTAAATTCAGGCGCATACATACTTTGTATTGTTGTAATTCCGTTACTAAAATTCCCTGAGTTATTTACTCGTACATCATATTCGAAAATATAAACCCCTTTAGGTAAACGATCAAAAAAGAAATTTGTTGCAGCATCTTTTGTTGCTTCATAATACCCTAAGCCGTCTTGCCATTTGTATTGCGAAATCACATTTATTGGTTCTACACCAGAAGCTCTCATATCTTTCATATGGATAAACTCCATGTCTCTGTCGGAGCGAAGCTCAATTCTTACTGTAATTAAATCCCCAACTTTTAAATCAGTTGTATCAGTAATCTCAATAAGTTCTTTACCTGTGTCTGTATTTACTTTTTTAAATAGTTTTTTAAATAATTTTAGCGGAGTTTCAGCACTTGTAATTTTATCTAAATCTTCAAAATATTGCCAATACAATCCTCCCCAAGCAATTCCTTTTCCTTTTTTAGAAATCCTTACTTCTGCCATAGTTGGTTTTATATCATTTCCATTCCATGAGGTTTTAAAATAACCTGTTCCAGCTTCAATTTTTACGTTTTTTAGCTTCGCAGGGTCAATTTTTTGATTTCCTATTTTAATAGCAACCATATCGGTTATTGAAAGCCAATCACTTCCATTTAATAATAAAGCATATACCGCTTCTGTAGTTGCTTTGGTTGTTTGCCAACGATTGGTTTGCTTGTTTTTTAATAACCATATTTTTAGGTTATCAATTGTTTTGGTGTCATTTTCAATTTCAGAAAAAGCTTCAATTAATAAAGCTTGTGTTTCAATAGGAGCTTCATAATTATAATATCCTGCAACATTACTTTTCCAATACATACCTAATTCATCAGAAGTAATACTATTTTCTTTTAAAGATTCGATAATTTTAGATGCTATAGTTTTATGGTTATTTCTAAATTGAATTAGAGCAATCTGACCTTTTGCATATAAATTATAGGCATTCCAATAAGTAGCAGTTTGATTTTTATAATATTTGATTGCGCTTTTAGTGGTGTCTGATAAAGCAATTTCAGGATAAAAACTACGCATGTATAAATACTGAATTGTAAAATAACTTAAATGATTTTTACTTAGATATTCTTCATATTTAATAACGCCTTTTGTTTCTTTTATCTTATTGGCTTGCTTTAATAAATAAGTATATTCTTCTTCTATTTCTTCATCTAAAAAACGAATTGCTTTTTGAAGCATATCGGTTGTTGAAGTATCAAAATTATGTACACCTAATTTTTTTAAATGACCAAATCCACTAACAACGTGTTGCGTTATATATGTATTGGCATAATCACTTCCTTTAAACCAAGGGAAACCTCCAGTATTCAATTGCATTTTTTTTAGTTTATGGATGCTTTTTTGCTGCTCGTTTTTCATTTTATTTAAATCAAATAACAAGGCAATACGCTTTTTTTGTTCGGTTTCAGAATGCGCATCTCGTAACCAAGGGGTTTCTTGAATAATCAGCGATTTTAATTCCTGATTTTTTTCTAAGTTACTTACTAAAGCATCCGAAGACTTCCATTGTTTAAAAACTTCCTGAATTCTTGGGTTTGAATTAGCAATATGATTCGCTAATGTATTTGCATAATAACGTGCAAAAGTTTGTTCGCTACATTCGTACGGATATTCCATTAAATATGGCAATGCTTGCACAGCATACCAAGTCGGATTAGATGTTACTTCTAACGTTAGTTTGTGGTGTTTTAAGCTTGTAGAGGTATTGTTTTTTAGTTTATCTAACGTAAATGTTTTTGTTTGATTAGAACGCGCCCACATTGGCAGTGTTTCAGTAATCAACATTCGGTTAGATAAAACTGGTAAAACATTTTGCTCTCCGTCAGAAAAATCACCGGCTTTGGCTATAATTTTATATTGAACGCCTTGTACAGTATTTGGAATAGCCAAATTCCAAGAAACATTTGTATTTCCGTTTGTATCAACTTTAAAAGATTGATTTTTTGTTGCGTTTTCTAACAGATTAATCTCTTTACCTGTAATCGCATCCGTTAAAATTAATTGAGATATCCCTTGCAGGTTTTTATTTGACAGATTCGAAATTTTAGCACTCAACGTTATTTTGTCACCTTCTCTTAAAAATCGTGGAGCATTTGGTATAACCATTAACTCTTTTTGAGTAACCGTTGTTAATGTTTTTGTAGCCGATTGCGCTTTTTTAGTATGTGCTAATAATTGTAATTTCCATTTGGTTAACGCTTCGGGAGTTGTAAAACTAAACGTAATATTTCCGTTTTTATCGGTTGTTAAATGCGGATAAAAGAAAGCTGTTTCTTGTAAGTTTTTACGAACTTGAATTCCTTTTAAGGCTATTTTTTCTTGGTTTTCTTGGTTTTTTTGAATGTTTTCAGATGAGCTTACTTCTGATTCATCAGCTTCATTACTTTCAATATTGACTCCAGATACTTTTCCAGAAAGAGCCATACGAGCTGTTCCTGTAAATGCTTTTTTTGTACTCGTTCCATACCCCATAACAACAACTTCATCTAGAACACTATCATTAATCATCCATATATTTATAGATGAAAAATCACCAATAACTTTTTCAATAGTTTGCATACCAACAAAACTGAAAACTAAAACATCTTCTTTTTTAGCTTTGATTGTAAAATTGCCATCAAAATCTGTTTCAGTACCTTCTGTACTTCCTTTTATTATAATAGTTACGCCAGGTAAAGGACCAGACTCATCAGAGATAATACCTTTTATTGTTCCTGAGTATTTTCCCGAAGTTTTAATTTTATCTCTTTGGTTTAATTTTTTCAGGTATCTTTCATTTGTCCAACTATGATTATTTAAACTAAACCCAAACCAGTTAAATTTATCATATTGTTGAGGTTGATAACGGTTATTCGAATAACTACGGTTATAAATTCTAAAACTATTATTACCAAAACTTTGGCGAGCGTTTGCAGTATTTCCGTATGAATAATAATTGGAGGTTGTTATTGGGTTAAATTGCCAATTATGAGGTTTAAACTCATCTAAAGAAGCATCATACATACTTGCTAAAACTTCGGCAGTTACTTTATTTTTTTGATCATTTTTAATGGTGAAACTCCATTTTTCAGAAGTACCTGGTTTTAGTTTATCTCTAAAAGTAGTGGTTTCAATAGTAATAAGTTCTTCTTTTTTAGGAACCGAAATAGTAATAACTCCGCTGCCAAAAGAATTATAGTTTACAAAGTAGTATTTAATTGCAAAGCCGCCAATATCTTCTTTATTTACAGGGATTTCAATTGATTTTACGTTATTATTTAAATGGACTAATTGAGTGTTTACAATTTTGTGATTTTTTTCAACCTGAACAATTACTGTAATATCTTTTGACGCAGAAGCAAGTTCTAAACAAACCATATCGTTTACCGAATAATTAGTTTTATCAGTGCTAATAAAAAATAAATTATTATCAGCAATTTTTTTCTCACGAGCACTAGTAACAGTAAAATTAACTTTGTCGGTTACTTGCTGTTTAAATTTATCTTGCGTAGTTAAAACGGCAATATATTTACCTGAAGTCCAACTTTTGATGTTTTTAAAAATAAGCTCTTTCGATTTTTTAGTATCAAACTCTTTTTCAAAAACCAATTTCCCTTTCTTCCAAGAAGTTTCATTTTGTTCTTCTTTAGTATAAGCATCATGCGGAAATAATTTTCTAAACTCATCTTCTGGAATATCTTGATAATCGGGAGTATTCCAAGGTCTTTTTCGTAACGGATTTTTAGGAGCTTGTAACTTGTAAATTTTTACAGTTCCGTTAGCAGCAGCAAACTCGTTGTTTAAGTTTTCGGTGTTAACTTTTATTGTATGCTGTTTATCTTCTTTATCAATAATCGGATTGATATGTAAAGAAGCCGTTAATGCATGATAACCTACTTTTACGATTGTGGTAGCACTTCGGGTTTCTCCATTAATATCGGTAACATCAGCCGTAATTTCATAATTAAAAATTGGTAAATCTATTTTAGAAACATTCTCGTCTGGAAGTGCTTTAAATTTGATAGAAAAATTACCTGCTGCATCGGTGGTACTTTCTCCGTGTGTAATTTCTTGTGCTTCAGACGATGAATTTGGTCTGCGCCAATACCACCAATTAGGATATTGTACTTTTCTATGAACACGATACACTACTTTAGCATCAGTAATATTTGCTCCAGAAAAAGCTTTTGCAAATCCGTTTACGGTAACACTATTATTTAGTTTAAAAGTTTCGATAACTGGTTTAAAATCGGTTTCAAATTTTGGTCGCTTGTATTCTTCAACTGAGATTGAATGGTATCTACTATTAAGATAATAATTTTCATATTTACTTTCATCGGTTTTGTCACTTCCGTCAATTTCAAAAGAGTATTCACCAGTTAAACCGTTATTAGGTAATACTATTTCGCCAGATGTTGAGCCAAATTCATTTAATTTTAATTCAAGTTTTTTTACTTGTTGTCCGTTTACATCATTTAAATTGATTTCAATATATTCATTGGTAAAAGGTGTCTGTTTTTTTCCTTCCTTCTGAATGAAAATAGCTTTAAAATACACGGTTTGTCCAGGTCTGTAAATACTTCTGTCGGTAAAAATAAATGGAGTTATTTGTATTTCTTCATTTTCGCTAATAGTGTTTTTGTCGTAATATTTATAAAAGTTACGATTCCCAAAAACAGCCGAATCATCTTTGTACTTAACAGTAATAGTTACGTTTAAGTGCTTGTAAGGAGTTGTAAAAGAAGTAAATCCATCTTTATCTGTAATTATTTTTTTATCAATAGTAACACTATTTCTGTAGTCTGATTTGTAGTTTTTTAAGTGAACAGAAGCATTTTTAATCGGTTTACCAGTATTTCTATCAACTACTTGGTACGTTTTTATATTATTATCTGTGCTTTCAATTAAAGCCAAATTACTTACCTGAATATTGGCAGTAGCAAACAAGTCAGTTGTATTTAAAGTTTCGTTTTCATGGGCAACAATTAAATAATTCCCTTGTGCAAGTTTAGGAACGATAACTTCGGTTGAGTGCGATAAATAATCAGCTTCGTTTCTTAACTTAGTATTCCAAGATGTTGCTATTGTTAGCTTTTTTATAAAATTTATGCGTTCCTCTTCCTTATAAATATTATTTAGTTTTTCAATTTGAGTTCTACTTATTTTATAAGCTGAAAAATATAATTTATCAATATTATTGTAGGTTATTAATAAACGAGAAGCAGTATTTATTGGGCTGAATTTTTCTGATAAAATTGAAAGCGCTTTTGTTTTTATTTGCTGCTTTAAAGCTTCACATTTTTTAGCGCCAATACTTTTAGGAAACTGCGTAATTACACGATTACAAAAGGTAAGTGCTTCTTTGTTTTTAAAACGAAAAGTTTCATTTTTGGTTGCTTTGTAATTGCTTGCTTGTTGTTTGTAAATTTCAGCAATTTTGTAACTATACAATCCAGCTATTTCTTGTTTTTTATAGTTGTTTTCAGTTGATTTTAATGTTTTTAAAAACAGTTCTTGCTTATCATTAAAAGTAGCATGTTGATTCACAAAATTTAAGCGTTCTAAATCTACCGTAGCTAAAGCTTTTAAATTGTTGTTTTTTAAATGAAAACTTATGAGTTCTTGATAAATTTTCAACGCATTTAA
The DNA here is from genome assembly GCF_019278465.1 of Tenacibaculum sp. AHE14PA. Classification (GTDB taxonomy): domain Bacteria; phylum Bacteroidota; class Bacteroidia; order Flavobacteriales; family Flavobacteriaceae; genus Polaribacter; species Polaribacter bernardetii. Next base: position 1,569,655 of record NZ_CP058983.1, on the reverse strand, counting down.
TTGAAGTGAAACAGTATCTTTTGAAGTTAAGTTGATAGTAGAAAAACTGACTATATCACTTATCAATTTAGGATTATCAATTTTAAATTGATACGCAGGTTTTGTAATGTTTGTTTCAGAAGTTTTATAAAATTTTAGTGCATTGTGAGCTAAGAAATCGAATAATGTAGGTCGATATTCTTTAGAGTCTTTAGCTATATGTAAAATTTCACTAAATTCAGAAATATCCGTTTGTTGTAATAACAATCCGTTTGCTAATGATTTCTGATAAAAATTGTGAATTTCTGCGAATAAAGTATCTAAATCCCAAGTTCTAAAATCGTTTTCATCAATTTTTTCGGATGTTTTGGTGCGTTGATAAAACTTCCACCTATTTTGATTAAAATATTGCCAATACAAATTAGCTAAAACATTTTCTAAAACGTTTTTTGTAGGGAAACTACTTTTATCAATATGTTCTTTAAATTGATTGATGATTTTTAATTGTGCATCTTCTTCTAAAGTTAACGAAAACTTACTTTTATAAAATAATGCTTTAATAATTTGTGGCGAATTCTTAGCGACTTCCGCTTTAGCGTAAATAATATTTACAATTTTTAAGGCAGATTTTGGTAGGTTGTCTTTTTCAAATTTCTGAACTTCATCCCAAAGGTTTTTATAATTTTCTTGGGCATGTATAACAGATGAAAATAAAATTAGTAGTAAAATAGATGTCAATTTTTTCATAGCGGAATTCGTTTATAAGATCAAAACACTTAAATTATCTTAAATATAACAACCAAAACTTTGTGAAATTAGTATTTGAATGCGTGAACATAACTTTTCAATGAGTTTCGATTTAAAGATACTTAAATTATAACTTGGTTTTGTATTTTTGCTTTATACTAGAGATACCTAAAACATGAAAATTCATTTTATAGCCATCGGTGGAAGTGCAATGCACAATTTAGCAATTGCTTTACACCAAAAAGGATACCAAATTACAGGAAGCGACGATACAATTCACGATCCTTCTAAATCTCGTTTAGCAAAATGTGGATTATTACCAGAAAAATTTGGTTGGTTTCCAGAAAAAATCAATACCGATTTAGATGCTATAATTTTAGGAATGCATGCCAAGAAAGATAATGTTGAGTTGTTGAAAGCCCAAGAGTTAGGAGTTAAAATATATTCATATCCAGAATTTTTATACGAGCAATCTAAAGATATAACACGTGTAGTAATTGGTGGTTCTCACGGAAAAACTACCATTACTTCAATGATTTTACATGTGTTGAATTATCATGAAAGAGAAGTTGATTACATGGTAGGAGCACAGTTAGAAGGCTTCGATACCATGGTGCATTTAACTGAAGAAAATGAGTTTATTGTTTTAGAAGGAGATGAGTATTTAAGTTCTCCTATAGATATGCGTCCGAAATTTCATTTATACAAGCCAAATATTGCGTTGTTAACAGGAATTGCTTGGGATCATATTAATGTATTTCCGACGTTTGATAACTATGTAGAGCAGTTTAAGATCTTTACAGATTCGCTTACCAATGGCGGAATAATGGTATATAATGAAGAGGATACTATTTTAAAAGAGGTTGTAGAGAATTCGAACCATCCGATAAAAAAATATCCATACAAAACACCTACTTATTTTATTGATAACGGAATTACGTATTTAGATACTCCGGATGGAGATTTGCCTTTAGAAATTTTTGGAGATCATAATTTACAAAACTTAGCAGGAGCAAAGTGGATTTGTCAACATATGGGTGTTGATGAGGATGATTTTTATGAAGCGATTGCTAGTTTTAAAGGAGCAAGTAAACGATTAGAAAAAATTGCAGAAAATAAAACATCAGTAATTTTTAAAGATTTTGCACATAGCCCAAGTAAAGTAGCCGCAACAACAATAGCTGTAAAGAAACAATATTCAGAAAGAACAGTTTTAGCGTGTTTAGAATTGCATACATACTCTAGTTTAAATGCTGAGTTTTTAGCAGAGTATAAAGGTGCTTTAGATAAAGCAGACAAAGCAGTAGTGTTTTATTCACCGCACGCAGTAAAAATTAAACAATTAGAAGAAGTTACAGAGCAACAAATTGCAGATGCTTTTAAACGAGATGATTTAATTATATATACGAATCCTGCTGAGTTTAAAGAGTACTTATTTAATCAGAATTTAGAAAATACTGCTTTATTACTAATGAGTTCTGGTAATTATGGAGGATTGGATTTTGATGAAGTTAAGAGGTTGGTTAATTAAATAATCTTTTGAGTAAATATGTTCTGTATTCTTTTAAATATATAGCTTTTAAAATAACAGAAAAACGATGATGATATAGAAAATATAACTCCCACTTTTTTTGATTAAAAGCACTTTTTTTTGGATGTTCTATAAAATATAGTTGTTTTTTTACATAGTTTTCAGACTGATTTGTTTTAACATATTCTAAAGAATTTGGCTGGTTAAAAAAATGATAAGTGCTGGCTACGAAGTTTGTAAAGAAACTTATTTCTGGTTTTTTTGTAATAGAAAGTATTTTGTTAACTTTTGTTAACTTAGAGAGTAAGTATAAATCATAAGAATTCCTAAATGAAATATTTTTTGTCCACTGTCCTTTGTCGTTAACTTGTTTGTTAAAGCTCGTTAAAAGTAGTTGATTTTTAAAAGAAAGGACTGTAGTTGTATTTGGTAGTTTTTTAATGCTGGTATATATATAGTTATAATTAAACCAATCATTGTTTGTAACCATTTTATAGTGTATTTCAATAGCTGCAGTTTTCTTTTTTTTTGTCATTTTAGGGTAATGACGATTAAGAATTGTGTTATCAATATTTTTTTCGTTTTTTTGAGAATACCCGCTTTTTTTTAAGATGTTTACAGTTCTTTTAAACTCCTTTTTATCAACCAAAAAATCAATATCCCCAACCATGCGCTCTGCAATATCTTCGTAAAGGTTATCAAGTAAGTTCCCTGTCCCTTTTAAAAATATAGGTGTGATATTATTTTTAAGAAGTAACTCATTTATTTCTTTGGCTTCAGCTATAATTTCAGAATTTCTAGTGCGGTTTAAAGCTGTTATATGCTGCATGTAAGCAACCAAATCATTAGGTAAGTAATGTAAAAAATCAGTCCGTTTTAAATTACAGTACAAAGCAGGGAAAATATAATGAGATGTGCTTAATTTTACCACATTGTCCCAATTTACATTTCCTGTTTTTAATAATTGCTCAACTAATTCACGATTGTGTTTTTCATGTGTAATTGTAAGGCATTTACCAACGAATAATAATGTTTCTTTATAAGTCATCATTAAAAATTTTAGTGACTGTATTTATCATTTTTGTATTATCAGAATAAGTAAGTTGGTAGCAAGGAATTTTTAGAAACCAATCTAAAAAAATACTTGCATTTTCTATTTTAGGTGAAAGCCATGAATCGGGTACTAATTGCTCTAAAGCATTTAGGTTAGAAATTTTAGAAATAGCTATATCGCTATCTTTTTTATATTTAATAAAAACCAATGCTTTACAAGGTAAGTTTTGCTTGTAATCATTGTTGTTAGGTACAATGTAGCGAACAATTTTATTCAATCTTTTAAAATGATATTCAGCAGAATTTTCTAGCTCAGGATATATTGGTAATAGTGTTTGTAAACTATTTTTTTTAATAGAAATTGCAGAAGGAAAACTATATATATGTTTATTTTTAGCAGCAACAGGAACAAAGTCATCTGCTAAGCAAGTAAAACCGTTTGCTTGTAACAACGCTAAAGAAGTACTTTTTCCGTTGCCAGAATCGCCTAAAAAAAGCATTGAAGATATACCATTACTAATAGCAGATGCATGAAAAACACCAAGCCATTCATCTTCTATTTTTTGATGCATGTGTTCTACTATTTTCATGGAAAATTTTCCCTGAAAAAAGTGAACATCTTTTAATAGCCAAGTTTCTATAACTTCATTATTTATAGAGAAAGAAATATGCTGGTCGTTACTATACACATGAAATGAATCTATTTTACCTTCAGGTTTACTAGTTTCTAAGTGTGCAAATTTTGGATGTACTAAAAATCGTTCATATTCGGTAGAATAGTGAACGTGAATAATAACATCATTAATTTTATAATAAGATTGGTGTTGAAATAGTTGAGGTTTTTTAACTAAATAATTATTAGGTTTTTCCTTTGACGGTGTGGTTAATAATTTAGAAATATCATCTATAATAACAGATAGTTTATGGTTTGTGGTGCTGTTTTTATCAGATAAAGCAGTTATGATTTCTTCTTTAGTAACTTGATTGTTTAAAAGAGAAATAATCTCAGCAACAATAGGTTTTACTATTAAGTATTGGTTGCTTTTTTGAAGCCATAAGATAGTTTTGTTTTCTAGTGTTCGCTGTAAAATCATAGGTAGTAAAAATAATAAAACCCCGATACAATCAGGGTTTTATTGTTAAAAAAATAAAAAGATATTAAAAGCCTTCTCCTGGAGCTCCAGGGCTTTGTGCTTGTGCTTTTTGTGGACTTAAAATAAGATAAGTTCCTAAAGCGGTTAAAGCTGCATACTTACCATAACCACCTATTTTTTTTAGAGCCTCTTTTCTAGAGATGTCTTCACTATTATTTTTAATTTGTTTTTTCATGATGCTGTATATTATTCTAAAATAATTTTCTTACTAATTTTACCTAAATCTGATTTTAATTCTACAATGTAAACTCCCTTAGATGTTTCTGGTAATTTAATTATATGAACTCCTGTAGATTTAAATTGTGTGCTAATTATTTTTTTACCCAAAATAGAGTAAATGTTTAACGATGCATTATCAGTTTGTAAACCAGCAACAGTTAAGGTATTGTTAGTAGATCTATAAATACTTACATTTTGTAACTCTTGTGTAGTAGGTATATTCTCTAATTTTTTAGAAGTAGTATGAATATAAAACTGCCCAGTTGATTTACTAGTGTTCTTTACAGTTATTTTATAATTACCCTGAGAAAGATTTGTAAAAGTATTTGCAATTCTATCTTCTAAATATACATCCATTCCTTCAGGAAGGTTTTTAGAGCTAACAGAAAATGTTAATTCCTTTCCAGCTTCAGTAGTTAACCCAATAGGTATTACCATTGTTTCTAAATTAGTATTTGGTAAGGTTTGAATAGCTAGTTTTTTACCTTTATTGTTTTCTAACAACTCAGTATATATAGTAAAATCTTCTTTTACACCACTAAATATTTTAGAATCATAGCCGTTATCAAAACCAGTAGTCTTGTTAGCTACGTAAAATACTTTAGTTGATTTTTTACTTGCATCATTTTCTACAAATAGCTCAAAAGAAGTTTTTGGAGTTTGTCTCATAAAAGTATCAGTATTTTGATGACTTCTATTACTTGTGCTATATAAAACAGTATTATTAGTACTGGCCTCAACAAAGAACCCTTGCGCAGGTGCAATTTCTATAGGACTAACAGCATTATATGTTACATATTGCGTTCCATCCCATAACCAAATTGTTTCCTCTGTAAGAACAGTTGTATTTGTGGTAGTAAAGGCAGCTGAATTTATATATGAAGTATAAGGATTACCTAATAAGTTAAAGTTATCTCTAGTTCCTTGATTAACAGGAAAGCTAACATTAGATGTGTTTATACTACCTGTGATAGATACATCACCAGGTACAGTTAATTTCATAGAGATTCCAACTCCTGAAGGAATAGCTCCTGTAGAAGCAGCAGTAGAATATATCCAACTTGGTCCGGTATTATTTAAGTATCCTCCAAGACCAATATTACTTCCTGTTCCGTTCGCAAAAGTATGGCTTGCAATAACGTCTTGTTGCGTTTCACCATTAACCGGTGCCGCAACTAAATACCAGTTAGTATTAGGTAAGTTTCTTTTATAAGTAACAGGCCCTGTAACAGTACTGTTTGGCTTAAAAGTAGCTCCTGAATTAATAGTTAATGAATTAAATGTTACCGCAACATTGGCTGTAGGGTAATTATTTAAACCACTAGGAATAATAATATCTGCATTTGTAGATGGTACTGTATTCGTATTCCAGTTTAATGCCGTAGCCCAATCGTTGCTTGTACTTCCTGTCCAAGTAACATTACTTGAGGTAATTGTTACAGAAACGTTAGAGCTATTAGGACAAGACCCAGTAGTTGTATATGTTATTGTATACGTATTGGCTGTAGAAGCTGAAACATCAATAGTACCAGTTGCAGCATTTATACTTAAACCAGCAGTAGAACTAAAAGTACCGCCACCTAAGCCTGTTATTGTTGGTGTTGGATCTGAATCGTTAGTAGTATAGTTTCCTGCTCCATAACTAAAACTTGCATCATCTATAGCATTAACGGTAATACTTGTTGTTTTTGTTGCTGAGCATAAACCAGGAGTTTCATAGCGTACCATATAGGTGTTAGGGGTGCTTGCCGAAAGATCAATTGTTCCTGTATTAGAATTAATACTTAAGCCAGCAGCTGATGAAAACGTACCTCCTGATACACCTGTAATAGTAGGTGTTGGGTCTGCCTCATCAGCACAATATGCAGAAGCGTTATAACTAAATGAAGCATCTTCTCTTGTTGTCGTTGTAATGGTTACTGTTCCACATGTACTAGGAGTAACACAACCTCCCTCTCCTCTAATATAATAGGTTGTTGTTCCGACAGGTGGTGTTACTATAGCTGAACTAGAAGTAGTTGTGGCAACAAGTGTACCACCACAAGAACCTGTATACACATGCCATTGTATAGCATCATTTAATGTACCTGATATTGAAATTAAAGCAGAATTTCCATCACAAATTATACCAGGAGCATAAGTTACTGATGGGATAGTTGGAGCTGTACACGTGCTAACTAAAACATTTGTAGTTGCCCCAACACTATTTAAGGTAGTGTTAGCATTAGCGTTTCCTGAATCAGCTAAAGTACCACCATTGGTAGCTAAAGTACCAATAGCAATACCATCTGTATCTAAATCACCACTTTGCACGGTATATCTAAATAATAAAGTACTAGACCCGCTACCACTTATATACGCTGCTTGATTTACAGTAGCGCCAATAGTAATTGCTATCTGAGGAGTACCACCTGTAGTAACAGCGGTTATATTTTCATTAAAGTTAACAGTGAAATCTAAATTTTGTCCAAGTGCATAAGTACCATTAGCAGGTACAGCTACACTACTAACTATAGGGCTTACTGCACTTGAAATTACAGTAGTTGCAGTATCAGTATCAGTATCAGTGCCGTCATTTATAACTACTGTGAATGTTGTAGTTTCTGAGGTACTTGTTCTGTTATCTGTTGGATCATAAGATAAAACTCTTAATTTAGCTTGTAAATCTGCAGGAGTAGTACTTGCAATAGCGTAAGGACCAGTACCAGTTAATCCTGTACCAGATAACACACCTTTTGCATTATCATCTAAAGTAATAGTTGCTGAAAGATTATCTCCATCGGCATCAGTTGTTGTTATAGCAGAAAAAGGTAATATTGTAGCATTATCATTTACTACTTGACCTGCTGATGTACCAGCGATTAATGGAGCAGTGTTTGATACTGCGGCTGTTATAATAATAGTATCTAATGACCATCCTCCAATAAAAGGAGAAGAAGGTGTTAATACTAATTCATCAATATCTAAGAAAGATCCTGTTGTTGGGTTTGTTAAATCAACATTAATTAGAGTATTGTGTCCTACATTAATAAGCTTTGTACCTACTTCTATCCCATTTTTTTTTCCTGATGCGGTAAATGATAAAGTTGAAGCTCCAGAATTATATTCGTATGCAAAATCAAAACTTGTAATGCCTATTTCTCCACCTGAATCGGTAGATAAAGTGGATGAATTTGTTGTTCCTGAAGAATCACCTCCAAAAAACAAAGAAGCCTCAGCTCCTCCAGCTGTAGAATTTGTTCCTGCTCCATTTCCTGATAAAGCAAAAGCAATAATTCTTGAATTTGAAGAAGTCATAGATACATCAAATCCGTTTAATAAAGGATTTGTACTTTGATCAGCACTTGGATTTAGTGCATTAACTATAACTGTAGTTGAGGTACCAAATTCCATTGTGCTTGGAGTCTGTGCATATAATTGCATTGATAAAGTAAAAAGTGGAATTAATAAAAGTTTTAAGTAATATTGTTTCATTTTTTATTATGTATTTGGTTAAGTATTTTAAATATAGTTAGAAAATATTTCTTAACATGAAGATTTTCAACCTATTTAATAGGAGGTACTAATTAAGACTCTAATGAAATTCCATTAGAGTCTTAGTTAATATGGTAAAGTAATTTAATTTCTAGAAGGAAATATTCCTTGTAAAGCTATTATATAATTTACTGCTATATATGGTTGTCTGTTATCAAAGGCTTGGTTCCCACCGTTATTTAAAATAGTTAAACCAGCATTACCACTAATGGGTTGTCCGTTTACAATATTTCCCGCACTAGGAGGGCCAAAAGATTTCACTTTTGTAGCACTTAAACCATTACCATATTCTGCAGCAGCAGGTACATCTCCAGCTTGAGGTGTTTCGTTTACAGCATTTTCAGTGCTCAATAAAATGTGCTGATTGCCATTAGTAGTGTTAGTTGTTAAGTGGTTGTGAGATGGCATTTGTGCTACAGTTAGTGTTCTGGTTTCAGCACCTCCCCTTTGCCCCCATCTATAAGTAGATAACCCTGGTCCGCTTCTAGGTCCAAAAGGAACTCTACCACGTAAATCTGGTAAAGCAAAAGTTGATCTTCCATCTCCACCATAAGTAGTTCCTAACAACGAAAACAATGCCTGGTTTTGAGAGATAGATAATAATTGTCCATCACAAAAAGCCCATCCTCTAGGAGCAAAGTTCCCAGCAAATATTTTAACTTCACCTAGCATTGCTTCTTGCGCTTTACTTGTTGTAGTTGAAAGTAAGTAAATAAACAATAGCCCTAGAAATTTAATTTTTAGTTTCATAATCTGTAAAATTTAGTTTATTAATATTTTTTTTCTCTAAAGACATTGATGTTAATCTCTTTACTATTAAAGTAAAAAAGAATATGTTGTGTACGTGTCTTCTGTACTCAAATTTAGGAATAGAGGTAATAGAAATAGTAAAAAATTCCTTAAGCGTATAAATTATAGGCATAAAGAATAATATAAAAGGTATAGGAAAAACGTTTTATTTAAAGAAAACATTTTACAAAGAAAAAAACTAATAAGCGTAATTAACTTTTACGCCAGAAGAATGGGGTTAATAATATTAATACAGTAAAAAGCTCTAAACGACCAATTAACATTAGGAAAGAGCAGAACCATTTTGCTCCGATAGATAAATGATTAAAATTATCAACGGGGCTTACAGTTCCTATTGCAGGTCCGATATTACCCAAAGACGATGCACATGCACCTAAGGCTGAATAAAAATCTAAACCAAAAAAAGTTAATACTACTGTACCTGATATAAAAATAAGCATGTATACAACAAAGAACGAAAGTATGTTAAATACAATGGTTTGTTTTACGGCTTTACCATCATAACGAACGGGGATAATAGCATTAGGATGTAATGATTTTTTAAATTCTAAAAAGCTGTTTTTAAGCATTACAATATGGCGAACAATTTTTACACCACCAGAAGTAGACCCTGCTGATCCTCCCAAGAAGAATAAAGAGAAGAACATTGCTGTTACAAAAAAGCTCCACATTGTAAAATCGGCAGTTACAAATCCGGTTGTAGTTACAACTGAAATTACAGAAAATAACGCATGTCTAACAGCACTTTCTACCTTTCCGAAAACCATTGGGTGATCGATAGAAGTTTGTAAAGCCGGATCTTGATAAAAAATAATCATAACCGCAATAATTGCAGATATGGTTAATGTACCAAATAAATAATATTTAAATTCTTCACTCTGAATTACTTTCCTGAATTTTCCTTTTAAAGCAAAATAAGTTAGTACAAAATTAGTACCTGCTACAAACATGAAAAATATAATAATATATTGAATTAAAGGAGAACCATTCCAATGAGCAACACTTGCGTTTTTAGTTGAGAATCCACCAGTACTAACCGTTGCCATAGCATGGTTAATGGCATCAAACCAATTCATACCTGCTACTTTTAAAAGTAAGAGTTCAACAATAGTAAGTAGTACATAAATTTGCCATAATCGTTTAGCAGTGTCTGTAATACGTGGGTGTAATTTATCTGCCGACGGTCCTGGAGCTTCCGCCATAAATAATTGCATTCCTCCAATACCTAATAAAGGCAATATTGCAATGGTAAGCACAATAATACCCATACCACCAATCCAATGTGTTGCACTACGCCAAAAAAGAATTCCTTTAGGCATAGATTCTATATCTGTTAAGATAGATGAACCTGTTGTTGAATAACCAGATATTGTTTCAAAGAAAGCATTTGTAATACTAGGAATACTACCAGATAATAAATAAGGTAGCATACCTGTAATAGACAGCGTAAGCCATCCGAAGGTAACTATAAGATACCCTTCTTTTTTTTGAATTTTTTTATTATCAGGCTTGTTAAAAAAATAGAGAATTGAGCCAATCGCAATAGTAATAACACCCGCATTTAAAATTCCCCATTTACAATTTTCATCATAATAAAAGCTAAAAGGTAATGAAAGCCACATGAATAAACCGTTAAGAATAGCGGTTACACCTAAAAAACGATAAATTAATTTTCGATTAAGGTTTTCCATTATTTAAATAAGTCTTCTACTACTGATATTGCCTCTGGTAAACAAAAAACGATAGCTTTATCTCCTCCTTTTAATTGAAAATCTCCAAAAGACATATGAGGTTTACCATCTCTAATTACACCTCCAAAAACTGCTTCTCTCGGAAAACGTAAATCTTTAATAGGCTTTTCTGTTACTTTAGCATTTGATGGTACTTCAAACTCAAAAACTTCGGCATCAATATTATGTAAATTAGCTAAAGCTAATATATCTCCTTTACGGATGTGACGAAAAATGCTACTAGCAGCAATTAATTTTTTATTAATAAGCGTATCTATACCTATAGTTTGCGATATGTTTATATAATCCATATTTTCAACTAAAGCGACTGTTTTTTTAACACCTTTAGATTTTGCAACTAAACAAGACATAATATTGGTTTCAGAATCACCAGTAACGGCAACAAAAGCATCCATTTCTCGAATATTTTCACCTTCTAAAAGTTCTATATTTCTACCGTCACCATGAACAACTAACGTATCCATTAAATCTTCAGCAAGGCTTAATGCCTTTTCTCTTTTACGTTCTATTAATTTTACTTTAAAATTATCTTTACAAAGACTTCTTGCTGTTTTTCTACCAATACTACTACCGCCAAGAATCATAACATTTTTAATGTTAACATGTTCTTTTCCAATAATAGGATATAGTTTAGATATACTATAATTTGGTACTGAAAAATAAACTTGATCGTTCATTTTATAGGTAGTATCACCACGAGGAATAATAGTTTGTGCTATTCCTTCTCGCTTTATTGCAATGGTAATAAAATCGACTAAACTAAATTTTTCTTTAGCTTCTCTAACCGTTAGATCTAATATTTTTGATTTATAACCAAGGGCAGTTCCCATAATATTAAAGACACCATTTTCAAAGGCAACAGTATCATTAAAAGAGGATTGATTTAAAAGTAATTTTATTTCTTCAGCAGCTAAAGCTTCTGGAGAAATCATGAAATCTACTCCAAAATCTTTAAAATTGATACTATCATTTTTTAAAAACTCGGGGTTGTTTATTCTTGCAATTGTCTTTTTTACACCTAATGCTTTACCTATTACAGATATGGCGAAGTTGGTGTTTTGACTCTCGGTAACAGCCAATAATAAATCAGCAGAACCAATACCAATTTCTTTTAATAACTTAATAGAAGTTGCATCTCCTTTTTTGGTAATTACATCTAAATGATTATTGATATAATTCAGCTTTTCGCCGTCAAAATCAATCACAAAAGTATCTTGAGATTCGTAAGAAAGGAGTTTAGCCAAGTGAAAACCTACGCTTCCTGCTCCGGCTATTATAATTTTCATATGTAAGTTTGAAAAATGATAGAATGCAAAGATACTGTGCTTCTTTTGGTTGTGCAAAAAATGAATTATATTTATCTATAATTCTGATACTGTAATAGATGAAAAAGATATCAATTAAATCTTGGGCTTTAGATGATAGGCCTCGTGAAAAATTAATGCTAAAAGGTAAATCTGTTTTATCGGATGCAGAGTTAGTTGCTATTTTAATAGGTTCAGGTAATAGAGAAGAAAGTGCGGTTGCGTTATCTCAAAAAATATTAGCCTCCGTAAATCATGATTTAAACACTTTAGCAAAATTATCTATTGAAGAATTAATGGAATTTAAAGGAATAGGGGAGGCAAAGGCAATTTCAATAATAACAGCCTTAGAGTTCGGGAAAAGAAGACAGTTTAAAGAAAGTAATACGGTTTCAAAAATAAAAAGCTCATTAGACGCCGCTACCATATTACAACCGTTTTTAGGAGATTTAGAACATGAAGAGTTTTGGGTGTTGTATTTAAATAATTCAAATAAAATATTAGCAAAACATCAATTAAGTAAAGGAGGTTTTACGGCAACTTTGGTAGATGTACGATTGTTATATCAAAAGGCATTAAAGTTATCAGCAGTAGGTATTATTGTATCTCATAATCATCCGTCAGGAAAATTAAGCCCTAGTAAATCAGATATTGAACTTACCAATAAAATTAAAGAAGCTGGAGCTACTTTAGATATAAAACTCTTAGACCATTTAATAATTACTGAAAAAACGTATTTTAGCTTTGCAGACGAAGGTATACTATAGTAGTTTGCACATATCTTTAATACTATGATACTTATTTATACTCATAAAATTACGCCTCGTGTTCGGTATGTTTTTAAGCATATTTTTACACGCATACTGCAAATTCCTATCGATTTTACAGGTAAAGTAGAAGAGTTTGTTGCGTATAATGGACCTAAGTTTTCGTATACAAACGTAGCTTTAGGAAAAGAGTTTTTTGTAAAAAGTAACGAATTATTGTTTCAGCAAGGAGTGAAAGATTTTGAAGTGATTTTTAAAAAATGGGATGATATTCCTTGCTTTTTTCCAACAGACGAACAATCAGAAATACCTTTTGATATTTTTGCTGCAAGCTTTTATTTGGTATCTAGATATGAAGAGTATTTACCACAAGTAAAAGATGAACATGGACGATTTACGGCAAAAAATAGTATTGCTTTTAAACATGGTTTTTTAGAAAAGCCAGTAGTTGATATTTGGGCATATAAATTTTTAGAAACTTTAAAAGTTAAGTTCCCCGATTATGAGCATTCTGTAAGAAAATATCAATATATCTCTACAGTTGATGTAGACAATGCTTTTGCATACAAGTATAAAAGTTTTGTTAGAACTGTAGGTGGGTTTTTAAAAGATGCATCACATTTAAAAATATTTACAATTTGGGATAGGTTAGCAGTTTTGTTTAATATAAAAAGAGATCCTTTCAATACTTTTAAATCAATAATAGAGTTAAAAAAAATATATGAAGTAAGAACTATTTTTTTCTTCCTAATAGGTGATTATACTACTTTTGATACCAATGTATCAGCATCAAAAAGAAAGTTTAAGCTCTTAATAAAAGACACGGTAGATTATGCTCGGGTAGGTTTACACCCATCATATTACACTATGAATAATAGTGATATGTTAAAGAAAGAAAAAGAACGGTTAGAAAACATTATAAATATGCCAATACGCCGTTCACGACAGCATTATTTACGATTATCTTTGCCTGAAACATATCAGAATTTAATCGATCTAGAGATAGAGGAAGATTATTCGATGGGATATGCAAGTCATACTGGTTTTAGGGCAGGAACCTGTACTCCTTTTTATTTTTACGATTTAGAATTTGAAATTCAAACACCTTTAAAAGTATTTCCGTTTGCTTTAATTGATACAACTTTAAATGATTACCTGAAGCTGACACCGAAACAGTCATTAGGTAAAATTAGAGATCTTAAAAACGAAGTGAAAACTGTAAACGGACTTTTTATTACCGTTTTTCATAATGAAAGTTTAGGTAATTATCAACGATGGAAAGGTTGGAGGCGGGTATATAGTTCGATGCTTAAAATAGTTAGAAATTAATTAAAACCCTTTTTGGGCACTATATTAGTATGAATATAAAACATATTTTTTTTGATTTAGATCACACACTTTGGGATTTTGATAAAAATTCAAAACTAACCTTTAAACAAATTATTGAAGAGCAGGGTGTAAAATTGAAGGTAGATGAATTTTTAAACATTTATTTACCTATTAATTTAAAATACTGGAAGCTATATAGAGATGAAAAAGTATCTAAATCAACTTTAAGATATGGTAGGTTAAAAGAAACTTTTGATGCTTTAAACTATAAAATATCAGACGATTTAATTAGTATCATTTCTGAAGATTATATTAAATACTTACCTAATTATAATCATTTATTTGAAGGAACTGTGGAGGTTTTAGAGTATTTAAAACAAAAATATGAATTGCATATAATAACGAATGGTTTTGAAGAAGTTCAAAATTTAAAGATGCAAAAAGCAGGAATAGATACATATTTTAAAGAAGTTATTACTTCGGAAAGTGTGGGTGTTAAGAAACCAAACCCTAAAGTATTTGAGTTTGCCTTAATGAAAGCAGAAACAATAGCAAAAGAAGCTATAATGATAGGAGATAGTTATGAAGCAGATATTTTAGGTGCTTTAAATTGTGGTATGTTAGCGATTCATTTTACAAATGAAACTACACCTAAAAAAGGAGTGGTAAATATTAAATCATTATTGCAATTAAAACAATATTTGTAAAATAATTTTTATATAATTTATAATAAACATGAATAAATTACTTTTTATTTTTTTGATGCTATCAGCATCAATCTTTGCTCAAAAAAACATTAACAATTATAAGTATGTAATTGTGCCTAAGAAATTTGATTTTGTTAAAAAAGAGGATCAATATCAAACAAGTTCATTAACCAAGTTTTTATTCAATAAATATGGTTTTACGGCTATTTTATCGGATGAGAAATTACCTAAAGATTTGTTTAAAAATAGATGTTTGGCCTTAACAGGAGATGTAAAGAATGAGTCTGGTTTGTTTTCTGTAAATACGATTATTGAATTACGTGATTGTTTTAATAATATTGTTTTAACATCTACGAAGGGAAAAAGTAAACAGAAAGATTACAAGAAGGCATATCATGAGTCTATAAGAAATGCTTTTAAATCTATTGAAGCTATAGAGTATAACTATGTTCCTTTTAAAGGTGAAGAAGTTGATGAATCTGTTATAAGAACAAATGAAACTAAACCTAAAGTTATAGAGCTTAAAATAGCTGTAGAGAATAGTGTTAATGAAACAAAAGCAATAAGTTTATATGCGCAATCAATCCCTAACGGATTTCAATTGGTAAACACAAAACCAGAAGTTATGTTTCAAATATTAAAAACAAATGTGAAAGATGTTTTTATTTTGAAGGATAAAAACGGAGTTTTATACAAAAATAATGGTATTTGGATTGCTGAATATTATAAAGAAAGTATAAAAGTTATAGAGAAATACGAAGTTAAGTTTTAATTTCTATTTAAAATTAGATTAAAAAAGAGCGCTATTTTAGCGCTCTTTTTTAATAATTATATCTATCCTTCCAGCGTTGTTTTAATAATTCTCTAAACTGATTTTCTCGAGCATTATTACCAGGTTCATATAGCTTTGTGTTTTTTATTTCGTCAGGTAAAAATTCTTGATTCACAAAGTTACCAGCATAATTATGTGAATATTGGTACTCTTTACCATAATCTAAATCTTTCATTAGTTTTGTGGGAGCATTTCTTAAGTGCAACGGAATTGATAAATCTCCTGTTGTTCTTACTAAGTTCTGAGCTTCGCCAATTGCCATATAAGAAGCATTACTTTTTGCAGAATTAGCTAAGTAAATAGCGCATTGACTTAATATAATCCTAGATTCAGGATAACCAATTACAGACACAGCCTGGAATGTATTATTGGCCATAATAAAGGCAGTAGGGTTTGCATTACCAATATCTTCTGAAGCAGCAATAAGAAGCCTACGGGCAATAAATTTCACATCTTCGCCACCTTCAATCATTCTAGCCAACCAATACACAGCACCGTTAGGATCGCTACCTCTTATCGATTTTATAAAAGCCGAAACAATATCGTAATGTTGCTCGCCAGTTTTATCGTAACGAACGGTATTTTTCTGAATTTTAGATAAAACTAATTCATTTGTAATTTCAATCTCATCATCAGCCGCTACTAATAATTCAAAAATATTTAATAATTTACGAGCATCTCCACCTGATACTTGCAATAAGGCATCGGTTTCTTTTAGTGTTATCTTTTTTTGTGATATAAGATCGTCTTTTTTCATCGCTCTGTTCAAAAGAGCTATTAAATCATTTTTATCAAAAGAATTTAAAATATATACTTGGCAGCGAGAGAGTAGGGCAGGTATCACTTCAAAACTAGGGTTTTCAGTTGTTGCGCCGACTAAAGTAACCCATCCCTTTTCTACGGCGGCTAAGAGAGAATCTTGCTGAGATTTACTAAAACGATGAATTTCATCAATAAATAGAATAGGATTTTTTTGTGTAAACAATCCACCACTTTTTTTAGCTTTTTCAATGACTTCTCTAACATCTTTCACGCCCGAACTTATTGCACTTAAGGTGTAAAAAGGACGGCCAGATTCATTGGCAATAATATTTGCTAATGTTGTTTTTCCGATACCAGGAGGTCCCCAAAGAATTAAAGAAGGAATGATGCCTTGTTTAATATGATTTGTTAAAATTCCGCTTTCTCCAACCAAGTGTTGTTGACTAATATAATCTGATAATTTTTGTGGACGTATTCTTTCTGCCAAAGGTTCATTCATGATGTAAAAATATAAAAGATTTATGACAGATGTTCCGAAATTGTTGTTTGGATTTGTTTTTGTTATTTTCATACCGATGAAAACAGTTACTCAATTAAAATTTTCGAACAACATTTTTCTTATTCCGTTTATTTTTGTTTTTCTAATATGGTTTATTTATTGGATAGAAATTACTTTCGGTTTAAATTTTAATAAATACGGTGTAGCACCCAGAAAAATTTATGGTCTAAGAGGTGTTTTAGCATCTCCATTTATACATAGTGATACTAGTCACCTTTTTAATAACTCGGTTCCTTTATTTGTGCTTTCTACTTGTCTTTTTTATTTTTATAATAAGGTAGCGCTAAAAGTTTTAATTTCAGGAGCTTTATTAACAGGTTTTTTAACTTGGATTATTGCTACTAGTTCATACCATATTGGTGCTAGTGGAATCGTTTATTTGCTTTTTAGTTTTGTTTTTTTTAGTGGAATAATAAGAAAACACTATCGATTGGTAGCAGTATCGTTAATTATAATTTTTCTCTACGGAAGTATGATTTGGTATGTATTACCAATTAAAGAAGGTATGTCTTGGGAAGGTCATCTTTCTGGTTTGATATCCGGCCTTATTTTAGCTGTTTTTTATAGAAATATAGGTATAGTAAAAGAGAAATATCAGTTTTCTAAAACTGATTTTGACGATTTGTTTGATGAAGAAGGTAATTATATGCCACCTGAAATTAACGAAGAGGTTGAATTAACTAAACTACCAGAAATACATTATAAGTGTTTTTATAAAGAAGAATAAAAAAAACCTGCTATACAGCAGGTTTTTTATTTATATTATTGTCGTTGTCTTAGTGTTTCATATAGAAATACACCACAGGCAACTGAAACATTTAAAGATTCAATTTCACCAAGTAAAGGCAATTTGGCTTTGTAATCTACCATTTTTAAAACAGAAGAACTTACACCTTTGTGCTCAGAACCCATTATAATTGCCATTGGTTGGTTTAAATCAACATCAAAAACAGAATCTTCTGTTTTTTCGCTAGCAGCAACCATTTTTATATCTGCCGCTTGTAATTGAAACATAGCATCTTTAATATGATCTACTTTACAGATAGGTATTTTAAAAGCTGCACCAGCTGATGTTTTTATAGTTTCAGCATTTACAGGAGCACTACCACTTTTTTGAATGATAATTCCGTTAACACCAGTACATTCAGCAGTTCTAATAATAGCACCAAAATTACGTACATCAGATACCTGATCTAACAGTAAGAATAAAGGCATTTTATCAGACTCTAAAGTAGTTTCAATTAATGTTTCTAAATCATGAAAATCTACTGGAGAAATTTTAGCAACAGCTCCTTGATGATTGCTGTGCTTAGACAATCTATCAAGTTTTTCTATAGGAACAACACTAGTTGATACTTTGTTTTTTCGTAATAACTTATCTAATTCAAAAAATAACTCGCCTCTAAGTCCTTTTTGTAGATATACTTTGTTAATTGATGCATCACTTTCAATAGCCTCAATAATTGCTCTAATACCAAAAATAGTAGTGTTTTCTTCCATGCTGCAAATGTAGTTGAATTTATTGTAAAAAAAAACCACCTCGTTAGAGGTGGTTCTTTCGCTTAAATATTTAAAATATTATAAAGTAAAAGCTATAGCTGCAGAACTTGTAAAACTATCTTGCGCTATTGTTGCGATAGTAGCCCCGTTGGCTTTAACGCTGTAACCATGACCTCCATCACCATAAGAATCATATACTTCTAGTGTATAATCTCCTTCAGGTAAACACCCAGCAGCAACAGAAATACCGTCTTCTAAATCAGCATATGCACCATAACCGAATGGAGTAGCACTTGCTATTACAGTTGCTCCTGTAGCATCTAAAATTCTCCAAGCAATTTCTTCAGGATAACCATCATCAAAAGTAATATCCATTGCAAGTTTTACAGTTCCTGCACCACAAAGTCTAGAAACATTGTAAGTAGCAACTTGACCAACTGCGTATTCATCTGAAGTTAATCTTAACATGATAGTTTGGTCTGTATCTAACCAAGTCCCATCAGTTATAGAAATTGAAATCATCCCTTTATTAGATCCTCCTGGAACTGTCACAGTAGAAGGTATAGAATAAAACCCTGCATCAGCAGTACTAGCTTCCAATACTTCTATATTAAACGTTTTATCGCTAGAAGATTTATTTGTAGTGTAGAAATAAAATTCTTGAGAAGCTTCTGTCCCTTCAGATACGTCAAAAGAAACATCAGTTTTTCCAAAAGAGATATATTTTAAATCAGATGTTTCAATTTGTTCTTCACAACTAGTAAAGGTTAAAAAAGAGATAGAAAGTAAAAATAAAAATAAATATTTTTTCATAATTATTGGTTTTCAAAAAATATAATTATAGAAAGCTTTCTGTAATTATAGAAAGCTTTCTAAATATATATTATTAGTTAATAAAAGGGTTATTTTGAACTTCTGAACGTGGAATAGGATAAGTTAATCTTTCATCTGTATGAGGAATAGATAATCCAGAAAGAAAAACATGATTAGTACCTCTAGTCATCATTTGCTTATTCCTTTTCATAGATAAATAACTCTTTCCTTCACCCCATAATTCTTTTCTTGTTTCTAAAATAACTTCATCTAATAATGCACTACCAGCTAATGCATCAACATAAGCATAATCAGCAGCATTAGTATATCTTTTTGATAATAATTGCTTTAAAGTACTTTTAGCATCACCATCCATACCTTCTTTAGCTGACATCTCAGCAGATAATAAATACATTTCAGCAACTCTCATGAATACATAATCATCTTCAATGTTCCTTTGTCCACCAATAACTCTAGCACCATTATAAAACTTGTTTCTAGGTTGTAAGTCGTTAGTAGGATCAAATTGAGTTTTTCTAATGTCGTTAGCATCTATAGAAGCATATAAAACATCATCCATTCCTTTTTTATCACCAGCCCATTGGTAACTGTATGTAAATACATCCATTTGACCCCACCATGAAACTAAATCTAAACCGTTAGCTAAAGTAACATCAAATCCCCAGATCCATCCTGGTGTACCAACGTTATTAAAACCTCCAGTAACTTCACTAGCATCCATAAGAGGATAACCTGCAATTACTTCATTAGCTAAGTTTTTAGCTTTAATGTTTGAAGCGCTATCGCCTTTAGCAGCATAAGCATATGCTAGTAATCCTTTTGCGACATCGGCATTTACAGCAGATTTTGAAGTTCTTGAAAAACCATCTAAAAGAGTAATAGCAGATGAAAGATCGCTAATAATTTGATCGAACACCTCACTCATTGGAGCTTGAGGTTCCACGTCTTTTACCTCTGTATATAAAGGTAATATAGCTTCAGAAGCATTATACTCTGCTTGATACAATTGAGATAAGTAAAAATATGCGTAAGCTCTTAAAGCTTTTGCTTGACCTAAAGAGTGTCTTGCAGATTCAGAGTCAGGAATTGCTGTATTACCTCCAAGAGAAGCAATGATTAAATTACTAGACTTAATAACTCTATAATAATATCTCCAAGGAATATAGTTATCATTGTTAGAGAAATCTAAGGTAGATTGTAAGTTAGCAAAATCACCATATCTATTATAGTTGTTTGCAGTTAAAGCTAAATCACCAGATAAAAAATCTGTGTATATATCATATCCTTTTTGACCAAAATCACTATGGTCAGTAGTACCTCCAGTAAAAGCATTTACCATCATAGAGTAAACACCATTAAGTGTAGATTCTAAAATTACAGGATTTAATGCACCAGAAGCACCTGCATCATCAACATTTATAAATTGAGTAGGGCTTTTGTCTAAGAGCTCATCACCACAACTAAATAATGTTGTAATTACAGTAAGAGCAAATACTGTTTTGATTAAATTACGTTTCATTTTTTAAATTTTTTAAATTAAATTTTTATACGAACACCTAATGTGAATGTAGATAATGGGTTGTATCTGTATCTTGCAGAAGATCCTACTAATGAAGTAGATGGGTTGTATCCTTCTCTAGCGCTTAATAAGAAAAGATTATCACCAGCTAACCATATGTTAACTCCAGAAACACCAGTGTTGTTTAGGAAGTTAGACGGTATAGTATAACCAATCCTTACATTATTTAATGCTAAATAATCAGATTTTGTTAAAAAACGAGTAGATTGACTAGTAACTCTGATATTTTGGTTACTATATAATCTTGGTACATTTGTTACATCTCCTGGGTTTTGCCATCTATCTCTGATGTCTATATGGTAGTTGTTACCACCTGCTTGATCATTACCCATAACGCTTGCGTAGTTACCATCATAACCATAACCACCTAAACTATAAGCGAATTGAGAGCTAATGTCAAAATCATGAATTTTAGCAGATAATCTAAATGCTCCTCTTACAGTAGGAATAGCAGATTTACCAACAAATTTATTTGAAGCTTCAGTATAGTCACTCGTAAGAGCTTGTTCTATTGTAGCGTCAGGGTTTAGTACTTTATATTCATATAGTTCTAAAATTTCTTCTCCAGAGTCAAACGCCCCGTTACTATTGGTATCTACATAGTTTGTTTCCCATAAAGGATTACCGTTAGAAGCATCTACACCTGCCCATACTGGCATGTAGTAATCAAATCTACTTCTTCCTTCAGTCCTACCAAAGTTACCGTCTATATCAATTATTTTATTTCTTCCTGCTGGTGTATCAAAAGGCATTTGAGTTATTTCATTTTCTAACATTTCACCATTAACAGATAAATCTAATTTAAAATTCTCTTTATTTATAATGTGACCAGTTAAATCAAATTCAAAACCTCTGTTTACAATTGATCCATCATTTTTAGTTAAAATAGCATCACCTGCTGAGATTGGAATACGAACATCAAAAAGTAAATCATCAGTATCTTTAATGTAGTAATCTAAAGAACCATCAATAATGTTATTAAATAGTCTAAATTCAGTACCTACTTGGTACATATTACTAGATTCCCATGTTAATTCTGGGTTTTCAATAGCTCCAAGAATTAAAGAAATATTACCATCTAAATTATCAATGTTATAATTGTTTTGTCCAGAATAGAAACCAGCACCACCTTGATCACCAGTTATACCGTAACTAGCTTTTAATTTTAAATAGTTTACAAAACTAGCATTACTCATGAAGTTTTCTTTACTCATAATCCATGATGCACCTGCAGACCAGAATGTACCCCATTTGTTTTTAGCAAAACGAGAAGAACCATCACGTCTAATAGTACCTGATAAGAAGTATTTATCATTATAACTATAATTTACTTGTGTAAAATAACTTTCTAAACCTGTCTCTTCAGTATATCCTTCTGGATTAGAACCCACGTTAACATAGTTAGTTGGGTTGTCTAAACCGTTAACTAAATTAACTACAGTGTTTTTACTTATAAAAGTACGATCTCTCTTCCATTCATTACTTTCATGTGCTAATAAAGCAGTTATGTTATGGTTTCCAAAACTTTTACTGTAGTTAAACATTTGTAAAAAGTTTTGTGTTAAAGCTTGACGTTGTTCTTTAAATAAACTACCACCTTGTCCTGCAGCAGAACCATAGAAAGGGTTGTTGATACTATCGTCAATAAAGCTATAATAGTTAGCTCCATATTTAGCAGTGAAAGATAAATCTTCTGTTAGGTTAAATTTAAAAGAGAAATTACCATTTATAGAATGACGCTTATTTTGACTTAGATCATAGTTAGCGTCAGCAATAGCATTTGTTAAACCTCCAAAACCTCTATTCTGACCATAATCATATTGATTACCTCCATAAAAAGGATCTTTAACGATAGCCCCATTAGCATCACGTAAAAATAAAGGATAAATAGAAGGTATATTATCTGTAAACCAAAAAATTGATCCAGAATCTTCAGATTGTCCGTTAGCAGTTTGCACTGCATAAGAGTAGTCCATATTAGCGTTAGCTTCGATCCATTTAGCAGGCTTATGCGTTACATTTAATCTTGTGCTGTAACGTTGAAAATCAGAATTCACCAAATATCCAACATCATCTAAATAACCAAATGAAGAGAAATATGTAGTTGAATCATTACCGCCACTCATACTTACGTTAGCTTCAGTTCTTATAGAAGATTGAAACCCATAATCTGACCAGTCTTCTGGAGTATATTTACGAGTAACACCAGGTCTAACTTTACCAGTAGTAGGGTCAATAAGTTCACTTACACTATTAACATTCCACATATTGTAGTCAGGGCTAATTCCAGCTCCTGAGAATAAATTAGCATTTGCATAAGCAGCCGGATCAGAACTTCCTAAGAAGTCTCCTGTGTTTCTTAATGACTCCCAAGAAAGTCCAATAAATTCATCTTGAGATTTTACAACTTCATACGCAGGTAATAACCTCATGTTAACACCTGTTTTAATATCAACAGAGATATTAGAAACTCCGTTTCTACCTTTTTTAGTTGTTATAACAATAACACCATTAGCACCTCTAGAACCATATATAGAAGTTGCAGTTGCATCTTTTAAAATAGTAGTTGATTCAATATCAGCAGGGTTAATATTACTTATACTGTTTACATAAGGTACACCATCAACAACATATAAAGGAGCACTACTACCATTAATAGTACCAAAACCTCTAATTCTAATTGTAGCAGCACTACCTGGTTGACCAGAACCGTTAACAACGGTAACACCTGCAACTTCACCTGCCAAAGCTTGTGAAACGTTAGATACAGATTTAGCTTCTAAGTATTCACTCTTAACAACTTTTGCTGTACCTGTAAACGCTTGTTTTGTAGAAGTACCGTAACCTGTAACAACAACTTCTTCTAATAAATTGTCAGTTTCTAAAATTACATTAATAGTACTATTAGTACCAACAGATTTCTCTGCAGGTTTCATACCCACGAAAGTGTAAACTAATACATCTCCAACATTTGCTTTAATAGTATAATTACCATCAAAATCTGTTTCAGTACCTATTGTTGTACCTTTTTTAATTACTGTAACCCCAGGTAAAGGACCCGATTCATCAGAAACGGTACCTGAAATTGTTTTGTCTTGTGCAAAGGATATTTGCACAACCAACGCTAGCAAAAGCGTTAAAATTCCATTAAACTTTGTTCTCATTGTATAATTATTTGAATTAATTAGCTGCTAAAGTCCTAATTTTATCTTAAATAAACAATTTTTTAACACAATATGTTTGTTTTATTGGTAGTTGCAGGTGTTTTTTTTGAGATATTTTTGTTCTTATAGATAAAAAAACACCCAGTCCTTAATGAACTGGGTGCAATTATTGTAAAGAGATAATAGATGTATTTAGTTTACGTCCCACCAAAGTTTGGTGAATAAACCATCTGGGCCTTGAGCAGCGACAGCAGCATCATAATTAGCTTTATTCTGAGATACTTCTGCAGTAGGATAACCATGTCTTACAGGTATAGAAGTACCGTTTAAAGGATTAACTGCAGGTGATAAATTAGGGAAATCTAATCTTCTCCATTCAGCCCAAGCTTCATAAGGTTGGTAAAATAATGCTAACCATTTTTGTTCAGCTATCTGATTCATCGCTGAAGCAGCATTGTATGCAACATCTGCTTCTAATAAATAAGCATCTGCATCGGCAGAATCTACAGACCATTGCACCATAGATGCTTTTACAGCGTCTTCATAAAATGTTTGAGCACTTCCTGGAATCCAACCTAATAAAGCTGCTTCAGCTTTGTTAAATGAGATTTGAGAATAAGTAAACATTGGTAAATCTCTTTCACTATTCTTAATTAGATCATCGTTCATAAAAGATACATCAGCATTAGGAATAGTACCTGACTGAGACCATCCGTAAAGTAAACCAACAAAGGTTCCTGTAGATGCAGCTGGTTCACCAAATTTAGGTAAACGAGGATCGTTTAAACCTAACATTCTATCAACAAGAACATCACTTAAACATTCATCTGTTCTTCCTAAATCAATATAATCATCCTGGTAAGGATTGTCATATGCATCATTAGCAATAGAAGGGAACATAATATCTTCAGAATTAGATGATATAGCACCTGCCATAGCTTCGTTGAACTTTGTTGCAGCATAACCACCTGCAGCAGGATATACTTTTGCTAAACGAATAGCCATATTCATTTTTAAAGTGTTTCCAAATTTAGTCCATTTAGCCATGTCTCCACCAAATAAAATATCTCCTTGTGGTGCATCACCTGAATCCATTTGAGCTAACGCTTCATCTATTTTATTAAATAAATCCTTGTAAATATCCTCTTGTGAATCATATTTAGACTTTGAAGAAGATACTGCTCCAAATGCTTCACTGTAAGGTAACATACCCCAACGGTCTGTTGCCCATTGAAAATAATAAGACCACATTAACTTTGCTACAGCTATTTGATTATTGTTAGAACCATAAGCTGATGCAGCAACTTTTGTGCTTGCATTAGTGTTTAAATCTATTATTTGTAATAAGTTAGGAAAGACTTTGTTGTAAAAGTTTACACTACCATCTACTCCTGCACCGCTACCAACAACATTCCAATTGAAGTTTATTGTTTGGTACCTTGACTCTTCAGTGTACTGCGTTTGAGATAAATGTTGTACATATAAAGAAGGAGTAGCAGTTGAACTTAAACTTACAGTTCCTACTATTTTCGACTGAGCTCCTGTTAAAAGTGACGATGGAACCGCTACTACAGGATTATTTTTGTCTACACCTGTATCACCAAAGTCGTAACTTTCACAACCTACTAATAAAACAGAGGCAGCTACAGTAGCTAACAAGCTTTTGAATTTTTTATTCATTTTCTTAATGTTTTTAATTAAAATTTAACTTTTACGTTTATTCCGAAAGAACGGCTACTTGGTAACTGACCACCTTCTTCCCAACGTAATCCACCAGCAGAAGTATTTTCTAGCTCAGAAGGATCTACTCCTTCTACGCTTGAATATATCAACCAAAGGTTATTAGCAAAAGCATTTAAAGAAATACTTTCGATAAAAGAATTTTCAAATACTGTAGAAGGTAAATCATAACCTAAAGATACTTGTCTTAACTTAACGTAAGATGCATCATATAACCACTTTTCATGTAAAGCGAATAAACTACCATAATAGGTTTGAGGTTCAACATAATAAGAAACAGGCTGACCAGTTGTAGAATCAACTCCGCTAACTAACACACCTCCTGTGTTTGCATTTGCTGAATCACCAAATATTACATTGTCATTAGTTGCAGTAGGATCTGCATCTGTAGGAGCAGGAACATTAATACCACTAATTTCATTTCTTACTGGGTTGCCAGCAGCATTATTGCCAACAGTCGATGATAATAAACCAGAGTAGTTTCCAAACATTTGCGATACTGAGAAGAATTTACCACCACTTTGGAAATCAACATTAGCACTTAATGTAAAGTTTTTATATTTAATTCTGTTAGATAAACCTCCAGTAAAATCAGGAAGTAAATTACCTAAGTATTGGTTCTGTTCAAACTGAATTTCACCTTGATTATTTAATACCTGGTTACCATCTTCATCCCTAGTGATTTTTCTACCGTAGATAGCTCCATATTCTTCACCTACTCTAGATTCAATATTAATACCTCTCCAAGTAGTGTCTAAAATTTCATTTTCAATAGCTTCATCTGTATCAGGATCTACATATAACTCATCAGTAGTTTTTTCTAATGTAGCAAAGTTAACACCAATGTTCCATTCAAAATTTTCATTCCTAACAGGTGTTGCATTTAAAGCAATCTCAAGACCTTTACTAGTAAATTTACCAGAGTTTACAGAAGCTCCAAAATAACCAGATGCTGGAGATAATGGCACATCAATAGCTAAGTTTTTGTCTTTTCTATTAAAATAAGTAAAATCTACACCAAACCTATTTCTGAAAAATTGTAATTCAGTACCTACTTCAAATTCTGTTCTTACACCACCTTCAATGAAAGGATTAGCTTGATTTGTGTTGTTATAAAAAGGAACAACTCCATTGTTGTTAGAACCTAACTGGTATGTTTGAGTCGTACTTCCAAATCTAGGAAAATCAGGGGCCTGAGCATAACCAACTCTTAATTTACCAAAAGAAAAAGCTTCTGATTCAATTAGTTTGCTAAATAAGAAACTTCCAGAAAGACCGTAAGTTATTACTCTGTTTTTTTTAGAATAAGCATTAGAGTTCCAATCACTTCTTAAAGAACCGTCTAAATATAACATGTCTTTATACCCTAAAGATGCTGTAGCAAATAAACCATTGTTTTTTGTTTGAGAATTGAAAGCTGTATATGTAGGTCTATCTTTTGAAGACGCAATTGTAAAAATACCAGGTATTGTTAAACCACCGACAGTTGTAGCAGTTGTTCTCCTTTCTTTATCAGATCTAAGTTCTGTACCTAAAGTAGCAGTTAAATCTAAATCTTTAGTTAAATCTTTTTGATACGTTGCTGCAGCAAAAAATTCAAAAGAAGTTAAAGTGTTTTCCTGTTCAGTAAATTGAGTTTGGTTTAAACCACCAAATCCAACCCTAGCATCACTTTTAAAAGTGTTAACTGTTCTTCTTAATTCTACATTTAATCTTAAGTTATCATTAACTTCATAATTTAAACCAAAGTTACCAAAAGTAGCATCTTTTATTTGGTTTTTATTATTGTTTTCTACTTCGAAAAAAGGAGAATCCCAGTATAATGGACGTGGATCAGCAGTACTTCTAAGGTTCCAAGAATACCATTGACCATTCTGGAAATCATTTTTTCTTATTCTGTCCATATCTAATTGTCTTTGCCACCATTGGTTAAAACCAGACCCAAGACCATTGTAACCACCAACAGGGTTGTTAACTGTTGTTCTGTTTTGATAGTTAATATTAGTGTAAACATTTAACCTTTCACTAACATCAAAATCAGCTTGAACACTAACTTGGTTAAGTTGTCTCTCAGAGTTTGGCATAACTCCTTCAATATCAACATTCCTTAAAGATGCTTTTACATTATAACCATCTCCTCCTTTAGAAAAAGCAATGTTAGTGTTTCTTGTTACTCCAGTATTAAAGAAGTTTTTAACATTATCAGCATTAGGAGACCAAGGTCTTAACTCTCCAAATTCATCACTATTAGGAATCCAGCTATCCCAGTGTCTAACTAGTCGTCCGTCTAATTTAGGACCCCATGAAGCATCAGCAGCATAGTTAGGTATGTTTTGACCATTTAATGTAGAAAATTCTTGAGAATAACCTCCACCGTATTCGTTTTGATAATCAGGCAAAATATATACGTTAGAAACTTGTACAGATTGATCTAAAACAATTGAAGACTTTCCATTTTTTGCTTTTTTAGATGTAATTACAACTACACCGTTTTTACCAATAGGACCGTAAAGTGCTGTTGCAGCACTACCTTTTAAAACACTTAAATTTTCAATGTCATCTGTGTTAATATCTGCAGAACTAGAAACTTTTACACCGTCTACTACGTATAATAAGTCTTGTTCACCTCTTAACCTTACCAATGCGTTACCAAAACCAGTACTAGGAGCACCAAGTATTTGAACACCAGCAACTCTACCAGCAATAGAATTGTTAAGATCAACCTCTCTTGTTTGAGTAAGTTGTTCAGCTTCTACAGTTTGTTGGGCAAAACCTAAACTTTTCTTTTCTCTTTTAATACCTAAGGCCGTAACAACTACTTCGTCAAGTACATTACCACTTTCCATTAATAAATTAAGTTGATTTGAGCTCCCAACGGTTTTTTCAGTTGTTTTCATACCAACAAAACTGAAAATAAGTACGTCTCCGTTTTTAGCAACGATTGAGTAATTACCATTGAAGTCTGATTCTACACCAACAGTAGTTCCTTTTTTAATTACGTTAACTCCAGGCAGAGGACCTGTTTCGTCAGAAACAACACCTGAAATTGTTCTTTCTTGCGCGAATGTTACTTGAACAAGTAGCGCTAAAAAGAAAGTTAAAATCCCATTAAATTTCGTTTTCATTTTATAATTGTTTGAATTAATTGTTCAAAAATCTTAAATAATTCTTAATTAAACAACATAAAAGTTAATTATTTCTTAATAAAACACATAAATTATTATGTTCGTTGTAAGTGTGTTGGGTGTAGGGTATACTGAAGGTTTTTAATTTTTGCTTCTACTTGTAAGAATTTTTATTTTTTGCAGGGGAATCTGTTTTTTAAAAATAACTCATTGATATTTGAATAATTAGAAAATAATTGTACATTTGCACACTCTTTTAAAGAGAGTAATTTTTAGTACAAATTAAAAACAAGTAATAATAGTATGCCAACTATTCAACAATTAGTTCGTAAAGGAAGAACCAAAATAACTAAGAAGAGTAAATCGGCTGCTTTACAAGCTTGTCCTCAGAGACGTGGAGTTTGTACGCGTGTGTATACCACTACACCTAAGAAACCTAACTCAGCAATGAGAAAGGTGGCTAGGGTAAGATTAACAAATGGTAACGAAATTAACGCGTATATTCCAGGAGAAGGGCACAACTTGCAAGAGCACTCGATAGTATTAGTTAGAGGTGGAAGGGTAAAAGATTTGCCAGGAGTTAAGTATCACGTAGTACGTGGTGCATTAGATACTGCAGGAGTTGAGGGTAGAACCCAACGTAGGTCTAAGTACGGTGCAAAACGCCCAAAGAAGTAAAAATAATCAATTAACTTTTTTAATGTAAAGACATGAGAAAAAGAAAAGCGAAAAAAAGGGTTCTTTTACCAGATCCAAGGTTTAACGACCAATTAGTAACACGTTTTGTAAACAACTTAATGTGGGACGGTAAAAAATCTGTAGCTTTTAAAGTATTTTACGATGCAATGGATATCGTAAACGAAAAAAAGACTGACGAAGAAAAATCAGCCTTAGAAATTTGGAAAGATGGTTTGTCAAATGTAATGCCACATGTAGAGGTTCGTTCTCGTCGTGTAGGTGGAGCAACATTCCAAATTCCAATGCAAATTCGCCCAGACCGTAAAGTGTCTATGGCTATTAAATGGATGATAACATATACGCGAAAGCGTAATGAGAAAACAATGGCACAGCGTTTAGCTGCTGAAATTTTAGCTGCGGCTAAGGAAGAAGGTGCTGCTGTTAAGAAGCGTACAGACACTCATAAGATGGCTGAAGCTAACAAAGCATTCTCACACTTTAGATTCTAAGAAATGGCTAGAGATTTAAAATTTACTAGAAACATTGGTATTGCTGCGCACATTGATGCTGGTAAAACCACTACGACAGAACGTGTATTATATTATACAGGTGTTAGTCATAAAATAGGTGAGGTACATGATGGTGCCGCAACTATGGACTGGATGGAGCAAGAGCAGGAAAGAGGTATTACAATTACTTCTGCTGCTACTACTTGTGAATGGAAATTCCCATTAAACAATGGTGAATCTACAGATGAAACAAAAGGATATCACTTTAATATTATTGATACTCCAGGTCACGTTGATTTTACAGTTGAAGTAAATCGTTCATTAAGAGTACTTGATGGATTAGTTTTCTTATTTAGTGCAGTTGATGGTGTTGAGCCTCAGTCTGAAACTAACTGGAGACTTGCTGATAACTATAAAGTGCCACGTATCGGTTTTGTTAACAAAATGGATCGTCAAGGATCTAACTTTATGGCAGTATGTCAGCAAGTTAAGGATATGTTAAAGTCAAACGCAGTGCCAATTGTTATGAACATTGGTGATGAAGATGAGTTTAAAGGTATTGTAGATTTAGTGAAGAACCGTGCTATTGTATGGCATGATGCTACACAAGGAGCTACATTTGATGTTATTGATATTCCAGAAGATTTAAAAGAAGAAGCTGCTGAATTAAGAGGTAAACTTATTGAAGAGGTTGCTGCTTATGATGAAAATCTTTTAGAGAAATTCATGGAAGATGAAGACTCTATTACTGAAGAAGAAGTGCATGCTGCGCTTCGTGCTGCAGTTATGGATATGTCTATCATTCCTATGATTTGTGGATCAGCGTTTAAAAATAAAGGAGTACAGTTCTTATTAGATGCTGTTTGTCGTTATTTACCTTCTCCAATGGATAAGGAAGCAATCGTTGGTACTAACCCAGATAATGGTGAAGAGATTTCTCGTAAGCCAGATGTAAAGGAGCCTTTCGCTGCTTTAGCATTTAAAATTGCTACTGATCCTTTCGTAGGACGTTTAGCATTCTTTAGAACATATTCTGGTCGTTTAGATGCAGGTTCTTATGTTTTAAACAACCGTTCAGGTAAAAAAGAACGTATTTCTCGTATCTACCAAATGCACGCTAACAAGCAAAATGCTATCCCTTTCATTGAGGCAGGAGATATCGGTGCGGCAGTAGGTTTTAAATCTATTAAAACAGGAGATACTTTATCTGATGAAAAACATCCTATTGTTTTAGAATCTATGGACTTCCCAGATCCAGTAATTGGTATCGCGGTTGAGCCTAAAACTAAAGCAGATGTTGATAAATTAGGGATGTCTTTAGCTAAGTTAGCAGAAGAAGATCCTACGTTTACAGTAAGAACAGATGAAGCTTCAGGGCAAACTATTATCTCAGGAATGGGAGAGTTACACTTAGATATTATTGTTGATCGTTTAAAACGTGAATTCAAGGTAGAAGTTAACGAAGGTCAGCCTCAGGTAGAATATAAAGAAGCAATTACAGCAGCAGCTGAACATAGAGAAGTTTTTAAAAAACAATCTGGTGGACGTGGTAAATTTGCTGATATAGTATTTACTATGGAGCCTGCTGATGAAGGTGTTCAAGGTTTAGTGTTTGAATCTGTAATTAAAGGTGGTAACGTTCCTAAAGAATTTGTTCCTTCTGTAGAGAAAGGATTCAAAGAAGCTATGAAGAACGGTCCTTTAGCTGGATACGAAATGGATTCAATGAAAGTAACTTTAAGAGATGGATCTTTCCACCCTGTGGATTCTGATGCATTATCTTTTGAGTTAGCTGCAAAAATGGGTTATAAAGCTGCTGCAAAAGCTGCTAAAGCCAGAATTATGGAGCCATTAATGAAAGTTGAAGTGTTAACTCCTGAAGAAAACATGGGAGATATCGTAGGAGATTTAAACAGAAGAAGAGGTCAGGTTAACGACATGAGTGATCGTGCTGGATCTAAAGTTGTAAAAGCATTAGTTCCATTATCTGAAATGTTCGGATATGTAACAGCTTTAAGAACAATGTCTTCTGGTAGAGCTACTTCTACTATGGAATTTTCTCACTACGCAGAAACTCCATCAAATGTTTCTGAAGATGTAATAGCAAAATCTAAAGGTTAATAAGATATTAAGATGAGCCAAAAAATTAGAATTAAATTAAAATCTTACGATTATAACTTAGTAGATAAGTCTGCTGAAAAAATCGTAAAGACAGTAAAGTCAACAGGAGCTGTAGTTAACGGTCCTATTCCTTTACCAACAAATAAAAAGATTTTTACAGTATTACGTTCACCACACGTAAACAAAAAATCTAGAGAACAATTTCAATTATCTGCTTACAAAAGATTATTAGACATTTATAGTTCTTCTTCGAAAACTATTGATGCTTTAATGAAACTTGAGTTACCAAGTGGAGTTGAAGTTGAGATTAAAGTATAAGTAATTAACTAACTTTCGGTTTAATTTTTTTAAACCGAAAGTTTTTTATACTTTTGCGCACCGGAATTAACGTTTCGTGGTGTAAAAATGCTGATTTGTTCAGTGTTTAACATGTCCTGAGGGTTTCGCGAAGGAAAAATGGTAAAAACAAATTCAGAGTGAAGATGTTTTTCGCTCTTTTTTTTGTGTGAAATTTAAAAGGAAAAAACTGAAACATTTGTTTCAAAAAATTTTTATTAATAGACGCGCTGGATAAATAAAATCTATCGTCTTAAAATTAACAAATATGTCTGGGTTAATAGGTAGAAAAGTAGGTATGACCAGCTTATTCGATGAGAACGGGAAAAACATTCCTTGTACTGTAATCGAAGCAGGGCCATGCGTGGTTACCCAAGTCAGAACCGAAGAGGTAGACGGCTATAGTGCGTTACAACTTGGTTTCGATGACAAAAAAGCAAAAAGCTCTAATAAAGCTTTAGATGGACACTTTAAAAAAGCTGGTACATCTGCTAAGAAAAAAGTCATTGAATTTCAAGGATTTGACGGAGAGTATAAATTAGGTGATTCAATTACTGTTGAGCACTTTGCTGAAGGAGAATTCGTAGATGTTTCTGGAGTTTCTAAAGGTAAAGGTTTTCAAGGTGTTGTTAAACGTCATGGATTTGCCGGTGTTGGTCAAGCAACTCACGGTCAGCATAACCGTTTAAGGGCTCCTGGTTCGATTGGTGCTGCATCATATCCTGCAAGAGTATTCAAAGGAATGCGCATGGCAGGTCGTATGGGTGGAGACAAAGTAAAAGTTCAAAATTTAAAAGTATTAAAAGTGGTTGCTGATAAGAATCTTATCGTAGTTAAAGGAGCAATTCCTGGTCACAAGAATACTTTTGTAACTATCGAAAAATAATGAAAGTAGCAGTTTTAGATATTGCAGGAAAAGATACCGGTAGAAAAGTTGAACTTTCTAACGAGGTATTTGGTATTGAACCAAACGATCACGCAATTTATTTAGATGTAAAGCAGTACTTGGCTAATCAAAGACAAGGAACTCATAAGTCTAAAGAAAGAGCAGAAATCGCTGGTAGTACAAGAAAGATTAAAAAGCAAAAAGGAACAGGTACCGCACGTGCTGGTTCAATCAAATCTGGAGTTTTCAGAGGGGGTGGACGTATGTTTGGACCAAGACCTAGAAACTACTCTTTTAAATTGAATAAAAACTTAAAGCGTTTAGCACGTAAGTCTGCTTTAAGTATTCAAGCAAAAGAAAGCAATTTAGTTGTTGTTGAAGATTTCAATTTTGAAACTCCAAAAACTAAAGAGTTTATCAATGTTTTAAAAGCTTTAGAGTTAGACTCTAAAAAATCTTTATTTGTATTAGGAGAAGAAAGTAATAATGTTTACTTATCATCTCGTAACATAAAAGGATCTAAAGTAGTAAACGCTACAGGAGTTAATACTTACAGTGTTTTAAACGCTAACAAAGTAGTTATTTCTGAAAGCTCTTTAGAAGGAATTCAAATTAACTTAAGTAAATAGGGAAAGATATGAGTATTTTAATTAAACCTATTATTACGGAAAAAGCAACTAAAGATAGCGAAGTATTTAATCGTTATGCATTTGTTGTGAATAGTAAGGCTAATAAATTGGAAATCAAAGGAGCTGTTGAGGCAACTTATGGTGTAGCAATTAAGTCTGTTAAGACCATGAACTACCCTATTCAAAGAAATACTAAGCACACAAAAAAAGGTTTAGTAACAGGGATAACTAGTGGATACAAGAAGGCAATCGTTCAGCTAGCTGAAGGAGAAACTATTGATTTTTATAACAATCTTTAAGAAAAGACAGAATGTCAGTTAGAAAATTAAAACCAATAACACCAGGTCAGCGTTTTAGAGTTGTAAATGGGTTCGACACCATAACAACTGATAAGCCGGAGAAAAGTTTACTTGCTCCGAAAAAACGATCTGGAGGTCGAAACAACCAGGGTAGAATGACAACACGTAATATCGGTGGTGGTCATAAACAAAAATACCGTATTATTGATTTCAAAAGAAACAAACAAGGTATCCCTGCAACAGTAAAAACTATAGAGTACGATCCAAATCGTACGGCATTTATTGCTTTACTTAGTTATGCTGATGGTGAAAAGCGTTATGTAATTGCACAAAACGGTTTAAAAGTAGGTCAGGTAATCGTTTCAGGTAAAGGATTAGCTCCAGAAGTGGGGAATGGTTTATACTTAAGCGAAATTCCTTTAGGAACAACTATTTCTTGTATTGAGTTACATCCAGGTCAAGGAGCTGTTATGGCTCGTTCTGCTGGTTCATTTGCTCAGTTAATGGCAAGAGATGGTAAATACGCTACAGTTAAGTTACCTTCAGGTGAAACAAGATTAATCTTGTTAACTTGTATGGCAACTATCGGAGTTGTATCTAATTCAGATCATCAATTACTAGTTTCTGGTAAAGCAGGTAGATCTAGATGGTTAGGTAAACGTCCAAGAACAAATGCTGTTCGTATGAATCCAGTTGATCACCCAATGGGTGGTGGTGAAGGACGTTCTTCAGGAGGACATCCAAGATCAAGAAACGGTATTCCAGCTAAAGGGTTTAAGACTAGATCTAAAACTAAAGCTAGTAATAAGTATATTTTAGAACGTAGAAAGAAATAAACCATGGCAAGATCATTAAAAAAAGGACCTTTCGTTCACTATAAGTTAGAGAAAAAAGTGTTAACTAACGTTGAAACTGAGAGTAAGTCAGTTATCAAAACTTGGTCAAGAGCAAGTATGATTACTCCAGATTTCGTTGGGCAAACAATTGCTGTTCATAACGGACGTCAGTTTGTACCAGTTTACGTTACTGAAAACATGGTAGGTCATAAATTAGGCGAATTTTCACCAACACGTTCTTTTAGAGGACACGCTGGTGCAAAAAATAAAGGTAAAAAATAGTAGGAAATTATGGGAAGTCGTAAACATAACATGGCAACACAGTTAAAAGAAGCAAGAAAGTCTAAAGCTTTCGCTAAAATAACTAATTGTCCTACATCACCAAGAAAAATGCGTTTGGTAGCAGATTTAGTAAGAGGAGTAGAGGTTGAAAAAGCTTTGCAAATCTTAAAGTTTAGTCCAAAAGAAGCATCAAGAAACTTAGAGAAATTGTTAATGTCTGCAATAGCAAACTGGCAAGCTAAGAATGAAGATGCTAGTATCGAAGATGCTGGGTTATTCGTTAAGTCTATTTTTGTAGATAGCGCAGGTATGTTAAAGAGATTAAGACCAGCTCCACAAGGGCGTGCACACAGAATTCGTAAGCGTTCTAATCACGTTACTTTAGAGCTAGGAGCTAAAAATAAAAGTAATTAATCAAAGTAGAAATGGGACAAAAAACAAATCCAATAGGAAATCGTTTAGGAATTATCAGAGGATGGGAATCTAACTGGTATGGTGGAAATGACTACGGAGATAAATTAGCTGAAGACTATAAAATAAGAGAGTATATTAATGCTCGTTTATTTAAAGCAAGTGTATCAAGAGTAATTATTGAGCGTACGCTTAAACTTGTAACCGTTACTATCACTACTGCACGTCCAGGTATCATTATTGGTAAAGGAGGTCAAGAGGTAGACAAGTTAAAAGAAGAGCTTAAGAAAATTACAGGAAAAGAAGTTCAAATTAATATTTTTGAGATTAAGCGTCCAGAATTAGATGCTACATTAGTAGCGGCTAGTATTGCTCGTCAAATTGAAAATAGAATTTCTTACAAGCGTGCTACAAAAATGGCTATTACTGCAGCAATGAGAATGAATTCAGAGGGGATTAAAGTCCAAATTTCTGGTCGTTTAAATGGAGCAGAAATGGCACGTTCTGAGCATTATAAAGAAGGAAGAATTCCTCTTTCTACTTTTAGAGCAGACATTGATTATGCACTTGTTGAGGCACATACACAATACGGAAGATTAGGTATTAAGGTATGGATCATGAAAGGTGAGGTTTATGGAAAACGTGAATTATCTCCATTAGTAGGATTATCTAAGCAAAAAGGTGGTGCTAATAAAGGTGGTGGAAACAAACGTCAACAACCTCGCAGAAGAAAATAATTTTTAAAATTAGAAATTAAAAATGTTACAGCCAAAAAGAGTAAAATACCGTAAGGTACAGAAGGCGAAAGGAAATATGAAAGGTAACTCTGGTAGAGGTGCTCAACTTTCTAACGGAATGTTTGGTATCAAATCATTAGATCAGAATTTACTTACCTCTCGCCAAATAGAGGCAGCTCGTATTGCGGCAACTCGTCACATGAAGAGAGAAGGACAGCTTTGGATTAAGATATTTCCAGACAAGCCTATTACCAAGAAACCATTAGAAGTACGTATGGGTAAAGGTAAAGGTGCTCCTGACCATTTTGTGTCAGTAATTAAACCAGGTAGAATTTTGTTTGAAATTGGTGGTGTACCAATGGATGTTGCAAAAGAAGCTTTACGTTTAGCTGCACAAAAACTTCCAGTAAAAACGAAGTTTGTTATTGCAAGAGATTTTGATTTTAACGCTTAATTCTATATACTATGAAACAATCAGCAATTAAAGAATTAACCACAACTGACTTACAAGGAAGGTTTGTGACGTTAAAGAAAAATTATACGGATCTTAAGATGGCTCACGCCATAACTCCATTGGAAAACCCAATGCAGATTAAAAGCTTAAGAAAAACTGTAGCAAGAATTGCTACGGAGTTAACTAAAAGAGAATTACAATAATTCTAGTCAGTTTTAAAGATGGAAAAAAGAAATCTTAGAAAAGAGAGAATAGGTGTAGTATCTAGTAGCAAAATGGAGAAATCTATTGTTGTTAATGAGGTAAAAAGAACTAAGCACCCAATGTACGGTAAATTCGTATTAAAAACGAAAAAGTATGTTGCACATGACGAGAATAACGACTGCAACGAAGGAGATACAGTTAGGATAATGGAAACACGTCCTATGAGTAAATCTAAACGTTGGAGATTAGTAGAAATCTTAGAAAGAGCTAAATAATATGTTACAGACAGAATCAAGATTAAGAGTCGCAGATAACACTGGAGCAAAAGAAGTTTTAGTGATAAGAGTTTTAGGAGGAACAAGAAAGCGTTATGCTAGCGTTGGAGATAAAATTGTAGTAACTGTAAAGTCTACATCTCCAAACGGAAGTGTAAAAAAAGGTCAAGTATCTCGCGCAGTTGTTGTTCGTACTAAAAAGGAAATTAGACGTAAAGACGGATCATACATCAGATTTGATGATAATGCTTGTGTACTTTTAAATCCTACAGAGGAAATGAGAGGAACTCGTGTATTTGGTCCTGTAGCCCGTGAATTACGTGATAAGCAATTTATGAAGATAGTATCATTAGCACCTGAAGTGCTTTAAATCGACATTAAGATGAAAAAGTTCAAAATCAAATCAGGAGATACTGTAAAAGTATTAGCAGGAGATCACAAAGGATCGGAAGGTAAAGTTTTACAAATCTTTAAGGATAAAGATAGAGTATTAGTTGAAGGTGTTAACATGGTGTCTAAGCACACTAAGCCATCTGCAGCTAATCCTCAGGGAGGAATTGTAAAAAAGGAAGCTTCTTTACATATATCAAACTTAGCATTAATCGAAAACGGTGAAGCTGTAAAAGTTGGATATAAAGTAGAAGGAGATAAGAAAGTTAGATTTTCAAAAAAATCAGATAAAGCAATATAACAATGAGTTACGTACCAAGATTAAAAGAGGAGTACAAGAGCAGAGTTATAAAAGCTCTTACTGAAGAATTCGGTTATAGTAATGTAATGCAAGTACCTAAATTACAGAAGATTGTTGTAAATAAAGGTGTTGGGGCAGCTATAGCAGATAAGAAATTAATAGAATACGCTATTGACGAGTTAACTACAATTACAGGTCAAAAAGCAGTTTCAACCATCTCTAAGAAAGATGTTGCAAACTTCAAATTACGTAAGGGAATGCCAATTGGTGCAAAAGTTACGTTAAGAGGAGTTAAAATGTACGAATTTTTAGACAGATTAGTTACTGCTTCTTTACCACGTGTAAGAGATTTTAACGGAATCAAAGCTAATGGTTTTGATGGTAGAGGTAATTATAATTTAGGAATTACTGAACAAATCATCTACCCTGAAATTAATATTGATCAAGTAAAAAAGATTAGTGGAATGGATATTACTTTTGTAACATCTGCTAACACTGATAAAGAAGCTAAATCATTATTAACAGAATTAGGTTTACCATTTAAAAAGAACTAAGACATGGCTAAAGAATCAATGAAAGCGCGTGAGCGCAAAAGAGCTAAAGTGGTAGCAAAGTATGCAGAGAAGAGAAAAGCTTTAAAAGAAGCTGGAGACTACGAAGCATTACAAAAGTTACCAAAGAATGCATCACCAGTTAGAATGCACAATCGTTGTAAATTAACAGGTCGTCCTAAAGGATATATGCGTCAGTTCGGAGTTTCACGTGTTACTTTTCGTGAAATGGCTAACCAAGGATTAATTCCAGGTGTTAAAAAAGCAAGCTGGTAAACAGCACTTTTTATTAAAGTTTAAAAAAGCGTATCACATTTTTGTGGTATGCTTTTTTGTTTATAAAACAGTACAATTTTGTGTTTTTTGATGGCTGATATATTTAATTTTTTCACCAATAAATTAAGACTCAAAATGATAAGGTATTAAATGCTTGATTTTTAAAAAGTTTATGTATATTTGCACACTGTTTTTACAGGGTATGTTGTGTCTTGTAGGTAAATACTGTGTAACAGTATAATGCTTATGATATTTTATCCGAAAAGCAAAAAATAAATATTAACTGGTTTCAGGTTCGTTGGTAGTTGATTTTCATACTGGAAATAACTATAAATGAAAACCAAAACCGAAATTTAATTAATTATGTATACAGATCCAATCGCGGATTTTCTTACTCGTGTTAGAAATGCTATCGCAGCAAATCACCGAGTAGTCGAGATTCCTGCTTCAAAATTGAAGAAGGAAATGACGAAAATTTTGTTCGATCAAGGTTATGTTTTAAGCTACCAGTTCAATGACGATAAAGTTCAGGGAACAATCAAGATAGCTTTAAAGTATGATCGTGAAACGAAAGAATCAGTAATCAGAAAAATTCAAAGAATTTCAACACCAGGTTTACGTAAATACGTTGGTTCGAAAGAGATGCCAAGAGTATTAAACGGTTTAGGTATTGCTATTGTTTCTACATCTAGAGGTGTAATGACAAACAAAAAAGCAAAACTTGAAAACGTTGGTGGAGAAGTATTATGTTACGTTTATTAATCACTTTGTACAATGAGTAGAATAGGAAAAAATCCAATCGCATTACCACAAGGTGTTGAAGTTAAAGTAGACGGAAATGTGGTTACAGTAAAAGGTAAATTAGGAGAATTAACTCAAGAGTTAAAATCTGAAATTACTGCAGAAATTGAAGATGGTGTTTTAACAGT
This sequence comes from Tenacibaculum sp. AHE14PA, assembly GCF_019278465.1. GTDB lineage: Bacteria > Bacteroidota > Bacteroidia > Flavobacteriales > Flavobacteriaceae > Polaribacter > Polaribacter bernardetii. Next base: position 1,529,571 of record NZ_CP058983.1, on the reverse strand, counting down.
TAAAAGAACATCAGATAGTAAAGACCATAGAGCAGCACACGGTTTATATCGTGCTTTAATCAATAACATGATTGAAGGTGTTTCTAAAGGTTATACTAAGGAATTAGAATTAGTAGGTGTAGGTTATAGAGCCTCTAACCAAGGGCAAAAATTAGATTTAGCTTTAGGTTTTTCTCATAACATTGTTTTAAACTTAGCTCCAGAAGTAAAGATTGAAACAGTATCAGAAAAAGGTAAAAATCCTATCATTAAGTTATCTTCATTTGACAAACAATTAGTTGGTCAAGTTGCAGCAAAAATTCGTTCTTTCCGTGCTCCAGAGCCATATAAAGGAAAAGGAATTAAGTTTGTAGGAGAAGTATTAAGAAGAAAAGCAGGTAAATCTGCATAATAAATAAGAGATATTATTATGGCATTATCAAAGCTTGAAAGAAGACAACGAATTAAGTATAGAATTAGAAAAGTTGTTACAGGAACTACTGCTAAACCTAGGTTATCAGTTTTTAGAAGTAACAAAGAAATCTATGCTCAATTAATTGATGACGTTGCTGGTGTAACATTAGCATCTGCATCATCAAGAGATAAAGAAATTACATCTGGTTCTAAATCAGAAGCTGCAAGTGCAGTAGGTAAAGCAATTGCTGAAAAGGCTGCTGCAAAAGGTTTTGAAGCTATTTCTTTTGATAGGAATGGATTTTTATACCACGGTAGAATTAAGGTGTTAGCAGAAGCTGCTAGAGAAGCTGGTTTAAAATTTTAAGAAATTATATTATGTTAGGATATAAAAACGTAGAAAGAGTAAAACCAAGCGGATTAGAGCTTGTAGATAAATTAGTAGGTGTACAACGTGTAACCAAAGTAACAAAAGGTGGTAGAGCATTTGGTTTCTCTGCAATCGTAGTAGTTGGAGATGGTAACGGAGTTGTAGGTCATGGATTAGGAAAGTCTAAAGATGTTGCTTCAGCAATTGCAAAAGCAATTGAAGATGCAAAGAAAAGTTTAGTGCGTATTCCTCTTTTAGACGGAACTTTACCTCACGAACAAAAAGGTAAATTTGGTGGAGCAAAAGTATTCATCAAGCCAGCCTCACATGGTACGGGAGTTATAGCCGGTGGTGCAGTACGTTCAGTATTGGAATCTGTTGGTATTAAAGACGTATTATCTAAGTCTCAAGGATCATCAAACCCTCACAACGTAGTAAAAGCAACTTTTGATGCTTTATTACAATTACGTAGCGCAGCAACAATTGCTAAGCAAAGAGGAATTTCTTTAGAGAAAGTTTTTAACGGTTAAAATTTAAGACGATGAGTAAAATTAAAGTTACACAAGTAAGAAGTAAAATCGGTCGCCTTAAAAGTCAAAAATTAACCTTAGCGGCTTTAGGTTTACGTAAGATGAATCATACTGTAGAACACAATGCAACAGCATCAATTTTAGGTATGGTAAAAACAGTTTCACACTTAGTTTCTGTAGAAGAAATTAAATAAGACAATATAAGATGAGTTTACACAACTTAAAACCTGCAGCAGGATCTACTAAGAGCGGAAAAAGAATCGCTCGTGGTGAAGGATCTGGACATGGAGGTACCTCTACAAGAGGTCATAATGGTCAGAAGTCTCGTTCTGGTTATTCTCGTAAAATAGGATTTGAAGGAGGACAAATGCCTCTTCAAAGACGTGTACCTAAATTTGGTTTCACAAACATTAATCGTAAAGAGTATGTTGGTGTTAATTTAGATAAATTACAAGGATTAGTAGAGAACGGAAAAATTACAGATACAGTTACTTTAGAGGTTTTAGTAGAAAACCGTTTAGCTCGTAAAAACGATTTAGTAAAAATACTAGGTGGTGGTGAGTTAAAGGCTAAATTAAACATAACTGTACATAAATTTACTGCAACAGCAAAAGCGGCTATTGAAGCTGCAGGAGGTGAAGTAGTTACATTATAAGAAAATTGTAAATGATGAATTTTATAAATACGTTAAAAGACATTTGGAAGATAGAAGAGTTAAAAGAGAAATTACTTTTAACTTTAGGTTTAATCGCTGTTTACCGTTTTATGGCAGCAGTTCCATTACCAGGAATTGACCCGACACAGTTATCAGCTTTACAAGACAGTACTTCTAGTGGACTTTTAGGTTTATTAAACGCATTTACAGGAGGGGCATTTGCTAGAGCGTCAGTAATGGCACTAGGTATAATGCCTTATATTTCTGCATCGATTGTAGTACAGTTAATGGGTATCGCGGTACCTTATTTACAGAAGTTACAAAAAGATGGAGAAAGTGGACGTAAGAAGATTACACAAATAACAAGATGGCTAACAATTGCTATTACATTGTTTCAAGCACCAACCTATATTGGTATTATTCAAAACCAAATGGGATTAGGACCTGAAGCATTTTTAGTAACAGGAGCTACATTTTGGGTATCATCAATAATCCTATTATCTGCAGGAACAATTTTTGCAATGTGGTTAGGAGAGCGTATTACAGACAAAGGAGTTGGTAATGGAATTTCATTATTAATTACTGTAGGTATTATCGCTAACTTTCCAGCTGCATTTATTCAAGAATTAGTTTCTAAACAAACAGCAGGAGCAGGAGGTATTATGATGATTCTAATCGAATTAATAGTTTGGTTTGTAGTAATTTTGTTAACCGTTTTATTAGTTACAGCAGTACGTAAAGTAGCAGTTCAATACGCACGTCGTACAGCCGTTACAGACATTAAAGATGTTGACGGTGCTCGCCAGTACATTCCATTAAAATTGAATGCATCTGGTGTAATGCCAATTATTTTTGCACAAGCTATTATGTTTTTACCAGTAGCATTAGGTCAGAAATTTCCAGCATTAAACAGTTTAACTGATAACTTCGGATGGCAGTATAACCTTATATTTGCTCTTTTGATAATCATTTTTAGTTATTTTTATACGGCGATTACGATCCCTACAAACAAAATGGCTGAAGATTTAAAAAGAAGTAATGGTTTTGTTCCAGGTTATAAGCCAGGAGAAGAAACTGCAGATTATTTAGACTCTGTGTTATCGAAGATAACATTTCCAGGTTCTTTATTTTTAGCAGCTTTATCTATATTACCAGCAATTATTGTAAAGTTTGGAGTTACTCAAAACTGGGCAATGTTTTTTGGAGGTACATCTTTAATCATTATGGTTGGTGTAGCAATAGATACCATACAGCAAATTAACTCGTATTTATTAAATAGTCGTTATGACGGTTTAATGAAATCAGGTAACAGTAACAGAAAATCATTAAAATAATATGGCTAAGCAATCAGCAATTCAGCAAGACGGAACAATAACAGAAGCATTATCTAATGCAATGTTTCGTGTAGAATTAGAGAACGGCCATGTTGTAACGGCACACATTTCTGGTAAAATGCGTATGCATTATATCAAATTATTACCTGGAGACAAGGTGAAATTAGAAATGAGTCCGTATGATTTATCAAAGGCAAGAATTACTTACAGATACTAAAAACACACACTGATGAAAGTAAGAGCATCATTAAAGAAAAGAAGCGCCGAGTGCAAGATTGTACGTAGAAAGGGCAGATTATATGTAATTAACAAAAAGAATCCTAGATTTAAACAAAGACAAGGGTAATGGCAAGAATAGCAGGTATTGATATTCCAAAGAATAAAAGAGGTGTTATCGCTTTAACTTACATCTTTGGTATAGGAAACAGCAGATCTAAAGAAATTTTAGCAACTGCAAAGGTAGACGAAAGTATCAAGGTTCAAGATTGGACTGATGATCAAATTGCAGCGATTCGTGAGCAAGCAGGAACATTTACTATTGAAGGTGAATTACGTTCAGAAGTTCAGTTAAGCATTAAACGTTTAATGGACATTGGATGTCAAAGAGGTATTCGTCACAGATTAGGTCTTCCTTTAAGAGGTCAAAGAACTAAGAATAACTCTCGTACTAGAAAAGGTAAGAGAAAAACTGTAGCTAACAAGAAAAAATAAGTTAGATAAGTAATAAAGATCTAATAGTAGTTTTAAAACTATAAGGTTAGAAAACTAAATTACTAAAACTATAATAATCATGGCAAAGTCTAAAATAACAAAAAAACGTAAAGTTGTAATAGAATCAGTAGGTGAAGCTCACGTTACTGCATCATTCAACAACATTATTATTTCTTTAACAAACAAAAAAGGTGACGTTATTTCTTGGTCATCTGCAGGTAAAATGGGTTTCAGAGGTTCTAAAAAGAACACTCCGTATGCAGCTCAATTAGCAGCAGAAGATTGTGCTAACGTGGCAAAAGAAGCAGGTTTACGTAAAGTAAAGGTGTATGTTAAAGGACCTGGTAACGGTAGAGAATCTGCAATCAGATCTATCCACAATGCTGGAATCGAAGTAACTGAAATTATTGATGTTACACCTATTCCTCATAACGGATGTCGTCCACCAAAAAGAAGAAGAGTATAAGTTGAATTAATTTTCAGCTTATATTTTTATTTTGTGTACTTTTGTGCGCGCAAAAAATAAAATATTTTAACTAAAGTAGGAATCAGGTTATCGAAGGATTAAGCCTTAATTCATAACCCCTGCTAAAACAATAAGAAATGGCAAGATATACAGGACCAAAAACTAAAATTGCTCGTAAGTTTGGCGAGGCAATTTTCGGAGATGATAAAAACTTCGAAAAGAGAAATTACCCTCCAGGACAGCATGGAAATGCAAGAAGAAGAGGTAAGAAATCTGAATATGCAACTCAGTTAATGGAGAAGCAAAAAGCGAAATACATGTATGGTATTTTAGAACGTCAATTCCGTAACTTATTCAAAAGCGCTCAGGCTGCTGGAGGTGTTACTGGTGAGGTTTTATTACAATTATGTGAATCTCGTTTAGACAACGTAGTATACAGATTAGGTGTTTCTAACTCTCGTAGTGGAGCACGTCAATTAGTATCTCACCGTCATATTACTGTAAATGGAGAAATAGTAAATATTCCTTCTTATAGTGTACAAGCAGGTGATGTTGTTGCAGTAAGAGAAAAATCTAAATCATTAATCGCTATTGAAGATGCTTTGGCATCAAACAGTAACGTTTATGAATGGTTAAGCTGGAACTCTGATTTAAAATCTGGAACTTTTATTAAAGCACCAGAGAGATTACAAATTCCTGAAAACATTAAGGAACAGTTAATCGTAGAATTATATTCTAAATAATAAATTATTCATATTGGTATTTAGCCAAAGGGTTTATGTGTACATCTTCGAACTAATAAACCGCGCAACTAAATAACAATTAAAAAGAAGATAAAATGGCAATTTTAAATTTTCAGAAACCAGATAAAGTAATAATGGTTGAATCTACTGATTTTACAGGTAGATTTGAATTCAGACCCCTTGAACCAGGTTTTGGATTAACAATTGGTAACGCTTTAAGAAGAGTATTATTATCTTCATTAGAAGGGTTTGCAATTACATCATTACGTGTTGACGGTGTAGATCATGAGTTTTCAACAATTCAAGGAGTTGTAGAAGATGTAACAGAAATCATCTTAAACTTAAAACAAGTTCGTTTTAAGAAACAAATTGAAGAAACTGATAGAGAAACAGTATCTATATCAGTATCAGGTCAAGAACAATTGACTGCAGGAGATTTACAGAAATTTACCTCAGGTTTTCAAGTATTAAATCCAGATTTAGTAATTTGTAACTTGGATAAATCAGTAAGTTTTAATGCTGAAATCACTATCGAAAAGGGTAGAGGTTTCGTACCAGCAGAAGAAAATAAAAGAGCAGGTGCACCTTTAGGAACAATTTTTACAGATTCTATTTACACTCCTATAAAGAATGTAAAGTATGCTGTTGAAAATTTTCGTGTAGAACAAAAGACCGATTATGAAAAATTAGTTTTTGATATCGATACAGACGGTTCTATCAACCCAAAAGATGCCTTAACTGAAGCAGCTAAAATTTTAATCCACCACTTTATGTTATTCTCTGATGAGCGTATCACTTTAGAGGCAGATGAAATTGCTCAGACTGAAACATATGATGAGGAATCATTACACATGCGTCAGTTATTAAAGACGAAATTAGTTGATATGGATTTATCAGTTCGTGCTTTAAACTGTTTAAAAGCTGCGGAAGTTGATACTTTAGGAGATTTAGTATCATTCAACAAAAGCGATTTAATGAAATTTAGAAACTTTGGAAAGAAATCATTAACTGAATTAGATGAGTTAGTGGCAAACAAAAACCTTAATTTCGGAATGGACTTAAGCAAATATAAATTAGATAGAGATTAACCTTTCATATTTTGCTCCCCAAAATGGGTTGTAGCAAGATGAAAGCCAAAACCAAATGTCATGAGACACGGAAAGAAATTTAATCATTTAGGAAGACAAACAGCGCATAGAAAGGCGATGTTAGCAAATATGGGTTGTTCTTTAATAGAGCACAAACGTATAAACACTACAGTTGCTAAGGCGAAAGCTTTTCGTACGTTTATCGAACCTATAATTACTAAGTCTAAAACAGATACTACTCATAATCGTCGTACAGTATTTAGCTATTTACGTAGTAAAGATGCAGTAACGGAATTATTTAAGGAAATTTCTGTGAAAATAGCTGACAGACCAGGAGGTTATGTTCGTATTATCAAATTAGGAAACCGTCAGGGAGATAATGCTCCTATGGCAATGGTAGAATTAGTTGATTACAATGAATTATACAACCCGAAAGGAAACAAAGCTAAGAAGAACACTCGTCGTAGCCGTCGTGGTGGAGCAAAAACTACTGATGCAGCAGTTGAAACTCAAACTTCACAAGAAGAAGAATAAAAATGAAAATTTTTATAATTTATATCAAAGGGATAAACATTTAATGTTTATCCCTTTTTTTATATATTTTTGCAAAACAAACTACACAACACACACTAAATGAAATATCAACAACGTAAAAAAGCATTAGTTCTTTTAGCAGACGGGACCATTTTCTACGGTAAGTCTATTGGAATAGAGGGAACATCAACAGGAGAAATTTGTTTTAACACTGGTATGACTGGTTATCAGGAAATTTTTACAGATCCTTCTTATTATGGGCAACTTATGGTAACAACCAACGCCCATATTGGTAATTATGGAGTAAATAATAAGGAAGTAGAATCTGAGGGTATAAAAATAGCAGGCTTAATTTGTCGTAATTTTAGTTTTACACACTCTCGTGTAGATTCTGATGGAAATTTATTTGACTGGTTTAAAGAACATAATTTAGTTGCTATTTCTGATGTAGATACGCGTGCTTTGGTTGCTTATATTAGAGATAACGGAGCAATGAATGCTATTATTTCTACGGAAGTTGATAATATTGATGCTCTTAAAAAACAATTAGCAGCGACTCCAAATATGGAAGGCTTAGAATTAGCATCCAAAGTATCAACTAAAGAACCTTATTTTATAGGGGATGAAAATGCACCAATTAAAGTATCTGCCTTAGATATCGGTATCAAAAAGAATATTTTAAGAAACTTAGTAAAAAGAGGAGCCTATATAAAAGTATATCCTTACAATGCTACTTTCGAACAGATGAGCGATTTTAATCCTGATGGCTATTTTATTTCTAACGGACCTGGAGATCCTGAGCCGTTAGTGGATGCACAAAACACCGCAAAAGAAATCATTAAAAGAAATTTACCATTATTTGGTATTTGTTTAGGACACCAAGTTATTGCATTGGCAAACGGAATTTCTACATACAAAATGCACAATGGTCATAGAGGAATAAACCATCCTGTTAAGAATTTAATTACAGGTAAAGGGGAAATTACTTCTCAGAACCATGGCTTTGCTATTAATCGTAAAGAAACAGAAGCACATCCAGATGTTGAGATTTCTCATGTACACTTAAACGACCATACGGTAGCAGGAATTAGAATGAAATCTAAAAATGTATTTTCTGTTCAGTACCATCCAGAAGCAAGTCCTGGGCCACACGATGCAGAATATTTATTTGATGAGTTTATAGAAAACATCAAAAAAGCAAAAGTTGAAGCGTAATTAATTATTGATTAATATACCAAAATCAACCACAATTAGTAAATTAGCAACTATATAAATTAGTATTCCCGTGAATTGAAAAGTCACGGGTTTCTGTATTAAAAATAAAGAACTATGAGTATTATAATCAACATTCATGCACGTCAAATTTTCGATTCAAGAGGTAATCCAACTGTAGAGGTAGATGTAACTACAGAAAACGGAGTTATGGGAAGAGCAGCAGTTCCTTCAGGAGCTTCTACTGGCGAACATGAAGCTGTAGAATTACGCGATGGCGGTAAAGATTATATGGGTAAAGGAGTTTTAAACGCGGTTAAAAACGTAAACACTTTAATAGCACAAGAATTATTAGGTGTTTCTGTTTTTGAACAAAATATGATTGATCAAATAATGATCGATTTAGACGGTACATCAAACAAATCTGTTTTAGGAGCTAACGCTATTTTAGGTGTTTCTTTAGCGGCAGCAAAAGCAGCAGCTAACGAGCTAGGTTTACCTTTGTATAGATATGTTGGTGGAGTATCAGCAAATACGTTACCAGTTCCGATGATGAATATCATTAACGGAGGTTCGCATTCTGATGCACCAATTGCATTCCAAGAATTTATGGTAATGCCGGTAAAAGCTAAAAATTTTACTGAAGCAATGCAAATTGGGTCTGAAATTTTCCATAACCTTAAAAAAGTTTTACACGACCGTAATTTATCAACAGCTGTTGGAGATGAAGGAGGTTTTGCTCCAACTTTAAATGGTACTGAAGATGCCATTGAAACAATTGCATTAGCGACTAAAAATGCAGGTTATAAGTTCGGAGAAGAAGTAATGATTGCTTTAGATTGTGCTGCTGCTGAATTTTTTGTTGATGGTAAATACGATTACACAAAGTTTGAAGGCGCAAAAGGAAAAGTACGTTCTAGTAAAGAACAAGCTGATTATTTAGCGGAGTTAGCAGCTAAATATCCAATTATTTCTATTGAAGACGGTATGGATGAAAATGACTGGGAAGGTTGGAGATATTTAACTGAAATTTGCGGTGATAAAGTACAATTAGTAGGTGATGATTTATTTGTAACCAATGTAGAGCGTTTATCAAGAGGAATTGAAAACGGAATAGCAAATTCAATTTTAATTAAAGTAAACCAAATAGGAACGTTAACTGAAACTATTGCAGCGGTTAATATGGCACACAATGCAGGTTATACATCTGTTATGAGCCATAGATCTGGTGAAACAGAAGATTATACAATTGCCGATTTAGCGGTAGCTTTAAACTGTGGCCAAATAAAAACAGGTTCGGCTTCTCGTTCAGATCGTATGGCAAAATACAATCAATTATTGCGTATTGAAGAGCAATTAGATGGTGTTGCTTATTATCCGCAAGAAAAAGCGTTTAAAATAAAGTAATTTAAAATTTACGATTTAAATAAATATAAAAACCTTGTTATTTAGATAACAAGGTTTTTGATTTTAGAGAAAGCACAAAAATAATCCTATGAAAAAGATACTTGCCTTACTAATAGTTATAACCTTTACAGCATGTCACTCTACAAAGTACACACATTCAGGAAATGTAAATTCACGTTTAGATTTCAAAAAAGGTAAATGGTTGTTGTATACTATTGATGCTCCAAAAAGTATAAAAGAAAGCTTAACGAATATAGCGACCGAAAAGTTTACTGAGTTATTAGGAAATCGTTTTTCTGATTCGTTTACAACTAGAGGTATATTATTGCCAAGCAATATAAATAACGATCTAATTAAAGCTGATTTAAAAGATATTAAAAACGGAACCGGTTCTGATTTTTTTATAAAGATTAACGCTGCTGTAATTTCAGATGAAGTTGGTGTTTTAGGACAAGGAAATATAATGTCTTCATCTGAAAACAGAGGGGAGGTAACAGTAACTATTTACGATTTAAATTTACTTGAAGAAATGTATTCTCAATCAGTTGTAGGTAATGTCTTTGTTCCAGAAAACTATGATAATTTGGCTTTAACAAAAAGTGCAGGGAGTATAATTATAAAAGGATTGGAAAGAATCATGAAAAACATTCATAAAAATCAGATTAAAAACTAAATGAGCCAATTTTTAGATAGGTTTTTAGTTTGAATTATAACTTAATTATCAGAGCGTCATTCTGAATTTATTTCAGAATTACATTCTTTTAGTTATCAGTTTTTTATGGTGTTAATTTAAAGCGTATTTAAGTTTGTGTAAAACAATTTTTAATTAAATTTATATCCTATAAAAACCTTATAAAAGTATGTTTATGAAGTTTTGTTTTTTTAAGTGATTTATAATAAACTATTTCTATTTTCTGATATTAAAAATCTATCAAAACCTATTTTTAAAATACTACAAAAAATGGTATCTTCGCAACTCAGTTCAATCATAAAATTCAAGATATAAATGGCAGATATAGCAAAACTACAAATTGGTGATAAGACGTATGAGTTCCCTATAATAGAAGGAACAGAAAAAGAAAAAGCGATTGACATTAAAACGTTAAGAGGTGCAACCGAAGGTGTTATTACTATAGATCCAGGATATAAGAATACAGGTTCTTGTCAAAGTGCTATTACATTTTTAAATGGAGAGGAAGGAGTTTTAAGATATAGAGGATATGCTATTGAAGAATTAGCTGAAAAAGCAGATTTTTTAGAAGTAGCTTACTTATTGATTTTTGGAGAATTACCATCTAAAGATAAGTTAGAAAAGTTTCATAACGATATTAGAGAAAAAGCAATTGTAGATGAAGATATTAAAAAAATCATCGAAGCTTTTCCTAAGAATGCCCATCCAATGGGAGTTTTATCATCATTAACAAGTGCATTAATAGCATTTAATCCATCTTCAGTAAATGTTGATTCGGAAGAAGAAATGTACAATGCAATCGTTAAGATTTTAGCAAAGTTCCCAGTATTAGTTGCTTGGGCAATGCGTAAAAAACAAGGATTACCATTAAACTATGGATCTAAAAAATTAGGATATGTAGAGAATATTATGAAAATGATGTTTGAGCAGCCTAATGAAGAATATACCATAAACCCAATTATAAAAAATGCACTAGATAAATTGTTAATCTTACATGCTGATCACGAACAAAATTGTTCTACATCAACAGTAAGAATTGTAGGTTCGTCTCATGCAGGTTTATTTGCATCTCTTTCTGCAGGAATTTCTGCACTATGGGGACCATTACATGGTGGTGCAAATCAAGCAGTATTAGAAATGCTTGAAGCTATTAAAGAAGATGGTGGTGATACTAAAAAATACATGGCAAAGGCAAAAGATAAAAACGATCCTTTCCGTTTAATGGGATTCGGACACCGTGTTTATAAAAACTTTGATCCAAGAGCAACGATTATTAAAGTAGCAGCTGATGAAGTATTAGCAGATTTAGGAATTAATGATCCTATTTTAGAAATAGCTAAAGGGTTAGAGCAAGAAGCTTTAAATGATCCTTATTTTGTAGATAGAAAATTATACCCAAATGTAGATTTCTATTCTGGTATTATTTATCGTGCAATGGGAATTCCTGTAGAGATGTTTACAGTAATGTTTGCATTAGGTCGTTTACCAGGTTGGATTGCTCAATGGAAAGAAATGAGAGAAAATAAAGAACCAATTGGTCGTCCTCGTCAAGTTTATGTAGGTGAGAACCTTAGGAGCTTTGTAGACGTAAATAAAAGATAAATCAACAAAAAATGCCATTTAATATTTAGATGGCATTTTTTTATTAAATATAATTGATGATGAAAGAAATTAAAATTATCAAAAACAGATCAGACATTGGTGCAGGAACACGTGGATCTGATATGGGAATTGATGCTATTGAAATTGCAGCAATTAATCAGAATAACGATTTTTTTAACCGTTTCGACTCTGAAGATGTAATAACAGAAAACGAATCGGTTTACAACAAAAAAAACAATTCATTTGGTAAGCAAATAAATAGTGTTTTTAATCAATGTAAAAGATTAAGTAACCACGTAAAAGTAAATTTACAAGAAGGTAAATTTCCGATAGTTCTTTCAGGAGATCATTCGTCTGCTTTAGGAACTATAAGCGGAGTTAAAGCAGCGAACCCTAATAAAAAAGTTGGCGTAGTTTGGATTGATGCTCACGGAGATTTACATACACCTTACACTTCTCCATCAGGAAATATTCACGGAATGCCATTAGGAGCAGCAATTTCAGATGATAACTTAGATTGTCAGATTAACGATGTAAGTAGAGAAACTGCCGACTTGTGGGATAGAATGAAAAATATCGGAATGCCAGGTCAAAAAGTTTTACCTGAGGATATTGTGTTTTTCGGAGTTAGAGATACTGAAGAGCCAGAAGAAAAACAAATGGCAAAATATGGTATTAAAAACTACATGGTGGCCGAAGTTCGCTATCGCGGATTAGAAATTTGTGTAAACGAAGCGTTGGAAAAATTAACTGATTGTGACATTATTTATGTGTCTTTTGATGTTGATTCGATGGACTGTGATATGATTTCTTATGGTACAGGTACACCAGTTCCAAAAGGATTTGATGATAAAGAAATCGTTGAAATTATAAATGGATTATTAGCAAGTAAAAAAGTAGCTTGTGTAGAATTTGTAGAAGTAAACCCGTTGTTAGATTTAAAAGGAAATAAAATGGCAGAAACGGCATTTAAAGTACTTGAAGAAGTAACGAAAGAAATACAGAAGTTATAAAAATAAATTTTATAAAGAAAATCCTGTCTTTTAATTGTAAAAGACAGGATTTGTTGGTTTTATAACCTAGTAATACCAGTAATGTGAGCTTTGCCATCTAAAGGTTGATAAATTTCAACAATAGCTTCCCAAATAACCTCAGAAGGAGGTATTGAAGCTGAACATTTAAAACGGTAATTTACCCCAGCTACAACTTGTGTTGATACTTGATTAGGAGTGTAGCTTACACCTACAAACCCCTTTAAAGCTTCATCAAATACTTTACGGTCTTCAGTCGTTAATGCATGGTAGGCAGTCCATCCTCCTACAAATGTTTCTTTTTTTGTTAAAGTTTCAGTATTCATAATTAATTTGGTTATTTTACCTACTCATAAGGCTTTTCGGATACCGCCTTCTATAATTTATTCTATAGAAAAAATCGTTTTTTTAGTGGTTTCTGCTCCACATATATGTCTTTTAATCTGATAAGTCAAAGTTATAAGAAAAAAATAGTAGTATTTTAAAAAAGTCCTTAATCGTTTGTTTTTTAGGTATAAGCGAAAGGAAATTAAAGAAAGAGTGCAAAAAAATAATTTTAAAATATACGTTTTCTAAAAAATAATAATACATTTGTTTTGTAAACTTTAGGAGTAGCTATTAAATTAGTTTGAGAAACATCCTTAGAACCTGATTTGGTTAATACCAGCGTAGGAAAAAGTTATGTTCGATACCATATCGAAATACTACCATTTGGTTTACAGTAATATTTTATAAATATGATTACTATAAAAGTAAACCAAGAAAACCACCAGTTTTTAGAAACCTTAACATTACAAGAACTCGTTGAATATTTAAAAATTCAAACGAATGGTATTGCTATTGCTATAAATAGTACTGTGATAAAAAGAGCTGATTGGTCTTTAAAGTTGCTTCAAAATAATGATGATATTTTAATAATAAAATCTACCCAAGGAGGATGATTTTGTTTTAAAACCTAACGTATTAATTATCTTATGAAGAATAAAGACACTGCACCAAAGCAAAACGGAATTACAAGAAATCCGTTTCCGAATTCGCAAAAAATTTATGTAAACGGTAAAATTCACCCGCAAATTAAAGTTGCCATGCGTGAAATTACCTTAAGCGATACGGTTGATTCTATGACGAAAAAGAAAACACCAAACGAATCTGTAACTGTTTACGATACTTCAGGGCCTTATACCGATCCTAATAAAGAAATAGATGTACATAATGGTATTGAAAGAATTCGTGAACAATGGATTAAAGATCGAGGAGATGTTGAGCAATTAGATAACTATTCATCAGAGTATTGTAATGAGCGTTTAAACGATAAAAGTTTAGATCACATGCGCTTTAAGTTGCTTAAAAAGCCAATGCGCGCTAAAAAAGGGCAAAATGTAACACAATTGCATTATGCTAAAAAAGGAATGATTACGCCAGAAATGGAATACATCGCTATTCGTGAAAATCAACGAATAGATGAAATGACAGAGATTAGAAAACAACATAAAGGCGAGCATTTTGGTGCCAATATTCCTGATAAAATTACACCAGAATTTGTGCGGTCAGAAGTAGCAAGAGGTAGAGCTATTATTCCGTCAAACATAAATCACCCAGAAGCAGAACCTATGATTTTAGGTAGAAATTTCTTAGTGAAAATAAACGCTAACATTGGTAATTCAGCTGTTACATCATCTATTGAAGAGGAAGTAGAAAAAGCAGTTTGGGCATGTCGTTGGGGAGCAGATAATATTATGGATTTATCTACCGGAGAAAATATTCATGAAACACGTGAGTGGATTGTTCGTAACTCGCCAGTTCCAGTGGGTACTGTGCCAATTTATCAAGCATTAGAAAAAGTAAACGGAGTTGCAGAAGATTTAACATGGGAGATTTTCCGTGATACTTTAATTGAACAAGCAGAACAAGGTGTAGATTATTTTACCATTCACGCCGGAGTTTTATTGCGTTACGTGCCAATGACGGCAAAACGTGTTACAGGTATCGTTTCTCGTGGAGGATCAATTATGGCAAAATGGTGTTTAGCGCATCATAAAGAAAGCTTTTTATATACGCATTTCGAAGATATTTGCGAGATTTTAAAACAATACGATGTTGCTTTTTCTTTAGGAGACGGGTTACGACCAGGTTCGGTTGCTGATGCAAATGACGAAGCACAATTTGCTGAACTAGAAACGTTGGGAGAGTTAACGCAGATTGCTCGTAAGCACGAAGTTCAATGTTTTATTGAAGGACCAGGGCACGTGCCAATGCACATGATAAAAGAAAATATGGAGAAGCAAATAGAACTTTGTGACGAAGCTCCTTTTTATACTTTAGGCCCTTTAACTACCGATATTGCACCAGGTTACGATCATATTACTTCAGGTATCGGAGCGGCAATGATTGGTTGGTATGGTTGTGCAATGTTGTGTTACGTAACACCAAAAGAACATTTAGGGTTGCCAAATAAAGAAGATGTTAGAGTAGGAGTTGTGACCTATAAATTAGCTGCACATGCTGCCGATTTAGCAAAAGGGCATCCAGGTTCTCAGCACAGAGACAATGCGTTGAGTATGGCACGTTTTGAGTTCCGTTGGGAAGATCAGTTTAATTTAGGTTTAGATCCAGAGCGTGCTCGCGAGTATCACGATGAAACTTTACCTGCAGCAGGAGCAAAAATTGCACATTTTTGTTCTATGTGTGGTCCAAAATTCTGTTCTATGAAAATTTCACAAGAAGTTCGCGATTTTGCAGCCGTAAATGATATTGTAGATAATGAAGTGATTGCAAAAGGAATGGAAGAAAAATCGAAAGAGTTTAAAGAAAAAGGTTCAGAAGTGTATTTATAAAATAAAAGTAAGAAGAAGAGGAAGGAAATGAAGAAGAAGGAGGAGGTTCCTACGCCTTGAAAAAAGGCGTAGTCGGGCTTTCCGTTATATCTTTTGTAAGTTCTCGATATAAATTTATTTCGTTTTACTACATTAATTCACTCGAACAAAAAGCAAAAGGATACCACTGCAATCCCTAACCCGAAAAATAGTAACCGTAATAACAAGGAGTAAACGATAAGGTAAATCTGCTATTTCAAGATTAAATTAGGTTATTTTTACACCAAATTAATAGCGACTAAATTAAACGAATATGATTGTACTTATAGCTCCAGAAAAAGATGTAGCAAACGAAATTGAAATACTACATCAATTATTTGAAGCAGGTTTAGAATACTATCATTTAAGAAAACCGTTTAAAGATTTAGAAGCGCATGTTTCGTATTTAAATAAAATTGATAAAAAATATCATAATAAGATAATCGTACATTATTTTCATGAATTAACGAATGAATTTAATTTAAAAGGAATCCATTTTCAAGAACAAAAAAGACGAGATGCTTTAGAAAACGGAAACAGGTATTTTATAGGATTAAATATGTTAGGAAAAACAATGAGTAGTTCTTTTCACGAACCTAAAGATATAGAAGTTTGTGATATTGAATTCGATTATCATTTATTGAGTCCAGTTTTTTCATCCATTTCTAAAAAAGGATATGAAGGAAGAGGTTTTAATGTAAATAATATCGATAAATCAATCGTAGGAATGGGCGGAATTAATAAAGAAACCATTGCACAAACTATCGAGTTAGGTTTTAAAGGAATTGGTGTTTTAGGTGGCGTGTGGAATGCAGAAAATCCTGTTGAAAGTTTTACAGAGATAAAGCGTCATTACCAGAAGGAAACGACGATGTAATCTATTAGAGTAATAATAGATTGCTTCATTTCATTCGCAATGACGAATAAAAAGTTCTTATGAAGAACACATAATAAAGTAATTTTATTGATTTGTCAGTTCGAGCTCAGTCGAGAACTAAATTTCAGAACGAGAGTTTAGAACGACGATGTAACCTTTTAGAGTAATAATAGATTGCTTCATTTCATTCGCAATGACGAATAAAAAGTTCTTATGAAGAACACATAATAAAGTAATTTTATTGATTTGTCAGTTCGAGCTCAGTCGAGAACTAAATTTCAGAACGAGAGTTTAGAACGACGATGTAACCTTTTAGAGTAATAATAGATTGCTTCATTTCATTCGCAATGACGAATAAAAGGTTGTTATGAAGAAGACATAATAAAGTAATTTTATTGATTTTTCAGTTCGAGCGCAGTCGAGAACTAAATGTCAGAACGAGAGTTTAGAACGACGATGTAATCTATTAGAGTAATAATAGATTGCTTCATTTCATTTGCAATGACGAATAAAAGGTTATGATGAAGAACATACAAAGAAGTGATTTTATTCGTTTGTCAGTTCGAGCGCAGTCGAGAACTATATGTCAGTTCGAGTGTTTTTATGAAGTGATAACGAAATAAAAAAGTATCGAGAACATTTTTATATTAACTATTGTTATCAGAAACAAATCAAAATAAATAGCATATTGAGTAAAAAAAACTACATACTAACCATTGCAGGTTTAGATCCATCAAGTGGCGCAGGCATCACTTCAGATATTAAAACATTTGAAGCACATGGTTTATACGGATTATCAGTATGTACAGCCGTAACTATTCAAAATGACATTGATTTTAAAAGTTGTGTTTGGATTGAAAAAGAAGTTATTCTTTCGCAAATAACAACGCTTTTTGAACGATTTTCAATATCCGTAGTAAAAATAGGAATTATAGAATCTTGGGAAGTTTTATTAGAAGTAATTCAAACTTTAAAACAATTAAATCCGAAGATAAAAATAGTTTTAGATCCGGTTTTAAAAGCGAGTGCAGGATTTAATTTTCATACAAATCAAAATTTAGAAATTTTAGAAAAAACATTAAATTTCTGTGATTTTGTAACACCCAATTACGAAGAGATACATGCACTTTTTCCGAATAAAAATATCGAAGAAACAATTGATTTTATATCCGAAAAAACAAATATCTATTTAAAAGGCGGACACAGAAAAGATAAAAAAGGATGGGATGAAGTGTATTATAGTAAAATTGTAAAACTAAATATTCCGCCTATTGCAAATACTGTTTTCGAAAAACACGGAAGTGGTTGTGTTTTATCATCCGCATTAGCGGCTAACTTAGTGTTAGAATTTTCTTTAGAAGATGCCAGTAAAAACACAAAAAAATATACAGAACAATTTTTAAACTCGAACGATTCCTTGTTAGGAACGCATAAATATAAATAAAATGATAAGTAAATTACAGTACATAACACAAGGAGAAACACCTCAAGATCATTTAGATAATATTCAAAAAGCATGTGCTTCGGGAGTAGAGTGGGTACAACTGCGATTAAAAAAGGTAGATCCTAAAACGTTGTTAGAAACAGCCAAAAAAGCGAGAGAAATTACAAGTCATTTTCAAACAAGATTAATTATAAACGATCATTATAAAGTAGCCAAGGAAGTAAATGCAGATGGTGTTCATTTAGGTGCTTCAGATGCTTGTCCTTTAAAGGTTCGTGAATATTTGGGTAAATTTTATAGTATTGGTGGAACAGCAAATACGTTAGAAGATTGTAAAAAATTAATTGAAAAAAAAGTAGATTATATAGGTTTAGGTCCTTTTCGTTTTACAGAAACTAAGAAGAATTTAAGTTCGGTTTTAGGAGTAGAAGGTTACAAAAAAATACTAACAGCACTACATACTGAAACGCCAATAATTGCTATTGGTGGTATTACTTTAGATGATGTTGCAGCAATTGTACATTCAGGTATTTATGGTGTTGCAACGTCTGGAGCAATTACCAATGATTTTACAAGTATTCCTGTTTTTCATAAAATTTTAAGTGCACCAAGTACACAAGAGCAAGTGTATAAAATGAACGATAAGTAGTTTAAATAGAAAGAATGAATAGCATATTAAAAATAGCAGATAAAGAATTTAACTCAAGATTATTCACAGGAACAGGAAAGTTTAGTTCTTCAGAATTAATGAGTGCTTCTTTATTAGCATCCGAAAGCGAATTAATTACCGTTGCTTTAAAAAGAGTAGATGTTAAAGATAAAAATGATGATATTTTAACACATTTAAACCATGCACATATTAATTTATTACCGAATACATCTGGAGTAAGAACAGCAAAAGAAGCGGTATTTGCGGCAGAATTATCTAGAGAAGCATTAGGTACGAATTGGGTAAAACTTGAAATTCACCCAGATCCACGATATTTATTACCAGATGCTATTGAAACTTTAAAAGCAGCAGAAGAATTAGTTAAACTAGGTTTTGTGGTAATGCCTTATATTCATGCTGATCCTGTTTTATGCAAGCGTTTAGAAGATGTAGGAACACAATGTGTAATGCCATTAGGCGCACCAATAGGAAGTAATAAAGGATTACGAACTCAAGATTTTTTAGAAATTATTATCGAACAATCTAATGTTCCTGTAATTGTAGATGCTGGTATTGGTGCACCATCGCATGCTGCCTATGCAATGGAATTAGGTGCGGATGCGGTTTTAGTAAATACTGCAATAGCCGTTTCTAAAAAACCAGTAGCAATGGCAAGAGCATTTAAAATGGCAGTTGAAGCGGGGAGAATGGCGTATGAAGCAAAACTAGCACCTGTTCAAAAACAAGCCGCAGCAAGTAGCCCATTAACATCGTTTTTAAATTAATGTAATTACGAGGAGGCACGACGAAGTAATCGTTTACAATAGTATGCAGATTGCTTCATTCCATTTTATTTCATTCGCAATGACGATAACAGCATTAAAAAATTAAATTATGAGTAATTTTAAAGAACTTTTTGATACTTATAATTGGGAAGATACTTTACAAGGTATTTTCAATAAAACAGCGGTTGAGGTTGAAAGTGCTTTAATGAAAGACAAAATCGATTTAGAAGATTTTAAAGCGTTAATATCTCCTGCTGCGCGACCGTATATCGAGCAATTAGCTCAGAAAAGTAGTATGCTTACTAAAAAACGATTTGGCAATACTATACAAATGTATGCGCCCATGTATTTGAGTAACGAATGTCAGAATATTTGTACGTATTGCGGCTTTAGTATGACCAACAAAATACCCAGACGAACGTTAACAGATTCAGAGATTTTAAAAGAAGTGGCTTTCTTAAAAGAAAAAGGCTACGATCATATATTATTAGTTACCGGTGAAGCGAATAAAACAGTTGGTGTTAATTATATTAAAAATTCAATTGAATTAATTCGTTCTCAGTTTTCAAATATTACGATTGAAGTACAACCTTTAGATCAGGATGAATACGAATCGTTAATTGAAGCAGGATTGTATGCTGTATTAGTTTATCAAGAAACGTATCATAGAGATGAGTATAAGAAACATCATCCGAAGGGAAAAAAATCTAATTTTAATTATCGTTTAGATACACCAGATAGATTAGGGAAAGCAGGGATTCATAAAATAGGTTTAGGTGCTTTATTCGGATTAGAAGATTGGCGTGCCGATAGTTTTTTTACAGCCTTGCATTTAAAATATTTACAAAAAACGTATTGGAAAACGAAGTACTCTATTTCTTTTCCGAGGTTACGACCACATTCTGGCGGATTAGAGCCAAAAGTAGAGATGACTGATGCAGATTTGGTGCAGTTAATTTGTGCTTTTCGTTTACTTGACGAAGATGTAGAACTGTCGATGTCTACCAGAGAAAGTGAAATTTTTAGAAATAATATTGTTAATTTAGGAGCTACATCAATCAGCGCAGAATCTAAAACGAATCCCGGAGGCTATACCGTAGAACCACAATCGTTAGAACAGTTTGAAATTTCTGATGAACGAAGCACAGCGGAAGTGGTAAAAATGTTAAAAGATAAAGGTTTAGAAGTCGTTTGGAAAGATTGGGCACATTTTGAGTCAATAGAAAAATAATGAATTTAACCAACGAAGAACAAAAACAATATAATCGTCATCTTATTTTAGATAAAATAGGAGAAACAGGTCAATTAAAATTAAAGCAAGCAAAAGTTTTGGTGATTGGTGCTGGCGGATTGGGTTGCCCTGTATTACAGTATTTAACAGCAGCAGGTGTTGGAACAATCGGAATTATAGATGACGATATTATTGATCAAAGTAATTTGCAGCGTCAAATTTTATATACCATTGATGATATTGGCTTGTCGAAGGCTGAAACAGCTGCAAAGCGATTATCGAGGTTAAATCCGTTTGTAAACTTTAAAGTATATAAAGAAAAATTAACCAACAAAAATGCCATTTCTTTGTTTGAAAAATATGATGTTATTGTAGATGGAAGTGATAATTTTTCTACCCGTTATTTAACAAACGATGCCGCTGTAATTACCAAAAAACCATTGGTGTACGGCGCTATTTTTAAGTTTGAAGGGCAGGTTAGTGTATTTAATTATCAAGGAAGTGCTACGTATAGATGTTTATATCCGACACCACCAAAACCAGATGAGTCTCCAAACTGTTCTGAAATTGGAGTTTTAGGTGTGTTACCAGGGATTATTGGTAGTTTGCAAGCAAATGAAACTATTAAGATAATTTGCGAAATAGGAGAGGTTTTAGCCAATAAATTATTGATGTATGATACGTTGACTATGCGTCAAATGATTTTAAAATTTCAGAAATCAACCAATATAGCGGTTACAGCATTAGAAAAAGATTATGATTTTTTCTGCGGAATAAAAGCAGTTAAGAATGAAATTACTTTTGATGAGCTTCAAAAGAATTTACCGAAGTATAATTTATTAGATGTGCGTGAAAATTGGGAGCGAGAACAACATCATATAAACGGACAGCATATTCCTTTAGGAGAATTACAAAATCGATTTAAAGAGTTAAATATTGAAAAACCTTTAGTTGTGTATTGTAAATCAGGAATACGAAGTAAAAAAGCAATAACCTTTTTAGAAGAGGAATTTGATGAGGTTATTTTTATCAACCTAAAAAACGGAGTTAAATAAAAGAAATACAGATTCATAATTCAAAAAAGTATAAAAACAAAAAACTCACCAATTTGGTGAGTTTTTTATACTAAAATATGTTTTTTACTTTGTTGTTTCTCCTTTATCAACAATTACACGATTCTCGCGATTTGCAAGTTCCCATGCTGTATGAAAAACCAAACGAGTTCTGTTTTCTAACATCTCGTAGTTAATCTTATCAGGAGTATCTGTTGGCTGGTGGTAATCATCATGTGTACCGTTAAAATAGAAAATAACAGGAATGTTATTCTTAGCAAAATTATAATGGTCTGAACGATAGTAGTAACGATTCGGATCTTTTTCGTCGTTATATTTATAGTCTAAAGCTACATTTGTGTATTTATTATTCATTGCTTCAGAAATGTCATGTAACTCAGTACTTAACTTATCAGCACCAATTAAATATACATAATTAGGATTTCCTTTATGACGGTCATCAACTCTACCAATCATATCAATATTTAAATTAGTAACGGTATTCGCTAAAGGGAAAATAGGATTTTCAGTATAATACTTAGAACCTAATAAACCTTTTTCTTCACCTGTAACATGTAAAAATAAAATAGAACGTTTTGGTTTTTTACCTTCGTTATAAGCTTGTTTAAAAGCTTCAGCAATTTCTAAAATGGCAACTGTACCTGAACCGTCATCATCTGCACCATTATAAATTTTTCCGTTTTTAACACCTTCATGATCTAAATGTGCAGAAATTACTAAAATCTCTTCTGGTTTTTCTGTTCCTTTAATAAAAGCAACAACATTTTCAGAGTCATTTAATTTCATTCCTCTACGATTATTACTTAAGTAAGCAGAAGGAACTTTTTGAAAATAGTTATCATTTTCTAAAGGAGATACAATTCCTTCGCTTTTATAAAAGTCTCTTAAATAGTTAACAGCTTTTTTCTGACCAGGCTCACCAGTATTACGCCCTTCAAATTCATCAGAAGCATATATAAATAAATGTTTTCCTAAATCTTTAGCTGTAATAGTTTTTGCATATTTCGCTGCATAATCTATAGTAGTGTCATTAGTTTCGGTGCTAGCGGTATCTTTACTTGCTCCACAAGCTACAAATGCAAAAGCACTTGCTAAATAAAGTAGTTTTTTCATTAATATTTAATTAAGATTTTGGTTTGATTAGTATCTAAAAGTAACGAAATGTTACAGAAATTCAAATTTAATTTTTCTTTATGACGAATTGTTCTAATGTTTTGTTAAAACTTATCAATTCTTTAGGAAATAATTGCTCAAAAGCATTTTGATTGATTAATTCTTTAGATGTTCCGCTGTAAATTTTATTTTCAGAAAGTAAAATAAACTCATCAGCTAACTGAATAGCAAGGTTTACTTCGTGAGTAGAAATAACAATAGTTTTTCCTGTTTTTTCGACTAACTGTTTTAAGAGTGAGAATATTTTAATGGTATGATGAATATCTAGATGAGCAGTTGGTTCATCTAAAATAATGATGTCAGTATCTTGAGCCAATGCACGAGCGATAAGCACACGTTGTAGTTGCCCATCACTTAGTTCATAAAAACGTTTATCTTTTAAATGCTCAATAGCTGTTTGTTCAATTGCCCAAAGAATTTTTTTGAGATCTTTGGCTGATAATTTATCTATCCAATTTGTGTATGGCTGACGTCCTAAGGCGATTAATTCGAAAACCGTTAATTGGCTTTGAGGTAAGCGCTCTGTTAAAACCAAGCTTAAAGAAGTAGCTAGTTCGTGATGTGAATAATCAGAAATGTTTTTTTGATTAATTTTTATACTTCCACTTAATGGTTTTTGAACTTTAGAAAGTGTGCGCAGTAAGGTAGATTTTCCAATTCCGTTTTTACCCAATAAAGCTACAAACGTTCCTTTTTCTACAGAAAAATTAATGTCAGAAGCAATTACAGTTTGTTGCTTTTTTGTTTGATAACCTATTGCAAGGTTTTCAATATTAAGAACGATATGTTTTTTAGAATCAGCCAAATTTATACATATATTTTCTTTTTTCGTACCAACAGCCAAATAACTACAGGAGCACCAAATAAAGAGGTGATTGCGTTTATAGGTAAAGTAAACTCGCTTGTAGGTAGCTGAGCAATAGCATCGCAAATTAGTAACACTATTGCTCCTAAAAGAGCTGTTGCGGGTAAAAGTGTTTTATGGTTAGAAGTAGAAAAAATCATTTTAGAAATATGAGGAACTGCTAAGCCTATAAAAGCAATTGGACCCGAAAAAGCAGTAATAACACCGGTTAATAAACTGGTGATTAATAAAATAATATTTCTACTTTTTTTAATATTGATACCTAAGCTTTTTGCGTAATTTTCACCTAGCAAAAAACTATTTAAAGGTTTTATAATACTAAATGTGCCTAAAATACCAATGCTATAAATAATTCCGAAAACAGTAAGTTCTGTCCAAGTTAAATTACCTAAGCTACCAAAACTCCAAAACATGTATTGTTGAATTTGTTCGGCTTCACTAAAGTAAGATAAAACACTTATTACTGCAGAGGTTAATGAGCCAAACATTAAACCTATAATTAATATAGACATCGTGTTTCTAACTTTGTTAGCTGCGATAATTACAGCAAATAAGACAAAGAAAGAACCTAAACTAGCAGCGATTGCTAACGCCCAATTAGAAAAAGCGATTGAAACAAAAATACCGCCAAATAAGCCAGAGCCCAAAATAAGTAAAGCTACGCCAAAACTTGCACCCGAAGAAA
This sequence comes from Tenacibaculum sp. AHE14PA, assembly GCF_019278465.1. GTDB lineage: Bacteria > Bacteroidota > Bacteroidia > Flavobacteriales > Flavobacteriaceae > Polaribacter > Polaribacter bernardetii. Next base: position 1,505,170 of record NZ_CP058983.1, on the reverse strand, counting down.
TACCTAAAACAAAAGGGCCAGCCAATGGGTTTCGGAATAAGGTTTGCATTAGTAATCCGCAGATTGACAAACCAGAACCAACCATAATCGCTGTAACAGCTTTAGGTAGTCGGAAATTTAAAATAATGGTTTGCCAACTGTCTTTAGAGGCAACACCACCAGTTAATGCGTTAAAAATATCATCAATAGGAATTGATACTGATCCTAAACTAATATTTAAGAACAAGAAAAAAATCAGCATAACTGATAAGAAAATAAAATATTTTGTGTGTTTTTTAGAAGACGTCAATTAGTTGATTGATTTTAAAAATTCAACTAATTTTTTAATGGCTAATCCACGGTGACTAATAGTGTTTTTTTCTTCAGAACTCATCTCTGCAAATGATTGCTTAAATCCTTCAGGTTGAAAAATAGGATCGTATCCAAATCCTTTTTCTCCTTGCTTTTTAGTTAAGATACTCCCTTTACAAATACCATTAAATAAAAACTGTTTGCCGTTTAAATTTAAACATATTGAGGTTCTAAATTGTGCTGTTCTATTTTCTTTTCCGTTTAACTCAGTTAGCATTTTTTGCATGTTGTTCTCTGAATTACTTGGTTCACCTGCATAACGAGCAGAATATACACCTGGGGCTCCGTTTAAGCTTTCAACTTCTAGACCAGTATCATCAGCAAAACAATTAAAGTTAAATTTACTGGTAATATGATCTGCTTTTATTTTTGCATTACCATCTAAAGTGGTTGCAGTTTCTTCAATGTCATCAAAACATTGAATATCGTTTAAAGATAATAGCTCAATATTTTTAGGAAGCATTTTTTTAACTTCCGCTAGTTTGTTTAGATTATTTGTGGCAAAAACAAGTTTCATTAATCAATTTTTAATGTAAACAAATGTATTGTTTTTTATCATCTTTGTAATTAATATTTTTATTTTTATCAAAATAACAAATCTCTGTAGGTGTTGTTAATAAAGGAACGTCGTGTAAATGTCGGGTTAAAATCAATTAAAATGTTTCATAAAAAAGAAAAGCTAAAGTAAGATTGTATGGAAAATAAAAATTTACTTATTATGAAACAGCCAGCATTAGGAAAGAAAATTTCTGAATTAAGAAAACAAAAAGGTTTAACTCAAGAAGAGCTAGTAGAAAAATGTAATATCAATGTGCGTACGATTCAAAGAATAGAAGCCGGAGAAACCTCTCCGAGAAGTTTTACTATTAAAACAATTTTAGAGGCGTTAGAAGCAGATTTTGATATAAGTAGTTTTACAAATGATATAGAAATTAACGAGTATGACAGAAAGGTGTTAAACACAGCTTGGATTTTTGGAATTATATATCTTGTGTTTGGTTTTATTGAAACAACTATAGACCTGTATAGTTATATTGAAGGCGAAATTTATACTGGTGTAGTAATATATACAAGTATTAAAATAATTTCATCAATAACATTTGTAATATTTTTTAGGGGGTTTTTAAAAATAGCAAAATTATATTCATATAAGTTATTAGAAATTATTGTTTACATTTTTATGTTAGCATACGTTTTAGCAGAGTTGTATGATATTTTTTTAATATATTTTTCTGATGGATTAATAGTTACAATAACTGTTGTTGAGTTGTTAGTTTTTGGAATAATTCAAATAATATTTGGAGCTAGTCTATTGAAGTTAAAAACTAAATTAGGTACTTTAATTCAGGTTAATGGAGTTTTAGAGATAATACTAGGTGTTTGTTTGGTTACATTATTTTTAGCGGGTGTGGGCGCTTTTTTACTAATACCAACAACCATTTTAGATATAATTGTTATTTATAGATTGGTAAAAAAATAATAAATTAAGTATAATAAAAAAGCCGAAATTTAGATGTTTCTAAATTTCAGCTTTTTTAAAGGAATAATTAAGAGTTCTTAACCTTTTAATTTATTTAGTTCTAATTTCTTAGCATTAATTTCTTCTTGTATTTTAATTAAACGATCTTTAATTTTAACTATAATAGCTTCTTTACGAGCAATACTCTCTTTAGAAGTAGATGGGTCTTTTTTAGCTTTTTCTAATTTAGCATTCATTCTAGCTAAACCTTCTTTTCCGCTTGTTAAAATTTCTTCATTAATACTAATATCATCTTCGTAATCACTAATTAAAGTTCCTTTTTCTTTAACGATAGATTTTTCTTCAGCCTTAATTTGGTTGTCTAATTGTTTTAATTTTTCAGCCTCTAAACGTAACGATTCTTGTTGTTTTAAATAAGCAATTTCTTTTGCTTTACGATCATTTTCTAACTTTAAACGAGCGTCTTCTAATTGTTTTTTACGTAAAGCTAATTCGCTTACTGTGTTGTTTACACTGTTATTTACAACGGTTTTTTCAGTAACTACCTTAGCTACTTTCGGAGAGCTCTTTCTAGTTTTTCTTTCTAGTTTTCTTTCAATAGCAGCTAAATCATCTTTTTGCATGTCGATTTGAGCATTTAACCTAGTTAACCTACTTTGCATGCTTGAAACAATCTTTTCTTTTCTTTTAATCTCTTCTTTAGTAGTGTTTTTACCTTTCTTGAAGTCTTCTAAATTAGCAGTTACACGTTTTAAAGCTCTAACACCACTAACTAAAACTTCTTCGTTAGCGTCAATTTGATCTTTTTTGTCTTCTACTTGTGATTTTAATAATTTAATTTCGTTTTGAGCATTTACTTGTTGTAAACTAGCGAAAAAGATGAAAAAAACAGCGGTTAATAAAAATTTTAATGTTTTCATTTTGATTTATTTATTGTAATATTTAATACACTTTTTTGGGGCGACAAAATTACAAAAATTTAAATAAAAAAATAGTTGTTTTTTTAAGAACTTTATGGTCCCGAAAAAGTAGCTTAATTACTCATGATGATAGGGTTCATTCTTAAGAATAGTAAAGCCACGATAAACTTGTTCCACAATAAATAAACGTATCATTTGATGCGAGAAGGTCATTTTAGATAAAGATAACTTCCCATTTGCTTTTTTGTATACCGCATCCGAAAATCCGTAAGGCCCACCAATTACTAAAACTAATTGTTTAATACCTGAATTCATCTTTTTTTGTAAATATTGAGAGAATTCAATAGATGTAAAATGTTTTCCTTTATCATCTAATAAAACAAGTTGATCGGTGTTTTGAAGTTTAGCCAAAATTAATTCACCTTCTTTTTCTTTTTGTTGAGATTCACTAAGATTCTTAACATTTTTAATGTCAGGTATAACCTCTAGTTCAAACTTAACATAATGTTTTAATCTGTTTTGATAATTATCAATCAACTGAATCAAATTTTTATCATCAGTTTTACCAATGGCTATTAGTTTTATTTTCATGCTGTAAAATTATGAATTATGCACTACGAATTAGTATTTTTACGTCAGAATTATTGAAAACATGATATCAAAAGAACAATTTAATAAAGAACTAGATTTAATTATTGTTAATGCTATTCGCGAAGATATTGGCGATGGAGATCATACATCACTTTCTTGTATTCCTTCGGACGCTACTGGTAAAGCAAAATTATTGGTTAAAGATGACGGAATTATAGCTGGAGTAGAATTTGCCAAAATGGTTTTTAATTATGTTGATGCTGATTTGCAAATAGAAACATTAATTAACGACGGAGATGAAGTAAAATACGGGGATGTTGTTTTTTATGTGTCAGGAAAATCACAATCTATTTTAATGGCAGAGCGTTTGGTGTTAAATGCAATGCAACGTATGAGTGCCATTGCAACGAAAACGAAATTTTTTGCTAATTTATTAGAAGGAACAAAAACAAAAGTTTTAGACACTCGTAAAACAACGCCAGGTATTCGTGCTATAGAAAAATGGGCAGTTAAAATTGGTGGCGGAGAAAATCACAGATTTGCATTGTATGATATGGTAATGATAAAAGACAATCATATCGATTTTGCAGGCGGAATTACACCAGCAATTACTAAAACAAAAAAATATTTAGCAGAGAAAGGTTTAGATATTAAAATTATAGTAGAAGCGCGTAGTTTAGAAGAAATTAAAGAGATTTTATCGAACGAAGGAGTGTATCGTATTTTAATAGATAATTTTAATTATGAAGATACACGTAAAGCGGTTGCCTTAATAGGTAATACTTGCTTAACAGAATCTTCTGGCGGAATTAATGAAGAAACAATTCGTGAGTATGCTGAGTGTGGTGTAGATTTTATATCATCAGGCGCCTTAACACATTCGGTTTATAATTTAGATTTAAGTTTAAAAGCAGTTGATTAATTTAATTTTATCAAAATGAAAAAACATATAATTATACTAGCAACCTTAGTATTGGCAATTTCATGTAATACTAAAGAAGCTAAAAAAGAAACAAAAACGAATATGGCTGTAGAAAATCCGTTATTAGTTAAAAGCACATTAGATTATGGTGCGCCAGATTTTACGAAGATAAAAAATGAACATTTTATGCCAGCTATTTTAGAAGGTATGAAATTGCAAAATGAAACAATTAAAGAAATTGTTGAAAATACAGAGACAGCAACTTTTAAAAATACTATTTTAAGTTTAGAAGAAAGTAGTAAAACTCTAGATAGAGTTACCGCTGTTTTTTATGGATTAGCAGGAGCTAATACAAACGATACAATTAAAGAGATTCAGAAAGAGTTAGCGCCAAAATTTTCTAAACACAATGATGATATTTTACTAAATACCGCATTGTTTGCTAAAATTAAAACTGTTTATAATAATGTAGATAGTTTACAATTAGATGCTGAATCTAAACATTTGGTAAAAGAATATTATAAGAATTTTTCTAAAGCAGGAGCTGATTTATCAGAAGATAAAAAAGAGAAGTTAAAAGAAATTAACTCAGAAATAGCAAGCTTGGCAAATGATTTTGGTAAAAAATTATTAGATGCAAGTAAAAAAGGAGGTGTTGTTATTACTGATAAAGAAAAGTTAAAAGGATTTTCTGAAGAAAAAATTAAGTCGTTAAATAAAGACGGTAAATATGAAATTCAGTTAATTAATACAAGTCAACAACCATCATTACAAACTTTAGAAAACAGAGAAGTTCGTAAAGAGTTGTTAGAAAAATCTATTCATAGATCAGATGCTGGTGAATATGACACAAGTGAGTTGGTTAAAAAAATGGTTGCTTTACGAGCAAACAAAGCGCAGATTTTAGGTTTTAAAAACTATGCAAGTTGGAGTTTACAGGGAACAATGGCAGGAACACCAGACGAGGTTTTTAAAATGTTTAGCGGATTAATTCCGGGTGCTTTAGATAAAGTTGCTTCAGAAACTAAAGAAATTCAGGCTGAAATTAAAAAAGAAGGAAACGATTTTAAATTAGCGGCTTACGATTGGAATCATTACGCTGAAAAAGTGCGTAAATCTAAATATAATCTTAATGAAGAGGAGGTAAAGCCTTATTTTGAAGTAACAAATGTATTAGAGAAAGGTGTTTTTTATGCAGCTACTAAGTTATACGGAATTACATTTAAAAAACGCACCGATATTCCGGTTTACCATCCAGATGTTGTGGTGTATGAGTTGTTTGAAGAAGATGGATCTAAGTTAGGATTATATTATGGAGATTTCTTTGCAAGAGATAGTAAACGTGGTGGCGCTTGGATGAGTGCTTTCGTAAAACAATCTAAGTTACGCAATCAAAAACCAGTAATATATAATGTATGTAATTCGCCAAAGCCAGCAGCAGGTGAACCGGCTTTAATTAGTTTTGGTGAAGTTGAAACTATGTTTCATGAATTCGGACATGCATTACACGGTTTATTCGGTAATCAACAATATGCATCAATTTCAGGAACAAGTACAGCGAGAGATTTTGTTGAGTTCCCATCTCAGTTTAACGAAAACTGGTCAACACATCCAGAGATATTAAATAATTATGCGGTGCATTATAAAACAGGAGAAGTAATACCTGCTGATTTATTAAAGAAAATTAAAGATGCCGGAACTTTTAATCAAGGATATTCGATGATAGAAAACTTATGTTCTTCTAGTTTAGATATGAATTGGCATACTGTTTCTGCTGATGAAAAGATAGAGGATGTTGCTAAGTTTGAAGAAGATGCTTTAAAAAAGATGCAATTAAAAATAGCAGAAGTTCCGCCAAGATATCGTTCTACATATTTCGCACATGTTTTTAGCGGTGGCTACGCAGCTGGTTATTATTCGTATTTATGGACAGAGATGTTAAGTCACGATGCTTATGATTGGTTTAAAGATAACGGATTGTTAACGCGTGAAAACGGACAGAAATTCCGCGAGCAAGTTTTATCAAAAGGAAACACGATGGATTACGCTAAAATGTATAATACTTTTGCAGGAAGAAATCCAAAAGCGGCTCCAATGTTAAAAGCTAGAGGATTACAATAGTTTGGTTGTCACATCGAGTAAATCTTAGGTAATGAATGATTTTTTGCAGAGATTTTTACTCAGTGTTTAAAAAAAAAAATGATATTTACAATTGTGAGGTTGTCACATCGAGTAAATTAAGAGGAACGAATAAATTTGTATCGAGATGTTTTAGTGCTCATAAACACTCTAAGGTTATTTTAAAATGAACGATTACTTCGATAGCGAAACATTTACAAAAATTGATTTTAACGAAACAAAAATCAAAAAGGGGGAATACGATAATTGTACGTTCGAGAACTGTAGTTTCGAAAACGTACATGCGTCAAATATCCAATTTGTAGAATGTGAATTTATCGATTGTAATTTTAGTAATACCATTGTAACAAATAGCGCTTTTAAGGAAGCGTCTTTTGTAAAATGTAAAATGATTGGTGTAAAATTTAATGAATGTGATTCGTTTTTATTGCAGTTTAGTTTTAAAGACTGTCAATTAAATTTCTCATCATTTTATAAGTTAAAAATACCAAACACAAAATTTGTAAATTGTAATTTGCAAGAGGTTGATTTTACAGAAACAGATCTTACAAATTCATTTTTTGATACGTGCGATTTAAAAAGTGCCATATTTGATCGCTCAATATTAGAAAAGGTAGATTTTAAAACCGCCTTTAATTTTAGTATTGATCCTGATAATAATAAGCTTAAAAAAGCAAAGTTTTCAAAAGAGAATGTTATAGGATTGTTACAAAAACATAATATTGTTATTGAATAGTTTTAGTGAGAACTTGATTCAGGTTAAGACTACTCTTTATTTTTTAATGTGCTTTTGAGGTAAACCGAGAGAGACATATCAACTATTAAAGTAAATAATGCATGCTTTTACCAAAGTTTAAAGCGGAATAGTAATTAATAAAAGAACTTTAAAATCTTCGAAACTTAATAAATGACAAAACAAATAGAAGATAATTTAGAAAAAGTACCAGTATTAAACTTGTTAGTAGTTTTTGGAAAAAAAATTAAAATACCAGGGTTAGAAGGAATGTCTTTATATGACGTGCTAGAAATGTATGTTATTGGTATTGTAAAAGGTGCTTTAACTACTAGAGCTGGTGGTATTGCTTTTAGTTTTTTTATGGCAATTTTTCCTTTTATGCTATTTATCTTGTCGTTAATACCTTACATACCTATTGATGGGTTTCAGGATAATCTCTTTTGGTTAATTCAAGAAATGCTGCCTCCAGAAACCTTTGAGGCTGTAGATTTGGTATTAAAAGATATTATTAACAACCAGTATGGTGGTTTATTATCATTTGGATTCTTAGCGTCAATTTTTTTAATGACAAACGGAGTAAATGCCATTTTTGGCGGATTCGAATATTCATACCATGTAACAGAATTTAGAAGTGTTTTTGTAGCCTATATTGTATCGCTAGGTGTTTCGTTATTGATGTCTTTTTTCTTGATAATAACGGTAGTTGCTATTATTTTTTACCAACTAGCATTGTCTAGAATCAATGAAATAGGATGGTTAGAGACGAGTGATTTAGATTTTTTTTATTGGGGTAGAGGTTTATTATTCTTAATAATGATTTTTACAATTGTTTCGTTACTCTTTCGTTTCGGAACCAAACAAGGAAGGGAAGTGAGGTTCTTTTCGCCAGGAGCAATTTTAACCACAGTGTTATCTTTATTTTCTTTTTATTTATTCGGAATTTATGTGGTAAAATTCGCAACATATAACCAACTTTATGGTTCTATTGGTACATTGTTAATCTTAATGTTGTTTGTGTGGTTAAACGCAATTATACTGCTTTTAGGGTTTGAATTAAACGCAGCTATTTATCGATTAAAACGCGTAAATAAAACTTTATAATTCGCCTATAAATTCAGATATTTGTCAACTAAGTTAGATTAAGTATTTTACTCTTGTGAAAACTTACTTTTAAGTAACAGAATACAAACGTTTAAAAATTACAGATTTTAAGTTTTGAGAAAAACTCACGATTTATAATCCACAATTCATAATTAACTATGAAACCATCAATCCCAAAGGGAACCAGAGATTTTTCATCAAGTGAAGTAGCAAAAAGAAATTACATATTTAATACGATCAAACACGCGTTTGAAAATTTCGGATTCCAGCCTATCGAAACACCAAGTTTCGAAAACTCATCAACCTTAATGGGAAAGTATGGAGAAGAAGGAGATCGTTTAATTTTTAAGATTTTAAATTCTGGAGATTATTTAAAAAAAGTAGACGAAGCTTTATTAACAGAAAAAAACAGTCTTAAAACGACTTCAAAAATATCTGAAAAAGCTTTGCGTTACGACTTAACAGTGCCGTTTGCACGTTACGTGGTACAGCACCAAAACGATATTACGTTTCCTTTTAAAAGATACCAAATTCAACCAGTTTGGAGAGCAGATCGTCCGCAAAAAGGACGTTTCAGAGAGTTTTATCAATGTGATGCGGATGTAGTAGGAAGTAAATCATTATTGCAAGAAGTAGAATTTGTACAGTTATATGATACTGTTTTTAGTAAGTTAGGTTTAAACGGTGCGACTATAAAAATCAATAACCGAAAAATATTATCTGGTATTGCTGAGGTAATTGGCGCAAAAGATAAATTAATCGATTTTACGGTTGCTTTAGATAAGTTAGATAAAATTGGTAAAGAAGGTGTTGTAAAAGAAATGCTTGAAAAAGGAATTTCTGAATATGCTATTGTAAAAGTAGATCCGTTATTTAATTTTTCAGGAACTAATCAAGATAAGTTAGCGTCTTTGCAAGAAATGTTACAAGCTTCAGATGAAGGATTGGCAGGTGTACAAGAATTACGTACTGTTGTAGAGATGATAGAAGAAATAGGGTTGGCGTCTGCTTCGTTAACGTTAGATGTAACTTTAGCTCGCGGATTAAATTATTACACAGGTGCCATTTATGAAGTAGCACCACCAGAAGGTGTAAAAATGGGGTCTATCGGTGGCGGAGGTCGTTATGACGATTTAACAGGAATCTTCGGATTAAAGGATGTAAGTGGCGTAGGTATTTCTTTCGGGTTAGACAGAATTTACTTGGTAATGGAAGAATTAAATTTATTTGAAGAGGTTGAGTTGCCAAAACCAAGAGTGTTATTTTTAAATTTTGATGAAGCAGAAAATCTATCGAAGATAAAAGCTATTAAGAAATTAAGAGCGCATAACATAAAATCAGAGTTGTACCCTGATACCGCGACAAGCAATAAACAAGAGAAAAAACAATGGAAATACGTTGGTAGTAGAGACATACAATATGTGGTAACTACTATTAAAAACGATATGTTTGTTTTAAAAGATATGGTAAACGGAGAGCAAACTACTTGTTCTTTAGATGAATTGATAAGTAAAGTACAGTAAATTAACAACTAATTTGTAAATTTGCGCCCTAATAATTGAAAGAAATGTTTGAAGTGAGTAGCAACAAAATGAATGACGAGAGAATAGAAGAGATAGGAGAGAATCACATAAGTACATCGGCAGAATCACCAATACGTGCGGATGCTTTTGATATTTCTGATGAAGAAAAAATAGAAAAAATTCAAGAAAGTGTTAAAGATATTTTAATCACTTTAGGAATGGATTTAACAGACGATAGTATGCAAGGTACACCAAAGCGTGTAGCAAAAGCATTTGTGAATGAAATATTTATGGGCTTAAATCCTGCAAATATGCCAAAAGCATCTACGTTTGATAATAATTACAATTACGGTGAAATGTTGGTAGAAAAGAATATCGTTGTATATTCTACCTGCGAGCATCATTTACTACCAATAATTGGTCGCGCACATGTTGCTTATATTTCTGATGGAAAAGTAATTGGACTATCTAAAATGAATCGTATTGTAGAGTATTTCTCAAAACGACCACAAGTACAAGAGCGTTTAACAATGCAAATAGTTCAGGCAATGCAAGAAGCTTTAGGAACACAAGATGTAGCTTGTATTATTGATGCAAAACATTTATGTGTTAACTCTAGAGGTATAAAAGATATAGAAAGTAGTACTGTTACTGCCGAATTTGGCGGTAAATTTAAAAATAAAGAAACAAAACGTGAGTTTTTAGATTACGTTAAAATGGATACAAAATTCGATTAATTTTATTACTATTTTAATCAAAAAGCAAAAAAACCTTAACTATTTAGTTAAGGTTTTTTTATTGCTTAACAATTTTATTACACTAAAATAGCATTATCAAAAAGTTTTCTTAATATTCAAAAGTTTACAAATAGTAAAAAAATAACGTGATTTGCGTCAGGTAATTTAATTATTGTAAAACTAAACAAATGAATAATTTTAAAATTTTATTGAATACGATACTAGTTCTCTTTATTAGTAATGCTGTTTTTTCACAAGAAACTGTTATTACAGGGATTATAACTGATGGTAATTTTCCGTTACCAGGAGCAAGTATTTCAGTAGCAGGAACAACAAAAGGTGTATACACTGATTTTGATGGAAATTTTGTGATAAATAAAGTTGAACAAGGAAATGTAGTATTAGAGATCTCTTATATCGGTTTTCAAACAAAAATAGTAGATGTTTCTATTGTTGGTAGTGCTAGTAAAAATATAGGAGTAATTGCATTGTTACCTTCTTCGAATGCATTAGAAGAAGTTGTAATTAATGGAGGATCAAGAAGAAATAGTGAAGCGAAAGCTTTAAGTATTCAAAAAAGATCAATGAGTATAATGAATGTGATTGCTTCTGATGGTATTGGTAAATTACCCGATCGAAATGCAGCGGAAACAGTACAACGTATTCAAGGATTATCTATTGAAAGAGATCAAGGTGAAGGACGTTTTGTATCCGTAAGGGGATTGCCTCCGTTTTGGACATCGACTACCATTAACGGAAATAGAATTCCAACTGCAGAAGAAGAAACGACTTCACGTGCAACAGCTTTTGATTTTTTTCCATCAGAATTAATTTCATACGTACAAGCAGCAAAAGCATACACGCCTGATATGGAATCAGACGGAATCGGTGGTGGTGTAAATTTTATTACACAAACAGCACCAAGCAAACAACTTTTAAATGTAAATATTGGTGGAGGTTTTAATGAAAAATCTGGTAACCCAATTTACAATGCTTCTTTAACCATTGGTAACAAAAGTAAAGACGGTAAATTCGGGTATATCGTAAACGGTTCGTATTGGAATAGAAGTTGGGGTACTGATAATTTTGAAGCACGTAGAAAAGGAGACGAAGGTGTTTTTAGAATGGAATTAAGAGATTATAACGGTGTAAGAGTTACCATGGGATTAAACGCTGCGATGGAATATAATTTTACACCTGCTCATAAAATTTATTTTAGAGGAGTTTATGGAACATTATCGGATATTGAAGAGCATTATAAACATAGAATTCGTTTTGATAAATTCGATTCAGTAACAAGTACCACAAGAGTAGAGTTGCAAAATATACATAACGAATTAATTACAGAGCTTTTTGGAAAAGAAATAGGAGGAAGACATCTTACTGAAAATGGAAAATTCGATTGGAGTATTGCTTCTTATGCTAATGAATTTAAATATGGGAATACTCCGACAGCACAAGATAAAAGCTATTTTGTTGTAAAGTTTAAACAAGATGGTATTGGTGTTAATGCAGATTATTTAGATAACAGACCAAAAATAATTGGTGGAGCTGGAGATGATAGAGCTTATTGGAAAGCAGATGGCGGAAAATTAGATTATAATGATACCGATGCTTTATTTGGTTTTTTTAGTGATGATAAATTTAAGATGGATGCAACACAAATGAAATTCTCAGATTTAGAATTATATAAAATATCAATAAAAGAAAGAGATAATATAGTAGCCTCATTAAACTATGAACATACGATTAATGATAACTTAAAAATTAAAGTAGGAACAAAATATAGAGATAAAGATCGTAGAGCAACTTTTGAAGATTTATACTACGGATGGAATGGTGCAGGAGAAACTCCAACGTTATCAGATTATTCTCAATATGTTATTCAGCAACCAGGTCGTGCAGATTATTTAAATGAAATGGGATCTAATATTCAATCAACTTTTGGGCCTGTTTTATCTACCGAAGGAATGAATCATTTTTGGACATCAAACAAAGAAAATTTAAGTGTTTTAGAAGATGATTCATCAGCTTTACAATATAATAGTGGATTAGGAAGAAATTTTGATGTTGATGAAACTCATTTATCATTTTACGGTATGGGAACTTTAAAAGCTTCTGAAAAGTGGACTATTTTAGGAGGATTAAGAGCTACGAAAACCGAAACAAAAGTATCAGGATATGTTGTTGAAAATGATGTTTTAACAAAGTCGATAAAAAATAAAAATTATTGGGCAGTATTACCAATGTTACACGTTAAGTATTCTCCTAAAAGAGATTTAAATATCCGTTTTGCCGCAACAAGAAGTTTTTCAAGACCTAATTTTGGAGACATTTCTCCATCAGGAACTTTTATATCTTTTGATAACGAATTTAAAGGAGGTAATCCTGATTTAAATCCAACGTTTTCATGGAATTTTGATTTATTAGGAGAATATTATTTCCAAAATGTAGGTGTTGTAAACGCAGGTGTTTTTTATAAATCGATTACAGATATTATTTATAATGATACCTATCAAGGAACTTACAACGGTAAAGAAGGTGTTGAATTCAGTACTCCTGTAAACGGAGGAGCAACATCATGGATTGGTGGTGTAGAGTTAGGAATTAACAGACGTTTTGATTTCTTACCAGGATTTTTTAAATATTTTGGAACACAATTAAATGCTACGTTTATGGATTCTGAAATGACAAAAGCAAGTGGTAGAAAAGTAGCGATGGCTTATCAAGCGGGAAGTTTGTTTAATGCACAATTATTTTTTGAAAAAGGCGGATTTAATACAAGGATAGCTTTTAATCATAAAGGAAAATATGCCATTGCTTACGGAGAAAGAGATATTGATGATGTGTACTACGGAAGATATAATACGTTAGATTTTTCAGCATCTTATCAAATAGGGAAAAAATGGACAATCTATACTGATTTCAATAATATTTTAAATAATCCCCTGATTTATCATTATGGTAAAAGCCAAGACCGCCCAAAACAAGTAGAATATTACGGAGTTAAAGGAAACATTGGTATTAAATTTAATCTTTAAGTATTTTGAATTAAACGCGGAAGTAGGCTCTCAAGAAATTGAGAGCTAATTTCTGTCAAAAAAAAGAACTCATGCGTTTACGTTTTTTATTACAAGCTTCTATTGCTGCATTTGGTACTTATTTTTGTATGTACGCTTTTAGAAAGCCGTTTACTGTAGCCACATTTGAAAACTTAGCTTTTTGGGGCATAGATTATAAAATTTTATTAATAGTAGCTCAAGTGGTTGGCTATACGTTATCAAAATTTGTAGGTATAAAAGTAATTTCAGAAATGAAATCGCATACAAGAATGCTTTATTTGGTTGGTTTTATTTTTTTAGCAGAATTAGCGTTGTTGGGTTTTGCAGTTACTCCAGCACCTTATAATATTCTCTTTTTATTTTTAAACGGATTACCCTTAGGAATGATTTGGGGAATTGTATTTTCTTATCTAGAAGGAAGAAAAGCTACCGAATTATTAGGAGTAATCTTATCCTCTAGTTTTATAGTTTCCTCAGGAGCTGTTAAAACAATAGGTAAAATGGTATTAGATAAGTTTCATTTTGATGAATATTGGATGCCCTTTATTACAGGACTATTTTTTATACTTCCATTATTGTTTTTTGCGTGGTTGTTAGAGAAATTACCACCGCCAACGACAGAAGACCAACTATTAAGAGCCGTAAGAAAGCCTTTAAATAAACAAGAAAGAAAGCTGTTATTTAAAAAATACGCACTGCCTTTAACTTTAATAGTATTTTTCTTTATGCTGTTAACATCAATTAGAGATTTTAGAGACAATTTTGCTAGAGAAATATGGGATTCTTTAGGGTATACAGATGCCTCTATTTATAGTATTTCTGAAATACCAATAGCTATTATTGTATTAGTTGTTTTAGGGATGATAGGTAGTATTACTAAAAATTATAAAGCTTTTATGTATTACCATTATGTGTTGATTATTGGATGTATTTCAATTTTGGTATCAACATATTTATATCAACAACAAGTTATTACGCCATTGGTTTGGATGGTAGTTTCAGGAATAGGATTATACAGTTGTTACGTACCTTTTAACGGAATTTTCTTTGATAGAATGATTGCGACTTTTAAAATTAACGGAAACGTAGGTTTCTTAATTTACATAGCCGATGCCTTCGGATATTTAGGAAGTATTTTGATTCTTCTTTATAAGAATTTTGGAAAAGGAGATATCTCTTGGCTTTCATTTTTTACACAAGCATTATATTTTTTAGCATTTATAGGATTAGTAATAACAATTTATAGTTTTCGTTTTTTTAAGAATAAATATAAGAAACCAGTACAATTAAAAGAATTAGTATATGAACAATAAGTATGATTTAATCGTTGTTGGAGGTGGAGTTTTAGGAACTTTTCACGCTTATCACGCAGCAAAAAAAGGATTATCAGTAGCAATTTTAGAAAGAGATAATAAGCCACAAGGAGCAACGGTTCGTAATTTTGGACAAGTTGTGCCTTCAGGAATGAATCAAAAATGGCAAAATTATGGAAGAGAAAGTTTAGCTATTTATAAAGATATTCAAAGTCAGTTTGATGTAACAATTCGTCAAAATGGTACGGTTTATTTAGCTTCTAATGAAGAAGAAGTTCAGTTAATTGAAGAATTGCATCAAATTAATAAAAACAATAATTATACTTCAAACCTATTAACGAAAACACAGTGTTTAGATAAATATGCAGGATTACGTGCGGATTATTGTAAAGCAGGATTGTTTTTTCCTGAAGAAGTAACCGTAGAACCAAAAACGATGATTCATCGCTTGCATTCTTTTTTATCCGCAGAAAAAAATATTGAAATTAATTATAATACAACTGTGATTAATACAGAAGAAATAAATAATCAGGTTGTTGTAACAACTTCAATAGGCGTGTTATATAAAGCATCAAAAGTTATTATTTGTAACGGAGTAGATTTTAAAACGTTGTATCCATCAATTTATAATAATAGCGATTTAGTGGTTTCTAAGTTGCAAATGATGCAAACCAAACCTCAAAAAAATTTCACTTTAGATGGTTCTATTTTAACAGGTTCTACAATCCGAAGGTACGAGGCTTTTGAAGAATGTGCTTCATGGAATGAGATAAAAGCAAAAGAAGATCCTGATAGTTTTCAGAAAAAATATGGTGTTCATATTTTATTTAAACAAGCTACGGATGGTTCGATAATTTTGGGTGATTCGCATGAATATGCCACTGCAAAAAATAGCGATGATTTGGGTTTTGACTTAAATGAAGATATTGACAATTATATGATTACAGAAGCTAAAAAAATAATAGAGCTACCAACTTATGATATTCAGTATAAATGGGCAGGTTTTTACAGTCAATGTAAAGAAAAAGATATTTTTGAATATGCCGTAAGTGATAATGTTCATGTTGTAACGGGTATCGGTGGAAAAGGAATGACGGGAAGTGCAGGGTTTTCAAAAGAAAATATCAATAAAATATTTAATAAATAATGATGATGAGCGAAACAAAGAGAGAAATAGAAATGGTTGTTTTTGATATGGCAGGAACAACAGTAGATGAGCAAAACGTAGTTTATAAAACATTACATAAAGCAATACAAAATTTTAATGTTGAAGTTTCTTTAGAAACTGTTTTAGAATATGGTGCAGGAAAAGAAAAGCACAAAGCAATTAAAGATGTTTTAACACATTTAAAGTCTGATAAATTAAAAGAATCTCAAATTATTTTCGAAAATTTTAAAAGTTTATTAGATACAGCTTATATTAATTTAGTGGTAAAACCTATTAAAGGGGTTGAAAATGTTTTGTTAGGTTTGCGTGCCGATGGTATAAAAGTAGTTCTAAATACTGGCTATGATAGAAAAACAGCGACTTTATTATTAGATAAGTTACAGTGGAATAAAAAAACACATTATGACGCTTTAATTACAGCAAGTGATGTTGTAAAAGGACGTCCGCATCCATATATGATATTTCAAGCAATGGACTTATTAAATGTAACAGATGCATCAAAAGTTTTAAAAGCAGGTGATTCTGCTATTGATATTGAAGAAGGAAAAAATGCAGGCTGCGGAATTACTGTGGGTGTTTTGTCTGGTGCACAAACAAAAACACAATTAGAAAAACCACAACCAACCTATATTTTAGAATCGTTGGTAAATCTAAAAGATGTTTTATAAGAAATTTAACCAGCATCAATAAAAAAATACAGCACAAGCATTGTGCAATCTTGTGCTGTATGATTAAATGGTACGTGAGGTATTTTTCCATTAAAATACAATGAATCCCCTTTATTTACAATAATTTTATCTTCGCCAATATAATAAGTGCAACTACCGCTAATAATATACTTGAATTCCCAAGCATCAGTAACTACTTTTTCTCTTTTTGAATTAGGACTTATGTTTAAGATAACAGCTTCAAAACCTATAGCAGATAAACTTTTATTAAATATATGATGGTACGTGAAACCTTCAGCATCTACTTCCTTCTCTATTAATTGTTGTTCTTCTTTTGATATATGAATATATTTTTTGGTTTGAGCATTTTCTACATCCTTAAAAAAATTACTTGGATCAATTTTTAAAGCCGCTATTAGTTCTAATAAAACAGGTAAGGAAGGCATTGTTCTACCATTCTCTATTCTAGAAATTAAACCATTAGATACGCCCGCATTTGAAGCAACTTCGCTAATAGTTAATTTCTGTTCTTTTCTGATAATTTTGATTCGCTTACCAATTCCTATTAAAAAATTATTCATCCATAAATAAGTTTAACAATATAAAAATATACAAAATGTATGGTTTCTTTTGAGTTTTGAAAATAAATAAATAAAAATTTTTTTTTAAGCTGATATTAATATTTTTGGTGTTAAATTTGCGGCTTTAATAAACTTAGCTAGCACTTAAGTTAGCGACACATAATTTTTTATAATGAATAAAGGTATCGTAAAATTCTTCAACGAATCAAAAGGATTCGGATTTATCACAGAAGAAGGAAACAACAAAGAGCATTTTGTACATGTATCAGGATTAATTGACGAAGTTCGTGAAAACGACGAAGTTGAATTCGAATTACAAGATGGAAGAAAAGGATTAAACGCTGTAAACGTAAGAGTATTATAATATATATTATTACCAGAGTAAACTTTTTAATAAAAAGCCTATCAATTATTGATAGGCTTTTTTGTGTTAAAAAATGTTTTAAACTTCTATAGTAATGCGTGTTTGTTACATGAAATTTTCAAGAATTATTTTTTTAATTGTAATAAAATCAATTATTTAGGTGTATTTAAAATATTTGGCATTACATTTGCAATACAATAAACGTTGTTAGCACTTAAGCAAACAACAAATTAATTTTTTATTATGAGTAAAGGTACCGTAAAATTCTTCAACGAATCAAAAGGATTTGGATTTATCACAGAAGAAGGATCAAACAAAGAACATTTTGTACATGTTTCTGGATTAATCGATGAAATTCGTGAAAACGACGAAGTTGAATTTGAATTACAAGAAGGAAAAAAAGGATTAAACGCTGTAGACGTAAGAGTATTATAATATATATTATTACCAGAGTAAACTTTTTAAAGAAAGCCTATCAATTAATTGATAGGCTTTTTTATTTTTAATATTTATTTTTAAGATAATTGTAATAAAATCAATTATTTAGGTGTATTTAAAAAAAATGGCATTATCTTTGCAAAACAATAAACGTTGTTAGCACTTAAGTTAACGACAAATTAATTTTTTATTATGAATAAAGGTACCGTAAAATTCTTCAACGAATCAAAAGGATTTGGATTTATCACAGAAGAAGGAAACAACAAAGAGCATTTTGTACATGTTTCAGGATTAATCGATGAAATTCGTGAAAACGATGAGGTTGAGTTTGACTTACAAGATGGAAAAAAAGGATTAAACGCTGTAAATGTAAGAGTATTATAATATATATTATTACCAGAGTAAACTTTTTAAAGAAAGCCTATCAATTAATTGATAGGCTTTTTTATTTTAATGAAAAATATTTTAAATGAAAGACGGTAGAAATAGAAATCACATTCGTATTGGTATAGAGGTTGAGGTTGTTCAAAAAAGTCATCAAAGATCGGGCGAGTTAACGATAGGTATTGTAAGTAGAATTTTAACAAACTCAGCTAATCATCCTCACGGAATTAAAGTGCAATTAGAATCTGGAATTGTAGGAAGGGTAAAAAACATAAAAGAAGATTAGATACTCTAATCTTCTTTGCTTTGTTTCAACCTCTTTATTCCGTCTATTAAAAACCAACTTGCAAATAAAACTCTTACAAGTAAGAATATATACTTGCTTTCGGTTCTGAAACTTAAAAGGACCCGATAACTTTCTTGATCTTTAAAAAACTGAGAGAAAGTGACTATTAAAATAAATAGCCCAATTACAATATATATAAAAGGAAGTACTTTTTTCATTTGTTAGTTGGGAATTTTAATTTCGTATAGTTTACGACTTTTATTATTTAGTTTATTTTCTCTTAACCAAGAGTTGTGTAGTTTAAGATCTTTATAGGTGGTACCGTACTTTTTAGCAAATAAAGCTATGTTGGTAATAGCGGTGTCTACTTTAACTGTGTATGTAGATGGTAAAGTGTATAAATCTTCTTTATCAAATTCAAAACCATATTTCTCAGGATTCGAAATTATTTCTTTTAAAGCTAAGATTCTAAATACATAACGTTCTGTTTCATCAGGTAATAAAACGTCGTAGTAGCTAGTTACACCTTGAGTTTCCAATCTTCTTCCTACACCATAATTACCAGCATTGTATGCAGCAGCAGCAAGTGTCCAAGAATTAAAACGGCTATATGCTTTCTTTAAGTATTCAGCAGCTACTTCAGTTGATTTTTCTATATTATAGCGTTCATCCACATTGTCGTTAATTTCTAAACCGTATTCACGACCAGTACTTTTCATAAAATGCCACATTCCGGCCGCGCCTACAGATGAAGTTTCATCAATAAATGCACTTTCGGCCAAAGCTAAAAATTTAAAATCATCAGGTAAACCATGTTTAGCTAATAAAGGTTCTAGAATTGGAAAGTATTTGTTGGCACGTTTTATTAATAGTAATCCGTTTGATTGCCAATAAGTGTTTACAAGTAGCTCACGATCCATACGTTCTTTAATGTCTGCTTTTTCTAAAGGCACACGTTCACCAGCTAACTCCATGTTTTTAGGGAGTTTAACAGCTTTAATTTGATAGCTTTCTGCTACATTCTTAATGACAGGTTCGTTAGATTGGCTTATTGTATTTGTAAATAAAATAGCAACAAACACAACTGTTAGTATTGATAAAAAACGCACGGATTTATTCATTTTCTTTTAATTTTTTTATTATAATTTATTACCATCTTTAATCCATCAAAAAGCATTCCTTTTCTAAGATTTTAGAAATAGTTTTTGCTTTATTTAAAATCATAATATGAGTCCCTTTTTCTATTTTGATATAATTTTTTATATGTTTTGCAGTAAAAACTTCATCATCATTGCCATGTATGTGAATTATATTTTTCAATGGTTCTTTTTGTTGCCAATGCAACACGTTGTATATAGACCATTGTAAATATTTTTTATCTCTTATCGATAAATATACTTTATACAATTCCGCTCTTTTTTTTAAATAATCGTTAAAGAAATAATGTTCGTAACTTTCGATATTCGCTATTATTTTTGAAGGGAAAAGTTTATATGCTCCTGTTATTTGGGCTAATTTTAAACGCTTAGGAAGTTCTTTATTACTTTTGATACTAGAAATAATAATTACTTTTTTACAAGGAATAATTTTACTCATTTCTTGTACCATTATTCCTCCAAAAGAAACACCAACCAATATCGGGTTTTCGTGTTTAATAATTTCGCACATTCGTGCAGCATACTTTTCAATGCTTTCATTTATTGATGTAGGCAATAACCAATCTATAAAATGAAGCTGAGCGTTTTTTCTAGGCAAAGAAATATGCTCAAATATTTTAGTATTTGCAGCTAAACCTGGCACAAAATACACATGAGTTTTTACCATTATTCAATAAGGTTCTTATCTAATAAAAGTTCTTCAATATACTCGTGAATATTAATTAATTCATCAGGAATATCTTTCCACAAACGAATTTTTATTTGTTTGTTATTATGGGTTATAAATGTGCTTGGTAAATCAGAGATTTTTGTGTTGTCGTAAACAGTTTTAAACGAATTAAAACCATTTGTAGTAAACATATCATTAAGTTTTTTAAAATCTTTATCAGAAAGCTTAAAGGTATGAATTCCTTTTTCAAGCACATATTCGATTCCGTTAAAGGTAACATTACCTTTTTTATCAATAGTAACATTGTAAACGGCACAATCTCCAAAACAAGGCGTTTTTCGAATATTTACAAGATTGTTCTCTTTAATTGGTTCGCTTTCTAGTTTTTTAGTTTTATCAATTGTTTTTTCTACGATTATTTCTTTCTCGATAGGTTTAGAATCTTTTTTTAATTCCTTTTTAGGAACGCTACAAGTTATAATAGTTAAAGCGAAAAGTAATACTAGTGCGAATTTCATAATTTTTATTTTAAAGTAGATAAAAAACTATTCACAATTTAAGCAATAACTTCGTTTTTAACAAAGTTAAAACGAACTAAACCATCCTCGTCAATTTCGGTTAAGGAAACAGTATGTATTGTGTTTACCAACTCCGGATTCCAAGGTGTTTTTACTTTTACATAATTCTGTGTAAAACCGTGAATATAGCCTTCTTTATTTTCACTTTCAAAAAGCACCGTTAATGTATTTCCGATTTGAGTTTCATAAAAAGCCCTACGTTTTTTAACAGATAAGCCACGTAACATTTTACTTCGTTTTGCACGTACATTTTTGGCAACTACGCCATCCATATTAACAGCTTCTGTATTTGGTCTCTCAGAATAGGTAAATACATGTAAATACGAAATATCCATTTCGTTTAAATAGTTGTAGGTTTCTAAAAATAATTCATCTGTTTCTCCAGGAAAACCAACAATAACATCTACACCAATACAAGCGTGTGGCATTACTTCTTTTATTCTAGTAACTCTATTTGTATAGGTTTGCGTTAAATAACGACGCTTCATTTTTTTTAACAATTCATCAGAACCAGATTGCAACGGAATGTGAAAATGCGGAACAAAAGTATTAGATTTAGAAACAAAATCAATTGTTTCGTCTTTTAATAAATTAGGTTCGATAGACGATATTCGCAAACGGTGAATACCATCAACTTTATCTAATTCTTTAACCAATTCTAAGAAAGTATGTTCGTGTTTTTTGTTACCAAACTCACCTTTACCGTAATCACCAATATTTACACCTGTTAAAACGATCTCTTTAATTCCTCTTTCTGATATTTCTTTGGCATTTTTTAAAACGTTCTCTAAAGTATCAGATCTAGAAATGCCTCGTGCTAACGGAATTGTACAATACGTACATTTATAATCACAACCATCTTGTACTTTTAAAAAAGCACGGGTACGATCGCCAATAGAATAGGCGCCAACATAAGAATCGGCTTCTTCAATTTCGCACGAATGTACTTCGCCGATATCATTTTTAGTTAAATCATTGATGTAACTAGTAACGTTAAATTTTTCGGTAGCACCTAAAACTAAATCTACCCCATTAACATTGGCTAATTCTTCAGGTTTTAATTGCGCATAGCAACCTACACCAATTATAAAAGCATCCTCGTTTTGTTTTAAAGCTGACTTTACTATCGATTTAAAACGTTTATCAGCATTATCAGTAACCGAACATGTATTAATTACATATATAGCTGCTTTTTCATCAAACTCAACACGTTCAAAACCTTCAGAGGCAAAATTTCTAGCAATTGTTGAAGTTTCAGAAAAATTTAATTTACATCCTAAAGTGTAAAAAGCTACTTTTTTATCTACGTTCATTCTTTTAATATCCTTAATAAAAAACAAAAGGCTTGTGTAAGTCTTTAATTTTTTAGAAGTTCGTATGGTGTATTTTTATAAATCTGTTTTATACAGTATTTATCAACTGCAAAATTACAATTTATTCATGATTTTTGAAACCGAAAGATTACGCATTAGAAAACTTCTTTTAACTGACTTAAAACCTTTTTTTAAGTTAGAAAGTAATCCCGAAGTTTTACAATATGCAACAGGTGATATTAAAACAATTGTTGCGTGTGAAATAGAGCTTAAATATTTGATGAATAGGTATGATAAGCCTAAAAATGATTTTTGGATTTATGCGATAGAACGAAAAGTTGATAAGAAGTTTATAGGAACTGTTGCTTTGGTAAAAGACAATGTAGATGATGAAATAGGATACCGATTTATTCAAGAATATTGGGGTAAAGGATATGCAACTGAAATTTGCAAAGGACTAATTTCTTATTGTAGATTTGTAGGAATGAAAAAAATTGTAGGTTATGTAGTTGATGAGAATATAGCTTCAGCTAAAATATTAAAACGATTTAATTTTACCGAAGTAAAAAAGTTTATAAGTGAAGATATTGGCTTGCCAGAAACAAAATACGAATTAATTTTATGATTGAAGATTCATTAACTCCGCCATATTACGCGGTTATTTTTACAACTATATTGTCTGATGATCAAGAAGGATATGAAGACATGAACAACAGAATGGAAGAGTTAGCAAAAAAACAAGAAGGTTATTTAGGAATTGAGTCAGCCCGCTCGGAAGTTGGAATTACAGTTTCATATTGGCGAAGTTTAGAGGCAATTACACAATGGAAAAATAATTTATTACACATAGAAGCTCGAGAAAAAGGAAGAGAAAAATGGTACACAAAATACCAACTCCGAATTTGTAAAGTAGAGCGTGAATATGGGTTTGAAAAATAAGAGTAATTAAATGTACGCAACAATATCTAAGGTTTTAAGTACTTTTTTAAAACAAAGTACTATTTTTAAATACGGATTTAATATTTCACCAATGTATCGTAGATCTACAGGTAAAATTATTGAAGTATCTGACGATTTGTATAATGTAAAAGTTAAAATTCCTATTAGTTATAAAAACAAAAACTATGTAGGATCTATTTTCGGAGGAAGTTTATTTTCGGCAACAGACCCTGTTTTTATGATTCAGCTAATGAATATTCTAGGCAACGATTATGTAGTTTGGGATAAAAGTGCCAATATTAAGTTTAAAAGACCTGCAAAATCAAATTCGTATGCTGATTTTATTTTTTCTGAAGAGGAGATTCAGCAAATAAAAGAACGACTAAAAGATGCGCAAGAAATAGATTTACAAAAAGATATTAAAATAACAAATAAAGATGCTTCAACGATATATGCTGAAGTTTCTAAAATCATATACATTGCAGATAAATCATATTATAAAAATAAAAGGAAGAACAAGTAAGTTTTTTGTTTTAGTACTTCTTTTTATCGGTTTTTATTCTTGTGCTAAAGAGACTAGTTCTTTTTCTGAAACTCAGGTTTTTCGTTATAATGAACATTCGAATATTACTTCGCTGGATCCTGCTTTTGCAAAAGATCAACGAAATATTTGGGCGGTAAATCAGTTATTTAATGGTTTGGTGCAGTTAGATGATAGTTTACATGTACAACCCGACATCGCTAAAAATTGGACGCTTTCTGAAGACGGAAAAAAATATAAGTTCAACCTACGAAAAGATGTGAATTTTCATAAACACTCATTGTTCGGAAAAGATTCAACGAGAAATGTTACTGCCAATGATTTTGAATATTCATTTAGTAGGTTATTAGATAAAAATGTTGCCTCTCCAGGAGGTTGGGTTTTACAAAACGTAGCAAATTTTAAGGCTGAAAACGATTCGCTTTTTACAATCAATTTAAAACAGCCATTTCCACCTTTTTTAGGGTTGTTGGCTATGAAATATTGTTCGGTAGTTCCGAAAGAAGCGGTAACTTATTTTGGCAACTCTTTTAGAGCAAATCCGATTGGTACAGGTCCTTTTAAATTTAAATTATGGGTAGAAAACACAAAATTAGTATTACGTAAAAACAAGATGTTTTATGAAAAAGATATAACAGGGAATTCATTGCCTTATTTAGAAGCTGTTGCAATTACTTTTTTACCTGATAAGCAGAGTGAATTTTTACAATTTATACAAGGAAATCTCGACTTTATGAAAAGTCTTGACGCTTCTTATAAAGATGATATTTTAAATACAGACGGAACTTTAAAAGAGAAATATGTAAGTGAGATTAAGATGGAAACAGGCGCATATTTGAACACTGAATATTTAGGGATTTATTTAGATGGTGAAAATGAAGAACCAACAAAATCAAAATTAATAAGGCAAGCTATAAATTATGGATTTGATCGTGTAAAAATGATTAAATTCTTGCGAAACGGAATTGGTACACCTGCCACAAGTGGATTTATACCAAAAGGATTGCCGTCGTTTAATAACCAAAAAGGATATTCTTATCAGCCAGAAAAAGCGGCTGCGTTGGTTTCTGAATACATAAAGGTGACAGGAAATATAAATCCAGAAATTACGATTACTACGAATGGTAATTATTTAGACTTATGTGAATTTATTCAGCGTGAATTACAAAATATAGGCTTGCAAACTAAAGTAGATGTAATTCCGCCTTCAACCTTACGACAAGGAAAGTCAAGTGGAAAACTACCTGTTTTTAGAGCAAGTTGGATTGCTGATTATCCAGACGCAGAAAACTACGTATCGTTATTTTATAGTAAAAATTTTACGCCCAACGGACCAAATTACACGCATTTTAAGAATGAGAAATTTGATAATTTGTATGAGAAATCAATAAAGGAAATCGATGTTAAAAAGCGTTACAAATTGTATCAACAAATGGATAGTATTATTATAGAAGAAGCTCCGATTGTTCCGTTATATTATGATGAAGTAATTCGTTTTAGTCAAAAAAATATTCAAGGATTGGGTATAAATCCGGTTGATTTACTAAATTTAAAAAGAGTACGTAAAGAGTAAAATCAGTTATAAAATGAAAAGACACCGTTTATATAATCTAAACGGTGTCTTTTTTTCTATAAATCTTCGATTAAGAAACCAACGATTTTATTTTGTTTTTTATAGTCTGTTTAATGTCTTTTGGGTAAGAGCGTTTTCCATGAAAAACGTCTGCCATTGCTTCGCTAAAACGTTGCCCATATTTTTTTAATAAAAGATTACGGATCGTTTTTTGCTCATAAAACCACTTAGAAAGCCATAAACCAGTATTAAGTTCTGGTAGTAGTTTTTCACTTATTTTAGCAAGGTATAATTCCTCTGCAAGTTTCTCATTTAAGTTGCTTTCACTTATTGCTTCAGCAGCTAATTTACCGCTATAAATAGCATTTGAAATACCTTCAGCAGTAACAGGATCTGCAAAACCAGCAGCATCTCCAATTAAAAACACGTTGTTTTTCACAAATCCATCAGTTCTTGGTGCCACAGGAATTTGGAATCCGTGTTGAGATTCATTAATTACATTAGTAATACCAAGTGTTTCCATATACTCTTGGTAAAATTTCTTTAAATTTATTTTTGTTCTTCTTGCAGATGCAACTCCTATTGATAAATGATTTTTCTTAGGGAAACTCCACGCGTAACCGTAAGGTATAGCATCAATATCAAAACGAACTTCGTCTTTTAAGCGATTAAAATCGTCGTCAGAAACCTCTACTTCATATTCTAAAGCGGGTATTAATTTTCGAGTATCTTCTTTCCATCCAGCCATTTTTGCGGTAGGACTTAAAGCACCGTCTGCAGCAATTATAAATTTAGCAGAAAGTTCTCCTTGAGATGTTTCTAAAGTGATTTTATCATCAGAAAAATGTAATTTATTTAACTTATGATTCTCTAATAAAGTAACACCAAGCTCCTTCGCTTTTTCTACGATTAAATGATCGAAAGAATCTCTCATAATCATAGTAACTGTAGGGTCTTCTCTTTGTGTTTTAAAATGTAGTTTTTCACCTAAATATATATCGATCGTGTTAAATTCACGCTCAACAACAGAAGAGATATCAAAAGGTAAATCTTTACGGCCTCTAAAAACAAATCCACCACCACAAGTTTTATAGCGAGGTAATGTTTCTTTCTCTATTATAACAGTTGAAATTCCTTTTTTAGCTAAATGAAAAGCAGTTGAAGCCCCAGAAGGACCACTACCAATAATAGCTACATCAAAATGTTGCATAAGTTGTTTTTTTAAAACGCAATATACGTATTACTTCCAATTTATAAGAAGTGTTAGGAAAGGGTTTTTTAATAGTTGAAAACGAATTATTTGCTATTGGAAAAAAAGCATTTTTAGATTTAATATATTTGTTAGCTTATTAAACAACATAACAAATGAAAAAAGCTTTTTTACTACTATTGATAATGGTATCAATCTCTGTAACTGCACAACAAAAATTAGATTTATCGTATTACCTACCTAATGATGTTTCTTATGCTAAAAATATACCAACACCAAAATCGGTTATAGGTCATGAAGTAGGAGAGTGGCATGTAACACACGATAAGTTGGTAGAATATATGAAAGCTTTGGCAAAGGCTTCTGATAGAGTTTTTATTGAAGATAGAGGGCAAACCTATGAAGGAAGACCTTTATTATTATTAACAATTACTTCGCCTAAAAATCATGAAAATTTAGAGCAAATTAGAAAGCAACACATAAAAGCGACTGATGATGCTTCGGTAAATGTTTCGAGTCAACCTATAGTGGTTTATCAGGGTTTTTCTATTCATGGAAATGAACCTAGTGGAACAAACTCTGCATTAGCATCGGCTTATTATTTAGCAGCTGCAGAAGGAGCTAAAATTGATGAGTTATTAGAGAATACAATTATATTGTTCGATCCATCTTTGAATCCTGATGGTTTACAGCGTTTTGCATATTGGGTAAATACAAACAAGGCGGACAATATAAACCCTGACCCTAATGATAGAGAATATCATGAAGTTTGGCCTGGCGGAAGAACAAATCACTATTGGTTTGATATGAACCGTGATTGGTTGCCAGTTCAGTTACCTGAAAGTGCTGCAAGAATAGCTTCTTTTCATAAATGGTTACCAAATATTTTAACCGATCATCATGAAATGGGAACCAACTCGAGTTTCTTTTTTCAACCGGGAATTCCGAGTAGAACAAATCCGTTAACGCCGCAGATGAACCAGGATTTAACCAAAGAAATTGCAACCTACCATGCAAAGGCTTTTGATAAAATAGGATCAACGTATTATAGTGAAGAAAGTTTTGATGATTTTTACTACGGAAAAGGCTCAACATTCCCAGATATTAACGGAAGTATCGGTATTTTGTTCGAGCAAGGAAGTTCTCGTGGACATGCACAAGAAAGTGAAAACGGAGTGTTAACTTTTCCGTTTACAATTCGCAATCAATTTACAGCTACTTTATCAACTTTAGAAGCAGCTAAAAATATGCGTGTAAAAATCTTAAAATATCAACAAAGTTTTTATGAGAAATCTCGACATTCAGGAGATAATAAAGCGATTGTTTTTGGAGATGAAAAAGATGCTGTAAAAACCTATCATTTAGCAGCAGTTTTAAAAAAGCATCAAATAAAAATACACGAATTAAAAACTGATTTTACATCAAAAGGAAAAAATTTTAAAAAAGGGTATAGTTATGTTGTACCAATGAATCAGAAGAATAACCGATTGGTAAAAGCAATGTTTGATGTACGAACTACTTTTAAAGATAGTTTATTTTACGATGTTTCTGCATGGACATTCAATCATGCCTTTGGAGTAGATTTTGCTGATAATATTTCTTTATCAAAAGCAGGGGAAGAGATTGTTGATTTAAAGAAAAAAGAAGGAACAATTAAAAATAAAAGTAGTGTTGGGTATTTGTTTTCTTGGAATGAATATGAAACTCCGAAAGCTTTAAATACGATTTTAGAAAAAGGATTGCGTGCAAAAGTGGCTATGAAGCAGTTTAAAAATAATGGAGAATCGTTTGATTATGGAACTATTTTTATTCCAGCTCAAAATCAGAAATTAAACAACTCAGAATTATATGAGTTTTTAAATAAAATTGCGGTTAAGAATCATATTAACCTAAAAGGTGTTGCTACGGGGTTAAATGAGGGAATTGATTTAGGGAGTAGGAACTTCAGAGTAATAAAACCACAAAAAATAGCGATGTTAGTTGGTAGCGGGATGACGAGTTATGATGCTGGTGAAATTTGGCATTTATTAGATCAGCGTTTTGAAATGAAATTAACCAAGTTAGATGTTTCGTATGCTTCAAGAATAAACTTAGATAAGTATACAACGATTGTTGTGCCTAATAGTTATTCGGTTGATAAAAGATTAGAAGACAAGTTAAAAGTTTGGGTACGAAACGGTGGTGTTCTAATAGGATATAGAAATGCAGTTAATTGGTTGTCTAATAAAAAATTCATCGATTTAAAATTTAATAAAACAAAGATAGATACAGTTGAAAATATATCGTTTGAAAATAAATCGTTACAATCAGGTGCACAAGTAATCGGTGGTGCAATTTTTGAAGCAAAAACAGATCGTTCGCATCCTGTAAATTTCGGATACAAGAGTGATAAAATCGCTTTATTTAGAAATACACGTCAGTTTATTCAGGCAGACAAAAAGAGTTATAATAATCCGATACAATATACCGACAGCCCTTTATTGAGTGGTTATGTCTCTAAAGAAAACTTGAATGTATTAAAAAACACGGTTCCGTTTAAAGTTAATAGATTAGGGTCTGGTAAGGTTATTGTTTTTACAGACAATACAAACTTTAGAGCTTTTTGGTTTGGAACAAACAAATTGTTAATGAACGCTATTTTCTTCGGGAAATTAATGTAGATTTTAACAGGTTCTAAAAAAAAGTCTCCTTTATAATTTATAAAGGAGACTTTTTTATGAAGTAGAATTACTTAATATATTAAAGAGAAATGCGATTTAACCTGTTGCTTTATTCCATAATCATTAGTGTAAGTTAATATAAACCAATAGTCGTTTTTAGGCATTCTTATACCGTTATAAAAACCATCCCAGCCTTTAGATCCTTTTGTTAATGTAAATAATGGTTTACCAAACCTGTTAGCTATTTGAACTGTTGGGTTTGTTAGATATTCTATTCCTATGATTTGCCATGTATCGTTAGATCCATCGTTGTTAGGAGTAAAGAATCTTGGGTAATCAATAATAGTTTTACTGATACTTGTTTCACCACAACCGTTCTCATCTAAAACATAAAAAGTATTAAAACCAGCAGGAACATTTTCAAAAACTGGGCTTTCTTGAAAAGGCTCATCATTAAGTCTGTATATGTAATTTCCGCTACCAAGGGCATTTATAGTTATTGTGTGATTGTTAGCAAATAATTCTGAATTTAAAAATAAATCTAATTTATCTGGTTCTCCAGAAGGGATAACTTCAGCTTCTTCGGTAATAGAGCATCCTGTAGTTATTGTAGTTGCTTTTACTTTATATGTCCCTGCTGTATTAATAAAAATGTTAGGTGTTGTTTCAGGTAATAAAACATCATTTAAATACCATTGAAAAGTATATAAACTATCATCTAGGTTTGTGTCAATTTCGGGCGTTATAAAGTTGTCATCTGTAGTTTTACATAAAAAAAGATCTTCTATTTCAAAATTAGCAGGAGTATTTATAAGTATTATAAAAGGTTCTATCTCATAACAACCTGTTGTATTGTTTTTAATTTTAGCAAATAAAGAATAAGTAGGTATACCAGTAGTGTTATAATTGTTTTTATCAAGATCTATACTATTATTTGCATTATCTATAGAAGAATGATAAGATACTGAAAATTCAGAAGAGCTTAAAACACCTAATGCAATATTGTCAACTACGCTAAGTTGAATATTGGTTATAAAGTCAAAATTAATATCACAAAAAGACTGATCGGGTATGTTTGTTGTAGTAAAAGGAGTTGTACCATTTAAAACAATAATATCACTTGGAGTTCTAGAGCAACTTGAAGAGATATATTCTAAACTAAAATCTGAAAAAGTACCATTTGAAAGGTTATTTAGTGCTATTTCACCAGCACTATTAGGTGCGTAAATTGTTTCAGGAGCAGCTGTTCCGTTTACTTTGTAGTTAATTACTGTTTGCTCACCATCTGTTAGTCCAGAAATAATAATAGTACCATCATCTCCATTACAGTTTGTAGGGTTTACGCTGCTAAATACGGGGTTTAAGGGTGTTGGAGGGCTTAATGTGTGAGTTGAACTAAGTTGTGTAACGCAACTCTTATAAGTAATTTTAAAGTCAGAATAATCGCCTTCTATTAAATTAATAATCTCAATTTCACCTAAACTATTTGTAGTAAAGGTTGCATCAGGGATTAATATTCCATTTTTAATATAGCTAATAATGTAATTTTCATTAGCATTTAAATCGGTTAAAATTATACTTCCATCGTTTCCATCACATTTCGTAGGGTTTTTAGTTAAAAATGTAGGATTTAACGGAGCAGGTGGATTTAGGGAGTAGGTTGTGTCTAATTTAGAAGTACAGGTTGTGTCTCCTATTTTAAAGTCAGAATAATCACCCACTATTAAGTTAGCTATTTCAATATTTCCTAAATTATCAGTTGTATATGTTTTTTCTGGAATTGGAGTTCCGTTTTGACTATAGCTAATTGTATAATCTTCATTAGCGTTTAAACCAGATAAAAGTAAACTCCCATCATTTCCGTTACATTCTGTGGGATTAGATGTAGATATGTTTACAATTATAGGAACAAATGTTTTATCTACTTCTTTTAAGAAATAGTAGTAAACAAAATTTTTAGTTTCTTTTGGAGCAATATTTCCTATATTAAAAGAGATAGACATGGCAATGTCATCGAAAGTTGTTGCCCCAATAGTATTTGTTACAGTTGTACCATTCCAAATATTACTAGCACTCCTGTTAGAAAAGCCACCAAAACTAACTTTAGCTCTTTTATCATTTGCATAAAAACTAACAGCAGATCCGTCAGTATCTTCAACACCACCAACAGCATCTTGAGTTGCCATAACAAGTGCTATATCATCACTGGCACTAGGTTGACTTAATATTTCTAAATTAGTCGCGTAAACAGAAGAAAGAGAAACATTATTGTCAGGATCTACATTGTGCATAAAAAAAACATTCTTTTTTATGTCATTTGATGTATTACTGATTGAAGTGATCATTTGAATAAACGTTCCGTTTTCAGTAACACTGTAAGATCTTTTTATTTGCAAACCATCTACAGAACCTTCCCATATAATTTGTGCTAAACTTTCGAAGCAGTCAGATTCTATTTTTTTACTACTAACTATTCCTCCCATAACACCATCAAAGAAGGAAACATTATTGTTATTGTGATTTATACCATCTATTTCAATAGAAAAACCTTCTTCTGCTTCACCAGGGGTAAAGAAGTCGCCATCATAATCTACCCAATTATCTTTCTTAGGATTTGCTATAAAACCAAATAATAAATTACTAAATTCTCTGTTTTCATGAAATGATGTAGGTTTGTTATTCTTTTTAGTACCAAAAACACCTTTTTCATTAATACCTATTTCAACATAATTACCTTTAACCCAACCTTGGTTTTCGATTAAATGGGCTTCTAATTGAGCAAATAAATTTAAAGAAGATAAAAGAAGTAAAGTGTAAATTAACTTTAGGGGTGATAAATTTTTCAAAGCTTTTTTTTACAAATATAAACTGTTGAATAATCACAGACAATGCTTAATTAGAAATATTTTGTATTATAATATTTGTAACAATTTTTAAGAACAGTAGTCTTTATTATATATTAAATTAACTAAAAATTAAAATGAGTTTATTAAGAGTTTTATTGGCTGTTTTTTTTCCGCCATTAGCAGTAATAGGAAAAGGCTGTGGTTCAATTATAATAGTATTTCTACTAACTTTATGCGGTTGGGTACCAGGTGTTATTGCAGCACTTATAATATTAAATAATCCAAAATAAATAAAAATGTGACTTTTTGTGAAATTATGTTTTTAACTAATTAGAAAACAAATTTATAACAATATGATTTACATTTTTATTATACTACTTACTGTCATTTTTTATAATTATATAATTAAATCAAATAATAGAAAAATGAGTAAGATATACTGTAAGGTTAAGAATAAAAAAAATAGTTAAATAAATACATATATCTACCTCTTCTGTGTTATAGTTCTATATCCTATTTAAATTAAAAAAAGCGCTCTATGAGCGCTTTTTTTAATTTAAAACTTCTTCTATAATTTTACCTGTTGAACCGTTGGGAAATTCAATT
Organism: Tenacibaculum sp. AHE14PA; assembly: GCF_019278465.1. GTDB lineage: Bacteria > Bacteroidota > Bacteroidia > Flavobacteriales > Flavobacteriaceae > Polaribacter > Polaribacter bernardetii. Next base: position 1,472,313 of record NZ_CP058983.1, on the reverse strand, counting down.
TGTAATAGGTTAGAGATTGTAGGAGCAATATCTATAATTTCATATTTCTTTTTAGAAGCACCTTGTTTAATTCCGTTACCATAAAAAATAATAGGTATGTGAGTATCATAAGAATATCCTGAACCATGTGAGGTTCCACCATCTTTGTAATAAGTACTTAGTGTAGACGGATTAGGAATTAATAAAATATCTCCCGAAAATTTTTGATTATAACCGTTTTGTAATGAGTTTAAAATTCCAGAAGTAAAAGAAGTAGTTTGTAAAGTTCTTGCAGTTACTGATTTATATATCCCTTTGTAATTAATTACTTGATCAGTAATTCTCTGAACTACTTCATTAGCGTTAAGCTTTAATTCTTCAATTTTTTCTTTATCTAAGAAAATTTGAAAGTTAGAAATATTTTCTACTAATTCATCAGACTTAAAATATTTCAAAGTAATATTGTTTACATACTCTTTAAATTTTTTGTAGCTAAAATAGTTGGCAGGAATTTTAACCGATTTTAAAAACTTAGGAACTTGAACAGCTGCGTGATCTGCAGTTAAAAATAAGGTGTAATTACCTTCGCCAACTTGTGTATCTAAAAACTGAAAAAAGTTAGCCAAGTCTTTATCTAAACGTAAATAAGTATCTTCAACTTCTTTGGATGCAACACCAAATTGATGACCAACATAATCAGTAGAAGAGTAACTAACGGCTAAAAAATCAGTGTAATCCGATTTGCCTAAATTCTCTCCTATGATAGCTGCTTTTGCAAAATCGGTAGTCAAAGAGTTTCCAGCAGGAATTGCTTTTATAATACTATAATTATTGTTTTTATCTTTTAATTTTGGAATATCGTGAGGGAAAACTGGTTTTTCTTCTCCTTTAAAAGACATTTCAAAGTTATTATCGTCAGCAATACTTTCCGTATAAGTATTAATATCATAAAGAGTTTCCCAGGGTTGTGCTAGGTAATTATCAACAATTTTAGAGTTATTAAACTTTCGCACCCAATTAGGTAATTTATTTAGGTAGTATGACGAAGTTATCCAATCGCCTTTGCTACCTCCATCAAACCAATAGGCAGTATTAGCTGTATGACCAGCGGGTAAAATAGCAGAACGATCTTTAATTGCAATACCAATAGTTTTTCCGTTCATGTTTTGTGCCAATCTTAATTGATCTGTAACGGTAGTAGTAAGCATTCTTTGAGGTGATTTTTCACCACCATTACCATCATTTCCAACAGTTTTGTAATTGCTGTCATCAACACAATAAATAGTTTCTTTTAAGTATTTATCATACCAATTGTTACTAATTATGGCGTGATTTACAGGGGTAGTACCTGTGTAAATTGATGCATGCCCAACAGCCGTATAAGTAGGTATGTAGTTATAGTGAGCGTTTTCGAGTGAAAAACCACCATTTAATAAACGATTAAAGCCATCTTTACCATATTTACTAGCAAAACGAGTAAGATAATCATAGCGCATCTGATCGATAACAATACCTATAACTAGTTTCGGTTTTTTAGGGTCCTTTTTTTTAATAGGGGTAAAACTATATAAACCAAACAAGGCAATGGCAGCTAAAGTTATTAATTTTTTCATTTTGATTTTTAAAAATTATAAAATCAAAGGTAAGTAAATGCGTACTAAAATAGATAATAAAGCAAAGAGTTAATGGTTTTTTAATACTTTAGCAAAAAGAAAAATAGATTAGTTTAATGAACTACATTGAGCATATAGGTAAGTATTTTGGAATGCTAAAACAAGTATTTACAAAACCACAGAGAGCACGTGTTTTTAGAGAAGCTTTGTTTAGAGAGATAGATGAATTAGGTCTTAAATCTTTAGGTATTATTGCTTTTATATCTTTTTTTATTGGTGGAGTAATAGCATTGCAGACAGCTTTAAATTTAGAAAGTCCGTTTATACCAAGGTCTTTAATAGGTTTCGCAGCCAAAAGATCTATCATATTAGAATTTGCTCCTACGTTTTGTTCTATTATTTTGGCAGGGAAAGTAGGTTCATATATTACTTCAAGTATCGGTGCAATGCGTGTTACCGAACAAATTGATGCCTTAGAAGTAATGGGGATTAATTCATTAAATTATTTAGTATTGCCTAAAATAATAGCTACGGTATTCTTTTACCCTTTTTTAATAGTTCTTGGAATGTTCTTAGGAATTTTCGGAGGATGGTTAGCAGGTGTGCTATCAGGATTGTTTTCTGGAGTAGATTATATAGCAGGTGTACAGATGGATTTCAATCCGTTTTTACTAACCTATGCAATTATAAAAACATTAATTTTTGCCTTTTTAATAGCTACTGTGCCCTCTTATCATGGGTATTATGTAAAAGGTGGTTCGTTAGAAGTGGGTAAGGCAAGTACGCAATCTGTTGTTTGGACAACCGTTCTTATTGTTATCGCTAATTATTTATTAACTCAAATGTTGCTAACCTAATGATTGAAGTAAATAACTTACATAAAGGGTTTAATGGTGTTGAAATTTTAAAAGGAATTTCAACTTCATTTTCTCCAGGAGAAACAAGTTTAATTATAGGACAAAGTGGTTCTGGTAAAACAGTTTTTTTAAAATCATTAATTGGGCTTCACATTCCTGAAAAAGGAAGTATCGTATATGATGGTCGCGTAAATAATGAAATGTCTATAGAAGATAAAAGAGACTTTAGAAAAGAGCTAGGAATGGTTTTTCAAGGAAGTGCACTGTTTGATTCACAAACTGTAGAGGAAAATGTAATGTTTCCTTTAAAAATGTTTACAAAGCAGCCAGAAAGCGAAATGCTAGATAGAGTTAACTTTGTTTTAAAACGAGTGAACTTAGAGAATTCAAATAAAAAATTTCCAGCAGAACTATCAGGAGGAATGCAAAAACGTGTTGCAATAGCACGTGCTATTGTAATGAAACCTAAATATTTGTTTTGTGACGAACCAAATTCAGGTTTAGATCCGCAAACATCAATTGTAATCGATAATTTAATTCAAGAAATTACAGACGAGTATAAAATAACAACGATTATTAATACGCATGATATGAATTCTGTGATGGAAATAGGAGATAAAATTGTTTTTCTTAAAGATGGAATAAAAGCATGGGAAGGCTCTCATAAGGAAATTTTTAAAACGGATAATAAAGCAGTAGTAGATTTTGTATATTCATCTAATCTGTTCAAAAAAGTACGTCAAGCATATTTATCAGAAAAATAATTTTAGTGTTAAATTATTGTAAAACAAAGAACTAAAATAAATATTGATAAATCGGTTATTTTTTTGATAAAAAGGTTTTGTAGAAGTAAAAAAGGAGTGTATATTTGCACCCGCTAAGGAGAAAAATAAATGACCTGGTAGCTCAGTTGGTAGAGCATCTCCCTTTTAAGGAGAGGGTCCTGGGTTCGAGCCCCAGCCCGGTCACAAAAAGCTTTTCTTATTTAAGAAAAGCTTTTATTTTTTTCTAAAGCTTTGGGGAGATACCAAAGCGGCCAACTGGGACGGACTGTAACTCCGTTGTCTTACGACTTCGCAGGTTCGAATCCTGCTCTCCCCACAAAAACCTCAATCTATTTAGATTGAGGTTTTTTATTGTTCGTATTTTGTTTACTTACAGGTATTTAGCAAGCTTTTATTCAGTGTTATGTCAAAAAAAAGGCCATTTACACATAATCGAATACCATTTATACATTAGTTGTTTAGCAGAGTATTGTTTCTAATACACAAGGGTTTATTATTGATGAATTGGGGGATTAATCAATAATAGCATAAAACAAAAAAGCATTACTAAAATTTTAGTAATGCTTTTTTGTTTTATGCCGTATTTGGATGATGTAGAAATAAGTTTTAAAGTCGTAGCTTAATCATATGAAAACTTAAAAATTGTTTTTTTATAAAATATTATTTCATCTAATATTCAGATAATCAGTCTTGTTTAATTTTTAGTTTTATTTAAGTAGTTTTTTTTTTATAAAAAAGTTTGTGGATGTGAAAAAGGAGTGTATATTTGCACCCGCTAAGGAGAAAAATAAATGACCTGGTAGCTCAGTTGGTAGAGCATCTCCCTTTTAAGGAGAGGGTCCTGGGTTCGAGCCCCAGCCCGGTCACAAAAAGCTTTTCTTATTTAAGAAAAGCTTTTATTTTTTTTCTAAAGCTTTGGGGAGATACCAAAGCGGCCAACTGGGACGGACTGTAACTCCGTTGTCTTACGACTTCGCAGGTTCGAATCCTGCTCTCCCCACAAAAACCTCAATCTATTTAGATTGAGGTTTTTTACCTTTAAAATACATTTTGTTTATCTTTTTTTATTTTTAATTAAACAATATTGTATTTTTGTTAAAATATTAAGGATTCCAATTATGAAAAAGTTAGTACTATTTATTTTATTATTACAGGCATTTGTATCCGTAGGTCAAGGAATAATTACAGGTAAAGTAATCGATCAAAAAACAAGAGAAGCACTTCCTTTTGTAAACGTATTAATTTATGGAACATCTATTGGAATGGCATCTGATGAGGAAGGTAATTTTAAAATATCTAACGTTCCTTTAGGTTACAATAAATTACAGGTTTCTTTTATTGGCTACGAAACATTAATATCAGACGAGTATTTGGTTACGAATGATAATGCACCCTTTATTATTATCAAATTAAAAGAAAGTAGTACTAACTTAAAGGAGGTAGAAGTTAAGGCTAGCTTGTTTAAAAAATCAATAGAAAGTCCGTTATCATTACAATCTTTGGGGGTTGCTGAGATAGAGAAAAATCCAGGGGGAAATAGAGATGTTTTAAAAGTGATTCAATCATTTCCAGGAGTAGCTTCAAATCCAGGTTTTAGAAATGATATTATAATAAGAGGAGGAGCAACATCAGAAAATAAGTTTTATTTAGATGGAATTGAAGTTCCGGTAATAAATCATTTTCAAACACAAGGAGCTACCGGCGGACCAGTAGGAATCATAAATGCTGATTTAATTCGTAAGGTTGATTTTTATTCAAGTGCTTTTCCGGCAAATAGAGGTAATACATTAAGTTCGGTAATAGAATTTACACAAAAGAAAGGAAACCCTACAGCCCTTAATACAAGAGCAACTTTAGGAACTTCGGATGCAGGTATAACTTTAGATGGTCCTATAGGAGATAAAACTACCTTTATGCTCTCTGTGCGTCAATCTTATCTTCAGTTATTATTTAAGTTAATTAAATTGCCTTTTTTACCAACTTATAATGATTTTCAGTTAAACGTTAATTCGCAATTATCTAAAAATAGTGAGTTATCTATAGTGGCGTTAGGAGCCATTGATGATTTTGAATTAAATACATCAGTTAATGATGGTGAAACAGATGAAGAAACAATAAAAAGTAATAAAGTATTTTTAAATACGGTGCCTGTAAATAGTCAGTGGAACTATACAGTAGGAGCGAGTTATAAGTATTTTGCAGATGATGTTACTCATTTATTTGTTTTAAGCAGAAATGAGCTTAAAAATAAGGCTGTGAAGTATTTTATGAATGAGGAAACACCACAGAACTTATTATTAGATTACGATTCTAAAGAAATAGAAACTAAATTTAGGTACGAGAGTAATTTTAGTACTAAAAATAATTATAAAGTTAATATAGGTGCCAATTTAGAAAAAGCGACTTACATTAACAATACCTATAGAAAAGTAGCTAATTCAGATGGTGTTTTTGAGGATGTATTTAATTCAGAAATTGATTTTATAAAGTATGGTGTGTTTGGTCAGGTTTCTAAAGAATATTTAAATAATAAACTAGGAGTTTCTTTTGGATTTAGATTAGATGGAGTTGATTATAATAGTGAAATGAAAAATCTTTTAAATCAATTTTCACCAAGACTTTCTTTAAGTTATAGCCTTAATGATAAGTTATCTTTAAATTCATCAGTAGGTCGTTATTATCAATTACCATCTTATACTGTTTTAGGTTTTAAAAATAATGCTGGTGACTTTGCTAATAAAAAAGGTTTGAAATACATACAATCAGATCACTTTGTAAGCGGATTAGCATATAGGCCAAACACGAGTTCTAAAATTACTTTAGAAGGTTTTTATAAAGCGTATAGTAAATATCCTTTTTCAGTAAGAAATCAAATAAGTTTGGCAAATTTAGGAGCAGATTTTGGTGTAGTAGGTAATGAAGAAGTTGTTTCTAATTCTAAAGGAAGAGCATACGGATTTGAAGTGCTTGCGCAAAAAAAATCATATAATGGTTTGTACGGAATAGCATCTTACACCTTTGTAAGAAGTGAATTTAAAAATACACTAGGTAATTATATTCCGTCTACTTGGGATAATAAACATCTGGTAACGATAACTGCAGGTAAAAAATTAAAAAGAAACTGGGAAATAGGTTCTAAGTTCAGATTAGTTGGAGGTAGGCCTTATACACCTTACGATAGGGATGCTTCTTCATTAAAAGAAAATTACGATGTTGTAAACAGTGGTATTTTAGATTACACAAAGTTAAATGGTCAACGTTTTGATAGTTACACACAGTTAGATGTTCGGGTAGATAAAACATGGTTCTTAAAAAAAGCTGCTATTAATTTATATGTTGATATTCAGAATATTTATGCAAGTAGCTCAAATCAGCAACCGTATTTATTGCCAATAGAAGATGAAAACGGTAGGGTTTCAGATCCTAGTGATAATTCGAGGTATGTGTTAGAAGAAATTGAAAACACCTCAGGAAGAGCTTTGCCAAGAATAGGCGTAATTGTAGATTTTTAGCAGGTTGAAATTTTTAAAGTCATTATAAAAACTGTAAATTGCTCTATTAATAAAATTCAAACATGAAAAATTTATTTATAGGAGCCGCTTTTAGCGTTTTAAGTATCGGTGCTATTACAGCTCAAGAATATGAGTTTAAAACCATAAAAGATATCGAAAACACGCAAGTAAAAAGCCAAGGAAATACTGGTACTTGTTGGAGTTTTTCTACAACATCATTTTTAGAATCTGAAATTATACGGTTAACAGGTAAAAACATCGATTTATCAGAAATGTATACCGTTCGTAATACGTATTCAGATAAAGCTAGTAATTATTTATATCGTCAAGGAAAAGCGCAGTTTAGTGAAGGTGGTTTAGGTCATGATGTTATTAATTCTGTAGCGAGATACGGATTGGTTCCTGAGCAAGTTTTTTCGGGATTAGATATGGGGCAACAAACTCATAATCACGCTGAGGTTGTAGCTGTTTTAAAATCGATGTTAGATGCGTATATTAAAAATCCGGCTAAAGAATTAAGTCCGAAATGGAAAAAAGCAACAGAAAGTGTTTTAGATGTTTATTTAGGCGAGAATAAAGAAAAGTTCGAGTTTGAAGGTAAAGAATATACGCCCAAAAGTTTTGCAGAGTATGTAAAAATAAATCCGTCAAACTACGTAACAATTACTTCTTTTAAACATGCTAAAATGTATGATGATTTTGTTTTAAATATTCCTGATAATTTTTCAAACGGATCATTCTATAATGTTTCTTTAGATGAATTGGTTGCTGTTACAGAAAATGCTTTAGAAAAAGGCTTTACGATTGAACTAGATTGTGATGTTTCAGAAAAAACATTTTCATCAAAAAACGGAGTAGCGTTTATACCTGCAAGTGTTTTAGATAGTGAGAAGGGATTAAAAGAAATTATTAAAGAAAAAAATATAACGCCAAGTTTTCGTCAATCAGAATTCGAAAACTTTAATACTACTGATGATCACCTAATGCACATTGTAGGCTTGGTTAAAGATCAGCAAGGGAATAGGTATTTTAAAGTGAAAAATTCTTGGGGAACAAAGCAAGGAAACAACGGATATGTATACATGTCTATTCCTTATTTTAAATTAAAAACTATTTCTGTTTTAGTTCATAAAGATGGTCTGTTAAACGATTTAAAAAAGAAGTTAAATATCAATTAAATGATGATGTAAATGCATCGTTAAAAAGCTCAAAGAAACATCTTTGAGCTTTTTTTATTTTTATAAAATAAATAAGGAATTTTGTATCTTTCGCAAGTTATAAAACAACATAAATGGAAGAAAAACTAAATCAAGATGAAAGTGTAGAGCAATCTAAACAAGCTATTCAAGAAGATGCGAAAGGTTTGTGGGAGAGTTCTAAAAAATTTATTGTTGAGTTATTAGATTTTCGTGAAGACACCGATCAAGAAGCAACAATTGAAGCCATAAAAGTTGATATTCCGTTTAAAGGAGCAACAGCTTGGATTTTAATATGTTCGATATTTGTGGCTTCTATAGGTTTAAATGCAAACTCTACAGCAGTTGTAATTGGAGCCATGTTAATATCGCCTTTAATGGGGCCAATTTTAGGAATAGGAATGTCTATTGCTATAAACGATATTGATACGTTAAAGAAGTCATTGGTCAACTTAGCAACGATGATTGGGTTGAGTTTATTAACAGCATTTTTCTTTTTCTTTCTATTTCCATTAAAAGAAGATACGTCTGAGTTATTAGGTAGAGTAAAACCAGATATTAGAGATGTATTAATCGCCTTTTTTGGAGGTTTGGCTTTAATTATAGCACGTACAAAAAAAGGAACAATAGCTTCTGTTATTTTTGGTGTTGCAATTGCAACAGCCCTAATGCCGCCTTTATGTACAGCTGGTTATGGTTTGGCAATTGGTAATTTCGATTACTTTTTTGGTGCTATGTATTTATTTATTATTAACACCATATTTATAGCATTAGCAACATTTTTAGTTTTAAAATTATTAGGGTTTACAATGATTCGTTATGTAAATTCAGTAAAAAGAAAACGAATTGCACGTTTAGCATCTGTTGTAGCTTTTTTAGTTATGGTGCCTGCGGTATTTACATTTATTAGTGTTTATAAAGAAAGCGTTATAAATGCAAGTTATAAGAAGTTTTTAAAAGAGAAAATAGAGTCTAATAAAGATTTATGGTTGCAAAGAGAAAAAATTCATAGAGATACTAAAAAAGTAAACTTGTTCTTTAACGGAGATGTAACTGATGCTACAGAAACCTTTTTAAGAAATGAATTAAAAACCTATGCAAAGTTAGATACTTACGAGCTTATAATAAATGAAAATAAAGCACGTAGTGTAGATAGGGTAGTAGATGCTTATGATAGAGCAATTACAGATTTAGATTTAAAAGACAATATAATAAAAGGATTACAGCGTGAAATTGAAGATCTGAAAAGTACAATTTCAACCTTGAATACTAATATTGAACAAAACGCTTTGGATAGAGATAAAAATAGTGTACCATTTAGCAAAGTGGCAAAAGAAGCTAAAATTAGATTTAATGATATTAAAGAAATCAGTTTTTCTAAAAAATTATCTTCTAAAGATTTTATAAAGGTTGATACAATTCCTGAGTTATCAGTAATATGGAATCCTAAACTGGCAGATTCGATTGTAAAAAAGAACGAAAATGAACTTAAAACATGGTTGCAAAAAGAACTTAAATTAAAGATTACTATAGTGAAGTAAAAGCAATCTATTTCAAACAAAAAAACCGAGCATTTGCTCGGTTTTTTTGTTTTTATTAAAAGAAATATCTATAATTTATTAAGGTATAAGCTTTTTATAATTCCATCAGAAAGTCCGATTTTAGGAACAAATATTTTTCTAGCTCCACTCCATTTCATAGCAGAAAGGTAAATTTTTGTAGCCGGAACAATAACATCTGCTCTATCAGGATTTAAACTTAGTTCAGAAATACGTTCTTTATAGCTCATATTCTTTAAAAACTGATATTGAGCATTTAGGTATATGTAAGAGATTGGTTTGCCAATATCTCTACCCGACATTTTAAATATTTTATTAATGTTTCCGCCAGAACCTATTAAAGAAATACGTTTGTATATTTTAGTATTGCCTTCAATCCATTCTTGTACTTCTTTAAAAATAGCTTTGTTTTCTGTTTTTTTATTGTTGATTAATCGTACGGTACCTATTTTAAAAGATTTCGATTTAATAATTCTTCCTTTAGAAAACAAGGTGAATTCTGTACTACCACCACCAACATCAACATAAAGATACGTTAGGTCTGATTCTATTAATTGATTTAAATCGGTTGCAAATATAATAGCAGCTTCTTTTTTACCATCAATAACATCAATTTCTATATTGGTTTTCTTAAAAATGGTATTTACAACTTCAGTTCCGTTTTTAGCTTCTCTCATTGCTGAGGTAGCACAGGCTTTGTATCTTTCAACACCATGAACTTTCATCAGTAATTTAAAAGCCTCCATAGCATCAATCATTCTGTTGGTGTTTTCTTCAGAAATAACACCGGTAACAAAAGAATCTGTTCCTAAACGAATAGGAACACGAACTAATGAAGATTTTTTAAATTGAGGTTCTTTATTTTTTTCTTCAATAACATTTGCTATTAAAAGTCTTACAGCATTCGAACCTATATCTATCGCACCGTATTTTTTAATTTTCAAACTATATAGATTTATCGATGGTTTTTAGGAAATTCTACTAAACATGTACTTCCTTTTTTTATGTTTTTCCAATGTTTTTCATCAAACTGAATACCAATTACACCGCAAGTAGATACGTGAGCAATAGGTTTATCGCCAAATTTATTTACAAAACTATTAATACCATGGTCATGGCTAAATATAATAGCACTGTCAAAACTATCATCTAAAGCTTTTACAGTTTTTACTAAGTACCCATCGCTAAAACTATATAACTGACGTTTTATTTTAAGGTTTGCAAGCGGGTATTTAAAGTTTTCGCAAAAAATAACAGCAGTATGTAAAGCCCTGTTTGCACTACTAGATACAAATACATCGGGTCTTTTTATTTCTTCTGATAGGTATTTCGATAAAAGATGCGCGTCGTTTATACCGCGTTCTTTTAAGGGTCTATCAATATCTTCTATACTTTCGTACTTCCATGAAGATTTTGCGTGGCGAACAATATAAAGTGTTTTCATTTAATTTTTTATAGCTGTGTAAATATAAAACTAAGGAGCTAAACGTTCAAGTTTCCAAGAGAAATCTTTTTGCAAGGTATATCTTATACGATCATGCATTCTGTTAGGGCGTCCTTGCCAAAACTCAATAGATATTGGTTTAACCATAAAACCGCCCCAATGTGGTGGTCTTACAATTTCTTTACCATTAAATTTTTCTGTTATTTTTTTTAGTTGCTCATCAAGTTCGTTACGAGAATTAACAACATCACTTTGGTTAGATGCCCAAGCGCCTAACTTGCTTCCATCAGGTCTTGATTCAAAATAACCATCCGATAAGTTTTCTGATAACTTTTCAGCTTTTCCTTTTATAATTATCTGCTGTTCTAAACCAGCCCAAAAAAACGAAAGGCATACATTATTGTTATTCAAAATAGCTTTTCCTTTTTCAGAATTATAATTGGTGTAAAAAATAAAACCTTCCCAAGTGTACTTTTTTAACAATACAATTCTGCTTTTAGGAAAACCATCTAAGCCTATTGATGCAATGCTCATTGCGTTAGCTTCATCTACCATTTCAGATTCGTCGGCAGTAAAAAACCAATCTCTAAATAATTCAATTGGATTTTCTGGGCAGTTTTCTTTTAAAAGTTCTTGTTTTTCGTAAGATTTTCTATGGTTGCTTAAATCGTGTGACATTGTGATTTTTTAGACTATGTAAAAATACAGTTTTAATGAGTTTTACAGTGCTTTATAGTCTTAAATTTTACGAACCCATATAAATAAAAGAACCTATTTTTAAGAGGATACTATTTAATTTCTGATAAATGAACAATTGGTCATTAAATTTATACAGTTGAGTGTGTCTTTTTATGTTAAGTTTTAAAAAGAAAGCAATTTTGTACTATCAAATAACAAAAACAATGAAACAATTATTATTTATTTTATGCTTATTAATTCAGGGTTATGTGGTTGCACAAACAATTATTTCAGGAAATGTAACAGATAACAAAGGAAATCCGATTGAAGGAGCAAATGTATATTTAGACGGAACATATGATGGCACATCAACAGATAATAACGGAATTTTTTCTTTTTCAACATCAGAAGTAGGAACAAGAACATTAATAGTTTCTTTTATCTCTTTCGAAACATTTTCGAAATTAGCAGATGTAAAAGAGTTTAATAAGTTAAAAATTAAATTACGTGAAGATGTAAATACTTTAGATGCTGTAACTATAAACGCTGGAACTTTTGAAGCAGGAGACAATGCAAAAGTAACTGCTTTAAAACCGTTAGATATTGTAACAACGGCAAGTGCATTGGGCGATTTTGTTGGCGCTTTACAAACCTTACCAGGAACATCAACTGTTGATGAAGATGGGCGACTTTTTGTTCGGGGTGGTGATGCCGAAGAAACGCAAATTTTTGTAGACGGAATTAGAGTTTTTAAACCGTACTCGCCATCAGCAAATAATATTCCTTCTCGTGGTCGATTTTCTCCATTTTTATTTAAAGGAATCACTTTTTCTACCGGAGGTTATTCTGCAGAATACGGACAAGCATTATCGAGTGTATTGTTATTAAATACAACGGATGAAGTTGTTGAAGAAAAAACAGATTTATCTTTTATGACAGTTGGTTTAGGGGTTGGTAATACACAGGTTTTTGGCAAAAATTCATTAAGTGTTAATGCATCGTATATTAATTTAGCACCGTATCAATCGGCTTTTCAAGACAGAAATACGTGGCATAAACCAGTGCAATCGTTTAGTGGTGAGGCAGTATATCGTTTTAAGTTTAAAAACGAATCGCTATTAAAAGTGTACGGAGCGTTTAGTTATACTGATTTCGATTTAACCCAAGAAGATATAAATTATGAAGAAGATGTGCGTTTTGGATTAACAAACAGAAACTTATATTTTAATAGCTCTTATAAAAATAGTTTTGGTGATGGATGGAAAATTGCCACAGGTGTAAGTTTTACAAATGATCAGGCTATTATTAAAGTTGTTGATGATGAAATTACTGATGAAGAAAACTCAGCACATTTTAAAGTAGCTATGAAGAAACGTTTTTCGAATCGATTTAAATTAAATTTCGGAGCAGAGTATTTTGTCACCGATTTTAAAGAAAATTATAAGAACGTAACGAACGAAGCTTATAAATACGGATTTGATAATAATATTTTAGGAACTTATGCAGAGGCTGATATATTTTTCTCTAAAAAGTTAGCATCAAAAATAGGTATTCGTGGCGATTATTCTGAATTGTTAAACGAGTTTACCTTTTCGCCAAGAGCATCTATTGCTTATAAATCAGGAAAAAACGCACAGTTTTCTTTTGCGTACGGACGCTTTTTTCAGAACCCTAAAAATGATTATTTAAAATTTAATACTGATTTTAAAGCAGAAAACACGTCGCATTTTATAGCGAATTATCAATATGTAAAAAACAAACAGATTTTTAGAGTAGAAGGTTATTATAAAAAATACCAAGATTTAGTAAAATATGATACAGGTTCTTTTTTACCAACCACTAATTATTCGAATTTAGGAAATGGTTATGCTAAAGGAATTGATGTTTTTTGGAGAGATAATAAAAGTGTAAAAAACACCGATTATTGGGTCTCATATTCGTTTTTAGATACCGAAAGAAATTATAAAAACTATCCAACAACGGCTACACCAAATTTTGCATCGGCACATAATTTATCAGTGGTAGGAAAACACTTTATTAAAGATTTAAAAAGTCAGGTAGGCTTTAGTTACAATTTTGCTTCTGGTAGAAATTACACGAATCCTAATAAAACAGGATTTTTGAATAACAAAACTAAAAATTATAATTCGGTAAGTGTAAATTGGGCGTATTTAATTAGTCAGCAAAAAATATTGTATTTCTCAGTAAACAACGTTTTAGGGCATCAGAATGTATTTGGTTATAATTATAAAAACACACCGAATATGAACGGTGTTTTTGATAGGCAAGCAATTGTGCCTAATGCAGATCGGTTTTTCTTTGTTGGTTTCTTTTGGACAATCAGCGATAATAAGAAAGATAATCAATTAGATAATTTGTAATTAAAAGAAAGTAAGAAAAAACATTACAGTTCAGTCGTGAAAACGAACAACTGAGTAACATGTTTTGGCGAGCTCTGTTTAAATAAAAGATATTTGAAGTATAATACATAAATAATGAGAACGATGAAAATTACCATGACAGTTTTATTACTATTTGTTTTTCAGTTTGTAAATGCGCAATTTGAAGACAAATTTTATTATCCTAAAAAAGAATGGAAAGAAATTAAAACACCTTTTTCAGAAGATTTTATTTCAGTAGAAAAAGATACAATTCACACCGCTTTTTTTCAGCCAAAAACACCTCCGAAGGCAACAATTTTATTTTTTCATGGAGCCGGAGGAAATATATCAACTTATATGTACATGATTAAACCTATGATAGCTAATGGATACCAAGTGTATGCGGTTGACTTTAGAGGTTATGGTAAATCAACCGGAAAGTCAACACATAAAAACGTACAGGAAGATGTAATTATTGTCTTTAATAAAATGAAAGAAAATAAAGACATAAAAGGCACAAAATTAATTGTATTAGGAGCGTCTTTAGGTTGCCAAATTGCTACAAACTTTACTAAAAATCATCAAGAAGAGGTTGATGCTTTAATTTTAGATGGCGGTTTTTCATCTTTTGCAGATGTAGCTAAATTGTATGCGCCAAAACCAGCACATACATATATAGAAAGTGTTTTAGGCAAAGTATATCCATCTAAAGAAGAGATCAAAGCAATTAAAAACTTGCCTAAATTAATAATACATGGTAAAGTAGATAAAACGATTCCCATAAGTCATGCACAGATTGTTTTTAAAAATGCACAAGAACCTAAAACTTTTTTTACTTCTGATAAAGGACATTTAGAAGCTTTTAGTCAGGAAACAAAAAAGATATTTATAGAAATTGATAAACTTTTAACGGTTGAGTAATAAAATACAACAATTCGGCGCTATTCTTGATAAAAATAGAAAGAAAGTCAAGATATTTGAATCATCAATAAAAAATAAAAACAATGAAAAAAATAGTTTTAGCATCAATATTTATTTTAAGTGGAGTTTTAAGCGCTCTAGCTCAAGAAACACAAACCGTTACTATAGAATTTAACGGAATGAAATCAGACAAAGGAGATTTATATATTGCTTTATATAATTCTGAAGATTCTTTTTTAAAGAAACCTTTAAAAGGTACAATTGCAAAAGTTATTGATAAAAAAGCAACAGTAGTATTCAAGGATATAGCAATAGGAACTTACGCAATTTCTGCTTTTCATGATGCAAATAATAATAAAAAAATGGATACTAATTTTTTCGGAATTCCAAAAGAACCAATAGGTATTTCTAATGATGCAACAGGTTTTATGGGGCCACCAAAATATAAAAATGCAAAATTTAAAGTATCAAAAAATATAAAATTATCAATTAAGATAAACTAAAAAAACATGAAAAAGATAATCACATTACTAGTATTACTATTAGCTATAAACTTATCAGCGCAAAGTAAATATGAAAAAGGTATGACCAAAGGTTTTGAGCTTTGGCAGTCAGATAAAACAACAGAAGCTAGTCAGTTATTTGAGCGTATTTCTAAAGCCGAAAAAGAAAACTGGTTACCTCCGTTTTACGCAGCAACGATTGAAATTGTTGGAAGTTTTGGCGTAAAAGACGAAGCTGTTTTAAAAGCGAAACTTAACAAGGCACAAGAATTTTTAGATACAGCAACAGCTGTTTCACCAAATAACCCAGAAATTTTAATAACACAAGCATTGTTAAATACGGCTTACATGGCTTTTGACGGACAGAAATACGGGATGTCAATGTCTATGAAAAACGGAGCGTTATATTCAAAAGCATTTAAATTAGCTCCTAACAACCCAAGAGTTATATTAAGTAAGGCACAAGCAGATATGGGAGCGGCTAATTTTTTCGGACAATCTACAGCGCCTTTTTGTAAAGATATTAAAAGAGCTATTGAACTAGGCAAGACAGAAAAAATAACAGAAAAGTTTTATCCTAAATTTATGTTAGATAGGGCAGAAGAAGTATTAAAACAATGTCAGAAAAAATAATAGCTAGCTAAAGAGGCAATTGCTTATTTTTGTAAAACAACACAAACTAAACACAATGGCTTTAAAAGCAGTTTTATTCGATATGGATGGTGTAATTGTAGACACCGAACCATTACATAAACAAGCATATTTTTTAATGTTTGCTAAAGTAGGAATCGAAGTTTCTCAAGAATTATATAATGCTTACACAGGGCAATCAACCATAGATATTTGTAAAGATTTAGTTAGCAAGTTTAACTTATCTATAGCAGCTACCGAATTAGTTGCTTACAAAAGAGCTTTTTTTAAAGAGCTCTTTTTTTCTGATAAAAATGATTTGCAATTATTAGAAGGTGTTTTAGATTTAATTAAAGATTATTACGCAAACAGAATAACACTCGTTTTAGCATCGTCTGCCTCTATGGTGACGATTGATAATGTTTTTAATAAATTTGATTTAAATCAATATTTTAAAGGAAAGATTAGTGGTGCAGATTTAAAGGCTTCAAAACCGCATCCAGAAATTTTTTTAAAAGCAGCTGAAATTGCAGGTTTTAAGAAAGAAGAATGTTTGGTTATAGAAGATTCTACAAACGGAATAAAAGCTGCTTATGATGGCGGAATTTATTGTGTAGCGTATAAAAGTGAGCATTCTAAAGCGCAAGATTACACATTAGCACAGAAAATAATCTCTAATTACAACGAAATTAAATATAATTTAGTAAAAAACATCGTTTAGTTTTTATCAATTATTACTACATAAAATAATTGGTTTAATAATTTTTAGGTATATAATTATGTTATTTACAATAATAGTAGCTTATAATTATTAGTGTAATAATTCATAGGTAAGTGTTTTGTTTTTAAATATTTAGCTTTATAATAATCTTAACAAAGAGTATTTGTTGGTGGTTGTTTGTTTTTGTAAATTTGCACCATGGTACAGAAAAATACTGAACAACAAAATTCACGAGTATTAACTTTTAATTATCTGGTTTTTAGAAATCAATCAGATAAATTCATACCTCCTGCTTCTTAGTTTACAAGCCAAGTCTTGTAACAATTTTTTTCTGTTAAGAACAGTCGGCCTTTAATTAGGCTATCGCTACATACTTTAAAAATATTGCAATATTACCTATTCAACTTATTAAGTTAAGTAAGAATAGGTGTAAAAGCAATTTGTTACTTTTCTATATGTTTATGGCTATTAATTAGCTATAACAGCATGATTCCTTTATAAAAATAATATTAATTAAAAACAATTATATGAAACTGATATACATCAAAAGAAAAACTATTCAAGAAAAAAGATACAGTATCCCTATGGGTGAGCTAACAACAAAAGTAACATACATTAAAAAATATTTACTTGGGTTACCTCTTAAAACTGTACATAAATATAGAGAAACGTATTATGGAGAAGTAAAAGATTGTGAAGACTGTATGTTATTCGTATAGTACATTTATAAATTAACAATCTAACTTATTCAAAAAATATAAAAACACATGAAAGTACTTGTAATTGGTGCAGGAAATATGGGGTTAACCTATGCAGAAGGAATGTCTAAATCTAAACTTCTTAAGAAAAAGAATATTATGGTTTTAGATAAATCTGAAGAAAAACTTAAAGAGCTTCATAAAATAGCACATTTTGATACTTTTGAGAAACTAGAAGATTGTGTTCCTAAGGCAGATATTATTTTTATCGCTGTAAAACCACACCACGCAATAAATGTGTTTAATACTATAAAGCTACTTGTGCAAAACGAGCAAATAATAGTATCTATAATGGCAGGTGTTACTATAGAGTCTATTGAAGAGTTAACAGGCTTAAAAAAGATTGTTAGAGCAATGCCAAATTTACCAGCACAAATAGGTAAAGGTTTAACCTCTTTTGTGGTTTCTGATGAGGTATCTAGAATAGAAATGCTAACGGTGGAAAGTTTATTGGCTACTACAGGTAAATCTATTCAGGTTTCTAGTGAGAAATTAATTGATGCTTCTACGGGAATTTCAGGAAGTGGACCTGCCTATGTTTTTTACTTTATGCAAAGCATGATGGAAGCAGCATTAAAAATGGGTTTCTCGAAAAAAGATTCTACAGTATTAGTTACTCAAACTTTTGCAGGAGCTATCGAACTTTTTAATCAGTCGAATATTTCACCTAATTCTTGGATGGAAAAAGTAGCTTCAAAAGGTGGTACAACGCGTGCAGCATTAGATTCTATGGAAGATAATAATGTGAATGAGTTGATAAAAGAAGCAGCTTTTGCAGCATTTAGTAGAGCGGTAGAATTAGGAGAAGAGCATTAAAAATAGTTTAATACATTTTTTTAAAATTATTTATTTAGGTTTTTTAGCTGAATAATTTGAGCAGCGATACTAATGGCAATTTCTTCTGGAGTTTCACTTTTTATTGATAAACCAATAGGAGCATAAACAGCATCTAACTCTTTTTGCGAGTGTTTTTCGTTTCGTAAAACCTCCCACATTGTTTCTAATTTTGCCTTACTGCCTAAAACACCAATAAATTTATAATCGTTTTTAAGTAGTTTACTTAAAACCAATTTATCATCGGTGTATTTGTTGGTCATAATAGCTATATAACTTATTTTTCCTTCAGGAATATGGTTGTTGATATCATTATAATCAACAACTAATTTTTTATGTGCGAAATTATTATTTTCGAGAGTGTTGAGGTTTTCTCTATTGTCAAAAACAACTACATAAAACCCAAGTTTTACAAACGTTTCTGAAACAGCTACTCCAACATGCCCTCCGCCAACAATATATAAAGTTTCTTTATAACCTATATATTCATTAAAATACCAATCAGAATTTGAATTAATTTGATAATTAAATTGATTTTCTTGTTGTTTTTTTGAAAAACAGAATGAGTTAGGCGTTAAATTTAATGTTCCGTTTTGTCCTGTTTGAATACAGCTTAAAATACTTTCAATTACAGATATCTGCTTAAAATCTAAACAATGAAAAGCAATTGTTTGTTCACCAGAACAGATCATTCCAGATCCGTTTTCTATAGTACCTTTATGAATCTGTTTTTTTATAAATACAGGTGAATCTTCATTTTGTAAAAGATTTTGAACCTCTTCAACCAAAGTAAACTCCATTACACCACCGCCAATAGATCCAAAAATAAATCCATCTTGTGCAACTAACATTTTAAAACCTTTTCTTCCAGGAGAACTCCCGAAGTTCTCAATAACTGTTAAGACATATACTTTTTGATTGTCTTTTATTTTAGCTAATACGTATTTCCAGAATCCCATTGATTGTTATTACTGTCATAGCGAATAAGTATGATGAAGTTATCCTTTAAAGAAGACTACAACATCTTATTCTTAATGATTAGTTAATTAAAAATTGTTTCACTTAAAGCGTAATAAATAGCCATTAAAGCAGAGAAAATTGCACTGGCTATAAAACGCCAATTTAAATGTATTTTATTTTGGATGATAAAATTAACAGTAAATGATATTGGAATATTTACCGTAAAAGATAACAGTGCAATCATTAATAAATCTTTGTTTATTTCATCGTAATTTCCTGAAAATAATTTAATAAAAGCTAAGTGCCTAAAAACCCATATCGGATTAAAATAAGCGATAGCCAAACCTGTTTTTGCTACCGTTTTTTTTATGCCGGTAAAAGCAGCTGTTTTTTTATCAATCCAAATAAAATAATTAGGAATTTCAAAAGCATATATGGTTGCTCCGATCAACATCATTCCGAGTAACCGATATATAGAAAAATCGTTTAATAAAAGTGCTGCAATCGTATCTCCAGTGCTATAAATAATAGCGCCTTTTAATATGTTTTGTTTGGTGTATTGTAGTTTGATTGATTTTTTATTTTTAGAGTTTATAGGTAAAAGAATCTATAAATATTAAATAACTGTTATTGGTTTTCGTACAAGCCCATTAATACTTTTTCTGGCGTAAAAGGCGCGTGAAATTTTAATTTATAATTAGGATTAAATTCTTTAACAGCTTCCTGAATCGCAAAATAAGCACCAATTCCGTACATTAAAGGAGGTTCACCTACCGCTTTCGATTTTTGTATAGCCATATCATTTCCTGTTGTTTTAACAGGAATCGTTTCTACTATTTTCGGCGTAGAAAAAATATCAGGAACTTTATACGTAGATAACGCATTCGATAATAAACGCCCGTCAGAATTGTAGGCAATTTCCTCCATAGTCATCCATCCAATTCCTTGCGCTAAGGCTCCTTCAACTTGACCGATATCAATTCCCAAATTCATAGATTTACCAAAATCGTGCACAATTTTTACGGCATCAATTTCATAAGTTCCTCTCAAACAATCTACCGTTGTAGTAGTAATTGCTGTTCCGTATACATGATACGCAAACGGATGCCCTTTTTCTTTAGATTTATCAAAATGAATAATAGGTGTAGCGTAATGAGCGTTTTCAGTTAAAGCAACACGTTGCACCATGGCTTGACTAATTACATCTTCCCATGAAATAGTAGATTTTTTACCATCAATAAAAACAAAATCCTCTTGAAAAGAAATGTTTTTTTCTTCGGATGAAGTTAATGTAGTAGCAACTTCAGTTAATCTTTCAATTAATGTATTACAAGCCATTTCAACTGCTTTTCCGTTTAAATCTGCAGTAGAGCTCGCTGCAGAAGGCGAAGTATTTGCAACACGAGTTGTATTGGTAGTTTCTAGCTTTAATTTAGCAGCTGAAACGCCTAAAACAGTTTGTGCAACTTGCAGCATTTTAGTGTTTACACTTTGTCCCATTTCTACAGCTCCTGTAGAAATTCCCACACTACCGTCTTGATAAATATGAACCAATGCACGTGCATGATTCATTTGTGTGTTTGTAAATGAAATACCAAAAGTAATTGGCATTAATGATATTCCTTTTTTGAATCTATTATTCTCTTTATTAAAAGAAATTTTTTCAGCTTCTAATTGTTCTAAATCAAAAGTATCTTTAGCAGTAAACCAGGTGTTTTTAGCCTCTACTTGTGTTGCAATTTGTCCGTATGAAAACTCATCATTTTCAGCTAACAAATTAACTTCTTGTATTTGTTTTTTATTGATGCCTATTTTATCTGCTGCATCGGCAATGGCACTTTCTATAACAAACATTCCTTGTGGCCCGCCAAAACCACGAAAAGCAGTGTTGGGTGGTAAATTAGTTTTACAACTAAATACAGTAGTGCTTACATTCGGAATAAAATAACTGTTAGTGGCGTGAAATAAAGTTCGTTCTGCAATTGCTGGAGATAAATCGGCAGCAGCACCAGAATTTTGTAAAAACTCAACTTCAAAAGCTTTAATTTTTAAATCTTTTGTCAATCCTATTTTATAGAAAGAAGAATATGGATGGCGCTTACCAGTCATACGTATATCGTCATGACGATTCAACATATATTTTACTGGGCGATTTAAATGTTGTACAGCAACAGCTGTCATAACTGCCCAAGGAGTTGCTTGATCTTCTTTACCCCCAAAACCACCACCTAAGCGAATAACATCTACTTCAATTTTATGCATCGGAATTCCCAATACTTTAGCAGCTGTTTTTTGTACTTGCGTTGGTCCTTGGGTAGAAGAAGTTAGCTTTATGTTTCCGTTTTCTAACGGAACAGCGTAACAACCTTGTGTTTCTAAATATAAATGTTCTTGTCCGTTAGAGAATGTTTCACCTTCAAAAACATATTCACATTCAGAAAAAGAACCAGATGAATCACCAAGTTTAAAAGAGCGAGGTGCGTTGATAAAACTATTTTTTTCTTTAGCCTCTTTTGCTGTTGTAATAACAGGAAGCTCTTCAATATCAATGGTAATTAAAGCTCTTGCTTTTTTAGCAATAGCCTCTGTTTTAGCAACAATAAAAGCAATTGGTTGTCCCCAGAAATGTACTTCATTTTCTGCCCATAGCGGTTCGTCAGGAATAATTCCTCCGATTTGATTTTCTCCTAAAACATCTTTGTAGGTAAATATTTTCACAACACCTTCTAAGGCTTCTGCTTTAGAATAATCTACCAATTTTATTTTTCCATGCGCTTTTGGCGAATCAAAGCATAGGCCTATTAAAGCATCTTGGCGGAGCATTAAATCATCTACAAATAACGATTCTCCTCGAACATGTGTATAACTATCTATGTTTTTCATTAGGCAATTAGTTTTTTTAGTTCGATTAGATTCGGAAATAATTCGATAAAATGGGCAAAGAATAATTGTTTAGCTAATAAACGTTTGTATGCTGATGTTCCTCTTACATCACTAATTGGTGATATTTCTGATTGAAGTATTTCTTGTGCTGCTATTATAGTATCAGCATTCATCTTTTTTCCGATTAAATAATCATTCGTTTTGTATAGGTATTTCGGAATAGCAGCAACGCCACCTACTGAAAAATGAGCTCCTATAATAGTACTCTTTTCTATTGATATTCTACCAGCAGCATTAACACTCGCAATATCTAAATGGGTACGTTTGCTTACTTTTTCAAAATTAAAAGCTTCATTTTTTTGAAGAACTTTAAAGGAAATAGCCTTTAAGACTTCATTTTCTTTTAAATCGTATTTTTTGTAATCTTGATGAAATTCTTGAAATAAAATATGACGTTCTGATTCGTCTTCTTTAATAATTGTTAAAGTAGCATTTAAGGCTAAAAAGAAAATAGACATATCGCCAATTGGAGAAGCATTAACGAAATTACCGCCAATGGTTCCCATATTTCTAATTTGTTCCGATGAAATTAATTTCATAAACTGCTTTAACTTCGGAAACAACGTTTGTAGCTTTTTATTTTCTGCAATTTCAGTAACCGTTGTATTCGCACCTAAAGTGCAAATTCCTTCAGAAAAAGAAATACCAGATAATGTTTTTTTACCTGCGAGTAAATAAACCTCTTCGTCAGCCATTTTATCCGCAGAGCGAACATATAAATCGGTTCCGTTAGCAACTTTTATTCCTTTTGTTTGTTCAGAAGATTTTGCCCCTATTTTTTTTAATTGATCAGGAATCGTTTCAAAGTAATTAGGAATAAAACCTTCTTTAATCAACCAATCTATTTGATGATTGTCGTCTTTATTAGCTAACTTTTCTTCAACTTCTAAACCTGCTTTTTCTATAGATTTATAACCGGTGCATCTACAAATATTACCACTAATGGCATCATTACAAGTAGTGTTATTATTGTTGCTTAAAGCAAAACCAGTCATAGAAACTACAAAACCAGGCGTGCAAAATCCGCATTGAGTAGCGTAATTACTAGTCATCGCTTCTTGAACGGTATTTAGGCTCTTAGGCAAGTTAATTCCTTCTATAGTAACAATGTGTTTACCATTTACGTTCCCTAAAGGAGAAATACAAGAAGTAATACTCTTGTAGTTTACATTATCGCCTTCTACTGTGCCAATTAAAACAGTACAAGCTCCGCAATCGCCTTCGCGACAACCGATTTTTGTACCTTTTAACTGTTGATGATCTCTAATGAAATCGAGTAGCGTAATACCTGAATTAACAGGTGTTTTAATAATCTGATTGTTAAGTATAAATTGTATCATATGCAAAGGGCAAGATACGAAATAGTATGAAGTGTTTGGTTAGTATTTATAGTTTTAAAAAAAGAACTATAGGGTTCTTAAAATTACCAATGTAAACGTGTCATAATAGGGTAGTGGTCTGATAATTTAATATCACTATATGTTTTGTAGTAATTTATAGTTGCTTTGTTGTCAGTAAAAATAAAATCTATACGCATAGGGTAGATATATCTAAAAGATTTACCTAAGCCAATACCAGCATCTAAAAAAGCATCTTTTTTGTTTTTAGATAATTTGTTGTAAACCCAAGAATATGCTGTGTTGTTAAAATCGCCACACACAATTTTTTTTCCTTTCCATAAGGTTTCATGTTGTAAGATAAGTTCAGCTTGACTTACTTGTTTTTTAAAACCGTTAGATAAACGTTTAAATAAGCGTTCGGAATCTTTCTCTCCGAAATTTACTTTCTCCGGATTTACTTTCAAGGATTCTAAGTGTACATTATAAACGCGAATTGTGTCTTTATTTTTTAAAATATCAGTAAAAATAGTATTGTTAGCACTGTTTTTAAAGTTTAAAGAGCCTGAGTTTATAATCGGGTATCTCGAGTAAATAGCTAGTCCGAATTTATTAGCTTTCGACTTGGTTTTAATGTATTTATAAGGAAGATTTATGTTTAATGATTTAGATCTGTAAAACTCTTGCATTACAAGAACATCGGGATCTTCATTATCAATAAAATCATAAATCTTTTGTTCGGTAGTGCTATCTTCTAAATGTTTATAATGATTGAATAATCGCACATTATAACTCATCACTTTTAAGTCGTTATTTAATATGAATTCTTTATTAGAAAATTTTATTAAAGGCGGAGAAATGAAATAGCCAACTACTAATATAAGTAGTGATAATAAAGCGTTTTTATGTAGTTTAAGTAACCAGTATATAAAAAAAGCAATATTTAAAATAACTAATAAAGGAACAAATAAACTAAAAACGGCAAGTGCAGGGATTGTTTTTGGAGATAGAAAAGGTAACACATAAGAGAGCAACAAAACAGTTGCAAAAACTGAATTGATAAAGAACATCAACTTATGGACAAGTGAATATTTTTTCATTTGATTATTTACCTTGTTTAAATAAAAAGTCTTTCTCACTTTTTGTTAAAGTATCATAACCTGATTTACTTATTTTATCTAGAATATTATCTATTTCAGCTTGGTTTTCTGATTTTTTGTAGTTGTTTTTTGATGGTTTTTTTCCAGATTTATAAACTGTCTTTAAAGGTTTTTCCTTTCTCTCAAAAAACTTTTTTAGCGGTTCTAAAATCTCTAACTCTTTATTGCTGGCTCTTACAACATATAAAAATCCAAATATAGCACCGCCAATATGTGCAATATGGCCGCCAGCATTACCGGCAGGTATTTGTATAATATCAATAGCTACCCAAATACAAGCTAAAGTCCATAATTTCACAAAACCAATTAAAGGAAATTTTAATTCGTAATTAGGTATATAGGTTGCAATACCTATAAAAATTGCTGAAATTCCTGCTGATGCTCCAAGTAAAACACTAATATTAGCTTCTTTTAGTAATACAGGAAAAATAGCATAACTAATTAAAAACAAGATTCCGCCAAATAAGGTTCCTAGAAGGTAAAAATTTAGTAATTGTTTAGAGGTGAAATATTGTTTAAAAAGATGGCCTATATAAAATAAAGCTACTAAATTTAATAGTATATGAAGAAAACTAGTATGTAAAAAACCGTAGGTAATAATTGTCCACGGTTTGTATAAAAACTCATCAAAGTTGGCAGGTAAAGAAAACCATTCAACCAATAAGTTGTTATTAGATTGAAATAAAAATCCAAAAGTATTGGTAATAAAAACCAATAAAAAAACAGCAAGGTTTACGTAGATAAGTTGCTCTACAATACCTGCATTTTTAAAACGATATTTTAAGTTATCTAAAGTATTCATCAATTTTCTTTTTCTTTCAAGGAATCTAATATACTACATTAATGAGTTTTGAACTGATTTTTTTTCCAATACCAAGCAATAATAAAACCAATAATAGCACCTCCAATATGTGCAAAATGTGCAATATTACCAATTGAGTACTTCGTAACACCAAAAAATAAATCACTAGCAATCATTAACGGAATAAAGTATTTTGCTGCAATTGGCACTGGGAAAAAGATCAATGCTAGTTTTGCATTCGGAAACGTTAATCCGAAGGCAACTAATATACCATAAACAGCACCAGAAGCACCAACGGCAGGCGTGTGGTACAAGCTGTAAAACTCGCTCATTGTTCTGTTAGAAAGCGTTATTATATTTTCATTGTACTGCCCTGTAGTTAAAATGTTTTGTATTTCGGAAGGAGAAACACCTAATGCTGCTATTTGCTCGTAAATACCATTAAATTGGTAGTAATTTACAAGTGTATATATCAACCCCGCACCGATACCTGCAGAGAAGTAAAAAAATATAAATTTATTTCTACCCCACATCTGTTCTAAAGGAGTACCAAAAGCCCATAACGCATACATGTTAAAAAGTAAATGCATTGTTCCGCCATGCATAAAAGTATGCGTAACGTATTGCCAAACACCAAAATGCTCGTTTTGTGGATAATGTAAAGCAAATATATTTGTTAAGTCTAAATTTAAAAATTGCGGCGCAAAATACATAATCACGTTAATGATTATTAGATGTTTTATAGCGTCAGTTAATTTTCCCATGTTTTTATTTTATTTATTAAAAATGGTGTCAATTTCGTTTAAAGTCAATGTTTTAAACGTTGGTTTACCAAGAGGCGATGCATTTGGTTCTTTACAAGAAAATAGATCGTCCACTAAGTTTTCTTGTTCCTTAGTTGATAGTACTGTTCCTGTTTTTATAGCCAATGATTTTGCAAAAGATTTTGCCATGACATCAAAATGGCTAAAACTAGTATCAGGCACTTCTAGCTTAATATCGTCTAATAATTGTTCTAAAATTAAAGTGATTTGACTTTCACTTATTGATGTTGGCATTCCGCCAATAACAACACTTTCTTTCGTAAATTCATCAAACATAAAACCAGCACTTTCTAAATCCGATTTTATCGTATATATCATTTCAATATCCGCTTTAGAGAAAGAAATATTTACAGGAAATAATAATTGTTGACTACTAGCTTCTTTTACGGTGATATTCTCTAAAAATTCTTCGTATAAAATACGTTGATGTGCTAGTGATTGATTGATTAAAACAACACCAGATTTTATAGAACTTAATAAATATTTTTTTTGAATCTGAAAAGTTTTACCAGTTTCAGTTTCTTGATGACTTTCAAAAAGCTGTTCTTGTTTTACAGTATCTAACGGTTCTGTATTGGTATATAAAGCTTCCCAGTTACTGGTGTCTTTTTTGAAACTTGATTGATAACTCACCGATTTAGAACCCTGTGAATCGTTTGAGTTATTTGATTTTGACTCGTAACTAGTTTCTGTTTTAAACGGATTAAATGTAGGATCTACACTAATCGGAGGAACAGAGGATGAGGTCCTTTTGTTTTTACTGTAATCGTATGGGGTATCAAGCGTAGCATCTCTGTTAAAATCTAAGACCGGTGCAACATTGTATTGCCCCAAACTGTGTTTTACAGTAGCACGTAAAATAGCATATAATGCTTTTTCATTATCAAACTTAATCTCAGTTTTTGTTGGATGTATATTTATATCGATACTATTTGGCGGCACTTCTAAATATAAAAAATAAGACGGATGTGAACCGTGTTCTAGTAAACCTTCAAAAGCATTAGAAACGGCATGATTTAAGTACGAACTTTTTATAAATCGGTTATTTACAAAAAAGTATTGTTCACCTCTTTTCTTTTTAGCAAACTCAGGCTTAGCAGTAAATCCGTTTATAGTAATAATATCGGTTTGCTCAGAAATAGGAACTAATTTCTCGTTCATTTTTGCGCCAAAAATAGCCACAATTCGTTTGCGTAAATTACTTTTCTTTAAATGATAAACCTCTGTATTATTGTGATGTAATAAAAATGCAATGCCAGGATGTGCTAGTGCAACTCTTTGAAATTCATCTACAATATGACGGGTTTCAATAGTGTCTGATTTTAAGAAATTTCTTCTTGCTGGGATGTTGTAAAACAAGTTTTTAACCGCAATACTTGTACCTTTAGAAGTTGAAACAGGTTCTTGAGAAACAATTTTACTTCCTTCTATTTTTATTTGAGAACCTAATTCTTCCTCTTCTTGTTTTGTTTTTAGCTCAACATGCGCAATCGCAGCGATAGAAGCCAGTGCTTCACCACGAAAACCTTTGGTGTTTAGGTTAAATAAATCTTGGGCATCTTTAATTTTCGAAGTAGCATGACGCTCGAAACTTAAACGTGCATCGGTAGCACTCATTCCTTTACCATCGTCGATTACTTGAATTAAAGTTTTACCGGCATCTTTTATTAAAAGTTTTATAGAACTAGCACCTGCATCAATCGAATTCTCTACCAATTCTTTAACTACAGAAGCGGGTCTTTGTACTACTTCACCTGCTGCAATTTGATTTGCTACATGATCAGGAAGCAATTGTATAATATCTGACATTAGTTGTTTTTAGATAAAAATATAGAAAGATCAAATTCGATAAAAAATAAAAATAATAGCAGTAAAATAGCAATTATAATTAAGATTGTTGGGTTGAATCCGCCATTTTCAGAGTTTTTAAATTCATTAATTGCAGCAGTAAATTTTCCTTTTAAATTTTTTGATTTACCAACAGTCGTGCGGTATTTATCAAATTTATGTTTTACTTGATACGGATTTCCTTCGCCTTTGTAATAGGTAGGCTTGTAATCGAACTTTTTATTTTCTCTTTTAATAAATCCCATAAAATGCTGTTGTTTTGAATACTATAGTGTAACAAAAATCACACCAAATTAAGACGAAATTCAAAGTTACTGAATTATGAATAAGTGGTCAAAAGTTATGACTAAATTAAAGTTAAAAAAAGAACCAAAATGATAAACATCTTGGTTCTTTATATTTTAATTGTAATTTTTGTGATCTTTAAAATCCTAAAGAACCTTTAGGTCTTTCTAAGTTTTTAATAGCAGCCATTTTTACAGCAGCTACGGCACATTCAATACCTTTGTTACCTAATTCTCCTCCAGAGCGATCTAAAGATTGTTGTTTTGTGTTGTCTGTTAAGACACAGAAAATAACAGGAACATCGTATTTAATGTTTAAATCTACAATTCCTTGTG
Organism: Tenacibaculum sp. AHE14PA; assembly: GCF_019278465.1. GTDB lineage: Bacteria > Bacteroidota > Bacteroidia > Flavobacteriales > Flavobacteriaceae > Polaribacter > Polaribacter bernardetii. The sequence continues at coordinate 1,443,448 of NZ_CP058983.1, read as the reverse complement.
TTACTCCTTCACAAACAAAATCGAAGTGCTTTGTTTCTCCCTGAATTACGTTTCCAATTGCAATAACAGCATCTACTTTTTGAGATTCTATCATTTTTTTACAACCGTAAACTAATTCGAAGCTTCCAGGTACCTCCCAAGAAATAATATTCTCTTCTGTTGCACCGCAATCTAAAAGTGTTTCGATAGCACCTTTTTGTAAGTTGCCAGTAATTTCAGGATTCCATTCTGAAACAACAATCCCAAATCGAAAAGATTTCGCATTTGGGATTGAAGCTTTATCGTAATATGATAAATTTGTTGTTGCCATTATTGAGCATATTTTGCGCTATTGATATATTTTTCAATATCTCTACCTTGATCAGTAGTAGCGTATTTTTCTTTAATGCTTGTGTATAATTTTTCAGCAGTACCATATTCCTTTAAGTCCATAGCAATTTGAGCTGCTTTGAATAAAAATAAAGGAGATGTAAAGTCATTGTCTTTTTTGTTGGCAGCTTTTTGATAATAAGCTAAAGCATCTTCTGGTTGGTTAATATCAGCAAAAGCATCACCGATAGCACCTAAAGCAGTTGGGCCTAATAATTCATCATCAGAATTAAAATCACTTAAATATTCTATTGCTTTTTCGTATTTTTTCATTTTTAAGTAAGAAATACCAGCATAATAGTTTGCTAAGTTCCCTGCTTTAGTTCCGCTAAAATCAGCAGCTATATCAGTAAAACCATATTTCCCGTCACCACCAGTTAATCCTAAATTATATAAAGAATCAGCTGCAACTCCTGCAGATATTGTAGCCTTTGCAAAGAAAGTTCTTGGGTAAGCTAATTCGTTAGAAGCTTCTTGTTCGTTAGGTTCTGCAACAAACTTAGTGTATGCTAAATATCCTAAAATTAAAGCAGCAACTGTTACCAACCCGTAAAATAAAGGCTTGCTGTTTTTCTCAATCCATTGTTCAGATTTGTTGGCTGTATCGTCTAAAGTATTAAATACTTCGGCGGTAGTACTTTGAGATTCATCAAAGTTTTCTACTTCTTCCTGTGCAAACTTTTCTTTTTTAGGTTTATAACCTCTTTTCTTGTATGTAGCCATAATTGCTTAAAAATTAGTGGCGACAAAAGTATGTTTTTAAATTGGATTTTAAAAATCGGTTATTCGTAAAAAAAATGATAATTTGCGCTTTCTTTTTCGAAATAATTCTCATTCATGTATTTGCAGAAAATATCACTAGTAAATTTTAAGAATATAGAAACGCAAACCTTTGATTTTCAGAAGAAAATAAATTGTTTTGTAGGTAATAACGGAATTGGTAAAACCAATGTCTTAGATGCTATTTACTATTTATCTTTTGCAAAAAGTTATTTTAATTCGGTCGCTGGACAGAATATTCGTCATGGTCAAGATTTTTTTATGATCGAAGGAGATTACTTATTAGGCGACAGAAATGAGAAAATTTTGTGTTCTTTAAAAAGAGGTCAGAAAAAAATGCTAAAAAGAAACGGAAAGGCTTATGAAAAGTTTTCTGAGCACATCGGTCAGTTACCCTTGGTAATTATTTCACCTGCGGATAGAGATTTAATTGTAGAAGGAAGTGAAACTCGTAGAAAATTTATAGACGGCGTTATTTCTCAGCAAGATAAAAGCTATTTACAAGGGTTAATTTCGTATAATAAGATAATAAGTCAGCGTAACGCTTTGTTAAAGTATTTTGCAGCAAACAGAATTTTTGATGCATTAAATTTAAAAGTGTACGATGAACAATTAGTTGAATACGGAACCGTTATTTATGAGAAGAGAAAAGCTTTTTTAGAGGAGTTTGTGCCTATTTTTAATGAAAAGCATCAAATTATATCGGGCGCTAAAGAAGAAGTGAATTTGCGTTATAAAAGTCAGTTACACAATTCTTCCTTGACAGATTTGTTTTCGCAAAGCTTAGAGAAAGATAGGTTATTGCAATACACGTCATCAGGAATTCATAAAGACGATTTAAATTTTGAAATAGGAGAGTATCCGATTAAAAAATTTGGCTCTCAAGGGCAACAAAAATCATATTTAATAGCTTTAAAGTTAGCGCAGTTCGAGTTTATAAAAAAACAATCTAATGTAACTCCGATTTTATTATTAGATGATATTTTTGATAAATTAGATGAAAATCGTGTTGCACAAATAGTAGATTTGGTAAATAATGATGCTTTTGGACAAATTTTTATTACCGACACGCATTTTGATCGTACCGAAAGTGTTATAAAAAAGAGTAATCAAGAATATCAGATTTTTAAATTATAAAGTAATTACAGGAAAGAATGTTAAAGTAATTAATTAAAGGTTACTTTATTTTGTTCACAATTACATATTATCATAATTAATTATGGCAAAAAAAAGAGAAAATGATAGTCTTTCAATGAAAGATTTGTTAGGTAGTTTTATAAAAGAAGGAAACTTAAATAAAGGTTTTCAGAAAATACACATAGACGAGGCTTGGGGTAAAATGATGGGGCCAGGAGTGGTGTCATATACAAACGAAGTAAAATTGCAAAACGGAACTTTAATAGTTAGTTTAACTTCGTCAGCGTTAAGAGAGCAATTAAGTTACGGAAAAGATAAAATCATAACTATGATTAACGAAGAAATGGGCGAAACATTGGTGAAGAAATTAATGTTGGTGTAGTTTTTTGTCTACAATAAAAAGCACAAAAAACTCGTTACGATTTAGTAACGAGTTTTTTTATATTTTAAGAAAGTGTGTTCTTAGAACATCTCTCTACCAGAAAAATGGAAAGCACCTTCAATAGCAGCATTTTCATCAGAATCAGATCCATGAACAGCATTTTCACCAATAGATGTAGCAAACATTTTACGAATAGTTCCTTCAGCAGCATCTGCAGGGTTAGTAGCACCGATTAAAGTTCTAAAATCTTCAACAGCGTTGTCTTTTTCTAAAACAGCAGCGATAATTGGTCCGCGAGTCATAAATTCAACTAATTCACCAAAGAAAGGGCGTTCGTTATGCACAGCATAAAAAGCTTCAGCATCACGCTTAGTCATTTGCGTTTTTTTCATTGCTACGATTCTAAAACCTGCAGCATTAATTTTGTCTAATATTGCACCAGTATGTCCGTTTTCAACACCATCTGGTTTAATCATTGTAAAAGTTCTATTTGTTGCCATCTGTATTTGTTTTAATAGTTGTACGTGTGAACGTCACACAAAATCGGCGCGAAATTACACAATTTTTTTAATTTAATTGTATATTCGCCACTTATGATTTTAAAACACTTTACAGAACTCAAAGAATTTTTATCGCAACCTAAAAATATTGTGATAATAGGTCATAGGAATCCCGATGGTGATGCCGTTGGCTCTACTTTAGGATTAAAACATTATTTAGATAAAAAAGGACATACCGCTCAGGTGGTTATGCCTAATGAATATCCAGATTTTTTACATTGGATTCCTGGGTCGGATACCGTTTATCGTTTTGATCGTCAGAACAAGCAAAGTGTTCGGTCTTTAAATAATTCAGAAATTGTATTCCTTTTAGATTTTAATGCATTGCACAGAGTAGGAGGCGATATGCAGAATACTTTAGAGCAATACAAGAATGATTTTGCATTGATAGATCATCATCAACAACCAGACGATTTTGAGTATATGTATTCAGATACTACTATGTCATCTACCTGTCAAATGGTATATAACTTCATTGAAATGATGGGAGATGTTGCTTTGATTGATGAAAATATAGCAACTTGTTTATATACAGGTATTATGACCGATACAGGTTCTTTCCGTTTTAGATCAACCACAAGTACAACGCACCGTATTATTGCAGATTTAATTGATAAGGGAGCTAAGAATGATGAGATTCATAGTAATGTACACGATGCAAATTCATACAGCCGTTTGTTACTGTTAGGGCAAGCTTTAAGTAATATGAAGTTGTTGCCAGAGTATAAAACAGCTTTTATAACTTTATCCGAAGAAGAAAAGAAAAAGTTTAATTACGAAAAAGGAGATACAGAAGGTGTTGTAAATTATGCACTTTCTTTAAAAGGAATTGTATTTGCAGCTATTTTTATTGAAGATAAAGAACAAGGAATAATTAAAATGTCACTTCGTAGTAAAGGGAAGTTTTCTGTAAATCAGTTTGCTAGAAATCATTTTTCAGGTGGTGGACATGACAATGCAGCTGGAGGTAAAAGTTTAGAGTCGATGGAAGATACGATTGCAACATTTACAGCGTTATTACCTAACTATCAAAAAGAATTAGAAGCATCTTATGAAGTTTAATATAGTTTTTTTCTTACTAGTTGTTTTAAGTATAAGTTCTTGTAAAGAGCCTGAAGCAAGAAGGCCAAAAAAACAAGGAACCGTTAACTTTTATAAAGAGGTTATTGCTAAAAATAAAAAACTAAATGCTTTAGAGAAAGAGCGATTAGAAAACTTTATTTCTAAAGATACAATTCATAAATATATAGCTTCAGAAAGCGGATTTTGGTATACATACATTGTTAAAGATACTTTAAATACCGTAAAACCTAAATCAGAAGACCTTGTTTTATTGAGTTATGAAGTTTCTGATGTACAAGGAAATGTTATTTATCAGAAGAAAGAAAGAAATTATAAAGTAGATAAAGAAGATTTTATTCCGGCATTACAAGATGGAATAAAGTTGATGAAAAAGGGAGAAACAATTACATTTGTAATTCCGTCATACAGAGCTTTCGGAGTTGTAGGAGATGGAAATAAGATTGTTGTAAATCAACCAATAAAAAGTACAGTAACATTAATCGAAATTAAATAACAAATAAATAAAAATGAAATTAACTAAAATTTTAGCAGCAGCAGTTGTAACCTTATCAATCGTATCATGTGGTAATAGCCAATTTGAAACAAAAAAATCATTAGCAACAGAAATAGATTCTGTAAGTTATAGTTTAGGTTTAGATATGGCGAATAAGATTAAAACAAATTTTGATGATATAGATCAAGGTTTATTCGTTCAGGGATTTAAAAACGGAATGGATTCTACCAATTTATTAGTTGAGTCTAAAGATATAAATAATGTTTTAAGAGCGTTTTTTCAGAAAAGACAAGAAGAAAAAATGAAGGAGCAACAAGCGCTTCAATCAAAAAAAGCAGAAGCTGAATTTGGAGATCATAAAAAAGCAGGTGAAGATTTCTTAGCTGAAAATAAAACAAAAGACGGTGTAAAAACAACAGCTAGTGGTTTGCAGTACATTGTTTTAAAAGAAGGAAATGGAGATGCACCAACTGCAACTTCACGTGTAAAAGTTCATTATCACGGTACATTAACAGACGGAACTGTTTTTGATAGCTCTGTAGATAGAGGTGAGCCAACAGAATTTGGAGTAAACCAAGTTATTAAAGGTTGGACAGAAGGTTTACAATTGATGAAGTCTGGAGCAAAGTATAAATTTTTTATTCCTCAAGATTTAGCTTACGGAGCGCAACAAAGAGGTGCTACAATAAAGCCTTTTTCTGCTTTAGTGTTTGATGTAGAGTTACTTGAGGTTAAGTAATAGCAATATAAAAGACTAAAATGCAATTAGGTTAGTACTTGTTACTAACCTAATTGATTGTTTATAAGAGAATCTTAAAATAATAATAAATGAAGTTTTATAAAGTTTTAATAGCAGTAATGGTATTGTTTTCAGCTTGTAAATCTGTTAAATATCCAGATTTAGAAAACGGATTGTATGCAGATTTACAAACTAATAGAGGGGATATTTTAATAAAGCTATACGAACAAGAAATGCCAATGACGGTTGCTAATTTTGTTTCTTTAGCTGAGGGAAATAATCCTAAAATGACAGACTCTTTAAAAGGGAAGCCTTATTATGATAAAACAAAATTTCATAGAGTTATTAAAGATTTTATGGTTCAGGGAGGAGATATTACTGGTACAGGTGCTGGTAATGCTGGTTATAAGTTTGGAGATGAGTTTCCTATGGATGAAAACGGACAATTAATTTACAAACATGATTCGCCAGGTGTATTGTCGATGGCAAATTCAGGAAAAGCAACAAATTCCAGTCAGTTTTTTATAACACATAAAGAAACACCTTGGTTAGATGGTTTACATTCAATTTTCGGTAAAGTACTATTTGGTCAAAATATTGTTGATGTAATTAAGAAAAATGATTACATCAATCATGTAGCGATAATCAGAGTTGGTAAAGAAGCTAAAAAGTTTAAAGCAGCTGTTGTTTTCGAGCATGAATTAACCAATGTAGCAAAGCGAGAAGCTGAGCGTAAGAAAGCTGTAGAGGCTGCGAAACGTAAGTTTCAAGAAGAAAAAGGTATTAACGATGCTGTAGAAACAGATTCTGGTTTAAAAATTTTAAAGTTACAAAAAGGTAACGGTAAAAAGGTTAACCCTGCATTACCAACTACGGTGCATTATACGTTATATTTAGCAGATGGGAAAAAAATAGACTCTAGTTTAGATAAAAAACCATTCACTTTTACAATCAACAATACAGAAAAACCATTAATACCAGGTTGGAAAGAAGGGGTAAAAACAATGAGAGAAGGAGATAAATCAACATTTTTTATTCCTTATTATTTAGGGTATGGTGAAGCTGGTTTAGGTCCAATCATAGGTAAAGCTGATTTAATTTTTGAAATAGAAGTATTAAAAGTAGGTAAATAGTTTTGATAGAAAACATTATACAAAAAGACAAGCAACTCCTTATTTATTTAAATAATTTAGGAAGTGAGCAATGGGATGGACTTTGGTTAGCGATAACGAATCAGTTTAACTGGATTCCTTTATTCGTTTTTATGCTTTTTTTGATATTTAAGCATTATGGATGGAAAAAAGGATTGTTTACCATGGTATTTATAGCAGCCTTAATTACTTTTTCAGATCAAATTACAAACGTTATAAGAGGGGTTTTTGAAAGGTTAAGGCCAAATAATGATCCTGCTATAAAAGATTTGCTAAGAACGTTAATAAGACCGCAGAGTTTTAGTTTTGCTTCTGGTCATGCAACAACATCTACAGTAGTTGCTGTTTTTTTAATTATGCTTTTAAAAAATCATGTACGTTATATTAGATTCCTACTTCTTTTTCCGTTAGTCTTTGCCTATAGTAGATTGTATTTAGGTGTTCATTTTCCTATTGATATTTTATGTGGCTTTATAAACGGAACCGTAATAGGTTTTTCTGCTTATGCATTATATACGGTATTAGTTAAAAAAATATTTAATTAGTTATAATTCTCTAACAAAAAAACGATCCATTTTATATAAAATGGATCGTTTTTTTGTTAGAGATAATTCAGGTTTTTCAATTTATACTGCAGGAGTAGTTTTTATAAATCGAAAAAAGCTTACAAAGTAAGTTTTTTCTTTAATCCCCTAAAAAAAGCCGAAGCGTTAGCTTCGGCTTTGCGGAGAAAGAGGGATTCGAACCCCCGGTCCTGTTACAGACAACGGTTTTCAAGACCGCCGCATTCGACCACTCTGCCATTTCTCCTGACATGCTAATCAAGTATTCCCTGATTGCGGGTGCAAATATAGAACCTTTTTTTAGTTCTAAAAAAATATAATGAACTTTTTTTTAATGTTTTTTAGATAAAAAGTGAGTTGTGTCTGCAATTGTTTTGTTATCAGGTAGTTTGCTTTTTTGTGAAAAGAATTTTTTTTTATAAAAATATCATTGAGGCACATTTATTTTTAAAAACGGGATATTTAAATAGATTAGAAAGCGAAAACCATTTAATTTTAATATCGTTTTTAAGATAATTATAGTTTAAAAGCGATAGTTTTTCATTTCAAATAAATTATTTTTGTTTTAAAATAGATAAAGCATGTTTAATTCATTTGGGAATATTTTAAAACTAACCACTTTTGGTGAATCACACGGAATTGCAATAGGAGGAGTTATAGATGGTTTTCCGGCAGGGATGGAGGTAGACTTAAATGCCGTTCAAAAAGAATTAGATCGGCGTAAGCCAGGACAATCTAAAATTGTAACCCAGCGTAAAGAACCAGATACTGTCGAGTTCCTATCTGGTATTTTTGAAGGTAAAACAACTGGGGCATCTATTGGTTTTCAAATAAAAAATACCAATCAAAAAAGTAAAGATTATAATCATAATACAAATGTATATCGCCCTTCGCATGCAGATTATACCTATGATAAAAAATATGGAATAAGAGATTATAGGGGTGGTGGTCGTACATCCGCACGAGAAACTGCTAATTGGGTAGTTGCTGGTGCTTTGGCAAAACAATTAATTAAGCATATTAATATAAATGCGTTTACTTCATCTGTTGGCGATGTTTTTATGATGAAACCTTATCAGGATTTAGATTTTACGAAAACAGAAAGTAATGCTGTTCGTTGTCCTGATGAAGCTTCTGCAGAAAAAATGATTACTAAGATTAAAGAAATAAAAAAAGCAGGCGATACTATTGGTGGTACAATTACTTGCGTAGCTCAAAATATGCCTATTGGTTTAGGGGAGCCTATTTTTCATAAATTACATGCAGAGCTAGGTAAAGCAATGTTATCTATTAACGCTGTAAAAGGCTTTGAATTCGGAAGCGGGTTTTGTGGCGCTAAAATGCAAGGTTCTAAGCATAATGATATTTTTAATGAAGATGGTACTACACAATCAAATTTATCAGGAGGAATTCAAGGAGGTGTTTCAAACGGAATGGATATTTATTTTCGAGTAGCTTTTAAGCCAGTTGCTACTATTATGCAAAATCAACAAACGATTAATTCACAAAATGAATTAACAGAAATACAAGGTAAAGGTCGGCATGACCCTTGTGTGGTTCCTAGAGCTGTACCTATTGTAGAGGCGTTAACAGCTTTAGTATTGGCAGATTTTTGGTTGATGAATAAGACTCGAAAAGTTTAAATAAATATACAAGATAAATAGATGCTAATTTATTTTCGTTGTAAATGGTTTTTTAAGAGTTTTTATTGAAGATAAAAAAGAAAAACATAAATTCGTTATGGGTGTGTGTGCTCAATAATTGTGGCATTATATTGTTCTTTTGTAGTTGAAATTCAATTTCATATTTAAGATTATCAGCTAAATAACGCTTTAATATAGTTATAGAAGTAAAATTAAAAGAGAAGGATAGGATGTTGTACGGTTTTTCTTATCAGTAGGTAAAAAGAGTTTGCAAACACTCTTGTTGCTTTTACTAAAAGGATAAAGAACTATTATAGAATTAACTACATCAAAAATCAGAAGGTAAATCTAGATAAGTATTTGTAGGTATGGAGTATTTTGTAATACAAAAAAAAGTAAGATTATCAACTCTAAGAAGCAATCAGACCCTAATTTCAAATCAGGTTATTTAGGTAATAATTTGGGTTAGACATATTATCCGAAGAAAGTATGAAAACAATTAATACTTTTAAGAGTAAGAACCCGAAGTATTCTGCATTAAATGTAAATGATGTTTTAACTTGTTTTATAGCGTTTCAAAACAGAATTATTAATACTACTTAAGTTTGCTAAGAAAGTCGATTTAACAGCTGTAAAAACAGCGATAAGATTGCTTGTTTTAAAGTTTAAACATTGAAATTATTTTCAATTTATAGTTTACTATAGCGAACCACATGTAGTACAAGCGAAAAAAAGTATTAAAATAAAAAAGCTCGCAAATTGCGAGCTTTTTTTATAGAATATTATTGAAAAACTATGCTAACATTGTAACAGGGTTTTCAATAAATGTTTTTAATGTTTGTAAAAACTGAGCACCAACTGCACCGTCAACCGTTCTGTGGTCGCAAGCTAAAGTTAATTTCATCGTGTTACCGACCACAATAGCACCGTCTTTAACAACAGGTTTTTGTACAATGGCTCCAACAGATAAAATTGCTGAGTTAGGTTGATTTATAATAGAAGTAAAGCTTTCGATACCAAACATTCCTAAGTTAGAAACCGTAAAAGTACTTCCTTGCATTTCAGCAGGAGTAATTTTCTTATTTCTTGCTTTACCAGCTAAATCACGAACCGAAGACCCTATTTGAGTTAAGCTTAAAGCATCTGTGTGTTTTACAACAGGTACTACTAAACCTTCATCAACAGCTACTGCAACGCCAATGTGAATATGACTGTGAAATAACGTATTGTTATCTGTCCAGCTAGTGTTTACATTCGGATGTTTTTTTAATGCCATAGCACACGCTTTTACAACCATATCGTTAAATGATACTTTGGTATCAGGAATCGAATTAATTGTTTTACGAGAAGCCATTGCGTTGTCCATATCTACTTCAATATTTAAGTAGAAATGAGGTGCAGAGAATTTAGAATTTCCTAATGCTTTAGCTATTGCTTTACGCATTTGAGAATTTTTAACTTCTGATGTATTTTCTTCTCCGGCAACAGCAAAGTTTCTTACTGCAGATGGATTAGAGGTGTTAGTATTCGTTTTAGTTGTGGCAGATGGAGTGTAATTTTCTACATCTTTTTTAACGATACGTCCGTTTTCTCCAGAACCTTTAACATCAGCTAAATTAATTCCTTTATCTGTTGCTATTTTTTTAGCTAGTGGAGAAGCAAATATTCTACCTCCAGAAGGAGTTGTTGCAGTTTCAGGAACTACATTTTTTTCCTCTTTTTGATCGGCTTTTTTTTGATCGGCTTTTTTGTTCTCTTCTTTAGGAGCAGCAGTTGTATTTCCTGATTTCTGAGAAGCTAATACAGCATCAATATCTGTACCTTCCTTACCAATAATAGCAAGTAAAGTATCTACAGGGGCAGCTTCACCTTCTTGAACACCGATGTGTAATAAAACACCTTCGTTAAAAGATTCAAACTCCATTGTAGCTTTATCAGTTTCAATTTCAGCTAAAATATCACCCTCTTCAACTTTGTCTCCAACGCTTTTTAACCAAGAAGCTACAGTACCTTCTTCCATGGTATCACTTAGTCGAGGCATGTTAATAACAATTGCACCTTCAGGAGTTGCTGTTGTTTCGTTCTCGCCAGCGTTATTTTTGTTATCGCTTTCCTCTTCTTGCTTAGGAGTTTCTTCCTTTTCTTCTTTATCGGCAGTGTTTTCGTTTAATAAAGAAGTAATGTCTTCACCTTCTTCACCAATAATAGCCAATAAACTATCAACAGGAGCGCCTTCACCTTCTTGAACACCAATGTGTAATAAAACACCTTCGTGAAAAGATTCAAACTCCATTGTAGCTTTGTCGGTTTCAATTTCGGCTAAAATATCGCCTTCTTCAACTTTGTCTCCAACGTTTTTTAACCAAGAAGCTACCACTCCTTCTTCCATCGTGTCGCTTAAGCGAGGCATGTTTATAATTGTAGCCATGGTTTACTTAGATTTTATAAATGGATAACCTTCTTGTTCGTATACCATATCGTGTAATTGGTTTATTTCAGGATATGGAGATTCATCAGCAAACTTTTCACATTCTTTTACTGATTCTTTTACTTCTTTTTTAATAGCTTCTATTTCTTCTTCAGAAGCATATTTGTTTTCTTTAATGATCTCTAATACTTGCGAAATAGGGTCAATCTTTTTATACTCTTCAACTTCGTCTTTTGTACGGTATTGTTGTGCATCAGACATTGAGTGACCTCTATATCGGTATGTTTTCATTTCTAAGAAAGTAGGTCCTTCACCACGACGAGCTCTTTGTACAGCTTCATCAACAGCTTCGGCAACTTTAATAGGGTTCATTCCGTCTACCGGTCCACAAGGCATTTCGTATCCTAAACCTAACTTCCAGATATCAGTGTGGTTAGCAGTTCTTTCAACAGAAGTTCCCATTGCGTAACCATTGTTTTCAACGATGAAAATTACTGGTAACTTCCAGTTCATAGCCATGTTAAAAGTTTCATGCAATGATCCCTGACGTGCAGCTCCATCACCAAAGTAACAAAGAGTTACGGCATCATTACCTTTGTATTTGTCTCCAAAAGCTAATCCTGCTCCTAACGGAATTTGACCACCAACAATTCCGTGACCACCGTAAAAACCAAATTCTTTTGAAAAAATGTGCATAGAACCACCCATACCTTTAGAGGTACCTGTAGCTTTACCATATAATTCTGCCATTACACGTTTAGGATCTTCACCCATACCAATTGGTTGTACGTGGTTACGGTATGCAGTAATCATTTTATCTTTAGTTAAATCCATTGCATGTAATGAACCAGCTAAAACAGCCTCTTGACCGTTATATAAGTGTAAAAAACCTCTTACTTTCTGTTGAATGTAAACAGCTGCTAACTTATCTTCAAACTTTCTCCAAAATAGCATGTCTCTATACCAATTGATATAGGTTTCTTTGGTTATTTTATTCATTATATATTAGTTGTTTATTTAAAGTTTGTTTGTTTTGCGTATTTTAAAACGTAACTACAAAAGTAAGTAGTTTTTGGTAATTTTAAAAAAGTTCTTGTTAAAAGTTATAGCAAGGTTTTTTTGTGCTAAAATCTTTGAACTCTAATCTTTTTGCTTTGCTATAATAATTGATGCTTTTGCACCTGTAGCCAAATTCCATTGATTAGATGAAATAAGCATACCTGCATCATTAAAAATTTTAAATCCTGCGGTGTTAGGGCCTGAACTTCCTTGATTTAAGGCTATGATTTCAATCGTATTTATACCTTCATCTAAAGGGATGTTAAAAGATTGGTAGTTTTGTTTAAGTGTTAAATTACTAACTACCGGAATATTATTTACAAGGATCATTACCTGATCTCCGTCTGGATACTGAAAATCTCTGCAAATAATATTTACATTTTTAGATTTTGTACTAAAACTCCCTAAATCTTGATCGATAACAGGGTAGTTGTACATTCCGTTTATTTTTTGGAAAGATTTTAGGTATTGCTGCTCTGCTATTTTAGCTTTGGTTAAAATACCTTTATTCTCTAAATCTCTTTCAGCTTGTTTCTTTTTAAGATCCTTTTGTTGTTTAGTATGTGCCGTTTTAAAACCATCATTATTTTTAAAATCTAACGATGTTGGTTTTTTAACGTCTTTAGATGTGGCAGGTATATTGCCAAAAGAAGAAGAGTTATTATTTTTTTTATTGCCAAAAGAACCATCAAGTTGCGCAAAATTATATGAGCTTATACTTAACGTAATAATAAATAAAAAGAAGTGCAGTTTTTTTGTCATTTCAAATAAATATAGGCAAATATAATGCCCATTTTTTTTCTTTGTCTAAACAAAGCGTTAAAACTTACTTGTTATGTAAGTTGTTTTAGTAGAGGTGATTACTTTAGAAGTATGTTTAACAGTTGTTTCTTAATGAATAGGAAACTTAAAATAAGTTGAAGGAAAAGGTTCATTTCTTAAAGTAAAATGCCACCATTCTTTAGAATAAGGTCTAAAATTATATTTACGCATTATAGTTTGTAGTAATTGTCTGTTTTTTTGTTGTTGTTTGGTTAATTTAGGATATACAATATGTGAAGAGATTCCGAAAAAATCATAAGGACTTCCCATATCTAACTCCTTATTTGTTTTTAAATCGATAATAGTTAAATCGACTGTGCTACCTCGAGAATGACCAGATTTTGACGATATATATCCTTTTTTAAATAACTGCCTTTTCTTAACATTCGGATAGTATTGCTGCTTCATTACTGTGTCATTCATAACACGTGCCCATTTCACAAAATGATTTACGGCAGTTTGGGGTCGATAAGCATCAAAAACTTTCAGGCTCAATTCTTTTTTTAGTAACTCGCCTTGTACTTTACTTAATGCTTTGGCTGCTTTTGTAGTGATAATAAGTGTGTTTTCTTGATACCCATTAATCGCAGTACCTACAAAATTATTATCAGAGCAATATCTAAGTTCTTTTTTTATAGAAGGAACTATTTCTTGTAAATAAGAAAACCCTTTTGGTAGCTGCTGAGATTGAACAAATAACGAGAATAATAATATTAAAACAGTGTATTTCATATCGTAAAAATAAGGAAATGGTTTTTAAATACGGATTGTATAGAATATGTGTTATTTATATTGTTTAATTAGTTAATAGTGTTTATTAACATATGTTTACTGTGAAAAGTGTAGTTATTTGTTATTTTTGGTAAATATTATGTTTTTCATGTGTATTAGTAAATAACCTATAATTCCCCAATTATATGATACCAATTAGCGATGTTCAAATTATTGAAAAAGAACAAATTAAATTTTTAAATTTTTCGAAAGCAGAAGTTTTAGGAAAGAAAAATGATCAACTTAACCGTTTTATAGATTTAAAGAGAGCTTTGGCTCTTGGTAATCTAGAAAAAGGAAAAGTAAGAATTACCTTTGTAGATGATACTGGTTTAAAAATGGTAGAAACTACTATATGGGGACTGACAGAGAAGTCGGTCATCTTAAAAAAATCAACAATTATTCCGCTTCAAAGAATTTTAGGAGTAGCGTAAACAACAAAAACCCACACTTTATAAAGTGTGGGTTTTTGTTGTTATGAATTGTTTTTTTAAGGTAGTTTGTCTTTAGTGCTCAGGATTTATTTCAATGTGAATGATTTGAAAATTGATAAAGCATCATAATAGTATTTCTTTTGAAATCTTTCATCAGAAGAATAACTAAATAAATAGTAATTATTTTTAACCTTAAAATAATATGTTATTACTTCATAATTAGTTAGGTTCCAACTGTGTTTATATTGATGGATATAGGTTGTTCCGAATTGAGTTTTATCTTTAATAACCTGTTGAGAATTTATTTTTATTACTTTTTTTAGCTTTTTTATTTCGGCATCTATTATTTCCTTTAGAGACGTTTTTTCTTTTTGAGCGATTTTAAATACTCTAACAGTATTTTTATGAAAAATATCATTTAAATCTTTAGGTGTATAACTTATGAAATCATGATCAATTACAGTCTTCCAATGATTAGGTATTTTTAGAGTATAATTTTGTGAGTTAGTAAAAATCTCTATTTTTTTCTTTTCAGATGAGTTTTTAGTCTCTTTAAGGGAACTACAACTTATCAATATTAGAAAGAGTATAAAAGATGTTTTTTTCATAAATTTTTTCTTTTGCAATTTATATTTATCAAAGATAAAAGCTTTATTAAATAAATTAAGAATTAATCAAAGTTATTAAAAATAAAAAAGCCAAAGCAATTAAGCTTTGACTTAGTAAACTAATAAAACCAAGTATTAGTGTCATTGGAGTTAGCTATAACAAATGAACTAATGTTTTTAGTGTGAACTATATTTTAATGTAGGCTAATAACTTTTGTTATTTTCCATTGTTTGTTTTCTTGTTTCCAAATAACAATAAATTTACTAGGAACTGATTTTTCGTTAGGTTCTTGATTATTAGAAAACTTATGATAACCAATTTGAATTGCGCCGTAATTTTTTATCGGATATACTTCAATACTTCCTTTTATTAAAGTTCGGTTTACTTTGCCACATATGTTTTTCTCTAAGGCTTTTAAAAGATCACTTTTAGAAGTTGATAAACCTCCTTTGTCATGAAAAAACTCTAAATCTTCATCATACAACTTTGCTTGGGTTTTCATGTCACAAGTATTGTATGCGGTAAAATAAATGCTATCCATTTTTACAATTTCATTATGTAAATTAGCATCTACAGCTTTGTAATTCGGAATTTCATCTACTTGTGCATTTGTTATCAATGAGAATAATAAGGCATACAAAAGTGTGATGAATTTAAAGAAAAAATTACCTTTAAAGAAAAAATCGAAAATAGCTCCCATAGTTTTTGTTTTTGATTACCAAGTTTTAAAGGCTAAACCTCTGTGTTCTTGATTATAAGTTCGTCTAAAACCTTTAGAAATATCATTTAAAGTATTGCTAGAGATTGTTAATTCGCCTCTATAACCATCATTGCAATTTATTCTTAGCGTAACTTTATCTATTTGGTTACTGTTATTATATTTAGAATCCACAATATTAATGTCAATATTTTTTTTATTTTTAAACCATGTAACTAGCTTTTCTAATTCTTTTTTAGTGGTTTTTTTACTGATAATAAATTCAGCTTTTAAATCGTTAATAGTGCTGTCGAATAAAAAACTTACATCTTCGTCGTTGTCAGAATTCCAGTTATTATCTTGATTGTTGTTCGTTGTATCATCATCACAATCGGTACATTCAAAACCTTTTGTTGTCATTTTAAAATGATGATTAGCCATATCGCGGTCATAAATATCTTTCGTGTTTTTAACATCATTTAAGAACCTGCGAGAAGATCCTTCAAAATATACTGTTGTTCCTTCTGGTATGAAAATGGTAGCTTTTACCTCTTCATCTTTCCAGATGTTTTTGTATTCGCTTAAAAAGAAAGCATCAAAAACAATGGTGTTATTTGCTGATTTAAAATTGTACTGAATCGCTTTAGCATTATCATTTGCCTTATTACGTTTTCTACCTTCTGATGTTTTTTTAATTTCGATATAAGCATTACCAGTTTCACTTTTACGAACATCAATATTTATATCGTTAGAGTATTTTAACTCAGTATTATTAACGGAAACTCCAATCGAATTATTTCTGTTGCGTAGGTTATGGTTATAATAAATATTATCATCGTTAACTACTCTAATTTTTAGAGGTTCATTTATAGCGTAACTAATACTGTGTTTACTAATATTTGCACCATTATAAGCATGTGTTGTAGCAAACTCGATACCTGAAAAACCGATTGCTAATAAAGATACTAACCAAATTCCTGATAAGGTTAAGATAGCACCGGTACTTAGTTTTTTAATATTTGGTGATAATATTCGTAACCCTAAAATGAATAATACGATAAACGGAATTCCGATTAAAACAAATAATGAAATAGACAGTAACCACCTAGGTAAAGTCGATTCGTAAAAGAAAGGCGGATAATGCACAAATTCACTATCAACATTTAAAAACTCTAAACTTCCTATAGAAAATATACCTAGCAGTAAAGAAACAATAGTTATACCAGCAATAAATATTAATAGTACTCCTATAAATTTACCAAACACTTTAAAAAGTGTTAGTAAAATTTTACCCATAGTGTCTATAAAATCCTGAAAACCAGATTTTGTTTGCGCACGCATTTTTTCGTAATCTGCGCTCGATATTTTTTCTGAAATACCAGTTGCTCCATCTTTTATTTTTGTTGAAAAAGACTCAAACTCGTCACGAATTTTTTTTTCAATATTATCAATATTTACAGCTTCACCTTCCATCTGTAATTTCTCTGAAGTTGTTTTTGCTTCGGGTAATAAAATCCAAAGGATTATGTAGGCTAACGGAGAGAAACCAGAGGCTACTAAAACAATAAAAGCAATACGAATCCAAATAACATCCAGGTTAAAATAATGTGCAATACCAGAGCAAACACCTCCTAAAAATTTATCATCACCATCTCTAAATAATTTTTTAGATGATCGGTTAGTTGATCTTGAGTTGTATGAAGAGTTCTCGTTGTAGTTGTCTTCAGCTTCAGCATAATCTTCGGGTTGCCCCATAATAGCGATAACCTCTTCAATATCGTTTTCGTTTATTACTTGGCGAGCATCTGTAATTCTTTCAGATAAAAGTTCGCTAATACGAGCTTCAATATCTGATATTATTTCGTTTTTTCCCTGCGGGTCATCGCTTAAAGAACGCCCAATGGCCTCTAAATAGCGCTTTAATTTCTGATAAGCAATTTCATCTATATGAAAGAAGAATCCACCTAAGTTTATATTTATTGTCTTATTCATCGTTAGTTGATTTTGTACTTGTTACTAGGTTTACTGCGTTTACTAAATTACCCCATGTTTTGTTTAGTTCTTTTAAAAACATGCCACCGTTTTCGGTTAAAACATAGTATTTTCTTGGCGGACCTGAGGTTGATTCTTCCCATCTATACGTTAATAATCCAGCGTTTTTTAAACGAGTTAATAGCGGATAAATAGTTCCTTCAACCACAATCATTTCAGCACTTTTTAATGTCGAAAGTATTTCAGAAGTATATGCGTCATCATTTTGTAAAATTGATAAAATGCAATACTCTAAAACTCCTTTACGCATTTGTGCTTTTGTGTTTTCTATCTTCATATAATGCGGTTTATGAGGTTATTTTATAAAATTAATTGTAAAAGGGTATGTGTAATTTTCTCCTTTATTTGCTTTCATGGCAGCGATAATTATTAAAGCTATTTTAATAAGTGAAACAACACTTACTAATGAGGCGATTCCAATAAAGCCAAATAAGCCATTGTAAGAATGATGCCCACCAAAATCAATATCTATTCCATTAAAAATATCTAAAAAACTTCCAAAAAAGAAAGAGAAAAACGAAGCACTTAATATAAAGATGTACAAACCAAAACTGATATTAAAGTTTACGGCTTCTTTACCATGATTGTCTAAAAACTGACTTTTATCCTTTAACGTTTGCCATAATATTAGTGGAGTTATAATACTTCCTAAAGGGAATAAGTATCCCGCAAAAGCGGATATGTGTATTAAGAAAGCGTTGGTGTTTTCGTTATTTTTTTGCATGATTAGATAATTTATATAATACTGTACTATGCAAATATATATCTTTAAAAAGGTATTATGCAATACATAGTACTGTAATTAACATTTATTTAACATTTATAGAGAAGGAGGCAGTAGTGTTTTATTTTCGTGTTTTAGATTCAGATAGCCCTGTTTTGCTGGTTTAAATAAGGGAATAGTCCGAGTATTATTTGTAAATTGAGCAACAAAATAAATTAGCTAATGTTACCTGAAAAGATGTTAAAGTATTTTCTTATTACAAAATATGAGGATTTAGAAACAAATCAATACCAAGTATTAAAGGATAATTATTTTACTAATCCAAAAGATAGTTGGTATGAAGAGAAGGAGGTTAATGGAAGTAAAGAGAAAATATGGGATAAAAATAAAGTTACAGAGTTTTGGCAATTGATAAGGCGACATGCTATGAAATTCGGTAGACTAGAAAAATATTATAATTTTTCTGATTTTATTTTTCCTGAATTTGAAGATGTAAGTGATAGGGTAACAAAAGAAGATAAATTAAATTACTCAGAGAACTTTTGGAATGCAGGAGAGGTAAGGAATTTTTCGGAAGATGTAGAATTTCAATTAGCTCAATTTTTAGGGCAAGCGGATTTTAGTGAATCATCTTTTATGAAATACGCAGGATTTGGTAATGTTAAGTTTTCTGAATTAGTTAATTTCAATAAAGTCATTTTTTCGAAGGATGTTATTTTTGCTTATTCTGAATTTTTAGGAAAGAGTGATTTTGTACATTCAATTTTTATGGGACAGGTTAATTTTGAAAAAGCTAAGTTCAGAAGTGATAGTTTTATTCATCATACTACGTTTTCTAAAGAGACTTATTTTAATAAAACTCAGTTTTTAGGTTCGACGACTTTTGATGCTTCTAGTTTTTTAGGAGTCTCTAGTTTTATAGATACGTGGTTTAAAAAAGGTGTTTCATTTGGAGGTGCGGAATTTTCAAAAGAAAATGAAACTTTGTTTAAAGGTTTAAAAGGAGATCAGCAAGGTATTTTGCAACTTGACTTTAGTATGGTGAATTTTCCAAAGAGTGTTGTTTTTAGAGAAGTAAATTTAAAAAATACATTTTTTAATGAATCAGATATTACAGAGGTAAAGTTTAAAAATTGTATTTGGAATGAAGAAAAGGGAAGAATTATTTTTGACAATGAGTCAGATGTTACTAAAGTAAAGTTCGAAAATGGTTTTTGGGATAAACAGAAACGTATGTTTGTTCGTAAAAATAAATTGCCATTTAATAATGAATCACCTTATAAAGAACAAGAGAATCTATATCGAGAACTTAAAATAAATTTTGAGAATTCTAAAGACTGGGAGTTGGCAGGAAAGGCTTACGTTAGTGAGATGGAGATGCGTAAAAAGACTTTTTATGATGAGTTTGTTAAGAGTATTAAAAACTTTCGAGTATTAAAAGCTGTTATAGCCTTTATAAATTATTTTTTATTTAACTTCTATAAGTATTTAGGAGGGTATACTCAAAACTAGATTAGGCCATTATTCTTTTTTATAGGGTTATTTCTTGTTTCTTTGTTTATTTATTCAGATTGCTTTTCGTTAAATGATTATTGTGAGTGTAGTTTTATATCTTGGAAGGAAGCTATAGATGCTAGTTTACCTTTTTTTAAACCAAGTAATAATTCAGAGCATTTAAAATGGATATATTTTCAAAAAATATTTTCGTCTATTCTTTTAACTTTTCTTATTCTTGGGCTAAGAAAAAGATTTAAGCAATAAAAAAAAGAACATTACCCATAAACACTAATAAAATGAAGTTTACACCTCGAAAAATTAATTTTTTCACCTTATTTAAATTGCCTTCTGCATATATCTGTGGAATTAAAGTAAAGTCTATTACTGAAGAGAAATCGATGGTAACGGTAAAGCATAGATGGATTAATCAAAATCCTTTTAAGAGTATGTTTTGGGCAGTACAAGGAATGGCTGCAGAATTAGCTACAGGTATTTTGGTAATGCAAGCTATTGATAAATCTAACAGAAAAGTATCGATGTTGGTAACAAACATGAATGCTACTTTTACTAAAAAAGCAACAGGCAGAATTGTATTTGAGTGTAATGATGGTTTGGCTATTAAAGCGGCAATACAAAAATCAGTAGAAACAGGCGAGGGGCAAACAGTTTTGGTAACTTCAGAAGGTATAAATAAAGACGGAGTTTCAGTATCAAAATTTCAATTCGAGTGGAGTTTGAAAGTGAAACCGTAACCGTAACCGTAACAAAAAATAATTATGAACGTCTAATTTATTAAATACTAAAACCAAAAAAGATGAACGCGCACGAAATAGATTATCGCATTTTCGGAGAAGAAATGCAGTATGTAGAAATTGAATTAGATCCACAAGAAGGGGTTGTTGCCGAAAGTGGAAGCTTTATGATGATGGAGGCTGATGTGAAAATGAGTACTATTTTTGGTGATGGTTCTAATCAAGAAACAGGTTTGTTAGGTAAGATATTTTCAGCAGGTAAAAGAATTCTTACTGGTGAGAGTTTATTTATGACCGTTTATACTAACCAAGGAAGTGGCAAAAAACAAGTTTCGTTTGCTTCACCATATCCAGGAAAAATTATACCAATCGATTTATCAGAATTTGATGGTAAGTTTATTTGTCAGAAAGATGCTTTTTTATGTGCAGCGAAAGGAGTTTCTATTGGTATAGAATTTTCTAAGCGGTTAGGTAGAGGTTTGTTTGGAGGAGAAGGTTTTATAATGGAGAAACTAGAGGGAGATGGAATGGCTTTTGTGCATGCTGGAGGCACAATGGCAAAAAAAGTATTGCAAGCAGGTGAAATTTTAAAGGTAGATACGGGTTGTATTATTGGTTTTACAAAAGATGTGGATTATGATATTGAGTTTGTAGGAGGAATAAAAAATACGGTGTTTGGTGGCGAAGGTTTGTTTTTTGCGAAACTTCAAGGTCCTGGTACGGTTTATATTCAGTCTTTACCATTTAGCAGATTAGCTGGTAGAGTTTTAGCAATGGCGCCACAAAATGGTAAAGGAGATAAAGGAGAAGGAAGTGTTTTAGGTGGTTTAGGAAATATTTTAGACGGTGATAATAGATTTTAAACGTATATAATCAGCATAAAAAAAACCGCCAATTGGCGGTTTTTTTGTTTTAAAATATAATTACATTATATTTTTAATTCATCAAAGATATTAATTAGCCTTTCCCCTTGAGATGGTACAGGCGCATTAGGGTTTACAATATTACCATCAGGATCTATAATGATGAATTTAGGCAATCCTTTTATTAAAAACTTCTGAGCCCATTCTAAATCTGCTAATTCTTTTCCGCTAAATAGTTGTATTCCTGTCATTTCACGATCAACAATAGTTTGTTTCCACTTGTCATAATCATCATTAGCATCAACACTAATACTTACAAACTCTATGTTTTTTCCGTGGTATTCTTCTTCTAGTTTCTTTAATAAAGGGATTTCTCTTTTACAGTAAGCACACCAAGTAGCCCAAACATCAATATATAAATATTTTCCTTTACCTAATAAATCATCTAAAGACGTGTTTCCTCCATTATAATTTTTAAAATCTTTAAATTTAGGAGCTGGTTGCCCTTTAGCGGTAGTTTTTAAAATGTTATAGGTATTAGATATTTCTTTTTTATGATTTTTATTGGTAGAATATGCCATGAATTTATCACGAAATTCTTTTAAATTATCAGTGTAAGTTATACCATCTTTAGCGTTTTTGTATAATAAATCATTTTTTGCAATGGTGTCATTTACTTCAGTTTGTACGGTTTCTAAATACGTTAAATAGTAATCTTCTCCTTCTTTATTTTTTTCTTGAGATATTTTCTTTATCTGGACTCCTAACATTTTACGGTAAGAATATGAATTTACATAATCATCACCACTACTGTAATTAAAGTCTTTTAAAGGGTCAGGAAAATCTTCTGATACTTTAAAATCGGCATTGCCAGTTAAAGTTCCATAATAACCTTCATAATTACTTAAGTTTCTTAAATATTCAAAATCAATGTTTTTTACTTCACTCTTTAAGAATTCAGTAGGTAAATTGTTAGCAATAGATAACTCCGTTAAAGCATCTTTATATTCGTCCATTTTTTCTAAAAATGCTTCTTCTTCTAAAGAGAATAATTTATTAGCATTTATTAAAATTTCAGAAAATTTTTTCTTTTTTTGAACAAAATAGCTGTTAATGTTTGCATTAGTTCCTTTAAAACTAATTTCAGCTGCTTTTTTATAATCAAGCTTAATTGCTGTGTCTACAGTGTCATTGAGATATAAGTTTAAAGACACTCTTCTTTCTTGAAGTATAAGCGTGTAATATCCGTCTCTATTAATCCTAATAGTATCTGAAAATGAGGATGTTTCCTTGTTAAATTTTATTTTTTTAGTAAAATTAAAGCCTTCTAAAGTAATATTTCTTTTTTTGAAGTTCTCTATGTTACCAGATAAAATAAGGTAGTCTTTTACTGGTTTTTCTTTTTTACATGAAAAAAAAGCAACACATGCAATACATAATAGGATTAGTTTTTTCATTTCTTCTCAATTTTAAGGGAAATTACTTTTTTTTATTCGGTTCTCAAAATTGCAATTTAATTAATAAATTTTGAAGCATAAAAAAACCGCCAATTGGCGGTTTTTTTATGCTGATTATATTATTATATTATTATATTATTTTATATTTTTAATTCATTAAAAATATTAATTAATTCTTCTCCTCCAGAAGGTGCAGGAGCGTTAGGGTTTACAATATTTCCATTAGGATCTATAATAATAAACTTAGGTAATCCTTTAATTAAGAATTTTTGAGCCCATTCTAATTCAGATTGTTTTTTTCCACTAAATAATTGTATTCCTGTCATTTCACGATCTACAATTGTTTGTTTCCATTTTTCATGTTGGTTTTTATCATCAACACTAATACTTACAAACTCAATATTTTTTCCGTGGTATTCTTCTTCTAATTTCTTTAATAAAGGAATTTCTCTTTTACAAAAACCACACCAAGTAGCCCAAACATCAATATATAAGTACTTTCCTTTGCCTAACAAATCATCTAAAGAAGTCGTTCCACCAGCATAGTTTTCAAAATCTTTAAATTTAGGAGCTGGTTGCCCTTTAGCTGTAGATTTTAGCGTATTGTAACTAATTGAAATTTCTTTTTTATTCTCTTTGTTTGTAGAGTAAGCCATGAATTTATCATGAAATTCTTTTAAGTTTGTCGTAAAAGTAATACTACTTTTCGCACTTTCATATAATAGATCATTCTTTGCTAAAGTATCATTAACTTCTGTTTGAACAGTTTCTAAATATGTTAAATAATAATCCTCTCCTTCTTTATTTTTCTCTTTAGTTAAAGCCTCAATTTGAGTTTCTAACATTTTACGATAAGAATAAGAATTTACATAGTCATCACCACTACTGTAATTAAAGTCTTTTAATGGGTCAGGGAAATCTTCTGAAACTTTAAAATCTTTATCTCCTGTTAAAGTTGCGTAAAAAACTTCATAATTACTTAAGTTTCTTAAGTACTCATAATCAATGTTTTTAACTTCACTCTTTAAGAATTCGGTAGGTAAATTATTAGCGATAGACAGCTCTGTTAAGGCATCTTTATATTCATCCATTTTTTCTAGGAAAGCTTCTTCCTCTAAAGAGAATAACTTGTTAGCGTTTATTAAAATTTCAGAAAATTTTTTCTTTTTTTGAACAAAATAGCTGTTGATGTTTGCATTGGTCCCTTTAAAGCTGATTTTGTCTGCTTTTTTGTAATCAAGTTTAATTGCTGTATCTACAGTATCATTAAGGTATAAATTAATAGGTTTTTTATTAACGATTAAAGTATAATAACCGTCTCTATTAATTTTTAAAGTATCAGAAAAAGAACCTGTTTTTTTATCGAATTTTATTTTCTTGCTAAAACGAAAACTTTCCAAAGTAATATCTCTTTTTTTGAAGTTCTCTATATTACCAGATAGAATAAGGTAATCTTTTACTGGTTTTTCTTTTTTACATGAAATAATGGTAACTCCTATAAGTGCTAAAAGTACTAGTCTTTTCATTGTTTAATATTTTTGTTAATAAGGGATTTAGGGGCCGAAGTTACTTTTTTTAGAATTTTTATCAAAGAATTTAACAAAATATTTACTATTTTTTGGGTCTTTAGTGAAAAATTACTTATAAGTATCTTGTGTTTTTTGAAAAAATAAAACTCCCAAACACAGTGTTTAGGAGTTTTGTATGTTTTACTCGCCTATTTCAGTGCGAGATTCTGTAGGTTTTTCTCCTTTTTCTATTTTGATGATTAACTTGTTGTCTTTTTCATCTAAATCCATAAAAATAGTATCACCTTCATCTAGTTTAGAGTTTACAATCTCTTCAGCTAAAGCATCTTCAATGTATTTCTGAATTGCTCTTTTTAAAGGTCTTGCACCATACTTTTTATCGAATCCTTTATCTGCTATATAGTCTTTAGCTTTTTCGCTTAACATTAATTTATAGCCTAAATCAGCAATACGCGTTAAAAGTTTTTCTAATTCGATGTCGATAATTTTATGAATATCTTCTCGTTCTAACGAGTTAAAAATGATAACATCATCAATACGATTTAAAAATTCGGGAGCAAATGATTTTTTTAAAGCTCCTTCAATAATACTTTTTACATGTGCATCTTCTTGATTTTTTTTAGAAGCAGTACCAAATCCAACACCAGCGCCAAATTCTTTTACTTTACGAGCTCCAATATTAGAAGTCATAATAATAATAGTGTTTCTAAAATCGATTTTTCTACCCAGACTATCCGTAATATGCCCGTCGTCTAAAACTTGTAAAAGCATGTTAAAAACATCTGGATGTGCTTTTTCAATTTCATCTAAAAGTATTACCGAATATGGTTTTCTTCTAACTTTTTCTGTTAACTGTCCGCCTTCTTCATAACCTACATATCCTGGAGGTGCACCAATTAAACGAGAAATAGCAAATTTTTCCATATACTCACTCATATCAATTCTAATTAAAGAGTCGCTAGAGTCAAATAATTCACGAGCCAGTACTTTTGCTAATTGAGTTTTTCCAACTCCAGTAGACCCTAAGAAAATAAAAGAACCAATTGGTTTATTGGGGTCTTTTAAACCTACACGATTACGCTGTATGGCTTTTACTACTTTGGTTACAGCATCATCTTGACCTATAACTTTGCCTTTAATCATGTTAGGTAAATCGGCTAAACGATGACTTTCTGCTTCGGCAACTCTGTTAACAGGTATTCCTGTCATCATAGAAACAACTTCGGCAACATTATCTTCGGTAACAATTTCTCTATTTAGTTTAGCGTCTTCTTCCCATTGGTTTTGAGCAGATTCTAGCGCTGTTTCAATATTTTTTTCGTCGTCACGTAGCTTTGCTGCTTCTTCGTATTTCTGGCCGCTTACAGCTTTTGTTTTTTGTTCGCGAATTTGTTCCAGTTTAGCTTCTAGTTCTAATATTTGTTGCGGAACAACAATATTGGTTATATGTATTCTAGATCCTGCTTCATCTAAAGCATCGATAGCTTTATCTGGTAAAAAGCGATCTGTCATGTAGCGATTCGTTAATTTTACACAAGCATCAATAGCTTCATCAGTATATGATACTTGGTGATGAGTTTCGTACTTAGCTTTAATGTTATGTAAAATTTGTACTGTTTCTTCAACCGTTGTAGGTTCTACAATTACTTTCTGAAAACGACGCTCTAAAGCACCATCTTTTTCGATGTTAGTTCTAAATTCGTCTAAAGTAGTGGCACCAATACATTGAATTTCTCCACGGGCCAAAGCTGGTTTAAGCATGTTAGAGGCATCTAAAGAGCCTGTAGCACCACCTGCGCCAACAATAGTGTGAATTTCGTCGATAAATAAAATAATGTCGTCATTCTTCTCTAATTCGTTCATTAGGGCTTTCATGCGTTCCTCAAACTGACCTCTATATTTTGTTCCGGCAACTAAGCTGGCTAAATCTAAAGAAACAATCCTTTTATCGAATAAAATACGAGATACTTTGCGTTCTACAATTCTTAACGCTAAACCTTCTGCTATGGCAGATTTACCAACACCAGGCTCTCCAATTAACATTGGATTGTTCTTTTTACGTCGACTTAAAATCTGAGAAACACGTTCAATTTCTTTTATTCGACCAACAACTGGGTCTAATTTGCCAGTGGTTGCTAATAATGTTAAATCGCGCCCGAAATTATCTAAAACAGGAGTTTTAGATTTTTTAGCTTGTTTTCCTTTAGGTGTTTGTTGCCCGAAAGGATTTGATTTTTCATTACTAAATTCATCTTCAGAAGGTGTTTCGGCAGTAGGAGAAGAAAAAGTATCTTCTACATGGAGTTCCTTGTAAAGCGCTTTTGCTTCTTCGTAGCCTACATCATATTTTTGAAGTAGTTTAGTAGTTGGGTCATTTTCGTTACGTAAAATACATAACAACAAATGAGCAGTGTCTATAGAGTTACTTTGATATAATTTAGCTTCTAAAAACGTTGTTTTTATTGCTTTTTCAGCTTGTCTTGTAAGGTGCAAACTCTTTTTTTCGATGTTTGCTATTGATGGGGTGGTTGGGTTTAATTTCTCTAATTTATTGCGCATTAAATCCAAATCTACATCGTAAGTAGTTAGTATTTCAATAGCTTTACCGTCTCCTTTCCTAATCAAACCTAATAACAGGTGTTCTGTTCCAATAAAATCATGCCCTAGTCTTAAGGCTTCTTCTTTACTGAAAGTAATTACATCTCTAACTTGTGGTGA
The DNA here is from genome assembly GCF_019278465.1 of Tenacibaculum sp. AHE14PA. Taxonomy (GTDB): domain Bacteria; phylum Bacteroidota; class Bacteroidia; order Flavobacteriales; family Flavobacteriaceae; genus Polaribacter; species Polaribacter bernardetii. Next base: position 1,416,136 of record NZ_CP058983.1, on the reverse strand, counting down.
AAAATTATCGTCCATAAATTTAATTTGTATAAATGTAAAGTTAGTAAGTTTTTTTCTTAAAAATTACAAAAAAGATGCCAATAGTTTTAAGCAGACATAATGGCAAGATCAATATATGAAAATAAATGTTAAAATTGTTGATAAGTATGATTAAAACAGTAAGTTTATTTTTTGTGTAAAAGCAGCCATTATAGTATCTTGCAATGTTTTAAGAGGTACAGCTAATTTTAGTGTATTTTAGGAGTGAGTTTTATCAAGTGTAAAATTCACTTTTTTAACGAAATTGAGAATTAATATTTTAAAAAAATATATATGGCAGATGGCGAAAAGTTGATCCCTATCAACATTGAAGAGCAAATGAAATCAGCGTATATCGATTATTCGATGTCGGTTATCGTATCAAGAGCATTACCAGATGTAAGAGATGGTTTAAAACCAGTTCACAGAAGAGTTTTATATGGTATGCATGAGCTAGGGATTAAAGCAACAGGATCATATAAGAAATCAGCAAGAATTGTAGGGGAAGTACTGGGTAAGTATCACCCACATGGTGATACCTCTGTATATGATTCTATGGTTCGTATGGCACAGAGTTGGAGTGTACGTTATATGATGGTTGATGGGCAGGGTAACTTTGGTTCTGTTGATGGAGATTCTCCAGCAGCAATGCGTTATACCGAGGTTAGAATGCAGAAGATATCAGAAGATATGTTAGCTGATATTGAAAAAGAAACTGTTGATCATCGTTTAAACTTTGATGATACTTTGCAAGAACCAACGGTTTTACCAACACGTATTCCAAACTTATTAGTAAACGGAGCGTCTGGTATTGCAGTAGGTATGGCAACAAATATGGCACCGCACAACTTAACAGAAGTTGTAAACGGTACGATTGCTTATATCGAAAATAGAGATATAGAGATTGATGAGTTAATGCAGCACATTAAAGCACCAGATTTTCCTACGGGAGGAACTATTTATGGTTATGATGGTGTAAGAGATGCTTTTCATACAGGTAGAGGTCGTATTGTAATGCGTGCCAAAGCTACTATTGAAGAGGTAAAAGGAAGAGAATGTATTATTGTTACTGAAATTCCTTATCAGGTTAACAAAGCAGAAATGATTAAAAAAACTGCCGAGTTAGTAAATGATAAAAAATTAGAAGGAATTGCCAATATACGCGATGAGTCTGATAGGAACGGAATGCGTATTGTATATGTCTTAAAACGTGATGCGATACCTAATATCGTCTTAAATAAATTATATAAATATACACAATTACAAACATCGTTTAGTGTAAATAATATTGCGTTAGTAAAAGGCCGTCCAGAGCAATTAAACTTAAAAGAATTAATTCATTATTTTGTAGAGCATAGACATGAAGTTGTTGTTCGTAGAACAGAATTTGAATTAAAGAAAGCAGAAGCAAGAGCACATATTTTAGAAGGATTAATTATTGCTTCGGATAATATTGATGAAGTAATTAAAATTATTCGTGCTTCTAAAAATGGAGATGAAGCTAGAGAAAGTTTAATTGAACGTTTTGAATTGACAGAAATTCAGGCCAAAGCAATTGTAGAAATGCGTTTGCGTCAATTAACAGGTCTAGAACAAGATAAGTTACGTGCAGAGTTTGACGAAATTATGTTAACAATTACGGACTTAAAAGATATTTTAGCAAACGAACCAAGACGTTACCAAATAATTACAGATGAGTTAACGCTTATTAGAGATAAATATGGTGATGAGCGTCGTTCTGAGATTCACTATGCTGGTGGAGATATGCGTATCGAGGATATGATTCCTGATTCTAAAGTTGTAGTAACTATTTCTCATGCAGGTTATGTGAAACGTACCAATCTTGATGAGTACAAAGTTCAGAATAGAGGAGGACGTGGGCAAAAAGGAGCAACAACTCGTAACGAAGATTTCTTAGAACATTTATTTGTAGGAACAAATCATCAATATATGATGTTCTTTACTCAAAAAGGAAAAGTGTTCTGGATGCGAGTTTATGAAATTCCAGAAGGAGGAAAGAATACCAAAGGTAGAGCAATGCAAAACCTAATTAACATCGAACAAGATGATAAGGTAAAAGCGTTCTTAGTTACTGAAGATTTAAAAGATGAAGAGTATATTAATAATCACTTTGTGATTATGGCTACTAAAAAAGGGCAAGTTAAAAAGACGCCTTTAGAGCAATATTCTCGTCCAAGAACTAATGGTATAAATGCAATTACAATTAAAGAAGGCGATGAACTATTAGAGGCTAAATTAACAACTGGTGATAGCCAAGTGATGTTAGCTTTAAAGTCAGGTAAGTCTATTCGTTTTGAAGAAGCAAAAACCCGCCCAATGGGAAGAACTGCATCTGGAGTTAGAGGTATTACATTACAACACGATAAGGATGAAGTTGTAGGTATGATTGCAGTAAATGACATGGATAGTAATATTCTAGTTGTTTCTGAAAAAGGATACGGAAAAAGATCTAAACTAGAAGATTATCGAGTTACAAACCGTGGAGGAAAAGGAGTTAAAACTTTAAATATTTCAGAAAAAACAGGTGAATTAGTTGCAATTAAAAATGTAGATGATTCAAATGATTTAATGATTATTAATAAGTCTGGACTTACAATTCGTATGGCTGTTGAAGATTTACGTGTTATGGGACGTGCAACGCAAGGTGTTCGTTTAATTAACATAAAAGACACCGATAGTATTGCTGCCGTTGCAAAAGTTATGCGTGAAGAAGACGATGATGAAAATGAAGAAGAAGAAAATGGCACGGAAATTGAAAATGAAGATATAACAAACGAAGATCAAGAACAACAATAAATAAAACAGTAATTAAAATGAAAAAACAAATTTTAACCTTTTCTTTAGGATTGATGACATTAGGATTAATGGCTCAAAAATCTGAATTAAAAGCAGCTGAGAAAGCTATAAAAAAACAAGATTATTCAACAGCAATTTCTACTCTTAACTCAGTTGAAGAACTAGTAATGGCAGAAGGAGAAGATAAATATAAATCTAAATTTTATTTCTTAAAAGGTAAAGCTTTAGCGGCAAAAAAAGATTATAAAAATTCTGCAGAAGCTTTTCAAATATTATTAGCAATGGAGGATAATAAGTATTCTGAACAAGCTAAACCATTATTGAATCAATTAGTTCAGGAAGTATCTAACAAGGCTGTAGATTTATACAATAATAAAAAGGATTACAAAAACGCAGCCGAAAACTTTTACTTAACATATATGTTAAGTCCAACAGATACTTCTTTTGTGTATAATGCAGCTATATCAGCAACACAAGCAAAAGATTATGATACAGCAATTAAGTATTATAAAGAACTAAGAAAAGTTGGTTATACAGGTGTTGAAACTCAATATGTAGCAACAAATAAATTAACAGGTAAAGTTGAAAACTTAGGTTCTAAACAGCAAAGAGATTTAATGGTTAAATCTAAAAAGTATATTAAGCCTAGTATAAAATCTTCTGAATCTAAAACAGCTATAATTGTTAAGAATATTGCTTTACTATTAAAAGAGCAAGGGAAAACTGATGAGGCTATTGAGGCTTTAGCAGAGGCAAGAAAAGCAAACCCAAAGGATTTAAATTTATTACTCAATGAAGCTGATATGTATAGTAAGCTTAAAAGAATGGATAAGTTTGGAGAGTTAATGAGTGAAGCAATTGCTTTAGATCCAGAAAACCCTACATTATACTATAATTTAGGAGTAGTTAACTTTAATGAAGGAAAAGTTGATGATGCTAAAAAATATTATAGAAAGGCAGTTGAATTAAAGCCGGACTATGCTGATGCTTATATGAATTTAGCGGTTGCTGTTTTAAATAAGGATAAGAAAATTGTAGAGGAGATGAATAAAAATTTATCAAACTTTAAAAAGTACGATGAGTTAGCTTTACAACAAAAAGAAGTTTATAAAGAAGCGTTACCTTACTTAGAAAAGGCAGATTCTTTAAATAGAAATATGGATACTGTAAAGACTCTTATGAACTTATACGAGGTTTTAGAAAATGAAGCGAAAGCAACAGAATATAGAGACTTATACAAGTCAATGAAATAAGATTATATCAGAAACATAAAAAAACCGAAACTTAAAAGTTTCGGTTTTTTTTGTACTTGTATTTTAAGGAAATTCTAAATAAAACGTTTAATTACTCTTAATTTATGAGTGTGTTTATTGGTGTCTATATTATAAATACCGCTATGATCTAACTTGTCAATTCGTACTTTACCATGCGCATGAATAATATTATAATCATTCATAATAATACCAACATGGGTAATATTGCCATCTTCATTATCGAAAAAGGCTAAATCACCAGGTTCACTTTCTTCAATAAAACTTAAGACTTCACCTTGTTTGGCTTGCTCTTTGGCATCACGAAATAAATTGTAGCCACACAATTTATATACTGTTTGTGTAAAGCCAGAGCAATCAATACCAAAAGGCGATTTTCCGCCCCATAAATATGGCACATTTAAAAATAGAAAAGCAGTATCGATAATAACAAATTTAGCTAGTTTCGTATTACATACTTTCCCTTCGTAAGAATATAAAGTTTTATTAATATTGATATTCTTGTCTTTGTAAAACGGAAGTCTAGCTCCCATAGGGATTGTAGTTAAATTATGATTGTTATCAGTAATAAAATCAATTAATTCACCTGCATAGCTTTTGTTTTCTTCGGATAAAGAATTATAAACATCCTCTGTAATTTCTTCATATTGCTTATTGTCGATAAAACCTTCGTAGTTATCGAAAGCTAAACGAATTTTACTCCATTTTTTAGATTTTTCTAAAACCATAAAATGCTCGCCAAAAACTACTTGATTTACCATTTCTGATCGGTCAGCAGGTTCAAGACGAAGAGGTACAATACTTAAATTACAAATTCCGAAAGACATTGACTAGTTAATTAAAGATTAAACTCTTTCGATTACCATTGCGCTAGCACCTCCACCACCGTTACAAATACCGGCAGCACCTATTTTAGCATTATTCTGTTTTAAGATAGACGTTAAAGCGATAACAATTCTAGCTCCAGAAACTCCTAATGGATGTCCTAAAGAAACAGCTCCACCATTTACATTTACCTTATCTGCAGATAAACTTAAAATTTTCATGTTAGCTAAACCTACAACAGAAAACGCTTCGTTTAATTCAAAGTAATCTACATCATCAATTGCAACTCCAGCTTTCGCTAATGCCTTTGGCAATGCTTTAGCAGGTGCAGTGGTAAACCATTTAGGTTCGTGAGCAGCATCTGCATATCCTTTTATTTTAGCTAAAGGAGTTAAGTTTAATTCAGCAGCTTTTTCAGCAGACATTAAAATTAAAGCAGCTCCACCATCATTAATTGTTGATGCATTTGCAGCAGTAACTGTTCCGTCTTTAGTAAAAGCAGCGCGTAAAGCAGGAATTTTCTCCATTTTCACATTTTTATATTCTTCATCTTCAGAAAAGACAACAGGTTCGCCACGACGTTGAGGTATTTCTACCGGTACAATTTCATCAGCATATTTTCCTTCACTCCATGCTTTAGAAGAACGTTTGTAAGATTCGATAGCAAAAGCATCTTGCTCTTCTCTAGAGAAACTATATTCAGTTGCACATTCATCAGCACAAACTCCCATCGCTACTTGTTCATAAGCATCAATTAAACCGTCTTTTTGTAAACCATCTTCCATTTTAATAGGACCGAATTTAGAACCAGTTCTTGCATGTTGATAATGAGGAATCATACTCATGTTTTCCATACCACCAGCAACAACAACATCAGCATCACCTAAAGCAATTGCTTGCGCAGCTAACATGATAGATTTCATACCAGAAGAACAAACTTTATTTACAGTAGTACAAGGTACAGTGTTAGGAATTCCTGCAAAAATTGCAGCTTGACGAGCTGGTGCTTGACCAATTCCGGCAGAAACCACATTTCCCATAAAAACTTCATCGACCATTTCTGGCTTTAAGTTAATTTTCTCTAAAGCTCCTTTTATTGCTACAGCACCTAACTTAGGTGCAGGTATAGTTGATAAACTGCCTAAAAAACTACCGATTGGTGTTCTAGCAACTGATACAATAACTACTTCTTTCATATATTTGAATGTATTGTGTTAAGATTTGTTTTGCGAAAATAACCATTTTATAACCAATACTCAAATAATAGAGAAAGGTTATATTTACATTTTTAAACATATAAAATGAACGATTTCATTAATAAGTTATATAAGAATAATGCTATTATTTATAAAGTATTATTATTTTTAATTACAGTTGTATCAATTGTATACCTCTTCCCTAAAGAAGGACAATTTAAATATGATTATCCGCAAGGAAAACCTTGGCAGTATGATAATTTTTATGCGCCATTTGATTTTGCTATTCAAAAAACTGCAAAAGAAATTGATGCGGAAACACGCGAAATCAGGTCTAATATTAAAAAATATTTTGTTTATAATGAAGAGGTAGAAACACGAGTTTTAAATTCTTTTGAAGCTAAATTAGCTCTTTCCGATTCTTTATCAGTTAAAGATTTAAGTGCTTTAAAAAAGGAAGGAGAACTTGTTATTAAGAAAATATATCATTACGGTTTTTTAGATGATGCGAGTGTAACAAGAGGAAACCCAGGAGAACTTATAATTTTACGTAAAGGAAATTCGATAGATGATATTTCTTTTTCTATGTTATTACAATCAAAAGATGTGCTTAAGTTTATTTCAAAAAACACCAATAAGCTTGATGTAAGTAAACAAAACATACTTTTAAACCTTTTATCAGAAAGTCTTAGACCAAATGTTATTTATGACACTAAATATAGTAGTAAAGAGTTAAATGAAGCTTTAAGAAATATATCACATGTAAAAGGAAAAGTTTCTAAAGGAGAGTTGATAATATTAAAAGGCGATGTTGTTGTTGGAAGAAAATTCAATATTTTAAAATCATATGAAACTGCTTCAAGTTCGCAACTTTGGACAAAATCTAATTATTATTGGATTGTTTTTGGATATACAATTTTAGTAGCCTTAGCACTGTTAATGCTATTACTTTTTTTACAGAAATATAGGTTCGAAATTTTTAACGACAACAATAAAGTAACCTTTATTTTCTTTAATGTTTTTTTAATGATTTTTGTGCAAACATTGGTTGTTAAATACAATTCTGAATACCTTTATGTTGTACCGTTAAGTATTTTACCAATAGTTTTAAAAGCTTTTTTTGATGCTAGACTTGGATTATTCACACATGTGCTAACGGTTCTTTTGTTAGGATTTATTGTGCCTAATAGTTTCGAGTTTATCTATTTACATATTATTGCAGGTATTGTAACAATATTAACAGTTTCTGAGCTGTATAAAAGAGCAAGTTTATTTATGTCGATAGGACAAATTACTCTAATTTATATGGTTACTTATTTTGCTTTCTCAATATTAAAAGAAGGAAATGCAGATAAAATAAATTGGTTGTATTTCGGATTGTTTGCAGCAAACGGATTATTATCCTTCTTGGCAGTATTCTTTATTTACTTTTACGAGAAGTTGTTTGGTTTGGTTTCTGATGTTACTTTGTTAGAATTGTCTAATACAAATTCGAAATTATTAAGAGACTTAAATGAAAAAGCGCCAGGAACCTTTCAGCACTCAATGCAAGTGGCAAATTTAGCAGAAGCTGCAGCAAACGAGATAGGTGCTAATTCAATGCTTGTAAGAACAGGAGCACTGTATCATGATATTGGTAAAATGGCAAACCCAATGTATTTTACAGAAAACCAATCTACAGGTGTAAACCCTCACAACGAATTATTACCAAAAGATAGTGCCCGAATAATTCTAGACCATGTTATAAAGGGAATAGAAATAGCAAAGAAAAACAAACTGCCAGACAGAATAATAGATTTTATTAGAACACACCACGGAACGAGTGTTACTTATTACTTTTATAAGCAAGAATTAAAGAACACTATAGAAGGAGAGGAAGTAGATATTAAAAAGTTCCAATACCAAGGCCCAATTCCTTTTTCTAAAGAAACAGCTATTTTAATGATGTGTGATGCAGCTGAGGCAGCTTCTAAAAGTTTAAAAAACCCAACAGCACAATCAATAGATAATTTAATAGATAAGATCATTGATAAGCAAAAAAACGACAATCAGTTCACAAATTCGGATATTACCTTTAGAGAGATAGAAAAAATAAAAAAAATTATTAAGAATAAGTTGATGAGTATCTATCACTTACGAGTTGAGTACCCTGATTAGTGTAATTTTTTTTAAAAAATACTTGTGAAAGCACTTAAGTGGTTGTATATTTGCACTCGCAATTTAAAACTCTTATTTATTAAGTAGTTTAAAGTTCGAGGAGAGGTGCCAGAGTGGTAATGGAGCAGATTGCTAATCTGTCGACGGGTAACTGTCGCCAGGGTTCGAGTCCCTGTCTCTCCGCAATTAAATTGCACTCGGGGTGTAGCGTAGCCCGGTCATCGCGCCTCGTTTGGGACGAGGAGGTCGCAGGTTCGAATCCTGCCACCCCGACACTGTTTTCGTAGAAACATAAAAACTACGGGCTCTTAGCTCAGCTGGATAGAGCACCTCCCTTCTAAGGAGGCGGTCGGAGGTTCGAATCCTCCAGGGCTCACTTAAAGCTTCACTAGAAATAGTGAGGCTTTTTTGTTGTTATTAGGTTTATGATAGTTTAGAATAATATACCATTTCTTGTGATTAGACTATGATTATATGGATCAACATATAATAAAAAAAAGAGAGGTTTTTAAAACCTCTCTTTTATAAAATGATCAACCCTTATTTAATATTATTTTAGTTATTACTTAGGTTAGCATATTCTTCTTCAGAGATTTTTCCTGAATGAATATCGTTTAACTCTTTTATTTTAGTTAACATGAATTCATGTAATCCTTGATCTATTTTTTTAGGCTTTTCAATATTGCTAGATTTTAATTTACCAGGTAAAATATAGCTGTTATAGTAGTAGAAAAAGTTATAATCAAGATTAGCATTAGATAAAGTACCGTTATTAGCGAGTAACCATCCTAACCTTACAGAAGAACGTCTTTGCGCTGCAGTTCCATGAGATGAACCGTTAGAGCCAGCAATAGATTGAGAAAAATTATATGCAGGAATAACATCAGACCAATTAGATGTATAGCTTCTTCTTAAAAAATATCCAGCAAAACCATCTGCCTCTAACTCTGTATTAGAAGCGCCTCTTACTGAAGGGTACCCTTGCCTGAATTGTATTTGATGCGCTACTTCATGAGCAACAATATATGCTACGGCAGATCTTCCGTAGTTTAATGCGCCACTCAGCATTTCTTCACCCCAAATAATATAATTGTTAGGAGGTCCGTAAGAAAGTGCATTAAATGTACCGCTTCCTGCTGCAAAATAAAGAGGAACATTTGATATTCCAAACAGATTTGAAGCGTTATTGTTTTGTTGTTTTAAAAAATTTGTTTCACTTGTGTTTACAAGTGTGTTTGACCAATAAGAATTTGGTCCAAATTGAGATACTGTTGCGCAGTTGTGCGCTGTGTTATGATTACCTAATTCATTAGGTAGGACACCAGTTTCTGGAGAGTTAGCATTTAAAGCTATGTCTTTTTCTATTTCTTGTTTGTCGCAACTTTGTAACGAAACTAGAATAGCTAACGTCATTAATTTGATAATTTGTTTCATTTGTTTGAAGGATTTGAAGGTTGATCAAATTAAAAACGGAAGTAATTGTGTATTATTGTTTATTTGTGTAAATAGTTAAAAAACAACAAGAAGTGTAATTTATTAATGTAGTAGTTATTTTTTTATGTGATATTAAGTTTTTATTTTGTAAATATGCTAAATAAGTGTAATATTTAAGAGGTGTTTAGCTAGTTTTTTATGCTAGAGTCAATTCATTTAAATTATACCTTTTTAGATATATGATTAGCTATCTGTTATGTTTGTAGTCAGAGGTTTTAAATCTTTTTTTAATATTTGATTGTTATATAAGTTTTAATAAAAGGCACACTTTTCGGGTACCCTATATTAAATTGAAAAGTGATATTAAAAAAAAGGGAATAAAAAAACTCTAACTAGCGAGTAGTTAGAGTTTTTTATGGAAAAGAAAAAAATTATTTTTTACGATACCAATATGAAGTTCTACCAAAGGCAGCAAACCCAAGATAACCACGTACTTTTAATTTATTACTAGAGTCTAACTGAATGTAGCATTTGTATTCTTTTCCGTTTTTAGGATCTAGTATTTTTCCACCGCTCCATTCATCACCATCTTTTTCTAAACCAGTTAAAATATTCATTCCTAAAATAGGAGTGTCTTTACGTTTACCGCTACATTCTGTACATAAAACATCTTGTCTGTTTTTGTCTGTGATTTCTATAATTTTAGCAAAAGCTTTGCCGCCTTTTTCATAAACTTCAATTACAGAATCTACCTTATTGGTTTCTTCATCACGGTTTTCCCATTTACCAAAAATAGTTTGAGCACTTATAGAAGAGCTAATAATTAATAAAAAAATTAAAATAGTGTTTTTCATTTTTATTGTGTTTTTAATATAGTATTTAGTTTTCAAAAATTGTTCCATTTAATCGTATTGAGCATCAAAATTGTTGTTCCATTTTCCTTGAACCCTTAATACTTGTTCTATAACATCGCGAGCACAGCCATTTCCACCAGTTTTATCGGAAATATATTTAGATACTTGCTGAATTTCTCTTGCAGCATCATTAGGGCAACATGGCATTCCAACCAGTTTCATAACCGCATAATCAGGAATATCATCACCCATGTATAACACGTTTTCTGATTTTAAATTGTACTTTTCTATAAGTTCGTTAAACTGTTTAATTTTATCATGCGCGCCTAAATAAATATCAGTAATGCCTAAGTTGGCTAATCGAGTACGAACTCCTTCATTTTTTCCTCCAGAAATAATACAAACCTTAAAACCTGCTTTTACAGCTGCTTTTAAAGCGTATCCGTCTTTAATATTCATTTGGCGCACTAATTGTCCGTCAGGAAAAACGGTTACGATTCCGTTTGTTAAAACGCCGTCCACGTCAAAAATTAAAGTATCTATTTGAGGTAATATTTCTTTATAACTTTTTTCCATTTTTTTGGATTGAATTTGTAATAAGTTGATACATTTCTTGTTGTTCTTTATTGAGTAACTCTAAATGATTCTGAATCGTTTTTTGATCGTTTCTCTTCGCAGGTCCAGTTTGAGCTTCTTCTGGATTTAAGGAGATAATTTTCCTTGCTGTTTCCTGAATTAAAGGTTGTAAAATTTCAAAAGGAACTTGATGTTCTTTGCAAATATCTTCACCAATTTTGTAAAAGTGATTTGTAAAGTTATTTACAAAAACAGCAGCTACATGTATTGTTTTACGTTGCACGGAATTAATAGAATATATTTTTTTTCCGATAGTCTTGGCAATTGTTTTTAGCGTAGTTAAATCTTCTTCGTTTTCAGCCTCTAGGCAAAACGGAATTTCACTAAAATCAACAGCCTTGTCTTTAGAAAAACTTTGCAAGAGGTAAAAAACACCTTTTCTACCTTTGTTTTTTAGCGAGTCTAATGAAGCACTTCCAGAGGTGTGAACAATTAGGCTATCTTTTTTATTAATTTTTGATGAAACTTCAGTTATAGCATCATCAGAAACAGCAATGATATAAACATCGGCATCTTTTAATAAACCTAAGTTATCTGTTACGCTAACTTCTTGCTTTAAAAACGCAATTTGCTCAATATTTCTGGCATACACTTGCACTAAAGAAACTTCTTTAGTTTTATTAAAAGCACTCGCTAAGTGTGTTGCTACATTTCCGCCTCCAATAATGGCAATTCTAATCATAAGTACGAAGATATCGATATTTTATTTCAAAACGAAAATGGATTTAGTAAATTAGCTGCTAAATTTCGTAAAGATGAAAAAAAACAGTGAACTAGGTATAAATACTATATGTACGCATGTAGGAGAAATAAAAGACGAGCAATTTAAAGGAGCCATTTCGCCTATATTCATGTCTACATCTTATGAATTTGATGCGGTAGATGTAAAAAGATATCCACGTTCATTTAATACGCCTAATCAAGAGTATTTATGTAAGAAGATAGCAGCTCTAGAGAAAACAGAAGGAGCTTTAATTTTTGGATCAGGAATGGCAGCAATAAGCACAACAATGCTTGCTTTTTTACAAAAAGGAGATCATATTATATTGCAAGAAACATTATATGGAGGTACATATAATTTTGTTGTTGAAGAGTTTGATAAATTCGGAATTGAATATTCTTTTACGAAAAGTTTAAATATTGAGGATTTTAAAAAAGAGATAAAGCCAAATACAAAGGTTATTTTTATTGAGACTCCATCAAACCCATTATTAAAAATTGTTGATATAAAAGCAGTGGCTAATTTGGTTAAGGAAAATAAGCTTATAACAATGATTGATAATACATTTGCATCGCCAATAAACCAAACACCTGCTGATTTTGGTATTGATATTATGCTGCATTCGGCAACCAAATATATGGGAGGACATTCTGATATTTTAGCAGGAGCCGTAGCTGCATCAGATAAGCATATTGATAGAATTTGGAATCTTGCCAAAAACTTAGGAGGAAGTTTAAGTGATTTTACGGTGTGGATGTTAGAACGTAGTTTAAAAACGTTAAATTTAAGGGTAAAGCATCAAAGTGAAAATGCTTTAAAAATGGCGACTTATTTAGAGAGTAATAAGCAAGTATCAAAAGTATATTATCCGGGTTTAAAATCTCATGAAAATCATGAGCTAGCAGTTTCTCAAATGAAATACTACGGAGGGATGCTTTCTTTTGAGTTAAATGAAAGTTTAAACGCGATGGATTTTATGAATAGATTACAATTAATAAAGCCATCAATGAGTTTAGCGGGTATTGAAAGCACGATGTTAAGTCCTTCTGAAACTTCTCACTCTTTATTATCATCCGAAGAAAGAGCAAATCAAGGAATAAAGGATGGTTTAATTCGTTTTTCAGTAGGTATAGAAGAAACAGAAGATTTAATAGAAGATATAGAGCAAGCTTTAAAATAATAAAATAGATGAAATTAAATATATTGGCGTTCGGAGCGCATCCAGATGATGTTGAATTAGGTTGTGGCGCTACGATTGCGAAAGAAATATCATTAGGTAAAAAAGTAGGTATTGTAGATTTAACTAGGGGAGAACTTGGTACAAGAGGTTCTGCTGATATTAGAGATAGGGAAGCTGCAAATTCTGCTGAGATTCTAGGAGTTTCCGTTCGTGAAAATTTAGGCTTTGCTGATGGTTTTTTTATTAATGATAAAGAGCGTCAATTGGCTATTGTAAAAATGATTCGTAAGTACAAGCCAGACATTGTATTGTGCAATGCAATTGATGATAGGCATATTGATCATCCGAAAGGAAGTAAAGTTGTTTCTGATGCTTGTTTTTTAAGTGGTTTGATGAAGATTGAAACTGAGTTAGATGGTGAGCTACAAGAAAAATGGCGACCGAAACAAGTATATCATTACATACAATGGAAAAATATTGAGCCAGATTTTGTAGTTGATGTAACTGGATTTATGGATAAAAAAGAAGCTTCAGTTTTAGCATACAGTTCTCAGTTCTTTGATCCGACAAGTAATGAACCAGAAACGCCAATAACAAGTAAGAATTTTACAGATAGTATAAATTATAGAGCAAAAGATTTAGGAAGATTAATAGGTGTAGATTATGCAGAAGGTTTTACCTCAGAGCGTTACGTTGCTGTTGAAAATTTAAGTAAATTAATTTAAAAAAAAGTTTTGCAGAAGTTAGAAACTGTTGTATATTTGCACCCGCAAGTTACATGGTGGTTGTAGCTCAGTTGGTTAGAGTATCGGTTTGTGGTACCGAGGGTCGCGGGTTCGAATCCCGTCTTCCACCCAAAAAGTCTTCTCATTTGAGAAGACTTTTTTAATTTAAAGCAAAAAAAAACTTCTCAATTATTTTTGAGAAGTTTTTCTGATTTTTAACCATTCGTCGTATTTGTCTTTGTGCTTAAAGCGTTTGTGAGACCATAAATAGCACTCTGGTTGTTTATTTATATTTCTTTCTGTTATTTCTAAAAACTTATCTGTTATTTCAAAATTATCAAAACTTTTAGGGTTGTCTGTTATTAGTTCAAATTCAGTTTCAAAATATCCTCGTTTAATCTTTGTGGTATTCATGTTAACAACTGTTAAGTCGTATTTTTTAGCTAAGATTTCAGCGCCAGTATGTACAGGTACTTTTTTATTTAAAAAATGAGACCAATATCTTGTTTTACGTACTTTAGGTGATTGATCACTTAGTAAAATATAAAGAGTTTGTATTTTTTTTGCTTCTCTGCTACTAATGGTTTTATTAAATTCAATTGTAGGAACTCCTTCGAAACCAAATTTGGTTCTTGAAGTTTTTATCTTTTTTTCAAAATATGGATTTTGTATTTTCGTATAGGCTCCGTAACAATTAATATCTAAGAATTTAGGCATTGCAAAAGCCCATTCCCAATTTGCTTGATGAGCGCCAACTAGAGCAATACTTTTTCCTTGTTTTGTTAATTCGTTTATCAATTCAGGGTTTTTGTATTTGTATCTTTTTAGTATTTCTTTTTCACTAATAGTAAAAGATTTAATGCTTTCAAAAATTAAATCAACAAAGTGTCTAGAGAATTTTCTTGATAATTTATTTATCTCTTTTCTTTTTTTATTAGGAAAAGCTGTGTTTAAATTACCTATAATAGTTTTTTTTCTATAACCAAGAATATGGTATAATACAAAAAAGAAAAAGTCTGAAAATAAATATAAAATTCCCATAGGTAATCTTGATAGTAACCATATAAAAGGGTAGGTAATGGCAAATGTAAAAAACTTCATATTGTAAATTTAAAAATGCAAATATCGCATTAAATTATTAATCATTTGCTTTATTAACTTTTGATTATTTTTGTGGTATTAAATATAAAATATGAGTCAAATTATTTTAATACTAATAGTCGCAAACGTTTTAATTTCTTATAAAGGTTTTAATGATCTTGTTTTTTTTGATAAA
Organism: Tenacibaculum sp. AHE14PA; assembly: GCF_019278465.1. GTDB lineage: Bacteria > Bacteroidota > Bacteroidia > Flavobacteriales > Flavobacteriaceae > Polaribacter > Polaribacter bernardetii. The sequence goes on along the minus strand of NZ_CP058983.1, from coordinate 1,401,026 downwards.
TACAAGTTTCAAGTACAGAAGATACTAAGCGGCGATAAATTACGAATGCTAACATCGGGTTTTTTACATGTAGATTGGATGCATTTAGGGTTTAACATGTATGCTTTGTATCTTTTTGGAAAAGTAGTGGTTGTTAATTTCGGAACTCCTTATTTCTTGCTGATTTACGTTGGTAGTTTGGTTTCAGGAAGTCTGTATTCATTATATCAACATAAAGAAGAATTATATTATAGTGCTGTTGGTGCTTCGGGAGCTGTATCTGGTGTTATTTTTTCATCAATAATGCTCTATCCAGATATGGAATTAATCATGTTACCAATTCCTATTCCTTTGCCAGGTTATATTTTTGGTATTGGGTATTTACTGTATTCAATCTACGGAATGAAAAACCAAGTAGGTAACGTTGGGCATTCTGCACATTTAGGGGGTGCAATAGGAGGTTATGTGTTAACAATATTGTTAAAGCCGAGTGTTGTGGGGAATAATACTTTAATGATCGGAATTATCGGAGCGATTATAGTGGGGTTGTTCTTATTTGGAGATAAATTAAAGAAGTAAAATAAAAAAAGCCGAAACAAATGTTTCGGCTTTTTGAGCGAAAGACCAGGTTCGAACTGGCGACATTCAGCTTGGAAGGCTGACGCTCTACCAACTGAGCTACTTTCGCATTGGTAAATAAAGATTTTAGAGTCTATCTTTTAAAGACTTTGAGCGAAAGACCAGGTTCGAACTGGCGACATTCAGCTTGGAAGGCTGACGCTCTACCAACTGAGCTACTTTCGCATTGGTAAATAAAGATTTTAGAGTCTACCTTTTAAAGACTTGGAGCGAAAGACCAGGTTCGAACTGGCGACATTCAGCTTGGAAGGCTGACGCTCTACCAACTGAGCTACTTTCGCATTGGTAAAGATTATTGCAATTACTTGCTGTGCTTTTAAATAAAAATAAGTTCTATTGTAAAGCGGTTGCAAATATAAAATAGTTTCTAGAATTTACAATGGTTTTTTACATAAAATTAATAAAATTTTTGATCTTCTCTCATAACTTTCACGAAATGAAAATCATAGATCTCAAATCCTTCATTATAATAAAATTTATGTGACTTCCTATTGCCTGTATAAGTGTTTAATTCGGCTGCTTCACATCCTTTAGCTTTTGTATAATCGTAAATCCATTCAAAAAATAGCTTTCCTAAATTTTTACCGCGGTATTTTTTATCAATAATAACATGATCTGGTTCTACACTTTTTCCCAGGTAATGACGCATACTATACCAAAGGCCAGAAATACCAATTAATAAATTATCATCAAAAATATTAACACACTCGTATGTGTTATAAGTAGCCATTTCTAATACACGTTCTTTTAAAAGATTAGTAGAAGTAGTTGTATTTATCTTTTTTATCAATAGGTTTAAAGCTGATATTCATTAATAGTTTAAAATTTTATAGAATATTAATAAGAGTTTCGTTTCTTGTAATTATATGGTAACTTACTTCTTGTAATTACAAAGTTCGTTAATAGTTGTGTATTTAAAATTAAAATCATGAAATTTAAAAAAGTAATAGCAGTAAGTTTATTAGGTGTATTTAGTTTAGGTGTTTTTTCTCAAAAAAAAGAAGTGAAAATTTCTTCTGAAAAAATAACAGAAAATATTTATATGTTGCAAGGTCAAGGTGGAAATATCGGAATTTTTGTAGGAAAAGAAGGTGTTTTTATGATTGATGATCAGTTTGCGAACTTAACAGATAAAATTATCAGTAAAATCAAAGAAATTACAGATAAACCAATAAAATATTTGGTTAATACACATTGGCATGGAGATCATACAGGAGGAAATGAAAATCTAAAAAAAGAAGGTGTTTTAATATTTTCGCAGGAAAATGTTAGAAAAAGAATGAGTATGGATCAGGTTGTAAAAGGGAAAAACAAAAAAGCAGCACCAAAAGAAGCATTACCTGTAATAACCTTTTCTAAAGATATGATGTTTCATATAGATGATGAAGATATTTTAGTGTCTCATGTTCATAACGCACATACCGACGGAGATTCTCATGTGTATTTTTTAAATAGTAATGTAATACATATGGGAGATACTTATTTTCAAGGAAAATTTCCTTTTATAGATATAGAAACGGGTGGAAGTATTGATGGTTATATAGCGTCTATAGGCAAGGTTTTGATGCTTGCAGATGATAAAACAAAAATTATTCCTGGACATAGAAGTGTTTCTAATAAGAAAGAGTTACAAATTTATAAAAACATGTTGGTAACTTTAAGAAGTCGTGTGCAAGAAGCTTTAAATGAAGGAAAGTCGTTTGATGAAGTATCTAAAGATAGTAATATTACCAAAGAGTATAAGGATGAATATGGAGCATGGTTTATATCTGCTAAAAAATTTCGAGAAACTATATATAAGAGTTTAAAGGATAAGAAATGATTAATATTAAAGAAATTAAAGCAGAAGATACCTACGAGATAAGATTATCTATTTTACGAAAAGAAATTGATTTACCGTATAAATTTAAAGAAGATTTTGATGAAAGTACTTTTCATTTGGGCGCCTATCATAATAATGAGTTAGTAGGAGTTGCAAGTTTTATTAAAAATAAAATGGAGGGTTTTGAAGAGGATCAATACCAATTAAGAGGAATGGCTACAGTCTTAAAAGTGAGAGGTAAAGGTTATGGTAAAAAGATAATTAATGAATCAAAGAATATTTTAGGTCAAAAAAACACACATATTTTATGGTGTAATGCTCGTAAAGAGGCAGTTTCTTTTTATGAAGAGTTAACTTTTAATAAAGTAGGAGCAGTATTTAATGTTGATAAAGTAGGTGAGCATTTTAAAATGTTTACTAAAATTTAGGTAAAAAAAAACTCAAACCGTTAAGTTTGAGTTTAGTAGCGAAGAGCAGATTTGAACTGCCGACCTCAGGGTTATGAATCCTGCGCTCTAACCAACTGAGCTACCTCGCCTAATGCGGGTGCAAATATACAAGATATTTGGTTTTAAGCAACAAAAAATGAAATTTTTTTTTAAAAAATAAAGATATATATTGCCACCTCAAGAAAAAAAAAATGAGTAAAGTAAAGTTCGAATTAGAATTCCCGATACATGCATCACCAAGTATGTTATATAATAGTTTAGCAACTCCTTCAGGATTAGAGGAATGGTTTGCTGATAGAGTTAATTCTCGAGGAAAATTAATCACTTTTATGTGGGATGATTCTGAAGAAGAAGCAAAAATATTAGCTAAAAAGAATAATGAACGCATTAAATTTAAATGGGAAGAAAGTGAAGATGATGAAAGTTATTTTGAATTTAGAATAGAAGTAGATCCTTTAACTAAAGATGTAGTGGTAATTGTTACCGACTTTGCAGATGATGAAGATGCTGTAGAAGAAGCAAAAATGTTATGGGAAAGCCAAATAGAAAGTCTAAAAAACAGTATAGGAGCTTAATCTTTTATAGTAGCTATTAAAAACTCGACATTTTGTCGAGTTTTTTTATGGCTACTAATTACCTAAGCTGTAAATTTGCAATCAAATTTTTTGAGAGATGCTAAATTTTAACGGGAAAATAATATCAAATAAAGAATTACAATTATCTAACAATAATAGAGCCTTTAAATATGGTGACGCTATTTTTGAAACGGTAAGAGTACTTAATGCTAAAGTTGTTTTTTTCGAGGATCATTATTTTAGGTTAATGGCATCTATGAGAATGCTACGTATGAAAATACCGATGGAGTTTACGTTAGAATTCTTGCAAGAAGAAATTTTAAAAACTACAAAAGAACTTCCAAAGGCAGATAACTATAGAGTTAGATTAACTGTTTACCGAAAGGATGGAGGATTGTATAAACCTGAGTCAAACGAAATTGATTACTTAATAGAAGCATCTGAGTTTACTTATATAGAAAAATCTAGTTATAAAGTAGATTTGTTTAAGGATTTTTATAACTATTCAGGGTTGTTATCAACTATAAAAACTTCTAATAGGATGTTAAATACATTGTCTGCTGTTTTTGCAGATGAAAATGATTTAGACAATTGTATATTATTAAATGAAAGAAAAGGGGTTGTTGAAGCAACGAATGGAAATATTTTTATAATAAAAGATAACATAATAAAAACTCCGGCCTTAACAGAAGGATGTATAAAGGGAATTGTTAGAAAGAAAGTAATTGAAATTCTAGAGAAAAACTCAGAATACATTATTGAAGAAACTACAATTTCTCCGTTCGAATTACAAAAAGCAGATGAGGTTTTTATAACCAATGCAATTATAGGTATTCAAACGGTAACTAATTATCGTAAGAAAGAGTTTACCTCAAATATCACTAATAAAATTAAAAGTAGTTTAAAATTAGTAACAATAACAGGTTAATTCATTTGAATATCACTTGGTGCATTTGCCCAAATTTTATACTTACCGCCTTTTTGCAGCAGCTTTTCTTTCCACAGGTTTTTGTCGTTTGTGGTTAAAATATTTGTGTAATCATTTTCTGAAATAAACCAAGAATCAGTGTTTAATTCATCTTCTAACTGATCTGTTTCCCAACCAGAATATCCTAAAAAGAAACGTATATCAGTTGATTTTAATTTATTGCTTGTTAAAAGTTCCTTTAAAAGCTCAAAATTACCTCCCCAATAAATACCATTTGCAACTTCAATACTATTAGGTATTAAATTTGGTACTTTGTGTATAAAGTATAAATTATCTTCCTCTACCGGACCTCCTTGGTATATTGTGAAATCACAATCTATTTCGGGCACTAAATCACTTAGTACGTAATTTAAAGGTCTGTTTAATATAAAGCCAACAGAGCTTTTTGACGTGTGTTCTGTTAATAAGATAATAGTTCTCTTAAAAGAACAATCATTTAAAATAGTAGGCTCTGCAATTAACAACCTGCCTTTTTCGAGTTTAAGTGCAACCATATACTTAATTATTTACATCACTAAAATAGGTAAAATTTTAATAAAAATTTAACATAGTTGTTAAAATATATAGTAAATAGTAAAAAAAGTTTATATTTTTTCTAAAATATGAATAACTTCATTTCGTTTTCGAACAGAAACAGGTATTGTAATTTTGTTTTTTAAGACCAAATATCCTCCGTCAGATTTAATGAACTCTTTGATATACTGTATGTTAATTAAGTGACTTTGGTGTACTCTAATAAATTCAAATTCTTTTAACATGTCTGCAAAGTACTTGAGTGTTTTACCAACTAAAATTTTTTGATTATCGATTAAAAAGAACTCTGTATAGTTATTATCGGACTTGCAACGCACAATATCATCTAAGTTTACCACAATAATTTTATCAGAAGTGCTTAAAGAAATCTTTTTTGGGCGCAAGTTAGGTTGCTTTATAGATTCTTGTAAAACAGTTAATTGTTCCTTATCTGGTTTAATTTGAGTTTTAGCTTTATCAATGGCATTAAATAAATCTTCATTCGTATATGGTTTTAATATATAATCGATGGCAGCGAACTTAAAAGCTTTAATAGCGTACTCATCACTTGCGGTAACAAAAATTATTTTTGATGATAAATTAGGGTGAATTTCAAGAACATCAAAACCAGTGCCGTCACCAAGCATAATATCTAAAAATAAAATATCGGGTTGTTTTTTTCTTAATAAGATGGATGCTTCTACAACACTTTTTGCGGTACCGATTATTTCTATTTCTTTGTAGTTATTTAAAATGTCGTTTTGTAACATTTTTAAAGCAGATGGCATATCATCAACAATAATAGCAGTTAATTTACTCATGTTAAAAATCAGTTTTTAAAGGAATTCTAAAAGATACTTTTGTTCCGGTAACCTTATTTTTATGGATGATTTCATCAATATTAAATAGGCTTTTTTTAGACAAGGCTCTAATACGTTCTTCAGTGATTTTAATAGCAACTGAATTATGAGAATTTGCGTTAGTGTCTTTTTTTGATTGATGAATTCCGATGCCGTTATCAATAATAGTACATACTAAAAACTGATTCTTAATAGAGAAATCAATCGTAATTTTACCTTCTGATGTTGTTTTAAAAGCATGTTTAATACTATTTTCGACAAAAGGCTGAATTAGCATCGGCGGAATTAATATTTCTTCAGGATCTAGTTTTAAATCGGTGTTGATTTCATATTTAAAAGTATTTGAACTTATCTGTTGTTCTAGCTCTATATAGTTTTTTAAGACTGATATTTCTTCAGTTAAACTAATTTCTTCTTGTCTAGAATTATGTAGAATTCCACGTAACAACGTTGCAAATTTACTTATTGTTGTATTGAGTTCTGCAGATTTTCTGGTAGTGCCTAAAGCTTTAATTCCGTTTAAAACATTAAAAATAAAATGCGGATTCATTTGTAACTGCAGTGCTTTTTGCTCTAGCGACAATAAATGATTTTCTAACTGTAGTTTTTTAACTTTAGCTTTGTTTTTAGCTTTAATTTTTCGAATATAAAATAAAGTTACCACTGTTAATAAAAAGAATATTAAAGTGATGCTTGCCCATATAAACCATTTTTTTTGATAAATAGGTGTATCAATAAAAAATTGAAAATGTATTGGCTTGCTTATTTTTTTAGCACTTTTTGATTGTACCGAAAAAGTATAGTTTCCGTAGTTTAAATACGGAAAGTCAACGGTATTTTTAGAAGTCCAATTACTAAATTCATTATTTAATTTATAGCGGTATAAAACATCTTTCGGATTGTTAATGTTAACCGTTTTATAAGTAAATGAAATATGGTTTTTAGTAGGTTTTAATTGTAAGGTTTTTTGGTAGTTGTTAATATCTATGCTGTCTAATGATTTGTAAACCACTTCAATATTTTGAAAGGTAATTACAGGTTTTTTTTCTGTAACATTCTTTCCTTTTAACTTATAAATACCTTTGTTTTTTGTGGCAATCCAAATATTTTTTTGCTGATCCTGAAAAACAGTATTTATTTTATTTGTTGTAAATGTATTGTATTTGTTGATGTTTTTTTCAAAGTTAAAATTCTCATTAAGTATTTCAATTCCGTCATTTTCAGAAATAATCCAAAATTGATTGTTAATAAATTTAATATCAATTATGTTCATTAAAGAGCTAGTAATTGTCTTAACCTGGTCGTTATTAATTAATTTAATGCCGTTGTTATAAGTAGCTGCAATTGTCTTTTTTTTATGAAAGATAATAGAAGTGTAATTACCTAAGTCTATTCTTTTTAAAAGAGTCGGATTAATTAATTTATCTAGTTTCCATAATCCTTTGTTGGACGCAATCCAAAAAAAAGAACCGTCAAATTTTAAATTGTTTATTTTATTTAAATCAATCTGAAAATTGGTTCGAATATTAGAAAGGAAATCCTCACGAACTCTTAATATGCCTTTATCTGTACCTAAAAAAGTACCAATATTAGTAGTTAGTATACAGTTGATTTTTTTTTCATCAAAAGAACTAAATATATTATTATTTCTAATACTTAATCCGTTATTACTACCAATATAAAGAGTGTTTTTCGTAGTAGTAACAACTGTTGATTTATCAGTTAGTAATCCGTCTTTTTTGCTAAAGTTTATAAACTCATATCCGTCAAAACGAGAGATTCCTTTATTAGAAGTAAACCATAAATAACCAATTTCATCTTGTATAATATCAGTAATAGTTAAACTAGGTAACCCATCATTTAAATTATAATTTTTTAGCGTGTTTAACTGTGCAACTGTATTTGTAACAGTTAATGAAAAGATAAAAATAAATACATATTTAAGTAACTTCATAATAACAAACTTAACCAATTTAAACGTCATCGCGATAAAGTATAAGAAGTAATCTTTTTAAGATAAATACTGCTACTTTATTAGCGATGACGTTCCCCAAATATTAAATTATTTCATAGCGTATAAGCGTTTATTATTCGTGTCGGGTTTAATGTGTTCTAAGTCGCCAAAAGGTTTTGTAAGTGGCTTTAATACACACAGCACAGATGTTTTTCCTTTAATAAGTAACTTGCTATCTTTTATTTTATAGGTCCATCTAAATTTTTCAACAGGAATATTTAGTTTATTCATCTTTTTCATTAAATCTTCATCATTAGCAATAAAATCCATTAATTCTTCTTGCATTACAAAAGTTGGAATTTCTTCATCTGAATGTAAATAATCAACCTCTAAACTTACAGGCACACTAAATTGTTTTGTATATGGCTCGCCTATGTAACGCTCTCTTTCGTTTGTTAAAGCAGCAAACCAATCTATGTCTCTTTCCTTCGGATATTTTTTAGCAATTTCTTTAGATAAATCTACTTTTCCTGGCGAATTTGCTGTCGGATAAAATACGTAATATGGTGCTGCTAAATAGTGATTCGTAAACTCGCCTCCGAATATATTAAAGTAAGGTGAAGCTGCAACTTGCGGAACTTCATCCGTAGAAAAAGCTTGTTTTAAACTATTTAAAAGTGCTTCATTTTTACCTAAGCCGTTTGAATGAAATACAATTTTAGTGTTTATATTAATTCCTTTTTTTAGTGTTGGTAAATTACCTTTAGAAATACTTTTTTGTAAAGATTCTGTTGTAATTTTTTCTCCGTTTACAACCGTTTCAAGATGCATTCCTTTAAATGGGGTACTGTAGTTAACAATATGAATATCGCCGTACGGATTTTCAGTAGCGTTTTTATTCATCCATGTAATAATTTCTTCTAATGAATATTCCTCATTTATAACACGGTATTTTTTGTCTTTAAAATAAACTCTAGCGCTATCATAAAATTTACTATCGCTTTTGTCATATCCAGCAATAAATACAATTGGTTTTCTTGAATTTAAATTAATCTTGTTTACCGTTTCTTCTTTTTTAGCAATGTTTCCCAGCTCTTGAGTGTTGCTTTTTCTTGTTTTATCACAGCTTGTAAATGTTCCGATTAGTAGTAGTAATCCCATTACTATTCCTACTTTTAAAATGTGTTGTTTCATAGGTATTGTTTTTAAGGTTATTATTTTATTATTGTTGTAATATGATCGTCACGTTCTTCTCTAAATTAAAATTTGTAGATAATTTATTTAAAATGTTTGGCAAGTTTCTGTCACTAATCCATTGACCATTTTTTTGCTTCTCAACAGAAGCTATTAATCCGTTGTTGTTTATCTGTAATTTTAAGCTGTTATATTTGCTTAAATACATTTTTAATACTGATGAGTAATTGTTGTTTGACCACATAATATTTGTTTTATATGTTCAAAAGTAGGAAGGAAGTAAGGAGTAATTTTAAGCTAATTAGAATTCGTAGTATATAAATTAGAATTCGTTGAAAAAGGAAGTGTTCTAAAAATAACTTCTTATCTAAATGAGTAAATAAGAAGTTATTTTAATAACAATCAGTTTTAATTTGATTTGCTTTTTGAAAAGTACTTAACGGAGTGTTTAATTGATGCAAAGAAATTCTTTCTAAAACTTTTATAACACCATTCATCATACTAATAGAACCGCAAATCATAATGGTTCCATTATTTTTTAATGTGGATGCAATTAAGGCTTGCTCTTTTAAAATAAGATCTTGTACATATTGTCTCTTTTGTTCTTGTGAATAGGCAATGTAAATATGTGAGTTAGGTACGTTTTTTAAAAATGGATTATACATTTTTAAAGATTCTTTAGTTCTTCCTCCCCAAAATAAATGAGTTGTAGAAGGTGAATTTAACATTCCTAAAAATGGAGCAATTCCTGTTCCGTTAGCTATTAAAATGGTGCTTTTAGATTTTTTAGAAAAATGAAATCCCTTATTTTTTTCAATTCTAGCAAGTAAAGTATTTGCTGATTTAAGATTGAAAAGTAAATTTGAACAAACACCTAATTCGTGTTTTTTTATACTTAATAAAATATCATTGTCTATTTTACCTACAGAATATAGGCGTGTAATGTTGTCCTTTTTAGGAGTGATTGCTAGTAAATCACCCGATGAAAAGCGCATTTTTTTAAGAGGTCTTAAACGGATTAAAAAAGAAGCATCTGTATTTAATTCAGTAGTATTTATTACCGAAAAAGCTTGCTGTTTTTTAGGTTTAGCTAGTTTTTGTTTTAGTTGTAAGTCGATATTTGTTTTTTGACTCCATTGTGTCCCCCAGGTTTTAAAATCATTAAAATTTTGATTGTTAATTTTATAAAGAGGTAAAGTAGGAGAGAAGTGCTTTTTCTTTTTAAATACGTTATCAATATCAAAAGCAAACTTGCAATATTCAGGATATGCTAATGAGCCAAAACCAACTACAGCATAATTTATGGGATTTTTCTGTTTAATTTTTTCTGCTAATGTTAAAAAGTTACTCGCATTTGAAGGAGGTTGCCCTTCGCCATAAGTAGCCGTTAAAACAATTAATTGGGTAGCTTTATTATAAGATGTGTAGTTGTTTAAATGGTCTATATAAACAGTTTTTTTATCAGTAATTAAAGCATCATATAAAGAAGATGCAATACTAAAAGTACTGCCTGTTTCTGAACCAACTAATATAATAATTTCTGAATTTTCTTTTTTAAACTTGTTCTTAGGTAATGAGTTTTTACGTTTTCTTTCTAAAGTCATGGCGAAACCAGAATAGATAAAAAATAAAATAGCAAGACAGGATAAAAGTAGCATTATTGCCCAAATAATAGTACCACGACCGGTATGTAAAAACAAACTCCAATCTGATAAAATATAAACCCACGACAAGTTTTTATCGCTAATTATTTCACCAGAATATTGATGAACAATCAGCTCTTTGGTTTTTAATTTTAAGAAAAAAAAATCTTCGGCATCATCAGAAAAAGGAAATTCAATACTTTTAACTTCATTTAATTGAATGTCTTTAAAGATAGAGAACTCCTCAGCGGAAATTTTTTTATCCAAAGAAATCTCTGAAAAATCAAAAGTATGGTTAATGTTGTTTTCTGGTAAAAGAGAAAATTTTTCTAGAGATAAGTATACAGCGGTTACTGTAATTATTACTATAGGAATTAAGGTAAATCGACCAATAATTACATGATAATATTGATTAAAACCTTCCTTAACAACTTTAGTGAAGAAACGTATAATTCCGCCTTGCCTTTTAATGATAAGAATGCTTCCTGTAATAGTAATTAGCAATAGGAGGAAAGAGAAAAATCCAACTAAAAAACGACCGGTAGATTTTAAAAATAATGAACGATGTAAATTGGTTGTCCATTTAAAAATAGATGATTTAGAAACAATACTACTTATTTTTTTACCTGTAATAGGATTAATGTAAAAAGTTTCATTTTTTCCGTTTTTAGTAATTACGGCAGCGGTAACAAAATTATGTTCATTAACATCTATAGTTATTACCTCTTTGTATTCTTTTTTTAAAGAAGAAATTGTTTGAGAAAGGGAAAGGTTATCAGTAGTTATTGCATAAGGTTTTAATTGATTCGAAATAGGTTCGAAACTTAAAATTATACCGGTTACAGCAGCAATAAGTATAAAAATAGATGAAGATATAGCCAGTGTTAAATGGCTATACCTCCATACATAAGTAGTTAATTTCATTAAATATTATTTTACTAATTATTGCGGAATCATGCGGATGTAACGTATAAACCCTTTTCCTTCAACCTTGGTTTTTACGTTTTCTGTAGTAAGTTCGAATTCAACATCATCTTTATAGTATTCTTGATCCTCAACGGCAGATTCAAATCTAATTTTATAACCTTTATTTAATTTACTTTCCGGAATTTTAAGAATACTAATAGTTCTATTACCTCCACTAACTGTAGCTCCTGTTATCGCATCTATATCAGCTCTTTTTGTACCTTGAAACTTCCACCATTCTGTTATATCAGAATACCAATCTTCATCATCACCTTGTACATATAGCGTTTTTTCATATTCGCCATCTGGGTTTAATAAAGAAACTGTAATATAAGCACCTTCGCCTGTATAATTTTTTAATTGAATCATACATTTATAAGTAGCATCATCAGAAGTAGTAAAAGCCATCGCTCCGAAAGCCAAGAATAAAATTATAAGTGTTTTTTTCATGTTATTTATGTTTAATTACTTGAATTTATTTTAAAAAACTGATATCGGTATTTTTTAGATTTTCATTTTCTTTAGCTAAATCATATAAAGTTTCATCAAAATCTGTTTTTACATTTTTATTAGCTCCTTTGCTAAGTAAATGTTTTATGATTTTATGATCTTTAGCAATTAAGACAGCTTCCTGTAATGCTGATAATCCTTTTTTGTTTTTAGCATTGATATCAATTTTATAATCAGCTATAAAATTTAGCATAGCAATACTTTGTTTTCTAACAGCAAGGTGAAATAAAGTATTTTCGTCTTTTTGTATCTCTTCAATATTTAAACCTTTAGTTTTTAAAAGCGTTAGTTTTTGTTGAAATTCTTCCGTCTTCTTAGCGTTAAAGGTTTTAAATAAATAATAGTTTAAATAATTTCCTTTAGCATCAAAAATACTTGTTTTTGCTCCTTTTTCTAATAAAAATTTAACAACCTCTAAATTGTTGCTCAAGCTGTTTGTAAGGGCAGATTTTCCTTCTTTATTAGTGTGGTTAATGTTTTTAGTTTTTGAAGCTAATAACTTAATGACCTCTAAAGAGTTCCTTCTAGCTGCATTTATTAAAGGAGTATTTCCATTAACATCAGCTTTATTAATAGCTATTCCTTTTGATATAAAATAATTGAAAGTAGCGATGTCTTTATTTCCATAAGCTAAATTATGAATAGGGTTTTTACCTTCGCTATTAGTTATGTTAGGGTTGATGCCTAAGTTTTCTAAATATTTAAAAAAAGCCAAAGAGTTGTAACCACTTCTAGAACCTCTTGAAGCTAACAAAAATGCATTTCCACCATTTTTATTTAGGTTTTTATATGGGATTTCTTTTTTTAATAATAATTGAGCTATTTTTTTATTACCATTTTTAGCAGCATAATTAAACGCTCCGTTACCATCATTATCTAAACTATTAAGAGACAATCCTTTTGCAGTAAAATAATCAACCAAGGCGAAATCTTTTAAATTAGGAATTACTAGTAACAACGCATTAGCACCATTTTCGTTTACATCATTTTTAATATCGATACCGTTTTTAATAAGTACATCGTATATTTTTGTGTTGGTTTGTCCTGCTGCCGCAGCAAAAGTTAACGGTGAAAAATTATGAGAATCTTTTAAATCTAGTCGAGCTTTATTATCAATAAGATGTTTAACTAATTCTAAATTTCCTTTATAAGCAGCCCAAAACACATAGGTTCTTTTATCATGTGTTAGCTTATTTACACCATTATCTTTTTGTTTAAGCAGGTGTTTTATAGTAGTATTTGGTGCTTCAGCTAAAATGGCATTGGTAACAGCATCAAATCCATTAGATGTTAATGCGCTAGGATTGTTGTTTTCTTTTATTTTTTGATTAATAATAGCAACAGTTGGTTTTGTTTTCCAGAAAGCACGATCAAAAAAGACGTTTTTTGTTTGTGCCTGTAGCATACTTACTAAAAAAGCAAATACGAACGTAAGTTGTAAGTTTTTCATGTGTTTTATTTATTTTTTAACGAAAGATTCAATCGTTTTATCTATTTGTTGTTGCTCGGTTATTTGGTCTGAAAATAAGTGTTTATATAGTGGTTTGTTCTCTACTTTTTTTTCTAGAGAAAGATTGTTGTTTCTTCCATAAACTTCATCCCATTTATTTCTAACTAATTGCCATTTGTTGGTGTTTTTTTTCCACCAATCTTGCGATGCTTTACATCTAGTATCAGCAACTTTAACATAAGTGTTGTAGCCTTTTTCATGTGCTAATACAATATCTTTAGTGCCTGCTTTTCTAATTATTTTCTTGTTGTCTTGATCGTGTATCCATCCGTAGTTAGTAATTTCATGGCGGTTTCCTCTTTCGGTTACATTATAGTCACTTCTTTTAGTGTATTCTCTACGTGGTAAAGGCGCATCTGTTGTGTTTTCCCAATAGCTTTTTCCATCTACATGTACCCACGTTCCTGAGCCTTCGTAACGAGGACTATCATCTACTTGATATACTTTTTGTGTCCATTGTTTTTTCACATCAGCTTTTGATTTGTTTTCATATAACCAATTATTATCTCCGTTATACATATAAAAATCTTGATTTTGATATGCCCAATCTTGTCGCCAATGTTTTACAATATGGGGACTAACAGGATTACCAACTTGAAGTAAATGTTGAATAGAGATATCATTTTTGCCATCTTCAATTAATTGTGCCCATTCTAAACCTTTTGCAATTTTTGTTTTTGATGGCTTATATAAAGAATCTTTACTGTTATTAAAAGTTTCCGCAAAATTGAAAGTCACTTCAAAACAGCCACACATTTTTTTTATAGCTGCTTTGTCTTTTGTCTTTTTACTCTGAGCATTTATTGTCAAAGCAGTTAATAATAACATGCTTCCTAATAATACTTTTTTCATTTTATGATTTATTTTTAGTTGAATTAATTTTTTGACAAAAATATAAATTTTATTTAGATTGATTTAAAATAAAAGATATATTTTCCGAAAATTATTAAGAATGTTTCTAAATAGAAAAATATTAGGTTTTTTCACTTTTATAAGTTTAACTGTTTTTTCGCAAGAAAAAACAGTGCAAAATGATGAAGCTCTAGAAATAAGCGAGTTAGAAGAGGTGATTGTTACAGCAACAAGAACTAAACGACAGTTATCATCAATACCAATGCCTGTTACGCTAATATCTAAAGAACAGCTTGTGAAATCGGGAGCAATACGTTTAAAAGATATTTTGCTAGAACAAACAGGAATCGCTTTAGTTTCTGACTTTGGAGGCTCAGAAGGAGTTCAGCTACAGGGTGTTGCGGCTGATTATACTTTGATTTTAATTGATGGTGTTCCGATTGTAGGAAGAACCTCTGGAAACATCGATTTAAATAGACTTACAGTTAATAATATTAAGCAGATAGAAATTGTTAAAGGACCATCATCATCTTTATATGGTTCTGAAGCAATAGGTGGGGTAATTAATATAATTACCGAGCAACCAAAAAATGATAATTTAAAAGGAACTGTTAGTTACTTTGTAAAAGGTGGAGCTACAAATGAGTTAGATATTAATACAAACGTTTATGTGAAAAGGAAGGGTTTTGGATTGGTTTCGGGAATAAATTTAAACTCCAGCAATGGTTTTGATTTATCACCTGAAACTACTCCAAAAACAACAGAAGCACACCAAAATTTTACTGGACATTTAAAGTTGAGTTACGATTTTTCTAATCAATTAAAAGTTAGTGTAGCGAATCGATTTTATCAACAAAATCAGCATAAAAGTAAACAAACCGATTGGAATGTTAATACCACAATTAATCATAAAATAACCGACAAATGGCAGTTAGATTATAATTTTTATACCACAAAGTATAAGGCAGAAAGTGTATTTAATAATGATGAAACATTGTATAAACAAACTTTGTTACGACCAGAAATTAAATCGACAAATAAATTTAATTACGGAACTTTAATTGCAGGAGTAGGAGCTAATTTTGATGCTTTAGAAAGAACCGAGTTCAATGGTGTTAAAAAATACGATACACCTTATGTGTTTGGACAGTTTGATTTTAATCCAACTCATAATTTAAATGTAATTATAGGCGCTCGATTTGAAAATAGTAATCAATACAAATCAGCATTTACACCCAAAATATCATCAAGCTATAAAATTAATAATTGGCTCACGGCAAAGGTATCGGTAGGTTACGGATTTAAAGCACCTGATTTTAGGCAACTATATTTTAATTTTAGAAATTCAGCAAGCGGATACGTGGTTTTAGGAACCCAATCGTTACATGATTTGTATGGTAATCTACCAGAAATACAATCAATTGATAAAGAATTAAAACCAGAAAGTTCGGTTGGTTATAACTTCGGATTTGAATTAAAACCATTACCAAGCTTAAAACTAAATATTAATTTATTTAGAAATGATATTAAAGACTTGATTGATACGTATGACACTCAATTAAATGCTTCAATATTAGGGTTACCCGCCGGAGCACGTACATTTTCATACAGAAATACAAACAAAGTATACACACAAGGAGTAGAGCTAGAGGCGAATTATAAACTATCCTCAAATTTTAACATTTTAGGAGGGTATCAATTTTTGGATACAGGCGATAAATCGCAAGAAGATTTAATAAAGTCAGGTAAGGTTTTTTACAGAAGAACACCGTTGTCTTCATCAGAAAAAATGACAATTTCAAATTATTATGGGTTGCCAAATCGATCAAAGCACATGGCAAACTTTAAAATATTTTACGAAAATTATCAGCATGATTTTTCAGCAAATATTAGAGCAGTGTACAGAAGTAAATATGCCTTGTTTGATACGAATAACAGTCAAGGAATTATTGATGAGTATGATGATTTTGTTGTAGGCAATACACAGGTTAATATAGCAGCCTCAAAAACATTTTTCAATTTGATGAATGTTCAACTTGGTGTTAATAATATTTTCGATGAAAAAGGAACAGAAAATAAAAGCACCTTTAAAAATAACGATAGTGTTTTGCGCTTAGGAAGCACTTATTATGGTAGAGTCCAATTTAATTTTTAATATAAATCAAATAAATATAAATCAGTAAAAAAATGAGAGTTTTAAAATCAATCTTTTTAATAGCAATATTTGCTTTAGTAGGAATGTCATGTTCAGAAAATGAAGATCCTATTGTACAATCTGTAGAAGCTAAAACTGTTTCAAATTTGTATGCACCACAGCAGCAATCTGGACATGGTCAACCGATTTCTGGAGGATTTACTAAATTTAGTTTTAAAGAAGGAAAACAAGTAACGGGAGATAATTGGGATGTTGCTTTTAGAGGTCTTAGAGTTATTGTTAATGGAGGTAGTAAATATGGTTTAACAGATGAACCAGAAAGAACAGGAAATGCTTCTTTAGCTGTCGTAAAAAATGTATTTAAAGATGCAATAGAAGCACCAGCTGCTGATACTTTTAAACAAGATGCATCAGGAGTTTATGCAATTACTGCTGACGGAGGAGACGATTGGTATACTTATAGTAGTGGAATTGTTAAAGCCAATGCAGGTACTATTATAGTTGTAAAAACTATTGAAGGTAATTATGCAAAAATGGAAATTAGAAGTTATTATAAAGGTGCACCAGCAGACAAAGATATAACTACTTCAAGCGAAGGGCGTTATTATACTTTTAATTATGTGTACAACCCAATTGTAGGAGATAAGAGTTTAAAATAAACTATAAATATTAATTAACTAACCTTAAAAATTATGAAAATAGAAACTATGATTAAAAAAATATTTTTAACATCTGTAGTAATATTAATAAGTCTTTTATCATTCAAAACTTTTGCACAAGAAGAAAGAAAGTTAATAGAAGAAAAAGAATTAAAAAAATTCAACTCTCATCATAGAGTAACAGTTACGCATGTAGAATATGCTAACGGTAGTAAAATCCCAGCAGGTTCACCAATAGAAATACCATTAGGAGGTACTGTAGATTTAAAAATTAGTGTTTTAGTATTTAACGCTACTAGTGTTTTTCAAGGATACTCACAGTTATTGTATAAAAAAAGTCAAAATAAAAGCTGGTCAAATTTAGGGACGGCAATTTACCGCCCTAATTCTTTTATGACCAATTGGGTAAGAGAGTTTAAAATTACATTAACTAGTAATATGTTTGAGCAGGGACAGACAGGCTATTTATCAGCTAAGTTTGGGACTAATCATGGTAATCAATGGGTAGGAGAAAATTCATATAAGGTAATTATTGGTTCTCCAACTCCTGTTTCAAAGAATGTTATTTGTTGTGACCAAACATTAGAATTTGATGAGATTCCAGCAACTTTAACAGGGACAGGTCCTGTCAACGGCAACGAAAATTATACTTATAATTGGGGTGTCCGAACTAAATATTTTGGAGATAACGATTATGGAACTTGGGTAAGAATAGGTAATATTGTATCAAGTGATGTTAATCAAAATCTTAAATTTACTAGATCGCATAATGATGTTACAGACAAGCCATATTATATTCAATATAGAAGATATGCTCATTCTTCAAGAACAGGAAAAAGCAGTTACAGTAACATTATTACTATTAAACAGAATCCAGATAATCTTGGTATTAGAAATAATACAATATCTACTATATCTGGATCAAAGTTTTTTAATGGTAGCGCTCCAGCAGGCGGAAGTGGTGTTTATACCTATCAATGGTATTTTACATTTGAATGCCCTTCTCAAAATGATGCACATGCTTATAACGAACCTATAACGGGAGCTACTGCAAAAAATTATTCTGTGTCCTTCCCTTGGTTTGATAGTTTTTCTTGTAAAGAGAATGTATTTTTTCATAGGTTAACTAAGGATTCAGGAGGAAAAACTCAATATACAAATTCAATTAATATTTATGGTGATGACATATCTGTTTATTTTAGTAATAGAAGTGCTTCAACAGACACAAAAAAGAAAAAAATACTAGAATTATCAATAAAAAGTACTGTAAATACTCCTGAAAGAAAAGTAGTTGATGAAAATTTTAATGTATTCGTAGATAATTCATCTGAAAAGCTAATAGTGAAATCAAGAATAACTGAGAGTACAAATCTTACTATTTCTTTAACATCTATTTTAGATGGGAGGACTTATAAAGTTTTTGAAGATAAAGTTAAAAAAGGAGATTGGAAATTTGAATGGGATAGAACGAAAGGTGTAAGAAAAGGAATTTATGTTTGTAGAATGGTAAATAATGGTAAAATTTTCACTAAAAAGATAATTATTAAATAAGAAGAGTTTCAGTAATGTAATTATTGAATTTTGTTAGTTTTTGTTACGTTGAAACTGTCTAACTCGAAAAGAGTTAGGCAGTTTTTTAGTTTAAGATTTAAAAAATTATAACTTCTCTTGTAAATACTTAGCGGTATAAGATGCTTTATTTTTAACTAACTCTTCAGGCGTTCCAGTAAAAATTAAATTCCCGCCATTTTTACCACCTTCTAAACCAAGATCGATAATATAATCGGCACATTTAATTAACTCGATATTATGTTCAATAACAATTATCGAATGTCCTTTTTCGATTAAAGCATTAAACGATGCTAATAGTTTTTTAATGTCATGAAAATGCAATCCAGTTGTAGGTTCATCAAAAATAAATAAAGCTTTGTCCTTAGTATTTCCTTTTATTAAAAACGAGGCTAATTTTATACGTTGCGCTTCTCCACCAGATAAGGTTGAAGACGATTGCCCTAATTGCACATACCCTAAACCAACATCTTGCAAAGGTTTTAATTTTTTAGCAATTTTAGGTTGCTCGTGTTCTGAGAAAAAAGCAACAGCATCGTCAATAGTTGAATTTAAAATGTCATCAATAGATTTCCCTCCAAAAGTAACTTCTAACACTTCTTTTTTAAAGCGTTTTCCGTTACAGGTATCGCACTGCAAATGCACGTCGGCCATAAATTGCATTTCAATCGTAACTTCACCTTCACCTTTACAAACCTCGCAACGACCACCTTCTACATTAAAAGAAAAATGTTTAGGTTGGTAATTTCTTATGTTAGATAGTTTTTGATCTGATAACAATTTACGAATGTCATCGTAAGCTTTAATATAAGTAACAGGGTTTGATCTTGAAGAACGCCCAATCGGATTTTGATCGATAAATTCAATATGTTTTAAAGTATCAAAACTTCCTGTTATGTTGGTGTATTGGCCAACTTTATCTCCATATCCGTTTAGCTTTTTCTGCATTGCAGGATATAAAATTTTCTTAACCAACGTACTTTTTCCACTACCTGAAACTCCTGTAATTACCGTTAAGTTGTTTAAAGGAAAAGAAACATCTACATTTTTTAAGTTGTTTTCTCGTGCACCAATAATATTAATGGTGTTTTTTGATGTTCTGCGAGAAGTTGGAATATCAATTTTTAATTCTTCGGATAAATATTTAGCCGTTAACGAATCTGATTTCATAATAGCATCAAAAGTACCTTCGGCAACTACGTGTCCGCCATAAGTACCTGCTTCTGGGCCGATATCAATAATATAATCAGCTTCTTTCATAATATCTTCATCATGTTCAACCACAATAACGGTATTCCCTAAATCACGTAAATCTTTAAGAACCTCAATTAGTCTTTCTGTATCTTTTGGATGCAAACCAATACTTGGCTCATCTAAAATATACATAGATCCTACGAGCGAACTACCTAAAGAAGTGGCTAAATTTATACGTTGACTTTCACCACCAGAAAGCGTGTTAGAGGTGCGATTTAAGGTTAAGTATTTTAAACCAACATCAGTTAAAAAAAGCAAACGATTGTTAATTTCGGTAAGCAATCTTTTTGCAATGTTTTTATCGTTTTCATTTAAGTTTATGTTCTTAAAAAAAACAGCCAATTCATCTAAAGGAAGTGTAACTAAATCAGAAATTATTTTATCGTGTACTTTTACGTAGTTGGCTTCTTTACGTAATCTTTTACCGTTACAATCGGTACAGGTTGTTTTTCCGCGATAGCGAGAAAGCATTACTCTGTTTTGAATTTTATAGCTTTTTTCTTCTAGTTTTTTAAATAAATCATGTATTCCTTCAAACTTATTTGTCCCGTTCCAAATAAGCTCTTTTTGTGCTTCAGAAATTTCAAACCAAGGTTTATGAATAGGAATACCAAATGTTTCTGCATTAAGTATTAGTTCTTCTTTATATATTCTGTAAGCATCAGTTTTAAAAGGAAAAATAGCATCTTCAAAGATTGATAATCCGGTATTCGGAATCACTAAATCTTCGTCAATACCAATTACGCTTCCGTAACCTTCACAAGTAGGGCAGGCTCCGTATGGGTTGTTAAAACTAAATAAATGCGTGTTCGGTTCTAAAAAAGTAATACCGTCTAACTCAAATTTATTACTAAATTCAGTAACAACCTTCGTATTTAGGTTTTCTATTAAACAGAACCCCTTTCCTTCAAAAAAAGCAGTTTGAATAGCATCTCCTAAACGATTGTAAAAATCTTCTTCGTGTTTTAAAACAATTCGATCAACCACTAAAAATAATGCTTCATTATTATAATCTTCAATAGGAAAATCATCAATTCTTAAAACAGTATCATTATATTTTAATCGCGCGTAACCTTGTTGCGTTAATACTTGTAAAACAGTTTTTAAATCTCTATTTTCATTAATGGTAATTGGCGCAAGTAATAAAAGTTTAGTGCGCTCTTCGAAATTTTTAACGAAAGTAAGCACATCAGAAACGGTATGCTTTTTTACTTCATTACCAGATATTGGCGAAATAGTTTTACCAATACGCGCGTATAATAGTTTTATATAATCGTAGATTTCGGTTGAGGTACCTACAGTTGATCTTGGATTTGTTGAGTTTACCTTTTGTTCGATTGCAATTGCCGGAGCAATCCCTTTTATATAATCTACTTTAGGTTTGTGTAATTTCCCTAAAAACTGACGTGCGTATGAAGATAAACTTTCTACATAACGACGCTGTCCTTCGGCATACAAAGTATCAAAAGCTAAAGAAGATTTTCCAGAACCAGAAAGGCCTGTTATTACAACTAATTTATTTCGAGGAATAACAACATCAATATTTTTTAAATTGTGCAGTTTTGCCCCTTTTATAATAATGTTTTCCTTAGGATTAACGGTAGAAATATCTGTTTTCATCTATAAAAAAATAATGTATAAAAATACCATTTTTGTAAATGAATGAAGAAGATAATTTGTTCTTTTTTTTTTAAATAACTTATAAAATTAATTTAATACTTGTATTTGTTAATAAAAATAACAATATTTGTAACTAGTTACTAATCAATAAATAAAAAGCCTATAGCTCAATAATTACTTTTTAAAGATATACCCTTAACGAAAGAATGTTTAACGACGTTCTTAAAAAAGTAATTATGATGCATAAAGATGTTGTAAGCGATAGCGCTTTAGTAAGAGACTACATTAATGGAAAAGAGTTAGCAATAGAGTTGCTAATTAAACGCCATCAGAAAAGATTATATAGCTTTATATATAGCAAAGTACAGAATAGAGATACTACAGAAGATATTTTTCAAGACACTTTTATTAAGGTGATAAAAACACTTAAAAAAGGACGTTATAACGAAGAAGGTAAGTTTTTGCCTTGGGTTATGAGAATTTCTCATAATTTAATTATCGATTTTTTCAGAAAAAATAATAGAATGCCTACTTTTAACAATACAGAAGATTTTGATATTTTTTCGGTACTAACTGATGGTGCTTTAAATGCTGAAAATAAAATTATAAAAGAACAAATTTTATCTGACGTTAGAGATTTAGTAGAAGAATTGCCAGAAGAGCAAAAAGAAGTTTTAAAAATGCGTATTTATAACGATATGAGTTTTAATGAGATTTCTGAGAATACAGGGGTGAGCATTAATACGGCTTTAGGGAGAATGAGATATGCATTAATTAATTTAAGGAAAATAATAGAGAAAAATAAAATAATTTTAGTAAATTAGACAATATTAGTAAAAATGCGTCGTTAAATACTTGATAACAAAATATATAAAGGGAATATATGATGCAAACTTACTCACAGAGATCTTCGGATTTCATTATGAAACCTAAACAAGAAACAATTCAATTTTTGATTAATTTTTCTAAATCTTTACAAGTAGTTAAAACCAAATCAAACTATCTCATTGAATTGAATTTGAATTAAGAGAGGAAAAGCTTCAACACTGGTTGAAGCTTTTTTATGCGCGTTTTTTATAATATTCATCTAAAACAGTTTTTCTCCCTATTGTTTTTGTAATAATATCATTTTCTAAATCCCAACCACGAGCAGGAGAATATTCACGTCCGTACCAGATTATTTGCAAGTGAAGATCATTCCAAATTTCTTTAGGAAATAAACGTTTTGCATCTTTTTCTGTTTGAGCTACATTTTTACCGTTCGTTAAATTCCAACGATACAATAATCTATGAATATGAGTATCTATTGGAAAAGCAGGAACACCGAAAGCTTGACTCATTACTACTCCAGCAGTTTTATGGCCTACAGCAGGTAATTCTTCTAAAAACTCAAAACTCTCAGGAACTTCTCCGTTATGTTTTTCGATTAATATTTTAGATAAACCATAAATTCCCTTCGATTTCATAGGTGACAATCCGCAAGGCCTAATGATTTCTTTAATTTCTTCTACAGTCATTTTTACCATATCGTAAGGATTATCTGCTTTAGCGAATAAAAGAGGTGTAATTTTATTTACACGAACATCAGTGCATTGCGCAGACAATAAAACGGCAATAAGTAAGGTGTATGGATCTTTATGATCTAAAGGAACTGGTATTTCTGGATACAATTTCTCTAATGTATCTATCACAAATTGAACTTTGTTTGCCTTGGTCATTTTCTTTATCTTTATATCGACAAAAATACAAATTATGACAACATTAAAAATAGGAGATAAAGCACCAAATTTCGAATCTGTTGATGAAAAAGGAAATACAGTAAAACTTACAGATTACAAAGGTAAAAAGTTAGTTTTATTTTTTTATCCCAAAGCAAGCACACCAGGTTGTACAAATGAAGCGTGTGATTTGAGAGATAATTATCAGGCTTTTTTAGCAAAAGGTTACGAAGTTTTAGGAGCAAGTGCAGATTCTGCTAAACGACAACAAAACTGGATAAACAAACATGAGTTGCCTTTTCCATTATTGGCAGACGAAACTAAAGAAGTAATTAATGCTTTTGGTATTTGGGGTCCAAAAAAGTTTATGGGAAAAGAATATGATGGAATTCACAGAACGACTTTTGTAATTGATGAAAACGGAATTATTGAAGATGTAATAAGTAAAGTAAAAACAAAAGAACACGCTAAACAGATTTTAGGATAACAAAAAACCGAGCTTAAAGCTCGGTTTTTTTATTTTTGTTTAGCTGATAATTCAGCTTGTAATTCTTTACTTGTTTTAGAGCTGTTATCGTGACTCCAACCTGGAGGCATAAAAACATATTTAAGTCGAGTACCTAGCGGTAAATGTTTTTTTCTATTAAAGAAATCTTTAAAAATCTCTTTCCATTCATGAAAAATAATATTGATAGGACCTTTGTCTTCTAGCGGAGAAGTTAATCCGTAACGTAGTTTTTCGTAAGTTACTTCATCTTCTTCAGCTTGAAATGTTCCGAACATACGATCCCAAATAATTAAAACCATTCCCATGTTTTTATCCAAATATTTGGTGTTTGAGGCATGATGCACTCTATGATGTGACGGAGTTACAAAGAAAAATCCCCATAGACCTAATTTACTTTTTATGAAATTTGTATGACACAAAGTACCGTAAATTTGATTCAGTGCATAAGCAAACATAATATGTAAAGGTTCAACCCCTAAAAAAGCTAAAGGTAAAAAGAACATATAACGAAATAAAGGCTGTAATACTGGTGAACGAAAGCCTGTTGAAATATTATAATATTCAGAGTTGTGATGTGTTACATGAACCGCCCAAAAAAACCTTGAATGATGATCTACATAATGATGTATGTAATATAAAAAGTCTTGACCAATAAAAGCAAATAACCAATAAGCTATACCTAAATATTCCCAATCTACAATTCGATAATAATAGCAAATTCCCATTACACCAAAAGAGATTACTTTCATTAATATGTCTAAACTAAAGTTAATTAGTGCAAAATAAACATTCGTAGAAGTATCTTTAAAATCGTAGTTTTTCTTCTTCGACCTGTAACTAAAATATATTTCAATTAAAATTATTGAAATAAAAAATGGTGTGCTCCAAAAATATAGAACATCTTGATTTAATAAACCCATACTAATTCTTTAGAATGCAAAAATATTCCTTTTTACTTAAAGATACTAATTAATTTTTATAAACGATTTTCGATCCACTTTTTAAAACTATAAAAGTTTTGAGGAGCCACTCCGTGGCCTACCGGATATTCTGAATATTCGCTTTGTAATTTATTGTCAGATAAAATTTGTGGCGCTTTTCTAGCCCAATCAATAGGTAGTACCTGATCTACGGTTCCATGAGAAATATAATAATCTGTAGTAATCGTATTAGGTATTTCTTTAGGTAGTAATTCTTCGTTAATATAACCACTTAAAGCAATTACATGTTGTACTTTATTCGGATAATTAAAACTTAAGGCATAACTTAAAATAGCTCCTTGACTAAAACCTAAAAGAAATGTTTTATCAGGATTGGTATTGTATTTGTTTTTAATTTCATCAATAAATAAAGCAATTTCATCAACAGATTCTTTTGCTTGCACTAAGTCAGAAAACTTTCCGTTAACAGCATCAAAATTAATAGCATACCAAGCATAAGCTCCCATACCCATACTGTGTGGTGCCTGCGCACTAACAATTAATAAGTTATCAGGTAATTCTTCTGCAAACGAAAATAAATCTTGCTCGTTACTACCGTACCCATGTAGTAAAATTAATAAAGGCGGATTTGTAGTTGTGTTCTTAGGTTCTCTTAGGATGTAATGTAAACTCATATTATGAATTTAAAATTAATTGATTGTTATTGTAAATACCGTATACTTTTCCTTTTAGTTCTTTATCTAAAAAAGCACTATTTTTTGATGTAGAAAAGATGTTTTCTTCAGAAAATGTATAAGATCCATCAGGATTAAAAATTGATAGATTTGCTTTCTCATTTTCTTTAATACTTGCTTTCTCTAGTTCGAAACGTTCTTTTGGGTTGTTAGATAAACAGTTTACAATAGTTTCTAAATCTAATACTGAATTTAAAACGCCAAAAGCACTTTCTAAACCAATCGTTCCGTCTTTTGCTTCTGAAAATTCTACTTTTTTATGTTCGATGTCTATTGGGTTATGATCTGACGTTATCATGTCAATCGTTCCGTCTTTTACTCCTTTTAATAATGCTTTTATATCGCTTGATGTTCTCAGCGGTGGATTTACCTTTTTATTACCATCAAAATCATGCAATTCATCATCTGTTAAAAATAAATTATGCACCGCTACACTACACGTAACATCTAAACCTTTCTTTTTAGCGTCTTTAATTAATTGTACCGATTTTTTAGTTGAAATTGTAGGAATATGTAGTTTCCCACCGGTATATTCTAATAAAAATAAATCACGTGAAATTTGAAGTTCTTCTGCCAAAGCAGGAATTCCTTTTAAACCTAAAAGCGTACTGTTTTTACCTTCATTAACAACACCTTCACCAGCAATCGAATTGTTTTTAGGAAAACTCATTGCCAAGCCATTAAAATTCTGAGTGTATAATAAAGCTACTTTTAATAAATTATCGTTAGCAATAGGTTTATTATAATCTCCAAAAGCAATAGCACCAGATTGTTGCATGTCGTACAATTCTGCCATTTCAACACCTTTACTTTGTTGCGTTAACGTACCAATAGGATATAGGTTCGTAGCAAATCCGTTTGCTTTATTAATTAAAAATTCCACAGCAGATTTATTGTCAATTACCGGGTTTGTATTCGGGTTTACGGCAACAGCTGTAAAACCGCTTTTAGCGGCTACTAATAAACCATGTTTAACTGTTTCGCGCTCTTCATAACCAGGTTCACCAAAAGAAACACTCGTATCAAACCAACCTGTAGATACATGTAAATTATCAAGTTTTAAAACTTGATATTCTTTTTTAGAAGTAATCGTATCGTTAATCTTGGTAATAATTCCATCAGTAATTAAAATGTCTTTAGTTTTTTGGTGATAAGGACTAGAGGCATCAATAATTGTAGCCGATTTTAGCAGCGTTGTCATGGTTTAAAGAATTTTAAGATCAAAATTTCTATAAGCAAAGATACAATGGCTAAGGCTAAAAACCATTTCCAAAGCCATTGAATTTTATTTTCACTATTAATATTGTTTAAGGTATTTTTAACCGAATTAGCTGTGGTTTTTGAGTTTAAGTTTTCTGAGTCTAAGAAATTTAATAAGCTTTCTTTCTTCGGATAATTAAAAGCACTATTCTTTAAAATACTAGCTTCTTGTTTTATTTGATAAAACCCGGCAACTAAAGGTTGATCTGTAGTTGTAATTTTCACACTGTTTTGAAGTGTTTGCTGCAGCGGTATAAAGGACGTTTGGTTATTCGAAATAGTTACTATTTCATCTTTACCTAATTGTTTATTAATATCAATAACCGAGGGCTCACCAATCGTATAATATAATTTAGAAAGTTGTAAACTGTATTTACCAATATTATAAAAAACTGGCACTACCAAAGGCGAATTTATAAAATTACTATTCTCTTTACTAAGCGGAGCCGCTACCCAATAAATAGCCGAATTTGTTAAGTTTACTTGTTGTATAAAGCCTTGTTTGTTTTCGAAAGAAACAACAGTACTCGCGTTTAATAGTTGCGTATTATAAGCGGTTTTTACAAACGGATATTGAAAATTACTCACATTTTTTTCAAACACATTTTTTAAAATCGGATGTTTGTAATTTATAGTTGTAATTTTTAAATTATCAGTTTTTTTAGAGAGTAGTTTTCCTATTTTAAGTTTGTTAAATAAACTGCTGTAAGACGAAATGGTTAAATCTCTAGAAGGTATTACAACCAAATTTCCACCATTTTTAGTGAATTCAATTAAACAAGCAATAAGATTTTCTGGAATATTATCAATTTCATTTAAAACAATTAAATGCTGTTTCTGAATTAAATTGTACTTCAGATTTTTAATAGTAGAAGATGTAAAGTCAAATGCTTCTTTTGTATAAATTCGGTTTAAAAAACCAGCAGGTTCGCCAATATTTAAAACAGCAGTTTTAGTGTTGGAGTTTATGGCGAAATAAAAGGAATTATCAAAAGTATAAGTGTCTTTAAAATTTAGTTCAATTTTCCCCGAAAAATCAGTTGTTTTTAAGATTGAAAAAACCACTTTTTGGGTTTTATTTTCTTCAATAGAAAAAAGTTGTTTATTGATTAACTTCTCTTTATTGTAAATAGCAATTGGTACATTTTTTTTAAAGATACCTTGATTTTTAACAAGAATATTTACTTGAAAATTTGTTGTTCCGTTGTCACTTATAAAAACACTATCTATTGATAAATTACTTTTTTGCTGCGGATTTAATTTTACAAAAGAAGTATTCTTTGGAGAACTTAATAACTCTTCTTTTTTTACGTTCTGAAAATCAGAAATAATAATGTTTTCAGAAAGTATATTTGTTTTGTTTTCGGTCGATATTTTTAATAAAACATCTTTTAATTCCGTTTTTTTAGCGGTATTTTTTACTTTTAACAAAATATCTTTTAAATCAGAAGCTGTTTTATTTTTATGAAATTCATCGTTTGTAATTAAAGAGTAAGTTGCTTTTTCTGATATGTTTTCTAGAATTTCTTGGCTAGCTAGTTGTAATAAGTTCCCTTTTTCGCCATCGGTATTTGTACTTAAAGAATTATCTAAATAAATTAAGAAATGTTGTTGTTGATCGCTTTTATGATTGCTAAAATAAGGTTGTGCAAAAGCGATAATTAAGGCCGAAAATAATAGTAAGCGCGTAGCTAAAATCAACCATTTTTTTATGCGAGAACTTTTACGAGTTTGTAGTGCTAATTTTTTTAAAAAGGCAACGTTGGTAAACGGAACTTTAACAAATCGCTGTAATTGAAATAGGTGAACTATAATAGGAATTAGTAAAAGTACTAAGAAGTATAAATTTTCAGGATGTTTAAACTGCATAGTTCATTTTTTGCTCACTAAGTGAGATTTTAAGTGATTTAGCTTTCGTTAAAATGTTTTTACAAGTTAACTTATTAACTGTAAAAATAGCCAAATTGATGATTTAAAAAAGAATGTAGTTAAAAATCTGTTAGAAAAGTGTTTTGTTTTCGACAAGATGTCAAATTTCACTATTTTTGAACTATGACTACAAAAGAGAGTGATTGTAAAAGCCCAGCGAAAATTGAATATAAAAATCACTGGAATACTGCATACACAAAAAACACAACCGAGAAGTTAGGTTGGTTTGAAGAAAAGGCAGCACAAACAATGTCTTTAATTTCTAAATCAGGATTAAAAAAAAACGCAACTATTTTAAATGTAGGTGTTGGTTCTTCGGTTTTAATAGACGAATTATTGGCTGATGGTTACACGAATTTAATAGCAAGCGATTTATCTGAAAAAGCACTAACTACTTTAAAAGACCGCTTAGCTGAAGAAGCAGTGAAAGTAACTTTTATTGCGGATGATTTAATACAGCCTGAAAAATTAAATAAGCTAAGTAATATTGATTTATGGAATGATAGAGCTGTATTGCATTTCTTTTTAAAAGAAGAAGAAAAAGCAGCTTATTTTAATTTGTTAAAGCAAGCTGTAGTTAAAGACGGATTCGTAATTATTGCAGTTTTTGCTTTAGATGGCGCAGAAAAATGTTGTGGCTTAGAGTTGCAGAGATACAATAGCGAAATGTTGCAAGAGCGTTTAGGAAATCAGTTTAAATTAATATCAGAATTTAATCACACATTTGTAAATCCGTATGGTGGAAAAAGACCTTATATTTACACATTGTTTCAAAGAATAAATAAGTAAATGAAAGTTACACATATTCCTTTTAAAAAGACCGGTTTTTTCTCTAAAACAATGATCGATTATTTAGAGAAATCAGAAAAACTACAACCATTTTATAAAAACTTTCCATCATTAGAAAGTTTTAAAAATCAGATAGAAAGCAAAAATTTTTCAACAGCAGCAAGAAAAACTTTAGTTACTGTTTTAAAAAAACAATATACTACGATAAAAACATCAGAAGCAACAAAGCAAAATATTGATGATTTATTATTAGAGAATACTTTCACGGTAACTACTGGGCATCAGTTAAATTTGTTTACGGGACCCTTATATTTTCTATATAAAATATTTTCAACTGTTAATTTGTGTGAAGAACTAAGAGCTAATTATCCGCAACAAAACTTTGTGCCAATTTATTGGATGGCAACAGAAGATCATGATTTTGAAGAAATAAACTACTTTAATTTTAAAGGGAAAAAAGTACAATGGAACTCTAACCAAACAGGAGGTGTAGGACGTTTTTCTACAGAGGGATTAGAAGATGTTTTAGAGGTGTTTTCGAACCACTTAGGAACTTCAAAAAATGCACAATATTTAATCAA
The DNA here is from genome assembly GCF_019278465.1 of Tenacibaculum sp. AHE14PA. Lineage (GTDB taxonomy): Bacteria > Bacteroidota > Bacteroidia > Flavobacteriales > Flavobacteriaceae > Polaribacter > Polaribacter bernardetii. Next base: position 1,370,855 of record NZ_CP058983.1, on the reverse strand, counting down.
CCTTTTTAAAGAAGGATATATAAAACACAGTAATTTAGCTGATGCAACAAGATACATAGCGAATGAATTGTTTAGTGAATATGGATTGGTAATTCTTGATGCTGATAACCGAGAATTAAAGCAAGAGTTTATTCCGTTTATTGAGCGCGAATTAAAAGAAGAGATTTCACACCAAAAAGTAACCGAAACTATAAAGCGTTTGGGTGAAGAGTATAAGATTCAGGTAAACCCAAGAGAAATTAATTTATTTTATTTAACAGATGAAATTCGTGAACGTATTGTTTTTGAAGATGATGTGTATAAAGTAAATAACACTAGTATTTATTGGGAGTTAGACGCGTTGTTAAAAGAAGTTCATGATTTTCCAGAAAGATTTTCACCAAATGTAATTATGCGTCCGTTATTTCAAGAAGTGGTTTTACCAAACTTATGTTATATCGGTGGAGGAGGAGAGTTGGCTTATTGGATGCAGTTAAAAGATTACTTTGATGAAGTTAAAGTATCTTTTCCTATTTTATTGTTGCGTAATTCAGTGCAGATAATTTCTGAAAAGCAAGCTAAGAAACTAGATAAACTAGATATTTCATTAGAAGAGTCTTTTCAAGATCAAAACAGCTTACTAAAAGATAAAGTATTAGAAACCTCAGAAGAAAAAGTTGATTTTACGAGTCAAAAAGAATTTTTACAGCAACAGTTTGTCGATTTAAGAGAATTGGCTAAAAAAACAGATGTATCATTTGTAGGTGCTGTAAATGCTCAAGAAAAAAAGCAATTAAAAGGATTAGATAATCTAGAAAAACGTTGGTTACGAGCAGAAAAACGAAGACAAAAAGATTTGGTAGATAGAATTGTATTATTGCAAAACGAAATATTACCAAACCAAAGTTTAGAAGAGCGACAACGAAATTTTTCTGAGTATTATTTAGAGTACGGAGATACTTTAATTAAAGCGTTAAAAGAAGGTTTACAGCCATTGCAATTAGAATTTACAGTAATAGAGATTTAAATTAAAATCCTTGGTTTTTATATTTTTGATAACTTTTTTCGTTTAGTTTATAGGAAATGAAATAAGCAAAAATAAAATAGATAACCATGTTGATAAAAAAGAACAGTGGGAATTTATAAAAGAATTTTTCAGAAAAACCAACTTCCCAAAAAATAAATATAAACGAAAAAGGAAGTGCAAAACTAAGGGCTCTTTTAAAGGTAAATAGTGATTTGTTATTTCTTTTAGTTTTCCAGTTTTTTACAAACAAAGAAGTTTTCTTTTTATAATACGCATTTGAATTCGGTTTCATAAACAAAAATTAATGAAAGACAAAGAAAGTAAATTACATAAAAATAACAAGCATAAAAACGGATATGATTTTACATTGCTAAAAGAAAAGTATCCGAAAATAGAAGGGTTTGTTATCGAAAAATTTGATAAAGAAACAATCGATTTTTCTGATCCGATAGCGGTAAAAGAATTTAACAAAGCATTGCTAGCAGCACATTATAATATAAAAGATTGGAATTTTTCTGATGAAAATTTATGTCCGCCAATTCCTGGTAGAGTAGATTATATTCATCATTTAGCGGATTTAATTGGTGATGCCAAAAACGTAAAAATACTTGATGTTGGTACGGGAGCAAGTTGTATTTATCCGCTTTTAGGAACTGTAGAGTATGACTGGAATTTTGTAGCTACAGATATCGATTTAGATTCGTTAGATTATGCACAAGATATTATTGACGACAATGATTTAAGTGATAAAATTGAATTACGTCAACAGTTTAATGAAGCATATATTTTAAAAGATATTATAGAGGAAGGAGATTCTTTTTCGGCAACGATGTGTAATCCTCCGTTTTATAAATCGGCAGAAGAAGCAAGAGGAGCAAACCGAAGAAAATCTAGAAACTTAGGTAATAACACGGTTCGTAATTTTGCAGGAAATTCAAATGAACTTTGGTATGTTGGTGGCGAAAAAGCATTTTTACACACCTATTTATATGAAAGCTCATTACAGCCTACAGCAAGTAAGTGGTTTACTAGTTTAGTGTCTAAAAAAGAGAATGTAAAGAGTTTAGAAGATTCTGCTAAAAAGCTAAAAGTAGCAGAATTTAAGGTGATACCGATGAGCCAGGGAAATAAAGTTACACGTATTGTGTGTTGGCGATTTTAAATATATTTATAACAATAAAAACAGCGTCTTAAAAGTAATTTTAAGACGCTGTTTTAGTTAATTTAAAATCGAAATGTAAGTAGTTACTTTCTAATCTTCTTTAACAAAATCGGGCCATCTTTTTAAGTATTTTATAAACGTTTTGCTTACACCTTCTTTTAAAAGGTGTTCTTCTGAAACGGGTGTTGAAACAGGTGTAAAATTAGAATCGTTCATCACTAACCTCGGAAAATTGTGATGTAATATAGCTGAGGTTCCTATTGATACAAAATCTACACCAGCATCTAATATTTTTTGAACATCAACAGCTTTGCTAATTTTACCAGCAACTGTCCATTTAACATCTTTAAAATCTAAACTTTTAAAGTGATCTAATAAGCTATTTTCTTGATATTTTTCATCATTAGGCATTTTAAAACAATCCCATAAAGAGATGTCTAAAAAATTAATGTTTCCTGCATCAATTAATTGTTGGCAAACAATTTTCACCTCACCAATATCCATTCCAAACCTTTCAGGCGATAAACGAACACCGACTAAAAATTCTTTTCCGCATTGTTCTCTAATGCCGTCTACAATTTCAAAAATTATTCGAGTTCTGTTTTCTAGCGAACCACCATATTCATCTGTTCTATGATTTATTTCTGAGCTTAAAAATTGTGTTAAAATATAACCATGTGCGCCATGAACTTCAACACCATCATAACCGCATTCTTTAGAACGAACAGCTGCAGTAATAAAATCATCTCTTAATTGTTTTACTTCTGTAAGTGTAAGGCCTCTTGCATTTGTTTTTTCATTATCAGAAGAAGAAACAGGTTTTTCGTTTATCAATTCATATGGCGTACGCATTCCTGCATGATGTAATTGAATAACAGCTAAACTTCCTTTTTCTTTAATGCTTTGGGTTAGTTTTTTATGCCCGTCATTTAAGTCGTCTCTAAAAATACCTAATTGTCCAGGAAAACCTTTACCTATTTCTTGCACGTGAGAAGCACACGTCATCACTAAACCAAATTCACCTTCAGCCCTCAATTTTAACCAATTTAATTCATCATCAGAAAGCTGACCGTTTTCATGACTTTGTCGGTTGGTTAAAGGAGCTAACATGAATCGATTGTTCATTATTGAGCCGTTAGAGAATTTTATTGTTGCGTTTGCTTTAATCATAAGGTGTTATTAAAATTTTGATTTCAAATTTAAATAGAAAATTAAGATGTTTAAAATTAAATACGTCTTTGTTTCTACTCTCTTAATTAATTTTTATTTGATGGCTGATTAATTAATTCAGTTAAAACTTGTTTAAGTGAGTCTAAAGGTTGTGCTCCTGTAATTGCACTTTTTTTGTTAAACACAAAAGTAGGAACAGACTTTACACCTAAGTTTTTCCAATAGTTTTGTTTATTTCTTACTTCGTAACGGGCATTTTCATCATCTAATTTAGCCAAGGCTTCATTAGCATTTAAACCAACATCTAATAAGGCTTCTTTTAATACAGCATTATTAGAAACATCTTTTTGACCACTAAAAAAAGCAGTTGTTAATCGCATTTTTAATTCGGTTTGTTTTCCAAAATCTTTAGCATACTCTAATAAAACATGCGCATTAAATGTATTTACCATTCTCATGTCATCAAAATAATTGAATTTAAAACCTAACTCTGCACCAATTTCTGTCATTTGTTGTTTAGACTGATTTTGTTGTGCTACGGTCGAACCATATTTTTCAGTAAGATGCTCAATAACATTTTGCCCTTCTGCAGGCATATTAGGATTTAGTTCAAACGGTTGCCATTCAATATCAATTTGATCTTCGATACCAAGTTCTTTAATCGCTTTTTCTAATCGCTTATAACCAATGGTGCACCAAGGACATACCACGTCTGATACGATATCTATTTTTAGTTTTTCTTTCATAATTATTTTATTTCGATTTTATTAATTATACCATTATGTAAATATAGAAATCTAAAGTATTAATCGAGTTCTCTTTTTGTAAGTCTTAAGAAACAACATCGTTCTTAGACCATGCATATTTTTTAAAAGGTGCATCTACAGGTGTATTTGCAATACGGTTTGTATAGTTACTTATTACTTTTTGAGATAAACCTAAAATAACTTCTAAAACTTGTTTTTCTTCATAACCAGCAGCATAAAAAGTGTTTAGATCATCTTGTGTTACGTTACCGCGATTACGTGTAACCTTTAACGTAAACTCATGTAATGCCTGTAGTTTTTCTGTAGGCATAGACGTTCCGTTTCTTAAAGCATCTGAAATGGCAGAGTCTACTTTCATTGCTGCGGCAATTGCTGTGTGGGCAGGTACGCAATAATGACATTCGTGTTCTACATTTATAGTTTGCCAAACCACTGTTAACTCTTCATTGTTAAAAGATGATTCTGTAAATAATTTGTGTAATGTTTGGTACGCTTCAAGTATCTCTGGTGAACTAGCTAAAACTCCATGTAATCCTGGAATCATTCCGTAAGATTTATTAGATGCTTCCAATAAGTTTTTACTTTCTTTTGGAGCTGTTTCTATATTGTGAATTTTTAATGTTGTCATAATTATATATTTGAGTTTATGTTTATTATTATTGAATTTGCCCTTACCTAAACAATCGTTTAGTTAATAGCTAAAAAAAATGATTATAAGTTTTTGAAAGTCATTTCAATATAATCTTCTATTTCTTTTTTACTATTAACTCTTGATGCTGCAGCTAAACCATGTTTTGCTAATAGTAAATAATTAGCTTGCTTTAATATAGTTTCGTCGCACTTATCAGAATTTATTTTTAACTTTAGAATGAATAAATCTTTTAAATCAGACATAAAAGAATTCATTTGATCATTAATTATTTCATCCTCTTTGTTTAAAAATTCGTTATAAGTATTTGTAACCAAACAGCCATTTTGATTACCAGCGTCACTGCAAATTTTTATTGAATTATAGAAAAAGTCTTTAATATCTTCAATTCCATTGTTCGATTTTTTTAAATCTTCGAAAATCAAGTTTATTTTTTTCTTGTAATTCTTTAAACTTTCTAAAAACAAACCATGTTTATTTCCGAAGCTAGCATATATAGAGAACTTATTAATGCCCATTTCTTTTTCAAGCATTTGCATAGATGTCGTTTCATAGCCATTCCTCCAGAATAGATTCATTGCTTTTTCTACGACTATATCTTCATTATATTCTTTTTTCCTTGCCATTATTTCTAATTACTTTACAAAACTAAACAATCGGTTAGTAATAAAAAAATATTTTTATTTATTATTGTGTTAAAGTAATATGTCTTCGATTGTTTAACTAAAAGTGTTTAATATTATGTAGCCTTTATTCAGGGCTGCATTTTATTATTGCCAACGGTTTTGTGTATGATTTCGTTGCGTATTTAAGGAACTAAATTAGCAAATAGATCACAGATAGAAAATCCGTGAGGATTTTCGTAAGTAGGCTAGAACTAGCAATTATTTTTATACGTCTTAAGTTAGCAATTTAATAAAAAGGTTAAATTTAAGAGATATAAATCAGAAAGAATAAAAGAGAGAATTAAGGTTAATATATACGGTGAAGCATTGACTTCGACAACATTGATAATCCTCTCTCTTTTCTACTAAAAATCACGTTCAGTTCTGTGAGACCTAGATCTCGATTTCAATTTGTTGTGAGTCAAGTAGCTTATTCTTTCATAAAACAGTTCTTATGAATAAATATAAGGAAATTTTTGGAGTTGACATAAGTAAAGATGTATTTGATGTTCATGGAAGTAAAAGCGGCCATGATCAATTTAAAAATGATGCCTCTGGTTTTAAGGTCTTTCTAAAAAACCTTCCTAAAGAATCATTAGTTATAATGGAAGCTACGGGTTATTATCATTATCGGCTAGCTCAGTTTTTATTTAAACAAGGTATTTTAGTTTCGGTAGTGAATCCTTTATCGGTAAAGCGTTTCATTCAGATGAAATTATCTAAAGTAAAAACAGATAAAAGTGATGCCAAAGCCATTTGCGAATATGGACAAATAAATGAGGTTCCTTTATATACAGCTCTTACAGATGTACAAAGTGAATGCTTGCAATTGTTTCGTTTAATGGATAGTTTTATCAAGAAACGCACAGCAACCAAGAATAAAATACATGGAGAAGAAGTTTTAGGCATTCCTTCAAAATGGGTTTATCGTTCTTTGAAAAGAGACAAAAAACATTTAGATAAAGAGTTAAAAGGAATTGAAGAAAGGTTGTTATCTTTAGTAAAACAAGAGCAGCAGTTTCAGTTAACCTTATTAACCAGTATTCCAGGGATCGGACTTAAAACCGCCTTATTTATGCTAGTAATTACCGATGGTTTTACCAAGTTTGAAAACTCAAAACAACTTTGTAGTTATGTTGGTATAACACCTATAATACGAGAGTCTGGCAGTAGTGTAAGAGGTCGAAGTAGGATTAGTAAAGTTGGTAATAGAAAGTTACGTAATCTTTTGTTTTTGTGTTCCTTTAATGCCTGCAAACATAATAAGGCATGTAAAGATATTTATGAGCGTATTGTAAACAAAGGAAAGAGTAAAAAACTAGCATTAATAGCTGTTTCAAATAAGTTAATAAAACAAAGTTTTGCTATTGCAAAATCGGGTTTACCTTATGATGAAAAGTATATTTCGGTATTAGCTAAATAAGTAGTTATTATACATGAAATAAAAACTTAAAATACCAAGTAATAGCATTTTGAGTCTAGAATATTATTGTGTAAATTTAATAAAGAAAAGGTTTGTTTTTTACCTCAGTTCTTTGTTGTAGCCAGTATTTTTTTCTTAAACTGCTTAATTTCAATTTGTTTTTGCACTTATTATTTTCAAAGTCAGAATAGAATTCATCTTGAAATAATTTCAGATTATCCCAATTCGAAAAACTCTGATAGTCTTTATTTGAATAATAATCCTTATTAACTTTTAATTGCCCAATTTTTTCAAATTCCGTTTCCGATTTTTTGAAAAGTTGAGCATAATACCAACTAATTTGTTCCTTTGGTTTAAACTCTTTGTTTATTTGCTGTTCAAGTCTAAATAATAGTTTTGCATTCTCAAAATCTTTTTCAGTTGGTTTTTCCGATTGTTTAATGTCAGTTACAACAATTAAATTCAGTCCGAATTCCGTTTCTTTTTCTGATTCCAACACGAAAACTCCACAATAATCTCCATCACTTAATTTAAAAACTAAACAATCTCCTTTTTCGAAAATCGCATTTCGTGATTTTTTTACTTTCCGTTTGCGTTCTGTCTTTTTTTCGGTTGATATTTTCTTTAAAAACCCGTCTAAAACTTTTTTTCTTTTAGTCAAATCAGATTGTGACGAGTCAAGTTCTTTCCACAATTCAATATCCTTTCCAGATTCGACAATATCTTTAATTCGATTAAAAATTTTTGGGTCAAGAGATTTACATTCCCATTGGGATTTTGCGATAGTTATCCAAAAATTATTTTGGTCTTCGTGAGAATCAACCAGTTCTTTATTTTCCTGAATTAACTTTTCAGTAATCGCAGAAACTTCCATTCCTTGATTATATAATTCAAAGAATTCATAATTAATATCTTCGTAAATATCGTTTGAAGAAATTCCTGTTCCCCAAGTTCCCATAGGCGTTTTCTTATATTGGCTACAACGTTGTTGTATAAGGTTAGTTGCGTGTTTCAAGCAACTAATTTACTAGATTAATCACGAACGGCGAAATTCCGAAGGAATTTCCCAAGTGAGCTAAAACTAGCAATTAATTTTATACGGTGTTGTAAACAGGCTTTTTTCATTCTATAATTCCGCTAAATGTTTTTGATTCGTTATAAACAGTAATTCCAAAAAGATTCCATTTTAAAATTCCATTAGCAATAAATTCCGCTTTTCCATTCATATTCAAATTGTTCGTATCTATTGACTTAAATTCCCACATATAACCGCTCACAATTCCAGTCAAATAACTGTTACTTTCAATTGGGATATATTCATTCTGTTCTATAGAATATTTTACAAGCATATTTATATCAAAAGTCCAATTATCTTCCAATTTCACTTGTTTAATTTCCGAGTTATTTTTTCTCTCATAGTTTTCTGTTATTGATATTCGGTTTGAGTTTTTTCTTGAATTAGATGCGGAAATTATTTGTACAATTCCGATTACCATTATAAAGATTGAGACAAATTTAAATTGTGGTTTAAATATTTTTTTTCCTTTAGCTATAAATCCAACAATTAGATAAAGAAAGTAAAGAACAATCATTCCGTTTATTATAGACCAAATCAAATGTATCATAGTTTTCGTTTTTCAGCTTGTTTACAACGGTTTTTTGTATAGAAAGTTGCTTTTTAAGAGCTCGGCGAATTTTCCGCAGGAAAATTGGACTTAGTAAAAAAGCACAGCCTATTTAGTTTAGCTAAAATAAAGCAATTTTTATATACAAGTTGTTAGCAAATGCGTTTTTTTCGGTTTACCATTCCTTTTTTAAGCTTTCTAATAGTTTCAAAATTCAGAGTTTGAGTAAACAATTCCGCAAAGGTTTTCAATTCCGCAAAGTTGCTAAATTCCGCAAGAGTGATTTTTTGCGTTCAGTTCTGTTGTTGTCAATGTTTAGAATTCCGTTTGAGTAAGAATTCCGTAAAGTTGCTCTTAACTTTTGTTTGTTATTTTTCCAATGTTATGAAAAGAAAATTATTGAATAATAAATTTAAGATTTTTAACTCAAAATTAGTTCCGCCTGAGTGATTTCTAAAGTTTTTGCTAACGTTAAATATATGGCAAGTTGGGCAGAAAATAAGCGATTACTTTTGGTTTTGTCACAAGCCCAATCTTTTGCATTTTGTTTTAATTTTTCTCTTTTAATACCAAATCAAAAGATTTGGCGACTATTGCAAATAGACAACAACCTTTGGGTTAAACACTAATCCCCCAATTTGCTATATATAGTGTTATGTGCTTTTTTCTTTTCTCTTTCGGTCAATGTTGTCGCAAATAATTCTTTCAATTTTATATTGTTCATCACATTGGTTTCCACTAGCACTAAAATCACATCTAGGACAATCAAAACTTAATCCAAATGTAGAATTAGAGTGGTCAATCATAGGAGTGTCGCAATTTGGACAGCGAGCCTCCATATCTGAAATAATCCAAGCGTTTTTACTTTGATTCCATTTCCACTTCCAAGTCCATTTCCATTGTTTAATTCTGTCTTCGGTATATGAGTAGAAATCAGGTTTAAAAGTTTCTTCCTTTTTGAATTTATCAATTATATAGAGGACGAAAATAAAAATTCCAATTCCTGCTATAATCCACCAAACTTTTAGATTAAAATTTAGAATTGATATTACTAAATCCCAAATCCAGACGATTACACTCCAAACAGTTGAAAGAATTGGTTTCTCTTTAGAATAATCATATCCCATTGTCAAAAGCAAACTGAAAATTGCAGTACCAATACTTATACCCCAAGGTGATTTAATCCATCTATTCATATTTTACGAAAACATTGATATTATTAAAACAGGCTCTTCTTCTGCCTCAATTCTTCTAAAATTAACAAATGCAGAACATTCATTAATAGAATTTATTATTTCAGGTTGTTTATTTTTTAATTCACGACAATCTCCAAAATCTATTAATGTTAATTCAGTTGTTAATTCATCCATACAGTCAATCCAAGCGTTAATATTTCTTCCATAATAATCTGGAAAGTTGAAAATTTCTGAGAATACATTGTGAAATGAATCCCAATCAGAAATTTTGGATGAATTTATTTTTATATGTTTCATTTCTTCTAATTGCACATAACGTTGTTGTATAAGATTAGTTGCGTGTTTGTATGTGAGGATTTTCCGAAGGAAAATCAGAAGCTAGCAAACGAGCAACTAACTTTGGTTTAGCTAAAACTAGCAATTTTTTTTATACGGTGTTGGCTTTTAGTGCATTTTTGTCCGTTTAATAATTCTTTCGGATTTTCTTTTCATTCAGTTTCAATTCCGCAAACTGGCTCAAATTCCATTGTGATATTTATTCGGTTAAATGGAAGTCAGACATTTTTTTGCATACAGTTCGGTAATCAGCTTTTCAGCATTTTATCAAATTCCGCAGATTGATTCACCTTTAGTTTTTTTTCTTACCGATTATAAAATAGGTAATTGTCCCAAATATGTTGAATAATAAAACTACAAATACCCAAAAAATTTTATCGTTTCTATTTAACTTACTTTTTGTAATATCAATTATTGATACTGTTAGAGTTATAAAAACTAAAATTAATGTTGTTAATAAGACTTTTGATAAAAATGGATTCATATTATTTTATTTTTGTTCAATTTAGGCATTAAAGCCAACGGCTTTGTGCTTATAGTTTGTTGCGTAAATCTAGCGAAAAAATAATAAATTGAACACAGTCTTTTACGTTTGCGAGGTTTTTCCGCAGGAAAAACTGTTTAGCAATAAATTATGCGCATTGTTGCCTGCTGGCTTTAACAAGGTGACCAATATTCAAACCGGATTAGTTTTCCATTTTTTAATTCAATTCTAATTCCGCTATCATATTCTTTGTGAGGAATAATAATTCCACCACTTAAATCATTGTCAAAATATTTAATTATTTCTTTTCCGAAAATTTTAGTCAATTCAGTAAGTTCAGTTTCACAAGTCAATTTATATTCTCCATAATTTAGAATAATTGTATTGTCATTTTCAAAATTAATTTGCTCTAAAACATATTTTTCATTTTCATTTCCAGTAAATTTTATCTTATTATATTCAAGTGTGAAGTAATCTTTACCTTGCTCACCACTAGATAAAAAACCACATTCATAATGTGGTTCAAAAGTCTTATTTGGATTCCCAAGCTTTTCAATTATTTCTGTCTTAGTAGAAAATAAATTTAATCCTTTATAAGTTATTAAATCATAATTCACATTTTGGCCAAAACTTATTTGTCCAAAATATATTAAAATCAGTACTGTTAAATTTATTCTCATAATTCAATTTTATGCTTGCTGGCAACGGCTTTGTGCATGGTTTCGTTAAGGAAAAGAGCGTAGCACTTTTCCGAATTTGAACGAAAGATAATAAAAGTGCGAGGAAATTCCGCAAGGAAGTTCCACCTTAATGAATTATGCACCTTGTTGGGTTTTCGTTTTATGGTTTTTCCGTTCTATTTTAATTTTCAGTTATTATTTCCGCAAAGATTCTAATTCCGCAATTATGATTTCCACGTTTTGGTATTCAACTCAATTTTCAAAACTTCTCAAAACTCTCAAAGTTTGTAATTTGATTTCAAAACTCTCCAGTTTTAGATTTTTATTTAACGAAACAATTCTAAACTGAAATTTTTCTATTTGTAAAAAATTGACTTAAAAAACTAAATTGTTCAAGCTACTTTTTTTGAGTTGTAATTAAATTCCAAAATAGCTTTTATGTAAATTTTTCCACCATTGTAAAAATTCACTTTAAAAGCTAAAAATGTTCAATTTTAACGGTTTCCGCTAATGAAACCCAACGTTAAATATATGGCAAGTTGGGTAGAAAATAAGCGATTACTTTCGGATTAGCCACAAGCCAAATCTTTTGTATTTTGTTTTAATTTTTCTCTTTAATACCAAATCAAAAGATTTGGCGACTTTATAAATAGACAACAATCTTTGGATTAAACACTAATCGCCCAATTTGCTATATATAGTGTTACAAGCTGGCTTTTTTGCTTACCAAAATTTCCACCAAGGTTTTTTCACGTTATCTTTTGTCTTTATTTCTATCCTATTTTTCATTTCAAGATTGGGATTGTTATCTAGCATAATTCTAAAACATCCTCCTTTAATTTCTTTTGTCAATATATTTAGAGAAAACTCACACCATTCTTTTTTCGAATTTGTGGGGTCAAAAGTTAGTCCAGATATAATATCATCTTCAAATTTCAAGTCTCTAAATCCATCCCAAGAAATCCTTTCACTTTCCCAAATTTCACCATTAGCATTGTCAAGGATTTTTACTCCGATACCATCTACACAGATTAAACTTCCGTTTTTGCTTTGAAAAACATCACTTATCGTTATTCCAAAGTTTCCTATTGGTTTTTCAGTATTCGGGTCAATTATATAACCAAGTCCTCCTGCAAAAACAATTATTCTCTTCTTTTCAGGGAAATCAAATACTTTATTCAATTTAGTCCAGCCCTCTTTGAAGTTTCCAACCCAATCAGTTCCGTCATCCTTAAAAAAACGAACAACAAAACCTTCAGATGAGAACGGTTCATCAGAATCCGTAATAGGGATATACATCGGACCATAAGCAGGTAATGAATTTAAAATTTCATATTGTTTTTTTTCTGTCAATTTCCGAGTATTTGCTTGCTTGTAACGGTTTTTTGTATAGAAAGTTGCTTTGTAAGAGCTCGGCGAATTTTCCGCAGGAAAATTGGACTTAATTAAAAAGCACAAACTATTTAGTTTAGCTAAAATAAAGCAATTTTTATATACAAGTTGTTAGTAAATGCGTTTTTTTCGACAAGTAATTCTGTTTTATGATTTCCGATATTTTCAAAATTCAACGTTTGAGTAAATAATTCCGCATAGATTTTCAGCTCCGCAAAATTGCTAAATTCCGCAAGAGTGATTTTTTGCGTTCAGTTCTGTTGTTGCTAACGCTTAAAATTCCGTTTGAGTAAGAATTCCGTAAAGTTGCTCTAAACTTGGGAATGTTATTTTTCTAGTGTTGACAGAAAAGGTAATTGTAAACTAGAATTATTCCACAATAAGTTTCATGATTTTAATACAGAATTGTTTCCGTCTGAGTGATTTCTAAAGTTTTTACTAACGTGTTTGTACAAGATTAGTTGCTGTGTTTAAGCACTAAATTTACTAAAAAATTACTGACAAAGAAAATCCACGAGGATTTTCGTAAGTGAGCAAAAAGCAAGCAATTAATTTTGTACGGTGTTGGCAAATCGGTTTTTTTATCCGAACAATAATTTCGCTCGTTCATTTCCGATTTTATTTAATTCCGATTCAGTTTGTTTATAATTCAATTCGCTAAATATAGTTTTTAATTCAGTCAGATTATTTACAAACAATTCACTTTCTTGCTCCAAATTCAGCCGTTTTGATAAGTCAGATTTTCCAAACTTTGGTTTTTCCAAATCTGTTTTATTTTTCCGATTTAAATAAGCATTTATCAAATCAAAGTCATAAAAATTTTCAGATTTGAGTGATGAAATCCGAGTTTCAATTATTCCTCTGTCATTTACAATGTCAAAATTCAGCCAACTATTTTTAAAGCGATAAATTCCTCCCATTCCGCTAATATCAGATTCAGTCAATTCAAATCCGTTCTTATTCAGAATTCCAATATAATATTTGTTCAGACTGTTATCTAAATATTCTTTTATTCCCATTTTTTCATTCTGGTTGCGTTTTCCTCAACTGTTTGCCAACGGTTTTGTATAAGATTAGTGGCGTGTTTAAACACCTAATTTAGCAAATAAAAACCGAATAGAAAATCTGCGAGGATTTTCGTAAGTAGGCTAGGTCTAGCCATTAATTTTATACGGTGTTGTGCTTAGTGATTTATTTTTTTTCTTTCAACTTCTTTTTTTATTCCATCTAAATCTGGTTGAATTGTCATCCAATTAATATTTAATATTTCAAGTCGTTTAAAAACTTGCCAAGCTACTCTATGTGATAAAGTAAACAAACTTGGTTTTCCAATTTTTTCATTTATTAATCTTTCGTTCTCAGAACTCTTATCATAATCAAATAAATAGTTATCTAGGGATTTTATTTTACCTTCCTTATTAAATAGTTTTTCGTCAATTGACTGACCTTTAAAATAATTAATGAATAGTCCTTGTTGTGCGACCATATTGTTATTTTGAAATCCTTCAACAAATATTCTTTTTAGGTAAAAGTCTTCTTGACATATTTCAATTAATCTTTCTGGAATTGCCCAAATTCCAATTTTAGAATTATCCTCTTTTTTTGGATGTTTTATTTTCTCAGTCGCAAAAAATATTGCCTTATTTGGATTAAAAGTAAAATCTAATAATCTAGTATGGACACCATAATGTTGAGCTAAAGCTAATTCTTTTAGTTGTCCTAATTTTGGAAATTCTTTTATTAAATCAAATGCTTTAAATCTATCATCAATTAGAGTTGAGTTAATTAATTTAAAGGAATCATCTTCAATTTTGTAACCTAAACTATTTAAACCTCTGGTAAAATTTATAAAATCTGTTATTTCTGGTAACCAATGACCATTTCCTGATTTTAGTACATTTAAACTATTTGTTTCTTCATTTGAATTTAAATCTCGAAATGCAGATGGTATTAATTTCCATTTAAAGTCTCGATGTCCTCTAAATATATATTTTGCTTTAATATTAGAATAGCTAGTCTCATATAATTCTGAAAATGGGTCGTTAAAACACTCAAAAAAAGCATCACAATTTTCATCGAAGTCATAAACCCAATGAGAAACTTCATCAACAGGTTTGATACCTCTAATTATTTTTCCATCAGGATTTATTTTAGGTTCGTGCTGAATTCTTAATTCTATTGGTAATTCTTTCAAATGATTCATTTTTTCCTCATTAAGCACAACGTTTTTGTGTATGATTAGTGGCGTGTTTTAGCACCTAATTTAGCAAATAAAAACCGAATAGAAAATCCGCGAGGATTTTCGTAAGTAGGCTTGAACCAGCCATTAATTATACACGTTGTTGTAAAATCGTACTTATTTTTCATTATCAATTAACCAAGGTTGCTTAAATTCCTTTGTTTTGGTCAATTCCTTTTTTAATTTTTCTCGGTCTAATCTCAATTCAGAATATTCTGCTCTTTCAAAAAGTAGGTTATAAGCTGATTGATGAAATCCGTATTTTTTTAATATATCAAAATCCGATTTTGCTTTTTCGGAATTCAGATTTTCATTGTCAAATTCAATTTTTAAAAGAGTAACTAATGTGTCATTTACAAACTGCTTTTCATAATTCAGTTTTTTTTTGTCCAATTTCACAGAGTTTAATTCTTTAAGAATTTCATAAACGATTGAGTCATTTTTATCCGCTTTTCTACGATTCCAAAATTCAGCGTAATATTTGGTTTGTATTTCGGGTTTGTTGTAAGTCAGTTGCAAACTGTCCATTAAATTCTCAAAATTTCGTTTTATGTAAATATCTTGGATTAAGAATTCATTGTCACTTTTAAAAATCAGATTTTCCAGTTTGTCGTAACCGAACTTTTTCAATGATTCGTGAATTGTTCTTAAATTTTCAGGTTTTCTAATCCACGTGTTTTTTGTCCAATCAGAGTTCCTTAAATCGAAAAATGAAGTTTTGTTTTCTGCATAAAATTCCGATTCGCTTTTTTCTTGATTAACGCAAGAAACGAGTAATAAAATCAGAATGTTTAATGTTAGCAGTTTGTTCATTCGTATGTTTTACAACGCTTGGTATATGAAAAGTAACGTGTTGATTTAGAGCTACTTTCGGGTTAGAGTTGTGTTAATTAATGTTCACAAATTTTAGGATGTGAACTTACCTAGTTGTTTTTTATATATGTTGTTGGCAAATCGTTATTTTTATTTGTAATTAGTTTTTGAAATCCCATTATTTTAACATTTCCTTAACGTTTATTTTAACATATTAAATTTGTTTAATATAAAAAATTAGTGTATGTAAATTTTCATTATTTTTGTAAGTGTTGGACAAGTCAACAAATGATAATCTAATCTATCAATATATGTGAAAGGAAAAAATAAGTAAAAGTTATATTGGAAACAATTATATGCTTTATGATATTACTCATTGTACTACTGGTGGTCAGTAGGCACGTATCTGAGTAATATCAGCACCAATTAAAGAGAACAAAAGTGACTGCTCCGAAGAGGTTGTCTTACCGTCTTTTGTTCGACTATCTAGGTAAGGAATTTCAAAATTAGAGTGTATGTTTTAACGGACTGCACTCTTTTTTGTTGTAACAAAGATAAGAATTTTATCTAAGACTATAACTTTTACTTATTTTTTTAACATTTCAATGAACTTTTCTAACTGTTTTAATTATCATTATGATAAACTCATTAGTGATTGGGTAAAAAATGCTCGATAAATTTCTTATCTAATTCTGTTAGGTCTTCTTTTATCTTGTAGTCTATTAGAAGAGGAAAACCTGAATCAGCTATAAACTTATCCAAGGAATTTGTTTGTCTTTTCACTTCTTGTGCTATTGAGTAACCATTCTTGTTTTGTCAATATGAATTTTTTTAGAGCTTGATTCCGCATTTTCTTTAGTATCCATTATTATATTTTCTTTTTTACAACTCTTAATTTCATATAGCTTCGATTCAATGTTTGCCAACGGTCTAGTATAAGAATAGTAGCGGATTTACATACACTAGCTTTTCAGATAAACACAGACCTTTTTTACATTTACTTACTTTCGTTTTAGCGATTAAACCGCTATTATTTTTATACATTGTTGGCAACAGTATTTTCTTCATATTCGAATATCATTTCAGGATATAATTCCTTAATATCGATTTCCTTTTTAGGGTCAAAAAAATCTTCTGGGATATTTTTAATCAGACGATATGTTTTAATTAAGTTTTCATCTTTCCACGGTTTTCCGAGTTTAGAAATTGAATTTAAAAATAAAAGAGCCTGTTCGTGATTTGAGAGTTGAGCTCTAATTAATTTAATATACTCGTATTTATCAATGTCAATTTTTTTATTGTGACAATAGGCAATCGATTGAAACAAATGGCGATAATAATGACCTAATCTTGATTGATGTCCTTCAAAAGGCACGTAATTAAATTTTCGTTCTTTTTTTACTTTTTGTTTTTGTGATTGTAGTTCATCAGTCAATTTTTTCACTTTTGTTTTATCATAATTGGAAAGTGAATTTTTTAATATCCTTGTAGAATTTGGTCCAATACCGTAAAAAAATGCCAAATATGAAATTTCAATAATTTGTTTTTTTTCTAGCTTGTCATTTTTAAAAACGTCTTTGACAATTTTCATTATTTCCCTAAACTCTCGAATAAATAGCACGAAAATTTTTTTCCCGTTTTGTGTTTTAAGAGTTATTTCTTGAACATTATCCCTATGAAGTCTAATCAGTTCAAAAAAGCGTGTTTCAAATTTCTCAATTTCGGAAGTTCTCCTTTGGTCTCTCAAAGTTGTATATAGAAAAATAACACTTACTAGAGCAAAAAGAGTTCCCATATATCCACCAATGAAGCTCCCAAATTCGCTCGCATTGGTGGAATTTAATTCATTACCATTAAACGCTTTAAAAAGTAAAAAAATATGAATAATAATTACACCAACCGCTATTGTAACTAGTTCAATCCAATTTCGTTGCCACCAATTTCTAGGTTTGTAATCTGGTCTTAAATAAGGTTTTACGGGTTGTTTTGTTTTCGTAGACTCTTTATTTTCCATAAAACTTTTTTTCAGCTTCAATTAATGGTTTGTGCCATTCCCACAATTCTTCAAGGGTTTTAAAATCATCGGGTATTTGATTTCCATCTTGAAAGGCTTCATTAGGTGTCATAGGCATTGCCCAATGATGATAACTCTCTACCGTTCTTCTTGGATGTAAAGCCAATGAGGAATCGAAATAGTCATTACAGTAGTGATAATGATGTGTGTGAATAAATGTATCCCACGATTTTAATAATTTTTTCTCCTCTTGAATATCTATCAATTCAAATTCTTCCATTGCTCTATCCTCAACATTTCCCCAAGCTTTTTGAAGTAAGTCGATTGCTTCTACATCACTTACTGGTGCAGAATAACCAAAAACGGAAACTCTTTCTGCTTCTTTTAATCTATTGCCAAGTGCTTCCCATTGTCCGCTTATATAAGTGTCACTATTATAATCTTTTTTGTCTACAGGATATAATAATTTAGTTGGCTCAAAATCACGCAATGTTTTTTTAGAAGTCCAACCAGCAGGACCAACAGTTCCATTTGATTTGTCAAATCCTAGAGAAACACAACCGTGTAAATGTAAAATCCCAGGACTTTCTACGAATTCACTATTTCTTACGTATGCTTTATAAAGAAATGGATCCCAATTAAACGTTGCAATTATGTCTTTCCTATGTCTCAAAGAAAGTATAAGATGGTCATATATTGTAGGCTCATCAGGTAATTCCAATTCGCTAAAGTATTGGTATACTACTTTTTCTATATGTTCTCTTTCGGCTTTAAATTTATCATCCTTTGCCAATAAACTATATAGTTTTTCAAAATCCTCTTTTAAAAGTTGGTATTCTTTTGGTAACTTGTTAACCACGTTAGTCAATCCTACAATGTCAACTACATTCCACATTAAAGGAAGTGCTTTTCCATTTTTTTCAGGATTTCTTAATGTCGAAGCATAAGTAGCTCCAGCTCCAAGAATTACAACGTGTGTTCCTTTTCCGTGTACGATTTCTATTTCTTCTTCTTTGGTCATATTGTTGCCAACGGACTTGTGTATGGAACGTAGCGTGCAAAAAGACACTAGTTTTTCCGATTAACACAGAGCCGAATTTTTATATTTTGTTTTTAATTTTTCTCTTTTTAAAAGCCAAATTAAAAATTTGGCGGACTTTATAAATAAACACAAACCTTTCGGTTAAGCACTTATTAGCTATGTTTTATACACCGTGTTGTAGGTAGTTTTTATTTTTGGTTTAATTCAGTTTCTATTTTAGAATAATACTTGTTTAATTCATCTGAAATTTTAGAAGCTAATTCGGTTAATCCCCAAAATTTATCGTCAATCATTTCAATTGCGATTAAGAGTGTTTCATATGATTTTTTTTCATCGATTATTTCATTCGGTATTATAAGCTTTTCATTATTTCTCTCAAAATAAAGGCAATTCTCTCGAATTTCTATGAATTTTCCAGACTGTAAGTTTTTGAAAATTTCGATTAATCTATCCTCGCCAATACTCTTTTTTAATCTTTCTCCAATTAATATTATTGGGTTAGCAGAAATTTTATGTTTCGAATAATGATTAAATAAAGGGTCTTTTCTCCGATTAACTTTTGTTCTTTCATTAAACCCTCGATAAACACAAATTTCAATTTTCGCAATTTCTTCAATTGCAGTAATTGTCAAAAATAATGATTGATTATAAAATTTGTTTTCTAATAGTAGGATAGAACTTTTAATTAAATGTTTTACGTGAAATAGAGATTTTTCAAACTCCTCTGTAGATTTAAATCCGATTAATTTTTCAGATGATATTTTAATTGAATCATTTATTAATTCGTACGTTTTCTCCAATTTTCAAAGTGTTTTGTGTAATTACCTACAACGTTTATGTATAAGAATAGTTGCGGGTTTGTATGCGAGGATTTTCCGAAGGAAAATCAGACGTTACAAACACGCAACGACCTTTGATTAAGTACTAAACCGCAATTATTTTTATACGGTGTTACCATACGTTTTTATTCAGTTTGTTATTCAGTCAGATTTTCATTCCGCACGACAATTGTGTTTCCCCAAATGTCTCCCAATCTTTGATTTTTATCTGTATTTTTTATTGTTACTATTCCAATTAGTCCAAAAAAGAACATATCAATTGGGTCAAGTAAATGTCTTTTAAAAGATTCACCAAAAGTTAGTTTTCGGTTAATTCCGCTTTTTGGAATTGCTTTTATTCCTGCGAGTGAATTTCCGAGTGTTGCTCCGAGTCCGATTTCAAGTCCGACAGTCATAATTCCCCAAAAGATTATTGGCAAAAGTGCTGGTAATCCATTTACAGAATATTCACCTTCCGCATTTGGTTCTCCAAACGCATAGATATAGATAAAAAAGAATACGTAAATTATTAGATAATCTATAAATCCGGCTAAAATTCTTTTTCCAATATTTGGTTCAGTTCTTAATTCTGAAGTAGTAATGTTTGTTTCTGTCATCGTTTTTCTCAAATGTATGGTAACGTGTTTGTATATGGTTTGTTGCGTGGTTTAAGCAACTAATTTAGTAAATAATTACGAACAAAGAAAGTCCGAGAGGACTTTCGTAAGTAGGCGAGAAGCCAGCAATAAATTATATACGGTGTTGTAAACAGTACTTTTAATTCAGCCATTCTTTTGATATTCCGAAAATTTTATCAAAATCATTTCCATCTTTACTAATAATTTGATTTCCATTAACATAATTATAGATTAGATTAAGTTTTTCAAAATCAAATTTGTTTTCTGCAAATGGATTTTCAAAAAGCCAATAATTAGCATTTGGAATATTTGATGGAAATACTTTCGTGACCACAATTCCGCTAACATTAGTTAATTTTGCTTTTCCTGAATTATAAAATATTCCATCTCTTTCTCTGGTCATTTTTCCGTCCCTATTTTCAGGATTTGTAGAGAAAGTATATTTTAAAGAACCCCAAATTACATTTTCAATGTCTATTTTTCCTGATGTTTTTTTTCCTAAAGCATTTATACAAATTAGATATGGAATTTCGAATTTCCCATAACGTTTAGCTTTTTTGAGAATAGATTGTCGAATGGAATTTTCTCCACCTCCCCAAAAAGTTTCGATAGGAAACATACCAATAGGATTTTTACTGATTTTATCTTTTTGAGATTCAATTAAAGGCATTGGTTGAACTCGAATTTTTAAATCTTTATTTTCAAAGTCAATATTAGGACATCCATCAAAACCAAATTTTTCCATTCTTTCAGTAATTTCCTTTGGCTCAAGTTTACTAACTTCTAATTCAATTTTGGAAATTAATTCTTTTACTCTAGGTTGCTTTTGAGTTTTAAAACTTAACTCTTCAATTCTCAATAAAAATCCTTTTATTCTTACTTTACTTAATTTGTCATAGAATTCATTTTGACGTTTTTCAAAAGCCATTTCTGTTTCTGTTTTATCAAAACAAATTTTGGCTTCTACATACGCTTGAAAGTCATCTTTAGATATTAAAAAATCTGGTCTTTTGTTAGTGTCTTTAAGTTGAGGGTGAATTTCAATATTGAAGCCTAATTTATTAAATAGTTCAAATAGAAAAAGTTCGTAGAAGGCTGAGTCTAAATCCTTTTTAAAACGATTTTTCAGTTCTAATTTCTCTAATTCAGGATATTCTGAAAACCATTTTTCTAGAGTTTCTCTAATGATTTGAATATCCTTGCGATTGCTTTTATGATAGTAATTAAATGAATTTTCATTATTACTAGAAGGACCAACTATAATTTCTGTTGTTTTATCAAAAAGCTTAATCAATTTCGTGAGTTTTTGGGTATTGTTTACAACGGTCTTGTGTATGAAACGTAGCGTGTAAAAAGACACTAACTTTTCGGATTAACACAGAGCCGAATTTTTATATTTTGTTTTTAACTTATCAATATTAAAAGCCAAATTTAAAAATTTGGCGGACTTTATAAATAAGCACAAACCTTTCGATTAAGCACTTATTAGCTATGTTTTATACACGTTGTTGCCAGTAGTACTTTTCTAAAATGGTAAATCATCATAGTCGTTTTCTACTTGTTTTTTTTCTTCGGTTTCCTCGCTAACTGTTCCGTCATTTACAATGAACTGTGCTCTTTCTAAAAGTTCATCGTAAGTTATTATTTCTATGTTTCTTGAATTTCTTCGATACAATTCAAATGTTTTTTTCTTAATCAAGTCCGTTTTTGTCGAACCAGAAAATTGATTGGTGTTTCCGATTATTAAAATTGTTTTTGGGTCAACTGTATCTTGTTCAATTTTATTTCCATTTTCATCGAATTGTTCTGTTTGAGCTTTTATTTCCCATTCTGCTTTTTGAGAAAGAATTTGAGATACGGCATAAGTCAAATCCTTTGAAAGTTTCCACGATTCAGAACGATTTTTGTCTTTTTCAAATAGAGGCGTGTCAGGTCGTTTTAATTCAACAATAATGGTGAAATTTTTGTCGCCAAGTAAATAGTCCAATTTAACTTCGTTTTTCCCATCCAAATCAGTTGAAGAAACTGAAGCTTCTCTTTGTAAAATACTTAAAAACCTATAATCTAATCCATAACCGAAAATCCAAGAATTCTGTTTAAAGAATATCTGCCATTCAGGTTCTGTAATATTTTTCTTAAAAAGCTCTTTGAATATTTCTAAACCATCTTTTCTACCTGAAAGAATATTTAAATCTTGTTTTGTTAAAACATTATTTCTTAAAGTTTCCAAAACAGATTCTCTTTTGTCTTTATCTAAGTCAGATAATTTATCAACTAATTCTGCTAAATCTTTATCAACTAATATCTTACTTGTGTCAGGTTTTGTTAAGTTTAATAGGATTTTTCTATTTGGTAAAGTTCCTTCTTCTATTACAAATCTATCTTTATTTGAAAAGTCTAAAAACTTTAAGTCACTCAAGAATTTTAGTAATTCGGTAAATTCATCTTGACTAAAAGAAAAAGCAGTTTCTTGAATTGGTTTAGAAATTCCTGTTTCCTGATTTTCGGTAAACTTTTGTAAAGTAAATTCTAAAAGATTTGTGTCTTTAATTGAATAAACAATTGCACTAACTTGATATTTATTTTCAAAAATCCCAGTTTCTCGAAGTACAATTTCTCCTTTAACTTCGGCAAATTCATTAATAGTTTCTTTTTTGAATACTTTTTTGACAAACCTTTTTTCATTTGTAAAAATGCCTCTAAATTTCAAATAAGGGAATGATTTACTTACATATATTCTTGAAGAATTACGTTGTTTAAAATAATCAAGTTCCTTACTTATGTTTTTTCGCATTTTTTGTTTTCGGTATTACTGGCAACGGCTTTGTGCTTATAGTTTGTTGGGTAAATTTAGCGAAAAAATAATAAATAAAGCACAGACTTTTACGCTTGCGAGGTTTTTCCGCAGGAAAAACTGTAACCGCAATAAATTATGCACATTGTTGCAAATTGTAGTTTTTATTTCGATTTATAGTTCCGTTTTAGGTTTTTTTATATTTTCAAAATTCAGCGTTTCAGTAAACAATTCCGCAAAGATTTTCAATTCCGTAAAGTTGCTAAATTCCGCAAGAGTGATTTTCTACGTTCAGTTCTGTTGTAGCTAATGCTTAAAATTCCGTTTGAGTAAGAATTCCGTAAATTTGCTCTAAACTTGGGAATGTTATTTTTCCAGTGTTGACAGAAAAAACGTAATTTAAATTAGAATTATTCCACAATAAATTTGATGATTTTAATTCAGAATTGTTTCCGTCTGAGTAATTTCTGCTATTATTTGCAACGGTTTTGTGCTTATAGTTTGTTGCGTAAATTTAGCGAAAAAATAATAAATAAAGCACAGACTTTTACGCTTGCGAGGTTTTTCCGCAGGAAAAACTGTAACCGCAATAAATTATGCACATTGTTGCCCACAGTAGTTTTTTTCGGTTAATAATTCCATTTTTTGCTTTCTAACATTTTCAAAATTCAGCGTTTGAGTAAACAATTCCGCAAAGATTTTCAAGTCCGCAAAATTGCTAAATTTCGCAAGAGTGATTTTCTACGTTCAGTTCTGTTGTTGTCAACGTTTAAAATTCCGCTTGAGTAAGAATTCCGTAAAGTTGCTCTAAACTTGGGATTGTTATTTTTCCAGTGTTGACAGAAAAACGTAATTTAAATTAAAATTATTCCACAATTAATTTCTTGCTTTTTAACTCAGAATTGTTTCCGTCTGAGTGATTTCCGCTATTGTGGGCAACGGTTTTTTGTATAGAAAGTTGCTTTTTAAGAGCTCGGCGAATTTTCCGCAGGAAAATTGGACTTAATTAAAAAGCATTGCCTATTTAGTTTAGCTAAAATAAAGCAATTTTTATATACAAGTTGTTAGTAAATGCGTTTTTTTCGACAAGTAATTCTGTTTTATGATTTCCGATATTTTCAAAATTCAACGTTTGAGTAAACAATTCCGCATAGATTTTCAGCTCCGCAAAATTGCTAAATTCCGCAAGAGTGATTTTTTGCGTTCAGTTCTGTTGTTGCTAACGCTTAAAATTCCGTTTGAGTAAGAATTCCGTAAAGTTGCTCTAAACTTGGGAATGTTATTTTTCAAGTGTTGACAGAAAAGGTAATTGTAAACTAGAATTATTCCACAATAAGTTTCATGATTTTAATACAGAATTGTTTCCGTCTGAGTGATTTCTAAAGTTTTTACTAACGGTTTTTTGTATAGAAAGTTGCTTTTTAAGAGCTCGGCGAATTTTCCGCAGGAAAATTGGACTTAGTAAAAAAGCACAGCCTATTTAGTTTAGCTAAAATAAAGCAATTTTTATATACAAGTTGTTAGCAAATGCGTTTTTTTCGGTTTACAATTCCTTTTTTTAGCTTTCTAATAGTTTCAAAATTCAGAGTTTGAGTAAACAATTCCGCAAAGGTTTTCAATTCCGCAAAGTTGCTAAATTCCGCAAGAGTGATTTTTTGCGTTCAGTTCTGTTGTTGTCAATGTTTAGAGTTCCGTTTGAGTAAGAATTCCGTAAAGTTGCTCTTAACTTTTGTTTGTTATTTTTCCAATGTTATGAAAAGAAAATTATTGAATAATAAATTTAAGATTTTTAACTCAAAATTAGTTCCGCCTGAGTGATTTCTAAAGTTTTTGCTAACGTGATTGTATATGGTTTGTTGCGTGGTTTAGCACGTAATTTAGCAAATAAAAACCGAATAGAAAATCCGCAAGGATTTTCGTAAGTAGGCTAGAACTAGCAATAAATTATATACGGTGTTACCTGATGGCTTTATTCCGTTTTTCTTTTATTTCCTCAATTGTAAATGGTACTTTTCTTTTATGAATCATTGCGTGACAATTTGGGCAAACTGGTCTTAAATCATTTATTGGTTCAATCTTATATTCTTTTCCGATGTCAGCTACTTGTTTTAAATGATGTACGTGAATAAAATCTTTTCCTAATTCTCCATATTCTTGCTCAAAATTAAATTCGCATACTGAACAAGATAACCCATAATGTTCGATACAAGCCTTTCTTGCGTGAGGATTTCGTTCGTATTTAGTTATTCGTACTTGATTTGGTGTTCCTTCCGTGTAAACATTCTGTTCCGAAGATTCGTTTTCTTTGAAAGGATTTAGTCTAATGTTTTGAGTAATTAAAAAGTCAAACCAAAGTGCTTCAAGTTCATCTGTAACTTCTGGATTAATTTCAACTCCTGAAGATTGAGGTGTCCAATTAACTTTTCCTAAATTTCCTTGTTTAAGTAAATCTAATTTTAATAACGGTTCCTCTTTTGGGTTTAAAATCATTTCAAAGTCAATCATTACTCTATTGACTAATTTTCCTGAACCATTCCAATGAGGTGATAAGAAAGGGTCAGAAGTAACAAATCCAGCTCCCATTATTCCTTTCGGCTCTTGTCCTAAACGCATTAAAAAAGCTCTGTCTCCAGCTTTAATCTTTTTGTGACTTATTACACTCCATTTTTCATTCGCTCGTCCAGTTTTTTCGATTTGGTCAATACTCTCCTCAAGAGTTGTCCAATTCCATTTTTTTGGGTTCCACGCGAAAAGATATGTTTTCATAAGTTCGGTTTTTCAGCTTGCAGGTAACGGTTTTTTGTATAGAAAGTTGCTTTTTAAGAGCTCGGCGAATTTTCCGCAGGAAAATTGGACTTAGTAAAAAAGCACAGCCTATTTAGTTTAGCTAAAATAAAGCAATTTTTATATACAAGTTGTTAGCAAATGCGTTTTTTTCGATTAATAATTCCATTTTAGTTTTTCAATATTTTCAAAATTCAGAGTTTGAGTAAACAATTCCGCAAAGGTTTTCAACTCCGCAAAGTTGCTAAATTCCGCTAGAGTGATTTTTTGCGTTCAGTTCTGTTGTTGTTAATGTTTAGAATTCCGTAAAGTTGCTCTTAACTTTTGTTTGTTATTTTTCCAATGTTATGAAAAGAAAATTATTGAATAATAAATTTAAGATTTTTAACTCAAAATTAGTTCCGCCTGAGTGATTTCTAAAGTTTTTGCTAACGTTGTTGTATAAAGAAAGTTGCGGTTTTGTCAGCGAGGAATTTCCGAAGGAAATTCAGAAGTTGATAAAAATGCAACTGCCTTTGGTGAAGCACTAATTTAGCAATTTTTTTTATACGGTGTTGGCAACTGTTTTTTTATTCATCAAAAATATTATTCCCAATATAACGAGTTGTAAAATTGGAAGGAATGCGAGATAACCTCGTAATATTAAACTTCCTTTATTTCCTTTCACATAATTCTCAAATTCTGCTGAATATTTTTCCATCAAAAAGTCAGTTCCTAAATAACTGAACAGAAACTGTAATATCAAAATTCCAAATAATATAGCTATTAAAGATTTCAGAGTTTTTTGTATGTCAATTTCAATTGGTCTGTTGTATTTTTTTATTCCCCAAATAACGATCATTGTAAAAAGTAAAAGACTCACTATTTCAGGTAACCAAATTGTCGTTATAGGTTTTATTCCGGAAATTATTAAAACGTTCTCAAATAAATATTCGATTAATCCACAAAATTCACTAATAGAGATATATGCAAAAGCTCCAATTCCTAATTTGCTAATAAAGTCAGTTTCTTTCAAATTTTAGTTTTTCAGATTATGAGTGAG
Organism: Tenacibaculum sp. AHE14PA; assembly: GCF_019278465.1. Taxonomy (GTDB): domain Bacteria; phylum Bacteroidota; class Bacteroidia; order Flavobacteriales; family Flavobacteriaceae; genus Polaribacter; species Polaribacter bernardetii. Next base: position 1,344,116 of record NZ_CP058983.1, on the reverse strand, counting down.
TAATAGTTGCCAACGTGTTTGTGTATGGTTAGTGGCGTGTTTAAGCAACTAAGTTAGTAAATAAAAACCGAATAGAAAATCCGCGAGGATTTTCGTAAGTAGGCGAGAACTAGCCATTAATTATACACGGTGTTGTGGTGTCGTTTTTTTTATTTTTATTGTCCAATTAGTTGTGTTTAATTCCATTGTTTCATTTCTTTCGTAATTGGCAATTTCAGTACATTCAAATTCCAGAATATTTCCATTCCAACCTTTAAATTCTATCATATCCATTTCAAAGGGACTTTTGATAATTTGCATATCATAAAGTGAATTTTCCAATTTATAAATGTCGCTATATTCTGAAAAGATAAAAGTTCCATTTGGCGTTACGTCCAAGTTTCCATAATCAACTTGTTTTTCCGATTCGATAATATTCAATTCGTTTGAATCCAAACGAAATGCACAGTCAGAAGTCAAAACAACAATTTCATTTTTTGGTTTAGATACTTTTACGTCTTTTGGAAATCCGCGAAACTGTCCGACTTTTTCAATTCCGCTTTCGTCCGTAAACTTTATCCAAGTCCAAGATTGGGAATTCCACACGTTTTCTACGTCATAAATTCGTTCTTCAAATTCGCCAGAGTAAGGTTGATTTATTATTTCAGCTTTCACTTATTTTCTTTTTTCCTCAATGTTTTTCTTAAATGCACCACAACGGTTTTTTGTATAGAAAGTTGCTTTGTAAGAGCTCGGCGAATTTTCCGCAGGAAAATTGGACTTAATTAAAAAGCACAAACTATTTAGTTTAGCTAAAATAAAGCAATTTTTATATACAAGTTGTTAGTAAATGCGTTTTTTTCGACAAGTAATTCTGTTTTATGATTTCCGATATTTTCAAAATTCAACGTTTGAGTAAATAATTCCGCATAGATTTTCAGCTCCGCAAAATTGCTAAATTCCGCAAGAGTGATTTTTTGCGTTCAGTTCTGTTGTTGCTAACGCTTAAAATTCCGTTTGAGTAAGAATTCCGTAAAGTTGCTCTAAACTTGGGAATGTTATTTTTCTAGTGTTGACAGAAAAGGTAATTGTAAACTAGAATTATTCCACAATAAGTTTCATGATTTTAATACAGAATTGTTTCCGTCTGAGTGATTTCTAAAGTTTTTACTAACGTTGTTGTGTAAGATTAGTTGCGTGTTTTAAGCACTAAAATTAGTAAATAAATCACAGATAGAAAGTCCGCGAGGACTTTCGTAAATTGGCTAAAAACCAGTAATTAATTTTACACGGTGTTGTGCGTAGTTTTTTTAATACATTTCTTGTTCATTCTCAACTTTAAATAATTCCAAATTTATTTTTTGTTCAATTTCTAATTCAAATTCTTTTTTACAGCCTAATAAAATTGGTGCATTTTCAGCTGTTGTTAAACACCAGTTTAAATTATTATCAAATAAACAGGTGTCCAATTGAAAACTATATAATTCTTGTATTTCAAAATATTTTTCCAACGTGATATTTGTATATTCTTTTTGTAAATCAGCAGTATAATAATCATATTCTTCATTTTCAAAAATGAGTAAATTCAGATTTGAGTTTTGAGAAAGTCTTTTCAAAGATTCTTTGAGCTTACTTATGCTTAAATCATCCAAGTAGTGAATTCCAGGGTTTTCAGGAATTAATTCCACCGTTTTTTGTGAATACTCTACGTTAAATTTATTCGCTAGATTTTTAATTGAAATTGGTTCATAAAGTTCATCTTTTTTCAGTAAAACATTAAATTCTTTTTCAATTTTAACACGTATATTCATTTCTTCAAACGTCTCGTTTTTCATAGGATATTTGTCAAATGGAAAATTTTCTATTATTCCATAAACCCAATGAACAATAAATTTTGTGTCAAAAAAATCTGGTATATAATGCTTTGCAAAATTCCAATTATCAGAATTTCGATTATTATAAAAACTTCTAATGTTGTTAAATAGTTCCATTTTTTAATTACGCACAACGTATTTGTGTATGATTTGTGGCGTTTTCAAGCACTAAATTTAGTAAATAAATACCAGATAGAAAATCCGCAAGGATTTTCGTAAGTAGGCGAGGAGAAGCCATTAATTATACACGGTGTTACCATACGTGCTTTTTTATAATGTTCCTCCATCAGGCCAATTTCTCCAATGATTATTTGATTTTTTTGTCGGTTTATAAAATTCCTTTTTTCCAGTTTCTAAAACTTTCGAAATTTGCTTAAAATTTTCGTTTTTACTCGGAAGTTCAGAATCAGCACAGTCAGGATGATTCCATTCAGTCAGTTCCATAATTTTCGGTAAATCCGTTGGAATTCGTTTTCGTATTTCCTTTTCGGTAGCCTCAAAATCATTATTATATTCTGGTTCTAAACCTCTCAAAAATTCCCAAACGAAAATTTTATCTTTTTCCTCAAGTTCAATTTCTTTAGTCGAGTAGAATTCTCGATTATGATTAATGACGATTTCTTTATCTCTCAATACCATAGTTTTGGCATTTGGATTTAAACTTTCAAGATATTCTTCATCGAAAGTTGGAAAATCAGAACTATTATCTGTAAAATATAAAAAATTTGAATTGTTAGTTCCTGGTTTTATGTCAATACAGTTTCCAAAAATATGCAAACAATTACTAATTCCATCGTGTCCACCACCGCGATAATTAAATCCGATTACTTCAATTATTAAAGCCCAACGTTTGTCATCTCTGTATGCACTCAATTTAGAATGAACAGGATAAATATATCCATTATCAAGCATAGGAAAGGTATAATCTTCCGCGCACTTGTCAAGTTGTTTTAAAATATCCTTTGCTGAATATTTCTGCTTTTTGTTAAATCCGAAAATCTTCATTCGTATGTATGGTAACGTATTTGTGCATGATTTCGTTAAGGAAAAGAGCGCAGCACTTTTCCGAATTTGAACGAAAGATAATAAAAGTGCGAGGAAATTCCGCAAGGAAATTCCACCTTAATGAATTATGCACGGTGTTATGTGCTGGCTTTTATTTCCGTTTTTAATTTAATTCCGTAATTCAAATTCTCAAAGAAACTCAACTGTCGCTCAAATAAATATCCGTTTGCAATGAAATCCATTTCATAATCAGTCGTTTTGATATTCAGTTCCATTTGGTCAATTGAATATTCGTGAAGTCTAAATCTAAAATATCGAGCGTATAATTTAGAAACTCCGAGTTTTAAAAAAAACCACATTGGCGAGAGAAAAAATGGGTCAATATTTTCTTTTCCACGCTTTAGAGTAATTTCGATTATATTTTCATTTGTAATGGGAATGGTCGTTAATTTATTGGAATAATTCGCACGTAATAAAATTCCGCCAGTTCGCTTTTCAAAGTTGCATTTCGATTCCAATTTTAGAGATTCGTTCTCGGGATTTTTAGTTTTAAATGACTTTAAATAAAATCCTGTACTTCCAATCGCTTTCGGTTTTCGTAAATCGATTTCAGCAGGTTTTCCAATCTGTTTTATTATTGATTGTTCAGTCATTTTGTCGTTAGTTCGAATTTTTCTTCAGCTTGCACATAACGTTTATGTGTATGATTAGTGGCGTGTTTAAACACCTAATTTAGCAAATAAAAACCGAATAGAAAATCCGCGAGGATTTTCGTAAGCAAGCTCAAACTAGCCATTAATTATACACGGTGTTACCATACGTACTTTATTCAGTTATTACTTCTTTCCACCTTTCAGATTCCGCAAACTGCTTTACAATTCGATTCCGTTCAGTTAGTAATTTAGTCATATATTTTTTAAGAAACAGCTTGTCAGCTATTTTACCTACAATTCCAAAAGGTGATTGATAATCAAAAAAGTCAGTCATCAAAGTTCCGCCATTCAATTCCGCAAAGTGGTGTTCGTGTTTGAATTTTTTGAAAGCTCCTTTTACCATTTCGTCCGCAAAGTATTTTGGTCGGTCATATTCCGTGATTTTGGAAGTCAGATTTTGATAAATTCCAAAGTGTTTTGCTCTCCAAGTTACGCTTTCGTTCATTCCGATTAATCCGCTTGTTTTTCCAGCGATTGCTTCTTCATTCGTATGTTCAGTCGAAATTTTATGTAAATCGATACTTCGCGAAAGGTCAAATACTATATTTCTTTCGGCTTTTATTTCAGTTTGAAGTTCAATTCTCGGCATTTTTGGGTATGTATGGTAACGTTTATGTATAAGGAAAGTTGCGTGTTTGTGTGCGAGGATTTTCCGAAGGAAAATCAGAAGCTAGCAAACGAGCAACTAACTTTGGTTTAGCTAAAACTAGCAATTTTTTTTATACGGTGTTGGCAAACGTATTTTATTTTTCTAAAAGTTTTATTATTTCGGGAGTTAATTTTCTTATCGACTTTCCGCCTGTTATTTGTCTTTTAACGTTCCCTAAAAACGAATTTGGTATTTTGTCCTCGACTACGTAAAGTTCTTTTTCTTTAAATTCAGTCGGATACATAATTCGAGTTTTCCAATCCGTAATATTTGTCAATTGAGCATTTAAATCCGCATTAAGTTTTTTCCCTAAATCAGTTAAGAATTCCGTCATTCCGTCGGTATACATTGGAATTTCAATCCATTCATTTTCTGTTATTAATGTCAGAAACCAATCGTCAATAAATGGTCCATTCGCGGTTGTAAATTCGCCAATAACTAACAAGTCAGAAGAATTTAATTCTAATGGATTTAATCCGCCAATAACCTTAATAATTTTTTTAGAGGTTAGTTTAATTTGACCGTATTCTTCCTTATTTGTTAGAGTCATCTTATATGTTTGCCAACGTGTTTGTATATGGTTTGTTGCGTGTTTTAAGCACTAAAGTTAGCAAATAAAAACCGAATAGAAAATCCGAGAGGATTTTCGTAAGTAGGCTAGAACTAGTAATAAATTATATACGGTGTTGCCAGTAGGTGTTAATTCGTACTTTCTATTTTTAAATTTTAAAAACAGCACCAATATTAAAACTCATATAAAAATTCTTTCCACCTCTTTGTTCGGTAGTGTCCGTTAGTCCAATTAGATTAGAATTTTCAACGACTATTAAAAGGTTAGGCGATATTTTGAATTTATATCCAATTCCTCCATTAATACCAAATTGAGTTAAATTTGCCAAGTTATTTATGTCAACAAATCCATTTCCGTCATTATAATTTGCTTCAGCATTAGTCAAAAATCCGACACCTATTCCATAATTCACGTACCAGTTACGTTTTGCTCCAAAATGATAATTTACAGTAACAGGAACAGTAATGTAATTTGTTCTTTCGGAATATTCATTCGTAAAAATTGAAAAGTCAACATTGTTAGTTCCCATTTTTTGATATAACAAACCTGTGCGCAAACTCCATCTGTTATTAAAAAAATAATTCCCATAAATTCCTAATTGAATTTCAGAAACTGATGATGAGCCAAAAAGGAATGAGTCTAATTGGTAAGAATCACTATATCCAATTATTGGTGTTAATTCGATATTTCCTTTCTCTCTCGTTTGACTATTACATAATAAACTACTTATTAATAGTCCAAAGCAGATTAGATATTTCATATTTTATTTTTCGATTTTCAAATGTGTGTTCCTCGTCCTCACTTACTGGCAACGGTTTGTGTATGATTTGTGCGGCGAAAATCTGTTAGGATTTTCAACTGAAACAAATCAGATGTTAAGATAGATTATTTTTGAATGAAGTACAAAAGCAAGCATTAATTATACACGTTGTTGTAGCACGTTTTTATTTTAGGCAACACTAAAAATATTTATTAATCCTCCAATGGTTATTAAAACTACCATTGTCAAGTAACTTTGGTTATTGGATATTTTTCCGTTCATTAATTTTATTCCAAAGTATAAGTTTATAACACTTAATAATACATTTAAAAATAGAACCCAATTTGGATACATAAAAGCAAAAAGAATATCTGTATAATGATATTTATAATAAAGTAAAATCATTTGATATATCCAGTAAACAGATAATACCATTTGAATTAAACCTAAAACTGTATTAATTTTGTTTTTCATTAGTTAGACTTAATATCGTCTTCCGTTTCAAATTTTCCGTCAGAACCTGCTGAAACAATTAAGAATCCTTTTCCATTTTCAGTTATAGAATATTGGTAAGGTCGATCCCATGAGTCTTTTTTCCAATCTTGTCTTATAGGACTGTTTCCAATCAATTCATTCAAGTCTGTTGGGTATTTTCCATACTTTTCATTCCACTTTTCCATTCTGTCACTCATTTCCGCTATTTCTTTTTCAGTTTTTTCTGGGAAAATCGAAGTTCTTTGGTAACCGAAAAATAGGAATGCACTTATACTTCCAATAATCAAAACAGAAATAACCATAATAGAACTCGGTTGTAAAAAGTATCTTTGAAAAGGTCTTTTTATTCCGTCTTCTTTTTCCTTTTTGGTGATTTTTCTATGGTGTTTAAAATCCTCACGTATAAGTCCAAATTCCGCTAAAGTCGAAAGTATAAATTCTATCATTAGTGAGCTTTCTCAAATGTGCTACAACGGCATCGGCTAAGGTTAGTACGGGATTAAATTAGTATTTAATTTCGGATTAAGCGATTAGCCAAAACTTTTTATTTTGTTTTATCTTTTTCTGTTCTAAAGCCAAATCAAAAGATTTGGCGGACTCTATAAAAATACACTAAACTTTGGGTTTAACACTAAAACCCGTATTAATTTTAGCCATTGTTAGCTGTAGACTTTACATAAATTCATAGAGTACTTTTTTAACAGCCCTGTGTAAATTTAATATGTGCTTTCTATTGTCTTCGATTATAGATGCTTTTTCCTTGTTTTCAATTTTTAGATGATGATTAAACTTTATAATACTTTCTAATTCTTCGATAATGTTTTTAGTTATTTTTTTGTTGAAAGAAGTGAGCTCTAAATTGAATATTTTACCGTCTACTATTATTTCATCATCTTCGTCTAATTTTAGTATTTTTTTTACATTACTGCTATAATAATAAATACTACTTCTGTTACTGTATTCATCTGACATATTTGATTTGACATAATTATTAATGAAATCTTGGGGTAAGTTTTCTGAGTCAATTATTGCTTGATAAAAAGTAAATGATGGCTTTATAAAATTAGTATTGATAATAGGAGTAGTAATTTTATTATTTCCTTTTTTTGGGTTGAAAACATCGGCTCTTGAATCTTCGTCAATATCGAAATATTCAAAGTATGGAAAACCTAAATTTTCGCTTATCAAAAAATCTTTTGAATAGTTAATGAAAAAATAATTATTAATGCGAAGTCCATAAACACAAGGAGCGAATTGAAAAGCTGGTGTGTTAAATCCGTGAAAATTTATTCCATCACTCGCTTTTGATAGTTTATAAACATATAAAGCTCTGTCTTTTTGTCCAATTCTATTATTTATATAAAATTTAGGATTAACATCATTTTTAATTTTATCTAAAGTTATACTGCCTAACCATAATCCGATTCTAACTTTGTCAAACCAATCAAGCAATGTGTTGATTTCATTATTATTAATATAGTCTCCAGCTAATATTTTTTTAATGACAAATGAAGAGTTAGTTTCTAATTCAGAGTATTCGTTATTGCAAGAAGAACAAGCAGGAAATTGAAAGCTATTAAAAGAAAAATGTCTAATATTTAAATCGACATCTCCAGTTTCAAATATATGATTGAAATTAACTCCTAAACTAATTGTTCTATTAGGGTCCCCCGTTAGTCTTATCAACCATTGTGGAATTATATGTTCTTTAGTTTTTTTATCAGGTTTTTCTCCACAGAAGACACAAAATTTCGACATTCTTTTTTGGGTTTACAGCTAACGGGTGGGTATAAGATTAGTGGCGTGTTTAAGCGACTAATTTAGTAAATATAAACAAACCATAAACAATAACAAAAATTTAATAAACAAACAATAACTAGCCATTAATTTTATACCGTGTTGGCAACCGTTTTTTATTTAACTTTAACATTTTACATTCAGATTATGAAAATCAAATTAGATTTAAGCTTATTAGAAAAACTAAATATTGAAAATCTCGAAAGAGTAAAGTCGGAAGCCGAATTAAATCTTGACGATTTATCAAGTTCTGAAGATATTATTACAAATAAGTCAAACACTCTTTTTCAGGTTATAGTGGTTATTTTCACGACTATTGTTGGTTATTTAGTTAGTCAAATTAATAGTTTTGATATTAATTCAATTCTAATCCAAATCAGTATTATTTTCTGTTTAAATTTCGGATTCGTTTTATTCCTCCTAATTAAAGTCATATACCCGAATAGAATTGCATTGAAAGGTTCGTCACCAAAAAATTTGATTCACGATTCTATTTTTAATAAAAAATCAGATAAAAATCAGACAAAAGCAATCTTAAGAAGTAGAATTTACTCCTTAAATATTGCAATAGAAAGCAATAAAGAAAATCTCAAAAAACGAGTTCGTCTATTTGATTTTGCGAATAAATCAATTCTTATCGGTTTAATAGTTGTATTGATTTATTCAATTGTTTATTTCTTTATTGAATCGTCTTGTCTTTCAGTTCTTTCAACATAAGTATTGTTATCACGATAAGGTGTTGAATTACCTGAATTACTATTTGAATCAGATTCGGTTGATGATGAATTATTGTTGTCTTCGTTTTTATCACTCATAATGTTTATTTTTAATCGTTATGTTTCTCAAATGGTTGCCAACGGCTTTGTGCTTATAGTTTGTTGCGTAAATTTAGCGAAAAAATAATAGATAAAACACAGACATTTACGCTTGCGAGGTTTTTCCGCAGGAAAAACTGTAACCGCAATAAATTATGCACGTTGTTGGCAAATGCGTTTTTTCGGATATTTTCAAAATTCAGGGTTTGAGTAAACAGTTCCGCAAAGATTTTCAAGTCCGCAAAGTTGCTAAATTCCGCAAGAGTGATTTTTTTTGCGATCAGTTCTGCTTTTGTCAATTTTTTAAAACTCCGTTTGAGTAATAATTCCGTAAAGTTGCTCTAAACTTGTGTTTGTTATTTTTCCAGTGTTGGAAGAAAAGCGTAATTTAAATTAGAGTTATTCCACAATATTTTAATACAGAATTGTTTCCGTCTGAGTGATTTCTAAAGTTTTTGCCAACGGACTTGTGTATGGAACGTAGCGTGCAAAAAGACACTAGTTTTTCCGATTAACACAGAGCCGAATTTTTATATTTTGTTTTTAATTTTTCTCTTTTTAAAAGCCAAATTAAAAATTTGGCGGACTTTATAAATAAACACAAACCTTTCGGTTAAGCACTTATTAGCTATGTTTTATACACCGTGTTGTAGGTAGTTTTTATTTTTGGTTTAATTCAGTTTCTATTTTAGAATAATACTTGTTTAATTCATCTGAAATTTTAGAAGCTAATTCGGTTAATCCCCAAAATTTATCGTCAATCATTTCAATTGCGATTAAGAGTGTTTCATATGATTTTTTTTCATCGATTATTTCATTCGGTATTATAAGCTTTTCATTATTTCTCTCAAAATAAAGGCAATTCTCTCGAATTTCTATGAATTTTCCAGACTGTAAGTTTTTGAAAATTTCGATTAATCTATCCTCGCCAATACTCTTTTTTAATCTTTCTCCAATTAATATTATTGGGTTAGCAGAAATTTTATGTTTCGAATAATGATTAAATAAAGGGTCTTTTCTCCGATTAACTTTTGTTCTTTCATTAAACCCTCGATAAACACAAATTTCAATTTTCGCAATTTCTTCAATTGCAGTAATTGTCAAAAATAATGATTGATTATAAAATTTGTTTTCTAATAGTAGGATAGAACTTTTAATTAAATGTTTTACGTGAAATAGAGATTTTTCAAACTCCTCTGTAGATTTAAATCCGATTAATTTTTCAGATGATATTTTAATTGAATCATTTATTAATTCGTACGTTTTCTCCAATTTTCAAAGTGTTTTGTGTAATTACCTACAACGTTTATGTATAAGAATAGTTGCGGGTTTGTATGCGAGGATTTTCCGAAGGAAAATCAGACGTTACAAACACGCAACGACCTTTGATTAAGTACTAAACCGCAATTATTTTTATACGGTGTTACCATACGTTTTTATTCAGTTTGTTATTCAGTCAGATTTTCATTCCGCACGACAATTGTGTTTCCCCAAATGTCTCCCAATCTTTGATTTTTATCTGTATTTTTTATTGTTACTATTCCAATTAGTCCAAAAAAGAACATATCAATTGGGTCAAGTAAATGTCTTTTAAAAGATTCACCAAAAGTTAGTTTTCGGTTAATTCCGCTTTTTGGAATTGCTTTTATTCCTGCGAGTGAATTTCCGAGTGTTGCTCCGAGTCCGATTTCAAGTCCGACAGTCATAATTCCCCAAAAGATTATTGGCAAAAGTGCTGGTAATCCATTTACAGAATATTCACCTTCCGCATTTGGTTCTCCAAACGCATAGATATAGATAAAAAAGAATACGTAAATTATTAGATAATCTATAAATCCGGCTAAAATTCTTTTTCCAATATTTGGTTCAGTTCTTAATTCTGAAGTAGTAATGTTTGTTTCTGTCATCGTTTTTCTCAAATGTATGGTAACGGTTTTTTGTATAGAAAGTTGCTTTGTAAGTGCGCGGCGAATTTTCCGCAGGAAAATTGGACTTGGTTAAAAAGCACAGACTATTTAGTTTAGCTAAAATAAAGCAATTTTTATATACAAGTTGTTGGCAAATGCATTTTTTTCGATTAATAATTCCATTTTAGTTTTTCAATATTTTCAAAATTCAGAGTTTGAGTAAACAATTCCGCAAAGATTTTCAATTCCGCAAAGTTGCTAAATTCCGCAAGAGTGATTTTTTGCATTCAGTTCTGTTGTTGTCAATGTTTAAAATTCCGTTTGAGTAAGAATTCCCTAAAATTGCTCTAAACTTGGGATCGTTATTTTTCCAGTGTTGACAGAAAAACGTAACTTAAATTAGAGTTATTCTACAATTAATTTCTTGTTTTTAACTCAGAATTGTTTCCGTCTGAGTGATTTCCAAAGTTTTTGCCAACGTATTTGTATAAGATTAGTTGCGTGTTTCAAGCACGAAAGTTAGTGAATAAAACACAGATTTAAAGTTTGCGAGAACTTTCGTAAATAAACTAAAACTAGCAATTAATTTTATACGGTGTTAGCAAATGTTTTATTCTATAATTGTCTCCTGTATTTTTAACGGGTTTCCTTTTTTCACAATCCAAATTTTATTTTTGAAATTAGGAATACTTTTTAACTTATTGTTTTTTACATCTAAAAAATTTAATTTTTCAAGATTAGTAATGGATTTAGGAAGTGATGCAATTTTATTGTTGGAAAGTCTCAATTCTTTTAATGAACTTAAATTAGATATACATTCAGGAATTTTGTTAATATTATTATTGGACAACATCAAGTAAGTTATACTTTTTAAATAACATATTTCATTCGGGAAACTTGATAATTTATTTTCAACTAATTCTAAATATTCAAGTTTAGTTAAATCTTTAAAGGAACTAGGTAGATTAATTAATTTATTTCCACTCAGATAAATTGTAGTTAAATTAGAGAGATTACCAATACTTTCTGGAAGTTTTATAAGTTTATTATTTTCTAATGATACTTTTTTCAAATTAATCATTTTTCCAATAGATTCGGGCAAGAACTTAAGCTCGTTATTATTAAAATTTAATTTTTTGAATTTTATGAAATCACCAAAATTATTAGGTAAATCTATAAGGTTGTTGTTCTCTAATGTTAAATAATCAAGTTTAGTTAATTTAGTTATTGAATTAGGTAGATGAGTTAAATTATTATTACTAAGGTAGATTTCTGTAAGACTTGGTAATTTTCCAATATTTTCATTAAGGTAGTTTATTTCATTTTTACTCAGACTTAATGAAGTTAATTTTTTTAAGTTTTCAATGGAATTTGGAATGAGTTTTAATTTATTATTAGTTATATATAATTCTGTTAAATTTTCTAGATTCCCAATAGATTCAGGTATTTTGTTAATTCTATTGTGGCTTAATACTAGTTTGTTTAGGTTTATCAACTGCCCTATATTCTTAGGGATTTCTTCTATTTGATTTTTACTGATATCGAGTGTTGTTATTTTTTTTAAGTTACCTACTGAGTTTGGAATATTTTTTAATTCATTGTTATTTAATGATATTTTTTTCAAATTAATTAAGTTTCCAATAGATTGAGGTAATTCAGTTAATTTATTTTTTTCTAAAGTTAGAAACATAAGTTTATTTAACTTTCCTATCGATTCAGGTAGACTGTTGATTGCATTATGACTTAAGTGTAATAGATTAAGTTTATTTAAATTCCCAATAGATTTTGGTATTTGAACTAGTTTATTTTTATTAAGCGTTAAGTAATTTAGATTTTCTAACTCACAAATAGAATTAGGTAGTTCAACCAGCTTATTATTGTTAAGCGTTAAATGTTCTAGTTTTTTTAAATCTCCTAAATTTTCAGGAAGTTTTTCTAATTCATTATTATGAAGTTCTAGTCTTTTTAAATTTTTAAATTTAGTTATAGAATCGGGAATTTTTTTTATTTTTTTATGATTTAGGAGTAAGTAAACTACATCATTTGGGTTTGCAGCAAATGCATCATTTAATGACTCAAATAATTGAGTTTGAGCATTAAGTTTAAAACTCAAAATCATTAATAAGGTTATTAGTTTAATTGTTCTCATGATGTTTTTTTTAATATTTGCTAACGGTCTTGTATATGAAAAGTAGCAGATTTGTATGTGCAATTTTTCAGTTGAAAACAAAGATAGCAGAAAAGAACCAAACTTTTAGTTTAGCTCTTAACTGCTATTTTTTATATACGTTGTTACCCACTGGCTTTATTCCGTTCTGCTTTTCAATTCCGATATTTTCTTAAATGTTCGGATTGAGCGTTGGCAAGACATACTCTTTTGCAATTTTTGATGGCGTGGTGGCTTTGAGCGAATTGCAAATGTGTATGGCTTTTAGTAGGGATTAACTTGCACAACAACTCAATTTAGAAACATCCTTACCAAAAGTAATGGCTGCCAGTTTAACAGCTTCTCCCAAAGTCAAGTATGGATAAAAACTTTCAGCCAAATCTTTTACTGTAATTCCAAATTTAATAGCCATACTTAATTGTTGGATGAGTTCACCACCTTCTGGTGCTATTACTCTTGCTCCAATTAATTTATCCGTTTCCGTATTACGAATCAACTTTATAAATCCTCTGGTATCTTGTGCAGCTAAAGCTCTTGGTACATGTGTTAGATCTAATTTTGATACTTCAAAAGGAATGCCTCTTGATTCAGCTTCAATTTCATCCATACCTGCTCCCGCAATTTGAGGGTCTGTAAATACTACCCATGGTAATGATGCATAATCTACACTTTGTTTTGATAATGAAAATGCATTATTAACGGCTGTACTGCCTTCGGTTGCTGCTGTATACACAAATGGCGGTGTATTAGTGACATCACCAGCTGCATAAATATTGGAAATATTAGTTTCCATTTTTTCATTAACCACAATATGCCCTCTTTCTGATAATTTTAGGTCTATTTTTTTTAGACCTAATTTAGACGTGTTTGGCGTGGTTCCTGTAGCAACAACAATATGTCCTTTTTCAACAATTTGTGTTGTAGAACCATCAGGACAGTTACAATGAATAATAGTATCGTTGCCCTCTTTTTCAAATTTAAAAGCTCTAAAATTTGGAAGAATTTCAATCCCTTCACTTTTCATTTGTTCAACTAAAACATCAGTAATGTCTTCGGTTTGACTTCGTAAAGGCCTATCGGTAAATTCTATGATACGTACTTTTACTCCTAAACGATTATATGCCATTGCCATTTCCAATCCGATATAACCTGCGCCCATTATGGTCAAGCTTTTGGGTTTTTCTTCCAAATCGAATAAGGACACATTAGTTAAATACCCAACTTCATTTAATCCTTCAATATTTGGAATATTCGTGGTTGCACCTGTTGCTATAACAACGTTTGTTGCAGTGTATGTGTCTTTACCATCAACAATAATGGTGTTGTTATTTACAAATTCTGCCCATCCTTTTAGCATCGTTAAGTTTTCAAAATCACTCACAACATCCATATACTTTTGCTGTTGCAGGGCTGCAACCAATGCTTTTTTGTCTTTTATTATTTGAGCAAAATCAATGTCAGCACCTTTTGGTTTTATTCCTGCAAAATTAGAATGTGTTGTATGGTAAGCCGTTTCAGCCGCACGGATTAAATTTTTGGAAGGTACACAGCCAACATTAACACAAGTGCCACCAAAATCTAATCCACCATTAACCATTAGTGTTGTGAGTCCTAAACTTTCAGCTTTTATGGCTGCTGAAAATGCAGCAGAACCACCTCCAATTACGATTAAATCGAATTGATTTTTTCCTTTGTTGGACGCTTTATCTGTCGTGCTATCCGAAATTGAATCACAACAATCCTCTTTTTCATTGCCTTTAACAACCGTATACTTACCAATGCTATTTACAGCGTTAATCAATTCCTCTTTATTCAACTTGGCAGTATCAAAAGTAAATTCTCCTTTACCAGTTTCGTGGTTCACAGAACTGATTAGAATACCATCTTTTTTATTGATATCCTTTTCGATATGTAATGAACAGCCACTACAGGTCATTCCTTCTATCTGTAATGAAACAGTTTCTGTTTTTTGAGATAACTCGTTTTTCTTTTTAAATAAATTCTTCATATTAAAAATGATTTGTTTTTATGTGGTGCTTAATAAATATAGGTGATTATTTTTAACAACATTTTAAGCCAATTTTATTCGATTCAAATAAATCTTCCATGGTTAATATCTTGCCATTTACATTGCTGTCAAGCCATTGTTTTGCGGTTTGTTCGCTTGCAAAAAAAAAGACGTGATTGCAAAAGGAACCTCTGATATTGCAAGAGTCCATTTTTTCAATCAAAGAGAGAAATATTGGATATGGATTAGATGATATCAAATGATCGCATTCAATATTCAACTCAATTATAGAATTGTCAATTGGGTCTTGAGATATAATTTGGGACGAAACATCCAGCCATTCGGTAAACAATATAGCGTCTAATGCACACCAAGTATAAAGTGTTTTGCCTTGCACTATAAACTTGTGGTTGGTAGGTGTAATCGACAAACCAGAAAAGGCTGTAATTTGGTTATTTTCATTTAGCTCTCCTAATAATTCCAACAGTGAATCAGCTTTCTCTTTAGTTGCATCGATAAGTGCATAAAATGTTGTTTTTGGCAGTGGATTGCCTTTAAGTAATTCCCTTTGGACATTCACGATAAAATTATTATCATCAAGTTGAATTTCAGATAACATGGTGTTTAATTGTTTGCCCAAATATTGCTTTGCTGTTTTCATTTTGTATATAATTTAGATTATGTTTATTTCATTTTCCGCACGAAGAAAATGCTGATCATTTTAACAAGTCGTACCTTGTCTGTTCTTTAAACTTAATGCCTTCAAATCGAAATAAGTAATACCAATATCACCGATGTCTTCTAAATTGAAAATGTCGTTGACCAATTCCGTATGGTTATCAAGATGAGTGCCTATAAGTGGAAATTGATTGCTAAAATTTTCCGTGAAAAGTATGTACTCATTTGAGCTAATTTTGTTTTTAAGAAGCCGATGTGCTATTATTAAATCTTTACCAAAGAGTTTACAATAGTCTTTTACCATTACAGAGCCAAGTTGTCCAAAATGAAGCACAAATTTTAGTGAAAGGTTATATAGATTTTGGCAAGACTCACACATACATTTCGATCGTTTAAATTCATCTATTCTTTGATGAAATTTGTCGAACATCAATTGACATTGACTAATTATTTCCGCTGCGGAAAATGGAAAATCATAACTGTAAAATAATATAGCATCACCTTCAATTTCAGAAATTTTAAATTTCAGGGAATTGTTTTCCAATAAGGATTCCAACAGCAATGCAATTTTATCTTGGCTATGTTCTATATTACACGAAGCAACATACTTTGTGAATCCGCTGATGTCCGGAATAAGAATTAGAGACTGTTTACTTGTGTGACAAACTTCCATTTTGGCGAAATGTTTTAATTTATTTAAAAGTTAAATGACTATACCGATATAGTTTAATTAAAAGACTGGCTACATAAGCTTCAATTCTTAACCATCGTTTATTTGCCTCTATTCAAATTAATTTTTAGCAGTATTATTGTTTAAAAATGGCAATTCGGCTTTGTTAGAAGCCAAGTCGAAATTTTTTGTAACGTAAAACGATGCAGAAGCCGTATTTCCCAGTTGTGTTCCGTTATAATATCTATAAACTGGGATGTCTACAAGCAACGAAAAATTCCATTTATTTGTAGAGTAATTTAACTGTGGTGACAGGAAAACCAAATGACCTCCTGTGGCATCGAGCTTTGTGTCTTCAAAAGCATCTTTTCCTCTAAATTCGTGTCTTATCTGGGCAATTCCCGTATAATTGGATTGTTCCAAATTATAAGAGAAAAAGAATGCTGAAATCAATGCGGGTCCAAATTTATAATCTTTATAATCTTTGTAATTAATCTCTATTCTATTAATTAAGAATAATTGAATGCCATTAATAGGATAGCCTTTGTATAAAAAAGATTGACCAATAATTCCCATTGCATGTGATGATGTTTGAACATCCCTTGGCAATACTACATTGTTTTCTCTTGCATAATCTAAAATAAAAGGGAACTTAACACCTGATGAAACAGTCCACTCAAAAGGATTGTTTAAATTTGCTAAAACATTATACTTTGCAGAAATTATACCATTGCTAATACCTTGGTTTTTGGTGTTTACATCAGATTGAAAATCATATATTTGAGATTTATCTAAATAATACCCAAATTCTGTTTCCACTGTGAGCTTATTAAATAAGCCATAAGACAAAATAGTTCCAACGTATTGATAGCTTGCTCTTTTTACAAGATTAAATATAGACTTATCGCTACCAGACCAATACCCAGCAGATTCACTATAACTAAAAAAAGAAGTGAAACGAAAATTATTCTTTTCAAGTATCCCAATATTTGTGCTCCCTCCAACTGGTATTCCTGCAGAACAACATTGAGCATTGACACTTTGGTACATAAACAATAAACTTATAAGTATAAAAATTAATTTCTTCATTTAATTAACTGTAATAGTCACTAAAAACTAACTTCAATAGTCACTGATTTGTGCTTCCAAGTATTCAGATTATCTCTAATAGAACATGTTATGGTATTACTCCCTTCACAACAAAATGCAGCTGTATAAGTTATTTGCTCACCGCTACCAACAATATCACCAAGGCTGGCAGACCAATAATATTCTAGTCCTTCTCCTGTAGCAGTTGCTGTAATAAGCGTACTCTCTCCAGTAGGTAAGGTTGTTTCATCTGCTATTAAGCTTGTATATTCAATTGTTGAGTTTGGGTTATCATCTCCGTTATCATTCCCATTCTCATCTAAAGCTTGCTCTTGAATCTGTTCATCATCATAAATTGTACAACCAACAGTGAAAGCTGATACTAACGTTATGACGACGAATAAGATTATTAATTTTTTCATGATTTTTAGATTTAGATTAACATTATCTATTATCATTTTTGGTTTCAAAACCTATTTTCTTTTTAAATTTTATAACTAATTTTTCTTTAGGTTTAAGAAACTCTTCAATAATTTTCTTACAATCACTGATAGGCTTTCCAATTAGTTTATCTATCAGTTCCTGTGGCGGATTTTGCAATTCGCAATCGCCAATCTCTATGCAACAATTCAAGTGGTCCGGATTGAAAACTTCCTTCTTTGACTTTTTCATAGGAACAATTATTTAATTAAATACTTAAATACAGTTTGAAAAAAATTGAGGTATTATACCCCAACTTTTTTTGCGACTTTAGTTTCCCTAGCTTTTTGGCTCCATCAAACTTGCCTTATAAGGTGTTTTATTAATGGCTTCAATAATGGCTTCTACTGTAGTTAACTTTGGATTGAAAGTCACAACCGCTCTATCCTCTTTATACTCGACCAACGGTTCTATAACTCCCTCTACTTTTTCTAAAGCCTTCATTACATGGTTTGAACAAGACATACAAGTCATGCCTGTAACTTTTAAAGTAACTGTTTTAGTTTCTTGCATATTGATATTGGCTTTCTCTACCTTTTTGTCATTTTTCGGCAAACAACACGATTGTGCTTGTGCATTAAATGAAAATAATAAAAGGAATAATCCTGATATAACTAATAATTTTTTCATAAGATTTATTTTTATTTATTAATAACTTTATAACCCGTTGAATTTATAGCTTTTTCTATATCTTCTTTAGATGTTTTTGTATTGTCAAACTCCACTTCGGCATTAGCTTTCTCATAAGAAGCAGCTACATTAACAATACCTTCTAATTCGTTAACAGCGTGCTTAACGTGTTCTTCACAAGAAGCGCAAGTCATACCTTTTACATCAAAATTTACAGTTTGAATGTCTGATTGATTTACGACAATAACCTCTTTTTTGTTATCTGGATAAAATATATGAGAATAATAAGGAAAGCTAATTGAAATAGCTGCAAACAATGTAATGCCTATTAAAAAGCCTTTGGTTTGATACCATTTTGGTTTTGCATCAACTTCGCAACAGTCATCGGCTTTTTTGGGTTTTAAGTAAGCATACCAAGCATAGCCAATAGCTATTACAGCTAAACCTATTAAATAGGGTCTAAAAGGTTCCATCCAAGATAGTGCAGATGCACTTCCTCCAACGCCAGCTATTAATGCTATAACAGGTGGTATGCAACAAGATGATGCTGCTACAGCAGCAAATAAACCTGTGTATGCTGCATTTTTTGATGTTTTTTCTGTTTTCATTTCTTTATAAATTATGCTGTTTTTCTAATTAATTCGATAGATTTAAAAATGCTAATAAATATCTCTGTTTCATCTTTATTTAATGAATAATAAAGTGTTTGACCATCTCGTCTTGAATTGATTATTCCTGCATCTTTGATTTTACGTATATGTTGTGAGATCGCAGGAACACTCATTTTTAGTATATCAGCTAAATCACAAGGACATAGTTCATTTTCTAAATTCAATAAATAAAGAATTCTCAATCTTACATCGCTTCCTGCAATTGATAAAAGTTTTGTCATTTTTTGAAAACTCCCTTCCATATTATCCAATGCCTCCATACAGTTTTGTAACTGCTTATGGTTGGCTTCCGCTCTTGTACAGGTTATTTCTAATTTCATTTGTGTATATATTTTTATTAAAGTTATTTGCTTTGTCGTACAAACATATAATTAATTACGTATATAAGCAAATACTTAAATACATAATTACGAATTTTGGGAAAGTTTTAGCTCTTTTGGTTTTTAGAGCGTTGGATTTATGTGTTGGGAAAAACCGAAAGTGCTAAAATATGCGGCTGGTTTTCAGCTTGTGGGTAACGTGTTTGTATATGGTTTGTTGCGTGTTTTAAGCACCTAAATTAGCAAATAAAAACCGAATAGAAAATCCGAGAGGATTTTCGTAAGTAGGCTAGAACTAGCAATAAATTATATACGGTGTTGTGCAACGTACTTTTTAGCATAATGTTTCTTCAATTTCGTCCGCTCGCTTTTCTTTATGTCTTTTTGAACATTTAGCTATCTGTTCTTCATTTGGTTCAATTTTGAATTCAAATCCGAGTTGTGGTTCTGCATAAATTTTATTTTTCTTAAACTCGTTAATCCACTTTTCAAAGTCCGATAGTAAATCTGCATTTTCAATTCGTAAGTGTCCTTGATTTTTTTTGATAATCCGTTTTAAATTTTCGGGAATTATCCTTGGCTCTTCTCCGAAATAATAAAATTCAGTAGATAATAACGAGTTATTTCCGCTCAAATCTCTTTTCACATTTGATTCGTTGTGGACACCTTTTCTTAAGTTCGGTTCTGTCTGATTTGAATAATCATAAATACAATCTCCCATTCGTCTTCGCCAATCTTTATTAAACCAAGATGGAATTTTTTCTTTTAGATTTTTCGTACAAAATTGGTCATATTGTTCAAGAGTAAGTTTATTCGTTATTTTCATAGCATAAACTAAACTATCTGAAAGGTCATATTTTTTTCCGTCTTTTAGTTTGGAATTTTTCGAACCTGTTCCGATTACCCAATCTCCAATTCTCGCTGTTCGTCTAATCGCTGGTTTGCAGATTGTCAATGTACAAGTTCCCCAAAATGGATTTGGTGCTCCTCCGTCATCAAATCTCAATACATATGAATAAATTCTTTTCAAATTCCAATTGGTTTTTATAAATTCTTTAAAATAAATAGGCTGTCTTTTTAGACAGCCTATAATTAGTAGCAGACCGAGGAATCGAACCTCTTAACCCGTCCCTAGGTTTCATAAATGTTAGAGCTTTCAAGAAATTTCTGTTTGGATGCGTCTGCTGTTCGGGATGGTCTGCCCACCAAATAGAATTAACGTTATTAGAATTACTGGAATTATAATAAAGGTTAGACCTTTTACGATATTATTGAATCTTTTTCTCATATGACTTATTTTTTTAATTATAGAATCACAGATTAATCGAACAATAACTCCTTGAGTTAAGCTATAAACCCAACTATTTAATTCACCAAGATTTTAAAGAGCGTATTATTATTTATCAAAAATCATTCCTAAATATAATGCGGAATAATTGGTTTTCGGTATGTTGCACAACGGTTTTTTGTATAGAAAGTTGCTTTGTAAGTGCGCGGCGAATTTTCCGCAGGAAAATTGGACTTAATTAAAAAGCACAAACTATTTAGCTAAAATAAAGCAATTTTTATATACAAGTTGTTAGTAAATGCGTTTTTTTCGACAAGTAATTCTGTTTTATGATTTCCGATATTTTCAAAATTCAACGTTTGAGTAAATAATTCCGCATAGATTTTCAGCTCCGCAAAATTGCTAAATTCCGCAAGAGTGATTTTTAGCGTTCAGTTCTGTTGTTGCTAACGCTTAAAATTCCGTTTGAGTAAGAATTCCGTAAAGTTGCTCTAAACTTGGGAATGTTATTTTTCTAGTGTTGACAGAAAAGGTAATTGTAAACTAGAATTATTCCACAATAAGTTTCATGATTTTAATACAGAATTGTTTCCGTCTGAGTGATTTCTAAAGTTTTTACTAACGTTTAGGCTATGGTTAGTACGGGAATTAAAAGTAGTGAACTTTCGATTAAGCACTTAGCCAAAACTTTTTATTTTGTTTTATCTTTTTTGTTCTAAAGCCAAATCAAAAAGATTTGGCGGACTCCATTTAAAGCTCTAAACTTTAGGTTAAGCACTAAAACCCGTATTAATTATAGCCATTGTTGTAGTGTCGTTTTATTTATCTTTATTTAGATTATTCATTGTAATCATTACCATTTGAGATTTTTTCACCCCGATTCCTTTTAATTTAGAACATAGATTTTCTTGCTCAAGAATATTATAATATGAAATACACCATTTAGCCTTTTT
Source organism: Tenacibaculum sp. AHE14PA (assembly GCF_019278465.1). GTDB lineage: Bacteria > Bacteroidota > Bacteroidia > Flavobacteriales > Flavobacteriaceae > Polaribacter > Polaribacter bernardetii. The sequence goes on along the minus strand of NZ_CP058983.1, from coordinate 1,322,597 downwards.
ATTACTCTTATGTATGACTTCAAAGTATGGTAAGTCAACATCTGCTAGTGAATGTCCAAGAACATAAATTTTTTCGATATTTTGATATCTAGTAAATCTATCTGAGTTTTCTTTTATTATCTTATCTGTTTTTTTTCTGAATTGGTTAAGTGGTAGTTTAGCAAATCTCAATGCTTCTTCACACCATTCTTGTTCTGTCGATGGCATGCCAGTTCCATCACTGTAATTGTATTCAATTTTTTCTTTTTTTTCATGACCAAAGATTAGATCAGAGTCAGTACTAGCTCCATGTATATGCCAAATAGCACTTTCGGGTATCTCATAGATATATTGGAGAGTTTTGGTGTAGTTAAAGGTTATGTATTCAGCATTTTGAGTCAGTTTTACTTTTTTAGTAATAGGCTCAAGTTTTATGTCTTTAACCCAGTCTATGAAGCAATTAGTAATGCCTTCATATAGTTTTTGAGTTTCTGAGCTACACTTTTCAGCGATATACTGACAACCCCTATCTGTTTGTGAAAACTCTTCATACATTTTTTTACTATTGTAAGTAGATAAATCGTTTTCAAAGTCACTCCATTTATCGTTTGTTATTTTGAATTCCCAAAAACGATGTATTTCGTGATACATAAGCTTTGACCAATTTTCCATAAACTTTTCAAAATAACCATAAGAAGTAGGGAGATTGTGGTGTAAATCGAATCCATTACCGATAATGTATAATAGGTTACTTTCAATCATTACTTTTTGGGATTTTGTTATTTAGTAGATTCTATTTTTTCAAATGCACTACAACGGTTTGTATAAGAATAGTAAGGGCTTAAAATGCACTTAATTTCGGATTTAGCACTTAGCCAAATTTGCAATTTTACTGTTAACTTTCTTTTCATTTAACCGTCAAATTGTAAATTTGGCGGACTTTGTAAATATGCATTAACTTTGGGTTTGGCACTTAACCCTTATTATTTTTATACTTTGTTGTGTGTAGTTATTATATCTTATGTGTTAATTGTTTACCTGTTACTTTTCCATTTTCATCTCTAATATAATATGCTCTATATCCAATATCGACAAGTTTTTTTATATATTTTCTAAACTCTTCAGCTCCCATTTCCCCGTGTCTTCCATCATATGTTGAAGGAGTTAAATTATAAGATGATGTTTTTCTGAAAATAACTAAATTACCTTCTGTTAATCTAATAATACTTCTGTGTTTTTCAGGTCTATGGTTATATCCATCATCATATTTTTCATAATAGTTTTCGATATAATCATATTCTTTATATTCTAATGGTTCTAATTCTACTATTTGTTCAGAACCAGAATACTCACTATATATAGGCTCAATTTTTTCAAGTTCTAAATAAAAATAATTCCATTCAAAATCGCTATTAAAAGAATTGAACATTAGTCTTTTTGGTTTTAATAAATAAGGAATTCCGCAATCAAGCTCTATTAAACCTAGCTCATTTGATAATTTTGCTCCTTCCATATCTAAGCCACCACCATTGTCAAAAAACATATGATTTAAAGCTTTAATACCACCTAAAATGTTTAGAATATTAGTAATTGTTTGAACATCTGTCCATTCGGCATATTCAGGAATATTAGAAGGAAATAATTTGTATTGAACTGTTTTCCAGTCTAAGTCATTTCGTTGATAAAAACTATTTTGAATTTCTATCCAAGAACTTAATATTTCTATGAATTTGTCAATTGACGGTCTTTGTTTTGGGTCGTTTTCTGTTGATATTACTAATAAATCTTCTAATATTGTTAAGTAAATGTCTGGAACATAGTTTGACAAGCCAATTGAGCCCGTAGGAGAATATTGACCTTCAAACCCTTTTTCAATACCTGTTAAAGTAATCCAAAGTGTTTTTGTTAAACTGTATACATCTGCGGGAATTCCATCTGATTTTTCAGGGTTACTTCTCATCTCAGGTGCAATTGTCCATCTTGGTCCTAATGCGCTTCCAATTATTGTTAAGTCATTTTCTTTATCAGGATAATCCACCAATCCAAAATCTCCGATATAAAAGGTTTCATTGAAAAATAGATTTTGAGGTTTAATATCTCTATGTGAAACTTTTCGAGAATGAATTTGGCTTAATATTTTTGCAATTTCTAATATCCCTTCTACTTTATTTATTGACGGTTTATTAACTAAGTGTCTTTTAAACGTTTCCATTTTTGGCATAACATACCATAATACTTCTGAATCTTTTACGGAAGTATCTAAGATTTTCATAATTCCATCAATATCTTGATTCTCTGTAATTATTTTTATTTCATCTAAAAATCTTAATCGTGCTGTGTCGTGTGTTTTCTTTAATAATTTTATCGCTTTTGTCTCTTTTAACTTTGCGTTTTCAGCTAACCAAACAGAACTATTCCCTCCATATGCTAAATTTTGGATTAACTTCCAATCACCAAAAATTTGTTCTTTTGAAAATGTTAGTTTTGCCATTATTTTTTTTTAATGTCTTGTCCTGAAATATGGCTACAGGTTAAAATTGATTTTAAGCTGATAATTGATATACCATATTAGGTGTTTTATAGTCTAAAGATAAGTGTAATCTTATTTCGTTGTATAAATTAATTGCATTTTTTGCCGCTCTCTTTGCTTGTGCCACGTTATCAAAGGTTTGGTCTAGATAAAATTCATCTTTTAAAATACCATTTATGCGTTCGGCTATCGCATTTTCATAACAATGATTTTGTTCGGTCATACTAATACTTATCTTTTTTCTTTTGAGTATTTGTGTGTATACATTACTACAATACTGTATTCCTCTGTCTGAATGATGAATAAGTTGTTTAATGTTTTTAGCTTGATAAATAGCCTTATTAAGAGCTCTTACACATCCTTTTAACTCCAAACTATCACTTAGGTCGTAACCTACTATTTTTCTAGAATGCATATCAGTTATTAAAGCCAAATAGCAAAACCCTTTTACGGTTCTAATGTATGTGATATCAGATACCCAAACTTGGTTATTTCTAGTAACTTCCAGGTCTTTTATGATGTTGTTATATTTATAAAAACGATGATAAGAGTTCGTGGTTCTAGCATTTGTTTTTCTTCTAAGGGTTAACATTTGATGCTTTCTAAGCACCTTAAATAAAGTATCTCTGCCAACTTTAATATTAGCTTTATTAAAATCTATATTTAACGATTTTACGAGTTTTCTTACACCTTCTCTAGGAAGGGATTTGCGTCTTTTTTTAACGATGTTAATAATTTGTTGTTCTAGTTTTAAACGTTTATCAGCTCTAGATTTGTATTTATAATACGCGTCACGCTTATGACCAAAACAATGGGTTATAGTCTTTAAAGAAGCAAATCCCTTAGATTTTTCTTTAGCTTTAATTAAGGCTTTATACTTAACTTTTTTTTTAGTTCAGCGATAGATTTATAGCCTAAATCTTCAGCAGCTACTTCAAGATAGGATTCTTCTACCATAGCATCGATATCTTTTTTTAGGAGTAGTTTTTTAAGCTGTTCAACCTCTTTTTGAAGTGCTTTAATTCTAGATATTTCGTCTTTAGTTTCCACTTTTACTCTGGTATTCATTAAGTCTTTACGATTGTACTTCTTAATCCACACATTTACTGTTGTAGGAGCAATAGAGTAGAGTTTACAAAGTTCGCTCTTTGTGTGTTTTCCGATGGCAAGTTCGGCTAATATTTTTAATTTAAAAGGTTCACTGTAACGTCTAATTACTTTGTCATTTCTGTACATAATGTTTAATATTATGTAGCCTTATTTCAGGACGGGTCATAATTACACACAACGTTGTTGTGTATGGTTAGTTGCGTGTTTTAAGCACTAAAGTTAGTAAATAAAACACAGATAGAAAGTCCGCGAGGACTTTCGTAAATTGGCTAAAACCAAGCAATTAATTATACACGGTGTTGGGTGTAGTTTTTTTAATTGTTCTGCTTTTTATTTTTTGTTAATTCATTTATTTCATCTATTCTTATCGTGTAATCAATTAACTGTATACATTTAGATATAGAGAAACCATAGACTAATTTAGTTCCAGTAGCTACCTTACAAGCTATTGCTACAACATTTCCAAGTGAATCAATAATTGGAGCTCCACTGCAACCTTCAAATTCTTCTTTTTCTTTTATTATTGTGGGAAGTAAAAACTTGTGGAAATCTCCAAAAGTTTTATGATATTTTAAATTATTCACTAATTTTGGCGAAGAAACTAAATTCACTCCTTTGTAATGATGTCCAATGTTTCCAAAAACACCATAACTATTGTCAGTATTAGGTTCTGAAATATGGTTTTCATCAAGAGTTATTTTGATCCCTTTTTCCACTTTAAATGCTCCGAAATCTATTCCTTTCTGCATTAAAGGACCCATTTTTTCTGGTATGTATTCAGAAAAAGCGATGTCAATTATTTCACCAGGTTCTGTTAATAATTCTTCAAGTCCTTCTGCAGATATATTTGGAGAAGCCTTTAATAGGTTAAATGAATAAATTCCACCTATTGGTTGCAGAGATTGCTTGTTATCTTTAGGAGGTAAATTAGTTTCTAAAAAGGTTTCGACTTCATCTCTTATAACGTGAAATACGGTAATGAAAAAATATTTATTCTTGTGATTAATAATAAACCCAGAGCCAAATCCTGACGGATTTTCCTCTTTGTTTACCATTGTATATACTTGAATAGATGAACGAATAAGTATTTCTTCAAATGTGTCTATTTTTATTTCTTTTTTCATTTTTTTCAAATTACACCCAACGTTTTGTATATGATTTGTTGCGTTTTTGAAGCACCTAAAATAGTAAATAAAAACAGAATAGAAAATCCGCCAAGGATTTTCGTAAGTTTGTAAATCACCAGCAATAAATTATATACGGTGTTGTATTTAGCGGTTTTGAGTTCTAAATAATCTTTCTACTTGAAATTTTATTCCGCTCTTTTTTCCCGCTTCAAAGCTCAATATTTTTCCCGCTTTCAATGCTCAAATTTCCTGTTTCCTGTTTTCTGCTTTAAATTCCGCTGTTGTGCTAAAATCTTTTCTCTCCACAGTTTTTTTCCAGCTCAAATTTTATTTTTAAATGATTCTTTAATTTTTCCGTTTTATTCAATTTTTAGATCTCCGCCGTTGCGCTAAAATCCTTTCTTTCCACAGATTTTTTTCCCGCTCAAATTTTAAGTTTTAAATGAATCTTTAATTTTTCATTCTATTTCTAAACTAGTCTTAAATAATTTTTAACGGTGCAATTTTCTCTTAAAATGGAGGAGAATATATTTTCATTTTTAGCTTTTGAGTATTTCTTTTCGGCGTATAATTATGTTAATTTACTTTTTAGAACTCCTAAAACACAAATTAGGAATTTCTGGCTGAAATTCCGCCGTTAAATACAACGTGTTTGTGTATGATTAGTGGCGTGTTCAAGCACCTAATTTAGCAAATACAAACCAAATAGAAAATCCGCGAGGATTTTCGTAAGTAAGCTAGAACTAGCCATTAATTATACACGGTGTTGTCTAGCTATTATATCCTATTTCTTTTAATTTCACTTAAACCCTTATAAATAAAGGGTTTTGTTGTTTTGTGTAATGCAAAATAATGTAATAAAATACAATAAAAAGCATTGTTTGTTGTACCTATTGTTGTACTTTAGTATTCGTTTGCATCCCATTGCACCTATTCTAAATCAATAAGTTATGGCTTCAATAAAATTAATATTAAAAAAATATAAAGTCGATAAGTCTGGAAAAGCACCTTTATATTTAAGAGTGATAAAAGACCGAAAAACTAAATTTATTTCTTTAAGCTTAAAATTAGAGCCTAACGAATGGGATGAGGATAAGCAAAAAGTAAAGAAAAATCATAGTAATTCTACACGACTAAATAAATACATCTCTCAAAAGGTTGCAGATGCTCAGGGGCAAATAGCAGATTTAGAAACTAAAAATCAATCAACATCGGCAAGAAAATTAAAAGAAGCTATCAAGGGAAAACCTTTAGTTAATTTCTTTGAGTATGCATACAACCGATGCGAAAAACAAAAAGACACTTTAGCACTATCAACATATAACAACTACAAGAACTATCTTAAAAAGTTTGAAAAGTTTATAGGTCATAAAGAATTAATGTTCGATGATATTACGGTAACCACATTAAAAGATTATGCAGGTTACTGTAGCACTACTTTAGGTAACAATAACACGACGATAAATTTTTCTTTAAAGATTCTTAACCTAATGTTTAAAGAAGCGCAGAGAGAAGATTTAATACCGTTAAATCATTTTCCTTTTAGTAAATTTAAAGTCAAGAAAGCAAAAAGCACAAAACGTTTTTTAACTACCGAACAATTAGAAGCTTTTATTAAATTAGAGGTTTCAGATAAAGCAAAGGCACAAATCATAAAAGATATGTTTCTGTTTTCTGTCTTTTCAGGTGGTTTAAGGTTTGGCGATATAATAGAATTAAAGTGGAATAATTACAATGCTAAAACGCATAAAATAACTAAGACAATACGCAAAACAAACAGACAGCATAGTCTTAGAATTGGGCAAATTGCAATTGATATTTTAGAAAAATATAAAACTGAAAATGTAAATCAAAACGATATAATATTTCCTTTCGCAAATATTGATAACGATTATTTTACAGACAGAGAACAAAGAGCAAAAGTAGTAAGACAAGCAATAGCGTTAAGCAATATGTATTTAACTAAAATGGGTAAAACTTTAGAATTACCGTTTTCTTTAACCTTTCATATTAGCAGACATACATTTGCTACCAGAGCATTAAATAATGGTATGCGAATAGAACACGTATCTAAATTAATGGACCATTCCGATATTGGAATAACACAAGTATATGCAAAAATTATAAGTAGTGAATTAGATAATGCAGTAGATAAATACATCAATTAAAATATGTTTAATAAACCAATCAATACTATTTTAAAGGCTCAATTTGATACCATTCATTCTGAAGCAGTACAAACAGCAGAACAAGATTTTAAAACTAACGTTTTAAATAAGATTGAGAACCTCGAACACTTTGACGAATTTAAGTTTCTAATATCTGAAGAAAACAGAATTGAAGATTTAATTGATAAAAATAAACATCCATATTATGTAAAAAATCACAGCTCAAAAGATTGGTTGCTTTCACAATTTTCAAGTAGATATTTTTTATTGAATGTAGATGAATTTGCCGAATTAAAAGAAGCTATTTATTTAGGTAAGATTAATTATTTAATACATAAAAGGGTTCGTGATTTAAGAAAACAAATACCAAAGTTTACTTATAATGATTTTTTATCTGGTAAAGAATGTAAATATCTTATTACCTACGATAACCAGTATAATATAGAAAAAGAGGACTATTATAAAATGGTTACTTGGCAATCTGATAGACTTATAAAAGTAGTTTCTTATGAGGTTGAATTATTAGTAAAAAATCATCAAGAATATTGTTCTAAAATAGATGAACCTTTAGAGTTTCTTAATCAGCAGATTCAAATACTTGAAGAAGAATTAATAGAATCATTAAGCGATGCTAAAGAGATAAAAAGAATACTATCTAAACTCTTTGCTTTTAAAGGTTTTGATATAGATAATTTTAATGATGAATTATTATTATATAATTACCCATCTTTTTTTAACGACAGAATAGAGTTTAGACGCTTAAATCCATCAACAGTAGGTAAAGTGTTAACTAAGTTGTCAAGTGAGCCAAAAACGCTGTTTAGTAATGAATATATAGTGTTTTACACGCTTGACGTGTTCTTATCTTGGTTAAAAGATATTGTTAAAGGTAAATCTATTCAAGAGCCTTTTAAATATCCTGTTTGGGAAGATTTGTTAAATCAAAAAATAGCAGAAGCAGAAAAAGAACTACAACCTATAATTAATGAGATACAAGATTTTGTATTTGATTCAGCGCAAAGCAAAAAAGAGATTCGTAAGTATTTAAGAAATGAGTTTGAAAAGCAAATAGATAAATATAACACCATTGACAATAAGCAAATTTTTTATCTATTAAGGGATGAAAATAGAAATCCGCTTATATCAGATTTTAAAATAAATGCATTATTTAATAATGAAGAAGAAGCATATTTAAAGAATCTAAAAGAAGCCTATATTTTACAAAATATCAGTTGGCATATTTCTTTAACGTTTAATGAGGTGTTTGCTACAAAAACTATCTACTTCAAAAAAGATACGACTTCACATTTAATGATTTTATCCTTAACTAACGATATGGTATTAGATAAAGACTTGTCAATTGAATTAGATGAAGCAATGGATTCTTTTTTTAAAGAAATGTATAGCACTTCATTGCCTTTAGATATTCATTTTTATAATCATCGTGAAAAGTATAGTAGAATATTTGAGAAAAGTATATCACGTTTGCAAGATGTTTTAGATAATGCAGAACCAAACAATAAAGTATTATATATACAAAGTAAATTAAAAGAGTTAAGGCATAGAGAATTGAAGTTTAGAACTTTAGTTGATAGAAAAAAGGATTTTAAAGAAAAAGAAGATAAATACCCAAATCTATTTAAAGAGTTTTTATTCATAGAAGCAGAATTTATAAAAGAAACAGTACAAATTAGTCCTGTCACTTTATTACCCAATCATACAGAACCTTTATCGTTAGAAAAAGAAACGGATAGTTTTAAAACATTTGTAAATCAAGAGAAGCAGGATTATATTCTAAAAATACTTGAAGATTTAGCAATTACAAAAGATGGTGTGTATAATTTAGGAGACAGAAGTAAAGGCACGGTAAGAGGTGTAATAGAAGCATTAAGAGAAGAGCATATTATTCCAAAATTGAGTTTAAAAAGATTATGTGATATAATAGCCAATCAAATTAACTTAGAATTAAAATCAAAATTAGATTGGTCAAAAACATCAGATGACTATCATAAAAAGGCAAAACAATACATAAAAGACAATCCACTTCATTAAAATACAGTCAATAAAAGGTCTTATAAGGTCAGCCTTATAAGTACCTATCCAGAGCTTAATATTTGTTACAGAAATAATTAGTAACATTAAAAATTAAGTAAATGGAAGCAGTAATTTTAACAAAAGAACAGTACAACAATTTAGTATCAAGATTAGACAAATTAAATTCTACTTTAGAATCTAATCAAAAACCATCACACGAAACCTTTCTCGATAATCAAGAGTTTATCCAGCTAATGAATATTAGCAAACGTACAGCTCAAACTTGGCGAGACGAAGGCAAAGTATCATTTTCTCAAATAGGTAGTAAAATTTACTACAAGATGAAAGATGTAGAAGTCTTACTGGATAAAAACTACAATAAAGCCTTTAAAAATAAAAGGTAGTCGTTTTGTACGACACACTTAAATTAAAACATCAAGTAACACAATTACCTAAAGAAGTTATAGAGCAACAAGAAAGTCCATTTTTTTGGAAAGGCTTAAAATGGACACCTATTTTCAATAAAAAAACAAACCAAGTAAAAGCTTATGAAACCACAGTAAGCAACTTGAGGCTTGAATTAAAAGGAAATATAATCTCTTGTAATAACTCATTACAAAAATGGTATATGGGTAATAATTACGAGTTGTTTACCTATTCACAAGTCGTTAAGGCATTAGTGAAATTAGATAGTGTTTTGCCATTCAATGTTTATAATGCTAATATTCATTATTTAGCAGTAGGCACAGTTATAGAAGAAGAAGCGCAACCAATTCTAAATACTTGGTTAAGCTTAAACGGTAAACAACCAATTCCGATGTTAGGTGAAAATAAGCAATACGGTAAAAAATTCTATCTTACAGATTATAACGTTAAAGGATATGATAAAACTTTTGAAGTAAAAACGCACGAACGAATAAAAATAGGAAAGCAAATATTTAGATTCGAATTAGAAATCTACACACGAAATTTAAACAAACGTAAAAATTCCATTGGAATCTACACGGTGAATGATTTAATTGATAAAGCTAAATATCAAATGTTAGCAGATGAGTTATTGGGTAAGTATGATAAAATAGAAAAGCAACAAAGTATTCCATTATCGCAGCTTAATAACAAGGAAAAAGAAGTATTAGCATTATTTCAAAATCAAGAAATATTACAACATTATAAAATAGACCATTCTGAAACATTTAGCAATCGTAGAAAGGTGTATAATAGAATCAAAAAGTTGTCAAACGATAAATATCTAATTCACTTAAAAGAGCGATTAAAAACAAGTATAGAACACACGCTATTTTAGTACTTGTAATATAACATAAAACAGGGGTAAAAAGTAAATGAGGAAATCCTTATTATTTAACCAATATATATTTATATTTTTAACAATTCAAAATACACTACCAAACTAAATGTCAGAAGAACAAAAAAAACTACTTGAAAAACAATTATGGGCTATTGCCAACCTCTTACGTGGCAAAATGGATGCAGACGATTACAGAAATTACATCTTAGGCTTTATATTCTTTAAATACCTTTCAGAGAAGTTACACTTATACGCTAATAAAATATTAGCACCAGATGGTTTAACTTATGAGCAGTTAGATGAAAATTCAGAAAATGGTAAAATATATGTTGAAGCAGTTAAAAAAGCCTGCGTAAAAGAGTTAGGTTACTTCCTAAAACCAAGTGAATTATTTACCTCTATTGCTCAAAAAGGAAACAACCTTTCAGAAATAGTAACCAACGATAATGACGAAGCAAAGCAATTCTTTATCATTGAAGATTTAGAGCGTATTCTTACCAATATTGAACAAAGTACAATGGGTACAGAATCTGAAGATGATTTTGTAAAACTATTTGAAGATTTAGATTTAACTTCTGGTAAATTAGGAAGAACTGTAAAAGCACAAAATGAAACCATTGCTAAAATTATTACACATTTAGATGAAATTGATTTTAGATTAGAGGATAATGACAGCGATTTATTAGGTGATGCTTATGAGTTTCTAATTGGGCAGTTTGCTGCAAGTGCAGGAAAAAAAGCAGGGGAATTTTATACGCCTCAAGAAGTATCTATCATATTAGCAAAAATAGTAACTACTCGAAAAAAACGTTTAAAATCAGTATATGACCCAACGTGTGGGAGTGGCTCGTTGCTCTTGCGTGTAGCTAAAGAAGTAGACGATGTTGGTATGTTTTACGGTCAAGAATTAAACCGTACAACGTATAACTTAGCACGTATGAATATGATACTACACGATGTAAATTATCGTGAGTTCGATATTAAACAAGAAGATACCTTAGAAGAACCACAACATATGGCTATCGACTTAAAAGCCGAAGCTATTGTAGCAAACCCACCATTTTCGGCAAAGTGGTCTGCTAAAGGTATTTTTAGCACAGATGATAGATTTAGTCAGTATGGTAAATTAGCACCTAAAACAAAAGCAGACTTTGCATTTGTACAGCATATGATTCATCATTTAGATGAAAATGGTATAATGGCAACCGTATTACCTCACGGTGTATTATTTAGAGGGAGTTCAGAAGCTCATATTAGACGTTATTTAATAGAAGATAGAAACTATATAGATGCTGTAATTGGCTTACCTGCAAACATCTTTTTTGGTACTGGTATTCCAACGTGTATTTTAGTAATAAAAAAATGTAGAGAAGTTAACGAAGATGTATTGTTTATTGATGCTTCTAATCATTTTGAAAAACAAGGAAAAGACAATAAGCTACTACCAGAGCATATCAACCAAATTGTAGAAACATATACAAATAGAGTTGTTACAGATAAATACAGCCACAGAGCAACTTTGAAAGAAATAGCTGATAATGATTACAACCTTAACATCCCACGTTATGTAGATACTTTTGAAGAAGAAGAACCTATTGATATTAATGCGGTTGCAGATGAAATAATAGCATTAGATATAGAAATTGCAGAAACAGATAAGCGTATTGCTTCATATTGTAAGGAGTTAAATATTAAAACACCTTTTTAAATTATGGAAAAACAATTAATACCACAATTGAGGTTTCCGTATTATAATGATGATTGGGATAAAGTAGTTTTAGAAAAAATCACTACAAAAATTAGTGATGGTATTCATTCGACACCAAATTATGACTTAAATGGAGAATATTATTTTGTAAATGGTAATAATCTTGTTAATGGTTCAATTAGCATAAATGAAAATACAAAAAAGGTATCATTAGAGGAGTTTAAAAAACATAAAAGACCCTTAAGTAAAAATTCTATTTTACTATCTATAAATGGTACAATTGGCAATCTTGCGTTTTACAATAATGAAAATATTGTTTTGGGTAAAAGTGCTTGTTATATAAATCTTCAGAAGGATTTACCTATAAATTTCTATTATTATATTCTTCAAACACCAAAGATTAAGAAATATTTTCTTTCAGAATTAACAGGTAGTACTATAATGAACTTATCATTAAGGACTATTAAAGCTACAAAGTTGATAGTTCCACCCCTAACAGAACAACAAAAAATAGCATCATTCCTTACAGATGTAGATGATAAAATTACCAAACTAACCAAAAAGAAAGAACTTTTAGAACATTACAAAAAAGGTGTAACGAAAAAAATATTTAATCAGGAACTAAGATTTAAAGATGATGAGGGTAATGAGTTTCCTGTTTGGGAAGAGAAGAGGTTGGGGGAAATAGGTTCGATAGTAAGTGGTTTAACATATAGCCCTAACGATATAGATGAAAATGGCGTTTTGGTATTACGTTCTTCTAACGTGAAAAAGCGATTAATAGCTTTAAATGATAATGTTTTTGTAAATGTTGAAGAAGGTAAGTTTAATCCAGTAAAATTAAATGATATTTTAATTTGTGTTAGAAATGGTAGTAAAAGATTAATAGGCAAGAATGCTATCATAAAAGAAGAACATATTGGTTTAGCATTTGGAGCATTTATGACAGTTTATCGAAGTAATTATAATCGATTTTTATTTCATTTTTTCGACAGTCAATATTATAAAAAAGAAGTTCATAAAAATTTAGGCGCTACTATTAATTCTATTAATGGAGGTGATTTAAAAAAGTTTAAAGTTCCTTTTCCTTGTATAGCGGAACAAATTAAAATAGCCAATTTCTTATCAGATATAGATGTAAAAATAAAAGCCTTAAATACCAAAATAGAAAATAGTAAGAGCTTTAAAAAAGGATTATTGCAAAAAATGTTTGTTTAAAAAATGTTAATAAGTAAACCTACAGGTTGATTATATGAAAATAGTTGATATATTTGCAATAGTAAATGACAGTTTATATTCTGTCCAATATGATGGAAAACCATATGATGAGTTTAAAATGCTATTTGACCAATGGCAAGATATAGAGTATTTAGAAGGTTTTTTTGAAAATAACAAAAAGGATTTAGCAGAAGGATTTTATAAAGATGTATCAATTGAAGACGCCATCTTAAGAACAACTAACGAAGCGTCTAAGTTTGAACAAAAAATTAGAGAATCTGCTGAAAATAGTATTTGCAATCCAGATGAAGAAAATACCTTAGAGAAAGTAGTATTTAAATCTTTACATAAAGATATTTTAAATAATGATTACATTGAAAGTAAAGCATATGGAGTAAAACATAAATCTTGGCTTAGAATTTATGCAATAAGATTAATCGAGAATGTATATTTTGTTTCTGGTGGTGGAATTAAACTAACTAAAGATATGACACCAGAACATCTAAAAGATGAACTAAAAAAGTTAAAAGCAACAACCGAATACTTAAAAGAAAACTTCATCGTTGATGAAGATGATTTAGGTTATATAGAATTAGGAAGTTATGGAGAAGAATAGAAAAGAAATCATAGCAAAATTAAATACTTTAACTAAAGGAAATAAAAGCCAATGGTTAGAAGACGCTAAGTATAGAGCCGATAATCAAGAATGGTTGAAAAAATCTCAAGCTATCGCTCTTAAAATATTAAGAAAATTAAGAGAGAATAAAACAAATCAAATTGCACCTTCAAATCAAGCACAGTTAGCTAGTCAATTAGGTGTGTCTGCCCAACAAATTAGTAAGTGGGTAAAAGGTAAAGAAAATTTCACTTTAGAAACAATATATAAACTAGAAGCAGTATTGTCTATTAGTTTGATGGAAACAACTAAAGCACAAACAAAAATTTTAAAACGTACATCTTTTATTGAAAGAGTAATAATGTATCATAGAAAAGGTAAAGTTGAGTATAAAAAAAGAACACCGAAAAAAGAAGCTAAGCTGATTCCTTTACATAATAAGTCAACATCATTAACAAATACTAATAAATACGCTCTTCAATCATGAAAGAAGTTGGTTTTGCATTAAGAAAAATTAATACAGAGGAATTTGCTACTATTGATAAGGAAATTATAGAAGAAAACGAACTAGATGTTCAACTTAATATTAATAATGGTTTTGGTATTAATGAAGAAAATAGGTTAGTAGCATGTTTCTTTCATTTGCAATTTGAGTTAGAGAAATCTCCTATTATTATTTTAAAACTTAATTGTGAGTTTGAAATAGAGGAAAATGCTTGGAAAGGTTTTATAGGTGCAAAAAATAAATTAAAGTTTAAAAAAGGTTTTTTACAACATTTAGGTGTAATAACATTAGGGACCGCTAGAGGTGTTTTACACTCAAAGACAGAAAATACACCTTATAATAAATTTTTCTTACCGACAATAAACGTCATTGATATTATAACAAAAGATGAAAGTTTCGATTTAGAAAAAGAATAAATGACAACACAACCAGAACAAGTTTTAGAAAACAATTTAATAACTCAATTAATTAGTTTAGGCCATAAATCAGTTGTTATAAAAACAGAAGAGGATTTATTAAGCAATCTAAAATCACAATTAGAGAAGCATAATAAAATAACCTTTACTGCTTCCGAGTTTGAACGTATATTAATACACCTTTCTAAAGGTAACATTTTCGATAAAGCTAAAACTTTAAGAGATAAATATGTATTACATAAAGATAACGGTGAGAAGGCGTATATAGAGTTTGTTAATCAAGACTTCTGGTGTCAAAATCAATTCCAAGTAACCAATCAAATTACAATTAATGGTAAAAGAGAAAATCGTTACGATGTGACTATTCTTATCAATGGTTTACCATTAGTACAAATAGAATTAAAACGTAGAGGGATTGAACTTAAAGAAGCATTTAATCAAATACAGCGTTATCAAAAAGAGTCTTTTGCATCTAATAATGCCCTGTTTAATTATGTGCAAATATTTGTAATTAGTAATGGTGTAGATACCAAATACTATGCAAATAGTCAAAAGCAAAGTTTCAAGTTTACATCTTTTTGGAGTGACGAAAAGAATAAAAAAATCACACAATTAGATAAGTTTACAAGCATCTTTTTAGAGCCTTGTCATATTGCTAAAATGATTACAAAGTATACTGTTTTACACGAAAGTGATAAAAAGCTAATGATACTTAGACCGTATCAGTATTATGCAGTAGAATCAATTATAGATAGAGTTAAAAATTCTGATAAAAACGGTTATATATGGCACACCACAGGTTCAGGTAAAACGTTAACGTCATTTAAGGCAAGTCAGATATTAACAAATAATCCTAAAATTAAAAAAGTAGTATTTGTAGTAGATAGACAAGATTTAGACGACCAAACTGTTAGAGAATTTCAAGCATTCGACAAAGAGAGTATTGATGGTACAGAAAACACCAAAATGCTTATCAATCAATTTTTAGATAATAACAGACCTTTATTAGTTACAACAATTCAAAAACTAAATAGTGCTATTTCAAAAGCAAAATTTAGAAAGCAGATTGAAGCTTTAAAAGACGAAAAAGTAGTTTTTATATTCGATGAATGTCATCGTTCTCAATTTGGTGATACACACAAACGTATTGTGAATTTCTTTACCAATCATCAATTATTTGGTTTTACAGGAACACCAATATTTGTTAAAAATGCGATTAGTAAAAAGAGTATCAAACAAACAACTGCAAACCTATTTCACGAGTGTTTACATCAATACGTAATTACAGATGCTATTAGAGATGAAAATGTATTAAAATTCTCAATAGAGTATTACAATGTATTTAAATCTAAAGAGGGTGTAGATGATACCAAAGTAGAAGATATAGATAAGCAAGAAGTCTATGAAAGTGATGATTATTTAAATGCTATTACAAATTATATAATAGCAAATCACAATCGTAAAACACATCACAGAGCATTTACAGCAATGTTTTGTGTAAGTAGTGTAGATATTCTAATAAAATATTACGAGTTATTAAAGGCTAAAAAAGAAGCAGGAGAGCACCGTTTAAATATTGCAACTATCTTTTCTTATGCAGCCAATCCAGAAGATGCCGATGCTAACGGCGAAATTGTAGAGGAAGATTTTCCAGATATGATGATGGCAGCAGAACCAACAGCGAATTACGGAAGCATACCTCGTAAGGATAAATTAGACGAGTATATAAACGATTATAATAAACAATTTGGTTCAAAACATTCGGCAAGAGATGGTAACACTTTTCTTAACTATAAAAAGGATATTTCTAAACGTGTTAAAAACAAGCAAATTGATATATTATTAGTCGTTAATATGTTTCTTACAGGTTTTGATAGTAAGTCCTTAAATACGCTATATGTAGATAAAAACTTAAACTATCACGGTTTAATACAAGCGTATTCTCGTACTAATAGAATCTTAAACGAAAAGAAATCACAAGGTAATATTTTAGCATTCCGTAATCTAAAACAGAACACAGACGATGCTATCGCTTTGTTTTCTGATAAAAACGCTCAAGAAACTATAATTATAGCACCATACGATGAGCAAATAGCGAAATTTAATGAAGCTTATAAAGTATTAATGGCTATTGCACCAACTGTAGATAGTGTAAACGATTTAGTTACTGAAGAAGATGAATTAGAATTTGCAAAAGCATTTAGAGAAATAATGCGATTAAAAAATATATTATCATCATTTGTAGAATTTTCATTTGATGATACCTATATGAAAGACCAAGAGTTTGCAGATTACACAAGTAAATATTTAGACCTTTACGATAAGATAAAAACAAATAACCAAAAGGAAACAGTATCTATTTTAGATGAAATTGATTTTGAATTAGAGTTAATACATCGTGATGAAATTAATGTTGCTTATATAATGAAGTTGTTAGCACAATTAAAAGATGCTAAACCAAAAGACCAAGCAAAACAGAAAAAACAGATTATAGATTTAATAGCTGGAGAATCTGAATTAAGAAGTAAACGAGTTTTAATAGAGAAGTTCATTCAAAATAATCTACCTAAAATAAACGATAGTGAAGCTATTGAAGATGAATTTAAAAACTATTGGCAATTAGAAACTAAAAAGGCTTTACAAGATTTAAGTAAGGCAGAAGCGTTAAAACAAGATAAAGTAGAAGACATCATAAACGATTTTCTATTCACAGGTAGAATGGCAACCGAAGATGAAGTTATTGAAGCATTAGAAAAGCAACCAAGTGTCCTGCAAAGAGAATCAATAAGCACCAGAATAACCGAAAAAATAAAAGACTTTGTAAAAACTTTTATTAATGGTGTAGATAATTAAAATTTTTTTGTAATTTTGCAGCAACATACTTACCCCGCTTCCCATTAGAACAGCGCGCTCAGGGTGAGTTTTTTTTTGCCTTATATTTAACTATGACTAAGGAAAATTACTCAAAACCACCATTATCATATCAACAACAATTTGAGCGTTTATCTTCGAGAGGATTATCTTTTGAAGGTTGTGAAGAAAAAGCATTACATCTTTTAGAAAAATTAAGTTATTACAGGTTATCTGGTTATTGGTATACACTGCTAGCTAATCCTAAAACAGACCACAGGTTTAAGGCTGATGCTCACTTTAATCAAGCATTCGAGTTGTATAAATTTGATCGTGAATTACGTCTTTTAATTTTAAATCAAATTGAAAAAATTGAAGTAGCTATACGAGCAGTTATTTCGTATGAATGTTCTCATAGTTGGGGTGTTTTTTGGTTATCCGATACAAATAATTTCAAATCTCATTCACAACATACCCGTGATATAAGCAAAATGTTTAATGAGGTTAATAGAAGTAATGAGTTGTTTATAACTAATTATAAAAATAAATATATAGAAGAACTACCACCTAGTTGGATGGCTTTAGAGGTTTGTTCTTTTGGTAGCTTATCATATATTTATTCTAACCTTAAAGGAGGTCGAACGAAAAGAAATATTTCTCAAAAATTTGGCTTAAGGGATGATGTTTTTGTCACTTGGCTTCACACATTAGTTTATATTAGAAATACTTGTGCACATCATAGTAGGCTATGGAATAAAAATTTAAAAATAAAAGCTACTGTTCCAGAGCAAACCTCATTAGATTGGATTGTTAATTGTTATAATATGGATACACGTACGCAGAATAGAGTTCATATAAAAAAGCGCACTTATTTTGTTTTATGTATGTTAAAATATCTTTTACAATCCGTTAATCCTATGAATTCTTTCAAAGAAAAATTAGACGATTTGTTTACTCAATATCCATTAGTAGATAGAAAAGCATTAGGTTATACTGATGATTGGGAAACAGAACCTTTATGGCAATAAAATCCCCACAACCCAAAACCCAGCATTTTGCAAAAAAGCAAAAATCCTCTGTCTTTTGTGTTGTTCCGCGCGCCACCACATAGTTGGTTTTATGTCACAATAGTTGTAGCCAACGCTATAATAGCACATTGCTTCTTTTATTTAAAAGTATCTATTTTAATAAATTGGTACAATAAAAAAGCAAAGAGCTATTGCCAACGCTCAAAACAACTATTCCGCCACAAAACCAACCCAAAGCTAAGTTACATAACGCGTAGTTATACCCCTCTTTCGTAAACTACAGGGTTTATAACGGTCATTATGTAAAATAGCCGCTAAACAGCCGCATACAGTCAAACACAATAACAATAGTTGAGGTGTTTTACAATAATTCCAACCCTATGCATTAATTTTATAAGTGTTTTTTTAGTAATATAAAAGCAAGTATTTAGTATTGCTTGGTAAGTATAATTACTATTAAACAAATCGTTATAACACCTATAAAAATAAAAACCATCCAAATAAGAGTATGCTTATTTACACTAACATATAAGCAAAAAAACACAACTTTAAATTAAAACGATAATCAAGTTAAAACAGTGGTAGCAATTAATAAATAAGCACACACATATTTCCGCTACTGCCAGCGCACTACGTATTTTACTATTGTTTTTATTTCTTAGCTCATTCAAGCTGCACAAAACCATCGTTAAGTCAAGTATTCCTTATCTCAAGTCTTTGTTTGTTTCACTTCATTAAAAAATAAAAAAGGTAACAACTGTATTTGCAACAAAAAAGAATAAAAAAGGCAGCAAATATAAGTGCCTAGCTTTAGCCAACGCTTTAAGGCTATAAAGGTCAAGCCCTATGGGTTTTGGATAAAACTTTTTTCACAATATTCTTCTTTAAAAGTAAACAGTCAATCCTAAAAACTTTTACCCAAAAACCTTGACAGCCTTACCCAAGGCACTTTTCGGTAGCACATCTTTTTTTTCAATTTCAAAATTAATAGCGCGAAGCGAATTTTAAATTGGATAGCTATGTCAACTTTTGAACTGAAAACACACCGCATCGGAAAAACCTACTCAAACCCTCATTTTTTCATCCTAAATAAAGGTCTAAACAGCGGAAAACCGCTCTTAAAATCTTGTCCTAATTGTTTTGTAGTCACTACTGCAACCGAAGAAGTAAAAAACACATTGTTTCACTTATCTATGATGTTGCAAATAGGTGGTTTTTACGCTTATTATTTAAAAGGGAGTGTTATTCCGTTTATTACAATAGATGATTGTAGAAACACGCTTAAAAAAGGTTTTAACTCAGTCATGAGTACTACTAATAAGCTGCAAAAGCATATCAAGATTGTTGAGGTAATCAGTAAAAAAGAAAAAGAGTTACAAAATGTCATTGATAAAATGGCAGTTTTAAAGGTTGCCTACATACGTAATTGCATCGAGTTAAAGCAAACCAATGAAGCAAAATGCAAAGGCATCTAAACGATTAAAAGTAAGTACAAGGTGGCATAATTTTCGTTATATTATAGAGGTAAACAAAGTTTAAAAGCAATATCAAGCCCGTACCAAATCCGAGAGAGTATTAATTTTAAATTTATATAGTTATGGGGAAAATATCCCAAGGAATTTTAGGAGGCTTATCAGGAAAGGTAGGTAACGTAATTGGTGGTAGTTGGAAAGGTATTGACTACATCAGAATTAAGCCATCAAGCGTGGCAAATCCTCGTACAGAGGGGCAAGTGAATCAACGTAATAAGTTTAGTGCTACGTTGGAATATTTACAGCCAAATAAAGCATTTTTAAAAGTTGGTTATAAAGCGTTTGCAACAAAGAAAACAGAATTTAATGCTGCGATGTCTTATGTGTTAAATAACGGAGTAGGGGGTGTTGCACCAGATTTTGTAATAGATTATGCTAACGCATTATTAAGTAGAGGTTCATTATCCATTCCATTAAATCCATCAGTTGATTTATCAGTACCAGGTCAAGTATCTTTTGCATGGGATGATAATTCAGCAGAAGGTAATGCAAGTACAGTTGATAAATCAATGGTTTTAGTTTACAATCCAAGTAAAAAAGAATCGATGTATATTTTAGAGGGAACAAGAAGAATTATAGGTTCAGAAGTAGTAAATATTCCAGCTACTTATGCAGGTGATGCAGTTGAAATGTTTATGGCTTTCGTTTCAGACGACGGAAAGCAAGTATCGAATAGTGTGTATTTAGGCTCTGGTACGGCAGCTTAATAACTTTTAAGCATAAGTACATACAATAAGAAACCGTTACAATGTGTTTGTAACGGTTTTTTTATGCTTTTAGGTCATTGTTTTTACTTCTCAATTTTATAGTTTAAAAGTTGTACCTATGTTGTACCCTTTTTTAATAAATCTTTTTATTACTATTAAAATAAAGGTACATAGAGTGTTATCTACACAACACGGTGTTGTAAGCAGTATTTTATTACGTTAAATTTTTAATCAAAGTTAGAATATATTCCGCGTTGAATATTTTCATTTTTTTATTCAGTTCGTCACAGTCTTTCTGTTCCGCTTTTCTCAAATTTAGTTTTTCACAAATTGTGTCAATCAGTTCAATATCATCTAAATCCTCAATTCCGTATATTTTGTGAATATCATCTTCTGGGTAAATAGAGAAATCATTCATTTGAATAAATTCTCGAATTTCGTCGTGAACTATTTCAACCAGTTGCTTGTCAAATCCGTTTTTCACAAGTCGGCTTATGTATTCCGTTCGTGTAAGTTTCGGTCTGCTTTCGTTTAATTTCCGCAATCTTTTTTCATTCCTCTTATTTTGAATAAATCCGAAAATCACGAAGAGAAAAATGATTATTCCAATTATGATTATCGTTTTGCTCATATTGCTTACAACGGTTAGTATATGAAAAGTAGGCGATTTCGAAGCACCAAACTTTCAGTTAAACCTGAACTTTGATACAAGCTAAAACCCTTGATTTCACTACTATTTCGCCTATTTTTTATATACATTGTTACCTGCTGGCTTTTTTCATTTTTTCTTTCAGTTCGTCAATCGTGTATGGTTCTTTTCGTTTATGAATCATTGCGTGGCAGTTCGGACAAACAGGTCTCAAGTCCTTAATTGGGTCGATTTTATATTCTTTTCCAATGTCTGCGACTTGTCTTAAATGGTGAACGTGAATAAAGTCTTTACCTAATTCTCCGTATTCTTTTTCAAAGTTAAATTCGCAAACTGAACAAGAAAGTCCGTAATGCTCAATACAAGTTTTTCTTGCGAATGGATTTCGTTCATATTTAGTTACTAAAACTTGATTTGGTGTTCCTTCTGTGTAAACTTTCTGTTCGTCCTTTTCAGTTTCTTTGAAAGGGTTATGTCTGATTTCTTGAGTTGTCAAAAAGTCAAACCATACGGCTTCTAATTCGTCCGTTACATCTGGATTAATCTCAATTCCTGAAGATTGCGGTGTCCAATTTACTTTTGCCAAATTGCCTTGATTTAAGATATCAAGACTCAATAGCGGTTCTTTTTCGGGATTTAAAATTACTTCAAAGTCAATCATTACACGATTCACTAATTTATCTTCTCCGCTCCAATGTTTTGATAAAAATGGTGGTGTCGCAACAAAACCGGCAGCCATTATTCCTTTTGGTTCTTCGCCAAGTCTCATTAAGAATGCTCTGTCTCCTGGTTGGATTTTTTTATGACTTATTACACTCCATTTTTCTGTCGCTCGACCTGTTTGTTCGATTTGGTCAATGCTCTGTTCAAGAGTTGTCCAATTCCATTTTTTCGGATTCCACGCAAATAGGAATGTTTTCATATTGTCGTTTTTTTAGCTTGCAGGTAACGTGTTTGTGTATGATTAGTGGCGTGTTTCAGCAACTAATTTAGCAAATACAAACCAAATAGAAAATCCGCAAGGATTTTCGTAAGTAGGCGAGAACCAGCCATTAATTATACACGTTGTTAGCCACTGGCTTTATTCCGTAAACTTGCTAGCGTTGGCGTGAAAGCTCTTTTAAATTTGTGAGGCACGAGCAAACTTTAAATGTGCTTGCACTAGCGTTGGCTTTTACATTCCGCTTATCAATTCCTTTGCTTTGTCCAATGTAAATGCTCCATCAACTTCCTTTTTGTCAAAAATCATAAAATAAGAAAAGTCGTGTCCAGCTTGTTTTTCCCATTCGTTTCCGAGTCTGCATTTACCTTCGCTGTCTGAACCATCTAAATGGTCTCCTTTCGTTTCTATTAAAATTGTTTTTCCAGATTTAGTTCTCAAAATAAAGTCAGGATAATGATTGGCTTTAAATCCGTTGATGTAAAATCCTTTCCCTCTTTCTAAATTTCTATGCCAAAACTCAATATTAGAAGAAGTTCCGATTTCCATTATTACTCTTTCCTCAAAGTTGTTCATTGTTCCTTCTTTTTCATACAATGAATTTCCGATTGAAGAACCAACATTTCCAGGAACAATTTCCTTTGCTAATTTCCAGTTTTCTTTTGCAGTTATTCGCTTTGATTTAATTAAATCCATAAATCTAGTTTCTGCATAAGCATCTGATAACTTTCTAATATGTGCCTTTATTTTGTCGGTATAACTCCATTTTCTAACTAAAATGTCACGCATTTGTTCTGCGTTCATTCCGTTTAATATTCTACCAACATAAACTTTTATTTCTTGGTCTGGAATTGGATACATATTTCCAATAATCTGCATTATTTGATGCGTTATATCGCTTATTTGGGCATCTTTTGGTTTTGCCAAAATGTATTCTGCAATTGGGTCTTTTACTTGACTTTCTTCAATTTTTACCCAATCTGGTGTATAATTATCTTTTACAGTTTCTGTTAAATCTACTTTGTATAAATCAGATGAGATTTTGTCAAAGTCAATTTTTATATCTTCATCAGAAAGTTTGAAATCTTTTAATAAAGATTCTCGGTTTAATAATTCTTGGTCTGTTCCAAAAATGTCACTTGCTGCTACTTTTAGAAAAAATTGAGGAAAATCGATTTTATCAATAATTTCTTTATTCGCTTCTTTTACTCGATAACGTTTAACTTTATCTCCCATTTCTTGAAAAATATTTTCGTCAACAGGTTGTTTTTCTTGTTCCTGTATTTGCTGTTCTAATTCCTTGTTTTGTTCTTCTGCCATTGTTTCTATTTCTGTAATTACAGAAGTATCTTCAATGTCTTCTTCTTTTGCATTTGGGTCAAAAGAAATACGTCCTTTATCAATTGTTTCTTCTTCGGTTTCTTTTTGTTGTTCTGGAAATAGAAAAGAATCAACAGGATTTACAACTTCTGTTTGTTTTTCTTCTTCTGTCATTTTATCAGAAACTCTATGTTCATTTCCACTAAATCCAGATGCTTTTAAACCTTCAACAATGCTTTGTAATGTGTCATTAAATTTTGCCGAAGCTGTTAATACATAGGAAAGATTTAACTGAAAAGCTTTATGTTTTTGAACGTAAGGTTGACGAAGTACACGACCTAAAATTTGCTCAACATCTACTGCACTCGATTTGTCAGCCAAAGACGCTAAAATGTATGCAAAAGGACAATCCCAACCTTCTTTTAAAGCATTTATTGTAATTATGTAACGAACTTCACAATCTTTACTTTGTAAATCTGGAATGCTTTTAAGTTCATCAATATTCGCTGTTTTGATTTTTATTTGATTTTCGGGAATACCCAAACTCAATAATTGTTCTTTTAATTTCTCAAAAGTTGTATTGTCGTTTTTTGTTTTTGGTTGTGCTTGAAATAAAACGATTGGTCGAATGTATTTTCCACCATCTTTTTCTTGCTTTATTGCCAAGTTTTCCAATTTGCGTTGTAAATGCAAAGCATTGTTAATGACTTCTGTTTTATCGTGATTGTTGTAAACGATAACAGGAAGTTTAACCATATGTTCCTTTTTTAACTCTATTGCAGGAACAAGACTTACAATGTTGCTATTGTCTTTTGGTGTTGCTGTTAAATCTAAAATGAAAGATGGATTTAAGTTTTTAAGCATATCTACGCTCAAATCACTTTCTGCATTATGACTTTCGTCAACTACCAAAACAGGATGTAAACTTCTAATAACATTAATTAATGCTGTGTCGTCAACATCATCTAAAAGATGTTTTCTATTTGCGTATTGTGGAACAAAAGATTCCAATTGTCCGTTTTCTTGATATACTTTTCTATCTTCTTTGTTTCTTGCTCTTAAACTGGCAAAACTCAAAACAAAGATGCTCAACTGTTCTTTTACTACAGTTGGATTGAAATTTGAACCTTGTAGTAAATCTTCTTTTTGGTAAATCTCAACTTTGTGGTTAAAAAGTGCGTTTAGTTTTTGGCGATAAGGATGCTCTGGATTTGATAAAGCATTTACGGTTTGTTGTAATAAATTACTCCAAGGAACTAACCATATAACTGCTTTTGTTTTACTTGTATCATAAGCAGAAAAAATGGAACGCAAAGCGTTTACAGCAATAAAGGTTTTACCACCAGCAGTTGGTACTTTTATACAAACGTGTGCCGAATTTGGGATGTTATTTTTATAAGGTTGCATTCCTGTATTATCCAAAGGATTATATCGTCCAATTTTATCTTCCCAATATTGATTAAATGCAGTAGATACATTTTTATGCTCTTGAACATATTGTAAATATTCTTCAAGATTTTCTATTACTTTTTGTTGGTAGCTTTTTAATTCCATAATCTAAAATCTTGTAATGTCTCTTGGTATTTTTTTGAAAATGATGTTGTTTTTTGCCATAAAGTCTTTAGGTAGTAAACAATTATCTGCATAAATAACATATTGTTCTCCTTTGGTTTTTACGAGTTCTAAAGCATCAAAATCTAAAGTTGTAAGTTTATCTTTTTCGTAAATGAAGTAATAAACTGATTCGTCTTTTTTACCTAAAAAGTAATTATTTTCTTTTGTCTTTTTAAATGGTGTTCTCGTTTCTGAAAACCAGATGTATTCACGTATTTTTTCTGTTTCAACTTTTTCGTTAAGGTTTTGGTTATCATCGAAAAGAGGTAAGCCTAATTCGTAAAAGTCAAATGCTCCCCCAAGTTTTTCAAAATTTACAGTTTTTGTTTTGAAACCTTTAGAGACTCTTTTTATCCTTTCTGCGGTAACTTCTTCTGCATAATCTTCAAGTTCAATTAAGATGAATTTACGGTTAGAGTTATCTTCTTTGTTTAATTCCAAAGTAGCCTGACCAGTAGTTCCTGTTCCAGCAAATGAATCAAGAATAATATCATTTTTTTCAGTAACTAGCTTTAATAAGAATTTTATTAAAGCTGAAGGTTTTGGAAAGTCAAATTTATTTGGTCCAATTATATTCGTTAATTCACTACTACCAGTTTTAGTATTTGCAATGCCTCTTAAAACAGTTGGTGGGTTGGTTACTGATTTTTCTTTGATATAAGTTAGAACTCCACTTTTGTTAAAGTAAAATTCTTGAAGCTTTTGCCCTTTGGTATCATAAGTATTTTCTGGGTCTTCATAGAACCAACTCTGCATTTGTGATTTCATCGCCCAACCAGCACTCAAAGTAACAGGTTTAGATAATTTTCCTTTTACAGATTTCATAGTGCCTGACACCAAGGTTGTTTTTTCTGAACCACCCCAATTTTTTTCTAATATTGTGTTATCTGGTGCATCAAATCTAGTTCCAACCGGAAATGTAAATTCGCTTTCTGGATTCTTATAACTAATTTTTTTAAGTGCGGAATGTTTAATTATTCCTTCTCCTCCTTTAAAATTTGGCACTAAATCCTTGTTTTTAGCATAGACTAAAACGTATTCGTGAGCCCTAACAAAATGACCTGCTTGAGTTCCAGTTCCTAAATCCCAAATAGATGTTGCAATTTTATTTTTTATTCCAAATATTTCATTTGTTAGAGAAAGTAAATTATGATATTCGTAATCATCTATTGATATGAATATAATTCCATCTTTAGCCAATAATTTGTGAAGTAGTTTTAGTCTGGGATACATCATACACAGCCACTTATCGTGACGACTCAAATCATCTCCTTCTTTACCAACTACTTCTCCTAGCCATTTTAATATTTTTGGATGATTTACATTGTCATTATATGCCCAACCTTCTTTTCCAGTGTTATATGGTGGGTCAATGTAGATACACTTTACTTTTCCTTCGTACTCTGGCAGTAGACTTTTTAGAGCTTCTAAATTGTCTCCGTGAATTATTTTGTTTCCGCTTTGAGTTGGTTCGGTTTGTTCTTCTTTTTTAGCAGTAAAACCGTATTTATGTTCCAAAACTCTATAAGGTACATCTTGATGATGACTTATAACTTTGTCTTTTCCTATCCAATTGAGTGTTGGCATATTAGTTTTCTTTTTCTTTTTTTGGTTCTACAATAATTTCTTTTTCGTAATTCTTTAAAATGGAATTTGATTTATACAAAACCCTACCACAAGGAATTTTTTTACTGGAATCACTTAAATGTGTATGTTGGTCATCAAAAAAGATATGAGCTCCGAATGCTTCTAGAACTTTTTCTTTAGGTAAACCACCCAAAAAATAGGCTTCATCAACATAGACATTCCATTTTCTTAAAGTTTTAATAACTCGCATATGACTTGGTGCATTACGAGCAGTAACTATGGCTATTCTCAATGGTGAAAGCTCTTTTTCGATAGGAAGAAAATCTTGAATATCTGACAACTTTCTTAAAAGCACAGCAAACGGACCATCATTTAAAGGAACATCTTCATTTTCTTTTTCGTGTTTATGAAAAGCCTCTATGTTTTTGGTTTTATAAATTATTTCAGATTCCTCTGAAAAAACAACTGCATCAGCATCAAAAGCGAATTTCACTCTGTCTGTTTCAGGTTCAAAATTCTCTGGTGGGTCATAAATTAATGCTGTAGCACAATTTGTAGTATCAATTATTTTCTGAACATCACTTTCATCTCGCGAAAGAAATAAGTCAATATCAAAAGCATCTATAAATGGTGAGAGTGGTTCGCCACCAGAAAATGCCCATCTTGTTATTGGTAGATTGTAATGTTCGATTGCTTTTAATACTCTTACGCCTGTTTCTGGGCTATTTCTGGACATTACAACAACTTCGACAATTGGACTTTTTTTGTCTACGTGTGTGTTAAGTTTTAATAAAGCTTCAACCAATGGAAATGCAGTTCCTTTTTCAAGTAACTTGTCTTCGTTTGCTAACTGAAATTCTCGAAAACCACGAATGTTTTTATCCTTAAAAATCTGCTCTTCTTCTTCTAAATTGAAGAGTGCCCTAGATGATACACCAACTACTAATATTTTTGAAAAGTCTACAGGCATTTATTTTTCTTTATTTGATATTATTAATTCTTTCACGTCCACATCTAAAATATTGGCAATTTCCATTAAGGTTTCCAATCTCGGTTGTTGTCTGTTTTGAGCATAAGCATTTACCATATTGTAGCTTTTGCCTAGTTTTTCCGCCAACCAAGTCTGCTTTATTCCTTTCTGTTCCAACACTTCCTTAATTCGGTTCATTTCAGATGTTTTTTCAATCCACTAATTTACATTTATATCTCAAAAAACTGTGTATTAAATCAAAATATTTTCGGGCGGTGGTGGGAAAAGGCAAGCTCTTTTTATTTTGTGAGGCACGAGCAAAATAAAATGTGCTTGACTGTGTGGTGGCTTTTCAGAGCTTGTGGCTAACGTGTTTGTATATGGTTTGTTGCGTGGTTAAGCAACTAAGTTAACAAATAAAAACCGAATAGAAAATCCGCTAGGATTTTCGTAAGTAGGCTAGAACTAGTAATAAATTATATACGGTGTTGTGCCCAGTTATTTTAAACGGTAGATTGTCTTATTTTTTTCTCCTATTTTTTCAAATAAATTTAATTCAACTCCTTTTTTTAAATCTCTACTTGCAGTTGCTGAAGAAATGTCTTTAAAAACATCCATATAATCTTTTCTTGTAAATTCAATTTTGTTTAATGAAACATAATATTCTAATCTATCTTTTTCATTTAAAGTTCGATTATTAAAATCTAATAATTGACTTATTGAAATGTCAATTACGTTAAGCATATATTCAATAAACTTAGTTGACTTTCCAGATTTATCACTTTCAGCTAAAGCTTTGTAATATTTTTCCTGGTCATTACTGATTAATGTTTCAAAAGGTAAAAACTCAAATATTGGATATTTTTCCATTAAAATTAAAGTTTGCCATAATCTTCCCATTCTTCCATTTCCATCCAAAAATGGATGTATAAATTCCATTTCGTAATGAAAAACACAACTTTTAATTAATTCAATTTCATCAGAATTTTTCAAATATTCAAAAAGGTCTTTCATTAAGAATGGCACATTTTCAAATGGTGGTGCTAAATGCTCAATTTTAGAGCCTTTTACAATACCGACACTCTGAGTTCTATATTTCCCTGAATTTTCGATTAAACCTTCCATTAAGTTTTGGTGTGCTTTTAAAAAAGATTTTTCATTAGAAGGATTGTAATCATCTAAATTTTCATAGATTTTGATTGCATTTAAAACTTCAATAACATCTTTTTTAGGTCCAATAACTCTTTTGTTTTCAAGAAGTGCAGTAATCTGTTCCTCTGTAAGTGTGTTTCCTTCTATTTTTAACGAAGAATGAATAGTTTTGATTCTATTCTGTTTTCTCAATTTAGGTGAAGGTCTATTTAATAAATTAGCATTTACTTCTCCTATTTTCTCTGAGATAGAAGTTATTAATTTTAAAATAGAAGATGTTATTTCGTAAGGTGGTTTCATTTTTTGATACTATCATTTGATACTATCAAAGATACAATCATTTAATCTGAATAATGTTATGAAACGGATTTTTTAATTGGGCACAACGGTTTTGTGTATGATTAGTTGCGTGTTTAAGCACCTAATTTAGCAAATAAAAACCGAATAGAAAATCCGCGAGGATTTTCGTAAGTAGGCGAGAACCAGCCATTAATTATACACGTTGTTGTAAGTAGTGCTTTTTTAGTTCACTTACTTAATTTCAAAATCCGAAATGCTCCTTGAATTACCAATGCAAAAACAATTGTTCCGATAATCAAATCAGGTTTATTAGAACTCAAATAATGCACTAAAATTCCTGCAATAATTACTCCCAAATTGATAATCACGTCATTCGAAGTGAAAATCATACTCGCTTTCATATGTGCTTCTTCTTTGCTCTTTGACTTTTGCAAAATATAAAGACAAATTCCGTTTGCAATAAGTGCAAAAATCGAAACTATAATCATTGTTGAAAAATCGGGAAGTTTCTCGTTTCCGAAAAATCTTCTCAAGACTTCTACAAATCCAATAATCGCAAGTATTATTTGAAAATATCCAGCAAGTTTGGCAATCCGTTTTTTCTTTATTACTGTTCCGCCAACCGCAAACAAACTAATTCCGTACACAAAACTGTCCGCAAGCATATCTAAACTATCGGCAACAAGTCCCATAGATTTTGAGATAATTCCTGTTGTCATTTCAATAATGAAAAAAGCAAAATTTATGGCAAGTACAGACCAAAGTAGTTTTTTCTGATTTTCGTTTTCTTTAAATTCCGTTTGGTCGGTTTGTTCCGTTGAGATTTTTTTTCCACCTAAATTCAATTCGATAACGGACTTTTCGATTTGGTCAATTTCTCCGCTGTGAAAAACGGTCAATTTTCGATTCGGAATATCAAAGTCCAAATTCGCAATGCTTGAAATTCCGTCCAATTTCATTCGGATAAGATTTTCCTCTGAAGGACAATCCATTTTGGTAATTTCAAATATTGTTTTATTCACTTGGTTTCTGGGTTTTTCGGCATTACTTACAACGTGATTGTATAAGATTAGTTGCGTGTTTTAAGCACTAAAGTTAGCAAATAAAACACAGATAGAAAGTCCGCGAGGACTTTCGTAAATAGGCTAAAACCAGCAATTAATTTTATACGGTGTTAGCTACAGTATTTTTCCGTTTTTTCAATATTTTCATTCAGTTTTCTATTCGTAATTATAAAACGAAAAATAATTATTCCATAAAATACTAAAATAGGTAATTTCATATAATTCCAATATGGGTTATTATTGTCAAAACCCATTTGCCAAATTCCCATAATCAAAATCAAGATTGCTAATACTATGACGCTCCAATTATTTTTAAATCTATTATTAAGTTTGTCAATCATTTTTTTTAATTCACTATTAAGTTTATCAATTCCATTAAATTCAGGTTTAGAATTTATTTTTTTCAAATGATTTAATAGTTTAAGTTCATATAA
Organism: Tenacibaculum sp. AHE14PA; assembly: GCF_019278465.1. GTDB lineage: Bacteria > Bacteroidota > Bacteroidia > Flavobacteriales > Flavobacteriaceae > Polaribacter > Polaribacter bernardetii. Next base: position 1,291,733 of record NZ_CP058983.1, on the reverse strand, counting down.
TTCATTTGGAAGATTTAATACAAAACTTAAACTTAAGATAGCTAAAAGTCCAGTTTTTTCCCATCTAAATATAGTGTAACCAAATAATTCAGAAATAATTGATGAAATTAGAATTCCACCACATAAAAGAGTAAGTACTAAATTCAAAATACTCATTCCTTTCAAATATTGTATTCTCTTCTCAATTCCTTTTTTTCTTTCTCCATAATTTGATTTAAAAGAAATTATTATATTTTTTCTATCATTCATTTTTTCGTTCATATTGTAGCTAACGTGTTTGTGCATGATTTGTTTGCGTGAATTTAGCGAATAAATAGTAGACAATTACAAGCCTTTGAAGGCCGCGAGGTTTTTCCGTAGGAAAAACTTTGTAAGCAATGAATTATGCACGGTGTTGGGCACAGTTATTTAATTTTCAGCTGTTGATTCAAAATTCGGAATTATTTGTTTTCCAATATTTTCAATGTTACTTATTCCGTCATAAATTCCTTTATGATATTCCTCGACCTCTGAATATTTTATTGTTTTAAATATCCATTGATGATTTTCGTAAAAGCCAAATTCGATTTCGTCAAGATGGTTTGCAGTCTTTCCTTCTTTTGTCATTTGGTTAACTTTTTTTCTGATTTTCTCAGAATATTCGGGCGATGAATTTAATACAGAATGAGCGATATTGTTTCTGAATGAAATTAACTTGTCAATTTTTTTCAAATTTGATTGTTCCGTTTTCCATATTTTGGGTTGTTGGGTTTTAAGAATGTTTTTTAAAGTGTTCAGTTTTCTTTGTAAGTCCATTCTATCAAAAACCATTGAATTGAGTAATTCTTTTTTTTCATCTTTTGCAAAATATTGAGATAATAATTTTGCTAAAATTAATTCAAGATAAATGCTCATTTCTACAACACGACCTCTGTATCTTGCTGATTCGGTATGTAAAGTTCTATTAGCGAGAAATAGATTTAATCTATCTTTGGCTTTAGAATCTAATTTTTTCATTTCCGACATAACTTTTGGAAAGTCGTCTGAACTAATTAAATTAAGAATTCTATCAAATGTTTCTTTTTCTTCCACTTTTTTTTAATTGTGCCCAACGGCTTTGTGCATGGTTTTGTTAAGGAAAAGAGTGCAGCGCTTTTCCGAATTTGAACGAAAGATAATAAAAGTGCGAGGAAATTCCGCAAGGAAGTTCCACCTTAATGAATTATGCACCTTGTTGGGTTTTCGTTTTATGGTTTTTCCGTTCTATTTTCATTTTCAGTTATTATTTCCGCAAAGATTCTAATTCCGCTGTTTTGATTTCCACGTTTAGGTATTCAACTCAATTTTCAAAACTTCTCAAAACTCTAAAAGTTTGTAATTTGATTTCAAAACTCTCCAGTTTTAGATTTTTATTTAACGAAACAATTCTAAACGGGAATTTTTCTATTTGTAAAAAATAGACTTAAAAAACTAAATTGTTCAAGCTACTTTTTTTGAGTTGTAATTAAATTCCAAAATAGCTTTTCTGTAAATTTTTCCAACATTGTAAAAATTCACTTTAAAAGCTAAAAATGTTCAATTTTAACGGTTTCCGCTAATGAAACCCAACGGTTTTTTGTATAGAAAGTTGCTTTTTAAGAGCTCGGCGAATTTTCCGCAGGAAAATTGGACTTAGTAAAAAAGCACAGCCTATTTAGTTTAGCTAAAATAAAGCAATTTTTATATACAAGTTGTTAGCAAATGCGTTTTTTTCGATTAATAATTCCATTTTAGTTTTTCAATATTTTCAAAATTCAGAGTTTGAGTAAACAATTCCGCAAAGGTTTTCAACTCCGCAAAGTTGCTAAATTCCGCTAGAGTGATTTTTTGCGTTCAGTTCTGTTGTTGTTAATGTTTAGAATTCCGTAAAGTTGCTCTTAACTTTTGTTTGTTATTTTTCCAATGTTATGAAAAGAAAATTATTGAATAATAAATTTAAGATTTTTAACTCAAAATTAGTTCCGCCTGAGTGATTTCTAAAGTTTTTGCTAACGGTTAGTATATGAAAAGTAGGCGATTTCGAAGCACCAAACTTTCAGTTAAACCTGAACTTTGATACAAGCTAAAACCCTTGATTTCACTACTATTTCGCCTATTTTTTATATACATTGTTACCTGCTGGCTTTTTTCATTTTTTCTTTCAGTTCGTCAATCGTGTATGGTTCTTTTCGTTTATGAATCATTGCGTGGCAGTTCGGACAAACAGGTCTCAAGTCCTTAATTGGGTCGATTTTATATTCTTTTCCAATGTCTGCGACTTGTCTTAAATGGTGAACGTGAATAAAGTCTTTACCTAATTCTCCGTATTCTTTTTCAAAGTTAAATTCGCAAACTGAACAAGAAAGTCCGTAATGCTCAATACAAGTTTTTCTTGCGAATGGATTTCGTTCATATTTAGTTACTAAAACTTGATTTGGTGTTCCTTCTGTGTAAACTTTCTGTTCGTCCTTTTCAGTTTCTTTGAAAGGGTTATGTCTGATTTCTTGAGTTGTCAAAAAGTCAAACCATACGGCTTCTAATTCGTCCGTTACATCTGGATTAATCTCAATTCCTGAAGATTGCGGTGTCCAATTTACTTTTGCCAAATTGCCTTGATTTAAGATATCAAGACTCAATAGCGGTTCTTTTTCGGGATTTAAAATTACTTCAAAGTCAATCATTACACGATTCACTAATTTATCTTCTCCGCTCCAATGTTTTGATAAAAATGGTGGTGTCGCAACAAAACCGGCAGCCATTATTCCTTTTGGTTCTTCGCCAAGTCTCATTAAGAATGCTCTGTCTCCTGGTTGGATTTTTTTATGACTTATTACACTCCATTTTTCTGTCGCTCGACCTGTTTGTTCGATTTGGTCAATGCTCTGTTCAAGAGTTGTCCAATTCCATTTTTTCGGATTCCACGCAAATAGGAATGTTTTCATATTGTCGTTTTTTTAGCTTGCAGGTAACGTATTTGTGCATGATTTCGTTAAGGAAAAGAGCGCAGCACTTTTCCGAATTTGAACGAAAGATAATAAAAGTGCGAGGAAATTCCGCAAGGAAATTCCACCTTAATGAATTATGCACGGTGTTATGTGCTGGCTTTTATTTCCGTTTTTAATTTAATTCCGTAATTCAAATTCTCAAAGAAACTCAACTGTCGCTCAAATAAATATCCGTTTGCAATGAAATCCATTTCATAATCAGTCGTTTTGATATTCAGTTCCATTTGGTCAATTGAATATTCGTGAAGTCTAAATCTAAAATATCGAGCGTATAATTTAGAAACTCCGAGTTTTAAAAAAAACCACATTGGCGAGAGAAAAAATGGGTCAATATTTTCTTTTCCACGCTTTAGAGTAATTTCGATTATATTTTCATTTGTAATGGGAATGGTCGTTAATTTATTGGAATAATTCGCACGTAATAAAATTCCGCCAGTTCGCTTTTCAAAGTTGCATTTCGATTCCAATTTTAGAGATTCGTTCTCGGGATTTTTAGTTTTAAATGACTTTAAATAAAATCCTGTACTTCCAATCGCTTTCGGTTTTCGTAAATCGATTTCAGCAGGTTTTCCAATCTGTTTTATTATTGATTGTTCAGTCATTTTGTCGTTAGTTCGAATTTTTCTTCAGCTTGCACATAACGTGTTTGTGCATGATTTGTTTGCGTGAATTTAGCGAATAAATAGTAGACAATTACAAGCCTTTGAAGGCCGCGAGGTTTTTCCGTAGGAAAAACTTTGTAAGCAATGAATTATGCACGGTGTTGGGCACAGTTATTTAATTTTCAGCTGTTGATTCAAAATTCGGAATTATTTGTTTTCCAATATTTTCAATGTTACTTATTCCGTCATAAATTCCTTTATGATATTCCTCGACCTCTGAATATTTTATTGTTTTAAATATCCATTGATGATTTTCGTAAAAGCCAAATTCGATTTCGTCAAGATGGTTTGCAGTCTTTCCTTCTTTTGTCATTTGGTTAACTTTTTTTCTGATTTTCTCAGAATATTCGGGCGATGAATTTAATACAGAATGAGCGATATTGTTTCTGAATGAAATTAACTTGTCAATTTTTTTCAAATTTGATTGTTCCGTTTTCCATATTTTGGGTTGTTGGGTTTTAAGAATGTTTTTTAAAGTGTTCAGTTTTCTTTGTAAGTCCATTCTATCAAAAACCATTGAATTGAGTAATTCTTTTTTTTCATCTTTTGCAAAATATTGAGATAATAATTTTGCTAAAATTAATTCAAGATAAATGCTCATTTCTACAACACGACCTCTGTATCTTGCTGATTCGGTATGTAAAGTTCTATTAGCGAGAAATAGATTTAATCTATCTTTGGCTTTAGAATCTAATTTTTTCATTTCCGACATAACTTTTGGAAAGTCGTCTGAACTAATTAAATTAAGAATTCTATCAAATGTTTCTTTTTCTTCCACTTTTTTTTAATTGTGCCCAACTCGTTATATAGAGAAATAACTTCCTCTTTTTTAATATATAGTTCCCGATAAAAGGAACTTTTGTTCTTGTTTATCAGCTCTTAAAAAATGCATTTCATAGCAATAAAATGTTTTTTTAAGAGCTACTAATATATAAAAATAATTGGCATTATTTTTCTTAAACCTTTCTAGAGTTTAAAAACTGATCTGATTCTGAAGTGTTTTTTTGTAGGCTCAATAATATAGTGTCTAGCGGACTCTTTATTTCTAATAAATCCTTTTTAGCTACGTGTGTATAAATCATCGTCGTTTCTGGCTTTGCATGGCCTAATAATTCCTGAATATGACGTAAACCAATACCGTTTTCTAATAAATGTGTAGCATAACTGTGCCTTAATGTATGCGGAGTAACATGTTTTTTTATGTTGGCAAGTCGGGTAGAGGTGTGCAAGAATTTTCGAATGCTACTTTCAGAATATTTTGTTCCGGTTGGGCTTTCAACAAAAAAACGTTTCGGCACATAAGTGCTAATATAGTTTTGTAATAAAGGTAAAAAACTGTCTGCTAAAATTACATACCGGTCTTTTCTTCCTTTTCCGTTTTGTACAAATAATTGTCTTCTAGTAACATCAATATGTCTTAACTCGAGTTTGGTTAATTCTCCAATTCGTAATCCGGCAGAATATAACATTGCCAAAATAGCACGGTGTTTTAAGTTTTTGGTAACTTGTAATAAGGTTACAACTTCTTGTTGTGATAAAACGGAAGGTAATTTCCTCGAGGTTTTAGGTCTTTCTAAAGTAAGTGACTCAATATTACATTTAGGATAATAAACAACAAACAATTTTAAAGCACTTATAAATTGTCGCTGCGAGCTTATACTGTAGTTCCTGGTAATAAAAATGGCTTCAATAAATAGCTCAACATTCTTATTGGTGAGTGATTCGATTGGTGCAGGCTGACTAAAATCAATAAAATCAGCAATAAAAGTAAAATACGTAAGCACCGTGCTTTCACTGTAACGTTTACCTCGCAAATATTTCACATAATTCCGAATAATTTCTTTGTTCGCGCTTGTAAGTTTACGTTCGGTTTTTACACCTCTGTGATATAGTTTTTTAGTAACCGATTCATCTACTTTAATATCAGCAATATCACTTAAAAGATGTTGTATGTCAGAAAATGTTTTATCAGTAAAAGGGCTAACCCATCCTTGTAGAGTTTTACTCCAAGTAAATTTTTTTAAACTCCTAATATGGTTAATTATAACATCATCATATTTAAAAGTTAGTAATAAAACTACTTTTTTTCTATGCAATGTTTTTTTTACAGAAATTACTTTTTTTGGTGTTGATTCAGTTTTCATATACTACCAAATATACAAAATGATTGATAATATATGTAGTTAATTTTAGTTAAGTTGTTTTAAATCAGTAGTTTGTTTTTTTGTTGGATGGTTTCAAGAATATTAAAACTGCATTCCTATTTTTAAGTTTAAAACTCTACCTGTCATGTAATTCGGAATTCCGTATTGTTGTTTGCTGTAGGCGTCACGAACCCAGGTATTGGTTATCGAATTTCTGATATCAAATAAATTAAAAAGTTCTAAACCAGCAGTTAGTTCTTTAAAATTACGCAAAAAACCAGTCGGTCTTTTTTTGTTGGCGTCTGTAAATACGTAGGATATTCCTACATCAGCACGTTTGTAATCATTTAATCTATTTTGATATTGATATACATCTGAATAAGCAGGAGCGCCACCCGGAAGCCCTGTATTATAAACAATATTTAAATAGGCTTTTAAATCAGGTATATTAGGCACATAATCCTGAAATAAAACACCGAATTTTAAGCGCTGATCAGTTGGTCTTGCAATATATCCTTGATTGTTGATGTTTTCTTCGGTTTTTAAGTAACCAAAACTTACCCAACTATCGTTACCAGGTACAAATTCTCCGTTTAAACGAATATCTAATCCGTAGGCATAAGCATCAGTTACATTATCCGCTCTATAACGAATACGAACATTGTCTACCGAATACGAATTTACATCAGATAAATCTTTATAATACAACTCGGTTGTTAGTTTAAAAGGACGTTGCCACATGGTAAAACTGTACTCATTACCTGCAACTAAATGAATTGATTTTTGGGCTTTTACCTTCGGATTAATTTGACCGTCATAACCTCTTAACTCTTTATAAAACGGAGGCTGAGAATACCAACCACCAGAGATTCGAAACAACATATCTTTATCCCAATCTGGTTTGATAGCAAACTGAGCTCTTGGACTAAATATAATTTGATTTTCAGCGCTTTCGTTAGCGGTTTTTACACTCCAATTATGAGCGCGTACACCAACATTCATCCATATTTGATGATTTTTCCAATTACTTTTTCTGCTGAATTGTAAAAAACCCGAAACACGATTAATATCTACATCATTATTTGCTCTAACAGTATTAAATGGTTCGATGGGTCCTGCAAAAGGTTCGTAAGGTTGATTGTTACCAGTAAGGTTTGGCGGACGTACGGTGAAACCTAAAGAATCTATCATTTCCCATTCACGTATGCGATCTTTTATATTTTCTGTTTGATATTTTACGCCTGTTTTCCATTCGTTTTTACCATCTTTTAAAGTGGCTTTAAGTTGAATATTACTTATTAAGGCATCTAAATCGTTGCGGGCATGGTTAATTTGCGACCCGATTCCTTGTGAAAAAGCGACCTCTCCAAAATTTTCAGATCCAATATTACTATCCACTTCTCCTAAATTATAAGAAGCGGCAATATCAAAATATTCTTCTTCTTGCGTATTAAAAGAAGAAATGGTTCCTGTAATTTTTAAGTTATCATTTACTTGATAATCGGTAGAAAAAGCACCAAAAAGTGTTTTAAATTGATCTTTTTCTTGCCCTTGATAAAAAACAATTAATTCTAACGGATTTACCAACGTACCAAAACGTGTTTTTCTTGTTAATGGTTCGTAATTATAATTATTTAAAGAAAAGTTACTTAAAAAATTGAAAGTAACTTTATCGGTTGCTTTGTAGGTTAAAAAAGATTGTACGTCGGTAAAAGTTGGTTTAAAATTTACATCTACTTGCTTACTGTTAACAAACAAACTGTTATCGCGATAACGAACACCAACAATGGCACTTAACTTATTATTTAAAAAAGCATGTTCTATCGTAAAACTTCCGCCTAATAAACTAACATCTAGTTGCGCACCAAATTCCGTTGGTTTGCGATACGTGATGTCTAAAACAGAAGAAAGTTTGTCGCCGTATTTTGCTTGAAATCCGCCTGCGGAAAAATTAATATTTTGCACCATTTGCGGATTGATAAAGCTAAGGCCTTCTTGTTGCCCCGAACGTATTAAAAACGGACGATATACTTCTATGCCGTTTACATATACTAAGTTTTCATCAAAATTACCACCACGAACATTATATTGAGTACTTAATTCGTTATTATTGCTAACACCTGGCAGGGTCATTAAAATATTTTCTACACCTGCGTTGGCACCTAAAATTTTCTTAACTTTTTTTGTGTCGATTTTTGTAATTCCTTGTGCTTCCTTTTTTAGGTTTTTAAGACTAACCTCTTCTAATTGTTCTGTTTTAAAAGTAAGAGAAGGAGAGAAGTTAAATGTTTTTTTACCTCTCGAAGTAAATTTTTTTGTAATCGTTTTGTAGGAAACGTGACTAAATGTTACGGCAACCGTTTTACGCATGGGTATGGTAAAAGTATAATCTCCGTTGGCGTTGGTTGTAGTTCCTCCAGATAGGTATGTAATGGCCACACCTTCTATAGGAATGTTAAATTTATTAGTTATGGTACCTTTTACAATTGCTGTTTTTTGAGCAAAAATTAATGAAGGGAATAGCAGTAAAAAAAGTAGTTTTTTCAAGGGTTTTATAGTTTATTTTTTGAAGAATGTTGCGGTAACAGTCTTTATATTTCCAACATTGTCAGAAACTACAAGTTTAAAAAGATGTTTGCTACCAACCAACTTTTTATCTGTAAAATCGTACGTAAGAATTCCTTTTTTATGGTTGTATTCCATTAATACCCAGCTACCATCTATGGTTGCACGGTAATTTTTTATACCAGAATCGCTGTCTTTAATTTTTACTTTTAAAGTTTTGTTTTTTGATATCCACTGTTTGTCATTAAAATTGTACAACTTAATGGTGGGCTTTTCAGTATCATAAAGCAATGTGTAATCTCCTAAAATTTTCGTGGTAGTATATATTTTATTGATATTTTTTCTTGTAGAAACATACCTGGGGTATTTGGTGTTTGTAACATTGGCAATATATACTTGCTGTTTTTGTTGCTCGTTTAAAAAAGAGGTTTCGAAAGTTAATGTGTAGCGCTTGTCTATTGGTTTTGTTTTGTTATGAATTTTAGCAATACCGTCCTTAAAAGAAAAATCGATAAAACAATCTTCGTAAAAAGTGTTTTTAGGAAAAGCAACGGTTACATTGTTAAGCGTAAATTTTTGAAAGTTTTTAGCAACAATTTTATAATTTGTAGTGTCTTTTTGTTGATATACTAAATTACTTTCTACACCTCTTACAGGTATTTTAACAGAGGCAGTATTGTTTTTAAAATCTTTAGCAATAATTTCAACATTATAGCTTGCGTTTTTTTCAACAAGTATTTTACCATTGTTTATTAAGTTTTCATATAAACTTAATTTGTTGGCATCTACCTTATGTGTTTTTTGCACTTTACTTCTGTACGTTTTGTAGTGTTTATAATCAATTAATAAATTGATGTATTTGCTTTCAGAAAAAGAAAAAGTTTCAACATCGTGATAATAAACTCTGCTACCATTTACTTTCATCTCTAAACTGTAAATTCCGTTTTTGTTTAAAGCGCCATTTAATCTATCAAAAACACTAATTCCGAAACCAATAATTCCGCTAGCAGTAATACTTTCGCTAATAAAATTATTTTCACTGATTTTTTTAAATGATAAAACCGATTTTAAGCTAGAATTATTAATTCGTGACTGTTCGTTTAAAGGATAAGCCATTATTTTTTTAATACTAGGCGACGTATCATCAGTTACAGTTATTCCGAAATGTAAAGGGTTTATAATACGCTCTGTTTTAGTATCTCTAATTTCGTAATGCAAATGTGGTCCGCCAGAGCCGCCAGTGTCACCACTATAACCAATAATTTGGCCTTTGCTAACAGGAAATTGATCTTGCTTCGGAAATAAGTTACCCGTTTGATAACTCTTTTTCTTGTACTGAATTCCTTTAACGTATTTCTGAATAACAGGTTTAAAATTTTTAAGGTGCGCGTATACAGTTGTATATCCGTTAGGGTGTTTAAGGTATATTGCTTTACCAAAACCATATTGCGATACTTTTATGCGAGAAACATATCCGTTTGCGGCTGCGTAAATTGGTAAACCTTCTTTACCTTGAGTTTTAATGTCGATACCCGAATGAAAGTGGTTACTTCTTAATTCACCAAAAGTACCTGATAAAACAATCGGTATTTTTAAAGGAGAAGTAAAGTAATTTTTAGGGTATTGCTTTTGTGCATTAACTGTATAATAGAATACTAAAAAAATAATAGAAAAATAAAATTTCAAGATATAGCGGTTTTAAAACAAAAATACTAAAAATAAGCTAAAACACTTAGATGTCTTATAATCAGTAGTGTTGTTAAAAAAACATTAAAATAGTTGTTATTTAAGTTCTATATTGATAACTTTGTAAGTATAGTTTTATTCTCACAAATAAATGAGTAACCCTTTAGAAGCAATTCATTTACTGGAAGATAAGTTAAAAAATCTACTTTCGAGGTATGAATTTTTAAAAGAAGAAAACCAAGTATTGCTTCAAAATAATGCAGAGTTACAAATTTTATTACAAGAAAAACAGCAAGAATTAAATAAAGAGCAAGAAGAATATAAATTGCTAAAAATTGCTAAAACTATAGAAGGCAGTAACGAAAATACAAGAGAAACAAAACTCAAAATAAATACATTAGTTCGAGAGATTGATAAATGCATTACTCTTTTGAATTCATAAAAAGTTCTTTACATGGCAAAGATTAAAGTTAATGTAGTAATTGCAGGAAGAACGTACCCGTTGAGTGTAGAAAACACAGATGAAGAACAAGGGATGCGTAGTGCAGCAAAAAACATTAACGATTTAATTGCTAAGTTTGAACAAAGTTATGCAGTATCAGATAAACAAGATGTATTGGCAATGTGCGCATTGCAATTTGCATCGAAATCAGAAATAGTATCTTTAACCAATACTAAAGAAAATACTGAAGTAATAAATAAAATAAATGATTTAGCTAACTTGTTAGATAAGCATTTGTAACGTTCTTTAAAATACATTATTAATATACTGCCTACATTAGTACATTGTTTGTTAAACTCAACACTATTTATTTAGAAAGGATGAGTCTTGGTTCGTAAAGCAAGCCGATTTTAGATCGGATCCTTGATAAGCCAGTTAGTCCTAAACCTGTTTTTTCGGAGTTTATAAAACCCATATTAATGTAGGCTTTTTTTATACAATCAAATTAAAATTATGGATGGAATATTATTTCCTGTATTAGCAGGAATTATAGGTATAGCAATAGGTTTTGTAATCGCTAAGGTATTAGAAAAATCGGCCGCTAATAAATTAATACAAGAAACAAAAAAGCAAGCGAGAAATATTGTAAAAGAGGCCAAAGTAGAGGCTGATGCAATAAAAAAAGATAAAATATTACAAGCCAAAGAAAAGTTTATAGAGCTAAAATCAGAGCATGAAAAGGTAATATTTTCTAGAGAAAAAAAGATGTCTGATGTTGAGAAGAGAATTAGAGATAAAGAAAGTCAAGTTTCTTCTGAATTAGATAAAAATAAAAAATTAAACAAATCTGTAGAGAAGAAAGAAGCAGACTTTGATTATAAATTAGATTTTTTAGATAAAAAAGAATCTGATTTAGAGAAACAACACAAACGTCAGGTAGATATGTTAGAGCAAATTTCTGGCTTATCAGCAGAAGATGCGAAAACAGAGTTAGTTTCATCTTTAAAAGATGAAGCAAAAGCAGATGCAATGTCGTTTGTACAAAACGCTGTTGAAGAAGCTAAAATGACAGCGCAACAAGATGCTCGTAAAATTGTATTAAATACAATACAAAGAGTAGGAGTAGAGCAAGCTGTAGAAAACTGTGTATCTGTTTTTAATTTAGAATCAGACGATGTTAAAGGTAGAATTATTGGTCGTGAAGGACGTAATATTCGTGCTTTAGAAGCCGCTACCGGAGTAGAAATTATTGTAGATGACACACCTGAAGCAATTATTTTATCTTGTTTTGATCCTGTTCGTAGAGAAATTGCTCGTTTATCAATGCATAAATTAGTAACAGACGGAAGAATTCACCCAGCAAGAATTGAGGAGGTTGTTAAGAAAACAGAAAAACAAATTAGTCAAGAAATTATAGAAGTTGGTAAACGTACTGTTATCGATTTAGGAATTCATGGTTTACATCCTGAATTAATAAAAATAGTTGGACGTATGAAATACCGTTCTTCTTATGGTCAGAATTTATTACAACACTCGCGTGAAGTAGCAAATCTTTGTGGTATTATGGCATCAGAAATGGGCTTAAATGCTAAAGCAGCTAAACGTGCAGGTTTATTACATGATATTGGTAAAGTGCCAGAAACAGAAAGTGAATTACCGCATGCTTTATTAGGAATGCAATGGGCAGAGAAGTTTGGTGAAAAACCAGATGTTTGTAATGCCATTGGAGCTCACCACGACGAGATAGAAATGAAGAGTTTATTATCACCTATCGTTCAGGTTTGTGATGCTATTTCAGGAGCAAGACCAGGCGCACGTCGTCAGGTATTAGATTCTTATATTCAACGTTTAAAAGATTTAGAAGATATCGCCTTCGGATTTAGTGGTGTGCAAAAAGCATATGCTATACAGGCAGGTCGTGAATTAAGAGTAATGGTAGAAAGTGCTAAGGTAAATGATACTAAAGCAGCTGAATTATCATTTAATATTTCACAAAAAATACAGAATGATATGACGTATCCAGGGCAAGTAAAAGTTACTGTGATTCGTGAAACAAGAGCTGTTAATGTTGCTAAATAATGGCAATAAATACTATTAAAAAATCCTCATCATAATTGATGAGGATTTTTTGTTTTTATCTATTCCTTTTAGACCTTCCTTTTTGCTCAGGAGTTGTTCTCTTTTTGTGATATTTTTTTGAATAATTTTTATTTTTACGCCTCTTTATAAGCTTACCTCTTTTTCCGGTTTTTGCATTAGGAACGGCTCTGTAATAAAAGAATTTTTTATCTTCTCTATACTTTCTGTAATTCTTTCTAAAGTCTCTTTTGTAAAAATACGCATCGTTATAATTAAATATGCTACCAATGTTAATATCAATATCTATACCTCCGTTGCTGTAATATACATCATCATTATAATGATTATTATACCTTACGTTTCCATAAAAACGAGGATTGTTCCAACGATCATACTTAATATTTAAATTTCCAACTTTTGATAGTTTTCCATATCTATAATCAATATAAATACTACCAATTCGTTTTACATTTCCTCTAGAATCATAATTGATAAAAGCATTACCAACTCTTCTTACTTTTCCGCTACGATCTCGCTCTATACGTACACCATTATATCTTGTGTTATTATAGTGTGTGTCAAAATCAAAATCTCCATTTAAAAATACGTGAAACTGTATATCTCTTTCGATAAAGGTAACTGCGTCGTTATAACGATTTACAGATTCAACTTTATTTGTTGATGTATTTATGTTTTCAGCACTCACTGATGCTAATGACATAATTGCTAATATTAAAAGTATCCCTTTTTTCATAATTAATAAATTTAGGGTTTCGCTTACTCTATTTGCTTTTCGGCTTCCGCATTTGATTGATATTTTTCAAAGAACGTGCCAAAAATATATTTTCCTATTTGTAATTAAGTATTAGGATTTGTTTTTTTAACGGTATGGTGTTGTTTTTCAGTGTGTTATGTGATAGTTGTGAAATACTTTATTTTAGACTTAAAAAAGTCTATATTTATAGATATTACTATTAAACCCCTAGTGAAAAATGATTGAAGCTATTGATAAAAATCTGCAAAGAGGAATAAAATTATTAAATGCTATTTCTGATGAGCAATACAGTAATAAATCAATTGCTCCATACTATTCGAGTATTGGTGCTAATATGCGGCACGTTTTAGATGTTTTTGCTTGTCTTTTTAACGGATTAGAAGATAATATTGTTGATTTTTCAGATAGAGAAAGAAATCAGTTAGCAGAAGAACAAACTAAATTCGGAATTGAATATTTTAACGATGTACTTAGGCAATTACATACTTTAGAAATTACAGATTATGATATTATTATAGCTGTTACAGATGATTTAGGAACAGGTAAAATTACGGCAAATTATACTTTAGCAAGTGCATTAATACAAGCACATACCCACGCGGTACATCATTTTGCTAGTATAGGTTTTATAATAAGTCAATTAGAAATAGAGTTGCCTGATGCAGATTTTGGATACAATCCAACAACACCAAAAAAAGCATTTATAGAGTAATAGTTTTACCTATGAATATACACCCAACCTCTCTGTATTTTAGATAGACTATCATCACCAAACCTTAAACGATAAAAATAAGTACCTACTGGTAAATCATTATTGGCTTTTATAGTTGCTCTACCAAAAGACTTTCCGTTCCAGTTATTCTTGTAATTCGTTTTTTTGTATACAATATTACCCCATCTATTGTATACTTCAAGTGTATTTTTCTTGTACTGATCTAAACTTTCAAATACTAAAGTTTCGTTTGTGGTATCTCCGTTAGGTGTAAATATAATGTTTACATTGTCTAGGTTACCATCAGAAAAGTTAGAACCTATTGTAATTACATCGTAATTATCGGGTATAAAATTATTAGAGGTTACCTGCCCTTTAGTAACACTACCTGATACAGCGATACGACCAAGATCTACCCATTTATTTATTACACTACTCCAGCCAACAACACGTAAATTTTCGATGTTTTCTGTCATGCCAGGTATGTTACTAAAAACATCCCAAGTTAATGTTATAGTAGTTTCAGTAGCTCCGTCTAGGTCCCAAAATTCATTTGTATTTATATTTTCAATGAATACTTGCTTCTGATCTGTTAAAAAAGAAGTACTAAATGTTATGGGAGCGTTAGGATCTTCATAAAAATAGGCTCCTTTAAATGTAGTATTCTGATTTTGTTCTGGTAAAATCATAGGCCTTATTCGATTATCATCTCCTATAGGAAATGTAAACTCATTTAAGCCTTCAACTTGAGAATAGCCATCAACATACCTATCATCATCTTCACCAGCATAAAAATTGTGGTTTATAAAATTTAAAGAAACAGATAAATCGTTTTTATCCGTTAATATTTTACCGTTTATAAAACTTAATTCATTAGTAACTCCCATAGAAATTTGAAGCTCTAAATCATTATAGGTATTTATATCAACATCATAAAAAACAGGCATGTTATTTCCCGTAACAACTCTAGTAATGTCATCACTGTAAAAACCAGTGAGTCCTTTGTTGTTATTAAAAGTTCCGTTGTTTATTAAATCGGTATGAAAACCTATTTTAGCATTGTTATGCAATTGTATATCGCCAAAGTTTTGAAACGCAGCTTGAGCTGAGCATAGCATACTTATGCTCACTAAAAATAGGAGTATGATATGTTTTCTCTGTTTTATCATTTAATAACTAAAACAATATTAAATAATACTGATGTTGAAATAATTGGTATTGAAGAGTTTATTGTCATAACCCCATTAGTATCTATGGTTACTGAACTGATAAGACCTGCACTATTATCATATGATGTCACATAATAATATAATTCATCGCTATTATACGCGTGGATCTGACTGGGGGCTCCTGAACTAACTACTTCTGGAGTACTAAATTGATCTAAATATTCTGAATAAATATTTACAGTAGTAGTTGATGTAAGTGGTTGAATATTTATTTCAATCGGTGGTAAATAAAATGTCTTAGCCGCTTTGATTGGTGTTATTTGGATCCAAGCGCCGTCGTTATATATAAAAATATCTTTATGGTTACCAGATGCAACAGAATATATAAAAACATCAGCCTCTACAGCTGTATAATCTACAGGAAATGCAAAAGTAGCAGGTGTTCTTGCGGTTACATTTGTAGATTCTGTTACGGTGTTAGGTGTATTCGTATTATCAATCCAATCAGTACCAGTAGCTGTTGATGATAGTATTTGGCCAGCCGTTCCTGCATTGTTATTAATATCTAATAAAGTACCATCTAATTCTAAGTTTTCTTTAATCGTAACTTTTGTTACGTTAGAGGTCTCTTCAATGTTTATAGCTTCAATTCCGCCTACAGCAAAACTTATGTCGTCTTGAAAGGGGCTATACATTCCTGTGTCAGTGTCGTCATTAAAACGATAAGCAGGTTCTCCTACATTACCATCTGAGTTTAACATTCCAGCGGATCTAATTGCACCTGAAACTTGAAGTTTATTTGTTGGTGTATTTGTTCCGATTCCAAATCGATTATTAGTATTGTTAAAAAAAAACTGAGAATTATTTTCAGTTGGTGTGCCATCGGTATTTGCAAAAAAAACGGAACCTGTGGCACCTGTATGGGTATTATCAATAGTTATTGATCTCCATTCTGTATTATCTCCATCCCAAATTTCTATTAAAGTAGGGTTGGGATATGTATCAAAATATATATCACCGGTAACCGCGTCAGTATCTGCCGGTTTTGTACCCGTAAAAACACGTGTATTCTTTATATTACTGATGGTTCCTTTATTGTCAATAACCTTAACTTCTTGTGCGAAAGATGAAGAAACAAAACAGAATAATAAGATAAAAAATGAGAATATATGTTTTAAATTTTGAGACATTTATACGATGTATATTAAAATAATTATTAGTTCATTGGTAGGAAGTTATAATAGAAAAGTTGGTTGGTGTTTATAACCAACTTTTCTTTATTTAACTTTAAGATAATTTTCGGTAAAAAATTAATTATTTATAATATTGAACTTCTATAATGTCACCTGCATATACAGCCCAAGCACCACCTACACTACCAGTAGGGTCAAGTGTAACTGTACTAGCAGCTACTGTGTAATCTACACCTGCAATTAATTTAGCCCCATTTCTATAAACCCACACTTTACTGTATTCAGGTAAAGGGATTTGAGCCCCAGTCATTGTTGGTGTGGCAGTTACTGCAGAAACATCATATGTAAGTTGGTTATTAGCAGCAGTAAAATATGTTTGACCACTGGTAATAAGATCGGTAACCAGTAGTTTTTTCATTTCTCCTGTAGCTTCGTCTCTCACAACTAAGGTATATCCAGTTGCATCATATGCCGTAGCAGCCGCGTCAGCTGATGCATCAGCAGTACCAGTAATAGCAAATGTCTGACCATTAGTATCAATAATAGTACTTTCAGTTAAAGTACCTCCAAGTTGCCAAGTTGTAACAATACCTCCATCTGGAGCGTTATCAGTAAACATTGTAATACCGTTATTTGAAGTAAGAAATTTTTTTGTTCCTTTGTTATCAATAACTCTAACATGCCCTCCTTGAGCATCAGCTATAGCTTCATTTCCTTTTCCAAGAGAAGTAGTTGCACCTCCTGCAGTTTGTGCATTTACTGCACCAAAGCTTATAAAAGCGATTGCAGCTAGAGCTAATTTAAAATTGTTTGTAATTTTAGTCATAATTAATTATTTTAAAGTTAATAATTTGGTTTAGTTAATAATATTGTATGATTCTTATTTGATCACCTAGGTAACAAGTAGCCCCAGGTTCAATTTGTATGGTATTTGTATTTATGACAGTGAAGTCAATACGAACACCATTTCGGTATACATTCACTTTTTTAGCATCTTCAATAGTTAAAGGTGGGCTGAACTGTACTTGTCCATCAAAGGCAGTAATTTCAGAAACTTCTTCATTAAATAATCGTGAAGAAGGCACTTTTCTTAAAGTACCATTTGCTCGATTAACTGTAATTACTTCATCTTCATTTAAGTTTCCGTCTTTTAAACCTGTTATGGCTAGGGTGTTTATAGTATTGGTTTCTATAGTTGTAGGTTTAATTAGTACACCACCTAATTGTACAGTATTGCTACTATCTATAAATAATCCGTTATTTGCCATTAGTGTGAAGTATGAATTTACCCAGTTAGCACCATCAAAGGCATATATATAACCTTTAGTATTATCTACGTATACATCACCAGCAATTGGGTTTACAGCTGATGCTGCATTCGGAGGTCCCGAGCCTCTCCTAGGGTTGTTGTCTATCGAGATCCAATTTGAGCCGTCCCAAATACTTGTTAAGTTATTCTCTGAGTCGTTAATCCAAAAATCACCAATGTTATTGTCTGTTGGTGGAGTAGTGTTTGTGGTAACTTTTATATTAGAGTTACACAGATTTTTCCAAATTAATCCATCAAATAAAAACACGCAGTTTGCATTGGTATTAAATACCAATGCTCCTCTAAGTGGAGACATAGCATTCATTTGTACCTCTGACATTCGACTTATAACTAACGCTTTATTAGTACTTTCTAATTCTAAAATAGAATATGAGTCAATCAAAGATGGATTATCACCTACTTTTACCTGGCCATAAATAGTGATATTAATTAAAAGGAAAAAGAGTAAAAATAGTTTTGTCTTCATATAATTACTTAGGTGGTTAGCTACACAATAATAATGATAATTTGAAGAAAATAAAATTTTATTTTTTTAAAAAAAATAATATAAGAGGTTGTCTTGTAGTGTTTTGTGTTATTTTTTTAGGGTTTTTGGGTGTTTTTTATTTTTAAAATATATTTTTTAAGTGCTAACATTTCATAAGTAAAAAGTATAGAGTTCTTATAAGGAGTGTTAAATTTTTTATTATTTACGGTTGCTATTTCATAAATGCTTTTCCAATGATCTCTTATACATTTAAGAGCTTTAAAATAGGTGTAATTTTCAGAATCGTAAATATGTGTAGGTTCTGCTAGTATTCCGTTTATTTCAATAATTTTAAAATCATCACCATTTTCTAGAGCAGAAAAAGAGTTGTATTTTAAATCGATACGGCCATAATACCAACCAGGAATAGCGATGCTTAGTTTATCGAAAGTTTTTATTAATTTCTCATTAATTAAGTGATTTCCGTTTAAAAAATGCGTTCCTTTAGAGTGGTTTCCTATAGCAGTTAGTTTTACTACCTCTTCTTTTTTAGGAATTTCAGCTAGCTTTTCTTGATGAATTTCGCTGAATAACTCTATATATAACCTAGCTCTATCATCATTTAAAATTAGTTCTTTTAATGATGATTTTCCATCGCCTGTAACCGCTAAAAAACGCTTTAGAGTTAAAGAAGTAATATGGCCTTGATTATTTTGCGGATTACGGTGATAAAAAACACCACATTCATTTTCGAAATCAAGAAATTCTTGAATAATGATATTGATTTTATACTTGTTTAAGTATTCTTTCAATTCAGCTTCAGAATATATTTTCTTTACTAATAAACCTCTAAAACCAATGTCTGGTTTTGCTATTAAAGGGAATTGAATTTGTTGCTCTTTTATTTTAATTAAAACAGTATTGAATTCGCTATTAGGTTTTACTAATATCGATTTAGGTCTGTACCTTTCAGGAATCAACATGGTAGTTTCGTACTTGCTCTCGGTACCATTTCCTGAGCTTTTTATGGCAGGATTTACAGCACTAAAAAAGGCAAGGTGTTTAGCTTTAAAAGCTAAATAAAAAGCATACGGTAAATTAGGAACATAAAACATAGCCGTTGGCCAGTGTTCCCATTTTGTAAGTCTCTCTATAGTAGTATTTTTTCTCAAGTTATTTTTGAAATAAATAGTCTAAAAACGCTTTTATTGTTTTAAATCCGAAGTATACAGTAAATAAAATTAAAAAAGTACCTAAAGTTAATAATACATAAGCAATATAAGTTTCAGGCGCTTCGGTGTAAATTCTAAAAGCTTTAAAACCGAAACTTAATACAATAGGAGACAGTATTAATAGCCCTAATAGAAAAACAAATTTTCTTACAACAGTATCAAATGTTTTTGTCTTATTCATTCGGATAGTTTTTAATTACAGTACGTACGTTTCCGTATTTTTTTAATAGTTTACTAGCTGTTTCTTGGCTGATATTTAATTCGGATACTAGCATTTTTTCTCCTCTATCTATTAATTTTTTGTTTGATAACTGCATGTCAACCATTTTATTGCCTTTTACCTTGCCTAGTTGAATCATAGTAGCGGTAGATAACATGTTTAATACTAGTTTTTGAGCAGTACCAGCTTTCATACGTGAGCTTCCGGTTACAAATTCCGGGCCAACAACAACTTCTACCGGAAATTGTGCTGTTAAAGCTAACGGACTGCCTTCGTTGCAAGTAATACATCCTGTAATAATGTTGTTTTTATTGCATTCTTCTAAAGCTGTAATTACATACGGAGTAGTACCTGAGGCAGCAATGCCAATAACTACATCTTTATTTGATATGTTATGTTCTTGTAAATCTATCCAACCTTGGTTTGTTGAGTCTTCGGCATTTTCTACAGCTTTTCTTATGGCAATATCTCCACCAGCAATAAGCCCGATAACCAATTCATGAGGAACTCCAAAAGTAGGAGGACATTCGCTAGCATCTAAAATTCCCAAACGACCACTTGTACCAGCGCCAATGTAAAACAATCTGCCGTCTTCTTTTAATTTGATAACAATTTGTTTTGTCAATTCTTCTATTTGAGGCAATGCCTTTTGAACAGCTAAAGGAACTGCTCTGTCTTCGGTATTTATGCTTGATAATAATTCAGAAATACTCATTTTTTCTAAATGATTGTATTTCGAAGATTGTTCTGTAGTTTTAGTAAAGCTCATAAATCAAATTTAATGAATTTTATATTTTGTATCACAAAAAAAGCAGGTGATTTATCACCTGCTTTTATAATATATTACTTTAAAAATTAAATACTTTGTAAAATAGTATTTAAAGTAGTACTTGGTTTCATAATTGCATCAGCTAAATTATCAGTTGGTTCATAATAACCACCAATTAGAGCTTCTTTTCCTTGTACAGTGTTTAACTCGTTAACAATAGCAGTTTCGTTTGCTGCCATTTTATCTGCAATAGGAGTAAACTGTGCTTTTAAATCAGCATCTTTAGTTTGAGTAGCTAACGCCTGTGCCCAATACATTGCTAAGTAAAAATGAGAACCTCTATTGTCTAACTCACCAGTTCTTCTAGAAGGACCTTTTTTGTTGTCTAATAATTTATCAGTAGCATCATCTAAAGTTTCAGCTAATACTTTTGCTTTAGTATTACTATTCGTTTCACCTAAATGCTCTAAAGAAACAGCTAAAGCTAAAAATTCACCTAAAGAATCCCAACGTAAATGGTTTTCGTTTACTAATTGTTCAACGTGTTTCGGAGCAGAACCTCCAGCACCAGTTTCAAATAAGCCACCACCATTCATTAAAGGAACGATTGATAACATTTTAGCTGAAGTACCTAATTCTAAAATAGGAAATAAATCAGTTAAATAATCACGTAATACATTTCCGGTTACAGAAATGGTTTCTTCACCTTGTTTAACTCTTTCTAAAGTAAAAGTAGTTGCTTCTGGAATAGACATAACAAAAATATCTAACCCGTTAGTATCGTGATTTCCTAAGTATTTTTCTACTTTTTTAATGATTTCAGCATCATGCGCTCTGTTTTCGTCTAACCAAAAAACAGCAGGTGCTTTAGTTGCTCTAGCTCTAGTAACAGCTAATTTTACCCAGTCTTCAATTGGAGCGTCTTTTGTTTGACACATTCTCCAGATATCACCTTGTTCTACTTCGTGAGAAATTAAGGTGGTTCCGTTTGCGTCAATTACATCCACTGTTCCGTTTGATGTGATTTCGAAAGTTTTATCATGTGATCCGTATTCTTCAGCTTTTTGAGCCATTAAACCAACATTAGGAACTGTTCCCATTGTGGTAGGGTCGAAAGCACCATTTTCTTTACAGAAATCTATAGTGGCTTGGTATAATGAAGCGTAAGAACTATCAGGAATTACAGCTTTTGTATCTTGTTGCTTACCAGCTTTGTTCCACATTTGTCCTGAAGTACGAATCATGGCTGGCATAGAAGCATCAATAATTACATCCGAAGGAACATGTAAGTTCGTGATTCCTTTATCAGAATCAACCATTGCAACATCAGGATTATTGGTGTATATAGTTTCTATATCTGCTAAAATTGCTGCTTTTTTATCTGCAGATAACTCTTCTAGGTTACTTAATAAGTTACCGAATCCGTTATTTACATCAACTCCTATTTCTTCGAAAATAGCGTTGTGTTTAGCGAATAAATCTTTAAAGAAAATACGAACTGCATGTCCAAAAATGATAGGGTCAGAAACCTTCATCATTGTTGCTTTCATATGTAATGAAAATAACAATCCTTTTTCTTTTGTATCTGCAATTTGCTCTGATAAGAAGGCTAATAAAGCTTTTTTATTCATTACAGATCCGTCTATAACTTCACCATCTAATAAAGAAACTTTTTCTTTTAAAGTATTTTTTGTTCCGTCAGTATCAGTATGTACAATTTTTACATCTGTAGCATTGGTTATGGTAACTGATTTTTCGGTATGTGCAAAATCTCCACTAGTCATTGTTGAAACATGTGTTTCTGAACTAGAGCTCCAAGCTCCCATTGAATGTGGATTCTTTTTTGCGTAATTTTTTACTGCTTTTGGTGCTCTACGATCTGAATTTCCTTCACGTAAAACAGGGTTTACAGCAGATCCTTTAATTTTATTATAACGTGCTAAAATTGCTTTTTCTTCATCAGAATTAGCTTCTTCAGGAAAATCTGGTAAAGCATATCCTAAAGCTTGTAATTCTTTTATAGCAGCTTTTAATTGAGGTACAGAAGCAGAGATATTAGGTAATTTAATAATATTAGCTTCTGGCTTCTTTGCTAAGTCTCCTAAAAAAGCCAAAGCATCTTCTACTTGTTGCTCTTTTGTAAGAAAATCAGAGAAATTAGCAAGAATACGTCCTGCAAGAGAAATATCCTTTGTTTCTATTTCTATGTTAGATGATTTTGTAAAAGCTTTTACAATAGGTAAAAACGAACGTGTAGCTAATGCTGGAGCTTCATCCGTTTTAGTGTACATGATTTTAGCAGTCTTGCTCATATATTAGTTGTTTTAAGGTGGTATTATTTAAAATACACACAGTAATCATTAATTTTATTTTTGAAGTATTGCAAATTTAAGAATTACCGATGAGTTTTTACATGGTAAAACGTTATTAATTAAGGTGTTTTATTATGAATTTGATAAATAATGGAAGGCTTGGTAGCTTATTTTTATTAAATGTAAAAGCCATATTAAACAATTTCTTGTAATAATATGGCTTTTTTAAAATAGTAATCGTATTGATATGTGTTACTGTCCTTATCAAATAGAACAATGTTCTATGCTTCTCTTTATGAAAAGACTACTTTCCTATTTTAACTGAAACATATCTTTAAGGTTATATTTAAACTTCTCTTACTTGTTATCAATTATATCTAATAAATAATTGTAAATAATAAAACAACTTGTATTATATTCAAATTAGATAAGCGAATTAAAAGTGTTTAAAAATAATATACAAAAAGAACATTTCTTTTTGTGAGTTTATAGTAATGTTACTTATTAGAGTATGAGCTAATAATAAGATATTTATATAAACTCTTTTGTAAATATAAATAATTATTTCTTGTTTTAATAACGTTTAACGATTTAGATATCAACACGATATAAACTGTGGTTGTTAACAATTGTGAATAAAAAAAGCGTTGTGAAAATCACAACGCTTTTTTATAAGTCGATTTAAGAAGTAAATCTTAACCTCTTCTTTCTTTAATTCTTGCTTTCTTACCAGTAAGACCTCTAAAGTAAAAGATACGTGCTCTACGTACAACACCTTTTTTGTTTACTTCAATTTTCTGAATAGCAGGTAAGTTTACAGGGAAGATACGTTCAACTCCTACAGTACCAGACATTTTTCTGATTGTAAAAGTTTCAGAAGCACCAACACCTCTTTTTTGTATAACAACTCCTCTAAAGAACTGTGTACGTACTTTTTCGCCTTCTCTAATTTCGTAAAACACTGTAATTGTGTCTCCTGCAGAGAATTGTGGTAATTCGTTTCTTGTTACAAATTCGTCTTGAACAAACTTTACTAAATCCATTGTAATGATATTTATATGATTTTATAAAACAACGTTCACGATATTTTCGTCAGAGGTTAATTTATGGCTGCGAAATTAATCAAAATATTATAAAATATGCACTTTTTGTTTCATAATATTCATCACTTTATAAAACCATTTTATAATTAATTGTTTTTTGGACTAAAAAGATAGAGTTTTTTCTTTTTATTACTGTCTATTAAACTGTAATTTAGGTTGCTATCTATGGTTGTTTTTTTAGAATTCTTTTTTGATATTATTAAATAAAACGGATTTTCACTTTTTAAAACACGTTCAAGTTCTTCTGATTTTATAGATTTTACTTTTCCTTTAGAATAAAACTGACTAGAGTAACTTTTTGTTTTGTGATGATAAATCTGAATACCTTTTTTGCAAGAATCCTGAATAAAATATTTATCAGAATTTGCATAGGTTTCCATATTGTTATTCATCAAACCAAATCCATAAACGAAAATAGTAGCAATTGGTACGATTAAACTAATGGTTATTATCGTAGTTTTTTGTTTGATGTCTTTCCAAAAATGAACAGCTAAAAGAGCAATCGGAATTAATACAGGTAATATATATGGGTGAATTAAACTTTTAGAGACAGTAAAGAATAAAGGTGTCCATACTAACCAAGCACTTAAAAATAATATCCATTTGTTAGAAAAGAACGATGTTCTGTTTTTCCATAATTTTCCAATGATTACTTGAATCCATGGTAGGGCAAATAATAAAAGAAAAATCCAAATCATTCCTAAAGGTTGTTGTTTTGGAAATCCATATTTATCACCAGACCAACTACTATCAAAAAATCGACTAAAGTGTTCACCAACGATAAAATAGTCGATAAATCCTGGTGTCTTTTGTTCAGCTAAATAATACCACGGAATTGCAATTATTCCTATTATTAAAACTCCTAAAAGAATAGGGAATGTTTTAAATACCTTTTTAAACGATTTTGAAATTAGCGTCCACATAAAAATAGGAGGCAGGGTTAAAATAAAAATAATAGGTCCTTTAGCTAATAATCCCAATCCGAAACCAACAAAAATTAAATATTTCCAAATAGGTTTTTCTGGGTGATGCATGGCTTCCCAAAAAGAAAGCATTACTAAGGCAACACTAAAAGCTAACGATGTATCAGTTGATACAACTCCGGCATGAATCAAAAACTCTGGAATGGTTAGCGCGATAAATCCTGGTAAAAAAAACGGAAGTTTTTCTCTTTTAGCATATTTACCAATCAAGAATATCATTAAAATACTTAATAATAAGTAAGGTAATCTTGCGGTAAACTCCGAAACTCCCAAAATATCAAAACTTAAAGCCGATAACCAAGTAGAAAGTGGTGGTTTTGCCCAAAACGGAACTCCGTAATCTATTTGTGGCGTTATGTAGTCGTTTGTTTCTGCCATTATTCTGGCAATCTCTGCATACCGAGCTTCTGTTTTGTCCATCAAAGGAACTACAGCGTTTAAAAAACCTCTCCATAATATTAAGAGAAGAACAGCTATTGAAAAAAAGTTTTTCTTATTGATTAGTTTACGCATTTATTTAAGATTTGTATCGTTTTTTTATAGAAAGTAAATCAAACCAAAGTTTAAAGAAATAAGTCATTTTTACCCGACTATCGTCAGCATCAATCCAAGATTTTAAAGGGATTTCTCTAGCGATATCTTTCATGTTTTCTTTTTTGAAAATGAAAATTAAACGATGAAAAATTTCTACATCAAACAGCCATTTTGAAATAAAATCTTCTTTAAAAATTTTAGAAGCGATTTCTTTGTTGAAAATTTTACATCCGCATTGCGTATCATAAACCTTTAAATCTAATTGTTTAGATATTAAAGTGGCTATAAAACGGCCAATAAAAAAACGATGTTGTTTACGTTGAATATTTGTATCTATTTTTGAAATCCTAGATCCGAAGGCAAACTGAACTGTTGTGTTTATTGCTTTACTTATACTATGGCATTCCTCTAAAGTAGTTGCTAAATCAGCATCTAAATAAGCAATTTTCAAAAAAGAATTATTGGCTTCACAGAAATTAAAACCAGCTTTAACAGCTCCTGCTTTTCCTACGTTTTTATCTAAAGAAAGTAATTTTACATTTTTAGGATAAATAGTTGCTAAACTTTCTATAACGTCATCCGTCTTATCCGAAGAACCATCGTTTACAAAAAACAACAGCACATCAGAAGTTGTATCTAAAAACTGTTTAAACTGATTTACAGGTAATCGATTTTCCTCATTATAACAAGGAATAACAATAATTAAATCGTGATGTAGTTTTTGATTAGTCATCTAATAAATCGGGTCTTATATTCTTAGTATGTTGATATGCTTTTTCATTTCTCCATTCATCAATTTTTGGGAAATTTCCCGACAATAATACTTCAGGAACTTTCATTCCGTCATATTCCGCAGGTCTTGTATAAACTGGCGGAGATAATAAATCATCTTGAAAAGAATCGGTTAAAGCAGATTGCTCATCACCTAAAACACCCGGAATTAAACGAACAACAGCATCACATAAAATTGCTGCGGCCAATTCACCACCTGTTAAAACATAGTCACCAATAGAAATTTCTTTGGTAATAAATCGGTCTCTAACACGTTGATCTACTCCTTTATAATGACCTGTTAAAATGATAATGTTTTCTTTTAAAGAAAGTGTGTTTGCGATAGATTGATTTAATGTTTTCGCATCAGGCGTCATATAAATAATCTCATCATACGTTCTTTCTGATTGTAATTTAGAAATACAATTATCAATTGGTTCAATCATTAAAACCATGCCAGCACCACCACCAAATTGAGTGTCGTCTAGTTTTTTGTAAGAACCGATTCCGTAATCACGTAAATTGTGAAAATGGATTTCAGCTAAACCTTTATCAATGGCACGTTTCATCATAGAATGTTCAAACGGGCTTTTTAGTAAATCTGGTGCTAGGGTAATAATATCTATTCGCATAACGGCAAAGATATATTTTTTAAAGGATACTTAAGATGGAAATATTTTTTTGAATTTCTTCGGAAGCTCTTTTGTTACATTAATAATTTCTTTCGTAAACGGATGCTCAAATTTTAAAGTAGATGCGTGTAAATACAATCCTTTTCCGTTTAAAATTAATCCGTCTATAAAATGTTCTTTGTCACCTAATATCGGATTACTAATAGCTAATAAATGTTTTCTTAATTGATGTTTTCTGCCTGTTTTTGGTGTTAATTCAACTAAGTTTAAAATATTAAAACGCTCAGAAATAACGGTTTTTAAAACTTGATATGAAGTAAAAGCGTTTTTTGCATCAACAGGGAAGTTAATTTCTCCTTTTTCTTCCATCTTACCAATGCTTATGGCATGATATGTTTTTTGAATTTCCTTATTTTCAAATAACTGATTCAAAGCAATAATACTCGAGCTTGTTTTTCCGATTAACAATAATCCGCTTGTTGGGTAATCTAATCGATGTACGGGTCTTGGTTGCACAGCATCAAAAAGGGTGCTCTTTGTTATGTTTTGCAGTAAAGCATTATCTATCGTTGCAAATGAGTTTCCGCTAACTAAAATCCCCGAAGGTTTATAAATTACCGCTAAATAATCATCTTCAAAAAGAATATCTAAGTCAAACTCAAATTGTTTAAACATAGTATCGTTTCCTTTTTTATATAATTCGATAAGTTCATTACCATTTATAAATAGGGCAGTAGTGGCAATTTTACAATCTACTAAAATCAATTCTTTTTTAAGTGCTTTTTTTAAACCAGATTTAGTCGGAATCGTTTTAAAAATACCAACTCCGTATTCTTGTAAGCGAATCGATTTTTCTAACTTCGGAACCTTATGTGTTTCTGATACGGTCATTTATTTAGCAAACAATTGCGACATGTCTTTAAAAGCTTTAAATTCTAAAGCATTATTTTCTGGATCATTAAAAAACATCGTTGCTTGTTCTCCAACCAATCCTTCAAAGCGAATAGTAGGAGCTATAATAAATGTAGTGTTATTCGTTTTTAATCTTTCAGAAAGTGCGATCCAATCATTCCATTTTAAAACAACACCAAAATGCGGAACAGGAACATCGTGCCCATCAACAGGATTTGTAATTGAATTTGTTGGTTGATAACCTTCCTTTTGGTGGATAACTAATTGATGTCCGAAGAAATTAAAATCTATCCAATGATCCGAACTTCTACCTTCTTCGCATTGTAAAATATCTCTATAAAAAATTCTGCTTTTTTCTAGGTTCTGAACAGGAATTGCTAAATGAAATGGTTGTATTTGCATTAGTTTTAAAGTTGATGTTTCTCGACTGCGCTCGAAATGACATTCATTAATTTTTCATTTTTACTAACTACTAACTACTAATTAAAATCCATCAGCTTTATCATCACCTCTAGGATCGGCACCACCTTCTAAATTCCCATCAGGTAATACTAAAATACCGGCTACTTTACCAATAACAGGACTGTCTTTTTCATTTAAAAGATATCCTAATTCTTGTAAATCTTGTTTAACAGTAGCATCGAATTTATTAGGTTCCATCATAATAACATCTGGAAACCATTGATGATGAAATCGAGGTTGATTAACGGCTTCTTGCATACCCATTTTAAATTCGTGCACATTTAAAATAGTTTGTAATACCGAAGTTATAATTGTAGATCCGCCAGGCGTACCAACAACCATCCATAGTTTTCCGTTTTTTTCAACAATAGTTGGTGTCATTGAGCTTAACATACGTTTTTCTGGAGCAATTTCATTTGCTTTTGCGCCAATTAATCCAAACATATTTGGTTCACCAGGCTTGCTACTAAAATCATCCATTTCATTATTTAAAAAGAAACCTAAATCGGCACAATATAATTTAGAGCCATAAGCGCCATTAATTGTAGTGGTTACGGAAACTGCATTCCCGAATTTATCAATAATAGAATAATGCGTTGTTTCGTCGCTTTCAATCATTTCAACGTTACCATGAGAAACATCTTTGGATAAAGTAGCTTTATCAAAAGAAAAATCCTTCATCCGGTATTTGGTATATCTTTTACTGATTAAAGTGTCTAGTAAAATATTTACAAAATCAGGATCGCCTAAAAAGAAACTCCTATCTGCATAAGCACGTCTTTCTGCTTCTGTAATAACTTGAATCGTTTTTGTGGTGTTATGACCAAATTTATCTAATTCATAAGGTTCAATCGCATTCATTATTTGCGCTAAACAAACACCGCCGCTAGATGGGGGCGACATAGAAATTACACGCAAGTCATCATATTTAAAGGTAACTGGAGTTCGCCATTTAGCTTCGTATTTCGCCAAATCTTCTCCAGTCATAATTCCGCCATTAGCTTGCATAAATTTCACCAAACGTTTAGCTGTTTCACCTTTGTAAAACTCATCCCTACCGTTTTCTAAAATACGTTGTAAAGTTGCTGCTAGCGCAGGATATTTAATAGTGTCGTTCTTTTTCCAATGTTTATTAAAAAGAATCGTGTCTTTATTTGCTTTTAAAAATGATGGTTGGTGTTTTTTTATGCGATTTTCTTGTTTTTGTGTAACGATAACACCTTTTTTAGCCAAAGCAATAACCGGTGCTAAAATATCCGTAATAGGTAAAGTTCCAAATTTTTTATGAGCAGCGAAAACTCCGGCAACTGTACCAGGTATTCCAACAGCCATTGCGCCAAGTGTGCTTTTGTTTTTAACAACATTACCAAGACTGTCTAAAAACATGTTTTTAGCCGCCGCGAGTGGTGCTTTTTCACGATAATCTAACGCGCCAATTTCTCCTGTGTTTTTACGATATACCATAAATCCGCCACCGCCAATATTACCAGCATACGGATATGCTACCGCTAATGCTAATTCTGTAGCAGCCATTGCATCGAAAGCGTTTCCGCCTTTTTTAAGAATGTCAACACCTATTTTAGAAGCTTCTTCTCTGGCAGAAACCACCATTGCTTTGGTTGTAATTAATCCTGTGATTTTTTCTTTTGGAGTCGCTTTTTTACAACTTGCTAGAATAATTGAAAAGAAAATAAGTAAGAATATATTTTTCATGAATTTAAGTTGTAAGGTTGATTTTTGAATTACAATATTCTCGTAATTCTTTAAAGAATAAGGTAAAGTCTTCTTCAAATAATTGATAGTGGATTAATAAATCTTCAGAGGCTAAATTCATTTGAGAGATTCCTTTAGTTCGTTTGTTCATACCGTTTAAAACTTCTTGAATTCCTTTTGCAAATTGATAATTATATAACCAATCATACTTAGTTAAATATGGAAGGATTTCTTTTGTTTTTTCGGGAAGAATATCAAAATTATCTTCTAAAAGTTTATAAACAGACTTTACGTAAACACCCAAAGGAATTTCAGAATAAGTACTCCAGTTTTTAGCTAAAAAGTGATCGAAAAAAATATCGATAATTACGCCGTCATAATGTCGATAACGTTCATGTAATCGTCTTTTACTTTTTCTAACAATATGGTGGGCGTCTGTAAAAGTATCTATTTGACGATGTAAAAGAATTCCTTTTCTTATTTCTTCTTTATAATGTGAAAATTTATTTCCTTTAATATGATCAGCAATAAAATTACCAATCATTAAGTCTGTATTATTCCCAGATAAATATAAATGTGCTAAAAAATTCATTTGATAAAAGTAAACAAAAAACCACAACTTGTAAGTTGTGGTTTTAGTATTTATTTTAATATAACTATTAATTCTTACTAGGAATATTCTTTAAAACCTCTAATAAAAATTTCCAATATTTTTGAGTAGATGAAATCTGTGCGCGTTCATCAGGTGAGTGTGGTCCTCTAATGTTTGGCCCAAAAGAAACCATATCCATTTCAGGGTAATTCTGACCTAAAAGACCGCATTCTAAACCTGCATGACAAGCAGCTACATTTGGTTTTTCATGATGTAAATCTTCATATAGTTTTGCAACCATTTTTAAGATTTCAGAATCTAAATTCGGTAACCAACCAGGGTAGCTTCCAGAAAATTCAACATCAAAACCTGCTAATTCGAAAGCTGAACGTAACGAATTTGCTAAGTCCCATTTATTGCTATCAGAAGAAGAACGTGTTAAACACCCTATTTTAATTTTTCCTTTTTTTACTATAACTCTAGCGATATTGTTAGAAGTTTCAACTAATCCTTCAATATCCGGACTCATACGATACACACCGTTCAAAGCAGTGTATATAGATTTTATCAAGCCTTCTTGAACACCTAAATCCATCACTTTATTAGGAGTTTCTATAGTTTTTAATTCAATTGATAAATTTGGTTCAAGTAAAGAAAATTCAGCTTTAATACTGTTAATTAATTCTTGAATTTCGAATAAAAATGGCTCTTTAGAAACAGTATCTATAACTACGGTAGAAAAGCTTTCGCGAGGTATTGCATTGCGCAAGCTACCACCATTTATTTCAGCAACACGTAATCCGAAGTTTGTAAAACCATCAAATAATAAACGATTCATTATTTTATTAGCATTTCCTAAGCCTTTATGGATATCCATTCCAGAATGTCCTCCGTTTAAACCTGTAATAGAGATCTCAAAAGCAGTGGTGTTATCAGGAGTAGTTTCTTCATTGTATGTTCTAGTAGCAGTAACGTCTACACCACCAGCACAACCCATGCTAATTTCATCATCGTCTTCTGTGTCTAGGTTCAATAAAATCTCACCTTCTAAAATTCCGCCTTCTAATCCCATTGCACCAGTCATACCTGTTTCTTCATCAATAGTAAACAAGGCTTCAACGGCAGGGTGTGCAATATCAGTAGATTCTAAAATAGCCATAATCGACGCTACTCCCAAACCATTATCGGCACCTAAGGTAGTTCCGTCTGCCTTTACCCAGTCACCATCAATAAACATTTTAATTCCTTCTGTATCAAAATCGAAAACAGTATCAGAATTTTTTTGATGTACCATATCTAGGTGGCTTTGCATCACAATCATTTTACGATTTTCCATTCCAGAAGAAGCTGGTTTGCGAATAATTACGTTACCAACCTTATCAACCATCGTCTCAAGATTAAGGCTTTTACCAAAATCAACCATAAATTGAATAACTCTTTCTTCTTTTTTTGATGGACGAGGTACTGCGTTTAAAAGCGCAAAATTCTTCCAAATTGCTTTAGGTTCTAAGTTTTTTATATCTGAATTCATTGTAAAATGTTTGTTTAAATTTAAAGAGCAAAGATACTTTTTTAAAGTGAGATATGTTAGTGTGCTGTGTTTGAAAAATTGTAAATTTGCAGCATGGATTTTTCATCAAAATTATTAGAAAGGGCGGTAGATGAAGTGAGTAGGTTACCAGGTATTGGTAAACGAACTGCACTTCGTTTGGTATTGCATTTATTAAAACAACCTACAGAGAATACAAAGTATTTAACAGGGGCTTTAACTGATTTACGAACTGATGTGAAATCATGTAATAAATGTCATAATATTTCTGATACTGTTTTGTGTGAAATTTGTAATAACCCGAACAGAAATGCCGAAATAGTTTGTGTTGTTGAAGATATTCGTGATGTTATGGCGATTGAAAATACTGCTCAGTTTAGAGGTGTATACCATGTGTTGGGCGGGAAAATTTCGCCTATAGAAGGAATTGGGCCACAAAACTTACAGATAGATTCTTTAGTTAATAAAGTAAAAGATGGGGAGATTAAAGAATTAATTTTTGCTTTAAGCTCTACTATGGAAGGTGATACAACGAACTTTTATATTTACAAGCAAATTGAAAAATGCAATATACAAACCTCTACAATTGCACGAGGAATTTCGGTTGGAGATGAATTAGAGTATGCCGATGAAGTTACGTTGGGTAGAAGTATTGTAAATCGTATTCCTTTTGAGCAATCTATAAAAGGATAAAAAAAAGGTTGTCTTTTTAGACAACCTTTTTTTTAAAACTCTAATTCTTCATCCTTTTCAATCAATTCTTTTTCGAATTTATCCCAAGATTTTTTTGCTCTTACTTTTTTGTAAAAACGAATTCCAATCATTAATAAAATCCCAAAAAGAACAATACCTACAACTCCCCAAATCCAATTAATAGCACTTTTTAACACCACTAAAAATACTACGGCAAATAAAATCACGGTTGGCGCTTCGTTAAATATTCTCAGTTTTGTAGGTGAATAGTTAATTTTATCACGTTGTAATTCTTTATATATTTTGTGGCAAAATCCGTGGTAAAAATATAACGCTAAAACAAATGCTAGCTTTACATGCATCCAAGGCATTTGTAAATAAGCAGGGTTTTTATAAAGCATCCAAAAAGCAAAAAAACTAGCTAAAACTAAAGAAGGCCATGTAATGATATACCACAAGCGTTTTGTCATTAATTTGTACTGAGTTTGCAAAATAGTTTTAGCAGGTTCGTCTTTTTCTTCGGCTTCTACATGGTAAATAAATAAGCGACCTATATAAAATAAGCCAGCAAACCAAGTAACTACAAAAATAATATGTAATGCTTTTACGTATAAAAAATCCATTTTTTTAAGTTTATGTCTCTAAGAGTGCATTCGAGAAGTTTTTAGGTCTCGACTGCGCTCGACCAGACAATTTATATTTTTATGAACTACGAGTTAAAATTTATTAATCCATCCAGCTAAAACATCTGTCCACTCATCATTATCATTAATACAAGGTACGGTGTAAAATTCTTCTCCACCGGCTTCTAAAAACTCATGTTTTCCTTCCATGGCAATTTCTTCTAATGTTTCTAGGCAGTCAGAAACAAAAGCAGGAGTAACAATGGCTAATTTTTTAATTCCGTCTTTTTCGGCTTTATTTACAATTGTTCTGTCGGTGTAAGGCTGTAACCAAGGATCAACACCTAAGCGAGATTGAAATGAGGTAGAAACCGTATTTTCATCTAAACCTAATTCAGTAATAACATTTTTTGTGGTTTGATAACATTGGTGTCTGTAGCAAAATTCATGTGCTTTAGATTTTTTTTCGCAACAACTATAGTTACCGGGTTCAGGATTACAATGAGATTGTGTTACATCTGATTTGCGAATATGACGTTCTGGAACTCCGTGGTAAGAGAATAATAAGTGGTCGTAATCCTTATCAGCTAAATAATCCTTAATACTGCTGGATAAAGCTTTAATATATTCAGGTTTATTGTAAAACGCAGGAACATCTGTTATTTTCATTTCAGGAAAGAACTCTTTGCGAATTTCTTCAGCTAAAACCACAATAGTTTCGGTAGTTGCCATCGCAAACTGCGGATATAAAGGAATTAACATAACTTCTGTAACGCCTTTATCGTGTAGTTCTTGCAATCCTTTTTTTATGGTCATTGTACCATAACGCATTGCTAAGGCAACAGGAAGCTCCGTTTTTTGTTGCACCTTTTTTTGTAGTCGTTCAGAAAGAACAATTAAAGGCGAACCTTCTTTCCACCATATTTTTTTATAAGCAGCGGCAGATTTTTTAGGCCTCGTGTTTAAAATAATTCCTTTTACTAAAAACGAACGAAACCAATAAGGAACATCAATAACGCGTTCATCCATTAAAAACTCTCCTAAATATTTTTTAACATCCTTAGGATCTGTGCTCTCTGGTGATCCTAGGTTTACTAATAAAGCTCCTTTCATTTCTATTTATCTATTAAGATGTTATTGTTTAACTGGTTTGTTGTTTCATATAAAGCAATACTTAAACTGTGTATTACATTCATAGATGAATTGCGGCCGTACATTGGTATTGCAACAGTTGCGTCTAACAAATCTGTATTTTCAATTCCATTTCTTTCGCTACCCAAAAGTAAAACTATTTTTTCTGTTGAGGTGAAATCAAAATCCTGAATATTTATACTGTTATCAGTAATTTCAATACCAATAATAGTATTTCCTTCTTTTTTTAATTGATTTATCAACAAGTTGAAGTTACTGTAAGTAGCGTGTTCAACCTGATTTATGGTGTTTCTAGCAGTACGAGATACATTTCTGTTCTTTATAGAAGGGGAACTGTCGTGTAAAAATATTTTTTGCACACCAAAACTTTCAGAAATGCGAAAGCACATACCAATATTTTCGGGAGTTCTTATAGCGTCACAAACAATAGTTATAGGGTATTGTTGTTGCTTGTTTTCGATGTCGTAATGTGTAAGTTGTTTCATTTAGTTATTTTGTAAGCTCATTACGTATTGTTTTGGTGTGGTACCAAACTTCTTTTTAAAGGCTGCAATAAAATGACTAGATGTACTGTAGCCAACTTGTAAGCCAACTTCATTTACATTGTATTGGTTGCTTTCTAAAAGCTTACGAGCATGTTCCATTTTATAATCAAACAAAAAGCTGTAAACAGTATCGCCATATATTTGTTTAAAACCTTCTTTTAACTTCTTTAAGTTTAAACCTACTTCGTTTGCTAATTCTTGTAGGGTTGGTGGTTCGCTCATTCTTGAGATAATAATGTCTTTAGCTTGCCTGATTTTTAATATTTCACGATCATCAACTAAAAACGGAC
This sequence comes from Tenacibaculum sp. AHE14PA, assembly GCF_019278465.1. Classification (GTDB taxonomy): domain Bacteria; phylum Bacteroidota; class Bacteroidia; order Flavobacteriales; family Flavobacteriaceae; genus Polaribacter; species Polaribacter bernardetii. Next base: position 1,256,421 of record NZ_CP058983.1, on the reverse strand, counting down.
AGTATTCATTTTCTGTATTTTCGCCAGTATCAAAATGAAGACTCAGTAGCTCGTATGTTTTTCCTTTAATATAAAGGTCTTTCATTGAGCTATGATTTTGGGCTGTTAAAATTTGCTGCAAGGCCATTAAAGTGTTTGAGCTTATTGCTGTATTATCGTAATATTTTTTATTCTTGTTGTCATCACTTAAAAAAGGAATATAGCTAGCTTCTTTAGAGAATAGTGCATGAAATTTTTCGATAGTGATTAAAACAGATACCAAAGATGTTTTTGGTAAAATCTCTAAATTTATTGGTAGGTTTTGCTGTGGATTGTATAAAAATATAGCGTGTTTATCTAATACATTAAAGGTGTAGCTGTTTTCATTAAAATGGAACTTGCAATTTCCTTTTACACAATAATGTAGCTGTATATAAGAATTATCGATATCTCTTTTATAAACTTCTGTTTTGTTAGAATTATTTTGAAATTTTAAGACAAAAAAACCTTTTTCTAACAATACTTCTCTAAACGTACTTTCTGCGATGTTTTTTGACATAGATCAAAATAGATTTAAAAACAATTTATTTAGAATGACTCTAAATTGAAACACTACCAATAGCTGATTTCATTGCAAAAATACACTTTATCTGTGTTTTAGAGATGTTTTTAGTTTAAAAAACTGATAACGACATTAAAAGTTCTTTCAGCGACATTTTTTTATATTTAATCTTTATATTTTTGACCCACCTTATTGAAGAAGACTGAATGACAGCGGATACACATAATAAGAATTTATATAACATAGGCGTTAGTTACAAAAAGGCTGATGCTACTATTAGAGGAAAGTTTAGTATTTCTAAGGAAAATCAAATACAACTTTTAGAAGACGCAAAGCAGAGTGGTGTTGATGGTATTTTTGTGTTATCAACCTGTAATAGAACTGAAATTACTGGTTTTGCAGAACACCCTTTTCAATTAATTAGTATGCTTTGTAAATATTCAAACGGAGCTGTTGAAGAGTTTGCAGAAGTTTCTAACGTATATAAAAACAACGAAGCAATTACGCACCTTTTTAGGATGGGTACTGGTTTGGATAGCCAAATTTTAGGGGATTACGAAATTGTAGGTCAATTGCGTCAAGCGTTTAAACTAGCAAAGGAGGTAGGAACTACCAACGCATATTTCGAGCGTTTGTTAAATCATGTAATGCAGGCAAGTAAGCGTGTAAAGAATGAAACGAAGTTAAGTTCAGGAACCACATCGGTTTCTTATGCCGCAGTGCAATACATTATTAAAAATTCACCAAATTACAATTCGAAAAATATTTTAGTTTTCGGGTTGGGAAAAATGGGGAAACATACTTGCAAGAATTTAGCTGAATATACTCAAAATAAAACAGTAAGCTTAATTAACAGAACCGAAGAAAAAGCGGAGGAGTTTGTAAAAGAACATCCATCTATTAAAAAAGTTAAATATAACAATTTAACGAAAGAAGTAGCAAATACAGATATTTTAATCGTTTCTACAGGTGCTTCTGAAGCGACCATCAAAAGAGAACATATTTTAACGACCAAAGAATTGCTGATTTTAGATTTATCGATGCCAGCAAATGTTTCGAAAGAAGTAGCAGAATTAGAAAACGTTACATTGATAAATGTTGATGAGTTATCTAAAATTACAGATGAAACATTAGCAATTCGTCAGCAAGAAATACCTACAGCCGAAGCGATTATAGAAACTCATAAAGAGGAATTTGGTGAATGGCTACATCACAGAAAATTTACACCAGCTATTACGGCGTTAAAAGAATCGTTAAAAACAATTCAACAAGACGAAATAGCTTTTCATAAGAAAAAAATAAAAGACTTTGATGAATCTCAGGCAGAAGTAATTACTTCTAGGTTTATTCAAAAAATAACTACACAATTTGTAAAGCACTTAAAAGCAGAAGAAACCTCTGTAAGCAATAGTATAGAGGTAATGGCTAAAGTGTTTGGTGCAAATTTAGAAACTATCCATGCAGAAGACAATTAGAATAGGTACACGTGATAGCCAATTGGCTATGTGGCAAGCAAACAAAGTTCGTAAAGAACTAGAAGAATTAGAGTATAAATGTGAAATAGTGCCGATTAAATCTGCTGGAGATCTTGTTTTAGACAAGCCTTTGTATGAATTAGGAATCACAGGAATTTTTACTAAAAATTTAGATATCGCAATGTTAAATGGCGATATTGATGTTGCAGTACATTCTTTAAAAGATGTTCCAACAGTTTTACCTGAAGGAATTATTCAAGCAGCTGTTTTAAAGCGTGCCAATTACAATGATATTTTAGTTTTAAAAGACAACGAAGAGTTTTTTGGGCAACCTAACGGTGTAATAGCAACGGGTAGTTTACGAAGAAAAGCACAATGGTTAAATCGTTACCCAACACACGAAGTTGTTGGTTTACGAGGAAACGTAAATACGCGTTTAGAAAAGTTAGAAAATAACGAATGGGACGGTGCAATTTTTGCAGCAGCCGGTTTAGAGAGGTTAGGAAAAAGACCAGAAGGAGCAATTAATCTTTCTTGGATGATTCCTGCGCCAGCACAAGGAGCTATTATGATTACAGCTTTAGAAAATGATGATTTTTCTAGAGATGCTTGTGAGCAATTAAACCATTACGAATCGCAAGTTTGTGTGGGTATAGAACGCGAATTCTTAAATTTATTAGAAGGCGGATGTACAGCACCAATAGGAGCGATTGCTTATGTTGATCCTAAGACAGAAGAAATAAACTTTAAAGGTTTATTATTAAGTAAGGACGGTAAAAAGAAAATATCAGTAACAAAAAATGCAAAAGTAGGACGTCATCGTTTTTTAGCAAAAGATTGTGCCGATTATGTAATTAATCGAGGTGGAAAAGAATTAATGGCAGATGATGTTGAGGTAGAAAAAGAGTTTTCTATCTACTCAACTAAGAAGCTATCAGAAATTCAAAAAGACTTATTGCCAGCATCTGTTAGTATTACAGATAGTGATTTTATTAAAATTCGTTTTAACAGAATTGCACCTAAGGTAATTAAGAATGAGATTGAAAATGTAATTATTACGAGTCAAAACGGCGTAGAGGCAATCGCAAACTCTTTTACTGCGGATGAGTTAAAATTCAAGAATATTTACTGTGTTGGGCGAAGAACCAAAAAGTTAATCGAACAAAAAATAGGAAAAGTAGTAAAATCTGAAAGAAATGCTGTTAAGTTAGCAGCTTATTTAGCTAACGAAATAAAAGGACAAGAAGTAACTTATTTTTGTAGTGATTTGCGTTTAGATACTTTACCAAATGCTTTAAAAGTAAACGAAATTACGGTAAACGAAGTAGAGGCATACAAAACAATGTACAGTCCGTCTAAAGTTGATGAGAAAGTAAACGGAGTGTTGTTTTACAGTCCATCAGGGGTTGAAAGCTATATGCAAGAAAACGTTGCTGGTAAAGTAGCTTTTTGTATTGGCGAAAGCACCGCAAAAGAAGCAAGAAAACATTTTGATGATGTACAAGTAGCTAATTTACCAACGGTAGAAAGTGTGGTAGAATTAGTGAACTTACATTTTGTTAAGAAATAATAAAAGTCACCTCGAGCATTACTTTCTGCAAAATGTATGTTACAGAAAGTAATGAGTGCGGCTCATAAGAGAGGGTTTTATAATGAGGTCTCGACTGCGCTCGACCTAACAAGTGACAAATTATGTTTAGAACACGTAGGTTAAGAAAAACAGAAGGCATCAGAAGATTGGTAAAGGAAACAAAACTATCTGTAGACGATTTTGTTTATCCTTTATTTATAGAAGAAGGAACGGGAATTGAAAAAGAAATAGTTTCAATGCCTGGCATTAAACGTTTTTCTTTAGATACAATTTCTAAAGAATTAGATGAGGTTGTAGCATTAAATATCCCCGCTGTTTTATTATTCGGAATTCCATCTGATAAAGATGATGAAGGAACAGAAACATGGAACGATAACGGAATTATGCAACAAGCAATCCGTTTTATTAAAAAGAACTATCCAGATTTATACGTAATCACAGATGTTTGTTTTTGCGAGTATACTTCACATGGTCATTGCGGAATTATTCACGACAACGATGTAGATAATGATGCAACGTTGGTAAATTTAGCAAAACAAGTTATTTCTCATGCAAAAGCAGGAGTAGATATGGTTGCACCGTCAGGAATGATGGACGGAACGATAGATATGGTTCGCCAATCATTAGATAATACAGGTTTTGTAAACTTGCCAATTATGGCGTACTCAGTAAAATATGCTTCAGCTTTTTATGGGCCGTTTAGAGATGCAGCAGATTCTGCGCCTACTTTTGGCGATAGAAGAACCTATCAAATGGATCCTTCTAATAGAGATGAAGGAATGCGTGAAGCTACTTTTGATGATCAAGAAGGAGCAGATATTTTAATGGTAAAACCAGCATTATCGTATTTAGATATTATTAGAGATTTAAAAAATAATTTCGACCGACCAATTGCATGTTATAATGTAAGTGGAGAATATGCAATGGTAAAAGCTGCAGCTGAAAAAGGTTGGATTGATGGTGAAAGAGTAATGATGGAAAGTTTACTGTCTATGAAAAGAGCAGGAGCTGATATTATTATTACCTATTTTGCAAAAGAAGCAGCAAGAGTATTGTTGAGAAAAAAGTAACACGTACTGTCACATCGAGTGAATTTGTGAAGCATAAACAAATTTGTATCGAGATGATTAATTAATAAGTTCTCGATACATTTTTATTTCGCAAAAGCTACATAAAAATACTCGAACTGACATTGAAAATATTAAAAGATGGAATTTAAAAAATCACAAAAATTATATAAAAAAGGATTAAAGCACCTTGTTGGAGCAGTAAATTCTCCGGTAAGAGCATTTTCTTCAGTAGGAGGGAATCCGTTGTTTATCAAAAAGGCAAAAGGAAGTAAAATTACAGATGTTGATGGTAATACATTTGTAGATTTAGTATTGTCTTACGGACCAATGATTTTAGGTCACCGTCATAAAAAAGTTCAGAAAGCTATTGATAAAGCTTTAAAGAATGGTTATACTTTTGGTGCATCAACAGAAAACGAAATTAAATTAGCAAAAATTGTTTGTGATGCTTTTCCTGGAATGGATAAAGTTCGTTTTGTTAATTCAGGAACAGAAGCCGTTTTAAGCGGAATCCGTTTGGCAAGAGCATTTACAGGAAAAGATAAAATTATAAAATTTGCAGGTTGTTATCATGGGCATCAAGATGCTTTATTAGTAGCAGCAGGTTCTGGTTTAGCAACCTTAAGTTTACCAGGCTCTAAAGGAGTTCCTGAAGGGGCAGTTAGAAATACATTAATAGCAAAATATAACGATTTAGAAAGTGTAAAAGCACATTTTGAAGAACACGATGATATTGCCGGAGTTATTTTAGAGCCAATTGCTGGTAATATGGGAGTTGTAATTCCACAAAATGATTTCTTAAAAGAGTTAAAAACATATTTAGAGTCTAAAGGAGCATTATTAATTGTTGATGAGGTAATGACAGGTTTTCGTTCTAAATTTGGTGGCGCACAAGAATTATTAGGTGTAGAAGCAGATATTACATGTTTAGGTAAAGTTGTTGGTGGTGGTTTTCCGGTGGGAGCTTACGGAGCGCGAAATGAAATCATGCAAGAAGTAGCACCTTTAGGAGGGATGTATCAAGCAGGAACTTTAAGTGGAAATCCGATTGCTATGGCAGCAGGAATTGCTACTTTAACAGAGTTAAAGAAACAAAATCCGTATGAGAAATTTAACGAGATTGCTCAAATTATTGAAGTATTCTTATTAGAAAAAGCGAAGAAACACGGTGTAGAAATTACGGTTAATAGATTTGGTTCTATGATTAATCCATTTTTTACGAATGTTACCGTAACTAATTTTGAAGAAGCACAAACTTCAGATACTAAAAAGTTTGCTACTTTCTTTTGGGAAATGATGCATAACGGTGTTTTCTTACCTCCATCTCAATTCGAAGCATGGTTTTTGTCATCAGCTTTAACAGAAAAAGATATTCAAAAGATTGCTAAGGCAATTGATAAAGGAATGGAAGCGGTATCTAAAATGTAAAACAGCTATTTATGAAAATTATTCTAACCATTTTTTTTAGTTTTTTAATGAGTTCATGTCCTAGTAATAATAACCAAGAAACGGATGCAATAATTTCTATATATCAAGGCAGTTTAAAAGGTGATGGATCTGAAGGATTTGCAAAACAAAATATTGTAATTAACTCTTCAGCAGAATGGCAAGATTTTTTAGCTAAAACAAATGTTGATAATCAATTTAAAGATGCTATTGATTTTTCAAAAAAAACAGTTTTAGTTGCTATCGATAGCAAGAGAAATACAGGAGGATTTTCGATAGAGGTATCAGAAATAATAAAAAAGGAAGGTAAGTTTCAAGTTACAATTTCGTCTGAAGGACCAAAGCCAACAGATATGGTAACAATGTCGCTTACACAACCAATACATATTGTTAAAATTAATAAAACAAGCAAAGAAATAGTCTTTGTAACGAAATAGTATGATTAAAAACGACTTATTTTTAAGAGCATTAAAAGGTGAAACTGTAGATCGTCCGCCAGTATGGATGATGCGTCAAGCAGGAAGATATTTGCCAGAATTTCAAGTAATAAAAAAGAAATACGATTTCTTTACCCGTTGTAGAACTCCAGAATTAGCATCTGAAATCACTGTTCAGCCAATTCGTAGATACGGAATGGACGCAGCTATTTTGTTTTCAGATATTTTGGTGATTCCACAGGCAATGAATATAGAGGTACAAATGAAACCTGATTTTGGACCTTATTTGCCAAATCCAATTAGAGATCAAAAAGGATTAGATACTGTAGTTGTTCCTGATGTTCATCAAGAATTAGGTTATGTAATGGAAGCTATAAAAGCAACTAAAGAAAAGTTGAATGATGAGGTTCCTTTAATAGGTTTTGCAGGGTCTCCATGGACAATTTTATGTTATGTGGTACAGGGTCAGGGATCTAAAAATTTCGACAAAGCAAAAGAACTTTGTTTTACAAAACCAGTTTTGGCACACCAATTGCTTCAGAAGATAACAGATACCACTATTGCTTATTTAAAAGCAAAAGTAGAAGCAGGTGTAAATGCTGTTCAGGTTTTTGATTCTTGGGGAGGAATGTTATCTCCAACAGATTATCAAGAATTTTCATGGCAATACATTCAACAAATTATTGATGCATTAAAAGATGAAGCACCAGTAATCGCTTTCGGAAAAGGTTGTTGGTTTGCTTTAGATAAAATGGCAAAATCAGGAGCTTCTGCTTTAGGTGTAGACTGGACGTGTTCAGCAAGAAATGCACGTTATTTATCAGGAGGAAATATAACCTTACAAGGTAATTTTGACCCTTCTAGATTATTGTCTCCACCGGCTGAAATAAAAAAAATGGTACACCAAATGATAAATGAGTTTGGTAAAGATAAATATATTGTTAACTTAGGGCACGGAATTTTACCTAACATTCCGCTTGACAATGCGAAAGCATTTGTAGATGCGGTAAAAGAGTATAAGGTTTAAGACTTAATCCCCTTAAAATATTGAAAATGAGAAAATTATTACTGTTATTAACCCTTTTATTAGTTACGAAAAGTTTTTCGCAAAAGAAAATATATTATAAAGATATTGTAGACGATTGTATCTCAATAGCCAGCAATGATGCAGCTATGTTAGACGATATTGTGTATAACTGCATAAAAGATAAATATATTTCTAATTATGATTTTACATCAATAACAGGAGAAACTATTAGTACAGATAAAATAGATACGCCTATTGTTTTATTAGCCGCAGCCACTTGGTGCGCTCCGTGTTGGGGAGAAATTCCTGCATTAAATAAAATGGTAGAAAAGTATGACGGTAAAGTAAAATTTATAATGTTATTTTGGGATTTAGAAGCTGGTGTAGAAAGAATGGCTAAGAAGTTAGATAAAAGAATATTCTTAGTGCCATCTAAAGAAAAAAATGGGAATAGATCTTCGATAAGAACAGCTGGTTTTATCCATAAATTAGATTACCCATCTGCATATTTAATTACGAGTAGTAAGAAAATTTTAAACTTTAAGAGAGGTGCAGTATCACCAACAAAAGAAATGGGTTGGGATGAAGTAAATGCAATAAACGAAAAAGAATTAGATGCCTTTATTAGTCCGGTAATCGAATAATATTTACAATAAATTATAAAAAACCTCTTTCCTAACAGAAAGAGGTTTTTTACTTTAGTAAAAAAAAATAAAAATGATAAAGGGTATTTTAAAAGGAATACAAGCATACTTTGGTGCGTTTCAAATAATATCAAAATTAAAATTGTGGAAATATTTTACAATTCCAATATTAATTAGTGTTTTAACGGCTGTTTTAATTGGTTTATCAGCCTATGCTTTATCAGATAACATAGGTTATTATGTTGCCGGAATTTGGAAATGGGAGTTTGGAAAGCAAGCCTTTGAAATGCTTAGTACTTTTTTTAGCGGACTGTTAATCGTTGTAATTGGTTTACTCTTATATAAACATATTGTAATGGCATTATCGGCACCATTTATGAGTCCGGTTTCAGAAAAAATAGAACATTATTTAACAGGAGAATCGCATCAACATAGAAAAACTTCTTTTCAAGAACAATTGATAAGAGGTGTTCGAATAAACCTAAGAAATCTTTTAAGAGAACTGTTTTTTACGATTCCCATTTTGCTAGTTAGTTTTATACCTGTTATAGGTTTCTTTTCTGCAATTTTGCTATTTATTATGCAAGCATATTATGCAGGTTTTGGTAATATGGATTATACCTTAGAGCGTCATTTTAAATATAAGGATAGTATCAATTTTGTAAAGAAAAATAAAGGTACAGCAATAGGAAACGGAATTATATTTATGCTGTTTTTATTAGTACCTGTTATTGGAGTTATACTGGTATTGCCATTATCGGTAACAGCAGCAACAACGGAAACTATTAAGAATATTCAACTAAAAAAAGCAATAGAATAAGTATTTTTGCTTCTCAAGAATTAAACAAATGAAAGATCAGTTTTACGCATATATTCAACAATTACAAGATACAATTACGGCTAAATTAGAAGCAGTAGATGGAGGAGCAAAGTTTAAAGAAGATAACTGGAAACGTACAGAAGGCGGTGGAGGAAGAACTCGTGTAATAGAAAATGGAAACATTTTTGAAAAAGGAGGCGTAAATATTTCTAAAGTTTTTGGAGAGTTACCAGAAGCTTTACGCAAACAATTTGGTGTTGAGAGCGGTGATTTTTTTGCCTGTGGTTTAAGTTTAGTATTGCACCCTAAAAATCCGTTTGTACCAACAGTACACGCAAATTGGCGTTATTTTGAAATGTACGATGGCGATGGAAATATCGTTACACAGTGGTTTGGTGGTGGACAAGATTTAACGCCTTATTATTTGTTTGATGAAGATGCGATACATTTTCATTCGGTTTGTAAAGAAGCTTGTGATAAACATAGCAAAGAGTTTCATCCGAAGTTTAAAGAAACGTGTGATAATTATTTTTGGAATGCTCATAGAAATGAAGCTCGTGGAATTGGTGGTTTGTTTTTTGATTATTTAAAGCAAACGGAAGAGTTCTCAATGCAAGATCGTTACAACTTCGTAACAGAGGTAGGTAATAGTTTCTTAAACTCTTATGTACCTATTGTTGAAAAAAGAAAAGATATAACATATAATAAAGAACAAAAAGATTGGCAAGAAGTTAGAAGGGGGCGCTATGTTGAATTTAATTTAGTGCATGATAGAGGTACTTTATTTGGATTAAAAACAAACGGTCGTATCGAGAGTATTTTAATGAGTTTACCACCTGTAGTGCAATGGGTTTATAATCAAGAGCCAGAAAAAGGAAGTGAAGAAGCTAAATTATTAGAAGTTTTAGCAAAACCTAAAAATTGGGTTTAAATAACTTAAAGCTTAGAGGTTATTTCCAAATTATATTTTTCCTTGTAATTTCATTGTGTATGTTATGAGCATGAAATAATCTTGCTCTTAAAAGATGTTTTCGTCCACGAATACTTCTAGTGTAAATAAGTTTAGACTTACCAAGTTGATGATTCCAATGTTTTTGAAATAGTAACGCTTGTTCTTTTCTTTTGCTTAAAATATCAGGAACAGGATAAAAATTTTGAGTGTTTAATTTTTTACGAAACCAATTGGTTTTAATTATTAAATATTTGGGATTGTCAATAGGTTGTAACAGCTCTTCTAAGGTCTTAATAAATAAATTGCTTTCGTATCTATTAGCACCATTAATAGTACAAGTAACATCGCCCATAGAGAGTAAATCTACAACGATGTTAATTTCTTTTTTTGGAGTGGTTATTTCTTCTAATTCATATAAAGAGTTTAAAATAGCATAAGCCATTTTATGTGTTTTTTTATGAACAAGGCCATAGTGAAAATACATTTTAAAGGTTTTATACAGTTTATAACCAAACGATAAACCTAGGGTAGTTAGTAAAGAATATAAAAAATAGTAAAAACCTTTATACGCTATTAAATTAAAGTTTTTGAAGATAAATTGAGGAAAAAATAATGCGAGACTAATTAAAAGTTCAAGAATTGAATACTTAACAAAATCGTTTAAATAGGTTTTTTTTTGTTTTAAAAAAGATTGATCTTTTTTATGATACAGCTTTATTTCGTGAGCAACTTCTTTTTTAAAACGGACAGTATTTTTCCATTTTTCTGATATTAAAGACCTGTTTTTAGAAATAGTTTTAGCGTTATCATTTAGTATGTTTATGTTTTCATCAAGAATAACATTGGGTAAACTTAAACGGTCAATTCCGTTAGAAATAATGTTTTCATCATTGTTTGAAATACCTATAAAAGCATCAAAACGTTTTTTAAGTATCTCTAAATCTTTTCCGCCATAAATATCAGAAGTATCAATACATGCCAAATGCCATATAATTCCGGTTTTATTAGGTTCGTTATTATCGATTCTGATAGCTCTACCACGCATTTGATTAGAAGTAACGAAAGAACCTACTACAGAAGCTAAAATTAAACTATTAATAGCGGGTGCATCCCATCCCTCACCTAATAAAGATTTAGTTCCCACTAAAATTTTAATATGACCTAATTGAAATAATTTTGTAATAGTTGCTACTAACGTGTTTTTAGAAGATGATTTTGATTGTATAATTACAAACTCCGTATCAGAGTTTAAAGGAGTTTGTATGTAGTTTGTTATCGAATCGATTAAATCTAATTTAGCAATACAACTACAGTGAATAATTATCAAACTACCAGACAATACAGCTAAGTTTTGTTTATTTTTTGTACTTATTCTAATATGATGAAAAATTGGTATGACACCTAATTTTTCAATACTTTTCACTTCGGTAGCAGTAATATCAAGATATTCTTTTCTGATATAATCAGATAATACAACACAGCGTAGTTGCTCTTTTAAATTGATTTGTTCCTGTTTTACAATAGCAACGATACTCTTTAATTTACTAGGGCTATTGCTAAGTGATTTATATAAAAAAGTATTTCCAATTAAATTAACTTTTTTATTACTGTATAGAGATAGTTTTCTTAGTTTTTTCTCTAAAGAATTAATGTAAGTTTCATGCACAATTAATTCGTTTCTATCGATAACAAGAATATGCTGAAATAGAATTTCAATCCATTTATGTGTTATTTTAGGGAACTCAACAAACTCATTTTTTTCAAAACCTAATATTGATAATTTCTCTCTTGAAATAACAATGCCAGCTTCATTTAAAAAAATAAGTATTGCAGAAAAAAAAGCAGAAAACTTATAAATTTCGTTTATGTTTTCTTCGGTTTTGGTATAAAACCGATGCTGTTTTATAAAGTTAATAAACTCTTTATTTTTTAGTAGATTAGTAATAAAATGAGCTGTTTTCAACCTAAAATCAACAATAGTATTAATCTCTTTGCTTTCGGGTTTAGAAAAGTAAATGATATCTTGATGTGGACATAAATTATTTTCTCTTACTAAATCTGGTACCAGAATTTCATCGTCAATTTCACCACATAAATTAAAATATTTTTGAATTTCAGAAACCTCACTATCGTATGGTGGCGTTGCGGTAAGCGCAATTACTGTTTGTAAATGTTGCTGTTTTAATTCATACAAACATTTCCACCATTCACTTTTTAAATGATGTGCCTCGTCTAGCAATAATACCTCAATATTGTTTTTGGTGAAGAATAAAAAGTAATCTTCTTTATTATCAAATGTTTTGTAAAAAGAATATAAACCTTGGTAAGTTGAGAAGGTAATATCAGCAGGTTTTTTTATATCAAAAGAGAATTCTTTAAAATCACAATCTTCCGTAAAAAACTCTTGCAATCTATTCTCCCATTGATTTCTAATTGTTAAAGTTGGTGCTAATACGATCGTTTTTTTACCTATTCTTTTTAAAATTTCAATACCTAAAATAGTTTTTCCAGAACCAGGCGGAGCAACAATATGAAAATGATTATCTTCTATATGCTTAGAAAAATTAGATAGTATTTTATCTTGGTAAGGACGCCAAGTATGTAAAAAGCTAAGTTGTTTAATTGATGCAGACAAAAAGAGATATTGTTGTTTATAATTAAATTATTGAAGCAAGTAAAAGTAATAAATTAGTACTTAAAACAGTATTTAATACTATTTCTATTCTTTTATTAATTAATTGTAAAAGGTATTATTAATTTTAAATAAGCCATTTTTAATTAACAAATCGATAATTATATAAGAGACTTGTTGTTTTTAAAAACGGAATACTTTGTTAAATCGACTTTTTATTGTGAATAGTTTAAAGTAATTGTTTTTTTTTGTAAATATTTTAATGCTAAAAACTCAATAAAATGCTAGCTTTTTAGTAACTTCGCAAGCGTTAAAAAACTTATACTATGGCTAGATACGAATTGAAGTTACCTAAAATGGGTGAAAGTGTTGCAGAAGCAACGATAACTTCTTGGGTTAAAGAAATTGGAGAGACTATTGAGATTGATGAAACTGTTGTTGAAGTAGCTACAGACAAAGTAGATAGTGAGGTACCTAGTGAAGTTGAAGGAACCTTAGTAGAAATATTATTTGGTAAGGATGATGTTATTCAAGTAGGGCAAACTATTGCCATTATTGAAACAGAAGGTGGTGATACCCCTTCAAACGATGCACCAAAAAAAGCAGAAGTAAAAGAAGCTGTGGTAGCAGTTGAGAAAACAGTGGAAGATGCTAAGGAAGAAGTTTCTGGAGCTATTGATACTTTATCTAGTGATCGTTTTTATTCTCCTTTAGTAAAAAATATAGCAAAAACAGAAGGGATTTCTTTCTCTGAATTAGAAACTATAAAAGGAACAGGAAAAGAAGGAAGAGTTACTAAAACAGATATTTTATCTTATTTAGAAAATAGAGGTAATCAACCTAAAGATGTTGTTTCTCCTGCCAAAGCTGAAAAGCCTAAAGCAAAAGCGCAAGCAGCACCAGTTACTTTAAGCGGTCAAGACGAGGTTATCGAAATGACACGTATGGGTAAATTAGTTGCCAAACATATGGTAGATTCTGTTCAAACATCTGCACATGTGCAGTCGTTTATAGAAATAGATGTTACCAATATTGTTACCTGGAGAAATAAAGTAAAGAACGCATATCAACAAAGAGAAGGAGAGAAGTTAACCTTTACGCCAATCTTTATGCAAGCCGTTGCTCAAACAATTAAAAAACATCCGATGATTAATATTGCTGTTGATGGCGATAAGATTATTAAAAGAGGAAATGTTAATTTAGGTATGGCAGCAGCTTTACCTGATGGTAATTTAATTGTACCGGTAATTAAAAATGCAGATCAGTTAAGTTTAGTAGGAATGACTAAACAAGTAAATGATTTAGCAGGTCGTGCTCGTGGAAATAAATTAAAGCCAGACGATATTCAAGGAGGTACTTACACTGTTACAAATGTAGGTAGTTTTGGAAGTATTACAGGAACACCAATTATAAATCAACCGCAAGTAGCTATTTTAGCCTTAGGAGCAATTGTTAAGAAACCAGCTGTTATTGAAACTCCAGACGGTGACTTTATAGGAATTCGTCAAAGAATGATTGTTGCTCATTCTTACGATCATAGAGTTGTAAATGGAGCTTTAGGTGGAATGTTTATTAAAACATTAAAAGAAATATTAGAATCTTGGGATGTAAATCAAGATTTTTAAATAACAACATAGTATAGTAAACAAAGGCTTAGGAAATTTTTCTAAGCCTTTTTTGTTTTTGTGTATATTCGCTATTAGAATAATTAAAAAATAAAATTTAAAAGATGAAAAATTTATTAGTTGTATTGTTATTAGGTATAACAATGGTAAGTGTAGGTCAAGAGAAAGTATTACTTCGTTTAAACTATGAAAAAGGCGATGTTTATGAAATGAAAATGGAAATAGCTCAAAAAATGGGTGCAGGTTTAATGACTATGAATACAGAAATGACAATGCATCAAGAAATTAAAGCAGTTTCTGATAACACTTACGAAAGTGATATGAAAATTACTAATATGGTAATGAATGTTGCACAAGGAGGTCAATTTATGTCATATGACTCTAGTAAAAAAGAGGAAGAATTAAGTCCTACAGATGAAGTTATGAAGGCTCAAATGGCACCAATGATGAAGGTGTTAATAACAACGAAAGGAGATAACTTAGGTAAGGTTATCGAAACAAAAATTGAACCTAATGTTCCTGGAGCAAATAATTTAACACAACAATCTAGTAATGTAGTTTACCCTGAAAAAGAAGTTTCAGTTGGTGATACTTGGTCTATGAATAAAGATGCAAACGGAATGAAATTGAATTTCGTTTATAAAGTAAATTCAATTACTGCTAAAAATGTACTGTTAGATATTTCTGGTAATGTAGAAGGAGTTGGAACAGGTAATATTACAGGAACCATGAATATTGATAAAAAAACAGGTGTGGCTTTAACATCTAAAATAGAAATGTTAATGAAAGTTCAAGGACAGGATTTAACAACAAGTATGAATATGAGTATTACTAAAAAGTAAATACTATTTTCTTCTAATAAAAGCTCAGACAGTACTGTCTGAGCTTTTTATTTTTTATGAAAAAGCCACCAATTCATTTCGCGAGTTAATTTATAACCTAACTTTTCATATAGGCTTATAGCGGTGTTTCCTTTTGTGGTATGTAAAATAGGATGTTTGTTTGCTTTTAATATTTCTTTAGTAACATGAGTAGTTAGTTGTTTAGCAAAACCTCTACCAGTATAATCAGGATGTGTAACTACAGCGCTTACTTCAATAAAATCGTTGGTTTGCATTCTTTGTCCGGCTATTGAAACGAGTTTGTTGTCTTTAAAAACACCAAAGTACTTACCCATTTCAAAAGTTCTTTTTTTAAAGTAGCCTGGCATAACTAACCAAACTAAATCATAAACTTCATTGATGTGTTTAGATGTAAGTGGTATAATTTTCTCCGTAATTGCCATCTCAATTAAATCTTGCAACACCATTTGACAGCCTTCTATTTTTCTATCTAAAGTAACGAAGTTGGTATCGTGAATTGGAATTTCATTTTCTGTAACTAAGAAAAAACTCTCTGTAAGTTTAGCATATTCATTTATAGCAGCAGTTATTTTTAAGTGATCGGTAAAAGCCCCAAAAGGGCAAATTTCAGGATCGTAAAATTGTACGCCATCATATTTAATAGCTATGTTTTTATGAGTTTCATTTAAAGAATACCAAACCGGATTTTTTAGTTTATCATTCATTATGATAAATGTTTTTTAAAGCTGATTTTAAATCAGTAAAAATAAAAGAATAAATAGCAGATGTTTTTACAGAAGATACTCTGCTGCCTTTTAATAATATAGAAGACATTTCCCCTAATACTATTTTTAAAACAAATGATGGAGCATTAAGAGGAAATATAGGTTTACCAATAGTTTTTGATAATTTTTTAGTAAAACTTTTATTCGTTTCATGTTCAGAAGCTGCAGCATTATATATTCCTGTAAAACGAACATCTTCAACCGATTTTACATACATGTTACATAAATCATCAATATGAATCCAAGGCATGTATTGCTTGCCAGTACCTAAAGCAGCTAAAAACAAAGGCGTATTTATTTTGGGTAAAGCACCGCCTAACTTTGTAAGTACAATACCAGTTCTTAAAATAGTAACCGAAGTGTTTAGTTGTTTAAATTGATGAGCGGCATTTTCCCATTCGACACAAACTTTAGAAATAAAATCATTCTCAGGAGCATCGTCTTCCGTAAATATTTTGTTAGAAGTAACAGCGCCATAATAACCAATTCCTGAAGCAGAAATAAAACCTTTTAAATCAATTTTTAAATCTTTTATTTTTTTAAAAAGCAAGTTAGCAGATTGTACACGGCTATTAATAAGTTCTTTTTTGCGTTTAGCGGTCCATCTTTTATCAGCAATACCAGCTCCTGCTAAATGAATAATATGTGTAACGTCTTTAAAAGCGTTATCATCAATATATTCTTTAGAGATGTCCCATTTAAATTCATTTTTTAAAGTCGGACTTCGGGTAAGTACAACAACACTATGGTTTTTTTCTTCTAGTTTTTTTTGAAGTTGTTTTCCAACTAATCCTGTTCCACCAGTGATAAGAATCTTACTCATTTTATTTTTAATTTTAAAACTGTATCAGCAAAATAATATATTTCTTTTTCTACGGTTTTATATTCTTCAGTGAAAAATTTAGAAGCAATAGAATGATTTTTTGCTTCCGGAATTGCCACTTGATATTTGTTTTTGTCAGTAGTAGAGATTTGATTATACATTTCTTTCATACGTTTTACAGAAACGGTTTTATCCTGCTCTTCTTCATTTTTATAGTAATACGCCATGAACAAGGGTTGTTTTATTTTTTCAAAAACGTTCTGTTTCATTGTAGCTCCTATTAATAGTTTCAGCTGAACAATAGCTTCAATTCTATATTTTGCATACCAATATTTTTCAGCGCCATTTGGTGGTTGCCAAGTTTGATAATTACCACCCATTACTAATTTTAAAATTTGTTTTCCCCAAGGCTTTGTAACTAAATTAGAGTTGGTGTCATAAACATCAATATTAGGAGAGGATAATATTAGTGCTGCAATTTCTGGGTTTTCAGAAGCTAAAAACAAACCAGCAGTAGCACCAGTACTCACACATATTAATATTACTTTTTCACCTAATTGTTTACCAATAGCAATTGCTTTTTTTGCTGATTCTAAATATCCTTCAGCAGTAAAATTTAATAGAGGCTCTTTGTCTTTTAAACCGTGCTTAAATAAACGAGGAGCATATAAATTAGCTCCATATCGTTTTGCAAAATTGGTGTAAATAATTTCAGTTTCTGCAGGGCTTGCAGAAAATCCGTGGAGATATACTACTGAATATTCTGTTTTCTTCGGAATGCTATCTGCCCAAATTAACCGAGAATGATTACCTAATCTAATACTTGCGTTATCATTCTCATCGTAAACAGCATTTTGTATTTCTAACAAACTCATTTTGTTAATAGGTAATTGAGTTGTTAAGGTTGGTTTTTCGGCTTTAGGACCAATGGCATACAGCATAAGAAATAGAACTAGAAGAGCTCCTAAATATTTAAGTATTTTTTTTGTCATTTTTTTAAAATCAACCAAAGTTTATACCGTAAAATACAAAATATATAATAGCTATTTGTTATTCATATAAAAAAATAATGTGTGCTTATGTGTTGTATTTATAGAGCTTTATTTTTTAAAAAAACAATAATAAATAAAACCGTAAGAGAGATTTTCTCGTAAGTAAGAGCGAATGAATAATTAACTAATAAATTTATAATCATGAAGAAAATAAAATTAATTATCGGAGCAGGAGCTTTTGCTTTAATAGGATTGATACTTTTTGCAGCAGATCATATTGAAGCTCCAGATGTAAAAGGAGGTTCAAGTGATATTACAGATTTTTATGCATTCCAAGCAGAAGACACAGATAATTTAGTCTTTGTGGCAAATATTCAAGGTTTATTAAGTCCAACAGCAACAAGTACGGCTAAATTTGATGAGAATGTTTTAATTGAGTTTAATATTGATACTGATTTAGATTATATAGAAGATTTAGTAATTCAAGCAATTCCAAGAAATGGAAAAATGTATTTCTTTGGTCCTTATGAACCATCGGCAACAGGTTTAAATAGTTCATTACCACAAGATGGTTCTGAATATGGTGTGTCAATAACACCGTACGGTTCTAGCCCAATGATAGGTGCTAAAGGAGCAATGAAGTTTTTCGCAGGACCTAGAGATGATCCTTTTTTTATGGATTTTGCTAAATATGGAGAAATTATTGGTGGTACGGCAAGTGGATTTGATAATCCAGGTTCTGATACTTTTAAAGAAACAAACGTATTATCTGTTGTTGTAGAGCTACCTAAATTGATGGTTGGAGGATCTGGAACTATTAATACTTGGGTAGAAACTAAAGCTAAGCAATAATCATTAATCAAATTTTAAATTCTACAATTATGAAACTTAAAAATATAAAAAACATAGCAATTTCAATTCTATCAATCTTTATTTTAACAAAGCCTACAAGAATGAAACTTAAGCCTATAAGAATAGTAACAATATTAATGTTATCGTTTTTAACGCTAACAAGTTGTAGTGATGATGAAGATAATATGGATTATGATGCTCCAATTAGCTTTTCAGGAACTTATGCACAGAAAGACCAAATGGGAAGACCAGCTATTAACACTGTATTTGTAGATAGTGATAAAAAAGACATGTTTAATGTAACAATACCTTCTAATCAGGGAGCTGCATTTGCAACAATGTTTGAAACAAATTTAAAAGCTTTAAGTCCTGCTTATTTTAATGAAGGAGATGAAAACGCATTAGGTTTTGATGCAGCAGCATTTGCAGGTGTATTAGCAACAGATGTTTTAACAGTGTCTTTAGATGGTAAAACAACATTTTATGACGGGTCAAATGTATTAACAGGTAGAGCTTTAGCTGATGATGTAATTACGGTAGAACTAATTTTAATCTTCGGAGGTGAAACTGGTTTAACAATGTCTGAGAATCCAACTTTATCAGACGATAATGTAAGTGCTAATGATAAAGAGTTTTTAACGTCTTTCCCTTACTTAGCTAGCCCTTGGTAATAATATTAAAATTAATGAATTCCCCTTAATGAAAATTGGTTGCTGATTAATTGGCAGCCAGTTTTTTAAAAATTGATATTTAATCCTTCTTGATTATGAAAACATTAAAAACAATTCTTTCGTTCGCTATTTTAAGCATATTAGTAAGTTGCTCAACTTCTAAAGAAGTAAAAATAGCAAAAGAGTTAGATTATAATATTTTTTTAAATAATACAATAAACGTATCTGATTTTTTAGCCCAAAAAGAACTTGATTTTTGGCAAAATAAATTAAACAATCAACCTTCCCAATACCCTTATTTAACAAAGATTGCAAGTGCGAACACAATGCTTTTTTCATCAAAAGGTAATATCTCTTACCTAATAGAAGCAGAAAATAAATTGCTTCAAATAAACATAAAAACTAATTTTAGTAACTCATCGAGTTTACGAGCATTAGCAAGAAATTACATATCACAACATAGATTTAAAGAGTCGTTAGAGTTATTAAAAAAAGCAGCAATAAATGGTGATAATTTAAATAGCACTAATAAAATGCTTTTCGATGTTTACTTAGAACTCGGTGATACAGAAAAAGCATCTAAATATTTGTCTGAAATAGAAGATTATTCAGATTTTGATTATTTAATAAGAGTTTCTAAATGGCATGATCATCAGGGAGATTTAACTTCTGCAATTCGTTTTATGGAAAAAGGAATGAAAAAAGCCGAAGAAGCTAATGATAAAGCTCTTAAAATATGGAGTTATACGAATTTAGCTGATTTTTATGGTCATAATGGTCAAATAAAAGAATCTTACAATTTATATTTAAAGAGTTTAGCGTTAGATAATAACAACGCGTATGCGAAAAAAGGTATTGCTTGGATTGTGTTTTCGCATGATAGAAACCCCAAAGAAGCATTGCGAATTTTAGATATTATAAGTGATAAACATTTTTCGCCAGATTACTTTTTATTAAAGTCTGAAATAGCAGAGTTTCAAAATGACTCTATATCTAAAAAGAATAATATAGATCTTTATTTATCAAGTATAAAAAATGTCCAATATGGTGTAATGTATAATCAACATTTAGCGAAATTATATCTTGAAGAATTTAATGATTCTGAAAAAGCATTCCCTTATATAAAAAAAGAAATAAATAGTAGGCCAACTCCGCAATCGTATGATTTATTAGCTTGGTATTATTATAAAAATAAAGAGTATAAAAAGGCATTACAAATTGTAAATGATAGTGTATTAGGAAAAACTTTCGAACCATCAGTTCAGTACCATATTGCAGAAATATATAAAGCAAATGGTATAGAAGAAAAAGCAAAAAAAATAAGAAAAGAACTTTTGGAAAGTTCTTTTGAATTAGGACCTTTGATGGAGAAGAAAATTTTAAATATCTAATAAAAAATCTATCATTTTGAAAACTAAACTACTATTATTTGTAACTTTTTTAAGTTGCTTTAAGATGTTCTCACAAGAGTTTATTGGCAAAGTAATGAATAAAAATAACAAACCTTTAGAGAACGTATACGTCTATAATGTTACTAGTAATAGCCATACGCATACCGAATTAAATGGAAAATTTGTGATTGATAAAGCGAAAGATGGAGATTTTGTAGAGTTTCGTCTTTTAGGATACGAAAAAAAAATAATACAATTAACCAAAAAAGACTTTAACAAAGCAAATGTCATAACCTTATCGATGAAGAGTTTTATGTTAGATGAAATGACATTGTCGAGTAAGCAAGACCCTTTGCAAAATTTTGTTAGAATAGATTTAGATAAGAAACCAGTAAGTTCTTCACAACAAATTTTACAAAAAGTACCAGGCCTTTTTATAGGCCAGCATGCTGGAGGAGGAAAGGCAGAGCAAATATTTTTAAGAGGTTTTGATATTGATCATGGTACCGATTTAGCATTATCTGTAGACGGAATACCAGTAAATATGGTTTCTCATGCGCACGGACAAGGATATAGCGATTTACATTTTTTAATTCCGGAAACAATAGAAAAAATAAACTTTGGTAAAGGACCATATTATGCTAGTAAAGGTGATTTTAATACTGCCGGTTATGTAGATTTTAAAACAAAGTCGTATTTAGATGAAAGTCAAATAGAAGTAGGAATAGGGCAGTTTAATACCTTTAGAACATTAGGAATGTTTAACCTTTTAGATAAGAACAGTACAGATAACGCTTATGTAGCGATAGAGTATTTGTCAACTGATGGTTTTGTAGAATCTCCTCAGAATTTTAGCAGAATCAATCTTTTTTCTAAATACAAAACGTTTTTAAAAGATAATAGCAGTTTGTCATTATCAGCATCGCACTTTACAAGTAAATGGGATGCATCGGGTCAAATTCCGGTAAGAGAAGTTGCTAATGGAAATATTACTCGATTTGGAAGTATCGATGATACTGAAGGAGGAACAACTTCTAGAACAAATATTAATTTAGAACATTCTAAAGTTTTAAAAAACGATGTAAATGTTATTTCTAACGTTTTCTATTCAAACTATAATTTTAACCTATTTTCTAACTTTACTTTTTTCTTAGATGATCCTATAAACGGTGATCAAATTAAACAAACAGAAAATAGAGATATTTATGGATTTAATACACAGTTTAAAAAGAAAACAAAGCTTTCTAACACACCTGTAACTGTAACTTTCGGAACAGGTTTAAGAGCAGATATAATTAATAATTTAGAGCTGTCACACACCTTACAAAGAAAACAAGTTTTAGATGAAATTCAGTTAGGAGCAGTGCATCAAACAAACTATTATTCTTTTTTAAATAGTGAATTTGAATTAGGTAAGTTTATAATAGCACCTGCTTTGCGTTTAGATTATTTAAATTTTTCATACAATGATTACTTGTTAGATGAATATAAAACATTTTCAAAATCAAAAGTAATTGTAAATCCTAAAGTAAGTATAACGTATACTCCCAGTGCTAAAACTCAGTGGTTTTTAAAATCAGGAATTGGGTTTCATACAAATGATACTAGGGTAGTAGCTAAACAACCAAATAGAAAAACATTACCAAGAGCATACGGTTTAGATATAGGAAATGTATGGAAACCTACATCAAAAGTAGCAATAAACACCGTCTTATGGTTTTTATTATCTGAAGATGAATTGGTGTATGTTGGTGATGCGGGTATTATAGAACCTTCAGGAAAAACAGAACGTTTTGGATTAGACTTAGGGTTTAGATACCAAATAAACGAATGGTTGTATTTAAATAGTGATGCTACATTGACTAATGCAAAAAGCTTAGGAACACCATCAGGTGAAGATAATATACCATTGGCACCTATAGTTACTGTAACAGGAGGATTATCAGTAAATAATTTTAATAATTTTTCTGGAGGTATCGATTATAGATATTTAGGAGATAGACCTGCAAATGAAGATAATTCGATTGTAGCAGAAGGTTATTTTGTTGCAGATGCAAATATTAGTTATAAGATGAATGATATAACGCTTGGTTTGTCTGTCGAAAATTTATTTAATGTAGCCTGGAACGAGACGCAGTTTGCAACAGAATCTAGATTACAGAACGAACCTAATTCAGTAGAAGAAATTCATTTTACACCTGGGACACCTTTTTCAGTAAAGGCATCAATAAGATATTCATTTTAAAACATATAGTTGTTCGGGGGGACAATTATTAGCTGTTATCATTTTTTTTTAGAAGGATTAGTGATAACAAAACATAGCCGCTTTAAGCGGCTATGTTCATTTTATGAAGTATATAACTAGTGTATTGTTTTAACAATTATTAATATTTTAAGTAGCCCAAAAACATCTTAAGTTCATAGCCTATATTAGTAAATAAAGGTTTTTAGACTATAATAAAACGATGTAATACTAGAAGAAATCAACAGAATACTAAAAGGAAAGATAGTTGTTGTGTAATTAAATACAATTAAGTGAAGGCAAATATGGAGTTATATACATTACTGTCTCTATAATTAAGCTATATAAGCAGGGTATTACTTTAATGTACATAAGTTTGTTGTAAATAAATATAGCCGCTTTTAAGCGACTATATTTATGATGTATGTAAAGATTAATTAAACAGCTCCTAGCGTATATAATTGCTCTAAATTAGGAGATATACTACCACCTGCAGGTTCTAATGTAATACCAAATGCTTGAGATTCATTAGGATTGCTTATTGTAAACACTTTGTTTTTACTAGCTGTAAAATTATCTATAGTTCCTAAACTAGTAGGAGATAAAGGATCAAGTTTTAAAGACCATACTTGATATACTTTTCCTTTAGGAGGATCTGGTAATCCTTGTACATCTAAGTAAATGTTTTTTGTGTTTTTGTTCCAGTAAACCTTTGCATATGCTTCAGGAAGTACTTTTTGCCCTTGTAAAGGCACAGTAACAATATCTTTATCTCTTATTACTTTTAATAAGCTTTCGTTTTGCGCTAAATACGTATTAGATTTTTCTAATTGAATTTCAAACTGATCCTTTGCTTGATTAATTGTATCTAACTCGGCCTGTAAATTATTGTTTTTGTTTATTGATAAAAGTAAAGTGCTACCAATAATTAAAGTTGCTGCCCAACCAGCATAAGTAAGCCAATTATTTTTCGAAGTATTTAGCGGAATAACTTTGGTTGTGCGCTCTTTTTCTTGTAACATTTTAATTAAAATGTCTTTAAAAGAGTTCTTAGTTTCTTTCGGAGCGACATGGGCTGTAAGAGAAGAAATTGATTTCTCTATTTCTCTTACTTCCTTTAAAATTTCTGGATGCTCCATTATTAGTTTATATACTTGCTCATTTTCTTTTTCAGAAAGAGCACCAGCAATATAAAGTTCTAATATACCAGATTCTATGTGTTTTTTTGCTTCCATTATTTAAGCATTATTCTTAATTCATTAATACAATTTCTGTTTCTCGTTTTAACGGTTCCTAAAGGCATGTCTAAGCTCTCTGAAACTTCTTTTTGCGTAAAACCCTTAAAATAAAGTAATTCAATTACCTTAACACAAGTGTCTTTTAACTTGTTAACAAAGTTTTTAATACCAATGGTATCAGTTCTTGAGTCTAAACTATCGTAAGTTTCTAATATATCTACGAAAATTTGAGCGTCAAGGTTTTTAGAACTGTTCTTAAAATTTTTAGATCGCGTTTTATCAATCGCGGCATTACGAGCAATATTGATAATCCATGTAAAGAAACGTCCTTTTTTTTGTGAATAAGAATCTACATTATTCCAAGCTTTAATAAAAACATCTTGTGTTACTTCTTCAGCAATTTCTCTATCTCTTACAATATTAAAAATAACACCTTCTACACTTTTATTATACATTTGATGCAGTTTTTCAAAAGCCTTTACATCCTTTTCTTTAAATTTTATAACAAGTTCTTCTAATTGCATTTTGTTGTTTTTTTAAGAGTTTTCTAAGGTACTTAAATTTAATTATTATCTATAACTTATTTAATAACGATATAGTTTTTTAAATATTATCGCATAATTTTATTAGGAAAAACAACAACGCTTTCATGCCCGTTTTGTCCTACAGATGCTACACCGAAGAAGAAGTTATCAATTACAATTCCGTCTAAAGTAAATTCAGTAGTCTCTACATATCTAGCATTATCCCAAGTAGGAGATGTGGTGTCTCTCCAATAAATTTTATAACCTTTAGCACCCTTAACTTTATTCCATTTTAATTTTGCAGAAGCTTCTACTATTCCGCCTATAGCAACTTCCTTCGGGCTAGGTGGAGCCAACGCTAAATTAGCCATTGTAATTGCGTTTACTGCGGTTAGTTTTTTTGCGTAACCAAAGTTTACATGTTTAAAAGTATCGCCATATTCTATGCCTTTTTCGGTTCTTATATCTTGGTGTTGTTGTGTGTAGTTTTCATGAGCTTCCATAATTCTAATTCCTGCAAAACCTAAATCATTAAAAGGCCTGTGATGCCCGCCACGACCAAAACGATCTAATCTATAAATCATCATCGGATTCATTTCGGGCATATAGGTTTTTGTTGTTTTATGAATATATCTAGCTAATTGACGCGAAATACCATCAACCTCACCACCATAAAAACGACGCATTTTTCGTTGTCTTTCGGTTTCATTAGCAGGTACTGGTTCAGAAAAAATTCTAAAACTACGATTGTCAATTACGCCATCCACACCGGTAATATTACCAATCATATCATTATTTAAAACACCAATAATATCCCAACCTTGCTTTTTAGCATATTTAGCCAATCCTGCACCACCAAAAAGGCCTTGTTCTTCACCAGAAAGACCAACATACACAATACTACTTTCAAATTGATATTTACTTAAAACTCTAGCAGCTTCAATTGTACCAGCCATACCAGATGCGTTGTCGTTTGCACCAGGAGCATCGGTTGTAAAATCCATTGTATTACTTGCGCGCGAATCAATATCACCGCTCATAATAACATAGCTGTTAGGGTATTTTGTTCCTTTCTGTATTGCTACAACATTTACAATCCAAGCATCATGAGGAACTCTTCTATTGCCTTCTTTGGTAACGAAATCTTTCTGATACATTGTGTTTATGCAATTGTTACAATCGGTAGATATTTTATCGAATTCAGATTTTACCCAACGTCTTGCTGCGCCAATACCACGCGTGTTAGAAATGGTATCAGAAAAAGTATTTCTTGTACCAAACTCTGTAAGCGTTTTTATGTCCGCTTTAATTCTATCCGAAGAAATAGTATTTATAATATCGTAAATTTTAGCATCTGTTTGTGCTATTAGTGTTGAGGTAATTATAAAAAATAATAATGTTAGTTTTTTCATTTCAAATAAAAATTTAGGTTACTAAATTACAAAAACAAAAAAGAGAATGAAACATTGTTTCACTCTCTTTAAACATTATAAGATATTATATAGGTTTACTCGTTATCTAATTTTTTAGTAATGTTAAAGCCTGCAAATAAACCTACACCTGCCATAAGAAAAATCATTGCAGGGTAAACAGCGTCTTCATTAATAGATGTGTATGTATCGATTATTAATCCGAAGAAAATACCTAAGCCAATACCCATTAATAATAAGGCTAAGTTTAAAACGATGATTCTACCTGTTAATGTTGATTTTTTTCGTTCTCCTTGCATAAATATTTTTGCATCCACACCTTTTTCTATTAAAGCCAAGCGTTCTTTATTACGTGTTGAATAGAATAAATAAAAGATTCCGAATATTATTGCGAATAAGAACATAAATACAACTGCTACTTCCATATTTTTAATTTTAAATGATTATTTTTAATGTGTTTGCAAGTATGACCGTGTTATTAAAAAAAGGTTACAGAAAAAATAAAAAACTTTTTTAAAATTTATGTAACCTTTTAAAAGAATGCACTGTCAAAGAATAAAATGACTACTAACAACGACCAAACATATATTGATAAAGTATTAAAGGGTGATGCCAATGCATTTTCTACCTTAGTAGAGAGGTATAAAAATATGGTGTTTACTTTGGCTTTAAAAATGGTAAAGAATAGGGAAGAGGCCGAAGAGATTTCTCAGGATACGTTTATTAAAGCTTATAAAAATTTAAATAAGTTTAAAGGAGATTCAAAATTTTCTACCTGGCTTTATAAAATTGGTTACCGAACTTCTTTAGATAATTTAAAGAAGAATAAGGGTAAATATAATATTGACACGATAGATGAAATTACCATTAATAAAATAAAATCTACAGAAGGTATTTTAGAGAGCATTGAACGAAAAGAACGAGCAGAGGTAATAAATATTTGTATGCTAAGTTTACCTGAAGATGAAAGAGCTATTTTATGGATGTTTTATTTTGATGAATTAAGTTTAAAAGAAATTATTGAAGTAACAGATTTTTCGGAAGCAAACGTAAAAGTAAAATTACACAGAGCTAGAAAAAGTTTATTAAATATAGTAGAAAAGAAAGTAGAACCCGAATTAATTAATCATTATGGGAGAAAATAAAGACATAAAAAATCTTGATGCTTTTACTAAAAAGTACATAAAAGAAATAGAAATAGAGCGTCCGTCTGTAAGTTTTACAGCTAATTTGATGGATATAATATTGCAAAAAGAAAACATAGAGGTTTATAAACCTAAACCTTTAATTTCAACTAAAATATGGTTTGTTCTTGTAGGTGTTTTAACGGCAAGTATTTTATATGTATCAAGAGGAAGTTCATTAAAATCGATTAAAATGCCTGAAATTAATTTCGGTTTTTTATCAGAAGTACAGATGCCAAACTTATTTGAAGGTCTTACCGTTTCTAATACAATGTTATATGCTTGTTTCTTTTTTACGATAATGTTTTTTGGACAAGTTTATATGCTTAAAAATTATTTTACCAAAGAATTGTAATTAGCATAAAAAATCCGCTTTGAGTTTTTCAAAGCGGATTTTTTTATGATTTATTTTAATGTGCTAAAAACTACTTACTTTTAGCAATCCAAGTGTTAATTTTACTTTCTAATAAAGCTAAAGGAATACAGCCTGTTTCTAAAACCTGATTATGAAATTCTTTAATATCAAATGAAGTTCCTAACTTTTTTTTAGCTTTGGCACGTAACTCGCGTATTTTTAACTGTCCGATTTTGTAGGACAATGCTTGCCCCGGATTGGCCATATAACGCTCAATTTCAGATATAATACTTGCTTCACCTTCAGCTTCGTTATCTAATGAATATTGAATCGCTTTTTCACGACTCCAACCTTTTGCGTGCATTCCTGTATCAACAACCAAACGAATGGCTCTGTGCATTTCCATTCCTAACATTCCGAAATATTGATAAGGATCGGTGTATAAACCTAACTCTTTTCCTAAGTTTTCAGTATATAAAGCCCAACCTTCTCCATAAGCGCTATACCATAATGTTTTTCTAAAATCTGGTAAATCTTTATTTTCTTGTGTCAACGAAATTTGATAATGATGCCCCGGAATCGCTTCATGTAAAAATAATGCTTCATCAGAAAATACATTGTATTTTGTAGCATCCGGAATCGGTGTATAAAAAACACCAGGACGTGTTCCGTCTAAAGAACCTGGGTTATATTCTGCACTCGCAGAAGCTTCTCTAAATTTTTCGGTTTGTTTTACGATAAAGGCTGTTTTAGGCTTATTACCAAATAGTTTTTCTAATTGCGGTTTCATTTTATTATGAATCGCATTAAAATTAGCAATAATTAGCTTTGGTGTGTTATAAGGCATTAAGGCTTTGTTTTCACGAACATCGTTAAAAAACTCCTTTAAAGTTCCTTTAAAACCAACTTGTTTTTTTACTTTTTCCATTTCAGATAAAATCCTTGCAACTTCAGTTAAACCTAAGTTATGAATTTCATCAGGGGTCATTTTTGTAGTTGTATAGTTTTTTATAGCATGTTGATAGTAAGCAATTCCGTTTGGTATTTCAGAAATTCCGCTACTTGCTCTACCTGCTTCTAAATAATCTGTAGCTAAAAAAGTATGCATTTTTTTAAAAACAGGAATCAATTTGTTTTCAAGAGTATTTATATATGCTTTTTTTAACATTTTTTTATCCGCTTCAGAAAATTTTGGTGGAAAATTTTTAATTGGTGTATAAAATAAATGCGCTTCAATTTTAGTTTCTGCTAATGATTTAAACTGCGGAATCACTTTTTTAATCAATGATTTAGGTAAAACATAACCCTCTTTAATTCCTTGTTGCATATTTTTTATAGCAGTTTGCAACCACTCATGAAAACCATTTAGCCTACTTAGCCAGTTCTCGTAATCTTTGGCTGTATCAAAAGGTTGTGCGCTGCTACCACTACCTAATTGCCCCATCGTTAAATTGATAGTCCACATTTGATTAATAGGCATTAAAGCATCATTTTTAAAACTATTTTGAGCTAAGGTCATGTCGCAATCCCAATCTAAAACAGCTTTACTCATTTGCTGACTTTTAGTTAAAGAATTGTCTTTAAAACTTACTAGTTTAGATTTGTACTTTTGATAAAAAACAGTGGTTTTTGTTTGGTGATTTTCAGATAAGGTATTCGGAAACTGATCATTAAAACGATTGTCACCAGCAAAAGTAGCATCGATTGGTTTTAATTCTAGTTTTCCTTCATTGTACTCTTTTAATAAGGTATTAAAAGCGCTGTTTTCTTTAACAGGGATTGTAACTGAGTCTTTTTTATTTTGTTTACAAGAAGCAAGTAAAGTAGTAACAATTAAGATTGTTAAAAGAACCTTTTTCATAAATAGTTGTTTTTTTTGATTGTGAACAAATATACTTAATAAAAAAAGTTAGCAAAATAACATATGTTTATGAGAGTTGTTATAAATAAATTGGCTGGAGTTTAAAACTCTAAATACATAATATGATTCGGGTTTGAGTGTGTTGCAGATATTTGAAAATCAGTTTTTCCTATTATTTTAAATCCTACTTTTTCATAAAACTGAATCGCTTTTTTGTTTTCTACCCAAACGTTTAACCAAATTCCTGTTTGATTATTTTCCTTGCATAAGGCTACATTAAAATCAAATAATTTTTTACCGAGTCCTAAACCATAAAATTCCTCAAGTAAATAAAGCCTACTCATATAAGTGATGTTTTTAGCAACAACATCTTCACAGGTTTTATTGAAGATTATTTTAGAATAGCCTGCAGTTTTGCTTTCATACTCTAACAAATAATATTCATTTTCTGCAGTCTCTAGTTCTTTTATAAAATCACTTTCTTTAAAGTTGTTAGCTACATAAGCATCCATGTCTTTAGGCGGAGCAGAATGACCATGTGCAGTTAAAAAAGAAGGAACACTAATTTTAGAAAAAAGTTTTGCTTGTGCGGTGTTTGCTTTTGTTATTTTAATGATTTCTATTTTTTAAATTATATTATTGCTGTTGTTCTTCTAACATATCTAAATAAACATCTTCAACATGTTCACGAGCCCAGCGAGTTTTTCTTAAAAACCCTAAACTCGATTTCATGGTAGGATCGTGTTTAAAACAACGAATATTTACACGTTCAGCCAAATATTTCCAACCATAATGATCAACTAAACGTTCTAGAATTTGCGCAAGTTTAACACCATGTAACGGATTGTTGAGTTGCTCTTCAGTAGCCTGTCTTCTGTTTTGCCTGTTAGGATTTTCTATATTTAATTGCTCGTTAGTTTTTGGCTTAAAATGGGTATTTATAAGCTCTTCAGATAGTGTTGCTTTATTAATTGGATTGCTTTCTGTATCAATCACTGTTGTTTTATCTTAATACTGAACTACAAAAATAGAAACTTGTATTAGTAATTAAACTAGTTTAGTAGAATTTTTAAGAAGATTTACAAAAAAAACCTCTTTGAGTAAACAAAGAGGCTGTTATGTTCTCGATACATTTTATTTTTAGCAAAAGCTTCAAAATAAAATACTCGACTGATATTAAGGTTATATGTAACTATAAATTTTACTTAATTAATTCGTAAGAACGCTTAATAAAGTTGGTTAAATCTTCACCATGTAAAAGGTTTTGAGATAACTTAGCTAAATCGAAAGCTTGCGTAATTAATCCTTTTTTCTTGTCTTCATCTGCATTTAAGATTTCAGAAACTAATGGGTGATTTGTATTTACAACTAAGTTATACATTTCAGGTAAATTACCCATTCCCATCATTCCACCTCCACCACCAGAAGCTTGCATTTCTTTCATACGACGCATAAACTCTGGTACAGTGATTAAGAAAGGAGAAGAAGAGGAATCCATAGATTCTAATTGAACAGTATATGTTTGAGATGCAATTACACCTTCAATAACTGGTTTTAACGTTTCTTTTTCTTCATCAGTTAATTTAGAGATAACAGCTTCGTCTTTTTTGATTAAATTATCAATAAAATCAGAATCTACCCTTGTAAACTGAACTTTAGATTCACCTGAAGTTTCTAGTTTTTGCATTAAGTGAGATACAATAGGAGAGTCTAAAACCACTACCTCATATCCTTTTGCAGTTGCATCCTGAATATAACTGTGTTGTGCTTCTTTATTTGAAGTGTATAAGATTATGTGATTACCATCTTTGTCAGTTTGAGCATCTTTTGTCTTCTCAATTAATTCATCAAAAGTGAAAAAAGTATCTGCAACTGTTGGGTATAAAGCAAATTTCTTAGCTTTATCAAAGAATTTATCTTCTGATAACATTCCGTATTCGATAATTACTTTAATATCGTTCCATTTTTGCTCAAAATCAGCACGATCTTTTTTATATAAAGAAGCTAATTTATCACCTACTTTTTTAGTAATGTAACCAGAAATTTTCTTCACTGCTCCGTCTGCTTGTAGGCCAGAGCGAGAAACGTTTAATGGAATATCTGGTGAGTCAATAACACCTTTTAACATCTGTAAAAAGTCAGGTACAATTCCTTCAACATTATCCGTTACATACACTTGGTTTTGATACAATTGGATTTTATCCTTTTGCATATCTAAGTTCTGTGTTAACTTAGGGAAGAATAAAATTCCTGTTAAGTTAAACGGATAATCAACATTTAAGTGAATATGAAATAAAGACTCTTCAAATTGCATTGGATACAATTCTCTATAGAAGTTTGTATAATCTTCATCATTTAAATCTGCAGGAGCTTTCGTCCAAGCAGGGTTTGTGTTATTGATGATGTTGTCAACCTCAATTTGTTTGTGAGGCTCAGTAGTTTCTTTACCTTCAGCATCGGTTGTTGTTTGTGGAGTAAAATCAGGATCGTTAACTTGTTTCGTTCCAAATTTAATTGGCACTTGGTTAAAACGATTGTATTTGTTAAGTAAACCACCAATTTTAGCCTCTTCTAAAAATTCTAAAGAATCTTCAGCAACATGTAAAATAATTTCAGTTCCTCTATCAGTTTTATCGTGAGCTTCTAAATTAAATTCAGGAGAGCCATCACATGTCCAATGAGCAGCAGGGGCATCTTTAAATGATTTAGTAATTAACTCAACTTTTTCAGCAACCATAAAAGCAGAGTAAAAACCTAAACCAAAGTGTCCAATTACACCAGTTTCGTTTTTACCATCTTCATATTTATTTAAAAATTCTTCAGCTCCAGAAAAGGCGATTTGATTGATGTATTTTTCTACTTCATCAGCAGTCATACCTAAACCTTGATCTTTAATCGTAATGGTTTTTGCTTCTTTATCAATACTTATTTCGATTTTAGCATCACCTAATTCGGTTTTTGCCTCACCGATTGCAATTAAATGCTTTAATTTAGTTGTTGCATCTGTTCCGTTAGATATTAACTCACGTAAAAAGATTTCGTGATCAGAATACAAGAATTTTTTAATCAGTGGAAATATATTTTCTACCGACACATTAATACTTCCTTTGCTCATAATTATATATTTTGTTTGATATTTTTTCTATTAAAGTATATAGTAGTCAAAAAAAATACCAAAATAAGTTTTGTGACAATATGGCATTTTTGTGTTAATAATGACTATCTTTTAAGGTAGTTTTATATCAAAGTAAAAATTACTATTTTTACAAGCTACAAATAAACAAACAACAAAAAGAATAACATAGCATATGTATAATTCAAAAATAACAGGATTAGGTTATTATGTGCCAGATAATGTGGTTACTAATAATGACTTAAAAGAGTTTATGGATACTTCGGATGAATGGATCCAGGAAAGAACAGGTATTAAAGAGCGTCGTTGGATAGACCCAAAAACAGGAGATACGACTGCTGTTATGGGAGCAAAAGCTTCTAGAATTGCAATTGAAAGAGCTGGGTTGACTAAAGATGACATCGATTTTATCATTTTTGCAACTTTAAGTCCTGATATGTATTTTCCTGGTGGGGGAGTACAAATACAAAATATGTTAGATATGCCAACTATTGGTGCGTTAGATGTGCGTAACCAATGTTCTGGTTTTATTTATGCAATGTCTGTTGCCGATCAGTTTATAAAAACAGGAATGTATAAAAACATTCTTGTAATTGGTGCAGAGAATCATTCAGGAGGTTTAGAAAAATCTACAAGAGGTAGAGGAGTTACTGTGATTTTTGGTGATGGAGCCGGAGCAGCAGTAATGTCTAGAAGTGAAGAGGAAGGAAAAGGAATTTTATCTTCTCACTTACATTCTGAAGGTAAACATGCGGAAGAATTAGCATTAATGGGACCTTCTACTAGTAGATGGGTACCTGAAATAATGGAAGCAAATGATCCTGAAGATGTTTCTTACTATCCGCACATGAATGGTCAATTTGTATTTAAACATGCTGTAGGTCGTTTTTCTGAAGCTATTATTGAAGGTTTAGAAGCAAACGGATTAAAGAAAGAAGATATTGATATGTTAATTCCGCATCAAGCAAACTTACGTATCGCTCAGTTCATTCAAAAGAAGTTTCAATTGAGTGACGATAAAGTACATAATAATATTATGAAGTATGGTAATACTACCGCTGCTTCTGTAATTATTGCTTTAACTGAGGCTTGGGAGAAAGGAAAGATTAAAGAAAATGATTTAGTTGTATTGGCAGCCTTTGGTAGTGGATTTACTTGGGGATCGGTAGTGATCCGTTGGTAATATTAACTAATTATTGATAACAAAAAAACCGAAGCTAGTAGCTTCGGTTTTTTTGTTATTTAAATATTTTTTTTGCTTTTATGAGCTTCGTTTATTTAAAAAACCATTATAATAAGTAATAGCGCTATTCAAAATTTTAAAGGAAGAGTTATTATATGAAAATAGTTCGTTTGTTGTAAAGTCGATTATTTTACCCGAAATAACGCTTGGTTTTGGTAAACTACTTTGAAATTCGGTAAATAAATTGTATTATTATATAATAAAGATAAGTAATAGTTTTTTTGTTTTTCAATCATATAAATGTCTTAATAGATATACAATTCCTTATTTTTTTCCTTGCCTTAAAATTAATTTAAACTAATCTTCAACATTTATGAAACAACATACATTAGTTATCGGAGCTTCTTTAAATCCTACAAGATATTCAAATATTGCTATTAAAAGATTGGCTGATAAAGGAATAAAAACATCAGCAATTGGTTTAAGAAGTGGCAGTGTAATCGGTGTTGCTGTAGAAACAGAAAAAGTACCATTTAAAGCGATAGACACTGTTACATTATATTTAAATTCAGAAAGGCAGAAAGAATATTATGAATATATAGTATCTCTAAAACCACGTAGAGTTATTTTTAATCCAGGTACTGAGAATACTGAATTTTATAAACTTTTAAAAGAAAACGAAATCAAATCGGAAGTAGCTTGTACATTGGTTTTATTATCAACCAATCAGTATTAATTTAAAATTGAAACAGGAGCCGTATTTGTAGAATATAACTTACCAGCTTCGGCTAATTCTACATTTTTAAAAATAGTTTGTGCCTCTTTTTTAAAGTCTTCTATGTTTGGGTATCTACTAGAATAATGGCCAACAATCAACTTGGCAACATTTGCTTGGTTGGCTATAGAAGCTGCTTGCTCTGCAGTAGAGTGTTTGGTTCTTTCACATAGATCTTCTCTGTTTTTTAAAAATGTAGCTTCATGATATAGTAAATCAACATTTTTAATAATAGGAACTATGTTTGGTTTGTAAACAGTATCACTACAAAAAGCAAAGCTTTTGGATTTAGGAGGATTTAACGTTAATTCTGAATTTGGAATGATTTTACCCGTAGATAACACAAAATCTTTTCCTGCCTTAATATTATGATAATCACAAGTGTCTATTTCCTTGTACTCCTCTATTTTACCTATGTGTAATTTTCTTGGTTTTTCTTTTTCTCGGAACAAAAATCCGTTAGTATAAACTCTGTGATCTAAAGGAATAGTGTGTACAGAAACTTTATCATCTTCAAAAATTAATTCACTTTCTTTAGATACCAATTCGTGAAAATGAATATGATATTTTGTCCAAGATTTAGATAGCTTTAACTGAAGCGTAGTAACTTCTTTGATTCCTTTTGGACCATAAATATGCAGGTCTTTCTCTCGGTTTAAAATACCAAAAGTAGAAATAAGGCCTATAAGGCCGAAAAAATGATCACCGTGTAAGTGAGATATAAAAATATGATTGATTTTAGAAAAACCAACTTTATATTTTCGCATTTGTCTTTGTGTACCTTCACCACAATCGATTAAAAAATGACGATTGTTAATTTCTAAATATTGGGATGTAGGGTGTGCATTTACTCTAGGAGTAGCAGAATGACAACCTAAAATAGTTAAATTTAAACTCATTTATTTAATTACAAAGCGTTTAGAAATTACTTCTTTGTTACTTTGAATTGCATATATGTACATACCTGATTTTAAATCATTACGTTGAAAGGGAATAGAATTACGCCCGTTACGAACTTTAATTTCTTTCGAATACACAGTTTTACCTAGTACATTTCTAATAGTTAAAATTACAGTTTGATTTACTTTAGAATTAACAAAAATAGTAGTGTTGTTAATAAAAGGATTTGGAGAAGCAACTAATTTATCTATAGATTTTTGCTGAGAAAAACTAGATAATGTCACTAATAAGAATAGAAAGAGTACTTTTTTTACCATATGTATTCATTTAGGGGGCAATAAATATAAGGTTAAAAACCTAAATCGCGTTGTATATTTTCCATTTCAATAACATCTTCGGCTTCAATTAATGTAGGCACAATGTTAAATGTTTCTGGATAATCATCAATATTTACATCCTTTAGTACTATTACAAAAGATGTACCATTTTTTTGATGTTCATCAGCGAATACCAAAAATAGCAAAATATTTTCTCTAGTAATGCTAAAATTATGCGAAATTTGAATAATAAGGTGTTTTTCCCCGTATTTAATATGTTCTTTTTTAAACTCAGAGAAGAATTCTAAAAAAGTGTTCTCGTCAGAATTAATTAAAATATAATTAATTTTATCTTCTATTTTCATTCTTATCTTTTTATTTGTTGCGCTAATAAATATATAACGGCCATACGCACTGCAACTCCGTTTTCTACTTGATTTAATATAATAGATTGGTTACTATCGGCAACATCACTTGTTAATTCTACACCACGATTTATAGGTCCTGGATGCATAATTACAATTTCTTTATTAAGGCTGTTTAGTATTTCTTTATTGATACCAAAAAGTTGTGTGTACTCTCTTGTTGATGGAAAATATTTAATATCCATTCGTTCATGTTGTACGCGTAAAACATTGGCTACATCACACCATTCTAGGGCTTTTTTTAAGTTTGTTTCAACCTGAACACCTAAGCTAGAAATATATTTAGGAATTAAAGTAGTTGGTCCACAAACTTTAACCTTAGCGCCTTGTAATTGCAATGCAAATATATTAGAAAGTGCTACTCGCGAGTGTAAAACATCACCAACGATTACGATTTTTTTACCTTTTAGATTACTGTTTAAAGCTTCTCGCATAGAAAAACTATCTAACAATGCTTGTGTTGGATGTTCGTGAGTTCCGTCACCAGCATTAATAATTTTGGCATCTACATGCCTTGATAAAAAAATACCAGCGCCAACACTTGCATGACGCATAACAACAATATCAACTTTCATGGCTAATATATTGTTAACAGTATCTATTAAAGTTTCTCCTTTTTTTACAGATGATTGCGCTGCAGAAAAGTTAATTACATCGGCTGATAAACGTTTTTCAGCTAATTCGAAAGATAATTTTGTACGTGTACTATTTTCAAAAAATAAATTAGCAATTGTAATATCTCGAAGAGAAGGAACTTTTTTAATGGGTCTATTTATAACTTCTTTAAAATGAGAAGCAGTTTCAAAAATAAGCTCTAAATCAGTTTTGTTTAGGTATTTTATACCTAATAAATTTTCAACACTTAACTGCTTCATCTTAGTTTGTTTTTATAATCATAACTAATCATCAAGCTTAGTAGGCTTGGTTTCTAGATATATTGTATCTTTTTTGTGAGTCTCTTGCCAATTAACAACAACTTTTTCTTCATTAATAGCATCTACTTGTCTACCTCTATAATTAGGTTGAATTGGTAAATGGCGACTAAAACGACGATCTATTAACACTAGCAATTCAATATTCTCTGGCCTTCCATAGGACTGAATTGCAGTTAAAGCACTTCGTACACTTCTACCAGAATATAATACATCATCAATAATAACTACTTTTTTATCTTCAATTAAAAAATCAATTTGAGTAGAGGTTGCTTCTAATGGCGCATTTCTTCTACGAAAATCATCACGATAAAAAGTAATATCTAACAAACCTAGTTTAAGGTCTTTAATATTGTATTCTTCGGTTAATAATTTTGTTAATCGTTTTGCTAAAAAAGTACCTCTAGGTTGTAGACCTATCAAAACGGTATTAGAAAAGTCGTTGTGGTTTTCGATTAACTGACAGGCTAATCGATGCAGAATAATTTCAATTTCTTTTGAAGTAAGTAGTGTTTTCCTGCTCATGTTTTGCTATCAAATTGGTATGATAGTTCATTGTTCAAAAATAAAGTAAAAAAAACAGCGAACAAAATTAAACTTGATGAAACATAAAACTATATGAATAAAATTATCTTTACATTTGCCAACTTTTACAATAGCCGAAAATATTATGATGAAATACCTTAAGAATAAGAAACTTAACATTAAAGACGATACCTTAGCAGGTATAACAGTTTCTTTAGCAATGATACCAGAAGTAGTAGCTTTTGCATTTGTTGCCCAAATTAGTCCAATAGTAGCATTATTTGGTGCATTTGTGGTAGGAATAATCTCTGCCATTTTTGGTGGTAGACCAGGACTTATTTCTGGGGCAGCAGGAGCTGTAGCAGTTATTTTTGTAACGATGATACAAGAAGGACATGCAAAAGGTCTTTTATTTGATAATCCTGTAGAAAATATGGGATACTTCTATTTGCTAGCAGCTGTGGTTTTAATGGGAGTCATACAGGTTTTAGCAGGAGTTTTTAAACTTGGTAAATTTGTGCGTTTAATTCCGCATTCTGTAATGATGGGATTTGTAAACGGATTGGCAATTGTTATTTTTATGGCGCAATTGGGAATGTTTACTGAAAACAAAAAAGATTTTTTCGGACAAAATATGCGTAAAACCGAATCGAAAGAGTTGGTTTATAATGTAACAGATAATCAAGTTAAGGATTTAAATTCCGATACTATTTTATTTACTATTGATGGAAATTCAGTAAAAAATAATAATACAAACGAACAAGCTTTTTTCATTTCAGAAGGTCAGGTTTTTGATACCAAAACAAAAAAGGTTGTTTTTAATGTATCAGAAGAAGGGTTTTATTCTGTAAAAGATAGCGGAGTTGTAAAATCAACCATGCAAGGAGAAAAACTTTATACAATGATTGGGCTCGTTTTATTAACGATGCTTATTGTATGGGGATTACCAAAACTAACAACTAAAATACCAGCAGCATTAACGGCAATTTTAATTGTTACATTAATATCAATCTTTAGTGGTTTAAGTTCTATTAATGTTGGTGATTTTATTAGAGATGGTGGTGGCGCCGGTTTAAATGGTATTGATGAAATATCAAAAAAACTAAATCTATTAGAACTTTGGAGTAACCTTCCTTTTAATTTAGATACGCTTAAATTTATAGCACCTTATGCCTTTTTAGCAGCATCTGTTGGTTTGATAGAAACTTTAATGACTATGAACTTAGTAGATGAGTTAACAGATAGTAGAGGTAACGGAAATAAAGAATGTGTTGCACAAGGAGCAGGAAATATTGTAAGTGGTGTATTTGGTGGAACTGGAGGTTGTGGTATGATTGGTCAAACAGTTATTAATATCAACGCTGGTGGTAGAGGAAGATTATCAGGAGTAATGATGTCATTAACCTTATTAACCTTTATTTTATTTGCTGATAAATATATAGAGCAAGTGCCAATTGCAGCTTTAGTAGGAGTAATGTTTATGATGGTTATTGAAACTTTCGCATGGTCTAGCTTTAGAATTATGAAAAAAATTCCGGTTTCAGATGCATTTGTATTGGTAATCGTATCTGCAGTTACGGTATTTTTCGATTTAGCAATAGCTGTTTTTGTAGGGGTAATTATATCAGCTTTATCTTTTGCCTGGACAAGTGCTAAGAAAATTAGAGCTAGAAAAAGAATGAAAGCAGACGGAACAAAAGTGTACGAAATATGGGGACCTTTATTCTTTGGAAGTATTACAGCTTTTAACGGTAAATTTGATATTAAAAATGATCCTGAGAAAATAGAAATTGATTTTGTTGAATCTAGAGTTTCAGATCATTCGGCAATTGAAGCTATTTTTGGTTTGGTTGAAAAGTATCAAGCGGCAGGTAAAAAAGTTACTTTAAAACATTTAAGTGAAGATTGTAAGATATTGCTTTATAAAGCGAGCCCTATTTTTACAGGAGTTATAGAAGAAGGTGTTGAGGATCCTCGTTATCATTTAGCGGCGAATCCAGAAGATTTTCCGAAACCTTTATCAGAATATAAATTCTAAATAAAAAATCCCGCAATTGCGGGATTTTTTTTGAACTAGTTTTTATTTATCGGGCTAATAATATCAACATCACTAAAAGCAATAGCACCTCTTATTACACCATCTATAGTGCTTTTTAAAGCTTCTATTAATTGCATTTTAAGTTGCGATTTATGATAAATTAAACTTACTTCCCTTGCAGGAGGAGGTGTTTCAAATTCTCTTAAATGTAGTTTGTCCTTATCATTTAAGTCAAGTGTATTTAAGTATGGTAATAAGGTCATTCCTAAACCATCTTTAGATAGTTTTATAAGCGTATCGAAACTTCCGCTTTCTAACTGAAAATGGTGCGCTGTATTTTTCTTATTAGCTCTACATAAGTTTATAATACTGTTTTTAAAGCAATGACCATCTTCTAGTAATAAAATATCATCAAGCTCTAAATCTTCAACTTTTATCTTTTTTTGATCGTACAATCTATGCTCATTAGGTATTAAACCAACAAAAGGTTCGTAGTATAAAACACGCTCTTTTATAGCTTCATTTTCTAGTGGAGTTGCGGCCAAAGCAGCATCGATATGGCCATCGGTTAATTTTCTAACAATTTCTTCAGTAGTTAATTCTTCTATAATTAACTGAACCTTCGGATAGCTTTTACTAAATGTCTTTAAAAACATTGGTAGTAGAGTTGGCATAACCGTTGGTATAATACCAAGTTTAAATTCACCACCTACAAATCCTTTTTGTTGATGAACAATATCTACAATACGATTGCTTTCATCAACAATAACCTTAGCTTGTTCAATAATTTTTTTACCAACCTCGGTTAACTCGATAGGTTTTTTAGAGCGGTTAAATATTTTAGCATCTAACTCGTCTTCTAGCTTTTGTATTTGCATACTTAAGGTAGGTTGCGTAACAAAACAATGCTCGGCAGCTACTGTAAAATTTTTATATTCAGCTACAGCCAGCGTATATTTTAACTGTGTGATTGTCATTGCATCAAATTTTTTGATAAAGATATTAAAACTATCAATAACAGTTATAGTTTTTGGGATTTATTTATGTCTATTTTTGAGGTATAGAAATAAGAACAATTAAAAATATAAATACAATGAATACAACTGTTTTAGGATTAGATAAGAACAAATCGATAGCTTTAGTAAAGGAATTAAATACTTTATTAGCGAATTTTCAAATATATTATCAAAATGTAAGAGGATTACATTGGAATATCAAAGGGAAAAACTTCTTTGAGTTACATGTTAAGTTCGAGGAGTTTTATACAGACTCTCAATTAAAGGTAGATTTAATTGCTGAAAGAATTTTAACATTACAAGGAACACCATTACATACTTTTGATGATTATATAAAAGCGGCTAAAGTACCTGTAGGAAAAAATGTAAGTAAAGATGTTGATGCAGTAGAATTAGTAGTTGAATCATTGGCTGAATTATTAAAAATAGAAAGGGAAATTTTAGTGTTATCAGACAATGCAGATGATGAAGGAACAAATTCTATGATGAGTGACTTTATTGCTGAGCAAGAAAAAACAATATGGATGTTAAATGCTTGGTTAGGATAAGCCTAGTTAATTTAAGAATAAAAAGGTGCGCTAATTTAGCGCACCTTTTTATTTAGAATAATTCTATTTGTTTAAGTTCTCTTAATAAAATTTACATTTTAATGATGTGTTATTAAAATAGCATTGATATAAGTTTTACAAACGCGCCTTTAATTTGAGGAATTAAAAAAACTAAAAAATATTAAAATGAAAAACCTAAAATTAAGTGTATTAACATTATTAACTGCCTTTATTGGTTTAACTACATTTACTGCATGTCAGGATGGTGTTGACGGAGCAAACGGTATAGATGGAGTTGATGGGAGTAATGGAGCAGATGGTAATAATGGTAGTGATGCAACCGCTTCCTTAAATACTTCTAAAACTCCTAATTTTTTAAAAGTAAGAGGTGAGTTTGTAGGCTTAAAAATAACACCAATATTATCATCAGAAGATGTGATACCAAACTCGCCTGATTTTGTTTATGGATCTATGGCAGATGGTGCAGGATTATTGCCAGAATCAGATGGAACATTTACGTTAATTAATAATATAGAAGCAGATTATGCCATTGCTAGAATTAAACTAAATGAAAATTTAAAACCATTATCAGGAGAGTATATTTTAAATGCAAGTGCAACCGGAGAAACAGCGCAATGTTCTGGTTCTATGATTTCTCCAGAAGAGCATGGTTTTGGACCTTTGTATTTATCAGGTGGTGAATGGGGTGGAGCATCAAAAGGTGTTTTTGTAACAGATCCTTATAAGTCACCTACAGATGCAAGTGCAGGGAATATGTTACCAGCATTTGGGCAATGGTCTACAGAGAATGCTGTTCTAATTGGTAAAGATGCTTATTCAGATAAAACAGTTGCTTTTATTGGAGATGATAATTCGGATAATAATGTGCCATCGGGTCAATTAGGAATGTATGTTGGTGATAGAGGTGATTTAAATGGAGGTAAATTATATGGTTTAAAGGTAACATCTCCAGGTGTTACTTATGAAGTAGATATGGCCGAAGGAACGGAATATGATGTAGAGTTTGTAGAACTTGAAGAAAAAGAAATTAATGCCTTAGATACAGAATGTAAAACAAAAGGTGTTATGGGATTCTCTAGATTAGAAGATATTGATTGGAGAAGAGGTTCTGCAGCAAATAATAGAGAGATTTATTTTGCCGTAACCGGTCGTAATAAACCAGGTTTAGTAGGTAAAGGTTCTATTTTAGGTCGTGTTTATAAAGTGGTTTTAAATGATACAGATCCAACAGGAAACGCAAAAATTACCTGTGTGTTAGATGGAGATATTGTAGGAGGAAAAGCTGACGGATTTCACTCGCCTGATAATATTTTAGTTACCGAAAACTATGCTTATATTCAAGAAGATCCTAACGGATACGCATCTGTAAATCCAAATATTATAGGATATTCTAAATTATACCAATACAATTTAACAACCGGAGCTATAAAAACCGTGTTAGAGTGTGATCAAGAAAGAGCAGCTTCTTTAGGATACGGAACAACTTCAAGAAATTGGGAAATTACTGGAATGATTGATGTAACTGATATTGTAAATAATGGTAAGAACTCATTTTTAGTAATGACTCAAAATCATGGTTGGGAGCCTGCAGATGGAACATC
The DNA here is from genome assembly GCF_019278465.1 of Tenacibaculum sp. AHE14PA. Lineage (GTDB taxonomy): Bacteria > Bacteroidota > Bacteroidia > Flavobacteriales > Flavobacteriaceae > Polaribacter > Polaribacter bernardetii. The sequence goes on along the minus strand of NZ_CP058983.1, from coordinate 1,213,557 downwards.
ATTCACAGATCCAAAAGCAAACCCTAATTTAGAAAATAGAAAAGAAGGTTCTGTTTTACATTTAATTACAGGTTTAGAAAGATAAAAAATGAAAGACTTCTTAAGTCAAGCTAAGACATACCTTTGTGTATGTCTTTTGCTTGTAATAGTATCGTGCAATCAAAAAACAGAGAAATATAAATCTGTTACGGTAATTTCTAGCAGTGTAAATAAATTATACCTAAACCAGCTATCTAATGCTATTAACAATTTAGATAGTATGAAAGCTAAATCAATTAAAGCGCAGCAAAAATATTATGTGCTAGCAAGAAAGCATTTTAAATTACTAGAGCCAATTTTAGCTTTTTCTGATAAGGATAACTATAAATCATTAAATGCACCAAATATAATTAGTGTTAAGGGAGAGACGAGTAATGATACAAGAGTTATAAAGCCGATAGGCTTTCAGGTTATAGAAGAGTCTCTTTATGATGAAAATATTGATCAAGCGGTTTTAAAAAGAGCTATACGCGTTACAAGCAACCGATTAAAATTAATAAGAAAAAATAGTATTCTTAAATTAAAAGACCATCATATTATATGGCTATTAAGAGATCAAATTACCCGTGTAGCTGCAACGGGTATTACAGGTTTCGATTCGCCAGTTTTAAATCAATCCCTATTAGAAAGTTCATATACTTATGAAACAGTATTGAAAATTATTAAACTTAATGAGGAGAAGTTTAAATCAAAAGAATTATTAGTAAAGTTTGAAGAAGCAATTATAAATGCTCAAAAATTTTTAAAACATGATTTTGATAGTTTTGATAGATTTAATTTTATAAAAAAGCATACGAATCTTCAATTAAAAATGTTGGTTGAAATTCAAAAAGATTGGAATGTTAAATTCCCTTTTGAAATGGCGTTATCCAACACGATGAAAACCTTATTTTCAGAAGAAGCATTAAATGTTAATTATTTTTCAGATCATTTAAGTGATACCACTCAATTGGCAAAAAAAATAATTTTAGGAAAGCAGTTATTTAACGATACATCGCTTTCTAAAGATTATAACATGGCTTGTGCAACTTGTCATGTTAAAGATTTAGCTTTTACAGATGGTAGAAGAGTATTTGATAAAAATCAAACAAGAAATACACCAACAGTAGCTTATTCAGCATATCAGAAAGGTTTTTTTATGGATGCCAGATCAGGAAGCTTAGAGGGGCAAGTTGTTGGAGTTGTAGAGAATCATAATGAGTTTGATATGTCGATGGATTCTGTTGTACAACGTGTGTTAAAAAATGAAAACTATAAAAAGTTAATAGCAAATTTATATGATAATAAACGAGTGAATTTTAATATTCGACATGCAATAGCATCATATATAAGAACCTTAAATACATTTAATTCTAAATTTGATAGAAATATTCGTGGAGAAGAAGAAACCTTAACAGTAGATGAACAAAAAGGCTTTAATTTGTTTGCAGGAAAGGCAATGTGTGCAACGTGTCATTTCGCACCTGTTTTTAACGGAACTGTTCCACCAAATTATAACGATACAGAATTAGAGTTTATTGGTGTTCCGATATCTGCAGATACTATAAATGGTGAAATTTCATCAGACTTAGGACGCTATAATCTATATAAAACACCAGAGCGTAAACATTTTTTTAAAACACCTACTATTAGAAATATAGTAAAAACAGCACCTTATATGCATAACGGTGTTTATGAAACTTTAGAAGAGGTAATGGATTTTTATAACAAAGGCGGAGGAGCAGGTTTGGGTATTCATAATGAATATCAAACCTTACCTTTTGATAATTTAAGTTTATCAGAAAAAGAAATAACTCAAGTTATCGATTTTATGAAAACACTTACCGATGAGTAATTGCTTAAAACAAATATTTTATTAAAATACGAATACTAACAAAGGCAATCAAAATAGCGGTTGCCTTTTTTAATTGAATCGGGCTAAAGAATTTATGGCTCATTCTACTACCAATTTGCCCACCAAAAAACACTGTTACTAATAAAATAGAAGTTAAATTCCAATCAATTATAAAATTAGGGTTTATGTATTGACCAAACAAACCTGCAATAGAATTTACCAAAATAAAAACACTTGATGTAGCCGCTATTTTTTTTGGAACCTCCCAGTTTTTAAGGTGAAGAAAAGGAGCTAAAAAAATACCGCCACCTATTCCTACCATTCCAGAAATAAAACCAATAACACCACCATAAATAGCATTTTGGCTGCTGTTTATTTTGTTTTTTTGAACACTTAATGTGGTTTTTTTAGAAAACCACATGGTAATTGCAGCAATTAATAGCGTAATACCTAAAAGAATAAAAAAGATAGTTTGGTTTATTTTTAAAATTCCGCCTAAAAAAGCTAAGGGAACACTAAATAAAACCAGGGGAATTATTTTGTGCCAGTCAAGTAGTTTTTCTTTATGAAACAATAATACGTTACTAAAAACAACAACAATATTACATATTAATGCTGTTGATCTTATTTGTGTATAAGCAATACCGGTTAAAGCTAATACCGCTAAATAACTAGAGCCACCACCAAAACCAACAGAAGAGTATAGCATAGCGATAACAAAAAAAAGCAATATTATAAGCCAGTTTAAAGTAAAAGTATCAATTAAGAAATTCAATATTTTTAGTAAATTAATCCCTCAAAGATATTTTAAATTGTTGAGGTGTTAAAAGTTCATTCTTCTTAAAAAGGCGATTAAAATAACTTACATTGTTAAAGCCTGTTTTGTAGGCAATATCACAAATGTTTTCATTAGGATTATTCTTAATTAACTTTTTCGCAAATTTAATTTTTTCAGAATTTATATAATCTACAGGTGTAATGCCTAAAGTACTTTTAAATTTCTTAAAAAAATGTGATTTACTCATACATGCTTTTTCAGATACTTCATCTAAAGTTAAGTTATTGTTGGTTAAGTTTTCTTTTATGTATTTTACAGCATAGCCTATACGTGTATCATTAAATAGATCGTCAACATTATTTAAAATAAGTTTTCGAGCTTTGCTTTGTAGTAAACGAATAATTAATTCTTGAATCATTAAATCTAACAGTATATCCTTAGATTTTGTGTTTTTAATAAATGTATTAGTTAGCCTGTTTACTAATATATTTAGTTCATTATTATTGTTTAGATGAGATGTCTTTTTTTTAAAATCCCATTTGTCGTTTTCTCTTTCAATAACGGTATCTTCATTAAAATTATAAACAACCTCATTTATTTTATTTTGATCAATAACTAGGCCTAAGCATGACGTAGGATTATCTAAAGAAGCATCAGGAAAATCAATATTCATACTATTGTTTTCGGGTATAACTAAAGATTCACCAGGAACAAAAGAAAAAGGATCAGTTTTATCAAAATGCATAGTTTTTTTTTCCTGTTAACATACTGGCAATAACAGTAGAGTCGAAATTTAAGAATACATTTTTAGTAGCTTCAAAGGTTTCAAATATATTTAATTCAGCATATTCAGAAGAGTACATTGTTCTGTTTTCAATAAGTGTGGAGAGTTTCCTTTCTTTAAAATATTGGTGGTCTAAAGATATCATAGTTTTTGTTTTTCGAAGAGTAATATAGTGCAATTATTTAAGATAATAGTTCAATTATTTTTATTTTTTTAACTGTAAATTTGATTATTGTTAAGAATTATTAAGCCTTAATTTTTTCACTGTTATAAAGAAAAAGAGTTCCCCCAGAAACTCTCTTTTTATTTAATTGCAATCAAAAAGAGAAAGAAAACTAGCATCTTAAAAAGTGCTAGTTTTTTTATTAGAACAAAGCAAGCTGTTGATTAAGTGTTTTTACGTAATTTAATAAAACCTTTTTTTAAACTGATAGCTTAGTTTTTAAGTAGTTCTTAGGTCAGTTAAAAAGATAATATTTATATAAAAGTTTAGTTTTTTGATGTTATCAACCCTTAAAAGAGAACAGTATTTTTTTGCTAAAAAATTGTTATTTTAAGTATAAATTATGTTTTTTTTTAATTGAAAAAAAAGTATAAAATTTAAATTTGTTGTTTGTAATAAATACTTATGGAACAACCGGTCTCAATAGAAGAAAAATTAAAAGAAAGGGTTAAGGAATTAACTTGTTTGTATAACGTTAGCGCCTTAATAAGAAACAGTAATTTTTCTGATACAGAAAACCTTCTAAGAGGAATTGCGTCTAATGTAAAAGAATCTATCCGTTACCCTGACGCTGCTTTTGTAGAAATTCAAACGAATAAAAGCAGTATTGTAGAAGGAAAGCAAAACCAAGATGCTATTTTTATCGTTTCAGCAATAAAAGTATTCAGTGAAATTTTTGGGTCTATAAAAGTGGGGTACTCAAAGGTGAAGTTTTCTCAAAATGCTTTTTTAGAAGAAGAAGAGTTTTTACTTAATAAAATAGCTTCTGAAATAGGAGATTTTTTTGAGCGTAAACAAATTAAAGAAAAAGAGGTTCTTGCTAATAGACAAATAGAACGCATAGATAGGTTGTCTATTCTAGGAGAAATTACCGCAGGAATAGCACATGAGTTAAACACACCTTTAGCTAATATTTTAGGTTTTACAGAGTTGCTAAAAGAGCGATATAAAACTGATGAGGTTGGAACAAAAGATTTACAAAAAGTAATAAATAGTGCTATTTATTCTAGAGAAGTTGTAAAGAAATTAATGTTTTTTTCTTGTGAGATGCCTCAGCAGATGGAGGTTATAAACTGTGTACCAATTATAAAGGAAGCTATTGGTTTGTTGAATCCAAATTTTATAAAAAAGAATATTAAAAGTGAATTATTTTTCAATAAAGAAAATATTCAGTTAAAAGCTGATAAAATTCAACTAACTCAAGTAGTTTTTAATTTAGTAATCAATGCAATTTATTTCTCGCCTGTTAACGGAAAAATTAAAATTTCTGTCGAAGAAAATAAAGAAAATATACAATTAAGTATATCAGATGAGGGAGTTGGAATTCCATTAAATTCAGCAGCAAATATTTTTAATCCTTTTTTTACAACAAAACCTATAGGAGAAGGTTCTGGTTTAGGATTAAGTGTTGTTCACGGAATTGTAAAAAGTCATAAAGGAGCTATAAAGCACCTACCTAACTTACCTAAAGGAACTATTTTTGTAATTAATTTTCCTAAAAAATAACAAATGCTACACAAAGAAAATATCTTGATTGTTGATGATGATATTCATATTTTAGAACTTATCCAACGTCATTTACAATCATTAAATTATCACGCCTACAAGGCGGTCTCAGTAAAAGAAGCATTGCAAATTTTAAAAGACCAGTCGATCGACTTGTTAATTACCGATTTACAAATGCCTGGAGTTGATGGCTTAGAATTGATAAAATACGTTTCAGAACATTTTCCTGAAATGCCTAAATTAGTAGTAACAGGTTTTCCATCAATTGATGGTGCATTAGAAGTTATGAAATCTGGCGCAGCAGATTATATCACGAAACCATTTACAAAAGAAGAATTAAAAACAGCGGTACTAAAGTCTTTAGAGCATGCTCCAGTAAAGATAAAACAGGTCAAAGTAGCTAAAGAGCCAAAAGAAAACGTTTACGGAGAGTTAATAGGAAGTTCTCCTGCAATGCAAAAAGTTACAGATGTAATTGAACGACTTAAAAATAATAAAGCAACAGTTTTTGTTTCAGGAGAAAGTGGTACAGGTAAAGAGCTTGTGGCACGTTCTATACATTATATGGGTAAATTTTCTAAAGCACCTTTTGTAGCAGTAAACTGTGGTGCAATTCCAGAAAATTTGTTAGAGTCAGAGTTGTTTGGTTATGTAAAAGGCGCTTTTACAGGAGCAGATTCAAATAGAGCAGGTTTTTTTCAGGCAGCAAACAAAGGAACGTTGTTTTTAGATGAAATAGGAAATGCTTCCTTGGCTACACAATTACGTTTGTTAAGGGTATTACAAGAGAAAGAAATAGTAAGAGTAGGTTCTCAGAAAACAGAAAAAATAGATGTTAGAGTAATTGCAGCAACTAATATCGATTTACAAGAACTAATTAAAAAAGGAAAGTTTAGAGAAGATTTATATTACCGATTAACGGTAGTACAAATAGAGGTGCCTAAATTATCTGAACGAATTTCAGATATTCCTTTATTAGTAGAGAAGTTCCTTTTTAAATATGGAATAGAATACAAAGATCGATTTATAAAAATAAGTCCAGATGCTATAGAAATATTACAAAGGTATCATTGGCCAGGTAATATTAGAGAGTTAGAAAATGTAATTCAGCGTGCTGTAATTATGTGCGATAAATCAGTAGAAGTAGTACATCTTCCAGATTATGTAAAATATCAAATAGACTTTCCTAAAAACCAAGAATTAATATCTTTAAAAGAACTTGAAAAAAATTATATCATTAAGGTTTTAGCTGCTACAAATAATAATAAAACTAAAGCGGCAGAGATTCTTAAAATAGATAGAAAAACACTTCGGGAAAAACTAAAATAAATATCGAGTAAAAAAGTATCAAGCGGGTAATTATCACCCGTTTTTTGTTTTTGTGGAAATGGAGTTTTAAAGTTTAAGTATTTGTTATATAGTGTTTTGTGTTTTTATTTTATTTGATGGTTTTTTTTGGTACACCTGTTGCCAATATAGTAACATATTCAAATATTATGATTTATGAACGCTTATAAAAGAAGTTTGTGTAGTACTTGTATTCATGTTAATTCTTGTAGTTTAATATCAAATAACGCTTTTATTTGGTCTTGTAGTGAGTTTGATCAAGAAGAAACATCAGAAGGAAACATTGTTACTCTCACTGCTAAAGATTTTGATGAAATCGGCAGTAAAAAAGAATTAGAACTTATTTAATTAACAAAATGACTTTAACAAAAGAATTAAAACAGCAAAAGGAACCAAAGCAAGGAATGTTGCATAATGTTATGAAGCAGTTTGATGCTGCATCTGACTTGGTAAACTTAAACCCAAATATTAAAAAAATATTAGGGATCACCAATAACGAGTTAATTATTCATTTTCCAGTTCGTATGGATAACGGTGAGGTAGAAATTTTTAAAGGATATCGAGTGCAGCATAACAATGCATTGGGGCCTTATAAAGGTGGATTAAGATATCATCCAACGATAGATATTGATGCTGTAAAAGCATTGGCAATGTGGATGACATGGAAAACTTCATTAACAGGTTTGCCTTATGGTGGTGCAAAAGGAGGGATTCAAATGGATCCTAAAAAGTATTCACAATCAGAGTTAGAACGTATTACAAGGCGTTTTACGTATGCTTTGGGAGATAATATTGGCCCAGAGCATGATATTCCAGCTCCTGATGTAAATACCAATTCGCAAACTATGGCTTGGATTGCAGATACATATATGTCTACAAAAGCACCAGCAGAAAGATCAAAAAATCAACATGTTGTTACCGGAAAACCAATTGGTTCGGGAGGCCTAGAAGGAAGGGATAGAGCAACAGGTTATGGAGTTTTCTTGAATATAAAATTTTGGGCAGAACAAAGAAGTTTAGATCTTACAGATAAAAAGTTTATAGTTCAAGGTTTTGGAAATGTAGGTTACTGGGCAGCGCATTTTCTAGAAAAAGAAGGAGCCATAATGGTTGGAGTTCAGGATGCTTTTGGTGCGATTACAAATTCAGACGGAATTAAAGTAAAAGCCTTATTTGAGTACACAAAGTTTAATAACGGAAGTGTTGTTGGATTTTTAAATACCGCAGAAGTAAATCCTGAAGACTTTTTTGGTTTGGATTGTGATATTTGTATTCCAGCAGCTTTAGGTAATCAAATAACTAAAGATAATGCATCAAGAATAAAAGCTTTTTTAATTGCTGAAGGAGCAAATGGTCCTACAACTGTCGAGGCAGAAAAAATATTGTTAGAAAAGGGAGTAGAAATTATTCCAGATATTTTATGTAATTCTGGTGGTGTAATAGCAAGTTATTTTGAATGGTTACAGAACAGAAATGGTGAGTTATGGGAGCTAGATGAAATTATGGCGAGACTTGATAAAAAAATGAGAGAAGTTTTTATTAGAGTTTTAAATATGTCTGCAAGCAAAAAGCTAGATATGAGGTCTGCAGCATATGTAATAGCAATAGAACGTATAGAAAGAGCTTATTTACAAAGAGGTATTTTTCCATAGAAAGGGCTTTGTGAAAGATTAGAATTTAGTGATTTAAATTAGGAATAATAAGATTATGGAATTAAATACTTATACAGATTACAATACCGAAACAGAGGTTATTCAGAGAAGAAGTTTTAGAGAGTTAGATATGTGGATTTCTCATGTAAGTTATTTAGCAAATGAGTGCGATAACTTAGCTAAAATAGCGTCTAATTTAATTAAAAAAAGAGATTTAAGAGATGAATTATTATTAATGCTTTTAGAAAACTCAAAGATTTTAACTCAACTATATAATGCTAGGAATGAAACTGAAAAACTTAATGAGTGTGATGATGTTGCATGTGAGTTGTTTTATTTAAATGAGCATGAAACTACAAGGTCATTATATTTAAAACATATTAAAAACTATAGGAAGGTTAAACAGCAAGTTTTATATAATCTCTTAACAGTATAACTTAATAAGTTCATTTATAGTAGAATAATGTAGAGTTTTTAACTAAAAACACCGTATAGCAATTGTCTATTATGGTGTTTTTTTTGATAAAATAACTATACCGTAAAGAATTTAATAAGGTAAAATTTAGCGTCGTATCTTGCACAAAATTGTACATAATGAAATAAGTAATTAAAAAATGATATTATTTCATTAATCCAACAAGTTCAGCAAAAGATTATAACGTAGTATGAGTATTGTAAATATTAGAACATATCTAGAAAAATCACTTATAATTAATGATAGTGACTGGGAGTTTTTTACATCTAAATTAAAATCGAGGAGTGTAAAAAAACGTACAAGACTTTTAGAGTTAGGTGCCATAGAAAAACATATATCTTTTCTAGATAAAGGAATAGTTAGGTTTTTTATTCCAAATGATGATAAAGAAAAAGAAACAACTTTTGGTTTTTGTTTTAACAATGAGTTTGTAAGCGCTTATGATTCTTTTTTAACACAATCGCCTTCATTATATGAGCTAGAAACACTTACAGATGTAGAAATGTGGAGCATGTCTTATGAAGATCTGCAAGCGGTTTATAAAGAAACAAGTATAGGAAACACATTAGGGCGCCTATCTTCTGAACGTTTATTTTTAATAAAATCTAAAAGAGAGCAATCTTTATTAAACGAAACAGCAGAAGAACGTTACCTTAATTTATTTGATGAACGCCCAAAGCTAATTAAAGAAATTCCACTAAAATATATTGCCTCATATATAGGTGTTACAGCCCAGGCTTTAAGCCGAATTAGAAGGCGAATTACTTAACTTAAGTTCATTTTTTTTACCACACTAAAATCAGTTCTTTGTAGGCTAAATATACAAGAATGACAATAGTAATTTTCATAATAATTTTATGGTATTCAGGTTTATTTTTTCAAACCTTCTTTTTACATAGATATTCAGCACATCAAACCTTTAAAATGTCGAATTTTGGAGAAAAAGTTTGTTTCTTTTTAACTTGGTTAACACAAGGCTCTAATTACTTAAGTGCTTATGGTTACGGGGTAATGCACCGAATGCATCATGCGTATGCTGATACAGAAAAAGACCCACATTCACCTAAATATGATGAAAATCTGTTTAAAATGATGTGGCGTACTAAAAACATCTATCAAGATATCAATAATCAAAGAGTCGCAATTGAAGCAAAATTCACTAAAAATGTACCACAATGGAAAAGCTTTGACAACTTCGCAAGTTCAAAAATTTCTAGATTAACTTGGGGTGCTTTATATGTTGCATTCTTTATGTTTTTTGCAACAGCTTGGTGGCAATGGTTGCTTTTGCCAGTAGCTTTTTTTATGGCGCCAATACACGGCGTAATTATTAACTGGTTTGCACACATTTATGGGTATGTAAATTTTAAAGTAAGCGACACTTCTAAAAACTTATTACCATTCGATTTTTTAATGATGGGAGAAGGGTATCATAACAATCACCATGCTAATGGTGGTCGTGCTAATTTCGGTGGTGTAAGATGGCACGAAATTGATGTAACTTATTGTATTATGGTGGTTTTAGATAAGGTAAAATTAATCAAGCTTAAATAAAGAGTACTTTTAAATTGTGTTTTGTAATTGTGTCATATTTACTATCTATGGCATATGTTTTGACGATAAATAGTATCTTCAATAAAAAATATGCAGCAATATACATCATCAAAAGAAAACAAAAAGAAACCTAAAGTATCAATAGGAAAAGCATTTAAAACGATTATTTGGCCCCGTAAAAACTTGGTTTTAATAGGTTTGGTTTTAATTGTAATAAGTAGGTTGGCAAGCTTGGTAGCTCCGTTAAAAATTAAATCATTGTTAGATGATATAATTCCTAATAAAGATTACAATGCACTTTATAGTTTATTATTTGTTGTTGGAACAGCGATTTTAATACAAGCGGTAACGTCATTTTTACTAACACGTATTTTAAGTGTACAAGCACAATATTTAATTTCAGAATTGCGTGCAAAAGTGCAAAAGAAAGTATTGTCTTTACCAATTAGTTTTTTTGATAATACAAAATCGGGCGCATTAGTTTCTCGAATTATGAGTGATGTTGAAGGTGTGCGTAATTTAATAGGAACAGGATTGGTGCAATTAGTAGGAGGAACAATAACAGCTGTAATTTCTTTAATTTTATTGATAAACATCAGTTGGTCAATGACATTGTTTGTGTTGATTCCTGTAGTTGTTTTCGGATTAGTTGCTTTAAAAGCTTTTAAGTATATCAGACCCATATTTAGAAATCGAGGTGTAATTAATGCTGAGGTAAAAGGGCGTTTAACAGAAACGTTGGCTGGTGTAAGAGTCATAAAAGCATTCAACGCAGAGCAACAAGAAAACGAATCTTTTGAAAAAGGGGTAGCTCTTTTATTTCAAAACGTAAAAAAGAGTTTAACTGCAACGGCAATAATGACAAGTTCATCAACTTTCTTATTAGGAATTGCGTCTACAGGAATAATGGGAATTGGTGGTTACAAAATTATGGTTGGAGAATTAACCGTGGGTGATTTCTTATCATTTACATTTTTATTAGGTTTAATGATTGCACCTATTGTACAAATGAGTAATATCGGAAGTCAATTAACTGAAGCTTTAGCAGGTTTAGATAGAACCGAAGAGTTGATGAACATGGAAGCTGAAGAAGATAATGAAGAAAGAGTTATTGAGTTAGATAATGTTGAAGGAGCGTTAGTTTTTGATGATGTTTCTTTTTCTTATGAAGAAGGTAAGCAAGTACTAAACAATATCAGTTTTCAGGTGCCTAAAGGAACAGTAACCGCTTTGGTTGGGAGTTCTGGGTCAGGAAAATCGACCATTGCAGGATTGTCAGCAACTTTTTTAAATCCGAAATCAGGAACAGTAACGATTGACAATCATGACATGTCAAAAGTTAAATTAAATAGTTACCGAAAACATTTAGGAGTTGTTTTACAAGATGAGTTTTTGTTTGAAGGAACTATTAGAGAAAATATTTTATTTCCAAGGCCAGATGCAACGGAGCAAGAATTACAAAATGCAGTAAAAGCAGCGTATGTAAATGAATTCACCGATCGTTTTGATGATGGATTAAATACATTAATAGGTGAAAGAGGTGTAAAGCTTTCTGGTGGGCAACGTCAACGTTTGGCAATTGCAAGAGCTATTTTAGCAAATCCGAAAATTATTATTTTAGATGAAGCAACTTCTAGCTTAGATACTGAAAGTGAAGCGTTGATTCAAAAAAGTTTATCAGAATTAATAAAAGAAAGAACAACTATTGTAATTGCGCATAGATTAAGCACGATTAAACAAGCAGATCAAATATTAGTGATTGAAGCTGGTTCGATAGTAGAACGAGGCACACATGATGAGTTGATAAAGAAACAAGGAAGATATTTTGAGTTGTACACTTATCAATCAAAAATTTAAAAGCCATTAATAATAAATCAATAGTAAAAAAGCATCCGAATTCGGATGCTTTTTTATTTTATAAATTCATAGAAGTTGTGTAAGTTTACTGTTCTTACTCGACTGTATTTTATAGTAATAAAACATCCATAAAAAAATGAGAAAAGTAGTCTTATTAATAGTAATTGCAGTAGTTTCTATTGCTTGTAAAAATGAAGCAAAAAAGGAAGTTGTACAAAAAGAAACAATTTCAGAAAAATACCCAAAAGCTTTGGCTGCTGTTTTTGATAAACATGGAGGTATTGATAATTGGCAAAAAATGAAAACATTGTCGTATACTTTAAAAAATGAAGAGCATACTACGGATTTACATTCACGAAAAACAGTTATAAATGCTAAAGAGTATTCATTAGGCTTTGATGGTAAAGATGTTTGGGTTTCAGATACTTCGGTTTATAAGAAAGATGCTAAGTTTTATTATAACTTATATTTCTATTTTTATACAATGCCTTTTGTTTTGGCAGATGACGGAATTGTGTATTCAGAAACAAAACCATTAGAGTTTGAAGGAAAAAAGTATCCAGGGTTTAAAATTTCATACAATGAAAATGTTGGTTCATCACCAGATGATAATTATTTTATTTATTATGATGAAACTACCAATGAAATGAGTTGGTTAGCTTATACGGTTACGTACCACAGTAAAAAAGTATCAAATAAAAAGAGTATTATTAGATATAACGATTGGCAAAACGTTAGCGGGTTTTTATTACCTAAGTCTTTAACTTGGTATAAGAAACACGAAAATGGTAATCCTACTGAGCCAGCAAGAGAACCTACCAAATTTGTATTACCTTTATTAAGTGAAGCATCATTTGATGCTGACTTTTATGCAAAACCAACAAAATAAATGGATTCACAAAAATATACTTGGAAAAAAGAATACACTGCAGTATTAATAGCAAACGTAGTTTATATCGCAATATTTTATATTATCACAAACTTATATACTAACTAGAATATGCAGGTAATCGATTGGATTGTACTTTCGTTAACATTATCATTTATTGTTTTTTACGGAGTTTGGAAAACTAGAGGGAGAAAAAACGCTGAAGATTATATTAAAGGAGGAAGTGATAGTAAATGGTGGACGATTGGTTTGTCTGTAATGGCAACACAAGCAAGTGCCATCACGTTTTTATCTACACCAGGACAAGCATTTCATAGCGGAATGGGGTTTGTACAATTTTACTTCGGATTGCCAATTGCTATGGTGATTATCTGTTTGGTATTTATTCCTATTTACCATCGATTAAAAGTATATACAGCCTACGAGTATTTAGAAGGTCGTTTTGATAGAAAAACAAGAACCTTAACCGCTATTCTATTTTTAATACAAAGAGGATTAGCTGCAGGAATCACTATTTTTGCACCCGCAATTATTTTGTCAGCCGTATTAGGATGGGATTTAATTACATTAAATATAATTATTGGTTTTTTGGTAATTATTTATACTGTTTCTGGCGGAACAAAAGCCGTAAGTGTTACTCAGAAACAACAAATGGCAGTAATTTTCGCAGGAATGTTTATTGCGTTTTATTTGATATTACAATATTTACCTGACGGAATTACCTTTACAAAAGCGTTAGAAATTGCAGGAGCATCTGATAAAATGCAAGTGTTAGATTTTTCTTGGGATTTAAACAATCGTTATACTGTATGGACAGGTATTTTAGGAGGGACTTTCTTAATGCTTTCTTATTTCGGAACCGATCAGAGTCAAGTGCAACGATATTTATCAGGAAAATCTGTTCGAGAGAGTCAATTAGGATTAATTTTTAACGGATTATTAAAAGTGCCAATGCAGTTTTTTATCTTATTGGTTGGGGTAATGGTATTTGTTTTTTATCAATTTAATACATCTCCTTTAAATTTTAATCCGAAAGCCAGTGAAGTTGTTGAAAACTCTCAATACGCCTCAGAATACAAGGTTTTAGGAGAGAAACATATCCAGATAGAAAATCAAAAGAAAGCTTTAATTTTTGAAGGTTTAACGGATGCGAATAAAAAACAATTACAAGCGTTAAACGAGCAAGATAAATCAATAAAAAAGCAAGCTAAAGCAATAATTACAAAAGCAGATGCTTTAGTAGAAACAAATGATAAAGATTATGTTTTTATTCATTTTATTTTACACAATTTACCAAAAGGTTTAATCGGTTTATTGCTAGCGGTAATTTTATCGGCAGCAATGTCATCAACAGCATCTGAGTTAAATGCGTTGGCATCAACCACTGTTATCGATTTATATAAAAGAAATCAAAAGAAGGATAGGAGTGAAGAGCATTATGTTAAAATGACCAAATGGTTTACTTTAGGATGGGGGCTTTTAGCAATTTCCGTTGCTTGTGTCGCCAATTTATTCGACAACCTTATTCAGTTGGTCAATATTATCGGTTCTATTTTCTACGGAAATGTATTAGGAATATTCTTATTAGCATTCTTCTTTAAATTTGTGAAATCAAACGCGGTCTTTATAGCCGCAATTATTACTCAGTTAATTATTATTTATGTTTGGAAAGCAGATTGGCTACCTTTCTTATGGCTAAATGCTTTAGGTTGCGGATTGGTAATTTTAATAGCTTCTTTATTACAACCATTTTTAAATAAGAAATAAGAATGATTTCAACTAGAACAGCCACTTTAAAAGATTTACCTATTCTTTTAGAGTTTGAACAAGCGCTTATTAATTTCGAAAGACCTTTTGACGTTACTTTAAAAGACGAGAAAATATCATATTATGATATTAAAGCAATGATTTTGTCTGATGAAGTAGAAGTTATTGTGGCTGTAGATGAAGAAAATGTTGTAGGCGCTGGTTATGCCAGAATACAATTGGCAAAACCATATTTAAAACATCAAAACTTGGGGTATTTAGGTTTTATGTATGTTAAAAACTCTCACAGAGGTAAAGGAATTAATAAACTAGTTATTGATGCTTTGCATACTTGGGTAATATCTAAAAACACATTTGAAGTTCGTTTAGATGTATATGCTGATAATCCTGGAGCTATTAAAGCTTATGAGAAAGCAGGGTTTAGCAAACATTTAATTAATATGAGAAGAAGCCTAAAGTAATAGGCTTATTCTTTTTCATTTAAATGTTTCGCAATAGATGCTCCCATACTAAAACAGGCTTGCAATAAATAGCCACCGGTAGGCGCGTTCCAATCTAACATTTCACCGATGCAATAATTATTTTTGAGTTTTTTTAACTCGAAATTTTCGTTGACTTCGCTTAAAGGAATTCCGCCAGTAGTTGAAATAGCTTCGTTTAAAGGAGCAGCACTTTCAATAACAAGAGGTAGTGCTTTTATTTTTTCTGCAATACTGTTTTTGTTGATGTATTCTTCTTTTGTTAAAACAGTTTTTAAAAGAGCAATTTGAGGTGCACTTAACTTTAATATTTTTTTAAGAATATCGGTTGTTCTTAAATGAGAATTATTTATTTTTTTAGCAACTTCAGTAAAAGTAAACATCGGTTTTAAATCTAAATAAATAACGGGTTTTATATTAGCAGATAGTTGCGATTGTATTTGCGGACTCAGTGCATAAATAGCATTTCCTTCTAACCCGAATTTAGTAATAACCAATTCTCCTTTTTGTTTTTTATCTAAACAAGAAAGCGCAATGTTTTTTAAAGGCTGTCCTTCATTTTTAGATATAAAATCACTTTTCCAATTAATATTATAAGCACAATTAGCAGGTAAAAACGGAAGTGTATTTATATCTTTTTCCTTAAAACTATCCGTCCAATTACCTTCTGATCCAGTAATTTTCCAACTAGCGCCACCTAAAGAAAAAATAGTGTAATCAACTTTATTAATTTTATTTTCATTAAAAATCAACTCACTTTTATCATTCCAACCTTTCCATTCATAATTGTATACAAATTGTATATTTTTATGGCTTAAAAACTGTTTGATGTTGGTAAGAACTGTAATAGGTTTAATTCCTTTTTCAGGATATATACGATTACTACTTCCTACAAAAGTTGGAATAGCAATAGATAATAACCAGTTACGTAAATCATCATTCGTAAAGTTTAATAAAGCATTTTTAAGAAATGAAGTAGGTGTGTAGCGCGTAATCATTTTATGAATAGCTTCTCCGTGGCTAAGGTTAAATCCGCCATCACCAGCAACTAAGAATTTTCGTCCTAACGATTTCTTTTTTTCGTAAATGGTAACATCAAATTTGTTAGTATCTAAAAAAGCTGCAGCAAATAACGCAGAAGGACCTCCGCCAATAATGGCTATTGATTTTTTCATAGCACAAAGTTAGTATTTGTTTTTTAGGATAATAAAAAAAAGGGTATAAAACAAATAATGTCTGCAACCGAAGTTGCAGACATTATTTTATATAAACGTTTTTACTTTAAATGAATTACATTTTAGCTAAAAACTCTTTGTTCATTTTAATATAATCAGCGTTACCTGCTTTTTCAGCACCTGCTAAAGATGCTTTAGCAGCTTTAACAGCTCCTTTTTTATCTCCAGCTTTCGCTAAGATTAAAGATTGCTGACGTAAATACCAAAAACGAGGCTCGTCTTTAGTCATATCTACCGCTTTGTTAATCCAAGTTGCGGCTTTTGTAATGTCTTTATCACTCTGTAAATAATATACAGCAGCAGAATAAAAATCACCAGCAGATGGTCCTTGCATTGTAGCAACAATACTAGCTTCTACAGCTTTATCAGTAGGCGTATTAAATTTTACCCCAACATAAGCGTTTTCCCATAACATTCCTAAAACAGCAGAGTTGTTAGTAATATCATCAATACTAATTGTAAAAGTTTCTATTTTCATAGGCATCATATCAGCCTTTACAGTGGTAGATAAAGCTACCTTACTAGCATCCCATTTTTGTGGAGTTCCCCAGTTTGTTGCATCCGTATAAAAAATTACTTCCCAAGCATCTTTTCCTGGTTTTGTATATAAAGCATATGTTCCTTTCTTTAATTCTTTTCCGTCGATAGTAACGTCAGTACTAAAAGTAACTTTCGTGTTTTCGTTAGCTCCAGTTCTCCATACTTTGTCAAAAGGAACTAAGTTTCCGAAAATTGCTCTATCTCTCACTCCTGGTCTAGAATATTCAACTGTTACATCAGATAATCCAACAGCTTGTTCTAATTTAGAAACAGGACTAGGAGCAGGTGTTTTTATTTGTGCGTTTGTAGTTAACGTAAGTGCAGCTACAAATAGGCTTAAAACTATTTTTTTCATGATAATTGATTGTTTTAAATTTAGATGTTAAAATTACAAGGAATAATTCAGTTAAATGTTAATGAAAACTTAAAATAAACATCATTTTTTTAGTTGATATTTGCATTATGAAAAAATATATTTCAGAATTAATAGGAACTTTTGCCTTAGTTTTTTGTGGTACAGGTGCCATGACAGTTAGTGAAATAACTGGCGGAACCGATTTAACGCATACAGGTGTTGCTATAACCTGGGGTTTAATTGTAATGGCCATGATTTATGCTTTTGGAGAAATATCTGGAGCACATTTTAATCCAGCAGTAACAATTGCTTTTGCCTTTGCAAAAAAGTTTTCATGGAAAGAAGTTCCGAAATATATTATAGCGCAATTATTAGGTGCAATATTGGCAAGTTGTATTTTATGGGTGTTGTTTCCCTCAAGTGAATATTACGGAGCTACGATTCCGTCTTTCGAACCATGGCGTGCTTTTATTTTAGAGTTATTGCTTACTTTCTTTTTAATGTTAACGATTATTAATGTTTCTAGCGGAAGTAAAGAAGTTGGTGTAATGGCAGGAATTGCAATTGGAGGTGTGGTTTTGTTAGAAGCTATGTTTGCAGGACCAATGACAAAAGCATCTATGAATCCTACACGTTCTATTGCACCAGCTTTAATTTCTGGTCATTTAGAACATTTATGGTTGTATATATTAGCGCCAATTTTAGGGGCTTTTTTAGCGGTAGTTTCATTTAATTTAGTTAAAAACGATACTCAAAGTGATTCATAATATTAGTATTTTAGGTTGTGGTTGGTTAGGAAAGCCTTTGGCTTTATACTTAATAGAAAAAGGGTATTTGATAAAAGGATCAACAACTTCTATAGAGAAGTTAGCTATTTTTAAAGAAGTAGGAATTCAGCCTTTTATAGTTGATATAACTAAAGATGATAACGAAGAACTTCAATCATTTTTAACTGCGGATGTTTTAATCGTTGCCATTCCTTCTAAGAATGTTTTAGGTTTTAAAAACTTGATAAAAGAGCTTGAGAAATGGGCTATAAAAAAAGTAATTTTTATAAGTTCAACTTCCGTGTATCCGAGTTTAAATAAAGAAATGAATGAGAATGATACAACTGTAGACTCTACTTTAGTTGAAATAGAAAATGTTTTTAGAACGAATAGAAACTTCGCTACAACGGTTATTAGATTCGCTGGATTGTTTGGAGAAAATCGAAATCCAGGGAATTGGTTTAAAGACAAAAAGATACCACAACCAAATGGTTTTGTAAATATGATACATCAACAAGATTGTATCGGAATTATTTATCAAGTAATAAAACAAAATGTTTTTGGAGAAGTTTTTAACGCCTGTTCTAATCATCATCCATCTCGAAAAGAATATTATATAAACGCGAAGAAAGTATTAAAAACAGCACCACCAGTTTTTGATGATTCTTCTCCTTTAGAATATAAAATTATCAATTCAGATAAAGTACAAAAGCAATTGAATTATACTTTTGTTTATGATAATTTGTTAGCTTAAAATTAAAGTGCCATTCATAATTTATTTCAGAATCACATAGCACAACAAACGAATAAGCATGAGAACTTGAAATAAATTTGGGTTGATTTAAATAGCGTTGTGTTTAAATATATGGAACTATTAATAATTTACTATTTAGAATATTTCCGCTTCCTTAAATAATTGAAACCAAACCCAAACAAGGCAAGTAAAATTAACGGAACTCCAATGTTTATAAATTGCCAAAAACGTTTTTCGGTAAAAGCTTTCTGTTTGTCTAATAAATTAATGGTTACTGTTTTATTACGAAGATTTATTAAACCAGAATCATCCAATAAATAATCGATTGTATTGATTAAGAAATCTTTATTTCCGAATTGCTCACCTGTCCATTTATCTAAAGCTAAATCGTGTGGTTTCCCTTTTAAAATCTGATTTTTGGCAATATCTCCATCAGCAATAACCACCATTTTATTTGCCTTACTTTCTGCTTTAAAAAGTGGTGTTTTAAAAGGTTTCGTTCTGTTTTTATAAGCTGAATTAAAACTACCTTCTAATAATACTCCTAAAAGCTGCGGGCCACTATTAAATTCGTTTTCTACAGGTTGCTTTGCAATACTTTGTAACTCAACAAAATTAGGCGTTCCTATTTTTTTTGTAAGTACAGAAGTTATTAATAAAGGTGTTTTTTTTAAGTTTCCTTTTAAAGTATCTATTTGTGTGGTAAAACGAAAACGAACAGGAGCAAGGTTTTTAGTAATCGGATGATTCGGATTTCCGTTTACCAACGGATGATAAAACCAATTTAAATGCTGAAATTGTGCTTGGTTTCCTACATTTCCGGTAGCTAAAGGAATTTTAGCAGAATACAAATCTTGAATTAACTTGTTGTTTACACGAACTTGGTAGCTAAACAGTAAATCGGTTAAGTTTAAATCACGAGGAAAAGCTAACATCTTTCCGTTGTTATATAAACTATCAGTATCAGCATAATTTTGATCAATCATCCAAAGAGATTTTCCTCCATTGGTAATAAATTGATCTAAGGTAAATTTTTCTTCTTCTGTAAAACGTTCCGTAGGTTTGGCTATAATTGCCAAATCGTATTTTGCTAAGTCGGTTACTGTTTTCTGCGGATTAGTTGCTACGTTATTTAATGAAAACTTTGCTAAACGGTATTTTTTACCGAGTTCGGTTAGTAAACTGTATAATTGAATATCTTCTAATTGACCATTACCAGCAATTACGGCTATTTTTGGTTTTGTTGCTTTGGTGATGTTATGAATTGCGTTCGCAAAAGAATATTCTAATTTTTCAATAGCGTTTTGCAATTGGTTTTCTTGTGTTTTGGCCAATGAGTTTGGTAATAAAGAAACCAACTCCGTTTTTTTACCAACACCAATTTCTGCCCAAGGAAAAATAATAGCTTCTGATAAATCACCGTCTTCTTCAACAGTTAATTGACTAGGCATCATTCCTTTTTTAATCAAACGTTCACGTATAGTTTTCGGATTGATAAATCGAAATCTAACATTAGAATTGACAGCTTTTAGTTCTTCTAAAAACTGACGTGTTTCTGTTTGTAAACGCTTAAATTCTGCAGGAAAATCACCTTCTAAATACACGTTTATTAAAATAGGAGCATCTATTTTTTCAAGTAAACTATAAGTAACATCAGAAATTGTGTATCGTTTATCTTGTGTTAAATCGAATCGTTTATAAACAGCATTAGAAAGGTAGTTTATCAAGATTAATCCGATAAATGCAAAAGCAATATGTTGTAGCTTCTTATTCATTTTTTAATTGTTGTTTGGTGATGAATAAAAAGAAAATAGTAACGCTTAAAAAGTAAATAACATCGCGCGTATCAACCACACCGCGACTAATACTTTTAAAGTGTTCGTTAATTCCGAATTGTTGTATCGAATTACCTAAAGTGTCACTTACGGCATCAAATCCGTAGAATAAAATAAAAGTAATAAATATACTTAAGATAAAAGCGACAATCTGATTTTTAGAGAGTGTAGACGTAAATAAACCAACCGCGGTATAAGTGGCAGCTAAAAAAAGTAATCCTAAATACGAGCCAATTGTACTACCAATATCTAAATTACCAATAGGGTTTCCTAGCAAATAAACGGTATATACATACGTTAAAGTAGGTAGCAACGCAATGCATACTAAAAGTAAAGAAGCGGTGAATTTACCAAGTACAATTTGCCAATCGGTTACAGGTTTGGTTTTTAAAATCTCGATGGTTCCGCTATTTAACTCATCAGCAAAACTTTTCATGGTAATTGCCGGAATCAGAAATAAAAATAACCACGGCGCTAAATAAAAGAAAGAACTTAAATCTGCAAAACCAGCATTTAAAATATTGAAATTGTCTTTAAAAACCCATAAAAATAATCCGTTTACGAGTAAAAAAACACCGATAACTAAATAAGCTATTGGTGATGCAAAAAATGAGTTAAATTCTTTTTTTAGTATGGCGTACATTATTCTTGGTTTATATCGAGGCGAAAAATAGTATTGTCGTCAAATAAATCCTCATCATCTAAAATAAACTGATGTTTTTCTAATAACGTTGTTGATGCAGTATTATTTTGATGTGTAAAAGCTTCAATGGTGTTTAGTTCTAAAACCGATTTACCATACTCTAAAACAGTAGCCATGGCTTCACTCATAAAACCTTCATTTTGAAAATCGGGATTTAATTCATAGCCAATTTCTGCATAATTATTTTCGGCATTGATATTATGATAAACAATGGTACCAATTATTTGGTTGCTTTCTTGATGTTGAATAGCCCAAAAAATTCGATTTCCTTTTTCAAATTCATCCAAACAAGTTTGAATAAAAGAATCAGCATCATTTAAGTTTTTAGGCGTATCTCTAACAATCAATTTATTGATTTCTTTGTTAGAACGCAGTTTAAAAATAGTTCGTTTATCGTTAAAAGATAATTGACGTAATGTTAATCTTTCTGTAGATAATTCAGGGAAAATAGTAGGGTAGTTCATTATGGTAGGCTTACGGTTTTGTCAACACTCCACGCTAATGGTTTGTCGTTAAATAATACTTTTGTTTGTGCCCAAACTCCTTTAAATAAATCAGAGTTTCGGTAGTTTTCTAAATCTTGTTCGGTTTCCCAATAGCTGTAAGTAAAAAAGATATCAGAATTTGTTTTGTCTCTATACAATTCTAATAAACGGCAACCTGGTGAGTTTCTAATAAACTCTTTTTTGGTGTTAAAATTAGCTAAGAATTCTTCAATTTTTTCTGAATGAAAACTCATCTTTACAATTCGTACAAACATATTTTTAATTTATTGTGGTAAAATCGGGTGTTTCAATAGTTTCAAATTCAATAGTAATAGTATCTCTATATCCAAGGCCTAATAAAGACGATGCACCACCAACGGTGTTTAGGTTGCTTCTGTAAATAGCAATTTCTAAAAAACCTGCCGAATTAAAAATAGCAAGCTTTTCTCCGTCATAACGTCTTTTATCCTCAGGAACAGTATAGTCTACAATTTCATTATATCGATTGTAAATTTTATTAAAAAAAGATCGTTTTGCTGAAACTTTAAAATCTCGACCTTTTCCTATAGTATTAAATAGTTTTTTGTGGATGTTTGTAATTACATTTCCGTAATTATCTATATAAATAACACCACCAATAATAACAGTTTGTGCCTGATTTACTTTTGGCTGTATCTCAATAATTTTCTTATAAGAAGTTATTTCTTTACCAATAACATTTAAACTACCGCCACGAGCAATATGCGAAGCTACTTGCACAAAAACATCTAAAACAGGAAAACTAGTTTCTATGTGATTATGAATATTAATTTCTACAATCTTGGTAGGATTAATTTCTGATGTAATCATTGATATTAAACCGTTATCCGGACAAATAAAATAATGATTATCTAATTCTATAGCAATGTGTTTGTTATCTACACTTAATTCCGAATCTACACCAACAATGTGTATTGTTTTGTCTGGAAAACTCTTGTAAGTGTTTTTTAAAATATAAGCAGTTTCGGTAATGTTAAACGGCGTAATATGATGTGTAATATCAACAATTTTAGCCTCTGGTAACTCACTATAAATTGCTCCTTTTACAGCACCAACAAAGTGATCTTTTATTCCGAAATCGGTGGTCAATGTAATTAGAGACATTAGTATAAGTACTTGTTAATTAGTAGGTTGAAAAAATAGGCTAAATTTTATGGCAAAACTACATAAATCAATAAAAATAATCATTATTTTTAATGTGAATAAATTAAAACTTTTATCAATTGAACGAACGTATCATTGAAATAACAGAAATTGACCCAAATGAATTTTTTGGCGCTCAAAATAGTACGATAACAGAGTTGAAAAAGTATTTTCCGAAAGTTAAAATTGTAGCTAGAGGAAATAAGCTTAAGATTTATGGTGAACCCGAAATTTTAGATGAGTTAGAAAAACGGGTAGTGATGCTAATGAAATACTTTAATAAGTATAATAAATTAGATGAAAACAGTATCGAGCGTGTTTTAACATCAACCGGAAAAGAAGAAGAAATTCAAAAGTCAGGAAAAATAGAAGGTGTTTTAGTCCATGGCGTTAATGGTAAATTAATAAAACCGCAAACAACAAATCAACGTAAAATGGTTGATTTAATGGGTAAAAACGATATGCTATTTGCTGTTGGACCTGCAGGTACAGGGAAAACATATACAGCAGTAGCATTAGCTGTAAAAGCATTAAAAGAAAAAGAAGTTCGTCGAATAATTTTAACAAGGCCAGCGGTAGAATCTGGCGAGAATTTAGGTTTTCTTCCGGGTGATTTAAAAGAAAAACTAGACCCGTATATGCAACCTTTATACGATGCATTACGTGATATGATTCCGCATGAGAAATTAGAATCGCACTTAGAAAAAGGAATTATACAAATTGCTCCTTTGGCATTTATGCGTGGTCGTACGTTAGACAATGCTTTTGTTATTTTAGATGAAGCACAGAATACAACGCACAACCAAATGAAAATGTTTTTAACAAGAATGGGAATGCATGCAAAATTTATTATTACTGGAGATCCTGGTCAAATAGATTTACCTCGTAAACAAATTTCTGGATTAAAAGAATCGTTATTGGCTTTAAAAGATATTAAAGGAATTGCGATGGTGTATTTAGATGATAAAGATGTAGTGCGTCACCGATTAATTAAAAGTATTATTAAAGCCTATAAAAGTATAGAAACTGAATAATATGAAAAAGAAAGTAATAGCATTATTAGGGCTTTTAATATGCATTATTGGAGCAACTATTTATTTTTTAGAGTATAATAATCCTATTCTTCCTTTTTTCTTAAAAGGAACAAGTTTGTTTATTATGCTTTTAGGATCATCAGTTGCTTTTTTTTATTCTCTTTTTGATAAAAAAATAAAACAATAATTATTATCATCAATAATTCATCAAATTAATAAAACGATTAAAATCATCAATAAAATGAAAAATAAATTGCCTTTGTATTTTCTTAATATAATCTCTCTTTTAATACTTTTTTCATGTTCACCAAAGACAGATAATAATAATGTAGATGAAAATACAGAAAAAAATATAACACTTTTCTTTGTAAATGACCAGCATGCCCGACTAGACAATTTTGCTAAGATTAAATATATAATTGATAAGGAAAAAGAAAATAATAGTGTCATCGTTGCGTGTAGTGGCGATATGTTTTCTGGAAGCCCAGTGGTTGATAATTATACAGACAATCAAGGATACCCGATGATTGATGTTATGAATAGAGTGGGATTTGATATTTCAGTTTTAGGAAATCACGAATTCGACTACGGTGAAGAAACATTGAAAGATAGAATAGATCAATCTAATTTTAAGTGGGTTTGCGCAAATGTTGATATGTTAGAGACCAATGTGCCGCAACCAAACGAATATTATACGGTTTTAAAAGATGGTTTAAAAATTACGTTTTTAGGTTTGGTAGAAACAAACGGAAAAGACAACGGTACAATTCCGTCTACACATCCATGGAAAGTTGAAAACTTTGCTTTTCAAAGACCAGAAGCTGTTGTAAGCAAATATAAAGATGTTAAAAAGTCTGAAGATTCAGATCTTTTTATCGCATTAACTCATTTAGGACACTCTACAAATAAAGGGTTAGGAGATGTACAATTAGCAGAACAATATCCGTATTTCGATTTAATAGTAGGCGGACATTCTCATCAAGAAATTAATACGGTTGAAAACGGAATTCCAATTTTTCAATCAGGATCTTATTTAAAGAATTTAGGTAAAATTGAAATATCAGTAAAAAATAAAGCAATTACGAATATTAAATATACACTTATCAATCTTGATGAAGTAACAGAATATGATCAGAATTTAAAAGATATTATTGACGGTTATAACGATTTACCAGAATTAAAAGAAGTAGTTGGTGAGTCATTAATATATCACGAAAAACATAAAGTAGGTTGTTTTTATGCGGATGCGCTTAAAAGTGCTATGAATGTAGATGTTTCTTTTCAAAATTCAGGCGGAGTTAGAAGTTCTTTAGATAAAGGAGATATTACGAAGGAAGAAATATATACAATAGAGCCTTTTAATAACGGAACCGTAAAATACGATATGAGTGTTCAGCAAATAAAAGACTTTTTAATAGGTTCAGCGTCTGGTTTTTATTATTCAGGAATTACTATTGAACAAGTAGGAAATGAAGTTGAAATTAAAGATGCAACCGGTAATTTAATGAACGATAATACGATACTTTCGGTAGGTTTAAACGATTACATTCCTGCTGTTCACGATGAATATTTTCCTGAAGAGAATAAAGTACAAGATCTTTCGGCAGCAGAATCAATAATGTCTTATTTGCAAAATACCAATTCAGAGGTTAATTACCCTAGTTGTGCTAATTACTTTAAATACACTATTTAGTTTTTTTACAAAAGCTGATTTAGGTAATTAAAAAGAGGTGTTAAATAAAAAAGAAGAATAAATAACATATTTTTGTAGTCAACAACACAACAAACAAAAAATGAATACAATTAACGAAACCAATTTTCAGTTTCCAAAACAAAAGTCGGTTTATAAAGGTAAAGTACGAGAAGTTTATAATATAAATGACGAGTTATTAGTGATGATAGCTTCAGATAGATTATCTGCTTTCGATGTAGTTTTACCACGTCAAATTCCTTTTAAAGGTCAGATTTTAAATCAGATTGCTACCAAAATGATGAATGATACAGCAGCTGTTGTTCCGAATTGGTTACATGCAAACCCTGATGAAAACGTAGCAATTGGTCATTTATGTGAACCTTTTAAGGTAGAAATGGTAATTCGTGGTTACATGTCTGGTCATGCAGCGCGTGAATATAAAGCAGGTAAAAGAGTTTTATGTGGCGTAACAATAGCAGAAGGAATGAAAGAAAACGACAAGTTTCCTGTTCCTATAATTACACCATCTACCAAGGCAGATAATGGTGATCATGATGAAGATATTACACGTGAAGAAATTTTATCTAAAAATGTAGTTTCTGAAGAAGATTACATCGTTTTAGAAAAATACACTAGAGCATTGTTTCAAAGAGGAACTGAAATTGCAGCTTCTCGCGGATTAATTTTAGTAGATACTAAATATGAATTCGGAAAAACAAAAGAAGGTGAAATTGTATTGATTGATGAAATTCATACGCCAGATTCTTCTCGTTATTTTTATGCTGAAGGATATCAACAAAGACAGGATAAAGGAGAAGCTCAAAAGCAATTATCAAAAGAATTTGTGCGTCAGTGGTTAATTGAAAATGATTTTCAAGGAAAAGACGGACAACAAATACCTGAAATGTCTGACGAAAAGGTTATCGAGATTTCAAACAGATATATCGAATTATACGAACAAATTACAGGAGAGAAATTTGTAAAAGCAAATACAACAAACGTATTAGATCGTATAGAAAAAAATGTAGTTAATTTTTTAAATGGATAGTAACAAAATAAGTATTCGTCCGGTTTTAAATTTATCCTCTGAAATTCCTGTAGAAGATTTTCAGAATAAAACAATACGGCCAATTTTAAAGTTACAACACGAGCTGCTTTTACAATTTTTTGTTTTCTTTTGTAAGAATCAAAAGGTAGATATTTTAAATGTCGAAAAAGAGAAATTTAATAAAGCGGTGAACAATATCACCAAAAAAAACATAAATTTAAAAAATCAGTTTTTAGGTTTAATTATAGGTCAATTTACCGTTGGTGAATTTGAATTTTATAAAGAAAACAATACTGATATTAATAAAAGAATTTTAACGATGATTGGGCAACGAATTAAAGATAGCCAATTGGAAATTAAAGATTTTAAAACAAACAACAATGATAATAGAACCAAGAACTAGAGGGTTTATTTGTTTAACATCTCACCCAATAGGATGCGAGCAAAACATAAAAGATCAAATAGCATACGTACAATCTAAAGGTAAAATAGAAGGCGCTAAAAAAGTATTAGTAATAGGTGCATCAACAGGTTTCGGATTGGCATCAAGAATTTCAAGTGCCTTTGGTTCTGACGCGGCAACAATCGGAGTTTTCTTTGATAAGCCAGCAACGGAAGGAAGACCAGGATCGCCAGGTTTTTACAATACTGCAGCTTTCGAACAAGAAGCAACAAAAGCAGGCTTGTATGCAAAAAGTATCAATGGAGATGCTTTTTCTAACGAAATAAAAGAACAAGTTGTAAACTTAATCAAAGAGGATTTAGGTCAAATTGATTTAGTAATTTATAGTTTAGCATCACCAGTAAGAACACATCCAATATCAGGAAAACGCTTTAAGTCGGTTTTAAAACCAATCGGAGAAGTTTTTACGAATAAAACAGTTGATTTTCATACAGGAAAAGTATCAGAAATATCTATAAACCCTGCCGAAGGTGAAGATGTTGAAAATACAGTAACGGTAATGGGAGGTGAAGATTGGAAAATGTGGATGGACGCTTTACAATCTGAGAACTTATTATCAGAAGGTGCTACAACAGTTGCTTATTCTTACATTGGTCCAGAAGTAACAAAACCAGTATACAGAAACGGAACAATTGGTGCAGCAAAAGACGATTTAGAAGCAACAGCTTTTAAAATTACAGATGATTTAAAATCATTAAACGGAAAAGCATACGTTTCTGTAAATAAAGCATTGGTAACGCAAGCTAGTTCTGCAATTCCGGTAATTCCTTTATATATTTCTTTATTATTTAAAGTGATGAAGGCAAAAGGAATTCATGAAGGATGTATCGAGCAAATTCAACGTTTGTATAGCGAACGTTTATTTGGTGGTGATTTAAATTTAGATGCTAAAGGAAGAATTAGAGTTGATGACTGGGAAATGCGTGAAGACGTGCAAGCAGAAATTGCAGAATTATGGCAAAAAGCAACTACAGAAAATCTAGCCGAAATAGGAGATTTAGAAGGATATAGTAAAGAATTCTTTAAGTTATTCGGTTTTAAAGTTGACGGAGTAGATTATAATGTTGATGTGAATGAATTAGTTAATATTCCGAGTATCCAATAAGTCGATAAAAAAATAAATTGAAAACCTCATAGATATTAAGTCTATGAGGTTTTTTAGTTATATTTAATTTTTAAATTATATTATGGAAACAGCTACAGTAAAAGTATTAAAAGATGAATTAAAACATAAAAATTCTAACGAATTGTTAGAGCTGTGTTTAAAATTAGCGCGTTTCAAAAAAGAAAATAAAGAATTACTTACTTACCTGTTATTTGAGTCTCATGATGAAGAAAGGTATATTTTAGGTGTAAAAAATGAAATAGATGTATTATTTGAAGGTATTAATACAAAAAGTTATTTTTTTATCAGAAAAAGCGCGCGAAAAATATTAACAATTACTAAAAAATACATTCGTTTTTCAAAGAAAAAAGAAACAGAAGTCGAATTACTCTTGTATTTCTGTGTAAAACTTAAAAACTTTAAGCCTTCTATAAAAAGTAGTCCGCGTTTACAAAATATATTAACGACGCAAATAAAGTTGATAGAGAAACTAATAACAACACTGCACGAAGATTTACAATATGATTATCGTTTAGAGTTAGAGAAGTTATAGCGTTGAAAAAAAGATTTTTTCATAAAATATATTAAAGCTAGGATTTGAGTTTAAATAGAGTAATTGTTGTTTGAAAATGTACAAAAGTAAAAGGTTTTTTTTATTTCCATAAAAAAGCTAAATTTAAAACAAATTACAATGAACTAAACCACATGAGTAACTACCATATAAAACATTTAGAAGAATATTTTCAGGTATATAAAAAATCAGTCGCTTCTCCAGAGAAATTTTGGGGAGAAATTGCAGAAGAACATTTTCTTTGGAGAAAAAAATGGGATAATGTACTAAGCTGGGATTTTAAGAAACCAGAGGTAAAGTGGTTTGAAGGAGCTAAATTAAATATTACAGAAAACTGTTTAGATCGTCATTTGTTAACAAGAGGCGATAAAACAGCGATCCTATTTGAGCCAAATGATATAAATGAAGAAGCACAGCATATAACATACAGAGATTTACATCAAAAAGTATGTAAAATGGCAAATGTGTTAAAAGATAAAGGGGTTAAGAAAGGAGACAGAGTTTGTATTTATCTGCCTATGATTCCAGAATTAGTATATACCGTTTTAGCGTGTGCACGAATAGGAGCAATACATTCAGTAGTCTTTGCTGGGTTTTCATCAACGGCTCTAGCAACAAGAATAAATGATTGTGATTGTAAAATTGTAATAACAAGTGATGGCTCTTTTAGAGGAAGTAAAACAATAGATTTAAAAGGAATAGTAGATGAAGCATTAGAGAGTTGTTTGGGTGTTAAAGCTGTTTTAGTAGTTAAAAGAATCCAGTCTAATATTGCAATGAAAAAGGATAGGGATTTTTGGTTAGCAGCTCTTTTAGAAGGAGCATCAGCAATGTGTGAACCTGAAATTATCGATGCTGAAGATCCGTTATTTATATTGTATACTTCAGGTTCAACAGGAACACCAAAAGGAATGCTACATACTACGGCAGGCTATATGGTATATTCGGCATATACTTTTAAAAATGTATTTAATTATACAGAGAATGATGTGTATTGGTGTAGTGCAGATGTGGGTTGGATAACAGGTCATAGTTATATAATATATGGACCATTGGCAAACGGAGCAACGTCTGTTTTGTTTGAAGGAGTTCCTAGTTACCCAAATTATAGCCGTTTTTGGCAAACAATAGAAAAGCATAAGGTTACTCAGTTTTATACAGCTCCAACAGCCATAAGAGCATTAGCTAAAGAGGGTATTGGTCACGTAGAAAATTATGATTTATCATCACTAAAAGTTTTAGGAACGGTAGGAGAACCAATAAATGAAGAAGCTTGGCACTGGTATGATGATAATATCGGTAAAAATCAAGCACCTATAGTAGACACTTACTTTCAAACAGAAAATGGTGGAATTATGTTAACGCCAATTCCTTATGTAACACCTACAAAACCAACATATGCAACATTGCCATTTATAGGTATTCAGCCAGCTTTAATGGATGAAGAAGGTAAAGAGATAGAAGGGAATCAAGTAAGCGGACGTTTATGTATTATATTCCCATGGCCTTCGATTGCCAGAACTATTTGGGGAAACCATAAAAGATATAAAGAAACTTATTTTTCTGCATATGAGAATAAATATTTTACAGGAGACGGAGCTTTAAGAGATGAAGTAGGTTATTACAGAATTACTGGAAGAGTAGATGATGTAATTATTGTTTCAGGACATAATCTAGGAACTGCACCTATTGAAGATGCGATTAATGAACATCCTGCTGTGGCAGAATCAGCAATCGTAGGATTTCCTCATGATATAAAAGGAAACGCATTGTGTGGTTACGTAATTTTAAAAGAAACAGGCGAGTCTAGAAATCAAGATAATTTAAGGAAAGAAATAAATCAAATTATAACAGAACAAGTAGGTGCGATTGCTAAATTAGATAAAATACAATTTACCAAAGGATTACCAAAAACAAGATCAGGAAAAATAATGAGACGTATTTTGCGAAAAATAGCAAATAAAGATATTGATAATTTAGGGGATATAAGCACATTGTTAAATCCAGAAGTTGTAGCAGATATTATTAAGCAATCTTAAAAGAAAGCTTTTTTTTATGAAAATAAGTAATTTATTGTACCTTACAGATAATAAAAACAATCAATATGCCAAATTATACTTTAAAAATTAACGGAAAATCACGCTCTTTTTCAGCGGAAGATGATACACCTTTATTATGGGTTTTACGAGATGAGTTAGATATGGTTGGTACCAAATTTGGTTGTGGAATTGCACAATGTGGTGCCTGTACAGTGCATGTAGACGGAACAGCAATGAGAAGTTGCCAGTTAAAAATGTCTATGTTAGATAAAGAAGAAATTACAACAATTGAAGGTTTATCAGAAAATGCAGATCACCCGTTACAAGAAGCTTGGAAAGAAGTTGATGTTCCGCAATGCGGATATTGTCAAGCAGGGCAAATAATGACTGCTGCTTCATTTTTAAAGGACAATCCAACACCGTCAACAGAAGAAATTCGCGAAGCAATGCATGGTAATTTGTGTAGATGTGCATCGTATGTTAGAATTGAAAAAGCTGTAGCAATTGCTGCTAAAAAAATGTCTTAAAAAATAAACTATGAGCACACAAGAAAATAAATTTACGTTTAGTAGAAGAAATTTTTTAAGAATATCAGCATTAGCGAGTGGCGGAATTATAATTGGTTTTAATCTTTTTACAGCGTGTAAACCAAATGTAACTCCATCAATCGATATAGAAAACTTAAATTATAACGATTTTAACGCTTTTATTAAAATTTCTGAAGAAGGGTATGCGACGATTTATTCTCCAAATCCCGAAATAGGGCAGGGAGTAAAAACATCAATGCCAATGATTATCGCAGAAGAGTTAGATATCGATTGGGATAAAGTACACGTAGCACAAGCTCCGTTAGATACTAAAAATTATAAACGTCAGTTAGCAGGAGGAAGTCAGTCAATACGTTTTGGTTGGGATGCATTAAGGCAAACAGGAGCTACTACAAAACAGATGTTAGTAAATGCAGCTGCCGTAAAATGGGGAGTGGATGTAACAACATGTAAAGCATCAAAAGGGGTTATTACAAATGCAAAAGGAGAAAATTTAGGTTACGGAGATGTTGTAAAAGAAGCAGCTGTTTTAGAAGTACCTGAAAATGTAACATTAAAAAAACCTTCTGAATTTACCATTATAGGAAAGAGTGCAACCAATGTAGATTTAGAAAAAATAGTAACAGGTAAACCTTTGTTTGGCTTAGATTATAAAGCTCCCGGAATGGTATACGCAACAGTATTAAGACCGCCGGCATTTGGCCAATTATTAGCTTCTTTTGATGCATCCGAAGCAAAAAAAGTAAAAGGTGTAATAGACGTTATAACTATTGGAGATAAAGTTAGAAGTTTTTTAGATTCAGGTAAATCTAATTGGACTTTTAAAATGTCTGAAACAGATAAAGTAGTAGTCGTTGCAGAAAATACTTGGGCAGCTATTAAAGGAAAAAAAGCCATAAAAGCTGTCTGGAAAACGAATAATAAAGAATTAGAAAATACAGAAGCTCATGATAAAACGCTAAATGATATTTTAGATGCTAAAGATTTTGATGTACGTCGTGAAGATGGAGATATTGAAAAAGCATTTGCAGCAGCAGATAAAATAGTTGAAAGAACGTATCACTCACCTTTTTTACCTCATAATTGTTTAGAACCAATGAATTTTTTCGCCAATGTTACTTCAGAAAAAGTTGATTTAATTGGTCCAGTACAAACTCCAGAGTTTGCAGCGATGGTGGTTGCAGAAATGTTAGGTAGAGATTTAGCCGATGTTCAAGTGCATATGACTAGAATGGGTGGCGGATTTGGTCGTCGTTTATACGGTGATTTTGTATACGAGGCAGCCGAAATTTCTAATACAATTAAAAAACCAGTAAAAGTTATATCTACCAGAGAAGATGATATGACTACAGGTGTTTATCGACCAGCAATAAAATACCGAATTGCAGCATCAATAAAAGACAATAAAATTACAGGATATCATTTAAAAGAAGCAGGAGTAAATAGTAATATGTACGGATTAATTCCGCACTTTTTCCCTGCGGGATGTATTCCAAACTATAAAGTTTCTACGAAGAATTATCAAAGTGATATTACTACAGGAGCTTGGAGGGCGCCGTACACTAATTTTTTAGCTTTTGCAGAGCAATCATTTTTTGATGAATTAGCAACGGGGTTAAACATCGATGCTGTTCAGTTACGACTTGATTTACTTCAAAATGTAAAAAACACAGAAGATAAAAAAATAGAATATTCCGGTAAACGAATGGAAGATACTATCAAGCTAGCAGCAGAGAAAGGTGGTTGGGGAAAAGCGAAAGAAGGTGTTTTTCAAGGTTTTTCTGCATACTATAGTCATAATACTCATGTAGCCGAAGTTGCTGAAATTGTTTTAAAAGACGGGTTGCCTGTGGTTACAAAAGTAATTGCAGCGGTAGATTGCGGAATTGTAGTAAACCCTACAGGAGCAATAAATCAGGTGCAAGGTGGTGTAATTGATGGAATCGGACATGCAATGTATGGTGATTTAACTTTTGATAACGGAAAGCCTTCTAGCAAAAATTTTGATACCTATCGATTAATAAGAATGAATGAAACTCCTAAAGTAGATGTGCATTTTGTTGAAAATCAACTATCACCAACAGGTTTAGGAGAACCAGGTTTACCACCAGCTGGTGGTGCTGTTGCAAATGCAATTTATAAAGCACTAGGACAAAGATTATATAAACAACCTTTTATCAAAGAATTAGACCAATCTATAAAAGGGTAAGTTAATAGTTTCATGCCAAAAGATGTCATATTAGTAAGGCATCTTTTTTATAGATGTTTAATGAAGAAAACATCAATTTTGAAAATCTGTTAAAAAGCATTAATTTCGCCACATATAAAATTACAAAAGTAATAATGATAAAAGATTTATTTGAAAGAATTAAAGAAGATAAAGGGCCTTTAGGAAAATGGGCAGATAAAGCAGAAGGGTATTTTGTGTTTCCTAAGTTAGAAGGACCAATTTCAAACAGAATGTCTTTTAATGGTAAGAAAGTAATTACTTGGAGTATCAATGATTATTTAGGATTAGCAAATCACCCAGAAGTTTTAAAAGTAGATGGAGAATCAGCTTCAACTGATGGATTAGCATACCCAATGGGAGCTCGTATGATGTCTGGTCATACAAAATATCACGAACAATTAGAGCAAGAATGTGCTGAGTTTGTTGATAAAGAAGCAGCATATTTGGTAAACTTCGGTTATCAAGGAATGGTTTCGGCTATTGACGCTTTGGTAAATAAAGATGATATTATTGTATATGACATGGATACGCATGCATGTATTATTGACGGAGTTCGTTTACACTCAGGTAAGCGTTTTGTTTACCGTCATAACGATATCGAAAGTTGTGAGAAAAACTTAAAAAGAGCTACAAGGATGGCTGAGAAAACTGGAGGAGGAATTCTATTAGTTTCTGAAGGTGTTTTTGGTATGAGAGGTGAGCAAGGTCGTTTAAAAGAGATTGTAGCTTTAAAAGAAAAATATAACTTCAGACTTTTGGTTGATGATGCTCATGGTTTCGGAACATTAGGTGAAGGAGGTAAGGGAACAGGTTTTGAGCAGGGAGTTCAGGATGGTATTGATGTGTATTTTGCAACATTTGCAAAATCTATGGCAGGTATAGGAGCTTTTTTTGCCGGAGATAAAGATGTAGTTCAGTATTTACAGTACAATATGAGGTCTCAAATGTTTGCAAAGTCATTACCAATGCCAATGGTAAAAGGAGCATTGAAGCGTTTAGACATGATGCGTACAATGCCTGAGTTAAAAGAGAATTTATGGAAAATAACAAACTCTTTACAATCTGGTTTACGTACTGCTGGTTTCGATTTAGGAACAACGCAAACATGTATTACACCGGTGTTTTTAAAAGGAGAAATTCCAGAAGCAATGGCAATGGTACAGGATTTACGTGAAAATCACGGTGTATTTTGTTCAATTGTAGTGTATCCAGTAATTCCTAAAGGGTTAATTATTTTAAGATTAATTCCAACAGCAAGACATACACAACAAGATGTAGATGAAACAATTGTTGCGTTTACAGGAATAAGAGAAAAATTAGAAAACGGAACTTATAAAAAAGTTGCAGAAGCTATAATGGCTGAGTAATAAATTAAAGGTTAAAACAAAAAAACTCATGAAAATTTCATGAGTTTTTTTGTTTTAAAAAAGAAAGGAATACATTTGGAATCCTTTTTGATAATTATAAATGATGAAAAAGTTTTTATACATATATATAATGCTATTTGTTGCTGTTACGATGGGACAAATAAAGGATACGCTTCCAAATTTCAATAACGAATATTTTTTAATAAAAGAAGGTGATAGTTTAATGATTACATTAAGCGAAGTTGCTATTTTGCCAAAGAATAAGTATAATGAGAAATCAGATGTACGTTATTATTATTGGTTTCGGCGTAAAGTTTTTAAAGCTTATCCGTATGCTGTATTAGCAGTAAAAAAAATAGATAGTGTTGATGCTCATTTAGCACAAATAAAATCAAAAAGAAAAAAAAGACGATTTGTAAAAAAAACTCAAAAATATTTAGAAGAGGAATTAACAAAGCCTTTAAAAAAATTAACGAGAACAGAAGGGAGAATATTATTAAAGTTAATACACCGTCAATCTGGCAAGACAGCATTTAATAATGTAAAAGAATTACGAAACGGTTGGAAAGCTTTTTGGTATAATGCAACAGCCAATATGTTTAAGTTGTCATTAAAATCAGAATATCTACCAGAAAAAGAGAATGAAGATTTTTTAATAGAAGATGTCTTGCAGCGTGCTTTTATCGAAGAAAAATTAGAATATCAAGAACCAAAATTAAAAAAAGACTATTTATCTATAGTATCAAAAGGTAGAGGAGCTGTAAATGTAGAATTCTATAAAATAATGTTTGCAAAGCAGCAGAAAAAGCGTGCTAGAAAAAATAAAAGCAATAAAAAATAATTAAAGAGGTTTGTTATGAAGCTTAAAAAGTTTTATGGCGTGTCAATTTCTATAAAATTGTCGGGCTTTCACTACTCG
>NZ_CP058983.1:1170000-1172500 GCF_019278465.1 Tenacibaculum sp. AHE14PA | reverse complement strand
GTCGCCTCCAAAAGAGTAACGGAGGCTTCTAAAGGTTCCCTCAGCACGTTTGGTAACCGTGCGTAGAGTGCAATGGCATAAGGGAGCTTGACTGAGAGACATACAGGTCGATCAGGTACGAAAGTAGAGCATAGTGATCCGGTGGTTCCGCATGGAAGGGCCATCGCTCAAAGGATAAAAGGTACTCCGGGGATAACAGGCTGATCTCCCCCAAGAGCTCACATCGACGGGGGGGTTTGGCACCTCGATGTCGGCTCGTCACATCCTGGGGCTGGAGAAGGTCCCAAGGGTTGGGCTGTTCGCCCATTAAAGTGGCACGCGAGCTGGGTTCAGAACGTCGTGAGACAGTTCGGTCTCTATCTGCTGTGGGCGTTAGAAATTTGAGTGGATTTGACTTTAGTACGAGAGGACCGAGTTGAACTAACCTCTGGTGTATCTGTTGTTCTGCAGAAGATTACCACGTTGATAGGATACAGGTGTAAAGGCAAGTAGCTACATAAGCGCTGAAAGCATATTGAGATTTCTTTAAAGGGTCGTGGAAGATTACCACGTTGATAGGATACAGGTGTAAAGGCAGTAATGTCATAGCCGAGTATTACTAATAACCCATAGGCTTATGTATAGTTCCCGACTTCGGGTCGGGACGCAAACTCTTTTGATAATTTACGATATGATTTTACTAATATGTTAACTTATACAGTTGCAATATACTGAACGATTTAAGGTGATTATCGCAATGGGGCTCACCTCTTTCCATCCCGAACAGAGAAGTTAAGCCCATTTGCGCCGATGGTACTGCCAATGGTGGGAGAGTAGGTCGTTGCCTTTCTTTTAAACCTCAATCTTTATAGATTGAGGTTTTTTTTTGCTCTAAACTCAAATGAAAAATAGTGCTTTTAACATAATTACCCTTCTTCTTATATTATAAATAAAGCTTATATAATTTTATTAATCCTAAATTCAAGATATTTCATAGAAAATAAAAAGAATGAAGTACTATTAAGTATCCCAAACTTATGCAGTACAATTATGTACTAAAAAAAAGGATTATAAGTATCTTGATAATCACCAGAGACGGAAAATGAAGATTTATTAGAAGAAAGGAGTAATAAAAATATTGATTGTAACTTATGAATGAGCAATATCGAATAAAAATGATTTTAGAGGGTATATTATCGAGATTAAATTAGAATATAAACTTAAAAGAAGGTGAAAAATAAGCTGCCTATATTCTTTAAAAAATAAGAATAAACAGAAAGCGATATACTACGTTAATATTCCAAGGAATTAGAAAAGAGTATATAGTTAAAATAGGCTAGAAGAAAACAAAAAATCTATACTTAAATTTTTTATTGATGTTAAAACAAACTTTTTTAAATAGTATATAAGATTATTATTACCGTTATTAAGTAGCTCTTCAGAATAATAAATATAATTTTACTACAGTTTTCAAATATCAGCGAAGTAAAAAAGAGCATAATAGTGGTTGATTTATAGTTTACACAAGTAAGAAAGTCACCGATATACTATTAACTTAAGCTAGTTTTAGTAACTAACCAAGAGTAATTCATTAACAAATCAATAAAAGATAAGATTAATTTTAGAGTTAAGTGTTTAAGAAACAGGGCTAAAAAAAAACTTTAAAAGAAAGATGAAAAAGGTAGTTGTTATGTTGAAAAAGGAATCTATATTTGCACCCGCTAAGGGAAAAACGAGTGCTACAGAGCATGAGTGCGATGCTTTAAAAGGTCATAAAAAATACTGGTTAAGATAGTTTTAATAAAGTGTAAAAAATAAGTTAAATATTACTTGTTTAGTACAGATTAAAGAGAGTATCTTTGCAGTCCGATTTAGGGTAAATAGTTCATTAAAATGTTGCGAAAATAACTTTAAAAAAAGCTTCAAAAAGTTTTGTCAGTTTTAGAAAAGTTTATAGATTTGCAACCGCTTTAAGAAAGCGATACGATCAGAGAAATTTTGGAATGATTTAGTAATAAAAATCAGTTAGTTCGAATCTAGCGTTTCTACAAAATTAGGATTTACAACGAGTGTTTTACAGCATGAGTGCGATACCCTAAAAGTTCATTGAAAATATTGAAATTGACAGCGTAAACAAAGAGTAGAATAACCACGTTCTAATTTTTTAGAACAAATTCTTTTGAAACTTATTCATTAATATTATTTAAAATATACAATGAAGAGTTTGATCCTGGCTCAGGATGAACGCTAGCGGCAGGCTTAACACATGCAAGTCGAGGGGTAACATTGTGCTTGCACAGATGACGACCGGCGAACGGGTGCGTAACGCGTATAGAATCTGCCTTGTACAGGAGGATAGCCTTTAGAAATGAAGATTAACACTCCATAATGTATAGAAGAGGCATCTCTTTTATATTAAATATTTATAGGTACAAGATGACTATGCGTCCTATTAGCTAGATGGTAAGGTAACGGCTTACCATGGCAACGATAGGTAGGGGGTCTGAGAGGATTATCCCCC
>NZ_CP058983.1:1165000-1167500 GCF_019278465.1 Tenacibaculum sp. AHE14PA | reverse complement strand
GAGGACCGAACCAGTTGACGTTGAAAAGTCTTTGGATGACCTGTGGGTAGGGGTGAAAGGCCAATCAAACTCGGAAATAGCTCGTACTCCCCGAAATGCATTTAGGTGCAGCGTTGAGCGAAAATTTTATAGAGGTAGAGCTACTGATTGGATGCGGGGGCTTCACCGCCTACCAATTCCTGACAAACTCCGAATGCTATAAAATGTTACTCAGCAGTGAGGGCATGGGTGCTAAGGTCCATGTCCGAGAGGGAAAGAACCCAGACCATCAGCTAAGGTCCCCAAATATATGTTAAGTTGAACTAACGAGGTGAAACTGCTTAGACAGCTAGGATGTTGGCTTGGAAGCAGCCATTCATTTAAAGAGTGCGTAACAGCTCACTAGTCGAGCGGTTTTGCATGGATAATAATCGGGCATAAACATATTACCGAAGCTATGGATTTACGTTGAAAGACACGTAAGTGGTAGGGGAGCATTCTATTTGCGCCGAAGGTGTACTGTAAGGTATGCTGGAGCGGATAGAAAAGAAAATGTAGGCATAAGTAACGATAAAGGGGGCGAGAAACCCCCTCACCGAAAGACTAAGGTTTCCTCAGCGATGCTAATCAGCTGAGGGTTAGTCGGGTCCTAAGGCGAATCCGAAGGGAGTAGTCGATGGATAACAGGTTAATATTCCTGTACTTCTTATAATTGCGATGGGGTGACGGAGTATTGAAAGCACCGCGAACTGACGGAATAGTTCGTTGAAACATGTAGGTATTAGGACTGTAGGTAAATCCGCAGATCTAGCTGAAGTGTGATAGTACAACAAATCTTCGGATGCGTTGATAGTGTGCCTAAAAGCTTCCAAGAAAAACCTCTAAGCTTCAGATTATAAGAACCCGTACCGTAAACCGACACAGGTAGTTGGGATGAGAATTCTAAGGTGCTCGAGTGATTCATGGCTAAGGAACTAGGCAAAATCGACCCGTAACTTCGGGAGAAGGGTCGCCCATCTTCGGATGGGCCGCAGTGAAAAGGTCCAGGCGACTGTTTATCAAAAACACAGGGCTTTGCTAAATTGAAAGATGATGTATAAGGCCTGACACCTGCCCGGTGCTGGAAGGTTAAGTGGAGTTGTTAGCCTTTGGCGAAGCAATGAAATGAAGCCCCAGTAAACGGCGGCCGTAACTATAACGGTCCTAAGGTAGCGAAATTCCTTGTCGGGTAAGTTCCGACCTGCACGAATGGTGCAACGATCTGGACACTGTCTCAGCCATGAGCTCGGTGAAATTGTAGTATCGGTGAAGATGCCGATTACCCGCAGCGGGACGAAAAGACCCCGTGAACCTTTACTATAGCTTCGTATTGGTTTTGGATAAGTAATGTGTAGGATAGGTGGGAGACTATGAAGCGGCGTCGCTAGGCGTTGTGGAGTTGTCCTTGAAATACCACCCTTTGCTTATCTAGAGTCTAACTCAGCAATGAGAACAGTGCGTGGTGGGTAGTTTGACTGGGGTGGTCGCCTCCAAAAGAGTAACGGAGGCTTCTAAAGGTTCCCTCAGCACGTTTGGTAACCGTGCGTAGAGTGCAATGGCATAAGGGAGCTTGACTGAGAGACATACAGGTCGATCAGGTACGAAAGTAGAGCATAGTGATCCGGTGGTTCCGCATGGAAGGGCCATCGCTCAAAGGATAAAAGGTACTCCGGGGATAACAGGCTGATCTCCCCCAAGAGCTCACATCGACGGGGGGGTTTGGCACCTCGATGTCGGCTCGTCACATCCTGGGGCTGGAGAAGGTCCCAAGGGTTGGGCTGTTCGCCCATTAAAGTGGCACGCGAGCTGGGTTCAGAACGTCGTGAGACAGTTCGGTCTCTATCTGCTGTGGGCGTTAGAAATTTGAGTGGATTTGACTTTAGTACGAGAGGACCGAGTTGAACTAACCTCTGGTGTATCTGTTGTTCCGCCAGGAGCACTGCAGAGTAGCTACGTTGGGAAGGGATAAGCGCTGAAAGCATATAAGCGCGAAACCCACCACAAGATGAGATTTCTTTAAAGGGTCGTGGAAGATTACCACGTTGATAGGATACAGGTGTAAAGGCAGTAATGTCATAGCCGAGTATTACTAATAACCCATAGGCTTATGTATAGTTCCCGACTTTCGGGTCGGGACGCAAACTCTTTTGATAATTTACGATATGATTTTACTAATATGTTAACTTATACAGTTGCAATATACTGAACGATTTAAGGTGATTATCGCAATGGGGCTCACCTCTTTCCATCCCGAACAGAGAAGTTAAGCCCATTTGCGCCGATGGTACTGCCAATGGTGGGAGAGTAGGTCGTTGCCTTTCTTTTAAACCTCAATCTTTATAGATTGAGGTTTTTTTTTGCTCTAAACTCAAATGAAAAATAAGAAAAATGGGCAAAGGTATGAGGGTAAAAGGTGAAGAGTAAAATTAAAAGATTATCAATTCATCAAAGGTCAACCAGTCTTAATACTTATTGAAAAAAC
>NZ_CP058983.1:0-1160000 GCF_019278465.1 Tenacibaculum sp. AHE14PA | reverse complement strand
GGTAGCGAAATTCCTTGTCGGGTAAGTTCCGACCTGCACGAATGGTGCAACGATCTGGACACTGTCTCAGCCATGAGCTCGGTGAAATTGTAGTATCGGTGAAGATGCCGATTACCCGCAGCGGGACGAAAAGACCCCGTGAACCTTTACTATAGCTTCGTATTGGTTTTGGATAAGTAATGTGTAGGATAGGTGGGAGACTATGAAGCGGCGTCGCTAGGCGTTGTGGAGTTGTCCTTGAAATACCACCCTTTGCTTATCTAGAGTCTAACTCAGCAATGAGAACAGTGCGTGGTGGGTAGTTTGACTGGGGTGGTCGCCTCCAAAAGAGTAACGGAGGCTTCTAAAGGTTCCCTCAGCACGTTTGGTAACCGTGCGTAGAGTGCAATGGCATAAGGGAGCTTGACTGAGAGACATACAGGTCGATCAGGTACGAAAGTAGAGCATAGTGATCCGGTGGTTCCGCATGGAAGGGCCATCGCTCAAAGGATAAAAGGTACTCCGGGGATAACAGGCTGATCTCCCCCAAGAGCTCACATCGACGGGGGGGTTTGGCACCTCGATGTCGGCTCGTCACATCCTGGGGCTGGAGAAGGTCCCAAGGGTTGGGCTGTTCGCCCATTAAAGTGGCACGCGAGCTGGGTTCAGAACGTCGTGAGACAGTTCGGTCTCTATCTGCTGTGGGCGTTAGAAATTTGAGTGGATTTGACTTTAGTACGAGAGGACCGAGTTGAACTAACCTCTGGTGTATCTGTTGTTCCGCCAGGAGCACTGCAGAGTAGCTACGTTGGGAAGGGATAAGCGCTGAAAGCATATAAGCGCGAAACCCACCACAAGATGAGATTTCTTTAAAGGGTCGTGGAAGATTACCACGTTGATAGGATACAGGTGTAAAGGCAGTAATGTCATAGCCGAGTATTACTAATAACCCATAGGCTTATGTATAGTTCCCGACTTTCGGGTCGGGACGCAAACTCTTTTGATAATTTACGATATGATTTTACTAATATGTTAACTTATACAGTTGCAATATACTGAACGATTTAAGGTGATTATCGCAATGGGGCTCACCTCTTTCCATCCCGAACAGAGAAGTTAAGCCCATTTGCGCCGATGGTACTGCCAATGGTGGGAGAGTAGGTCGTTGCCTTTCTTTTAAACCTCAATCTTTATAGATTGAGGTTTTTTTTTACGCGAAATTTAACTAGTTTAGTTATGATGAATTATAAACACACCTACTTAGTTACCTTACAGTATTTAGGGTTTCGGTTTCATGGATGGCAAAAGCAACCAAACTTAAAAACGGGCCATCTTTTTTTAGATAAAACATTGAAGTTTATCTATAAAGGTATTCGCCTTAAGAGTTTAGGTGTTGGTAGAACTGATGCAAGAGTTTCGGCGACTCATTTTGCTTTTCAATTATTTATAGACGAGAAGGTA
Source organism: Tenacibaculum sp. AHE14PA (assembly GCF_019278465.1). Classification (GTDB taxonomy): domain Bacteria; phylum Bacteroidota; class Bacteroidia; order Flavobacteriales; family Flavobacteriaceae; genus Polaribacter; species Polaribacter bernardetii. Next base: position 1,158,560 of record NZ_CP058983.1, on the reverse strand, counting down.
GATTTTGAGCAATTTATGGTTGACTTTAATGCGAATGCACCTGGAGATATGCGTGCGTTAAAGATTGAAAATATTGAAAAAGATTTTAATATTATTCAGCATCCAAAGTTAAAAGAGTATCGCTATTATTTTTCATACGGAGAAAAAAATCATCCGTATGCTGCACCATTCTTAACACGTTTTAGGGAAAAATTAGATGTTAATTTAATGAAACAAGGTGCATCGTTGTTTGAAGGTTTTCATAATTATAAACGTTATTGCACAAAACCAACTGAAGAAACGAAAGTAGAAAGAGAGATTGTCTATTGTAGAATTGAAGTAAATACTGAATTAACCGCCTCATTTTTTCCGAAAGAAAGTTTTGTGTTGGTTGTTAGAGGAGAAGGTTTTTTAAGAAATCAAATTCGTTTAATTATGGGAGCATTACATGATTTAGGAAAAGGAGAGTTTGATTTGGATTTTATTAAAGAGAGTCTTATTCCGACATCTGATATTGACTTTGTAAAAAATATTGCACCGGCTTCGGGTTTGCATTTACATAAATTGGAATTTAAAAATCCATAATTATAAATACACACGTTAGCGATTGTAGTTTTGTTTGAGCTCTTTTGTAAAGGATGAACAAAAAGCGAGTACCTTTCGACTTCGTTCAAGATAAACTATAAGCGCGACTCTTGTGATAATACACATATAAAAGGGTAAAAGGTAAAATGTGAATGATAAAGGGAGAAAATACCGTGTATGGGTAAAAGGTGATCCAGAGTTGATTTGTTTATAAATTTAAACGAGGTTGAAAAGTTATATAGGGTATAAACAAAAAAAGTCCATCAAATTAATGATGGACTTTTTGTTTATAGTTCTCCGCTAAGGTTAAATAGAAAAGGTTTTATCCTTTTATAATTCCTCTTGAAATTACAATTTTCTGAATTTCTGAAGTTCCTTCATAAATCTGAGTAATTTTTGCATCACGCATTAAACGCTCTACATGGTAATCTTTTACGAATCCGTTACCACCGTGAATTTGCACAGCCTCAACAGATTGTTCCATGGCAACTTTAGAAGCGTATAGCTTAGCCATTGCACCAGACATATCGTAGTTGTTACCTTGATCTTTATCCCATGCAGCTTTCATTACTAACATTCTTGCAGCCTCAACTTCAGTGTACATATCAGCCAATTTAAAAGCAATTGCTTGATGGTTACATATCTCTGTTCCGAATGCTTTACGCTCTTTAGAGTATTTTAAAGCCAATTCATAAGCACCAGAAGCGATACCTAACGCTTGTGCAGCAATACCGATACGACCACCTGATAATGTTTTCATGGCAAATTTGAATCCGAATCCGTCTTCACCAATTCTGTTTTCTTTCGGTACTTTTACGTCGTTAAACTGTAAAGTATGCGTGTCAGAACCACGAATTCCTAATTTATCTTCTTTAGGACCTACATGAAATCCTTCCGTTCCAGCTTCTACAATAAAAGCGTTGATACCTCTGTGTTTTTTACTACGATCGGTTTGTGCGATAACTAAATAAACACCTGCACGACCACCATTGGTAATCCAGTTTTTGGTACCATTTAATAAATAGTGATCACCTTTATCTTCGGCAGTTGTAGCTTGAGAAGTTGCATCAGATCCTGCTTCAGGTTCACTTAAACAAAACGCTCCGATTTGCTCACCAGTAGCTAATTTTGTTAAATATTTTTGTTTTTGTTCTTCAGTACCATATGCTTCTAGTCCATAACACACTAATGAGTTATTTACAGAAACCATAACAGAGGCAGAGGCATCAATTTTAGAAAGTTCTTCCATAATTAATACGTATGAAATAGCGTCCATTCCGCTTCCTCCATATTTAGGATCTACCATGATACCTAAAAAACCAACTTCACCCATTTTACGAACTAATTCGTCTGGAAAGGTTTGTGCATTATCTCTTTCAATTACTCCTGGTAATAATTCGTTTTGTGCAAAATCACGTGCTGCATCACGAATCATTATGTGTTCTTCTGTTAAACTAAAATCCATTATATATGATTATTATATTCGTAAAATTTGATTCCAAAGATACTTTTTTCATAGCATATTTTCAACAGAGTTTTATTATTTTTACAGATATGAATAGCGATTTTTACTTTATTATAGGTTTGATGTCTGGAACATCATTAGATGGAATAGATTTAGTGTTTGTTCAGTTTGATAAAAAGGAGTATAAAAACTTTAGAATACTAGCTGCAGATACTATTTCTTATAAAGATGATTGGAATGAAAAGTTGCAAACAGCCATTCATTTTTCTGAAGAAAAATTATTGAAATTAGACATTGATTATGGGGAGTTATTAGGAGCTGAGATTGATGTTTTTATCAAAAAAAATAATATAAAAAATGTTGACTTTGTTGCGTCTCATGGACACACAATTTTACACGAACCAGCTAAAGGAATTACACTTCAAATTGGTAATGGAAAAGTGATTTCTGAAATTACAAATAAAAAAGTGATTTGTGATTTTAGGACGCAAGATGTTACTTATGGAGGGCAAGGAGCTCCGCTAGTTCCTATAGGAGATGAGTTATTGTTTGCTAATTATGATTACTGTGTAAATCTTGGAGGCTTTGCAAATGTGTCGTTTAAAGAAAATAAAAAGAGAATAGCTTTTGATATTTGTGCAGTAAATATTGTGTTAAATTATTATGTGCAAAAACTAGGATTTGAATATGATGATAAAGGACAAATAGCAGTAACAGGTAAAATAAATTACGAATTACTAGAAAAGCTAAACGCTTTAGAATTTTATAAAAAAGCGCCACCAAAATCATTAGGGTTAGAATGGGTTCAGACAAATATTTTTCCGTTGATAGATAAAATGGAGCATGATATTCCGACTATTTTAAGAACATTTATTGAACATTCAGCGATTCAAATAGGGGAAATCATTCATAAAAATGAATCGGTTTTAATAACTGGAGGCGGTGTTTTTAACTCTTTTTTAATGCAGAGAATCGAATTTTATGCTGGTAATAAAATAGCAATCCAATCCAATGAACTTATCAATTACAAAGAAGCCTTAATTTTTGCTTTTTTAGGCTTGTTACGTCTTGAAAATCAGGTGAATTGTTTGCGTAGTGTAACAGGGGCAAAAAAAGACCATTCTTCAGGAGTGATTTTTAATGTTTAGTATTTTTAAATTAAAATATTTGAGCTATCATTTTTTTATGGTAAGTTTGTGACAGTCTGTTTTTAACAGCAATAATAACAATCAAAAAACTTTTTAAATGACACAACTTTAACTTCTCTTTAAGGGATTATTTTGAAAAAAAATATTAAAGATTATAACAAATTGGAGTTGAAAATTTATTAGAAGATATTTATGAAAGATTTACTTAAAATATATGAACAAAAAGAGCCGGAAATTGTTTTTCATTGGAGAGATCAAGAAACTGATGCAGAAGGATGGACTGTTATTAACTCATTAAGAGGTGGTGCTGCCGGTGGAGGAACAAGAATGCGTAAAGGATTAAACAAGAATGAGGTTTTATCTTTAGCAAAAACAATGGAAGTTAAGTTTACCGTTTCTGGACCGGCAATTGGAGGTGCAAAATCAGGAATTAACTTCGACCCTAACGACCCAAGAAAAAGAGGTGTTTTAGAACGTTGGTATAAAGCGGTTACTCCGTTATTAAAACATTATTATGGTACCGGAGGGGATTTAAATGTTGATGCAGATAAAGATGTAATTCCGATTACAGAAAGCTGCGGAGTTTGGCATCCACAAGAAGGTATTTTTAATGGACATTTTAAACCTACCGAAGCGGATAAAATTAACAGAATTGGTCAGTTACGCCAGGGGGTAATTAAAGTGATTGAAGACAAGCAATTCTCACCAGATTTATCAAGAAAGTACACGGTTGCAGATATGTTAACTGGTTATGGTGTTGCCGAAGCAGTAAAGCATTATTATACTATTTACGGTGGTAATATAGCAGGAAAAAGAGCCATTGTTCAGGGATTTGGAAATGTAGGTTCAGCAGCAGCGTATTACTTAACTCAGTTAGGAGCAAAGGTTGTTGGAATTATAGATAGAGAAGGCGGAGTTATAAATGAAAATGGATTTTCTATGGAAGAAATGAAAGATTTATTTTTAGCTAAAGACGGTAACAAGTTAGTTACTAGTGATATGATTCCTTTTGATGAAATCAATAGTAAAATTTGGAGCTTGCCAGCAGAAATATTTGTTCCTGCAGCAGCATCAAGATTAGTTTCTCAAGATCAAGTACAGCGAATGATTGATACAGGTTTAGAAGTAATATCTCCAGGAGCAAATGTTCCTTTTGCAGATAAAGAGATTTTCTTCGGACCAATTATGGAGTATACTGATAATCACTTAAGTTTATTGCCAGACTTTATTTCTAATTGTGGTATCGCAAGGGTTTTTGCTTACTTAATGGAAGCTAAAGTTGCTTTACCAATGGAAGATAAAGCTATTTTTGATGACACCTCAAACATTATTAAAAAAGCATTACAAAGAACTTTTACAAAAAGTGCATCGAAAACAAAAATTTGTTCAACTGCATTTGAAATTGCATTAAAAGAATTGATATAAATTAAAATATAAAAATGGAAGCAGCTATTATTTTAGTATTTGTAATGGGATATTTGGCCATTACTTTAGAGCATAATATAAAATTAGATAAATTAATTCCGGCATTAGTAATGATGGCCATTTGTTGGGCATTAGTGGCATTAGGAGTTGATGGTTTTACCAATTGGTTTGATTCATCGCAGCATGCTTTGGTCGAAGGTTTTGCAGGTTTACCTCATAATGATAAATTACATTTGGTTGAAGAAACCTTATTACATCATTTAGGTAAAACAGCCGAAATATTAGTGTTCCTTTTAGGAGCAATGACCATTGTTGAAATTATAGATTATTTCGACGGATTTTCAACAATTAAAGATTACGTAAAAACAAAAAGCAAGAAAAAAATCTTGTGGATGTTTGGGATATTAGCATTTATTTTATCAGCAATTATAGATAATTTAACAGCAACAATAGTATTGATTTCTATTTTACAGAAAATCGTAAAAAGAAGAGAAGATCGAATTTGGTTTGCGGGTTTAATTATTATTGCAGCAAACGCTGGTGGAGCATGGTCTCCTATTGGAGATGTAACAACAACCATGTTATGGATTGGTAAAAAAGTAAGTACACAAATGTTAGTAGTTTATTTATTTATACCTTCATTATTATGTATGATTGTACCAACAGTTATCGCTTCTTTCTTGCCAGCTTTTCAAGGAAATATTGAATCGGATGAAGTAAAAGAAGATACTAAGAAAAGTCCGCATAGTGCGAGAATGTTATATTTAGGTTTAGGAGCTATTGTATTTGTACCATTCTTTAAAACGGTTACACATTTACCTCCTTATGTGGGTATGATGCTATCGCTAGCAGTAGTAGCAACATTTGCTGAAATTTATAGTAGAACTAAGTTTTCTATGACAGATTATAATAGTAGTGCAGAGTCAGAGGCTCATGCACACCACAGTCCTGTACATGCTTCATTATCTAAAATAGAGATGCCTAGTATTTTATTTTTCTTAGGTATTTTAATGGCTGTTGCAGCTTTAGAATCTTTAGGTATTCTGTTTAATTTTGCTGATAGTTTAAAGCAAAGTATTCCATTAATGGGTACAGAAGTAGCAGGTACAAACGTATCAGATCTAGTGGTAATATTATTAGGTATCGGATCTGCAGTGATTGATAATGTACCTCTAGTAGCAGCTTCATTAGGAATGTTTTCTGAGCCAATAGATAATCCGTTATGGCATTTTATTGCTTTTTCTGCAGGTACAGGAGGTTCTATGTTAATTATTGGTTCTGCAGCAGGAGTTGTAGCAATGGGTATGGAAAAAATAGATTTCTTTTGGTATTTGAAAAAAATATCATGGTTAGCATTCGTTGGCTTTTTAGTGGGGTCAATTGCCTTTGTTATCATGAGAGGTTTTATTATATAATAAAGTAGTAAAAGTGTTAAAAAATCATTTTGAATTAATAATGTACTTTGTATTGTGCGTTATTAATTTAAGGTGATTTTTTTTAAAACAATTAAAGCATAAAAGAATCGTTAGTATTAAAAGCACTTAAAAAAGAAGTTGATGTTATTATTTATTCAAGAAAATTTAAAAGAAACAATATCCGAAGAAAAAACATTATCTATACTTCAGTTAATTAAAGATGGTGGTTTAGGAGGTCAAATTATTATAGGCCTACTTTTTGTATTGTTAGCCGTAGCATTGTACATTTATTTCGAACGTTTTTTTGCAATCAAGGCAGCTTCTGAAGTAGATAAAAACTTCATGAATCAGATCAGAGATCACATAACAAACGGAAAGATAGAAAGTGCGAAAGCTTTATGTGAGCATACGAATTCTCCTACAGCACGCTTAATCGGAAAAGGAATTTCTAGAATAGGAAAGCCATTAGACGATATTAATAAAGCAATTGAAAATGCGGGAAAATTAGAAGTATATCAATTAGAAAGAAACGTTTCTGTTGTGGCAACAATTGCTGGAGCTGCGCCAATGATCGGTTTTTTAGGTACCGTAATAGGAATGATTGTAGCCATACACGAAATCGCAAATTCAGGTGGTCAGATTGATATTAAATTACTTTCAGACGGGTTATATACAGCAATGACAACAACAGTAGGTGGATTAATTGTTGGTATTATCGCTTATATATCTTATAACCATTTAGTTGTTCGTACTGATAAAGTGGTGCATCAAATGGAAGCAAAATCTGTAGAGTTTTTAGATTTACTAAACGAACCAGCATAATGAATTTAAAAGGAAGAAATAAAGTTGATCCAAGTTTTAATATGTCGTCTATGACGGATATTGTCTTCTTGTTATTGATATTTTTCATGCTAACATCCACATTAGTTACGGTAAGTGCCATTGATGTTTTATTGCCAAAGGCAGGCGGTAAAACAGAAAGTAGCAAAGTAGTTGCCGTTACCATTACCGATAAAGCTGCTTTTTATATTGATAAGACGAAGGTGAATTCAGCTGATTTAGAACGCACAATTCTAACCAAAGTTGGTATAGATAAAAAGAAAACCATTGTTATTAGAGGTGATCAAAATGCACCTTATAAAAACGTAATGAAAGTTATTGATATTGCCAACAAGAATAAATTAAAAATGATTTTAGCTGTAAAAGCTAAATAACTTAAATAATACTTCGGGGTGATTCTCGAGGAAAAAATAGTGAGAAGTTAGTAGGATGAAGATATTTGAAACCGAACATAAACGTAAGTCAGCCATTATTACGGCCGTTATTCTGATGCTTTTAATTGTTGGAGTATTTAATTTCGGAATGAAATATTTAGATCCACCTATAGAATACGGATTGGCTATTAATTTCGGAAATTCGGAAGTTGGTAGTGGTGAACCCGTAGAAAAAACAAAAGCACAATCGACACCAGAAAAACTACAAGAAGAAGTTGTTGAAGAGCCTGTAAAAGAAACGCCTCAAGAAACAGTTCAGGAAGAAGTAATTACGAGTGAAACAGCAAAAGAGGTTCCTGTTATAGAAAAATCAACCAAAAAAAAGGAAGCAGTAACAGAAACTCCCAAAAAAGTAATACTCAAAAAGAAACCAAAACCTACACCATCAAAAGAAACCACCGATGCCTTAAATAGTTTATTAAACGGCACCTCAAAAGATGGCGCAACAAAAGGAGAAGGAGATGATAATAAATCAGGGGTAAAAGGAAACGAAAAAGGCGATCCGAATGCTAATAAATATTATGGAAATTCAGGAAGTGGCTCTGGAGGAAATTATAATTTAAAAGGAAGAACCGCGCTTTCTAAACCCATACAAAAACCAAATTGCCAAGAAGAAGGTACAGTGGTTGTTAGTATTGAGGTGGATCAAAACGGAAAAGTAATCAAAGCTATTGCAGGAGTAAAAGGATCAACAAATACAGCAGCGTGTTTATTAAAGCCAGCAAAAGAAGCTGCTTTAAGAACAAAATGGAATGCAGCATTAAATGCGCCGTCAAAACAAAGAGGAACCATTATCTACAAGTTTTCTTTGTCTAAATAAGTAACTTATAAAATAATGTCATCTGTAGTACTACTCGCAGATCATAAAACAGCTATATGACATATCAAGAAACCCTAGATTGGATGTTTGCGCAATTGCCAATGTACCAAAATCAGGGTAAAACAGCTTTTAAAAAAGATCTCACCAATAGTATTGCTCTAAGTAATGAATTGGGGAATCCGGAGAAAAAATTTAAAACAATTCATGTTGGTGGTACCAACGGAAAAGGGTCTGCAAGTCACATGTTAGCGAGTGTTTTACAAGAAGCAGGCTATAAAGTAGGCTTATATACGTCACCACATCTTAAAAATTTTACCGAACGTATCCGAATAAACGGAGAAGAGATAGATAAAGAGAGTGTCGCAGAGTTTATATCAGAAAACAAACTTTTTTTAGAAAGACAAGGCCTTTCTTTTTTCGAAATGACGGTAGGCATGGCATTCGATTATTTTGCAAAGCAACAAGTTGATGTTGCTATTATAGAGGTCGGTTTAGGGGGGCGATTAGACTCTACCAATATTATCACGCCCGAAGTGTCGGTAATTACGAATATCGGTTTAGATCATACACAGTTTTTGGGAGAAACCTTACCAAAAATAGCTTTTGAGAAAGCAGGAATTATTAAAAACGGAGTTCCAGTTATTATTGGAGAGCGTCAACAAGAGGTGGAAAGTGTTTTTATCGCTAAAGCGGATGCTTGTAAAGCTGAAATTCTATTTGCTTCGGATGAAGAAGATAATTATAAAACTGATTTATTAGGTGATTATCAAGTCAAGAACACAAAAACAGCCGTAAAAGCTATTCAGCAATTAAAAGCATTTAAAATATCAGCAAAAAATATAAAAACAGGGTTGTTGAACGTTGTTAAAAATACCAATTTAAAAGGGCGTTGGCAAATTCTACAAGAAGAGCCGAAAATAATTTGCGATACCGCTCATAATAAAGAAGGCTTATCTTATACTTTAAAACAGCTTAAAAAAGAAAATTACAAAATAATGCACATTGTATTAGGAGTGGTTTCGGATAAGAGTTTAAAAGATATTTTACCATTATTTCCAACAAATGCTGTTTATTATTTTTGTAAACCGGCGATTCCGAGAGGCATGTCAGAAAAAATATTAAAAGAAACCGCAAACGAGCATAATCTCATTGGTGATTCTTTTGGTTCTGTAAATCAAGCCTTTGAAGCAGCGAGTTTGCGGGCTACTAAAGAAGATGTTGTGTATGTAGGAGGGAGTACGTTTGTTGTGGCAGAAATTTTATAAAATTAAATTAAAATAGTGTTGTTTTTTTCTAAAACAATACTATATTTGCACCCGCAATTGAGGGCAATTAGCTCAGTTGGTTCAGAGCACCTCGTTTACACCGAGGGGGTCGGGGGTTCGAATCCCTCATTGCCCACAACATTCCTGCCGAACGGAATTAAAATAAAATCGGGCAATTAGCTCAGTTGGTTCAGAGCACCTCGTTTACACCGAGGGGGTCGGGGGTTCGAATCCCTCATTGCCCACAACATTCCTGCCGAACGGAATTAAAATAAAATCGGGCAATTAGCTCAGTTGGTTCAGAGCACCTCGTTTACACCGAGGGGGTCGGGGGTTCGAATCCCTCATTGCCCACATCAATCACAATCCTGATGAATTTTCATCAGGATTTTTTGTTTTCAAAAACCTGAAGATTGCTTCGTGGTTTTTTGAAAACAAAAAACTTTATTTGAGTGAAACTCATTAGGGTTGTATTTGCGGTAGTGGTTTCAGTTAACTAATTAACTGGATTCTTTAATAGTAATTCTTCTCTTTCTTTTCCATTGCTGAATACTGAATCAAGTTCAGCACAGGCTTCACAAAAAGCTAGTCTTGCACTTTCAGCGGTCAAAGTTATTTTCTGAAATCTAAAACAGCTGAACTCGCTTTGCTCAGACAGCATTTGTTTTTACGATTTCTTCAAATGTTTGACGCTCGCTTGTAAGAACTATGTCGGTTTTAATATTTTCTTTAACCTCTAACCTCTAACCTCTAACCTCTAACCTCTAACCTCTAACCTCTAATCTGTAATTTCTCTCTTTCTTTTCCATTGCTGAATACTGAATCAAGTTCAGCACAGGCTTCACACAAATCTAGTCTTGCACTTTCAGTGGTCATAACAATTTTTGAAATCCAAAACAACTGAACTCGCTTTGCTCAGACAGCATTTGTTTTTACGATTTCTTCAAATGTTTGACACTCGCTTGTAAGAACTATGTCGGTTTTCAGTTTCTTGTGTTTTATTTTCTCTAACCTCTAACCTCTAACCTCTAATCTTTAATTTCTCTTTTTCTTTCCCATTGCTGAATACTGAATCAAGTTCAGCACAGGCTTCACAAAAATCTAGTCTTGCACTTTCAGTGGTCATAACAATTTTTGAAATCCAAAACAACTGAACTCGCTTTGCTCAGACAGTATTTGTTTTTAAGATTTTTTCAAATGTTTGACACTCGCTTCCAAATGCTATGTCGGTTTTAGTATTTTCTTTAACTACTAACTACTAATCTCTAACCTCTCTTTTCTGTTACTATAAAGAAAAAAACACTGGTAATTGGAGTGATTTCTTTACTTATTAATATTTGTTAGTTTGTTTTGGTGGTGATTATGGTGAATTGGGTAGTTTTAATTTTAAGAGTTTTTAAGCTGTTTTTTTTAAAAAAGTGAAGTGAGCTTCGTTTTTTTTATATAAATGGTTAAAAATTGCTTTAAAATGTTAATAACTCTTTGAAAGAAAGATTTTTGAGGAGGGGAAGTTTGTAGTATCTTTATAAAAAACAAAAAAGTCTTAAAGTTGGTGCTCTAAGACTCTTTGTTAAAACGGTAACACTTTACGTAGTATTTGTTTTTTGTATTCGGACTTCAAAATTACAATACTTCTTAAAACTTACCAAAAAAAATGATTAATTTTTAAAGCGATATACCAAGTCGCAGGTGGTAGGTTATGGATTAAGTTTAATGAAAAAAACGCCATTAAGTACTTGTTATTTAATGAGATGCTGTTCTTAAGAAGGATGGGCGTAGGTGTAAGAACCTAGTTTTAGATAAAAACTTTAGAGAAGTCTGTGTAGTGTGCTCTTAAATTAAACTACACATTTTGTATATAGTAAATTATAAAATCATGGTTAAAGTAAAATCAATAGAGCGTCCAAATCCGCAGGACAGAACAGCGGATAAAAAATTTTATGCACAAGCAATATCAAACGGAACAACAGATTTAGAAAGGTTGGCTTATTTGGTATCAAATCAAAGTACGGTAAGAGAAGCCGACTGTTACGCCGTGTTGCTATCGTTGTTGCATAATGTTATCGACGAATTGTCGCAAGGTAAAATTGTAAAGTTAGATAAGTTAGGGTCTTTTCAAATAGGGGTACGCTCGGAAGGCGTTGCCACTGAAGAGGAATTGACATCGAGCGCTATTAAAAAGGCGCATATCAATTTTAGACCAGATAAAAGAATGCGTAATATGTTAAGTAATGTCGCTTTTACATTTAAGTAGTATTTAAAAGAATAGTTAGTGCCAACCTCAATAGCTTTTGCTATTGAGGTTTTTTTTTGTTTCTTTTTTTAAGGTAAAAAAACTCCCTATCTTTTTAAAAAACATACGATAGTTTTACTTAAAAGTTAGGCATCTTTTTAGTAAAAGAAACTTTAGAGTTAGCGTAAACAAACCAATCTTATGTTACGGCTTACTGCTGCGCTTTAATTCCGACGTTAAGGAGGCTAGTATCAAAAAAAACACCTAATAAAACTGGTGTAAAACAGTTCTGTTATGTGTTTTTTAACGTGAAAAACGCTGTGTTAAGGAAGGGATGCTCTATTTTTTTAGTTGAAAAATGTGTTGAGTTTTGCTGTTTTGTAATTTCCAGGGTAAATAATAGGTGTCAATTTTAATGGTTATGGGGTATAGCGCTGCTAATTTTAGTAGGTACTAATTGTGAACTTTAGCTATAAAAAGCGATGTAAACTGTTTGATTTCGGTGTTTGCGGACTATAAAAACGTATGGCAGTTAAAAAGATGTTGTTATTCAGGTTGTTTATTTCAAATTATGTATCCTAAAGCTAAAATAGATGGGTGTAAAATATTTTAAAGCGTGGGTGTTTTTAGATAATAGTTGTAAAGTGGTATGTAGTAGACATGTGTGGTGTTGCAAAAAAAAAATAATTATTTAGGAGTAACTGGTTTGTTTGTAGTAGTTTAGGTGTTTTTGTTGAAAGTGAAATCAGCCATAGATTATTCTCTTTTTAATAATGTTTTTGTACATTCGCAACTTGCTTAAATTTATATTATGAAAGAAAAGAAAATCGCTGTTATAGGCCTCGGTTATGTGGGATTGCCTCTAGCAAGATTGTTTGCAACTAAATATTCGGTTGTTGGTTTCGATATAAAATCTAAAAGAGTTGAAGAATTAAAGTCGGGAGTAGATGTAACGTTAGAGGTTGAAGACGCTTTGTTAAAAACTGTTTTAGTAGACAGTGATTCTGATGAAAAAGGCTTATTTGTTACTAGTAATGCTGATGCTATAAAAAACTGTAATTATTATATTGTTACGGTACCAACATCCGTAGATAAAAACAACCAACCTATTTTAACGCCATTATTAAGTGCTAGTAAAACCATAGGAAGTGTTTTATGCAAAGGCGATATTGTGGTGTATGAATCTACCGTTTACCCAGGAGCTACAGAAGAAGATTGTGTACCAGTATTAGAAAAAGAATCAGGCTTAAAATTAAATCAAGATTTTTATGTCGGCTATTCACCAGAAAGAATCAGTCCGGGAGATAAAATCCGTACGGTAGAAAATATTTTAAAAGTCACTTCGGGTTCTACTAAAGAAACAGCTAAAAAAGTGGATGATTTATATCAGTCGGTCATTGCAGCAGGAACACACATGGCACCTTCTATTAAAGTAGCAGAAGCTTCGAAAATAATAGAAAACTGTCAAAGAGATATTAATATTGCTTTTGTAAATGAGTTGGCTAAAATTTTCAACTTAATGAATATTAATACTAGTGATGTTTTAGAAGCTGCAGGTACTAAATGGAACTTCTTACCTTTTAAACCTGGTTTGGTAGGTGGACATTGTATTGGTGTAGATCCGTTTTACTTGGCCCAAAAAGCGCAACAATTTGGGTATTATCCCGAAATAATTTTATCAGGAAGGCGTTTAAATGACAGTATGGGGAATCATATTGCATCAGAAGTTGTGAAGTTGATGATTTCAGAAGATGTAAAAGTGAAAAACGCTGAGATTTTAATTTTAGGAATCACGTTTAAAGAAAACTGTCCCGATATTAGAAATACAAAAGTAATTGATGTATATCACGCTTTAAAAAGCTACGGAGTTACTATTGATATTTACGATCCGTGGGCTAGAGAAAAAGAAGTTTCAGATGCCTATGGTATCACTTTAAATAAGCAGCTTTACGCTAAAAAATATGATGCTGTTGTGTTGGCGGTATCACATAACGAATTTAAAGAAGTAGATTTGTTGCGGTTAAAAAAGGAAAACGGAGTTGTATATGATGTAAAGAATTTCCTGCCTCAAGAATTAATAGATAAAACATTATAATGAAAAATTTTGCTTTAATAGGTGCTGCCGGATATATAGCGCCACGTCATTTAAGAGCTATAAAAGATACGAACAATACCTTAATCGCTGCGCTCGATAAATTTGATAGTGTGGGTGTGATGGATAGTTATTTTCCGAAGGCAGATTTTTTTGTGGAGTTCGAGCGTTTCGATCGTCATATCGAAAAAATTAAACGCCAGCAAAATATACAGCTCGACTATGTAAGTATTTGTACCCCCAATTACTTACACGATTCGCATATACGAATGGCTTTGCGAAGAGGCGCAGATGCCATTTGTGAAAAGCCGTTGGTGTTGAATCCTTGGAATGTAGATGCTTTACAAGCCATAGAAAAAGAGTCAGGAAATAAAATTAATACCATTTTGCAATTAAGATTGCATCCTAGTATTATTGCCTTAAAGAAAAAAGTTGATGCTGAAAATAAAAAAGGGAAGTATGATATCGATTTAACCTATATCACTTCTCGTGGTAACTGGTACGATGCATCCTGGAAAGGAGATGAAAGTAAATCGGGAGGAATCGCAACCAATATCGGAGTCCATTTTTACGATATGCTTTCTTGGGTTTTTGGTGAGGTGCAAGAAAATTTTGTGCATCTAAGAGAAAAAGATAAATCGGCAGGTTATTTAGAATTTGAAAATGCCAGAGTACGTTGGTTTTTATCTATTGATGAAAATTCGCTGCCAAAGCAGGTGCAAGAAAACGGACAAAGAACCTACCGTTCTATCACTGTAGATGGAGAAGAAATAGAGTTTAGTGGCGGATTTACCGAGTTGCATACCGAAAGTTATAAAGGTATTTTAAAAGGAAACGGTTTCGGATTGGTAGATGCCAAGCAATCTATAGAAATTGTACATGCTATTAGAAATACCGAATTGGTTAATACAGGAGAGAAACATTTGTTTTTAAATAGATAAATCTATATTTGCAAAAAAGAAAAAAATGAAAATAGGAATAACCTTTAGTGCTTTCGATTTGTTGCATGCGGGTCATATTAAAATGCTAGAAGACGCAAAAGCACAATGCGATTACCTTATTTGTGGTTTGCAAACAGACCCTACGGTTGATAGACCCGAAAAAAACAAACCCATACAATCTGTAGTAGAAAGATATATCCAATTAAAAGGGTGTAAGTATGTAGATGAAATAGTACCGTATGCTACCGAGCAAGATTTAGAAGATGTATTGCAATCTTTTACAATAGATGTACGTATTTTAGGAGATGAATACGCTGATAAAAATTTTACAGGACGTGCGTACTGCGAAGAAAAAGGCATCACCTTATTTTACAACAAACGAGAACATCGTTTTTCTAGTAGTGAATTACGCAAAGAAGTAGCTGAAAAAGAAAGTATAAAAAATAAAAAATAATAAGCATGAATATAGCAGTTGTCGGATCAGGATATGTAGGGTTGGTTTCAGGAGCCTGTTTTTCAGAGATGGGAAACAAAGTAACCTGTGTAGATATAGATCAACATAAAATAGACAAGCTACATGAAGGAATTATACCTATTTATGAGCCAGGTTTAGAAAACATGGTGTTAAAAAATATTGCCAATAAAAATCTATTTTTCACAACGAAACTAGAAGAAGCTATACAAGATGCTGAGGTTGTTTTTATCGCTGTTGGAACTCCTATGGGAGATGATGGTTCTGCCGATTTACAATATGTATTGTCTGTAGCCAAAGAGATCGGTAATAAGATGACTAAAAGATTGGTGGTGGTTGATAAATCTACCGTACCTGTTGGAACAGCAGATAAAGTGAAGGCTACGATTCAGCAAGAATTAGATGCCAGAGGAGAAGATATAACATTTGATGTGGTTTCAAATCCTGAGTTTTTAAAGGAAGGCGCTGCTATCGATGATTTTATGAAGCCAGATAGAGTGGTTATTGGCGCTGCATCTGCCTATGCTTTTGATAAAATGAAAGAATTATACAGTCCTTTTTTAAGAGCACACGACCGTCTTATAACCATGGATATTCGTTCTGCAGAGATGACAAAGTACGCTGCAAATGCCATGTTAGCGACTAAAATCTCTTTTATGAATGAGATTGCTAATATTTGCGAAAAGGTAGGCGCAGATGCCAATCAAGTGCGTATTGGTATTGGCTCAGATGCTAGAATAGGGTATAGTTTTATTTATCCAGGAGCGGGGTATGGAGGTTCTTGTTTTCCTAAAGATGTAAAGGCATTAAATAAAATTGCCGAAGAAAATGGCTACAACGCACAATTAATTCAATCTGTAGAAGAAGTTAATAATCGTCAGAAGTTTGTGATTGCAGAGAAAATTGTAAAGCGATTCGGAGAAAATTTATCTGGAAAGGTTTTTGCCCTTTGGGGACTGGCCTTTAAACCGGGTACAGATGATATGCGTGAAGCACCGGCTATTTATGTAGTAAAAGAACTGGTTAGGCGCGGGGCCACCATAAAAGCATACGATCCGAAAGCGATGGAAGAAGCACAGCATTTCTATTTAAAAGGTGTTGAAGGTATTTCATACTACGAATCAAAATACGAAGTGTTAAAAGAGGCAGATGCTTTAATTCTATTAACAGAGTGGAAAGAGTTCCGTTCTCCTGATTTTTCAGAAGTACAACAACAACTAAGTGCCCCTATAATTTTTGACGGTAGAAATCAATACAATGTATTCAACTTACAAGATAAAGGTTTCGAGTACCATCAAATAGGAAAACAAAACTAATATAAAATGAAAATACTTGTTACAGGAGCTGCGGGTTTTATTGGTTTTCATTTGTCTAAAAAACTATTAGACAAAGGTCATACTGTTATAGGAATCGATAATATTAACGATTATTATAATGTTAATTTAAAGTACGATCGCTTAAAAGAATTAGGCATACAACAAGAAGAAGCCGCTGTTTTTTATAAAGAAACTACAAGTAGTTCTCATAATGGCTTTAAATTTATGCGAATAAATTTAGAGGATAAAGCAGTATTAACGACTTTATTTGAAAAAGAAAAGTTCGATGTTGTTTGTAATTTAGCTGCCCAAGCAGGTGTGCGTTATAGTATAGAGAATCCGGATGCTTACATACAGAGTAATATTGTAGGTTTTTTAAATATACTAGAATGTTGTAGACATAATAATATTAAGCATTTGCTTTACGCAAGTAGCTCTAGTGTATATGGGGCAAATGCAAAAATACCTTTTTCAGAAGAAGATAAGGTAGATACACCTGTGAGTTTATACGCAGCAACCAAAAAAAGCAACGAATTAATGGCACATACCTATAGTCATTTATATAAAATACCTACTACAGGTTTGCGTTTTTTTACGGTGTATGGCCCTTGGGGAAGACCCGATATGGCTCCTATGTTATTTGCGGATGCAATAGCAAACGATAGACCTATAAAAGTTTTTAACTTTGGTGAAATGCAACGAGACTTTACCTATGTAGATGATATTGTAGCAGGTATTGAGCGAATTTTGGTCTCTGAAATAAAAGATAGGGACTTGTATAAGATTTATAATATAGGGAATAATAATTCGGTGAAATTATTAGATTTTATAGCAGAAATAGAAAAAAACATTGGTAAAGAGGCTCAAAAACAAATGTTACCAATGCAACCGGGAGATGTTGAAAAAACATGGGCAAATGTAAATGATCTTATAAAAGATTATAACTATAAACCTAGTACATTGCTGCCTAAAGGAATTAAAGAATTTGTTAATTGGTTTAAAAATTATGCAATTGAAAAATAAAATAATAGGGAAAAAACTATTAAAAAGTATTTTAATGGTTTTTATCATGTTCGCTAGCTTTACAAACTATGCGCAAGGCAGTCAGCAACAGTTGAGTACGATTGAGGTAGATAGTTTATCAGATGAACAAGTAGCTGGTTATCGTGATAAAATTAAAGAAGAAGGGTATACGGTAGCACAGGCATTGGCAATGGCCAAAACTAGGGGAATGTCTGAGATTCAAGCTCAAAAATTACAAACTAGAATACGAAATTTAGGTACTTCAACAAGTAATCAAAGCAAATCACGAGATACATCGGTGAATACTAGTACTTCAGAAAATCAATTATTTTTTGGGTTGACAGGACAAGAAAGTAAAAAAACTAAAAAATCATTACTATTTGGCTATGATTTTTTTAACAATCCAAACATCTCATTCACACCCAATTTAAATGTAGCAACGCCTAAAAATTATGTAATAGGTAGCGGCGATGTACTTTCAATTGATTTATGGGGAGCTGCCGAAGCTAATTACGAGAAAAAAGTAAATAGGCAAGGCGCCATTAATATTCAGGGTGTTGGCTATATTCAATTGGTAGGCTTGCCTATAAAAGCAGCAAAATCTAAAATCAAAAATTATTTAAAAAGAATTTACGCTGGTATTGGTGCTTCGGCTAACAGTTATAATAAAGTGCATATAGCTGTCTCTATAAAAGAGGTTAGAAATGTTCAGGTAAGCATCGTGGGGGAGGTTAAAGTACCAGGTTCTTATTCGTTAAGTGGTTTTTCAACCATATTAAACGCATTATATGCAGCAGGAGGACCTACCGAAAACGGAACTTTTAGAAATATACGATTATTTAGAGGAGGTGAAAAAGTAGCTGATTTCGATTTTTATGATTTTTTAATCAACGGTTCCGAAGCTGGTAATATAACGGTGCAAGACCAGGATGTTATCATTGTAAAACCTTATGCTAAAATAGTTACCATAAAAGGAGCTGTTAAAAGACCTGGTTTGTATGAAATGAAAGCATCCGAAACGGTATCCGATTTATTAACATACTGTAGTGGTTTTACATCAGAGGCGTACAAACAAAATGTAGTTATCGAAAGAATTAACGGTATACAAAAAGAAATTGTAGAGATTCCTTTTAAAGCTTTCACGGAAGAAAAGTTAAAAGACGGAGATTTTATAACAATCAATAAAGTATCTAATCAGTTTTTAAATAAAGTTAGTATTGCAGGTGCTGTTTTTCAGCCAGGTAACTATGAGTATGAAGAAGACTTATCATTAGGGTCTTTACTTATAAAAGCGGAAGGAGTAACCAAAGAAGCTTTTTTAGATAGAGGTATTATTGTACGTAGCTACGATACAACAACAAAAGAAACAGTGTCTTTTTCATTAAGAAACAACAATGAAAATTTATTGTTAAAGGCAAACGATAGTGTGTATGTTTTTTCGAAAGAGGAATTAAAAGAAAAAGAATTTATTACCATTAACGGAGCAGTTAATAAAGGGGCTAAGTTTCCATACATGCAAGGCATGCAAATAGAAGATTTAATTGCGTTAGGTGGCGGATTAAAAGACGGTGCAGATGCTACGATGATCGATGTTTCTAGACGATTAAAAGATGGTCGTTTTGAAACAATAAGTAAGAATTTTGATTTAAAAGCAAGTGGTTCTTTACAAGGAAGCGATAATAATAATTTTATGCTAATGCCTTTTGATATCGTTTCGGTACGTTACTTAAAAGGATATACCGAACAAAAAACAGTATTTATAAAAGGAGAGGCAAATTTTGAAGGAGAATATTCTATTGGCGCAAAAAACGAAAGAATTTCAGATTTAATTGCACAAGCCGGCGGTTTAACAAAATATGCATATATCGAAGGTGCTTTTTTAACAAGAAAAAATAATAAAGTTGAAGATGTGAAGCAGCAAGAAATGATTGCCGACTTTTCAAAAAAAGACACCTCAAGTGTTACCGAAGATGAAATTAAACAAAAGAAAACTTTTAAAATAGGAATAGATCTAAACGAAATCTTAGCAAAAGGCGGTAAAGGATCTAAATACGATTTAATCTTAGAAGAAGGTGATGAGCTTTTCATACCTTCAGAAAGGCAAACGGTAAAAGTAGAAGGAGAAGTTTTGTCTCCATCGTTAGTGCGCTACGAAAAAGGGAAGAGCTTTAAGCATTATATAGAAAACTCTGGGGGATTCTCAGCGAATGCAAAAAAAAGCAGGGCGTATGTAATTCACGCCAATGGAGATATTAAAACCACCAAACGATTTTTATTTTTTAAATCATATCCTACTGTAAAACCAGGCTCGGTTATTTTAATTCCAAATAAACCTGAAAACAAAAATAAGATGTCAACACAAGAAGTAATTGCAATTACTACAGGTTTGGCAACGTTGGGTGTGTTGGTAAAGAGTTTAACGGATAAATAAATTACTTGAAATGGAAAATGATAAATTAGACTTGTCTTTTTTAATACAAAAAATATATAAAAAAAAGAAGACTCTTAAAATAATTTTCTTGGTTGTTTTCTTGGTGTCTTTAGTTTATACTTTCTTTTTGTATGAAAAGAAATATGAGTCTAAGATCGTTTTTATTCCACAAAGTTCGCAACAAAATTCATTGTTGTCTGGATTAGGAGGGGTTGCTTCCTTGGCAGGAATTAATCTAAAAAGCAAAAGCACAGAGGTTATTTCTCCTGTAATTTACTCAAAAATTATTGAGAGTAAACCGTTTTTAGATAAGATGGCAAATAGTTTTATAACTATTACCAGAAATGATACTAATTCAAAAATTACCTATAAACAGTATTATAAGGAGTTACCAACATCTATCTTTTCAAGGATAAAATCAATTTTTGACTTTAAAAAGAAAAATAAAAAAGAGCCTGTTCTTAGTTTACCTGAAGTTAATGTTTATGGGGATTTTGAAATGAACGTCTTTAAAAATATTGAAAATGTGTTGAGATTTAAATATGAAGCAAAGGAAAATATTGTAACCATCGAATCATCTTTTCCTCAGGCATTAGCTTCTTCTGAGTTAGTTATAAATGCAGTGAATATATTAAAAGAGGAGCTAAGGCTTTTAAGAAATGAAAAAAATGAGAATGATTTAAAGTTTATTGAAGAAAGATATAAAGAAAAGTATAAAGAGTTTAAGGATATTCAAATTTTGTTGGCCTCTTTTGAGGATAAAAATCAATATTTATCTAGCGCTCGATCTAAAATTAAACAACTCGATTTAAGATCTAGATATGATTTACTTTTTAATGTATGTTCAGAGCTTGAAAAGCAAATAGCAACAAAACAGTTGGAAATTAATGAGAACACACCCTTTATATCTATAATAGAGCCTGTTTTTATTCCAATAGAAAAATCAGGTCTAAGTAAAAAATTATTAATTATAATAGGTTTGTTATTGAGTTTATTTCTTTCGATATTTTATGTTTTTGTGCATGATTTTTATTTAAAGTTAAAGAAATCTTTATTCATAGCTAGTAATTAAATCCATTTTAATTTAATGAATAAACTAAGAAATATAATAAAATCTAACTCTTTAGTTTTAAAGAATTTTTCTTTTTTAGCAATACTCCAAATTTTTAACATGGTTCTACCTTTAGTGACAATCCCTTATGTAATAAGTGTGGTTGGTGCTGAAAACTATGGATTATTGGCCTTTTCTTTAGCTACCATAATGTATTTTAATATTATTGTAGATTATGGTTTTAATTTAACAGCAACAAGAGAAGTCGCTGTTCATAGAGAAGATTTAAGTAAATTAAAAGAAATATTTGGTAGTGTAATAACTATAAAAGCAATATTAATGTTATTGTGTTTTATGGTGTTATTAATATTAGTTTTTTTTGTAGATGTATTTAGCCAGCATAGTAAACTTTATCTGTTCACATTTGGTATTGTGGTTGGTCAAGCATTTTTTCCTATTTGGTTTTTTCAAGGTATGGAGAATATGAAATATATAACGTACTTAAATATTATCTCAAAAAGCCTTTTTACTGTGGCAATATTCATTTTTTTAAAAGAAGAGAATGATGTTTTTTTGGTACCTCTTTTTAATTCATTGGGGGGCTGTTTTTCAGGAGTAATATCTTTGTTTATACTTAAGAAACAGTTTAACGTAGTTTTTGAATTTCAAAGAATTGAAATAATTAAAAAATATTTTAAAGAAAGTTGGGATGTTTTTGTAATTGACTTCTTGCCAAACATGTATAATAATTTTTCAACTTTTTTATTAGGGTTCTTTGCACCTTTAGAGTTTGTTGGTTTTTATGCTTTAGCATCTAAATTAATAGGAGTTTTAAATAGCTTTTTATATGTTATAAGAAATGCAACTTTTCCTTATTTAAATAAAGATTCCTCTAAAATGCAGATGATTACGAAAATAACAATTGGAGTAGGGCTATTGTTTTCAGTATGTGTTTTTGCTTTTTCAGGATTCCTAGTACCTCTTGTTTTTGGTACTACCGGTGAAAATAGTTTACTATATATATATATACTAGCTTTAAGCCCCTTATTCTTGTCCATTGGTATTGCTTATGGAAATAATAAACTTTTAATATTAAAAAAAGACAGGTTGATGAGAAATATTACAATAGTTTACTCTGTAATTGGTTTTTTTATAGCATTAATACTTATTCCTATTTTTGGAGCTATGGGGGCAGCAATAACGGTCGTTTTTACAAGATTAGTTATGGCTTTTCTCACCTATAGTAAAAGTGTAAAATTATAAAATATACCGTAATAAAAAAGATTTAAAAAGAAAATATATGAAAGTCTTAACAGTTAAAATTAAAAAGTGGATATCTGGTTGTTTATCAGATAAAATGTTTTTAAAAATACAATATTATAGAAAGTTTAATAAATTTCTTAATTTAAAATCACCTCAAACTCTAAATGAAAAATTGCAATGGCTAAAGTTGTACGACCGTACCCCTTTACATACAGTTTGTGCAGATAAGTTAAAAGTAAGAAACCATATTAAAGAAGTTTTAGGAGAAGAGTATTTAATACCACTAGTACTATCAACGAAAAACGTTAATGATATTACTCCTGATAATTTACCAAATTACCCGGTAATTATAAAAACAAACCATGATAGTGGAACGTATTTTATAATAAAGAATAAAGAAAGTCAAAATTGGAAAGAAATTAGAGCTAAGTTATCAAAATCCTTAAAAGTCAATTATTATAAGGCAGGAAGAGAGTGGCAATATAAAAATATAGAGCCTTTTATAATTGTAGAAAAGTTATTAATAAATAACAATGGAACTAGAATTGAAGATTATAAATTTGAATGTTTCAATGGTAATGCTGAGATGATTAATGTTGACTTTAATAAAGAAGATGTCCATAAGAGAAATAACTATGATATAAATTGGAATTTATTACCAATTCTATGGCCTAAAGAAATTCTAAATGGACATGATATTCCTAAGCCAAAAGAATTGGAATCAATGATAAAATTAGCGGAGAAATTGGCGTCTGATTTTTGTTTTTGTCGAGTAGATTTTTATTTTTTCGAAGATAAAATTTTTTTTGGTGAAATTACGTTTCACCCCACTTCTGGTTATGGGCAATTTTATCCTGAAGAAAAAGATTTATATTATGGAAACCTAATTAAACTACCTAAAAAACAATGATAGCTTATTTCGTATATAAATTAGATAGTTATAGTGGTGCGGCTCAGCAAGCGTTACTTTTGGCAAAAACTGTAAAAAAAAAAATATTAATATTTAACACGAACCACAGCAACTACAAAAGCTATAGTGTAAACGATTTAATAGAAGTAGTTGATTTACCTTCTAGTAGTTTTAAAAGATTTTTTATCATTTTATATAAAACGATAACTAAAAACATAACAACGTATCACTATCACGGTTTTTTTACCATTGCATTTGTTTTAGGGTTTGTTTTAAAACGAAAAATGATTTTAAAAACAACTCTTTTAGGAAATGATGATTTCGATAGTCTAAATAAAAAAAGCTTTTGGAGTATAAAGCATTATATTTTAAAAAAAATAAATGTTAATGTTGTTTTATCAAAAAAAAATAAGGAAATAAATTCTAAATATATTGACGCCTCAAAAATAAAATTAATACCAAATGGAGTTGAACTTCAAGATAATTTAAAATCTTTAAAACAAAAAAAACAAAACTTTAGTTATGTAGGTTTGGTTTGTGAACGAAAAAGAACTTACGAAAGTATTTTGTATTTTATAGATAATTATTCGCATATTAATGATGCTATTTTAAATATAGTAGGACCCTATAAGGATGTAAAAGACAACTCGGAATTTGATGACAATTATGTTAAAAAATGTTTTAACTTAGTTGACGAAGCTGGTATGGGAAAAAGAATAAATTTTATCGGTCTTGTGTCTAAAAAAGAAACTCAAAATATTTTAAATAACTCAAAAGCCCTTCTGTTTTTTTCCTCTAAAGAAGGTTTGCCAAATGTTGTTTTAGAGGCTATGTCTAATAATTGTGTTCCTATTACTAGTGAATTAGATGGGGTAATAGCTGAAATATTTAATGACAGAGAAGAAGGTTTTATTTTATCCGATTCATTTGAAAAAATAAACATTGATCTTATTGACTCAATTGTTGAAAAAAAGCTCCCTTATTTAATCATGAAAAATAAATATGATATTAATATAATAGCTGATAAATATAGATTATTGTATGAGAATAGCTAAAATTAATTCTTATATATTGATTCTAATATTCGTGTTGTTTCCTTTTTGGTCAATAATTGTTGCGCAAATCAATTATTTCTTAAAAGTACCGTTGAATATATTAACATCCATAAAATACCTTTTTGTAGTCTTCTCTATTTTTTTGTTTTTGATTAATATTTTTGTAAAAAAAAATATTCAAATTAGAGAGGAATCAATTTTATTAGGAGTTTATGTAATTTATGTTTTCTTTCATTTGGTAGGTTCCAGTTCTTTATTTTTAAAATTAGATGGATTTAAGTTTGAATTTATATTTCCGTTTTTGGCTTTGCTTATTTTTAACGCTAATAATTACAACATTAACTATTTGGATATTTTTATAAAAATTATTTTTTATCAAGGTATTGTTACACTTTTAGTTGCGTTCTTAGAATTTATGGATCAAGAACTATTAGAGTTATTATATAGAAAAAGCTTAAAGGATATTCCTCATATTAGATGGTTTTCCGTTCAACGTTTAATGTCAACAACTGGAAATCCTATTAATTTAGGAGCTACCTTATCAATCTGGATGGCTTCTTTTTTATATATGATTTATCGTAACAAAGTACTTTTGTTAAAGTTCTTGTATCCAATAGCACTGCTGTTTACTTTTTTTATCGTTTCACTTACACTTAGTAGAACTTCTCTAATAGTTTTTATTTTTACAGTTTTCTTATCGGTGTTTTTCGCTATTGATGGTTACGTTAATAAAGTGTTTTTTATTTCATTAGTAGTTTTTATATTAGGATTTTTAGGAAGTGTTTTTTTAAAGGATATTAATATTGATTTAGTTTTAGCAAGGTTTGAAAACCTTTTTGACACAAATGAGTATACATCTAATGCAAGAGTTATTAATTGGAATTACGCAATTTCTAATATGAATATTATGGAGTATTTTTGGGGTAAAGGTATTGGTACATCAAACCCTAAAGCTGAATATGTTCAGAATTACAATGCTTTTATGATAGAGAATGGTTTTGTGTCTACCTTTATTAATTATGGTATTTTAGGAGTATTATTATACTTATGCTTAATTATAAAGTTTTATGTTTTATCATTTAAAATAAAAGAGAATAATAAAGCATTAGGTTTGTTTTTAATTATATTTTTAACAGTTTTCTGTTTGTTTAATACTTCAAACGATTATAATAGAAACTTGCCATATATGTTGTATTTCTGGATTTTTTATGTGTTATCCGAGCTAGAATTTTTAAAGATTAAAAAAGAATTATTCTAATATGACCGTAGATATACTTATTGCAACTATAAATACTAATATAAATAATGTGCCTTCTGTATTATTAAAAGCGAGAGCAGATGTTTCTTATATTATTTCTATTCAGGAAATAAATAACGTAGCGTATGAAATACCGGATGTTTTAAAACAAAGAAAAGATGTAAGTATCTTTTTCTGTAAAGAAAAAGGTTTATCAATGAATCGTAATAATTGTATCAAACATGCAACTTCAGATATTTGTATAATAGCAGATGATGATGTTAGGTATAAAGATTCTTACATTGATAAAATAAAAAATGAATTTATCAAAGATGATAGTTTAGACGTGTTTGCTGGTAAAATCAAAACTAATAAAGGTGAGCAAGAGTATAAGAATTATAAACAGAAGGTTCAAAAAATCACTTTTTTAAACTTCAAAAATATTAGTAGTATTGAAATATGTTTTAGAAGAAAAAGCATCATTACTAGTGATTTAGTTTTTGATAAAAATTTTGGGTTAGGTTCAACTAAGTTTTCTAAAGGAGGAGAAGAAAGTATTTTTATAAGAGATGCTATATTAAAAGAAATGAAAATATTTTACTATCCATTTTACATAGTAAACCACCCTTATGAGAGTTCTGGTAAAATAACTGATTTTAATCAGGAATATATGGTTTTTTTAGGTGGTTACTCTAGAAGGATATCAGGTGTATTTGGTTGCTTATTGTTCGTGTATTTTTTATATAGGTACAGAAGTAGGTTGAAAACTTTTAAAAAGGTGACAATGTTTTTTGGTTTTTTTTATAAAGGGTTTAATATGTGAATGAAAAAAATAAATTAAAGCAGTAATGAAAGATAATATAAACATCAATAAAGTATCTATAATAACACCTTCGTATAATTCTGAAGAGT
This sequence comes from Tenacibaculum sp. AHE14PA, assembly GCF_019278465.1. Lineage (GTDB taxonomy): Bacteria > Bacteroidota > Bacteroidia > Flavobacteriales > Flavobacteriaceae > Polaribacter > Polaribacter bernardetii. The sequence goes on along the minus strand of NZ_CP058983.1, from coordinate 1,132,248 downwards.
TTATTTCAGCAACCATTGAAGGTATACTAAATCAAACATATACTAATTGGGAACTGTTAATAACAGACGATGGATCTACTGATAAAACAATTGATATTATAAAAGAATATCAGCAAAAAACAACTAAGATAAAACTATTTCAACTTGAAAAAAACGGAGGGGCAGGAATAGCTAGAAATAATTCTATTAAAAATGCTTCAGGTAGATTTATTGCTTTTTGTGATAGTGACGATGTATGGAAGTATGATAAACTAGACAAGCAAGTTAATTTTATGCTAAAAAATAACCTGTCTTTTACCTATTCAGCCTATCAAAAAATGAATGAACAAGGTGTTAAGGGAGCAAAAATTTTTCCCCCCAAGAAAACAACCTTTAATAGTTTGTTAAAAAGTTGTACTATAGGATGCTTAACAGCAATCTATGACACGAATGTATTAGGTAAAAGGTATATGCCTACTATTAGAAAAAGACAGGACTATGGTTTATGGCTTACCATTTTTAAAGACATAAAGCACACCGAAGGTATTTATGATGAGGTTTTAGCTTTTTATAGAGTGCGGTCAAATTCTATTTCTAGTAATAAATTTAAAGCAGCAGTATATCATTATAGGGTGTTAAGAGAATGTGGAGAAGTAAGCTTTTTAAATTCGATTTACCTTTTTTTACATTATTCTATTAAAGGTTTGTTTAAATATTTTAAATAGATATATAAACATGTTATTTTTTGGCAACAATAAATTTTCCTTAATTTAGCAAAAAAAGCTAAAAAAGAAAGGGAATGAATTTAATTACTTTAAAAGAGAATGATTTAGTTCAGAGCATGGTTATGTTAAAAAAAGAAAGATGTTTGTTTGTAAATTTAAATAAATCATTAGATAAGTTATTAACAAGTAGTAAAATATCTGACAAGTATGAAATTATTTTTCATAAAGATTTAAATTTACACGACAAAGCTATTACTTGTTACATAAAAGAGAACAATATAAAAGTTGTTGTTTTTGAGAAAACACAATTAAACCAATTGTCTAATAAAGAAGTTGGTGAATTGGTTAATTTGCGTTTGCTGGGTATTGAAATCTATGATTCAGAAAATTTTTATGAATGTGTGAATAAAAGGATTCCAATTATAAAAATTCAAGACAATCAGTATTTCTCGGACGAAATTTTTAGTCTAAAAAGAAAGAGAAGGCTAACTTTTTTTAAAAGAAGTTTTGATGTGTTGTTTTCTTTGGTAATGTTTCCCTTTGTTTTTCCTTTAATTATTTTAGGGTGTTTTTTAACAAAAATAACCTCAAAAGGAAACATGTTTTATTCACAAGTACGTGTTGGGAGAGAAGGTAAAGAGTTTAAAATTTACAAAATACGTACTATGGAAAACAATGATGGGGGTTTTACTGTGAAAAATGATAGCCGAATAACACCTGTCGGTAAGTTTTTAAGATTGTCTAAAATAGATGAATTGCCCCAGTTTTATAATATTCTTATGGGCGATATGAGTTTAATTGGCCCGAGGCCAGAACAGCCTAAATACGTAGAAGAGTATAGTAAAGAGAATCCTTTTTTCAATTTAAGGCATATGATAAGACCCGGTGTATCTGGTTGGGCTCAAATATATATGCCGAAAGCTACACCAGAAGAAAATTTAAAGAAGTTAGAGTACGATTTGTATTATATAAAAAAGTACTCTTGGAAATTAGATTTTAAAATATTACTGAAAACAGTTCAGATTGTTTTTACGATGAATAGTAATTAAAATAGTACTTTTGTTTCCAAAAAGAGCAAAAGACAATGAAAAATATTTTAGTAACTGGTGGTTTAGGTTTTATAGGATCTCATGTTGTTGTTGATTTACAAAAATTGGGATATAAGGTTTTGATTATAGATAATTTATCTAATAGCAAGATAGAGGTGGTTGACCAGATAACGGCAATAACGGGCGTTAAACCAGCATTTTTTCAAATAGATTTACGAAATAAAAAAGAAGTAGCAAACTTTTTTTTACAAAATACAGTTGATGGTGTAATACATTTTGCGGCATCTAAAGCTGTTGGCGAGAGTGTAAGTGATCCTTTAAAGTATTATGAAAATAATATAAATAGTTTGGTGTATTTATTACAGTCAATGAAGGAGAATGAAATAAATAATTTAATATTTAGTTCGTCTTGTACTGTCTATGGTCAGGCAGATGAGTTACCTATAACAGAGAATGCGCCCATAAAAAAGGCTGAATCGCCATATGGTAATACTAAAAAAGTTGGAGAAGAAATATTAAAGGAATGTTCTGAAGCATATGGTATAAAAGCTATTGCATTGCGTTATTTTAACCCAATAGGAGCTCATGAATCTGTAAAGATAGGAGAGTTACCAATAGGCACACCACAAAACCTTATTCCGTTTGTTACACAAACAGCAGCAGGTATTCGTAAGGAATTAGCTGTTTTTGGCGATGACTACCCAACAGAAGACGGAACAGCTGTTAGAGATTATATACATGTAGTAGATTTGGCTAAAGCCCACGTAGCCGCATTAAATAGATTGCTTAAAAATACCAGTAACTTAACATATGAGGTATTTAATATTGGTACTGGTAAAGGAACTTCTGTAATGGAGGTTATTAATTCTTTTGAAGAAGTAACTAATACAAAGCTAAAATACAAAATTGTTTCGCGAAGAGAAGGCGATATCACAGCAGCTTATGCAGATACAACAAAAGCAAACGAAGTTTTAGGATGGTCAGCCGATAAAACGCTTGAAGAAGGTTTGCTTTCTGCTTGGCAATGGCAAGAAAAGCAAAAATAATTTTAAAGTTTAGTTATTAAAAGACGGTCAATACATGAAAGGAATCATATTAGCAGGCGGATCAGGAACTAGGTTGTACCCGATAACCAAAGGGGTGTCGAAACAACTATTGCCCGTTTACGATAAACCAATGATTTATTATCCGTTATCGGTATTGATGTTGGCGGGCATTACCGAGATATTAATAATTTCAACTCCAGAAGATGTACCGAATTTCGAGAAATTGTTAGGAGACGGCACTGATTTAGGAATCCAATTAAGTTATGCCGAACAACCTTCGCCAGACGGCTTGGCACAAGCTTTTATTATTGGTGAAGATTTTATAGGTGATGATGCTGTTTGCTTGATTTTAGGCGATAATATTTTTTACGGACACGGATTGCCAGAAATGTTACAGTCGGCAAAAGATGCTGTTGTCAATGCTAATAAAGCAACTGTTTTTGGTTATTATGTAAAAGATGCAAAACGTTACGGCGTGGTGGATTTTGATGAAAGCGGAAATGCGTTGTCGATTATAGAAAAACCAGCGCATCCGAAGTCGAATTATGCAGTGGTGGGCTTGTATTTTTACCCCAACAATGTTATTGAAACGGCTAAAAAAGTACAACCCTCAGAACGAGGCGAGTTGGAAATTACTTCGGTGAATCAATCTTACTTAGAAAAAGACGCCTTAAAAGTACAGCTTATGGGTCGTGGTTTTGCGTGGTTAGATACGGGCACGCATGATTCGTTATTAGAAGCAAGTCAGTTTATAGAAACCATAGAAAAACGCCAGGGTTTAAAAGTAGCTTGTTTGGAAGAGATTGCCTTGTATATGGGCTATATCACAAAAGAGCAAGTACGTAAACTCGCAGCACCCTTGCGTAAGAGTGGCTACGGACAATATTTGTTGAACTTGGTAAAAGAGTAATGGTATATTCGTTTAAATTTATAATTTAGTAGCGTCATGCTGAATTTATTTCAGCATCACATACATATATAGTAGGATGAGAACCTGAAACAAGTTCAGGTTGACGTGAATTAATTTACTATAACCGCGTCATGCTGAATTTATTTCAGCATCGCATTATTATAGGATGTTAACCTGAAACAAGTTTAGGTTGCCGTGAATTACGTTATTATAAGAGCAATGTCATGCTGAATTTATTAAAGCGGCACATTTTATATGTGGGATGCGAACCTGAAACAAGTTTAGGTTGCCGTGAATTACGTTATTATAAGAGCAATGTCATGTGGAATTTATTTCAGCATCGCATCAACAAAAAATGCCATTACTGCGAAGGCAGGAATCTGATTAATTCCAATAGGACGTTTACTTTAATGATGAGCTCTTTTTCATTTTTAAAAGAAACTCGTACTCCATTTATTATTAGTAAATTTGATTGTTTTTTAAAATAATGCTAATGATTTTTACCAAAACTGAAATTGAAGGTGTTGTAATTATAGAACCTCGCGTCTTTAAAGATGAACGTGGTTATTTTTTTGAGTCTTTTAATCAACAAAAGTTCAACGAACAGCTAGGCGTTGTAAATTTCGTGCAAGACAACGAATCGAAATCTGTTTTCGGTACCTTAAGAGGGATACATTTTCAAAAACCACCCTTTGCACAAGCAAAATTAGTGCGTTGTATTCAAGGAAAGGTTTTGGATGTGGTAGTGGATATCCGGAAAGATTCACCCACCTACGGAAAACATGTAGCGGTAGAATTATCCGAAGAAAATAAAAAACAATTGTTTGTACCACGAGGTTTTGCACATGGTTTTGTAACCCTGTCTGAAGAAGCAATTTTTGCCTATAAAGTGGATAATTGGTACGCGCCAGAGTGTGATGCTGGAATTATTTATAACGATACTAGCTTGAATATTGATTGGAAAATCAATCCAAAAGAAATTATTTTATCATCAAAAGATACAATTTTGGAGTCGTTTGAAAACTTTGAAACACCTTTTTAAAATATTGCTTTTGAGCCTCTTTAAAAATCAAATACATTGTCAGTTCGAGTGATTTTTTTCTTCAAAAAAATTGTATCGAGAACTTTTTTAGTGTAACATTAATGGATTTAAAGAAACAAATTCTCGATACAATTTTACTTCCTTTTAGTCATTAAAATCACTCGAATTGACAATGATTATCGCTTCAACTATCAAGAAATTAAATCAACTGTCAGTTCGAGTGATTTTTTTTCTTCAAAAAATTGTATCGAGAACTTTTTTAGTGTAAAACTTATCGACTTAAAGAAACAAATTCTCGATACAATTTTACTTCCTTTTAGTCATTAAAACCACTCGAATTGACAATCAGCATCGCATCAACTATCTGAAGAAATTAAATCAACTGTCAGTTCGAGTGATTTTTTTTCTTTAAAAAAAATGTATCGAGAACTTTCTTAGTGTAACATTAATGGATTTAAAGAAACAAATTCTCGATACAATTTCACTTCCTTTTAGTCATTAAAAACCACTCGAATTGACAATCATCATTGCATCAACTATCTGAAGAAAATAAATCAACTGTCAGTTCGAGTGATTTTTTTTCTTCAAAAAATTGTATCGAGAACTTTCTTAGTGTAAAACTTATCGACTTAAAGAAACAAATTCTCGATACAATTTTATTTCCTTTTAGTCATTAAAACCACTCGAATTGACAATTATTATCGGAAAAAGCTAAAGATTAGGGTAAACCTAGATGAGATGCTGAAATAAATTCAGCATGACGTTAAGCATAGCAAAGTTAAATTGGTAGAATAATCGTAAATTTCGGACTTCTTTTATTAATTATCATAATTATCTTTTAGTAATGAAAAATATTTTAATTACCGGTGGTGCAGGTTTTATTGGTTCGCATGTGGTGCGCTTGTTTGTAAGTAAATATCCGGACTATCATATCATCAATTTAGATGCGTTAACCTATGCAGGCAATCTTGCCAATGTTGCAGATGTTGCAAATAACACCAATTACACCTTTATAAAAGGAGATATTTGTGATGCCGTGTTGGTGAAAAATATTTTTGAAACGCATAAGATTGATGGGGTAATTCATTTAGCGGCAGAATCGCATGTAGATCGTTCTATTTCCGATCCTTTTGCCTTTGTAAAAACCAATGTTTTGGGTACGCTAAATTTATTAGAAAACGCGAAGCATAGCTGGAAAGATAGTTTTGAAGGGAAATTGTTTTATCATATTTCTACGGATGAGGTGTACGGTACTTTACAAGAAACAGGCTTGTTTACAGAGCAAACCGCGTACGATCCGCACTCGCCATACTCGGCTTCCAAAGCATCTTCTGATCATTTTGTACGCGCTTTTCATGATACCTACGGATTGCCAATTGTAATTTCTAATTGCTCTAACAATTACGGGCCGAATCAGTTTCCTGAAAAATTAATTCCGCTTTTCATCAATAATATCGTGCATCATAAACCACTGCCAGTATACGGGAAAGGAGATAATATTAGAGATTGGTTGTATGTAGAAGATCATGCAAATGCCATTGACGTTATTTTTCATGACGGAAAAGTAGGTGAGACCTATAATGTAGGGGGAGAGAATGAATGGACAAATATCGATTTGATTCGCTTGCTGATTAAAGAAGTGGATGTTTTATTGGATAGAGAACCTGGTACTTCAGAAAAGTTGATCACTCATATAACGGATAGGGCAGGACATGATTATAGGTATGCCATTGATGCGTCTAAATTGAAAAAGAAGCTAGGGTGGAAACCTTCGTTGCAATTTGAAGAAGGCATGCAAAAAACAATCGCATGGTATTTAGGCAATCAGGTTTGGTTGGATGCTATTGCAAAGAAATAGAAAATGTCATTCCGAACAGGGTGAAGGAATCTTTCTGTTATGAAGTGTAAGGTTACTTCGTCCTTCGTCCTCGTAATGACGTTAATGTTTTGTAGTGTAAGATTACTTCGTCCTTCGTCCTCGTAATGACGTGAAGGTTTTGTAGTATAAGATTACTTCGTCCTTCGTCCTCATAATGACGTTAATGTTTTGTAGTATAAGATTACTTCGTCCTTTGTCCTCGTAATGACGTTAAGTTTTTGTAGAGTAAGATTACTTCGTCCTTCGTTCTCGTAATGACGTTATTTTTTTGATATAAACGTCATTCCGAACAGGGTGAAGGAATCTTTCTGTTATGAAGTGTAAGGTTACTTCGTCCTCGTAATGACGTTAAGGTTTTGTAGTATAAGATTACTTCGTTCTTTGCCCTCGTAATGACGTTAAGGTTTTGTAGTATAAGATTACTTCGTTCTTTGTCCTCGTAATGACGTTATTTTTTTGATATAAACGTCATTCCGAACAGCGTGAAGGAATCTTTCTGTTATGAAGTATAAGGTTACTTCGTCCTTTGTCCTCGTAATGACGTTAATGTTTTGTAGTATAAGATTACTTCGTCCTTCGTCCTCGTAATGACGTTAATGTTACTTCGTCCTCGTAATGACGTTAAGGTTTTGTAGTATAAGATTACTTTGTCCTTTGTTCTCGTAATGACGTTATTTTTTTTGTATTCTAGTTACTTAAGTCTTGTTAAGCTTAGGTCTTTATTGTATTTAATAATAAACAAACCGTTATTACTGGTACTGCTAAATGTTTTTTTACGGTAATCGAATTTGTTTTCTAAACGAAGAGAAACACCTTCTTTAAAAGTTTGTGACAGTGCTTTACCCGAAGCTAAACGCATTAAAACATCGTAGGTAATATCAAAACCTTTAATAGCATAATCAGAAGCTACAGTGTTATTTTTTTGATAGTATTTTTTATTAAAATTCTTTACATTGTCAGAAGATGTATCTTCAAAAGTATTAGACACATAAGTAAAGTTAATACTAGCTAACTTATTGTTCTCTATTCTGTCGTACGATTTATTTTTTTCAACAGCAAAAACCTGAACGGTCATATCATCAGGTATCCCAATCATGCTATTTAATACATCAGCAATAGCAACATTGTCATCAGAAGTAATAATTACCCAATTTTTTTTGTTTACAGCCATTTTATCGGTGAATAATTCTCTTTTAATATAGCCATCTTTTGGCTTTAAAATATGGATTTCACTAATAGAATCGTGCTTTTTTAAACTACTTACAATTTTATTTACGCTGTTATTTGAATCCGCTTTACCATCACCCACCACAAAAACGGCTTCCCCTTTATATATGTCTTTTAAATACGAGGCTAAATAAGTAGTGTAGTTGTTTTTATCTGGAGCAGACTTAATAAGTTTGGCAGCAGAGAACGTATCTTGACTATTAGAAAAATGAGGGAATACAACTGGTACACGAACTTTACGAGCAATAAGTGCTGCTTTATCTGAATAAAAAGGGCCAATAACAACATCAGTAGAATCTAACTTGTTTTCTGCTAAAATTAAAGGCACGTTATCATCTCTATTCCCGGTATCAAAAACGGTTGTGTTAACAAGAATACCTTGTTTTTTAATAGAATCGATAGCGATTTCAACCCCCATATAAAAATCGGTCACCATATTTGCTAAAGAAGCCGAGTTGTTCTCGCTACTAAATATATCTTTTGCAGCAGTAGTTTTGTACTCTTTTAATTTAAACGGAAGTAAAATGGCTACATCGATCGTTGCATTTTCTTGAATGCTATCTTTATAAAAGGCGAAGTTTTCATTCGGATTAACTTCTTCTATCGGTTTTATTTTAATAAGTTGATCAATCGATAATTCGTTGTTTTTAATTCCAGGATATTCAGGATTTAAACGAATTAAATCTTCTTTAGAGATGTTATAAAAACGGGTTAAGCTATATACGGTTTCTTTACTTTTAACGGTATGCGTTAAAAATTTTTCTAAAACTTCTTCTCTGTCAATCGTAATTACTTTTTCAACAGATTTAACTTTTAAAACCTGACCAATACTCAATATATTGTTCTTAATCGTAGGGAAATCAGGATTCCATTCAATTAATTCGTCTTTAGAGATGTCGTATAACTTGGTAATACGATACACGGTTTCTCCTGCTTGCACGGTATGGTTTTCGTACTCATATATAGTTTGTTGAAAAACGGTATTTTTTGGAGTCTCTTCCTCAATACTATTAGAAGAATTCTCGTTTATAGTATCGTTATCAACAATTGTTTCGTCAGTATCAGTAGCAGTTGAAGAAATTCCGGTTTTAATTTCAGGGTTCGGAATAACAATTACCGTATTTGCGTCTGGTTTTCTGCCAACATCAGGATTTAAACGTAATAAATCTTTTGTTTTCATGTCCAATCGGTTTGCAATGTCGCGCATTGTCTCGCCTTCCTGAACCTTGTAAGAGATATAACGTTTCTGCTGGCCACAAGAAACGGCAAAGGTTAAAATACAAATTAAAAGTAAAAATTGAAATTTCTTCATCTACATTATTTTTATTATAAGGAGTTTATTCCCATTCAATTGTTGCAGGTGGCTTAGAGCTTATGTCGTACACAACTCTATTTACACCTTTTACGTTATTAATTATTTTATTGGATGTTTTTTGTAAAAATTCATACGGTAAATTTACCCAATCTGCCGTCATACCATCCGTGCTTTCTACAGCGCGTAAAGCGACTACTTTTTCATAAGTTCTTTCATCACCCATTACGCCAACAGAGTTTACAGGTAATAAAATTGCACCTGCTTGCCATACTTTGTTGTACAAGCCATCTTCTTTTAATCCGTTGATAAAAACAGCATCTACTTCTTGTAAAATACGTACTTTTTCTTCGGTAATATCTCCTAAAATACGAATTGCCAATCCTGGACCCGGAAAAGGATGGCGCCCTAATAAGTCCTTATCAATTCCCATAGATGCGCCTACGCGACGCACTTCGTCTTTAAAAATCATTCGTAATGGCTCTACAATTTTTAGTTTCATAAAATCAGGCAAACCACCTACGTTATGATGACTTTTAATAGTTGCTGATGGACCACCGTTTACCGAAACTGATTCAATCACATCAGGATAAATAGTTCCTTGTGCCAACCATTTTGCGTCGTCAATCTGATTTGCTTCATCATCAAAAACATCAATAAAAACTTTACCAATAGCTTTACGCTTTTCTTCTGGGTCACTTAAACCAGCAAGCTCCTTCAAGAAACGTGCCGAAGCATCTACGCCTTTTACGTTTAAGCCCATACCTTCGTATTGCTTTAATACATCGGTATATTCATTTTTACGTAACAAACCATTATTAACGAAAATACAGTGTAAATTGCTGCCAATAGCTTTGTGTAATAATACGGCTGCTACGGTAGAATCTACACCTCCAGACAATCCTAAAACCACTTTTTCGGTTCCAACCTTTGCTTGTATATCAGCAACGGTTTCATCAACAAAAGAATCAGGTGTCCAAGTTTGTGCTACGCCTGCTATAGTAACTAAGAAATTTTGTAATAATTGTTTACCATCGGTAGAATGATATACTTCTGGGTGAAATTGAATCGCATACGTTGTTTCCCCCTCAATTTTATAAGCAGCATTTACTACATCGTGTGTGCTTGCTAATAAGACACCGTTTGTAGGTAACTCTTTAATAGTATCTGAGTGACTCATCCAAACTTGACTTCCTTCTGAGATGTCTGAAAAGAACGTTTCTCCTTCTTTTACAAAAGATAAATTAGCTCTTCCATACTCTCTAGTGTTTGATGGAGCTACCAATCCGCCAGAAAAATGGGCTAAATATTGGGCGCCATAACAAACAGCTAATAAAGGTTTTTTACCTCTAATTTCAGCTAAATCTGGGTGTAAGGCCGCTTCTGAACGAACAGAATTCGGACTCCCAGAAAGTATTACTGCTTTAAAGTCGTTTAAGTTGGTTGGAATTTTGTTATACGGATGAATTTCACAGTATATGTTCAATTCTCTAACACGGCGCGCAATAAGTTGTGTGTATTGCGATCCGAAATCTAAAATAAGTACGTTGTGTTGTTGCATAGGCAAAAATAGTACTTAGATTTTATATTTTAAGTATTTGATTTTAGATTTTTTTGAAGTTTTTTAATAACGATAAACTACGGCATTTATATTCATTCCTGCTCCCACAGAAGCCAATATAATGACGTCTCCTTTTTGTACTTCTTGATTTTCGATATTTCCTTTTAATACTAAGTCTAATAAAGTAGGTACAGTTGCCACAGAACTGTTACCTAGTTTATGAATGCTCATCGGCATAATGCCTGGTGGAATCGGTTTTTTGTACAGTCGGTAAAAACGTTTGATAATAGCTTCATCCATTTTTTCATTGGCTTGATGGATAAACACTTTTTTTACGGCGTCAATTTCAATTCCGCTTTTATCTAATGCAGATTTCATTGCTTGCGGTACATTGTTTAACGCAAACTCATAAATTTTACGTCCATGCATTTTTATGTACCGCACATCTGTATCTAAATTAGCATTAAATGATTTTCCGAAAAATAAAAAATAAGCTTCCTCTTTGGTAAAAGTTTGGGAAGCGTGACTCAGTATACCGCTATTACCATCTTCTTTAAGTTCTACAACACAAGCACCTGCTCCGTCGCTATAAATCATAGAATCTCGATCGTAGGTGTCAACCACTCTTGATAAGGTTTCGCCACCAATAACCAAACATTTTTTAGCGATACCCGCTTTGATAAAGGCTTGCGCCTGAATAACACCTTGTAGCCAGCCAGGACAGCCGAATAAAATATCGTACGCAACACAATTCGGATTTTCAATTTGCAGTAAATGCTTTACTCTACTAGCTAAACTAGGAAGAATATCAGTTTGAATAGCATCATTTTTCACATCACCAAAATTGTGTGCAAATATGATATAATCGATTTCTTCTGAATTTACATTGGCATCTTCTATTGCTTTTTTAGCAGCAAAATAACCTAAATCAGATGCTTTGTACTCGTTCTTTGCATACCTGCGTTCTTCAATACCCGTAATCGATTTGAATTTTTCAATAATTATAGTATTCGTACTGTTAAATGAAGTTCCGTCGGCATTTAAAAAAGAGCTTTCTAAAAACTGACTGTTTTCTTTTTTGATAGATGGTATGTACGAACCTGTACCGGTAATTACTGCTGATGCCATTGTTATTTATTAGAATTGTAAATACAAATAAAGCATTTTAAATTACATTAAAGTATTAATTATGAGCCATTTTATAAGAATTACAGCATCCTTAAAAAATGGCGTCTTAATTAAGTATTTTAAAAAAAAGAGAACTCTTTTTTGAGATTGTGATTTTTGAATATTATAAATACGAACTGTCGAAAGAGAAAGGTAGTAAAGAAAGTAAAGAATCTGTTTTTACTATTTTACCAACTTCGCCCATAAAAAATACTTCTATCGGTTCTTTTTGATTTATTTCGTATTCAGACAACGTTTGTCTGCATGCTCCGCAAGGTCCCACAGGTTTATTCACTTTGGTGTTTTCAGAAGCAGCTGAAATGGCTAGTTTTTTAATTTTTATTCCCGGAAATTCTGATCCAACTTTCCACACACCAACTCTTTCGGCACACATCCCAGAGGGATAGGCAGCATTTTCTTGGTTGTTTCCTAAAACAACCGCACCATTTTCTAGTAAAAATGCGGCACCTACTTTAAATTTAGAATAAGGAGCGTACGCTTTAGCTCTTGCCTCGATAGCCTTATCCATTAACATTTTATCTTCTTGCGCTAATTCAGCTACGTCATTATATACGGTTGCAGCGGCTTTTACTTCTATTTTTTCCATAAAGAAACAGTGTTGGTCAAAAAAAGCAGCCTGAAAGACTGCTTTGTATTATACTACGAATTTATTAAAAAAAAACTACAATTTAATAATCATCGTAAATTTCTCCTAAATCAAATGATAAAGAAAAACGTAAGGTGTTTTCTAAAGGATTGTTCACTGCAGCTGTATTTACCAAATACGATAAATCTAACGTAAATGCTTTGGCTGTAAAACCTGTACCTAATGTTAAGAATTGTCTTTGTCCGTTTTCTTCACTTTCGTGAAAGTAACCAGCCCTAAGCGCAAAGGCATTATTGTATAAATATTCGGCACCTAATGCCCAAGTAGTTTCTTTAAGCTCTTCACTAAAACTTCTGTCGCCTAACGAGGTAAACATTCCTTCGAACCAGCCTCTGTTATTTCCTCTGCCTTCTGGAGAGTTAGGGTTACCACTACTAGACGGTACTAATAGTTTCGTGAATTCTAAGTTAAGGCCTACAATATTTTGGCTGTCTAAAATAAAATCAAAACCACCACCTATTTTGGCGTTGGTAGGAATAAAATTTTCTTGACCAGACGTATATTCTACTTTCGGACCAATATTAGCAATATTAAAACCTAATCGGTAACGACCATTAAAACTACCATAATTTCTTTCGTTAGATTGATAATAACCAGAAACATCAACAGCAAATGAATTCACAGCGTTTATATTACTGTCATTCACATCTATATTAGAGTTGATATACTTTAGGCCAATACCCATTGAGAATTTTTCGCTTAATTTCATAGAATAAACTCCTGTAAGTGAAAACTCACTAGGATTTTGGATTCCCGTACTTTCTCCGTCAATATTAGTTAGTTCTACCTGACCCAGCGAAAAGTACTTAATATCTACACCCCAAGCTGCATTTTCTTTAAATCGATTTACATAAGAAGCGTTTCCTACAAAAATATCATCCGTTAAGTTACGTAGCCAAGGAGTATAGTTGACACCCACACTTATCTTATTTTGATTAAAAGCTGTTTTTGCAGGGTTATGAAAAATAGAAAAAGCATCAGCAGAGGTTGCAACACCTACATCTCCCATACCACCAGCACGCGCATCAGTAGGTATTAATAAAAACGGCGTAGCCGTTGTGTTTTGTGCTTTGGTTTGAAGGGCAAAACATACAAAAAATAAAAAAAACGATAATTTTTTCATGTAAATATTTGTTATTAGTTGAGCAAATATAGGTTTTTCTTAAAAAAACGCTAAATTTTGTTAGTTTTTAATCAGTATTTTAACGTTTGAAGCAGTTGATTATTATATAAATCATTTTTTTTTTTTATAAATCATGATAATAAACCTTAACATACGTTAATATCGACATGAATTTTGGATAAAAAAATAAATTTTAATGGTAGATATTTAATCTTTTTCTTAGATTCGTAATACTAAACGTAAAAAAAGGTCGTTTGTAATCTTGCAGGAGAAACTCTTTGGTTCTTTTAATTTATAATTAAATTAGTTGTATGGAGTTATAAATATTGTAAATTGCGCCACCCTTAAAATAGTTAAAAATACATGAAAAGCACGTTAAAAATATTTAGTTTATTGGCTATCACCGGATTGTTGATTACTTCTTGTAAAAGCAACAGAAGTGGTGGTTCAGGTAAATCTTCACTGACTGGCTGGAACTTTAATGATCCTAATTATGGAGGTTATATAAAAGGAAAAGATAACAACAGTAAAGAAGCACCTCCTGGTATGGTACATATAGAAGGTGGTAGTTTTACCATGGGGCTAGTGCAAGATGACGTAATGTTTGATTGGAATACGACACCTAAAAAAATGCATGTGCGTTCTTTTTATATGGATGAAACTGAGGTTACAAACGCTGAATATGGTTTGTTTATGCAGTATACCAAAGATATATTTCCACCAGAAGAACCACAGTTTAAAAACATTTATAAATCTGTTTTACCAGATACATTAGTTTGGAGAAAAGGTTTAGGAAATACCAATTTATTGTCTGAGAGTTATTTAAGACATCCATCGTATGCCGAATACCCAGTTGTAGGTGTTAGTTGGTTACAAGCCAATAAATACTGTAAGTGGCGTACCAACGCAGTGAATTTAAAAATCTTAATGGATAAAGGTGTTATAAAAAACATTTTTAAAGAGGATTCTTTAAATTTTAGAGGAAAAGATAATTTTGATACAGATACGTATTTAACGAATCCGTATGCATTGTTTGAAGGGGATTCAACAATCTATAAAAAAGGAATTCCAGTGCCTAGAAGAAACGGCGAACCTAAACCATCGAAAGATCAGTTTTCAGGAAGACAAGTTACTTCATCTGATGGTATTTTAGCGCAAAAGTTTAGATTGCCTACAGAAGTAGAGTGGGAGTATGCAGCAAAGGCTATTTTTGAAAACCGTGAGTATAATAATATCCGTGGAAGAAAAAAGTATTCTTGGAATGGAAAATATACGAGAGATAGAGACAAGAGAAGAAGAGGAGATCAGTTAGCCAACTTTAAGCAGGGTAAAGGAGATTATAGTGGTATACCAGGTTGGAGCAGTGATGGTTCG
Source organism: Tenacibaculum sp. AHE14PA (assembly GCF_019278465.1). Taxonomy (GTDB): domain Bacteria; phylum Bacteroidota; class Bacteroidia; order Flavobacteriales; family Flavobacteriaceae; genus Polaribacter; species Polaribacter bernardetii. Next base: position 1,117,187 of record NZ_CP058983.1, on the reverse strand, counting down.
GATATTCCGAATGCAGCAAGAAGTTATCCACCAAATGCCTTTGGTTTGTATGACATGTCTGGTAATGTAGCAGAATGGGTACAAGATGTGTACCGCCCTATTATAGATTCTGAAGCCAATGATTTTAATTATTTTAGAGGTAATGTTTTTACTAAAAAATTAATAGATCAAAATGGTAAAGTTGTTATCGTAGGTGATGAGGTTGGAGAGATTGAGTACGATACGTTAGAAAACGGAAGAGTTGTACCTAAAGATTTACCAGGAAGCGTAAAGTATGTTCCGATCACAAAGGAAGATACGTACATGAGAAGAAATTATAATTTAGCAAATAATTCAAGTTTAGGTGATGGAGATCAAGCATCTTCAAAGGATTACGAGTTAGATAAAGATCAGTTAGATCGTTCATCTAGAATGTATAATTCACCAAAAAAACCTGAGGCTGAAAGAGATTCTTTAGGGAATGTAATTGAGAACTATAAATACGATTCTAAAAGAAGAACTACTTTAATTAGCGATAAATCTAGAGTATATAAAGGAGGTTCTTGGGCAGATAGAGAATATTGGTTAGACCCTGCACAAAGAAGATACTTTCCTGAATATATGGCAACTAATTTTATAGGTTTTAGATGCGCAACAGATAAAATGGGACCTATGAGGCTTAATAAAAGAAAAAGAGCAGTTCCAGATAAAATTAACTAAGAAGTAAATAAATACAAAGTAAAACCTCATTGAATTTCAATGAGGTTTTTTATTTTTACAGCATGAAGATAAAAGAATTATATGCGTTGTTTATACAACATGGCTTGGTTGATACTGATACCCGAAAAATTAGAAAGAACACCCTTTTTTTTGCATTAAAAGGAGGTAATTTTAATGGGAATAAATTTGCAGAAGAGGCATTAACAAAAGGCGCTCTTTTTTCGATTGTTGATGAGGTTGCGTTTAAAACTTCAGAACGTATAATTTTGGTAGCGGATGTATTAACAACACTTCAGGAGTTGGCAAGTTATCACCGTAACGTATTAAATATACCTATTATATCGCTAACAGGTAGCAATGGCAAAACGACCACCAAAGAGCTTATCAATGCCGTGTTGTCATCTACCTACAAAACAACGGCTACAATAGGTAATTTAAATAATCACATCGGAGTACCTTTAACGCTATTATCGATGACAACAGATACCGAAATAGGGATTGTTGAAATGGGTGCGAATCACCTAAATGAAATAGCTTTTTTATCAAATATATCACAACCAGATTTTGGCTATATCACTAATTTTGGCAGTGCACATTTAGAGGGTTTTGGTTCGTTAGAAGGTGTTGTAAAAGGAAAGTCAGAGTTGTACGATTTTCTGATAGCTAACAATAAAAAAATCTTTGTGAACCCTAAAGATGTAGTTCAACTTGAGAAAACTACGAATGCAAACACTATTTTATTTGAGAGCTCTATAGCATTCGTAGCAGCAAATCCGTTAGTAAAATTATCATTTGAAAATACTGAAATTCAAAGTAATTTAATAGGCGAATATAATTTTTCAAACATAGCAGCGGCAATAACCATAGCCAGTTACTTTAAGGTGTCTAAGGAGAATATAAAGCAAGCGATTGAAAACTATACGCCATCAAATAATCGATCTCAAATCATTGAAACAACAAACAATACGATTATTTTAGACGCCTATAATGCGAACCCTACGAGTATGAAAGCAGCTTTGCATAGTTTTAAAGCGCTTAATGCAGCGCATAAAACCATTATTATAGGAGATATGTTTGAATTAGGAAGTTACAGCGCTAACGAGCATCAAAGTATGGTAGATTTAGCTTCGGATTGTGAGTTTGATAAGTTGTTTTTTGTAGGTGAAAATTTCTATAAAACGAAAACAAATAACCAGAAATTTTCAAGTTTTGAGGGATTGAAATCTTATTTAATTGAAAACCCGATAAACAAAAGTGTTGTTTTAATAAAAGGATCAAGAGGTATGGCTCTAGAGCGTGTGGTAGCTCTTTGTTAAAAGGTGTTTTCTTGATGGTATTTAACTAAATTATCAATTGGCCGCTGAATTACATCGGTAATAGTTAAATTGTTTTCTTGCGCAACATACGCTAAAATATCTTTAAAATAAAAAGCAATAGAGCCAACAAAGTAAATCGGAGTACTGCTGTTTTTATTATACGATAATAAATGGTATTTAAAGTAGGTTCGGAATCCCTTTTTAATGATTTTTTGAATGTATTTTTCTTCTTTATACTCGAACATAAATGAAGCAAAAGAGGCTAAGTACCTATTGGGATTAGGTAGTTTATATAGGTTCTTTTTAACTACATCTACCTCGAGATTGTAGTGGTTTTTAAAAGCTTTGGCTATAGGAGTAGGCATTTTTTTATAGAAAAAATCTCTTAGTAATATTTTTCCGAAATAGTTGCCGCTAGCTTCGTCCATTATGGTATAGCCTAATGATTGCGCTGTTTTTTGTATAGTGTAACCGTCGTAATAACAGCTGTTAGAACCTGTTCCTAAAATATTAACGATGGCAGGTTTGTTTGCACTACATGCATACACAGCAGCCAACATGTCTTCAGAAACGGTTATTTTAGCTTTTTTAAACGTAGTTTGTAATACATTAGTCAATAGTTTTATAGCCAAAGGGGATCCACACCCGGCACCGTAAAAATGAATTTCTTCAATTTTATGTTTGTAGTCGATTAATTGTGGAATGTTGTTAATGCGATGTAACAATTCTTCTTTGGCTATAACGGACGGATTTAAACCTAAAGATGTAACCCTAAATAACTCTTTTTTTTGAGCGTTTAGTGCAATCCAATCTGTTTTCGTGGAGCCACCGTCTGCAATTAAAATCATCTAATTTATTTAAAAAGAATATTCTGACATAAAATGAAACTATATTTTTTTCATTTGTTGTTTCATCATTTGCATTTGTTCTTTTAACATACCGTGCTTGTCTAACTTTTTAGCTTCGGTCATTAAATTAGTCGCTTCACGCTTTCTACGTTTGGTCATAGCTATTCCTGCTAATTGTAATTTAGCCATTGCCAAATCATGATCCATCGCTAAACCTAATTTAACAGCTTTTTTCAAGAATTTTTCAGCCTGTGTTATATTGGTTTGACTCAACATAATTCCGTGTAAATAATTATAGTAGCCTTCTTGTTTTTGAATCAATGCTGTAGATGGATTTTTAATATAAGCTAACCATTTTTTAGCACCTTCGAAATTTTGTTTACGCAATTGCATGAAAGCTAGTAAGATAAATTCGTTTTTAAAGTAAAAGAATACGAAAATACCAGCAAATAAAAGCAGTGAAATTCCGTTCATGATGTGAACTTGAGAGAATTCGTAAATAGCCCATAAGGTTATAAGTCCTGCTAATCCTAATTTTATGTTTTTATTGAACATTTTTTCTTTTTTTAATCAACGCACAAAAGTACGATTTTCTGTTAAAATAGTTGTGAGTTTATTTTTTATAAAACTTTTTGAATTTAAACCAAGCAAATAATCCTAGTATAAAAACAAATGAAACGGAGTAATAAACAGAGGTGGGTGTAATTACCTTATCTCCGCTTGCATAAGAGTGTAATCCTGATAAATAGAAATTCACTCCGAAATAGGTCATCATGATTGATGCAAAAGCGATGATAGACCAAAGGTTAAACGTATATCGACCTCTTAATCCCGGAATTAATCGCATGTGTAAAACAAAAGCATATACCATAATAGATATTAATGCCCAAGTTTCTTTTGGGTCCCAGCCCCAATAACGTCCCCAACTTTCGTTAGCCCACATGCCGCCTAAAAACGTACCAATGGTTAGTAAAACCAATCCAACAGTTATAGACATTTCATTGATAATTGTTAACTCCTTTATATGAAGATCCATTTTTTTCTTGTTCTTCGAGTTGGTGAAAATCATTAAGAATAAACTAAAAATCCCTAAGATCATACCCAAAGAAAAAGGTCCGTAACTCGCAACAATAATAGAAACGTGTACTTTTAACCACCAAGAGTTTAATACCGGCTGTAAATTTGCAATTTCTGGATCTAACCAATTCTGACTTGCAAAAAATAAGGTGATTGCCGTAATAAAAGTGGCTGCAGCAATTGTTAATGTTGATTTTTTTCCTAATGATAAACCAAAAAACATCGTTGCCCAAGCAACAAAAATAATAGATTCGTAGGCGTTACTCCATGGAGCATTACCACTAATATACCATCTAGACAGTAAGCCTAAAGTATGTAAAATAAAGAAACCAATAATAATAGCAATCAATCCTTTTACCACATAGTTGATCCATTTTTTGTTTGAGAAAACCTGCGCGATTAAAAAGATAATCAACAGAATACTAGACAATCCGAAGTACTTAATCAAACGATTAAAAACATCAAATTCATTATACATAATCTCTAATTCAATTTTATCTTCTGAAGGATATACTTCTTTTCCGAATTTTTTCTGAAACTTTTTAATTCCGTCTAAAACCTTGTTAGTTTCTGTATAGTTTCCGGATTTTCTTGAGTTTTGTAAAAGTTGCATATACACCGGTAGTGATTGACGTACAAATACAGAATCGGTTCCTTTAAAACCAGCCTTTAATGTTTCTGGCTGCGATACCCATTTGTTGTTTTCGTCATTAGGAATTGGGTAGATGCGTAACATACCGCCACCTAAAGTTTGTGATAATAACCAAACTCTTTGCTCAATTTTAATAGCATCCGTTTCAAACTTACTCTGAATCTTCTTTTTCTTAGCTTCAGCAACTAATTCACCTATTTTAGAGGTTCCTTTTGTATCATAAAAATCGATAAAACGAGCGTATTTTGCGTCTTTAGCAACGCCTAAAAGTTCTCTTATCTGCGTATTTCCTTTTTCTAAATAAATAAACGGAATGTTTAACCAAAGCATTGGCATTTCTGTAATAGAAAGCAAAACTTGTGTAGGGTTCATACCTTTAAAACTATTGGTATGCGCAACTTTTCTTACCAACTCAGAAGCTAAGGTGTGTGTCGGTTTCATTCTACCACCAATATCTTGTATCACTAAACTGCTAAATTCATTGGTGTGTTCAAGACTGGGTTTGTTGCTTGTTAAAATAGAGTCTATTTGCGCTATTGATAGTTCTTTTGGCTTGTGCACATCACCATGTTCTTGTGCAGTTGAATTAAGCGATAAGAATAAAATGATTACAGATAAACTAGCTTTTTTTAGCTTTATTTTATCTAGCGAATTCTTTAAGTCGTTAAAACGAGTGTTTTTTATGAATAGAATAAAAGTTAACCCAAAGAATAATAAAGTATATCCAACATAAGTAATCCAAGTACCTACGAAATCATGATTTACAGATAGGTGAGTTTGTTCGTTATCACCTTCAATTTTATAACTAGATTGAAACAGTTTATACCCTTTGTAATCTAAAATATTATTCATAAATATTCTAAAATCAAAAGTTTCTTTATCGTCTATAACTGTAATTTCACTAGCATAGGCAGCGGCACTTTCTGAACCAGGATATTTTTCTAGTTGAAAGTCATTTAACTTCACTTTAAAGGGAGTTTCTAATTTTTTAGCACCATACCAAGCTCTAAAGTTTAAGTCGCCAATACTAAATTCTTCAACATTATCTACATTAAACTTACCTCCATACAGCGATATTCTTTTAGTTTCGTTATTCACTGTAACATCAAAAATAACGGTATCGTATTTTTCATTATCTTTCTCTCCAGATAGTGTTTTCATGATTCCTTTTTCAGGAGCTCTCGGAATTACAAATTGTAATCCTTTTATAGTGTGTAATGTTAAAAACTGAAAGTGTTGCGCACTGTCTTTAACGATTTGTCCCATTTTTTGGTCGGCCATTCTAAGCCAATCACCATTGTTTTTAGAGACCATTTTTAAATTATCACCTTCGTAATAAAAGTTAACCGAGGCATTTTTTTCAGGCACATCAAAACTTACAAGTATGTTGTGAATATTTTGAGTAGTTCCTCTTTTAATATAATGTTCGTGTCTGCTTCCGCTAGAGCTTTCTACTAAAAATAAGTGTTCTACTCCGTTTTCATCTAAAACAAGTTTTTGTTCAGACCACGGAATATAATCTACTAAATTGTAAGATATCTCATGTTGCCCTTTGTCTTTTCTAGGTTGAAAAGTTTCAGTAAATTTTGCAGAATTGCTTCCCCAAGCAGAAAGTAATAATTGGTTGTTTGTTTCTTTTTGAAACTCATTATTATCAACAACAACGTTTAAATAGTTGGTGTCAGAAAAAAAAGTACTGGTAGTTTCTCCTTCATCAATAACCATGATCCCTTCGTAACTAACATAGCGAGTAACTCCTGCGCCAATTAATATGAGTAAAAATGCTGCATGGAAAAGTAAAACACCCCATTTTTCTTTTTTATATAAACGATACCTAAAGATGTTTCCAAAAAAATTAATTACAAAAAAGATCATAATTAATTCGAACCACCAAGTATTGTAAACTAAAGCTTTTGAAGTTTGTGTTCCGAAATCGTTTTCTATAAAAGTGGCGATTCCCATGGCCACTGCAAAAACGAAAAATAGTACCGCTGTTAGGCGCGTAGAGTAAAGTATATCTAAGATTTTTTTCATCTGTAAATCAGCTAAGTGTAAAACTTCGCAAATTTACGTATTAATGTCTTAATAACTTTATGAATTCACCCATTTTTAAGGAAATAAAACGTTAAAAAAGAAAGGTTATATCCCTATCTTTTCTCCCATTTTAACAAATGTTTCAATACGGTTCTTTGTATTCTTTAGTAGGTCGGCGTCAATCGTTAATTTATTTTTATCAACTAACAGCACAATTGTAGATCCGCCGAAGGCGAAATAGCCCATTTCATCCCCTTTTTTTATTTTTATGTTGGGTTTAAAAGTTTCGATAATAGTTCCTACCATGGTTGCACCAACAGGAGCTACAATAATTTCTCCTTTTTCTTCGGATGATAAAATGCAATACTCACGTTTGTTTTCGCAAAAAACTTTGGTAAAGTTTGATGCCAATGCGTAGGGAGAAACTGAAAAATAGTCACCTTTTATCTTCGTCATTTCAGAAGGTGTACCGTCATACGGAAAATGATAGCGGTGGTAGTCGTTTGGAGCTAATCGTAAAATAATTAGCGATGAGTTTTTGTGTTTCTCAGCTAATTTATCATTGGCTAAAAACTCTTTTAAGGTGAATTTTCGTCCTTTTATAAAGAAATCTTTAATGTCTGCAATGTTTTCAAAAGCAAGCATTTTTCCGTCTCCAGGAGAGGTGAAGCCATTTTCAATAGGTCTGGCAGTTGGTTTTAGTTTTCTGTAAAAAAAATCGTTAAATGAAGTGAATTCAGAAATTGGTTTTTCAGCTTCATCAATATCAATATCTAACTGTTTTACAAAACCTTCTATTTTTTTTACAGAAGAAGGTTTGTCCATTTTTTTACCATACCAAGCAGATAAAAACTTGCGTTTTGCTATGGGTAAAAAAGCCATTTTACCAAACGGGTTATTGTATAACAACTTTAAAAAAACTTCACCAGGCGGAGTTTCGGTAATGATATTGCCAGATGTTCTATTGATGAATTTTATTTTCATAATTTTATTCCTCTACACTATCAATTAAAATAGTTAACATATCAATTGCTGCTTGTGCAATTTTGGTTCCAGGGCCAAAAACACCTACGGCGCCTGCATCAAATAAATATTGATAATCTTGCGCGGGAATTACACCACCCACAATGACCATAATATCTTCTCTTCCGTATTTTTTTAGCTCTGCAATTACTTGAGGAACTAGTGTTTTATGACCTGCCGCTAATGACGAAATCCCTAAAATATGAACATCGTTTTCAATAGCTTGCTTTGTTGCTTCTTGTGGTGTTTGAAATAAAGGGCCAATATCTACATCAAAACCTAAATCGGCATAACCAGTGGCAACTACTTTTGCACCACGATCATGACCATCTTGCCCTAATTTGGCAATCATTATTCTTGGTCTTCGTCCTTCTAACTCCGAAAATTTATCGGCAAATTCAATTGCTTTCTTAAATAACTTATCGTCTTTTATTTCCTTACTATACACGCCCGAAATTGTTTTGTGAACTGCTTTATGACGTCCGAAAACACTTTCTAAAGCGTCAGAAATCTCTCCTAAAGTGGCTCTGTTTTTAGCAGCTTTTACTGCTAAATCTAATAAATTTCCTTCGTTGGATTTAGCGCAAGCTGTTAAGTCGTTTAAAGATTTTGTAACCTTAGCGCTGTCTCTTTTTAATTTTATTTCGTTTAACCTCTCAATTTGTGATAAACGTACCGCTTCATTATCAACTTCTAAAATATGTAACGGATCTTCTTTTTTTAGTTGGTATTTATTTACCCCTACAATAACGTCTTGGCCGCTATCTATTTTTGCTTGTTTTTTAGCAGCAGCTTCCTCAATACGCATTTTCGGAATTCCTTTTTCAATGGCTTTTGTCATTCCGCCTAATTCCTCAACCTCCTTAATTAATTCCCAAGCTTTGTTGGTAATATCTTCGGTAAGTTGTTCTACGTGATAGCTTCCTGCCCAAGGATCAACCGTTTTTGTAATATGTGTTTCTTCTTGTAAGTATATTTGTGTGTTACGAGCAATTCGTGCAGAAAAATCTGTAGGTAAAGCAATTGCTTCATCCAGCGCGTTGGTGTGTAAACTTTGTGTGCCGCCAAAAGCTGCAGCCATAGCTTCAATTGTTGTTCGCGCTACATTGTTAAAAGGATCTTGCTCTGTTAAAGACCAACCGCTTGTTTGACAGTGTGTTCGTAATGCTAACGATTTTGGATTTTTAGGATTGAATTGTTTTACGATTTTTGCCCATAACATTCTGGCTGCTCGCATTTTTGCAATCTCTACAAAATGGTTCATGCCTATTGCCCAGAAAAAAGATAGTCTAGGTGCAAAAGTATCAATGTCCATTCCTGCTTCTAATCCTTTTTTGATGTAATCTAATCCGTCAGCTAAAGTATATGCTAATTCAATTTCAGCAGTTGCACCTGCTTCTTGCATGTGATAGCCAGAAATAGAAATCGAATTGTATTTCGGCATAAAATCCGAAGTATATTTAAAAATATCAGCAATGATTTTCATTGATGGAGTAGGTGGGTAGATGTACGTATTACGCACCATAAACTCTTTTAAAATGTCGTTTTGAATGGTTCCTGATAATAGTTCAGGAGCAACACCTTGTTCTTCGGCGGCAACAATATAAAAGGCAAGAATCGGTAAAACGGCTCCGTTCATTGTCATTGAAACCGACATTTTATCTAACGGAATTTGGTCAAACAATATTTTCATGTCTTCAACCGAATCAATCGCTACACCTGCTTTTCCTACATCACCTTGTACACGTTCGTGATCTGAATCGTACCCGCGGTGTGTTGCTAAATCAAAAGCAACAGAAAGTCCTTTTTGACCCGCTGCTAAGTTTCTTCTGTAAAAAGCATTGCTTTCTTCAGCGGTTGAAAATCCGGCGTATTGACGAATAGTCCAAGGTCTTCGAACGTACATTGTTGAGTAAGGTCCGCGTAAATTCGGAGCAATACCAGCAACGAAATCTTCATGATGTTTGCTTTCAACTTGTGATTTTTGACTTTGGTCTAATTGTATGTTTGATACGTTTTTTCTACTCATCTTGTAAACGTTCTTGTTCTAGCTTTTCAGCCAATCTTTTTTGAATAATCGGTTGGATGAGTGTTTTTTCGTTTCTGATTTTCATAAACGGAAAAAGCTCCAAATCATTCTTCATTTTATCGTTGTCGTTCTGTATTTTATTAGTTCCTAATAAAACTAATTTACCAGTATCGAATTTTGCTTGTTCTTTTTCGGCAGCATCTTTAATTTTTCGCTGAATGATTCCTTCTTTAAGTTGTTTTAAAAACCCGCCACCTTTTTCGATAGTTTTAAATACTTCTAAAGAATTATGTGCCAATTGTTGTGTGATAGCTTCAATATAATAAGCACCGTCTGCAAAATTCTGAGCTTCTGAAAGTTCGCTTTCTTGTTGTAAAATCAATAATTGATTTCTAGAAATACGCTCGCCAAATTCATTCGAATGATGAAAAATATCATCGTAAGAAATATTACAAACCGTGTCAGCTCCACCTAAAATAGCGCTCATGCATTCAGATGTTGTGCGAAGCATGTTTACATTGTAGTCGTATAAGGTTTTATTGCGTAAGCTAGGTTGTGCAAATATATGTGTTGTATTGTTTTTAATAGCGTACTCTTTTAAAAGTGATGCCCATAAGATTCTAAAAGCTCTTAGTTTTGCTATTTCAAAAAAGTAGTTACTACCTACAGAAAAATTAAAATGTATGTTGTTGGCTATTTTACTTCCGAAGTGATTTAAATATTCATTTGCGTGCGCAAGTGCGTAGGCAAGTTGTTGTGTATTATTCGCGCCAGCATTTTGATATGTTGAAACGTTAATGCAAATAGCATTAGAGACGTTATTAATGATCTTTTCGAATTCTTTGTGATCATTATTTAGGTTTGTAAACCAGTTACCTGTACTCGTTAAATTGCCAACAATATCAATATTAAAATAACAGTTGTCTGAAGCTATATAGTTTGATAATTCAATGATAAAGTTAGCATCTAAAAACTTTACTTTAAAATAAAGTACAGTGTTTTTAAGGTCTACATCTTGAAGGAGTGTTTTGTAATCGAACTTCGTTTTTGCTTTAAATTCGATAGATTTCGCACCTCTTTTTAAAGAGTCGATTGCAAAAGAATTTGCTTTTTTTTCGTCCTCTATATAAATAGACTGACAAATATTAAACCCCTTTTTAGGCGTTGCAATTGCTGTTTTTGTTTGGTCTTCTTTTGTGTAAAAGGGTTTCACTGTAATGCCTTCGTCAGTTTTCCAGAGAAGCGTATCGTTATAGTCCGCGCCTTTAAGATCTACCTGTATTTTTTGTTTCCATTCGGCAGCACTAATTTCCTTGAAGTCATTAAATAAATAAGTACTCATTATTTTTGTAGGGTATCAAATTCGATAATATAAATATCTTCATCTTCTTTCTTCATCAAATATTTTTCACGCGCATAGCGTTCTAGCTGAAGAGAATCCTGAAGTTTTTTTATAGTTTTTTTGTCTTTATCAATTTTGTTCTTGTGATAATCTATCCAAATTTCTAATTCTTCAATTTCTTTATTGAACTCTCTATGGGTAAGATAAGAATTTTCATCAAAAAAAAGCATCCAAATAACAAATACCGTTAAAATAACAACGTAAATATTTGTTGCGATTTTAAAAGATGGTTTATTTTTTATTGATTTTAAATTCATGTTATAAACGGTCGCTAATTACGGTTCTAACAATATCTATGGCTACGGTATTATACCTGTCGTTAGGAATTATAATGTCGGCATAGTTCTTTGTAGGTTCAATAAATTGTTGGTGCATTGGTTTTAAGGTGCTTTGATATCTATTTAAAACTTCATCAATATCTCTACCTCTTTCCTTTATGTCTCTTCGAACTCTTCTAATTAAACGTTCATCAGCATCTGCATGTACAAAAACTTTTATATCGCAAAGGTTTCGTAGTTCTTTGCTGTTAAAAATTAAAATACCTTCAACAATAATAACTTTTCTAGGGTGTGTTTTTATGGTGTCTTTAGTTCTGTTGTGCGCAACAAACGAATAAATAGGTTGTTCTATTATTTTGCCGCTCTTTAAATCGCTCAAATGATTTACTAATAAATCGAAGTCGATCGCCCTAGGATGGTCGAAGTTTATCTTTGTGCGTTCTTCGTAGCTTAAGTTGTCGGTTTGGGCATAATATGAATCTTGTGATATAATGCATACTTCATCTTGCGGTAGCTCATTAATTATTTGATTTACTACGGTTGTTTTTCCACTTCCTGTTCCGCCAGCAATACCGATTACAAATATATTTTTCATTGAGTTTTATTAAGATGAATTATTAAAGCAAATTTAGTGAAATATGTGCATAAAAAAAGCGCTAACTTAAGTTAGCGCTTTTTATTTTTAGTGAGCCGATGAGAGGACTCGAACCTCCGACCTGCTGATTACAAATCAGCTGCTCTAGCCAGCTGAGCTACATCGGCTTGTTTGCCTTTAAAAGCGATGCAAATATATATTCTTTTTTGAATCTGGCAAAAGTTTTTTTCGTTTTTTTTAACCCTTTTTTTGATGTCTTTTTTTTGCGCAAATTAACTATCTCATTAGCATTAAAATAGCTATTGTTTAATGTAGAAAAAAAATATTTCTTTTTTTTAGAATAATATTTAAAATAGCTTTTTTAGGGTTCTTTAAAGTTTTATAAGCGTATTTTTAAAGAAGTATATGTATATTTTTTTATAAAAAATAGCTGTAAAATAAAAAAGCTCTAGATGTAACTAGAGCTTTTATCAAGAATAAATATTATTAAGAATAGTAAATTATATAAAATACTATTCCATTTCTAATATAAACGAACAATTATGTTGTTTATTGTGCTAATAAATTTATGCAGTTAAAGGTTTACCTTTTAATCTTTTTTCAATTCGTTGTTTTACAACTGTTAATCGCTTCATAGCATCCATTAGGGCACTATCTTTTGTTTCTTTATATACTTCGTTTATTTCTAGTATTAAAGATTTTACCTCTCTTGAAGCTAATATTCTATCACTAGTAGTAATAAATTTGAATTTTCTGTGTTCAAATTCGTCTGCTTTACTAATTAATTCTGAATTCATAAAATACTTACTTATGGTTATTTATATTATCTTTTAGATTTTAGTCTGGTAATTGATTTTGCTTTACACAAAATTGTAAAATCATAAAGTAAAATGGGCGACAAATATAAATTAATCTTTTTGTTAACCTATAATAAAACAATCAAATTGTTTTATTTATTTATAATTTTTCTTTATATAGTTCATTAAAGCATGATTTTTGCTTTTTCTTCAATTATAGATTTAATCTATTGTGTTAAATGTAATAATTTTTTCTTGATAAGTCAAATTTATTAGTAGAATTTTAACAAGATAAAGCTATTTTGTTACTAATGTCATATTTTTTTTCTTGTATGAAATACTATTTATAAAGCACGAAAGTTCCTTATTTTTGCTAAAGAATACGATATGTTACTTCTGAAATAAAATTAATATTTTAGAAAATTACTGAGTATATAAATACAATTGATAAATAATACATTTTAAATTATTGAAAATAAATGAGAAAATTCACATTAATTATCCTTGTAATTATTATTCAGGCATGTAGCAGTAATGAAAAAAGAAAGGTATTGGGAGATTCAGATTTCCAAAAAGAAATGAATGCTAAGTTTAAAGATGCTTCTAAATCACCACTAACAAAAAGAGATTTAAAGAAATTTAAAGGATTGGGTTTTTTTAAAATTGATGATAAATATAAGTTGGTGGCCAAATTAACAAAAACACCTGATGCGCCTAGTTTTTATTTTCCGACAACAACAGATAGGGTAGCGGTTTATGAACAGTACGGTATCGTATCTTTTTTTATTGATGGCGAAAATTTTGAGTTAGCTATTTACAAGGAAGAAAATCCTGAAGTTATATACAAGGACAATTTATTCTTGCCTTTTTTAGATAATACAAACGGAAAAACATCTTATGAAGGAGGACGATTTATAGATGTTTTAATTACAGATGTAAATAGTAACGGAACGATTGGTATTGATTTTAACGAGGCTTATAATCCGTATTGTGCTTACAGTGATCGATATTCTTGCCCTATTGCTCCAAGAGATAATTATTTAAATACAGAAATAAAAGCCGGAGTTATGGCGTATAAGAAGTAAAAAAAGCCTGCGATAAGCAGGCTTTTTTTTATTTTGTAGGTGGATGTAATCCGTCTTTAATATCTTGTTCAATAGCTTCTTCTAATGAAGTTAAATAATCTTTTCTGACTTTTAATTTTGTAGCCGCATGTGCTTTTGGGTTTAAAGAAGCAAACATTTCGGCAATTTTAATAGCTGTAGGTAATAAATGAGTTTCAGGAACAATTTTGTCTAAAAATCCTGCTGTAATAGCATCTTTTGGGCTGTAGATTTCTGAATTGTTTACACTTCGTTCAAAATAAACAGGAGCTAAACGCGCTTTGGCTATTTCGATACCGGCATTGTGCATGGTCATTCCTATCATTACTTCGTTTAAGCCTATTTTAAAATCACCTTCCGTACCGAGTCTGTAATCCGAAGAAAGTAATAAAAAAGCTCCTTTGGCAACTGCATGACCTGTACAGGCTGTAATTATTGGGAAAGGAAAAGATAGCATTCTGTGAGATAGTTTAGATCCTTTGGTAACTAATTCTAAAGCAGATTCAGGCGATGCTGTCATGCTTTTTAAATCATAACCAGCAGAGAACATTCCGGGTTGACCAGTTAAAATAACGATCTTTTTCTCTTGTTCAGCTTTGTCTAATAAAGAGTATAGTGAATCTATAACTTCGTGTGATATGGCGTTTACTTTTCCGTTAGAAAGGGTGATAATTGCGTAGTTATCTTTTGTTGTATATTGTACTAATTCGTTCATAATTTAAATAAATTTGATAAGGTAGATTCCGGCAAAAACAGCTAAAAAGCCTACAACAAAACTTGCGATTGTGTATAAGGCAAATGAAGTGAAGTCTCCGGATTTTAAAAATATATGATTCTCATATGCAAAGGTAGAGAATGTAGTAAATCCGCCACAAAACCCTGTTGCTAATAATAGTGTACTGTTTTGAGATAGGGCTTCGTTTTTGGCGGCTAAGCCTAAAATAAATCCGATGAGCAAGCTTCCGATAATATTTGCTGCAAAGGTTCCGTACGGAATTCCTGTTTGTGTGTTGTTTAAGGTTTTTCCTATGAAGAATCTTAAAACGCTTCCAAAGCCACCGCCAATAAAAACTAGTAAAAGTTGTTTCATGTCTTTGCTAAAATAATAAAACCTCACATAATTGCGAGGTTTTATTGTGTGAATATTATAAGATATTGTTATTTTAAAGTAACATCATCTGCATCTGTCCAATTCCATTTACCTACGATAATTCCTTTCTCGACAGTAACAATTCCTGGATTTGCTCTGATAACTGTTTTTAAAGCTGTTTCATCACAGAATCCGAATGTATATGGTAGGTTAAATTCTTTTTGTGTGGCTGCTAAGTCTTCAATATAAGAAGCTGTTAAAACATAAACTTCATAACCTTTGGCTTTAGCGTTTGCAGCAGTTTTTGAAATCGCAGCAATACCTTGTTTTTCTGTTTTTTCGAAATTATACATGATAATAAGCATTGCCTTGTCTTTTGCTAGCATAGCTTCTAGTTGATCTCCATCTTCGTCGGTTTCAATCATAAAATCATGAATTGGTGGTACTTCATCGCTATCTTCTTGATATTTCATACCTTCAGCGATATCTGTACCTATTGAATAGGCTCTAAAATCGATAATTGGTAAATGATTTAATACATAGTAGGTAATGAATAGCGAAACTAATATGGTTCCGTACGTTTTTATAGCGCCAAGTTTGTCTGAAAGTAAAGGTTTAATATGTTTTAACCCGAAGATTAAAATGACGATAAAAACCATAAATACAACATTCTTATAAAAAGTTTCTTTAGGTGTAAGCTTTAGGGCGTCACCAAAACATCCGCAGTCTGTAACTTTGTTATAAGTATAAGAATACCATGTTAAGAATAAAAAGATGATGTTAAGACTAAATATACTCCATATCGTAAGTTTTGGTTTGTAACCAACAATAAGCATTACTCCTAAAACTAATTCAGAGATAATTAAAAGAATAGCAAAAGGCAAAGTATAAGGAATTAAGAATTCCATATTTAAAACACCTTCACTAAAGTATTCTTGAAACTTGTATTGAGAGCCAATCGGATCTACTAACTTAACAAAGCCTGAATAAATGAATAAAAGCCCTACTAATACTCTTGAAATGTGTGTTAAAATTTTTAAAATCATTTTTTGGGGTTTAAGGTTAACTATCTAACTCTGAATGATGGATTAAAGCAAAAATAGCATAATTAATCATATCCTGGTAATTTGCATCGATTCCTTCAGAAACTAAGGTTTTTCCTTTGTTATCTTCAATTTGTTTTACGCGAAGTAATTTTTGAAGAATTAAATCCGTTAAAGATGAAATTCTCATATCTCGCCAAGCTTCACCGTAATCATGGTTTTTATTTTCCATTAATTCTTTGGTGATTTTTATGTGTTTATTATATAACGATGTGGCTTCAGTTGTATTTAAATCTGGTTGGTCGGCAACACCTAGTTCTAGCTGAATAAGTGCCATTATTGAATAATTAATGATCCCTATAAATTCTGGTTTTTCTCCTTCGTCTACCATACGCTTGGTATTTTCTTGTAACTGGCGGATGCGTTGTGCTTTTATGAATATTTGATCCGTTAGAGATGGAAGTCTTAAGATTCTCCATGCACTACCATAATCGCTCATTTTTTTTGTAAACAAACTACTACATTCTTCTACTACTACATCATATTGTTTGGATGTGTTTTGCATCTTTTTTATTTAAAAGTAATCCATCAAAAATAGTAAATATTAAAAGCTTTTCATTTATTTTTACTTAGAAATTTATAAGGATGACAATTAATTGTAAAGGAACATTAATCGATCTTACTTCTCCGAAAGTAATGGGGATTTTAAATATCACCCCAGATTCTTTTTTTGATGGTGGAAAATACAAAGACGAACATGCAATTCTTAGTCAAACTGAGAAAATGCTACAGGAAGGTGCAACCTTTATTGATGTTGGAGCGTATTCGTCAAGACCGGGAGCAAAGCATGTTTCTGAGGCAGAAGAACTGCAAAGAGTAGTGCCGGTAATAAAATTATTGGTGAAGCATTTTCCTGATATTCTTATTTCTGTAGATTCTTTTAGAAGTACTGTTGTAAAAGAATCAATTAATGCAGGAGCATCAATAATTAATGATATTTCTGGAGGTGTACAAGATGATAAAATGTTTGCAGCAGTGGCGAGTTTGCAGGTGCCTTATATAATGATGCACATGCAAGGAACTCCGCAGAGTATGCAGTTAAACCCTGTTTATGAAAATGTGGTAACGGATATAATTTCGTTTTTTGCAGCGCAGTTACGTAAACTCCGTGAACTAAAAGTAAACGATGTTATTATAGATGTAGGTTTTGGTTTTGGAAAAACAATAGAACATAATTACGAGTTACTGAAGAAACTTTCGTTATTTGAAAATTTAGAAGTGCCTATTTTAACAGGAGTTTCAAGAAAATCAATGCTTTACAAAACGCTTGATATTATACCTCAAGAAGCATTAAACGCAACTACGGTAGCCAATACAATTGCGCTCTTAAACGGAACAAATATCTTAAGAGTTCATGATGTAAAAGAGGCAGTTGAAGCAGTAAAAATCGTGAGGCAATTAGGATAAAATGATTACTTTTACTAAAACTTCAAAATAATTAATGAATTTAGATTTTATCGATTTTTCGTTTCTTGATGTACTTGACATTATTCTAGTAGCAATACTACTTTACTATATTTATAAGTTGTTAAAAGGAACAGTGGCAATTAATATTGTGATAGGAATTGCGTTGATATTTTTAATATGGAAAATAACACAAGCACTTCACATGGAAATGTTAAGTGGAATTCTTGGTTATTTACTTTCTGGTGGTGTTATTGCTTTACTTATTGTGTTTCAGCAAGAAATTAGAAAGTTTTTATTGATGATAGGAACCACTAATTTTTCAGCGAAACGAGGTTTTTTAAACCAATTGAAGTTTTTAAAAACTGAAATTAATTCAGAAACAGATGTTGAAACAATTTTAACAGCCTGTAAAAGTATGTCTAAAACACGAACAGGTGCTTTGTTGGTTATTGAAAAAACAAACAATCTTGATTTTTTAATAAATACAGGAGATAAAATGAATGCTTTGGTAAACGAAGCTATTTTAGAAAGTATTTTTTATAAAAATAGTCCGCTACATGATGGGGCAACTGTAATTCGTGATAACTTTATTATTGCTACTCGTGTAGTTTTACCTGTTTCTGGAAGTACAAAAATACCATCTCGTTTTGGGTTAAGGCACAGAGCAGCTATTGGAGTTACAGAAAAAACAGATGCTATTTGCTTGTTAGTTTCAGAAGAAACAGGAGAGATATCTTATATAAATAATGGGGAATTTGTATTTTATAAAACACAAGAAGATTTATTCTTAAGACTTCAAAAAGATTTAACTACCTAAGTAATATTTTTTTAGATTTATTTAAAAGGATGAAAAAATATAAGGATTAAATAAAAAAAGCTCGCAATTGCGAGCTTTTTAACTTTTATAAGAATCTAAAATTATTTAGCAGGAGCCATTTTAGATTGTATAGCACTCATTACTGAGTTAAATTTCTTTGTTCCTTCAGCATCTAAAGTAGCAACGATTTCTTTTCCTTTAGCAGCTAATTCAACACCTTTTTTAGCTAATTCAGTATTTTTTAATACATCTCCTTTAGCATCAATATAGTTTTGAGCATATTCAGCATAAGATTCTAAATACTCACCTACTTTAGGGTCTTTAAATTCAGGAATAGTTACTCCTTCAAAAGCAGTTTCTACAGCTTCAGTAGCTTCTTCAGCGGCAGCTTCAACTTCTTCAGCAGCTTCAGTAGCTTTTTCAGTTGCAGTATCTACAGCTTCAATAGTAGTTTCTTTAGCGTCTTTAGCCTCATTTTTACAAGAAGTTGCTAATAAAGCACCAGCAACACACATGGTTAAAATTACTTTTTTCATTGTTTTACGTTTTTTTAATTAATAGATTGATTAACGCAAATGTATTCTTTTAACAAATCTAAACAAACTTAAATGTTAAATAATTTCAGTACTAAATTGCTTTTCATAAAGATTTTTATAATAACCATTATTTTTTTGAAGTAACTGATTATGATCGCCTTGCTCAACAATTATACCTTTATCCATAACAATAATAGTATCTGCTTTTTTTATAGTTGCTAATCGGTGTGCAATAACTATAGAGGTTCTACCTTTTGTAATTTCGTCGGTAGCATGTTGAATCATTTGTTCAGAATGTGTATCTACAGATGATGTAGCTTCGTCTAAAATTAAAATACTTGGTTTGCTAACATATGCACGTAAAAAAGCGATTAATTGGCGCTGGCCAGAAGAAAGCATTCCACCACGTTCTTTCACATTGTATGCATAGTTGTTGGGTAATGTCATGATAAAATCATGAATACCAATTTGTTTGGCAGCTTTCTTTACATCATCAAGAGAAATGTCGTTGTTTTTTAAAGAAATATTATTAAAAATAGTATCAGAAAATAAAAATACATCTTGTAAAACTACAGCAACTTTTTCACGCAGTGCATTAATTTCATAATCTTCAACAAGAACATCGTCAAGGTAAATAGCGCCGCTATCTATTTCGTAAAAACGGTTTATTAAATTTATAATAGTCGATTTTCCAGCTCCTGTTGCACCAACAATGGCAATAGTCTCTCCTTTTTTAACATTAAAACTAATGCCTTTTAAAACTTCTTCGTCTTTAATGTAGCTAAAACGCACGTCTTTAAAACGGATGTTTCCTTGTAGTGATTCGGTAGTAATAGTTCCGCTTTTAGTAATAGAGCTTTCGGTATCAATCACATTAAAAACTCTTTCTCCAGCTACAATTCCCATTTGTAGTTGGTTGAATTTATCTGCAATTTGACGAAGTGGTCTAAATAGCATTTGAGACATTTTTATAAATCCAATAATTGCACCAACAGTTACCGCATTATCCTCAACAACTTGAAGTCCGCCAAACCATACAATTAGTCCGATAGCAATAGATGATAATATTTCTGCAATTGGAAAAAATATCGAATAATACCAAACCGTTTTTACATGTGCTTTTTTATGTTTTTCGTTAATACCAACAAAATTTTGATATTCAATTTTTTCACGATTAAAGAGTTGCACAATTTTCATTCCTGTTACTCTTTCTTGAACAAAACCATTAAGGTTTGCTACCTGATTACGTACATCTTGAAAAGTAGATTTTATGGCTATCTGAAAAATCTTTGTAGCATAAATTAAAACAGGTAGTGTTGCCAATGCTATGATTGCTAACTTCCAATTGGTATAAAGCATTACAATTATAACAATGATCATTTTTAAAACATCACTGATAATCATAAAAACACCTTGCGTAAAAAAATTAGCAATTGTTTCGATGTCAGACACAACTCTGGTAACCAATTTACCTACGGATGAGTTGTTGAAATAACTCATTTTAAAAGCTACTATTTTTCTGAATGTTTTAGCCCTTATATCTCTAATAATATGTTGCCCAACCCAATTGGCATTGTAAATAAAACTAAACTGAAATAATACCTGTACTAATAGCACGGCAAGCATCGCTATTGTATAATACAGTAATCTTGTTAAATCTTTATGCGCCACAAAATCATCAATAGCCGCCATTAAAATAACCGGACTCATTACAGCGAAAACAGCTAAGAGTATTGTTGATGTTGCTGCTACAATAAATCGTACACGGTAAAGTTTTGCAAAACTCATTAGTCTTACAAAAATCTTAATGTCAAATGCTTTTCCTGTTGTTTTACTCACTATATATAATTGTATTCTACTTTTGTTAAAAATAATCCTTTTGCAGGTACAGAGGTTCCTGCTTTACTTCTGTTTTTGCTTTCTATAATTTTTTTAAAATCATCAATAGTTGTTTTACCGATTCCGATATCTATTAATGTGCCTACAATTGCTCTTACCATGTTTCTTAAAAAACGGTTTGCGCTGATATGAAAAGTCAATTCGTTACCATTTAAAACCCACAAAGCGTTTGTAACATCGCAATTAAAAGTATGAACACCTGTTTTTACTTTCGAAAAACATTCGAAATCTTCATGTTCATATAAAATTGCAGCAGCCTGATTCATTAAATTAATGTTTAATTGTTGATTGTATAGTTGCCAAGCAGTGTCTAACGAAAACGGATTTCTGCCAAGCCAAATTTTATACTCATAACTTCTGCTAGTAGCATCAAAACGAACATGTGCATCATCATGCACTAATTTGGTATTGTATATTACAATATCATCGGGTAAAAGAGCATTTAATCTAAAAGCAAAGTTTTTAGCTAAAACAATATCTGTATCAAAATGAGCAAACATTTGCGATGCATGCACACCAGCATCTGTTCTACCAGCACCAGTAATAATTATGTTTTGCCTTAAAACAGTACTAATAGCATTATTTATTTTTTCTTGTACAGAAATTGCATCAGGTTGTATTTGCCAACCATGATAGTTTTTCCCTTTATACGCTAGTTCAATAAAATACCTCAAAAAACAATGAAATTTAAAAGGGCTAAATTATGAAATATTAGACTGAGTTGTTATGGCTATTTAAAGAAATATAGTCTATTTCTTTAAAATGAAGAATAGGTAGGTTGTTAATATTTAATTTGTAAACATAGGTTAACATCAAAACTTTTAATGTGTTATATGTTTATGGCTCGTTAAAATGAGATAAATACAAGTGCTCCATTAGTGCATTAATAATAGATTCATAATTATATATTATGGATCTATTTTTTATGCACTATTTATTAGTTTTGTAGTAATGAAAAAGATACTCTTACTTTCTGATACGCATAGTTATATTGATGATCAAATATTAAAGTTTGTAAAGCAAGCAGATGAGGTTTGGCATGCAGGCGATATAGGTGATTTAAATGTTACGGATACTTTAAAAAAACACAAACCTTTACGCGCTGTTTATGGTAATATTGATGATAATGATGCGAGAGCAGAATTCCCTTTAGATAGTAAATTTACTGTTGAAGGTATTACTGTTTGGATTACGCATATAGGTGGATATCCAAATGCATATAAACCGAGAGTAAGAGAAGCGTTAAAAGTTGATACACCCAAAATATTTATCAGTGGACATTCGCATATTTTAAAAGTACAATACGACCAAAAATTTAATTTACTACACTTAAATCCCGGCGCTGCAGGTAAGCATGGTTTTCATAAAGTAAGAACAATGCTCCGTTTTGAGTTAAATTTTGGTGAAATTACAAATATGGAGGTTATAGAGTTAGCTAACCGATGAAAATTGAAATGGTTTTTGTTGCTGGATAGGGATGATTATAGAAACTTTAGTTCCTTTGTTATCTTCTGAATTAATAGTGAATTTACCGTTCATCATTTCAATTCTAGCTTCTATTTGGTTTAATCCGATGCCATTATTTTTAAAAGAAGAAGATGAGGTTGAAAATCCAACCCCATCATCGTTAACAAGAACAGTTAGTTGATTCTTCTCTTGTTTTATAATTATTTGAGCATAATTAGCTTTACTATGTTTTAGAATATTATTAGCAAGCTCTTGAATAATATTAAACACTTTTATTTCAAATTCTTGATTATACCTATTGATGTTTAGGGCGCTAACTTTAAATTTTAATTCGCTGTTAGAGAATTTCTTAGCAACATCTTTTAAAGCATACTCTAGCCCGAATTTTAGTAATATAGAAGATACAAGGTTGTGTGATAAATCTCTTACTTTTTGCGAAGCCTCTAATATTATAGCTTGTGTTTTTTCTATCTCTAAAGGAGTAACTCCTTTAAATTGTTTTTTTGTGGCGCTTAAATGCATGTTTGCAGACGATAGTAATGCGCTAACGTTATCATGTAACGTTTCCGCTATTTGTTTTCGTTCAGATTCTTTACCGTCTATTGTAGCATTTAATATTTTTGTTTGAGCATCTGATTTTATTTTTTCGATACTCTGCTGTTGTTTTAAGCTGTTTTCAGATAGTTTTAATTGCAAGTTGTCTTTACGTAACTTATAGTTATAAACCAATCCACCAGAAATAACAATCACCAATAAACTTAAGGCGCCAAAGAGTAAGGTGGTTTTGTCGTCTTTAGCTTTTATTAATTCAGTTTGGTTTTTAACTAAATTATTTTTTTCTTTTTCAAGATCAATTATTTGTTTAGAATGAATTTTTTCAATCATTTTTCTAACTTCACTATCTCTAAGGTTGTCTTTTAAGTCATATGCTTTTTCTTGATACTCGTATGCTTTGTAGTCTTTAAGTAAGTACAGAGTCCAAGCTAAATTATAAAAAAGCTCTTCTTTAAATTTTGTAGCATTAATAGAGTTTGTTTGGTTCACTAACTCTAATCCCTGAAAATAAATTTTTTTTGCTTCTTCATAGTTCTCTTCAATTAAATAGATGCTAGCTAGGTTGTTAAGAGCAGAAGCTTGAAAAGGTTTGTTATTTGTGTTTTCATGAATTTTAATAGCTTTTTTTAAATTTTTTTTAGCCTCTTCAAGTTTTTTTGAGTTAATTAAAATAACAGATAAATTAACATAAGCTTTTGCTTTAATCGATTCAATATTTTGATTTAATGCGTTAATAGCTATTATTTCACGATAATATTTTTCAGCATTGGCATTATCATTGAGATATGAATAATTGCTTCCAATACCTAATAAGGTTTTTGCAAGTTTTTCATCATTATTTGTAAAGTTGTAATCAATATTTTTTTTATCATTAATTAAGCGTAAACAGTCTTTATAGTAGTTGATGGCTTTTTTGTAATTTTTTGTTTTTTCGAATATTTTTGCAACTAAAAAAGTAGATGAAAATTGAATTTCTATATCGTTTTTGTCTTTTCCGAGTTGTATTAATTGCAATGATTTTTCAAGAGCCTTAGTATATTCTTCCTGTTCGTATAATAATTTATATAAATTATGTTTTTTATATAATAAAGAATCTTTTATTTGTAGAAACTCTTTTTCGCTAGAAAAAGAATTTACTTTGCTTTTTCTAGTGAAAGAGTAGTTTATTATTGTAAATAATAATATCGTTATTATAATATTTTTAAAAGAGGTGATTTTCATTTAATTTATAGGAAATCATTTCCTTGTATAGATAATCTTGGTTTTTTCTTGCTCGTAGGTTCTTCAGATCTCCCTTCATATTTATGATTAACAAAATCTAATTTAATTAAATTAGTTGTATTCATCTCTAATTGTCTTGAGAACTCCTGTTGTTTTGCTTTTCCGGTAGCTAAATGTACTTCGTAAGTTTCTATTTCTTCATTATAAACGAATTCTGTAGTAACGTTATTATTAACTGTAAAGTTAAGTGTAAATGTGCCATCTTCATTTTTAGCAATACTATATGAACTTAAAAATTCGGTAACACTACCTTTATGAAACTTAATATCTTCATCTTCAATAGATATTTGCATACGTTTCCCTTTGTTAGCATCTAAAAAACCTATTTTTAATTGGTCTTCCTCAATATTAAAGTCATTGCTGTGTTTAATAGCTGTCTTGTGGTTTGCTTCAGATAAGATGATGTCATTAGAATTTTCAGTGTTTTTAACGGTAGTTACATCTGTGTTTTCTGCAGTGTTGAAGTCTATAGAATAAGCACCGTTAGCATCTCTTTTTAACGTGTATGATTGTAATAAATTTTCAGGATTTGTATCTATAACTTCGTCTTGGTTAGATGAACATGAAGCAAATATTAGACTAAATACTAATAAAAAAGGAGTAAAATTTTTCATGATTTTTAGTTTTAAATTATTTTAAAAGATTAAAAAAATAGCGATGCAATTAAAATATGTGAATTCCAATTGGCATTTAATTTTAGGGGTAAAAGAGAACAAGATAAAAGGTTTTCTATTTTATGCTACTACTAACACTTACATCGCTATAAATTATTATTACTATTATATTTTTTTATTTAGTAGTTATTAGCGATGTACTATTGATAAAGTATAGATTTCGGGGGACATTTTCTTTATTACGGGGGATAAAAGAAAACATTTTGAAGGGTTTCTATACTATATCGTTTCTTACAGCGTACATCGCTAAACCTACTACGTTTTTTACTTTTAATTTTTTATATAAACTTCTACGGTATGTTTCAACAGTTTTAATACTAACCAATAGATGCTCTGCTATTTCAGTAGAGTTTTTTTCTTCAGCTATTAGCTTTAAAACTTCAACTTCTCTTTCTGTTAAGTTACCATACCTTAATCCTTCTTCTTTTATCTTAGCTTCTGTTACATATAGCTCTAATAAGCTACTTTTTACGTCGTCACTAAAATATTGTTCACCATTGTAAACACTTCTTACAGCATTAATAATATGGTCACTAGCACAGGTTTTGTCTATAAAGCCGTTTGCTCCTAATCTTATTATTTCTTGCACTAGTTTTGGGTCGCTTAAACTAGATAGTATCACTGTTTTAATTTTTTTTCTACGCTGTTTAAAGGCTTTTAAAACTTCAATACCATCCATTTCTGGCATGTTAATATCTAAAACTAACACATCAGCTTTGTTTTTAGCAGACCAGTCTACTACTTGTTTTCCTGTTAAAGAGTATCCTTCTATTTCAAAGTCCTCCTCAGTATTTAATAAGGCGATAACTCCATCTATTAAGATTTTGTGGTCATCGGCTATGTGAACTTTAATCTTCTGATTCATCGTTGTTACGTTTACAAATCTATAATATAAAAATAGTGTGTACAATACCCAATAACCCTATTTGTCATCTAAGGGTTAACCCTAACGAAATAGGGTTAACCCTATTTTTGTTAACATTTCTTTAACATTTGGAATGTGGTTTGAGTGATATCGATACGTGACAAAAATAGAAAACCGAGATATAAATCTCGGTTTTTTCGCACTAAATATACTAAGATGTTAGGTTTATCGTAATCTATCGACAGATTTTACAAGATCTTCATCCTTCTTAATGGCTTTATTTGCTAAAACTAACAGCAAAATAACAATGACAGGAAAAAACATCCCAATACCTTTCTCAGAAACTAAAGCTTCTCCAGATAATGTTTGTGACAGATATATCAATATGCCTAATAAAAAAAGGTTTATCAATATGTTTAAACGCCCTAAAACAAATTGCAACTGACGGTTTTTAAATAAAAACAAGGTTACAAATGATAATAAAGCTGAAGCAAAAAATAATATAGGAGCTGTTTTTTCTAAAACAGAAACTCCTGAAAATAGATCGACTATATATATAGGTAGGTTAGTTTGAGAATTAGTCCAAAGACTAAAGATAAACGTTAAACCTGCAGAAATAATTCCTGCAATTAATAAATAGATAGATTGTTTTCTTTGTATCATATTTTTTATTCGATAGCAAATGTAATATTTCTTTTTAGAAAAAGAAATATTACAAGTTAAAATATTTGTATATATTTGTCACGTAAGTAACTGCACACGTCGATAATTATGTAGCCCCTATATAATTACAATCAAATTAAAACTTAAATACAACTATATCTTTTTTTCATAAAGGATTATATATAACTTAATTATTTTACGAATGTTCGAGATTTCGGAATTAAAAACTAAAAAACTAATAGATTTACAAACAATAGCAAAAACTATAGGTTTAACAAAAGTAAGTCAGTTAAAAAAGTTAGATTTAGTTTATAAAATTTTAGATGCACAAGCTGAAACTAGTGCAAATGAAGCTAAACCTGTAGAGGAAAAGCCTAAAAGAAGAAGAATAGAAAAATCTGAAGAAACCCAAAAACAGCCAAAAGAAAAAGTTGTTAAAAAGGTAGCTGTTAAAGCGGAAAAAAAAGAAACTCCAGTTGTTAATAAGGTTGAAGCGGTTAAAGATAAAGTCTCAGAAGAAAAAGAAGTTGTTGAGGTTAAAAAACCAGCTCCAAGACCAAGGCCAAGACCAAGAGCAGAGGTAGAAGCAAAGAAAAAAGCTTTAAGTTCAGAGCAGCAAGCAGAACCTAAAAAACAAACAGAGACAAAAAAACAAGCTACACCGACACCAAGGCCAAGAGCACAGGTAGAGGCAAGCAAGAAGTCGCAACATAAAAATCAGAATGCTAAAAAATCACATAACAAAAGTGGTAATAAGTATAGAGATCCTGATTTTGAGTTTGACGGTATTATAGAAAGTGAAGGTGTGTTAGAGATGATGCCAGATGGTTATGGATTCTTACGCTCGTCAGATTATAACTACTTATCATCACCTGATGATATTTATGTTTCGCAATCACAAATAAAATTATTCGGATTAAAAACCGGAGATACTGTTTTAGGTAATGTACGTCCACCAAAAGAAGGTGAAAAGTATTTTCCTTTAATTAGAGTATCAAAAATAAATGGATTAAATCCTAATATTGTTCGTGATCGTGTATCTTTTGAACACTTAACTCCGTTATTTTCTGAAGAGAAATTCAACTTAGCAGAAAGAGGAAGTTCATTATCTACAAGAATTATCGATATATTTTCTCCAATAGGTAAAGGGCAGCGTGGTATGATTGTATCACAGCCAAAAACTGGTAAAACAATGTTATTAAAGGATGTTGCCAATGCAATTGCAGCAAATCACCCTGAAGTATATCAAATTGTTTTATTAATTGATGAAAGACCAGAAGAGGTTACAGATATGAAACGTAATGTGCGTGGAGAAGTAGTTGCATCTACTTTTGATGAACCTGCAGATAAGCATGTTCGTGTTGCAAATATCGTTTTAGAAAAAGCAAAACGTTTGGTAGAATGTGGACACGATGTGGTAATTTTATTAGATTCAATTACGCGTTTAGCAAGAGCTTATAATACTGTTGCGCCTGCTTCAGGTAAAATATTATCTGGAGGTATAGATGCTAATGCATTGCACAAACCAAAGCGCTTCTTTGGTGCGGCTCGTAATATTGAAAACGGTGGTTCGTTAACGATTATTGCTACAGCACTTACCGAAACTGGTTCGAAAATGGATGAGGTTATCTTTGAGGAATTTAAAGGTACTGGTAACATGGAATTACAGTTAGATCGTAATATTTCTAATCGTAGAATTTATCCGGCTATTGATTTAATTAAATCAAGTACGCGTCGTGATGATTTATTATTAGATGAGAAAACTGTTCAGCGTATGTGGGTGTTGCGTAAATATTTAGCAGATATGAATCCTGTTGAAGCAATGACATTTATTAATGACAGAATTAGAGTTTCTAAAAATAATGAAGAGTTTTTAATTTCTATGAACGGATAGTTCACTGAAATATAATTTATAAAAAATCCCGCTGCAAAGCGGGGTTTTTTTATTTAGGAACAATAATTTGATGTAAAGGAATATCAAATTTATGAGTATCTTCTATTTTTTGTGTTGGAGGGAAAAAATTAAGACCAATCGTTTTGGTATCTTTTCTGCAAGCGACTAGAAATCGATCATAAAATCCTTTTCCGTAGCCAACTCGGTAGTTTTGTTTATCAGAAATTAGCATGGGCACAAATACTAAGTCGATTTTTGTTACCTTAACTTCTTCTGCATTTATAGGTTCTGGAACTCCAAATTTATTTACAGCAATTTTGGTGTCTTCTTTTAGATAAAAATGAGAAAGTGAATCGTCAGTAAAATTACATTGACTCACAATAATTTTTTTATCCTTTTTCCTGAAGAAATCAATAATTGGTTGTGTATCAATTTCATTGAACTTCCGCATCGATAAAAACAAGTGAACATTATTGATATCGTTAAAATCTATATCGAATATTTGTTGATATATGCTTTCTTGAAACTTTGTTTTTTCAACCTCAGTTAAGTTTTTTCTCTTCTGTTTGTATAATTTTCTAAGATCTGATTTTAGCATTTTCACATCGCTTTTAATTCTTCTTGCAGTTTTCTTGTTAAACCTTTTACAATTAAATCATAAGAATGATCTATTAATTGAAAAGCAAAATCGTCAGAAACATCGTTATTTAAAGTAACAGTATTCCAATGTTTTTTATTCATGTGCCAACCAGGGTTTATACTTTCATATTCACCTCGAAGTTCTAAAGATTTATCAGGGTCGCACTTTAAATTTACCTTAGTTTCTCCTTTTTCCCAACTATCCAACCCAGTTAAAGCAAACATTTTATTCATTACTTTAAAAACGAGTGTAACCTCATCAAAAGGAAAATGCTCTGTAACCCCTTTTTTAGTAATACAATAATCTCTTAGCTGTTCTATATGCATTATTTTGATATTTTTTTAGTAGATTCAGGTATTTCTAGCGTAGAGAAATCTAGCTTCCATCCAATTGTTTCTACAAGGTTTTGCATTAAAGAGATAGCCTCTAAAGCTTCTTTGTTTGCAGTTTGCATTAAGTTGCTTTCTGGTATTTTTTGTAAAATATGCTCTTTAGCTTCTTTGTTTACTGTTGTTAAATCATCTGAACTAAACTTGTTTAATAATCCGTTTTGAATGTCGTAAAAACGCAGGTTAGGTTCAACCGAAAAAACTTCTGGCTCCGGAAATTCTGATAAGATTAATATTTTTTTCTTGGTATCGGTATGCATTTTAATTTTTCTAAAATCAAAACCAATATGCACTTTCGCATTAATTAAAATAATAGCTTTTTTCTTACTAGTAAACAAACCTAAAAACTTTTCTTTAGAGTTTTCATGATGATAAATTTCAGCGAATTCTCCTTCGATAGTGATTAACTTAGATACCTTTTTAATTTTATCAAGTAAGATAACAGATTGCTTCTCAGTTAAACTTTTTTTAGTTACTGATGAAAATTTTTGAAAAATAAAATAAGCGCCAATTGCTCCGCCTATTAAGCCTAAAAAAAGTAATTCCATAAATACGAATTTACGTAAAATATGGTGGAGAATAAAAAGGCTTAAGAAAAATCTTAAGCCTTTTATTGAGGGAATAGCAACGTTTTTTTAGATTAATAGATACCTATATAAAATGAATCTGCTCCATTATCAAGTTCGGCACCTTTTGTATAGCCATCAGGTGAAGTACTTTTAGGATCGAAACTATATATGTTCCCTTTTTCACCAAGAGGAGCAATAGCCATATGAAATTTACCATCTTTACCTAAAACACCAGATTGATAATACCACATCCATAAGTTGCTAGGTACATTTAGTTTTACAGCAGTATTGTTATATAAATCAATTCTTGTAACTCCCCAAGGTGTTGTTTTATCGCTGCCACTTCCTATCGAAGCATCATAATAGGGTGCATAAGCAATACCGTTACCAACATAATACCATCCGTTAGCACCAACTTGTGTCATTCCTAATGCAGTAGATAAGTCTAATTGATATGTGTCATCATAGTTTCCGTTTTTAATACGAACTAATTTTGCAGGGTTAGAAGTTAAATGATAAATATCTCCTTTTTCATCTACATGATATACAGGAGCTCTGTAGCCATAAGTAGATCCTTTAGCAACTTCAGATTCTAGTAATACAGGGTTTTTTAAAGAAGGATAATCTACAACTAATGTAGTAGCTTTGTATTCATCGGTTCTAATATTTTCATCAGTATTTGGATCATAACCTCTTTTGGCTACACCGTAATAAGCTTTTCCGTTTTGAATTGTTGGATTGTCAATTCTCCAAATATGTAAACCATCTGCTGTTTGTGGTATTGCTACCTCTTCTTTTTCAGCTAAAGATAAATCTGCAAGTTCAATTCTCTGTAAAATTGCTTTCGCGTCTGTATGTGTGTATACGTCATCTTTATATATTTTTTCGGTATTAATAGCATGTACTAGTGCATCATCTTCGTTAAGAACTTTCCATCGAGGGTAAGCGGTTCCCATTGCTACTTGAACACTTGTTTCTTCTAGCTGAGTGTAATTTGAAGCTCCGTTTATTTCATATTTATAAAGTATACCACCACCATAACTAAGGTTGTATAAAAATTTACCAGAAGGAGTACCGTAAATTCTTGCCGTACGTACCGATGGAACCTCAAAACCTTTACCTTTAAAAGAAATAGAGCCTTCTTTTAATTCAGGAAAAGCCTGAACGAAAGTAGCAGAGTTACCCGTAGATCCTACTCCAAAAGCTACGTTGTAAAATTCTTGAGTACCTGTAGGTGTTTTATCTTCGATAGTATCATTTGATTCGCAACTTATAAACAAGGTACTTGCAAAGGCAGTTGTTAATAGCAATGATTTGCTTATTGATATTAAATTTGTTTTCATAATTGTAATTTATATTTAGATTTAAAATTTGATTAAAATAGTGGTCTATACGTAAGTTTTAAATAAAATGACCTGCCTGGTTTTTGCATAGCCCAATTATCAAAAACTTGCTTGTCGGTGATGTTTTTAGCATTAAAACTTAAGGATGTTTTGTTGTTAGGAGCTGTGTAAGAAATACCTAAATCATGAAGTGTTTGTGTTGGTATGTAGGCTTTTCCTTTGCTAGCTAAGCTTTCCCAGTTTCTGTAGAATTGATGTGTATATCCGAAATTGTAATTAATAGATAGTTTTGAGTTTTTCTTTATAAAGTCATTGAATTTGTATTCTACATAAGTATTTGCAGTTAAATACGGAGCATTTCTTAATCGGTCTTTATAATAAATATATTCTGATCCAAATTCATCATATCTTAAGTTATAACGGGCATTAAAATTAGAAAAATTAGAAGTGATAAATAAGCGATTGTTATAGTTGTACTTTAATTCAAGATCATAACCAGTACTTTTTACTTTACCTAAATTTTCAAAGCCATAGGTGTCTGAAATACTTCCGCTAATTCCTCTTGTAATCAGGTTTTTTATATCTCTTATAAAGAAATTAGTTTCAATATTAAAATGATGTTTTTTTGTAGTGTAAGTTCCTAAAAGAAACCCTAGGTTAAAATTCGTACTTGTTTCTGGTAAAAGAGTATAAGTTGGTTGGATGTTATCACTAGTATTTCCTAATAATTCTGAAATACCAGGCATTCGCAATGCTTTTTCGGCAGAAGTTAATAGGGTTATTTTAGGGGTTATAGCAAACGAAATAGCTGCTCCGTAACCATTGTGACTAATGTCTTTTTTATAAGTAGTAGCAACAATTTCTTGTCCTGCCTTTTTAGGGTCAGATAGTTTTACATCTTGTTTGTACTGTTTATAGAAGAGGTTTGTTTTTAGCTTTTTTGTAAAAAAATTACTTTCATAAGAGTAGCTAATTATTTGCTTGGTAAGATATCTTGTATCTGTTAAATCTCTTTCTGCTTGTGGACGTAGTGGATCGTCAATATCTCTTGTAAATCTGTTATAAAAGTAATGTAGCCCTATTTTATGCTGAGGATGTAGTTGGTAGTAAAGCCCTGTTCTATTGGCTATATTAATTTCTTTGTTTTCAGCTAATGTAGCATCACCTGCTTCTCCGCCATTACTTTGCCAATTAACAGGATCGCCATTATTATCTCTTATGATTTTTCCTAGCCAACTATACATATAAGGAACGGTGTCAATTACAGTACGGTTTGTATGAGAAAAAGAGGTAAAGGTGTTAAGAGATAAACCATCGATTACGATATCCTTTTTTCGGTACTTAAAAGATAGCATCTTACTAGTACGTTTGCTTTTTCTATTGCCATATACAATATCCATAACAGGACCTGTTTGTATATCATTTTCCATGTCAGATATTATTAAACCTAAAGTAATTTCATCGGCCCATTTTATTGAAGTATATCCAATGTTTGTTTTTATTCCTTTAGATTTATATTTGTCATGAAAACGTTCTGCTCTCACGTATTTTATTTTCCCTGTATTTGGGTTTATAACATAAACATTATCGCCCCAAACCTCATAATTATTATCTGTACTATTTAAAAAAGTTGAAACATCTATATTGAAGTTTGTTATAGGGTTTCTGTAGCCACCATCAATATTAACTTGATGTGTATTAAAAGATCCATATGAA
The DNA here is from genome assembly GCF_019278465.1 of Tenacibaculum sp. AHE14PA. Lineage (GTDB taxonomy): Bacteria > Bacteroidota > Bacteroidia > Flavobacteriales > Flavobacteriaceae > Polaribacter > Polaribacter bernardetii. The sequence goes on along the minus strand of NZ_CP058983.1, from coordinate 1,084,426 downwards.
TATGATGCACTAAGATGTGTATCAATACTTTTTTTAAGAATAATATTAATACCGCCACCCAAAGCATCCTCTGTTAACTCGGCAGGCAAAACACCTTTGTAGGTTTCAATGCGTTCTATCATTGCGGGAGGAATACTTGACAAAGAAAAAGACTCCCCGTAATTTCGAATCGGAATTCCATCAATAAAAACCCTAACAGAATTACCGCTTAAACCATTAAGATTAAAATGTGTGTGAGAACCAAGTCCTCCACTTTGTCTTATTTTAACGCCTGCTGTTCTACCTAAAATTTCGGTTGATTGTAGGTTTTGAATAGCTAACTTTTGAGTGTTCGCTATAGCAACCGAAAACCCTTTTTCTTTAATAACTTTCCCTTTAGACTTACTAGTTATAGTAACATTATCTAACGTGGTGCTTTCGTTGTTTTCTAAAACAATAGTTAAATGATCTGATTTTTTAGTTAAATCTACCTCTACTGTAATTCCATTTGTTTCGTAGGCTTTAATAAAAACAGTGTATTTTCCGGCAGGAATATCAGAGAAAATAAAATTTCCGTTCTCATCTGTATAGGTGTTTTTACTTATTTGTTTAATATAAACCAAAGCTAGTTCAGCCGGTGCACCATTTTTATAGACTACTTTACCGGTTAAGCTTTTTAACGAAGCTTCTTTTGGTGTTTTACTGTAACAGTTAAAACTTATTAGAAGTGATATTGATAATAAATATAAAGCGTTCAAAATTTATTTAGATTAGATTTAAATAGCGAGGCAAATATAATTATTGTTTTTATTTAGATTGGTTAAAAATTAAATATTTTTAATTTATTTTGAAATAGCTAGTTCATAGGTCTGATAAAAAAATAATGTGTTTTATAACAGGTCAATAGCAGTGTAAATCAGATTGAAGTATTTAGTTTTTTCAGCAATGAAAAGAAGGTAAGCTTTGAGAAATAACAGAAAAAACAATATTGTAGTTCTTTTTAAGGCAGAAAACGTCTAGGATTTATAAAATAACGTAGATTAATTTGTTGAAGGAGAGTGGGGGGTAAAACAAAAAAGACTTAAGAAAAATCTTAAGTCTTTTAGTCGGGGTGGCAGGATTATAACTGCTTCCCGTTTATGTTTAATAATCAATAAGTTATGTAATTTTCAAATTACGTGGTAACCGAATGGGTAACTTTATTGATAAGAACTTTCGCTTTGTATTAGTTTACACTTGAGCGATGCAAATATAGCAACCTCAACTTAACAATACAACATAAATTTACGCAAATTTTATGAAAAATAAAAGTAGATTGTAACTAATTAATATACTGATTAATAACTTCTATTTCTATACCTGAATACTCCGAGAATTCACGTATAGTAACAAATTGATGAGGTTCTTTGTCTTGTAATTTTCGGATAGTTTGAAGTAATTTACGCCCATATCGCTCGCTCCTACCTGTTATAAGTTGGATATCTTTTGCATATATACATATTCGTTTGCGATTCATAAGGCTTTATCTAGGGCTTATCTATGCTTTTTCATACAAATATAAAGCCATCTGTGGTTTATTTGGTAAAATCGGTTTATATAGCATTTAACGGAACTTGATTTTTTAATACCTGAATACAAGTTAGTTGTTTTGTTTTATTAATCAAAAAATGAAATATTATGGCAAGACAAACAGGAATTATTAAATTAAAAGGAACTATCGGTGGTATTTCTTTTTACAAAACAAGTGATGGACATCTAGCACGCGAGAAAGGTGGTGTTGATGCCAGTCGTATTGCAAATGATCCTGCGTTTCAGAGAACGCGTGAAAATGGGTCGGAATTTGGACGTGCAGGAAAAGGTGGAAAAGTATTGAGAAATGCTATTCGTATTCTTTTGCAAAATGCAAAAGATAAACGTGTAGTTTCTCGATTAACAAAAGACCTTTTAGCTATCATTAAGACAGACACGACCAATGATAGAGGTTTAAGAACCTTAACAGAAGGGGATTTTAACCTATTATTAGGTTTTGAATTCAATCTAAATGGTAAATTAGGTACTACTTTATTTACACCTTTTGTAAATGCGTTTGACCGTGTTTCTGGGGATGCAACTTTGGACATTGCTCCTTTTTCTCCAACTTTAAGAATTGCAGCTCCTTCAGGAACAACACATTTTAAAGTGGTTATGGGTGCTGCTGAATTGGATTTTGAAAATGAATCTTCAGTTTCTGAAAATGACGAAACAGCTATTCTGCCTTACACATCTGCAGATACAGCAGCTATTGCTTTAACGGCATCATTAACTACTAACTCTACTGTAGATGTTGTTCAGGTGCTTGGTATTGAATTTTATCAAGAAGTAAATGGGCAAATGTATGAGTTAAAAAACGGTGCTTACAATGCCTTATCTGTTGTTACTATAGATACTCCATAATTATGGATTTAATACTCTATAGAGCGTATTACAAAGAGGGTACTAATGGTACTCTCTTTTGTTCTGATACCTTTTTATGTCACACAATAGAGCTTCCCTGGAAAAACAACAAGCGTAATTTATCGTGTATTCCAGAAGGCTCTTATGAAATCGTTACAAGGTATTCTAAACGTTTTCAAAATCATCTTTTAGTTAAAGGTGTAAAAAACAGACGATTGATTTTATTTCATCCAGCTAATAATGCTTTAAAAGAATTAGAAGGATGTATTGCACCAGTAACCTATTTAAGTAATATAGGTATGGGAACTCAATCAAGACCAATGATGCAAAAACTATTGTCTTTGGTACATCAAGCAAAAGACCGTAAAGAATCTATTTTATTAACTATTAAATCACAAAATTATGAACATTGTAGAACGTTATAAAAAACCAACTCCGAAGTTTTTCAAAATTTTAAGAAATATTGGTATTGCTTTAGCAACAGCTGGTGGTGCCATTATTGCAGCTCCAATCACAATGCCTGCAATTGTTGTAACTATTGCAACTTATATGACAGTTGCCGGAACAGTTGCCACAGCTGTAAGTCAAGCAGTTGTTAAAGATGAAGGTAAATCTGAAATTAAAGCTAATGCAACTAACGATGGACCATAATACAAAAGCTAGTTTTTTGGGTGGTATTTTCTTTTCTTCAGTAGTAAATATTGGTGTTGAAGATTTTATCACTACCAGTATTTTAGCTATTGTTGGCGCAACAGTTAGTTTTTTTGTTTCAATTTTTTTGAAATTTTTATACGAAAAGCTTAAAATTAAACTCAAAAAATAGTTTTGGAACTACAAACCCAATAACATTAATTTTAAAAGAGAAACGAAAAAAGCCTAAAAAAAAAGGAAAGAGAAAGCAGAGAACACCAAGCACGATAGTGCTTATCTTTGTTTTCTCTTTCCTTTTTTCAATAATAAATGTTATCTCTTTACGGGGTAACGTGACGTAGGTGGAAGTAATTATTGATGTTGAGGTTGGAAAAAATAAATTAAGTGCATTATGATAATAATGTGCTCTTTTTATGTCCTGTATTTAATAATTAACTCTAATTTTTTACTTAACGAAATGAAGCAAACAAAGAATTTTGATAAAGAAATTAAATGAATTTAGCAGGATTTTTGTGCAGATGAATGAGATAAGAAAAAAATATACGTTTTTTATCGTTTTTAAAAGTTGAGAATTGCGGATGAATTGCGCGCAAAGGCATTCTCAAATTTTAAAAATGTTAGCCAAATGGCGACTGAATGCCGAAGTATGAGTAAGGAAATAATTAAGGTACGTAGTGCGCTGGCAGCAGCGATAATAAGTGTATGGTTTTTTATTTGCATTGTTCTATTTTTCTGATTGGTTTTATTAAAAGTGAATGCTTCGAAAATGTATTTACTGTAACTAAATTTCTATTTTAAAAATGTTGTTTTTATGATTTAAGAATTCGTATTTACTTTTAGTGAAACCAATTTCATCTTATTTTCTTGGCAAATAAAAAATTATACTCTTATTGGCTATTTTTGATTTTATAGGTGCTTTAGAATTACTCTTAATAGTTCTAATTTTTAATGATTTTTAAACTTAATTTATTGAAACTAAAAGGCACTTATAAAAACAATGCAACAATTCCAAAATATTGTTTAAAAATCTAAATGTTATTCATTATTTCCAATGTGAGCGTTGGATGAGTGGATATTTTACATAATAGCAGTTATAGCTACTAAAATATAATAAAATGCCGTAGGCAACCATTGAAAAGATTTTTGCTACTATAACTTCTATTATGTAACATAGCTTGGGATAGCGTTTAAATTATTAGCTTTTGGCAATGTGCAGCTCTTTGCAGTTGTGTAATGAGGCACGAATGAAACAAGCTGTAATGTGCTGCATAAGTGTGGCAATTTAAACGCTATAAAGGAATGGCGAGGGGAACAAACTAAAAGACAGAGGATTTTGAGGAACGAAAAAACTGGGTTTTAGTTTGTGGGGGAAATTATATAGCTGCTTTATGGTGCAAATCAATACCTTCAATTTCATAAACTTGTGTTGTAATACAATTTAATTTTTCAGGATTAAAAATTGCCAAATTATATCCTTCAGAATATAAGGAACTTTGATATTCTACTCCGTCAAAACCTAATGATTTAATGAACTCTGAAATATATTGAGTAGGAATATAATCTAATTGTTTATCTAACTTACGAATTGGTAATGAAATTTCTTTTTGTAATGTTTGAATAAAAGGAACATAAATTAAAAAATCTTCAATTGCTTCATTTTCTGACCAAGGAATTGGATCATCTTTTGGATTCCTTAAATTTAAAATTTTTAAATCTTCTTTTAACTGAAATTCGCCAACAGTTACATAATCAAAGAGTGAAGCTCTTGTTTCATATAAAGATGTTTTAAGTGTATCTGCAACATATAAATAAGAAATACCTTTAGGGTTTGCTCTACCTCCAGTAGTAACTTCTTTTGGTGGATTACCCATTTTATCTGGCGCAAAACCTTTCTTGTCTGAAATACGACAACGGTAAAATATTCTTCCTTTTTTAATTTCTTTATAAAAACTTTCGTGCTCAAAAAAATTGGCTAGTTTTTTTAAATCTATTGTATTTTGAATGTGGTAACGATTTGTATATTTTATTTCTTCTTTAAAATCTTCCCAAATACCGTGAATTTGATTTGTTTCAGAGAGTAATTCTATCTTAATTTCAGAAGATACGTTACTATTAAATAATTCGGTAATATCTTCCATTTCATCTATAAAAATTGCTTTAAATAGTTCTTTGGAATCTTCAACTATATCTGTAGTAAGGTTAAAATCTTTTTTTAAAGATTGTGCTATATCTTGGTTAGAGTTAGCATCAACAGCGTATAAGGACAAGAAATTTCTAAAAAAAGGAATTAACTCTCTAGCTGTATAAATAGATACATTTGTTGATTTACAAAAATTACAGTTACCAACTCTATCATCAGCATTTATTATACTAATGATATAATCACTAGTAAAACAGTTTACACAACAATTCATAACTAAATGTTTTTAATTACTAATTCGATGTGATTCATAATTGACAACTTTTTTAAAGTGCCAAGACCAGGAAAATGACCTCTTTGGTGCAAATCTCGAAAAGTATTTACTGCATTTGTTTGTATATCTTGTTGGTTACACCAAGTAACTAACTTATGTATAGCTTCAGAAAATTTACCACCAATATCTGATACATCACCATTAGAGTCAGACACAAAATGTTTTACTCTTATTCTATCATTACCATCTATATAAGATAAATGTATTGCTACAGCTCTAGGTAAAAATCCTGAATCGGAATAATTATCACCTATAGTAAGAAAATCGCCAAAACCAACAAAACCATCTTCTTGATAATATTTGTATTCTTCAGAAAAGCTGCTTTCTAAATCAAGATAATCTGCATTTTTAGGCATTTCCTTAAAATAATCATCTAGTGATACACGCGTGTTTTGAGCAAACTCTCTATAATATCTTCTACTTGTTTTAGAGAAGTAAATTAAGTTATAAACGATATTAAGATTTGTAGTAAGTAATTCTATATTATTACCGGAAACTTCAGAATTGTGAATTAAGGTAACACCATTAAAATTAAAATTCAAAGCACCTATAAAATCAATAAATGTTTGGATATTTCTTTCGGATTTATCATCCATAATAACAGCTAATTGGAAGTTCTCATAGCCTTGTAAACTTTCTGAAACTACATTAATAATTTCTTGATGCTTTCCTTTTAAATCGCCAACTCTAGGGTTTATAATAATATTAAAATTAACATTTTTAGAGGCTAATTCTTTTAATGTTGATTTAAAAGTTGATGTACTTTTAACTGGTTCTATTACTGGTGAAGTTTTTAATATATCATCTGAAAATATCGAGCATAAATCTCTTAATGCGATTAATTCAAATTGTTTACCTCTAACATATGGGAAATACATACTTTGCTTTTTTGGGATAAAAAATTATCTAACTGTTGGTATTCATTATCAGAAAAGTTTAAAGAATAACATATATGTTTTAATGCTTCTGGAATTTGTCTTTTTTTAAAACTTTCTGGGTTAGAAATATTTCTAAACTTTAATTTTTGAATTACTAATTTTTGAAATTCTAAAATATCAATATTTTTTGACAACTTAAGACATTCTCTGAATATTTGTGTATTAGGCACATTTGGCACAACATTAAAATATGATTTAATTATACTTAAATATTCGTCTTTTCTTAATGTTTTAAATAATGTTTCGTGGTTAAAAACTGATTGATTTACTTTTGCTTCTTTTAAAGTTTTAAGTGCATTTCTATTAGTTAATTCAATAATACCAATATTAGAATTGTAATATTTTGTCAATAAATTAGGAATGTGTTTAGAACTTGTTACAATGTAAATTTTATCAGCAAATTTCTCATAATCTGATATTTGTTTATCTAATTTCTCTAAACCATCAAGCTCTGTTTTTATTTCATAAACACGAGCTTCACCATTTAAAAGCACAAAATCTGCAATAGAATTACCTACTTTAAATTCATTTAAAGCAATGGTATTTTTAAGACTATATTTTTTAATTAAAAGCTTGTTAATTAGTACGTTTTTATAGACATATTCATTTTTATAAACCTTTAATAATGATTTATAAATTTGATTAAGCACCTCAAGATTAGTAGTATTCTCATTAATTTTAGCATATCTGTTTATACGGTAAAATGTATCAAAATAATTATCTTCTCTTACTATTTTTTTAAAATTAGAGGCAGAAAATATTTGAGCTAAACTTCTTATTTGGGTAATGTCGCTAGTTTTGTCCATTATTCAACAAATTTACAAATTTCATTAAGAAGTCGTATAATTAACGACTTTTTCTGTTATAGATTTAAAACACGTCTATTTACTTATTATTGTTTTCAATATTTAAAAGCTATTAAAAATTTAACCACGTTTGTCTTTACTGCTTGAATCGAAACTTATTAAGTTAAACATTTGTCGCATTCTGGAACGTACACGATTACCATATCTTTCTTCTAATTCTTGTGCATTGAGATTGGTTGTAGCGTGAGTTCTTATTTTTCTTTTTAGGAATAAATCGTAACGAGATAAAAGAATTTCTCCCATTACATTACAATCTTTACCAAAATGACGACCAGTTGATTCAACACCTAAATCATCAAAACAATAAAAACTACTATTACCATATTCTTCAATAGTTTTGTAACCAATATTATTAAATGCGAATGTGATATTTCTAGCAGGAATTAGTTCATACGGTTTTTGATGTGGTACCATAAACCTTAATAATTTCATTAAGCTTGTTTTACCACAACCTACTGGACCAGATAATAAAATACCTTTGTATGGATCTATTTCTAATTTTTTGCAAGCTTCAAAATCACTTATAAAATAGACACATAGTTTATATAAAATAACCTCATCTTCTTCATAGATTTTAAAGTTTTTACCAAAGAGCAGTTTTCCTTTTGCATCAAGATAAATTAATATTTTTTTGAAATCGTATGAAATATTATTGTTATTAAATTCTCCTAATTGGTATTGAACACCTCCTTCTTTTATAATATGTGGTTGTATCTTATTCATAGTTTTAGATAGTGAGTTACTGAAATAAGCGCCTTATGACGCAAAGCGTTATAAAGGCTCATTGTAGTTTTTGTTTTTACTTGTCTTTAGGTTGTCTTGATTTTGGCTAACTGCTTTTTGACTTATTTTTGTTTTTATTTCTTCAGCTTTTAGCATCCAATTTTTAGCAGTAGCTTGCCAATTGACAATTTTTGTTTTGCCTCCTACTTTCCAACCAATACCTTGATAATGATTAAAAAATTTTTGAGCTTCAATTATTGGCCATTTTTCTTTTTTAAAAAAAGTAATAACATCATTTTCATTTTTTGGCTGGTCAAGTTTATTAATGTTTTTATTAGTTTGTATATGTTTATTATTAGATACCAGTGCTTGTCCGTTTATAGGATTGTATGAGTCCATAACTTGTTTATAACTTGTCTCAAAATTGAACATCTTAATTTTGCTTCCCTTAAATGGATTGTGTGATGGATAGTAAATAATATACTTCCAATGATTTAGCTCTTTAATACATTTATGATATGTTGATTTAGAGCCTATCTTTGAAAAGCTCATTACTTCTTCTCGATTGATATAAAATTCGTCTAAAAACCGATTGTTATTCCATATTTGGAATAATGCTATATATAAACTTATATGTGTTGGATTTAAACGGTTGTCTTTAGAGAATTGAATAAATACACCTTTTAGGTGTTTTATATAATTAACTTTTTGCATAGAATAGGTGTTTTAGCTGCACTTAAAGTGGCATTAAAACTTGTTGTGTATTCTATTGTCTTGCATTACTTTTTGAATATCATCATAATCGTAATAAATAACACCACCAACTTTAGTGTATGGTAACGTTCCGTTAATTCGTAAGTTTTGTAATGTACCTGGTGAAATACTTAACAGGTCGCGAACTTCTGGTGATTTTAACCATTTTTTAGTGGCTAAACCAGTTTTGTTATTGATGATTGTTTTAATACCTTCTAATAATTCTAATTTGAATTCGTGAAGATCTTCGGTTGTAATAATTGTTGCTGCCATAGTAAACGATTTAAGTTAAAAACAGCTACCACATCAAACTTTCGTTATCAATGGCAGCTATTAAATTGATTTAATTCACGAGTTAGAATGTTTTTCTTAAATAGGTATTCGTGAATCTGCGATTTGACTTTCGTTTAGCAAATATGAAGTGAATTATTGAGTGTTTTTCACAAGTTACACCCAACTTGGGTGTTTTTATATGCTCATATTTAATGAATTATATTTATGTGTTTTAATATTTTACTTGTAAAATATAGGTATTAAAAAAGAGCAAATTCTATGAAAATTATTTGCTCTTTAAAACACCCAAGTTGGGTGTCTATTCATCAGATTCTAGCATTTTATCTACTAAAGATTCTTTTAGTTTATCAATGAATTTTGTTTGATTTATTTTGCGTGAACGGATTTCTAAAAAGGTTCTATAATAATCACCCAAACTAACGTTAAACATTTGTTCGCAAATTAAGGCTACCTCTTTAATATCTGCTGTTCCACTATTTATTACTCCAGAACTATGAAGTGCATAAATGAGTTCTATTAAATCTGTTTTATTACCTGTCCAAAATAATTTTGACTGCTTTTGAAAAGCGTTATAATTTGCTTCCATACCATTGTTATTTTCAAGTTTATCAATTTCAGTTTTTAAATAAATTATTAACATATCATAAGCAAGAATTGTTGCTACAGTAGAATCGTGGCTTGTAGAAAATTTATCATCTGCGAAAAAAGAAAGAGAATCTGGAAATAAACGAATATTAGCTTTTCCTCTAATAAAATATTCGTTATCCAAAAAAGTAGCACCTCGTCTATAATAATGATAAAACTCTAAATTATCATTAAAATAATTTTGCAACCTATCTATATGTTTGTTAAAATACTTTACTTGAGATTTGTTACTACTTCTTGGTCTTTTACTTTCAATGCTAAATAATTTCACATAATAAATTAATTTACTAAAAACTTGAGGCTTAATATTTTTGAAAAAATAGATTTCATCAGAAGTTGATGTTGATTTTCGTTTTAACAAAAGTTCTCTTATTTGTTCAAGAGCTCTTTGAGTTACTTTAATACCTTCTTCAGACTTTTCTAAAACACCTTCAATTTCTTTTTCTAAAAAATCTAAATTAGAATCTAATTTTTTTACTATTCTTTCAATCTTTTTCAACTTACAGTAGTTATGAGGACAATAAATCTGGTTTGTTTAAAAATACTTTACTTTAAAAAAATTAAAATAAATACAATGACTTTAATTATTTAACGCCATTGCATTCGTTGTAATCTTACAGCATTCAAAATTGCTAATAACGCAACACCTACATCAGCAAATACAGCTTCCCACATTGTTGCTAAACCACCTGCACCTAATATTAAAACAACTATTTTAACACCAAAAGCTAAAATGATATTCTGCCAAACAATTTTTCGAGTAGAACGACTAATTTTTATTGCTCTAACCACTTTTGAAGGTTGGTCTGTTTGAATTATGACATCTGCTGTTTCAATAGCGACATCACTTCCCAAACCGCCCATTGCAATTCCAACATCACTCGCTGCTAAAACTGGTGCATCATTAATACCATCACCTATAAAAGCTATTTTGTTTGCTGGATTTTGCTTTAAAATTTCAACTTCATTTAATTTATCCTCTGGTAGTAAACCTCCTTTAGCATTTTCAATATTCAATTCTTTTGCTACTTGTTGGGTAATGGATTCCTTATCTCCAGAAAGCATCATTATATTATTAATACCAACTTTATGTAAGGCTGTAATTGTTTCTTTTGCGTCCTCCTTTAATTCATCTGCAATGACAACATAACCTGCAAATGTATTGTCTATAGATACTAATACTATAGATTCTACAATAGTTTCTGTTTCCTCTAAAACTTTAATATTATTAGCTGTCATTAGGGCTTTATTACCAACTAAAACAGTCTTGCCATTCACGATACCTTTTAAACCTTTACCTGCTATTTCAGTAACTTCGGAAGCCTCATAATCTGCACCTTCATCTTTATATTCCAAAATGGCTTTTGCAATAGGATGTGTGGATTGTTCTTCCATAGCCATCAGGTATTTCATAAATTCGGACTCGTCCCAACCAATAGCTTTGATTACTTTGATTTTGAAAACTCCTTTTGTAACTGTTCCGGTTTTATCCATAACCAACGTATTTATTTTGGTCATTGCATCGAGAAACGAAGCGCCTTTAAATAAAATTCCGTTTTTTGAAGCTGCACCCAATCCTCCGAAATAACCCAATGGAATAGAAATTACCAAAGCACAAGGACAAGAAATCACAAGAAAAATTAAAGCTCTGTATAACCAATCTCTAAAGACATAATCATCTACAAAAAAGTATGGTAGAAACGTAACACCTATTGCTAAAAACACAACTATTGGCGTGTAGATACGTGCAAATTTTCTAATGAATAATTCTGTTTTAGATTTTCGAGCTGTGGCGTTCTGTACCATATCCAAAATTCTTGCAATGGAACTGTCTTTAAATTCTTTGGTGGTTTCTATTTCAATTACACCGTCCAAATTAATGCTGCCTGCAAAAACTTTTTCACCTTTTGCAATCGTATCAGGTTTACTTTCTCCTGTTAATGCAGCTGTGTTGAATGAACCTTTTTTGGAAAGTAGAATACCATCTAAAGGAATTTTTTCTCCCACACGCACTTGCACTTGTTCGCCAATTTCAACCGTTTCTGGACTCACAGACACATAATCATTGTTGCGATATACCAGAGCTTCATTTGGTCTTACATCCAATAATGCTTTTATATTTCCTTTTGCTCTGTTAACAGCTGCATTTTGAAATAGTTCCCCAACTGCGTAAAACAACATTACTGCAACACCTTCAGGATATTCGCCAATAATAAACGCACCAATAGTAGCAATGGACATTAAAAAGAACTCTGTAAACACATCTCCTTTTTTAATACTTTCCCATCCTTCTTTTACTACAGGAAGACCTACTGGCAAATATGCTATACCATACCATACAATACGCAACCAATCTTTAAAAAATGCAACATCAAAATAATCTAAAGCAATGCCAATAATTAGCATTGTAAAACTTATGATTGCTGGAATATAGGCTTTAATTTGACTTGAATTGCCACTATGATCGTGACCATCATCGTGACTATGTTGTTCTTCTGAATCTGGTTTTAAATCTCTTAAATTGACTTTCTTTTTTTTCATTTTGAATTGAATAAATTTTTAATATCATTAGGAATAGGCATACGTTTTAATGGTGGTACATTTGCACCTCCTGTATTGCCGATTGGTATGTGATTAATGAACGATTTCCAACCTCCAACAATTAATCTTATTATTTGTCCAAATACTTCTTTGGTGTTTTTTTGCATTAAGCCAAACTTTAGCATTAACCAATGTGAATAGGTATGCTCAATAGGATAAGATTGACCTATAATGTGACTTCTTTCTAAATGATACCACGCATTAGTAAAATCACTGTTAGCCAAAGCAACTTCAAATAAACCAAGTTCTTTATTATAAGCATCTTTTAAATACTTTGGTATTTTATAATTCAGTTTCATTATTATCTCATTTGATTGTAAAAATATAATACCAATACGTGCAATGGAAGTGCAATTATTGTCCACTACATTTATCACAAATACCTTTTACCACCAAGTTTACGTTTTCTGACACAAAACCATCTGGTACTTTTATTTGAGGAATTTTATGCTCTGTTAAGCAAATAGTTTCATTACAGTTATTGCAATGAAAATGCAAATGCAAATCAGTTTCAATTTCACAGCTGCAATCTTGTTCACACAGTGCATATTTAGTAATACCCGTCCCATCATCTATTTGATGCACAATGCCTTTATTTTCAAAAGTTTTAATAGTTCTGTACAGTGTTGTTCTATCAGCTTTGGCAAATGCATTTTCTATGTCACTTAAAGTAACAGCTACTTTTTTACTTAATAGAAACTGTAAAACCAACAGGCGCATAGCCGTTGGTTTTACTTTATTGTTCTCTAATATTTGCTCTATATTTTCCATACTGCTATAAATTATAGCGTTTTAAGGAATCTCCAGTTTTAATTTGAAAGGCATCCTCGATATTTGCTATATAGATAATGCCGTCTCCAGGTTCTTCCGTTTTGCCATTTTTTAAAATTATTTCAATGGCAGCTTGGGCTTCCTCATTTTGACAAACTAATTCCAACTTAACCACTGGACTATCGGTAATATGAAAATCCAAGGAAGGTCTTGCTCCTTTTGATTTGAATGCGCCAGTACCTTCGGCTTGTGAAAGGGTCATACTTTTAAATCCATTATCGGTTAGTGCTTCAATGATTTTTTGGATACGGTTCGGTTTTATAAATGCTTTTATTTCTTTCATATTATAAATTTTTAGAATGTTAATCGATTTTGAACCGAGCCTGTTTTTTAATTTTTAACTAACTAATTAAGACGATAAACAAACTCGGAATCAAAATCTTTGATTGTTATTGAATTAATGTCCGTGTTCCAGTTCGCCCTTGACCATTTCCGAAGACAGGTTATAAGCTCCGTTTATCACGACTTTGGCATCCTTTGAAACTTCGGCAGGAAGATTGACTTCAACAAAGCCTAAATCAGTAATACCGACCGTTACGGGTATCATTTTGAATTTCATTTTGCCCGCTTCCATTTCTTCATCTTCATCCAAAATGAAAATGAAGGATTGCTCGCCTTCTTTTATAATGGCAGCTTCCGGTACGGCAAAACCCTTTTTCTCGCCCTGCACTATGCGCCCTTCCACATACATACCCGGCAATAGGTTTTTATCCTTGTTTTCAATATCTGCCAGAACTTCCAAAGCTTTTGGGTCTGTATTGAAGGTTTTACCAACAGACCGAACGGTTGCTTTAAGCAGTTCATCTGGACGAGAGGCCGTGGAAAAATATATCTGTTGCCCTTGCTTGATTTGCTTTATGTCCTTCTCATATACTTTGAAGTTGACATAAATTTTTGAGTTGTCGCTTATCGAGAACATTTTGGATTGTTGTGCCACGTAATCGCCAAGGCTAATCATTACTTCATTCACATACCCACTTATAGGCGAGGTAATGGGAACAGCGGAATATATCTGTCCTTCCGCCACTTTGTCCGGGTTAATGCTCAACAGTCTCAATTGGGACCGCAAACCATTGACGCTGGATGTTGTAGAACGAAATTTTGACTGTGCCATTTGAAATTCCTTGCCAGAAGAAACACCTTTATCATAAAGAGTCTGCTTGCGCTCAAAATCCTGTTTCAAAAAGACCAATTCATCATTTTTTTCCTGATAATCTTGTTGCATTGCAATGATATCAGGGTGTTCTATATATGCCAACACCTGTCCTTTGCTTACGTTATCTCCGGGTATTACTTTTATGGAACTCACATTTCCACCAACAAACGGACTGATGTTCGCCTTGTCCTGTGGGAAAAGCTCCAACGTACCTGTTACTTTAATGTTGTTCCCTAAATTCCGTTCCTCCAAAGGTTTCATTTCCAAACCGATGGTTTCGGCCTGTTGTTTTGTAAGTTCGACAACGCCTTCTTCCTCGCTGTGTCCACCTTCTTCCTCTCCTTCATCGTGACCTTCTTCGCCGTGCGCATCCTCTTTGGCTTCATTGGTTTTTGATACGCCTTCAGCTTCGTTATGCCCAAGTTCAGATTTTTGGGCATCGTTACAACTTATAAACATAAGTGCAAATAATACGGTACTTACTAATAGTATATTCTTCATTTCTCTTTTTTTAAGGTTATAAATTGCCCAATTGATATTGCATATCAATGGTTTGTTGGTTATACTGATTGATGTATTGTAAATGGTTTTGTTTAATGCGGATGGCACTATTGAGAATCGTGATGTAATTGACGTAATCTATTTCGCCTTCTTTAGATGCCAATTGTGCGGTGGTAATTTGTTCTTCTGCCAAGAGTAGTGCACCTTCTTCGTAATATTGCAAAATCTTCTTTGTTTTTTCAAGGGATTTGGTCAATTGCGACACACGACTTTCCGTGACGGCCTTTTGTTCCAAATATTGATTCTCTGCTACCATTGCGTCTGCCTTGGCTGCCTTGACCCTCGACTTCTGCGGAAAAAACCACAACGGAATACTAATACCTGCCTGATAGGTGTTGAAGCCTGACACTTCATCCACAACCTGTCTGCCATACGATAAGCTGAATTTCGGTAGGAATTGTGATTTCTCAACGCCCACGTTTGCTTTACTTACTTCGGCATTTTGCAAGGCATATTGCAACATTGGGTTATTCGCTACCGAAGTGGAATCTAATGTCGCCATAAAATCCAATGTTTTGTATGGTTCACTAATCGTTTCAATGGATTCATCCGTTCCCAAATATTGTTTTAAGGCACGTTTGGCTATTTCAATATCATCAAAAGCTTGTTGCCTTAATACTTGAATCTGTTGAAATTCGGAAGAGGCCGAAATAAATTCCAACTTACCTGTTTCTCCAGTATCATACCGAAGCTGGGCAGCGGTCTTAAAATTGGCATAAATACTGTCCAATTGGTCTGCAAAGCGCAACTGTGCCTTGTAATAATTTATTTGGTCATACGCCTGCATCACATTACGCACCAATTGTTGTTCACTTGCCACATAAAACTTTTCTCCCAAGGCAATACGCTCTTTGTAAAACTTCGATTTTGAAAATCCGGAAAGCAAATCAATATTGCCCTGTTGTACACCAACGGTGGTCTGTACTCCAGGAAGATTATTGCCATATTCTTCTTTGCCCGTGAAAACTTGGGTGCTACCAAGGTCAAAACTGGTGCCTTTCATAGCCTTTTCCCGTTCAATAAAAGCTTGGCTCTCTTTAAGGGATGGATAATTCTGTTTTGCCAGAGCAATGGCCTCATCAATGGTCAATGTTTTTGGAATTGTACCATCTTGATTGATGTCTTGGGCAAACGCAGTTCCAGAAGCCATCAAACCGCCAACCATCAATAATACAGTTACAATATTCGTTGATTTGTTGACATAACTTACATCTCCATCGTTATTGTTTCGTTCCTTTCTCGATTCGAGCCAATAATAAAGAATAGGAATAACCACCAAGGTCAGAAACGTTGCCGTAAGCATTCCTCCAATTACTACTGTCGCCAAAGGCCGCTGTACTTCTGCACCACCAGAGGTAGAAATAGCCATTGGGATAAAGCCCATAATTGTTGTAATAGCTGTTAATAAAATGGGACGTAAGCGTTCGTGCGTTGCTTCGTATATTCGTTTTTTTAAGTCTGTCATTCCACTATCTTTTAATTCATTGAATTTGTTTATGAGTATGAGTCCGTTTAATACGGCAACTCCGAAGAGCACTATAAACCCGACTCCGGCAGAAATACTGAAAGGCATTCCACGAATCAACAAAACGAAAACACCACCAATGGTCGCCAAAGGCACTGCCATATAGATCATCAAGGCTTGCGTAACTGAATTTAAAGCAAAGTAAAGCAGAACAAATATTGTTAATAGAACGATTGGAACTACAATCATCAATCGGTCTGAAGCACGTTGAAGGTTTTCGAAAGAACCTCCGTAGGTTACAAAATAACCTGGTGGCAGTTTCACGTCCGTTTCCAATTTTTGTTGAATTTCCTCAACCATCGATTTTACATCGCGCCCACGAACATTGACCCCTACCGAAATACGACGAGAGGTATTGTCCCTTGAAATCTGCATTGGCCCGGGCTTATAGCTGATATCTGCAACCTCCTTTAAAGGTACTTGTGCACCGTTTGGCAGGTCTATGAAAAGGTTTTTTAAGCTATTGATGTCTTGTCTATATTCCTCTGCCAAACGAATGACCACATCAAACCTTTTTTCGCCTTCAAAAATTACACCTGCTTCTTCTCCAGAAAATGAAGCACTTACATAATCATTCAGTTTATCAATGGTTACACCGTATTGTGCCATTTTAGCGCGGTTATATACCACCGTCATTTGTGGCAAACCGCTTGTAGCTTCCACATTGAGGTCAGCCGCTCCGGGAACAGTTCTGATGACTGCTGCGATTTCCTGTACCTTGTCGGCTAACACACCCAAATCTTCTCCGTACAGTTTGATTGCCACGTCCTCACGAACACCGGTAAGCAATTCATTAAAACGAAGTTCCACAGGTTGTGTAAATACGAAATTTACGCCGGGAACGACTGATATTTTTTCTTGTATTTTTTCTATGAGTTCTTCTTTACTCTCTGCAGAAGTCCATTTACTCTTATCTTTTTCAAGAATAATATAACTATCGGCAATATCCATAGGCATTGGGTCTGTTGGTATTTCAGCCACACCAATTCTTGAAACTACTGTTTTTACTTCCGGAAACTCATTGATTAAATTCTGAAGTTTCTCTGAAGCCTCAATAGATTCTGTAAGACTGCTCCCCGGTTTTATCAATGCTTGAAATGCAATATCGCCTTCATCAAATTTAGGGACAAATTCTGCTCCCATATTGCTAAAAATAAATCCTGAAATCAAAAGCAAGGCAACCGCGCCTATAACCACACCTGCCCGAAAGCGAAGTGCAAAATTTAATATAGGCAGATAGATACGATTCAGGACATCCATAATTTTATCACTGAACGTATCAATCTTGTTTTCAAACTTGGCGAACCAACTATTTTGATTTTTAGCAGGTTTTAAAAATAATGATGACATCATTGGCACGTAGGTAAGACAAAGGATAATTGCCCCTAAAACGGCAAAACCAAATGTAAATGCCATTGGTCGGAACATTTTCCCTTCCACACCGGTCAAAAATAGAATCGGTGTAAAAACTATAAGAACAATTAGTTGACCGAAGAAGGCAGAATTCATCATTTTACTTGAAGATTCATAGGCGATTTCATCCATTTCAGCTTGGTTGATGGCGGTTGTGGATTTTTTCATCCGTTGATGAATGTGGAAAACCGCCCCTTCCACGATAATCACCGCACCATCTACAATAATTCCAAAATCGATCGCACCCAAGGACATTAAATTTGCCCAAATGCCAAATTGTTTCATCAAAATAAATGCAAATAATAGACATAAAGGGATTATCGAAGCTGCTATCAAGCCACCACGGAAGCTTCCTAAAAGCAAGACCAAAACAAATATGACGATTAGGGCTCCTTCTATTAGATTGGTTTTAACGGTACTTGTGGTTGCCTCAATAAGTTCACTTCGGCTTAAAAAAGCATCAATATAAACGCCTTCCGGCAGGGATTTTTGAATTTCTACAATACGCTTTTCCACATTTTCGATCACGTCGCCTGGGCTTTCGCCTTTCAGCATTAAAATTTGTCCACCAACAGTTTCGTGTCCATCTTGGGTAAACGCACCATAACGCACTTGATTACCATAGCCTACTTTTTCGGCGACATCCCGTATTAAAACAGGGCTTCCTTTTTGTGTGGTTACAACTGTATTTTTCAAATCCTCGATACTTCGTGCCAATCCTTCGCCACGGATAAAATTGGCTTGGTGGTTTTTTTCAATGTAAGCACCACCAGTATTGGCATTGTTGACTTTCAAGGCTTCAAAGACCTGATTCATTGTAATACCGAAACTTTTCAGCTTATTAGGATTTATTGCAACTTCATACTGTTTTACATAACCTCCAAAAGCATTGACCTCAACGACTCCGGGGACTAATGCCATTTGACGTTTTACAATCCAATCTTGGATGGTACGAAGCTCCATTGCATCGTATTTATCTTCGTAGCCCTCTTTTAATTTTAAGGTGTATTGGTAGATTTCGCCCAGACCTGTAGTTATTGGTGCCATAAATGGCGTGCCGAAGCCTTCGGGGATTTCTCCAGCAACTTCGGTTAATTTCTCTTGTACCAATTGCCGGGGAAGATAAGTGCCTGCCTCGTCCTTAAATACAATGGTAACCACGGACAGCCCAAAACGGGATACTGAACGCAGCTCGATAACGTCAGGAAGATTTGCCATTGCCAATTCTACCGGATAGGTAACAAATTGCTCAATATCTTCAGTACCTAAATTTGGGGCCACTGTAATAACCTGTACTTGGTTGTTGGTAATATCGGGTACAGAACCCAGATTTATAGTGGCCATAGACCAAATGCCCGTACCAACCAATGTCACTATAAATAAGCCAATAATAAATTTATTATTAATGGAAAATGAAATGATTTTATTAATCATAGAAAATGTATTAATTCAGTTAAATTTTTCGATACAATTCTGATATAAAAAATAGAATTAAACGAAATGAAAAGAACCATATAGGCTCAAAAATTGGATATTGTTATCCTTTAAAAAACTGAATTATGCCCTTGGTGGCTGTAAAATGGAAGTAGTAAAATCTTTTTCTGTACTGTTTAAGTAAAGAAAATTTTGTGTAGAAATGTAAGGAAAATCAAGTTTCAAATCTGCAAATTGATAATATGTTGCATTAATATGGCAACATTGGCAAATACAAAAAGGCGAACATAAATCTGAATCTTGGTGTTGATGGTCATCATCCATAGATTGTGAGATTTCTGTTTTAGCATCATCATCAGACGCGACATAATCTGCACAAGGTGCTAAATTAAGAGCGAAAATATAAATTGATAATATAAATGCTATTGATTTCATTATTACAAATATATAAATTATTTAGTGCAATGGTTGTGCAAATAAAATGATTAGTCTTTATTTCATTAAATCAAATTAGAATTTTAGCTTAATATAATTAAAAAAGAGCCTTCCGAAAAAGACTCTTTCATTATTTGCTTAATGGTCGTGATTTGAATGGTCTTCTGATTTCATTTCACTTGACTGATTCATCAACATTTCGTGATCGTATTTACAACAACCTGGTAGATTTTTGTAGGCTTCTTCACTACCAGCTACTTTTTCAGTATCGTAACCTGAAGCTGCTATTGCTTTATGGATTGCCATTGCATCGGTTTTTGTTTCATCAAAGGACACATCAATCTTCTTTTTATCTACATCCCAATTAGCACTTGCAACACCTTCAACACCGTTAGCTGCTTTTTCGATAGTGTTTTTACACATTCCGCAATTTCCTCTTACACCAAAAGACAAATCTGTCATTGCCATATCTTTTGACATTTGTGTAGTGGTTGTTTTTGTTTCTTTTTTTGTTTGACTATTACAACTTGTTACACCTAAAGCTGCTATAACAGCTATACTTAAAATTACTTTTTTACTCACGTCGATTACATTTTTGTTTTTGTGTTCGTGATTTTTCTTTGAAAAATTCATTGTTTTAAAATTTAATTGTTATTATTTGTATTTAATTATTCTATAACTTGTTTTACCTCTCCACAGGTTAGCATTGCTTCGCCAAAATATGGATTGATTACTTTTTCTTCTTTGCTTAACCAATAGGCACCTTTATTACTATCTGCCATTGGACAAAACTCTACATATACCTTTTCATTGATACCAAATAGTTGCACAGCTTTAATTAAATGCGAAGACAAATGTTTAAAATGATTTCTTTGCTCTTTTATATTTGCTGCTTTAGAAATAGCAATTGTTGAAGATTTAATTTCTTTTACTAATGACATCCAATGATTATGAGCTTCATCTTTAACTAATTTCATATCCACATTATTCAAATTATCAAGTAAACTATTTGCATTTTCTGATGCTTTATTTGAGTTATCTTTAACAAACGCATCTTTTAAATTAATATAGCTTTCAAATACTTTTTTTAATTGTTTCTGAAATGCTTTTGATACTTCCAACCGTTCATTCATATTGGTATGGTCTGTATTATTTTTTGATGAATTACTATCCATACCTAAATGTCCTTCGTGACCAGTCATTACTTTTCCTCCATCTTTATTCATCATAGATTTTTTTCCTTGTAATTGTGCTGCTGCATCAACTGTAAAAGTTCCGTTGGTTACAATTTCATCACCATTTTCTAAACCTTTTAATACTTTGTAATTACTACCTATTTGGTTACCTAAAGTTATTTGACGCATTTCAAAAACTGGTTGATCTGGATTGGTTTTTATATATACTACAGAGCGTTCACCTGTCCATAAAATGGCAGATGAAGGCACGAATAATGATTTTTCTTTAGTAGAGGTTACCCCTTTAATTTTCCCTTCAATAAACATTCCTGGTTTAAATACTTCGTCTTTATTATTAAGCACTACTCTTAATTTAACAGTACGTGTTCTGTTATCTAAAATAGGATCAATAAAATCTACTTTACCTTTAAATTTTTTATTAGGATAAGTATTTGTTGTTACGTTTATTTCTTGCCCTTTTTTAAATAAGTCTATTTGGTTTTCGTACACATCAAAGTTTCCCCAAACTGAATTTAAGTTTGCAATTTTTAATAATGGTTGCCCTTGTTTTATATAATCGCCTTGCTCTACTAATTTTTCTGTTACAGTACCAGAGATAGTTGCGTAGACAGGAAAATTTTCTTTTACTTTTCCTGTTTGTTCTATTTGATTGATTTGCTTTTCAGAAAGTTTCCATAATTTTAATTTATTACGAACTGCTTTATATAATGCCGGTTGCGACTCTTTTAATGAAGCTGCTGTAATTAATTCTTGCTGTGCTGCATATAATTCTGGTGAATAAATGGTTGCTAATAATTGCCCTTTGTTTACTTTTTCTCCAGTAAAACTGACATTTAAGCGTTCAATTCTTCCAGAGAAATAACTGACTTGCACAGCATTTGCTTTTTCATTGGCAACAATTTTACCTGATAGTTTAATACCGTTATCGTCTGATTTACTGCTACCTACAATTGATGTTTGAATGTTGGCCAACGCCATTGCATTTTTTGTTAATTTGAATTGGTCTGCTGCTAAACCATCTGCTCCAGCTTCGGCAGGAATTAAATCCATACCACAAATAGGGCAATCACCAGGTTCTGGTTGCATAATTTGTGGGTGCATTGAGCAAGTCCATTTTTGATTGGTTTCTGCTATTTCATCGTGATTATGTTCAGTTTCTTTGTTTGATGAACCACCGAATAACAACCAACCTAATACCACGCCTACTACCAGTAAACCTGCGTATATGACTATTTTATTATTTTTCATTCTCTAATCGTTTTATCATTGCTTTCATTTCTTCTATTTCCTTCTTTTGAGCTTTTATAATGTCCTCTGCCAATTTTTTAACTTCCGGATCTTTAATATCTGCGCGTTCACTGGTTAAAATAGCAATAGAATGATGTGGTATCATTCCTTTCATCCAAAGGATATCACCAACAGTTGATTTTTGGTCTCGTACCAGTCCCAATGCGCCAAGAAAGAGCACAATGCTACCTATTACAATGCCTATATTTTTCTTTTTATCATTATACATATTTTTCATAAAGAAAAACATGATTAATGCCATAGTCGAAATACCCAGACAAACCATATAAAATCTGGTTAAGCTAAACCAGACATGGTCAAATTCATAGGTATTGAGATACATAGTAATGTACATTGCTATAAATGATGACCCTAGCATTAAAAAGAACTTTGTGTAATTGCTCATTCCTTTGTCGTTATTAGTGTGTTCATTTGAATTCATAATCTTTGGTTTTATAGTTAAACTTTACTTTTTCTGTTTTTAAATATTTTTCTAATTGAAGGTGAAGAGGTAAACCACAATAAGAAACCGCTTAATACGGTTATTAACCCTAATAGTGAAAATGCTCTCAAAACAAGGGTATTAAAATTGTCTCTGCCTTCATAGTCCATAGTATGTGTCATCCATAAAAAATCAAACCAACGCCAAGAACGATGTCTTACGGTTTGAAATTTACCATCGTTTACAGAAACATAGGCTTTTAGAGCTTCATCGGTTTTATATGAGATAACATAAGCAGGTAGTAGTTTTTCTCGATACTCGTGATGTTTCCCAGTTTTAGTTATTTGTTCAACAGATTCTACCTCTAAACCACCTTTCATATGGTTTTTGGCAATATAGAGTGCCTCATCTTGCGTAATACTATTTTTTGGCAAACCATCAAAAGCATTATACAACTTGTTTTTATTAATCCAATAGTAAGGTGAATTGCCAATATCCCTTAATTCTATAGTATTTACACCTTCAGCTATACTAAGTTTTGAAGGACTTATTAAATTATTAAACGCTTTGGGTTGATACTCCAAATTTTTAAATTGATCTCCATGTATTTCATCGATGTTTGTCCAACTGAAGTATAAACCACTAATGGTCCAAAATAGGAATTGAATTCCTAAAAAGAGGCCTAAATACCTGTGTGTTTTTCTAATTTTTAAAGCTGTATGCCTTTTTACCATTTTCTATTTTTTAATTGCAAAAGGAAATTCGAGTTTAACTTTTTCCCAAGCCATCGAAATAGTTCCACTTTTATCATTTATTTTGTTGACCTTATACTCTAAATGTTCTGTGATTTCCTCTGATAATGTTGGTGTAATTTTAA
The DNA here is from genome assembly GCF_019278465.1 of Tenacibaculum sp. AHE14PA. GTDB lineage: Bacteria > Bacteroidota > Bacteroidia > Flavobacteriales > Flavobacteriaceae > Polaribacter > Polaribacter bernardetii. The sequence goes on along the minus strand of NZ_CP058983.1, from coordinate 1,060,912 downwards.
ATCGAATAACATCATCTTTTTCGTTATACTCATCTTTACCATGTTGCTCCCAGTTTTTATTAATCATCACAGTCCAGTCTCCTTTTGATGGAATTGTAAAAAAACCATATTTCCCTTTAGGAAGCGTTTCTCCATTAATGATTAAATCTTTATTGGTTTCTAACCATGTAGCCATATGAGCGCCTGCTTGCCATACTTGGTCATAACCAACTAAACCACCAAAAATGATTCGGCCTCTTACTCCTGGTGAAGAATAATCAATATGAATATGGGCATCACCTATCATTGCCATAGTAGATTGGTGTGGACTTAATACTTTCTTTTTTGGTATGTTCTCTTTTACTGATTTTGTAGGATGGTTTTTATGTTCATAATTATCTGTTTTTTTAGTTTCATTTTTACAACTAAAGATTGTTGTTATTAATACAAGTACGATTACTAATTTTTTCATATAATTATATTTTAATTGTTTTTAACCTTAATGCATTCACAATTACAGAAACCGAGCTAAAACTCATTGCTAATGCTGCAATCATAGGAGATAATAATATACCGAAAAAAGGAAATAAAACACCTGCAGCAATTGGTACACCTAATATGTTGTAAATCAATGCAAAAAATAGATTTTGTTTGATATTTTTCATCACACTATCACTTAAATTTCTTGCTTTTACAATACCGTGTAAATCGCCTTTTACCAATGTGATCATCGCACTTTCTATAGCAACATCAGTTCCAGTTCCCATTGCAATACCAACATCACTTTTTGCTAAAGCTGGTGCATCATTAATTCCATCTCCAGCCATAGCAACAACATTGCCTTTTTCTTGTAATTTTGCTACTTCTTTTAATTTATCTTGAGGTAACATGCTCGCTTTAAAATCAGCCAAATTTAATTCTGTTGCAACTGCTTGTGCTGTATCATGGTTATCTCCTGTTAGCATAATAACTGCAATGCCCATATTTTGTAATTCTTTAATGGCTTTAGCACTTGTTTCTTTTATTTTATCACCAATAACTACATACCCAACAATGTTTTGAGCAACTGATAAATAAGAAACTGTTTTTCCTTGTTTTTGGAAAGAAGAAGCTTTTTCTTTCATTACTGATGAGATTTTTGCGTTTGCATATTCCATCATTTTAGGATTCCCTAATGCTACTTTTTTATCATTAATAAGGGCTTCAACACCTTTACCAGTAACAGCAGAAAAAGAATTAGATTTTAGAATTTCTGCATTTTGTTCTTTACCATATTTTACAGTAGCTTCTGCTAAAGGATGCTCACTATTTGAATTTAAAGAAACGATATAATTTAAAACCTCATTTTCAGAATAATTATCATCGAAAGAACCAATTTTTTCTACAGTTGGTTTTCCTTCCGTAATTGTTCCTGTTTTATCAATGATTAGTGTATTTACTTTGTCTAATTTTTCTAAAGCTTCCGCATTTTTTATTAGCACCCCATTTTGAGCACCTTTACCAACACCAACCATTACAGACATTGGTGTTGCCAAACCTAATGCACAAGGACAAGCAATAATTAAAACTGCAATTGCATTTACTAATGCATATACATATGCTGGTTCTGGGCCCCAAATTGCCCAAACAATAAATGTAAGCACAGAAATTAAAACCACTATTGGAACGAAGTAACCAGAAACGGTATCTGCTAATTTTTGAATTGGCGCACGACTTCTACTGGCATCGTTTACCATATGAATAATTTGAGAAAGTAAGGTATCACTACCCACTTTTTGGGCTTTCATTAAAAAAGACTGATTCCCATTTATGGTTCCACTACTTATTTTATCGCCTTCTGATTTGTTTATAGGAATTGGTTCTCCAGTAATCATAGATTCATCAACAGTTGTATCTCCTTCTGTTATTTTTCCATCAACAGGAATTTTATCACCTGGTTTTACTTTTAGAATATCATTCAGTTCTATTTTATCAATAGAAACTTCAACTTCTTCGCCATCTACTATTTTGGTTGCTTTATTAGGTGCTAATTTTAAAAGTTCTTTTACAGCAGAATTTGTTTTACTATGCGCACGAGCTTCTAATAATTGCCCCATTAAAACCAATGTTAAAATTACAGTTGTAGCTTCAAAATACACATGTACAGCACCAAATTCTGTTTTAAATTGATCTGGAAAAACATCAGGAAAAAGCATTCCGAAAACACTAAATAACCAAGCTACACCAGCACCAATGCCGATAAGTGTAAACATATTTAGATTCCAAGTTTTTATACTTTTATAAGCACGTTCAAAAAACATCCAAGTCGCATAAAATACTACAGGAATTGATAATACAAACTGAATCCAATTCCAGTTCTTCTGCTCTAAAATATCGTATAATGGATTATTCATTAGCATTTCACTCATTGCTATAAAGAAAATTGGCAATGTAAACGCAACTGCAATCCAAAACTTTTTAGATAATTTTTTATATGTTTTTTCTTCGGCAGAACTATCAGCCTCCATTGGCACTAAATCCATTCCACAAATCGGGCAATCACCAGGTTCATCTTTTACAACTTCTGGGTGCATTGGGCAGGTCCATTGTTCTGTATTTGTAGTTGATAAATTTTGTTCTTCCACTAAATCCATACCACAGACTGGACAATCACCAGGTTTGTCATACGTTTTTTCTCCCTCACAATGCATTGGGCAATAAAAAGTACCTGTTCCTGTTCCTTTTCCTTTAGCTGCTTGTTTTTGTTCTTCTTTTATATGTTGGTGTTCTCCTTGTTTGTGAATACTATAACTACCACCATCCTTTTTTAAAGCTTCTTGAAAGATTTCTAATGAAATATGAGATTCCATTTCTATAGTTGCTTCAGCTTTCTTTAAATCAACGGTTGCTTTTGAAACACCAGCTACTTCTGAAAGTGTTTTTTCTACATGACTTCTACAACCATTGCAAGTCATTCCATGAATGTGATACTTATGTTTCATTTTATCATTATTTGGAATAAGAATACCATATCTGTCTCCATCATTTTTTAAAGCATCTTGAAAAGTTTCTAATTTAATATGAGCATCCATTTCTATGGTTGCTTCAGCTTTTTCTAAATCTACAGATGCTTTAGTAACACCTTCAACTTTTGAAAGTATTTTTTCTACATGACTTCTGCAACCATTGCAGGTCATTCCTTTTATTTTATATGTGTGTTTCATAATTTTAAAGTTTTACATTTTCATCATTTCTTCTTCATCCATTTCCATTCCCATTTTCATATTTCCATCTTTATCTGTGTGTGTTTTCATGAAAAGAAATTGAAACAGAAAAACAAGAGCTATTCCTATACTTGCTACTACAAGTACAAAAGGGTCGTTAACATATTTTAAATAAATGAATGCTGATAAAATAACAATATCCATTACTATTGCTATTATTGGAATAATTGGATTAAATTTTACTTCTTTTTTAAGGTATCTAAAAAGGCCCCAATGAATAGCAATGTCCATAATTAAATAGAAAATAGCACCAATGGAAGCTATGCGAGTTAAATCGAATAAAATAGTTAGTAGTATGGCTAAAGAAACAGTAAAAATTAACGAGGGATTTTTAAGTTTCTTCATTTTGTTCATATCAGGTACTTGTTTCATATTACCCAACATGCCTAACATTCTGGAAGCAGAATATATGCTGGCAATTACACCAGAAACTGTTGCTACAATAGCCAGTAGAATTGTTAAAATTGAACCCCATTCACCAAACAGCGGTTTTGCTGCTGCTGCTAAAGCATAATCTTTTGCTATTATAATTTCTTCAACACTTAATCCACCAGCAACCGACAATGCTAAAACAACATAGATAATTGTACAAACAGCAATTGAAATAATAATGGAACGCCCCACATTTTTATGTGGATTTTTAATGTCACCACCTTGATTTGTAATCGTAGTAAACCCTTTAAAAGCAAGAATTGACAATGCCAAGGCAGCTACAAATCCAAATCCTTCTGGTAAAGCTTGACTATTAGATGCTACATAATTACCTGTTATGGTTGGCAAACCTGAAATTATTAAACCAGAAATTGCTAACAATGAAATGCCTGCTACTTTAATTATTGCTGTAAAAGTGGCTGTAACTTCAATAATTTTATTACCAGAAATATTTATTATATACGCTACTCCAATAAGAATTACACCTAATATGGATGCATATCCAGAATATTCTGGCGGAAATAAGCGTAAAGTATAAGCACCAAAAGTACCAGCAACTAAACTTTCGGCAACTACCATTGATATGTACATTAATAGAGAGAAAGAACCTGCAGCTGTTCCAGGACCAAATGCTTTTGTTAAAAATTTTGCTACACCACCAGAAGAAGGATATGCGTTTGAAAATTTAACGTAAGAATATGAACTAAAACCAACTACTATTGCACCTGCTATAAATGCAATTGGAAACAAGTCACCTACTAACTCTGCAATTTGACCCATTAGCACAAAAATACCTGCGCCAATCATTACACCTGTACCCAAGGAAACAGAGCCTAATAATGAGAGTTTTTGGTTTGTTTTTTTTAGTATGTTCATTTTATTTATTTTAGTTTTTTTCGCATTGCTTCAGAAATGTTTTCTGCATATACACCATAAGCATCTACCAACAATCCTTTAATTCCATTTTTAGATGAAATAGCGTAAAGAACGCTGTTATCATCAGTACTGCTCATTCCTTCAAAACGATGCATTTCATCTACATCAAAATCTTCTGGATGTAATTTTAATTTTAATGAGTTACATTCTATATGTTTTGGGCACATATTTAGGTTATACGTGTATCCGTTTGCTTGTAAAGTGCTTATTGCTTCAGAAAGAGTGTCGTAGCTTTTCATTATTTTAATTTATTTATAAATGAATTGTCATCACAGGTTTTTTCGAGTTATTTGTGATGTTTTCTGCAATACTTTTAGAGAATATATTAGATAAACCACTTCTATTATGTGTATACATTGCTACTAAATCTACTTCATTATCTTTTTGAAAAGTTTCGATACCTTTTAAAATGGTAGATTCATTATAAACGTGCATTTCATAATTTTCTAATTCTGGAAAGTTTGTTAAAAATTCTCTTATTGGCACTATACCATTTTTAATATTATTAAAATCTTTATTTGTATTGATATTTAATAAGTGAATTTTTGAATTACATTTCTCGGCTATTTTAACAACTTGTTTAAAAGCATTAGACATATCTTCCTTAAAATCAGAAACAAAAACAATGTTTTTAAAAGGAAATAGTGTAGCCTCTTCTTTAACAACTAAAATTGGGACGTGGATATCTCTAATAATTTTTTGAGTATTGCTCCCAAAAAATTGTTTTGAGAAATCTTCTTGTGTGCCTTTACTACCTGTTATTATGAAGTCGTGATGAAAATTGTGAGAATGTGCAGAAATTGCTTTTACATCTGAAATAAACTCCAAGAAAGTCCTCGATTTTAAACCTTTGTGTTCCGCATCTTTATCAAGACTTCTTAACTTGCTTTTGGCAATGCCAATCTCTTTTTGAGTATCAGGATAATTATGCTCGTCTGTTTTGTTTAACTTAACCCAGTCTACTGGTGTATGCATTTGATGTAAAAAATGAATTTCAGCATCAAAAAGTGTGGCAATTTCAATTGCTAAATGAGCTGCTTTATCACAAGTTTTTGAAAAGTCTGTTGGAACTAAAATATTTTTCATAATCAATTAGATTTTTAGTTTTTTAAATGAGGTATGAGAATGAATTATCTTCCATTTTCCATCAATTTTTTGCAATATTGATGTTGCTACTCCCTTACTTTTAATGGTTCTTTCTTTTGTGCCTTTGGTTTTATTCCCCTTTAGAACTATAGTGTAGATGTAATTTTCAGTTGTATAAGCATAGGACGAATTTACAGTTGTCTGAATCTCATAATCAGAAAAAATAAAACTTTTAAAATGTCCTAATTCTGGTCCTAAATGGTGAGATATATATTCTTTGTATGTACCTTCTAATTTTCCTTGCTCGAATATGATAGCATCTGGTGTAAAGAGTTCAAAGGTGCCTTTTGTTGTTAAATTTTGTATTGCATCTTTATAAGCTTTCATTACGGCTTTTACTTCCTTTATGTCTTTAGTGTAAGAGGTGTCCTGTGCATTTGTAAGATTAACTGTTAAAAGGAAAACAGTTAATAGAGTAATAAATTTAAGTACTTTCATAATTTAAGTTTTAAAAAGGATTATTTGTTTACATGGATTCTATTGATGTTTGCAATACCAAAAACTAAAACGAAAAAGCTTAAAACAACTTCTAAAATAACAATTAGTTTTCCTGATATAGAAATGGGTACAATATCTCCATAACCAACAGAAGAAAAGGTTATAAAACTGAAATACAAAAACTCGAAAAATTGTAAGAAAAACGAGTTATTGGGAATCGTTTCGAATTTAAAATTTGCTGAATTTAAAATATATAACGCCTGGTAATCTGCTGAAAATGATAGCACAATTAAAATAATTAAGATTCCAAATAAAGTAAGAATGTGTGTCAGTTGATGACTTTCTCCTATTATTTTACTTAACTGTGTAAAAGTTAACCTTACAATAAAAATGGTTTTAAAAAATGCCAAACTAACAATTAAAAAAGGTAGAAAAATACTGTCAGAATCTACAACAATCCATAAGGTATAACTTAAAGATGAAGCAATAACTATGCTGGTAGTAAGTATCACTTTTTTAAATAGTTGTTTATAAAAGTCTGTACTTTTAGATTTTTCTACAGTGTTTTCTTTAGGCATTTTAACTTATTTATTAACTAAATAATTGAAGTACAAATGCACCACCAACTATTAAAAATAATATTATATATACTATATAATTGAACCATTTTTTTATATTAGACTTATTTTCTGTGGCTTGAGAATCGCTTTTACAACATTCTTTCATTTTAATCTCTTATTAAAATAATACTCAAAAATGAGAGTTAGACTGTATCCAATCAACCAAAAAAAATAAGACTTTCTCTCAAATTCAAGCATCTTTAATTAAAATTTTATTTTTCAAATTTATTGTGCCTAACTAGGGAAAGAGCTATTACCAAACTTTAGCATTAGTTACCTTCCCAAACTAGGACTTTTCTAACATCATAAAATCGGGATTTCAACTAAAAACCAACCAACAATAAAAAGTTTCAATTCCTTATTATGAATTAGATATCTGTTTAATTGACCAAATAGATATTTACTAATTATTAATTTCTCTTTGTACCTTTCCGCATTTAAGCATTTTGCTTCCATAATATGGGTTACGCACTTCTTTATTCATACTTAACCAAGCACTTCCTTTTTCATACATTGGGCAATATTGCTCATATAATTTATTAGAAGTACCAGTTATAGCAACCATATCTATAATGTCTTTACTTAAAACCTTAAAATGTTCTCTTTGGTGTGCTATTGGGCTTTTAGATATGTGCTCTGCGTGTTCTATAGCATCAACAATAATATCCTTTAATTCTATTTTTTGAGCATCAGTATATTTAGAAACATCAAAATTGCTTAAACTTTTTTCTAAGGAAGCACCCAATTCTTTTGCTTTTGATTCATCATCTGAAACTAATGCATCTTTTAACATAAAATAATCAGCAAGAACTGCTTCTGCTTTAGAATCTTGCATTTTACTATGATCCATTTTCATATTTCCGTGGTCGTGATTCATCTTTTCTTTTCCCTGTGCATTTATAAAAGAAAATGCTAATGATAGTATTGCTACTATACTTATTTTTAAATTTTTCATTTTTATATATTTAATTATTGTTTATAAACTATCTTTTAATTGGGTGATAAAATTGATTATTTCATTCGTCTCTTCGTTTGAAAACTTTGCATCTTTATGAATTAACGTGTAAGAATCTAAAGGCATCTCTTCGCTTTCTATTTGTTTTATAATTGAACGAAGTTTACTTGCTTTTCTTCTGCTTGACAACGAACCCCATTCACTAAAATTCAATTCTGCTTTTCCGTTTTTAACATGATCTTCTAAAAACCAAGCCACTGGCTGTATTTTATTATACCAAGGATAGGCAGTATTATTACTGTGGCAATCATAGCAAGAAACTTGTAACTTGCTTTTTATGTTATTTGGTACTAGGTTAACCAACATAAAATCGGTTTTTAGTACAATATCACTTTGGTTGCGTTCTGTGGGAATAAATTGTATTCCCACAAAAGCGACCAATAAAATCAACAATATGATTTTAACTATTTTCATTTAGTTAATTTCTCTTTGTACTTTTCCGCATTTAAGCATTTTACTACCATAATAAGGGTTACGCACTTCTTCATTCATACTTAACCAAGCACTTCCTTTTTCATACATTGGGCAATATTGCTCATATAATTTATTAGAAGTACCAGTAATAGCAACCATATCTATAATGTCTTTACTTAAAACCTTAAAATGTTCTCTTTGGTGTGCTATTGGGCTTTTAGATACGTGCTCTGCGTGTTCTATAGCATCAACAATAATATCCTTTAATTCTATTTTTTGAGCATCCGTATATTTAGAAACATCAAGACTGTTTAAACTTTTTTCTAATGAAGCACCCAATTCTTTTGCTTTTGATTCATCACCTGCTACTAAAGCATCTTTTAAATTGAAATAAGCGGTTAAAATTGCTTCAGCTTTTGCGTCTTGCATTTTCATTTTACTGTGATCCATTTTCATATCTCCGTGGTTCATTTTTTCTTTTTTCTGTGCATTGGTAAAAGAAACCGTTAACAATAATATTACTACTACACTAATTTTTAAATCTTTCATTTTATTTGTTTTTAAATTTATATTTGATTTACTACTATTCATTCTTAAAATCTTACTGATAATCCACCACCACCGCCAAAACGATTGTCGTAACTCGCCATTAAAGAGAAATTTCTTGATAGCATATATTCTGCTCCTGCGCTCCAAACTGTTTCTGAAGTGAAATCTTTATTTGTTGGTAAAGTATTTACAAAACCTAAATCTATTTGATATTCATAATAACCGAAAACAGACAGTTTAGGAAAAATCATTATACTGCGTCCTAATCCAATTCTTGGTCTTAATTTATTATCTACTCGAACATCTAAATTGAATAAGTAAGGTGTTAAATAGCGAAGACCGACAACTGCTGTAGTGTTTAATTTGTCTAAACTACCACGTGTTTCATTTTCTATATTTACCCCACCAAATACTCTTAAATAATCGTGTAGATAGCGTTCATAAGTAAATTCTCCTTCCAAATTTTTGTTCCATCCGTATTCGAAAGATGCATTAAATTGATTTCTTAAATTAGAAGTTGTTAAATTAATTGCTGTGTTATTTGAAGCAATATCTGCCAATCCCCAAGAATACCATTTATCTGTTTCTGCGATAATTTTTGAAGCTGGAAATTCATCCATTCTTGGATCTCTTGGGGTGTCATAAGACATTACTCTTGCCATACCACCCATCATATGGTAAAGAATATGGCAATGGAAAAACCAGTCGCCAGCTTCATCTCCATTATTTCCATAAAACTCTAAAGTTACTTTTTGCATTGGTGGCACATTTACTGTATGCTTTAATGGTGAATAATCACCATTTATATTAATTACTCTAAAAAAGTGACCGTGTAAATGCATTGGGTGGTGCATCATTGTAAGGTTATTGAACGTAATTCTTGTTACCTCTTTATTATTTATTTTGATATTATCAGCTTCAGATAATGGCACACCATTCATACTCCAGATATAACGATTCATATTTCCTGTAAGGTTTAATAAAACTTCTTTTACAGGAACATTTTTATCGTAGTTGGTTTTCTCTGGCGACTTCAAATAATCGTAGTTATATTCAGCAAATAGATCCATTCCTTCCATTTTCATTGCTGGCATAGTATTCTCTTTTTTCATCTCCATTCCTGTCATATTAGAATGGTTCATTTTACTCATTGCCATAGTATCTTTTGGTTTGTTCATATCCATCCCAGACATTTTGGAATGATCCATCTTCATTTCTCCATCCATTTTATCCATCTGCATACCATATTCAGCTTTTATTTTAAATCGTTCATCTTTACTTGGACGATATTTTAATGCGTGTGCACCCATTTTCATATCCATTTTTGCCATTTTCATCATCATTCCAATTTTGTCTGGCTTCGGAATTTCTTGTGCTTTTAAAACTTTACCAGTTCCCAAAAATGCTGATGCTGTACCAGAACCATCTTGTGCTGTAATTTTAAATTCTATTTTTCCGTCTTCAGGAATGGTTACAATAAAATCATATGCCTCTGCTATACCTATAAACGTTTTATTCTTTTTAACGGGTATAACATCTAATCCATCCGCAGAAACCAACAGTGGATCTTCGCCACCAAAAGTCATCCAAAAAGAGGTTGAAGCACCACCATCAATAATACGTAACCTTACTTTTTCGCCAGGTTTAAAATCTGCATACTCAATGTTTTCTTCCCCATTAATTAAAAACGCTGGATAATATACATCTGCAATATCTGCTCCTTCCATACGTTGTCTCCAGAAATTAAGTTGTGCACCAAATGCTCCACGAGCAATCACTTTATTTAATGGTGTAGCTGTTCCTTTTTTGATACCATACCATTCGTTACCTCTTTTCAAATTTTTAAGAACACTCATTGGTTTTTCGTTAGTCCAATCAGATAACATCAATACCAATTCTTTATCATATTCTAACGATTTTTCTTTAGGTTGAATAACAATGGAGCCATAAACACCACTTTGTTCTTGCAACATCGTGTGAGAATGGTACCAATAGGTACCAGATTGTTTTATTAGGAATTCGTATTTCTGTGTATGCCCAGGTTCTATAGGTGGTGTATTTAAGTATGGAACACCATCATAAAAATTTGGCAATAAAAGTCCGTGCCAATGCACAGAGGTTTCTACACTCATTTCATTTTTTACATAAATAACTGCATATTCTCCTTCTGTAAATGCTAAAGTTGGTCCAGGAATTGTGCCATTAACGGTCATTCCCATAACATCTTTTCCTGCTTTATTTACAGTTGCTTCACGTAAAGTTATGGTGTGTTCTCTTACTGGAAGGTTGTTTATATTTCCTTCTGTTACTTGTTTCTCTTGTGCAAAAACTATGGTAGTTAAAGCAATAAGAAAAATTGAAATTATTTTAGTTTTCATTTTATTATTCATTTTATTATTCATTTTGTAAGTAATCAAAGTTACTACAGAACAAAAAGGTATTGTATTATAATTATGGTTCATATCTACACAATTTGGTCTAAAGGATTCCTGAAATTTCTCTGCTCATTTTTGTAAGATGATAAGCTCATACCAGTTTCATTTTTAAATTGACTACTAAAATGGTTTACATTGCTATAATCTAATTGCTGACTTATCTCTGTAAAATTATTTTCTTGCAATTGAATCAACTCTTTTGCCTTTTCTATTTTTAACTTTATAAAATACTTTTCTATGGTAATATGCTCCTTTAAAGAAAAAATTTTACTGATTTTTGAGTATTCTAAATTTAATTTTAATTCTAAATATTTAGAAAGTGTTTTATCTAATTGTAATGGTAATTTCTGCAATAATTTAATAATTGTTATTTTAGTTTGTTCTACTAACTTTTCTTCCTGTCCTAATAAAATTTCAAAACCATTTTCTTCTATAGCAGTTTTAATTTTTTCGAAATCATTTTCTGACTCTTCCTCGAAAATTATAGCACCAAGCTCAATATGTTTTAGTTCAATATCTAACTTTTCAAATTTTGTTTTAATGAACATTATACAGCGATTACAAACCATGTTTTTTATAAAAATTTTTCTTTCCATAATTTAATTGGTTAGATAATTAATAATTGTGGTTTGTACGAAGTAAGATTTTATAGATTCTATTTGATTCATTTCAAACTTCAATTGTAACTCTTGAATATCTAAAACATCATTAAAATCTATAGTACCAGTTTCGTAGTTTTTAATTAGAATTTCTTCTGCACTTTTAGCTTGTTTCAGATTTTTAGTTTGTGTTTTATAACTAATTCTTGCAGAAATACGTTCGTTTTTTGCTTTATCTAAAAACGTTTCTAATTTATTTTTTCGTTCTTGCTTCTGTGCTAAAACTTCTTCTTGTTGTAAGCTGTTTTGTTTGGTTTTTGATTTATAACTATTATTAAAAATAGGAATAGAAAGGGTTACCATTGGCATCAAAATATCTTTACCATTATCACTAAAACTAATATTTGGACGTTCTGTAACATTTATATAGTCTAAACCAAAACCAATCATTGGAGCGCTTTCTTTCTGATTTAATAATTCTGATTTTTCTATAGATTGATACAATCTATCGTACTTTAATAATTCTGGATGAACTGATAAATTATTAGTTTTGGTATCAAAATTTTCTGCAGGAAAATTCAAATCACTAACAACATTTATAAAAATTGATTTATCACGATTCAATAACTTATTGAAGGTAGTTTGTTCTGCTAAATACTGTTGATTTAAAATTGCCAATAATTGCTCCATTTCATTTTGGCGCATTTGCAAACGCAATACATCTACCATAGATGCCTTATTAACTTCAACGGATGTTAATGCTAATGTTTCATAAGTTTGAAGTAGTTTTATATTTTCTTTTAAAACATTTTGCTTTGCTTTATTTGCATACAAATTATAATATGATTGGGAAACTGAAGTAATTAGTTTTCGCTTGGCAATTACAATATCTTCATATTTAACCTTTGCCATAGAAGAAACATAGCTTTCTCTGGAAGTAATTGTACCAAACCAAGGCAACATTTGTTTCACAGAAATTCTAAAACGTTGTGCACCAGTTCTGGTTTCTGGTTCACTTACAAAATACCCAACACCAAATTCAGTATTTGGCAATGTATTTACTTCATTCACTTTTTCTGATGCAATATTATATTGCAGTTCAAATTTTTGAATTGCTGGATTGTTTTTAAGAGCTTGCTCAATAAGTACATTTAATTCTTGTGCATTTGAAAAACCAAAAGCCAAAAAACTTATGAGTGTAAAAATTAAATTTTTCATTTGTTTGCTTTTTTTAATTTGAATTCTTCTCTCCAACTATATAAAACAGGTAAAAGAAAATAAGATGTAATGTCTATGACCATTCCTCCAAAAATTGGAATCGCCATTGGAATCATAATATCGCTACCTTTTCCTGTAGAGGTTAAAACTGGTAATAATGCTAAAATTGTTGTAACAGTAGTCATTAAACAAGGACGAATTCTTTTTTCTGCAGCTTCCAAAGCTGAAGCTCGTATGCTCTTTTTATCTGCAGGTTTTTCACGTTTAAAAGTTTGTGTTAAATAGGTTGCCATAACTACACCATCATCTGTAGCAATACCAAACAATGCAATAAAACCAACCCAAACTGCCACACTTAAATTGATGGTTTTCATATTAAATAAGTCTCGCATATTTTCACCAAAAAAGCTAAAATTGAAAAACCAATCTTGCCCATATAACCAAATCATAATAAAACCACCTGCAAAAGCAATGGTTATGGCTGTAAAAACCATAAATGATGTAGCAACCGATTTAAACTGGAAATATAAAATCAAGAAAATAATTGCTAATGCCAATGGAACAATAACAGACAGTGTTTTTTCTGCACGTAATTGGTTTTCATAAGTTCCCGTAAATTTATAACTGATGCCTTTTGGAACCGTTAATTCACCAGAATCTATTTTTTTTTGAAACAATTTTTGTGCATTTTCTACTACATCAACTTCTGCAAAACCATCTAATTTATCAAACAGTACATAACCAATTAAAAAAGTATCTTCACTTTTTATAACTTGTGGACCTTGCTCATATCTAATCGTTGCTAACTCACTTAAAGGAACAGGATTCCCTTTTTCAATAGGAATATAAATGTCTTTTATCGATTCAGGATTATTACGCAATTCTCTTGGATAACGAACTCGAATACCATAACGTTCTCTTCCTTCCACAGTTTGAGTTAATTGCATACCACCAACTGCAACTTTTAGAACATTCTGAACGTCTTCAATAGAAATTCCATAACGTGCTATTTTTTCTCTATCAATATCAATCAGTAAATATGGCTTACCAACAATTCTATCTGCAAAAACAGCTTCTACTTTAACACCTTCTGCTTGTTTTAAAAGGCTCTCTAATTGCAAACCAAAAGCTTCAATTTGTTTTAAATCTTGCCCTTTTACTTTTATTCCCATTGGTGCACGCATACCTGTTTGAAGCATTACCAATCTTGTTTCTATGGGTTGTAATTTTGGAGCAGAAGTAACGCCTGGTAATTTGGTGACTTTGACAATTTCATTCCAAATATCATCTGGAGAACTAATTTCTGATCGCCAATTTCTGTAGTATTCTCCATCTTCATCTTCGATAAGTTGAGACCTTTCGACTGCGCTCAAGGAGACATTTTCAGTATTATTTGGATTTGTTACAAAACCACCATTTTTCAATTCAAAAGCACCATCTTCATTTACTTTATAACGTTGTCTTTTTCCCTCTGAATTTCTCATATATTCAGTTTTATACTGAATCATATTTTCATACATTGACAAAGGTGCAGGATCTAAAGCAGATTCTGTTCTACCAGCTTTACCAACCACAGTTTCAATTTCTGGAATGGTTGCTACTGCCATATCCAATTGTTGTAAAACGCGTTTATTTTCTTCGACACCAGAATGTGGCATTGAGGTTGGCATCAGTAAAAAAGAACCTTCATTTAAAGAGGGCATAAATTCTTTACCTGTGTTATAAAATATCCAAAATCCAAATATAAGAACTGATGTTGGTATCATTAAAAACAACACTTTATTTGCTAATGCCCATTGTAGAATTTGACTATAATATTTTCTAAAAACTGAAAATATTCCTAAAATACCAAAGCAAATAATGGCTACAAAAATTAAGTTGATAAAGATACTTCTGTCAAAACCTAGTGGTCGCCAATATTCTGCAAGTAAGAATATAATAGCAGTACAAGAAATAATGATATTTATAAGGTTGTTATTTTTCTTGTTTAGTTTTCCTATAACAACTAATAAACCATTAACTCCAAAAGCAATTAGAATTACACCCAACCAATAACCACTAATTGTAATTACAATACCAGCCACTATTAAAGCGATATTTATAATATGATTAAAAGATTTTTTTAGTGTTGTTTTTCTGAATAAATAAGCTGCAAAAGGGGGAATTAAAAACAAAGCAATAACCAAAGAAGCTGATAGTGCCATTGTTTTTGTAAACGCCAAAGGTCTAAATAATTTTCCTTCTGCACCAATCATTGTAAAAACAGGTACAAAACTTATAATTGTTGTTAAAACTGCTGTTAAAATGGCACCAGAAACTTCTGCAGTTGCATTATAAATTACTTCGTCTGTAGTATATTTTGTTCCATCTTCACGAGTTTGTAACTTTTTATCATCTAAATGACGAATCATATTTTCGGCGAGAATTACGCCAACATCAACCATAGTTCCTATCGCAATTGCAATACCTGAAAGTGCTACAATATTTGCATCCACATTAAATAGTTTCATCGTTACAAAAACCATTAAAACTGCAACAGGTAATAAACCAGATATTAAAATAGAAGCTCGAAGATTGAAAACCATTACAATAATTACCAAAATGGTAATCAAAATTTCTAATGTTAACGCTTCATTTAGTGTGTCTAAAGTTTCTTCAATTAATTCTGTCCTATCGTAAAAAGGAACAATAGTTACTTGTGATGTTCTACCATCAGCTAAAACTTTTGTTGGTAAACCTCCTTTTAATTCTTCAATTTGAGCTTTTACATTCGTAATTACTTCCATAGGATTTGCTCCATATCTTGCAACTACGACACCTCCAACAACTTCTGCACCTTCTTTATCTAACAAACCTCTTCTTGTTGCAGGACCTAAAGAAACTTTACCAATATCTTTTATTTTGATTGCTGTAAAATCTTCGGATGTAACTACTGCGTTTTCAATATCATCAATCGATTTTATATATCCTAAACCACGAACTAAATATTCAGCTTGATTGATTTCTAAAGTTTGTGCTCCAATATCTTGATTGCTACTTTTAACGGCTTTTACAACTTGATTTAAACCAATATTGTATTGACGCATTAATTCTGGATTCACGTCCACTTGATATTCTTGAACATAACCACCAATTGAAGCAACTTCAGAAACGCCACTTGCAGACGACAATCCGTATTTTACGTAGTAATCTTGAATACTTCGCAATTCTTGTAAATCCCAACCACCAGTAACGTTTCCTTTTTCATCACGACCTTCTAAAGTGTACCAAAATATTTGTCCTAAACCTGTGGCATCTGGACCCAAAGCAGGATTAACACCTTCGGGTAATAATCCGCTTGGTAACGAGTTGAGTTTTTCTAATATTCTACTACGACTCCAGTAAAACTCAATATCTTCTTCAAAAATGATATAGATACTTGAAAAGCCAAACATAGACGAACTACGAATGGTTTTTACTCCTGGAATACCGAGTAAAGATGTTGTTAATGGATAGGTTATTTGGTCTTCTATATCTTGTGGTGAACGACCATCCCATTTAGTAAATACTATTTGTTGGTTCTCTCCAATATCGGGAATAGCGTCTACAGCTACAGGGTTACTTGGTAAAAATCCTGTTTCCCAATTAAATGGTGCATTTACCGTTCCCCAGCCTATAAAGAGAACAAGTAATAATACTGCTACGAGTTTATTTTCTATTAAAAATTTGATGCTTTTATTTAGCATTGTCTTTGATTATTAAACAGTTAGACATAGGTGTTAAGAAAACACCGAATACAAAAAATCATCCTTATGACATACAGCCATAGGATAAAACAGTCTAATGTTTAAAAATCAAATTAAATAAGTCTCGTCAATCTTGAAGATTTGCTTGACGACAAGTGGTGGTTCGTATTCTTCGAAAGAAGATACGTTATTATCTAACCCTTCAAAAAGGTTAATGTAAGTATATACGAAAGAAGCAATAAATACCTGCTGCTCAAAAGTAATTTTATCAACTTGAAGTTGTAATTCATTTTGACCATCAACAGCTAATTGTTCATCACTACAACAATTCTTTTTTGTTATAGAACACCCATCAGTTAATGGGTTTTCCATTTCCATTCCACAGGTTTCTGCTTTATGGAATATAGCTGTATCCATTAAAGTATCTCCACAATAGTGCATATCTACAGTAAATGACATTGTAGAAAATAACACTACAAAAGCCATTAAAAGTGACATTATTTTATGGAATACTTGTTTCATATTGAAAACAAAGGTATAAAATTTAATTCAATTTGAATAGATTTTAACTTTGCTTTAAATAAAACTTGATTGGTTTTTGGTTGTTTTTACACCTTTCTCAAATTTTGCTCTTAATGTTTTCATATCATCACTTACCTTACGTTCAATCACTTTAGCATAAATTTGTGTTGTTGAAATGCGAGAATGACCTAAAAGTTTAGATACTGTTTCAATAGGTACGCCATTACTTAAAGTTACTGTTGTAGCAAATGTATGTCGTGCCAGATGAAATGTTAGATTCTTTTCTATTCTGCATAAATCTGCTATTTCTTTTAAATAAGCATTTAATTTTTGGTTTGACATTTTTGGAAATACAGTAGCATTTGCTAATGCTTTTGGATTTTCTTTATACTTATTAATTAAAGTAAGTGCTTTAGGTAGTATAGGAATTCGTAAGGCATTATTTGTTTTCTCTCTTTTCATAATTAACCACAACTCGCCATCTATCCCATAATTAATATCACTTGCTGTTAAGTTTATTACATCAATATAACTCAAGCCGGTGTAACAGGCGAAAACAAATAGATCCTTTACTAATTGTAATCTTTCAATTGAATAATCTTTTTCTTCAATTTCGTTCAATTCCATTTCAGTTAAATAGCCTCTTTCTACTTTTACAAATTTAGATTTGAAGTTTATAAACGGATCTCTTTCAATCCATTCCAGTTTATAAGATAGTGTAATCATTTTTCTAAAGCGTTCAATATGCTTCATTACAGTATTGTTACCCATTGGTTTTTGGTGATCTGTGGGTGTGAAATTTCTTAAGTATTTTTCAAACTTTAAAATGAAATTATAATCCAATTGCTTTAAATACATATCTGTAACTTTATATTTTACAAAAATGAAATCTGCAATGTACCCTTGTGTTGTGAAGTAATTTTTTTGAGTACCCCATTTGAGTTTCCCTACCATATCTTCATTATGATATTTTATGATATCATTTAAAGAATAATTTTGTTCATCTTCTTTTAGGTAACGAGCCTTAACGGTTTGAGCTGAAGTAATCTTACCTTCGGATTTTAATTCGTTTTTGGATTGGTGAAGCTCTGAAGATACCTGGTCCAAATATGCGTTAATAATTCGAGCCTCTTGGTTGGTTCCTTTTACTTTGTTTTTGGCAGAGCTCCAAAATTCAATTTTAATTTTTCGTTTGAGGCTAATTTCTGCTCTTTTCCCATTTACCGTTATACGTGCATAAAGAGGTGCTTTTCCATTTTTAGCTTTTGATAGTTTGAGCCAAAACAGAATACTAAACGTTGTCGAAGTTTTCATATCTTTCGTCTTTAGTTAAACATTTGTTTACTGACGAAAGTCAAATCAATAATTCGGTTACCTATATACCTATTATAAAATGGTAACCGAATAGGTCACTTTTTTAATCAAATAATATCAAATCTTATGATTGCTTAAAAATCATAAAACCTCGATAATCTTACGATTACCAAGGTTTTGATGTTAATTGATTATTAATTTTGTCGGGGTGGCAGGATTCGAACCTGCGACCTCCTCGTCCCAAACGAGGCGCGATGACCGGGCTACGCTACACCCCGAATAATTATCGGTGTGCAAATGTATAAAAAATAAACACATCTGAAACAAAAAATATTAAAAATTTTCAGAAAAGAATATAGCTTTAGTTTATTGCCTAATAATCAAAATATATATTAAAAAAAGATAATAGAACTAAAAAAAAATTACATTTGTAATTCCAAAAAAATTAAGACGATGGCAGAAAAAATTAAATGTTTGATTATTGGTTCAGGACCAGCAGGATACAGTGCTGCAATATACGCTGCAAGAGCAGATATGAAACCTATTATGTATACAGGTATGCAAATGGGGGGGCAGTTAACAACAACTACCGAAGTAGATAATTACCCAGGATATCCAAACGGAACTGATGGAACAGCAATGATGAACGATTTACAAAAACAAGCTGAACGTTTTGGTACAGATGTTCGTTTTGGAATGGTTACAAAAGTTGATCTAAGTACAGAGATTGGTGGTATTCATAAAGTTATTGTTGATGAAACTATCGAGATAGAGGCTGAAACAATAATTATTTCAACAGGTGCAACAGCTAAATATTTAGGATTAGAAAGTGAACAACGTTTAATTGGTGGTGGAGTTTCCGCTTGTGCTACGTGTGATGGTTTCTTTTATAAAGGACAGGATGTTATTGTAGTTGGAGCAGGAGATACTGCAGCAGAAGAAGCAACGTATTTAGCAAATATTTGTAATAAAGTTACAATGCTAGTGCGTAAAGATCATATGAGAGCTTCTAAAGCAATGCAGCACCGTGTAGATAAAACAGCAAATATTGAAGTATTATATAATACTGAATTAGATGAGGTTTTAGGAAAAGATGTTGTTGAAGGTGTTCGTGTTGTAAACAACCAAACAAAAGATAAAAAAGAAATCGCAGTTACAGGAGTTTTTATAGCGATTGGACACAAACCAAATTCTGATTTATTTATAGATGTTTTAGATATGGATGAAGTTGGTTATTTAATAACCAAAGGAAAGTCTACGAAGACAAATTTACCAGGAGTTTTTGCAGCAGGTGATATACAAGATAAAGAATACCGTCAGGCAGTTACTGCGGCAGGATCAGGTTGTATGGCAGCTTTAGATGCTGAGCGTTATTTAGGAGCTTTAAAATAAGTAACTAAGTTACTCTTAGAATAAAAAAAGCTTCCAAATTTGGAAGCTTTTTTTATGATTAATATTTTTGTTCTTCTATTGATTTCGTAATAGTCGACTCTGTAGTTCCTGTATGTTTGGTTGTTTTACTTTCAATAAGCATAATCAAACATTCTTTTTTTGCGGATACTCGATGATTTACGCCTTTTTTAACAACAAATAAATCTCCTTTAGTCATTGTAAAACTAGGCTCATTTTCAATTTCCATTAATAAAGAACCTTCAGAAATAAAAAACAGTTCATCTTCGTTTTCATGATTATGCCAAGGAATATCTTCTCCTCTAATCTTCGCTAATTTTACATATTGATCATTAACTTCTGATATTATCTTAGGAGAAAAATAATGTTCTATAGTTTTAAATTCGGCGTTTATATTCATGATAGGAAGATTTTAACTAGATGTTTTTTACAAAATCTAAAAACACTTTTTTATGACGGTCAAGATCCATATCAGGAGAAAGAGACACGCGTGCAATATAATCTTTGTCACCTTCTTTAGTGGTTCCTTGTGTTGATGTTGCTGGTATCGTCCAATAACAACCTTTTAATTGTCCGTAACTTACACAGTATTTACTTTCATTCGGAATCTCAGTAATCATTAAATTGATTAACTTTAAATTTAAAGCTCTTTTATAGGTTTCTCTTTCTTCATCAGAATTTCCTTTTGTTGGAAGATCTAAAGAAAAAACAGAAGGAGTAAAGCCTTGTTCAGCTAATTCTTCTGATACAAAATTAATTTTAGCAGCAGGTAAAACCTCCTGAATAAAGTTTACAAATTCACGGGTGTTTTTATAAGCATCTATAATTCGCTGATTCATAGAAGGCATTTGTTTTGCTAATATTTCATACTGAAA
Organism: Tenacibaculum sp. AHE14PA; assembly: GCF_019278465.1. GTDB lineage: Bacteria > Bacteroidota > Bacteroidia > Flavobacteriales > Flavobacteriaceae > Polaribacter > Polaribacter bernardetii. Next base: position 1,040,022 of record NZ_CP058983.1, on the reverse strand, counting down.
CTCTGTAGCTTCATTATCGCAAAGATTTAAATGCATTTCTATTTTATCGATTAATGCAGTTGTTTTTTCGTTACCAATACAATAACCAGCAGTACATTGTCCACCACTAGGAAATTTAGATCCACTAGCAAAAGAAATTGTTCTTACAGTTGATAGAATTTCATTTTCACCTAAAAAATGAACATTCGGACAAAATGTTTGATCTAGAATAAAAACAGGATCAATGGCTATTTCTCCAGAAGAAGTTGTGCGTTTTTTACTTAAAACTTCTTTCAATTCTATAAGGTTAGGAACTTCAACTCTAGGGTTTGTAGGTATTTCAGCAATAATATACGGAACAGCATCTTGGCTAGCGATTTTTGCCAACACAATTTCAATACTCTGTACCATATCATTATCACCATCTACCGGTAAATCTACAATTTCAACATTTTCAATACAAGCAGCAACACGCCTTGCTTGGTCATTTGTTCCTCCATAACAATTAGGTGGTACAATTATTTTTATATCTTTTCCGTTATTTTTCTCTAGGGCGTCATGTATCAGTCCCATTAAAATAGCATACTGAATAGATAATCCGCTTGATGCTACTAATGGTTTTGTATTTGCTCCAGTAATTTTTTTAATAGAATTTAAAACACTCGCTTTATTTGAACTATCAATTTTTTCATTTTCAATGGATGTTTTGCTCGTTAAAGCTTTTAAGGCCATAAGAGAATTACTAGGTGTCATAGCAACAGTTTCTCTTCTTCTTACATGCTGAATATCTGAAATATAACTTTCGTTCTTCTCGCCGTTTATAACTAAAACACTTCCTATTTGAGAATGAATATTGATGAAAAAATCAATAGCAGTATTTAAGTTAAGTGAACCAGTTTCATCTTGCTGAGAAATGAATATTGTGCTACCATCAAATTCAGGAGTTTCAGCTGTTTCTTTAAGTTGCTTCAACTCAAATTTATAACCATAAACATGCTGAATAGTTTTAATATCAAAATAGTCAGGTAACTCACCTTTATAAACTATTTGAGTGTTTTTATTTTCTAATAAATTTTTTCTTAAGATTGCTAAAACAGGAACTGTCTTAGAATCAAAACTAATTACGTTTTCTGATTTAAGGTTGTTTAAATTGGCAATTCCCCATTCTAAAACACAAGATAACGGGTGTCCTAAACGAATATAATCATATGCAGTTGGTAACTGATCAAGTGCTTTTAATTCAGAATTATTATTGTTGTATAAAGTTTCAAACTTCTCTAAAAATTCTGTTTTTGCTAATTTTTCATTATAAATATCTAATCGATGTGTTGTAATATTTAACCAACCTGCTGGCATATTTTTTAGTACATCTTTAATATAATTTACTATTTTATTCTCTTGCATAATATTCACTTTTAATAGGTTGCAATATACGTTAATTAGATTTTTTTAAAAATATTGCAACACGTTTTGTTAAGCTTTGTTTATCGCTTATTAACGTTATTTTATTAATGTTTTATAAGTAGTCAAATAAGAATAGTTTACTTACAATTATCATTGTTTATTATTGCTTTTTTTTGCAATTAATATAGTGTGTGTTTCAAAGGTTGAATCTGATTTTTTATACTCTTTTTCAATTATGTTGGTAATAAGCATATTATGGAGTTTTAATTCTTTTTTGATCGTTTCTAATTCATGATAATAAAAGTAAACGCTGTTTCCTGAACTCCCTGATATGAATCCTGATTTCTCGGGATACCCGTTTACAAAACTTAAATATAAAACACCTTTATTATCTAATATGTTAGCACAATCTGAAATAAGTTTTGAGCAATCTTTTTTTGATAAATAAGGAATTATAAATCCGCATATAATTCCATTAAAAGTATTTTGTACTGTTTTTAAGTTTCGGCAATCTAAAACCTGCGTTTTAATAGTAGGATTATTCTTTTTAGCTAGGCTAATCATGTTCGTTGAAACATCTGTAGCTAAAATTTTTAGAGTAGGGTTAAGGCGTAAAATTTGATTTGTAATGTTTCCTGGTCCACAACCAATTTCAAGTATAACCGTATTTTTTTTAGATAGTAAATCGCAAAATATTTTATAAGTGCCGTTGTATAAGTCAAGCTCCATAAACTTCTCCTCATATTGTTTTGCAATAATATTCCAAGTTTTGTGTGTTTCTATATATCGATCTTCCATGTGATATAAAATATTTGTAAAACAGCTATTATTCGGTTTTATTAAATTTTCGGTTCTTACTATTTATAAATTGATGTGTTCGTTTATTAAAACTAATAATTTTACCTAAGCTATCTCTTTTAAAATGAAACCATAACTCTGCATCAACATCAAAAAATATATCTTTATCATAAGCATAAATCGGAATTGATTTTCGAATGATATTTCGCCTTACAACCTGAAACTTAAGGGTGTCATTTTCAATTAAAATGTTATTCCACAAAACTTTACTTTTTTCAAAGAGATAATTACCAACATATTTTTTTAGTTCTTTGGAAGTGATTTTTTTGGGGTTAATAAATTTATTTCGTTGTACTCGTCTTTTTTTTAGATTATACTTTTCACCATTTTTTAAAACATAAAACTTATTTTTCCCTGTTTCTGATGAATCTATTTTATTAAAATAATTAGACCAAAAAGTGTTGTCGTAAATAGCAACATATTTATCTCCAATTACTTCAAATTCATTTTTATGAACAATAATAGCCGTGTTTTCATCAACACCGATACCCAATAATTTTGGTTCAACTTTTAATAACTTAAACATATCATACTGTCGGTTTCTTTCTAAGTGATGTTGGTCGAAAGCTGTGTTTGTAACAAAACCAAAACCAGTATTAAAATCATTAAAGATTTTATAATTATCATTTGGTTTTCGTCCACCTCTTGCTAAATAAGAACCTTGAATAGAAGCACCAGCGGAATGACCGCCAATAATACCGCCACGATTTAAAACATTCTTTAATTCGGTATGTGTTTTTGTATTTAAATAAGCAGCCGAAGTTCTAAACGACCTGCCACCGGTAAGCCAAACAGCAGTAGCAGTTTTTAACGGTTTTATAAAATTATTACTATTTGAAATAAGTGTGTCTCTTGTATGCATAAACTTAATACTGTCAAAACCACGAGAAATAAATTGTCTTTCTAAAATTTTAAAATCAGGATCGTAATTTATCGAGTTTTCATCAAAAGCAGTTGGGATTACCACAAGTTTTGCCGATTTTTCTCCTGCTAATTCATAAAATACTTGCCACATTTCATCAGTCATTCCTCCTCCACCAATTAAAAGCGTTCCATTTTTAGGGCCAATAGATTCATTTTTAGTTTGATTTAATTTATTCTCTTTATGACAACTAGTGAAGAATATGATGAAAATTAAAAATATTGGCGCTAGGTTAAAATTCTTGAATACTACTTTTCTGATTTTCATAATGTGTTTTGTTTCTATAAGTAACCTTATTGAGTTATAAATAAGAAGAAAGTTTTATTTTTTTGTTGGATGGTTTTTTTAAACAAAAACTATTGTTTAAAAATACTATTAATAACTTAAAGTTAAGGGAATAAAAAAAGACCGTCAAAAATTAATTTGACGATCTTTAAACAAACAACTAAATTCTAAAACCTATAAAGTTTAAGAAGATTTTAAATCAGTAATTAGCTATTACAGTTAGATAACAAATTGTTACGCTAACAACTTTGGCTAATTATGAAATATATTATTACTTAATTCCTCTTAGAGGATTAGAAGCAGTACTTATTTTCTGCTTTTAATTTTTCTGCAATAGTGTTACGTAACTCAACTACGTTAGGGTAGTTTGCGTACTTTGTAAAACGCTTAAGACCCATTAACATCATACGTTGCTCATCACCTTCTGCAAAAGAAATAATTCCTTCTTTAGCATTTTTGATAATGATATCTACAGCGTTGTATAAATATAACTGAGACATTGCAATTTGCTCTTTTTGAGAAGCTTCACCAGAACGTTTTGCATTCTTTTCAGTTCTTAAAATAGCAGATTCTGCCATGTAAACTTCAATTAAAATATTAGAAGCAGCAGTTAATAATTGTTGGTGCTGTTCTAAGTCTGGTCCGTATTTTTGAATGGCACCACCGGCAACCATTAAGAATACTTTTTTAAGCTTCGCGATGATTTCTTTTTCTTCAGCAAATAACTCTGAGTAATCTGGAGTATCAAAAGAAGGAATACCTAATAATTCGTTACCAACAGCTGTTGCTGGCCCTAATAAATCAACATGACCTTTCATTGCTTTCTTTACTAACATACCAACAGAAAGTAATCTGTTAATTTCGTTAGTTCCTTCGTAAATACGAGCAATACGAGCATCTCTCCAAGCAGACTCCATTGGAGTTTCTTCTGAGAATCCCATTCCTCCAAAAATCTGAATTCCTTCATCAGCACAATCTTGTACATCTTCAGAAACAGCAACTTTTAAGATAGAACATTCGATTGCATATTCTTCAACACCTTTTAATTCAGCTTCTTGATGACTGCTTCCTTCTGCTTCACGCATTGAAATTCTGTCTTCAATATTTTTAGCAGCTCTATACGACGCAGATTCACCTACGTAAGAATTAGTTGCCATTTCAGCTAATTTCATTTTTATAGCACCAAACTCTGCAATAGGAGTTTTAAATTGCTTACGTTCTGTAGCATATTGTGTAGCGTAAGTGATTACTCTTCTTTGAGAATCTAAACAAGCAGCGGCTAATTTAATACGACCTACATTTAATGCATTCATAGCGATTTTAAAACCACCACCACGAGTAGATAACATATTTTCTACCGGTACTAAAGTATCGCTAAAGAATACTTGACGCGTAGAAGAGGCACGAATACCTAATTTGTGTTCTTCTTCACCTAAAGTGACTCCGTTAGGATTTGCTTTGTCATATTCTAAGATAAAACCAGTAATATTTTTGTCATCACCAATACGAGCAAAAACGATAAAAATCTCAGCAAAACCTGCATTCGAAATCCACATTTTTTGACCGTTGATCTTATAGTTTTTTCCGTCTTCAGTTAACTCGGCAGTTGTTTTACCAGAGTTTGCATCCGATCCAGCACCTGGCTCTGTTAAGCAGTAAGCACCAAAACGCTCACCCATTGCTAAAGCAGGAACAAATTTTTGTTTTTGTTCTTCGGTACCATATAAAGTAATTGGCATTGTACCAATACCTGTATGCGCACCAAAAGCAGTACTAAAAGAACCTGTACCACTTGAGATATAATCACAAGTTAACATGGTAGAAACAAATCCCATTCCTAATCCGCCATAAGCTTCAGGAACAGACACACCTAAGAAACCTAATTCACCAGCTTTACGCATAGTTTCTTCGGTTAAAGCATAATCTTTCTGTTCGAAACGTACTTTATGAGGAATGATTTCACGGTCGTTAAATTCTTTAACCGCTTCTTTCATCATTACTTGTTCTTCAGAAAAATCTTCTGGTGTGAATATATCTTCACATTTTGTTTCTTTTACAAGGAATTGACCTCCTCTTAATAAATCTGCCATTTTTGTTATTTTTTGTTGTTAGTTTAAGAATTCGAAAATACCTGCAGCACCTTGACCAGTACCTACACACATTGTTACCATTCCGTATTTTCCTTGCATATTACGCTTGCGCATTTCGTCGAATAATTGAACAGATAATTTTGCTCCAGTACATCCTAATGGGTGTCCTAATGCAATTGCTCCACCATTTACATTAATGATGTCTGCATCTAATCCTAATTCGCGAATTACAGCTAATGATTGCGAAGCAAATGCTTCGTTCAATTCAATTAAGCTAATATCTTCTTGTTTTAATCCTGCTTGCTTTAATGCTTTTGGAATTGCAGCAACTGGTCCGATTCCCATAATTCTAGGTGGTACTCCAGCGGCAGCATAACTTACCATACGAGCAATTGGTTTAAGGTTTAATTCTTTCACCATATCTTCACTCATAACCATTAAAAAGGCAGCACCATCACTTGTTTGAGATGAGTTACCAGCAGTAACACTTCCGTTCGTAGCAAATACTGGCTTTAAACGTTCTAAACCTGCAATGTTAGATCCTTTACGAGGTCCTTCATCTTTGGTTACTGTATATTCTCTTGTTGCGCGTTTTCCGTTTGCATCTACATAAGTTTCTTCAACTTTAATAGGAACAATTTGATCTTGAAAACGGTTTTCTTCTTGTGCTTTTAATGCTTTTAAATGAGATTGTAAAGCAAACTCATCTTGGTCTTTACGAGAAACGTTGTATTTCTTAGCAACTTCTTCTGCAGTATTTCCCATACCCCAGTAATAATCTGCATGACCAGCTGCAACTGTATCGTAGTTTAATTCTGGTTTAAATCCTGTCATTGGTACAGAACTCATACTTTCAGCTCCACCTGCAATAATACATTCAGCCATTCCTGATTGAATTTTTGCAACTGCCATACTAATAGTTTCTATTCCTGAAGAACAAAAACGGTTTACGGTTACTCCAGGAACATCCTCTGTTTTTAATCCCATTAAAGAGATTAAACGTGCCATATTTAAACCTTGAGAACCTTCTGGCATTGCATTACCAACAATTACATCGTCGATACGACTTTTGTCAAAATCAGGTAACTGCTCCATCATATATTCGATAGTTTCAGCAGCTAATTCATCAGCTCTTTTAAATCTGAACGCACCTCTTTTAGACTTTGCTATGGCGGTTCTATATCCTTTTACTATATATGCTGTTTTCATATTTCTTAGTTTCTTAATGGTTTACCAGTTTTTAACATGTGCTGAATACGCTCTAATGTTTTGCGCTCTGAACATAAACTTAAGAAAGCTTCGCGTTCTAGGTTTAATAAATACTGTTCAGAAACTTTTGTTGGTTCTGATAAATCTCCACCAGCCATTACGTAGGCTAATTTATTTGCAATCTTCTGATCGTGTTCTGATATAAAATTACTTGCTTGCATAGAATCCGTTGCTACCATAAATGCACCTAATGCTTGTTTACCAAGAACTAATACATCTTTACGTGCAGCAGGTTGTGTATAACCAGCTTCAGCCATTAATACAGCGTGCTTTTTAGCTTCAGCAATTTGACGTTCTCTGTTTACAACAACTACATCTTTTCCTTTTTCTAATAATCCTAAATCGAAAGCTTCATAAGCAGAAGTACTTACTTTAGCCATACCAATAGTTAAGAAATACTCTTGTAATACGTTTAACTGAACATCTCCGGTACGGAAAGTGTCAGAAGCACGTAAGGCCATTTCTTTAGAACCACCACCACCAGGGATAACTCCAACACCAAATTCGACTAATCCCATATAGGTTTCAGCAGCGGCAACTACTTTATCTGAGTGTAATGATAATTCACATCCACCACCTAAAGACATACCATGTGGTGCAGCAATTGTAGGAATAGAAGAGTAGCGCATGCGCATCATTGTATCTTGAAAATACTTGATAGCCATGTTTAATTCGTCATATTCTTGCTCTACAGCCATCATAAAAATCATTCCGATATTTGCTCCAACCGAGAAGTTTGCTCCTTGGTTACCAACAACTAATCCTTGGAAATCTTTTTCAGCTAAGTCAATCGCTTTATTTAATCCAGCTAAAACATCGCCACCAATGGTGTTCATTTTAGATTGGAATTCACAGTTTAAGATTCCATTTCCTAAATCTTCAATAACAACTCCTGAGTTTTTAAATACTTCGGTAGTTTTACGAATATTATCTAAGATGATAAATGAATCTTGACCTGGCTTTTTAGTTTGTGCTTTAGAAGTAACATCATAAAAGTAAGTTGCTCCTTCTTTAACTGTATAGAAAGAAGTTTCTCCTTTAGCTACCATTTCGGTAACCCAAGCAGCTGGCTCTTTTCCTTCAGCTTTTATTAATTCGATACCTTTTTCTACACCTACAGCATCCCAAATTTCGAAAGGTCCATTTTCCCAACCGAAACCAGCTTTCATAGCATCGTCAATCTTATATAATTCGTCAGAAATTTCTGGAATTCTATTTTGAACATACGCAAACATTGCTGCGAAGTTTTTACGGTAAAATTCACCCGCTTTATCTTTTCCGCCAACTAATACTTTAAAGCGATCAATTGGTTTGTCAATAGTTTTTGTTAATTCTAAAGTAGCAAAAGAAGCACGTTTTTTAGAACGATATTCCATCGTATCTAAATCTAACGTTAAAATTTCTTTCTTTCCTTCAGCATTTACTGATTTCTTATAGAAACCTTGCCCTGTTTTACTTCCTAACCATTTATTGTCCATCATAGTGTTAATGAAACCTGGTAGTTTAAATAATTCGTGAGCTTCGTCGTTAGGGCAGTTTTCATAAATACCGTTAGCAACATGTACTAAAGTATCTAAACCAACAACATCAACAGTTCTGAAAGTTGCTGATTTTGGGCGACCGATCACCGGACCGGTTAATTTATCAACTTCTTCAACAGTTAACCCTAATTCTTTTACTTGGTGAAATAAAGATTGAATTCCGAAGATTCCAATTCTGTTACCAATAAAAGCAGGTGTATCTTTAGCTAATACTGAAGTTTTTCCTAAGAATTTAGAACCGTAATCCATTAAGAAGTCAGTTACTTCTTGTTTACAATCAGGACCAGGAACAACTTCGAATAATTTTAAATAACGTGGAGGGTTAAAAAAGTGAGTTACCGCAAAGTGCTTTTGAAAATCTTCACTTCTTCCTTCATTCATAAATTTGATAGGAATACCTGAAGTATTAGAAGTAATTAAAGTACCAGGAGTACGATATTTTTCTAATTTTTCGAAAACGATTTTTTTAATATCTAATCGTTCAACAACAACTTCCATAATCCAATCTACATCGGCAACTTTAGCAATGTCATCCTCTAAATTTCCAGTAGTAATTCTACTTGCAAATTCTTTTTTATAAATAGGAGATGGCTTTGATTTTAAAGAAGCTGTTAAAGCGTCATTAACCAAACGATTACGAACAGCTTTGTCTTCTAACGTAAGTCCTTTTGCTTTTTCTTTGTCGTTAAGTTCTCTAGGAACAATGTCTAATAATAAGACTTCAACGCCAATGTTAGCAAAATGACAAGCAATACCGCTTCCCATAATTCCAGAACCGACGATTGCTACTTTTTTAATTCTTCTTGTCATTTGTTTATAGGTTTGTTTTTATACAGCTTTTTTATTGGTACTATTATATACCGTTTTTTCTGTAATAAGTTTGTTTATGGTTGTTGTTACTTTAAAAAATAAATTTAATTCTTCTTCAGTAATATGTTTTCGTACTTCGTTGTTAAATTGATAGACATGACCTTTTGAAATTTGACGCATTTCTTTACCGTAATCTGTAAGTTTTATAATAACGCTTCTTCCATCGGTAGGACTTTTTTCTCTGCAAACAACACCTTTATCTTCCATTGTTTTTAATAACCTAGAAAGGCTTGTAGGCTCCATTCCCATTAACGGACCTAAAGCAGTTGATGGAGTTCCTTTTTCAAAATCTATATTCAATAAAACAAAAGCAGTTGCCATCGTACTGTCATGCTTTGCAGCTTGCTCATTGTACATTTTTGCAACAGCTTGCCATGTGGCTCTTAGTTGGTGATCTATTGATTTATTTTTATCCATGTGAAGCCAAAGATACAGAAATTTATTATGCATGCATAGTATTTTTGAAAAAAGTTATGCGTGCATAGTAAATTTAACACTGAATTAATATGTAACGTTTGCTTTAAAGATGTTACTAATCAATGTAAAAATATGTAAGTTTGTCATTGCTGGTTTGCGACAAACAGCAGCTAATCAACTATAAAATCGATGAATAATTTATTAGAAATTAATAATGTAGTAAAGCGTTACGGTGATTATACGGCGTTGAATAATGTGTCATTGCAAATTCCTAAAGGAAGCGTTTTCGGGCTTTTAGGACCAAACGGAGCAGGAAAAACATCTTTGATTAGAATCATTAATCAAATTACAATGCCTGACAGTGGTGAAATTATTTTAGATGGAGAAAAACTAGCTCCTAATCATATAGAGTATATTGGTTATTTACCAGAAGAACGTGGTTTGTATAAATCGATGAAAGTTGGTGAGCAAGCTTTGTATTTAGCACAGTTAAAAGGATTGAGTAAAGCTGAAGCCAAAAAACGACTGAAATATTGGTTTGATAAATTTGATATTGGTGCTTGGTGGAATAAAAAAATTGAAGAGCTTTCTAAAGGAATGGCACAAAAAATACAGTTCATCGTAACGGTATTACATCAGCCCAAATTATTAATTTTTGATGAGCCTTTTTCTGGTTTCGACCCGATTAATGCACAATTAATAGCAAAAGAAATTTTACAACTTCGCGATGAAGGAGCAACCATAATATTTTCTACACACAGAATGGAATCTGTAGAGGAAATGTGTGATTATATTGCTTTAATAGATAAATCTAACAAGATTTTAGACGGTAAGTTAGATGATATTAAAAAAGAGTTTAGAACAAATACTTTTCAGGTAGGTGTAAACACGGCAAATCCGAAAGATGTTGAAGCTAAGTTGAAAGAGAGCTTTAATGTGCTACCAGCTGATTTTAAATTGTTAAATGATGGATTAAAATTAAATGTACAATTAACCAACGGTAATTCAGCAAATGATTTATTGTCATTTTTAACAACCCAAGGACAAGTACAGCATTTTGTTGAATTAATACCAAGTGCCAACGATATTTTTATTCAGGCAGTAAATAAAAACAATTAAAAGATGAGCAGATTACGATTAATTATAGAACGTGAGTTCATTGCTAAGGTTAGAAATAAATCGTTTATAATGATGACTTTTTTAAGTCCGTTATTAATGATTGGTATGGGTGCGCTGGTTTTTTTCTTGATGAAAAAAAATGACGAAAAAGTTAAGAAAATAGTTTATGTAGATGAGTCAGGTTTGTTTTCTAAAGATATCTTTAAAGATTCTAAAACAGTTAAATACGAAGATTTTACAGCACTCGGAATTGAAGAATCTAAAAAGAAGGTAGAAGATGGTGATTATTACGGAGCGCTATACATCCCTGAAATAGATAGCTTGGAAGTATTGGCAAATTCAATTGAGTTTTTCTCAAAAGATTCGCCAAGTATGTCAATCATGGGGAATTTAGAAAGCAAGGTTGATAAAACATTGCAAAACGAAAAATTAACAAAATTCGGCATTGATTTAGCACAAATTAAAGCATCAAAAATGTCGACAGATATAAAAATGTTTAATTTCTCAGGCGAAAAATCTTCTAAATTAATAAACGGATTAAAAATTGCAATGGGTGGTTTAGCTGGTTATTTATTAATGATGTTTGTGATGATTTATGGTACTTCGGTAATGCGAAGTGTTATTGAAGAAAAAACAAGTAGAATAATTGAAATAATTGTTTCTTCAGTAAAACCTTTTCAGTTAATGTTAGGTAAAATTATAGGTAATGCATCTGCAGGTTTGTTGCAATTTTTCATTTGGGGAATTTTATTGTTGATATTTAGTTTAGTAGCTTCATCAGTTTTTGGAGTTGATATGATAGAAATGCAATCTGCAAAAGTACCCGCAGAACAAATGGAAGCGATGCAAAAAGCAGCAGGAGGTAAAGGTGAAATGATTATTCAGGAAATACTTAGGTTGCCTTTGTTAAAAATGTTTTTCTTATTTATTTTCTATTTCTTAGGAGGTTATATGTTGTATAGCTCATTATTTGCTGCAGTAGGAGCCGCAGTTGATAATGAAACCGATACACAGCAATTTATGATGCCAATAATGTTGCCTTTAATTTTAGGAGTATATGTTGGTTTCGCTACAGTAATGAACGATCCTCATGGGCCTGTATCCGTAATTTTTTCATACATTCCTTTTACATCACCAATTGTAATGTTAATGCGTATTCCGTTTGGTGTAGCTTGGTGGGAAATAGCAATATCAATGTTAATCCTAATCCTTACATTTATGCTAATTGTATGGTTTGCAGCAAAAATTTACCGCGTAGGTATTTTAATGTACGGTAAAAAACCAACGTATAAAGACTTATGGAAATGGATTCGTTATAACGGTTAAATAATTATTTAAAATGAAAGATATATTAAAAGAGATCACAAGTTTTTTAAACATTAAAGTGCCTTTAGGGGGCAAGGAAATAGATATAACAGTAAAAACAATTTTATTGTTAATTATAGCCTTTATAATAGTAAGGTTTATTCTTAAGTATTTTAAAAAATTTGTAAAGAATAGGTTAGAAAAAGAGGATGAAAATAAGTTTGATACTATTTTTTCTTTTGCAAGTTGGCTTCTTTATTTAATTGTTTTTTCAATAAGTTTATCTTCTGCAGGAGTTAATTTAAGTGCTATATTAGTAGCGTCATCAGCATTATTAATAGGTATTGGTTTAGCATTGCAAACTTTTTTTCAAGACATTATATCTGGTGTTTTTATCATTCTTGATAAAAGTGTACATGTGGGCGATATTATAGAGTTAGATGATAAAGTTGGTAGGGTAGAAGAAATAAAACTGCGTACTACAAGAGCTGTAACGATTGATAATAGAGTATTGGTAATTCCTAATCATAAGTACTTAACGAATAGTTTGTATAATTGGACTCAAAACGGAACCACAACTCGTGAAAGCGTAAAATTAGGTGTAGCCTATGGAAGCGATGTGCAGTTGGTTAAAAAATTATTGTTATCGGCAGCAATTTCTCATCCAAAAGTTTTTAGTCATCCAGAGCCAGTAGTATTTTTTGAAAATTTTGGAGATAGTTCTTTAGATTTTAAACTTGTTTTTACATTAAATGATAGTTTTCAGGCACAAATACCAAAGAGCGAATTACGATTTAAGATAGATGAATTGTTTAGAGAAAACAATATTTCAATTCCGTTTCCTCAAAGAGATATTCATATTATTGAAAAGAAAGCATAGTGGCTTGGTTCTTACATTTTAAAAATTATTAAAAAGATAATACATATATGTCGAAAATATTAATAATAGAAGATGAAGCTGCAATCCGCAGGGTGTTAAAAAAAATTATTTCAGAAGAAAATGATGCGTATCAGGTTGAAGAAGCTGAAGACGGATTATCAGGATTTGAAATGATTAAAAACAATGATTATGATTTAGTTTTATGTGATATTAAAATGCCAAAAATGGATGGTGTTGAGGTGTTAGAAAAAGCTAAAAAAATGAAACCAGAAACGTCTATAGTAATGATTTCTGGACATGGAGATCTTGATACCGCTGTAAATACGATGCGTTTAGGAGCATTCGATTATATTTCTAAGCCGCCAGATTTAAATCGTTTATTAAATACGGTTCGTAATGCTTTAGATAAAAAAGAATTGGTTGTAGAAAACAAGCGGTTAAAAAAGAAAGTAAGCAAGAATTACGAAATGATTGGTGAGAGTGATGCGATTACTCACATTAAAGAAATTATTGAAAAAGTAGCAGCTACCGATGCACGCGTTTTAATTACTGGTCCGAACGGAACCGGAAAAGAGTTGGTGGCACATTGGTTACACGAAAAATCAGACAGAGTAAAAGGGTCAATGATTGAAGTGAATTGTGCTGCGATTCCGTCTGAATTAATAGAAAGTGAGCTGTTTGGTCATGTAAAAGGATCTTTTACAGGAGCAAATAAAGATAGAGCAGGTAAGTTTGAAGCCGCAAATGGAGGAACTATTTTCTTAGATGAAATTGGTGATATGAGTTTATCGGCGCAAGCAAAAGTATTGCGTGCTTTGCAAGAAAATAAGATTCAGCGTGTAGGCTCTGATAAAGATATAAAGGTAAATGTGCGTATTGTAGCAGCGACCAATAAAGATTTAAAAGAGGAAATTGCAGAAGGAAGATTTAGAGAAGATTTATACCATCGACTAGCGGTAATTTTAATAAAAGTACCAGCATTAAATGATCGAAGAAATGATATTCCGTTATTGGTAGATTTCTTTTCAGAGAAAATATCAACAGAACAAGGAATGCCAAAGAAAGGCTTTTCGAAAAGTGCCATTAAATTGTTGCAAGAATATGATTGGACAGGTAATATTAGAGAGTTGCGTAATGTCGTAGAACGTTTAATTATTCTTGGAGAGAAAGAAGTGTCAGAAAATGATATAAAATTATTTGCAAGTAAATAGGGATAGTAAAATTACGATTAAATATAAATACCTAGAAGATGTTTTAAAACATTTTCTAGGTATTTTTCGTTAAATAAAATTCCTGTATTCATATAGCACGTTATTTCATCATTTTTTTTGCAAAATTATAAGCACCTAATTTACCAAGATTTGTTGCCAATGTTCTTATCCAATTAGCAATTGACAAATCTTCTTTTAACTGCTCTTTTATCAGTTTAATTTCTTCAACAGAAATATCACGTTTAAGACGTAGTTTTTTTAATTCGGTAGTTATTTCTTGGCTGTTTTTATAGTGTTTCTTCATCATCAAAATATTTTTCAGATAAACTTTTAATAACAAAGTTATCTATACGGTTTCTTACTAAATACGCAATAAGTCCAAAAACAAAAAACAGTAATGCAACTAATATATATCCTAAAAAAGGATTGTTTAAATACTTACCAATAACTGATGACATTGCAACAGCTAAAAATATAAAGGCAATAAGTATAAAAATACCTATAATAGCAAAATTAAAAATCATGCTAAGAGAAGAGGTTAAAACCTGAAAAACTTTTAACTTATAGTATTTTTCAGAATTTTTAATAAAATCTTCGCCTTTTTCGATCGCTCTTTCTGAATTTGTGTGTAAAGATTTAAAAACAGACATTATTTAGTTTGTAATTTTTTATTCTTAGCCTTTAATGTTTTAAGACGCAATTCTAAGTTAGAGATTACATCTTCAGCCTTGTAACTAGCGTCCGTAATAATGGTGTCTAATTTTTCTTCTAACGTATGACTTTTTGTACTTAAAGTATCAGAAACATTGTTTTTTAAAGCTTCAGCTCTTGTAGCAACTTCGTCTTTAAGGTGTGTAGCTTCTGTAACAATAGTTTCTTTTGCAGAAACAGCGCCATCTGCTATTTTTTGTCTTGTTTTACTTCCTTTATCTGGTGCAAATAACACCCCAATTCCGGCACCAACTGCCATTCCTACTAATACTCCAAAAATATTTTTATCATCACTCATGTTTATCTTGTTTTTAGGTTAATAATTATTGATACTACAAAGGTAATTGAGAAGAGAAGCAAGGCTTGACTCAAAAAATATTAATGTTAACTCAATAGCTATTTTTATGCTGTTTAATGCTTTTTCTTGCTTATTTTTGATAAAAATTAAGGTTTATGGCAGTTTTAGGAGGTATTATAAAAGGAATTATTGATATGGCAAACGTATTAGTAAAGAGTGATAATCATATAGAAAATCAAGAAAAGGTTTTAAATGACTTATTAACTACAGCTAAAAATACACAGTTTGGTAAGCAATATAAATTTGAAGAGATCTTAAAAACACCACAATTAGCAGTTCCGTTTGCTAAAGAAGTTCCTTATTTTGATTATGACACAATGAATAAAGAGTGGTGGTTTAAGTTACATGAAGGACAAGAAAATGTAACATGGCCTAATAGTCCAGATTATTTTGCGTTAAGTTCAGGTACAACAGGATCAGAAAGTAAAAGGATACCTGTTACTAACGAAATGTTAGAAGCTATAAGACAATCTGGAATTAAACAAGTGTTGGCTCTTAAAAACTTCGATTTGCCTTCTGATTTTTTTGAGAAAGAAATTATGATGTTGGGTAGTTCTACCGATTTAAATCAACGAAAAGATGACAAAGAAGAAGGTGAAATAAGCGGTATAACTGCAAGTAATATTCCGTTTTGGTTCAAAAGTTATTATAAGCCAGGTGAAGATATTGCTAAAATTGGAGACTGGGATACACGTGTACAAAAAATTGCTGAAGATGCAGAAAAATGGGATATTGGTGCTTTAAGCGGTATTCCTTCTTGGATAGAATTAATGTTGCAAAAAGTAATAGCATATCACAACCTAAATAATATTCACGAAATATGGCCAAACCTTCAAGTCTATACTTCAGGAGGTGTGGCGTTCGGCCCATATGAAAAAAGTTTTAAAGCTTTATTAGGAAAAGAAGTTACGGTGATAGATACCTATTTAGCATCCGAAGGATATATTGCAACACAAGTAAGACCAGAAACAGACGCAATGCAGTTAAATACAAATGAAGGTATTTATTTTGAATTTGTTCCTTTTAAACCCGAGTATATACTCTCGGACGGATCGTTAAAAGATGACGCACCTTCTGTTGGCTTAAAAGATGTAGAATTAAATCAAGATTATGTTTTAATAATAAGTACGGTAAGTGGTTTGTGGAGATATCTTATTGGTGATACAATTGAATTCACGGATGTTGAAAGAGCAGAAATTAAAATTACAGGTCGAACTAAGTTTTTCTTAAACACGGTTGGGTCGCAATTATCTGTTAATAAAATGGATGCAGGAATGAAGCATTTAGAAGAGCAGTTTAATACACAAATAACAGAATATACTATTTGTGCAAAACGACATAAAGATGATGAGTTTTATCATACTTGGTATATCGGAACAGATTTAAAAGAAGATGAATCGCTAGTTGCTGAAAAATTAGACACATTTTTAAAAGAAGCAAATAAAAATTACAAAGTAGCGAGAAGTAAAGCTTTAGAAGGGGTAAAAGTGAATATAATACCTGCTGCTATTTTTCATAGTTGGAGCGAGAGAAATAAGAAAAAAGGAGGTCAAGTAAAAATGGAGAGAGTTATGGGAAGTGAGAAATTTACAGAGTGGGAAGCCTTTGTAAAAGAAGCTTTAAAAGCTTAAGGTTTTAAAGTAACATTATCACGATCGTTAACTAGTTGCATAATTTCTTCTGGAGATAAATAATAACGCTTCATTCTGTTTTTATATGTTTGTGTTATATCGGCATGATTTAAAATGAAGTTTTTAGTTTTCATAATATAATCTTCCATTCCTTGCTGAACAGCAAAATGATCCGCTTTTCTTTCGGCGTTAATAATGTGTTTTTCGAGAAGGATATATTTAAAACCAAACCATATTAATTGAGAATTACTCATTTCTTCATAATCCATAATATGCCCAAGTTCATGACCAATCCAACCAACAAACACATCATAAGGAATATCTCTTGTTCTTAATTCGGTACCTGAGATTTTAAATTTTTCGCTGATGAAAATAACATAATGCCTTGGTTTTTTTCCGAATAAAACGGTTAAAAACTCAGGTTGCGCTTGCATAGTCGATTTTTTAATGTCCTTTTTAAATTTAAAAGTAATAGGTATGTTTTCTAAAGAAGGAAAGTACGAAAGTGCTTTTGTAACCTTGGTTAAAATTTCTTTAGGAATTGTTTTGTTTTTTAAATTGCTCATAGGTATAATTAAGTTGCATCAAAAATAATAGAAAAACTACAGTTAAATTAACGTATATAAAACTATAATTAACTCTTTTAGCTTATATATTTAAAAAGATAAGCTAAAAACTTGAAATAGTATAAAGTAATAACTGTAACTGTTAGGTATAAGTAAAATTGATATAAATATAAAAAATTAGCATCAATTTTTTTCTGTTCTACTTGTTTTGCTTGGTATATTTGTACTCGTTAAAATGAATAATAATCAATAAAAAAATATAAAAATGGCAACAGCAGTAGGTAAAAAATTTCCAGATTTAAATGTAGATGCAATGAACGAAATGGGAGATACGTTCAAAATAAATGTTTTAGAAGAAGCAGTAAATAACAAGAAAAAAGTATTGTTATTCTGGTATCCAAAAGACTTTACTTTTGTTTGTCCTACCGAGTTACATGCTTTTCAGGCAGCATTAGGAGAATTTGAAAAAAGAAATACAATTGTAATTGGTGCCTCTTGTGATACTCCAGAAGTTCACTTTGCATGGTTAAATCAATCAAAAGATAACGGAGGAATTGAAGGTGTTACATACCCAATTTTAGCAGATAGTAATCGTAATTTATCATCAATCTTAGGGATTTTAGATATTTCTGATGAGGTTTTTGATGAAGCAACTCAAACAGTACAAGTTGTTGGAGATAATGTAACATATAGAGCTACTTATTTAATTGATGAAGAAGGAACTGTTTTTCATGAAGGAATTAACCACATGCCAGTAGGTCGTAATGTAAATGAATTTTTACGTTTAATTGATGCTTATGCTCACGTTCAGAAAAATGGAGAAGTATGTCCTGCAAACTGGGAAGAAGGTAAAACAGCAATGAAGCCAAACGCAAAAGGAACAGCTGAGTATTTAGCAGCAAACTAATAATACTAAGAAAGGAGCACGTTCGTGTACTAATTGGGGGATGAAATACACGAACTCCTTTTTAATAAAATAAAACTATGGTACAAGAATTAAGTCAAGATAATTTAGCAGATTTAGTAGCAAACAATAAAAAAGTAGCGGTACAGTTTTCGGCAACTTGGTGTGGTAATTGTCGTATTATGAAACCAAAATTTAAGAAATTAGCTTCTGAAAATGAAGCAATGGTTTTTGTAATTGTTGATGCAGAAAAATTTCCTGAAAGCAGGCAATTGGCAGATGTAAGTAATTTACCAACTTTTGCCACTTTTGTAGATGGTAAGTTTGTAAACCAAGCACAAACCAATAAGTTTGATGTGTTAAAAGATTTAGTAAACGAAGTAATATAATTTCTATCAGCCTGCGCAAAGTAGCGATACTATAATAATAAGGTCTCAACTTTGCTAGACCTGAAAAAACAGAAAAAAATTATGAAATTACCAATTATAAAACACTTAACTTCATTTATTGAAGAAAACGATCAGGATTATATACTAGAAACGATTGAAACATTAGAGGCCTTAACAGAAGTTTCGTCATTAAAAGATGAAGAGTTAGATGTTATTGGTGAGTTGATATCTAATATGTATGGTGCTATTGAAGTTGATAAAATGATTAAAGATGGTACCCCTAAAAAAGAAGCGTTAAATAATTTTATGAAACGTGTTTTAGGATCAATTGATAAATAGTTTTAAGATTTATATACTAAAAATCCCGAGCGTTAAACACTCGGGATTTTTTTGTTGAAGTATTGCTTGAAACAAATAAAGCTATTCCGTTTCTTTTTGTTCGTTCATCTTTTTTACAAGCGCTTTTAAACGCTCTTTATTTCGTTGTTTTTCGAGTTTTACCTTGCTCTCTTTCTGTTTCATTAAGCGCGTATGTTTGGCTTTATTAACAGTGTTTTTTGCTTTTCCTTTTTTAGGCATTTTTAGATTTTTTTATAGCTAACAATCCGAAGAAAGTAATAAATCCGTTTAATACTAATACAAAGAATCCGAAGTCGAAATTTAATTGCGACTTGCTAAAAATACTTATCAAATAAGTAAGTATTGGCGATGCAATGCAAATAGCAGGAACTAACTTGTCTTTTACATTTAGCTTGGTAAATAACCCGAAGGCATATAAACCTAATAATGGCCCATAAGTATAACCTGCAAACTGAAATATTTTAGCAATCACGCTGGCATCAGCAATAAAATATTTAAAAACTAAAATTGTTGCAATTAATATGATTGAGAATAAGATATGTATTTTTTTTCGTGTTCTTTCTTGATTTTTTTCTTTTTTATCAATTTCTAAAATATCAATACTAAAAGAAGTTGTTAAAGAAGTTAATGCGCTATCGGCACTTGAATAAGCGGCAGCTATTAATCCTAGTAAAAAGAATAAAGAAGTTGCTAAGCCTAACTCGCCACTCATGGCAATCGTTGGAAATAATTGATCTTTGTGTGCGTTAATTTCGTTTGTAGTAGCATAATCGGTTAATAAAACACCCAATGCTAAAAAGAAAAAGTTTACAATTACTAACACAAGCGTAAACCAAAACATATTTTTTTGTGCATCTTTTAAGTTACGACATGTTAAGTTTTTTTGCATCATGTCCTGATCTAAACCTGTCATTACAATAGCTATAAATGCACCTGAGAAGAAGCGATTCCAAAAGTAATTTCCAGATTTCCAATCATCAAAAAAGAACATTTTAGATAATTTATTTTCGGATATATAAGAGGTTAAGCTTTCTATTTGCATTTCATCTTTAATGGTAACAATGCAAACTCCTACGGCGATTAGCATAAATAAAGTTTGCAAGGTATCTGTCCAAACAATCGTTTTTATTCCTCCTTTAAAAGTGTATAACCAAATTAATAAAATAGTAATGGTTACGGTTACCCAAAACGGAATTCCGTATGCATCAAACAAAATTAATTGCAATACATTGGCTACTAAAAATAATCGAAAAGCAGCACCTACAGTTCTTGATAGTAAGAAAAAAGAAGCTCCGGTTTTATAGGAATATCTACCAAAACGATCTTCTAAATAGGTGTAGATAGAAGTAAGGTTTAGTCGGTAATATAACGGGAGTAATATCAAACCAATAACAGCATAACCAACAACATAACCCAATACCATTTGCATATAGCTCATTTGCTGTCCTTCAATCCAACCAGGAACAGAAATAAAAGTTACACCCGATAAAGAAGCGCCAATCATACCAAAGGCAACTAAATACCAAGGAGAAGAATTATCTGCTTTAAAAAAAGTATTATTGTTTGCCGATTTACCAGTGATGTAAGAAATAAGAATTAGTACCCCAAAATAGGCAAGAATAAGGAGTATTATGTGTAGTGGTTGCATACGGTTTAATTATGAATTACGAATGTACTAAATTGTAATTGTAAATTAAATGCAAAGGGTTTAATAAATTTTAAATGAACGGAATTGAAAGATTTCAATTCCGTTCATTTATTTTAAGATTACATTTCTATAATTACGTCTTCTATATTTTTACGAACCTTTTTTAGATCTTTCATATAATCGTCTTCCGCTCTAAAACCAACAGGCAATACTAAAACAGATGTTAAATTATGTTTGTCTAAACCTAAAATCTCATCATATTTTTCAGGAATAAAACCTTCCATTGGGCAAGAGTCTATTTGCTCGTTTGCCGCAACAGTCATTAAATTACCCAAGGCAATG
Source organism: Tenacibaculum sp. AHE14PA (assembly GCF_019278465.1). Classification (GTDB taxonomy): domain Bacteria; phylum Bacteroidota; class Bacteroidia; order Flavobacteriales; family Flavobacteriaceae; genus Polaribacter; species Polaribacter bernardetii. The sequence goes on along the minus strand of NZ_CP058983.1, from coordinate 1,018,963 downwards.
TATGCTTGATTTTTGTTCCAAATAGTTAATTCTTCTTGCTTTTTGCTAGCTATTGAAGAACTCAACATTTCTTTAAACGGATTTAAAATTTTATCAGGAGTATTTCTGATGTTTTTTACCAATGAAAAATAAGAATCAATATCATTAGTAGTGTATTCTTTCGGAATACATAAAACCAATACATGTGACGCTTGCAATACTTGTGGCTGATTCCATGAATGAACAACTAGTTGCTCTTGAATTTCTTTGTTTTGAATTACAACCATTTTAATTGGTTGCAATCCGTATGAAGTAGCTGTTAAATTAAAAGCTTCTTTTAAAATGTTTATTTGTACTTCTGAAAGTGATTTATTTTCGTCGAATTTTTTAACAGCATAACGCCATTTTAAATTTTCTATACTGTTCATTCTAATTTATTTAGATTACAAAATTACAATAGCTTTTAATAAAAACAACTATTTGATTATTATAAAAATTGATGAGCCAATAAATTTAATCTTTGATTTTGTTTTACTCTAAAACTGTTAAAGTAGAATAAGTTGCTTTTTCTCTGATTAATACTTTTATAGAGAGATTTAAATTACTGATAAAAAGTGATTTCGTAATATTTTTATATCTTAATGGTCAAAAAATAATTGCTAACTCCGGATTATGAAAGAAGATTTTCTACACTTTTTATGGCAAAATAAGTTGTTTCCTTCAAACAGCTTAAAATCTGTAGCTAACGAAACGATTCAAATAATTAAATCTGGTATTCATAACACAAATACTGGACCAGATTTTTTAAACGCACATCTTAAAATAAATAATCAATTATGGATTGGGAATGTTGAAATTCACATCAACTCATCTGATTGGTATTTACACAAACACGAAGAAGATAAAAACTATGATGCCGTAATTTTACATGTAGTTTGGCAACATGATTCAGCTGTTTTTATGAAAAATAATAAGCCATTACCAACTCTTGAGTTGCATGGTTTAATTGATAAAAACGTACTTAATAATTATCAATCGTTATTTTCTAAACAACTTCGTTGGATTCCGTGTGAGCAACAAATTAATGAAGTAGATTCTTTTTTGATGAGTAATTGGTTAGAGCGATTGTATTTTGAGCGATTAGAAAACAAGGCGGTATTAATAAAAGAGTTATTAGTGAAATCAAATAATGATTTCGAGAGTGTTTTATTTCAGTTATTAGCTAAAAATTTTGGATTGAAAATTAATGGAGAAGCTTTTTTACAGTTAGCGCAATCGTTTGAGTTTTCAATTTTAAAAAAAGTCCGTTTTAATGAATTCCAATTGTCAGCTTTATTATTCGGTCAAGCAGGATTTTTAGAGAGTGAAGTGGAAGATTCGTATTTTATTCAATTAAAAAACGAGTATGCATATTTAAAGCATAAATATAAGTTACTGCCAATTTCTAATAGTTTATTTCAATTTTTTAGAATGCGACCAACAAATTTTCCTACTATTCGAATAGCACAGTTAGTAGCGTTGTTTTTTAAATATCAAAATTTGTTTTCTAAATTGATGGAGTTAAATAAACTAGAAGATTTTTATGATTTGTTTTCAGTAGCAATAGCTGATTTTTGGAAGACACATTATACGTTTGAAACCGAATCAAAAAAATCAGCAAAAAAACTCACAAAATCATTTATAGATTTATTGTTGGTAAACACTGTTTTGCCGTTAAAGTTTGTGAACGAACAAATTAGAGGAGAAGTAAATAGTGACGGTTTTTTTAAATTGATGCAACAAATAAAGCCAGAGAGAAACTCAATAATAACTAAGTTTTCAGATTTAAATATTACAGCTAAAAATGCTTTTGAAAGTCAGGCTTTATTAGAGCTTAAAAACAACTATTGCGCAAAGAAACGTTGTTTACAATGCGCAATAGGTACTAGTTTGTTAAGAAAGTAATAATGTTATATCGAGCGGAGTCGATAGTTAAAGATTGCTCGAGATACTATTATTTTTTAGGGTTTAAAATTGCATCAATCTTCGCGATACAGTCTATGTAATGGTATTTTGTAATACTATTTACAGCTCTTTTACTAGCATTGTTTGTTAAATACTTTAAAGAAGTTAACTCACCGCGAGAAATTGAAGAAATATCAGAGTTTTTAGCACTTTTGCTATTTAGTAAAATACCTAGTCTGTCAATAAAATTCTTTTGTAAATTTCTTCTATAAACAGTTACGTTTTTAGTTGAATTAGCTTCTGAAAAAACACCTTTTCTAAGATCTTTAACCATATCTGCTGCAGCATAAAAATCATCACTAGTAACTTCCGAATTAGTCATTCTTTGTAAGCGGGATTCACTCAATAAACTACTTAAATGACGATTTTGTAAACGCCCCATTCTTTCAACATAGCCCGTGTGATTAATGTTTGCTAAAATATTTTTATCTAATAACCAATTTGGTGTGGTGAAGGTGTTTTTTAATAACCAATTTAACGATTTTTTTTGTTTGCTTTTTGCTAATACCGAATACACATTACCTTGTTGATTAGGTTTTTTGTTGTCTTCAAAAACACCACCAATATTACCAACTACATGGTTTATATAACGATTCCAAACGCTTAATAATTCTCCGTATAACTCATTTAAATCGGTATAATCATTAGTTTGGTCAGAGGTCCATTCAGGTAAATTTGTAGCAACGATTTTTAGGTTTTTAATTCCGTAAGTACTTGCTTTTATTAAATCGTTTCCAATACCTTCAGTTTGTGAAGCAGGGTCAAATCCACCCCTACGTTGATAGCCAAATTTATAAATAGGATCACCTGCTTTTTCATCAATCCATTTATCTAAAGTTTTTACTTCGTCTTTAGGAGTCGTAGCAGTAGGAATTACACGGTATCCCCAATTAATTGAGTAATGATCATAAGGTCCTAACTGACGAATAAAACGAATGTTTTTATCTTCAGGTTGTGCTACGTAATTATAACGAGCATAATCCATAATAGTTGCTGCGATTCCGTTTTTTTGAGTAAAATCACCATCTCGTAAAGATTCTGTTGGGTATGCATAACTTGCGGCCATATTATGAGGTAAACCTAATGCATGACCAATTTCGTGCGCAATAACCATTCGCATCATTTCTCCAATTTCTTCATCAGGAGTATCTAAGGTTCTAGCAGAAGGATTTGCAGCACCAGTTTCTAATAAATACCTGTTTCTGTATGAACGTAAATGATTGTGATACCAAATAATATCACTTTCAATAATTTCACCAGAACGAGGATCAGAAACACTTGGCCCAACGGCATTTCTTGTAGTACTTGCCACATATCTTATTGAAGAATATCTAATATCTTCCATGCTAAATTCTGGGTCTTCTTCCTTGCTCGGTGGCATCTTCGCCATAATAGCATTTTTAAATCCAGCAGTTTCAAAAACTCCAGCCCAATCATCTACACCTTGTTTTATGTATTTGCGTAATTTTTTTGGCGTTGCCGGATCTAAATAATACACAATTGGTTTAATAGGTTCAACCAATTCTCCTCTTGCGTAAGCTTCTTTATCTTTTGGTTCTAACCTCCAGCGGCTAATATACCTTTTACTATCTGCTTTTAATTTTTCTGAATTATAATCTACTGTTCCAACAGTAAAATACCCAACACGTTTGTCAAATAAACGCGGTGTCATAGGTTTTTCTGGTAGTAAAATCATTGACTGATTCATTCTGATACTAATGGTACCTGCATTTCTGTTTGAAGGTGGTTTACTTGCATCAAAAGTAAAATCTTGTATAACTTCAATATTTTTAGGATAACTTTTTATGGTATTGATAAAGCTTCTTTTGCTATCCAATTTTTTTACTTTGTATTGGGTTCTTGATCTACTTCCTATTCCGCTAATTGCTTTAACATCTGAAGAGAAAAATCTAGTAACGTTAATTAAAACAGCAGAAGAATCTTTGCTTTCTGTTTTGATATCAAACGCATATAAAATAGGTTCTAAATTGTTTGATTTTACCGATTTGTAAATTGGTAAAGAATCGTTTGCAATGGCATTATAAGATTTTATTTTTAGGAGGATTTTCTTTTTAAATTGCTCCCAAACGACAACTTGTTCGTTTGTTTTTGAACCAGCATTTATATAACCTCCTCCAAAATTTGAAGGCAATTCTTTAATTCGACTTACTAAAAGCATTTCTTTTCCAAATAAACTTTTCGGAATTTCATAAAAGTATTCTCCGTCGTTTTCATGAACTTTAAATAAACCTTCGTCAGATTTTGTGTCTTTTTTCACAAAATCAGAGTATTTTTTTGTCTTATTTTTAGGTTTAGATTTCTCGGTTGAAGTTTCTTTTTTATTCTTTGATTTTCGTCTTTGCGCATTTATTTCTGAAGGAAAAACAAATGCTAATAATAAAGATAATATTAGTAGTTTTTTCATTGTTTGTGTTGAGTTTTTAATATAAAATTTACTAAAATACCAAAAAGGTAGAACTTTTAAACTTATTGTTTTGTTAAAAAAAATCCCAAACATTTACGTTTGGGATTTTTAATGATTATTGTAATATTATGCTTAGTACAAGCTTTTAAATTTAGCAGGATTTGCTTCATTCATAATCTCGTATACTTTCTCAAAAATATCTTCAGCAGATGGTTTAGAGAAGTAATCTCCGTCTGTACCATAAGCAGGCCTGTGTGCTTTTGCAGTTAAGGTTTGTGGTTTACTATCTAAGTGTTTGTATCCATTTTGATTTTCTACAATTTCTTGTAATAAATAAGCAGAAGCTCCACCTGGTACATCTTCATCAACTACTAATAAACGATTTGTTTTAGCAACCGACTTTACTGTATCGTGATTTAAATCAAAAGGTAATAAACTTTGTGCATCTACAATTTCGATATCGATACCTACTTGTGCTAATTCTTTAGCAGCTTCTTCTACAATTCTAAGCGTAGAACCGTAAGACATTACAGTAATATCTGTTCCTTCTTTTATTGTTTCAACAACACCAATTGGCGTTTTAAATTCTCCTAAATTGGTAGGTAATTCTTCTTTTAAACGGTATCCGTTTAAACATTCTACTACTAAAGCAGGATCATCACCTTCTAATAAAGTGTTATAGAACCCGGCAGCTTTGGTCATGTTTCTTGGAACCAAAACATGAATTCCGCGAATATTATTTATAATTCCACCCATTGGCGAACCAGAATGCCAAATACCTTCTAGTCGGTGACCACGAGTACGAATAATTAACGGTGCTTTTTGTTTACCAAAAGTACGGTAACGAAGTGTTGCCAAGTCGTCGCTCATAATTTGTAAAGCGTATAATAGATAATCTAAATACTGAATTTCAGCAATTGGACGTAAACCACGCATTGCCATTCCAATACCTTGACCTAGAATTGTAGCTTCACGAATACCTGTATCAGAAACTCTTAGTTCGCCATATTTTTCTTGCAAACCTTCTAAACCTTGATTTACATCACCAATATATCCAGCATCTTCTCCGAAAATTAAAGCTTCTGGGTATTTATTAAAGATAGCATCAAAATTATCACGCATAATAACACGTGCATCTACTAAGTTTTTCTCAGCAGCATATGTTGGTGTTTCAGCAGTAATTTTTTCTGTAGCTAATGCTGTTTCACTTAATAGGTGAGCAGAAAATTTTACAGCAGCATTATCTATAGATGCTTTAATAAAGTTTTGAAGTGTTGTTTTTTCTGCAAAATCTTCATCCTTTAAGTAACGTAATGTTTTACGGGCAGCAACCAAAATATCTTTTCTGATAGGTTCAGTAATCGCCGATAAATCATTTTTATATTTATTGATAAATGAAGCATTGTTACTTTTTTGAGCTACTTTTTCTAGTAAATCTACAGCAGCAGCAACTTCTTCTTTTATTTCATTTGTGTAAGCACTCCAAGCATCACGTTTTGCTTTGCTAACTTCTTTTTTAGTTTCTTTTTCTATTTTTATTAAATCCTCTTCAGAATCAATAAATTTTAAAGTAGTTCCGTCTTCATTTTGTAATTCGAATTCTAAAATCCATTTACGCATCTGAGCAAGACAATCAAATTCTTGTTCCCACTGTAAACGCTCTGCAGATTTATACCTTTCGTGAGAACCAGAAGTAGAGTGTCCTTGTGGTTGTGTTAATTCTTTTACATGAATTAAAACAGGTATATGTTGTTCTCTTGCAATTTTTGAAGCTTTGTTATAAACATCAATTAATTGTACATAATCCCATCCGTTTACAACAAAAATTTCGTAACCGTTTGTATCGCTTTCTTTTTGAAATCCTTTTAAAATTTCAGAAATACTTTCTTTTGTCGTTTGATGTTTTGCGTGTACTGAGATTCCGTATTCATCATCCCAAACATTCATTACCATTGGTACTTGCAACACACCAGCAGCATTAATAGTTTCGAAGAATAAACCTTCAGAAGTACTTGCGTTACCAATTGTACCCCAAGCAACCTCATTACCTTTATTAGAAAAATCAGTAAAACCTTCTAAACCATCTACATTACGGTAAATTTTAGAAGCTTGTGCTAAACCTAATAAACGTGGCATTTGACCTGCGGTTGGAGAAATATCTGCAGAAGAATTTTTCTGAGCAGTTAAGTTTTTCCAATCTCCGTTTTCATCTAAAGAATGTGTAGCAAAATGTCCTCCCATTTGACGACCAGCAGACATTGGCTCGGCATCTATATTTGTATGACCATATAATCCAGCAAAAAATTGTTGAGGAGTTAATTGGTTAATTGCCATCATAAAGGTTTGATCACGGTAATAACCAGATCTAAAATCTCCATTCTGAAAAGCTTTAGCCATCGCTAATTGTGGTACTTCTTTACCGTCACCAAAAATTCCGAATTTTGCTTTACCTGTTAAAACTTCTCTACGTCCTAATAAACTACATTCTCTACTTAAGCGTGCAATTCGATAGTCGTTTAAAACTTCATTTTTAAAATCTTTAAAAGAAAGTTGTTGAGTGTTAGCTATTTCGGTCTTTTGCTTCATTATCTTCTGGTTTTGGTGTGCTTACAAAGATAGTTTTTTTAGTTGAAATTTAAAAATTTCAACTATTACTGAATATTCTTCAAAAAAATCAAAAAAAAAGAAGTTTTGTTGAAGTATCTATAATAATCCTCTTCTAAGGAAATTATAAATTCTGTCAATACTTGTGGTGATTACAAATCTAATCTTTGTAGGATATGCTTCTTGTGTAACCTCAAAACCTTCGTTGGTGTAAATAGGAAAGTAAAATTCAAAAATATTAGGGATAAAATTTAAACGTATTCCGTTCTCGTAAAAAAAGTTAGGTGAGGTATCTCTATTTTTAAGCATTGCAACATCATTATAAAATTCTGCCCATTTATATACACTAACACTTGTGTTTATTGATGTTATTAATTGATTCGAAAATTGAGGTTTACTATATTTTGATTTAAAACCAGCTTGATCAATTACAAATTGCTGACTAAAAATTCCTTCGTTTTCAGAACGCCCAAATAAGTTTTGTTCAAATAAATAATCAGAACCACGATTTAATCCGAAGCTAAAATAATCTCCTTCAGATTTGTTATGTAAAAAAAATCCTCCAAAAAAACGAACATCAAAACTTTTGTCCGCCGAGAAAAATTTACGATAACGAAAATCGGTTGTTATTTTACTAAAACTAGAGTTTAATTCCGCATTAATAGCATATTGAGTTCTTTTAATTGCATTAAAATTAGAGTTGATATACCTTAAGTTAAGAACATTATATTTATCACTGGCCTCTTTGGTTTTGCCTAATTCCACTTGTTTATTGACGCTAATTAACCTGGCAATAAAAAGTTTTAATCCGTTTTCGCGCAATGTATTTCTCCTAAACTGAATGCTAACAGAAGGAGCAAACGTAGTGTAATATAACTCTGGTGCATAGTGAAAACTACTTCCGCTAAAACCATAACGAATTTTATAAATTTTAGTTTTCTTAAAAAAATGATTGTAAGAAAAACCGTAGGATCCTGAAAAATTATTGCTTTTTGTACTGAAATTGGGCGTTAGGCTAAATTCGAAATTATGGCTTATCACAGCTTGATTATTGATGTTTACTCCTAAAATTACACCGTCATATAAATTATATTTAAAATCGGGATAATAAAATAATTGATTGTAATAAGGGTTTTCAACATCTGTAAAAAACTGAAAATCTATTGGTTTATTGATAAGTGTATTGTTAACATTTCTGAAATTATCGAGGGAATTATATTCCGGGTAAATGTTTTCGTAATTTAAAGCAAGTTTATCAAAACCTCCTTTTTTAATTTTAATTGTTTTTATAGAATCGGTTCCTGTAACCCATTTTTTAAATATAACCTTCTTTTTTTGGATACCGTATAAAGCTATTGGAGAAGGTATATTTCTTTTGTTTTTTATAGTAACAAGTAAAGAGTCTTTTCCTCTCGTTGTTTTTATTTTAGAAATCTTGTAATCTATTTTTTTACTAGTCTTTAAATAATCATTAAAAAACCATTCTAAATTTTTTGAAGTGTTTTTTTGAAGTAACTCTTTGAATTGATTACTGTTTGTTTCTTTTAATTGATTTTTAGCGTAGAATTCTTTTAAAGACTGAGTCAAAGTATCACCTCCGATATAATCTTGAAGATAGAGCAATCCTAACCCAGATTTGTATTCGCTAACAACCTTTTGGTTAAAATTAGAAAGAGAGTCAGAAGGAGTATTTAATGGTTGGTCATAAAATTTACGTGCACTAAATTGATATACAAAAGAGTATTTATCATTTTGCTTTAGTTTTGATAAATTATATGTTTTAATAGGCCAGTATTTAGCGTATTTACCCAAAACAGTAATATTTGGATAATACTCATCAATATACTTCATCATTAAAAAAGTTTCTAAACCATTTGTAAGCCAATAATCTGTTCGCTGGTTTAGTATTAATGCATCATTTATATATCTTTTAGAAAGTGCTTTAAAAAAGTTGATTTCCCATCTAAAATTCTCAGGAAAAGGTTTAAGCCATCTAGGAAGTCCGTAAATTTCATGTAACGAATTTTTTTTAATGGTGGCAGCATCAATAAAAATTTCATTATGTGGATGTTTGCCTAAAAAACCCTCAATAAAGTCAATTTGTTTATTTATTATTTTGGCAGTAGTGTCTCTAGGTATATTTTTTAAATTTGTGTCTGTTATTATTTTTTTGTCTTTTAATTTAAAGGATTTGAATTGATTTAGGGAGTCAATGTGAAGAAAAATATCTTTTCTTTTTTTACCTTTTAAATAATAGAGCGTGTTACTCTTTTGCTTAATTTTCTTTTGAGGCAGATTACTTTCAATAGTATATTTTTTAGGAATAGAAATGTTTATAGTGTAGTTTGTTAGGTTTTCATATAAATCATCAATATTTAAATTGCTCATCAGTTGCCATTTTTTATTATAAACAGCAGGTGTAATATGCCAAAATCGTAAGTGATATCCGTTTTTAGTTTTTCCGTATCCTGTAAATTTAGCACTTGGAATTTTCACAATATAATTTGTAGCTATAATTAAGCTGTCATTTGGTTTTAAAAGACCTTTTAAAGGTATTTCAATTATATCAGGCTGATTTTCTTTTACATTAAAAGTAGCTTTTTTATTGTTTACTGTAATCTCATGTATTTTGGTAAAACCTTTATCTTTTTCTTTAGAAAAGTAAAAGTCTTTTTTATAATCTTCTATAAGACGTTTTCCTAGTGGAGTATTTTTGTCTTTATAACTATTAGACCAGTTATGTAAAAAAATAGTATTTAATGTATCTGAAGAATTATTATAGTAAACAGTTTTTTGATTGATGTGAAGTAAATCCTTTTTATCATCTAGTTTTGCATCTATTTCAATAGTATTCGTTTGCGCTGTTACTGTATAACAGGACATGAAAAGTGAGATAAAAAAGAGGAGTAATTGATGTTTCAAATTAAAGATAAAAGCTCGTTGAAGAATCAACGAGCTTTTTATGTAATTATTTTTAAAAGTTTGGTTTTAATTCGTTTTTCTTGTAAAATTTATTAAAGTGCTCTACAGCTTCATCAGCAGTATCAACAACTCTAAATAAATCTAAATCTTTTTCACTAATATTACCTTCTTCTAACAAGGTGTTTTTTATCCAGTCTAATAAACCTGTCCAGAATTTTGTTCCTACCAAAACAATAGGAAAACGACCAATTTTGTTAGTTTGAATTAATGTGATTGCTTCAAAAAGCTCATCCATAGTACCAAAACCACCTGGCATTACAACAAAACCTTGAGAATATTTTACGAACATAACTTTACGAACGAAAAAATAATCGAAGTTTAAGTTTTTATCACGGTCAACCCAAGGATTATCGTGTTGTTCGAAAGGTAATTCGATATTTAATCCAACCGAAGTTCCTTTTCCTCTATGCGCTCCTTTATTACCAGCTTCCATTATTCCTGGTCCACCACCGGTAATTACTCCAAATCCGTTTTCAGTTAATTTAAAACCAACTTCTTCAGCTAGTTTATAATAAGGGTCATCTGTTTTTGTTCTTGCAGAACCAAAAATAGACACACAAGGTCCTATTTTACTTAATTTTTCGTACCCTTCAACAAACTCGGCCATGATTTTAAAAATAGCCCAAGAATCGTTTGTTTTTATTTCATTCCAAGTTTTTGGTTGTAATTTTTCTTTAATTTTTCTGTCATCGTTCGGACTCATACTCATAAATTCTTTTATAATTAATGTAACAAATTATATTGCTAATTTACATCTTTAGCAAGCTTGCTAATTTAGTTCTTTTTTTAAAAACTTAGCAGTATAACTAGTTTTATGTTTGGCAACTTTTTCAGGAGAGCCCGTGGCTAAAACATTTCCTCCATTTTTCCCACCTTCCATACCGATGTCAATAATGTAATCAGCAAGTTTAATTACATCCATATTATGTTCAATAATTAATACGGTATTTCCTTTATTTGCTAATTCATTTAAAACATCCATTAAAACACGAATATCTTCAAAATGCAAACCAGTGGTAGGTTCATCTAAAATGTAAAAAGTGTTTCCGGTATCTCTTTTTGATAATTCTGATGCTAGTTTTATACGTTGTGCTTCTCCACCAGAAAGTGTAGTTGATTGTTGCCCTAAAGTAATATACCCTAAGCCAACATCTTTAATTGTTTTTAGCTTGCGATATATTTTAGGAATATGCTCAAAGAAGTTAGTGGCTTCATTAATCGTCATGTCTAAAATATCAGAAATCGATTTTCCTTTGTAACGAATTTCTAAAGTTTCTCTATTAAAACGTTTTCCTTGGCAGGTTTCACATTCTACCTGAACATCTGGTAAAAAGTTCATTTCAATAACACGAACTCCGCCTCCTTGGCAAGTTTCACAACGACCGCCTTTTACATTAAAACTAAAACGACCAGGTTTATAACCGCGAATGGCAGCTTCTGGAGTTTTAGCAAATAAACTACGGATTTCTCCGAAAGTACCTGTATAGGTTGCAGGATTTGAGCGTGGAGTTCTACCAATAGGAGATTGGTCAATATCAATTACTTTATCGATATGCTCTAAACCTTCAATTTTTTTATAAGGCATTGGTTTTTTTACACCACGATAAATATGGGCATTTAAAATAGGATATAATGTTTCGTTTATTAAAGTAGATTTTCCGCTTCCTGAAACTCCGGTAACACAAATCATTTGGCCTAAAGGAAATTTTACAGATACATTTTTTAAGTTGTTTCCGGATGCTCCGGATAGTTTAATAAAATTTCCGTTGCCTGCTCTTCTTTCTTTTGGAACAGCAATTTCTTTTCTTCCCGTTAAGTAATCTGCAGTTAAAGTGTTGTGCGATTTTAAATCTTCAAAAGTTCCTTCACTTACAATTTCACCTCCGTGAACACCTGCACCCGGACCAATATCGAAAACAAAATCGGCTTGTTCAATCATGTCTTTGTCGTGTTCTACAACTAAAACTGAATTACCAACATCACGTAATTTAATAAGTGATTTTATTAGTTTTTCATTGTCTCGTTGGTGTAAACCAATACTTGGCTCATCTAAAATATATAAAACGCCAACTAATTGGGAGCCAATTTGGGTGGCTAATCGAATTCGTTGTGCTTCACCGCCAGAAAGTGATTTAGAAGTTCTGTCTAAAGTTAAATAATCTAACCCAACATCTAATAAAAACTGAATTCTAGTTCGGATTTCTTTTAGTATTTCAGATGCAATTATTAATTGTTTTTCAGAAAGGCTACTTTCAATATTTTTAAACCAAGTAGCTAGCTCGGTAACATCCATTTGTGCTAAATCACTAATGTTTTTATCAACAACTTTAAAATGGAGCGCTTCTTTTTTTAATCTTTTACCTTCGCAAACAGAACAGTTAACTTCATCCATAAAGTCTTTTGCCCAGCGTTTAATAGAAGTGCTTTCTGCATTTTTATGTTGATTATCTATAAATGCTATAATTCCTTCAAAATCTATTTCGTAATTTCTAGTTACACCAAGATCTTTAGAGTTGATTTCAAATTTATCATTACCACCGTGTAAAATAATATGCATCGCGTCTTGCGGGATTTTATTTATCGGGTCGGTAAGTTTAAAATTGTGTCTATCGGCAATAGTTTGTAATTGTTTAAAAATCCAACTACTTTTTTGTTCTCCTAAAGGAATAATTCCACCTTTTTTAATAGAAATAGTATGATCTGGAATTACCTTTTTCTCGTTAATTTGATTGGTAATACCTAAACCGTTACAATTAGAGCATGCACCTCTTGGTGAGTTGAATGAAAATGTATTTGGTTCTGGATTCGGGTATGCAATTCCGGTTGTAGGACACATCAATTCGCGACTAAAATAACGAGGCTTTTCATCGTCAACATCAACCACCATTAAAATATTATTTCCGGTATATAAAGCTGTTTTTATAGTTTCTTCTAAACGTTTTTCTGATTTTTCGTTTACAATTAAACGATCTATAACTACTTCAATATCGTGAGTTTTGTATCGGTCAAGTTTCATTCCTTTTACAATCTCTTTTATTTCTCCGTCTACACGAACGCGGACAAAACCTTGTTTAGAAATTTGTTCGAAAAGCTCTCGATAATGCCCTTTTCTAGATTTAATTAAAGGCGCAAGAACTGCGATGCGCTTTTCATTAAAATCTTTTAAAATTAGTTGCCTGATTTGCTCATCAGAATAACTCACCATTTTCTCGTTTGTATTGTAAGAATATGCATCCGAGGCACGAGAAAAGAGTAAACGAAGAAAATCGTAAATCTCGGTAATAGTTCCTACGGTAGAACGCGGACTTTTATTAGTCGTCTTTTGTTCGATAGAAATTACGGGCGATAATCCATCAATTTTATCAACATCAGGTCTTTCTAATCCGCCTAAAAACTGACGCGCATAAGCAGAGAAAGTTTCAATATATCTACGCTGTCCTTCAGCATAAATAGTATCGAAAGCTAATGATGACTTTCCGCTACCACTTAAGCCAGTAATAACCACCAGTTTTTCTCGAGGTATTTTTACATCGATGTTTTTTAAATTGTGAGCGCGTGCTCCGTATACTTCTATGTACTCTTGTTCTTTCAAAGTGAGATTTTTACGAAAAGCAAAGTTACAGAAACCAAATTTATTTTAAAGCCGATGTTATAAACAAATCATTGTAAATTGGTACCTTGCAATGAAAATAAGTTAATTATGAAATTTATTCATTCGGTACGTCATTTTTTTGAACGCCATGGTTTTGCAGTGTCTTCAAGGTTGGCAGATCGTTTAGGTATGCGAGCTACCAATGTGCGATTGTTTTTTATTTATATATCTTTTGTAACCGTGGGTTTATCTTTTGCTTTGTATTTAACAATGGCATTTGTATTAAAATTAAAAGATATGATTTACACTAAAAGAACCTCTGTTTTCGATTTATGATAAATAATGTATTTAAATCAAGGTTATACAAAGCAATCTTATTTTCAGTATTAATTTTATCAATAGGAGTAGGAGGGTATTTAATAATATTCAATTATTCTTTTATTGATGCTTTATATATGACTATAATTACCATAACTACTATTGGTTTTGGAGAAGTTCATCCTTTTGGTACAGGAGAAAAAATATTTACGATAGGTTTAATATTATCAAGTTTATTTATTTTCGGTTATGCAGTATCCTCGTTTTCTGAATATTTAATTAGCGGTCAGTTTTTTCGTCAACTAAAAATAAAAAAAGTGCAAAAAAAAATAGAAAAGTTAAAAGGGCATACTATTGTTTGTGGTTATGGTAGAAATGGGAAGCAAGCAATAGCTAAATTAAATAGCTACAAAAAAGACGTTGTTGTTATAGAAATGCATGAGGATATTATAAAGCAATTAGACGAAAAAGGAATATTAAATATAGAGGGAGATGCAACAACCGATGAAGCATTATTAAAAGCAGGTATTTTAAATGCCGCTAATTTAATTACCGTTTTACCTTCGGATGCTGATAATTTATTTGTAGTGTTAACAGCAAATCAATTAAATAAAGACTCAAAGATAATAAGTAGGGCGTCTAAAGAAACTTCTTATAGCAAGCTTAAAATAGCAGGAGCAGATAATGTAATTATGCCTGATAAATTAGGAGGTGCGCATATGGCATCTTTAGTTGTTACGCCTGATGTTATAGAATTTGTAGATAGATTAACTATAGAGGGCGATACAACAGCGAATTTAGAAGAAATAGCGATAGATAACCTGCCTAAGGAGTATTTAAATAGCACCATTTTAGATTTAGATTTGCGTAAAAAAACAGGATGCACTGTAATTGGCTATCGAACTACGGATAAAGAATATATCATAAATCCAGATGCTTCGGTAAAGTTAACAGCAGGCGCAAACTTAATTGTTCTAGGTCGCCCAGAGCAAATAATTAAATTAAGAGAGTTGTTTTAATGAAAAATATAGTTGTTACCGGAAGTAATGGTTTACTTGGGCAAACCTTAGTAAACCTTTTATTAAAGGATAAAGAAAAATATACTGTAAGCGGATTTTCTAGAGGGGAAAATAGAAGTGGTAAAACCAATTTTAAATATGTTTCTGTTGACCTTACTGATAAAAAAATACTTCTTAAAAACTTAACAGCATGCAAGCCTGATGTTATTGTTAACACGGCAGCAATGACAAATGTTGATGCTTGTGAAGATGATAAAAAAGCATGCGATCTATTAAATATAGGTGTTGTAGAATTGTTAAAAGAATATTCAGAAGTAAATAACATACATTTAATACATATATCTACCGATTTTATATTTGATGGTGAAAGTGGTCCTTATAAAGAAACCGACACTCCAAATCCGCTAAACTATTACGGAGTATCTAAATTGAAATCAGAAAATATTTTAACAGCCTCTAAAATAGATTATGCGATTCTTCGCACTATTTTGGTATACGGCAAAGTGTTTGATATGACCCGAAGTAATATTGTATTGTGGGTAAAGAAGAGTTTAGAGGATAAAAAACAAATTACAATTGTTAAAGATCAATTTCGTATGCCTACTTATGTTGAAGATTTGGCGCAAGCGTGTAAAATAGTAATAGATAAAAAGTCTACAGGGATTTTTAATATTTCATCAAACACGTTATTAAGTATTTATGAGATTGCACAGCAAATAGCAGATGTTTTTAAATTAGATAAAAGTTTGATTAAACCGATAGCAACAAATGATTTAAATCAAAAAGCAATTAGGCCATCTAAAACAGGATTTGATTTATCTAAAACAAATAAAGAATTAAATTTTCAACCAAAATCATTTAAAGAAGATTTGCGAAAATTTAAAGAAAAGATAATGTAAAGCCACATTTAACGCATAAAACTTGTCGGAAGTGCATTTTTTTTAGGATATTGCGCATTACAAAATATAAAAACTAACATATTTATTATGAAGAAAAGACTTCTTACGTTGTTATTATTAATAACACCGTTGTTAACATTTGCACAAAGCAGTACTACAGATAAAATTG
Source organism: Tenacibaculum sp. AHE14PA (assembly GCF_019278465.1). Taxonomy (GTDB): domain Bacteria; phylum Bacteroidota; class Bacteroidia; order Flavobacteriales; family Flavobacteriaceae; genus Polaribacter; species Polaribacter bernardetii. The sequence continues at coordinate 1,002,972 of NZ_CP058983.1, read as the reverse complement.
ATACAATTTTTAAAGATTATACAGGTTGGTTTGTAAAAGCTATATTCTATGAAATTCCTTTCTCAGAAACTTTTCAAATACCTTGGGTACTTATCGTGTTAATAGGAGGAGCTTTATATTTTACTTTTTATTTTAAATTTATTAATTTCACAGGCTTTGTGACAGCAATTCAGGTTGTTAGAGGTAAATACGAAGATATTGAAAAGCACGGAGTAGATAAATTATACGGAGATCAAACTCCAGGAGGAGATGTTTTTGAAACTATAAAAGATGAAGGAGCTGACGGAGAGGTTTCTCACTTCCAAGCATTAACAGCTGCATTATCTGCAACGGTTGGTTTAGGTAATATTGCAGGGGTTGCAGTAGCATTATCAATAGGTGGTCCGGGAGCAACATTCTGGATGATCATAGCTGGTTTATTAGGGATGGCTTCTAAATTTGCAGAATGTACTTTAGGTGTAAAGTATAGAGATGTTGGTGAAGATGGTACTGTTTATGGTGGTCCAATGTATTATTTGACAAAAGGATTAAAAGAAAAAGGAGCAGGAGGCTTAGGTAAAGTATTAGCAGTTTTATTTGCAATATTTGTTATTGGAGGTTCTTTTGGTGGTGGAAACATGTTTCAAGCCAATCAAGCAGCTGCACAGTTTACCAAATTATTTGAATTAACAGGGCCAAATGCAGGAATGTATTTTGGATTAGTAATGGCGGCATTAGTAGCTGTAGTTATTATTGGAGGAATAAAAAGAATTGCCTCTGTAACAGAAAAAGTAGTGCCTTTTATGGCAGGAATATATGTGTTAGCAGCTTTAATTATTTTATTTGCTAATTATTCATTGATAGATGATGCTTTTATGTTGATATATGAAGGAGCTTTCTCTGGATTAGGAATTGCAGGTGGTTTAATTGGAGTAATGATTCAAGGTATTAGAAGAGGTGCTTTTTCAAATGAAGCAGGTGTAGGTTCTGCAGCAATTGCACACTCAGCAGTTCGTACAAAATATCCAGCGAGTGAAGGTATTGTTGCTTTATTAGAGCCATTTGTAGATACAGTGGTTATTTGTACAATGACAGCTTTGGTAATTATTATTACAAATTTCGACGGGCAGTTTATGCAGTATGGTGTAGAGATTAAAGAAGGAGTTGAATTAACAGCAATAGCGTTTGATTCTGTAATACCTCACTTCTCAATCGTATTAACAATTGCAGTTATTTTATTTGCATTTTCTACAATGATTTCTTGGTCTTATTACGGTATGCAAGGATGGAAATTTTTATTCGGTAAAGGAAAAATTACTGATTTAGTTTATAAAGTATTATTTTTAATGTTTGTAGTTATAGGTGCTTCTATTAGTTTAGGTGCAGTAATTGATTTCTCTGATGCAATGATTTTTGCAATGGTTGTACCAAATATTATAGGTGTAATTATGTTATCTCCGGTTATTAAAAAAGAGTTAATAAAATACACCAATGCAATTAATAAGAAAGAAGAAGCAATTGAAGATGGCGCTATAGATGTTAACGATCATATGTAAAATTCTTTAAAATGAAAATATTTAAATCCCATTTCTGGTATAACAAACGCCAAAGAAATGGGATTTTCTTTTTGATATTTATTATAGTTATTCTTCAGTTTGTTTATTTCTTTTCAGATTTTTCTTCGGATCCAATAACGGATACAAGTTCAAAAGAGTTACTAACTTTTCAGAAACAAATAGATAGTTTAAAGAGTGTTGAACTAGAAAAAAGGAAACCTAAAACTTATCCCTTTAACCCTAATTATATTACCGATTTTAAAGGAGAACAATTAGGAATGTCTCTTCAAGAAATTGATAGATTGCATGCTTACCGGGCACAACGTAAATTCGTAAACTCAGCACAAGAGTTTCAGGAAATAACAAAAGTGTCAGACAGTTTATTAAATAAGATTTCACTTTATTTTAAATTCCCAGATTGGGTTGTAAAACGTAATAAGTTAGCATCAAATAATAAATCAAAAGTTAATTCAGTGTATAAAGAGACACCGAGTAAAAGAACTTCGGTAACAACTGATGATATAAATAAAGCCACACAGCAAGATTTTGAAGCTGTTAATGGTGTTGGTGAAGTGATTTCAGAAAGAATCATAAAATATCGAAAAAAACTACAAGGTTTTTCTTTTGCATCACAATTAAACGAAGTGTGGGGAGTTGATAAATCAACTGTAGCTAGAGTTGTAAAAAGGTTTAAGATTTATGAAAAACCACAAATTCAAAAAATAAATATAAATACGGCTACTTTTAAGGAGGTTTTAAAAAATCCATATATTGATTACGATCTCTGTAAAAAGATTTTTGAATATAGAGATGAGGTAGCTGAACTTCAAAATATTGTGGAAATAAAAAACATTGACGGTTTCCCTATTGAGAAATATGACAGAATAGTTTTATATTTGAAAGCAGAATAAACAAACAACAAACAGAATATATAATTATGAATAGTATGTACTTTACTGAAGAACATGACTTTTTTCGACAGAGTTTTAAGGACTTTTTGCAAAAAGAAGTTGTTCCTCATATAAATAAGTGGGAAAAAGACGGAACCGTTGAGCGTTTCATTTGGAAGAAATTCGGGGAAATGGGTTATTTCGGATTAAATCAACCAGAAGAACACGGTGGTTTAGGTTTAGATCTTTTTTATACTGTGATTTTTTTAGAAGAATTACAAAAAATAAATTCAGGTGGTTTTGCAGCAAATATGTGGGCGCACGCTTACTTGGCAATGACACACTTAAATAAAGAAGGAGACGACAGAATCAAAAAAGAATATTTAACTCCCAGTATTAACGGAGATATGATAGGATGTTTATGTATTTCTGAACCTTTTGGTGGTAGTGATGTTGCAGGTATGAGAACTACTGCAATTAAAAAAGGAGATACCTATGTAATTAACGGATCTAAAACATTTATTACAAACGGTGTGTATTCTGATTACTTAGTAGTTGCAGCAAAAACAAATCCGGAGGATAAACATAAAGGAATGAGTATTCTTTTGGTAGATAGAAATACACCAGGAATTTCATCAACAAAGTTAGATAAACTAGGTTGGAGAGCTTCAGATACGGCAGAAATTGCATTTGATAATGTAGTAATTCCTGCAGAGAATTTAATGGGCGAAGAAGGAAAAGGCTTTCCGTATATAATGCAGCATTTTGCTTTAGAGCGCTTAATAATGGCAATCAATGCACATGCAAGAGCTGAGTTTGCTGTAGATTATGTGATAACATATATGAGCGAAAGAGAAGCTTTTGGTAAAACATTAGATAAGTTTCAGGCGTTACGTCATAAAGTAGCAGAGATGGCATCTAAAGTTGATATGTGTAGAGAATATAACTATTCGATTACAAAAAGACTAAACGAAGGTGTTTATGTGGTAAAAGAGGCGAGTATGAGTAAAATGCTATCCACAAAAATGGCAGATGAGGTTATATACGACGCTTTACAGTTATTAGGAGGTTATGGTTATATGGAAGAGTATCCGTTAGCACGTTTATTAAGAGATAGCCGTTTAGGACCAATTGGTGGAGGTACTTCTGAAATTTTGAAAGAAATTATCGCAAAAATGATTATAGATAAGAAAGAATATAAGCCAGCAACCTAATATTGTTGATTGTCGTTTTTGCGAAAATGCATTTTCTGCATCGCAAAAATGATCATAGATAAGAAGGAATATAAACCAGCAACCTAATTTTACCTTTACATTGAAGATATTTTGGGCATTCCCTTTCAGGTCGCGCTTTACACTATATCTTTTTTATAAAAAAAATAAAAAAGGATGCCGTTTCAATCGCTAATGCGACAGTGAAATTTAAAATAAGTAAAAATTTAATTGTTAATTAAAAAAGACTCAGTACATTTGCAGTCCTAAAAATAAAAATTTAGAGACTACAATGAAGGGAGGTGCTAACACATGTTAATTATTCCAATTAAAGAAGGAGAGAATATCGATAGAGCGTTAAAACGTTATAAGCGAAAGTTCAGAGACGTAAAAATCTTAAGACAATTACGCGACAAAAAACAGTTTAACAAACCATCTGTCGTTAAACGTGCTCAAATGAAAAAAGCGTCTTACGTTCAAGGATTAAGAACGAAAGAAGAAGTAAGCTAGAAATAGTTTATAAAGAGTAATATAAAACCTGTGTTGATTTATCAATACAGGTTTTTTTGTATATTTATTTCAATAAAAACAAAACCAATGCTTGTAGCAGCTTTCTTAAAATATTTAGAGCACGAAAAAAACTATTCTATAAACACTATAAATGCGTACCGAACAGATATTGTAGCATTTAAAGATTTTTGTGTGGCTGAATTTGAGCAAGAAGAGTTAACGACAATTCATTACAATCAAATTAGAACATGGATAGTGAGTCTTGTTGATAAGCAAATTTCGAATAGAAGTATAAATAGAAAAGTGAGTTCTTTAAAAACTTTTTACACCTTTCTTCAGAAAGTAAAAGAAGTTGAAGTTAATCCGTTAGCAAAACACAAAGCACTAAAAGTTCAAAAAAAAATACAAGCACCTTTTGATGAAAAAGAAATACAAAAAGTATTGGCTATTTTAAATGAAGAAGTAGATTTTGAATCAGTAAGAAATAAGTTAATAGTAGAGTTGTTGTATTCAACAGGTATGCGAAGAATAGAGCTGATTAATATTAAAGAAAAAGATATCGATTTTAGTAGGCAATTAATAAAAGTTTTGGGTAAAAGAAATAAAGAGAGGTTTGTAGTGCTGTTGCCGTCTATCTTAATTACTTTAAATCAGTATTTAGCGTTAAAAAAAGAAAAAGAATTAAAAGGAGTAGAGGAGCTTTTGATAACCAAAAAAGGGGTTGAAATTTATGAAACTCTTGTGTACCGAATAATTAATTTGTACTTTAGTAGAGTGTCCACAAAAGCAAAAAAAAGCCCACATATATTAAGGCATGCTTTCGCAACACATTTACTTAATAATGGTGCGTCGTTAAATTCGGTTAAAGAATTACTAGGGCATTCAAGTTTAGCCGCTACCCAAGTGTATACGCATAATAGCTTGGAGCAGATAAAAAAAGTGTTTAACAAGGCTCACCCTAGAGAGTCAAAATAAAGATTTAAAAAATTATGAAAGTATTCACGCAGTCAGTAAACTTTACAGCAGATAAAAGTTTGATAGATTACATTGAAAAGAAGATAGAAGGTTTAGAGAAGTTTCATGATAAGATAGTTGATGTAGAAGTTTTTTTAAAAGTTCAGAAAACAAGTGAGAAAGAAAATAAAATTACAGAAATAAAAATAAATATTCCGGGAAGTGAATTGATGGTTAAAAAACAAAATAAAACCTTTGAAGAGGGTGTAAATATTGCTGTTGACTCATTAAAAAGAAGCTTAAAAAAATCAAAAGAAAAGCATCGAGATTCATTAGTATCATAAAAAGATAAAAAATAATCTAAAAAAGCTTTAGAATATAAAAATTACTTTATACATTTGCAATCCGTTAGAAATAGCGGATTGTTTTTTATGACAATAAAAGCCGATGTAGCTCAGCTGGCTAGAGCAGCTGATTTGTAATCAGCAGGTCGGAGGTTCGAGTCCTCTCATCGGCTCAAAATAAAGAAAGTTCTTTAACATAGTTTTAAATTACCAAAGGGGAGATACCAAAGCGGCCAACTGGGACGGACTGTAACTCCGTTGTCTTACGACTTCGCAGGTTCGAATCCTGCTCTCCCCACTTTTTTAAAACCGATTAGTTAATATATCAAGCTTCAACTTTTGATTATTAATGAAAGGTTTTAAAAATACGCGAAAGTAGCTCAGTTGGTAGAGCGTCAGCCTTCCAAGCTGAATGTCGCCAGTTCGAACCTGGTCTTTCGCTCTATAATAATTATCCAGGCCGGTGTAGCTCAGTTGGTAGAGCGCATCCTTGGTAGGGATGAGGTCACCGGTTCAAATCCGGTCATTGGCTCTTTTTTAGAGTTTTTTTAAAAAAGAATTTAAAGTAACACTAAATATATTTAACTAAGAATTAAAATTAATAATCATGGCAAAAGAAACTTACGATCGTTCGAAGCCCCACTTAAACGTTGGTACAATTGGTCACGTAGATCACGGTAAAACTACATTAACTGCTGCTATCACTAAAGTATTAAGTGATGCAGGATTCTCTGAAGCTAGAGATTTTGATCAAATCGATAATGCACCAGAAGAAAAAGAAAGAGGTATTACAATTAACTCTTCTCACGTTGAATATGCAACTCAAAACCGTCACTACGCGCACGTAGACTGTCCAGGTCACGCCGATTACGTAAAGAACATGGTAACGGGTGCTGCTCAAATGGATGGAGCTATATTAGTAGTAGCTGCAACAGATGGTCCAATGCCACAAACTCGTGAGCACATCTTATTAGGTCGTCAGGTAGGTATTCCACGTATGGTTGTTTTCTTAAACAAGGTGGATATGGTTGATGATGAAGAGTTACTTGAGTTAGTTGAAATGGAAGTAAGAGAATTATTATCTTTCTATGAGTATGATGGAGATAATGGTCCTGTTGTTGCTGGTTCTGCTTTAGGAGCTTTAAATGGTGAACAAAAATGGGTTGATACTGTTTTAGAATTAATGGCACAAGTTGATGCATGGATCGAAGAGCCTTTAAGAGAAACTGAAAAGCCTTTCTTAATGCCTATTGAAGATGTATTCTCAATTACAGGTCGTGGAACTGTTGCTACTGGTCGTATTGAAACTGGTATCATCAATTCTGGTGAAGCTGTAGATATTATTGGTATGGGTACTGAGAAGTTAACTTCTACAGTAACTGGTATCGAAATGTTCCGTCAAATCTTAGATAGAGGTGAGGCAGGAGATAACGCTGGTATCTTATTAAGAGGTATTGCAAAAGAAGATATTAAAAGAGGGATGGTAATCTGTAAGCCAGGTTCTGTAACTCCACACGCTAAGTTTAAGGCTGAGGTGTATGTGTTGAAAAAAGAAGAAGGTGGACGTCACACTCCATTCCATAACAACTATCGTCCACAGTTTTACGTACGTACAACTGATGTAACAGGAAATATTGTTCTTCCTGATGGTGTTGAAATGGTTATGCCTGGTGATAACTTAACTATTACAGTTGATTTAATCCAACCAATTGCATTAAACTTAGGTTTACAGTTCGCTATCCGTGAAGGTGGTAGAACAGTAGGTGCAGGTCAGGTAACTGAAATTTTAGACTAATCAATTAGTTTACATTATAAAAAGGAGTCTCTTAAATGAGAGACTCCTTTTAAAATACGGGCGTAGTTCAGCGGTAGAGCACTGGTCTCCAAAACCAGGTGTCGGGAGTTCGAATCTCTCCGTCCGTGCATAATCAAAACGAGTTGCGATTAATATCGTAACTCGTTAAAAGGATAAGAAAATGAATAACTTTATACAATATATTAAAGGTTCTTTTGAAGAACTAAATACAAATATGACTTGGGCATCTCGTGAAGAGGCACAAAAGTCTACTGTTGTTGTTGCTGCATTTACAATTGTTTTTGCTTTAGTAGTAGCAGGAGTAGATAAAGTTTTTCAAACAGGATTAGATAATTTCTTTAAAATGTTTTAATGATGGCTGATTCAGTAATGAAATGGTACGTAGTTAGAGCAGTAGGAGGACAGGAAAATAAGGTTAAAGCCTATATTGAAACTGAAATCGCTCGTTTCGGATTGACAGATTACGTAAACCAGGTAATTGTACCAACCGAAAAAGTTATTCAAGAAAGAAACGGAAAAAAAGTTAACAGAGAGAGAGTTTATTTTCCGGGTTATGTAATGGTAGAAGCTAATTTAGCAGGTGAAGTTCCTCACGTAATTAAGTCAGTGACAAATGTTATTGGTTTTTTAGGTGAAACTAAAGGAGGAGAGCCAGTGCCTATGCGTAAATCAGAAGTAAACAGAATGTTAGGAAAAGTTGATGAACTTTCTGTAAAAGATGAAAATATTGTAATTCCTTTTAATATAGGAGAAACAGTAAAAGTAATCGATGGTCCTTTTAATGGTTTCGACGGGGCAGTTGAAAATATTAATGAGGAGAAGCGTAAATTAGAAGTAATGGTTAAGATTTTCGGTAGAAAAACTCCATTAGAATTAAATTATACGCAAGTAGAAAAAATATAATCGTTACACCTATATTTAGATGTGTTTAAAGCTTCCATTTTAAACAAATCATTAAATCTTAAACAATGGCAAAAGAAGTAAGTAAATTAGTTAAACTACAAGTAAGGGGAGGTGCTGCGAATCCGTCGCCACCAGTTGGACCCGCTTTAGGTGCTGCCGGTGTTAATATCATGGAGTTCTGTAAGCAATTTAATGCACGTACACAGGACAAACAAGGTAAAGTATTACCTGTCGTGATTACTGTTTATAAAGACAAATCTTTCGAGTTTGTTGTAAAAACACCACCAGCTGCAGTACAATTATTAGAAGCGGCCAAAATTAAGAAAGGTTCAGGAGAACCAAATAGGAAAAAAGTAGCAAGTGTTTCTTGGGATCAAATTCGAGGAATTGCAGAAGACAAAATGGTTGATATGAATGCCTTTAAAGTCGAATCTGCAATGAAGATGATTGCCGGAACTGCTCGTTCTATGGGATTAACAGTAACAGGTGATGCACCTGCTTAAACTTTAAAAGATATTTAGAAATGGCAATTACTAGAAAGCAAAAAGAAGCTCGTTCTAAGGTAGATAGCTCTAAAGTTTACAGCTTAAAAGATGCATCAGCTTTAGTTAAAGAAATTACAACTGTAAAGTTTGACGCGTCAGTTGATTTAGCAGTACGTTTAGGAGTAGATCCACGTAAAGCAAATCAAATGGTACGTGGAGTTGTAACATTACCACACGGAACAGGTAAAGATGTTAAAGTATTAGCATTAGTTACTCCAGATAAAGAAGCTGAAGCTAAAGAAGCGGGAGCAGATTATGTTGGATTAGATGAGTACCTTCAGAAGATTAAAGGAGGTTGGACTGATGTTGATGTTATTATTACTATGCCTAGTGTTATGGGTAAGTTAGGACCATTAGGTCGTGTGTTAGGACCAAGAGGTTTAATGCCTAACCCAAAGACAGGTACAGTAACTATGAACGTTGCAAAAGCAGTACAGGAAGTTAAAGCTGGTAAAATTGACTTTAAAGTTGATAAAACTGGTATTGTACATGCTGCGATCGGAAAAGTATCATTTGATGCTCAGAAGATTCAGGAAAATGCAAATGAGTTATTACAAACGTTAATTAAATTAAAGCCAACAGCGGCTAAAGGAGACTATATTAAGAGTATTTTTATGTCTTCAACTATGAGTCCTAGTGTTGCTGTAGATGAAAAATCTGTATCATAAGGCAGTTAAAACTTTTTAATTATGACAAGAGAAGACAAATCACAAGTAATACAAGATTTAACAGCAAGATTAGCAGATACAAGTATCATTTATTTAGCAGATATTTCTGCTTTAGATGCAGTAACTACATCTAACTTACGTAGAGCATGTTTTAAAGCTGGCGTAGAATTAGCTGTTGTTAAAAACACTTTGCTTTCAAAGGCAATGGAAGCTTCTGATAAAAATTTCGGAGATTTACAGGATGTTTTAAAAGGTAATACTTCAATGATGATTGCTGAAGTTGCAAATGCACCAGCAAAAGTTATTAAAGAGTTCAGAAAAAAATCAGACAAACCTTTATTAAAAGGAGCATATGTTGAAGAGGGAGTTTATGTTGGAGATGACCAATTAGACTCACTAGTTAACATTAAGTCTAAAGAAGAACTTATTGGAGATATTATCTCGTTATTACAATCACCTGCTAAGAATGTTGTTTCAGCATTACAATCAGGAGGTAATAAATTATCAGGTATTTTAAAGACGTTATCAGAAAAATAATTTCGCGCACTAATAAACTAAATAATAAAAATTTCAAAAACAATTAAAATGGCAGATTTAAAAGATTTCGCAGAGCAATTAGTTAACTTAACAGTAAAAGAGGTTAATGAATTAGCTGATATTTTAAAAGATGAGTATGGTATTGAGCCAGCAGCAGCAGCAGTAGCAGTAGCAGGTCCAGCAGCAGGAGGAGATGCAGCAGAAGAGCAAACTGAATTTGATGTAATCTTAAAAGCAGCAGGTGGTTCTAAATTAGCTGTAGTAAAGTTAGTTAAAGAATTAACTGGATTAGGTTTAAAAGATGCTAAAGCAATCGTTGATAGTGCACCAGCACCAATCAAAGAAGGAGTATCTAAAGATGAAGCAGAAGGTCTTCAAAAATCTTTAGAAGAAGCAGGAGCTGAAGTAGAGCTTAAGTAAGCTATACTCCCGAGTTAAAACGGGATAAAACAATTAAGGTTTAGGTACTAGGAACTCATGTTTCTAGTCCTAAACCATTTTGTGTATATATTCGTTCTTTATTTTATTACTGTTTTACACTAGTGATAATACGACTATAAAGAGCTGATTTTAAGTCAGCAAAGCAATTAAAATTGCATTATTGAAACGAAATAGTTTCAAAAAATAATATTTTTAATTTAAAAATAGCATCTCTTTTGGCAACGATAAACACTACTGAAAGAATTAACTTCGCATCATCGCAATTAGGTACCGACTATCCAGATTTTCTAGATATACAGGTAAAGTCATTCCAAGACTTTTTCCAATTGCAAACTAAAGCAGATGAGCGTGGTGAAGAAGGTTTGTACAAAACCTTCATGGATAACTTTCCGATTACAGATACACGTAATCAATTTGTATTAGAATTTTTAGACTACTTTGTAGATCCACCTAGATATAGCATTCAAGAATGTATAGAAAGAGGATTAACACATAGTGTACCATTAAAAGCAAGATTAAAGCTTTATTGTACAGATCCTGAACACGAAGATTTTGAAACAATTGTTCAAGATGTGTATTTAGGTACAATTCCTTACATGACTAATTCTGGTACCTTTATTATTAATGGTGCAGAAAGAGTTGTGGTTTCTCAGTTACACCGTTCACCTGGTGTTTTCTTTGGACAATCTTTCCACGCAAACGGAACCAAGTTATACTCTGCAAGAGTAATTCCTTTTAAAGGATCTTGGATAGAATTTGCAACTGATATCAATCAAGTAATGTACGCTTATATTGATAGAAAGAAAAAATTACCAGTAACTACGTTATTCAGAGCCATCGGTTTTGAAAGAGATAAAGATATATTAGAGATCTTTGATTTAGCGGAAGAAGTAAAAGTTTCTAAAGCAGGATTAAAGAAGGTATTAGGGCGTAAACTAGCAGCTAGAGTTTTAAAAACTTGGCATGAAGATTTCGTTGATGAGGATACAGGAGAAGTTGTATCTATTGAGCGTAACGAAATAGTTTTTGACCGTGATACTATCATAGAAAAAGAACATATTGATGAAATAATCGATGCAGGTGCTAAAACTATCTTATTGCATAAGGTAGATAATGACATGGCAGATTATGCAATCATTCACAATACATTACAGAAAGATCCTACCAATTCTGAAAAAGAAGCAGTAGAACACGTATATAGACAATTACGTAATGCTGAGCCGCCAGATGAGGAAACAGCAAGAGGAATTATTGAAAAATTATTCTTCTCTGAACAGCGTTATAGTTTAGGTGAAGTTGGTCGTTTTAGAATGAACACCAAATTACAGTTAAACGAACCAATTGATCAGAAGGTATTAACAAAAAATGATATTATTACGATTATCAAATACTTAATTGAGTTAATTAACTCGAAAGCAGAAGTAGATGATATCGACCACTTATCTAACCGTCGTGTAAGAACTGTTGGTGAACAATTAGCAGGTCAGTTTGGTGTAGGTTTAGCTCGTATGGCTCGTACTATTCGTGAAAGAATGAATGTACGTGATAACGAAGTATTTACTCCGATTGATTTAATTAATGCGAAGACATTGTCTTCAGTAATTAATTCGTTTTTTGGTACTAACCAGTTATCTCAATTTATGGATCAAACCAATCCATTAGCAGAGATTACGCACAAACGTCGTTTATCTGCACTAGGACCTGGAGGTTTATCTAGAGAAAGAGCAGGTTTTGAGGTTCGTGATGTTCACTATACACATTACGGTCGTTTATGTCCGATTGAAACGCCAGAAGGGCCGAACATTGGATTAATTTCATCTTTAGCTGTATTTGCAAAAGTTAATAATTTAGGTTTCATCGAAACGCCTTATAAAAAGGTAATAGAAGGAAACATCGAATTAGATCAAGAGCATATATATTTAAGTGCTGAAGAAGAAGAAGGAATGAAATTTGCACAATCTAATCTAGAGATTAATGCAGATGGAGATTTTGTTGGAGATAAATTAATTTCACGTGAAGGGGGAGATTTCCCTGTAGTTACACCTACTGAGATTGATTATATGGATGTTGCTCCTAACCAGATAGCATCTATTTCAGCGTCGTTAATTCCTTTCTTAGAGCATGATGATGCCAACCGTGCATTAATGGGATCGAACATGATGCGTCAAGCAGTTCCATTATTACGTCCAGAATCACCAATTGTAGGTACAGGATTAGAGCGTAGAGTTGCTAAAGATTCTCGTATCTTAATCAATGCTGAAGGTGCTGGAGTTGTTGAGTATGTTGATGCTAATAAGATAAAAATTAAGTATGATAGAACTGATGAAGAGCGTTTAGTAAGCTTTGACTCTGATGATATTTCATATAACTTAATTAAGTTTAGAAAAACGAATCAAGGTACGAACATTAACCTTAAACCAATTGTAAAAGTTGGTGATAGAGTTGAAGAAGGTCAAGTACTTTGTGAAGGTTATGCAACACAAAAAGGAGAATTAGCTTTAGGTAGAAACATGAAAGTAGCCTTTATGCCTTGGAAAGGGTATAACTTTGAGGATGCGATTGTAATTTCTGAAAAAGTTGTTCGTGAAGATATTTTCACTTCTATACATATTGATGAATATTCTTTGGATGTTCGTGATACGAAATTAGGAGCTGAAGAATTAACAAACGATATTCCTAACGTTTCTGAAGAGGCTACAAAAGACTTAGATGAAAACGGAATGATTCGTATTGGAGCAGAGGTAAATCCTGGTGATATCTTAATTGGTAAAATTACACCAAAAGGAGAATCTGATCCAACTCCTGAAGAAAAATTATTAAGAGCTATCTTTGGTGACAAAGCAGGTGATGTAAAAGATGCATCATTAAAAGCTTCGCCATCATTAAGAGGTGTAGTAATTAATAAGAAATTATTCAAACGTGCTGTAAAAGATAAAACAAAACGTGCTCGTGATAAAGAAGCAATTGCAACTTTAGAGGCATCTTATGTTCATAAGTTCGAAGATTTAAAAGATGTATTAATTGAAAAATTATTCAATTTAATTACAGGAAAAACGTCTCAAGGTGTATTTAATGATTTAGGAGAAGAGGTTTTACCAAAAGGTAAAAAATTCACTCAAAAAATGTTAAATTCTGTTGGTGATTTTACACACTTACACGGAACTTGGACGACAGATAAAGACTTAAATAGATTAGTTGTTGAATTAGTTCACAATTATAAAATTAAAGTTAATGATTTACAAGGTTCTTTACGTCGCGAGAAATTTACTATTTCAGTAGGAGACGAATTACCAGCAGGAATCTTAAAACTTGCAAAAATTTATGTTGCTAAAAAACGTAAATTAAAAGTAGGAGATAAGATGGCAGGACGTCACGGAAACAAAGGTATTATTGCTCGTATTGTAAGAGCAGAAGATATGCCTTTCTTAGAAGACGGAACACCAGTTGATATCGTATTAAATCCATTAGGAGTACCATCTCGTATGAATATTGGTCAGATTTATGAAACAGTTCTTGGATGGGCAGGTCAAAAATTAGATCAAAAGTATGCTACACCAATTTTTGATGGAGCAAACATTGATCAGATTAATGCCTTAACAGATGAAGCAGGAATTCCACGTTACGGACATACATATTTATATGATGGAGGTACAGGGAAACGTTTCGATCAACCAGCAACGGTAGGTATAATTTATATGATTAAGTTAGGTCACATGATTGAAGATAAGATGCATGCGCGTTCTATCGGACCTTACTCATTAATTACACAACAACCATTAGGAGGTAAAGCTCAGTTTGGTGGTCAGCGTTTTGGAGAGATGGAAGTTTGGGCACTTGAAGCATATGGTGCATCGAGTATCTTACGTGAGATCTTAACAGTGAAATCTGATGATGTATTAGGTAGAGCCAAAACTTACGAGGCAATCGTAAAAGGTGAAACTATGCCAGAACCAGGTTTACCAGAATCTTTTAACGTATTAATGCACGAACTGAAAGGTTTAGGATTAGACGTTAAATTAGAGGAATAACAAACAGTGAAATATTGGTAGGTAATTATTTTAATTACCTACCAATAAATCATTTTAAATATACGCTTCATTAGAGGCAAATTTTTAATTCGAATCCATTACTCATTATGGCAAGAAAGAACGAAAAATACACTGTTAAAAAGTTTAACAAAATTTCAATTGGTTTAGCATCACCAGAGTCTATTTTAGGCGCTTCAAGAGGTGAGGTTTTAAAACCAGAAACTATAAACTACCGTACACATAAACCAGAAAGAGATGGTTTATTCTGTGAACGTATCTTCGGTCCTGTAAAGGATTATGAATGTGCATGTGGTAAATACAAACGAATCCGTTATAAAGGAATTATTTGTGACCGATGTGGAGTAGAAGTTACTGAGAAAAAAGTACGTAGAGATAGAGTAGGTCACATTAATTTAGTGGTACCTGTAGCTCACATTTGGTATTTTAGATCATTACCTAACAAAATGGGATACCTTTTAGGTTTGCCATCAAAGAAGTTAGATATGATTATTTACTACGAACGTTATGTAGTAATTCAACCAGGTGACGCTAAAACTGTTGACGGAGAGCCATTACAAAAAATGGACTTCTTAACAGAAGAAGAGTATTTAGATATTTTAGATACACTTCCACAAGAAAATATGTATTTAGATGATACAGATCCTACGAAGTTTATTGCTAAAATGGGAGCTGAATGTTTAATTGATTTATTAGAAAGAATCGATTTAGAATCATTATCATTTGAATTACGTCACAAAGCAAATACAGAAACTTCTAAACAACGTAAAAACGAAGCTTTAAAACGTTTAAATGTTGTAGAAGCTTTTAGAGATTCTCAAAAAAATAGAGAAAACAACCCAGAGTGGATGATTATGAAGGCGGTACCAGTTATACCACCAGAATTACGTCCGTTAGTGCCATTAGATGGTGGTCGTTTTGCTACTTCAGATTTAAATGATTTATACCGTCGTGTAATTATCCGTAACAATCGTTTAAAGCGATTAATGGAAATTAAAGCACCAGAGGTTATTTTACGTAATGAGAAACGTATGTTACAAGAATCAGTAGATTCATTGTTTGATAACACACGTAAATCATCTGCAGTAAAAACTGAATCTAACAGACCATTAAAATCTTTATCTGATAGTTTAAAAGGTAAACAAGGTCGTTTCCGTCAAAACTTATTAGGTAAACGTGTTGATTATTCTGCACGTTCGGTAATTGTTGTTGGACCAGAATTAGCATTATCAGAATGTGGATTGCCAAAAGATATGGCAGCAGAATTATACAAACCTTTTGTTATTCGTAAGTTAATAGAAAGAGGTATTGTAAAAACTGTAAAATCTGCAAAGAAAATTATAGATAGAAAAGAACCTGTTGTTTGGGATATTCTAGAAAATGTAATTAAAGGGCATCCAGTTTTATTAAACCGTGCACCAACATTACACAGACTTGGTATACAAGCATTTCAACCAAAATTAATTGAAGGAAAAGCAATTAGATTACATCCACTTGCTTGTTCTGCCTTCAATGCCGATTTTGATGGGGATCAAATGGCAGTTCACTTACCATTAGGACCTGAAGCTATTTTAGAAGCACAGTTATTAATGTTAGGATCACACAATATCTTAAACCCTGCTAATGGTGCACCTATTACGGTACCATCTCAGGATATGGTATTAGGTCTTTATTACATGACTAAAGAAAGAAAGTCTACTCCAGAAGTGCCTATTAAAGGTGAAGGATTAACTTTCTATTCTCCAGAAGAGGTTATTATAGCCTTAAATGAAGAAAAAGTAGACTTAAATGCAGGTATTAAAGTTCGTACACACGATGTTGTAGATGGACAAGACGTTACTAGAATTATAGCAACAACAGTTGGTAGAGTTTTATTTAACGAAAAAGTACCAAAAGCAGCTGGATATATCAATGAGGTTTTAACTAAAAAATCATTAAGAGGAATTATTGGAGGGATTTTAAAAGTTACCAACATTCCTGCTGTAGGAAGTTTCTTAGATGAAATTAAAAATATGGGATATAGATATGCCTTTGAAGGAGGTTTATCATTCTCATTAGGAGATATCATTATTCCAGAAGAAAAACATAGCATGATTGCAGAAGCTAATAAAGAAGTGGATGTAATTGTAGGAAACTACAACATGGGTATGTTAACACAAAAAGAACGTTATAACCAAGTAATTGATGTTTGGGGATCTACGAATAATAGATTAACAGAATTATCTATGAAGCGTTTACGTGAAGACCAACAAGGATTTAACTCAGTATTTATGATGTTAGACTCTGGAGCACGTGGATCTAAAGAGCAAATTCGTCAGTTAACAGGTATGCGTGGATTAATGGCAAAGCCTAAAAAATCGACAGCTGGTGGTGGAGAAATTATTGAGAATCCAATTCTTTCTAACTTTAAGGAAGGATTATCTATTCTTGAATATTTTATATCAACACACGGTGCACGTAAAGGATTAGCCGATACCGCATTAAAAACAGCCGATGCAGGATATTTAACACGTCGTTTAGTAGATGTATCTCAAGATGTAATCGTAAACGAAGTTGATTGTGGTACTTTAAGAGGGTTAGAAGTAGCTCCATTAAAGAAAAATGATGAAATCGTTGAATCTTTAAGTGATCGTATTTCAGGTCGTACATCATTACATAATGTTTATGCTCCAAACTCTGAAGATCTTTTAGTTGGTTCAGGTGAATTAATTACACCTAATTTAGCTGATAAGATTCAAGCATCAGGAATTGATAAAGTAGAAGTTCGTTCTGCATTAACATGTGAATCTCAAAGAGGTATTTGTGAAAAATGTTACGGACAATCTTTATCAACAGGTAAAAAAGTTCAAAGAGGTGAAGCAGTTGGTGTAATTGCAGCACAATCTATTGGAGAGCCTGGTACACAGTT
Source organism: Tenacibaculum sp. AHE14PA (assembly GCF_019278465.1). GTDB lineage: Bacteria > Bacteroidota > Bacteroidia > Flavobacteriales > Flavobacteriaceae > Polaribacter > Polaribacter bernardetii. The sequence goes on along the minus strand of NZ_CP058983.1, from coordinate 985,664 downwards.
AACATTACGTACATTCCACGTTGGTGGGGTTGCAGGTAACATTTCTGAAGAGAATAAGTTAATTGCAAAATTTGATGGTAAAGTTAAGATTGAAGATTTACGTACTGTAAATGGTAAAGATAGCGAAGGTAAAGAAATTGAAATCGTTATTTCACGTACAGCTGAAATCAAAATCATCGATAAAAAGACGGATATTGTATTAAGCACAAATATTATTCCTTATGGGTCGATTATCTTTAATAAAGATATAAAAACCATCAAAAAAGGAGATGCAGTATGTCAATGGGATCCATTTAACGGAGTTATCGTATCAGAATTTGATGGTAGAGTTAAGTTTGACAATTTAGAGCAAGGTATTAATTACTCTGTTGAAATTGATGAACAAACTGGTTTCCAAGAAAAGGTAATGATCGATTCTAAAAATAAGAAAATCATTGCTTCATTAATTATTGAAGATGCTGATGGTAATGCTTTACGTTCGTATAGTTTACCAGTAGGTGCTCACTTAATGGTTAGTGATGGCGACAAAGTAGCGTCTGGTCATACATTAGTTAAGATTCCACGTAAGTCTGGTAAAGCAGGGGATATTACAGGAGGTTTACCACGGGTAACAGAATTATTTGAAGCACGTAACCCATCTAACCCAGCAGTAATTGCTCAGATTGATGGTGTAGTATCTTTTGGTAAAATTAAGCGTGGTAATCGTGAGATTATTATTGAATCTAAAACAGGAGATATTACTAAATATTTAGTGAAATTATCTAACCAGATTTTAGTTCAAGAAAACGATTTCATTAAAGCAGGTATGCCGTTATCTGACGGAGCAACAACTCCTATAGATATTTTAAATATTAAAGGACCTTCTGCAGTACAAGAATACTTAGTAAACGAAATTCAAGAAGTATATCGTTTACAGGGTGTGAAAATTAATGACAAGCATTTCGAAGTAGTAGTTCGTCAAATGATGCGTAAAGTTAGAATTATTGATTCTGGAGATACTTTATTCTTAGAGAATCAATTAATTCACAAAAACGACTTTATTACAGATAACGATGCTATCTACGGAATGAAAGTTGTTGAAGATGCTGGAGACTCAGAGAATTTACAACCAGGTCAAATGGTTTCAGCTCGTCAATTAAGAGATGAAAACTCAATTTTACGTAGAGCAGATAAAAACTTAGTAGCCGCTCGTGATGCTCAGCCAGCAACAGCTGAACAAGTATTACAAGGTATTACTAGAGCTTCGTTACAAACGAAGTCGTTTATATCAGCAGCGTCATTCCAGGAAACGACTAAAGTATTAAACGAAGCCGCAGTAAACGGTAAAATAGATACCTTAGAAGGATTAAAAGAAAATGTAATTGTTGGTAAACGTATACCAGCAGGAACAGGAATGAGATCTTACGATCGTCAGATTGTTGGACCTAGTGATGAAATGGAGAAAAATTTATAATTTCTAATACAAAAGGCCTCTAAATTTTAGAGGTCTTTTTTTATAACTTATATTATGGAAGAAAATAAAGATCCACAATTAAATATTGAATTAGATCAGGATGTTGCTGAAGGAACATATAGTAACTTGGCAATTATTAATCATTCAGTGTCTGAATTTATAGTAGATTTTATAAACATAATGCCGGGTGTACCTAAGGCAAAAGTAAAATCGAGAATTATTTTAACACCGCAACATGCTAAAAGACTAACAAAGGCTTTGGCGGAAAATGTTAGAAAATTTGAACAAGCCCATGGTGAAATAAAAGATTATGAGCAAGTACCAATACCGATGAATTTTGGAGGAACAACCGGTGAAGCTTAAAAACTTAAAACGTCTATTATTAGACGTTTTTTTTGCTTTAAAAAGAAAATTAAAACCCTGTAGAAATATCTTTTAAACCTTTATTATCAAGTATAAAAACTTCCTTTCCTTTTAAATTGATTAATTTTTTCTTTTTAAATTCAGAAAGTAAACGAATTGCTGATTCGGTAGCTGTACCAATAATATTAGCAATATCTTCTCGAGATAAAAGTATATCTAAAGCTCCATTTTCATTTTTAGCAAATCTTTCATCAAGACTTAGCAATGTTGCAGCTAAACGTTGTTTAACAGTTTTCTGAGCCATATCAACAATAAAATTATCAGCGGTTTTAAGAGATGAAGCCATGTTTTTAAGAATATCCATGGTAAACTTCGGATTATCTTCTAAATCTCTCACAATTTCTTCTTTTGGAATAAAACAAATTTCCATATCATTTACAGCAATGGCTTTTAAGTTAGAACTTTCGTCGTTTATTAAGCTACGTTCTCCTAATAAATCTCCTTTTCTTACCAAATTTACAATTTGATCTCTACCATTGTCACTCATTTTCGAAACCTTACAAACACCATCTTTAATACAAAAAACACCATTTATATGTTCGCCTTCTTCAAATAAAACGGTTCCTTTTTTTATTGTTTTAGACGTTTTACAACCAGCAATCCTAACCAATTCATCTTTTGTAAGTGATTTTAAAGAATTAAATTGACGAATGATACATTGTTCACATTTGCTCATGGTGGTAGTCTGTTAAGGAGATTCAAAGATAGCGAAAAGCTGATAAATATCATATTTTTATAAGGGTTGATATATGATCTTTGTAGTAGGCAAAAGAGTAAATATGGAAAACACAATATGTTTTCATTGTGGTAACGAATGCGATACTAAAACCATTTCTGTAAAAGAGAAGTTTTTTTGTTGCAATGGATGTAAAACGGTTTTTGAAATTTTTTCAGAAAACGATTTAACATGTTATTATGATTTTCAAAACAATCCAGGAGCTATTCCTGAAGAAATTAAGGGGAAATACGATTTTCTTGACAACATAGCTATTGTTGATAAACTGTTAGAGTTTAATGACGGTAAGATACATGTTGTAAATTTATATATTCCACATATACATTGTAGTTCGTGTATTTGGGTACTAGAAAATTTGCACAAACTCCAAATAAATATTAGTGCTTCGCAAGTTGATTTTCCTAAAAAGACAGTACGGATTACGTATAATTCTGAAACCATTTCATTAAAAGAAATAGTAGTACTGTTAAGCTCTATAGGCTACGAGCCTTATATTAGTTTAGAGGATTATGAAGTAGGAAAGAAGAAGGTAGATCGAAGCTTAATTTATAAATTAGGCATCGCTGGATTTTCTTTCGGAAATGTAATGTTTTTATCATTTCCAGAATATTTTGAAGTATCCGGTTTTTGGTTAGAACATTATAAAGGAATCTTTCGTTGGTTAATGTTTATATTCTCATTGCCTGTAGTTTTTTATGCTGCGCAGGATTATTTTATTTCGGCTTATAAAGGATTGCGTTCTAAAATTTTAAATATTGATGTTCCGATTGCCTTAGGCGTCGCTGTTTTATTTATAAGAAGTTCGGCAGAAATTATTTTTGATTTAGGAACAGGTTTCTTTGATTCTTTAACAGGATTGGTTTTCTTTTTACTGTTAGGTAAGTTTTTTCAGCAAAAAACTTACAATTTCCTGTCTTTCGAACGTGATTATAAATCGTATTTTCCGATTGCTGTTACAAGGATTTCATCCGAAGGAAAAGAAGAAAATGTACAGATATATGATGTTGAAAAAGGAAATAGACTGCTAATTAGAAATCAAGAATTAATTCCCGTAGACGGAATTTTGATAAACGGTGATGCTAAAATTGATTATAGTTTTGTTACAGGAGAAGCAATTCCTGTATTAAAGAAATCAGGTGATAAATTATTTGCAGGGGGAAAACAATTATCTGGAATTATAGAAATGGAAGTTTTAACGTCGGTTTCACAGAGTTATTTAACACAATTATGGAGTAACGATGTGTTTAAAAAAGATAAAAATTCGTCTTTTAAAACATTAACAGATCGTATTAGTCAGCATTTTACAATTACAATATTATTAATCGCATTTATTGCTACTGCATTTTGGTTGTATTTTGATGCAAGTAAAGCGCTAAATGTATTTACGGCAGTGTTAATTATAGCGTGTCCGTGTGCCATTGCTTTAGTTGCACCGTTTACTTTAGGAAACATGTTGCGTATTTTAGGTAAGAAGAAATTTTATTTAAAAAATGCTACTGTGGTAGAGCAATTAGCAGCAATTGATAGTGTAATTTTTGATAAAACAGGAACTTTAACAACCAGTAAAGAAAATGAAATTGATTATAAAGGTGTTGAGTTGTCATCCGAAGAAAAAGCACTATTAAAAAGTACGTTGCGAGCTTCAAACCATCCGTTAAGTAGAATGTTATACGGTTCTTTAAAAGAAGAAATGATTTCTGTGACCAATTTTAAAGAGTTTACTGGAAAAGGGATTGAAGCTACATCAAAAGAAACCAAAATAAGAGTTGGATCTTCTTCTTTTGTGAAAAATACGGAAGAACAAATTAATCTAGATACCTCTGTTCATATTCGTGTGAATGATGAATATAAAGGAAAGTATATTTTTAAAAATGCCTATAGAAACGGTGTTGGAGATTTGTTTTCTGAATTAAATTTTAACTATAATTTAGCTGTTGTTTCTGGTGATAATGAAGGAGAAAAGAAATATTTAGAAACGTTGTTACCAAAAAACACTTCGTTTTTATTCAATCAAAAGCCAGCAAATAAATTGCATTATGTGGAAGAATTACAAAATAAAGGAGCGCATGTAATTATGATTGGTGACGGACTTAATGATGCAGGGGCCTTGGCACAGAGTAATGTCGGAATTTCATTGTCAGAAAATATCAATGTGTTTTCACCTGCTTGCGATGCTATTTTAGATGCTTCTAAATTCAATCAAATAGCGAGTTATATGAAAGTTTCAAAAAAAGCAATTAAAATAATTAAGTATAGCTTTATACTTTCTTTATGTTATAATTTAATAGGATTGTATTTTGCAACAACAGGTCAGTTAAAACCTGTAATCGCAGCAATTTTAATGCCTTTAAGTTCTATTAGTATTGTGGTATTTACAACTGTTGCAACAAATTTATTAGGAAGAAAAATAAAATAGTAATTACCAAATCCGTAATGGATATTTAATAAAAAATATATGAAGATAGCATCATTTTTAGAAGAGGTAAATTTCAATGAAAATAAGCCAGCAGTGTCATTATTACTGGATACTGATTTTTCGAAAGAAATACGAATAGTATTCAAAAAAGGACAGATAATGAAAGATCATCAGGCGCCTTTTTCTATTATTGTTCAGGTATTAAAAGGTTGTATTGATTTTGGTTTAGAAGGAGAAGTAAAACAATTAAATACAGGTGATTTAATTTCATTAGAACCAAAAATAATTCATAATCTTACAGCTGTAGAAGAGAGTGTTGTGCGATTAACTTTATCGAAATTAGACACTATAAAGAGAGTTAAAAACATATAAATTATGCAAATAAATAAATATATAGATCATACACTACTAAAAGCAACAGCCACAGAAAGTGAAATTGTAAAGCTATGTGCCGAAGCCAAAGAGCATAATTTTTATGCCGTTTGTGTAAACGGATCGTATGTTAAATTAGTAAAAGAAGAGTTGCAAAACACGAATGTGAAAATTGCGGCTGTAATCGGATTTCCTTTAGGAGCGATGACTACAGAAGTAAAAGTTTTTGAAGCACAAAATTGTATTGAAAACGGAGCATCAGAAATTGATATGGTTATTAATATAGGTAAATTACTAGATGGCGAAATTGCGTATGTTGAAAATGAGATTAGATTGATAAAAGAAGCTATTGGTAAAAACACATTAAAAGTGATTTTTGAAAATTGTTATTTATCAAAAGGACAAATTAAAGAGGTATCGCAATTAGCGGTTAATGCAGGAGCAGATTTTATAAAAACATCTACAGGATTCGGAACAAGCGGAGCAATTACAACTGATATTCAAATAATGAAAGAAGTTACGAATGATAAAGTGCAAATAAAGGCTGCCGGCGGAGTGAGAGACAAAGAAATTGCTGAAGAATATATTACTATGGGTGTAACTCGTTTAGGAACATCATCGGGAGTGTCTTTAGTTACAAAAGGAGTCTCAGATAAAGGTATATATTAATGAATTCACTTATACAAAAATATAATATTCCGGGTCCAAGATATACGAGTTATCCGACGGTTCCGTATTGGGATAACGAAACGTTTTCGAAAGAAAACTGGATTGAAACATTTAAAAAATCATTTATACAAAGTAACGCTACAGAAGGAATTAGTATTTATATCCATTTACCTTTTTGCGAAAGTTTATGCACATTTTGTGCCTGTCATAAACACATTACAAAACGTCATGAAGTGGAAGAAGATTATATAGACACTGTTTTAAAAGAATGGAATTTATATACTGATTTAGTAGATGAAACACCTATTATAAAAGAGATTCATTTAGGTGGAGGAACACCAACTTTTTTTTCAAAAGAACAGTTAAAAAAACTTATTGATGGATTATTTGTTAACGCAAAAAGACATGAGAATTACGAATTTAGTTTTGAAGGTCACCCTAATAATACGACAAAAGAACAACTACAAACCTTGTTTGATGTTGGCTTTACACGTGTAAGTTATGGTGTACAAGATTATAATGAGAAAGTACAAAAAGCCATTCATAGAGTGCAGCCTTTTGAAAATGTGGAGAAAGTAACGCGTTGGGCAAGAGAGATAGGTTACGCATCTGTTAGTCACGACTTAATTTTCGGATTACCATTTCAAACTAAAGAAAATGTAATTCACACGATTAATAAAACGAAAGAATTACAGCCCGATAGAATTTCTTTTTATAGTTATGCACATGTACCTTGGGTAAAAGGTGTTGGTCAACGAGGGTTTAACGAACAAGATTTACCAAAAAATGAAGAGAAGCGTGAATTGTATGAAATAGGTAAGGAGCTGTTCGCCGAAATGGGTTATGTAGAAATAGGGATGGATCATTTTGCTTTAAAAACAGATTCTTTATATAAAGCAACTCAAGAAAAAACATTACACAGAAATTTTATGGGCTATACAGCCAATAAAACACAGTTAATGGTTGGTTTAGGAATGTCGGCAATATCAGATTCTTGGTACGGATTCGCACAGAATGTAAAAACGGTAAAAGAATATCAAAAAATAGTAAACGAAGGAGAAATTCCTGTTTTTAGAGGACATATTTTATCCGAAGAAGATTTAATTATCCGAAAGCATATTTTAAATATTATGTGTCATTTTTCCACTTCGTGGGATGTTGAGCATTTACAGGTGAAGAATATTGAAATCCTTTTAGAAAAATTACAAGAAATGCAATCAGACGGTTTGGTTTCTATAGCAGGAAATATTTTAAAGGTTCCTGAAAAAGCAAGACCATATGTGCGTAATATTTGTATGGCGTTCGATAAAAGATTACATAAAAATAAGCCAGAAACGAAGTTGTTTTCAATGACTATTTAATTATATAACTCGAAGAAATTCTTCGAGTTTTTTTTATTTTAAAAATAACGAAACATGACAAATGTCATATTTTAAGAAAAGCTTCACAAGTATCTTTGATGTATAATTATCAGGCAAGATATGAGCGTTATTTACTTACTACTTACACTAAGTATTTTAGTGGCATTAATTTTTTTTATTGCATTTATTGTTTCAGTAAAAAATGGGCAGTACGATGATTCGTACACGCCATCTGTTCGTATGCTTTTTGATGACGAATTGGTCAAAGATGAAACAAAAAAGTCTTAGACTGTTTTTATGAAAATGAATAAAAAAAACTAACAATAGATATTAAATTCAATTAAATTATGGAAATGCAACAATTTTATTACGATAATAAGATCGTAAAAAAATTCATTTATGCCACACTACTATGGGGAATTGTAGGTTTCTCAGTAGGTTTATTACTGGCATTAATGTTTTTATTCCCAAATATTACAGACGGAATTTCGTGGTTAAGTTTTGGTCGTTTACGTCCGTTACACACCAATGCCGTAATTTTTGCATTTGTAGGAAATGCAATTTACGCAGGAGTTTATTATTCGTTACAGCGATTGCTTAAAGCACGTATGGCGAGTGATTTTTTAAGTAACTTTAATTTCTGGGGATGGCAATTAATTATTGTTGCAGCTGCCATAACACTTCCTTTAGGATATACAAGTTCTAAAGAATATGCAGAGTTAGAATGGCCTATAGATATTGCAATCGCATTAGTTTGGGTAGCTTTTGGTGTAAACATGATTTGGACAATCTTACAAAGAAGACAACGCCATTTATATGTAGCCATTTGGTTTTACTTAGGAACCTTTGTAACCGTTGCAGTATTACATATCTTTAATAGTTTAGCGTTACCTGTTAGTTTCTTAAAAAGTTATTCAGTGTACGCAGGTGTTCAAGATGCCTTGGTGCAATGGTGGTACGGGCATAACGCCGTAGCATTTTTCTTAACAACCCCGTTTTTAGGGTTGATGTATTACTTTGTTCCAAAAGCAGCAAACAGACCCGTATATTCATATCGATTATCAATCGTTCACTTTTGGTCGTTAATATTTATTTATATCTGGGCAGGGCCTCACCATTTATTATATACCGCTTTACCAACTTGGGCACAAAATTTAGGGGTTGCATTTTCAATTATGCTACTAGCACCTTCTTGGGGTGGAATGATAAATGGATTATTAACACTTCGTGGAGCTTGGGATAAAGTACGTACAGATCCTGTTTTAAAATTCTTTGTAGTGGCAATTACCGGTTACGGTATGGCAACTTTTGAAGGGCCAATGCTATCTTTAAAAAATGTAAATGCAATTGCACACTTTAGTGATTGGATTATTGCACACGTTCACGTTGGTGCTTTAGCTTGGAATGGGTTTTTTACTTTCGGGATGATTTACTGGATGGTTCCAAGAATGTTTAAAACAAAATTATACTCTACAGCATTAGCTAATTTCCATTTTTGGATTGGTACTTTAGGAATCATAATGTATGCATTACCAATGTATGTTGCAGGTTTTGTACAAGCATCTATGTGGAAACAATTCAATCCAGACGGTACATTAGCATATGGTAACTTTTTAGAAACAGTGGCTGAAATCATCCCAATGTATTGGATGCGTGCTATTGGAGGTAGTATGTTTATTGTTGGGGCATTTGTAATGCTATACAATATGATAAGAACTGTAAGATCTGGTAGCGATGTTACTGATGATTTAGCAGAAGCAGCTCCGTTAACAAAAGTGTCTAAAAACAGAACTAAAGGAGAAGGATGGCATACTTGGTTAGAAAGAAAACCAATCAAATTAACCATTTACGCAACTATAGCAATTTTAATAGGTGGTGTTGTTCAGATTGTGCCAACATTATTAGTTAAATCTAATATACCAACAATATCTAGTGTAAAACCATATTCACCTTTAGAATTAGAAGGACGTGATATTTATATTCGTGAAGGATGTGTTGGGTGTCACTCTCAAATGGTGCGACCATTTAGAAGTGAAGTAGAGCGATATGGAGAGTATTCTAAAGCAGGGGAATTTGTATACGATCACCCGTTCTTGTGGGGGTCTAAACGTACAGGGCCAGATTTACATAGAATTGGAAGCAAATATTCTGATAGTTGGCACTTAAATCATATGTATGATCCACAAAGCACCTCACCGGGTTCTATTATGCCAGCGTATCAATGGTTGGTCAGAAATAAATTAGATAAAAGTAATACGGAAGGGAAGATGAAAGCAATGGTTTCTCTTGGTGTTCCTTATTCAGAAGAAGAAATAGCAAATGCGCAAGCCAATATGGATGCACAAGGAACTAAAATTCAAGAAAACTTACATCAAGATCCTGATTTTGCTAAGAGCTATGCTTCAGATAAAAAGTATGCAGCCGAAAATGGCCAAGTTTTCATAGAAATGAAAGATCGTGAAATTGTCGCTTTAATTTCTTACCTACAAAGATTAGGTACTGATATAAAAGTAAAAGATGTTCAAAAACAATTAAGTAGACAATAGTCTAATAAATTATAAATAACATTTAAGAACAAGTGTTAAAATATTAAAAATTCACTAAGCGAGTAAAAATTAGAAATTATGTTAAAATTCGTAAAAAACCATATGGAGAGCATTACAGGTATAGAAATATACCCGATGATCTCATTAACAATATTCTTTACCTTTTTTATGGTGTTATTTTGGTGGGTGTTTACTGCCAAAAAAGAATATATAAGTAAGGTAAGTGATTTGCCTTTAAATGACTAAAACAAAATATTATGAAAAAATATATTCAATCAATAGTATCTTTTCTTTTTGTTTTTTCAATGCCATTTATTTTAGCAGCGGCATTTAAGGCATATGAAGAACCTTTTAATTTTTTAGAAAATTCGTTAGTCTGGTTTATAGCAATTGGTTTTGGTTTGGTGGTGCTTTTAAAAGAGGTTTTATCGAACACCGTTGTAAATAAAGCAAATGAGTTAATGCCAAAGAATTACACAAGAGTGCAATCTGTAACCTCATTTCTGTTTACATTTTTAACACCTTTTGTGCTAGCAAAGGCTATAAGCTCTTATGAAAACCCATATAATTTCTTAGAAAACCCTTTAGTTTGGTTAGGTCTTATTGCCTTTGGTTTTGTTTGTATCGCTAAAGAAATACTTACAATTACTGGTGTTAAGAAAATAGAGGAGGTTGCTATGATTAAAGCAGGAGTAAATCCTGATGAAGTAGATCATTGGGCTTGGGCTAGAAAGTTAATTACTAAATGGACAGAAGCTAAAGCAGTAGAGCAAGAAGAAGAAATTATCTTAGATCATAATTATGACGGAATTAAAGAGTTAGATAATAACTTACCGCCATGGTGGGTATACATGTTTTATGCAACGATAATTTTTGCTGTAGTATATTTAGTAAGGTTTGAAGTACTAGATGGTTATACGCAAGAGATGGAATATGCAGAATCTGTTGCAGTTGCTAAAAGAGAATTAGCAGCTTATAAGTCAACATCAAAAGATGCAGTTATCGATGCTGAAACAGTAACATTTTTAACATCAGAAAGTGATTTAAAAAGAGGTAAAGCAGTATATAACTTAAACTGTGCTGCTTGTCATATTGGAGATGGAGGTGGAGGAATAGGACCTAATTTAACCGATGAATATTGGTTGTTAGGCGGCGGAATTAAAAACGTTTTTGCAACGATAACTAATGGTGGTAGAGACGGAAAAGGAATGGTTGCCTGGGGCAAAACATTAAAGCCTGTAGATATTCAAAAAGTAGCAAGTTATATAATGTCTATGCAAGGTACCACACCTGCAAATCCTAAGGCAGCACAAGGTGATTTGTATAAAGACGAGTCGCAACAAGTAACAGAAGAGGTTACAGCAATAGCAAAAGATAGTTTACAATAATAGTATTTGGTTTTAATAGTTAACAATGGAGACACCCAAGAACGAACAATTTAGAGATAGTATTGGTACCATCAATAATGAAGGTAAGCGTGCTTGGGTATATCCTAAAAAACCAAGCGGACGTTTTTATAAGTACAGATCGTACGTTAGTTATTTTTTATTACTGATTTTATTAACTGCGCCATTTATTAAAATTAATGGAAACCAGTTTTTATTATTTAATGTAATAGACAGAAAATTTAATATTTTCGGATTTCCTTTTTGGCCACAAGATTTTCACTTATTAGTGGTTTCAATGATTGTGGGCGTTGTTTTTGTAATTCTATTTACCGTTGTTTTCGGACGTATTTTCTGTGGATGGATTTGTCCGCAAACCATATTTTTAGAGATGGTTTTTAGAAAAATAGAATATTGGATTGATGGAGATAGAGGAAAACAAATCCGTTTGGAAAAACAACCTTGGAATGCCGAAAAAATTAAGAAACGACTATTAAAATGGTTCCTGTTTTTTATCATTTCATTTTTAATTGCTAATGTGTTTTTAGCCTATTTAATAGGTGGTGATACGGTTATTGATTATGTAACAGGTAATCCGTTAAATAATACAAACACTTTAATTTCTTTATTAATATTCACGGCAGTTTTCTACTTTATTTTCACATGGTTTAGAGAGCAGGTATGTATTATAGCTTGTCCGTATGGTAGGTTGCAAGGTGTTTTATTAGATAATAAAACAATTAATGTTGCTTATGATCATGTACGTGGAGAAGGGGTAAAAGGAAGAGCAAAATTTAATAAAAAAGAAGACAGAGCAGCTAGTGGAAAAGGAGATTGTATTGATTGTTTTCAATGTGTAAACGTATGCCCTACAGGAATTGATATTCGTAACGGTACGCAATTAGAATGTGTAAACTGTACCGCTTGTATAGATGAATGTGACCATATGATGGAAAACGTTGGTTTGCCAAAAGGGTTAATTCGTTTTGCAAGCGAAGAAAATATTGAAAAGAAAACACCTTTTAAATTTACGGCCAGAATGAAAGGATATACTGCCGTTTTAGGAATTTTAATAGCCGTTTTAATAGGAATGTTATTTTTAAGAAATGATGTTGAAGCTACAATTTTACGATTACCAGGGCAATTATATCAACATAAAGAAAACGGAATTATTAGTAATATTTATACCTATAAAGTAATTAACAAAACAACCAAGCAGATTGATGATGTAAGTTATAAGTTACTTTCTCATAAGGGAAAAATAGAAACGGTAACACATCAAAGTTTTGAAGTTCCGAAGCAAGGATTAGCAGAAGGAACTTTGTTTATAGAATTACATCAATCAGAAATGAAAAAAGAAAAAGTAAATCTTAAAATAGGTGTGTATAGTGGTAATAAGTTAATAGAAACTACTAAAACTAACTTTTTAGGACCAAGAAGTTATCGATAATAAATTTGTCATTACGAGGAAGTAATCTCTTAATAAATTAGCAGATTGCTTCATTTTATTCGCAATGACGTTAAAAACAAGAAAAATGAAACTAAACTGGGGCACAAGTATAGTAATCGTAATTATTGCATTTATGAGTTTTATAATGTATTTCGTTATATCAATGAGTACAGGTGAAAATTACAATCACGATTTGGTAACTGAAAAGTATTATCAAAAAGAATTAGAATTTCAAGAAAATATTGACGCAACAAAAAATGCAAAAGATTTAAAAGAAAATATTATAGTAAAAAGAGTACCGGAAGGTTTAAGGATCTATTTTCCAACAGAATTTAATCCTACTGATATTAAAGGAAAAGTGTTCCTATATAGACCATCTAATAAGCAATTAGATTTTGAAATACCTATTTCAATTTCTAATACATATTTGCTCGTGCCTGAGAAACGTTTGTTAGGTGGTCGTTGGAACATTACTGTTTCTTGGAACTATAAAAATAAGACATATTTATATCAAAAAGAATTAATTTATTAATGTTTATATCTGCGATCATATTTGGTTTGGTAGGTAGTTTTCATTGTATTGGTATGTGCGGGCCAATTGCTTTTATGTTGCCCGTTGATAGGACAAATAAGATAAAACAGTTTTTTCAAATACTTAGTTATCACTTAGGGCGTTTATTCACCTATAGTTTAATTGGTTTGTTGTTTGGTTTTTTAGGGAAAGGTTTTTATTTCTTCGGATTTCAACAGCAACTTTCAATTATAGTAGGTGTTTTAATGATTTTGACTATTGTTTTACCAAAGGCTTTTCAGAAATATAATTTTTCAAAACAGCTGAATAGGTTTATCATGAAAGTTAAATCAGCTCTTGGAAAAGAATTAAAGAAGAAAGGAAATGATACTTTTTTTACCATCGGTTTTCTAAACGGATTTCTTCCTTGCGGATTGGTGTATATGGCTGTTTTCGGCGCACTAGCAACAACGAATGCTTTGTCTGGAAGTTTATATATGTTTATTTTCGGATTGGGAACAATTCCGTTAATGACCATCGTTATTTATGTAGGTAATTTTGCGAACGGATTAGTGCGAAAAAGAATTCAACAAGTAATTCCGTTTGTAGTTGTTTTTATAGGTGTTTTATTTGTATTACGAGGTTTGGGTTTAGGAATTCCTTATGTTTCACCTTTACCTGTAACCAATTTAGTAAACACAGTACAAGGTTGCCATTAAGTTAATTACGTATCAAAAATCTTCTTTTTTCTGATATAAATTTAGTAACTTTATAGGAGTAGTTAAACTTAAAAAACACATTATGAAAAAAATAATAATCCCTGTCGATTTTTCGATTCATTCAGAAAATGCATTACAAACAGCTGCTTTTTTAGCAAAAGAGAATAATGCAGAAATTGTAGTAGTTCATATGTTAGAATTATCAAATTCATTAATTAATCAATCAGATGAATCAGCTAATCAAGAAACTTTTTTTTATTTAAAATTAGCAGAAAAAAGATTTAAAGAATTCCTAGATAAAGATTATTTATCGGATATTAAAGTAACGCCGATAATTAAGCATTTTAAAATTTTTAGTGAATTAGATGAATTAGCTAAAGAAGAAAATGTAGATTTAATTGTAATGGGTTCGAAAGGAGCTGACGGATTAAAAGAGATGTTTATTGGTTCTAACACCGAAAAAGTAATTCGCCATGCGCACGTGCCTGTAATGGTTATTAAAGAACAACCAATTACTAAAAAAATAGAAAAAGTAGTTTTTGCATGTGATTTTACCAATGACGATGTATCTCCTTATATAGAAGCTAAAGCTTTTTTTAATAAATTAGGAGCTAAATTACAACTAGTATACATAAACACACCTACCACAAAATTCAAAAACACGAAAGAATTAGAAGAAGAAATGAAAGTGTTTTTTAATAAAGCCAATGAAAGTGCGAGCAGTATTAATGAGGTTAAAATAATTTCTGATTACTCGGTGGAAAAAGGAATTTTATATTTTGCTAATGCAAGCAATGCAGATATTGTTGCTGTAGCCACTCATGGTAGAAAAGGAATTTCTCATTTCTTTGAAGGTAGTATTTCAGAAGATATTGCTAATCATAGTAAATTACCAATAGTTTCATTTAAAATATAGTGTTCATCTAATTTTGTATCTTTTCCGATATAAAATAACTACAAAGATGAAACTAAGATTAATTACAATTTCAGCTTTAGTTTTTACTTGTTTTTTACAATCGTGTAAAGAAGATGTAAAAACTAAAGTTATTACTAAAGAAGAAATTTCAGAACATTCCAAAAAAGCAAATACCTTTTTCGACGAACAATTTAAAGGACATTTAAATCGTCACCCAATGGATCAAACCTACTTAGGTATTAAAAAAGATGCAGATAAATGGAATGATATTTCTGATGCATTTGCTAAAGAAGAATTAGTACATACCAAAAATGCATTAACATGGTTAAAGGATTCTTTAAACGTAACTAAGTTAAATGCAAGTACTAAGTTAAGTTATGATTTATTTAAGCAGCAGCTAAAGAATGAAATAGCAGATTTTAAATATCGTTTTCATACATATCCTGTAAATCAAATGCACGGAATGCAGTCTGAAATTCCGGCATTTTTAATAAATATGCATCAGGTAACATCAACCAAAGACGCTGAAAATTACATCGCCAGATTGCACAATTTAAAACCTTTATTTAGTCAATTAGTTATTAACTTAAAAGAACGAGAAAGTAAAGGCATTATGCCTCCTAAATTTGTTTTTGCAAAAGTATTAGAAGATTCTAAGAACTTGATAAAAGGAAAACCTTTTGATAATTCAAGTAAAACAAGCACATTATTAAACGATTTCACGAACAAAGTGAATAAACTAACTATTAATGCCGAAGAAAAAGAAGCATTGATCGAGAAAGGAATTGTGGCTTTAAAAGAAGGAGTTTTACCAGCATATAAAAACTTAATTTCAACTTTAGAAGCTCAAGAGAAAATAGCAACTACAGATGCTGGCTCATGGAAGTTTCCTGAGGGAGAAGCTTTTTTTAACAATGCTTTAAAAAGAACTACAACAACGAACTTAACATCAGAAGAAATTCATGAAATAGGTTTAAAAGAAGTAACTCGTATTCATGATGAAATGCGTGTTATAATGAAGGGCACAGGTTTTGAGGGATCTTTAAAAGAGTTTTTCGAATTTATGAAGAAGGATAAGCAATTTTATTATGCCGATTCTAAAGAAGGAAGACAGGTTTATATGAAAGAAGCAACGCATATGATTGATAGTATGAAAACTCGATTAGACGAGTTGTTTATAACAAAACCAAATGCTAAGTTAATTGTAAAAGCAGTAGAACCTTTCAGAGAAAAATCAGCAGGAAAAGCATTTTATCAACAGCCAGCAATAGATGGATCAAGACCTGGTACTTATTACGCTAACATGTATGATATGGCAAGTATGCCGTCTTATCAAATGGAAGCTTTAGCTTATCATGAAGGAATTCCTGGTCATCACATGCAAATAGCAATTGCACAAGAACTACAAAATGTACCCATGTTTAGAAAGTTTAGTAGTTACACTGCTTATATTGAAGGGTGGGGATTATATTCTGAATATATTCCTAAAGAAATGGGTTTTTATGCAGATCCATATTCCGATTTTGGTCGTTTAGCAATGGAGCTTTGGAGAGCTTGTCGTTTGGTTGTTGATACTGGTATTCATACTAAAAAATGGACACGTGAACAGGGAATTAAATATTACACAGATAACACTCCAAATGCTGAATTAGATGCCGTAAAAATGGTGGAACGTCATATTGTAATGCCAAGCCAGGCAACGGCTTATAAAATAGGAATGTTAAAAATATTAGAGCTTCGTGAAAAGGCAAAAGAAGCTTTGGGAGATTTGTTTAATATTCGCGAATTTCACGATGTAGTTTTAACCAATGGTCCGTTACCTTTAAAT
Source organism: Tenacibaculum sp. AHE14PA (assembly GCF_019278465.1). Taxonomy (GTDB): domain Bacteria; phylum Bacteroidota; class Bacteroidia; order Flavobacteriales; family Flavobacteriaceae; genus Polaribacter; species Polaribacter bernardetii. The sequence goes on along the minus strand of NZ_CP058983.1, from coordinate 968,879 downwards.
GTTTTAGAGAACTTAGTTGATGTGTATATCAATAATAAAAAAAACAAGTAAACAATGGTTGTAACATAACTGTTAAACAAAAAACTCGATACAATTAGTATCGAGTTTTTTTAAATTTATGAAAAGAAGCCATTATTTAGCGCCTTCTTCAGCTTTTATTCGGTTGATAAACTTATTTAAGCGTTTACCATAATTAGAGTTCTTTACTTTATCGGTTAAATTATTATTAATAGTATCTAATAAAATAATATTAGCATCAAATAATTCAGTTAAAGCAATATATGGTGCAGCTTCACTATCTGCATTGTTTTTAGCAAACTGAGTCGTAAATAAAAAACGTTTACGTATCATTTTTTTGTAATCTGAGTCTAATTTTGCAATTAATTCTTCATCATTAGCTTGACGAGCTTCTAAATTTTTCTTAACAAAATCTAATCGCCTATCTTTAAATCTTTGGTCAAAATCACGGTATTTATCCATTACTTCTTGATTTTTAGATCCTTTTATTTCTGGACTAAAACCAAACTCTTCTAATTTATCGTTGATGGTGATTTCTCCTTTTTCACCAAAAAACATCAATCTCTTTTCATCGGTATTTCCATCAAAAGTTAAATAATACATTTCAGGAGACTCAACATTATCGGTTAAAATAAATTTATCATCGCCTAATAACGCTACAGAATCTACAGATACTATTAAAGTATCGTTCATTTTCTGAAGGTACAATGTACCTTTTTTTAATCCTTTAATTTGACCTTTAACAATCATGTTTCCTTCTTTCTTAGAAGAACAAGCAAAAGCTAATATTGAAAACGCACAAATGGCGATAAGTTTTTTCATGTTATTTTAAATTTAGAGTTGCAAATATGCAGAATTCTCTTATAAAGTAGCAGATATTTCCATTAAAATTGTACATAAAATTGCACCAACAGTTCCAATTGCATATCCAAATACCGCTAATAAAACACCAACAGTTGCTAATGAAGGATGAAATGCTTGTGCCACGATAGGGGCAGAGGCAGCACCACCAACATTTGCTTGGCTACCTACAGCTAAGAAGAAATAAGGGGCTTTAATTAATTTAGCAACTAAAATTAACAAACCAGCATGAATTGCCATCCAAACAAAACCGATAGCTATTAAACCAACATTATCAAAAATCATTGTTAAATCCATTTTCATACCAATAGTTGCTACTAAAATGTAAATAAAAATACTTCCTATTTTACTAGCTCCTGCTCCTTCATAATTTTTTGCTTTGGTGTATGATAAAACAATAGCAATAATGGTTGAAATACTAATTAGCCAAAAGAAGCCTGAGCCTAAAAAGGTAAAAATATTTCGCCACGTTTCTGACTGAATTTCAGCAACTAAATCGCTAAAAAACGAACTTAAAAAAGAAGCTGCAAAATGCCCAAAACCAACAGTTCCGAATGCAATAGCTAACATAATCATAAAATCAGTTAACGTAGGGTTTCTTTTAACGCCTTGTGTAAATTTAGACACACGTTCTTTTAAATCTTCAATAGCTGAGGTGTCTGCACCTAACCATTTGTCAATTTTTTCTTTTCTACCAATTCCTATTAATAAAATAGCCATCCAAACATTTGCAATTACGATATCAACAAATACCATTCCGCCATATTTGGCAGGATTATATTGGTAAATTTCTAGCATTGCAGTTTGATTTGCTCCACCACCAATCCAACTTCCTGCCAGTGTTGAAAGTCCACGCCAAACTGCATCAAAATCTGCACCACCAACTGTTTCTGGAGAAAATAAAGATATTAATAAAATAGCAATTGGTCCACCAATAATAATTCCGACTGTTCCTGTAAAAAACATAATTAATGCCTTAGAACCTAAGTTGAAAATTGCTTTTAAATCGATACTTAATGTCATTAAAACTAATGCTGCAGGTAGTAAAAAACGACTAGCAACATAATACAATTGAGATTTTCCTTTTACAACTTCACCAGTTACGGTTGCAGTTTCCCATTCGGGAGAAATCACGCCAAAAGTAGTGAAAATAGCAGGTATAAAATAAGCCATAAAAAGACCTGGTACTATTTTATAAAATTTAGGCCAAAATCCGTCGGTTTTAGATTCTGTATAAAATACAAATCCTAAGGAAATCATTAAAATTCCGAATACAATTGCATCGTTTGTAAAAGTTGGTGCGCTCATGTTTTAATTAGTTTTTTGCTAAAGTAGGTTTTTATTTCTTCTTACGATGATCTGTGCTAATAGCAACACCTAAGAGAATTCTATTAAAATTACCGTCACCATTTACATTTATTCTTTGGTAGCCAACTTTAAATGTTGTTTTTTTAGATGAGTGATATTTAAAACCTGCGCCCAACCAATTTTGATTGTAAGCTTCATCATCAAAATCAAAAAATACTTCATTGTATAAATAAGTACTCCACTTTTCGTTTAAAGGATGGCTTAACCCGATTTGATAGCGTAAAAAATGAGAAGTTGTTGAATTAAAAAAACGTTGTTCAGCTCTAAATCTATGAGCAAAACCAAGTTTGTTTATTTTATGTTTGATATTAAAGTCTTCATAAATACGGTGTTCATTAACTTCACCTCCGTCAACGTCAAAAGAACCATCGGTATTTAAATACGAATAGCCTAAAGTAGCGCTCATATTTTTATTGATTTTGTAGTTTCCACCTAATCGACCAATAAATTGCTGTAAATCATCACCAATTTCAAAAAAACGAAAATGAGCCATCGTTTTTAAACTCAACTTATCAGAAATTTGATGAGAACCGTTGTACATATACCAAGCTCCTAATTCGTTTTGAGGAGTGTTCTGAGCGGTGTTTTTTAATGAGAATAAAATAATAAAGATAAAAATTGCTTTTTTCATAATGTATGTAATTTTAAAATCTCCTACGCTAAAGGGTAGGAGATTTTTAAATTTAATTAAGTTTCAAAAATAATTAATTTATAGAAAAAGTACTAGTTTTTTTGAAAGGAGAAATTTCAATTTTTTCAACAGTCGATTTATACTTTTTCCAATCTTCAGAAAAGAAAATATTTGTTTTTTCTATTCCTTTAGTATAAGATTTTTTAAACTGATTTATTAATTGTTTTTCAGTTGCTGTTTGTTTGCCAAATCTACTACCAACATACCAACGAGCTGTACTAAAACGATTGTTTATTGTAACTTCAGGATTGCGAGTAATTCCTTGTCTTTTATCAATTGTACCTAAATACATTGCGATTAAAGTATCAATTTTTTTGATGATTTCTTTTGATGCTTTTATTTCTACCTTGTATTTCTTTTTATCTTCTTTGGTAAATTTAGATTTTAAAGAAGTTGCTGTGTTTTTACTTTCTACCAATTGTTTTACAACACTTGCCATTTTTTCTTGATAGGTTTCCAACTCTTTGCTAGCAGCGTATTTTTGATTGATAGCTTCATCTGATATTTGTAATCTAGGATCAAATTCAACTTTAATAATTTGTTCAGAAACGGCATCTCCAAAAGTCATTTTTAACTTGTAAACTCCTGGTTTTACAGTAACACCTCCAGGTTCTCTAGTTTGCTTTCTGATGCGCCTTGAAGCTCTAGCAACACCTTTTTCTCTTAGATACCACGTAGTTTTGTGTAATCCGTTTTCTTTAGGGGTTTTAAATTTCAAGGTTCTTATTTTTCGAGTTCCATCAAAAATTTCTAGTTTAATAGAATCGTGTTTAATCTTGTTTTTATCTTTTTTAGAGTTATCAGCCGCGCTCGAATTGGCCTCTTTTTTGTTTTTCGTTTTGTCTTGTTTCTTGCTTTTATCTTCTTTTTTCTCAACTTTCGGATTGTTGATGTAATAAGAAATTTGTGCACCACGTTTTCTGTTTTCACCTTGATACATAGCATCGGCACCAAACCTACTTCCTGTTGGCTGTTGGCTAGCTGCCTGATAAGCAGTTGGTGGAGCAAACAAGGTTAATTTTTGATTGGTAACATTACTTTTTGCCATAGCACGTAGTGGGCGAATATCATCTAAAACCCAAGCAGCTCTACCAAATGTACCAATTACTAAATCGTGCTCACGAGGATGAATTACTAAATCTTTTACAGGAACAGTAGGGAACCCGTTTGTCCATTTAGTCCATTTTTCACCAGCATTTAAAGAAATGTATAATCCGTCATCGGTTCCTAAAAACAATAAATTTTCATTTTCAGGATCTTCAATAATACAAAGCGCATAGCTTTCTACATCGTTTTCATCAACAATACGTTGCCAAGTTTTTCCGTAATCTTTAGTTCTGTATGCGTAAGGTGTGTAATTAAAACGTCTGTAATCGTTGGCAACTAAAAGTGCTTCACCTTTATTTTTGTTAGACGCTTTTATTTGTGTTATCCAAGAGTTTTTAGGTAAGTCTTTAATGTTGTTAGTAACGTTTGTCCAAATTTCACCACCGTTTTTTGTGATGTGAACTTGTCCGTCATCAGTAGCAGCCCATAAAACATCTTTTTGTAAAAGAGAAGGCTCAATCACTAAAACGGTACAGTGATTTTCAGCACCAGTAGCATCCATCGTTAAACCACCACTTTCTGCTTGTTTTAATTTTTCTGGATTATTGGTTGATAAATCAGGCGAAATCACCTCCCAAGTTAATCCTTTATCGGTTGATTTATGCACAAACTGACTTCCGAAGTAAATTGTTGAATTATCAAAAGGATCAATATTAATAGCTGAATTCCAGTTGAAACGTAATTTTACATTCGCATCCTTATGGGTTGGTTTTACGTTGTAATTATTACCTGTTTTATAATCGTATCTAGAAACAGAACCTTGCTGACTCATCGTCCATCCATAACGCGAATCATCTTTATCAGGAACTACATCAAATCCATCTCCAAAACTTATTTCTTGCCAGTAACTATTTCTAATTCCTTGAGATTTCCAGACATAAGCAGGGCCGCGCCAAGAACCGTTGTCTTGCATTCCTCCGTAAACATTATACGGATATTCATTATCAACATTAATATGATAAAATTGAGCAACAGGAAGATTTCCTATAAAACGCCAAGACTTTCCGCCATCTTTGGTGATGTTTAATCCGCCATCATTACCATCAATCATAAATTTTCCATTCTTCGGATGAATCCACCATGCGTGATGATCTGGATGGATTCCGTTATCAACACCGTAAGCAGGCATTAATTGTTTGAATGATTTTCCGCCATCTTGCGAAACATTGATGTAGGTAAAAACGGTATATAATCTGTTTTCATTCTGCGGGTCTACATAAATTTCCGAATAATAAAAAGGACGATTTCCAATACCTGGTTTATCGTTTATTTTTTTCCATTTAAATCCGCCGTCTTCACTTTTATAAAGCGCGTTCTTTTTAGCTTCAACTAAAGCATAAATCACATCTGGATTGTTAGGAGCAATGGCAACACCAATTCTACCTAATTCTCCTTTCGGAAAACCTTCTTTTTCGGTAATTTGCTTCCAGTTTTCACCACCATCGTGTGTAATGTACATTCCGCTTCCTTTTCCACCAGACTTAAAAAACCAAGGATCGCGTTTGTGTTCCCACATGGCAGCTATTAATTTATTAGGATTTGACGGATCCATAATTAAATCGGCTGCACCTGTTTTTATATTGTTGAATAAAATTTGTTTCCAAGTTTTACCACCATCAGTAGTTTTATAAACGCCACGTTCTTTATGCTCACCCCAAGGCGAACCAATGGCACCAACATACACAATATCAGGATTTGTAGGATGAATAATTACACGATGAATATGACGTGTTTTTTCTAACCCCATAGCTTTCCATGTTTTACCAGCATCTAACGATTTGTAAATTCCGAAACCACCATTTAAACTATTTCTAGGATTTCCTTCACCAGTTCCTGCCCAAATAATACTCGGATTTGATTGCTGAATTGCTATAGCGCCAATAGAAGCAGTTAATTCTTTTTCGAAAATAGGTTCCCATTTAATTCCGCCCGAAGTAGATTTCCAAATTCCTCCTGATGCAGTACCAACGTACATTATTTCGGGATTCGTTTCTACAACATCAATGGTTGTTACACGTCCCGACATTCCTCCAGGACCAATGTTTCTAGGTTTCATGTTTTTAACTAAATCCATCGAAAATTCTTGAGAAAACACAAGCGATGTAATAAGTAAAAATAAGACAGAAAATATTCTTTTCATTATAGTTAGTTTGATTTGCAGAACAAGTTACAAAATAGAAAACCACTCAATATTTACCGAGTGGTTTTTAACATTTTATTAAGATTTTGGAAGTGAATAAAATTGCTTCAAAAATTAAATTTATTCGTCTTTCTTTTTAGGTTCGCGTTTGGCTTCCTTCAATGCTTGCATTAGCATCCATTCTATTTGGCCGTTTGTAGAACGAAATTCGTCAGCAGCCCATTTTTCAATAGCTTTAATCATATCTTCGTTTACGCGAAGCGCAAATGCTTTCTTTTTTGCCATAGTTATTTTTTTACAAAAGAGACAACGGTTTTAATCAGTTTATCGGATAAAGGATAATCAGCAGAAAAATAAGAATTCATGTTGTTTTCATCTTTATCAATATGTTTTAACACATGATTCATATTTTCTATAACTACTAATTCAGACTTCGAATTAGATATATGTAATGTTTTTGCATCTTCTATTGACACTTGTAAATCTTTCGTTCCGTTAATGATTAATACAGGAATATTTATTTTTTTAATCTCTTCGGATGGATTGTATTGCATCCAGCTTTTAAAAAAAGGTGTATTCTGTGGATTAAACATTGTTACTAAAGAAGGATTTACTTTTTTTATAGTACCAGTTTCTTTTAATTCTTTAAAATGTTCTTGTAGCGTATTAACAATAAGCGGGTTTTTGGTTTTCATTTGATCAACTATTTTCTGATCGATAAAACCAGACGGCCCTGCTAATGAAATGTATTTATCACTGTTTTTACTAGCTAACATTGCTACTAATGAACCTTGACTGTGACCGATTAAAACAATTTCTGAAAACCTGGTATCATTTTTAAAATGGGAGATTACTTTTTTTGTATCAGAAATAAAAGAGTCAAACAAGATTCCTTTTTTTAATGCTGCCATGTTTTTTTTATTAGCAGTTCTCTTATCGTAGCTAAAAAAAGCAATGTTATGTTGGTTAACGCTGTCGCGGAATTGTTTTATATAGTTGGCTTTAACGTAAGGAAGTTGGTTTCCGTTTCGGTCAACATTTCCAGAACCGTGAATCCAAATTAATAACGGAGTTTTATCCTCAGAATACGTTAAGGTTCCTGGTAATTCAATTCCGTTATTTTTTATTAATATTTCTTCAGATTTTACTTGAGCAAAAGCAACTACAATACTAAAAGTATAAAAAATAATAAGCGCGATTATTCTAATCATGATAATTTGTTTTTATAGGTTTCTAAAACACGAGTAGCTTCATTTTTTTTCTGAGAACCAATTAAGAATTTTTTACCATTTTTAAACTCGAATAAGATGCCAATATTTCCTTTTACAGTATATGAGTTTAGCTTAATTCCCCATCCGCCGTAATCGGTAATTGGTTTGTATTTTATAACTCGAACATTTTTAATGGTTTCCCATTTAATTATCTTAAATTTAGATTGAATAGGAGAAAAGCGATAATAAATTCCGGTTTTATCTATTCTTGTTTTTAATTTTAAATAGAAGAAAAACACTGTAACTAATAAAAAAACACTACAGGTAATTATTAAAAAATTATTTGATGTAGGCTTGCTTCCGAAAGGAGTTTTTAATATCAACTGTTGATAAATACCAAAGAAGAAAAATAAGTTTAGGCCTAAAAACACAAGCCAAATCCACCATTGTGTAAAACGTTGTTCTTCTTTAAATATTTTCATTATTACCTATTCTTGTTACGTTCAAATATAATGCCCCCAGTACTTTGAAATATGTTATTTACAACCCAACCTTCTCTTGCATATTGATTTAAAAGATCTTCATACTTCTGAGTTCTATTCCTTATTCCTAATTTTGGTTGTACCACTTTATATTCTTTCATAATATGTTATTTCTTGATGAATTATTTTTTTTTTAATGACTTAAAGTTCCTGCGTTAACTACTGGAGAAGCTTCTTTATCACCACATAAAATAACTAATAAATTACTAACCATAGCAGCTTTACGTTCTTCATCTAATTCAACAATTTGTTTTTTATTTAATTCTTCTAAAGCCATTTCAACCATTTCTACAGCACCTTGCACAATTTTATGACGTGCAGCAACAATTGCTGTTGCTTGTTGGCGTTTTAACATAGCGCTTGCAATTTCTTGTGCATAAGCTAAATAACCTATACGAGCTTCTAAAACTTCGATTCCGGCGATAGATAAGCGCTCATCTATTTCTTTTTCTAAAGCTTCACTTACTTCATTTACACTAGAGCGAAGTGTAATATCTTCATCGTGCCCTTCATCAGCAAAATTATCATAAGGGTACATGCTTGCTAGTTTACGTACTGCTGCATCTGTTTGTACACGAACAAAGTTTTCATAATTATCAACATCAAAAGCAGCTTTATAAGTTTCCGTAACACGCCAAACTAAAATAGTAGAAATCATTACAGGATTTCCTAATTTATCATTTACTTTTAAACGCTCGCTATCAAAATTACTCGCTCTTAACGAAATTGTTCTTTTTTTATATAAAGGATTCGCCCAGTACAAGCCATTGTCTTTTATAGTACCAACATATTTACCAAAAAGTAAAATAACTCTAGAATTATTGGGGTTAACTAAAATAAAGCCAAACATTCCTATAAGTCCAATTATAGCAATAGGAATAAAAATTGGAGTTTCATTTATTATAGATGTTGTAATTCCGCCAAAGAATAATGTTAAAACTATTAGTAACATTAAATAACCGTTTGCTGGTTTTATTATTTTTTCTGCTTTCATGTTTCGTTTGATTTATTGTGATATCATTTTGATATTGTAAAGATATGCTTAATTTTTTGTTAAATCCAAATTTCCAAATGAATATTTTTATATTTTAGCAAAAAATTAAGATAGTTTTATTTATGAAAACGAAAATATTATTAGTGTTATGTGCTTTTTTTATAAGTGCTTCATCTATTGCCAATAATGATGATGTTTGGGGTCAAACAGGTCATAGAACAACAGGTAAAATTGCCGAAAACAACCTGACAAAAAAGGCAAAAAGAAAAATAGCTGCGTTATTACAGGGTGAGAGTTTAGCTTTTGTATCTACGTATGCAGATGAAATAAAATCAGATAGAAAAACATTTGGTAAATATTCTACTTGGCATTATGTAAACATGCCTTTTGATGTTAGGTACGAAGCATCTGAGAAAAATCCAAAAGGTGATTTAGTTACCGGAATAGAAGAATGTGTAAGAGTTTTAAAAGATGAAAAAAGTTCGGTTGAAGACAAGCGTTTTCATTTAAAAATGCTAGTACATTTAGTAGGAGATCTTCATCAGCCAATGCATATTGGAAGAAAGGAAGATAAAGGAGGAAATGCTACTCAAGTTCAATGGCACGGAAAAGGGTCAAACTTACATAGAGTTTGGGATACCGATATGATAGAAGGTTGGAAAATGAGTTATGTTGAACTGGCAGAGAATGCTAAAGATTTATCAAAAGAACAAATAAAACAGATTCAAAGAGGAAGTGTAGTTGATTGGGTACATGATACACACGGAATAACTAAAAAAGTATATGGATCAGTAAAATCGGGAGATAAATTACGTTACCGTTATTCGTATGATTATTTTCCCGTTGTTAGAGAACAGTTACAAAAAGGAGGTTTACGTTTAGCTAAATTATTAAACGAGATTTTTTGCTAAAAATCATTTTTTTAAATAAATACAAAAGCTCGAAAGGTAATCTTTCGGGCTTTTTAGTTGTTAATATTTCGTTAATTAGGCTTGTTTAAAAATATAATCAATTAATTTAGAGGTAAATAAAAATGAAGCATGTATGAATTTCGATTTTTAATACTTTTTGTTTTGATAATTTCTTCTTGTAAAAAGGATCAAGAAACAAAAGAAGCGTCAACAAAGCAAAATGAAATAATCACATTAAATTATAACGAGTTAAAGCCGTTTTTGCATAAAAATGATGATAAAACGTATGTGATTAATTTTTGGGCTACATGGTGTTTGCCTTGTGTAAAAGAATTGCCAGCTTTCGAAAAACTAAACAAAGAGTTTAAAGATAAAAATGTTGAGGTTATTTTAGTGAGTTTAGACTTTTCAAAACAAATAGAAAGTAACCTAATTCCGTTTATAAAAGAGAAAGAAATAAAATCGAAAGTATTGCACTTCGAAGATAAAAATGAGCAATTCTGGATTCAGGATATAGCAGATAGTTGGTCGGGATCAATACCTGCAACACTTATTTATACTAAAAATAAGAGAAAGTTTTATGAGCAATCGTTTCATTACGAAACCTTAAAGAATGAATTACAAACCTTTTTAAATCAATAAATATGAAAATTTTTAAAATAGTATTAATGTTTGTTGTAATTGCAACAATTTCAGCATTTACAATAAATGAAACGAAAGGATATAAAGTAGGAGATGTAGCGTCAGACTTTAATCTTAAAAATGTAGATGGTAAGATGGTTTCTTTGGCTAATTTTAAAGAAGCTAAAGGTTTTATTGTTGTTTTTACCTGTAATATGTGTCCGTATTCTGTAGCAAACGAAGATCGTTTAAATGCTTTGGATAAAAAATATAGTAAAAAAGGATATCCAGTAATTGCTATCAATCCAAATGATCCTGAAGTATCAAAAGGAGATAGTTTTAACGACATGAAAATTCGTGCAAAGGAAAAAGGATTTACTTTTCCTTATTTATTTGACGAAGGTCAAAAAGTATATCCAATGTACGGCGCAACAAAAACACCACATGTGTATATTTTAAATAAAACAGCAGGTAAATTAATTGTTGAATATATAGGCGCTATTGATGATAGTTCTAGAGACGAAATCAATGTATCTGAACGTTTTGTAGAAGATGCTGTAGATGCTTTGTTAAAAGGTGATAAACCTGCTAAAAAATATACCAGAGCAATAGGTTGTTCAGTTAAAGATAAAAGATCTTTAAAGTAAGAGAAGCAAATTTATAAAATCTTTAAAAGAATAAAATACTACCTAAAGACTATATTAAAATTATAGTTTCTAGGTAGTATTTTGTTTTTACCTTTGGTGTGTAAAACGATAAAGAAGAACAAATGTTAGATTATGTAATAATTGGAGGAGCACAAGCAGGATTATCGATGGCTTACCATTTAAAAAAAATGGAAAAAAAGTTTGTAGTTATTGATGGTGAAAAAGAGATTGGCGCTTCTTGGTTAAATAGATGGGATTCTTTAAAATTATTTACACCTACGGAGTACAATCACTTGCCTGGTATGAAATTTAACGCTTCAAAAGGGCATTATCCTACTAAATTTGAAGTTAGTAATTACTTTAAATCATATGTAGAAAAATTTGAGATTCCTTTACAATTAGATACGCTAATTACCTCTGTAAGAAAAAATGAAAAAGGGTTTTATGTTTCTTATAAAGATGGTGAAATTCAAACCAAAAATGTAATTGTTGCTACAGGGCCGTTTCATATTCCGTACACACCGCCGTGTCATAAGAAAATATCAGAAACTGTTTCTCAGATGCATAGCAACTACTATAAAAGAGTAGATCAATTACAAAAAGGAGATGCGTTGGTTGTTGGAGCAGGAGATTCTGGGTATCAAATTTTAGATGAAATATCTAAAGATAAAAACAGAACCGTTTATTTTTCTGGAAACACAAACGTAAAATCATTACCACAACAGTTTTTAGGTAAAACACTTTGGTGGTGGTTTACTTTAATTGGTTTTTTAAGTTATAGTAAATATAGTTGGATTGGTAAACGAATTAACTCATCTGTACAGCCAGTGATTGGTACAGATGTTAAAGAAATTTTGTCTAGAGAAAATGTAATCGCTGTTGGAAGAACAAAAGATGCTTTAAATAGTGAAATAGAGTTCGAAAAGGATAAAATATCAACGATTAAAAATATTGTTTGGGCAACTGGATATCGCCCAAATTTTAAATGGATAGAAGGTTTGGAGTTAGACGAAGATGGTTATCCTAAAAACTATAGAGGCGTAAGCAATATAAACGGCTTGTTTTTTATTGGTTTACCTTGGATGTTTACTCGTGGCTCTGCAACTTTAGGTGGCGTTTCAAAAGATGCCAAATATTTAGCAGATATTATTAGCAAGAAAAATAAACAATAATACTTTAAGAGTATGCAACAAACTACCAATACTATTTTAATGGTTCGTCCGGCTAGTTTTAGAATGAACGAGCAAACAGCTATAAATAATTATTACCAACAAGAATTGTCTGGTATGCTGCCCGCTACAATTAATGCAAAAGCACAGCAAGAATTCGATGCTTTTGTAATTAAGTTAAAAGCTTTAGGTATTAACGTTATCGTTGTTGAAGATACTAAAGAACCAGATACACCAGATGCTTTGTTTCCTAATAACTGGATTTCTTTTCACGAAAACGGAGATGTTGCTATTTATCCGATGTTTGCTGAAAATAGGCGTTTAGAAAAACGAGAAGATATATTAGAAATATTAGAAGAAAAAGGTTTTGAAATTAAAAATGTAATTGATTATTCTGCAGCCGAAGAAGAAGGTCTTTTTTTAGAAGGAACCGGAAGTATGATTTTAGATCGTACATATAACAAAGCATATTGTGCTTTATCGCCAAGGGCGGATGAAGAATTGTTCATTGAGTTTTGTGAAGATTTTGAATACACTCCTGTAGTATTTACAGCAAACCAAACTATAAACGAAAAACGAGAAGCTATTTACCATACGAATGTAATGATGTGTGTGGCAGAAAATTTTGCTATCATCTGTTTAGAAGCTATTGATGATAAAAAAGAAAATAAAAACGTGTTAAAACATTTAAAATCTGATAGAAAAGAAATAATAGCTATTACCGAAAAGCAAGTAAATCAGTTTGCCGGTAATATGTTACAAGTAAAAGGGGCTAATGACCAACGTTATTTAATAATGAGCTCATCAGCATATAAGTCCTTGACAAAAGAACAGTTACAAAAAATAGAAAAGCACAATGCAATTATTCATTCACCATTAGATACAATAGAATTTTGTGGAGGCGGAAGTGCACGTTGTATGATGGCAGAGATATTTTAAAATAACAAGGGTTGTTTATACTATAAGAGATAATAATACGTTTAACATTACTTAAACTATTAAAAACAATCAATAATGAAAAAAGTATCCCTTCTATTAATTGTCGCAATTATTGCAACATCTTGTGTTTCTAAAAAAAAGTATGTTGAGTTAGAACAACGATATACCAACACTAAAGGTACTCTTCAGAAAACAGCATTAGAAAAAGAAGAACTAGAAGCTAAGTTTGCTAAAATTGAAAAAAGAGTAGACAACTACAATACCAAAATAAACTCTTTAAAAGGAATCAATTCAAACCTTAAAGAAGAAAATGATGTAAAATTAGATATGGTTGAAGGAGCTGTAATATCTAATTCGATGAAAGTTAAAATGCGTAAAACTTTAGCAAATGTTGATGCTGCTGAATTAGCAGAAGCTAAAACATTAAAGGATTCTATGGATTTAGCAGTTTCTTATAAACTTAAAAAATCAATTAATGTTCCTGAATTACAAAACTCTGACGATATTAATGTAAATATCGATAAAACGGTAGTAATGATATCTATTTCAGATAAAATGCTATTTAGAACCGCTAGTTATAAGGTGAATAGTAGAGCATACAAAACGTTAAAGAAGTTAGCAGAGATTATCAAGTCAGAACCAAGCATGGATGTAATGATTGAAGGGCACACCGATTCAAGAAAAATTCATAATGATGTAATACAAGATAATTGGGATTTAAGTGTAAAAAGAGCTACATCAATAGTTCGTATTTTAGAAAAAAAATATGGCGTAAACCCTAATAGATTAATTGCTTCGGGTAGAGGTTCATCTTTACCTTTAGTAGATAATAAAACAAGCGCAAATAGAGCTAGAAACAGAAGGACTAAAATTGTTATTTTACCTAATTTAGATAAGTTTTTTGGTTTATTAGCAGAAGAAGAGGTGATTCAGCCATAGTATAAAAGACTTTTAAAAAAAACCTCCGATCTTAATCGGAGGTTTTTTTGTGCTTTAAATTGATTAAATAATTACTGGCTTATAGTTTTTATAATATTGCATTAAAATAAAAGAACAAATAACTGAAGAAGCAATTCCCTCAATAGCTAAAGCGAATACAACTAAACCAAGACTTAAATTTTGTCCCCAGAAAGCAGAATCTTCTAAAATATTTATAAGAGAAGGGTTTATGAAATCTACATAAAATATTAGGCCTATAATCGTAAATCCAACGGCAACAATAGAGGTTCCTATACCAACAGAAAAATTATTAAAATATAAAGATTCTTTATTTGCATTGATATTCGTTTTTATGGCATTGTTTATTCCCCAAAGAACAAAGGCAAAGTTTAAGAAACGTAATTCTTGAACATGATCTAAACCTAAAACTTTCATCAATAGAAAAAAGCCGACGATCCCTGCAAAAATTAATAAAGCATTGTTAATTATTATTTTAGTACTACTCATAACATGGTGTTTTAAATTAACATATGCTTAAAAATACAAAATAAATGCATGAAAATCAACTAATTAAATAAAGGCTTCTTTTAGGATCGTAATTGGGTGTTTAGCAATGCGCTTGGTTCCGTCATAAATTTGATGGCGACAACTCGTTCCTGCTGCAGCAATTTCTGTTTCTATAGTGCAGTTTCTAATTTTTGGAAATAAGGTGTCTTCACCAACTTGCATACTTACTTTATAGTGTTCTTTTTCGTACCCAAAACTACCCGCCATACCACAACAACCAGTGTTCATGATAGTAACTTTGTAGTTCTTCGGGATATTTAACATCGTAAAACTAGCGTGTGTTGATGATAATGCCTTTTGATGACAATGCCCATGAATTTTAAGTTCCTTGCTTTTTAAAGTAAATAAAGAGGTGTTAATATTGCCTTTTTTAATTTCAGAAGCTAGAAACTCTTCAATAGTAAAAACATTTTTAGCTATTTTTTCTGCGGATGATTTATCTTCAGCTAAACGAATATATTCATCTCTAAAAGTTAAAATAGCAGAAGGTTCGATTCCTATTAGTGGAGCTTCATCAGAAATTAAATCTTTAAAAATAGCAACATTTTTATTCGCCAATTCTTTGGCTTCTTTTAAAAATCCTTTAGAAATATGGCTACGACCGCTTTCTTCGTGTTTATTATATTTTACTTCGTATCTTAATTTTTTTAGAACTGTTACAGCGTCTTTACCAACTTCGGCATCGTAAAAATTAGTAAACTCATCGTTAAATAAATAAACAGTTTTTTTAGAGGTCATCTCGTCTGCGCTCGAAGTGGCAATTTGTTTTTTTAACCAACTATCTAAAGGCTGCTTTCCTAATTTAGGAACCGAGCGTTGTATGGCAACTCCCATTATTTTTTTAGCCAATAATGTATTGGTTAAAAAGTTTGTTATTGTAGGAACTTTACTTCCTAATTTATTATATTTTGCATTATTTGCAAATAAACTACTACGAAAAGAATAACCGTTGGTTTCTTGATATTGATATAGAAATTCGGCTTTCATAGAAGCTATATCAACATTACTTGGGCATTCTGTAGCACAAGCTTTACAACTTAAGCATAAGTCTAAGACTTGTTTTAATTCTTTAGAATCGAATTTGTTTTCGGCAGTATTATTTGTTAAAACTTCACGTAACATATTGGCTCTTGCTCGTGTAGTTTCTTTTTCATTTTTGGTAGCTCTGTAACTCGGACATAATGTTCCGCCAGCTTCAGGAGATTTACGGCAATCACCAGAACCGTTACATTTTTCAGCCAATTTTAAAATACCTTCACTTTCAGAAAAATCTTGTAATGTTTTTATAACAGGTTCTTTTCTGTCGATTTCATAACGCAAGTTTTTATCCATCGGAAAAGCATCTGTAATTTTTCCTTTGTTAAATACGTTATTCGGATCGAAAGCTTTTTTTATTCGTCTTAATAATTCGTAGTTTTTATCGCCAATCATTAATGGAATAAACTCTGCACGTACAATTCCGTCACCATGTTCACCACTAAACGAACCTTTATATTTTTTTACAAGTTGGGCCGTTTCAGTTGTTATCTTTCTAAATAAAACAACATCTTCTTGCTTTTTTAAATTCAATATCGGGCGTAAGTGTAATTCCCCAGCTCCAGCATGTGCATAATACACGGCATCTTGCTGGTATTTATCCATTATTTGGGTAAACTCTTCAATATATTCTGGTAAGTCATTTAAAGCAACTGCAGTGTCTTCAATACAAGCAACGGCTTTCATATCTCCCACAATATTACCAAGTAAACCTAATCCGGCTTTTCTTAAATGATGCACTTTGGCAATGTCATTTCCATATACTTTCGGATAATGATACCCGAAGTTATTTGCTTTTAAATCTTTTATTAATTCGTCTGCTTGTATTTCTGCTTCTTCAATAGTGTTTGCAGAAACCTCTAGCATTAAAACAGCTTCAGGATCGTCTTGTAAAAAGAAGCGATTTTTAGCTTGTTCTCTATTGTTTTTGGTGCAATCTAAAATTACTTTATCCATTAATTCACACGCATATAATTTGTGCTTCATAGCGGTTACGGTAGCTTTTAAGCTTTCATTTACACTCGTAAAATGCGGACAAACCATAATGCTATAAGTAGGTGGTAAGTCGTTTAAATGAATGGTGATTTCGGTTGAAAAAACTAACGTTCCTTCACTACCAGATAAAAATTTAGCGGTATTAATAGTAGGTTCATTTCCACCGAATAAATCAGAGGTTAAAAACTCATCTACTGCATAACCTGTATTTCTACGATGAATTTCTGGCTTAGGAAATTCATTTATTATTTCTTGTTGAATTGCTTCTTGAGAAAGTTCTGTATAAATGGTTCTGTAAATAGTACCTTCTAAAGAGTTCTCTATTTTTTTTTGGTTGAATTCTTGCGAAGTAATTTCGGTAAAAAGAACATTACTTCCGTCAGATAATAATCCTTCGATAGCTAACACTTTATCGCGTGTAACTCCGTAACGAATAGAAGTGCTTCCTGATGAATTATTCCCCACCATACCGCCAATCATGCAGCGGTTAGAAGTTGAGGTGTTTGGACCAAAAAATAATCCGAAAGGTTTTAAGAATCTGTTTAAATCATCTCGTATAATTCCTGGTTGAACAGTGATGGTTTTTTGCTGCTCATCAAAAGCTAAAATATTGGTAAAATGTTTAGAAACGTCAACAACAATTCCATCACCAACACATTGACCTGCCAAAGAAGTTCCTGCAGCCCTCGGAATTAAAGTGATGTTGTTTTTTGTAGCAAAATCAATTAAAAGTTTAAGATCTTCACTATCCTTCGGATAAGCTACAGCTAGCGGAATTTTACGATAAACTGAAGCATCTGTGGCATATAGAGTTTTGTGTAAATCATCAAAAAATAATTCACCTTTTAAACTCTTTTCTAAATCTAGTAATTGTGTTGTTTTTGCCATTATCTAAGCACCTAAAAGGTTTACAATATTGTTTTTAAATAGTAGTATTTATCGTTCTCAATAACATGAACTTTGTTTACTACTATTTTATGTTTAAAAAAAGGAGCATTTAAAACCATAGTGTGATATTCTCCATTTTCTCCACAAATATCAATATTTAATTTCTTTTTTAAATCATTAATAGCGGTTTTATCAAGAGTTCTACCAATCCAATCGCTAGTTAAATCTTCTTTTTTTACTAATGAAAATATTACTGTAAAATCATTCGTAATTAATTCGTTTAGTATATAGATTCTTTCTTTTTTCCATAAAGGATTATATACTTTCATGCCAGATTTTAGCGAGCACTCTTCAATCCAATTAGTATGTCCATCGACTTCATCAATATCACCAGTAACTAAAGTATCAATCTTATAATTTTTTTTTAATTGTTGGATAGTATTTTCGTAACTTTCTTTTATCGGAGCTGTTACTGTTAGTAATAAGTGAGGAATGCCAATAGCTTTTACTTGTTTTTTTATCAAGTGAATTGGATGTGCTTTAAAGTCAGGGTTTTTAGGAGCAAAGGTTATTAAATGTGTAATTGTGTAACCTGCTTGTTGCGCTTTAAAAAAGGCCAAAGCACAATCTTTTCCTCCTGTCCATAAAACTGCTGTTCTATTATTTGTCATTATTCTATGGGTATATTTCTCTTAAAGCAAGTATCAAAACAAATAAAAGTATCGGTCCCTGCAACACCATTTATTAAATGAACATTATCGTACAATATTTTTTGTAAATGTTCATTGTCAGTAGCGTACACTAATATAAAAATAGCATAAATACCCGATACAAAATTACATTCGGTAATTTCTGGGATTTTTTTTAATTCATACATTACGTCTTTTGCAAAACGAGCTTCTCGTAAACGAATGCCAGTATAAGATTTTGTTTTGTAACCTAATTTGTTTTCCTCTAAAACAAATTCGGCATTTTTTATAACGCCTTCAGCGGTAAGTTTTTTTATACGTTGGTGTACTAAAGAATTTGAAACTTTTAATTCTTTAGCTATTTGAGAGTATGCTTTACGAGCGTCTAACCGTAACTTTAATAATATCTGCTTGTCTATATAATCAAATTGATTTTTCAAAAGAATGATTTTGTTATATTCTATTAGTATGAGTTCAAATTATAAAAAACACCAACTTTTTTAAAGTTAAGCATTTATTTGAGCTAAACACTTTTCAATCGTTTTGTCTTGTGTATTTTCATACCAAGTTGTTAATTTAAACACAGATTCTCCTAAATGTTTTTCAAATAATAATTGATTAGAAGTTTCTTCATATTCTCGTTCGGCATCATCTGTACCTAAGTTTGAAGCGAAAATTCCTGCTGCACTTACGGGTAAGAAATCTTCATAAACCATTGGTTCAGTAGTTAAATAACCATCTTTTAATAATTGGTTTACGTCTGATTTTGTATGCGTTTTATCTTTTGATAAACTTTTTATTTTATCAGTAGTAAAGTAATGGAAATAGGCTAATTCTTCTGATTGTAGTTCTTGATAGGTGTCAGGGAATTTTTTAAAATTTTCTTTTAATAATTGGTTGTACTTTAAAGCATTTTCAGCATTTGGAGATCCACCAATTGTTTTACGTGTTTTATCTAATAACTCATTATATAAGTCTTGTCCTTTTTTGGTTAATGCCACACCGCGCTGTTCAATTTCTCCAAAACGAGCTTTATGTTCTCCTGTTTTTTCAGTTCCTGTTTTACCTTTAAAAGTTACTTTTTCAGTTAAAGCTTTAAAACTTGTTTGACGAAGTAAAATTGGACACTTTCTTGTTGGTGGTCCTTCTATAATATCTTTTGGAGTAATATTGCGAGCTTCCATAGAACTTTGCACCTTATCAATATCTAAAGTTCTTGGTGTTAGGTGATTGATGTGAGGGCCTTTAAAAGCAACCACATCAGCAATTAATCTGTGCTGACCTACTAATGCTTCGTACATTTCGTGATCTACTGTAGCAGTTTCATGCCAACGAAAAGTTTCTAGCGCTTCTTTAACAAAAGTATCGGCATCTTCTTTATTTAAACCATTTTCTTTTTCAGATTTGTCAATTAATTCCAGCGCTTTTATAGTGAAAATTTGACGGTTTTCTAAAATAGTTTCAATATTAGTACGCAGCTTATCATCATCAATTAGGTCTAAACGTAATAAAGAAGTGAAAATTCTAAAAGGAGCTTGGTTAAGTGCTGTGTTCTCTATAGCTCTAAACGCTGTTGAATGAACAGGAACACCAGCGGAAGCTAAATCATAATAGCCAAGAGGAAACATTCCCATAACTTTAAATAGGCGCCTCATTGTAAATAACTCATATGGTTTACCTAAGCGAATTGCTCCGTGACGCTCCATATTTAAACGAGTAATTTCTCCAGTACGTTCTAATTGTTCTTTTATTTCTTTAGATCCTGAAATAACATTGTTGTTAATTTCCTGAACTAAATCAAGTAGTTCACCGTAAAGAGGTACTTCATTTTTATACATATCAGACATCGTTTTAGAGAAGCGATTACGAATGTATTCGGGTGAGACAAATGTCTTTTCAGTCTTTAAACTTTGTACAGTATTTATTGATGACATAATTTGTTTAATTTTAACGCAAAATAAATAAATTTAATCCTTAATTTATGTTTTAAAAATTAATTTCACTTAATAGTGGTTGTTTATGTGTTGTTTTGGTTTTAAAACTGTGTTTATTTTAAAAGAAAAATAATTTTAATTAAAAAAGAGATTTTAAAAAATCAATTTGACTTTTTATAAAACAAGTACTCTTTAGACGATTAGATGAATAAATGTTTTACGATAAATTATGATTTTTGCGACGAGAAAAAAACTTTATCTCTAATTAATTTTGTAGATAGAATTTTAGGAGGTAAAATATGAAGGAGGTTTGGAGTTTTTTGTAAAAACAAAAACATCCATTTTATACAAAATGGATGTTTTTTTATAGTTTACTTTTAATTAATTATTGATAGCATAACTTGCTGCTTTCCCTAATTCTGATAATTGACTCATTGTTGTTTTAAAAACACCTAGTCCCCACTTGTGTAATTGTTTAGCCATAATGTAATAGTTTGTGTTAAAATTTCCCTTACACAAATTTACATGTTTTAATTGGTTGTTTTGCAGTGTTATAAGTCGTTTTGTGTAGTTGGTATTAAATAATGTATAGTTGGTGTTTCTACAGTTGTTTTGTAAAACTTACTTCACTTTTTTGCTTTTAACATAAAAATTGTCATCAACTATAATTTCGTTAGAATTAATGCTAATAGTTAGCCATTTTTCAGTCGGATTTAACTGTTGTTTTTTATCATTAACAAAAATGTTTAAAGGCATATTAAAATCAGCAACAACACTATTCCAGCGATAAGAAAGCTTATTGTTCTCTATTTTATATTCAAAAACAGGAATTTTAACAGTACGTAAATATTGATCAAAAATGGTGCTTAAATCAATTCCGGATTGTTGCGAAATATAGTTTTCAACTTGTTTAGTATTTACGGTTTTATGATAAAAAACAGTGTTTAATCCGCGTAAAATTTGTCGCCATTTTTCATCATCATTAATTAAGGTTCTAATGTTGTGTAGCATGTTGGCTCCTTTATAATACATGTCTCCAGAACCTTCACTATTTACATTGTATTGACCAATAATAGGAATATCGTTCTGAACACTTCTACGAGTTCCGATTACATATTCTTTTGATGCTTTTTTACCGTAGTAATAATCTAAAAATAAGTTTTCAGAATAGGCAGTAAAGCTTTCATGAATCCACATGTCAGCAATATCAATGTTGGTAATGTTGTTAGCAAACCACTCGTGTCCAGATTCGTGAATAATAATAAAATCGAATTTTAAACCCCAGCCTGTTCCTGATAAATCTCTACCTAAATATCCGTTCATATATTTATTTCCGTAGGTAACTGAACTTTGGTGTTCCATTCCTAAATACGGAGCTTCTACCAGTTTAAAACCATCTTCATAAAAAGGATATTTTCCAAACCAATGCTCAAAAGCTTTCATCATTTTTGGAGCATCTTTAAATTGTTTTTTTGCTTTTTCTAAATTATCACGCAATACATAATAATCCATATCAAGCATTCCGTCCTCACCATTATATTTTTCAGAAAAATGTACATAATCACCAATATTTACATTTACGCCGTAATTATTAATTGGATTATTTACAAACCAATGATAAGTTGTTGTATTGTCATTATGTTGCTCAGTTTTACGTAATTTCCCGTTAGAAACATTCATTAAGTTTTTAGGAACACGTACGCTAATTGCCATGCTATCTACTTCGTCATACATGTGGTCTTTATTAGGCCACCAAACACTAGCGCCTAAACCTTGGCAAGAGGTAGCAGCAAAATGATTTCCGTTTTCATCTTTTTTCCATGAAAATCCGCCATCCCAAGGAGCATTTTTTGCAACTTTCGGATGTCCCTCGTAATACACATCTAACGAATTTATATTTCCGATTTGTTGAATGTCTTTTAAATGAATAAAATGCGCATTTCCGTCGGTAACTACTTTTAATTTTTTTCCGTTCTGAATTACTTTCGTAATTTTTAAAGGAGCCTGCAAATCAATTTGTAAAACATTGTGAGGTTTTAAAACTTTATACTGTACCGTGTTTTTTCCGTTTATAAATTTCTTGTCAGGATTTACGGTAATGTCTAAATGATAGTAAGTTAAATTCCACCAAATTCTTTCAGGGGTGATTGATCCACGAAGTGAATCTTGCTTTGTAAATGTTTTAGTGTGTTCGAATAACGATGTTTGTGCTAATAAACTAAAACTAATTAGAAAAAATAAAATACTAAAAATTGATTTTTTACTCATAACGATTGTGTTCTTACAACGAGTTGCTAATATAAGTGTTTAAAGTCTTTTTTTATTATAGCGAACTTTAAGATATTTGTATAAAATTAAAAATTAATGTCGAAAGTAATATTAATAACAGGAGCTTCTTCTGGAATAGGAAAAGCAATTGCTACTTATTTACACGCTAAAAATTATACAGTTTACGGTACAAGTAGGAATCCTGCTAAAGTAAAAGTACCTTTTAATATGGTTGTTTTAGATGTTACGGATGCTAAAACAATTGATTCTGCAGTAAGTACAGTAATTGAAAAAGAAGGCAAAATAGATGTGTTAATTAATAATGCAGGTAAGGGAATAACAGGATCGATAGAAGATACTCCTACTGATGAAATGCGTGCTAATTTTAATACTAATTTTTTCGGCGTTATAGATGTGGCTAAAGCTGTATTACCCCAAATGCGAAAGCAAAAATCGGGAACAATAATAAACGTTACTTCGATAGCAGGTTATATGGGATTACCTTTTAGAGGTATTTATTCAGCAAGTAAAGGTGCTTTAGAATTGGTAACGGAAGCTTTAAGTATGGAGGTTAAAAGTTTCGGAATTAAAGTAATAAATGTGGCGCCAGGAGATTTTGCAACCAATATTGCATCAGGAAGATTTCATACACCCGTCTATGAAAACTCAGCATATAAAGAGGCGTATACAGAGAATTTAGCTTTAATGGATGGTCATGTAAATTCAGGAATGGATCCGAAAGTGATGGCAAAAGCAATTCATCAAATTATAGAGAAAAAAAATCCTAATATTCATTATAAAATAGGCGGATTTATGGAGAAATTCTCAGTTGTTTTAAAACGAGTTTTACCAGATAAAGTTTATGAAAAGCTGTTAATGAACCATTATAAATTGTAAATTTGCAAGGCTTTAGAAAGCAGGATTTTAAATAAATTAGAACACAATCATATAATATATATAACATGAAATTTTTTATAGATACAGCTAACTTAGATCAGATTAAAGAAGCACAAGCTTTAGGTATTTTAGATGGTGTAACCACAAATCCGTCTTTAATGGCAAAAGAAGGAATTACAGGAGAAGTAAACATTATAAACCACTACAAAGCAATTTGCGAATTAGTAGAAGGTGATGTTTCTGCTGAGGTAATTTCAACAGATTTTGATGGAATGGTAAAAGAAGGGGAAGCTTTAGCTGCTTTAAATCCTCAAATCGTGGTAAAATTACCAATGATAAAAGACGGAATAAAAGCTTGTAAATATTTTTCATCAAAAGGAATTAAAACAAACGTAACGTTAGTGTTTTCTGCAGGTCAAGCTTTATTGGCAGCAAAAGCCGGCGCAACGTATGTTTCTCCGTTTATTGGGCGTTTAGATGATATTTCTACAGACGGATTAAATTTAATCTCAGAAATTCGTCAAATTTATGATAACTATATGTTCGAAACACAAATTTTAGCTGCATCTGTGCGTCATACAATGCATATTATTGATTGCGCTAAATTAGGTTCTGATGTAATGACAGGTCCTTTAAGTGCTATTGAAGGTTTGTTAAAGCACCCATTAACTGATATTGGTTTAGCAAAGTTTTTAGAAGATTATAAAAAAGGAAACTAGAAAATAGTTATTAGTGTTTAGTTGTTAGGACGAACTCATTGCTAAACACTAATAATTTAAAGGTTAAAAATAATTAGAAGCTATTTCTTGCTTTTCACTATATCTTTTTTATGAAAAATAAAAAAGGATGCCGTTTCAATCAGGGCTAACCTTGTTTAGTAACAAATAGCAAAATTAAGAATGGTTTTTAGTATTTAGTTTATTTTAGTTTTTGGCGCTCACTAATAACTAACTACTAAACACTAATAACTTTTAAATCTTAAAAAGATTTAAAGAATGTACCCTAAAAAAGAACTCGCACAATTAGTTATTTCAGCTTGTGATCAATTTAATATTGATACAGTTGTAATATCACCAGGATCAAGAAACGCTCCGTTAACTATTGGGTTTTCAAATCACCCAAATATAGAAACGTTAAGTGTTGTTGATGAGCGAAGTGCTGCTTTTTTTGCTATGGGAATTGCACAGCAAAAACGCAAACCGGTGGCAATTATTTGCTCATCAGGTTCGGCGTTGTTAAATTATTATCCCGCAATAGCGGAAGCTTTTTATAGCAATATTCCGTTAATAATAATATCGGCAGATAGACCTAAGCATTTAATTGATATTGGCGACGGACAAACCATTCGTCAAGAAAATGTATTTGAAAACCATATTTTGTTTTCTGCGAATTTAGTAGAGGAAAAAAATCAATTAGAAAATAATAGCGATTTATTAGCAGAGGCATTACAAACGGTAATCACTAAAAAAGGGCCAGTGCATATTAATGTTCCTTTTAATGAGCCGTTGTATGAAACGGTTGCTGATTTAAAAGAATTTAATTTTCCGAACGTCATTGCGAACGAAGTAAAGCAATCTGTTAACTATCAAAAACTAGCTGAAATTTGGAATGCATCCACTAAAAAAATGATTTTAGTGGGAAGTAATTTTCCGGATGCTGAATTACAAAATATACTTAATAGGTTTGTTGAAGATGAATCAGTGTTGATTTTAACAGAAACAACTTCAAACTTATACCATCCAAAATTTATCAATGCGATTGATAAACTTATTTTTCCGCTAACTGAAACTGACTTTTTAGAATTACAACCCGATCTTCTAGTAACTCTAGGAGGAATGGTAATTTCTAAAAAAATAAAACAGTTTTTAAGAAAGCATCAACCAAAACAACATTGGCATATTGATGAGTTAACGGCAATGGACACCTATCATTGTTTGTCTGATTTTATACAAGAAAAGCCTGTTGATTTTTTACAAAAAATAGAAGGAAAAAAAAACATTATAAAAAGTAACTATCAAAAAGATTGGTTAGTTGTAAATAAAGATAGAAACGCTAAACATGATCATTATTTAGCTGATTGCGAATATTCTGATTTAAAATCTTTTGAAGCTGTTTTAAAATTTATTCCTGATAATTATCAGGTGCAAATTAGCAATAGTTCGATAATTAGATATTCTCAACTGTTTAATTTAAACGCGACCTTGCGCGTGTTTTGTAACAGAGGTACAAGTGGAATTGATGGAAGTACAAGTACAGCTGTAGGAGCTGCATTTGCAGATAAAGAACCTGCAGTTTTTATAACCGGAGATTTAAGTTTTTTTTACGATAGTAATGGGTTGTGGAATACTAATATTCCGAAAAACTTTAGGATCATTATATTAAACAATGATGGAGGTGGGATTTTTAGAGTAATTCCCGGGCCTTTGTCAACCAATGCGGCAAGGTATTTCGAAACTCCGCATAGCTTAACTGCTGAGCATTTGGCAAAAATGTATAGTTTTAATTATATGGCTGTTTCTAATTTAGAAGAATTAAATATTGGGTTGAAGGATTTTTATAAAACATCAAATCATCCAAAAATAATGGAGATTTTTACTCCGAAAGAAATAAATGACGTAGTTTTAAAGAACTATTTTAAAAACTTATAAAATGGAATTAGAAGACGGATTACAAGAGGATTCACAAAATAGATTACAAGAAGGAGATCAGGTAAATTTAAAAATTATTGAACAAACTCCATTAGGATATACTGTTTTAATTGATGATGAATTTGAAGGTTTGTTATTTAATAACGAAGTGTATCAAGATATCGAAGAAGGTATGGAAACTTACGGTTATGTTAAAAACATCAGAGAAGACGGTAAGATTGATATTTCTTTACGACCTCAAGGTTTTAGAAATGTAATTGATACAGATGCAGATGTAATTCTTAGAAAGTTAGATGAAAAAGGTTTTTTAATGCTTACTGATAAAAGCTCTCCTGAATCAATTAAGTTTAGATTGCAAATGAGTAAAAAAGCTTTTAAAAGAGCTATTGGTGGTTTGTATAAGGATAAGAAAATTGTTTTAAAAGAAGATAGAATTGAGTTGTTAAAATAAGCAAACAAAGACAAAATAAAAACGGCGATTTAATTATTAAGTCGCCGTTTTTATTTTAGATATACTACTTTATTTATCGTCTTCTTTTTCCTCTTCATTATCATCCTCTTCAGGAAAATCTTCAATAATTTCTTCTTTAGGTTGACTTTCTTTAAGATCTGTTACACGTTTAATATTTTCATAAAAAGCATTCGCATTTGGGTCCGAAGGTTCCATTTTACCATAAGCAGCTTTGTAGTAAAACTCTGCTTTTTCGTAATCTTTTCCTTTTTCGTAATACTTTCCTACATAAAAATCACCAATATGAGAATCAGGATATTTAATCATTACAAAATCACCTAAAACACGCAAATAATCACCATCTAATTTATCAATAACAATTCCTTCAATGGCAAAAATATCATCTAAACGAACATTTAAATTCGATCCATATAAATATTGAATATCTAAATATTTTTGTTCAACATATTTTATAGCCTCTAAAGGACCTAGCTCCTTAATATTTGTCTCAAATTCGTTTTTAGTAATCTTAGCATATAGATAAAACATTTTCTCGAAAGCTCTTGGTATTGTTTCACCAATAACAGATAAATAGTTAGGTGCATTCGTGAATTTATCGAATGTAATATGCATGTTTTTAGCATTAAAAGAAGATAAGTAAGTTCCTATTTCGCTAAATCGATCGTTTTGTTTCGGATTTATATACTCTTTATTGTTACTAGCATAGATAAAATAAGAGTTGTCGATAGTTCCTAGTCTATCTAAAGAATATGATTGAATTCTGCTAGCGCTAAACTGTGTAAGTTCGGGCGTAATACAAAGATATGAGTTAAAAATTGGCTGCGCATCTTTTAAGAAATAAGTAACAAAATCGGCTGCTTTTCCTTGACCTGCAATGGTCATGAAAGGAGAAGTTCTGTAGTTTAATTCCATATGCGGAATCAATTCGTTCTTTATAAATTTTTGAAATTTTTCGGCAGTTGTCGTTAAAGCATTGTTTGAAGGAATAATAGAGATATCTTCATTGTAGGTATTGCTCATATTTATTCCAACAACTATTTGTCGTGGAGCTTTATCTGTATTAGCATATAATTTAGCATTACCCACATACATGTCAAAAAGATATTGATCACCTAAAACAATAGCTAAAGGATAACTAACAGTTTCATCATTATCGTAGTTTTCAGGAATGTAAATTTTTACAGATCTACCTTTCGTAAATTCGATAGAATTAATTTTTTCGGTAATTATTTTTTGCGAAAAAAGGCTGGTACTTAGTAATAAAGTAACTAAAAAATATAGTTGTTTCATAAGATTCGTATTATATCGTTCAAATATAGAAAAGAAAAACAAAGTTATTATGTTATTTTTGCTCTACTTACTAACGATAATATTTTAAAATTATGATACAACCTCAATGGAAAGTTGCCAAAGAGTATGAAGATATTACTTATAAAAAGTCGCACAATGTAGCGAGAATAGCATTTAACCGTCCAAATGTGCGTAATGCATTTCGTCCGCATACAACATCAGAATTGTTAGATGCTTTTCAGGATGCGCATGAAGATACGAATATAGGAGTGGTATTGTTATCTGCGGAAGGGCCTTCAACTAAAGACGGGATTTGGAGTTTCTGCTCTGGTGGAGATCAAAATGCACGTGGTGAAAAAGGATATGTAGGTAAAGACGGTTATCATCGTTTAAATATATTAGAAGTACAGCGATTAATTCGCTTTATGCCAAAAGCAGTAATTTGTGTGGTTCCGGGTTGGGCAGTTGGTGGCGGACATAGTTTACATGTTACTTGTGATTTAACTTTGGCAAGTAAAGAACACGCTATCTTTAAGCAAACCGATGCTGATGTAACTTCGTTTGATGCAGGATATGGATCGGCATATTTAGCAAAAATGGTAGGGCAGAAAAGAGCTCGTGAAATTTTCTTTTTAGGAAGAAATTATTCCGCGCAAGAAGCGTATGATATGGGAATGGTAAATGCGGTTGTACCTCATGACGAATTAGAGCAGACAGCTTTTGATTGGGCACAAGAGATTTTAGAAAAATCGCCAACATCTATAAAAATGTTGAAGTTTGCAATGAACTTAACAGATGACGGAATGGTAGGTCAGCAAGTATTTGCTGGTGAAGTTACACGTTTAGCATATATGACAGATGAGGCTAAAGAAGGTAGGGATGCATTTCTTGAAAAAAGAAAACCAAACTTTCCAAAAACTTGGATTCCATAGAGCGGAGTATTTAGTTTGCTATCGCAACGAAGTGGAATGAAATAATCTATGTAAAAGATTGCTTCATTTTATTCGCAATGACGTTCTAGCTTAAAAATTAATCATGTCATTACGATGAAGCATGACGAAGTAATCTTGTGGTTATATTGCTTTATTTTATTAGCAATGACGTTCTAGCTTAAAAATTAATCATGTCATTACAAGGAAGTATGACGAAGTAATCTTATGGTTAGATTGCTTCATTTTATTCGAATAGACACCTTTATTTTAAATATGAAAATAATTTGTATTGGGCGTAATTACGCCAAGCATATCGAAGAATTAGCAAATGAAAAACCAGAAAATCCTGTTGTTTTTCTGAAGCCAGATTCAGCAATCCTTCCGAAGAAAATGCCTTTTTTTATTCCGCCTTTTTCTAATGATATTCATTATGAAGTGGAGATTTTGGTGAAAATAAATAAAGTAGGAAAACATATTTCTCCTAAATTCGCTCATAAATATTATGACGAAATAGGATTGGGAATTGATTTTACGGCACGTGACGTGCAAGCAAAATGTAAAGAAAAAGGATTGCCTTGGGAAAAAGCAAAAGCTTTTGATGGTAGTGCCGTTATTGGAACATTTTATCCGAAAGAAGATTTTAACTTAGATAATTTTTCTTTTCAGTTACATAAAAACGAGGAGGTAGTTCAGGATGGAAATTCAGTATCGATGTTATGGAAAATAGATGAATTGATTAGTTATGTGTCGCAATATTTTACCTTAAAAAAAGGAGATGTTATTTTTACGGGAACACCAGCAGGAGTTGGCGCTGTAAAAGAAAATGACATTTTAACTGGTGTTATTGAAGGTAAACAAGCTTTTGAAATTAAAATAAAATAATTATAAATTCCGCTTTTGCGGGATTTTTTTTAATAAGCATATGAACGCAGAAATAATAACAATTGGAGATGAGATTCTTATAGGTCAAATTGTGGATACAAATTCACAATGGATTGGGCAGGAATTAAATAAAATAGGCGTTTCAGTATATCAAATAACCTCTATTCAAGATGAAAAGCAACATATTTTAAATGCTTTAAAAGAAGCGGAAAGTAGAGCAGATATCGTAATTATAACAGGAGGCCTTGGCCCGACAAAAGATGATATCACTAAAAAAACAATTGCCGAATATTTTAAAGACGATGAGGTTGTTGAGTATCAGGAGGTAATTGAACATATAAAAAGTTTATTCAAAAAAATAAAGCACCCTTTTAACGAAGTGCAAAGATACCAGGCACAGTTGCCATCTAAGGCAACTTTATTAATGAACTATTTCGGTACCGCGCCAGGTATGTGGTTTTATGAAAATAATACTGTTTTTGTTTCATTGCCAGGCGTGCCTTATGAGATGAAAGGATTAATTACGAATGCGGTATTGCCTAAAATTCAAGAAAAATTTAAATTACCATTTATATCGCACACAACAATAATGACGGTTGGTGTTGGTGAAAGTGTTATTGCCGAAAGAATTGAAGCGTGGGAAAATAACTTACCTGCACACATTAAATTAGCGTATTTGCCATCGTTTGGTAAAGTAAGATTGCGAATTTCAGCAAAAGGAGCTGATAAAGAATTTATAGAAAAAGAAGTCGCAAAAAGTGTTTTTGAGCTAAGTGCCTTAATTTCTGACGTTATTGTTGGTTATGATGAAGAAGCATCTATAGAAAGTAGTGTAGGTGGTTTGTTAAAGAAATTCAATAAAACGGTAAGTGTTGCTGAGAGTTTAACAGGTGGTAGAATAGGAGCTGATTTAGTTTCTGTGGCAGGATCTTCTGCTTATTTTAAAGGAGGTTTTATTACCTATACGGCAGAATTAAAAGAGCAATTACTAGGAGTGCCAATGCAATTAATTGAAGAATTTACAGTTGTAAGTAAAGAGGTTGCTAAAGAAATGGCAATTGGTTGTTTAGAGCAGTTAAAAACGGATTATGCCATTGCGGTAACAGGAAACGCTGGGCCTACTACAGATAATAACAATAAGAATGTAGGGTTGGTTTATATTGCTATTGCCGAAAAAAATAATGTAGAAGTATATGAGTTTGATTTTGGGCAACCGCGAGAGAAAGTATTAAATAGAACAGTTACAAAAGCACTAGAGTTGTTGCGAGAAAATGTTTTAAAAAAAAAATAAAGTGTTGTTCTTAAGTGTCTTGCTGTTAATATAAAGGTCTTTCTATAATAGTCTTCAAATATTTGATAATATAAGTTATATTTATTAAAATAATTTGTAAATTTGCCGACTGTTACGATTCCGATGGGCTAGATGCTTAGCTTCAGTTAGAATATATCAAAAATAATAAGAATTTAAATGAGTTTTTTTTGCGCAATCAATATAAATGCGTAAATTTGCACCTCGTTTAGAAATAATACTAAAAACTGTCAAGAAGATGTCTAGAGTTTGTGAACTTACAGGAAAAAAAGCTATGGTTGGGAACAATGTTTCTCACGCATTAAATAGAACTAAAAGAAAATTTAACGCTAATTTAATGACTAAGCGTTTTTATATACCAGAAGAAGATAAATGGATTACTTTAAAAGTATCTGCTTCTGCATTAAAAAATATTAATAAAAAAGGAATCTCTGCAGTAATTAAAGATGCTAGAGTAAACGGTTTCTTAACTAAGTAATTCCTTACTAGATAAAATTTTACAGAGATGGCAAAAAAAGGAAACAGAGTTCAGGTTATTTTAGAATGTACTGAACACAAAGCAACTGGTAAACCAGGAACTTCACGTTATATTACTACAAAGAACAAAAAGAACACTCCAGATAGAATGGAATTAAAGAAATTTAATTCTATCTTAAAGAAGATGACAGTTCATAAAGAAATTAAATAATTATAAGTTTTTTTAAACTTTAAATAACCCATATAACATGGCAAAGAAATCAGTAGCATCGTTACAAACAGGCGCAAAAAGGTTAACTAAAGCGATTAAAATGGTAAAATCTCCAAAAACAGGAGCTTACACATTTGTTGAAGCTATTATGGATCCTGCAAAAGTAAATGATTTTATCGCGAAAAATTAATACTTTTACTACAAAATAAACAAAAGCTACTTTCATTAGAGAGTAGCTTTTTTTTTGTGCTAAAAAACTGTATTTTTGAGCGTTACCCTTCGGGTCAGGCTTTTGGCAGTCGCTCTCTGCGAGGAGCTTCAACAATGCCGCAATCCTTAACGCGAAAGTAATCGTGTAATGACAATTTGACTATATAATAAGTTTGGTATAGTTTTTAACCTATATAAACGATTATAAAATTTAACTATGAGTTTTTTTAAGAAAATCTTCTCAAAAGAGAAAAAAGAAACATTAGACAAAGGATTAGAGAAAACAAAATCTAGTTTTTTCTCTAAACTATCTAAAGCTGTTGCCGGAAAAACAACAGTAGATGATGATGTTTTAGATAATTTAGAAGAAGTATTAGTCTCTTCTGATGTTGGTGTAGATACTACGTTAAAAATTATCGAAAGAATTGAAACTAGGGTTGCTAAAGATAAATACGTAGGAACAGAAGAGTTAAATCAGATTTTAAGAGAAGAAATTGCAGGTTTACTTTCTGAGACAAACACAAAAGACGATACCGAATTTACCGTTCCAGCAAACACAAAGCCATATGTAATAATGGTGGTGGGAGTAAACGGAGCAGGTAAAACAACTACGATTGGTAAATTAGCATCTCAGTTTAAAAAGCAAGGATTAAAAGTTGTTCTTGGAGCAGCAGATACGTTTAGAGCGGCTGCAATAGATCAATTACAGGTTTGGGCAGATAGAACAGATGTTCCTATAATTCGTCAAGAAATGGGTTCTGATCCTGCTTCTGTAGCGTTTGATACGGTAAAGTCGGGTGTAAATCAAGATGCAGATGTAATAATTATAGATACCGCAGGTCGTTTACACAATAAAGTTAATTTAATGAATGAGTTAACGAAGATTAAACGTGTAATGCAAAAGGTGATTCCAGATGCACCACATGACGTTTTATTGGTTTTAGACGGTTCTACAGGTCAAAATGCTTTTGAACAAGCAAAACAGTTTACCAAAGCAACAGAAGTTACTTCTTTGGCAGTTACCAAATTAGATGGAACAGCAAAAGGAGGTGTTGTAATTGGTATTTCAGATCAATTTAAAATACCCGTAAAATATATCGGAGTAGGAGAAGGAATAGACGATTTACAAGTGTTTAATAAATACGAGTTTGTAGATTCTTTTTTTAAATAGGTGTCATGATAATAGAACAAAAAAAACTCCTTGAAAGGAGTTTTTTTGTTTTAAGCTATAAGCTTATAATCTACAGTTAAAAGACTTTTATAGTTAAGCGTAGCATTACTCTTACGGATTCTAAATAAGATTTTTGTATATTAGTTACAGTAGTGTTTTCTAATAATTTTTGTTTCATTTCATTTGATGCTCCAAAGAAATTTGCACCTATATCAAACCCATAATAATCATTTCCAACTCCAAAACCAGTGGCGTATTGTGCATGTTTAATTATCTCATCATTTTGTAAAAAAATAGATTTTGTTCTACCAACTTGTCCAAAGAAATAGAAATCAGAATTTAGATTTGGTTTTAATTGAGTTTCAAAGAAATAACCTTTATGGTTTATATTTTCTCCAAAATAGTACTTGTCATAACCAGTAGAGTTTATTCCGCCTGAAATTACAATACCAGGTGTTAAATAATAATCTAGTTTAATTTCTCCACCGCCATTATTTTGTATAAAATCTATTTCACATCCTGCGCATATAGGTACAGCTTTACCGTCAACCAAAATTCTTTTACCATTTTCATCCTTTTTATCACCACTAACGAGTATATTCCATCCAAAAATAAAAACATTACCTATGGAGGGTAATACTTCTCCTTTTAAAGCAAATGATAGGTTCATTTTTCTCATTAGCAAATTAAGTGTTGTCTCTTCTTTGTTTTTTTTGAGGTAGGAATACTTTTTACTTTGAGCTTTTAAATTTAATGTGATAATACTAAAGACTGTTACGAGTAGTATTTTTTTCATAGTTTTTTTGTTTTACTTAAGAATTTTAATCAATGTTTGTGCCGTTTATTTTAGATTTTCTTATTTTTTAATGTTAATTAGTTGTGTTTTTATAGTTTTATATATTGTTTTACTAGGTATAAGCGTTATAATAGTTGACTAATAGAATGTTTTTATTTAAATTAAATGTATTGAATAATAGTTTTTAATTTTTTTAAAAAGAAAACCCTTTGTAAAATAAGGCCATGCTTCTTTTAATTTTAAAATAGAAAGATATATTTAAAACGTATCTTTGCACTCTAAATTTTTATAGTATAATGCGCACAAAATCACCAAAGCAAAATAAAATAAACGTAGTTACCTTAGGCTGTTCTAAAAATATTTATGATAGTGAAGTTTTAATGGGACAATTAAAAGCCAACGGTAAAAACGTAGTTCATGAAGACCCAGAAGATGATGGTAATATTGTTGTAATTAATACTTGTGGTTTTATAGGTAAGGCTAAAGAGGAAAGTATTGATACTATTTTGCATTATGCACAGCGTAAAGAAGCAGGAGAAATAGACAAAGTATTTGTTTCTGGTTGTTTAAGTGAGCGTTATAAGCCAGATTTAGAGAATGAAATTAAAAATGTAGATCAGTATTTTGGTACACATGAGTTACCAGAATTATTAAAAGTATTAGAAGCAGATTATAAACACGAGTTAATTGGTGAGCGTTTAACAACAACACCAAAACATTATGCTTATTTAAAAATTGCTGAAGGTTGTGATCGCCCATGTTCTTTCTGTGCAATTCCTTTAATGAGAGGAAAACATAAATCGACACCAATTGAAGAAATTGTTATTGAAGCTACAAAGTTAGCAAAGAAAGGAATTAAAGAATTGATGTTAATAGCACAAGATTTAACCTATTACGGATTAGATATTTATAAAAAACGTGCTTTAGCTGATTTATTAAAAGAATTGGTAAAGGTTGACGGAATAGAATGGATTCGTTTGCATTATGCGTTTCCTACAGGTTTTCCGATGGATGTATTAGATGTAATGAAAAACGAACCGAAGGTTTGTAATTATTTAGATATTCCGTTACAGCATATAAACACCGAGATTTTAAAATCGATGAAGCGTGGTACAACCCACGAAAAAACAACATCGTTGATTCATAAGTTTAGAGAAGCGGTGCCAAATATGGCAATCCGTACTACTTTAATTGTTGGATATCCGGGAGAAACTGAAGAGCAGTTTCAGGAATTAAAAGACTGGGTAGAAGAAATGCGTTTTGAAAGAATGGGAGCTTTTGAGTATTCTCATGAAGAAAATACTGGTGCTTTTGTTTTAGAAGATGATGTACCTGCGGATGTAAAGTTCCGTCGTGTAAACGAAATTATGGAAGTACAATCTCAAATTTCTTGGGAATTAAATCAAGCAAAAATCGGAAAAACTTTCCGTTGTTTATTTGATAGAAAAGACGGAGAATATTTTTACGGTCGTACAGAATTTGATTCGCCAGATGTAGATAACGATGTAATTGTAGATGCTACGAAACATTATATAAAACTAGGTGAATTTATAGATATTAAAATTGATGAAGCTGGTGATTTTGATTTGTACGGAACTCCGTTAGTGAAGCAAGAAAAGCCAACGAGCTTAAATCAAAAGAGAAAATAATTAAGAATTCAAAATCCTGCTTTTAGCGGGATTTTTTATGCTTTAAATTCTATAATTTAGCCTTATGAAAAAAGCATATTTTAATTGGAGTTCAGGAAAAGATTCGGCATTTGCATTGTATAAAGTATTGCAGCAAAAAGAATATCATATCGAAAAGTTGATAACGAATGTAAACGAAGATTATCAACGTGTTTCTATGCACGGACTTCATGAAAACTTATTAGAAGCACAAGCAGAAAGCATTGGTATTCCTTTAGAGAAAATATATTTCCCTGCGGATGTAACGATGGATTTGTATAATGAGAAAATGCTTGAAAAAACTGCAGAGTTAAAATTAATAGGATTAAATCATGCTGTTTTTGGAGATATATTCTTAGAAGATTTAAGAAAATACAGAGATACAAAATTACAAGAAGTTGGTATTACAGGCGTGTATCCGTTATGGAAACAAGACACGAAAGAATTATTGAGAGAATTTTTAGCACTCGGTTTTAAAACGATTACGGTTTGTGTAAATGCTAAAAAACTAGGAGAAGAATTTGTTGGTAGAATCATTGATGAAGATTTTATAAATGAATTACCAGATGATGTTGATGTTTGTGGTGAAAATGGTGAGTTTCATACTTTTTGTTTTGACGGACCAATTTTTAGTAAACCAATTGAATTTGAAATAGGTGAGAAATTGCTAAAATCATATACGTTAAATAAAGATGATTCTCAGAACTGTCATAAAGGCACGTCAGAAAAAGTTAAAAATTACGACACTAGTTTTTGGTATTGCGATTTAAAACTAAAAGAATAAGAGCCTGTTTAAACTTTTAATAAAGTGTTTTTTTAGATATAAACGTCATGCTGAATTTATTTCAGCATCGCATAAAATTAAGAAGGATGGCAAAATAGGATGTGAAACTGAAATAAATTCAGTTTGACGGATTCGGTTTTTAGGGTGAAATATTTTTTAACAAGTTTTAATTTTTTAAAATTGTATCATAGGTTTTTAGCCCCGATTGAAGCATTTGTTTGAGCTCTTTTTTTGGTTTTTTTTCAAAAAAAAAGCGAGTGCGTAAAGCGGGAAATAGCTTCAAATAAATTTATAGCTAGTGCTTATTTTGTTTTAAAAGAGTGCTGTTATAAACTTTAAAACTGATGTTGCTGGAGTGTTTTCGTAACACGTTTTGCAGTTGTTGTACATAAACAGGCAATCTATTAAATCGGTAAGCATGTGTAGTAAAAGACCGATACCAATTATGCGATATGGTTTTTTAAAGAACAATAAAATTACGTAGCCAATCATGGCGAAATAAGAGTGAAAAAGATGAAAGCCGAAGCTGCATCTGTTCGGCTGAAATATTGGCGTAGATAATAAATGATCTAAATCTACCAGCATGGTTGCTATTAAAATTAAGTAGACTTTTTTCCAATCACTTTTAAAAAATAAATAGGCAATTATAAGCGGAAACCCGAAGTGTAAGAAGTAGTGAATAAATGTTTGCATCTTAATAAAGTTAAGCAACTTCTCTTTCTAAGGCTAAAAAATGAGTGGTTCCTGATCTAGAAAACAACGGAAAAACATTCAACTCACATTTGTAAGTAGATTTGTCTTTTCTGTAATTAACAATAACTTCTTTAAATGGTTTATTGGCTAATATTTTTTTACGAATGCTACTTTTTGTAGCTTCAGATGTTTCTTTGCCTTGTAAAAAGTTAGCTGTTTTTTGCAAAGCATATTCTTTGTTGTAGCCTGTCATTTTTTTAAAGCCATCGCTAACCCAAATTATTTTCTTGCTGGTGTTTGTTATTACAAGAGATTCGTAAACATTGTCATTTAAAATTTCAGCAATTTCATTTTTCCAGTTAAAATTATTTGCAAGTGCTTTAAGGCTGTTTATATCTTCTTTGGTTTTGTTATCGAAAAATAAATCGTGTATTCCCCAACTTAATAAATTAATATTTTGTTTTGGAGATGGTTGTATTAGCGCCTTAGTTTCTGCATACTTTTCTTTGCTTAAAGAAGATAGGTACACATCTAAGCACATCATGTCTAACAAATTATTTTTCATAGAAGTTAAGTTAATTAATATTGTAAAAGTAAGGAATTAATGTTTTTAAAAATCTTTAAACTGAATAATGTACAACATATTTTGTCTTGGATTATAGCTACTTGTATAAAGACATACAATATGATTATATTTGAATATGAATTTAGATTTTAAAGAATTAAAAGAGTTTTTAGACGACAAAGTTATTGAGTTTAATACTCCTAATTTTATAGCTGAAGACCCTATTTCTATTCCGCATAAATTTTCATTAAAAGAAGATATTGAAATAGCTGGTTTTTTAGCAGCAACAATTGCCTGGGGTAATAGAAAGATGATTGTTAAAAACGGGAACCGTATAATTGATTTACTAGATAATTCGCCCTACGATTTTATAATGAATCACCAAGATTCTGATTTAGATAGGTTAGAGGGGTTTGTTCATAGAACTTTTAATCCTATCGATTTAAGGTTTTTTATAAAGGCTTTAAAAAATATTTATGAGAACCGTAACGGTTTAGAAGCTATTTTTACAAATCATGCTTCAGAAGATTCTTTGCAGCCAGCAATTCATGAGTTTAAAAAAATATTCTTTGAAATAGCGCATCCGGCAAGAACAACAAAACATGTTTCGGATCCTTATAAAGGTTCTGCTGCTAAAAAAATTAACATGTGGCTAAGATGGATGATTAGAAATGATGAAACAGGGGTAGATTTTGGACTTTGGAAAGGTGTTTCTCCTTCAGTTTTATCATGCCCTTTAGATGTTCATTCTGGCAATGTAGCACGAAAGTTAGGAATGTTAACTCGCAAACAAAATGATGCAAAGGCATTATTAGAATTAGATACCTCTTTACGAAAATTAGATAAAGATGATCCGGTGAAGTACGATTTTGCTTTATTCGGATTAGGTGTTTTTGAGAAATTTTAAAATAATTAGAATAACTTTAAAACGGCTATTTGCAGCGTAAACTAATTCAGAAATGTATAAGATCTCTAATAAACTAAATTTACAGCTATGATAAAAACAATTATTGTTGATGATGAATACAATGCTAGAGAGTTTTTAGAAAAGTTATTAAATAGATATTTACCAAATCAGTTTTTAATACTTGATAAATGCGAAAGCGTTGATACAGCTATTGTAGCTATTGAGAAGCACGAACCTGAATTAGTTTTTTTAGATATAGAAATGCCTAATAAAAACGGATTTCAATTATTAAAAGAAATTGAAAAAAGAAAGTTTGATGTTATTTTTACAACAGCGTATTCTGAGCATGCTATAAAAGCAATTAAAGAAAACGCTTTAGATTATTTATTAAAGCCTATAAACTATATAGATTTGTTAGAAACGGTTAAACGTTATAAGCTAACATTAAAAAATAACGTTCAGGATAGTAATTTAAAAGAGATATTAAATCAAATAGATATAGGTGATACTAATTTTAATAAAATAGCCTTACCAACAGATTCGGGTTATGAAATTGTAAATCCTAATAAAATATTATACTGCCAAGCAGATAGTAATTACAGTTCTGTAACGCTTGTAAACGGTAAAAAAATAACGTTGTCTAAAACATTAAAATATATTGATGAATTATTGCCGAAAACTAATTTTCATCGAATTCATAAATCGTACTTAGTAAACTTAAACCATGTTGTTCGTTTTAATAAAACGGTAGATTTATATTTAGAATTAAATAACGGAGAACAGCTACCAATAGCATCAAGAAAAAAAGAAAGCTTTTTAAATGCGATACTTCATAAAAAATAAACTACTAATTTTTGTTTGTTTGTTGTGCTATCAGTTAGCATTTACACAAACATATACTTCTAAAAACTATACTACTTTAGATGGTTTACCTAATAAAAGTATTTATGCTATAAAAAAAGATAGTAGAGGTTTTTTGTGGGTGGGTACTGGTGCTGGCATTTCCAAAATTAACAATGATGTAATCACAAATTTTTATGAGGAAGATGGTTTAGCATATAATAATTGTTGGGCTATTGAAGAAGATAGTAATAAAAACATGTGGTTTGGAAGTTATGGAGGAGGTTTAACTTTTTTTGATGGTAAAAATTTTTCAGTCTTAAACACATCAAGCGGATTAATTAATAACCATATTCGTAAGTTGTTTTCTTATAAAGAAGATGTTTTTGTAGGTACAAAAAACGGTGTATCTGTTATAGATATTAATTCTAAGAGTATTACAAATTTAGTGTATGAAAAAGATGATAGGTTTCAAGTAATGGGCTTCTTTGTATATGAAAACGAAGTTTATATTCAAACTTACCGAAGTGGTTTATGGAAATACGATAAAAATAATAAGAAACTAATCTTTTTACACCATAAATATAATAGTGTTTTTTCGATATTTAAGTTGGATAACGCGTTGTTCGTTAGTTTTGATGGGTTTGCTTACAAAAACAAATCTATTAAGAAATTTAATATTCAAGATTATATAAGCGGAATTAAACCAACTAGTGAGTTTGGAAATAGCGTTTTTTGGAGTTATACAGCTGATAATAAACAAAATATCTACGGAGTTGCAGATGGGATCAATTATCCTACTGGCGGACTTTATGAAGTATCTAATAAACCGGTATCAAAGCAAAACACTTTGTTAAATATTAAGAGCACCAAACAATGGTGTATTGATTATGATAAAAGCAATAATAATTTATATGTTGGTACTTTAGATAAAGGAGTGTTTAAAGTTAATTTGAATAAAGAAATAGCCTTTTTTAATGAGGTTAAAAATGTTATAGACATAGAAGTTAAAGATACTATAACTTATGTTTTATCAGAAAAAGGATTATACATAAAATCAAAAAATAGTACTAGTTATATTTTACCTAAAGATTTTTATTCAAAAAAAAACTATTTTTTTAATCATAATAAAACACTAATATCTGAAGAAGATGCAAGGGGTCAATTTCAAAACAATAGTCTTAAAAATATAGAATTCAGAAGTATTAAAAAAATTAATGATGATATATGGGTTAATACTACAATTGGATTATTTAAACTGTCTGAACAGAACTCAATAGAAAAATATTTACCTATTTACACAGATTCGTTTTACTTTACATCAAAAAATGCTGCTTTTTTTCAAAGACCTTACTCACATGTTTATGCATTAGAAAATCTTCATAAAAAGGTAGAAACAATCATTTTTGATCTTAAAAATAAAGAGAATCCTAGAGATGTTGTTTCGATTGAGAAAGTAAACAATCAGTTATATTTCTTATCAAAATCTTCAGGTCTTTATAAATATCAAAACGAAAAATTTATTTCATTTCTAAAAAATGATATTTGGGATGAAAAAGAACTCACTCAAGCTGTTGTTAATAATCAAGATCAATTAGTAATAGGTACCTCTAGAGGTGATGTTTTTATAACTGAAACCTTAGATTATTTTAAAGTAGTAAAAACTATTAAAAATAAAAATATTATAGGTAATAGTATCTTATTTTTAAAAATATATAATGATTATTTAATTATAGGAACCGAAAGAGGAATTAATCTTTATAAGGATGATAATATCACTTTTTTAGATAAAGAGCAGGGTTTAAATAATACATTATTTACATCGGCAGTTATAGCTAAAAATAAATTATTGGTTGGAAGCGAAATTGGATATTACGATATAGATTTAGATAAAGTTATAGCGAATCATAAAGCAAAAACATATAATTTTAGTATTACAGATATACAGGTAAATTATGAGAAAATAGCTTCGTATAATTATCATTGGTTTCAATACTTTAAAAAAACGATAGAACTACCATATAATAGAAATACAATATCTTTTACATATGTGGTTAAAAACCATCCGTATCCTAATAAATTAAAATATAGGTATAAAATAACTTCTATTGAAAATAGTAAATGGAGTAATTGGACTGTTGATAATACAATACATTTAAACTATTTAAAAAATGGTAATTATAATGTAATAGTAGAAGTTAAAGATTACAGTACTGGTCAAACCTATGCTGAAAATATATTAGAAATAACGATACTTCCTCCTTTTTGGAAAACATGGTGGTTTATGTGTATTTGTATAATTGTTGTACTATTTGTTCTTTATAGTATTTATAAGATTAGAGTTAGAAGAATTAAAAAAGAAGAAGTTTTAAAAGAAGCTATTTATAAAAGAGTATCAGGAACTAAAATAGAAGCTTTACAAAGTCAAATGAATCCTCATTTTATTTTCAATGCAATGAACTCTATCCAGAATTTTATTATTGATAACGATATCGATAATTCATTAAAATATATGGGAGAGTTCTCTAAATTAATACGAAAAACACTTTATAATTCATCACTTCAATATATTAGTTTAGCAGAAGAAATTAGTTATTTGCAAACGTACATTGAGTTAGAAAATTTACGTTTTCAAACTAAAATTCATACTTCAATAATTTCTAATAATTTAGATACAGAAGAAATTGCAGTTCCACCAATGTTATTGCAGCCAATAATAGAGAACGTATTTAAACATGCCTTTAATATTAAAGTTGAAAAACCATTATTAACAATAGAATTTACCCAAAATAATGATTCACTAATTTGTGAAATTACGGATAATGGTAGCGGCTTTGATGCTAATAGTACAAAAAGTAAATCAAAAGGAATTAAGTTGGTAAAAGAGCGTTTACATTTATTAAACCTACCAGAGGACTCGCTAGCAATAACATCAATAGCTTTAAAAGGTACGGTAGTAACGGTAACTTTAAAAATGCGTACGTTAAATAATTAGTAATAAAATAAGTGTTTTATTTCTTTTTCTTTGAAGTATAACATCTACTGTTGATTCAATAAAAATTTCTTATTTAATATTAAAAGTGAACTAAAACTGTGCTAGGGGGAATAGTTTTTTGCTTTATATGCTATCAGTAGAATTTTAATTCTAAAAATAAAAAAGAGCTTATGGAAATATCATTACACAGAAGAAAAAGAACATCTAATAGTTTAGTAACGGTTAAGTTTTTAATTATACCTGTAATACATGGAGGTGTTATCTACTGGCTTAAAAAAGTTTAAGTAGTAAAACATTTTAATGGGTTTTCTTATCAGATAACCAATGTACAATCAGTGTAGGTTTTTGCTAGTTATAGTTATGATAAACTAAATCGCTAAAACTACTTTATAAGAAAAATAGAACGATTACTGTAAAAACCTATGCGTTAAATAAGTAGCGAAAAAATATGTGTTTTATTTCTTTTTCTTTGAGGAAACTTTAAAATAAATAAAATGAAAAAAACATTACTTTTTACATTACTATTATTAACATTGGCTAGTTGTTCTTCTTTAAGAACAGGGGTGTCATCTATACCAATGTATGCTCCTAAAGCAGAGATAAACCCTATCAGAGCAAATGTTGATATTGACATGGATAAAAAACTAGTAGGAAAATCAACATCTTCTTACTTTTTATTATTTAGAGTAAATGGAGATAATAAGTTTGCAGATGGAATGTCATATTCATCAGAGTCTAAATTATCAGGAATTTTAAATGCCAGAGAAAATAAAACAAAATCTTCAGCAGCTTATAATGCTTTACATAATTCAGGAGCAGACATTATTGTTCATCCTAATTATGTTGTAGAGATAAAGAATTATATTTTGTTTAAGCAAATTAATGTAACTGTTTCCGGGTATGCAGGTTACTTTAAGAAATTTTATCAAAAAGAGTATTCTGATAATGATGAGGAAACAGTAAGAAAGTAATAAAACAACAACCTACTGTTAATAAAAAAGATACTTTTAAGAATATCATCAATGAAGTGTAAAAGATAAAAAAAAGGGGATTTATCTTAACTTTTAAATGTTATGAAAATTAAAAGGTTTTAGTAAAAAATTCTCAGTAGGTTGTTCTTAAAATAGCACATTTATATGTGCTATTTTTTACATTAAATCAGTAGTAAAAGTAATTAAAACAAAAAACACATTATAACTAGCGTGTAAAAGCATACTCCAGGTTAAACCGAAGCGAACTCTAATAAAACCTAAATAACCGCCTAGTATAATCTG
The DNA here is from genome assembly GCF_019278465.1 of Tenacibaculum sp. AHE14PA. Classification (GTDB taxonomy): domain Bacteria; phylum Bacteroidota; class Bacteroidia; order Flavobacteriales; family Flavobacteriaceae; genus Polaribacter; species Polaribacter bernardetii. Next base: position 925,324 of record NZ_CP058983.1, on the reverse strand, counting down.
CGGTGCTACTAAAATAGGCGCAAGTAAAAGTACATTTGTTGTTATTCCGAAATTAGATAAATGGATAAATCCAAAAATTAAAGCGAAGGCATAAAAAACTACTTTAAAATATTTCTTACTTTTAAATAATGTAATAGGAGCTCTAAATAATAATTCTTCTAATAAAGGGGCCGCTATTCCTGCATATAAAAAGACTTTTATTTTAGACATTCTTTTCATTAAATCTTCCATGGCATGCGTATTCATGTCAACTAAACCCAAATACTCTATTAAAGCAAATAAAGGTGTTAAAGCTGCACCTGTAAGTATGCTAATAATAAGTAAATGCAAGAATTTTTTGAATCGATAAGAATTCTCTTGATTTGTATCTTTTTCTAATACCGGGTTTTTTAAGTACCCAACTAATTCTTTAAATGTATCTTTCATAATAAACTTTATTTACTTGTTAGTAGTAAAAAAGATTAGTTTGTTACATTAACCTACAATGACTCCATCTTTCATAGTTAAAGTACGATCGGCCATTTTAGCCAATTCTTTGTTGTGGGTAACCAGTACAAAAGTTTGTCCGAATTTATCTCTTAACTCAAAAAATAAGTTGTGTAAGTTTTCTGCAGAAGTAGAATCTAAATTACCAGAAGGTTCATCAGCAAAAATAACTGAAGGTTCATTTATTAAGGCTCTAGCAACCGCTACACGCTGTTGCTCACCGCCAGAAAGTTCATTAGGTTTGTGGTTTTCTCTATGTGACAAGCCTAAGAAAGACAATAATTCTTTAGCCCTTTTTTCGGTAGTTATTTTAGATTTGCCACCAATAAAAGCAGGAATACAAACGTTTTCTAAAGCTGTAAATTCAGGTAGTAATTGATGAAATTGAAAAATAAAACCAATGTGTTTGTTTCTAAAAGACGAAACTTCTTTGTCACTTAAACCTTTTATAGCACTATTGTTAACCAATAACTCATAGTTTTTATTTACTTGAGGTTTATCTAAGGTTCCTAAAATTTGAAGTAATGTAGTTTTTCCTGCTCCCGAAGGACCAACAATAGCTACAATTTCTCCTTTTTTAATATGAAGATTAACACCTTTTAAAATTTCAACTTCTCCATAATGTTTATGGATGTTTTTAGCAATAATCATAGTTATATATTCAATGTAACGAATGTATAAAAAAGAAATCAGATAACGTTTAAAGGTTATCTGATTTCAAGTTATATATAAGAAGTTAAAAAATGTTTTTCAAGTTGTTGTAGTCGATAAAATACACAAAACGAACAGAAAATGTATGTCGGTTAGACTCTTTTAAAAGAGAATTTAAATTCTCAGAAAAGTTCTGATTTGCATTATCATTAAAGTTTGATATAGAATTTCTGTAAAAAGCAATTAATTGACTACCAGGAGCAAATTGCCACAAATAATTTACATCTAAATTCCAACTATTAAAATTTGTATCATTGTTATCATTGTAATCACTCGGTATTAATTCACCTTCGTTACCTAAAGTATAATATTGGTTTTCATAAGGTACTTTACTCCAATTATGTCTAAAAGACATCGAAAGAGATGATCTTGTACTAAAACTATATTTACCTGTTAAAGAATTATTATAAGTGGTCCAATCTCTTTGTCCGAATATTGTTTCATCTAAAAAAGGTGCAAGCGTAGCGTTTTCATCTATGTCGCTCTGACTAACTTCGGTAGTAAAACCCTGATCGTTATTAGTTTGATTATACCTAAAGGCATAAATTAAAGAAAATTTATTATTAAATCGGTATCTTGGTGATACTCTAAATCCATAACCTTCTTTAGGATTGTCTTTAAAAAAGTTGTAATACCAATCATAATCTATGGCAAACTTTTTTCTGTAATCAGTAGATCCCCAATGATTAATATTTACTCTTTGTGGTCTTTTAAAATAGATACCACTTGTGTTACCTTGCCTTGGTTCGTTAAAATCTTTACTTTCACTATTGTAGTTTATGTTTCCACCAAAACCAAAACGATTTTTGGTTTGTGCACGAAAAGATAAATTTTGATATCTACCAATATACGTACCTGATTCATGTAAGAAATTAATATTGTAGGATGTACTTATTCTGTAGCTATTAAATATTCCCTTAGGTTTTAACGTTTCATAAGAAGCAAAACCATAAAGAGTTTGTTCGTTATTGTTAAATAAAATACCTAAATCATTTGGATTAAAATCTTTATTTTCAAAATTATAACCAATTTCACCTCTCCAATTACCAGATTGTTTACCTACACTAGTATCAAAAGTATAACCGGTGTTAGGGTTGTCTTCATCGTCATAAATATTACTCATTTTAAAAGAACCATCAATATTGTAATTACTTCCTTTATCCTCAACATGCCATAGTAAACCAGAAACGTTTGCGTCTCTAAAGTTACCATTTCTAGTAACATTGGTATTAATTAATGTAACTGATGAATTTTGATTAAACTGTTGATCTAGCACTAAAATATTATAGTTAGAAAATGGATTTAGAACCTCTGTTCTGATCTCTTTTGTGTCGTTATTCTGAATTTTGGCTTCTGTTACGTCGGTAATTGCGTTAAAAAAACCAATACCCAATCCTTTTTTTGTTCTTCCAGAAATTTTTATAGCATTTAGCATTTGAACTTTTTCAGGAGAATCTATTAAGGTTTCGGTGTTTTCATCTACAGAAGCAGATGCAATGGGAGCGCCTCCAATTCGACGAGAGTAAAATAAACGACCTTTGGTAAACAGCTCAGTTCCTTCTGTAAAAAACTGTCTTTGTTCAGAAAACTGCTGTTCAAAAGGCCCTAAATTTAAACTAACATCATCAAAACCAACTTGCCCAAAATCAGGAATTAAAGTCGCATCTAGTGTAAAATTTTCGGTAAGACCATATTTAACATCCATACCAACACTCCAGTCAAAATCAGTTTTCCCTTCAAAAGAAGTTGTTGTTGCTGATGCATATGGATAAAAATTTAAACGAGTAGGAGGTGTAATGTTTTTAAAATTTTCAATTAAACCATCATACTGTGTCCAGCTTCCTTGTGTGTTATCAATAGGGTTCCAAGTAAAACGTGCATTTAAGTTTTTAACTTCTCTATGAAAATTTACACCCCAAGATTGTATTGGTCTGTTAGCAAAACGCAAAGCACGATAAGGTATTTTCATTTCTACAGCCCAATGATCGGCATTTACTTTAATGGCGCTTTTCCAAACGGCATTCCAATTATAATCTTCATTTCCAGATGAAACTTTCGAATCTACCTGAACGCCAGATGCTGTTACAATAAACATAGTAGGGTTTTGCCCGTCATCATTTGGGTTTATCATCAACATAAAAAAATCAGAATTCCCAATATTGTCTCTACTGTTAAATTCAGCAGGTATTAAGGAAGTATCGGGTGTATACATTTTAGCACTCACATAAATAGCCTGATCATCGTACACTAATTTAACTTCTGTTTTATGAGTGTTTGGTGCTTTTTCGCCATTTGTAGGGCGCAGCATTATAAAATCTTTTGCAACAGGCACGTTGGTCCATAAAGCTTCATTTATAATTCCGTCAATCTTTGGGGGAGAAGACACGCGCGTAGCGTTCATTTTTTTTCTATTCTGATTAATTTCTTGAGCTTTAACTCCTTTAGAAAAAAACAAAATAACAAATAGTAAGGTGGTACTTTTATACATAGTTAGTTTGTAGCGTAAAATAATTTGCGAAAATATTTATGAATTACGCCTGTAAATCATAAAATCATGTTAATTACTTTAAAGACATGTTAAAAAAAGAACTGTTACAGTTAAAATGTTAAAGAAATGTGAAAATAAAAGTTGTAATAATTATTGTAAATAGTAATGTATTATAAATTGAATTTGTATTTTTGTTCGACTTTAAAAATTCATATCTAATGAACTTACACGAATATCAAGGTAAAGAAATATTAAACAGTTTTGGGGTTCGTATTCAACGCGGAGTTGTTGCAAATACACCAGAAGAAGCTGTTGAAGCGGCAAAGAAATTAACAGAAGAAACAGGTACAGGTTGGCACGTAATTAAGGCACAAGTACACGCAGGTGGTCGTGGAAAAGGTGGTGGAGTTAAGTTGGCTAAAAACTTAGATGAGGTAAAAAGTATTTCTAATGATATTTTAGGAATGATGTTAATTACTCCTCAAACTTCAGCTGAAGGTAAATTAGTAAACCAAGTTTTAATCTGTGAAGATGTATATTACCCTGGTGCAAGTGAACCAGATGAATATTATATGTCAGTTTTATTAAACCGTGCAACTGGTAGAAACATGGTTATGTATTCTACAGAAGGTGGTATGGATATTGAAACTGTTGCTGAAGAAACACCACACTTAATTTTTACAGAAGAAATTGATCCTGCTTTAGGATTAATGCCTTTTCAAGCACGTAAAATTGCTTTTAACTTAGGTTTAAGTGGTGCTGCATTAAAAGAAATGACAAAGTTTGTTACTGCTTTATATACTGCGTATGTAAAATCAGATTCTGCAATGTTCGAAATTAACCCAGTGTTAAAAACATCAGATGATAAAATAATGGCTGTTGATGCTAAAGTTACTTTAGATGAAAACGCTTTATATCGTCATAAAGATTATGCTGCAATGCGTGATATTCGTGAAGAAAATCCTATTGAAGTAGAAGCGAAGGCTGCAGGTTTAAACTATGTAGATTTAGATGGTAATGTTGGATGTATGGTAAACGGAGCTGGTTTAGCAATGGGAACTATGGATTTAATTAAACAAGCAGGTGGTGAACCAGCTAACTTTTTAGATGTTGGTGGTACTGCAGATGCGGAACGTGTTGAAAAAGCTTTCGGAATTATCTTAAAAGATACGAACGTAAAAGCAATTTTAGTAAACATTTTTGGAGGAATCGTTCGTTGTGATCGTGTTGCTCAGGGAGTTGTAGATGCTTACAAAAGTATGGGAGACAGAATTAATGTACCTATTATTTGTCGTTTACAAGGAACAAATGCTAAAGAAGCAAAAGAATTAATTGACAATAGCGGAATGGAAATTATTTCTGCTACTGAGTTTCAAGAAGCAGCAGATAAAGTTGCAGAAGTTTTAGGAGCTTAATAATTAGTTTTTAGTTAAATATATAGGAAAACCCTCACTTTTAAAGTGAGGGTTTTTTGTTTTATCTTGTTGCACTATAAATACTACATAATGAGAAAATTATTAATCTTTATTTTACTTCCTTTTCAATTACTAGCACAAGAAAAATCAAATTCCGTCTTGTTTTGGAATACTTTACAAACTCATTGTGGAAAAGCATTTGAAGGAAAAATAATAGCAGGAGCAAAAGAAGGCGATGGATTTACAGGAGAGAAATTAGTAATGCATGTTCGTTCTTGTGAAAACAATACAATTAGAATTCCGTTTTTTGTTGGAGATGATAAATCTCGTACCTGGGTTTTTACGATGAGTACCGATAAGTTAATACAGTTAAAACACGATCATCGACACAAAGATGGCTCGGAAGATAAAATTACGCAATATGGAGGTTCAAACCCCAATACTGGATTACCAAACATTCAGTTTTTTCCTGCGGATAAACATACAGCCAATTTAATTCCGTATGCTTCTAATAATGTTTGGTGGGTTACTATAGATGAAACTAGTTTTACGTATAATTTACGTAGAATAGGAACCGACAGATTGTTTTCTGTAAAGTTCGATTTAACAAAAGAAATAGAGACTCCAAGTGCTCCTTGGGGAAGTGAAGATTAATTTTTGACTATTACGTCAATAATTGCTAAAACGATACTATATAAATATTTTAGCTACTGATTGATTTTTTAAGAGATATGGTTATTATTTTTAGGTTTCGTTATAGCGGATGTTGGGCATTCTTTTTTTAGGCTAATGTTATAGGTACAAAAAAATCATTCCCTTCTCCATAGGCAATTATTTGTTTATGTTGTAGTCTTCCAATTATAATTGCAGGGTGAGTTTTAAACTTTTTCGAATAATTAACTATGTCATCTTTTGTGATTTTTTTATTACTCAGAATTTCTTTTTCCTGACTCTCTGTTAATAGCCAATTCGAAGCAAATGAATCAGCTTGTTTTTCAAATTCTTCATTCTCACCATCAATATCTATATTTTCAATTGAGATGTATTTTTTTCCATGTAATAAAATATGTCCTATTTCATGGAAAAATGTAAACCAAAAAATATCATTTCTTCTAAATCGCCCACTTAACTGAATTAATGGAGTGTCATTTATCCATCTTGTAGAACCATGAATTGCGGCTTTTGGTAAACAAGGGGTATGTACAAGTTTAATTCCAACTGACATACACAAACTTTGTAGCTCTAAGAAATAGTTATCAGGTTGATTAGCCATTAGTTTTTTTACTTCAGGAAGTATTTCTTTAAGTTTAATCTTGCTGTATTCTTTACTAACTATTTTAGAGGCTTGTATTTCACCTTGTCTTAACCAAGAAGCTATTACAGATGCATTTTCTTGATTTTTTAACGAAATTCTAAAAGCAACCTTCGTGCGTTGATTATAATAATAGTCTTCAAAACCTTTTTGAGAAGCTACATTAAAAAAGTTAAATAAGTTGATAACTTTCTCTTTAGCAACTCTTGTTTTAGGTACCCATCCCAAATTAGCCATTTTTGGATATGGAAAAGTAGATGACCATTCTATGGCATTCTCTATATTAGCTTGATAACTAACTCTAGCCTTGTATTCATCATAATTTTTTTGTGCTTCAAGCCAAAAATGAACAGGTATATTTAAGACTTGTTCGAATAATACAGCCATGTCAGGAGTAATTGAACTCTCTCCTTTTAAAACTGCTGAAATTGTTTTTTCAGGTTTTCCCGTTTTAACAGCAAATTCTTTAGCTCTAATACCGTTTTCTTCTAACGACTCTATTAATATTTCTTTAGGATGTGTTACGCTTTCTGGATAATATTTGTTGATTGTTTCCATAATAAATAAACGTTTAAATGTTTTTGTTTAGTGGTAATCATCAATTTCAATAATTTCCACCCCTTTAATTTCTACCCAAATATACTTTCCGTCATTATCGATTGGTATAGGGGGTTCTTGTGGTTCAAAAATTAATCTATAAGGATGGTCTAGGTCACAAGCCCATTGCCCTTTTCGATCACTTGTTAATTCATGAAACCTACCTGGTTGAAATCTTACATCTTCTAAAGTTTTTGAAGCTTTTAATTGATCGAGCCTCTGTTTATATTTTTTGAATCTTTTTTCACCTAATTTTTTTGACCCTGTTCGATCATTATTGGCATATTTTTCTAATTTATTATCGCTAAATTTTAAATCCATTGCAAAGATATAAAATTATTAACATTATGTGTTAATTAAAATGTTAATAATATTTTTTCATAAATGATATCCATTATTTCAATGATGGATATCATTTTCTAGCTAATTTACTTGTTTTAACTTTAATAATCAACGCAAATATTTCTACAAATTCTTTCTCAAAATAGCAATTTCATCACGCAATTGGGCGGCAACCATAAAGTCCAATCCTTTGGCGGCTTCTTCCATTTGTTTGCGTTTGGCGCGAATACGTTTTTCTATTTCTTCTTTAGGTAAATATTGTAAATCTTGCTCTGCAGCTTTCTGTATTGCGTTATCGTATTGATAAGTAGCTGTGGTATCTTTAGAAAGCGTATTGTCTAGTTTTTTATTTATTTGTGTTGGTTTAATTCCGTTTTTAGTATTGTAATTAATCTGTTTTTCACGCCTACGATCGGTTTCATCCATGGTGCGTTGCATACTATTGGTAACTTTATCGGCATATAAAATTGCGAGCCCGTTTACATTTCTTGCTGCTCTACCAACAGTTTGGGTAATAGATCGGTGGCTACGTAAAAAACCTTCTTTATCAGCATCTAAAATAGCAACTAATGATACTTCAGGTAAATCTAAACCTTCACGAAGTAAGTTTACACCAATTAAAACATCAAATATTCCCTTACGTAAATCTTGCATTATTTGTACGCGCTCTAACGTATCAACATCCGAATGTATATAACGACAACGAACTTGAATTCTGGTTAAATATTTAGCCAATTCTTCAGCCATTCGTTTGGTTAAAGTGGTAACTAAAGTACGTTCGTCTTTTTCTACACGAATTTGAATTTCTTCAATTAAATCATCAATCTGATTCAAACTTGGACGCACTTCTATTACAGGATCTAATAATCCGGTAGGGCGAATTACTTGCTCTACAAAAACACCTTCGGTTTTTTGCAATTCATAATCGGCAGGCGTTGCAGAAACATAAATTACTTGATTTTGAAGCATTTCAAATTCATCGAACTTTAACGGACGGTTATCCATCGCAGCAGGTAAACGGAATCCGTATTCTACCAAGTTTTCCTTTCTACTTCTGTCACCGCCATACATGGCATGTGTTTGCGGAATGGTAACATGGCTTTCATCAATAACCATTAAATAATCTTCCGGAAAATAATCTAATAAACAGAACGGGCGCGTACCAGGATCTCTACCATCTAAATAACGAGAATAGTTTTCGATACCCGAGCAGTAACCTAATTCACGAATCATTTCTAAATCGAATTCGGTACGTTCTAATAATCGTTTAGCTTCTAGATGTTTACCGATTTCTTTAAAATAATCGACTTGTTTTACCATGTCTTCCTGTATTTTATGAATCGCATTTTGCAATACATCAGGCGAGGTAACAAATAAGTTTGCAGGGTAAATAGTTAGTTCGGTTAATTTTTCAATTACTTGATTGTTCTCAATATTAAAAGTTTCAATTTCTTCAATTTCATCACCAAAAAAATGCACACGATAACCGCTATCTCCGTACGACGGATAAATAGTAACAACATCACCTTTTACTTTAAAAGTTCCGCTTTTTATCTCTATTTCAGTTCTAGAATACAAACTGGTAACCAATTGATGTAAGAATTTTGTGCGCGAAATTTGCTGATCTACTTCAATCGGAATTACATTTTTCTTAAACTCATTCGGATTTCCGATACCATACAAACAAGAAACAGATGCAATTACAATAATATCTCTACGACCCGAAAGTAGGGAAGAGGAAGTGCTAATTCGCAAACGTTCTATTTCATCATTTATAGATAAATCTTTTTCGATAAAAGTACCTGTAACAGGAATATATGCTTCTGGTTGATAGTAATCATAATAAGATACAAAATACTCTACAGCATTGTTCGGAAAAAATTGCTTAAACTCAGAATATAATTGAGCTGCCAATGTTTTGTTGTGTGCCAACACCAAGGTAGGTCGGTTTACTTCGGCAACAACATTGGCAACAGTAAAGGTTTTACCAGAGCCCGTAACACCCAATAATGTTTGGTGTTTCTCGTTGGAATCTAGTCCGTTTACTAATTGTTTTATTGCTGTAGGCTGATCTCCTGTAGGTTTAAAATCTGAGTGTAATTCAAAGTCCATACAACAAAAATACGGATAGTTTTATTGATATACTATTGATGATTTAGAAGTAATTTACATGGTAACTATTATTTTCTTAACAACGAAAAATGACTTTTTTTTCTGCGTATTTTTCCGTTTTTATCAAGTAGCATAGCATCGTACCAATAATCTGTAGAAGGTAGTTTTTTACCGTTATAAATTCCTCCCCAACCTCGGTGATCTTTACTAGGTATTACTGCAACTCTTTTACCGTAACGATCGTAAATATTTACGGTAATCGACTGAAAAAAATCATTATCAATACCTAATATTTTCCACGTATCATAAACTCCGTCTTCGTTAGGCGTACAATGTTTCTGAAAGAATATAATAGGTATTTCATCAGAATAAGTTGTTCCGCAACCATTTTTATCTCTTACCTGTATGGTATAGATTCCACCTTCTAAATTCGAAAATGTATGACTAAAATTATTTATTCCGTCAATGAAATTATTAGAATCATTTAAAGCATATTCATAATTTCATTCGCCTGTTACGGTAATTGTAATGCTATTATCATTTAAAGTATCATCTGTCGTATCAATATTAACAATAAAAGCTTTGCTTGATGTAGTTACGGTAAATTTGTTATATCCCACGCACGAGTTTTCTAAAAGTGTATTTGTTGAATAGGCTTCAACTTTATATATTCCTTCTTCGGAAGCTAAATAAACAGCGTTTGTTGCATTGGTAATTAGTAGTCCGTTTTTATACCATTGATACGTATCGGAAACAGTACCTGTTGATGCATCTAAAGTTACCGTTGCAATTGGTAAAGTGTCTTTTGGAATATTAATACAAAGAGGAATGGGAATTGAATTTCCTTGTGGATTTGGTAACGAATTCACAACTAACTTAAAACTAGTAATCGAAAAACAAGAGCTAGCAGGTATTGGTGTAATTCGTACAAAAATGTCTGAATCGTTTGTAAATAAATCATCTTCGTAAGGTGCAACTATCGCATTTAATTGCGCATTTGCATCGTTAAGAGTTCTATAAAAATCAATTGTATGTGTGTTTGTTGTAATTGTAGGATTAAGTGTTGTTATCTCGGTTATTTTTAAAGAGAAATCATAAAAACCTTCCCCAGATCCTAGACTATTTGTAGCATCAGGATTATTGGCATTTAAATCAGTTTCACAGATATAAACATCGGTTAAGTTAGTGTTTGATGTTGTTGAATTTGTAACGCTTAAGGTAATATCGCCTAAAGCAAAACAATTAGAATTGTTTGCCGGATTGAAACTCACACGAACAACAAGTGTTTCTGGATTTGTTTGGTTTATATAATTTGTTTTAGGTAAAGGATTTAAAAAGTTGATATCGGACTGCTCAAAAAAATCGACATTAACATTCGTGGCATTGTTTGTTAATTGCGCTTCTTGGGTTGTTAAATCGAAATTTGTTCTTCCATCAGAAGGATCGGTATCACTATCACATTGATTAAATATGGGAATATTTTGAATTGTTGGTTGTGGCACAAATTCAATATCAGTGCTCGCAGTTAAAGTTGTGTTACACGCATTATTTAATTCGATTGTGAGGTTATAATTTCCGTCACCAAAATTAATATAATTTGTTGTTAATATAGAATCGGTTCCGATAATATTTCCATCTTTTTCCCAACTATATGTTGCACTGGGTTTTATTCTACCAGCCTTTAAACGATAATCTCTACCAGCACAAAAAAACTGTTTTCCATTACTAATTATTGCACCATTGTCTGCATTTAAAATAGTTGTAGGTAAAAAGTACGACTGTATGAAAGGAGGAAGGCCTTGAGAGGATTCTCTTCCGTTTAAACTAACACCATTATGCACATAATTTATAGTATTTTTATTACTTTCAGGCGAGTTGATTACACTCAAATAATTTTGTCTATTCACAGCATGATAAATTTTTCCGTTAGGTCCAATTTGTAAAGCTGCCCTAGAGCCAGAATAGGTGTAAAAAGCATTACCTCTTGAGTTGTTAATTGTATTTATATCGGCATTAGAAACATCAAATTGATATAAGTTTGCTTGACCACCATTAGAAGATGTTCCTGTAGAAATATAAAGTTTGTTTCCTGAAATTGAAAATTCTACTCCGTAACCATCACTAAAATCTAAGTCTAAACTCCGCTCATTGCTAACGATACCTGTAGTGGTATTAAAATCATACAAAAAAGAACCAGATTTAGCAGCTGCCATTGCTAATTTTGTTCCGTCGGGCGATATTTTTAAATAACCTCTACTAGATAATGTGCCTAAAGTTGTATTCATATTTGATTGAATAGGCGTGTTGTTAACTCCGGCAGAAGTTACTTCATAAGTATAAAAACGTTGTGTATCGGCAGTAATTACTCAAAAACTATCACAAGTTTTGCCAATAACAGCGGTTATTTTTTCTGTAGCAGAATTGATTAAAGGGATGTTTTTTGTGGTGATATCTCCATTCCCCCCATTTAAACTCATATTTATAATAGAGTAGTTTACTCCGTTAAGATTATTTTCTTGAGCATCAACAGTAAAAAGGTAAAATATACTTGGTATTGTTGGGTTTAGTACAATTAAAGCAGATTGAGAGCTTGAGCTATTTCCTAAAAGTCCAATTCCGTTTGGCATTATTGTGTGATTTCTATTCCAAACAGTTGCTCCGTCAGAATAAAAAAGAAGATTTCCGTTTTCATCAGCAATAGAAGAGCATCCTTCAAAAGTGTTTAATTGCCCATTTGTAAGCGCAATAGGATTGCCTGAGCTAAAAACAATACCAGCATTTCGGCCAAAGTACCATATGTTGGCTTCTTGTTGAGTAAAAGCTAAGGATGTGTTGAGGAGAAGAAAAAAAGGGAAACTATTTTTTTCATTCTTTACTATTTTGTTATACAAATTTACATAAAGAATTAGGTTTGACTGTCAGGTAAATAACTGATTATGTACTAAATTTTACATATATAAAGCCCTAATGAAATTTATTAGGATTTTGTTTTGTTATAAAAAGTGTTTTATATAATTACTGCTTTCGGAGAGAGAAGTGGCCCTTTTTGTCTATTTTTTTATCATTTAAATCTGTTAGTTTTGCATGAAACCAATAGTCATTTGATGGAAGATTTTTGCTGTTAAAAGTACCATCCCAACCTTTGTCAGCATTTTGATTATTAAAAGTATATACTATTTTACCGAAACGATCAAAAATTGAAATATTAATTTTTTTAAAGAACTCAGGAGTAGCTCCTCTTATAATCCAAACATCATTTATATCGTCATTATTAGGTGTGAAAAACTTAGGGAAACCAATCACACCAACATTTGTTTGTATAGGAGGTTCGCAATTATTAATATCTCTAACATAAATAGTTCTTACACCAGGTTCAACATTGTTAAAAGTGTGATTTAATCCGTTGTTAAAGAATGTTATATTATCAAGAGAGAATTCATAACTACTATTTCCCTTAAGATTAACAAAAATAGTATTGTTTTCATTTTCAGTATCCACTACTATTTGGTTAAAAATTGGAGCATCTAGGTTAATAACTGAAAACTCTTGGTAGTTAGCACATTCAATACCGTTTTGATTTTTATAAACAGTAAGAGAAAAATTTTCGATTTTTGTAAGTGTAAATTCTCTCTGGCTAGCGATTATATTACCCGATTGATCTCTCCATTCAAATCGATCATTTGAAACACCACCATCTAATATTATAGGTGGTTGTGAGCTTGGATTGAAGCATAAGGTATATCTATCCTTTATTTTAATTATAGGTACAGTATTAACGATAATTTCAACAGGCTCTATTCCACCGCATCCCAAATCTGTATCTATTCTCACATAAATTGTTGTAGAAGAAGAAATAAAAGGTTTTCTTATGTCAATTAAATTAGAAGTGGTTTGAGCTTCAATTAAAGAAGGGTAAAATCTAACTTCTTCTTTATTAATTAAATTATATTGAGTTTTAATTTCTTCTTTTTTCTTTTTTAAATTAAAAGCTCCTTTAGAATCATTATTTATTTTATCGCTGCTATCACAAGTATAATAATTAGGTATAGAATCAAGTTTTACAAACTTAGATTCAATAAAAAAGTTAGTAATGTTAAAACAGCCTTTGTTAGATATTACTTTAACAAAAAGTTCTTGAGGATTACTTTCATTTAAAAAGCTTTCAGGGTTTGAAATTTTATTTTCGTCATTTTCGGCATCTAAAATATTTTTATAAAAAACAAATTCTGTTCTAGAGGTATTTATAACAACTTTATTGTTAATGTCATTTAAATCGAAATAATCGATACCGTCATTATTAGCATCGCATTGGATTAGTTCTTGATTAGCAATGACTTCAGGTAATGGGTAAACAATAACTTCCTTATAGAAAGGGGTTACTGTACCATTCATTGTAACCAAAGCGGTTACAAGGTATTTACCTGGTGTTGTATATTTATGGTTAGTTGATAGCCCTGAAGAGGTAGTGCCGTCACCAAAATCCCAGGTAGCAGAAGTTATAGTACTGTATGCGTCTAGGCTAAAATCAAAAATATCACTGATACATCCATTTTCAGAAACAATTCTATTTCTAAAATAAGATTGAATAAAATTAGGTAAGCCCCTGTATGAAAATCCGTCTCCTAGATTTATTGCGTCATGCTGATAATCACAATCTTCACCAAGTTTATTTGGTTCGTTAATAACACCAATAGTTTTATAGGGTATTATGTCAAAACCAGTATAATAACCCTCATCGCTAAATATATTTATACTGGTTGATTGAGCTACATATATTTTACCATCAGAAGCTAACTGTATTGAGCTAGGACTTCTGATAGAATTAGGAATAGGAAATAAACGATTACCTCTATAATTTTCTTCAGGATGATTAAGTGGTAACTGCATAATATAATAAACACCACTACTATGCTTAGATGGATAATACAGTAGTTTAGAATTTGGTGAAAAAGAAACACCGTAGCTAGAGAAACCTTCTGTAAAAGAAGTAAGTAAGGTTATGTATTTGTATCTAGATAAAGAACCTGTTGTGCTATTAAAATTATATAAATATATAGATGTTCTAGCAGATAAAGCTATTTTACTACCATCAGGGGAGGCTTTCATTTCACCTATTATTTTTTCTGTTCCTCTACTAAGTTCAGTCTTTACAGGTGCTCTTTCAACGCCATCTTTTGTTACTCTATACGCGTGAAAAAGATGATTCATACCTTCATACGACTCACTTCCATAAGTTATCACCCAAATATCTTTTCCGTTTTTGTGGTGTACAGCTGTAATTTTACTACTAGTAGAGTGGGTTAATCTCATGTTTTTATATTTTACTCTTCCTAAAGGATATCTGCTAGATATTTCTATTTCAGAGAAATAAATACCTGGGTATTGTAAAGGTGAATTTAACTCTGTAGTTCTAGTCGTAAAAATATAAAACGTAGAATCGCTATTAGGTTTAGGAACTATTATAGCGGGTTGTGCATTTTCTGGTTCGCCAATTAAGTTTTCACCATTTATCATTATTTGATGATTCTTATTCCAAACTGTTTGTCCGTTTGTATATAAAACTAAATTACCTTTTTTATCTGAAATAGATGAAGAGCCCTCATGGGTATTCATTTCACTATTGTTTAAAATATCTAATTTACCCTCGTTAAAATGCAAGCCAGCTTTATCTCCAAAATACCAATTATCAGCTTCTCGTTGAGAAAAGCAAAACAGGTAAGAAAATAACAATAAAAAGGTAAAAAACTTATTCATAGCAAATGATAATTTTAATACGGTTAGCTAACTTACAAAAAAAACATCTGTTTATTAGTTAATTATCTTCTCAATAATGAAAAATGTCCTTGGTATTGGTGACTTTTTCCATTTCTATCTACAAGTTGAATTTTAAACCAATAATCGTTAGATGGTAATAGTTTGCCGTCATAAGTTCCGTCCCAACCTTTATCATCTATAGAAATAACAGCAACTACTTTACCTTGTCTATCAAAAATAGTAATATTACTAGAAGGATAAAAACTAGAGTTAGCTCCTTTTATTTTCCAAGTATCATTTTGACCATCTCCGTTTGGAGTTAAGAATTTTGGATATTCAACGACAGCTATTTCTAACTCAGCATCTGGCTGACACCCATTTTTATCTCTAACCAAAACAGTATAAAAACCACCTAATATATTATTAAATAAAGGCTCGTCTTGAAAACCGGTTATACTATTATTTTCATCAATAATAGCAAACTCGTAATCACCGATACCTAAATTTTGATTCTCGGTAATTATTTTAATTGAGTAATTATCTAATCCACTATTATTTGTGTCGTCAATAATAACAAGATCATCGCTTGTTAAAGTTGGACTTATAGATTCGTTTACGATGACTTCTCTGTTTCTTTTACAGCCAGTACCATCTTGCATAGTAGCAGATATAATATAAGTTCCGCCTACTGTTGCATCGTAAAAAGCATCAGTACTAAGAATTGTAGGATCCCCTTTTAATGTCCACTCATAATTATATGTTGCAGCAGGATTTATAGGTTCTAACCTTGTTTGAGGATTGTTTAAACAAACAATTACAGGCGTATCAACAGTAAAATCTGGTAATGGATTTATGATAATGTTAAATGTTAAATCATCATGAACACATGAGGTATTATTATTTACAACTCTAACATATATTGTTTGATTGTTTACTGTATTTTGATATTTGTTATCATTTAAAGCATTAGCCCCAGATTGCACATCTGCTAAGTTTTCATGAAATGTAACAGTGAAATTACTGTACTCACTAGCGGTATAGTTTGTTAATATTTCAGGGATTTTATTTTTTAGCGTAATATCTCCGTTAATTCCGTTTGCATCATCAGAATTTGTATCGGTATCATTATCACAATCTATATAGTTTGTGGCTGTGCTTAAAGGGATATTAGGTTCTGGATATATTACTAATTGTAAAGTAGCAATACCATATCTACAATTTGTCGTTGTATTTAAAATGCTAATGTAAATAATTTCGGTAGCAGGATCATCGCCTGATAAATCTGCAGGAAAATTGGTAAAAGCAGGGTCGTTTGTATAACTTGTTTTGTTAAGAGGCAATACACCATCAATAGCATTATCACGAGTTCGGTGATAGGTAATATCATATAAACTAGCATCTCTACCGTTAAGAACATCGATATCTCTTTCTGATAAATTAATGTCTTGCGCAAGTCTGTTTCTAGAGTCACCATCACTTGCTGTAGCAATATCACAAATTTCTAGATCAGGAATTGTGTTGGTAATAGTTGGTAGTGGATTTATAATAATATCAAAAGAGGTGTGACCGTTAAAACAACCAGTAATATCGTTCACAACACGTACATAAACGGTTTCTAGATCTCTTGTTTGATTTGTATAGGCAGTATCGTTTAGTATAGGTGAATTCCCTGAGTTAGCATTTGCTGCTGAGGTGTGAAAGGTAACGGTAAAGTCTGTAGTTGATTGCGAGCCTCCTAAAATATCATTAACACGATCTCTTAAATTTATGTCATTATTTTGACCATCGTTAAAAGAACCACTATCAAAATCATCACAAAGATTAAAATCTAAAACTTTATTGTTAACAGGAGGTTGTTGTGCTAAAATTGTAAAGCTCCCTAAGCCTTGGCAATCATTATTTGTTTTGTCGATTATTTTTACATACAAAGATTGCGATGTTAGTGCAGGAACATTTGTATTACGGTAGTTTGATGTATTTATTATATTGTTAGTTATTGCATCTCTATCTGCAATAGTTTCAAAAATTAACACATCTAAATTAGGTCTGTTTGCTACTGGAAAAGTAGCTTTAATATCAGTTTCAACAGAGCTAAGGTCGAAATAAGTAATTCCATCTGTATCATTATTGTTAATAGTGTCATTACCATCAACATCTAAAAAATCATCACAAACAGCAAATTCTTCAGTATAAGCAACATCTGAGGCAAAACCAACAACAATTTCTATCCTTGAAATTCTATAACAAGTTTTATTGGAAATTGTTCGTACCCAAAGAGTATCACCATTAGTAACAGGATGAGCTGTTTGGTTTATTATTTCGGCAGTATTATTTATAGCATCGTTTTCAGTAGGGTAGTATTTATAAGTTTCGTTTGCATAGTTTGTAGAAATACTTTTTTCAGCTAAAGTTAAATTCACTGTAGTTATTAAATCGGCATCTGTATCGCACTGTCTTAAGGTTACAATATTATTTGCAATTACAGGAAGTGGATCAACAATTAAATTAAACGATTTAGAAGTGTCATTACAAGCAGTATTATTAATGTTTTCAACGCGAACATAAATTAGTTGAGAGTTAACAGAAGTATTACTATAAGGGATGTTTTTGTCTATAACATCTGTGTTTTTATCAGTTTCAGCTCCAGATAAAGTTGTATGATATGATATTTCGTAAACGGCAGGATCTAGAGGGCCTAAAATTTCAGCATCTTTTGTGTTTAATAAAAAGGTAGAAATAAACCCATCAGTATCCGTTCCTATTGAAGTGTCATCACATTGTTCATAATTTGTAGGGGTTTGTGGAGTGGGATTTCCTGTGACAGCTAAAGTGAATTTTTTTATATCATAACACGCATTTGGTGCAGTTATATTGTGCATTCTTGCATAAATAGTTTGATTGTTAAATGCAGTTGGATTTGTATACGGATTTGTAAGTTCATTTATATTAGCGTCAGCATCAGTTTGAGATAAAAAATATTTTACTTCAAAAACAGCTGGGTCCTGACCATTTAAAACCTCAGTAGTTACGTCATTTTGCAAATCGAAAGTATTGAAACCATCATTGTCAATGTCACAAAAGAAAACATTAATTGGTTGCGTAGCAGAGGTAGCTTCGTATACTTCTAATTTAAAAATACCTTCTAATGTTGTTGTGTCGCCACAAACATCGGTAAGTGATACTTTTAATTTGTAATCACCTGTATTTGATATGGCTAAATTAGTTAGGTTAAGGTCTTTGGTGGTTGATATAGGTGTTGTATTAGTATTGTAAAACCACTCATATGTTATTACAGATCCGACCTGAGCAACAACATCTTCAGGAGAAACACTTAAGTCTTCACCAACACAGTTTTGCTCTGTTTGGTTATTAAGAATTTTGCCTGTTGTAGTGTCTGTAATTTCGATAGGAAGTAATAGAGATGATAAAAACGGAGGTAACCCCTGTGTAGCAAATGCTCCTCCTAAATCAACTGATTGATGAGAATAATTACAAGCAGCTCCTAATTCTTCGGGATTGTTTACGACACTTATCTTTGTACTTTTATCACTAGTCCAATATATTTTACTATCAGGGCCTAGTTGAAGTGCACCTCTTGTGTTGAAATATGTGTGAACTGTATATCTAGAAGTATTAACATCTGTTAATGTTGGTTGTGTTATATCGTACTGAAAAAGATTTTCGTTAGCACCATTAAATTCACCTGTAGAAAGATATAGCCTTCTACTAGAAGTTGAAAATTCAACTCCGTATGCATTTTCAAAGTTAGTGTTTAATGATTGTGGAGTTGCTTCATTGTTAAAATTAGATACTTTACCTGTAACATCATCAAAATCGAATAAAAAAGCTCCTTCTCTCATATTAGCCAAAACGAGCTTGGTGCCGTCTGGAGATACTTTTAAATAACCTCTTGGGTCATTAGCAAATAAACCGTTGATATTTGAAACAACAGGATTGTTAATATCTACACCATTTTCATCAACTTTATAGGCGAAAAAAGTGTTGTTAGTAGCAAAAGAAATTACCCAATACGTATTACATGCATCTGCTCTTACGGCTGTCACTTTTTCGCTCCACTGATCTTTTAAAGCACTTGTATGAAGTTCCGTTGGGCCATCTGTAATATCACCAAATCCACCATCTTTTGTCATGTCAACAGTATAATACCAAAACCCATATTCACCACCATTGGGAGTTCTAGCACCTACAGTAAAAAGATAATAAATATCATCTTTTTTTGGAGCAGGAATGGTTAGAGCTGATTGTGAACTTGATGAATCTCCTTTTAATGTTTGTCCACCAGAAGTGGTGTCAGAAAAAGGCATTGGGTTATTATCTTTATTCCATATAGTTAAATTTCTTGCATCCGGATTTGGGGCACCAACATAAAAAAGTAATTCACCTTTTGAATTTGAAAAAGACGAACATCCTTCTACTGTATTAAGTTCGCTATTAGCTACAGGTATTGGTGAACCTGAGTTAAAATCTAAAGCAGCATTGGCACCAAAATACCAAAAATTGGCTTCTTTTTGACTAAAAGCAGAAATCGTAATTAAAAAAAATATAGAGAATAGTAGTTTTTTCATTCTTAGGTGTTTTCTTACTGAAAATAGAACAGCTAAACTACTGAATACCCTCTATAAATCTCGTTTTTTTAACAATAAAAATGAAGCATAGATAAAAATAAGCGTCCAAATTAAAACTATAACAATATTAATGTAATTTACAGAGTAGTCTTTAGTAAAGTTTTCACCTATTTGATTGGCAACCGATTTAACAGCTCCTAACCTAGTAAATGGTTCTTTTATCAGGTTAGCCATAGCTTCTAAAGGGAAAAATTGCATTACTGAATTAACCGCTTCCTCAGTACTTGTTTTTAGGTCTTTAAAAGTCCAATATAAATAACCTTTAAAAATACTTTCTATAATTAACCATACCACCATTGCTGCAACAGCAAATGCTGATCGTTTAATTAATATACCTAAGAATAGGCCAAAAGAAAAGAAACCAACTAGTTTAATAAAAAAAGCAAGAAGGTAGTTTAAGTCAGAAAAAATAATAGATAACTCATTGAAGTCAGAGTAAATAGCGCCTAATATTAACGAGGTAACGAAAACAAAAATAGTTGAGATAAAAGCAAATGCTATAACGGTGTAGAATTTTGAAAGAATGAATTCTTTTTTGCTTAAACCATCAATTAAGTTTTGTTTTAATGTTTTATAACTGTATTCATTAGCCATCATAGAAACAATTACAAGTAGTAAAAAGAATTTAAAAGTGGCTGCCATATAAGTATTAAAATGCCATATGTAAGGAAAGTTAAAAATGCCTTGATCTGCTAAATGAAATTTAATTGGACCAATATCAAATTTAATAGCTGCAATTAAGGCGATTGAAGTTAATAAAGCAAAATATATGATTGATAGAACTTTACTAGCTCTACTGTATTTAAGTTTATGGAATTCTATATATAAAAGACGTAGCATGTTTGTTGAATTAGTTATTTGTTAAATCTAAAAATTGTTGTTCTAAGCTTAGTTTTCGCTTAACTAAGTGGGAAACAATTACTCCGTTTTCGTATAAGTGTTTGTTTAATTGCGAAGCAGAAATTTCATTTTCTAAACGAGCAGTTACTAAATCACCTTCAACATCAACTGTTGCTATTTCGTAATAGTTTTTTAAAACATTTACTAGTTTATCTATATCATCATCTGTTTTAACTTCTATAACTCCGTTTGAAACAACCATATTGTCAACGCTACCACTATACAGTTTTACTCCGTTTCTTATAATAAGAACATGTGTACAAACCTTTTCAACTTCGTCGAGTAGGTGAGATGCAAGTAAAATTGTAGTTCCGTTTTTGGCAATATCTTTAATTATTTGACGAATTTCATGAATTCCTTGTGGGTCTAATCCATTAGTAGGTTCATCTAAAATTAATATTTCAGGATCATTTAACAAAGCAGAAGCAATTGCTAAACGCTGTTTCATACCTAAAGAGTAGGTTTTAAATTTACTGTCTTTTCTTTCGAAGAGGTTAACTACTTTTAATTTTTCATCAATTTTATCGGCTGAAACTCCTTTGATTTTACAAATTAATTGTAAGTTCTGAACAGCTGTCATGTATGGGTAAAAATTAGGGCGTTCAATAATGGCACCTACTTTTTTTAAAGCTTCATGAGTAGATAGCTTTCCATCAAACCAACTAAAACTACCAGATTTTTCGTTAACTACATTTAAAATAATACCTAAAGTAGTTGATTTTCCACTTCCGTTAGGCCCTAAGATTCCGTAAACATTTCCTTTTTTAATATCAAAAGAAAGGTTGTTTACCGCGTGGACTTTTCCGTATTTTTTATCGAGGTTTTTTATTGATAAAATTGTTTCCAAGTTTTTCGGTTTTGTTGATTATGTGTATTCGACGACTAACTAAAATTAATGTTACAATTTATAAAAAAGAAAAGACTTCCTGGGAAAAGGAAGTCTTTATTAATAGTTTATGATTTTGTGCTTATATTTTTTCTAATAATCTAAATCCTTCACCATGAATGTTAAGTATTTCAACATTTTCATCGCCTTTTAGGTATTTACGGAGTTTAGCAATATAAACATCCATACTACGAGAAGTGAAATAATTATCATCTCTCCAAATTTTTGTTAACGCTAATTCACGTGGCATCAAATCATTTTTATGAACAGCCAACATTCTTAAAAGCTTGCTTTCTTTTGGTGAAAGTTTTTGAGCTTCGCCACCATTAAGTGAAAGATGACGTAGTTTAGAATTAAAATCGAATCCACCAATTTTAAACTCAAACTCATCTGTATCGCTAGATTTTTCGTTTTCTTTACGTTGTAAAATAGCTTTTATTTTATGTAATAAAACTTCAGAATCGAAAGGTTTATTTAAATAATCGTCAGCTCCTACTTGGTAACCTCTTAAAACATCTTCTTTTAATGTTTTAGCGGTTAAAAATATAATCGGAATTTCTTTATTGGTAACACGAATGTCTTGCGCTAATGAAAAACCATCTTTACGAGGCATCATAACATCTAAAATACATAAATCATATTCTCCGTTTTTAAACATGATTAACCCATCTATCCCATCTTTAGCATGTGTAACGTTGTAGTCATTTAATGCTAAATAATCTTTAAGAACTGTTCCGAAATTCGGATCATCTTCTACTAAAAGTATTTTTTTGCTTCCCATTTTTTTGATTTTATATTAACGGTATTTTCACTGTAAATAAGCTTCCTTTACCTTTTTCACTTTCAACATGAACAGTACCTTGATGACTGTCTATAATTTCCTTAACATAAGCCAATCCTAAACCATGACCTTTAACGTTATGTATATTTCCTTTATGCTCTCTATAAAATTTATCGAAAACATATTTCTGAGCATTTCTACTCATTCCAATACCTTCATCTTTTATCTTAAAGATAAAGTATTTATTTGTACTCTCTGTATAAATATCAATTTTAGGGCTTTCATCAGAGTATTTTATGGCGTTTTCTAACATATTTACTATAATATTAGTTAGATGAAATTGATTACCAAGCACTTCTGTTGATATTGCTTTAAAATGAGATGTTACACTTCCTTTTTTATCATCTACTAGCAACTGAATATGTTCAATAGCTTCCTCTATAGTGTCGTGCATATCAGTAGCATCCTTACTAATTTCTATCTGATTTTTCTCTAACCTAGAAATTCGTAAAACATTTTCTACCTGACCGTGCATACGTTTGTTTTCTTCACGTATCATTTGTACATAGCGCTTTACTTTTATTTCGTCAGATATGATTTTTGGGTTTTTAATCGCATCTAAAGCTAAGTTTATAGTTGCAATAGGCGTTTTAAACTCATGTGTCATATTATTTATGAAATCTGTCTTTATTTCAGAAATCTTTTTTTGACGTACTAATTGATATAATGATGTTGAAAAAGCTGCAATAATTATACCGATAAATAATAATGATAATCCTAAGATTTTCATCATTCCTGATAATAAATTTTTACGTTCATCAGGAAATTTTACATATAACTTGTATTCACTATTGCCATTATCATCTGCAAATAAAGTATGATAAGCATCATTTGGTTGAATATTAAAGTAACCAGATTTTAATTGTGTAGCCAAGCCTTCCTCATAGACACAGTATTTAAAATCTTGATTAATATTCATTTTTACCAATTCTTCTCTTATAGTATTGTTTAGTTCTTGATTACTTATGCGTTCGTTAATTGGGTAAATTTTATTTCGTTGTAGAAGCATATCTTCAGTTAATCTTCTATTAAACTTCGGATATGTTTTTACGGTCGAAAAACTATTTTCTTCAATAAAAGAATTAAAATCTTTATTAGTTGATTTAATTACTTGCGAAGAATAAAAATCTTGTTTACCGGTATAGCGTTTAACAACAATAGAATCGTTGTTAACAAAATCACTTGGCATTTTTATGCTTTCAGCTAAAAGTGTTGTGCCAAACGTAAATTTTCTTTTGTTGGTTGTGTCTATCTGTTGAAATAAATAGGTGTCTATTTCAGCTTCAGAAACAAACTTTCTATCGTTAAGAAATTCTTGGTTGTTCTGAACAAATTCAGCGTACTCTCTATCCTTAATCCTTTCAGATGTTTTTGCTAATGCAATTTTAATATTATTGTCAAATTGTTGTTGCTTACTCTTTATAGAATCCTTAATCCAATATACTTGAACAGCGATAATACCTATTAAAGAAATACTCATTAATACAACAATGAGAATGAAGATTTTCTTACCCATTATTCAAAAATAAATCAATAAAATGAAGGAATGTTTGCTTTTAACTTAGATTAACAAAGTTACTGAAAAATTAAGATAATTTTAACAAAAAATATTTAAAAAATGTAAGTTACCTAGTGATTTTTGTTAAATTATTATGAATATTTAATGTTTGCTCTTCGGTTTTGATAAAAGTAAGATTTTCAATTACATAATGAGATTGCAATGTTTTTTTTGATTGACTCCATTGATTTTTAATCCTATTTTTTACAGCTTCTATTGTCGTATTATCCCTTTCTAAAACACGTTGAATTCTAATTTTTTCCGGAGCCGTTACAGTAATTATTTTATCACAAAAAGTATTGCTTCCATTTTCAAATAAAATGGCATTTTCATATAAAATATAATCTTTGTGATTGTTTTTAAGGATGAAATCTTGTAAATGTTGGTTAACGATAGGATGCACGATGGTATTTAAAACACTTAATTTCTGCTTATCTTTAAAGACAATATTAGCTAAATAAGGTCTGTTAAGGTTGTTGTTTAAGTATACATCTTTACCGAACTCAGCAATTAATTGCGTTTTAATCTCAATAGAAGAGTTCATTAATTTTTTAGCTTCATCATCCGCAATATAAATAGCAATGTTTTTAAATTTAGAAAACATTTTTACAACAGTTGATTTTCCGCTGCCAATACCGCCTGTTATACCTATTACCATTAGTTATGTATTAAAAAGTCTATTTTTTTAGGAACTATTCTAACAACAGAGATCGAATCTGGAAGTTCTGTTAATTTTGGCGTTAAATAGGTAGCTTGATTGTTTTTTACCTGATTATAATCACATTCTATTTTAAATAAATTAGCATCTACTTTATTAAAGTTTTTTAAGCCTACTTTGTAGATTATTTTTACTTTTTTAGGGAAAATATTTATTTCTTTAGGAGCGTTTTTTATTGAAACAGGAATCTCTATTTCACCTTCCGTAAATTTATCGACAAAAACACTTATTTCAGCAGATGTAATATTAGGTTTAATATTTGGCGGAGTATTTATAGAGGCGTTAATTTTAATGTTTTTTGCAACATTGTCTAAATTTATCGGTTCTAACTCTAAAAAAGATATATTCTTTAATAAAGACTCTTCTCCAGAAATTAAAACGGTATTAGGTTTTACGATTACGGGAGATGATAAGTCATGGCCAAGTTTAAAATTTATATCTAAATTGGTGATTAAAGGAACTTCTTTAGAATGCAATGTTCCTATTTTTAGAGGAATTGTATCTTTTTGAATACTAATTAATTCAATACCAGATTTTAATTGGCTTTGTACCTCTGATTGCAATTTTTCTGCATAAAAATAATAATCAACATCTTTTTTTCTATTCGCTTTTTCTAAATTTAATACTACTTGATCATTTGAAAAACTAGTAGAAATCAATTTAAAACCACTTCCTTTTATAAGTAATGGGATTTTTTTTATAGGAGTTTCAATAATTGTTTTTTCGATAGATAAATTAGTATACACCGTGTCAATAGCTATCTCAACAGTGTATTCTTTTGATAGATTTATTAATAACCAAAAGAGTATAGAGGCTAATAAAAAACCGAAAAAAGTTTTAGGTATGTTAAAAATGTTTCTCAAAGTATATAAATATTATGCAATCTACATAAAAAACAAAAAAGAGCGCTAGTTAGCGCTCTTTTTTATAATAAATACATTAATTACTTTTTAACTTCTGTATTTAATTTTTTGCTTAATTCCATTGAAATGGCAGAGCGTTCAAATTTAATTTTTCCAGCACCAGTTTCAATAGTAATAGTGTTGTCATTATCATTAATTTCAACAATTTTACCATGAATACCACTACTTGTAATTACTTTACTTCCCTTTTGAACTGTTGATTGAAATTTCTTTTCATTTTTTTGACGCTTCATCTGCGGACGAATAATCAAAAAATAAAAAACACCAATCATGGCAACAAAAGGAAGCATGTTCATAATACTTTCTTGTGTACTTGCTTGTAAAAAAATAGATGCAAACATTATATCGCTTTATTTTTAGGAGTTACCATACCTGAAATCTTTAAAACTTCTCTACCCTTTGTTGTGTTGGTCGTTAGTGTTATAGATTTAGACTGTCTGTTAGGTTTACCATTTGTGTTAAAACTAACTTGTATCTCACCGGTATCTCCAGGAGCAATAGCTTCTTTAGGCCAAACAGGTACTGTACAACCACAACTTGCTTGTGCATTAGTAATTACTAAATCTCCTTTACCAGTGTTGGTTACTGTAAAAGAAGTTTTTACTACTTCTCCTTCGGTAACAGTTCCGAAATTATATTCTTGCTTGTCAAAAGATATAGAAGCTGCTCCTGCGTTAATAGAAACATCTCTTTTTTCAGCGTTTTCTACGTTTTCTTTTTTTACTTTAGATGATGCATTTTCTTGCCCACAAGAAACTAACATTCCTGTTGAAAGAACAAATGCAATTGCTACTGCTATTTTCTTCATTTTAATATATTTTAATTGATTTGTAAAAATAATAATTTTTATAATAATCCCCTACCAATTTTAACCATCTTCTCAGAGGCAAGGTAGTCTTTAGATAATTTATCTAAAACACCATTAATAAAATAACCACTTTTATTGGTAGAATAATCTTTAGCAAGTTCTATGTACTCGTTTATACTAACTCTTGTAGGTATTGAAGGGAAATGTAAAAATTCGGTAATAGACATTTTAATAATAATCATATCGATATCCGCAATTCTATCTACTTCCCAATTCGGAGTTTTATCTATAATATCTTCTTGATATTTATGTTGATGTAATACCGTTTTAGTAAATAAGTTAGATACAAACTGCTTGTCTTCACTATCTTTATATAAGCTTCCTAAAATAAAAGGATTCTGAGCTTTTTGTTTGTTTAATGACTTTACAATCCAGGTATTTACAAAAGGAATATCATCTACCCAAGAAATCATTTTATCTTCAAAATAATCTGCTAATTTTTCATTTGGCGCAATTATTTCTTTAAAAAATTCGATAATAAATTTTTTGTCTGTAGCGTATGAATCATCAGTAGTAATCATATATTTTTTATATAAATCACTTTCTAGTAATTCATCTAAAATAATACGTACATATTCATTGTCAAACTCCCAATAATTAAGGTTGTTAAGTTCAACATAGCCTTCTAAACTTACACTTTCGTTAAGTAAGTTGATAAGTTTGTTGTTAATAAACTTGGTGTTTGGGTTTAAGTCTTCTTTAGTAACAAGAATCTTCTTTTTAGAAAGTTCTATTCTTTTATGAGCTAATTTCTGAACTTCAACTAATAACTGAAGGTTAAGAACATATAAATCATACATTTTCTGAATACTGTTTTGCAAGAATTTTTCTTCCTTTACAATATTATCACTTTGCGATTGCTGCATTGCATAAACCGACTGCATTACCTTAACTCGAATATGTCTTCTGTTAATCATTTTAAAGAACTTTAAAAAAAAGAGCGATAGAAACTATTTCTAACGCTCTGCAAAAGTAAAACTTTTTTGTTTTTTATCTAGCTATTTTGCTCTTTTTTACGAGCATCAATTCTTGCTTGTGCAATATTAAAAGCAGCTTGGTGTGTTGTGATACTTTCTTTATCAGCTAAGTTAAAAATATCTAAGGTAGTATTGTAGATGTTTTCAGTTCTTTTTAAGCTTTCAGCCTTGTCGTAACCTACAACTTCTGCATATACATTTATAATTCCACCAGCGTTAATTAAGAAATCAGGTGCGTAAGCAATTCCTTTTTCTCTTAATAATTTACCGTGTTTTAACTCATTTGCTAATTGATTATTTGCAGCACCTGCAATAACCTTCGCTTTTAACTGTGCAATACTTTCGTCGTTTACAGTGGCACCTAATGCACATGGAGCATAAATATCAACATCTAATCCGTAAATATCATTTCCTAAAACTACGTTTGCACCGTATTTTTTACTTAGTTCTTCTAGACGAGCTTCGCTTATATCATTTAAGATAACCTTTGCTCCTTCATCAGTAATATGTTTTACTAAAGTTTCGCCAACGTGACCAACACCTTGAACTAAAACTTTTTTACCTTCTAAATTGTCTGTTCCAAAACGATATTTAGCAGCAGCTTTCATACCCATGTAAACACCGTAGGCAGTTACAGGAGATGGATTTCCAGATCCTCCGATAGCTTCAGAAACACCAGTTACGTGTGGCGTTACTTCGCGAATAACATCCATGTCGCGAGTTTCCATACCAATATCTTCGGCAGTAATATAACGTCCACTTAAAGAGTTTACATATTCTCCGAACTTACGCATTAAAGCGTCATTTTTTTGAGTTTTTGCATCCCCAATAATTACAGCTTTACCACCACCAAGATTTAATCCTGTAATAGCAGATTTGTAAGTCATTCCGCGAGACAAACGTAATACATCGTTAAGAGCCTCCCATTCATTATTATATTGCCACATTCTAGTACCGCCTAAAGCAGGTCCTAAAGTTGTGTTATGAATACCAATTATTGCTTTTAAACCTGTATCTTCGTCATTGCAAAAAACGATTTGTTCGTGATTGTCAAAAGATAACTGACCAAATACTGGGTCATTCTTAAGGTCTTTAGTATCAATGATTTCTGATGTCATTTGTATTGTTTTTTAATTTGAGGTTGTTTTAATAATCTCAAAAATTCGAGGGCAAAAATAAGAAATCGTTAAAACATAAGCAAAAAAAGAGACCTAAATTGTGTTATCTTTAACAAGAAAGCTTTT
This sequence comes from Tenacibaculum sp. AHE14PA, assembly GCF_019278465.1. Lineage (GTDB taxonomy): Bacteria > Bacteroidota > Bacteroidia > Flavobacteriales > Flavobacteriaceae > Polaribacter > Polaribacter bernardetii. Next base: position 896,546 of record NZ_CP058983.1, on the reverse strand, counting down.
TAAACCTTAATTTTTAACAAAAAAACATTTTTAAATTGAAATCATTACAATATCTTAATAAGTACTTTATTAAATACAAATGGAGATTATTATTAGGAGTATTAATAACAGTATTAGCAAAAATTTTAACACTTAAAATCCCTGATTTTGTTGGGGATTCTTTAAATATTGTTGAAGACTACCAGTTAGGTAAGGTTACAGACTTATCACAAGTAAAAACAGTTTTACTTAATAATATATTATTGATAGTAGGTGTAACTTTACTGGGTGGTTTTTTTACTTTCTTAATGCGACAAACAATCATTGTGATGTCGAGAATGATTGAGTTTGATCTTAAGAATGAGATTTATCAGCAATACCAACGCTTATCTAACAATTTTTATAAAAAGAATAGAACCGGCGATTTAATGAATCGTATTAGTGAAGATGTATCTAAGGTTCGTATGTATTTTGGACCTGCAATTATGTACTCTTTAAACATGCTGGTATCTCTAGCAATTGGGTTTTCTCAGATGTATGCCATTTCTCCAAAACTTACGTTATATACCATGATTCCGTTTCCTATTTTATCGGTTTCTATTTTTGTGTTAAGTAGGCAAATAAATAAACGTAGTACAATTGTTCAGCAATACTTATCAAAATTAACAACATTTAATCAAGAGTTTTTCTCGGGAATTAATGTGGTGAAATCCTACGCGATAGAAGAAGAGGTAATTGCGTCCTTTGATGAAATAGCAAATCAAAGCAAGGAAAAGAACATAGAACTATATAAAATACAAGCTTTATTTTTTCCATTAATGATCTTATTAATAGGTCTTAGTAATATTATAGTACTGTATATAGGAGGTAAACAATACATTGCAGGCGAAATTCAACTAGGAGCAATTGGGGCATTTGTAATGTATGTAAATATTCTTACTTGGCCTGTAGCAGTAGTTGGTTGGGTAACTTCTATGGTGCAGCAAGCTGAAGCTTCGCAACAAAGAATTAATGAATTTTTAGAAGAGATTCCTGAAATTGTAAATACTACAGATGTAACGACTGAGGTTGCAGGAGAAATTGAATTTAAAGATGTGTCTTTAACGTATGAAGATACTAATATTACGGCTTTAAATAAAGTGAGTCTGGTAATTAAAAAAGGAGAAACCTTAGCTATTTTAGGTAAAACAGGAAGTGGTAAAACAACAATAATTAATTTAATTTCTCGTTTGTATGATGTAAGTGAGGGAGCGGTTTTAATTGACGGGATAAATATTAAGGAGTGCAATTTATATGATGTAAGAAGGCAAATTGGTTTTGTGCCACAAGATCCGTTTTTGTTTTCTGATACGATTCAGAATAATATAAAGTTCGGAAAGGAAGATGCTACAGAAGAAGAAATTATAGCCGCAGCAAAAAATGCGGTGATTCATGATAATATAGTCGATTTTAAAGAGGGTTATAAAACTATTTTAGGAGAACGAGGCGTTACTTTGTCGGGAGGACAAAAACAGCGAACATCAATCGCTAGAGCTATTATAAAAAATCCTAAAATTTTAATTTTCGATGACTGTTTATCTGCTGTCGATACAGAAACTGAAGAACAAATTCTATCAAATCTAGAAAAAGTATCGAACGACAAAACCACAATTATTATTAGTCATAGGGTTTCATCAGCAAAAAATGCTGATAAAATTATTATTTTAGATGAAGGTAAGATTATTCAGCAAGGTGTTCATAATCAATTAATAGAAACAGTAGGTTATTATAAAGAGCTGTACGAACAGCAACTTTTAGAAAAAGAAATGTAAGGTTTCGTATTGCCAAGTCAATTATTTTGTTAGATTTGTTGAGCAATTTTAAGTAAACAATTATTATTTAAGAAACGAATTATGAGTGAGAGAGAGAGAGTAGAGCAAGAAGAAATTTTTTCACAAGTTTTAAGAGCAGGAAGAAGAACCTATTTTTTTGACGTAAGATCTACAAAAGCAGATGACTATTACTTAACAGTAACAGAGAGTAAAAAATTCACCCATGATGATGGTTCTTTTCATTATCAAAAACATAAAATTTACTTATACAAAGAAGATTTTTCTGACTTTAAAGAAATGCTAAATAAAGCAACAGACTTTATTGTAAACGAAAAAGGATCTGAAGTAATAAGTGAACGTCACCAAAAAGATTACAAAAAAGAAGAAGAAACAACAGGAGAAGAGCAGGAGGTAGCTTCAGCAGAAAGTTTTACAGACGTTTCTTTCGATGATATTTAAACAGAAGATAACTGAAGCAAAAACTTAAATACAAAACGTATTTCGTATTTAAGTTAGCGCTAAAAAAATCAATTCAAATTCAATTTACACATAAAAGCACTAACTGTTAAAGGTTAGTGTTTTTTATTTTTACAGTTATAAAACTTTTTTCATTGTTTTTGTTTTGGCAATAGTTTCTTGCCATTCACTTTTTGGGTTACTTTCTTTGGTGATTCCGCCACCAACAAAAATATATGCTGAGTTGCCTTTAATTTCCATACATCTAAGGTTTACAAAAAGCTCAGAAGTGTTTTTTTTATCAATTTTTAAATTCAATTCGCCTAAAAAACCAGTGTAATAACTTCGGTTATAGTTTTCGTTTTTTAAAATAAAGGTTTTAGAGGTTTCTAAAGGTAATCCGCAAACAGCCGGAGTAGGGTGTAGTTTTTTTATTAAAGTCGAATTTTCCGAATTCATTTCTCCAGAAATTAAAGTTCTTAAGTGTAATAAATTCCCTGCTTTTATAGTTTCTACAGTTCCTTTTGCTGTTTTATTACAAATACTTATAAGTTTATCTGTTATATAATCGGTTACAAATTGTTGCTCTTCAATTTCTTTTGGATGCCAAGAAACATTGGTTGTGCCATTAAAAACTTGTGTTCCTGCCAAAGACATTGTTTTAAAATTGTTGTCTTTAATTTGTACTAAAGTTTCTGGCGTTGCACCTAACCACATTCCAACTTTCGGATGAAACCATATATAAGTGAATGCGTTTGGATAATTCGAAAGAAGCTTTTTAAATGTTTTAATAGCGTTAAAATCTGTAGCTTTTACTTCTTCTTTTCTAGATAAAACAACTTTTTTAAATTGATTTTCATCAATTGCTTTCACTCCTTTTTCAACTAAATGAATATGTGATTTTTCTGAAGAATAATCATGAGCAAAATTATTTTCATCAATTAAATCAATCTTAAATAAGGCTTCTTCTTCGTGAAAAAGAGAATGTTCTTTAGGGAGTAAAATAGCAGCATTTTTATCATCAAAAGGCGCAAATATAAATCCACTTTCGGTATACTCTTTCGAAGTATATAAATTATCGTTTTTTTGAAACCATCCTTTTAATAATGTAGCATTCGGTTTTCGATAAACGACAAAAGGGAGCTTGCTTTCGAGAGCTTTTTCTATGCTTAAAAATATAGTCAATCTAATTGATTTAGTAATTGTTGTTTAATTTCTTTAAAGTTGCTCCATATTAATCCATGGCCAGCATTATCAATAGTAGTTAATTCGAACTGCTCTTTAGGAAATTGATTTTGTAAGAATAAAGAGTTTTCAAAAGGAACAATCCAATCATTGGTTCCATGAATACTTAAAATTTTATTAGGAGATGATTTCCAGTTGTTTTCAAAATACTGTAAATCTTTTTTATGTGATATTTTCTCTTTAGAAGCCTCTTTCCAAATTGCAGGAATCAACCAGCGCGTTATTTTCCATTTGTATAAATTAATAGCCCAAGGCATCGGTTCTACTTTACTATAAACCGCAGGAGCTAGTAAAATAACTTTCTTTACCTCTTTTTTTACCGCTAAAGCAATTGGTCCGCCATAAGAATAACCGACTAAAATTGTTTTTTTAGGATGTAAGTTTTTAATAATATCGTGTAGCATATCACGCTCAAAAGCAATGCTTTCTTGTACCGAGTTCGAATCTTTATAATTGTAACCAATTCTGTCATAAGAAACCATATTCGTTTTAGTTAACAGCAAACTATCAGTCATATACTCAATAAAATCGGTAGATGAACCAATGGTTCCATGAACAAAAACCAATGTAGGCAATGTAGTATCTTTTTGTATGGTTAGCTTTCTGAATTTATAAGAAGCGAAGGTTTCGTGTGTTATTGTAGGTTTTATACTACTATTAATAAACTTGCCAATTATTTTTTTGTCAGATTTTGGCGCGGAGAAACTAGAGAATAAGTAATATATAATTACAAGCGCTAAAAAGAAAAATAGCGCCGTGATTTTAAAAATTTTCTTAAATAATTTCATTTACTTCTTATCTAAAACAATGTTGGTTATTTTGCATAAAGAAATCAAATTATCTTCTTCATCAACAATTTTAACCTCCCATAAATGCGTTGTTCTTCCTTGGTGAATCGCTTTCGCGGTAGCAAAAACTTCTCCTTCTCTTTTACTCTTTAGATGATTAATACTCAATTCGATCCCTTTAACGATTTTACTTTTATCATTTAAGAAAAAGGCAGAAGCAGAACTACCAACAGTTTCTGCTAAAGCAGCTGTTGCACCGCCGTGTAAAATTCCATAAGGCTGATGTACTTTTGAATTTACAGGCATTTTTGCAGTTAAAAAATCAGCACCAACATTAATGAACTCAATTTTAAGAGTTTCCATTAAAGTATCTTTATTGTAGCTGTTAAGTATATCGAGAGATTGTTGCTTATTCATTTTGCTATAATTTTCAGTCAAAAATACGTATTTTTGCGGCGACTAAAAATGATAGAATGTATAAAGTACGTGTAATATTAGACACCAAAAAAGATGTAATTAGAACATTAGTGGTTAATGAAATAAAATCATTAGAAGATTTACATTTCGATATCGCTAAATCGTTTGGTTTTAACGGACAAGAAATGGCTTCTTTTTATCGTACCGATGAAGATTGGAACCAAGGAGAAGAAATTCCGTTATTCGACATGGCAGAAGCAGGCGAAGAAACATCAATGGCAACGTGTGTTTTAAAAGAAACATTGCCAAGCTTGAATGATAAACTTATATATGTGTATGATTTTTTACAAATGTGGACGTTTTATGTGGAAGTTGTAGAGCAATCAGACGAACTAATTACCGAATCTAAAATAATCTTAACAGTAGGTGAAATTCCTGACGAAGCACCAGAAAAAGAATTTAAGGCAGATAAACTTTCAGATAGTTTAGATAACGAATTTGGTGATGACTTTAATGATTTTGAAAATATAGACGATTTCGATTTTGATAAATTTTAAGATATGGCACAATTCATAAAACTGTATAACGACAACCCGAACCCGAAAGAAATAGCTAAAATTGTAAAAGTGTTACAAAATGGCGGTTTGGTAATTTATCCGACAGATACTGTTTATGGATTAGGCTGCGATATTACCAACACAAAAGCATTAGAAAAAATAGCAAAGATAAAAGGCGTGAAGTTAGAGAAGTCTAACTTCTCGTTTGTTTGTAATAATCTAAGTCATTTATCAGACTATGTAAAACAAATAGATACAGCTACTTATAAGATTTTAAAAAGAGCGTTGCCTGGGCCATACACTTTTATTTTACCAGGAAGTAACTCTTTACCAAAAGTGTTTAAAAAGCGTAAAACTGTAGGTATTCGTGTGCCAGATAATGCAATTGCGATAGCTATTGTAGAAGCTTTAGGAAACCCGGTCGTTTCAACGTCTATTCACGATGAAGACGAAGTGGTAGAATATACTACCGATCCTGAATTGATTTTCGAGAAGTGGCAAAACATCGTTGATGTTGTGGTAGATGGCGGTTTCGGAGATAATTACGCATCTACAGTTATCGATTTAACAAACGATTTACCAGAAGTAATCCGTGAAGGAAAAGGAAGTTTAGATATTCTGTAAAGATTTTTTTCAGCTACATATATCATATGGTATTTGAAGCTATTTCCCGCTTTCTGCACTCGCTCTCTGCGAGGAGCTCAAACAAATGCTGCAATCGGGGCTAAGTCTTTTTATGAATTTCCGAGTATCGTAAACGTTGTTCCGAATTTATATCAATACTGAACGCTCTTATTATGCGAACCTGAAACAAGTTCAGTTTGACGAATTCAATAGCGTAAGAATTGCTAAATAATAAGCAAAAGAATGTTGAAGATACTTTTGCGTTTAGTGTTTTACTTTTTACATCATTCCGAATTTATTTCGGAATCATATCTAGTGAATCACAACGGTTTATTAAGTAAGTTTAATAATGAACTCAAAAAAGAGAAGCTACTAAAAAAATCAATAAAAAAGAGCTATTTCAATTCTTTAAAAGCAGTTTTTCCTAGCGCATAACATTGCCAAACAACAGAAGTATGTTTGTTGTAATCCACTTTCTTTTGTAGTTTTTTTCTTTTTCCTAAAAATTTAAAGAAGTTTGCGTAAAAACTAATATGTGCTTTTAAAATAGCAAGTGTGTGTTTTGGTTTTAACTCTGCTAAGAATTTCAGACCAGCGATTCCGTCTAAAATTAAACGAGAAAAAATAACGAATAGAAACCATTTTCTAGGTACGTTCTTAACAACGTTTAGTAGGCTGTTCCTAAAGTTTAAATATGTTTTTTTAGGGTTGATAGCTTCCAATGTTGCTCCGCCAACATGATATACAGTTGAATCTCCCACATATTTTATATCAAAACCTTCGTTTTTAGCACGCCAACATAAATCTATTTCTTCCTGATGCGCAAAATAATCTTCATCAAAACCTTGTAGTTGGTGATATACTTCTGAGCGGATAAATAAACAAGCTCCCGATGCCCAAAAAATATCAGTAGTGTCGTTAAATTGTCCGTTATCAGTTTCTAAATGATTAAAAATACGTCCGCGACAATACGGATAGCCGTATAAATCTATAAATCCTCCACCCGCACCCGCATACTCAAATTTCGATTTATCTTTAAAATCTAAAATCTTAGGCTGAATTATGGCTGTATTTGGGGCTGTTTTAAAAGTAGTTAAAATAGGTGTTAACCAGTTTTTAGTAACTTCAATATCTGAATTTACTAAGCAATAAATATCAGCATCAATATGTTGTAAAGCATCATTGTATCCTTTAGCATAACCGCCGTTAATACTGTTTTTTACAATTTTTACAGTAGGGTAGTTTTGCTTGATAAACTGAATAGAATCATCAGTAGAAGCATTGTCGGCTACATAAACTTCGGCTTCTTGCGAGCTAAAATTTACGACCGATGGTAAAAACTGTTCTAACAATTTTTTACCATTCCAATTTAATATAACGATGGCTGTTTTCAAGAGAGCGAATTTACATTTTATGTTCTTGTTTATTGTAAAAACGAGTGAAATTATTTTTTATAGAGAATTAATAAGTAAGACTTCTCGATACATTTTTCATTCTTCAAAATACTCGAAGTGACAGTTTGTTTATAATTAATGTGTTGTCAGTTCGAGTGAAGCTCTTTTTTAGAGCTTTGTATTGATAACTAATTAACTAGACTTCTCGATACATTTTTCATTCTTCAAAATACTCGAAGTGACAGTTTGTTTTTTATAATGTTTTGTTAGTTCGAGTAAAACTCTTTTTTAGAGCTTTGTATCGAGAACTAATCGGTGAAGCTTCTCAAAGTAGCCACTTATTTATAATCAGGAATATCTTCTAAAAATATATAGGTTTCATTTTCTTTATCGAGTTTGCAAAAATAATGTTGTAATCCGTTTGTAACAACTAAGTAATTAGCATTTAACTTTAAGTTATAGCGTGCAATTTGATCGAAAGTATCTTGTGCCATTTTAATTTTTGGAGCCTTACATTCTACAATAATATTAGGCGTTCCATCCGAAGAGAAAATAACAATATCAGTACGTTTTTTTAAGTTGTTTATGGTTAGTTGTTTTTCAATAGCAATTAAAGAAACAGGGTATTTTTTTTCATCAATTAAAAACTGCACAAAATGTTGACGTACCCATTCTTCTGGAGTTAATACCAAGTATTTTTTTCTCCATTTATCAAAAATAAGCGTCTTATTTTCGTTACTTTTGAGCTTGAATGTATAGTTAGGGAGATTCAGTTTTTGCATGTTTCAAATATATGTAAAAATAGAAACTCATTGCGAGCAAAGCGAGGCAATCTTAAGTTAAAGATTGTATTATTTTCTTCCAAGTAATACCTTACTTAAAGTTATGAACGAAATTAAAAATATTATAGCAGATATAAAAGGAGGAAACATTAAGCCTGTTTATTTCTTAATGGGTGAGGAGCCTTATTATATCGATAAAATTTCTGATTATATTGAAAAAAATGTACTTGACGAGTCTGAAAAAGGATTTAATCAAGTAATAATGTATGGTCGTGATGTTTCTATTGATGAAATCGTTTCGTCAGCAAAACGATATCCGATGATGGCAGATCGCCAGGTGATTATTGTAAAAGAAGCACAAGATTTAAGTCGTACTATTGATAAGATTGAGGCTTATGCTGCAAATCCGCAACCAACTACGGTTTTGGTTTTTAATTATAAATACAAAAAGTTAGATAAACGTAAAAAGGCCTATAAAGCGATTGCTAAAAATGGATTGATTTACGAGAGTAAGAAATTATATGAAAATCAGGTTGCTGACTGGATTCGTAGAGTTTTAGGCGGTAAGAAATTCAATATTGAGCCCAAAGCATCTCAGATGTTAGTAGAGTTTTTGGGAGTTGATTTAAGTAAAATAGCAAACGAATTAGATAAATTAACTTCTGTTTTACCAAAAGACACCATTATAACCGATAAGCATATTGAAGAAAATATCGGTATCTCTAAAGATTTTAATAATTTCGAGCTTCGAAAGGCTATCGGTCAACGAGATGTGGTAAAGGCAAATAGAATTATTAATTATTTTGCGCAAAATCCTAAAAGTAATCCGTTAGTAATGACTATTTCGTTGTTAAATAGTTTTTTTACACAACTATTAATGTATCACGGGTTAAAAGATAAATCAAAAGGTTCTGTAGCAAAGAATTTAGGTGTGAATCCGTTTTTTGTTGATGATTATAGTTCGGCTGCAAAAAATTATCCAATGCGAAAAGTATCACAAGTAATAGCTTTGTTAAGAGAGGCAGATGTAAAAAGTAAGGGAGTAGGAGCCAATCAATCTCATGCAGATATTTTAAAAGAATTACTGTTTAAGATAATGCATTAAAAAAAGCATTCGTCAACACGAACAAGTTTTTACAATATATTACATTTTGTAATGATGAGATTCCGAAATAAACACGGAATCAATTTGAAAGATAAACTTCGAAAAAGATAATTACCTGTTATCAATTATGAAATATGTCCGTCAATCTGAATCTGTTTCAGATTCGCATAATAACTAAATGTTATTCATTGCGTATTATCTCAATATAATTACTCTTTCTTGTCATTTGACAAGTTCTATTATAAATAGCCGTAGTATTTTTGATGTAAATATTAAACGTATGACGCCAGATTTACCTCTTTACCTTTCAATTTCATTTCTACTAATAACTGCTTATGTAATTTTCGCATTTGTAAAATCGAACAACTTAAAAAAAACAACTTTACCAATAATATTGGGATGGTCTGTACTAATTTGTATACTTGCCTATAATGGAGTTTACCATTACACAGAAGGCGATACGTACTCTACCTTTCCATTGGTAATGGCACCTCCTGCATTATTTATCATATACTTAATTAGAAATAAGTTTTACAAAAATAGAGATGTTCGTTGGAGTACCGCAGTACATATTGTACGCTTTCCGGTTGAATTATTGTTGTTTGAATTAGCCATTAGAGAATTATTACCAATGGAAATGACTTTTAAAGGTTGGAATTTTGATATTATACCTGGTATAACTTCTATTTTATTATTACTTTGGATGCAGTATGGTGCAGTACACAAAAAGTTGTTATTAGGATGGAATATTTTAGGGTTACTCTTTATTTTATTCATTCTAACAAACGGATTTTTATCACAAGAACTATTGTATAAGAACTTTGGTTATACAGTACCAAACACAGCAATTACCTATTTTCCTATCATATTATTAGGGGGTGTAATTGTGCCAATTGTAATTTATACACATATTTCAGATATTATTTTACTAGCTAAAAAAGCATAAAAATGAAGAATATTTTTAACAAAGAAGTTACTAACGAGGTAATTAATAGAATAGAACAATTAACTCCAACAAGTCAACCAAGTTGGGGTAAAATGAGTGTTGCCGAAATGCTAGCACATTGTTGTGTTACTTACGAAATGGTGTATACAGATAAACATCCAAAACCCAATGGTGTTGTTAGAATGTTGCTTAAGGTGTTTGTAAAAAAGGCAGTGGTAAGTGAAACTCCTTTTACTAAAAACGGAAGAACAGCTCCGCAATTTATCATTACTGATGAACGTGAGTTTACAACAGAAAGAAAACGCTTGATAGCTTTTATAATTAAAACTCAAGAATTAGGAGGTGCGTATTTTGAGGGTAAAGAATCGCACTCTTTTGGTAAGTTAACAAAACAAGAATGGAATAATTCTTTTTACAAGCATTTAGAACATCACTTAACGCAATTTGGCGTTTAAATAAGGCATTGCTGTAGGTACAATTATTGTTGCTAAACTAAGATAGACAGTTGCTTTGTTAGTAAGATTTTATTTTTTTTCTTTTCGTAAAATTTTCTCCATTTTACGTCCTTTAGCCAATTCATCAATCAGTTTTTCCATTTGACGGCATAGCTTGTATAGTTCAAATTCTTCGGCTATTTCTTCAATTCGGTATCCGCAAACTACTCCTTTAATCATATATGCGTTTGGGTGAATTGTAGCTTGCTTAAAAAAGGTTTTAAATGTTACTTTTTCTTCAATAAGCGTTTGTAGTTTGTTTTCGTTAAAGCCGGTAAACCATTCGAGTACTTGATGAAACTCTTCTTTTGTTCTACCATTTTTTTCTAACCTATTCCAGTAAAGCGGGTAAATAGAAGCAAAGATCATACTTGCAACTTTCTCATTTTTTTCGGCGGTAACTTTCATTTTTACTGTATTTAAATTGTTTTATGTTTGCACGAGAGGTTATTTACTACATGACTTGATTATTAAAACCAAGTAAAAAAGTTATAAGAGCTTTTAAGCAAGGTTTTTATTATAGTTTTTTTATGTTTTATCCAAAATAGCTGCTTATACCAGTTAATATACTTTGTACTGCATAAGAAGCTAAAATAAGGCCCATAATTTTACTAATTACCGTAATACCGTAATCACCTATTCGTTTTTGTAAATGATTTGCTCCTAAAAGGATAAGACAAGTAATTCCGATTACAAGTAAAACTATTACCGTGGTGATAGCTTGTTGTTGAATTGAGTAAATATGATTATCGGTCATTAAAACAACAGCCATAATTGCCCCTGGAGAGGCTATAGAGGGAATTGCAATAGGAAATATGGTAACGTGTTTATAGTCTGTAATTCTGTTTTTTTCTAGCTCAGGTTTTCCATCACCGAATATCATTGTTAAAGCAAACAAAAATAGAATTACACCACCTGAAATTTGAAAAGCATCAAGTGATACAGACATACCTTCTAAAATAAGTTGTCCGATTATAATAAAAAATAAAAGTATCAGAAAAGCTATTACAGCTGCTCTAATAGCAATCTTCTTTTTATGATGTAAATCAAATTCTTTAGTCGCTTCGAGGTAAACAGGTATTGAACCAATTGGGTCAATTACTGCAAAAACAAAAAAGATTGTAGTTAAAAATTCTACCATTTTATTTTATTTCGGGTTTAGTAGCGCAAGTTTTAAGACGCTCTTTATAAATAACAAATTTAAGGACTAATCGTATTGATAGTAAATTAATTGATAATTTTGTTTGATGTTTTATTTAATTTGATAATCCTTAATGATCGTTTTAATGCCTTCTTGATAAGAAGTTACTTTAAAATCGGGGAACTTATTCTTAAACTTAGAAGAATCAAAGATATTATTGATGGTGTAACGAGGCAGTAATTCTTGTGTTTCTTTACTATTACTACTAAAAAAAGAGGCTATTTTTAATACAAACGAATTTAAGACATCATATTTAATAGTACGCCCTAATTGCTTGGAGATTTCGCTGATAATTTCTTTATAAGTAAGTCGGTTATCATCGCAAGGTAAGTGCCAAGTTTGACCATAAGTTTCGGGGTGGTTTGCTATTAGTGCCATTGCTTTACTTGCATCAGGTGTGTAAATTAATGTTCGTAATACGTTGTCGTTTAGTAATACTTTAGGTTTTTTGTTGGCTTTTAGTTTTTCGAAAACAAGAGTGTTTGTTATTCCTTTTGTTTTACCAGGACCATAAAACTCAGGAGCTCGGCATATAACTGCTTCAATTTCTTTTTTTGCTATTGCTTTTAGTAAAAGTTGTGCCGTAATTTTTTTAGCAATGCCTTTTTTGCCTTCAGAATTTAACTGGGTGTTTTCTTTTTGAACTTTTGTGTTTTGCGGATAGGCATATGTATTATCAAAATAAACGAGTTTACAATTGTTGGCCTTGCAAGCATTAATTACATTCTGCATTATTTTGGGCCAATTGCTTAACCAAACATCAGATTTATAGGGTAGGCCAACGGTCATGTAGGCAATATCAGCATTTACCAAAGCTTTATTTACATCTTCTGAGTTGAGTAAATTCCCTTTGTATAAAATATCGTTCGGATGTACTTTTTTAGGGTTTCGTCCCACTAGTTTTATGTTGTTGGTATAATTGGTTCTTAATTCTTTTGCCAATTCCTCACCAATTATTCCGTTAGCCCCTAAAATTACTTGCATGTTTTATCAATTTTTAAATTTTGCTATCAGTTGTTGCCCTTACAATTGCTCTTTTTCGAAAATAACATTTCTTTCGGTATTTTTCTTGTACATGTTTTTGTTAATCATCTCTTTATTTGCGGTAACACCATCGTTTTTATTATTAGGGTTTAGTGTATATTCGAGTTGATGGTCTATCATTTTTTCGAAAGGAAGCAAGAAGTTTTTGGTATCACATTTTTCTAAATTACCCTTGTTAAGTAGATTTATTACGGTGTAAACAGACTCAATTGTGCTAAGACAAAGCGCTGCTGGCTGCTGCTTAATTATAAATTTTGATTTAATGTTATTATCGAAACTCACTCTTTTTAGTTGTTGCAAGTTGGTACTTAGTTTAAGCATTTTACGAGCGCAAGGCCAGGTGCCATCAAGAATAAAAATGTATGGATTATTGCCCATAAAGGAATTTATTTCGACACTTTTTCTAGTAGAGATATTAAAGCTGTCTTTACCAGGGTACAGCAAGAAAGCATTGTTTTTTTTATTGGCAAGTATTTGGTTTACGCGGCTATTATTGGTAAAATCTATGCCAACAATTACCTCTGAGTTTTTAAGTTGAAGGTTTGTTATATGACCGGTTCCGCTTTTTTCTTTTCTGTACTCCTTGGGGTGCATCAGAATAATAAAACGGGTATTGGTATGAAAAGGATTAAGATGTTTACATAGGCAGGTGCTGTTAGGCCGCATACATGTGTAACATTTAATCCTTGGTTTTTTTATATCAACTTGCAAGATAACTATCTTTTTAATTAGGTTCGTGTAAAGTAGTTAAGAGGCTTGTTTTATATGCTTTTAACTTCTTACAAATTTACCTAATGATTCTAGAAGTTGTGGGTTATCATCTAAAGCAATTTTAGCAATTGCATAAAACTCACTCATCCAGTCGCTTATAGCGCCAACAGCAGCGTCTTTTAGTTTGGTGGCATCTTGACTTTCTCCTTTTTCTTTTAAATAATCGGCTCTTGCAGTTTCTAAAACGGTTATTAAGGTACGTGTTTCTTGCAATTCGGTAGGTGTAACTTTTAGGCGTGCTAAAGCTGTTTCTATTTCGGTATTTCCGGCAGCTACGGCATAAAATTTCTTAACGGTTTCTAACCATTTTATATATATGGTAGGTAAGCTGCCTGTTAGGCCTAGTTTTGTTAATAGGTTTTCATCTTTTCTAAAAACTACTTTTCCTTTTTTTCGATGTAAGGAGTATTCGGTTTCTAGCTGGCCTTTAATGGTAGAAAAGTTGTTGTAGGCAATGGTAGTTTCGTCATCTTCTGTTTTGTTGGCATCGTAAGCTTCTCGCGCATTTGTTAATAAGGTTTTTCCTTCGTTTAAAAGTGCATCTTCGTAGCCAAACTCTGCCATTGTAGTGGCTATTTCTGTTTGTTTTTCTACATTTTCGAATGCTACACGATATTGCTCTAAAGTTTCTGCTTCAGTTAATGTTCTTTTTTTTCCCATTTTGCTTTTTTTAAGGTTACTATACTATTTGCGTTTCTCTTAGCGCTACTCGCCAGTATTTTATGTGTCTTTTTCTGTTTTTTACCGTTTTTGTTGTGTTTTTTACCGTTTTTGTTGTGTTTTTTCTTGTTTTTATTGCGTTTTTGAAGGCTCTTAATGTGTTTTTACTTGCCCTTATTGCGTTTTTGAAGACTCTTATTGCGTTTTTTACCGTTCTTATTGCATTTTTGATGGCTCTTGTTCCATTTTTTTACGTCTTTATTGTGTTTTTACGCAATATTTTGATGTTAAGGTACAAATAGTTTTTTGCTATTCATAGTTATTTGGTTGTTTTTCAGGTGTTAAGGTTGTGTGTTGTTCCTGTTTTAGGATATATACACCGGCGTTTTTGTTATGAACGAATTGTTATGTTATGCGGAATTAACTTATTGTTTGCTTGGCAAATTGGTGTACGCAATTTGTGTGAAATTTGATTGGTAAGGCTTTTTTTAAAAGTATAAAAGCTCATGGTACTATTTAATAGTAATATGAGCTTGGTATATTGATGAGGTGTTTTTAAGGAAGATTTTTTTATTTGAGTGTTGGGCGATATTTACCTTTTAGCTTTTTTATTTTTGTTTATATAGCTTTTTTCATAACAATAATATTGATCAAGGAAGTGTCTTAAGTTTTGACTCTTATTGTTTTGAAGTTCATGTTCTACACTTGCATCATTCATAATGTGTGTTACGGTGTTGTATATGGTTTCGTTGCGTGTTTGAGTGCGAGGATTTTCCGAAGGAAAATCAGAAGCTAGTAAACCAGCAACAAACTTTGGTTTAGCTAAAACCAGCAATTAATTTTATAAGGTGTTAGGCAAATCGTTATTTTTTATAACCCAATTTATATCTATTCTAATGTAAATTTATAAGTAGAATTTCCAAAAGCAATAACAATCATTACTTCACCTTTTGAATGTACTAATTCATTGTATATTTCGCTTTGTGCCCAATCATAAAATCCATATTTTATTTGTCTTTTTATACCTCCTGACGGACTTGTTGTGAGTTTTTTGTATCCATTTATTATAATTGCGCCTTCCCTGAAAGCTAAGTAGCTTAATTTAGCTTTTATTTTTTTCCCTTCTGATGTTTTAATGGAAATTATTCCCTTCTTGATATTTTTGATGTCTACTTTAAGGTCTTTGTATTCATAAAGTTTGAATTGAATAGTACCGTTGAAATTTTGTGTTCCTTTTATTGATTTTTCAGCATATTGCAAAGTAGCTTTAATTTTTCTCTCTGAATAACCTAATTTCTTTAGTTTTTGCTTCATAAATTCTTTATACTCGTCTAAACTCTTAAAGTTAGGTACCTCTTCTAAAATAGTTTTTACAAGTAAAGGGGAACTACTAGTTGCTGAATTAGAAAAAGAACCTATTGAAGCATTCATTTGAACTTCTCCTATTTTGTCCCCAAATTCATCTACCAAATCTGTCTTTTCAAAAAGTGATTGAGAATTAATAATATTTACATAAAGTAAAAATAAAAGGATTGTTTTTATTTTCATAGTCTTTGGGTTTAATGTCTTGTCCTGAAATATGGCTACAGGTTAAAATTGATTTTAAGCTGATAATTGATATACCATATTAGGTGTTTTATAGTCTAAAGATAAGTGTAATCTTATTTCGTTGTATAAATTAATTGCATTTTTTGCCGCTCTCTTTGCTTGTGCCACGTTATCAAAGGTTTGGTCTAGATAAAATTCATCTTTTAAAATACCATTTATGCGTTCGGCTATCGCATTTTCATAACAATGATTTTGTTCGGTCATACTAATACTTATCTTTTTTCTTTTGAGTATTTGTGTGTATACATTACTACAATACTGTATTCCTCTGTCTGAATGATGAATAAGTTGTTTAATGTTTTTAGCTTGATAAATAGCCTTATTAAGAGCTCTTACACATCCTTTTAACTCCAAACTATCACTTAGGTCGTAACCTACTATTTTTCTAGAATGCATATCAGTTATTAAAGCCAAATAGCAAAACCCTTTTACGGTTCTAATGTATGTGATATCAGATACCCAAACTTGGTTATTTCTAGTAACTTCCAGGTCTTTTATGATGTTGTTATATTTATAAAAACGATGATAAGAGTTCGTGGTTCTAGCATTTGTTTTTCTTCTAAGGGTTAACATTTGATGCTTTCTAAGCACCTTAAATAAAGTATCTCTGCCAACTTTAATATTAGCTTTATTAAAATCTATATTTAACGATTTTACGAGTTTTCTTACACCTTCTCTAGGAAGGGATTTGCGTCTTTTTTTAACGATGTTAATAATTTGTTGTTCTAGTTTTAAACGTTTATCAGCTCTAGATTTGTATTTATAATACGCGTCACGCTTATGACCAAAACAATGGGTTATAGTCTTTAAAGAAGCAAATCCCTTAGATTTTTCTTTAGCTTTAATTAAGGCTTTATACTTAACTTTTTTTTTAGTTCAGCGATAGATTTATAGCCTAAATCTTCAGCAGCTACTTCAAGATAGGATTCTTCTACCATAGCATCGATATCTTTTTTTAGGAGTAGTTTTTTAAGCTGTTCAACCTCTTTTTGAAGTGCTTTAATTCTAGATATTTCGTCTTTAGTTTCCACTTTTACTCTGGTATTCATTAAGTCTTTACGATTGTACTTCTTAATCCACACATTTACTGTTGTAGGAGCAATAGAGTAGAGTTTACAAAGTTCGCTCTTTGTGTGTTTTCCGATGGCAAGTTCGGCTAATATTTTTAATTTAAAAGGTTCACTGTAACGTCTAATTACTTTGTCATTTCTGTACATAATGTTTAATATTATGTAGCCTTATTTCAGGACGGGTCATAATGTTTGCCAACGTGTTTTTGTATGGAAAGTTGCGTGGTTTAAGCAATAAAGTTAGCAAATAAATCACAGATAGAAAGTCTGCGAGGATTTTCAGAAGTAGGCGAGAACAAGCAATTACTTATAGCCATTGTTGTACACCGTTTTTATTTTTTCAATTTTAAAACTTCTTGTGATAATATTTTTTTCTACCAGTCATCTTTCTCGCCACTAATTAAATGTTTGTCTACTTTATTAATCCATTGATCAATTGTATATGCTAATTTGATTTTCATTTGTTCATAGTACTTTGAATAGATTGACCTTACTTTCCCTTTTTTAAACATTTGGCTCCACTCTGTTTGAATATGGTCATTGACATAACCAGATGAACCAGCAGGAGTGACTGTTATTTTGTATCGACCGTCTTTAGTTTGAACACTTACATTATAATAAAATCGACTTAAACGTACTCCATCAATGAATTGAACTGTCCAAGTAGTTTGTCTCTGATTTTGATTTCTTAAATCTGAATCACCAGCACTTGCAAAATCTGAAATAGATTTAGAATCACCATTTACAGCAGATAAAGCACCTCCCCACGCACTATTACTACGCATTTGTTTAGTCATAATATTTGCATCTTGCATCGGTTGAAATGTAGAAATAAAAGCATCGATAATTTTTGATGCATTTATTGTAGAATCTACCTGAATTACTCCTGTATAATATTCATTTGCAGTTCTGTTTTCTTGCCATTTCATATTTTCATTGGCTGTAGGGATACCACCATAGGTTTTTTCAATTTTTTTTGTGTTTTGTCCTGAAATGGTCAATGTAAAACATAATAATCCGATTATTAATATTGCTTTTTTCATTTGTTATTTGTTTGAAAATTAACTTTTTATTCTCTTTGTTTCTTGAGTACGCAAATGTTGTTCTTAATTGCTACTAACGTTAAATATATGGCATGTTGGGCAATAAATAAGCGATTATTATCGGTTTAGCCACAAGCCAAATCTTTTTATTTTGTTTTAATTTTTCTCTTTTAATACCAAATCAAAAATTTGGCGGACTTTTTAAATATACACAAACCTTTCGGTTAAGCACTTATTAGCTATGTTTTATATACCGCGTTGTAAGTAGTTATTTTTTTCTACTATATTTTGTGATATCAACGTTTCCAGCCTTAAAATTACCTTTTTTTACTTGCTTATTAAGTTCAGCTAACGATTTGTCAAATTCCTCAGAATTTTCAAAAGTTGAACTAATATAAGGTCCAGTTTCTATTCCGTTTGGTCCAATCCATCCAAATTTAATATTTGAATAAAGTTTTCTTCCTATTTTAAACCATAAATCGTTTAAGTCTTTATTGACTTTTTCTGTCAGTTTGAATTTAGTTAAGACTTTAGTGTGTTTTTTTGGAATAGGATATCTACCCCAATATGGTATTGCATCTGACAAAATCGTCAGTAATTTTCTCTCATTTTTATCAAATGATATTGAATCAATCTTGTCAATTAGTATTACTAAGTTGTGATTAGAACTAATTTCAGGAGATATCTTTCCATCTGAAACATAAGCATTGTTTTCAGATATCAAGAGTCCTTTCAAGATGTTTTCAATAGAAAATCCATAATTCAAAAAGTAGCCTCTTTCAAGTCTTAAACCTTTTTCGTTTTCTGGGTATCTATTTATTTCTGTACCTGAATTAGTGAAAATGAGTTCCGCAATTTCTTTTAGTTCTTCAGAATAGTCTAACCAAGAAGTAGGTGCAGAGTCAACATCAAATGTATATTGTTTATTATCTTCAAATTTCCCCATTGGATTGACTAATTACTTACAACGTCTCGGCTATGGTTAGTACGGGAATTAAAAGTAATGAACTTTCGATTAAGCACTTAGCCAAAACTTTTTATTTTGTTTTATTTTTTCATTTTAAAAGCCAAATCAAAAGATTTGGCAGACTTCATGAAAATACAATAAACTTTGAATTAAAAACGAAAACCCGTATTAATTATAGCCATTGTTAGCCTACGTTTTTATTCCTTATTTAGATGTTAATAAACTGGTCTGTTTCTATAAAGTTAGGAATTTATTTAATCAAAATACTCTCTGAACTGATTGACCACTAATTCCGTATACCAAAGTAAATAAGGCATCAGTTTTAATACTTCATATTTTTTTCCATTTATGACAGTCATAGGTTTAGTTTTGAATTTAAAATCTCCAGAAACTTCTTTCAAAGGATGATTTGATAAATATTCCATTATTACACCTCCCTTTGTAATATTGTCAATAAATATTTTAACATTTGGTGGGCAATTTAAGGTTGCTTCTTCATCTGTTCTAAATTTAATTTGACCTGATTGTTCAAGAGAGTCTGGTGGTAATTCAAATTCTAAAGGAATTCGATGCTTGTCTATATTACTAATAGAATTAAGTAAATACAAAGGGTCATCTTGCGGAGTTCCTTCAACATTATTATTTTCTCTTTGAAATGGTTGAATTAATTTAAGTTTTTCAGAAACGGATTGAGGCAATTGAATTAAAAGCTGTCTGGTTTGATTTATAAAATCTTGTTCTTTGTAATAAATTGGAAACTTTAATTTACTTGGTTTATCTGGAGGGCTTTTTACCTTTAGTGCAAGTAGATATATTAGGTTATCTAATAAGCTTCTTAAATTATGAATACAATCTCCAAAATCTAATTCCCATTTTTCAATTTCTACAAGTTCAAGAGTGCTATCTACTATTATTTTAAATCCTTTTTTATCGGGTAAAAATTCACACCTACAATCAATTTGATTTTCTGAAGACCATTTTTCAAAATCGGCTAAAATACTATTAATATGCTCAAAAGCTCTTTTCAGTTTTAAGTCAATTTTTTTCATTTTATCTTAATGTAGGCTAACTCGTTATATAAGATACTTTATTCCTTTTATCACTACTTTAAAAAGGATAATATAAATAATTAGCGATTTTCTTGTAAATATAGCAAAATAAATAGGAGTGCTTGTTAGAGTTTGCGCCAATTTATAGAAGGTTTTATGCAAGTAATACCTGGTGTGATTTAAGTGGTTTATAATGAGCATCTGTTTAGTGTCGCGTTGCTGTGGTGGGGGTGACATTTTGGTTGTAAGATATTAAAAGCTCAGAATACTATATAATGGGCTTGTCTGTTTTAATTGTTCCTTTAAAAGGAGAACAGATTTCTCTAAATGATGTTCTTTTAAAAAGTGCTCTAGATGAAATTCTCTTGCCATATTTTTTTAAAGTATGCTAACGTAAAGATGATATGAAATCGTTTTAATTTTTATATCAGCAGTTAAAGGAAGTTAGTTGAGAAAACTAAGAATGTTAAGTTTTGAATTAGTTGAAAACGCTTATTTAAAAGCTATAATTCATAATTTAAAAAAGTAACCAAAGTCGAAGATTTTGATGTGTACGCTTAGGAAGTAAAAGAATTAGATTTTTAGAATATTTCAATTAAACAAAACATTAATAAGTACTATTCTACCTTAGCATTTCTCGGCTTAATATATAATTGCTGGACTAAAACAATGACAATAACGGTAATTGGAGTTGCTAAAACTAAACCCCAACCGCCAGTTAAAATACCCATAACCAATTGTGAAATAATTATTAAGGCAGGCGGCATATTTATAAGTTTTTTCTGGATAAGTATAGTAATAAAATTACTTTCAATAAACTGTATAAGCATATAAAGACCTATTACAATTAAGGCTTTTTCTGGACTTTGGGATAAGGCTAATAAAACTGCAGGAATTAAGGCTATAATTGGTCCGAAATTGGGAATAAAGCTTATTAAACCTGCTAAAAAGGCTAAAACCAACCAAAGTGGTATGCCAATAACTGCTAATCCTATGGCGGTTAATACAAAAACAATAAGCATGGACAACAATTTGCCTTTTAACCAATTACGTAATTGCGCTCCTAATTTATTTAAAACGTCTTTTGCTTTATTTTGTTTTCTAATAGGCATAAGTTGTACAATGCCTTTAGTATATATTTTTGGAGAAACGGTAAAGAAGATTCCAATAAATAAAACCACATATAAATCTCCAAATACACCAAAAGAAGATTTAAAAAAGCCTCCAGCAAAATCCTGAGCTTTTTTAATTGTTTTTTCAGAAGATAATTCTTCAATTATGGTTTTTCCAATAGAAGTATCTTGTAGTTTAGATTTTGCAGTATCTATGGTTTGAGGTAAATTTTCCATAAGTTCAGCCGTTTGTGACTGTACCTTAGCACCAATGAGCCAGAATAAACCAGAAAACAAAATCAATATGGTAATAATTGAAATAGCTACACAAATACCATCTTTCCAATTTGTTTTTTTCTGAATAAAATCACTAATACCTCTAAAAACTAGGGCAATTAAGGTTCCTGCTAATACTAAAAGAAATACTCTAAATGTAGTTTGAATTAATAAAATTAAACCTACGGTAATTACAACATATTTAATAACCACACTTGTCTTTTGCTTAAAGGTTAGCTGGTTAGTAGAATTTTTAGAAGGTAAATTATTTTCCATCGGTATAGTTGTTTTTTATATCAACTAATTTAAACTAAAATAGGTGAATTGTAATATGTATTTTAAATGATATGAATTTAGCACTCTTTAATCGTTACAAACAGTTTTGTGTATGATTTCGTTGCGTGTTTGAGCAACTAATTTAGCAAATACAAACTGAATAGAAAATCCGCAAGGACTTTTGTAAGTAGGCGAGAACCAGCAATTAATTATAGCCATTGTTGTACACCTTTTTTATTGTAGCGTTGTGATTAAAACTCCTTCATGAGCATCATCCCACTGTTCCTCATAATTTGAACTATAATATATAGGAATTGGTTGTTTGATTTCCCATCCTATCAATTTTTCTAATGAAAGATATTCTTTTAAACAGATCTCCAATAATTTATCAATATCATCCAATAGATCTTCAATTAAATAATTCCCATTTTCACCAGCTTCATTCAAAGCTTCAGAGCAACCAATTTGCTCCAAACAATCCACCGTAACATCTCCTATATCATCATAATTCTCTTCGCTCTCAAATTTATATAGATTAAGCCATCCTTCATATCGACTAATTCGTATACTTAAGGATGTAATTTCTTCAGTATTCTGAATCTTTTTTGGAAATAACTCAGAAACTAAAAACTTTCCTAATGTATTATCTGCAATACTTTGAATGAAACTTTCAACCTGAGCTAGTAAATTTTCCTCTTTTATTATTTCTCCTAGTTCTTCTTTTTCATATTTAAGAAAAGCCTTTGTTATTTTATCATATATCGTGATGATTTGAAGTTTAGATTTTTCTGTTAAACTAGAGGTGTTGATTATTTTTTTAATGTCCATTTTGATTGATCTTTATTAATATTGTACAACTCTTTATACAAGATACCTTATTCCTCTTATCTTTATTTTTAAAAGGATATATTTTAAAATAGTTAGCGTTTTCTTGTAAATGTAGCAAAATAAAGGGAGTGTTTGTTAAAGTTTACGCTAATTTATAGGGGTATATGCAAGTAATAAATGTAAGATTTAATTGCTTTGTAATAAGCGTTTGTTTAATGTCGTATTACTTTCATAACAATGTCATGTTGGTTTTAAGATGAAGATTACTTAATACTTATCTTTGCGTAATAACTAATAAGCCTGGTAGTATTATGAATTTAGATACAATTAATTTAAGAGATCTTAAGAAATTGAGGTTAGCGCGTCATTGGTCTCAAGAGCAGTTATCAGAAATGAGTGGGTTAAGTGTAAGAACCATTCAAAGAGTTGAAAAAGGAGAAAATGCGGGTTTAGAATCCTTAAAATCTTTGGCAGCAGTTTTTGAAATTGATATTGCTACTTCAGATAAGAAGGAGGAAGTAGATCAGCTTAGAAAAGAGGAGGATTATATTGAAAACCTAAAAGGGTTTTATAAGCTTTTAGGGATTGCTTTATTAAGTTTATTGGTTCCGTTTATTCTTGCATTAAACGATTCGGATTTATGGTCTGTATTTTTGTGGGTATTACTTTCTTGGGGAGTTTTACTTGGGATTTATTCTCTTACTATTTTTGATTTTTTTGGTACATCTTGGAAACAAAAAATGGTTAACAAGAAATTTAAAAAGAAGTAACGGCTTTTAATAAGATAGTGTGTTTGTGTAAGCAGCGTAAAAGAGTTAGTTATTTAGGCTTGTCTTAATTATAGAGTTTTATAAACGGCTAAAACCATTGTTTAGATTATTAGAGCGCCTATTAGCAGTATATGTTTTGATAATGCTGATTAATGTGAAACTACTTTTAAACCTATAATTGAGGTAATTAATGTCATGATAAAAAATAGTCGCCAAAATGTGGCTGGTTCTTTAAAAATGATAATTCCGATTAAAACTGTTCCTACAGCGCCAATACCTGTCCAAACCGCATATGCAGTTCCTATTGGTAGTTGTTGCGTGGCTTTTACAAGGAGCAACATGCTTATTGCTAAACAAATTAAGAATGCTATGTACCAATAGGTTGCTTGAGTGCCTGTTGCTTCTTTTGCTTTACCTAGGCAAGCAGCAAAAGCTACTTCAAATAGCCCGGCAATTATTAATAGTATCCAATTCATTGGTGGTTGTGTATGCTTTATTGTTAGATTTAGTATCTAATTTGGTAAATAGTGGGTTGGTAAATGTTTATTTTTTCTTCTTTGTGGCAATTCTGATAAATTCTCCTTGCCTGTTGTAATAGTATTCATTTTCTGATGAAAACTCTTTTTGTGCTATTATAAATTTTTTATAATTAGTAATAAACTCAAAGTTAAACGGAACTATAACCTTACCTTTTGTGTTTATGCAGCCAAACTTTTTACCTTTTTTAACCACAGCAACACCTTTAAAAAATGGTTTGGCACTGTCATATAAATATGGAGCGATTAATTCTCCTTTGTTATTTATGTAACCTATTTTACTTTCCTTTTGTACTTTAACATACCTCAATCCATCAGGCTGAATTCTTCCGAAATTGATAGTCCAATCAAATTGATAGTCTATAATTGTGTTATTATTAGAGTCTATAAAACCATATTTACCATTTTTTTGAGCAAAAGCTAAATTGCCATAAAAATGACCAAGATTATCATAATCTAAAGGTATTAAAATTTCTTTTTTATAGTTGATATATCCCCATTTGCCGTTTTTTACAACTAATATCCAATTTTCAATTTCGGTATTTAAACTAATCAATTCATAGCCTTCTTCAAAAGGTATAATATAATTCCCTTTTAAATCAATTACAGCAAATTTATATGTTTTGCCATTTTTGATAGAAACTGCTGCGTAGTCATTATTTTCGAAGTAAGTACCAGTAGCATATTGTGGTTTAATAACAATTTTATTATTCTTATTAATGTAGCCTATTTTCCCATTTTCTCTAGATCTAAATGTGAAAAGTTCATTTTTTTCTGGCTCTTGAGCATATGAATCAAAAGAAATAGTTAAAAGTAATATGTATAATAGTAGCTTCATTTAATGTTTACTTAGGCGTTTGTTGCGTGTTATAAGTACTTAATTTTAGCACATACAAATCTAATGGAAATCTGTATGGATTTTAAGCTTAAGTTAGCACAAGGCATTAATTGTATATGGATTTAGATACTTTTTTTAGTTGTTTTTATCCGTAGTAATAATTTTATCCAAAATATTTTTCATAGTTTCCATATCCTTTTTATCTATCGAAAAACAATCTAACTTATCAATGAGTTTTTTTGGTATTCCGATTGCTTTCTTATACGAGTCATTTCCTTTTTGTGTTAATGAAATAATGACCATTCTTTCGTCTTTTTTAGAACGAGTTCGTTTTATAAAGCCATTTGTTTCCATTCTTTTTAGAAGTGGTGTAAGGGTGTTGGTTTCTAAAAGTAATTTTTCACAAATTTTTTTTACAGGAATTTCATTTTCTTCCCAAAGCACCAATAAAACTAAATATTGAGGATAGGTAATATCTAACTGCTCTAGTAAAGGTTTATATTGTTGGATGAGTAACCTAGAAAGAGAATATAGCGGAAAACAAATTTGATTTTCTAATTTAAGTTGCTCGTGATTTTTTTCCATTTGTATAGGTTTTATACAGTTTAATATTTTTTAGCGCTTAAATTGTTTGTTTAAAATAGCATTATTTTTTTAGTCTGTTTTTTAAAAAAGACAATGCACCTGTTGACCATAATGCCCAAAGAATTAATATAGGTTGAAAAAACAATCTAATTAACCTTTTACTATCTGTATTTAGTCCAAAAGAGTCTATTTGATTTACATATTGATTGATGTTTCCTGGAAAAATCAACACAAAAAAGATCGCCAATGCAAGTCCTGTTTTAATTTTTAGTTTTCCACCTAGTATCATAAGAATTCCAAAAGCAATTTCTACTACACCAGATGCAAGCACAACAATATCCATTAAACCTTCATCTGTTGATAACCAAGTAGGCACTTGTGCAAGAAATTCTGTTCTTAAAAAAGTTAAATGCCCAATTCCTGCATAAAGCATAAAGGAACCCAGCAGAATTCTAAAAATGTTTTTTACTGTATTCGTTTTTGTGTTATTCATATTGCTTGAGTTTTAATCGTGAACGATACAAATTTATACATAAAGTAGGGTTTTGCCAAATATATTGTGATTTTTACTTGTTACTAAATCGTTATAACCAAAACATTGTTTTATTTATGTTGGTTTTTAAATATTGCTGTTTTTTAATAGTTTTTAAGCTTGGTTCTTAATTTAATCCGACTTATATGATCGATCAATCATAATCGGTTAACGCTTTTATTAAATGCGCTAATGTTAAAATGATTCAAGTTAAGTTGAAGCCTAGAAGTGTTATAATTTTGTATCGAACCAATAAAACATAAATTATGTCGATATTAACCATACTATTAAGTTTTCTTTTACCACCATTAGCAGTGTTTTTAAAACATGGGCTAGGAACAGAATTTTTAATAAGTCTTCTTTTAACACTTGTAGGCTGGATACCAGGCGTTATTTATGCTTTATTTATAAATAGTAAATAAATTATGAAAAATATATTAGTAGCAGGTGCAAATGGTACCACAGGAAAAAAAATAGTACAACTTTTAAAATCATCGCAAAACTTTAATCCGATTGCCATGGTAAGAAAAGAAGAACAAGTTGCGCAATTTAAATCGGAAAATATAGATACTGTATTGGGTGATTTAACAAAAGATATTACACATACGGTTAAGGATATAGATAAAGTAATTTTTGCAGCGGGATCTGGAGGGAAAAACGTGATTGAAGTAGATCAGGAAGGCGCTAAGCGATTAATATCAGCGGCTAAAATGGCTAATATTAATAAGTTCGTTATGTTAAGTTCTATGGGAGCTGATAGCCCAGAAGCGGCAGGAGATTTACAAGCGTATATGAAAGCGAAGCAAAAGGCAGATGACCATCTTATTAAAAGTGGGTTGAATTTTGCAATTGTAAGACCCGGAGCATTAACGAATGGTGATGGGAAAGGAAAAATAATGTTAAAAGAAAAGCTACATAAGCAAGGAGAGATTAGTAGAGCAGATGTTGCCGAAACTCTGGTATTAGCTTTAAATGATGACGCACCAAATAATAGGGTTTTCGAGATTATAGAAGGTGAAACCGTAATTGGTGAAGCGATGCAGCAATTATAAACGTAAGCGAGTTAGATTTTATCTAAGTCACAAATTAAATATGAAAATTAAAAGAGTAACTAATAATGGCGGTTTGCGAAAGTGAACTTGATTAGCAAACTTTATAATTTTATAAAAACAAAAAAAGAGATATTTAGCGATATCTCTTTTTTTTATGAAACAAGAAGTTAAGTTGTTGTTTATGAGTTGTATTATCGATTTATAAAAATAGGAATCATTATAATCATAAAAAAAGCAAGCATCATTTTTAAATAATAATTTGTGATAAATAAGCCTGTTGAAATTAATAAATAATCATCACTTGTTGTTTCAATTTTTCCGCCAGAAAAGTAATCACTTTTATAAGTAGCTATTGTTTGGTTATTATCAGTTAAAATCCATTGACTACCCCAAAAATCTTTTTGAGTCCAAATAAATTCTTTATCTTCAATTTTTACGGTTGCTCTAGTTTTAAATGAATGGTATTTAATACTTCCTATTACTTTTTTTTCTGTAGTATTTTTAATCAAAAAATCACTACTGAAAACCCCCTGTTTTTCAAACTTAAATTTTTCGTCATTCAGTTCTAAGTTCGCAGTGTCAGAAAACCATTCAGCATTTAAAACGGCTATATTTTTATTAGCTTCTGTTAATTTGGTTGAGGTATCAAAGAAGTCTTTGCTCCATTGCAATTTTTTCATAATTGCCATCCAAAATTTATCCCAAATTTGCCTGTAAGACCTCGTTGTTCAGGAGCACTAGAGAAACCAAGATTACGACCTATTCCACCATTTATATCGATCAAGAATCCAGAGTCACTTATCCATTTCCAGCCAATACCTACACCTACCGCTGTTTCAAAATAAGATTCAGTATTTGTTGAGCCTCCAAAAAAGGAATTTATATCGTCTTTATAGGTGTAGAATTTTAAAAAGCCTTCACCATAGAAACCTTTAGCACCATAATCTTCTTTTGAAAAAAAGTACTGTCTATAATAAGGAGAGAAAGAAAACACCTCTAAGAGATCTGATCCATTTTCATTATCAAAATTAATATTTAGATCTGCACCAATAGCACTGTACTTATTTAAAGCGTACTCATACCTTGGATTAAAAGCAGGAAAGACTAGTCCGGCAATTATATCTAGGCTAATGCTATGTCGTTTTATTTTAGATAGTTTGATTATATCTTTTTCACTTTCAGTCTTGTTTTGGGCTACTGTAAAAACGCTTATGCTTAGTAATATTAGAAATAATTTTTTTTTCATTAAGTTAGGTTATTAGGTCCAAAAATTTTTATAAAGAGTTTATGGTGGATAAATTGTGAGTTTTAAAGAGCTAATTTAGTAAATATAAACTGGATGGTTAATCCCCAGGTAAGTATGGATTTAGTGTGTGAAGTTGCACTAGGAATGAATTATATGTTGTATGGCGTTATTTATTCGGTTTTTGAATTCAATTTTGTTGTCAACAAATAATGCTAAATTCTTGTATTTTCTTTTTACCCCATAAAGTCCAATTAATTCATTTTCTTTTTTCAAACGGATTATAATATTATGACCTTCCAATTCTCCTAAAAATGATAATTTTTTAGTTTCTTTATTTACCTCTATATCTTTCGATGAAATTTCTACTATGTCAATATTTTTTAGATCAATAGTTGTTTCCGACATAATTCCATACCGAAGAAATAGCATATCATTTTCGATTGATATAGGTCTTTTAAGTATTGACTTTAAAAGGCCAAAAACTTGAATTCCAAAATAAACGCTAAAAAAAGTGAAAACCCAAGCGGCAAAACTACTCCATTTTGTAAGTAAAATGTGTAAAACAACTGTTTCGATTGTAACGATAAATATAATTGCAATTAGTAAAGTTATTGTTCCGCTATCCTTATAATATGAGAATTCATTTTCTTTTAAAACTCTTTTTTTCCAATAAATAAAACCATAATAAAAAATAGCAATTTCTGTTACGACAAGAATTACAACATTTTTGGGCAGTATTTCATAACACGTATTCTTTAGAGTAGTAAAAAAATCAAAAGAAACACCCTTTTTTTGTTTATAAAATTTTATTCCTTTTCTAATATTATAAATCACATATGATAAAACTGATAATTCGACAAGTGGTAGAACCCAAGTTTTAAATATGTTTAAATACTGCTGATTTTCTTGTGGAAGTATTATTGAGCAAATGATTAACCCTAGAAATAAAAATGGAATAATAGTAGTTTTTGGAATGCTGGTTTTTTTAATTAATAAGAAGTAAATAAAGGGAGCAGTGAATAAAAGATCAAATGTAATTCCAGCAGATAAACTATTAGTGTTCATTTGAAACAACGAAGTTTTGGCAATGAAAGCCATCAACCCAAAAATCAACATTGGTATTCCGAATATTATTAAATTTTTCTGAATGTTTATTATTTTATTCATCTATTTTTTTAATTATTTCCAACTCGTTATATCCAAAAACTCATTCAATTCTTCCCGATTATAAAATAAGGGCCGTATAATGTATTAGTAATTTTTTCTTGTAAATATAGCGAAATGAAGAAATAGCATTCCTTAAAGTTTTTAATAAGTTATGCACAGTTTTTGCTAATTTCGCGATTCAAAATACATACGCATGATTACTGTAGATCAATTAACGGTTGAGTTTAGTGGAAAAACCTTATTCAAAGATGTTTCGTTTGTTATAAACGAAAATGATAAAATTGCTTTAATGGGTAAAAACGGTGCTGGAAAATCAACTATGATGAAAATTATGGCAGGAGTTTCTAAAGCTAGTAAAGGCGGAGTTAGGAGCCCGAAAGATACAGTAGTTGCATACTTGCCACAGCATTTATTAATGGAAGATAATTGTACGGTTCGTGAAGAAGCTTCTAAAGCTTTTGATGCTGTTTTTAAGATGAAAGCTGAAATGGAATCATTAAATAAGCAGTTAGAAACACGTACCGATTACGAATCGGAAGAATACATGAAAATTATTGAGCGTGTTACCGATTTAGGCGAAAGTTATTATGCGTTAGAAGAGGTAAATTACGAAGCTGAGGTAGAAAAGGCGCTGAAAGGATTAGGATTTAAACAAGAAGATTTTGACCGTTTAACAAGCGAATTTAGTGGAGGTTGGCGTATGCGTATCGAATTGGCTAAAATTTTATTACAAAAACCCGATTTAATTTTACTCGATGAACCTACGAATCATGTAGATATCGAATCTGTGATTTGGTTAGAAAATTTCTTATTAAACAAAGCCAAAGCAGTAGTGGTAATTTCGCACGATAAAGCATTTATCGATAATATAACCAACCGAACTATTGAGGTTACCATGGGAACGATTCACGATTATAAAGCTAATTACTCACATTATTTAGAGCTTAGAAAAGAACGTCGTTCGCACCAAATAAAAGCGTATCAAGAACAACAAAAAACAATTGATGATATTAAAGGCTTTATAGAGCGTTTTAAAGGAACGTATTCTAAAACCAATCAAGTTGCATCGCGAGTACGTATGTTAGAAAAAATTGTTCCAATAGAAATTGATGAAGTAGATACCACTTCGTTAAAACTACGTTTTCCGCCATCGCCACGTTCGGGAGATTATCCTGTAAAAGTAGAAAACTTAACCAAAAAATACGGTGATTTAACCGTTTTTGAAGAGGCTATTTTTTCAATTTCTCGTGGTGAAAAAGTGTCGTTTGTTGGACGAAACGGTGAAGGGAAATCAACCATGATTAAAGCAATTATGGGAGAAATAGATTTTGATGGTGAATGTGGATTAGGACATAATGCTAAGGTTGGCTATTTTGCACAGAATCAGGCATCATTATTAGATCCTGAATTAACAGTTTTTCAAACGGTAGATGAGGTTGCAGAAGGTGACGTGCGAACGCAAATAAAAAATATTTTAGGTCGTTTTATGTTTGCTGGTGATGATATTGAAAAGAAAGTAAAAGTGCTTTCTGGAGGAGAGAAAACACGTTTGGCAATGGTTAAATTATTGCTAGAACCTGTAAATGTGTTAATTTTAGATGAGCCTACCAATCACTTAGATTTACGATCTAAAGATGTGATAAAAGAAGCGTTATTGCATTTCGACGGAACCTTAATTTTAGTATCTCACGATCGTGATTTCCTGCAAGGTTTATCAGAAAAAGTATTCGAATTTAAAGATCAACGTGTTATTGAGCATTTCGAAACTATTGATGCTTTTTTAGAACGTAATAATATAAAAGCGTTAAAAGAAATCGACTTATAGAATTATTTTTTGAAGCAATTTCCCGCTTTCCGCACTCGCTTTTTTTGAAGAAAAATTAAATAAAGAGCTCAAACAAATGCTGCAATCGGGGCTAGAAATTTGTACTAAATTTTATATTTAGAGTTTAAATTTTTATAGAAAGGAAATAGTCAATTGAATCCGTTAAACTGAATTTATTTCAGTTTCTCATCCTGATTTGCTACAATTTTGTCAATTCGAGTGATTTTAATGACTAAAAGGAATTATAATTGTATCGAGAATTTGAATCGTTTTATTTTGATGTTAAAAAAGTTCTCGATACAATTTTTTGAAGGAAAAAAATCACTCGAACTGACAGTTTCTTTTTAAACAAGCTCTTAAACAAAAAACACCGTTAAATAATTTTAACGGTGTTTTGTATAAATAAATAAGATATTAAAATAGTTATTCGGTAACTTTTAATCGTGCTTTGGCGGTAACCGAAATATCAGAAAAATCGTTGTTTAAATATTTTAAATAACCGGCAATGGCAATCATGGCAGCATTATCGGTAGTGTATTCAAATTTTGGAATGTAGGTTGTCCATCCCCAATGTTTTTCGGCAAGCTCTAAACGTTTTCTGATTTCTGAATTAGCAGAAACTCCACCAGCAATAGCAATGTGTTTAATATCGGTTTGTTTAACGGTGTTTTTTAATTTATCCATTAATATTTCAACAATTGTATGTTGAATTGACGCACAGATATCGTGTAAGTTTTCTGCAATAAAATTAGGATTCTCTTTTACATTTTTCTGAATAAAACGTAAAATCCCTGTTTTTAATCCGCTAAAACTAAATTGTAAATCGCCCACTTTAGGCTTTGTAAATTGATATACTTTCGGATTTCCTAATTGCGCATATTTGTCAATTAAAGGACCACCAGGATAAGGTAAGCCTAGTATTTTTGCTGATTTATCAAAAGCTTCCCCCACAGCATCATCAATAGTTTCACCTAAAATTTCCATCTCAAAATGATTGGTGATTTTTACAATCTGGGTATGTCCGCCACTTATGGTTAAGCACACAAAAGGAAAAGGCGGTATTTTACTACCCTCATCTTTAATAAAATGAGCCAAAATATGCGCCTGCATATGGTTTATATCTATTAGCGGAATATTTAAACCTAAGGCAAAGGATTTAGCAAATGAAGTACCTACCAATAACGATCCCATTAAGCCAGGACCACGTGTAAAAGCAATAGCATTTAAATCGTGTTTGGTAATATTAGCTTGTTCGATAGCTTGTTGTACTACCGGAACAATATTTTGCTGATGCGCTCTTGATGCAAGTTCGGGAACAACACCGCCATATTTAGCATGTATTTCCTGATTGGCAACCACATTACTTATTACTTTTCCGTTATAAATTACTGAAGCACTTGTGTCGTCACAAGAGCTTTCAATACCTAAGATATAGCTGTTTTTTGTACTCAATGTATGTTGTATTAAAATGCAAAAATATCGATATTGCGTTAGAATTTCGTTAAAATTAATATTTCTTTAAAATAAGGCAACATTTTTGCAGTTAGCTGAGTACATTTGTTAGTCATTTATAAATAACATTCTCATTAAAAAAGTAGGCGAAATATTGTGGAGATTTTTAAAGTACTTTGTGCTTTTATTAGTCTTGCTTATTATTTTATTATCACTACCAATTGTTCAAAGCGAACTAGCGAAACAAGCAACGAACTGGCTTAACAAAGAGTACAATACTAATATTGTTGTTAAGAAGGTAGATTTATCATGGTTGGGGAGTGTTCAGCTAAAAGGAATTGAAATTAGAGACCATCATAAAGACACCCTAATTTTTGTTGAAAATTTAAGCACTTCTCTACAAAATGTTAAACGAATAGTAGAGAATAATGTTGATTTAGGCGAAGCTTCTTTAAGTGGTGCTTATTTTAATATGAAAAAATACAAAGGAGAAGACGACGATAACATGTCTATCTTTATCGACAGTTTTGATGATGGTAAACCTAAAGATAGCTTATCTAATCCTTTTGTATTAAAAAGTAATAAAATTACTTTAGAGAACTTAACGTTTAAACTACTAGATGAAAACGAAAGAAATCCACTTAAATTTGCCGCTTATAACGCTTACGGAAACATATTAGATTTTTCTATTATTGGGCCTGACATTTCTTTGAATATGAGGGGAATGAGTTTTACAGAAAATAGAGGCATTAAGGTATCTAACTTAACAACTGATTTTATATACACAAGATCGTATATGAATTTAGATAAAACAGTATTAAAAACTAGCCATAATTCAAAAATACAAGGAGACATAAAATTTACCTACGACCGTAAAGATTTTGTTAACTTTAATGATAAAGTAAAAATTAAAGCAAATTTTGTTAAAAGTGCTCTTGCTGTTAAAGATTTAAATAAATTATATGACGAGTTAAACGGTAATGATATTTTATATTTTCAAGGAAATATTAATGGTGTATTAAATAACTTTAGTGCGAACAATATTAGACTTTATTCTAAAAACGGAATGAAAGTTATTGGAGACATGGGTTTTGTTAATGCAGTTAAAACAAGTAGAGGATTTGTTTTTGATGCAGATTTAGACAATGTTACAGCAAATTATTCTCAATTAAAAAATGTATTGCCTAACTTATTAGGTAAATCCTTACCGCCAGAATTTGAAAGATTAGGC
The DNA here is from genome assembly GCF_019278465.1 of Tenacibaculum sp. AHE14PA. GTDB lineage: Bacteria > Bacteroidota > Bacteroidia > Flavobacteriales > Flavobacteriaceae > Polaribacter > Polaribacter bernardetii. The sequence goes on along the minus strand of NZ_CP058983.1, from coordinate 862,809 downwards.
GACTTTAAATTAAAGGGGCTTATTAGAATTACGCCCGAACAAATGGATGCGACACTTTCTGTAAATTCAGAAATAGGATCGATAACTTCTGACCTTCAGTTAACCAATATAGATAAAATTGAAGACGCTACTTATATTGGTGAAGTAGAATTTAAAAATTTAGATTTAGGAGTTTTTGCAAATGATGCTGTATTAGGAAAAGTATCATTAAAGGCAGATGTTAATGGAAGTGGTTTTAATGTAAATAATATAAATACTATTATTATAGGTAAAGTTAGTAGCCTAGAATTTAATGATTATAATTACAAAAACTTAAACGTTAACGGACAATTTCAGAACAAGAAATTTGATGGTTTGCTAAGTTCTAAAGATGATAATTTTAATTTGAGATTTGAAGGATTAGCGGATTTTTCATCAGAAATAAATAAGTTTGATTTTATTGCGAATATTGATAAGATAGATCTAAAAAGAACAAATTTATTTACTCGAGATAGTATTTCTGAGTTAAAGGGTATTATCAATTTAAATATATCAGGAAATACTTTTGATGATATTGTAGGAAAAGCAACTTTCGAAAACTTAATTTATACAAATCAAAAACAACAATATCCTTTTAAAATATTCGAAATAAACTCATCGGTAAAAGACAGTATCAAAACAATAGAGGTAAACTCTGAAGATATTGTAAGAGGAGCATTAAAAGGGAAATTTACGTTTGAAGAACTAATTCCGATAACTCAAAATGCTTTGGGAAGTGTTTATACAAATTACCAACCTAATAAAGTAGCACCAAATCAGTTTTTAGATTTCGATTTTACTATTTATAATCAAATTATAGATATCTTTTTACCAAACATATCTATAGGTAAAAACACAAGGTTAAAAGGAAAAATAAATTCAGATAAGAATGCATTAAAACTAATTTTTACTTCACCCGAAGTTGATGTTTATAAGAATGTTATAGAAAATATAGTGTTAAGAATGGATAATAAAAATCCATTATATAATACGCAGTTAACGGCAAGTAAAATTAACACAAAACATTATAATATAGAAAAACTGAATCTTTTAAACAGAACAGAAAATGATACTTTGTATTTTAAATCTGTTTTTAAAGGTGGCAAGGAGTATTCTGAAAGTTTCAATTTAGATTTTTATTATACCATTAATGAATTGCAAAAATCGGTTGTGGGAATTCAAAAATCTACTCTTAATTACAAAGGATTTGATTGGGTTATAAATGAAAAAGAAGATAGAAATCATAAAGTAGCGTTCGATTTAAAGAAGAATAACTTTAAGATTAGTCCATTTATATTTCAATCCGCAGCACAAAAAATTGAATTTAAGGGAGTTGTTAGAGACAGTACATATAAAGATTTAGAAGCTACTTTTGATAAGGTTAAATTAGGGAGTTTTTTGCCCTTGGTTGATAGTTTGCGTTTAGATGGTGATTTAAGCGGAGTTATAGATTTTAAGCAAGAAGGAGATAAAATAGCACCAAAAGGAAATTTAACCATAGATAATTTTAAAATAAATGAGTTTTCGCAAGGTGATTTAGCGCTAGATGTTACTGGAAACAATTCTTACGAAAAATACAACGTAAATCTTTCTTTAGTTAGTGAAAATGCTAAGAATATTTCGGCAAAAGGGGAGATTGATTTATCAAAAAAGAGATCAACAATTGATTTGGATGTGTCTTTAAAAGAATACGAATTAGCTGCTTTTAGTCCTTTAGGAAAAGAAGTTTTAAGTAAGTTACGAGGAAAAGTTACTGGAGATTTTACAGCCAAAGGGTTTTTAAATAACCCTGATTTTCAGGGAGTATTAAAATTTAAAGATGCTGGTTTAACTTTTCCGTATTTAAATATCGATTTCGACTTTAAAGGTAAAACAAGCATTACTTTAGATAAGCAGCAGTTTACACTAAATAATTTCTTATTAGAAGATACAAAACACAAGACGAAAGGAACTTTATCAGGATATATTGCGCATCAAAATTTTAAAGATTGGTATTTAAAACTAGATATAAAAACTCGAAATTTATTAATATTAGATACCTCAGAAACTGAGGAGTCTTCTTATTACGGTACAGGATTTTTAGATGGAAGTGCAGAAATTAGAGGACTTACTAGTAATTTAGATATTATTGTAGAAGGTAAAACAAACAAAGGAACTGTGTTTGTAATTCCTTTAAACAACGTAAAAACAATAGATAATTATAGGTTAATCCGTTTTAAAACAGGTAAGCCCGAAGATGAAAATATAAATAAGACAATAAAGGATATAAAAGGACTCGATTTAAAAATAAATCTAGCAGTAACCAAAGATGCTATTGCTCAGGTAGTGATAGATAAAGTTTCTGGAAGTGAGTTAAAAGGGAGTGGAGAAGGAAATTTAAGAATTGATATTAATACGCTTGGTAAATTTAAAATGTATGGAGACTTTGAAATAGATAAAGGATTATATAATTTTAAATATGCCGGAATAACAAAACCTTTTACGGTTCAAAAGGGAGGAACGATTGCTTGGAACGGAAGTCCGTATGATGCAGAGTTAGATTTAACTGCAATTTATAAGACCAAAGCAAATCCGTCACAATTGTTAGATAATATTAACTCGAATCGAAAAATACCTATTGATTTATATACTAAAATAACAGGAGGTTTATTTAGTTCAAAGCAAGAGTTTGATATTAAAATTCCGAACGCAAATTCAACAGTAGCATCAGAGTTAGAATTTATTTTAAACGGAAATGATTTAAATACAAAAATGCAACACTTTACATTTTTGTTAGCCTTTGGTACTTTTTATAATGAAGAAACGATAGGTAATAGCGCAGCATCAGGATTAACAGGTACGGCATCAGAAATAGCCTCAAGTATTTTAACAGATATGTTAAATAGTAAAGGAAATAAGTTTCAATTAGGATTAGGTTATACCCAAGGAGATAGAGGTGATGTTAATAGTTTGCGATCAGATGATCAGGTAGATGTATCTATCTCAACGCAATTAAGCGATCGTGTTCTTGTTAATGGTAAAGTAGGGGTTCCGGTGGGAGCAAATACACAAACAAGTGTTGTAGGTGAGGTAAAGGTGGAAGTTTTATTAAATGAAGAAGGTAATTTAAGAGGAACTGTTTTTAACCGACAAAACGAAGTGCAATATTCTACAGAAGAAGAAGGCTATACACAAGGTATTGGTCTTTCATATCAAGTAAACTTTAATAATTTATCAGATTTAGGTAAAAAATTAGGTTTAAAGAAAAAAACCGTAAAAAAAGACAGTTTACAACCCCAAAAGAAAAAATTAATACGCTTTAAGGCAAAAGAAGAGAAAGAATAACCATATTTATATGAACAGAACCAAAAAAGATTACTTGGTAATCATGTTAAAAGGAATTGCCATGGGAGCAGCAGATGTTGTTCCTGGAGTTTCAGGAGGAACCATTGCTTTTATTTCAGGAATTTACGAGGAATTGTTAAGATCGATAAGTAATATTAATTTAGGCCTATTTAAGACATTAAAAAATGATGGTTTAAAAGCTGCTTGGAAACAATTAAATGGTAATTTTTTAGCATCGCTATTTGTTGGGATGTTTATTAGCGTTATTTCTTTAGCAAAAGTAATTTCTTGGTTATTAACAAGCCATCCAATTTTATTGTGGTCTTTTTTCTTCGGATTGGTTTTAGCAAGTGTAATTTATATTGCAAAACAAATTACAAAGTGGAATATTATAGCCTTTTTTTTGGTTGCTGTAGGTGCCGTTGTAGCATATTATATAACAACTTTAAATCCGATGATATCCGAAAATTCATCAACTCTTTTTATGTTTTTTGCAGGTGCAATAGCTATTTGTGCTATGATTTTGCCAGGTATTTCAGGTTCGTTTATATTAGTGCTTTTAGGAGCTTATAAACCTGTGCTAGCCGCAGTAAATAATCGTGATTTTACAACGATAGCAGCTATTGGAGCAGGAGCAATTATAGGATTGTTATCTTTTTCTAGAGTTTTAAAATACTTATTTGCAAATTATAAAAATTATACACTAGCTGTTTTAACAGGGTTTATAATAGGTTCGTTAAATAAAATTTGGCCTTGGAAAAAAGCATTAACATTTAGAACAAATTCTCACGGAGAGCAAGTGCCTTTTAATGAGTTATCAGTTTCACCTTTTGCATATGATGGAAATCCGCAATTAATGTATGCATCAATATTAATCATCATCGGTTTTGCATTAATCTTACTACTAGAAAAACTTGCTGTAAAAGAGCAATAGAAAATAAGTATCTTAGAGCTCTAATAGCATAGAATGTATATACAACGTACACTATTACAAAAAATAAACCTTTTTTTTAAAGGGTTAATTATGGGAAGTGCCAATAAAGTACCGGGAGTTTCTGGTGGTATGGTAGCTTTTGTAATGGGGTTTTATAAAGAGCTTATTTTTTCTTTTCAAAGAATAAATGGCAAGGCCTTTATGTTGCTTTTTAAAGGGAGATTTAAAAGTTTTGCAGCGTATATCAATTTACAGTTTTTAGTTTCGGTAATGTTAGGTAGCATGTTTAGTTACTTTAGTATTTCCTTAGTTTTAGATTATTTTTTAAAAAATTACGAGTTATATGTCTGGGCGTGGTTTTTTGGAATGATTATAGGGTCTATTTATTATATTTCAAAAGATTTTAAAGATTGGCAGCCAAAAAATTTAGTAGCTTTAGTAGTAGGAGTGTCAATAGGCATATTTATTAGTTTTATGACACCTGCAAAAGAAAATGACAATCTTTTGTTTGTTTTTATATGCGGAATTATAGGTGTTTCTGGAATGACATTACCAGGTCTCTCGGGTTCATTTATTCTAATTTTATTAGGTAATTATGTATTACTATTGGTTGATAGTGTAAATGTTTTAGGAAGTGTTGTTACAAATATTTTGTCGGGAGATTTTGAAGTTTTAAAAGATCAAACAAAAATTAGATATTTAAAAATTATAAGTGTTTTTACAGCAGGTTCTGCATTTGGGTTAGTTTCTATGTCGCATATATTAGGCTATGTTTTAAAAAGGTGGAATCAAATAGTAACAGCAGTTATTATAGGTTTTATTACCGGATCTTTAGGTATTGTATGGCCATGGAAAAAAACAATATACAAAGTAAATAACGACGATTTTTTATTAGATCAACAAGGAAATAGAGTTGTTGAAAACTACGAGCGATTTATGCCAGATTTTTCGATAGTAGAAACGTGGATTTCAATAGGCTATATCATTTTTGGTATTGCCTTAATTTTAATTATAGATTTTTATGGAAGAAAAAGAAAATAGCAATGTTTATGCTTTAGTGGGTAAAAACATTTCATATTCATTTTCGAAAGGATATTTTACAAATAAATTTAAAGAGTTAGGGCTTGATAGTAATGAGTATGTAAATTTTGATATTCAAGAAATAAAAGAACTGCCTTTAAAAATAAAAGCACATAAAAAACAATTAAAAGGAATGAATGTAACGATTCCTTATAAGTTAGATGTTTTTAATTATTTAGATAAAATAGATAGAAAAGCACAAAAAGTAGGCGCAGTTAACACTATAAAAATATCTAAAAAAGGAAAGTTAAAAGGTTTTAATACGGATGTTTATGGATTTAAAAAGTCTTTAAAACCGTTATTAAAAAATCATCATAAAAAAGCTTTAATTTTAGGTACAGGTGGTGCGTCTATGGCGGTTGCTTATGTGCTTAAGAAATTAAATATTAAATATAAATTTGTTTCAAGAAATCCGCAAGGGAATAGGCAAATTGCATATCAAGATGTAACAAAGAAAATGATTAAATCTCATCACTTAATAATTAATTGTACACCTTTAGGAACACATCCTAATATTAGTGATTGCCCAGATATTCCTTATCAATTTATATCAAAAGAACATTTATTGTTTGATTTAATATATAATCCATCCGAAACAACTTTTTTAAGAAAAGGAAAAGAGAATGGTTCCGTAATAAAAAACGGATTGGAAATGTTAGAGCAGCAAGCAGAAAAAGCTTGGAAAATATGGAATGATAACTAACGATAACTACTTGAAAATAAAATTTGGTATTCTATTAGAATCCGTATATTTATAAAATTAATTATTAGGAACTTAAACATTGTAGATATGTTAGAAAATAACGAAGAAAAATTACAACAACCAATTACTGAAGAAAATACTGTAGTAAAAGCAGAAACTGAAAATGCAGTAAACGAAGTAGAGAATGAAGTGGCTAACGATGCTGAAAAAGCAGATGAAAAGCACGAAATACCAATGTTAGAATATACTTCTATGGAGTTAGATTCATTGGTTGAAGAATTAAAAAAGTTATTAGCTAACTATCAAGTACAGCAGTTAAAATCGAATATCGATTCGCTTAAAAATGCATTTAATGCTAAGTTTGGTGCATTATTAGCAGAGAAAAAAGAAGCTTTCTTGGCTGAGGGTGGAAATTCAATCGATTTTCAGTTCTCAAGTCCTGTAAAAGCAGAATACAATAAGTTACTAGGAGAGTATAAAACAAAACGAGATGCTTATTATTCTCAATTAGAAAATCAATTAAAAGAGAACCTTACTGAAAGGAATGTTTTAATAGATGAGTTAAAAACGTTGATTGTAACTGCCGATGCAAAAACGATGTACAACGATTTTCAAAAAATTCAAAAAAGCTGGAAAACGATTGGACCTGTACCCAAAACAAAATATAATGATACTTGGAAGGTTTACCATCATCATGTAGAGCGTTTTTATGATTTATTAAACTTAAATAAAGACTTTAGAGAGCTTGACTTTAAACATAATTTAGAAGAGAAATTAAAGTTAATTACGCGAGCAGAAGAATTAAACGAGGTAGCAGATGTAAATGTTGCATTTAAAGATTTACAAGACTTACACCGTTTGTGGAAAGAAGAAATAGGCCCTGTAGGAAAAGAACATAGAGAAGATGTTTGGGGTAAATTTAGTGAAGCTACCAAAAAAATACACGACAAACGACACTTATATTTTAAAGAATTAAAATCTAAGTATCAAGAAATGATTGATGCTAAATTAGTAGTTATAGCAGAGATAGATGCATTTGATACTTCTAAGAATAAATCACATAACGATTGGCAGAAAAGTATTGTGGAGTTAGAAAAATTAAGAAAAAAATATTTCGACATAGGTAAATTGCCTTATAATAAAAGTGAAGCTGTTTGGCAACAATTTAAAAACGCAACCAAAAAGTTTAACAGCTCTAAAAACGTTTTTTATAAAGCAGAGAAAAGTACTCAAAATGAGAATTTAAAAAGAAAAATAGCCTTAATAGAGCTTGCTGAAAGTATAAAAGATAGTGACGATTGGGAAGAAACGACCAATACAATGAAGCGTATTCAGTCTGATTGGAAAAAGGTTGGTCATGTGCCAAGAAAGTTTTCTGATGATATATGGAAACGTTTTAAAAATGCATGTAATTTCTACTTCGATAGATTACATGCTCAAAAAGACGAACAAAATAAAGAGCAGTTAGTTGTTGTAGAAACTAAAAAAGAATTTTTAGAGAACCTTAAAACATCCGAAGATTTAACGCTAGAAGCTATAAAAGAAAGCATTGTTAATTGGAGAAATTTAGGTTCTTTGCCAAGAAACGCTCGTCATTTAGATGAGAAATTTAACAAGGCTATAGACGCTCATTTAGGAAACCTAAATATGAGTAAAGCTGATATCGAAATGATGAAGTTTAAAAATGTTGTAGATACTTACTTGTTGCAAGAAGATTATAAGAAATTAGATAACGAGCAGTACTTTATTCGTAAAAAAATAGATGAATCTGTTCGCGATATGCAGCAGTTAGAGAATAACTTAAGTTTTATATCGAATGCTAAAGATGACAACCCTTTGGTTTTAAATGTTCGCAAAGGAATTCAGGAATTTAAAGACCAATTAGCTATTTGGAAATCTAAATTATCATATGTAAAAAAGTTAGATTATTAATTTAACTTTTTTAATAATTACTATAAAACTCGAATCTTATGATTCGAGTTTTTTTATATAATATAGCGATAATTTTTTACCAATAATTTAATTTCTTATATTAAGAAAATATAAATACTCAATGAATATTAGAATTTTGTAAATGAATTATTAAACCCTTATTTATTTAGGTTTTTTATAATGATTTAGCTTTAAAATTTATTTTTATTTTTTTTACTATATAAAATATAAAATGCTCTATGTTTGTTGTCTGAAAATTAAATAATTTAATGAAAATGCAAAAATTAAGAATTGCAGTATTATCAAGGAATCCAGAGTTATATTCAACAAAAAGATTAGTCGCTGCAGGAGAAGCACGCGGACATGAAATGTTGGTGATAGATCATGGAAAATGTGATTTGTTAATTGAGAAAAAAAAGCCGCAAATATATTATAAAGGTAAACTTTTAGAAAACATAGATGCAGTAATTCCAAGAATTGGAGCATCAATTACTTTTTATGGTACTGCAGTTGTTCGCCAATTCGAGATGATGAATGTTTTTTCTACATTAAACTCTCAAGCTTTGGTGTGTTCTAGAGATAAGTTGCAAAGCATGCAAGTACTATCTAAGGCTGGTTTAAATATGCCTAAAACTACCTTTACAAATAACTCTAAAAATGTTAGTGCCGTAATAAATAAAGTAGGGGGAGCTCCTTGTATTATTAAATTACTTGAAGGTACGCAAGGTGTAGGTGTTGTTTTGGCAGAAACAAAAAGTGCGGCAGAATCGGTATTAGAAGCCTTTAATGGTTTGCAAGCACGTGTTATTGTTCAGGAATTTATAGCAGAGGCTAAAGGAGCAGATTTACGTGTTTTTGTAGTTGATGGAAATGTAGTTGGAGCAATGAAAAGACAAGGTAAAGAAGGTGAGTTTAGATCTAATTTACATAGAGGAGGAACTGCCGAATTATTTGAATTAACAGAAGAAGAAGAAAACGCTGCGTTAAAAGCTGCAAAGAAATTAGGTTTAAGTGTTTGTGGGGTAGATATGCTACAATCTAATTCAGGACCAATGATCATGGAAGTAAACTCTTCGCCTGGTTTAGAAGGTATAGAGCAAGCAACTAAATTAGATATTGCTAAAAACATTATTCGTTATATAGAAAGAAATGTCTAAAGAAATTACAATACTAGGAGAGAAAATTTTACCTGGTAAGTCGTATCAAATAAAAATGGATATTGCTCGATTACATACAAGAACAAAAATAGAAGTTGCTGTTATTGTAAGTAGAGCCAAAAAAGATGGACCTTGCGTATTAGTAAGTGCAGGTATTCATGGTAATGAGGTGAATGGAATTGAGATTGTTAGACAAATAGTTGCTAATAAATACAATGTGCCAGATGCAGGAATGATTATCTGCGTTCCTGTGGTAAACGTATTTGGGTTTATCATTAAGACAAGAGAATTTCCTGACGGTAAAGATTTAAATAGAAGTTTCCCTGGTACTAAAAAAGGTTCTTTAGCAAGTAATTTTGCGTATTCTTTTATGAATGAGGTAGTTGAGTATGCAGATTATTGTATTGATTTTCATACAGGTGGTGATGATAGATTTAATTATCCGCAGGTAAGAATTTCTGAAGATGATACGGATACTTTTAATTTAGCTAAGATTTTCGGAGCTAAGTTTGTTAAATACTCTTCTGAGCGTGATAAGTCTTTTAGAGCATCGGCTGTTGCAATAGGAAAAAAAGTATTATTGTATGAAGGAGGAAAGTCTTTAGATATAAATAATAAAGTAACGCATGTTGGGGTTACAGGGATTTTAAATGTTTTAGATCATTTAGGTGTTAAAAAATTTCCAGCCACATATAAGCCTTTTGATAAAGATGAGGAGCAAGTTGTTTTTAGCGATTCAAAATGGATAAGAGCTAGTGCTTCTGGTATGTATAGGTCATTATTACGTAATGGAGATCCTGTAGAAAAAGGAGCCGTTATTGGTTTGATAACCGATCCATATGGTTTTTTTGAAAGAAAAATAAAAGCATCTGTATCGGGTTATATTATTTGCTTAAACCATTCTCCAATCGTAAATCAGGGAGATGCGATTGCGCATATAGCAATTCACGATAGTTAAAAGATTAAACTGTTATTATTACGCATAAAAAAAAGCCCTCGTTTTCGAGAGCTTTTTTTTATATTTAAAAGTAAAATATTAAACAAATAAGTTGTCAATTTTTTCTTTTTCTTCTTGCGCTAAAGCAGCATCTACTAAGATACGACCACTATGCTCATCGATTGTAATTTTCTTACGATTAGCAATTTCTAACTGTACCTGAGGTGGTATTGTAAAGAAAGAACCTCCTGCAGCACCACGTTCAATGGCAACTACGGCTAAACCATTTCTTACTTTTGTACGAATTCTGTTATAGGCAGTTAATAAATGGTCATCTATAGATTTTGCATATTCTATAGATTTATCTTTTAATAATTGCTCTTCTTTCTCTGTTTCTTTTAAAATAGCATCTAATTCATTTTTCTTGTGAGTTAAATGATTTTCTTGCTTTTTTAATTTCTCTTTAGTTTTTTCAATAACTTCGTTCTTCTGAGCTATTTTAACCTTGTATTCTTTAATTCTCTTTTCAGACAATTCAATTTCTAATTCTTGAAATTCAACTTCTTTTGTTAAAGAATCAAACTCACGATTGTTACGAACATTTTTTTGTTGTTCTGCATACTTTTCGATTAAAGCTTTAGATTCTGTAATAGCTAATTTTTTATTGCTAACATCAGTATCTATACTTGTAGCTTCTTCTTTTAACTTAGAAAGTCTTGTGTTTAATCCGGCAACTTCATCTTCTAAATCTTCAACTTCTAAAGGTAATTCACCACGAACATTTCTGATTTCGTCAATTCTAGAATCGATTAACTGTAAATCATATAACGCTCTTAACTTTTCTTCTACCGTTACTTCTTTTTTTGCCATCTGTTATATATAGTGTATTGGATTTGTACTTTTTTCACTTAAAATAATCGCAAAAGTACTAAATTTTTTACGAAGATAATCACTCAAAAGGTTTTTTGTAAACTGTTCACTTTCATAATGTCCAACATCAGCAAGTAATATTCTTTTTTCAGCTTTAAAAAACTCATGATATTTAAAATCAGCACTAATATAAGCATCTGCTTTCAATCTCATGGCCTTTTTTATGGCAAAGCTTCCTGATCCGCCTAAAACAGCAACTTTTTTAATTGGTTTATCTAACAATTCAGAATGTCTAACGCAATCAGTTTTAAAAGTTTTCTTAACAAAAGTTAGAAATTCCTTTTCATTCATAGGGTTTGCTAATTCACCAAGCATTCCCATACCTATATGTTGGTTACTGTTTTCTAAAGTAATAATTTCGTAAGCTACTTCTTCATACAAATGAAAATCGAACAAAGCTTTTAATATTTTACCTTCTAAATAACTATCAAAAGTTACCGAAATACAGGTTTCTTCTTCAAACATGAATGTACCTTTTTCGCCAACGGTTGGGTTTGAGTTTTCTCCGCCTTTATAACTTCCTTTGCCTTCTACATTAAAAGAGCAATTTTCATAATTACCAATACTTCCTGCTCCGGCATTAAAAAGTTTGGTGCGTAATTTTTCAGCTTCAGCAATCGGAACATAGGTAGTAAGTTTCTTTATAATTCCTTTTTTAGGAATTAATGTTTTACAATTTTGTAAGCCTAAAACTTCACACATTTTAGCTGAAACTCCATTATTAACGTTATCTAAAGCAGTATGTGTAGCATAAATGGCAATGTTGTTTTGAATTGCTTTTAAAACAACACGCTCTACATAATTATTTCCATTTATTTTTTTCAATCCACTAAAAACAATCGGGTGAAAGCTTACAATTAAGTTGCAGTTGTTGGCAATAGCCTCATCAACGGTTTCTTCTAAAGTGTCAAGCGTAACTATAACTCCAGTTACTTTTGTGTTATAACTTCCAATTAGTAAACCTACATTGTCAAAATCTTCAGCATACGAAAGTGGTGCTAGTTTTTCAATATGGTCAGTAACGTCTTTTATTTGCATTTTCTTGATTTAATGGATACCGCTAAGTTACTAAAACTTGTCATTACGAGGAAGAATGACGAAGTAATCTAATTTACCTTGAAAGATTACTTCACTTTGTTCGTAATAACGAAATAATTTTTACTTTTGATGTAATGAAATTACTTCGATTTTTATTATTTCCGTTTGCTGTTTTATACGACGTTGTTACAACGATTCGTAATTGGTTTTTTGAGTTAGGTGTATTAAAATCTACCTCTTTTGATATTCCTGTTATTGTAGTCGGAAACTTAAGTGTTGGTGGAACAGGAAAATCGCCACAAATAGAATATTTAATTCGTTTACTAAAAGATACACATAAGGTTGCAGTTTTAAGTAGAGGTTACAAGCGTAAAACAACAGGTTTTCAGATTGTAAATTCCAAACATGCTGCAGCTGATGTTGGTGATGAGCCTTTACAGTTTTATAAAAAGTTTAAAAATGAAGTAACCATAGCTGTTGATGCTGATAGAACAAACGGAATTCAACAATTATTAAAAAGTGATGTTTCGCCGCAAGTTGTTTTATTAGATGATGCTTATCAGCATAGAAAAGTAAAGGGTAGTAGTTATATTTTGTTAACGAAATATGACGATTTGTATGTGGATGATTTTATTTTACCTACCGGAAATTTAAGAGAGAGTAGAAGAGGGGCAAATCGTGCAGCTATAATAATTGTTACGAAATGTCCTGAGAATTTATCAGAAGCAGCTAAAGAAAAAATCAGAATAAAAATTAATCCTAGTAAAAATCAACAGTTATTTTTTACCAGTATTTCTTACGATGAAAACTTAAAAGGAGCAGAATCTGAACTTACCATTGCTGATTTAAAGCATAAAGATGTTTTGTTAGTTACAGGAATTGCAAAGCCTAGTTCGTTATTAAGTTTTTTATCAAAAGAAAATATCAATTATAAGCATTTAGAATATGCAGATCATTATGATTTTAATGCGCAAGATATTTTAAAAATCGAAAAATTATTTAATGATTTAGCGTCTGAAAACAAGATAATCTTAACAACGGAAAAAGATTATATGCGTTTACAAGGTAAACTTAAAAACATGTGTTATATAACTATAAAAAGTGCTTTTTTATCAGAAGAAGAAAAGTTTAAGCAGTTTATAATTGATCATGTAAAAGCTGAAGAAAATACTAAATAACACGTTCATCGGCCTTGTAAGCACCACGGCGATGTAAAATCCATTGCGCTTCATCTAACGGATTTACACCTTTAAACTTCTTTGTTTTTCCTTCTCCTTCAGGACAAACAGCATATTCATGAAAAACGGTTCTTAAACGAAGTCTACCGCTGCAAATACTATTTAGTTTTATGCTAAGATCTAAAGACGTAGCAACAGGAATCGTACCCGATAATATTACCAAATCTTGCTCAAAAGTAGGAGTATTTATCGTTGCTCTTCTATGAGTAAGTTCAGAAATTAATTTACCTAATAACTCTTCATTGGTTTTTATTTCAAAGCGTAATAAAGGTTCTAGCAAATGAGTTCCGCCATTTTCTAAACCTTTCATGATTCCCATTGGAGTGGCTAAATTAAAATCTCCAGGTCTAGAGTGCACATTATGATCTTCTCCTTTAATTAAAGTGATTTTTACATCGGTAACATTCCAGCCTAAAAGACCTTGTTCTAAGGCTTTTGGAATTGTTTTTGCTATTTCATTTTGATATTTATTATGAACATCATTTTTAGAAACAATTGATTGATACGTAATGCCAGAGTTTAACGCTGCTGGTTCAATTAAAAAAGTCATAATTGCCCAACAAGGTTTCGGCATCCAATAACGAATATAACCTTCGGCAGCTTTAGTTATTGTTTCTTTATAAACTATTTGTGGATCTGTAAAATTTACAGCAATATTAAAGCGTTCTTGTAATAAGTGGGTGAGTACTTCTATTTGCATGTCTCCCATTAATAAAAGAATCAATTCTTTTTCGGGTTTATGCCATTTAAATTGTAAACTCGGATCTTCTTTATCGATAAGCTGTAATGCTTGAGCAAGGGCATTATAATCTTTATCGTTAATGGCAATTACTTGTACGCTTAAAACGGGAATGTTTAATTCAGGTAAGGTTGGAATCTCTGAAGGATTTCCTAAAATATCACCTGCTTTTGTACCTAAAACTCCAGTAATTATACCGATGTCTCCTGCTGTAATATTAGTATCTAAATGTTTTGTATGATGAAATACTTTAGTCTGATTAATTTTAGTTTCTAATCCTTGTGTATGATTATTAATAACCGATTTGGTAGATAATTCACCCGAAAAAACTTTTACATGTGCCATTGCGCCATGAACTTTATTATGCTCTAATTTATATACGTAAGCGGCAACTTCTTCAGAAATATTTCTCTTTTTAGGTTTGATAAAATCTACCAATCCGTTTAATAAAATTTCAACACCAATGTTGTTTTTCGCAATTCCAGTAAAAACAGGAACTATCATATTGTTTGAAGTACTTTTTGCAATTGTGTTTAAATAGACTTCATCAGAAAAATGAATTCCGTTTAAATATTGAGTAAGCAGCTTTTCATCAGTTTCTATGAGTTCTTCAGTAATAGCTTCTTTTTGCTCCTTACTAATTTTATTATTGTTAAAAACCTCGGTTATATACGCAGAAGTTAAACCTTCATCATAACTCGTAGAAATAGCTACCGTTTTATATTGGAGCTCTTTTTTTATTTGTCGTAAAACGGCTTCTGTGTTTGCGCCTGGTCTGTCTATTTTATTGATGAAAATTAATGTAGGTATTTTTAAATTATGCAAAGCATCGACTATTGTTAAGGTATGTTCTTGCACGCCCTCAACAGCAGAAATTACTAAAATAACAGCATCAACAACACAAAGAGTTCTTGCAACCTCACTAGAAAAATCTACGTGGCCAGGAGTGTCAATTAAGTTAATTTTCGTGTTTTTCCAATTAAAAGAAGTCGTAGCAGCTTTAATCGAAATTCCGCGTTCTTTTTCTAAAGTTAAATTATCGGTAACTGCAGATCCTTTATCTACACTTCCTATTTTTCTAATAGCACCAACATGATATAACAAATGTTCTGTTAATGTGGTTTTTCCGGCATCTACATGTGCTAAAATACCAATATTAAGAATGTTAGAATGCTTCATTAATTAGTGTGATACTTGGTTTAGAATTAAAATTTCTTAGTAGCGGCTGCGCTTATTTGCTTGATGTCTTGTTCGTCTTTTCGCGGACAAATTAAAAGTACTCCATCTTTTTCAACCACAATAAAATCACTTAAACCTTGAATAATAACCTTTTTACCGCTTTCGGTACGAATCATATTTCCGCTTGCATCTCTAAAAATGGTTTCAGCACCTACAACAGCATTTTTTTGATCGTCTTTTTCTAATTTATTATACAAAGATCCCCAAGTACCAAGATCATTCCAACCAAAATCTACCGGTAAAATATGTACATTATTCGAGCGTTCCATAATTCCGTAATCAATAGAAATATCTTCACATTTTTCGTAATTGTTTTTAATAAAGTCAGCTTCTAAATCAGTATTATAAATAGTATTTGTGCCTTCTAAAACCGTTAACATATTTGGTAAGTGCTTTTTAAAAGCGGCTAAAATGCTTTTGGTAGACCAAATGAAAATTCCTGCATTCCATAAATAATCACCACTAGCTATAAATTCTTTTGCAGTTGCTAAGTTCGGTTTTTCAGTAAATTTTTTTACCTTTTTTATATTCGAAGAACTTTCTTCAAACTGAATATATCCATAACCAGTATTTGGTGTATTTGGTTGGATACCTAGCGTCATTAAAGAGCTGTTTTTTGCGGATGTTTCAAACGAAGTTTTGATGTTATTTAAAAATTCAGTTTCATCTTCAATCCAATGATCAGAAGGTGCAACTAACATAACAGCATCTTTATTTTGGCTATGAATTTTTAAAGCCGCATATAAAATACAAGGAGCTGTGTTGCGCATTGCCGGCTCTAATAAAAGTTGCTTTTTGGTAGTTTTTGGTAATTGCTCTAAAACCAAACTTTCATAACGTTCGTTTGTGGCAATTAAAATATTCTCAGCCGGAATTAAAGCATTAATTCGATTAAAAGTACGCTGAATTAACGATTCACCAGTTCCTAACATATCATGAAACTGTTTCGGGTATTCTTGCGTGCTTACTGGCCAAAAACGTGAACCAACACCGCCGGCCATAACTATTGCGTAATAATTTTTATTCATAATAATTAGTTATAATTCCTTAAAGATAGACGTTTTATTTATATGTTTGAATCTACTAACTTTACTTCTGCATTTTGATTAAAAAGATATACTCTTTTGTTCGTTAAATTTAAACATTCATAACGAGTTCTGCGTTTATTTCCTCTTTTGTATAAAGTATTTTTAAACTGAAAAACACTATTAACAGGAACTTGAAAGATAAAATTCTTTCCGTTTTCAGCTTCACCACCACGTAGCGCTAAAGATAAATTAACATCCGTATCGGTACTTGCTTTCGGGTTTTTAAGATAGTTAGCCAAATAAGGTAATATTTCCTTCGGATAAATATCTGGTTGTAAAAATGGCAACATTAAATGCTGAAAAACTGTTTTCCAATGTTTGCCATGAGGTTGTACTCGCCCAAACCTTTTATGCGTAACATGATGCGCAATTTCATGAATTAAAGTCAGTAAAAACTGAAATTCGTTCAGGTTATTATTAACAGTAATCTGTGTTTGTCCGTTCGGAAAAGTCCTAAAATCACCATGTTTGGATTGTCGCTGATTTACAATTTTAAGATTGATTTTATGCTCGTTAATTAAATACTCAACTAACGGAATTGCTTTTTCAGGGATATATTTTATAAGTGTTTTGTACAATGAAAGTTTTTTATGGCGTTGAACTAGATACTTCTAGTACTTTTCCGTTGTAAAACTTGTTTCCTGTTAAAGCGAAATCAAAAATATAACTTGCCATTTCTTTTGCTGATAATGGAGCAACATAACCAGGAAAAGCTTCTTCTAACATTTCGGTTTGTACAGCGCCTAAAGCCAATATATTAAAGGCTATTTGTTGTTTTTTGTATTCTTCAGCTAATAGTTCAGATAAAGTAATTACGGCTCCTTTAGCAGAGCTATAAGCAGCTAAACCTGGAAATTTCATGCTTCCTTGTACTCCGCCCATAGAACTAACGGTAACTACATGACTTCCTTTTTTGAAAAATGGAATCAATAGCTTTGTTAATTCGGCAACAGCAAATACATTTACTTTATAAACTTCCTGGAAATCAGCCGTAGTTAAATCTGTAAAAGGCTTATTTACTAGTTTTCCTGCGTTGTTAATTAAAACATCAACAGTTTTCCATTCTTTTTTAATGAATAAGGTTGCTTTGTTTAAATCGTCATTATTAGATAAATCGACAGCTATCGTAGTAATGTTTTTATGATTTATTTTTTCTAACGGACTTGTGTTTCTTGATAAAGCAAGTACTTTATGTCCTTCGTTTGCAAACTGTTGTGCTAGTTCAAAACCAATACCTCTACTGGTTCCTGTAATTACAATATTTTTCATTTAATAGGATAAGTTAAACAAGCAAGCTACTTAAAATTTTCATACATTTATAGTTCAAACTAAATTTTTATCATGAAAAAAAATAGCTTTTTACTTTTGTTTTTATTGATTGTAACTTATTCTTTTAGTCAGAACACTTATGTTTTATGCGGAAAGTTAATTGATACAGCTTCTGGAGAAATTCAAACAGAAAAAACAATTGTTGTTAATGACAATAAAATCACACATGTTAAAAATGGCTACATTATGCCAAGAGATAAAACATCTAAAATAATAGATTTAAGAGATAAAGTTGTAATGGCTGGCTTGATAGATATGCATGTACATATTGAAATGGAATTTGATGCTAAAACGCGCTTAAACAAATATACTTTAAACGAAGCAGATGTAGCTTATAATTCTGTTGGTTTTGCAAAATCAACCTTGTTAAACGGATTTACAACGATAAGAGATTTGGGTGGAACTGGAGTAAATATATCAATAAAAAAAGCAATCGAAGCTGGGAAAATACCTGGGCCAAGAGTTTTTACAGCAGGTAAATCATTGGCAACAACGGGTGGTCATGCAGACCCTACAAACGGAAGTAGTAGAGTTTTAACTGGTAATCCGGGGCCAAAAGAAGGTGTTGTAAATTCGGTTGAAGACGCTAAAAAAGCGGTACGTCAGCGTTATAAAAATGGAGCAGATTGTATTAAAATTACAGCAACAGGTGGCGTTTTAAGTGTGGCTAAATCTGGCGATAATCCACAATTTACAATTGAGGAGGTAAAAGCAATATGTGATATGGCTAAAGATTATGGAATGCATGTAGCTGCTCATGCTCACGGTGATGAGGGAATGCAGCGTGCAATAATTGGTGGTGTAAAAACTATTGAACACGGAACTTATATGAGTGATGAAACGATGGAATTGATGAAAAAGCACAACGCTTTTTTAGTTCCAACAATTACTGCAGGAAAAGAGGTAGAAGAGAAAGCTAAAATAAAAGGATTTTATCCAGATATTGTAGTTCCAAAGGCATTAGCTGTTGGTCCAAAAATTCAAGGAACATTTGCAAAAGCATATAAGAAAGGTGTAGGAATTGCATTTGGTACCGATGCAGGAGTTTTTAAACACGGTAACAATGGTAAAGAATTTGGTTATATGGTAGCAGCAGGTATGCCAGCGATAGAAACGATTCAGGCAGCAACTATTACCAATGCTAAAATATTAAAGATGGAGAATGAAATAGGGCAAATTAAAAAAGGTTTCTTCGCAGATATTATAGCTGTAGACGAAGATCCAACTAAAAATATTAAAACAATGGAAAACGTTATTTTTGTAATGAAAAACGGAATCGTTTATAAGAAATAAATAAAAAGAGCGGTTTTAAAACCGCTCTTTTTATTAAAATGTTATGTGTTGGTATGCACCAATATCAGGATTTGTTGTTCTATCAATTCCTAAAATATCTTCAGAAATAGCGGATGCTTTTGCTTTGTTAATAGCTTCAGAATTTTCACCAATTATAAAATGATTTAAAGAGGTGTTTTTAAAGTTAGGTTCTCCATTTAAAATAATATTTTTATAATGAGTAGCATCATCAAAATTCAACTCTGTATTACTAGCAAACGAATCATTAAAATCATTAAACTGAATCATAGAGTTTTCAATATTATAATTAAAATCGCTACCGTCATTTTTATCTAAAACAAATTCAATATTGTTGTTACCTTCAATAATACAGTTGGTGAAGGTAGCAGCAATTAAATCTCTTGTAGCTGTTACTTCATCATTATTACTATTAAGAAAATTAGTGTAATTATTTACTAAAACTGTAGGTAGCTGACGGAAACTATTGCTCCAATAATTAGCAAAAGTAGCATGAGTAAAATTATAAGTTCCCCCAAAAGTACAAGCTAAAGAAGATTGTCCGGCGTTACCAATAACGATGTTTTCTCCTTTAATATTAGTATCCCTTCCTAAGATTCCATAATTAGAATTGTTATAAATTTCTGTGTTTTTTATAGACAATGTAGGTGAAGCAACAGTGCTAATACTATCAACAAGTACACCGATGGTTCCGTTTTTAATTAAGGCATGGTTAATTTCATTTTCAGTACTACCTGCACGTAACCAAATAGTTCCCCATTGGCCCGGTATATTGTTAAATCGTTGTTCTAGTCGGTCGCTTTCAAAAATAACTTTACTGTCAAGAGTTCCGTTTACTTTTAAACTTCCTTTTTTATCTACTATTAAACCTGAGTTATTGTGAAAGTAAATTTTTGCACCAGCATTAATTGTTAATGTTTTTTCTGACGGTACAGCCGCATAACCGTAAATAACATATGGTTTTTCATCAGTAAAAGTTAATTCAGCATCTGTTAAAAAACGACCTTGAATTTCAGAGTCTGTACCATTTATAGTTAAGGTTTCAATTCCCATACTATTTTTTGATGGGAATATAAAAGTGGCATCTTGCACTAAAGTAATTAAATCAACATCTTGTTGATTATTTCCGTTATCAAATAATAATTTATCTGTGTATAAAGGATCTGTTGTTGTGCTAAAATCAATAGTAGTTTCTACAAAAACATAGATACTGTCATTTGCTAATATATCAATATCGTTAAAATTCTTACCAGATATTCCATCAACATTTAAACGATAATTAGAACTGTTTCCGTTCTCTAATTTAATTTCCGGAATTGTAATCGATTTATTACTCCTGTTGTATACTTTTAAATTGTATGTAGCTGATCCTATATTCGAAAAAACGGTGTCTAAAAATATGGTGTCTTTAGAGAATTCTAATTTACCAAAATTAGGAACAGTTTTAAAATCTTTTCTACACGAGCTTACAGCAATTAAAATAAAGAAAGCTAAAATTTGAAGGGAGTATCTCATATATAAAAGAAGGCAGGTTAATAACGGTTAAAAGGTAAAGATATTATTTTTTAATCAACTCAATTTCAAATAATTTCCCCCAATGCTTTCCTGTAACAAATAAACGGTTGTTTTCTTTGTCGTATGCAATTCCGTTTAAAACATCATCATTTGGGTCTAATTGTTGATTTTTAGCAACGATATCTCTTAGTCCGTTTAAATTAGCAACACCTTCAACAACACCCGTCTCTGGATTGATAATTACAATTGAGTTTTGCTGCCATTTATTGGCGTAAATTTTGCCATTAATTAATTCTATTTCATTTAAGTTATCTACAGAATATTTATTAGTATATACTTGAATACTTCTTTTTTCTGTTTGATTTTCGGTATTTAAAAACCATATTTTATTTGTTCCGTCAGATTTTATTAACTCAGTTTCGTTGTGTGTTAACCCCCAACCTTGGTTACTCTTGTTATAGTCAAACTCACCAATTTGCTTAAAAGTATCTAGGTTATAAATAAAACCTTTACGAGCTTGCCATGTTAACCAGTACACTTTATTATTATAAATAGTCATTCCTTCACCAAAGTACTCTTTATCTAAATCAATTTTTTGAAGAACATCACCTGTTTTTAAATCAACCTTTCTTAAAGTTGATTCGCCTTTACGACCTGTAGTTTCGTATAAAAACCCATCTTTATACTCCAATCCTTGCGTGTAAGCATCTTTGTCATGAGGAAAAGTGTTTATAATAGTATAAGAATAAACAGCAGGAGCGTTTTTAGCTAAAATTTCAATAGAATTATTAACTTTTTTAGATTTATTAGGATAAAAAGCCAATGCAGTAACCGCATGTTTACCAACACCAAAATCGGCTGTATTAATTGTTAAACTTGTTTCGTTTTTATTTACACGCTTATTATTAACGAATAAGTGAACAGAATCGATCTTTTCACCTTTAAGTTGTTCGAATTTAATAGCAGCCTTTTGCCCTAAAGTGGTTTTTTTAGAAGTATTTAACTTAAATTTGTATCCAGAATTACTACAAGAAGTAATAAATAATGTTGATAAAGCTAAAGTGAAGTATGTATAAATACGCATATTTTATAGTTTGATTTCTAATTTATTCGTTTACACTACAAATTAAAACAATTTATTTGTTTGAAAATTAAAAAATATGGTTAAATTTGCATCCTCAAACAGCTAAAACAATTTTAGTGTAAAACTTTACCATTTTTACAACGTTTGATAAAAAAACAAAACAATATTTAAAAGTCATTTAAGATGCGTAAAGGAATACATCCAGAAAATTATAGAATGGTAGCTTTTAAAGATATGTCTAACGGAGATGTATTTTTAACACGTTCAACTGCTAACACTAAAGAAACTTTAGAAGTAGAAGGAGCTGAATACCCATTAATCAAATTAGAAATTTCAAGAACTTCTCACCCTTTTTACACAGGTAAGTCTAAATTAATTGATACTGCAGGACGTATTGATAAGTTCAAAAATAAATACTCGAAATTTAAAAAATAATTTCAAGTATCTAAGATATTTAAAAGCTCTAACTACAGTTAGGGCTTTTTTTATGCTGAAAATCTTGTATTTTAGCCTAGAAAATTTTCAAAAATGAGAGATACTATTTTAGCAATTGTTATTGTAATTAATGTTTTATGCGGTGTGCTGGTTTATTTTGTACCAGATGTAGGTAATTTTATTTTGCTAACAATTGCCTCTGCATTAAGTATAGTTGCTTTGTATGATGCATTTTTTCAGAAAAAACACTCTTTATTACGTGCTTTTCCTGTTGTAGCTCGTTTACGTTGGTTTTTTGAAGATGAAAGAGAGAAAATCCAACAATATTTTATTGAAGATGACTTAAGTGGTGTGCCAATTAACCGTGAAAAAAGAAGTATTGTTTACCAACGTTCGAAAAAAGAGATAGAAACAGTGCCTTTTGGTACGCTGCATAACGTATATAAAAAAGGGTATGAATTTGTAAAGCATTCCTTGTTTCCAAAAAATCATCATCATATTAAAGGAGAAAGAGTATTAATTGGTTCTGATAAATGTATTCAAAAATACGATGCTTCTATTGTTAATATATCAGCAATGTCTTTTGGTTCGTTAAGTAAAAATGCCATTAAAGCTTTAAATCAAGGAGCAAAGATGGCTGGTTTTGCTCATAATACAGGAGAAGGCGGAATATCACCCTATCATTTACAAGGGGGAGATTTAATTTTTCAGGTAGGAACAGGTTATTTTGGAGCGGGGAAAAGCGTAGATGGCAAGCGTGTTTTTGATGCTGCCATTTTTAAGGAAAATGCAATTCGCCCGGAAGTTAAAATGATTGAAATTAAATTTTCACAAGGAGCAAAACCAGGTCATGGAGGTATTTTACCAGCTAAAAAAAACACTGAAGAAATTGCAAAAATACGTTCGGTAATACCTTTTACAGATGTGAATTCGCCTCCAGGTCATTCAGCTTTTTCTAATTATGGAGAAATGATTGTTTTTATTCAGGAAGTAAGAGATTTATCCGAAGGAAAACCTGTTGGGATAAAATTTTGTGTGGGTGATAATGAAGAGATAGAAGAAATGATAAAAGCATTTTCGTTGGCTAATAATTATCCAGATTTTATATCAGTCGATGGAGGAGAAGGAGGTACAGGGGCAGCACCATTAGAATTTTCTAATTATATAGGTACTCCGTTGTTAGAAGGTTTGGTTTTTGTAAATAAAACATTGCAAAAGTACCAGTTAAAAGAGCAGATAAAAATAATAGCAAGTGGTAAAGCAATTGATGCTTTTGATATTATTAAATACAAAGCTTTAGGTGCTGATGTTATTGGTATGGCACGTAGTTTTATGCTTAGTTTAGGTTGTATTCAGGCGCGTGAGTGTAATTTAGATACTTGTCCTGTTGGTGTAGCAACGCAAGATGAGGATTTAGTTGAAGCTTTGGTTGTTGAAGACAAAAATGTTCGTGTTAAAAATTATCATATCAAAACAATAACAGCAGTAAAAGAGGTGGTTGCGGCGATGGGTAAAGAATCAATTTCTGATATAAAAGCAAAACATATTTTTAGAAGAAATAAGGAAGAAGAAATTACACCTCTAAACGTTATTTACGATTTACAGGAGTAGAGAAGTAATTAGAAATATCAGGTCATAAATTGAGCTAATAAAATTAAAAGTATTGAAGATAACATTGGAGTTTAATTTGAAAGAATATCAATTAGAGCGTTACCCGGTAACAACAGATAAAGCCTTGCGTTCATGGAGTAATGCGGAGTTATTAATGCTTGATTATATTAAGGATGAAAAAACAGTAAACATTCATTTATATAATGATAGGTTTGGTGTTTTTAACACGCTATTAAATGATGTAAGGCTAACAACCGTTTGGACATACGCGAGTCAGCAAAAAGCAATTGCTAACAATTTAAAGCTAAACAAATTTTCGTTAGATGTAAATTACAAAGAACCTTTAGATGATTTAGATAAGGTGGAATTGGCGCTTTTAAAAGTTCCGAAATCTCTTGAATTGTTTGAGTTGTTTTTAAAGCAGATACATAAAGCTTCTGATAATAAAACAATAGTTGTTTGCGGATTTATGACTAAATATTTTTCTGTTTCTTTTCTTAAAATTGCAGAGTTGTATTTTGAAGAAGTTGAACAGAGTAAAGCATGGAAAAAAGCAAGGTTGTTGATTTTAAAAAATCCTAAGAAATTAACAGAAGAGAAAGAATTAATAAATAAAATTAATTGGAACGAAGAAATACTTCAGCAATATTACGGAGTATTTTCTGGAGGTAAGGTTGATGTTGGTACTCGTTTTTTATTAGATAATTTAAAAGTGCATCCTAGCGAATTAAAAGTGTTAGATGTGGCTTCTGGTAACGGAATTATAGCTTTTGAAATAGCGAATCAAAATACAGAATCTGAAATTACTTTAGTAGATGATTTTAATTTAGCGATTGCCTCTTCACAGCTTAATTTAAAGGGTAAAGAAGCTAGGTTTGTATGCGCGGATGATTTAAGTGATTTAGAAAAGGAAAGTTTTGATTTAATAGTATCTAATCCTCCTTTTCATTTTGAACATGAGAATAATATAGAAGTAACTTTATCGCTCTTTAAAGATGTAAAGAGTTGTTTAAAACCCGACGGACGTTTTGTTTTGGTGGCAAACAAGCATTTGAATTATAAAACACATTTAGAGAAACTTTTTAATACGGTTGAAATAATGGCAGATAATAAGAAGTTTGTAGTTTATGAATGTATGATGTAGAAAAAATAAAAGTATTTAAAAAGGGAGGTATAATGTATTAGCATTTTACCTCCCTTTTTAAATTTAAGTAAAATTAGTTAGGTTTATTAATTATTATAATCACAAGGTAAAAGTTATTAACAATTTATTTAAATAGTTATTAACACTTGTTGATAAAATTCATATCTTTGTATGTTATTAACAATGTATTGTGTATTACGATAATCCCCAAAATCCCCAATTAATATGTTTTTAGAAAAAACAGCACTTGCAGATAAAAAGAAAAATAAAATTTTGGAGTTTCCAAAGATTAACATTCTTGAACATCAAATAGAGCAAGTAAACGAGTTTATAAGGCAACGAAAAGTTTTCTTTTCAAGAAACTTAAACAGAGAGAAAATTGAAGTGTTTTTTACCGATGATACTGGTTTAAAGAAAGTTGAGACTTCAATTTGGACTGTTTGTGAAAAATCAATTATTCTTAAGAATACAAAAGAAGTTTCGTACAGTGATATTATTGCTGTAGCTTAAAAATAAAAACCCCACTCTTTTAAGGAGTGGGATTTTTTAGTTTTAGTATGGGGTATTAATTAATCCATATAATCTTCAATAGGATTACAAGAACAAATTAAATTTCTATCTCCAAAAGCATCATCAACTCTACGTACAGTAGGCCAAAATTTATTATCAGCAATATAATCTAAAGGAAAAGCAGCTTGCTTACGAGTATACGGTAAAATCCACTCATCAGTAGTTAACATATATTGTGTATGTGGTGCATTTTTTAGAGGATTGTTAGCGTTATCTTTAGTTGCGCTAGAAATTTCTTTTCTAATAGAAATCATTGCATCACAAAAACGATCTAATTCTGCAACGCTTTCAGATTCTGTAGGTTCAATCATCATAGTTCCTCCTACGGGAAAAGAAACAGTCGGTGCATGAAAACCGTAATCCATTAAGCGTTTCGCAATATCTACAACTTCAATTCCGTTTTGTTTAAAATCTCTACAATCAATAATCATTTCATGTGCAGCTCTGTTCATTTCTCCAGAGTACAATGTTTCGTAATGTCCGTGTAAACGTTCTTTAATGTAGTTTGCGTTTAAAATAGCTAATTTAGTAGAGTCCGTTAATCCATTAGCGCCAAGCATTGTTATGTATCCGTAAGAAATTAAACAAGCTAAAGCAGATCCCCAAGGGGCAGCAGAAATAGCTGTAATTGCTTTTTCGCCTCCTGTTGCAACTAAAGGATTTGTTGGTAAAAATGGCACTAATTGAGGAGCAACACAAATTGGACCAACTCCTGGTCCACCACCACCATGTGGAATAGCGAAGGTTTTGTGTAGGTTTAAGTGACAAACATCTGCACCAATAGTTGCAGGATTTGTTAATCCTACCTGAGCGTTCATATTCGCACCATCCATATAAACTTGTCCGCCGTTATCGTGAATAATTTTGGTAATTTCTTTAATAGCTTTTTCGTAAACCCCATGTGTTGATGGGTATGTAACCATTAAAGCGGCTAAATTATCTTTATGTTTTTCTGCTTTTTCGCGTAAATCTTCTACGTCGATATTACCTCTTTCATCAGTTTTGGTAACAACTACTTTCATGCCGGCCATTACTGCTGACGCAGGATTAGTACCGTGAGCAGAAGCAGGAATTAAACAAATGTTTCTATTAGAATCGTTATTAGACTCGTGATAAGCACGAATAACCATTAATCCAGCAAATTCTCCTTGTGCACCAGAGTTTGGTTGTAAAGAAGTACCTGCAAAACCTGTAATTACATTTAATTGATGTTCAAGGTTTTTTAAAACTGTTTGATATCCTTCTGCTTGATTTAATGGTACAAAAGGGTGAATATTTCCCCATTGAGGGTTGCTTAAAGGTAGCATTTCAGAAGCTGCATTTAGCTTCATTGTACATGATCCTAAAGAAATCATAGAATGATTTAAAGCTAAATCTTTACGTTCTAGTTTTTTAATATAACGCATCATTTCAGTTTCTGATTGATACGTATTAAATATTTCGTTGTCTAAAAATGAAGTATTTCTTTTTACATTTTCTGTGATTATATCCGAAGAAATAAATTCAGTTACTGTAATATCTTGAATATTGAAGGCTTGTTCAAAACAATCAACAATGGCATTGATTTCTTTTAAGCTAACAGTTTCGTTAACGGAAATTGAAATATGATTGTTGTCAATATAGTTAAAGTTAATTCCGTTTGCCTCGGCAACAGGGCGTAATTTATTAGCTTCAACTTCAATTAAAATAGTGTCGAAATATGATTTGTTTTTTTGTTTAAAGCCTAAACTTTCTAGGGCTGCAGTTAAAGTATTTGCTGTAGCGTGTACTTTATCAGCAATATATTGTATTCCTTCTTTCCCATGATATACAGCATACATACCAGCCATAACAGCTAGTAAAACTTGGGCGGTGCAAATGTTTGAAGTTGCTTTTTCGCGCTTTATATGTTGCTCACGAGTTTGTAGAGCCATACGTAAAGCACGACCACCGTCAACATCTTTGGTAATACCAATTACACGACCAGGAAGACTACGTTTGTAAGCTTCTTTCGTAGCAAAATAGCCAGCATGAGGTCCGCCGTAACCTAAAGGAATTCCGAAACGCTGTGTGGTTCCAACCACAACTGCAGCGCCAAATTCACCTGGAGCTTTTAATTTAGCTAAAGATAAAATGTCCGCAGCAACAGCTACTTTTATGTTTTTTTCGTTACAGTTGGCAACAAATGCAGTATAATCAAATACTTCACCATGTTTTCCTGGGTATTGAATAATAGCTCCGAAAAACGCTGAAGAAAAATCAAACTCTTCATGATTTCCAATTACTAACTCAATTCCGATAGGAATTGCACGTGTTTGTAGAACAGATAATGTTTGTGGTAAAATCTCTTCAGAAATAAAGAATTTGTTAACGCCAGCTTTTTTCTGTGCACGTTCACGTACATCAAATAATAAAGCCATTGCTTCGGCAGCAGCAGTTCCTTCGTCTAATAAAGAAGCATTTGCTAATTCCATTCCTGTTAAATCACAAACCATTGTTTGGTAATTTAATAAGGCTTCTAAACGTCCTTGAGCAATTTCTGCTTGGTATGGCGTGTAAGCTGTATACCAACCCGGGTTTTCTAATATATTACGTTGAATAACACTCGGTACAATTGCTTCGTGGTATCCTAAACCGATGTAGCTTTTAAAAACTTTATTTTTAGCACCAAGCTCATTAATATGATTTAAATACTCATATTCGCTCATTGCAGGCGCTAAATCTAATCCGCTTTCAAGACGAATATCATCAGGAATAGTTTCATAAATTAATTGATCTAAGCTATCTGCTTTGATTGTTTTTAACATTTGCTCTTGATCCGCTACACGTGGACCAATATGTCTTAGTTGAAATGAATTTGTGTTCATTCTGTGTTGTTTGTGTTTAGTGGTTCAAAAATAATGAAATTGTATAATTTTTATAGTATGTTTTTATTTTTAAACTGATATTTTATTAACTAAATTGAAGGGTTATAAACATAAAAACTATTTTTGTGTAATGAGGGTTTTAAAACAAGTGCTTGATTTTTATATAAACGCTAGTATTCATGTGGCTTTAGCCGTGTGCGCTTTTGTTAAGGTTACTGAATTATATTTTGGGTTAACTTATAATGAATCGTTAGATTTTTTTCTTTTCTTCGGAACAATTACTGGCTATAACTTTGTTAAATATGTAGGAGTTGCCAAATTGCACCACAGAAGTTTAACGACACATTTAAAAATAATTCAAATATTTTCTTTGATTTGTTTTTTGTTGATGTGTTTTTATGCCATTAAACTAAATGTAAAAACATTGCTTGTTTTTGTGCCTTTCGGACTTTTAACATTTTTGTATGCAGTTCCTTTTTTTAGTGGATTTCAAAAAAATTTAAGAAGTATTGGGTATTTAAAAATTATAATAGTTGCTTTTGTGTGGGCGGGAGCAACGGTGTTTTTACCAGTTTATGATGCAAATGTTGATTTATCAAATCAATTTTATATAACTATTATACAGCGTTTTTTATTAGTGATGGTTTTAATTTTACCTTTTGATATTAGAGATGTAAAATATGATGCTGTTTCACTGCAAACAATACCCAAAAAAATAGGAATAGAAAAAACAAAAAAACTCGGATATATATTATTAGTTTTTTGCCTGCTATTAGAGTTTATGATAGCACCAAACGCTAGTTTTAGAACAGTTTTTTTATTGATTTTTATGACCATTTTAATACTGTTGATGAGGTCATCAGAAAAAAAATCTAAATATTATAGTGCCTTTATAGTGGAATCAATTCCCATAGTTTGGTGGTTGCTTTTATCAATCGTTTAAATTAATGTTGATAAAAAATAAAAATCTTCTTTCATAATCAGCTTCTTTTTTAATATCATTTGTATTTTTGGTTACTTACTAGTAATTCAACATAATGGCACCAAAAAGAAGTTTTGTTTTCGATTTCGATAGTACACTTACGCGAGTAGAGGCGTTAGATGTTTTAGCTGAAATCACTTTAGTAGGTAATCCTAAAAAAACGGATATTATTAATGAAATAATAGAAATTACAAACCAAGGTATTGATGGAGAAATCTCCTTTCCTGAATCTTTAGAAAAACGTATTAAATTACTGAACGCTAAAAAAACAGATTTACCTATTTTAATAAAAGAATTAAAACAAAAGGTTTCGCGTTCTATTGAAAGTAATAAAGAGTTTTTTGAGAAATTTTCTGATGATATATATGTTATTTCTGCCGGATTTAAAGACTTTATAGATCCGATAGTTGCAGCATATAATATTCCTTCTGAAAGAGTTTTTGCAAATACTTTTAAATTTGATAAAAACGATTTGATTATTGGGTTTGATGCAGAGAATCCGCTTTCCAAACACGATGGAAAAATTGAGTGCCTACAAAACTTAAATTTACCAGGAGAAATACAAGTAATTGGCGATGGTTATAGTGATGCCGTAACAAAAAAAGCAGGTGTGGCTGATACTTTTTTTGCATACACCGAAAATGTATCTAGAGAAAAAACAGTTGCCAATGCCGATCATATTACACCTAATTTAGACGAATTTTTATACCTAAACGATTTGCCAAGAAATATATCATATCCAAAGAACAGAATTAAAATTTTATTATTAGAAAACGTACATCCAGATGCATTTACGAAGTTATCTGGAGATGGTTTTTCTGTAGAAACAGTTTCTAAAAGCTTATCAGAAGATGAGTTAATTGCAAAACTTAAAGACGTGCATGTTTTAGGAATTCGTTCTAAAACACAGGTCACAAAAAGAGTAATTGAAGCTGCCGAAAAATTAATGGTTGTTTCAGCTTTTTGTATCGGCACAAAACAAATCGATTTAGAAGTTTGCAAAGAAAACGGAGTCGTAGTTTTTAATGCACCTTATAGCAATACACGCTCTGTGGTTGAGTTAGCAATCGGAGAAATCATTATGCTAATGCGTAGTGTTTTTCAAAGAAGTACCGAGTTGCATAACGGACAATGGAACAAAACAGCGCAAGGTTCGCGTGAAGTTCGTGGTAAAAAATTAGGAATTGTTGGTTACGGAAACATCGGTAAACAATTATCTGTTTTAGCAGAAGCTCTGGGAATGTACGTTTATTATTACGACGTAGAAGATAAGCTGGCTTTAGGTAATGCAACTAAAGTAGCAACTTTAAAAGAGTTGCTAAATATTTCAGATGTAGTTACTTTACATGTTGATGATAATGCTGCTAATAAAAATTATATAGGTAAAGAAGAAATTTCTCAGATGAAAGACGGAGTTCACTTTGTAAATCTTTCTAGAGGTTTTGTAGTAGATATTGAAGCCTTGGTTGCTGGATTAAAATCAGGTAAAATAGCAGGTTGTGCAGTAGATGTATATCCGGAAGAACCAGCTAAAAATGGTGATTTTTTAACGGAATTAAAAGGATTAAACAATGTTATTCTAACGCCACATGTTGGAGGAAGTACAGAAGAAGCGCAAAGAGATATTGCAGATTTTGTGCCGAGTAAAATTATGGCATATATTAACTCTGGTGATACTGTAGATGCTGTTAATTTTCCGAATATTAGATTACCGCGCCAAACCAATGCACATCGTTTTTTACATATTCATAAAAATGTACCGGGTGTAATGGCAAAAATTAATAGACAGTTAGCAAAGTACGAGCTAAATATTACAGGACAATATCTGTCAACTGATTCTAAAGTTGGTTATGTAATTACTGATGTTGATAAAGAATATAATGAAGAAGTAATCGCAAAGCTTCGCGAGATAGAAGGGACCATAAAATTTAGAGTTTTATATTAATCTCTACAGTAAATATTATTATCTAAAAAATGATTGTTTTATATTTGAAAAACAATCATTTTTTTAGTTTTAATAATGACATATATAAATACCTTAGAATACGCACAGCAACAAGATAAAGAAGATAAGTTAGCGCATTTGCGTAGTCAATTTCATATACCGAAAGATAAAGAAGGAAAAGATTGGTTGTATTTTACAGGGAATTCATTAGGATTACAACCTAAGAGTACACAAAAATATATTCAACAAGAATTAGATGATTGGGCTAATTATGGTGTAGAAGGCCATTTTGAAGCCAAGAATCCTTGGTTGTCATATCACGAACTTTTAACAGCGAATATGGCAGAAATAGTGGGTGCAAAACCACTAGAAGTTGTTGTGATGAATACTTTAACAACAAATTTACATCTCTTAATGGTGTCTTTTTATCAGCCTACAAAAAAGAAATATAAAATTGTAATAGAGTCTGATGCTTTTCCTTCGGATAGATATGCAGTGCAATCGCAATTAAAATTTCACGGATTTGATGTAGAAGAGGGATTGATAGAGTGGAAACCTAGAGCAGGAGAGGAATTATTAAATATTGAAGATTTAGAAACGATTGTAGCCGAACAAGGGGATGAAATTGCGTTGTTATTAATCGGTGGCGTAAATTATTACACCGGTCAATATTTAGATTTAAAAAGAATAGCTGAAATAGGGCATTCAAAAGAGTGTTTTGTAGGGATTGATTTAGCACACGGAGCAGGGAATATTTCTCCAGAATTACATGATTCGGGAGTAGATTTTGCAGCTTGGTGTACTTATAAATATTTAAATTCTGGTCCAGGAAGTTTAGGGGGATTATTTGTACATGAAAAACATGCAGAGAATAAAGAGTTACCACGTTTTTCAGGATGGTGGAATCATAATAAAGATACACGATTTAACATGCGTCAACCTTTTGATGTAATGCCGGGTGCCGAAGGATGGCAATTATCTAACCCGCCAATATTATCAATGACGGCAATTAAAGCTTCGCTTGATATGTTTGCTGAGGTTGGTATGGAAGCATTGCGTGAGAAATCAGAAAAATTAACAGGATATTTTGAGTTTTTAATCAATCAAATAGCTTCTGATAGTATTAAGATTATTACACCTTCAAATCCAAAAGAAAGAGGTTGTCAGTTGTCTGTTCAGGTAAAAAATGCGGATAAAAATTTACATAAAAAACTAACAGAAAACAATATTATTACCGATTGGCGAGAGCCTGATGTTATACGTTGTGCACCTGTGCCAATGTATAATTCTTTTGAAGATGTCTATAAAATGGTTTCAATATTAAAAGGGTTGCTGTAAAACTAAAAAGATCTCCTCGATCGAAATCGAGAGGTGTTTATTAATTGTAAGCAGCGTTTTAGTGAGAAAAAAATGATGATTATTGAAGTCTCAGCGTTAATATTTTTTCAGGAAAAGTATTGCTATATAAAATGGTTAAATAATATTTTACAATATACATATAATGTCTCCTCGAGCGCAGTCGAGAGGTTTTAACTAGTTCTCGACTGCGCTCGAACTGACACGAATATAAAATGAATAAAAAAGATAACATATTAATTATAGGAGCTGGTTTATGCGGAAGTTTATTGGCTTTACGTTTAGCTCAAAGAGGTTTTAAAGTTACGGTTTATGAAAGTAGACCAGATTTAAGAACTACAGATATTTCTGCAGGAAGATCTATAAATTTAGCACTATCTGATCGCGGATTTAAAGCATTGCGCTTAGCGGGTGTTGAAGAAAAAGCTAAAGAAATTTGTATTCCCATGTATGGTCGATTAATGCATGATATTAAAGGAAATACTTTTGCATCTAATTACTCAGGAAGAGAAGGAGAGTATATCAATTCAATTTCACGAGGCGATTTAAATGGTATTTTGTTAACAGAAGCAGAAAAGCATGAAAATGTAACGATTCATTTTAATAAAAAATGTGCATCGGTTGATATTGAAAATACAATTGCACATTTTAAAGACTATATTACAAAAGAAGAGTTTTCTGTGAACTCGGATGTGATTTTTGGTGCCGACGGAGCTGGTTCTATTTTGAGAAAAAACTATTATTTAGAGCGTAAATTTTTATTTAGCTATTCTCAAAATTATTTATCCCACGGATATAAAGAATTGGAAATTCCTGCTGATAAAGTAGGTAAACATCAAATAAGTAAAGATCATTTACATATTTGGCCTCGTGGTGAGTATATGTTAATAGCCTTACCAAATATGGATGGAAGTTTTACAGTAACCTTGTTTTTAAGTTATGATGAAGGCGAATATAATTTTAACAATTTAACATCCGAAGAAAAAATAACAACCTTTTTTGAAGAGCAATTTCCAGATGCTTTAGCCTTAATACCAAGTATAAAAGACGAGTTTTTAAACAATCCAACAGGAGCGTTAGGAACCGTAAAATGTTCGCCGTGGTATTATAAAAATAAAACAATTTTAATAGGAGATGCTGCGCATGCAATTGTTCCGTTTTACGGACAAGGAATGAATGCTTCTTTTGAAGATGTTACTGTTTTTGATGAGATATTAAATAGTTTCGAAGATGATGAAGAAATAAGTGATTGGGAAACAGTTTTTAAAAGGTACGAAAAAGCAAGAAAACAAGATACAGATGCAATTGCCGATTTAGCAATTGATAATTTTCATGAAATGAAAGATCATGTGGCGAATCCGTTATTTAAAGAAAAACAAAAAATAGAAAAGGATTTAGAGAAAAATTTCCCGGATCAATATTTTTCTAAATATTCATTGGTAACTTTTAACGAAGAAATTAGTTATAATGAAGCTATGAAACGAGGAAGAGCGCAAGACAAAGCTTTATTAAATTTAATTGTAGATGATGAAGTTCACACACATTTAAAAATGACAAAAGAAGAGTTAAAGGTTATTTTAGAAAAAGTAAAAGAAGAAACAAACGATATTTTAGAAGAGGATAAAATAGCAGGATTGTAAATAAATTAAAATGTCTCCTCGGGCGCAATCGAGAGGAAGAAAAATGTAAAATCAAATAAAATGTGTCTCCTCGAGCGCAGTCGAGAGGTTAATTATGAAAACGTATTATGTTTATATTATTAAATGTGCGGATGGTTTATTATATACCGGAATGACTAATGATATAAATAGAAGATATGAAGAGCATCAAAAAGGTTTAAATAAAACTTGTTTTACTTTTAAAAGAAGACCTTTAGAATTGATATTTAAACAGGTTTTTAATGACGTTGAACAAGCCATTTATTTCGAGAAAAAGATAAAACAGTGGAGCAGTAAAAAGAAGTTAGCATTAGCAAATAAAGATTTTGACATGTTAGGGATTTTATCAGAATGTAGAAATGCAACTCATCATAAATACAATCCAGGTAATAAATAGTTCTCGACTGCGCTCGAATTGACATTGCGGAAAAGGATAAAAATGTCGCCTTAAGTGTAGTCGAGAGGTTAATAAAATAAATAGTTATTGACTGAGTTCGAACTGATATTACGAAAGAGGATAAAATTGTCTCCTCGAGCGCAGTTGAGAGGAAGAAAAAAGTAAAATCAAATAAAATGTGTCTCCTCGAGCGCAGTCGAGAGCTTAACAAAAATAAAAATGAAAAAGTACATTGTTTTACTACGCGGAATAAATGTGTCGGGAAAAAATAAACTCCCGATGGTAGATTTACGTGAGTTATTAAACGATTTACAGTTTCAAAATATACAAACGTATATTCAGAGTGGGAATATTATTTTAGAATCAGATGAAAATAAAAGAACAATCTGTAAAAAGATAAAAGACGGAATTTTTGATGAATTCGGTTACCATGTTCCTGTGATTATTAGAACAGTTTCTGAATGGAAAAAAGCGATTAATAACTATCCTTTTTCACTTGAAAATGAAAAAATAGTAGCCTTTACATTCTTAGATAGAAAAACAGAAATATCTGAAATTGTAGTTAAGAATATAGAAGAAGATAAGTGCAAAATAGATAATGATGTTGTGTACTTATATTGTCCGACAGGTTTTGGAAAAACAAAGTTGACAAATAATCTTATAGAGAAAAAGCTTAATGCAATTGCAACAACGCGGAATTTAAGAACAACACTTAAGTTGTTGGAGTTAGCAGAAAAATAACTAAAATTTCACCTCGAGCGCAGTCGAGAGGTTTTTAAAATAAAGAATATAAAAAGGTCTCGACTGCGCTCGACCAGACAAAAAGTAAGTATGGAAAAAAAAGTAACACCAAGAGGCGCATATCCACATGTAAAAGTTGTGGGAGATTTTATTTTTGTTTCAGGAACAAGTTCAAGGCGTTCGGACAATACGATAGCAGGTGTGGAGTTGATTGACGAAATGAATACTAAAAAGTTAGATGCAGAAATACAAACACGCGAAGTTTTAAAGAATATCGATAAGACATTACAAACCGTTGGGGCAAGTATTAAAGACGTGGTTGATGTGACCTCATTCTTGGTAAACATGAATGATTTTGCAGGTTATAATAAAGCCTACGGAGAGTTTTTTGAGAAAGAAACAGGCCCAACACGTACAACAGTTGCTGTACATCAATTACCACATCCAGATTTAGTAGTGGAGATTAAAGTAATGGCGTATAAAAAACAATAGATGGTTATATTAAAAAGAAGTATCCATATAAAAAAGATAGTTTTTTGTTTTTTAATTATTGGTTTATCATCATGTAAGCCTAAAACTACGCTTCCAGATCCTTTAGAAGCTGGTTGGAAAGGAGAAAAGGTTTGTGAAGTACTAAAGGATAATGCTGAATTAAGAGTGTTAAAATGTACTTTTCCACCGGGAGTTGGCCATGAGAAACATTATCATAACAAACATTTTGGTTATACGCTGGCTGGAAGTAGATTTAAAATTAAAGATGCTAAAGGGACTAGAGAAGTTAATGTGCCAACAGGTTCTAGTTTTTCAAAAGATGAGAGATCATCACACGAAGTTTTAAATATAGGTGATGAAACTGCCGTTTTTTTAATTATTGAATATAAATAGATTAATAAAAAAAATAAAGTGAATATACAAAACTACATAAACGGTAAACTCATTTCTCCTGTTGCTGACAGATGGATTGATAATTACAATCCATCAAATGGAGAAGTATATTCTCAAATTCCGAATTCAACAAAAGAAGATGTTGAGTTAGCTTATAAAGCAGCAGCAGATGCTTTTCCTAGTTGGTCAAATACATCTTTAGATGAGAGAAGTAACATCTTATCAAAGATTGCAACATTGATAAAAGAAAAGTTATCTTTTTTAGCAGCCGAAGAATCTAAAGATAACGGAAAACCAGTAAGCTTAGCTACTCAGATAGATATTCCGAGAGCGTCAAGTAATTTTCAGTTTTTTGCAAATGCAATTACGCAGTTTTCATCCGAAGCGCATGAAAGTGTTGGTTTAAATGCGATGAATTTTACAATGCGTCAGCCAATCGGAGTAGTAGGTTGTATTTCTCCGTGGAATTTACCGTTGTATTTATTTACTTGGAAAATAGCTCCGGCAATTGCTGCAGGAAATTGCGTTGTTGCAAAACCAAGCGAAGTAACGCCAATGACTGCTTATTTATTGGGTGAGATTTGTACGGAGGCAGGTCTCCCGAAAGGTGTTTTAAATATTGTTCACGGATTGGGAACCACCACAGGGCAAGCAATTGTAGAGCACCCGAATATTAAAGCAATTTCTTTTACAGGCGGCACGGCTACAGGGGCACACATTGCACGAGTGGCGGCACCAATGTTTAAGAAACTATCATTAGAATTAGGAGGTAAGAATCCGAATTTAATTTTTGCTGATTGCGATTACGAAAAGATGTTAAATACTACGGTTCGCTCTTCATTTGCCAATCAAGGTCAGATTTGTTTATGCGGAAGTAGAATTTTTGTAGAGGAGAAAATCTATGAGAAATTTAAAAAAGGTTTTATTCAAAAAGTATCCGAATTAAAGGTTGGTAATCCATCCGAAGTAGATACAAATATAGGCGCATTAGTTTCTAAACAACATTTAGAAAAAGTAAAATCATATATTGATATCGCCGAGCAAGAAGGCGGAAAAATCCTTTTTGGAGGGAAAACTGTTACTGTCATAGACAGTGAAAATGGATATTATTTACAACCAACAATTATTGAGGTTTCCGATAATAAATGCAGGCTGAATCAAGAAGAGATTTTCGGGCCTGTGGTTACCATAATGCCGTTTAAAACAGATGCAGAAGCTTTGCGTTTGGCAAATGATGTAAAATACGGATTGTCAGCTACACTTTGGACGAATAACTTAAACAGAACCATGCAAATATCAAAACAAGTTCATGCAGGAATTGTATGGGTAAATACATGGTTGTTACGAGATTTAAGAACGCCTTTTGGCGGCCAAAAAGAAAGCGGAGTAGGGCGTGAAGGTGGTTTTGAAGCCTTGCGTTTTTTTACAGAACCTAAAAATATTTGTATTAGTTATGAATAAAGAAATACAACAAAAAATTATTGATGTTTGTGATGAGAAGATTACAAAAAAAGGAACCAATGTAGGGGTATCTTTTTATGCGTTTTTTAAAAATAAAAATGACAATCCGAAATTATTGATGGAAGTCGCAAAATGGTGGATTGAAACTCATGAGTTAGATCACTTTGAAAAAGCGGTTAAAATTAAAACAATGATCCAGAATAACAATTAGAAAATAAAAAAATTGGCAATAGATTTGTCACCTCGAGCGCAGTCGAGAGGTTATTAAAAATCAACTATAAATGGTTCTCGACTGCGCTCGATCTGACAACTATAATATAATAGAAAAAAATGAATTTAAACATACAAAATAAAAACGCCTTGGTTTGCGGAAGCACACAAGGAATAGGAAAAGCATCGGCAATAGGGTTGGCATCAGAAGGTGTAAACGTAACGTTAATTGCTCGTAACGAAGAAAAGTTGAAAGCCGTTTTGGCAGAATTGCCAAATAACAACCAAAATCACAATTATATTGTTGCTGACTTTTCGAATCCATCAGAATTAAAAGAAAAGATTGAAGCAAGTGATTTAAATTTTCACATTTTGGTAAACAATACAGGTGGCCCAGCAGGAGGACCGGTATTTAATGCGCAATTAGATGAGTTTGAACTTGCATTTACTCAACATTTAAAATGCAATCATGTATTAGTGCAAGCGGTGGTTCCGTTTATGAAAGAAGCAGGTTTTGGTAGGGTAATTAATGTGATTTCTACTTCAGTAAAACAACCTTTAGACGGCTTGGGAGTGTCGAATACTATTCGTGGAGCCGTTGCGAGTTGGTCTAAAACATTGGCAAACGAACTGGGACAGTTTAATATTACTGTAAATAACGTGTTGCCAGGTGCAACAGGAACTGAGCGTTTAAAAGAAATTATAAATAATAAAGCAGCTAAAACAGGAATGTCTGTTGAGGTGGTTTCAGAAAACATGATGAATGCTTCACCAGCAAAACGTTTTGCAAAGCCAGAAGAAATTGCCAATGCAATTGTGTTTTTAGCAAGTGAAAAAGCAAGTTTTATTAACGGAATTAACGTTCCGGTTGATGGAGGTAGAACAAAGAGTTTGTAATTTTTTTAGAAGCTATTTCCTGCTTTCGTTACTCGCTTTTTTTGCTGCTGTTCTCGATACAAATTTGTTCATACTTTACAAATTTACTCGAACTAACAGCAAAAAACAGCTCAAACAAACCACTCAATCAGGGCTAAACTTGTTTGCTGAGGTTTGTTATATAAGCGAATTGAAGGATTATTTATAAAGAGATAACAAGTTTGTAATTTAGAAACCAAATTTAGCGTTAGGGATTGCAGCGGCATCCTTTTTATAAGTTAATAAAACGGCGTCATTACGAGTGAAACGAAGTAATCTCTTTGAAGATTAGATGATATCATAGAAAGATAAAAATTTTCTTTGCAATGACATAAAAAGATACAGCGAAAAGCCCGACCTTTAGGGAACGCCAAAAAAATAGAGATATGAGTTTAGTACAGCCTTTAAATTTTAAAAAGTGGATTGATGAAAACCGTCATTTATTAAAGCCGCCAGTTGGTAACAAACAGGTTTGGGATAACGGTGAATATATTGTTATGGTTGTTGGTGGCCCAAATAATAGAAAAGATTACCATTATAATGAAACACCTGAATTTTTCTATCAGGTTGAAGGGGATATGATTTTAAAAATCATAGATGATAAAGGTACATTGATAGATGTTGAAATTAATGAAGGTGATATTTATTTATTGCCAGGAAAAGTGCCACATTCACCGCAACGTAAAGAAAATACAGTTGGTTTGGTAATTGAATATCCGCGTTCGGAAGGAATGTTAGATGCGTTAGAATGGTATTGTGAAAACTGTGGAAATCAGTTATACAGGGAAGAATTTGCACTAGATAATATCGAAACAGATATGCCTATTATTTTCGATACATATTATTCTGATAAACAGAAATGTACTTGTTCTAATTGTGGAACAACAATGGAAGCTCCAAAGAAGATTAAATAAAATATTATCGTCATTACGAGGAACGAAGTAATCTTTTTATTGATAATTAGATTGCTACAGCAAGTGAAAAGCTTTCTTCGCAATGACATCATAACACTGAAATTAATTCAGAAAGATGACTAAAAGAAAACTACGCATAAACGGACATTCACATTTATTACCATACCCAGAGCAAATACCCGCTTTTATGAGGGAAAAAGAAATTTTTTGGGTAGATGATGAGCGCAAACACATGTTACAAAAAGGTTGGAAACGACCGGTAACAGATTCTAGTTTTTTCTTGGATGAGAAACTACGTTGGATGGAAAAAAACAAGTTAGATCATGCAGTAGTTTTAAATTTGTCTCAACTCTATGGAAATGGTTTGCGTTTGGAGGAAATGAAAAAAGCTTTGCGTTTTCAGAATGATTTTAATGCAAAAGTACAGCACGATCATCCGGGGAAATTTACTTGTGGTTTTGTGGTACATCCTGGTTTTATTCAGGGTGCTTTGTGGGAAATGAAGCGTTGCGTAGAAGAGTTAGGGTTAAGAGTATTGTGTTTGCCAACGCATTTTATGGATTCTATTGGGCAATGGCGTTGTGTTTTTGATAAAGAAAATGATGCTATTTTCGAATTGGCAGATAAATATAAATTGGCAATTGAAATTCATCCGTATGACGGGGATAAAATGATAAAATTAGAAAATACCAATTGGCGTTTTCATTTAATTTGGATGTTGGCACAATGTGGTGACGCGTATCATTTTTATACTTTAAACGGTATGCAAGAGCGTTTTCCTAATATCAGAACTTGTTTTGCGCACGGAGGTCAATTGGCACAAATGAATTTAGGACGTCGTATTCAAGGATTTGATGGTAGACCTGATTTATTTGAAGGAAAAACACATCCTAGAAAAGCAGTTGGACATCCAAATATTTTCTTTGATACTTTGGTTCATGACACTGATTCATTGAAGTTAATGATAGATCGTCAGGGATCAAATCAGGTAATTATGGGCTTAGATGATCCGTATCCGTTAGGAGAAATGGAAAGCGATGCACAATCTTCGTATCCAGGAAAATTGTTAGATTTAGCGATAGAGAGAGATATTATCAATGAAAAACAATACCATGAAATTTGGGAAGATAATACGTTACGTTGGTTGTTTGGTGATGATGAAAAAGCGAAACAAGATTTGATTTCGAAAATTTTGAAGTAAGATGTCTGAAGTTACTCAATTTCATAATGTATCACACATTTTTATTTCCTTTATTGGTGCAATATTACTGTTAGCAATTTATTATAATATTAGAAATAGATTTAAACAAGTATTAGAAGAAGGAAACACAATAAAGCGTGTAGATAAAGGCTTGTTGTATTTAAGTTTTGGAATGTTAGTTTGGGTAGTTTCTGGTATTTGGGCTTATGTTGCGGGCTATTTTAGTTATACAGAAACAACCAGCTATCAAATAGGAGTAAATATTTTATCTACCATTAATAATTTATTTTGGTTATTGGCTTTGTATTATGTGCACGATGCACCAAAATTTATTTATCAGAATGAAAAGAATGTAAAAATTATAGGCATTATAATCGTGGCGGTAGCTTCACTAACAATGTTATTATCCTTTTTTGTAGGTAATGAGGTTTATTACGGTGTAAAAATAGCTGCAATTCCGGATGTTTTGCTAACTACTTTTTTGTGTTATTTAATGGGAGTTTCTTTTTTTAGAACTTTTATGCATCGAGATTTAAAGTTGGTAGCGATTATTTCAGTGGTTGTAATTTCGCTATTATTCTTGTCACAATTATATGATGTTTTTGTTGGTTTAGATAATGATTTTGTAAATCTTATGATTCGTATTATCGCCAAAACCTCTTTGGTTTCTGTCTTTTTAGTATTGGCAACAAGTTGGGTAATTCAATTAGCACATACACCAAAGCCTAATGAGATTCGAATTAAATTTTTAGATTGGTCTTTAATTCAATTAAGTGTGCCATCTAAAGGTATTTATGAAGAAAAAATCGATTTTGGTTCTAAAACAACACAGTACAAAAACTTATTAAATTTTGCCTATCGCCGAAAGTTTTCGGAAGCTACAAACCAATCGATTGTGGTAAATTCGGGAGGAGAGATTAAGAGTCAAACCTATTTAACGAGAATCGTTGATAATATAAACTCGATACTTCAGTTAGAAGAAAATGATCGATTAGAGCGCAAAGATTTAATCACATTTATAGGTGAAAGTAAATATCGTTTGCGAGTTTTACCTGAACATATTTTTATTGACGAAGCTTTGTTAAAGGAATATAAAGAATAATTATAACGTATTTAGCTGCCCTAGTAACTGAATAAGAGCACTTTTTGTTTTGGCGTATTCATAGTTGTTTTTTGCTTCTTTTAAATTGCTTTCGATTAATTTTACTTCGCGGTAATTAATTAGAAAAAGCGAACTTTCTCCTAATGAAAATTTTCTTTCTTCGCTTTTTACAATTTTTTGATAACCGTTAACTAAGTCCTCTAATATATTCTTTTGCTTTTCGTACGAAACTATTTGTTGCCTTGTAGCATTAATTTTATTCTGTAAACTTGTTTTTGTAGATGATATTTCAAAATTTAAATCTTGTAATTTAAGTTTCGCTAATTTTAATTCTCCTCGAGATTTTCTTAAAAATAAAGGAACACTCACTTGCAGTGAGTTTTTATAGTTAGACACATTAAAAGCATCTAAATTATCCACTTTAGAGCTTAGTAAATTGTATTGAAAATCAATTTTAGGAAGTAAGTTATTTGCCTTTAATTGTTTGTTGATTTCAAGGTTTCTTCTCTTTAATTCTAATAATTTTACTTTAGGATGATCATTTAAATTATTCTGAACAATGGCATTTGCTGTCGATTTTAAAAGTACATCCATCTTGCTAAAAGTTGTAACATCAGGTATCATCTCATCTTTTAACTCCATCGGAATATTAGTATCAATCCATAAATAATTAGAAAACTCTAATTTCGATTTTATGTATTTGATATTGGCTTTTTCTAAATCTAACTTTCTGCTTTTTAAATTAATACTAGCTTCTAAAGTATCTACAGCAGCTTTATCACCAGCTTTAAAACTGGTAATTACGTTTTTTAACCGCACCTGTGCGTTGGTATAATAATCCTTATAAATAGTATGTTGTTGGTAATACAAAGTCCAGTTTAAATAAGAATCAATAGCATTAAATAAAATGGTATTTATAAGAAGTTGTTGTTCTAGTTTACCTTGTTTGGTATACAGTTTAGCTTGTTTTAAAGTAGCCATTCTTTTATTAATAAATAAGTTTTTGGCTAATGGAATGGCGACACCAACATTGTATAACCCATTTTTAGGGGTTTTAGATTGTGGGTTTAAAAATTGACCTGAATTGTTTTCATAACTAGCTTTTAATTCAATTCCGTACCAAGTTGGTATTTTAAATGTTGAGGTTAAATTTTTGTAGTAATCGGTATCCTTAAATTCTTTTCTATCATAGTCAATTGCTATTTTAGGATCAAAAGCACCACGCGCTTTCATTAATTTAGCTTCGTTTGTATTTGTAATAAGTTTAGCCTGTTTTAAAACAGGATGGTGTTTTTTTACATAACCCAAACTTTCCTCTAAAGAAAGTGTGTTGATCGGTTTATTTTGAGAAAAAGAAATAAAGCTTATAAATAGATATAAAAAGGGTAATTTTTTCATTATTTCTTTTTGTTTGAACTGTTTTTAGTATTTTCTGGTTGATAAAAATTAGGAGGAAAGCTGTTAACTTGTCTCCATAATTCATACCAAATCGGTACATTTTCTAATAAAGCTATTGTTTTTGCACCCGAACCAATTCTAATCGCTTTTGGCCAAGGTTCTAGTTCGTTGTTTGGAGCAATTAAAACTCGGTATTTACCATTATTACTAATAAAATTTTCGATAGCAATTATTTTTGCTTCATACGTTCCGGTAGACATGTTTGGCCAGCCACTAAAAACTAAAGCAGGCCAACCATCGAACTGAACACGAACTTTTTCGTTAATATGTATCAGTGGTAAATCGATTGGTTTTATGTACATTTCTACAGCCAAGTCGTATACGGCAGGCATAATATTTACCAATTGCTCGCCTTCTTTAAAGGTTTCTCCTATACCAGATTTTATAGCTTTGTTTATGTAGCCATCTTGTGGTGCCGTAACGTATAACAAAGAGTTTCTTTTGTTGTAATTCGCTAAACTTGTCTCTAATTTAGAAACTTGTATTGCTGTTTCATAAGCTCCTGATTCGGCTGAATATAAACTACTTTCAGCCTTAGAAAGCTTATCCATATAAGAAGCTCCAATGCTTGAAATGGTAAGTTTTACGTTAATAATATTATTTTTAGATGTTAAAAATTTGTTTTTTTGAGAGATAACTTTTGCGGTATATTCTTGAAGTTTAGCTCTCTTTTCTTCTACCTCTTTAACAGCTTTTAAGCCCTCTTCTTGTAAAGTAAGTGTTCTGTCGTATTGAATTTTAGCAATGCCTTGTTTTATAACAATAGTTTCTAAATCGATGCTATCACTTTTAACCTTTAAATAAGCTTGTTGTAGTTTGTTTTTGGCTTGTTGTAATTTTAATCCTCGTTCATCTTTTAAAGCATTAATTTGTCTTT
This sequence comes from Tenacibaculum sp. AHE14PA, assembly GCF_019278465.1. Taxonomy (GTDB): domain Bacteria; phylum Bacteroidota; class Bacteroidia; order Flavobacteriales; family Flavobacteriaceae; genus Polaribacter; species Polaribacter bernardetii. Next base: position 818,505 of record NZ_CP058983.1, on the reverse strand, counting down.
TTAATGCTGCTATTTTATTAGTATAAGATTCACCTGAAAGATTTTTAGAGTTTAATTGACTTCCTGTTCTTTCTGCAAGTTTAAGATCGAAATAGTCACTTTTTATTTCCGATATTCTTAATATTGTATCGCCTTTTTTAACAAAGTCACCTTCTTGAATAAACCATTCTTCTATACGACCTGGTATTTGAGACTGCAATGTTTGTGGTCTTTGGTTAGGTTTTAAAGTAGTTACGTTACCAGAACTAGTTACGTTTTGTGTCCACGGTAAAAACATCGTAACAAGTAGTATAAGTAAAAATAAAAGAAGGAGTTTTCGAAATAATTTATGATGTTCTTTTCTAAATACTTTTTTACCTGATTTAAAATTAGATAAATTTAGTTGGTTAGAAACCGAATTATTAGATATATTTAACATTGTATCTTATTTAATTATTAACAATAATACCTTTTTTAAGGGTAATTAGCTTGTTGCATTTTTCTTTCCAATTATCATTACTACTAACAATAATTAAGCTCCATGTTTGTGATGGTTTTGTTATAAAATCGATAATTTTTTTGGCTTCTTGTTTTTCTAGTTGATCTAAAGGATCTTCTAATATTAAAAGTTGAGGTTTTTTAATAATAGCTCTTGCTAAAATTATTTTTTTAGAAATAGTATAGCCAATAAGTTTTCCTTCTGGTTTTAAATGGGTGTCTAAACCATTAGGCTGATGTTTTAAAAAATCTGTTAAACCAACGATATTAAATATCGAGTAAATTTCATCATCCGTAATTGAAAGATCACCGAAAGTTACATTTTCTCTTACCGTTCCTTTAAAAGGTGTTTCTTCAGACAATGATAAACCTAAATTAGCTCTATAGTCGTTAATTTTAATGCTCTCTAATGATAAGTCATTCACAAATATATTTCCCGATGTAGGTTTTATAAGTCCGCAAATTAAGTGAATTAAACTCGATTTTCCAGAGCCACTTTCACCTTGAATTAATATTCGGTCTTTTGGATTAACATTAAAAGATATACCATTTAAAATAGCGAAATCTTTTTTATCAACATTATATGAAAGGTTCTGAATCTCAAGCTTAAAAGGTGTTGCTTTACTAATCTTACTTCCTGTTTGATTTTCAATAGGTTTATCTATTACTTGGCCTAATTTTTCAATAGCCGTAAGAACATCGTAAAAGGATTCTAAACCAATAATAAGTTTTTCTACAGAAGCAATTACTAATAATATTATTATTTCTGCAGCAACAAACTGACCAATGTTCATTTGTTGATTTAATACTAAAAAACCACCCATAAGTAATAAACCAGCTGTAATAATAACTTTAAAACTAATCATTTGAATATATTGGATAATTAATATTTTAAAATGACTTTCTCTCGAGTTTAAATAATCATTAACCAATACATCACTTCTTTCTAAGGCATGTTTTGTTTTTCCAGATAACTTAAAACTAATAATTGTTCTTGCTATTTCTTGTAACCAATGTGCTACTTTATACTTGTCTTTAGATTCATTTAAACTTGTTTCTAAACCTATTTTTGCGGTATATTTAAAGACAATATAGATTAATAACAATAATAGAAAACCAAATAATATAAAAAAAGCGTGATAAAAAGATAGCAAAAGTAGGGCAAAAACAATCTGTAAAAATGCTGAAGGAACATCAATTAAGATCTTTGAAATTCCTTTTTGAATTGTAAGTGTATCAAAAAAACGATTAGCCAATTCAGGTGGATAATAATTTCTTAACTCGCTCATTTTAATTTTAGGAAATCGATAACTAAGCTCTATAGATGCTCTGGTGAAAATACGTTGCTGTATGGTTTCTATAATTCTTATTTGCATTAGTTTTAAAACGCCACTGAAAGCAACTCCTATTGTAACCAATATTACCAAAACAATCCATGAAGCAGAAACCTGAGCACCTTGTAATAAATTTATAATGGCTTGTATTCCTAATGGAAGTGACAAAGCAACGATACCTTCAAAAACGGCATAGTATGATATTTGTAAAACATCTTTTCTCTCTAGTTTTAAAAGGCCTAAAAAACGTTGCCAAGGAGTTAATGGGTTATTATCTGTCATTTGAAAGAGTATTTAATGTTAGATTAAGAAAAAATGAAGTAATAGAAATAGTATCATTACAATTAGTTAATGACTTAAAATGTTGCTTAATAAATTGCTGATGTAGAGCGCCTTCAATAACAGTGCTAGCCAATGTTAAAGGATGTTGATAAGAGTTCTTATAATTGGTAACAATATCGGCGAAACGCTTTACTACTTCTTTATATAGTTTAAAGAAACCTTCTTTATTTTCTGAGTCTACTTCTTTTGTAGAATATGATTTAGAGTTTTCATTAATTACAATTAAATTTAGTAAAATTTCATTTATATGTGAAAAGTTACTGTCTTGTTCTGTTGTTTTAGTAACTATACTTATGGCTTTAACTAATTTTTCTTTCGGATCATTTATGCTATAAGTTTCTATTACTAATTGATATTGTACCCAACCCCAATACCATGAAGTTAAGTAAACTAAAAGCTTATGTTTACTTTCAAAATACCTGTATATAGAGCTTTCATTAGAACCAATTAATTTTCCCAACTTTTTAAAAGTAAAGTTTTCAAAACCAACCTCTTCTATTAACTTAATACTGTTTTCTACAATTCTTTTCCCTAAATCAGATGTTTCAGGGTCTTTGATATAAATTCCACAAGGAATTTCAATTTTAATATTAGCTAATAAACTTTTCATAAAATAATATTTACACATGCAAATATAATAGTAATACTATTATAAAAGAAAGTATATATGTTATTTTATTTTAAAATTGATATTATTGTCAATAACAAAAACTCACAAACACTTATTTTTTAGTACAATTAACTACAAAGCTTTTTAAACGGTTGGTGTAAAAATACATTTGTAAAAACATATTTATTTTATGAAAACACACACATCTACATCCGATTTTATAGGACATCCTAAGGGATTGTTATATTTATTTTTTGCTGAACTATGGGAACGATTTTCGTTTTACGGAATGCGAGCACTACTTGTTCTTTATATGACAAAGCATTTATTGTATTCTGATGAAATGTCATTCGGAGTATACGCGGCATACATGTCACTCGTATATGTAACACCAATGATTGGTGGTATTCTTGCTGATAAAATACTAGGTTTTAGAAAAGCTATTTTATTAGGAGGTGTATTAATGGCATTAGGTCATTTCCTACTAACCTTCGAGCAACCATTTTTTTTCTATGGATCATTGGCTTTAATTATTGTAGGAAACGGATTCTTTAAGCCAAACATTTCTTCGTTTGTAGGTAATTTATACGAACAAGGAGATGTGCGTAGAGATGCGGGATTTACAATTTTTTATATGGGAATAAATATTGGTGGCGCAATTGCTCCTTTAGCTTGTGCATGGTTTGCCGAGACTTATGGTTGGCATTATGGTTTTGTATTAGCCGGAATTGGTATGTTGTTAGGGTTGCTTGTGTTTCAAAGAGGTCTTAAAAATAATACTTTTGAAGATAAAGGTTTGGTTACAAATAAGGAGTTGTATAATGAACCAATTTTCGGATTAAAAAAAGGAACTGCCATTATTATTGCCGCATTTTTATCGTTGCCAATTTTTGCTTTGATTATACGATTTCATCAGTTTGAGCATTATTTAGTTTGGGTAGTTTCAGTATTTTTAATTTTCTACATCGCTTATATTTTAAAACAAGTAAGTAAAACAGAAAAACAGCGTTTATTGGTTGCTGTGTATTTTACAGTTTTATATACATTATTCGCAGCCATTTTTGAGCAAGCAGGTAGTTCGTTAACGCTTTTTGCAGATAGAAATGTAAATTTAGTAGGTATGAGCGCAGCAGGAACCAATAGTATTAACTCGTGTTTTATAATTTTGTTAGCAATTCCGTTTTCTATTTTATGGACATTTTTGAGTAAAATAAATAAGAATCCTAATTCGGTAATTAAATTCGGACTTGGGTTATTATTTCTTGGACTTGGTTTTATTATTTTTGGTATGTCGGCAAATCAAGTAGATGAATTTGCAAAAACACCAATGCTTTATTTGGTTGTTGGTTATTTAGTGCTAACAATAGGTGAGTTATTTTTATCACCAATAGGTTTATCTAAAATGACAGAATTATCGCCGATTAAATATGTTTCTTTTATTATGGGGGTATGGTTTTCGGCAAATTTTTATGGCCACTTCTTCGCAGGGAAAATTGCAAAACTAACAACTGTTTCAGAAGGTGATTTAGGGCTGTTTTCGACCGGTATGTTTGGTGAAATTACTCAGTTTATAACAGGTTTATCAAATTGTGTAGTTTTAGAAAAAGGTGTTATTTTTCAGCAATTATACTCTTATGTTTCGGTGTATGCAAGTTTCGGAGTAATGGCATCTTTTGTAGGGGTTTTAGTCATCATGTTTTCATCACCAATAAAAAGAAGAATGCATAATATTCATTAAAATAATTAATACATGAAAAAGAGAATAGTACTAATCGTTTGTTTACTGTTATTAATAAGCTGTAAAAAAGAGGTTGCCAATGTGGCGTTTAAAAACATAAAAACCGATGAATTCGAATTACTTGTTTCCAAGCAACAAAAGGGATTATTAATCTTATTTCCCGGAGGAGGAGGTAGTGCAGGAAAAATTAAAAAAGAGTTTGATATTGTACAGAAAGCAAACGAAAAAGGAGTTTCATTACTGCTAATAAACTTTGCGAGAAAATTATGGATAGAGAAAGAAGACAGCGCAAAATTAACTGCCTTAATTCTTGAAACCATCAAAAAGAATAACTTAAAAACTGACAATATTTATATTGGAGGGATGTCTATAGGTGGTAATTTGGCATTAACATTGTCTGATTATTTACTAAAAAATAAAATAGTAGCTGTTAAAGGAACTTTTATAGTAGATTCTCCTATCGACTTATTTGGGTTGTATGAAAGTTCTGTAAAAGATATTCAGCGAAAGGATTTTTCTGAAGAACGTTTGGCGGAACCAAAATGGATTGTCAGTTTTTTTGAAGAACGATTTACTAAAGATTCGTTGCTAAGTAATATTCAGCAGGTTTCTCCTTTTACTTATAAAACAGAAAACTTTAATAATATTTATAGTTTGAAAAAAGCGAAACTCCGTTTATATACAGAACCAGATGAACGTTGGTGGAAAGAAGTTCGTAAAACCGATTATGAATCGACCAATGCATACCGAATCAGAAAATTAAATGATTTATTAGTCGCCAATAGTTGGAAAAAAGTAACATTAATAGAAACAAATAATAAAGGGTATAGAGCGAACGGAAAGCGGAACCCTCATAGTTGGTCTATTGTAAATGTTGATGATTTATTAGAATGGATATTAACCTAAAAAAAGAAAGCCTTAGATAAAATCTAAGGCTTTCTTTTATAAGTATAAAAATAATTTTTATTTAAAAGTAGATGTAATGTTAATAGCAACATCGTCCCAAGTTTTAGAAACACCGTCAGCTCCTTTATGTAAATCTTTACAAACTTCGTTTAAAGAGTTTAAAGCTTTATCAGCATTCCAGTGTGTAATTTTAAGATTACCTTTTAAAGTAAAAACCTTACCATCAATACTGTATTTAAAATCCATTTTTTTGGTAACACCGTTCATTGTTAAATCAGAATAACCAATAGAATCGTTTTCTAAAACTAATTTCCCAGAAAGTAACTCTGTTTTGTCCATAATTCCAAAAAAGAACTTTTTTATTTTAAAGTCTCTACTAGAATCTTTAGTAAAAAGACTGCTTACCGGAATAGAAAATTCAGCATTATTAATTGCTTCTTTAGCTGTTGTTCCATCACCATTAGCGGTTATTGTTACTTTTTTAAAAGAACCACCTACAGGTATTTTTTCACTTGTTTTATAGGCTGTAAAGTTTATTTCATTGTTTGCTTCTTGCAAAGAGAAAGGTGCGTTGTTTTCTAGTTTAATTTCTTCTTTTTCAGATGTTTCTTTTTTTGCTTCTGATTTACAAGAAGTAAAGTTTGCTAAAGCAGCAAATACGAATAAAGAATAAATGATTTTTTTCATGATATTTATTTTATAATTGAATTAACTAAGTTGATGTATTCTTGTTTAGCTTCATCTTCTGTCATGCCTTGTAATTGAATCCATGCATTAAATTTAAACGCATTTCGTAAGTCATGATTGCTATTAAAAGTAAATTTATCTCCTTTTACAGCTTGTTTGTAATATGCATAGAATTTAAGCATAATATCAGGTGGCAGCTTTTTTTTATAACTAGAAGCTTTTTTATAAGCTTTATTAAACTGTATATCTAAATCACTCATCATATAAAGAAGAATCAGGTAAGAAAGTAATTATATTATATAGTGTATATACAAATATACGAAAGGAGCAAGGAAAAACAAACTATCAAGCCTGTCTAATAAACCGCCATGCCCAGGCATAATTGTACCACTGTCTTTTACGTTTGATTGTCTCTTAAACTTAGATTCTACCAAGTCGCCTAAAGAACCAAGAACGGCAACAATAATCGCAATAATAATCCAATTTAATATTGAAAATATACCAGAGTAATAACCAATTAAAAATCCGGCTAAAACAGCAAATAATAATCCGCCAATAAAACCTTCAATCGTTTTTTTGGGAGATACCGATTCAAATAATTTATGTTTACCAAAGTTTTTACCAACGATAAAAGCAAAACTATCATTCGTCCAAATCATTAAAATAATATAGATAATTACATTTGGATGGTAATTGTTATCTATAAGAGGTAGTTTTATTAAGAAGTAAAAAGGCAGTATTAAGTATATTACTTGTAAAAATATTTTTTGCGCTAAACTATCTGTCTTTATAGGTTTTGTGCTTATTAATAAATAGATCAGTATTAATAAACCTGAGAAAGAAAATCCTGTTAAATAATTTGTGTAATTATTAGGGATTTCAATCGTAGATAAATATATAAACCCTGCTAAAAGAACATAGGGTATAATATTTTTCGATTTTAGCATTCTCGAAAACTCAAAAACACATATTACTGAAAATATCGCCATTAATCCTATATATGATTCTTTAGAGAAAAGGATAGCGGAAATAAAAAGTACAGCATAAACAAGTCCAGAAATACTTCTTGTTATAAGGTTGCGCATAGTTTATAAATCTTCAAATAGCAGCAAATATAAGTTTTTTGAGTTACTATTACCATAACTTAAAAAACTATCATCGTCAACATCTATTTTGTAGTTGGTGGTTGAACTAATATTGGTAGGTATATTACCACTAAAGTGCGTTTTTATACCCGTTAAACCTTCACCCATATTATTTACTAATTGGCTAGTAGTAGCATACACGATAAAGTGTTCTGAATGGGATGTTAGTTTATTGCTTCCGAGTTGGTGAGAAGAAAACAATATGTTTCCGTTATTAGCTATTAGGTGTTCACAAGAAGTGAAAAAAGGAACAGATTCAGAAGGGTATTTCTGAATATTAACATCTATATTTTTAGTTATTTTTAATAAGTCAAAATCAGAACATGTAATTGTATCCCAATTATTTTCTTGTAAAATATGTTTTAAATTATTTGACACTTCATCAATAGAGGTAGAGTATAAAAATTTACCTCCTTTATTAATAAAATTGTGAACAAAAGAATCATCTAAAGATAAGTTAACTTCCTGTTCGTTAATTAACTTCTCTTCAGATGATTTTTTATATGATTTGTATATTTTTTTAAAAAAATTCATTCAAATAAAAACTATTCTTCTATTACTGGATTAGTTTTATTTTCTTTCTTTTCAAAAGGTCTTTCACCAAATATCTTTTCTAAATCAGCTTTAAACATAACTTCTTTTTCTAACAATAAATCAGCAAGTAAGTTAAGTTTATCTTTGTGTTCACTTAAAAGATCAATAGCTCTTTGATATTGAAATTCAATCATTTTAGAAATTTCTTCGTCAATGGTCTTAGCAGTATCATCACTATATGGCTTTACAAAAGAATCATTTCCTGATGAGTCGTAATAGGTAATATTACCTACTTTTTCGTTTAATCCATATACAGTAACCATAGCGCGAGCTTGTTTGGTAACTTTTTCTAAATCACTTAATGCACCAGTAGAAATTTTATTGAACATTAACTTTTCAGCAGCTCTACCACCCATTGTAGCACACATTTCGTCAAGCATTTGCTCTGTTTGAATAATCTTTCTTTCTTCAGGAAGATACCAGGCAGCACCTAATGACTGGCCACGAGGAACAATAGTTACTTTTACTAACGGAGCTGCGTGTTCTAACATCCAACTTACGGTAGCATGACCAGCTTCATGAAAAGCAATAACTTTCTTTTCTTTTGGCGTGATTACCTTGTTTTTCTTTTCTAAACCACCAACTATTCTATCAACAGCATCTAAGAAATCTTGATGCTCAATAGCCTCCTTATTGTTTCTTGCAGCGATTAAAGCAGCTTCGTTACATAAGTTAGCAATGTCTGCACCAGAAAACCCTGGAGTTTGCTGTGCTAGCAATTCTAAATCAGCATTTTCGGCTAATTTTAATGGTTTAATATGTACTTCAAAGATTTCTCTACGTTCATGTAAATCAGGTAAGTCAACATATATCTGACGGTCAAAACGTCCCGCTCGCATTAAAGCCTTATCTAATACATCAGCACGGTTAGTAGCTGCTAATACAATAACATTTGTATCAGTACCAAAACCATCCATTTCTGTTAAAAGTTGATTTAATGTGTTTTCGCGTTCATCATTACCACCTGTCATGCTGTTTTTACCTCTTGCACGACCAATAGCATCAATCTCATCAATAAAAATTATAGAAGGAGATTTTTGTTGCGCTTGTTTAAATAAATCTCTTACACGAGACGCACCAACGCCTACAAACATTTCTACGAAATCAGATCCTGATAAAGAGAAAAAAGGAACTCCAGCTTCACCTGCAACAGCTTTTGCTAAGAGGGTTTTACCTGTTCCAGGAGGTCCTACTAATAAGGCTCCTTTAGGTATCTTACCACCAAGTTTTGTGTATTTTTCAGGTGTTTTTAAGAAATCTACAATTTCTTGAATTTCTTCTTTTGCTCCTTCTAAACCAGCAACATTTTTAAAGGTTGTTTTTACCTTGGTGTTTTCATCAAATAATTTAGCTTTTGATTTACCAATATTAAATATTTGACCACCGCCACCGGCTCCAGATCCACCACCAGACATTCTTTTCATAAAGAAAAGCCAGATACCGATTAATAAAATAAAAGGAAGAAAGTCGAACAATGTTTTTACCAAACTTGTAGGCTCTACATTAGTTCTATCAAAATCAAGATTGTTTTCGGCTTTCTCTTTTTTAATTTCATTTTCGAAATTTTGTAAATCTCCAAAATTATAAGTGTACAAAGGAGATCCTTTTCTGTAAAAAGGAGAATCTGTTATTTTTTTGTGCTGTTCTTTCTTCTCAGCTTCGCTTTTTAAGAATATCTGAGCAACATTATTATTTTCAATAACGATTTTTTGAATATCGTTTTCTTGTAAAATTTCATGAAACTCGTTCTTAGAAATGCTTCTAGAACCTAAGTCGTTTGAGTTAAAGAAACTCAATCCTAACAGGACAACTAATATCGGAATGTATATCCAAAATGAATTAAAACTAAATTTTGGAGGATTTTTTTTCTTATCACTCATAAATAATATGTGTAAATTATTAGCAATTAAGCTGGGTTAATTTCAGTGATTTTAGCATCACCCCAAAGACTTTCAATATCGTAATAGTCACGTACTTGTTTTTGAAAAATATGAACAACAACATTCACATAATCCATTAAAACCCATTCAGAGTTTCCTTGCCCTTCAATATGCCAAGGTTTATCTTTAAGTTCTTTGCTTACCATTTTTTGTACAGAACCTGAAATGGCGTTTACTTGAGTGTTTGAATTTCCTGAACAGATTATAAAATAATCACATACAGTATTTTCTATTCCTCTTAAATCTAGTAATTGGATGTTTTCTCCTTTTACCTCATCAATACCTTTTATAATCACAGCGATTAAATCGTCTGTGCTTGCTTGTTTTTTAGTCATCAAAAAAAATTAAGTTTTTAGCAAAGTTATTATTTTTTTGTGAGTTATTTGCTTAATATTGATACTTGTTTTACTCACAAAACTTCTATGAAAATAATCAAACTTAATGCCATTGATTCAACTAATTCTTTTTTAAAGGATATGGCAGCAAAAGTAAAGGTCGGTGATTTTACTGTAGTAATTGCAAAAACTCAAACAGCTGGCAGAGGACAAATGAATGCTAACTGGATTGTAGATGCAGGTAAGAGCTTGACTTTTAGTGTTTTTTGTGAGTTATCTAACCTTAGTATTGCTGATTTTAAGTATTTGAATTATTGTGTTTCTTTGAGTGTTTATGAAGCAGTTAAAGATTTGAAACTACCTCGATTAGCTATAAAATGGCCCAACGACATTATGTCAGAAAACAAAAAAATAGCAGGTATTTTAATTGAAAACACTTTTAATTTATCCGAAATTAGTTCATCTGTCATAGGGATTGGTATTAATGTAAATCAAAATAGTTTTTCAATTGATTTGCCAAATGCTTCTTCCATAAAAATGATTATTGGTAGAGAAGTAGATTTAGAATTGTTATTTGACAAAGCTTTACAGTGCTTAAAACAAAAAATAGCATTGCTGAATAAAAAGGAGTATACTTTTTTAGAAGAGGAATATTTAAAGGTATTGTATAAAAAAAATGTTCCGAGCATGTTTAAAACAGCTCAAAACATTTTGTTTATGGGTAAAATTGTTGGAGTTTCCGATACTGGTAATCTCCAAATCGAATTAGAAAACGAAACGATTAAAGAATTTGGAATTAAAGAAGTTTCGTTTGCCTAATTTATATTTTTGCTATATTCTCAGTTAAAGTTTCAATAAACTTAGTTAATGGTTTTTTTACCATCATTGCCATCATCGCATTAAATTCACCGTCAAACTTTAAAGTAACCTCACTTTTATTGTCAGAAATTTCACTAATATCTGCTGATAAAGTGAAAGGTAATTTACTACTAGCAGCACCTAATGTAATATTAGAATACTCTGTTTTATCTTTCATTACCAATCTTATTTCAGGCATTCCTTTTAAACCAAAAATAAAACTATCGCCATCTACTTCAAATTTCTGAGTGTTTTCTGGCATTAATTGTTCGAAGTTCTCTAATTTGATTAAAAAATCAAATACTTCTTTAGGTGATTTCTTTACAATTACTTTGTTTCCTTCAATATTCATTATATCTTATTTTTCGTTTTGTTTCCATTTACTAGGTGCTACTCTCCAATCTTCTAACAATCTTAATTCTTCACTAGTAATATATTTACTATCTAAAGCCTGCTCAAGTAGGTATTCGTAATTGCTTAAGGTAGTTAGTTCTACACGATCGTTTTTAAAGTTTTCGGTAGCAATGTCAAATCCGTATGAAAAAATTGCAATCATACCTTTAACTGTTGCGTTTGCTTCTTTTAAAGCTTTAACCGCATTTAAGCTACTTTTACCTGTGCTAATAAGATCTTCAATAACAACCACATTCTGACCGCTATCTAAATGTCCTTCTATTTGGTTTTTACGGCCATGTTTTTTAGGTTCTGGTCGTACGTATATAAAAGGAACTCCTAGTTCTTGAGCAACTAACATACCAATTGCAATTGCACCGGTAGCAACACCAGCAATTACATCGGGTTTACCATGTTTCTCTTCAACCAATTTAGCAATCTTTTCTTTTAAGAAATTTCTAACTGGTGGGTAAGATAGGGTTACTCTATTGTCGCAGTAAATTGGTGATTTCCAACCAGAAGCCCATGTAAAAGGCTCTTGAGGGCTTAATTTAATAGCTTTTATTTGCAGAAGAAGTTCGGCAGTTTTTTTTGCTGTATCTTTGTTAAAATCCATAACGCAAATGTATAAAGTTTTTGTTAATGATAAACCAATAATCTTTACAACTTCAGTAAAAAATGAAGAAGATTATGTTGTTTATATTTACAAAAATACAATTATAGAAGAACTTATTTATAAGTTAAAACTAGGCAAATTAAAAGGTGTTTATCTTTGTACTAGTAATTTGGAAGAAGATTGGGAGATCTTTAAAATGAAATTTAAGGTTCTTGTTGCCGCAGGCGGACTCGTTTTAAACGATAAAAAAGAAATTTTATTTATTTACAGAGGTAGTAAATGGGATTTGCCAAAGGGAAGACAAGAAAAAGGAGAGAATATAAAGGAAACAGCAATAAGAGAAGTTGAAGAAGAATGCGGTATTACAAACCTTAAAATAGATAAAAAACTAATTAAAACATATCACTTTTTTATTCAGAAAGGAAAACATCGATTAAAAGAAACACATTGGTACTTAATGTCTTCATCTTACAAAGGTATACTAACTCCGCAGTTAGAAGAAGGTATAACCAAAGTAATGTTTAAGGATGCTGAGGCTACAAATAAAGCGTTAAAAAGTACATTTTCTAACATTGTTATGGTTTATAAATTTTATGTAAAATCATTAAAAAAATGACACTCTGTCATTGTTGCTAAATAACTTCATTAGTTTTTCTGCCAAAACAAAAGTAAAAACTAGTTGGCACACAGTTTGACTATTACTAATCGTAAAATTGAATTAAAAATTTAAGATAAATAGTTATTAGTTATGAGTAAAATTATAGGAATTGATTTAGGAACCACAAATTCATGTGTTTCTGTAATGGAAGGGAATGAACCAGTTGTTATTCCTAACGCAGAAGGAAAAAGAACTACACCATCTATCGTAGCATTCGTAGAAGGAGGAGAACGTAAAGTTGGTGATCCAGCAAAGCGTCAAGCAGTTACTAACCCAACAAAAACAGTTTATTCTATTAAACGTTTTATGGGTAATAAATTTTCTGATTCTTCAAAAGAAGCAGGAAGAGTACCTTATAAAGTAGTAAAAGGAGATAACGATACGCCTCGTGTAGATATCGATGGTCGTTTATATACGCCACAAGAAATTTCTGCAATGGTATTACAGAAAATGAAGAAAACAGCTGAAGACTATTTAGGTCAAGATGTTTCTGAAGCTGTAATTACTGTACCTGCATATTTTAACGATGCACAACGTCAGGCTACAAAAGAAGCTGGTGAAATTGCAGGTTTAAAAGTTAGAAGAATTATTAACGAACCAACTGCAGCTGCTTTAGCTTATGGTTTAGATAAATCTCACGATGATAAAAAAATCGTTGTTTTTGATTTTGGTGGTGGAACACATGATGTTTCTATCTTAGAATTAGGAGACGGTGTATTTGAAGTATTAGCTACTGATGGTGATACACATTTAGGTGGAGATGACGTTGATGAAAGAATTATTAACTGGTTAGCAGAAGAATTTATTGCTGACGAAGCAATGGATTTACGTAAAGATCCAATGTCTTTACAACGTTTAAAAGAAGCTGCTGAAAAAGCGAAGATTGAATTATCTAGCACAACTTCATCAGAAATTAACTTACCATATATTACTGCTACTGCTTCAGGACCAAAGCACTTAGTTAGAACATTAACAAGATCTAAGTTTGAAGCTTTAATCGATGATTTAATTAAAAGAACTATTGAACCTTGTGCAACTGCTTTAAAAAATGCGGATTTAACAATCGATGAAATCGATGAAATCGTATTAGTAGGTGGATCAACTCGTATTCCTGCAATTCAGGAAGCTGTTGAAAAATTCTTTAAAAAATCACCAAGTAAAGGAGTAAATCCTGACGAAGTAGTATCTTTAGGAGCTGCAATTCAAGGTGGAGTTTTATCTGGAGATGTAAAAGACGTATTATTATTAGATGTTACGCCTTTATCATTAGGAATTGAAACAATGGGTAACGTATTCACAAAGTTAATCGATGCGAATACTACGATTCCAACAAAAAAATCTCAAGTATTCTCTACAGCTGTAGATAATCAACCATCTGTAGATATTCACGTTTTACAAGGTGAAAGAGCAATGGCAGCAGATAACAATACAATTGGTCGTTTCCAATTAACAGATATTCCACCAGCACAAAGAGGAGTTCCTCAAATTGAAGTAACTTTCGATATCGATGCAAACGGAATCATCAAAGTATCTGCATCTGATAAAGCTACAGGGAAAACTCAAGATATTAAGATTGAGGCTTCTTCAGGATTATCAGAAGAAGAAATCGAAAAAATGAAAGCTGATGCAGAAGCAAATGCTGATGCAGATGCAAAAGCAAAAGAAACTGCTGAAAAAATCAATGAAGCAGATTCTATGATTTTTCAAACAGAAAAGCAATTAAAAGAATTTGGTGAAAAATTATCTGACGATAAGAAAGCGCCAATTGAAGCTGCTTTAGTAGAATTAAAAGCTGCTCATGAATCTGGAGATACTTCTAGAATTGATAGTGCTTTAACTACTATTAATGATGCATGGAAAGCTGCTTCTGAAGAGATGTATGCTGATAAAGGTGCCGCAGGAGCTCAACAAGCGCAACCAGAAGCAAATACTGCTCAGGAAGACAATGTTGAGGATGTAGATTTCGAAGAAGTAAAGTAATTTACTGAATAGAAGTTAAAACATAACGTTTTATAAATATAAAATCCATTACAAGAAATTGTAATGGATTTTTTTATTTTCATTATTTTAATAATAACTACATTTGAAAATGTATGTTTAAAAATATATTGTAAAAAAAATAAGTATATACCTGTTTTTAACCTTTTTTTTGCTTGCTAATAAAATTATAGCACAGCATCCGGTTTATACTCATTTAACCGAAAAAGACGGCTTACCAGATATCGAATTTTATGATATAATTGAGGATAATGAAGGGGGAATTTGGCTAGCAGCAGATAAAGGTCTTTTTAGTTATGATGGTAAAAAGTTTAAGAACTTTTCACACCCGCAAAAAAGAGGTTTATCTGTTTTTGGTTTAAAATTAGATGCCAAAGGTAGAGTTTGGTGTAACAATATTTCAGGACAAATCTTTTATTTAGATAATGGTAAATTACTGTTGTTTTATGATTTTCAGGATAAAGTAAATGGACAACTGGCTGTTTTTACATTTGTAGACAATAATGTTGTTGTGAGTACAGAAACAGGTGTTTATGAAGTAGACTCTAAAGGTTTGTTTGAGTATAAAACTCTCGATGAAAATATTCGATTGTTATCATCTTTACCAAAAAAAGATTCCTTATTGAGTTTTGACGAGGATAAAATACTCGTAAGAGCAAAAAATAAAAAGTTAAAAGTAAAGTATGATTTAAAAAAGTACGGAGAATTTAATTTTAATATTTGGGATGTAACTACAATAAGTAATATCGATTTAATATTTGCTTATAACACTAAAAACTTATCGGCTACACCAAAATTATACTATGGAGTTGATAAAAAGTTAAAGGAGGTATTGTTGCCAAAAGAACTAGTACTTAATAATGGCGTAATAAAGTTTTATAGTTTAGATGATAAACTATGGGTTTGCACAAAGAAAGGGGTTTTTATTTATCAGTTTTTAGATAATAAATTACATTATGAAAAAACTTATTTTAAAGGTGTGCCGATAAGTAGGTTTTTAAAAGATAGAAACAATAATTATTGGTTTACAACATTAACAGACGGCGTTTTCATTATACCTAATTTGTATATAGAGAAATATAGTATTGAAAAAGATAAGGAAAATTTAATGGCAATAAGTGCTTTAGGAACTGATGCTTTAATGATGGGGTCTATTAAAGGAGATTTAATGATTCTTGATAAGAATACAAATGAAATATCACATTTAATAAAAAAAATAAATAATAAACTATACGCTATTGTTGAAGGTAAAAACAATATGTATTTAAGTTTTGCAAACGGATCTTTAATTTATAATAAGGATAGTAAACAGCTAACTAGAGATAATTTTTTATACAATGCGAAAGATGTAACCTTTTTAGATGAAAATAATTTACTGTATGCAACGCACTCTACAGCAAGTGCTGTTAATATAAGATCAAGGAAGAAAACAGAACTTAGGGCTACTAGAACAAAAGTTGTTTATTATAGCAGCAAAAAAGAAAAATATATAGGCTATACAGATGGTACAGAAATGTACAATCAAAAAAATGAAGCGATACAACTTAAATTTAATGAACAACCAGTATTTGCAAATAATATAACAGAAACAACTAATAATGTTGTTTGGGTATCAACTTTAAAAGATGGAATTATTGGATTTAAAAGAGGTGAAGTAGTAAAACATTTTTCAGAAAAAAACGGGTTATTATCTAATCAGGTAGGTGAAATTAAAGGAGAAAAAGAATTTTTATGGATATCTACAAATAAAGGTTTACAGTTATTAAATACAAATAATAACAAAATTAAAAGCTTAACTAGAAAAGATGGGGTAGCTTCATTTAATATATCAGGCTTTATGCCTGATGAAAAAGTATTATTCTTTACTTCAAACAAAGGGTTGTTTAAAATTGATAAAGAAAAAGCTTTTAAAAATAATAAAATTTTAGATTTTTATTTCACTTCCATAGAGGTTGATGGAGAGAAAATAGTTAAAAAAGAAACTTATTCTTTTGAATCAAATGTAAAAAAAATAAAATTTAATTTTCATGCTAATGGGTTTCTATCACATGAAGACGTAGTTTATAAGTATGTTTTAAAAGAGTATTCTAATCCAGATAATTGGAATGTATTAGATAAAGGAATAAATCAAATTACTTTTAATAACCTGGCACCCGGGAATTATATTTTTAAGCTAAAGGAGGTAAGTCTATCTGGAGAGCAAGAAACTAAAGCGAAGGTTATTAAGATAACAATAAATAAACCTTTTTATAAACAGCAATGGTTTTACGTAATTACAACTGTTTTTATTATCTTTTTATATTGGTTAATTTTTTACTTGAGGTTAAAACGAGTAAAAAAGAAACAAGAAGAAGCTATAGCGAATGAACGCATGCAGAAAGAGTTAATAGCATCAAAATTAAAAACATTACAAAGTCAAATGAATCCGCATTTTACATTTAATGCGCTGAATTCTATTCAAAATTTAGTGTTAAAAGGTGATAAAAATAATGCCTATAATTTTTTGACTAAATTTTCTTCATTATTAAGAGAAAGTCTTGCTTTAAGTAATAAAAGTTTTGTTTTCTTTGAAGAAGAGATTTCTGTTTTAAAAAAATACTTAGAACTAGAAAAATTAAGGTTTAGAGATAATTTTACATATGAAATAATAGGAGAAGAACTTATAGAGAACATTAAAATACCAACTATGATAATTCAACCATTTATAGAAAACGCTATAAAGCATGGGTTGTTTCATAAAGTAGATGGTGTAGGTAAAATAAAGATTGAGTTCTTTCAGGAGAATTTTATTAAATGCATCATAACCGATAACGGAGTTGGACTTGACGAATCTCATAAAATAAATAAAAAGATAAAAGAAGAAAGGGAGTCTTTTTCAACCAAAATGATAAAAGATAAATTAAAAATTTTAAAAAAACATTACGGAACCGATATTGGTTTTGAATATCAAGCGATAAGTATGGGAACAAAAGTGGTTATTAAAATACCTTTTACTTTTTAAATACTGTTTGTTAAAAAGTATTTATGAAAATCAGAAATTTTTATTAATTGCTTTAAAATGAAAGTTAATACTTACATATCTAAAAGGTTTTTTTTATGATGAAATTTAGATGTTTTTAAGAAGAATAATAGTGTGAAACAAGAGTAGGTTTTAATTAATAATTGTAATAATATAAATAATTCACATTTTAATTGATGAATAAAATTAGCTCAATAATAGTCGATGATGAAGTTAATGCGCGAGAAAATTTAAGGTTTTTATTAAGCGAATTTTGTAATGATGTTGATGTTTTAGCAGAAGCAAAAAATGTAGATGAAGCTATAGAGGCTATAAAAAAATACAAACCACAAATAGTTTTCTTAGATGTTGAAATGCCTCAGAAAAATGACTTTCAATTATTGAAAGAATTTGATGAAATTAACTTTCACATAATCTTTGTAACTGCATATGATAATTATGCCGTAAAAGCCTTTCAAGTCGCGGCAATAGACTATTTATTAAAACCAATAGACGTGTCATATTTAGAGTCGGCAATAAAAAAAGCTAAAGAACAAATAGCAAATAAAACAGCATCTTTAAGAGTTAATCTATTAGAGGATAACAGAAAGATAATTACTAAAATAGCAATACCATATAAAAAAGATTATGCAATTGTAAGTACAAAAGATATAGTTAGTATAGAGGCCGATCGGATGTATTCTATCTTACATATAGAAAAAGATAAAAAATATATGGTAGCTAAAAAATTAAGTTATTATGAAAGTTTACTATGTGATAATACTCAGTTTATAAGAGTACATAGGTCTTGGATAATTAATGTAAATAAAATAGCAACATATTCTAAAAAAGAAAAAGAAATAACCTTGAAATCTGAATTTAAAGTTCCAGTAAGTAAGAGTTATAAAGAAAATTTTGAAATTCTTTTTTATGCTTAATACATAAAATTAATTATAAGTACCCCTTATTTAGTTAGGAAAGATAAAATGCGTTTTCGGAAAGTAAATAACCTGTTTTTATGAATTTTTATTAATATTTGAATTATAATAAGAATAGAATGAGAGACTTGAGAATATTGTTGAGATTAAACCTTGCGTTAATAAAAGTAAAAATATTGATAAGATGGCATAAATTATTACGATCAATATAGTTTTGATAGACTTATCAAAATTAATTAAAGTAAGATATATTGGTTGTTTTCTTCATTCGGAAATAAAAACACTTCATTAGGAAGGCTTTGTGTTCTTTACAAGAAAATAAAATGTTATTTGTATGTAGATTTTAAAAAAAATAAGATGATATTCTATTTGAAAAGAATATCGTTTTCCACTAAAACACCTGTAAATAGAATGTTATAGTTAGTTATAATTATTGGTGTCAAATTTTAGAGAATTATTTTAAAGTATAAGTTTTTAATTTTAAAGAAGGTTCTGGGGGGAACCATTAATTTTAAGAATGTTTTTTTAAAAAAAACTTCTTTGATTTTTATTAATCTTAACCGGATTACTGTAAAGTAATTCGGTTTTTTGATTAGAATAATTTATAAAACTTGCTTCTCTTTAATTACTTTTGGAAAATGAAGTTTCATAAATATAATTTTTTTAGATATACCTATTGCGAGTTCGAATCGCGATCTATAGATTTTTTTAAAGATAAATCAGCACATTATCAAAGCAAATCTGGGAGCTTATATTTCTATGCAGATGAAGGTGTTTACCGTTACTCAAATCATTGGGGGCGTGTAGCTAATTGTCGATGGAAAATAAAAGAAATAGAAGAATATAAAAGTCAAAATTATTATGTTGGTTTTGCAAATTGGTCAGATTTTTATCTGTTAAATAATACTGATAAAGTATTTTATTTAGAGGTGAATTTTAAAACAAAACAAGTTAAAATTAAACGATTAAAAGAAGAAGAAAATAAAATTGTTTTTTTAATGACATCAGAATTTGCACACCAACGTTTAAAACAAATTCAAACCTTGTTTAAAGAGTATAAATGGGCTGCCTATTATGAGGATGATATAGATCATTTAAGAGAAATATTAATAAATGATTTAATATCAACCACTAAAACGATTCAGCAGTTAAAAAGAGAGCTTTAGGTTTAAATATTTGTGTATATTTTATTAATACCTAAACTAAAACCAAAACGGATTTCATTTTCGCTTCCAAGCCTATGAATGGCAACTTTACCTAAAGCAATTTTACTGAATTCGTTATTTGTAATCTCTTCGTCATTTAACAGAAGTTTACCCTTAAATTGTTTTTTACTATTATACTCACTTCTATCTTGCTTACTTTGGTATACATTAATAGATAAAATTTCATTTTTATCTGTGTAGCCACAAAATATACCAAACTGGTCCCAAATCATATAATGATTAGTTTTGGTAAGTTCCCTTTCTGGCTTGCCTAAAACAGCTATTAATGTATCGTAATTGGTAGGGAAAATAATAGGTTTTTCATTAATAAGAACGGTATCAGTATCACATTTAATAACTAATTCTTTTACTTTTTTCTTTTTTAAAAATTTAAACATGGTATTGTGTTTTTAGTAAGGGAATAGTTATATGAGATAATATACAAATTTAAAGAATAAAATTCAACTTTTAAGTAAATTTGCTATTCTGAAATAAAATCATTTGAAAATGAATATCCCTCAAACAAGTTTTCCTAGAGTCATAATTATTGGAGGAGGTTTTGCTGGCTTAGCTGCAGCAAGAGGATTAGAAGAACAAGAACTTCAAGTTGTTTTAATCGACAAACATAACTATCACACTTTTCAACCATTACTTTATCAAGTTGCAACTGGCGGCTTAGAGCCAGATAGTATTGCTTTTCCGTTGCGAAAACGATTTAACGATGTAGAAAATTTCTTTTTTCGTTTAACAGAAGTTTTAAATATCAATACTGATAAAAATACAATAGAAACAACTATTGGTAATTTAGAGTATGATGAGTTGATTATAGCCACAGGATCTAAAACTAATTTCTTCGGAAATACGAATATCGAAAAATATGCGATGGAAATGAAGTCTGTTCCACAAGCATTAAATATACGTAGCTTGGTCTTAGAAAATTTTGAAGAAGCACTCTTAGAAACTAATTTAGAGAAACGAAGAGCTTTAATGAATTTCGTAATTGTTGGTGGTGGACCAACAGGTGTTGAGTTAGCCGGTGCTTTAGCTGAAATGAAAAAAGGAATCTTACCTAAAGATTATCCTGATTTAGATATCCGTCAAATGAAAATTAATTTAATTCAGAGTTCAGGCGAGTTGTTAAAAGGAATGAGTAATAAGGCTTCAGAAAAAGCCGAAGATTTCTTAATAAAATTAGGCGTTGATGTTTGGAAAGATCTTCGGGTTTTAAATTATGACGGTACTACGGTAACAACCAACAGCGATGACCATTTTAAGGCAGAAACTGTGATTTGGGCTGCCGGAGTAAAAGGCGAATCTATTAACGGTTTACAACAAGAGTGTTTGGTAGAAAGAGCTAACCGATTTAAGGTTGATGAATACAATAAAGTTGTAGGTTATAGCAATGTATATGCTATTGGAGATGTTGCGTACATGCAAACCGAAAAATATAAATATGGGCACCCGATGATGGCGCAACCTGCTATTCAGCAAGGAACATTATTGGCTAAAAATATCTTAACCAAGTTTAAAGGGAAAAAATTAAAGCCTTTTAAATATAATGATAAAGGAGCCATGGCAACTATTGGGCGAAATAAAGCAGTGGTAGATTTACCAAAATTAAAATTTCAAGGAGTTTTTGCTTGGTTTGTTTGGATGTTTGTGCATTTATTCTCTTTAATAGGTTTTAGAAATAAAGTAATTGTATTTATGAATTGGATGTATAACTATATTCGATTTGATAGGGAAACAAGACTTATAATAAGACCTTATAAGAATAAAAATAAATACAGTTTTAAAGAATAAGAAAATGAGTATTACAAGAAATATAAAATGCCCTAAATGCGGATTGTTTAATGCAAACAAAGAGTATTGTGAAAATTGTAATACTTTAATTTCTCATGAAAAAAAAAGAGCTTTAAAAGAAGAGGCATATAAGCAAGTAGAAATAGAAAAGGTGAAGCATAAAATTGCCAACCCTAATTTAGCAGAGCGTTTAAAAAAACACCCTTTCTTCTTGTATAAAGTTGTAGGATGGATTCTGTACTCCGCTTTTTTGTTGGTAAGTTTAATAGGAGGTGCTTTAGCTTGGTTTATAGCAATGGTAGCTGCAGGATAAAATGAAAAGAGCAATATATATTTACTTTGTATTTTCGCTATTTATAGGAACAGGTGTTTATTTTATGCAAAAAAACGATTATAAATTACCAGAATTAGTACAGTTTTATGTAAATGATTTTTTAATCATTCCGATAGTGTTATCAGTTTGCTTATTTATTTTAAGGTGGAGTAAAAGCAATAAAAACTATCAAATTTCTATTTGGATTGTTTTATACATTTGTAGTTTTTACGCATTATTATATGAGTATTTTTTACCTAAGTACAATCCGAGATACACGGCAGATATAATAGATGTGTTTTTATATTTCATCAGCGGATTTATCTTTTTTATCCTCCAGAAAAAAACCTAAAAGAAATAATGAATCCAGAAAAAACAACTTCAAAAACAATTATAAGAATAACTAAAGCAATTACTTATATTGAAGATAATTTAAATGAGAAGTTAATTTTAGAAGAGGTTGCAAGCAAAGCTTCTTCTTCTAGATTTCATTTTCATCGACTTTTTTTAACAGTAACAGGAGAAACATTAAATAATTTTATAACTAGAAAACGAATAGAAAAAGCAGCATCATTTTTATTGCATAAAAAAGAAACACCAATAACCTTAGTTGCCGAAAAAGTAGGGTTTACAAGTTTATCTTCATTTTCAAGAGCATTTAAAAAATTCTAAGGGATGAGTCCTGCAGAGTTCAAAAAAGAAAGTCAAAATAATTTTAGCAAGATTTGTAAAACAGAAAGCAAGAATGGGCAAGTGGTAACGTTATTTGAAAAGTATATTTGTAATATACATAATTCTTTAAATTGGTTAAAAATGAATGCAACTACTGAAGTTAAAATTGTACCTGAATTGCAGCTAGCATATATAAGTCATCAAGGAAAGATGGATTTAATCGAAGGTGTTTATAAGAGGTTAATGAAATGGGCTTTTCCGAAAGGTTTAATGCAACAAAAAGATTTGCGAATGGTAACAATTTATCATGATAGCCCAAAAATTACTGACGAAGATAAAATACGTATTAGTGCTTGTATGACATTAAATAGGTTAGTGAAAACGGATGGTGAAATAAATTTAAGAACGTTGCCTAAAACGAAGTGTATTGTTTCTCATTTAGAGATTCATCCTTCAGAGTTTCAAAAAGCATGGGAAAATAACTTTGTATGGATGAGTGAACATGGTTTTAAAAAAGCGGATCAAGATCCGTTTGGAATTTACTATAACAACCCAGAAGAGCATCCCGAAGGAAAATGTATTGTAGATATTTGTATTCCGATTCAATAAATAAAAAAAGGTTGTCTGTTTTACCAGCAACCTTTTTCTTTAGAACAAACCTCTAAAAGTATCAATATTTTTTAAAGCATTTGAATCAATTTCAGAACCATCTTTGGTAAACCAAGTATGCGTATCGCCAAGGTAATTCATGCCTAAATAATTGGCACTCTCTATAAAAGGCATTGTAAATCCGTTCTTTAAATCATTTTCTCCTGAGTTGCTAATCATAGCCATTTTTTTGCCTCTCATTTGTCTTCCTAGTTCTTTTTTGTAGTGTAAAAGGTCGGATAATCTATCGAGAAATATTTTTAAAGTTCCGCTCATGCTATACCAATAAACGGGTGTAGCAAATATAATGGTGTCGTATTTTTGTATAATAGTTTCCATTAAAGGAATAAAATCGTCATTCGCATTGCTAAAATCATATTCGAAAGAACCAATACTTTTAGTCTTTAAATCGATAACATCAAAATCATTATTTTTATTTAAATAACGAACAATCCTATTTGTGTTTCCGTTGCTTTTAGAGCTTGCTTGTATAATTACCTTTGTATTCATGTGTATTCTTATTTAGAAGTTAAATTTCTGAAATTTAATTAGAACAGCATTTAAACTTCAATTGTAAAAATTGATAATTCTCAAGGAAAAATCAATACTAAAAGAGTATATTTTTTGTATTTTTATGCTATCAATTCACCTTTGTAAATGAATACAGACACCTACAAGTTTTCGAAAGAAGTAACATTAAGCCATTTTGCTACCAAAGAAGTAGATGAAAAGGCAAAAAAGAAACTTAAAAAAGTAAGAAAGGAAATAAGTGAGCTGCAAGATACCATGTATGCCGAAGGTAAATACAGTATGTTAATTTGCCTACAAGGAATGGATACTTCTGGTAAGGATAGTTTAATTCGTGAGGTGTTTAAAGATGTGAATGCACGTGGAGTAGTGGTGCATAGTTTTAAAGTACCTACCGAATTAGAGTTGAAACACGATTTCTTATGGAGGCATTATATTGCTTTACCAGCAAAAGGAAAAATAGGTGTTTTTAATAGAACACATTATGAAAATGTGTTGGTAACAAGAGTGCATCCTGAGTATGTTTTTGGAGAGAACATTCCTACAGTTAAAAGTTTAGAAGATTTAAATGATGCTTTTTATCATGATAGAATGGAAAGAATCAATCAGTTTGAAAAACATATTTCAGCTAACGGAACCATTATTTTAAAATTCTTTTTAAATGTATCTAAAGAAGAACAAAAAAACAGATTGCTACGTCGTTTAGATATTCCTGAGAAAAACTGGAAGTTCTCTTCTGGCGATTTAAAAGAGCGCAAGTTGTGGAGTAAATATCAAGAATGTTATGAGGATTTATTAAACAAAACGAATACAGATTATGCGCCTTGGTATGTAGTGCCTGCAGATGATAAACCAACGGCAAGATATATTGTAGGTAAAACAATTAGTGAAGAGCTTAAAAAATATGGTTTTAAAGAACCTGCATTAGCTCAAAAAGATTTAGATAAATTAGACGAGTTTAAAGCTCAGTTAAATAACGAATAATTGCCAAAAAAAAGATGGAATTAAACTTAACAAAACCAATTATATTTTTCGATTTAGAAACAACAGGAATCAATATTGCGAAAGATAGAGTGGTAGAAATATCAATATTAAAAGTGTTTCCGAACGGAAATAAAGAAAGTAAAACATGGTTGGTAAATCCAGAGGTAGCAATACCAAAAGAATCATCAGAAATTCACGGAATTACAGACGAAAAAGTTGCCAACGAGCCAACTTTTAAAGATTTAGCTGTTAGTATAAACGAAATGATTGCTGGTTGCGATTTGGCTGGTTTTAATTCAAACAGATTCGATATTCCTGTTTTAGCAGAAGAGTTAATGCGCGCAGGAATCGATTTTGATATGAAAGAACGTAAAGCGGTAGATGTTCAAGTAATTTTTCATAAAAAAGAACAGCGTACTTTAAGTGCAGGGTATCAATTTTACTGTGGCAAAGAATTAATTGGCGCGCATGGTGCAGAAGCCGATACCAATGCTACTTACGAAATTTTATTAGCGCAGTTAGATAAATATGAAGATATTGAGAACACTGTTGATGCTTTAAGCGAATATTCAACACATGGTAAAAGAGCAGATTTTGCTGGTTTTATTTTGATGAATGATAAAGACGAAGAAATTTTCTCTTTCGGGAAATATAAAGGAAGAACAGTAGAAGAAGTGTTTAAAGAAAACCCAGGATACAATTCATGGATTCAGAATGCAGATTTTCCGTTGTACACCAAAAAAGTATTACGCGAAATTAAAGAGCGAATGGCAGTACCTAAAAAGAAAATGACCGACGGAGAAAAGTTAGAAGCTTTACAGCAAAAGTTTAATTTAAGGTAATCTTTAACATAGGTTTAAGCGAAGTAATCATATTAATTTTTACTTTAGAGATTATAAAAAAAAGAATAAAAAATGTTTACAGAATATAACAATTTACCAAAAAACTCAAGAGTTTGGGTGTATCAAGCAGATAGAGAATTTAGCATAGAAGAAGTAGAATATATTTGTGCAAAAGCAATACTTTTTATTGATAGTTGGACGCGTCATGGAGACGACTTAAAAGGCTCTTTTACTATAAAGTACAATCAGTTTTTAGTATTGGGTGTAGATGAAGGTTTTAACAATGTATCTGGCTGCTCTATAGATTCTTCAGTTCACTTTATTCAAGAGTTGGAAAAGGAATTGAGAATCGATTTAATGAACAAAATGAACGTTTCATTTAAAGACGGTGATAATATTAATGTTGTTAAATTAGCTGATTTTCAGCAATTAGCAAAAAATAAAAAGATAACCTCAAAAACAATTGTATTTAACAATATGATAGATACAAAAGCAGACTTTGAAACTAATTGGGAAGTTACTGCCGATAAAAGTTGGCACAAACGATTTTTGGTATAGCAATTGATTTCCATTAAAGTATAGATGATTAAGATATTATGAAAAAGATACTAGTTTTTTTAGGGTTTGTTTTTATTCAATTTGTAAATGCGCAGCAACAAGATCCGCTTTTAGCGAAAGATGTAGATGCACAAAATGTTTGGGTAGATAGTATTATGAATTCAATGTCGATTGATGAAAAAATCGGACAATTGTTTATGGTACAAGCCTATTCGAATAAAGATAAAAAGCATGAACAATCAATAACCGAAATGATTACCAAATATCATGTAGGTAACTTAATATTTATGCAAGGAACGCCAGAAAAACAAGTTATTTTAAATAACAAGTATCAAGGAGAATCTAAAGTGCCGTTGCTAATTGGTTTTGATGGCGAATGGGGATTAGATATGCGTCTTA
Source organism: Tenacibaculum sp. AHE14PA (assembly GCF_019278465.1). Lineage (GTDB taxonomy): Bacteria > Bacteroidota > Bacteroidia > Flavobacteriales > Flavobacteriaceae > Polaribacter > Polaribacter bernardetii. Next base: position 791,986 of record NZ_CP058983.1, on the reverse strand, counting down.
AAAATACCTATCGCTTTCCTTGGAATATGACTTTAGGCGCAATTGAAGATGAAGCGCTTTTAAGAGAAACAGGTAAAAGAATAGGCGAGCATTGTAAAAGAGTGGGAATTCACATAAATTTTGCACCTGTAGTAGATGTAAATACAAATCCGAACAATCCAATTATAGGAAATCGTTCTTTCGGAGAAAGTAAAGAGAATGTTACTAAAAAAGCAATCGCTTTTAGCCAAGGAATGCAAAGTGTTAATGTTTTAGCAAACGCAAAGCATTTTCCAGGTCATGGAGATACTGCAACAGATTCTCACCACACATTGCCAACTATTAATTTTAGTGAGCAGCGAATAGACTCTGTTGAGTTGTATCCGTTTAAAAAAATATTTAAAGCAGGTGTTGCAAGTGTTATGACAGCACATTTAAGTATTCCAGCTTTAGAAAAAAATGAAAAACTACCAACTTCATTATCAAAAAGTGTTGTTACCGATTTGTTGCAAGAAAAGCTAGGTTTTAAAGGTTTGGTGATTACTGACGGATTAAATATGAAGGGGGCAGCCAATTATTCTTCACCAGCAGCAATAGATTTAGCAGCAATTCTTGCAGGAAACGATATGTTGTTAATTCCGCAAGATGTTCCTGGTTCTGTAAAGCTTCTAAAAGAAGCTATTGAAAAAGGACCCTTAACAGAAGCGCGATTAAATTACTCTGTAAAAAAAATACTAAAAGCAAAATATTTAGTTGGTTTAAATAAGTATAATTCGTTGCTTTTAGATAATCTTCAAGAAGATTTAAATAACCCTTATGATGAGGTTTTACACAGAAAATTGATTAAAAACTCCATAACTGTAGTAAAAAATGAAGCAACTATTTTGCCTATTAAAAACTTAAAAGATAAGAAAGTAGCTTATGTTTCTTTGGGAGACTCTAAAGGAGATGATTTTTTAGGAATGCTAAAGAATTATACAAAGATAGAAGCTGTTTCTGATAAACACTTGAGTGTTTTAATGCAAAAGTTAACAAAATACGATGTGGTTATTGTTGGTTTTCATAAGTCGAATGATCATCCATGGAAGAGTTATAAGTTTTCAAATAAAGAATTGGTTTGGTTACAAGAAATAGCGAGAACGAAAAAAGTTATTTTAGATGTATTTGCAAGTCCTTATAGTTTATTAAAACTAAAATCATTTACAAATATAGAAGCGCTCGTTGTTTCTTATCAAAATAGCAAATTAGCACAAGAACTTTCTGCACAAGCGTTGTTTGGAGCTTTTGATGTAAAAGGAAAATTACCTGTGTCAATTAATAGCGAATTTAATGCAGGAGACGGTGTTTTATTAAAAAATAATAATGTTTTAGAGTATACGATTCCGGAAGAAGCAGGAATGTCTTCGGAGAAATTATCGATTATAAATAAAAGAATCGATACTATTTTAAATGAAAAAATGACACCAGGAGGGCAAATTTTAGTAGCTCGAAACGGAAAAGTTTTTATCAATAAAAGTTTCGGGTATCATACCGCATTAAAAAATCAACCTGTTAAGAATTCCGACATATATGATTTAGCTTCCTTAACCAAAATCTTAGCCTCTTTACCTATGATTATGAAGGCAGAAGAAACTCAAAGAATAAGCTTGTTTTCTAGCTTAGGTGATGTTTTACCAAGGTTCAGAAAATCTAATAAAGACACTTTATTATTAAAAGAAATATTATCTCACTATGGCCGTCTTCCTTCTTGGATTCCTTTTTACAAGAACACAATAGATGAAGCTACTGGAAGAAATTCATTTAAATATTATCGAAAAAAAAGAACAAGAAAGTATAACATAAAAGTAGCTCCAAAATTATATTTAAGTAAGTCTTATAGAGATACTATATATAAACATATTGTGGATGCCGATCAAAGAGATAGAGAGGGATATAAGTATAGTGACTTGGGGTATTATATTTTTAAGGAAATTTTAGAAAAAAAATATCAAAAACCTTTAAATGAGTTAGTGGATGAAGAGTTTTATAAGTCATTAGGAGCTGATAGAATGACGTATTTACCGCTTCAGAAATATTATAAAACAGAAATTGTTCCTACAGAGAAAGATGATTACTATAGAAATCAATTAGTACATGGTTATGTACATGATATGGGTGCTGCTATGTTAGGAGGTGTTGGTGGTCATGCAGGCTTGTTTTCTAACGCCAATGATGTGGCTAAAATTATGCAGATGTATTTGCAAAAAGGAACTTACGGTGGTACGGAATATTTAAAAGCGGAGACGCTTGATAAATTTAATAAAAGATATTATGCTGATAAAAAAGTGCGTAGAGGTTTAGGTTTCGATAAGCCTCAGTTAAATCCTAAAGTTAAGGCAACTTGTGGTTGTGTTTCAGAAGAGAGTTTCGGGCATAGCGGTTTTACAGGAACCTATACTTGGGTAGATCCTAAGTCAGGTTTGTTATATGTTTTTTTATCAAACAGAGTATATCCTAATATGAATAATAGAGGGTTGGTTAGAAGTAACATGCGTACTAAAATTCAACAAGATATTCAAGATGCTATCCTGCATTAGTCGCAGTTGTTTTGGTATATAATAATACTAATAAAAGTGAACCAGCAAAATATGTTAGCGCTATTTCTGTGCTAAAAAACAAACTGATGACAAAGCTTTGTAAAGCGTAGAAAAAAGGAAACAATGTGATACCTAATGCGAAACGAAAAGTGTCGGTAAATTCAATTTCTGGAATCTTTTTACTTAATGATTTCCATATTAAATAAGGAATGAAACTATTTAGAATAACGAAGTAGTATAACAACTTATTTTCTTTTTCAATCTTCTTTTTGCTAGGGTAGGTATCTTTTTTTATAAGATAATTGCTGTTATTTACATCAGTATAATCTATAGTTGTTTTATTTAATGCCGTTATTATGGTGTTGTAGTTTTCATCATCGTTAATATGAACCGTTAAATTTTTTAATTGATCACTAATTTTATTTTTCAATTCTTTTATCAACGTATTTTTGTTATCAATAGCATAAAAATTATTAGCTAGAATAGGTTCGCCAAAAATAAGCGCAACTTTTGATGGGTATTTAGAAGAGTTTTGATAAGTTATTCCAACCGGAACAATATGAATTTTTAAGTCAGGATATTTTTCTATAGCGCCGTATAATATTCGGGTGAAACCTTTACTTAAAGGTCTAATTGTTCGTTTTCTATTGTGACTTCCTTCAGGGAAAATTAGTAAAGTTTTATTGTTTTTTAGTAGTTCTTGGCAATTATTAAAAATAGCATCATTTTTAGATAATTGCTTAATACCGTCTCTAATACGATAGACAGGCATTAAACCAATTATGTTTAGAATTTTTGCAATTGTTGGTTTTTTAAATACAGCTGCGCGTACTAAAAAATGAATTTTTCTTTTTGTATTTGTAGCGATTAATAAAGGATCTATTAAGGCATTCGGATGATTGGCAACAAACAAAATAGCTCCTTTTTTAGGGATATTTTTCCTACCCAATACTGTTGTCTTTTTAGCATAAAAGAATAAGCCTATTTTAATATAAATTTTTAAAAAATGGTATAATAAAAACTTCATTTGTTATTGTTTTTTTCTTCCCCAATAGGTGGCTAATAGCATTCCTGAAAAAACATCCCAAATACCCCAAAAAGCAGCTAGCAAAGCCATTCCTCCCAAGCCTTCGAAAAAGCCAAATATCAGCAATAACCCTAATCCGCCATTCTGAATTCCGGTTTCTATGGCTATTGTTTTAGAATCAGATTTGTTTAAGCCAAAAATTTTGGCAGTTGAGTATCCAAGTACATAAGCAAAGATATTATGAAAAACCACTAAGAATAATACATGATGAATATAATTCGTAAAAATGGATAAATTCTGAGAGAAAGCAATTACAATTAATAAGATAAATACGGTCATAGAGAGTGGCTTTAAAACCTTCTCTATCTTATTGGCCATCTCAGAATGATAATGCTTTATAAGCATTCCTAATAGTAATGGAATACCTAAAATTAAAGAAACAAGCTTAAACAACTCAAACGGATTCAACTCTACCGTCTTTAAAATAGCGTTTGTAGGTTCATATAAACTTCCCCAAAAATGTAAGTTAAGAGGAGTCATTACAATACATAAAAGTGTTGCAAAAGCAGTTAAACTGACAGATAAAGCAGCATTACCACCAGCCATCTTACTAAAAAAGTTAGATACATTTCCGCCAGGACAGGCTGCAATCATCATCATTCCTAGGGCAAAACTAGGGTGTGGTTGTATTAAAATAATAGCTAAAAAAGTAGCAGCAGGCAACAATATAAACTGAGAAAGTACACCTACAAAAACAATTTTTGGTTTTTTTAAAAGCCGTTTAAAATCTTCTAATTTTATACCTAACGCAACACCAAACATAATTATAGCAATGGCAATATTTAAAAGCCATAAACCTTCAGTGTCAAAATTTATTTTGATACTATCTATTTGTAAATCATTAATTTTTAAAAGCATATTCTATAATGTTTGATCCCATTTTAAAAGCTTTTATTCTAGTTTCTTCAGGATTGTTATGAATTGCAGCATCTTCCCAACCATCATTTAAATCGCTTTCATAATCATAAAAAACAACTAAACGACCTTTATGAAAAAGACCAAATCCTTGAGCCGGTTTTTTATCGTGTTCATGAATTTTTGGCAATCCTTTAGTAAAGTTAAATTTTTGATTATAGATTGGGTGGTTATTCGGAATTTCTTGAAATTCACTTTTTGGGAAAACTTTTTTTAATTCTCTTCGTATATAGGTATCCAATCCATAATTGTCTGATATATGCAAAAAACCACCGGAGATTAAATAGTTTTTAAGGTTGGTGGCTTCTTCATTCGTGAAAAATACGTTGCCATGACCGGTCATGAAAATAATAGGATAATTATTAATGGTATCATCCTCTAGAGTTACGGTATTAATATCAGTATCAATAAATGTATTTGTGTTAGTGTTACTGAATTTTATTAAATTAGGTAATGCCGTTGGATTTGCATACCAATCTCCACCTCCTTTGTATTTTAAAACAGCAATTTGTTGTGAGAAAATAACAGAACAATATAGAATAAGGATAAAAGCTATGATGTTTTTCATTTAAGAATTTAGCATTTAAACAGCAATATAATAAAAAACACCAATATTTCTATTGGTGCTTAATTTTTTCCTGATAAGGAATTATATATAGTTGAAAATTCCCCTTAAATACTTCAAGCTATTATATAATGTTATAGGTCAAATATATGTTTATTTTATATATAAGGTAGTTTATTCGTGTTAAATTTATGTTATATGTATTAAAGTAGTGGTGAAATTAAATATAATAAAAAAACACCAATAATGATATTGGTGTTTTTCCTTTTCCTTTTTCACTATTGAGAATCACCTCAATGCATTTTTAATACGATTATTGTGAAAATAAAACCCCTTCAAAAATTTTAAGTTCTATAAATCATATTTAACAGTTCAAATATAATTTTAAAATCATTGAATTGAGTTCGAAATCATCCAAATTGGATGATTTCGAACTTGTTTATTTTAAAAAAAAAGTTTAATTTAAACTAGTTTGAACCTCCTTGTACTGAACAGGAGTATAGCTTGTATGTTTTTTAAATACAGTGTAAAATGTTGATTTAGAATTGAATCCAGATTCTAGACCAATAGAAGTTATAGTATACTTGGCATAATCGGTATCTAATAAAAGTAATTTAGCCTGATTAATTCTCTTTTCATTTAGATAGTCAGTAAAAGATTTACCAGCAATGTTGTTGATAATTAAAGAAAGTGTGCTTGAGCTTAATTTGGTGTCTTTAGACAAGTTTTGTAAGGTATATTTTGATACCAAATATTTCTTTTTCTTGTCAATAAAAGTATCTATTTCTATAAATTGCTCCTTGTGTTTCTCTGAAGATACTTCTTCTGATTTTAATTTAAAATCTTCAGTAACATCATTATTTAAATTAATTAATAATGATTTTCTTATGTGTTTACGTTCTTTTAATATTCTTATTTGCTTAAATCCTTGGTAACCTAACCAGTAAATAAGTACTGTAGTGTAAGCTCTAAGCGGATAATATGAAAATATAAAACCGGTAAAATTCATATTTACTTTAATAATTAAAGCAAGTATCCATAACATATAACCTATGGCGGTTAGTTGAAAAAATGTATGTATCCATTTTAAATTATCAAAAGATAGTATTTTGGTAAAAAGTTTTTCTTTTTTATAAAGAATAAAAAAGGAGTATATAAAAATACCTAAAGAGGTAAATAAGCTAAACATTTCTTCGAAAGATGTATAGCGTTCATATATGTAGTTTAACTTTTCTTGAGAAGGAGAATTACTGTAGTTGAAAACAAAAGTAATTTGTGCCGCTATTATCACAAAAAATAAAGGAATCATTACCTTTAAGATATTGTATGATTTTTTAGATAAGCTTAAATAGTTTATTAAAAACATATATAAAAAAGGCATTGCTAAAAAATGCCAAGGTATCTGTAGGTAATCTAATGAGAATTTATGTTGAAATAATTTTAATTCTAAAGCCCAAGACTGAATGTTATTTAAGGATATGGTAAGTATCAATAAATTTAAGTAAAGCATACTTTTTTCTCTTCCGTTTTTTGAACAGAAAAGTATAATACTAAAAGCAAAACCATGCAAAGCACTAATAAGTAAAAAGAAATTAAATAGGGTGGAGGTATCCAAAAGCAATGTTTTAAATCAAATATACAAAAAAGAATTATTGATTTATAAAAGCAATGTTCTGAACCACATTTAAACCAGCAGTTTCTGTACGAAGACGGTTTTTTCCTAGTGAAATAGGAGTGAACTTAGCCGTTAAAGCTTGCGCTATTTCTTTTGTAGAAAAATCACCTTCCGGTCCAATTAAAATAGTGTATTCAGCATTTTTAGTAGCAGCATCTTTTAAGAAGTTCTCATCTTTTTTTTCTTCGCAATGTGCTATGAATAATTGTGTTGTAAAATCTTGTTTGATAAACGTTGATAATTTTACAGGGTCGTTAAGTTTTGGTAAGGTAAATTGTAAAGATTGTTTCATGGCAGATTGTACAATTTTAGATAATCGCTCAATCTTAATTACTTTTCTCTCCGAATTATCACAAATAATTGGGGTAATTTCATCAATACCAATTTCGGTAGCTTTTTCTAAAAACCATTCTAACCGGTCAATGTTCTTAGTTGGTGCAATAGCTACGTGTAAATAATAATCCCTGTTATTAGGTTTTTCTTCTTTTTTTATTACCGTTGCAAGGCATTTTTTATCACTTGCAATTGCTATTTCTACTGAAAACAAAAAACCATTACCGTTTGTAATGTGTAATATATCACCTTCTTTTTTTCTTAAAACACGCACAATATGCCTGCTCTCTTCTTTGTCAAACCTAATCTGTTTAGTGTCTGGAGTGATATTGGGATTAAAAAATAACTGCATTATAAATTTAATTTATAAGTTCTTCGTCGTTTGTGTGTAGTCGGATTAAAGTCTTTCCATATTTGATGGATAGCGGTATTGTCTTCTAATTCCGGAGTTCTAATACAATTTACGATTCCTTTTTTAGAAAAAGTATCACAATATTGTTTAAAAATAATAGCAAAAACACCTTTGTTTTGGTATTCAGGCGCTACACCTATTAAATAAAAGGTAACGTCTTTTGAGTTTTTTCTAGCGTTTAATAAATGAAAAAGTCCGAAAGGAAAAAGGCTACCGTTTGCTTTTTGTAAAGCTACAGAGAAAGAAGGCATTACAATAGCAAAAGCAACGAGTTTATGATCTTTATCTACCACAAACTTTATGTATTCAGGGTTGATAAAACTGATGTATTTTTCTTTAAAGTGTGTTACTTGAGCATCAGAAATAGGTACATAAGTGGATAATTTTGAGTAGGCTTTGCTAAACAATTCAAACATTTCATCAACATAAGGCATAATAGCCTTGGTCGATGTAAAATCTAACGGTTTTAAACCGTACCTTCTCTGAATGATGTTACTTGCTTTTCCGTACTTTACGCCATCTACATTTTTAAAAAGAAATTTATTTTCTAAATATTCTTTTTCTTTCTTTAGTCCTAGCTGCTCAAAATGTTTCGAATAATAAGGGTGGTTGTACCAAGTAATCATGGTGCCAATATGATCAAAACCTTCAACAAGTACTCCGGTTTTATCTAAGTTGTTAAAGCCAACAGGCCCTTCCATATATTCGAGGTTGTGCGCTCTTCCTATTTCTTTAACTTTATCGAGTAAAGCTTCTGTAACTTTTACATCATCAATAACATCAAACCAACCGAATCGTATTTTTTTAATGTGTTGTTTTTCTACTTCGTACGTGTTTATAATAGCAACAACTCTTCCTACAATTTTATCATCTCTTAAAGCTATTAAAAAATTAGCTTTTGCGTTTTCAAAAACAGGATTTTTGTTTGGGTTGAAATTGTCAATTTCATCACTTATAATAGGAGGAACCCAGTTTTTATTATTCTTATAAAGAGAAAAAGGAAATTTAACAAATTGTTTCATTTCCTTTTTTGATGTTATTTCTTTAATTTTAATCATACAGCAAATGTAAGATTTTTAATTGTCCTTATTCTGCTCTTTTTCTTCTTCCTTCTTTATGTCTTCTTCTAATTTTTTTATTTCCTTCTCAAGCTTTAAACGTTCTTCTTCTTTACGTTTGGCTTCTTTTATAGCATCTTTTTCGAGTTTAAGTCGCTCTTTTTCTTTGTTTTTAGCTTCTTTCTCTTCTAGTTTTTTTATTTCTTTCTCAAGCTTTAAGCGTTCTTTTTCTTTCTTTTTAACAGCTTTTTCAGCATCTTTTTTAGCTTTTTTAGCTGCTTTCTTTTCTGCTTTTGTTGTTTCTTTTTTCTGCTTAATATCATCTTTAACAATAACATCAACTAACGATTTAGAGCGTTCTCTTCTTGGTTTATCAATAGTTATTTTCTCTTCTTTTTCGCCTTCTTTTATAGTTATAGTCTGTTTGTCTTTCTTTTTAAACAATCCTTTTATGTTATCGAACAAGCGACCGAAGAAACCTTTATTTTGAGTGTATTTGGTAGTTTTTTGCTCCTCAATTTTATTACCAAACTCATCTACTTCAAGGAATTTGTCTTTGTGTCTGTTTAATCTGTACGAAACTCCAATATTTGTTGTAATACCTATTTCATCTTGATTAAAGTTACTTCTAACAGCTGCATTAAATTGCATGTTTTCACTAAAAAGATAGGCAGCACCAACACCAATATTATTTTTACGTTCGTAGGTTTCAAAAATATCTTGCCATTCCGCAAATCCAGACCAATAATCATTAAAATTATAAGTACCCGTAACAATATATGACAGTTCGCTAAAATCGGTTCCTATATTATCATAGTAAATATTTGTTACCACATTTAATTTACTAGAAAATTCATTTTGAAGTAATAATCCAACCTTCGGACTAATACCTCCTTCTTTATGTGGTTCATTTAAGAGACTTCCAAAATTTAATCCAGCATAAATACCGATATGCGGAATCCATCTTTTGTAATCAAAAGAATGTCTTGCTCTCCAACTTCTAATTTCTTTTTTCTTGTCGTTGTATTTTGGTGCGTATATTAAATATTTAGCACCTAATGTTAAGTTTCCTAATCCTACCTTGTTGTAAGAGGATTCGAATAGGTTTTTAAAAGCTATTTTATCTCTTTGAATACTCGTGTTTAAGTTGAATTCTAATTTTTCAGAAAAAAAACTAGTTCTAAATAATAAATTCAAACCAAAAGCTTCTGGATTGCTAAAAGTAGGTGTTGCGTTTATTTTTCTAAAAAACAAATTGGTTTCAAACTGATATACACCAGAACCTACACTGTACGGACTTTCAGAAAACCCCGGACGGTTAGAGTTTATAACCGTTGTGTATTGGGCATTTACAACCAAGGTTGACAAAAAAGCAATAAACAAAAGAAGTTTCTTAATCATGTTGTAAATTCAATTAATACAATTAGTACAAACATACATAAAATACAAATTACTATATAATATAAGTTTTGTAAAGTCTTAACGCTTCGTTTTGCTTCAAATTGTTATTTTTGATTAATTTTTTATTAAAAGTTAAGATGACACATATAAATGAAGCTGGACCTATGAATTTTTTAAGAACTATATTAATAATTATACTTGTTTATTACGTGCTAAAATTTTTGGTGAAGTTATTTGCTCCTTATTTATTAAAAAAAGCGGTAGATAAAGTTCAGAAAAAAGCAGCGCAACAATATAGTAATCAACAAGAAAGCACTGTTGATGAAGGAAAAACTGTTGTAGATAAAAAACCACAAGATTCAAAACAAAGCAATAATTCTGTAGGAGAATATGTTGATTTTGAAGAAATAGATTAAGCATGAATTTTAAAAAAATGATTCCGTATGCGATAACAATTGTTGTTTTTGCAATTATATCGCTGCTATATTTTAATCCGGTTTTAAGCGGAAAACAAATAAAACAGAGTGACATTACCCAATTTATAGGAATGTCGAAAGAGGTAAAAGACTATAGAATTGCCAATGGCGAAGAACCTTATTGGCTAGGAAATGCTTTTAGCGGTATGCCTGCATATCAGGTTAGTGCGTATTATCCGAATGATTTCGTGCGTTATATTGATAAAGCAATTCGTTTTTTACCACGTCCTGCAGATTATCTATTTTTATATTTCTTAGGATTTTTCTTGTTATTAACAGCTTTAAAAGTAGATTGGAAACTTGCCATTTTAGGGAGTTTGTCTTTCGGATTTTCAACATATTTAATAATTATTTTCGGGGCAGGACACAATGCAAAAGCACATGCGATTGGTTATATGCCAATGGTAATTGCCGGAGTTTTATATATTTTTAGAAAACGTTATTTAGTCGGTTTTGTAATTACTGCTTTGGCAATGGCTTTAGAAGTATACACAAACCACCCACAAATGACTTATTATTTAGGTTTTTGTTTGTTGATATTGGCAATTGTAGAATTTATAGAAGCTTTTAAAACCAAAACATTACCAGTATTCGCAAAACAAGCAGCGGTATTATTGGTGGCAATGTTTATCGGTTTGGGCGTAAATTCTACCCGATTATTATCCATGAAAGAATACGGTGATTTTAGTACGCGAGGAAAATCGGAATTAACAATTACTTCTGACGGATCACCAAAAGAAAAATCTACAGGATTAGATAAATCGTACATTACCGAATATAGTTACGGAATTGCTGAAACTTTTAATTTGATAATTCCTCGTTTTATGGGTGGAGGAACGGTTGAAAAATTAGGAGAAGATTCTAATTTTTATCAAGTTTTAGAACAAAACGCAGGTAAAAGTGTCGCCAAAGATTATTCAAGTCAGGTGTTAACCTATTGGGGAACACAACCTATTGTTGAAGCGCCCGCATATATTGGTGCTATTTTATTTTTCTTATTCTTTTTAGGAGTTTTCTTAGTAAAAGGACGTTTAAGGAATTGGTTAGTAGCCGCTACTATTTTTTCAATCATGTTAAGTTGGGGAAAGAATTTCTCAGTAATCACAAACTTTTTTATTGATTATGTGCCGTTATATAATAAGTTTAGAGCGGTTTCATCTATTCAGGTAATTGCTGAGTTATGTGTGCCGTTATTAGGAATGATTGCTTTAAGAGATTTCTTTTCATCAAAACCTACATCCGAAGAAAAAGAAGAAGCGCTAAAAAAGGCATTTTATGTTTTAGGCGGAATTACTTTAGGTTTTGCGGTATTCGGATCTAGTTTATTTGCTTTTGAAGGATTAAGAGATGGCCAATATCAAGAATTACCAACTTTAATAGATGCCTTAATTTCTGATAGAAAAACAATGCTATTTAACGATAGTGTTCGCTCATTTTTATTGATTTTAGCAGCAGCAGCTTTGTTGTGGTTTTATCTAAAAGGAAAACTAAAGCAGGTTTCGGTTTTAATTGTTTTAGGGAGTTTAATTCTTTTCGATTTAGTATCGGTGGATATTAAATACGTAAATAAAGAAGATTTTACATCAGCAAGAAAGGTGTTAAAACCATTTACACCAACCCAAGCTGATAAAGATATTTTAAAAGATAAAAGTTATTACCGTGTTGCTAATTTTAGTGGAAACCCAATGCAAGATGGTAGAACATCGTATTTTCATAATTCGATTGGTGGTTATCATGCTGCTAAAATGAAACGTTATCAAGAGTTGTTTGATTATCAAATAGCAAAAAATAACATCAACGTACTAAATATGCTAAATGCAAAATACGTTATTGTTGGTGAAGATAAGTTTCAAGAAAATACCGATGCAAACGGGAATGCTTGGTTCGTTAATTCTCTAAAAATAGTAAATTCAGCAAATGAAGAGATACTTGCTTTAGATAGTTTAAACACGAAATCAACAGCTGTAATTAATGGACGAGAATTAAAAAGAAGCCCACAAGGATATATGGATTATAATAATCTATTCAAAAAAGATTCAACAGCTACAATTACATTAATTAAAAATGATGTAACAACCTTAGTTTATAAAACAGCTACGCAAGAAAATCAGTTTGCCGTATTTTCAGAAATCTATTATAAAGATGGTTGGAAAGCTTATTTAGATGGCATTAAAACTGAACATTATCAAGTTAATTATGTACTTAGAGGTATGAATATACCAAAAGGAAAACACGAAATTGTATTTAAATACGAACCAACCGTAATACGAACCGGAAATATAATTACATTATGTTGTTATGCGTTATTATTGCTAATTCCGATTGGCTGGTTTGTAATTCGTAAGAAAAAGCAAAAATAAATTTAGAATTCAATTTTTTTAAATAAAAATTAATGAAAACATATTATCCTCAAAAGAGATATAACCACACGATAAAATTTTTAGAGAAGGTGTTACCTGCACCAGCAACTATTTTAGATTTAGGAACTAGAAATAGGTTTACAGAAATTATGGAAAATCATGGGTATACCGTGATTAATACCAAAGGAGAGGATTTAGATTTTATTACTGATATTGTAAAAGAGCACGAAGTAGATGCAGTAACATCGTTTGAAATTTTCGAACATATGTTAGCGCCCTTAAATATTTTAAAGGAAATAAAAGCTACAAAATTAATTACCACTGTTCCGTTGAAATTATGGTTCGCAAATGCCTACAGAAGTAAAACGGATGTTTGGGATAGACATTATCACGAGTTTGAAGATTGGCAATTTGATTGGTTATTAGACAAATCGGACTGGAATATTGTTGAGTCAGAAAAATGGACAAGCCCTGTTAATAAAATAGGTTTCAGACCTATATTAAGGAAATTTATTCCGAGATATTATGCGGTTTACGCAGAAAGAAAGAAAGTAGTTGTAGATGAGAATAGGAATGATATTGGATAAGGTTTTTCCGCCAGATCCTCGTGTAGAGAATGAAGCAATTGGGTTGATAAAAAACGGACATGAAGTGTTCTTGTTTTGTTTGACTTATGGAGGGGAAGCACGTGAAGAAACCATTAATCAAATTCAAGTAAAGCGATATCAATCTAACAAATTAGAGTATAAATTATCCGCTTTAGCGTACACCGTTCCTTTTTATTCATTATTGATGAAAAAGAAGATTGCTGATTTTTTATTTAAAAATAAGATTGAAGCGATACATATTCATGATATCCGAATCGCTGATTCAGTTTTTTTAACTAATAAAAAACAGCAATTACCTGTCATTTTAGATTTGCATGATAATATGCCTGAGGTGATGAAGTTTTATCCGCACTTGCAAAAGTTCCCTGGGAAATATATCATTTCTCCAAAAAAATGGCAGCAAAAAGAAGAAGCATTTATTAAAAAGGCTGATAAAGTAATTACCGTTTCTCAAGAGTTTGTTGATGAAGTAGTTGAGAGAACTGAAATTGCTAAAAATAAAGTGGTTTTAGTACCAAATACCATTCGTAAATCTTTTTACAATGCCTTTGAGCTGAATACCGTCATCATCAAAAAGTATAAAGAAAATTTTGTAATTCTTTATCTGGGAGATACGCATGTTCGTAGAGGTTTACTAACGGCAATAAAAGCTGTTGTAAAATTAAAAGAACAAATACCGACTGTTAAATTGGTAATTGTAGGTAAGAATACCACCGATTATATTTTAAAAGCAGAAGTTGAAAAGTTGAAAGTATCCGGTTTTGTTGATTTTGAAGGTTGGCAAAACGTATCGTTATTTCCGTCTTATATAAAAGCAAGCGATATTTGTATTTCACCTTTACGACGTAATATTCAGCACGATGTGGCCTATGCGAATAAGTTATTTCAATATATGAGTTTGGCAAAACCATTATTGGTAAGTAACGCCATTGCTCAGAAAAACTTAATTGAAAAAATAAACGGAGGTTTGGTGCATGAAGCACAAAATGTAGCAGATTTCGAGGATAAAGTTTTAACATTATATAACAATCCTACTTTAAGAGAAGAATTGGGTAAAAACGGAGAAAATTTTGTTAAAAATGAATTTACTTGGGATAAAACTTCAGAAGGTTTAATCGATTTATACAATAATTTATAATTTGAAAGTACTAATTATTACATATTATTGGATTCCGGCAGGTGGTTCTGGTGTGCAGCGTTGGTTAAAATTTGTAAAATATTTACGCGATTTTAATATAGAACCTGTAGTATATACGGTTGATGAAGCTAAGTATCCTATTATAGACGAATCTTTAGCAAATGACGTTCCTAAAGATATTGAAGTAATAAAAAAAGGTATTTGGGAACCAAATGATCTTTTATCAATCTTTAAAAAGAAAGAAACCAAAACAAGTGCTGGTTTTTTAAATCCGAATCCGACTTTTTTCGGAAAAATACTACAATATGTTCGAGCTAATTATTTTATTCCGGATGCACGAAAATATTGGGTAAAACCATCGGTAAAATACCTCGAAAAATACTTGACAGAAAATAAGATTGATGCAATTATTACCACAGGTCCGCCACATAGTTTGCATTTAATCGGATTGCATTTAAAGAAAAAAACAAATGCAAAGTGGATCTCAGATTTTCGGGATCCTTGGACGGATATTGATTATTTTCATCAATTGCCATTAACTAAAAAAGCGATAAAAAAACACCATCAACTAGAAAAAGAAGTCCTTAAAAATGCCGATGCAAGTTTGGTGGTTGGTAAAACAATGAAGGCTAATTATGAGGTATTTTCAGATAACATACACGTGGTAACAAATGGATATGATGTTGATGAAAACACCAATAATCAAACTGTTTTAGATTCGAAATTTTCCATTACACATATCGGGTTGATGAATGCAGATAGAAATCCGAAAACGTTATGGAAAGCATTGGCCGAATTATCCGAAGAAAATACCGACTTTAAAAACGATTTAGAAATAAAACTGATTGGAAAGTTATCTGATGATGTTGTAGCGGATTTAAAAAAATACGACTTTAAAAATGTAACACGCATAAATTATGTGCCTCATAAAGAAGTACAACAGTATCAGCGAGCTTCACAGGTTTTATTATTAGCGGTAAATAAAGTGCCAAGCGCTAAAGGAATTATAACAGGAAAGATTTTTGAATATTTACAAGCAAAACGTCCTATCTTAGCAATTGGTCCGGAAGATGGTGATTTAGCGGAAATTTTAGCAAAAACAAACGCAGGTAGTATAGTTGATTTTAATGAGAAAGAGCAATTAAAAAAGACAGTTAGTGATTTGTATAAAAAATACCAACAAAACTCGTTAGAAGTTTCATCTGTAAATATCGAGCAATACCATCGCAAAGAACTAACCAAACAATTGTCAGTAATACTTAAACAAGTAGTAAATTCTTGAAGAAAATAGTTACCATATTAGGCGCTCGTCCTCAGTTTGTAAAAGGAGCTGTGTTAAGCCGAGTGATACATAAACATAATGAGGTTGAAGAGATAATTGTACATACTGGTCAGCATTTTGATGCCAATATGAGTGCAGTTTTTTTTGATGAAATGAAAATACCAAAGCCAAAGTATAATTTAAATATTAACGGTTTAAGTCACGGTGCCATGACAGGGCAGATGCTAGAAAAAATTGAGAAAATTTTAATAGCAGAAAAACCGGATGTAGTTGTGGTGTATGGTGATACTAATTCTACACTTGCAGGAGCTTTAGCTGCTAAGAAATTACATGTAAAAGTGGTGCATATTGAGGCTGGTTTACGTTCTTTTAATATGCAAATGCCTGAAGAAGTGAATCGTATCGTAACAGATAGGATTGCTGATTTATTAAGTTGTCCAACACAAGTTGCGATTGATAATTTGCAAAAAGAAGGTTTTAATAATTTAGATATTAAGATAGAACAGCATGGGGACATTATGAAAGATGCTGTTGAATTTTACGGACAGTTTTCTGAAGAGAAATCGACTATTATAAGCGATTTAGGTCTATTAGAAAATGAATTTGTTTTGGCGACAATTCACCGTCAGGAAAATACCGATTTTAAAGAGAAATTAACTGAAGTTTTTTCTGCTTTAGAAACAATAAACACAACAAAAAAAGTAGTATTGCCATTACACCCTCGCACTAAAAAAATGTTAGCTGAGTATAATTTACAGCCTAATATTACTTTTATAGATCCTGTTGGTTATTTTGATATGTTAGAATTGTTAAAAAAATGTAGTTTGGTGGTTACCGATAGTGGAGGACTTCAAAAAGAAGCGTTTTTTAATAAAAAGCACTGCATTATAGCGAGAGAGGAAACCGAATGGACAGAACTGGTAACATATAAGTATGCTACAATTACAGGAACACATCCGAAGAAAATAACCAATGCTTTCAACGAGTTTTTAAATTCAGAAAAAACATTTAAAGAAGCGTTATATGGTAAGAATGTAGGGGAGAAAATATATAAAGCTATAGTAGCATTAATTCAAGAATAAATTGGGAATCGTATTAAGACAGTCGCTAAAAAACACCATTATAATTTACTTAGGTTTTCTAATAGGAGGTATTAACACCATATATCTATATGCTCGTTTTTTAAAAGATGAATATTATGGTTTAGCAATGTATGTATTTGCTGCTTCAAATTTATTAATGCCTGTAATTGCTTTAGGTATTCAGTTTACAATTATCAAATTCTTTGTAGCCTACAAAACTAAAAAAGAAAAAGATAGTTTTTTAAGCTCGGTTTTATTTTTACCCCTTTTAATAGCTTTACCTGTAGGTTTTTGTTGGGACTTTTTTCATGATTTAATTATGGGATATGTTGCAAAAAGTAATGTTGAAGGGAACTTAATTATTGAGAATTATACTGTTTATATTTATATTATTGCAGTAGCTTGTGCTTATTTTGAAGTTTTTTATTCTTGGGCAAAAGTGCAAATGCAGTCGGTTTTTGGTAATGTTTTAAAAGAACTTTACAATAGAGCTGCGATTATGATATTGCTATTTGCAGTAAGTTTTGAGCTGATTACCAAGCAAGAGTTTTTGTATTATATGACAGTTGCCTACGTGGCGAGAACTATATTTATGATGTTGTATGCACTTAAACTATATACACCTAAGTTAACACTATCGTTACCGTTTAATTTTAAAGAGGTTCTTAGGTATACTTTTTATATTGTTTTAGCGGGTAGTGCAGGTGCGTTTGTATTGGATATAGACAAAGTAATGATTCCTGGTAAAGACGGCTTGGCAACAGCTGCTTATTATGGTGTTGCATTATTTATTGGTACTTTTATTGAAGCACCGAGTAGGGCAATGGGGCAAATATTACAACCGCTTACTTCTAAATCTATTAATGAAAACAATGATAAAGAAACAAAGAGTTTGTATGAAAAAAGCTCTATAAATTTATTATTAGTTGGTGGGCTGTTCTTTATATTGGTAAACTGCAATGTAGATGAATTGTTTAAAATAATGCCAAATAAAAATTATGCAGGTGGCGGATTGGTGGTTTTACTAATATCTACGGCTAAATTATTTTTAATGTCTTTAGGTAATAACGGAGCGATAATTCAAAACTCAAAATTTTATAAAATTACCATGCCTGTAGGAGTAGGAATGGCATTTATGGTGTATTATTTAAATATTTTCTTTTATAACGATATAGGTATGGGTACCGAAGGTTTGGCTTTAGCTACATTGTTAACTGTATTATTTTTTAATACGTTTAAGCTTTGGTTTGTTAATCGCAAATTAAAAATGTTTCCGTACACAAAGAAAACTCTTAAAATGCTATTAATAATAGCCGTATTGTTTTTCGGATTTTATTATTGGAATTTCTCGATACCTCAATTCTCTATTAAAAACACACCGATTGATCCGATAATAAATATTATCTTAAAAAGTATTTTAATAGTAGTAGTCTATGTGTTTGTGGTAATTAAACTAGCAGTCTCAGAGCAAATGAATAATTTAGCTAATCGGTTTATTAAATAATTAGGTTTTCTGTAAATAATATTTTTTAAGAAGAGATAACAGCGATGTGGACGTTATTTAAGTAAACTTTTTTTAATTCGACTTAACTGTACAGGCGATACATTAAGATAAGAGGCAATATAGCGTTGTGCGATTAAATTATCGATGGTAGGTATTCTTTCCTTTAAAATTAAATATCTTTCAGTAGCAGAATGCGTAGAGATATCTATAATTACGTTCTCAGCTTTTAAATAAGACTTTTCCATTGCCTTTATATAAAACAGGCTAAAATCATGATTTTTTAAGGTAAGTTCTTTTAATTTCAGAAAACAACCTTTATAACCAGTAACTTTAGTTAAAGCTTGGTAGTTTAAATCATAAGGAATGTTTTTTATTAAAGAGGCTAAGCTTCCTGTAAAATTAGGAGGTGTAAAAAAGAACTTTGTTACCTGTTTTCCGTCTTCAGTTTCTAAAAAAGATCTAATTAAGCCAGATTTTAAGATGAAAAAACTAGTAGTGTGTTCGTTTGTTTTAGCAAAGTATTCAAAAGGTTCGAGCTCACAATACGTAAGTCCTTCCGAAAAATCTGAAATAACATTTTTAGGTAGGTCGATGTACTGAGAAAGAGTTTTTTCAATATCGTTATTCATAAAAAGCGTAATTAACAAGTTGTATCTCAAATAGAGATACTTAAATTTAAGGAAAAATAACGACAAAAAAAAATAAACGCATAAAATCAAACTTACACAAGGGGGAGTAAGTTTGATTATTTTTTAAAGTTCATATTGGGGGGAACTTTTATTAATGTAACTTGTTAATTACATTACAAATGTATAATGTTTTCTCTTTGTGTGCATTAACATATGTTTATAATGTTATAAATGATGGTTTTTTCTTATTCTACTTAACTGTACTGGTGTAATATTTAAAAAAGAAGCAATATGATATTGGTTAATTAAGTTGTCAATGCCAGGGTGGCTTTTTCTTAACTTTTCATAGCGTTCTGTAGCACTTAGCATCGATAATTCTAATACTTTAGCTTCTTCTCTTAGATAAACACTTTCTAAAACCTTATAATGAAATATAGCTACATCATGATGTTTTTTTGATAAATCATAAAAAGATTCATAATGGCACTCTATAACTTCACAATCTGTAAGACATTCGTAAATTAAACCTGAAGGCTTTTTCTGTATCAATGCACCTAAATTCCCCGAAGTTACAATAGGTGTAAAAATTGTCTTTGTATGTTCCTTGCCTTTTTCATCGACTATGTAAGACCTCATGATGCCTTTTTTTAGAATATAAAAATTAACAGGCACCTGACCAAGTTTTACTATCTTATGGTTTTTTAAGAGTGTTTTGTTTTCAATTATGTTATAAAACTCTAAAAAAGAGCTTTCAGAAACATTATGGACGCTGTAAACAAAATTTCTTAAAAATTCCATGATAAAAGTACTGTATTTGGGTTCTATCCAAAGCTACATTTTTTATCAAAGCAAAAGAAATTTATTTTTAATTTCTTTATGAGGTACAAGTAATAAAGTTAGGTTATAAAGCAATATCGACTTAGTATTCTATACTCGTTTTTTCTAAAAGGCTAATAGCATTAGGGCCTTCCATAAAAAGTAAGTCTAATATAGATAAGTTGGGAATAAAACCATGTTTATCATCAAACATCTGAATGTAAGACTCCATCTTTACTTCAATCCCTTTTTTAGCAACTGCTAAAGCTCTATAATCTGTAATAGTAGGACTTACCTCGTAGTTTTCGGATGTAGCAAAAGAAGAGTCTATTTGCAAAGCATCCGCAATAAACAAATGGGTATCTATATTCACATCGTGCAGGTATTTGTAATCTCTAGTAAATATTTTAACAATATCATCTTCATAAAACTCAAAGAAAGGTGAAGAACGATAAGCCGATTGCAGCGATTTTAAATGCTGCTGTTGCCATGGTGAATCGTTTTCGACTAAAGTGTCTTTTGTTTTTTTTCGGCTTGTTTTAAGCAGGTGTTTTACTGGAACGTTTAAGCTTAGCTTGCCGTTAGCACCAAAAATATAGCACCTGTTTCGGTAGGTTTGTTTTTGATAATTATCATCAAGCTCAAAAACAACCGAATCAGATGTACTGATTGCTGCGTATTGTGAAATAGGCGCAAAATATGTGGGAATAAAAAGTGACATTATGCTTTCTTTTTACCTTTTCTGTAACTATAAAAGCTATAACCTGCAATTAAAACAAGTACGAGCCATAAATAAGAAGTAGGTTTTCCGCTACCGCCAACAGTGGTAAACATTCTGTCCCAACGAATAGATTTTACTTTTGCTCCAAAATCTAAGATTGAAATACTTGGGTCCCAACTTAACCAAATCATAACAGGTCTTCCAACCACATGGTCAAACGGTACATATCCCCAGTTTCTAGCATCTAAAGAACGCTGACGGTTGTCACCCATCATCCAGTAATAATCTTGCTTAAACGTATAGTTTTTAGCTTTTTTACCGTTGATGTATATGTCGTTACCAAAAATAGTTAAATCGTTATTTTCATATCTTCGGATGATTTGCTGGTAAAACGGAATCGTACTTTCATTTAAAGCAACTGTAGCTCCCTTTTTAGGAATATAAAGCGGTCCGAAATTGTCTGAAGACCAAGCGTATTTTGGATTGTGAGGAAAAACAGTAGGATCGTATGTGCCTTTCGGACTTAAATTTTTCTCGATACTTTTTACCAGTGGGTTTTTCTTTAAAGAGGCAGCTTCATCATCAGTAAGGTTTAAATAGTAAACGCCATCGTTAGACATTTTACCTTCTCTGTTCTTGTTGTATTCTCTTATAACAGTTTGTGATAATTCTTTTCCGTCTGTATCAATTTTAAAGTACCATTGTGGTTTTGCTCTGTCTGGTAATACCGTTTTCTTTCCGTTTATAAATACATAGCCATCACGAACCTCTAAGGTGTCACCAGCAATACCAGTGGCTCTTTTTACGTAATTGGTTCTTTTATCAATAGGCTTGTAAGTTGCTTTTCCTGATCTATCTCCCCACATTAGAGCTAATGTATCTGCCGGCCAGCTAAAAACAACTATATCGTTGCGTTTGATGTTCTGAAAACCTGGCAAACGCATGTAGGGTAGAGACAATTTGTTTAAAATTCCTTCTTTGTTTTTATCATCAGAAATAAAAGATTTACTTCCTAAAATAGGCAATGTATCGTGTGCCATAGGTGCAGCTATAGTTGTGCTAGGTATGCGGGCACCATAATGGAACTTACTCACAAATAAATAATCACCTACTAATAAGGTTTTTTCTAAAGATGAAGTAGGAATTGTATAGGGTTGCATAACGTAGGTGTGCACTAAAGTAGCTGCTATAATAGCAAAAGCAATAGAACTAACCCATTCACCTAAAGCAGAGCGTGGTTGTAAACTTCTATTCGCTATATAAGGTGTTTCGGTAGCGTAGTTGATATAAAAAATATAAAAACCTAAAGTGAAAATAGATAAAAGAGTGTCTTTTTTTTCATTAAAACCAAAACTTCTACACGTTTCTACCCAAATAATAGGAAACATTAATAGGTTTACGATGGGAATAAATAATAATAGTACCCACCATTTTGGGCGATTTATAATTTGCATTAAAACCACAGCATTGTAAACAGGTATTGCAGCTTCCCAAGCTTTTCTTCCTGCTTTAACGTATAATTTCCAAGTTCCTAAAAAATGGATAACCTGAATTATTAAGAAGCATAAAAACCATTCGGTAAATGTCATAATATGTATATTTTGTGTTCCTAAAAGGAATGAAATTTAATGTTATTAGTGAGCTTTTTTTATTTTTTGTTACGCAATTAACCTAAGTTTAACACATCTCGCATGGTGTAAACACCTGTTTTATGAACAAGCCATTCGGCAGCTATAACCGCACCTAAAGCAAACCCGTGTCTGTTATGCGCAGTATGTTTAATAGCAATAGTGTCAATGTCTGATTGGTAGCTTACGGTATGCGTTCCTGGTACATCTGGAGTTCTAACAGCGGTAATAGGGATGTTTTTTTCGGATGTTTTAGTAGCTAATTCCCAGTTTTCTTTAGATGAGTTTGCTACGATTCCGTCAGCCAAGGTAATAGCGGTTCCGCTAGGTGCATCTAATTTTTTTGTATGATGAATTTCTTCAATAGATACATTGTAGGTATTTAAAGTATCCATCATTTTAGCCAATTGTTTGTTTAGTTCAAAAAAAATAGTAACCCCTAAACTAAAATTAGATGCATAAATAAAAGCACCTTTTTTCTCGTTACATAAAGCGGTAATCGATTCGTATTTATCAAGCCAACCTGTGGTTCCTGAAATTACGGGGATATTATTTTCTATACAATTACTGATATTATTGTAAGCCGAATCAGGTACGCTAAAATCAATAGCGATATCAGCTTTTGTAATATCATACGTGTCTTTTCCTGAGCTTTTAATAACTATTTCATGGCCTCTTTGTAAAGCAATTTTTTCAATTTCTTTACCCATTCTACCATAACCAAGTAAGGCTATTTTCATTTAAAAAGAGTATTTTAATGTTAATCCTACTTTAGGAGCTTCTATAAAAAGCGGATCTGGATATACCATCGGTTTTAAAGATAAACTGTCGTCAGTGTCAAACTGTAATAAATGTGCATTTACACTAGCCTCTACAATTTGCAAAACATATATTAATACACCTGTTAAAAGTGATAAATCTCTATTTTTTCTAAGTACTTTCTGAGCATTTTCAAGTCCGTCATTAGAAATTATAGTGTTTCCGTTCTCGTCGGTAAATTCATCTTTTACCCCTTGTTTTCGAAGTTTAAAAGCAGTTCTATAGCGATCGTATTCGTTACTATTATCTAAATAATAATAAGCACTTGTTCCTATTGCCGCCCAAACGATTGGTGCTTTCCAATATTTTTTATTATAAATTTGTCCTGCTCCAGGAAAAATAGCTGAATAAAAAGCTGCTTTAGAAGGAGATAGTGGATTGTATTTATCACTACCTAATTGTAGTTGTTTAGCGCGTATAGCGGTAGAATCTTTTTGAGCAAATAAGAGTTGACTCAAAAAAAAACTAAAAAGAACAAATATGAGTGTGCGAATATTCAAGTTACTTTAATAGTTTTTTAATACGATTAAAGTCTTCTTCTGAGGTAAAAGGAATCGAAATTTTCCCTTTTCCCTTATTATTTACACTAACAGCTACCTTGTTGCCAAAATAATTACTCATGTCTTTTACACTTTCAGTAATAAAAGTAGGTACTGTTTTCTTTTTTGCGATTTTAGCTACAATACCCGATTTTAAACTTTTTACCAATTCTTCGGTTTGACGAACAGAAAGTTTATCTCTAACGATTTTTTCATAAACCGTTAATTGATTTTCGGTATTAAAAATACTAATCAATGCACGGCCATGTCCCATAGATATAAAACCGTCTCGCATACCTGTTTGAATAATTGGGTCTAGTTTTAATAAGCGTAAGTAATTGGTAACGGTAGATCTTTTTTTACCTACCCGAACACTTAATTCTTCTTGGGTTAACTGAATTTCATCAATTAAACGCTGGTAAGAAAGTGCTACTTCAATAGGATCTAAGTTTTTACGCTGAATATTTTCAACCAATGCCATTTCTAGCATTTCTTGATCGTTCGCTAAACGAATATAAGCGGGTACTGTTTTATTACCTATTAATTTAGAGGCTCTAAAACGACGTTCACCAGAAACTAATTGAAACTTGTTATTGGCTAACTTTCGTACGGTAATAGGTTGTATAACACCTAATTGTTCTATAGAATTCGCCAACTCACGTAAAGCTTCTTCATCAAAATAGGTTCTAGGCTGAAAAGGATTCATTTCTATTGAATCTAATCCAATTTCAATGATATTTCCTACTAATTTATCCGCGTTTTTATCCTCAGCAGAATTTACTTCAGCAGTTTCAGTTAATAAAGCTGATAAACCTCTTCCTAAAGCTCTTTTTTTAGTTGCTTTTGCCATGCTACAGTACTTATGCGTTTTTAGTTAAAATTTCGTTCGCCAAATTTAAGTAATTTACAGCACCTTTACTGGTTGCATCGTATGAAATTATACTTTCACCATAACTAGGCGCTTCACTTAAACGAATATTTCGGTGAACAATTGTATCAAAAACCATTGAGCTAAAGTGTTTTTTAACTTCTTCTACAACTTGGTTAGAAAGTCGTAAACGAGAATCAAACATGGTTAATAATAATCCTTCAATATCTAAATCTGGATTGTGAATTTTTTGAACACTTTTAATCGTATTTAATAATTTACCCAAGCCTTCTAAGGCAAAATATTCACATTGAATAGGTATGATAACAGCGTCGGCAGCTACTAAAGAGTTTAATGTAATTAACCCTAAAGAAGGAGCGCAGTCTATTAAAATATAATCATAATCATCTTTTATATCTGCGAGTGCCTTTTTAAGCATGTATTCTCTTGCTTGCTTGTCTACCAATTCTATTTCAATAGCAACAAGATCTATATGGGCAGGAATTAAATCAACATTAGGAGAACTCGTTTTTACAATAGTTTCTTTAGCTGATATGGTGTGTTCTAAAACTTGGTAGGTTCCAAACTCAATACTTTCAACATCTAAACCTAAGCCAGAAGTGGCGTTAGCTTGTGGGTCGGCATCTATTAATAATACCTTTTTTTCTAAAACACCTAATGATGAGGCTAAATTGATAGAGGTAGTAGTTTTACCTACACCACCTTTTTGATTTGCAATTGCGATTATTTTACCCATTGTGATTTATAAAAAGTTTGAAAGAGGTAAATTTACAATTATTTATCATTTTTAAAAGCGAAAGATGTTAACAAAAAGAAATACCAAACTTTAGGAGTATAAAAAAGCCACATAATTGAATATGTGGCTTTTATGATTTTATGTTAACTGTTTTATGCGTTTAACATCACAGGCATTACTAACATCGTAACTTGTTCACCTTCGTCAGTTCCGTCGATTGGCGTTAAAATTCCAGCACGATTTGGTAAAGACATTTCTATTAATACATCGTTTGCATTTAAGTTGTTTAACATCTCGCTTAAAAAACGTGAGTTAAAACCTATTTGCATGTCATCTCCTTGATAATCACAGTGTAATCGTTCATCTGCTTTGTTTGAGTAGTCTAAATCTTCGGCAGAGATATTTAATTCCGTTCCAGCCATTTTTAAACGAATCTGATGTGTTGTTTTGCTAGAGAAAATAGAAACACGACGAACAGAGTTTAAGAAAGAAGCTCTATCTACTGTTAATTTATTCGGATTCTCTTTAGGGATTACTGCTTCGTAATTAGGGTATTTCCCGTCGATTAAACGACAAACTAACACCACATTGTCAAAAGTGAATTTAGCGTTTGTATCGTTGTATTCTATTGTAACATTATTATCCGACCCGCTTAAAATCCCTTTTAATAAATTTAAAGGTTTTTTAGGCATAATGAATTCTGCAGATTTATCAGCAGTAACATCGGTACGCGTATATTTAACTAGTTTGTGAGCATCGGTAGCAACGAAAGTTAATTCTTTCGAGTTGAACTGAAAAAATACACCACTCATTACTGGTCGTAAATCATCATTTCCTGCAGCAAATATTGTTTTTGAAATTGCCGTAGCTAAAATGTTAGACGGAATATCAGTACTGCTAGGAGAAGGTAATTCAACAGCTTTAGGAAATTCTTCACCGCTAAAATAAGCCATGTCGTATTTACCTTGCTCAGAAATAATTTCGATAGTGCTATCACTTTCTGCTTTAAAAGTAAGTGGTTGCTCTGGGAAGGTTTTTAAAGTGTCTAATAATAAACGTGCATTAATAGCTATAGATCCGGTATCAGTACTTTCTACTTCAATAACCGATGTCATTGTTGTTTCAAGATCTGATGCTGAGATTTGAAGTTCGTTGTTAGCTAGTTCGAACAAAAAATTGTCTAAAATAGGTAATGTGTTATTGCTGTTTATAACCCCTCCTAAAACTTGTAATTGTTTTAATAACTGCGAGCTAGATACGATAAATTTCATTTAGTATAGTTTCTGTATATTAGATGTACAAATATATCTTAATTTGATGGTTTTAAAAATTATTTTTTTAACCATCAAAAAAGTTAATTAAACTGGTAGTTAAAAAGTAGGGTTCCGTAAAAATTACCCTTTGGTACGCGTACGCTTTTTAGCTTTTTTGTATGGTAATTTATAGCATAGCCAAAATTAAAACGATTGGCAGTAAAACGAATCCCTATTTCAGCTGTAAACTTAAAAGGTTCAATATCGTAGGTAATCGGACTGCTGTCATTTAAAAAACTACCTTCAATTGTTGCGTCATAGGCAACATAGCTAAACATAGGTTTTATATATAAAAAAGACTCAATTTCGTTGTTGAAATTGGTGTTTTCATTGTTTAGGTTTGCATTGAAAGCAATGGAGTTTATAATTTTCTGAAGTGGTTTTAGTCCGATACGTCCATAAAATCCTGTTGAGAAATCAGTATAAACGGTTCCGATTCTGATATTGTTAACCCAGTTAACATCAAGGTAGTTGTCGTTTGCTAGTTTTTTTATGTAGGTTATTTTTAAGTTCACTGCGAGAGCATCAGAAATCTGATCTTCCCACCCAATCGCCTTTTTAAAACCATATATTTCGTGAATAAAATCTTGCATCGGTTTGCTAAGCGCAGACGGACCAAGTGAACCAAGCTGTAATGTTGTTTTTATAATAGTTTCATTTTTATAAAAACGATGTATACCAAAACTACCAAATAAATAACCTGCAAATGGGCGATCGTGATCACTGCTTTGCTCAACAATAGCTTTAAATGGCGTATACATATGATGGCCAATTTGAATCTCGAAAATCTTTTTTTCAAGTTTTTCAGTTGTATTGTTGCTTAAATAGCGATACGAAAAAAACATACCATTGGTATAATACCTATCTTGATTAGGGGAGATATATAAATCATTATCGTTTAAAAAACTGAATTCTTTGGCGTATTTTCGTTGTGAGAAAAGGCTGATAGATGACAAGAGAATAAAAAAAAAGATTTTTTGTTTCATAGCAGCTAATATCGTCTTATTTTAGCAATGTTAGGGTTAAATTAGTAGCAATTCAACGTATTTTTTACATGGGAAAGAAAGCAAAACTTACAATTGATGATTTTGAAAGTGTTTCAACAAACGATCAATTGTTGTCTTTAATTAAAGAGAAAGGAGTTTCTGTTGATAAGGTTAAAGAGAAAATAGCATACGAGAAGGAGTTGAAAAAACTTCAGATAGAATTAGTGAAATTACAGCAGTGGATAGCTAAAAATAACAAACGAGTTGCGGTGATTTTCGAAGGGAGGGATGCTGCTGGAAAAGGCGGAAATATACGTCGTTTTATGGAGCATTTAAATCCGCGTTCTATGCGTTTGGTAGCTTTGAATAAACCAACGGTTGTCGAAAAAGGGCAGTGGTATTTTCAGCGATATATTAAAGAATTACCAGATCCAGGTGAGATTGTTTTTTTTGATCGTAGCTGGTATAATCGTGCTGTGGTAGAGCCTGTAATGGGGTTTTGTACAAAGGTAGAGTACGATAAGTTTTTAGTACAGGTGCCTGAGTTTGAACATATGTTGTATGAAGATGGTGTGGTAATTATTAAGTTTTGGTTGTCGATATCTAAAGACGAGCAAATGCGCAGATTTGATGCGCGTAATGATGATCCTTTAAAAAGATGGAAATTTAGTCCTGTTGATAAAAAAGGACAAGAATTGTGGAGCGATTATAGTTTCTATAAAGAAGAGATGTTTAGTAAAACACATACTTCTTACAGTCCTTGGATAGTGGTGAAAACAAATGATAAAAAGAAAGCGAGAATTGAGTGTATGCGTCATGTGTTGTCACAGTTTGATTATCAAGAAAGAGAAGATGTTAAAATGTCAACAAATCCAGATCCTAATATCGTAATGCGTTATTATCGCTCAGTAAATCACTTAGATTAATATGGAAAAGTTAACACAAAAAGATGTAAATAAACTAAATACTACCAAAGGGCTTAAAGCACTTTTGTCGAAGCCTTTTAATATAGAAAGGGCGGTTAGATATGTAGATTATGAGCGTAAATTAAAAAAATTACAGGTAGAGTTAATTCGTTTGCAAAAATGGGGGATTAATAATAATGAACGTATTATTGTTATTTTTGAAGGTAGAGATGCTGCGGGTAAAGGTGGTGCAATACGTAGAATTACAGAAAGAATAAATCCGCGTCATATGCGTATTGTGGCATTACCAAAGCCCAATGAAGATGAAAAAACGCAATGGTATTTTCAACGGTATGTACGAAAATTTCCAAAGGCAGGTGAAATTGTTTTATTTGATCGTAGTTGGTATAATCGAGCAGTGGTAGAGCCTGTAAACGGATTTTGTACGCAAGAAGAATATCAGGTTTTTATGAATCAGGTAAATGATTTTGAAAGAATGATTTTAGAATCTGGAATCCGATTGGTGAAAATATATATGTCTATCAATAAAAAAGAACAGGCAAAACGTTTTAAGGATATTATTAATAACCCATTAAAGCAATGGAAAATAACACCGGTAGATAAAAGAGCGCAGGAGCTTTGGGATGATTATACTGAGTATAAACGAGCAATGTTTTCCAAAACAAATACGTCAATATCTCCTTGGAAAGTGATTAGAGCAAACAGAAAAACGTTAGCGCGTATTGATGTTATAAACCATATTTTAAAAAGTATTCCTTACGATAAAAATACAGTAGTGTAAATTACTGTATTTTAAAATTTGCAATCTTTGGATGTTGTTATGTTTCACGTCATGCTGAAGCTATTTCGGCATTGCATCAATTTAGGAAGGCACGAATACTATTTTTATAAATAGGTTTCCGAAACTACATCGGAGTTTATGTGTATGGTATCATTCTACGTCATGCTGAATTTATTTCAGCATCGCATCAAGTAAGAAAAGAGTTAATACTGTTTTTATAAGTAGTTTTCCGAAACTACATGGCAGTTTATATAGATGTTATCATTCTACGTCATGCTGAATTTATTTGAGCCTCGCATCAAGTAAGAAAAGAGTTAATACTGTTTTTATAAATAGTTTTCCGAAACTACATGGCAGTTTATATAGATGTTATCATTCTACGTCATGCTGAATTTATTTGAGCCTCGCATCAAGTAAGAAAAGAGTTAATACTGTTTTTATAAATAGTTTTCCGAAACTACATCTTAGTTTATATAGATGTTATCATTCTATGTTATGCTGAATTTATTTCAGCATCGCATCAAGTAAGAAAAGAGTTAATACTGTTTTTATAAGTAATTTTCCGAAACTACATGGCAGTTTATATAGATGTTATCATTCTACGTCATGCTGAATTTATTTGAGCCTCGCATCAAGTAAGAAAAGAGTTAATACTGTTTTTATAAATAGTTTTCCGAAACTACATCTGAGTTTATATAGATGTTATCATTCTACGTTATACTGAATTTATTTCAGCATCGCATCAATCTTAGAGAGAGTGGTTGGTTTTTTGCAAATAGATTTATACGGTGTCGATGTTGTTTTTAACGCTTTCAAAAATATAAAAAACCTCTCCAGCTATTTGTTTACTCGTATTTAAATAGGTTTCTGAAGCTAAATCAGTAGTGTCTGCTTTTTTAGGATCTGAATAAGGTAAGTGAAACCTCGCAATGGCATCTGCAATAAACGGACAGTTTTCATCGGCACTATCGCAAGTTGTAATTGCGATGTACGGATAGCTATTGTGAGAATGATCAAAGGTTTTAGAGAAACCTATGATTGATTTTTTAGTTCCATCAAAAGAGATTAAATATCTTGGGTTTTGATGAGAAAAATCAAGGATGTTAAAGTTAAAACCAGTTTTTTGTAAGCTTTTTACCGTATTTCTATGAAAAGCAGTGGTTTCTGTTCCGCCAGAATACGTGTAAATATTTTTTAAATTAAAATATTCAATAGCAAAAAAACTCCAAACTTGTGCAAACTGACTCCTTCTAGAGTTGTGTGTGCAGATAAAATTTAAATTTATCTTTTCTCTTTCCTGATATTCATTACTAATTAATAGCGCAATATTGGTAAGTAGCTCTTTACGCTCATTACTAATTGTTATATCTTTGTTAGCTTCTTCAAAGAATGTTTTTGTGCTAATATTTTTAGTGTTTATCATTTTTTTACAGTTCTTTTGTAGGGTATTATACTGCAAAAATACGCTGTAAAAGACTATTGTTGAATTAAGTAAAGGTTAAGAATGTGTTTAGAAATAGGTAATAAAGTGGCGGTTTTAGATGCCGATATTAGAGGATTCATAACAAAAAAAGAAAATAACATTTTTTTTGTTAAGGATGTCGATGGTATGGAGTATTCCTTTTTTGAGAATGAGTTGGTTAAAATTCATACAGATCAAAATGAGTTAAGCAGGCACGTTAACATAAATAATAGTTTTTTAAAAGAGAAGATTCAGCAGGCGCCTAAAAAGAAAAAATCAATATTCGTAAAAGATAAAAACGAAGTGGTGATGGAAGTCGATTTGCATGCAAGTAAATTAGTAAAATCTACACGTGGTATGGATAATTACGATGTGCTTTCTTTACAATTGCAAACAGCTAAACATAAATTAGAATATTGCATGGCTAAAAGCATCTCTAAATTAGTGTTAATTCATGGAGTGGGAGAAGGGGTGTTAAAAAGCGAATTGTATTATTTACTAAATAATTATGAAGTAAAATATTACGATGCCTCTTACCAAAAATACGGACAAGGAGCTACTGAGGTTTATATTTATCAAAATTCAAATTAAGAATATTTTATGGAATCTGTTTATTTAGATAATGCAGCAACAACACCAATGTTACCCGAAGTTATTGAGGTAATGCAACAAGCAATGTTGCAAAATTTTGGAAATCCTTCGTCTACACATCAGTTTGGTAGAAAGGCAAAAGCAGCAGTAGAAACAGCAAGAAAAAATATAGCAAAGCACTTTAATGTAGCTGCAAGAGAAATTGTTTTTACGGCAGGTGGTACCGAAGCAGATAATTTAATTTTGCAAAATGCAGTCGTAAATTTAGGGGTAACAAGAATTATTACCTCTAAAATAGAGCATCATGCAGTTTTACGCACGGTTGCCTATTTGCAAAAACAGTATGGGGTGAAAGTGGACTTCGTGGAGTTAGATGAAAACGGAGCGGTTGTAATAGATAGCTTAGAAAAGCTTTTAAAGCAAGGTGATGAAAAAACATTGGTAAGTTTAATGTATATAAATAATGAAATCGGAAATATATTACCAATTGATGAGGTTGTGGCTTTATGTAAAACCTATCAAGCTTATTTTCATTCAGATACCGTACAGGCGATAGGGCATTATCAAATAGATTTGCAAAAAATACCGATCGATTTTATAGTAGCAAGTGCGCATAAATTCCATGGCCCAAAAGGGGTGGGTTTTGTGTATATTAAAAAAGGAATTGCTGTACAGCCAATGCTGTATGGTGGAGAGCAAGAAAAAGGAGTGCGATCTAGTACCGAAAACGTACATGCTATTTTAGGAATGGAAAAGGCGTTGGAAGTAGCATATATAAATCTAGAAAAGGATAAAGAGTATATTCTAAATCTAAAAAAATACTTAATTGGTGAATTAATTAATAAGAATACTAATATCTCTTTTAATGGTTTGTCCGCTGATGTAAATAATAGTAGTTATTTAATAACGAGCTTGCGATTGCCTATTCGTAAAAATATGTTATTATTTGATTTAGATTTAAAGGGAATTGCAGTTTCTGGAGGAAGTGCTTGTCAAAGCGGAAGTAATAAAGGTTCGCATGTGTTGCAAGTTTTTTTAAGTGATGATGATGTTGAAAAAACATCACTCCGAGTTTCTTTAAGTAAATTAAATACCAAAAAAGAAGTAGATTCCTTGGTAAATATTCTTTTAAAAATTACAAAATAATTATTTCTTCAAATTAGTTGATTTAAGAGGTTTTTTTTATTTCGATTAGAGAATGGTTTGTTTTTTTAAAAAAGCGCTTTTAAGGTGTTTTTAAACGGTGTTTAATCATAGTTTAATCTTATTTAATACTGAGGAGATATAAGTAAAAAGTATTATAAATAATTTTTGAATGAATGTAAAAACTTTTTTTTTACTATTTTTGTGACCTCGTAATAAAATCTGTGTCTAGTATATATCTACATGGTTTTATGTTAGTTGTTTATTTTATTCCCTCTTTAAATAAATAATTTTAAAAGTATGTTAGTCATTGTATTGTGGCTTTAAAAGAGGGTGGCTTTCAGTAAAAACACCTTTTTTATAATACAAGCAATTTGAAATTAACAAATAAAAGAAAGCTTTTGTAAAACCAATTGCTACCTTTTGGCGTACGTATAATATATGGCTATTAAGTGGCTAAGTAAATGCAGTAGTAATTAAAGTGTTTTTTATGAATAAAATTACCCCTTTACCCCTTCAAAAATTAAGTTCCCTGTTGCTTTTTTTCTTGTTTTTTGTTTTTTCATTGCAATTTTCTTACTCTCAGAGCTACACTGTAACAAAAACATATTCAGGAGCTACTATTTCTCTTGATGGTAGTTCAGCTAATTTACCTGGAGTTAATTTTACAGCAACAGATTTTCCTAATGGTTGTGTTATAGAAAGTTTAACAGTAACGATTAATTGGACAAAAACAGATAGGCAATGTGCGAATCCAAGAAATGGAAACGCATATCATAATGAGACTTTCTTTTCTTTAGTTGGTCCAACAAATACAGAGGTTATTGCTCCAGTAAATACTTGGTCAGGAGGAGTTGATATAGGTAATGTTACAACAATTTTTTTAGATGGTGCTGCAACACCTTCAGGCACACCTGTTAGTGGTAGTTTTTCACCATCAGGTAGTTTTGCGTCATACATAGGTACCAACCCTTTAGGGACATGGAGTTTATTTGCTGGTGACTCGGTAGGTCAAGACCCTCTTTGTGTTAACAGCTATTCTGTAAGTATTACTGTAAAAGATATTAATGCAAGTGCTGGAGCTAATTTTAGAGTGTGTTCAGGCGAAGATACAAATTTATCTGCAACTGCAAATGGAACAGGTTTAACATATGAATGGACTAATTCTAGCACAGGATTTGGTGTAGGTAGTGGGCAAAATATTTCTTTTCCTTACGTAATGTCGGGTGATGCTAATGAAAATGTTTTTTATACTGTAACTGTTACAGATAATAATGGTTGTTCTGATACTGATGAGGTTGAAGTAACTTATACAAAAATTCCTGATGTTACTGTTACAAAAATGGATAGTGAGTGTGGTGAAGATGATGGAATAATTACGTTTACATTTTCCGATAATCCAAGTAGATCACATATAGAGTTTAGTATAGAAGGGGATCTAGATTCAGGGTATAATAAAAAATATGTTCAGGATAATACTGGAAGTACATCATACAATGGGTTAGCCCCAGGTGATTATGATGTTTGGGTTCGTTGGGGGAATAATCAATGTCCTATAGATTTAGGAATTATAACAATAGGAGAAGTTGACACTACAGCGCCAGTAATTACTTTAGTAGGTGCTAACCCACAGGTATTAGAGGCATGTGGAAGTTATACAGAACTAGACGCAACTGTAACAGATTGTGAGACAGGCTTAACAGCAACAATCGATGCAAGTGGAGTTGATATGAGTACTCCAGGAAATTATACAGTAACGTATAATGTAACGGATACTGCAGGAAATGCAGCGACTCAAGTAACTCGTACAGTAACAGTTCAAGACACTACAGCGCCAGTAATTACTTTAGTAGGTGCTAACCCACAGGTATTAGAGGCATGTGGAAGTTATACAGAATTAGACGCAACTGTAACAGATTGTGAGACAGGCTTAACAGCAACAATCGATGCAAGTGGAGTTGATATGAGTACTCCAGGAAATTATACAGTAACGTATAATGTAACGGATACTGCAGGAAATGCAGCGACTCAAGTAACTCGTACAGTAACAGTTCAAGACACTACAGCACCAGTAATTACTTTAGTAGGTGCTAACCCACAGGTATTAGAGGCATGTGGAAGTTATACAGAATTAGACGCAACTGTAACAGATTGTGAGACAGGCTTAACAGCAACAATCGATGCAAGTGGAGTTGATATGAGTACTCCAGGAAATTATACAGTAACGTATAATGTAACGGATACTGCAGGAAATGCAGCGACTCAAGTAACTCGTACAGTAACAGTTCAAGACACTACAGCACCAGTAATTACTTTAGTAGGTGCTAACCCACAGGTATTAGAGGCATGTGGAAGTTATACAGAATTAGACGCAACTGTAACAGATTGTGAGACAGGCTTAACAGCAACAATCGATGCAAGTGGAGTTGATATGAGTACTCCAGGAAATTATACAGTAACGTATAATGTAACGGATACTGCAGGAAATGCAGCGACTCAAGTAACTCGTACAGTAACAGTTCAAGACACTACAGCGCCAGTAATTACTTTAGTAGGTGCTAACCCACAGGTATTAGAGGCATGTGGAAGTTATACAGAACTAGACGCAACTGTAACAGATTGTGAGACAGGCTTAACAGCAACAATCGATGCAAGTGGAGTTGATATGAGTACTCCAGGAAATTATACAGTAACGTATAATGTAACGGATACTGCAGGAAATGCAGCGACTCAAGTAACTCGTACAGTAACAGTTCAAGACACTACAGCGCCAGTAATTACTTTAGTAGGTGCTAACCCACAGGTATTAGAGGCATGTGGAAGTTATACAGAATTAGACGCAACTGTAACAGATTGTGAGACAGGCTTAACAGCAACAATCGATGCAAGTGGAGTTGATATGAGTACTCCAGGAAATTATACAGTAACGTATAATGTAACGGATACTGCAGGAAATGCAGCGACTCAAGTAACTCGTACAGTAACAGTTCAAGACACTACAGCGCCAGTAATTACTTTAGTAGGTGCTAACCCACAGGTATTAGAGGCATGTGGAAGTTATACAGAATTAGACGCAACTGTAACAGATTGTGAGACAGGCTTAACAGCAACAATCGATGCAAGTGGAGTTGATATGAGTACTCCAGGAAATTATACAGTAACGTATAATGTAACGGATACTGCAGGAAATGCAGCGACTCAAGTAACTCGTACAGTAACAGTTCAAGACACTACAGCGCCAGTAATTACTTTAGTAGGTGCTAACCCACAGGTATTAGAGGCATGTGGAAGTTATACAGAACTAGACGCAACTGTAACAGATTGTGAGACAGGCTTAACAGCAACAATCGATGCAAGTGGAGTTGATATGAGTACTCCAGGAAATTATACAGTAACGTATAATGTAACGGATACTGCAGGAAATGCAGCGACTCAAGTAACTCGTACAGTAACAGTTCAAGACACTACAGCGCCAGTAATTACTTTAGTAGGTGCTAACCCACAGGTATTAGAGGCATGTGGAAGTTATACAGAATTAGACGCAACTGTAACAGATTGTGAGACAGGCTTAACAGCAACAATCGATGCAAGTGGAGTTGATATGAGTACTCCAGGAAATTATACAGTAACGTATAATGTAACGGATACTGCAGGAAATGCAGCGACTCAAGTAACTCGTACAGTAACAGTTCAAGACACTACAGCGCCAGTAATTACTTTAGTAGGTGCTAACCCACAGGTATTAGAGGCATGTGGAAGTTATACAGAACTAGACGCAACTGTAACAGATTGTGAGACAGGCTTAACAGCAACAATCGATGCAAGTGGAGTTGATATGAGTACTCCAGGAAATTATACAGTAACGTATAATGTAACGGATACTGCAGGAAATGCAGCGACTCAAGTAACTCGTACAGTAACAGTTCAAGACACTACAGCGCCAGTAATTACTTTAGTAGGTGCTAACCCACAGGTATTAGAGGCATGTGGAAGTTATACAGAATTAGACGCAACTGTAACAGATTGTGAGACAGGCTTAACAGCAACAATCGATGCAAGTGGAGTTGATATGAGTACTCCAGGAAATTATACAGTAACGTATAATGTAACGGATACTGCAGGAAATGCAGCGACTCAAGTAACTCGTACAGTAACAGTTCAAGACACTACAGCACCAGTAATTACTTTAGTAGGTGCTAACCCACAGGTATTAGAGGCATGTGGAAGTTATACAGAATTAGACGCAACTGTAACAGATTGTGAGACAGGCTTAACAGCAACAATCGATGCAAGTGGAGTTGATATGAGTACTCCAGGAAATTATACAGTAACGTATAATGTAACGGATACTGCAGGAAATGCAGCGACTCAAGTAACTCGTACAGTAACAGTTCAAGACACTACAGCGCCAGTAATTACTTTAGTAGGTGCTAACCCACAGGTATTAGAGGCATGTGGAAGTTATATAGAATTAGACGCAACTGTAACAGATTGTGAGACAGGCTTAACAGCAACAATCGATGCAAGTGGAGTTGATATGAGTACTCCAGGAAATTATACAGTAACGTATAATGTAACGGATACTGCAGGAAATGCAGCGACTCAAGTAACTCGTACAGTAACAGTTCAAGACACTACAGCGCCAGTAATTACTTTAGTAGGTGCTAACCCACAGGTATTAGAGGCATGTGGAAGTTATACAGAATTAGACGCAACTGTAACAGATTGTGAGACAGGCTTAACAGCAACAATCGATGCAAGTGGAGTTGATATGAGTACTCCAGGAAATTATACAGTAACGTATAATGTAACGGATACTGCAGGAAATGCAGCGACTCAAGTAACTCGTACAGTAACAGTTCAAGACACTACAGCGCCAGTAATTACTTTAGTAGGTGCTAACCCACAGGTATTAGAGGCATGTGGAAGTTATACAGAATTAGACGCAACTGTAACAGATTGTGAGACAGGCTTAACAGCAACAATCGATGCAAGTGGAGTTGATATGAGTACTCCAGGAAATTATACAGTAACGTATAATGTAACGGATACTGCAGGAAATGCAGCGACTCAAGTAACTCGTACAGTAACAG
The DNA here is from genome assembly GCF_019278465.1 of Tenacibaculum sp. AHE14PA. Classification (GTDB taxonomy): domain Bacteria; phylum Bacteroidota; class Bacteroidia; order Flavobacteriales; family Flavobacteriaceae; genus Polaribacter; species Polaribacter bernardetii. The sequence continues at coordinate 754,463 of NZ_CP058983.1, read as the reverse complement.
TTCAAGACACTACAGCGCCAGTAATTACTTTAGTAGGTGCTAACCCACAGGTATTAGAGGCATGTGGAAGTTATACAGAATTAGACGCAACTGTAACAGATTGTGAGACAGGCTTAACAGCAACAATCGATGCAAGTGGAGTTGATATGAGTACTCCAGGAAATTATACAGTAACGTATAATGTAACGGATACTGCAGGAAATGCAGCGACTCAAGTAACTCGTACAGTAACAGTTCAAGACACTACAGCGCCAGTAATTACTTTAGTAGGTGCTAACCCACAGGTATTAGAGGCATGTGGAAGTTATACAGAATTAGACGCAACTGTAACAGATTGTGAGACAGGCTTAACAGCAACAATCGATGCAAGTGGAGTTGATATGAGTACTCCAGGAAATTATACAGTAACGTATAATGTAACGGATACTGCAGGAAATGCAGCGACTCAAGTAACTCGTACAGTAACAGTTCAAGACACTACAGCGCCAGTAATTACTTTAGTAGGTGCTAACCCACAGGTATTAGAGGCATGTGGAAGTTATATAGAATTAGACGCAACTGTAACAGATTGTGAGACAGGCTTAACAGCAACAATCGATGCAAGTGGAGTTGATATGAGTACTCCAGGAAATTATACAGTAACGTATAATGTAACGGATACTGCAGGAAATGCAGCGACTCAAGTAACTCGTACAGTAACAGTTCAAGACACTACAGCGCCAGTAATTACTTTAGTAGGTGCTAACCCACAGGTATTAGAGGCATGTGGAAGTTATACAGAATTAGACGCAACTGTAACAGATTGTGAGACAGGCTTAACAGCAACAATCGATGCAAGTGGAGTTGATATGAGTACTCCAGGAAATTATACAGTAACGTATAATGTAACGGATACTGCAGGAAATGCAGCGACTCAAGTAACTCGTACAGTAACAGTTCAAGACACTACAGCGCCAGTAATTACTTTAGTAGGTGCTAACCCACAGGTATTAGAGGCATGTGGAAGTTATACAGAATTAGACGCAACTGTAACAGATTGTGAGACAGGCTTAACAGCAACAATCGATGCAAGTGGAGTTGATATGAGTACTCCAGGAAATTATACAGTAACGTATAATGTAACGGATACTGCAGGAAATGCAGCGACTCAAGTAACTCGTACAGTAACAGTTCAAGACACTACAGCGCCAGTAATTACTTTAGTAGGTGCTAACCCACAGGTATTAGAGGCATGTGGAAGTTATACAGAATTAGACGCAACTGTAACAGATTGTGAGACAGGCTTAACAGCAACAATCGATGCAAGTGGAGTTGATATGAGTACTCCAGGAAATTATACAGTAACGTATAATGTAACGGATACTGCAGGAAATGCAGCGACTCAAGTAACTCGTACAGTAACAGTTCAAGACACTACAGCGCCAGTAATTACTTTAGTAGGTGCTAACCCACAGGTATTAGAGGCATGTGGAAGTTATACAGAATTAGACGCAACTGTAACAGATTGTGAGACAGGCTTAACAGCAACAATCGATGCAAGTGGAGTTGATATGAGTACTCCAGGAAATTATACAGTAACGTATAATGTAACGGATACTGCAGGAAATGCAGCGACTCAAGTAACTCGTACAGTAACAGTTCAAGACACTACAGCGCCAGTAATTACTTTAGTAGGTGCTAACCCACAGGTATTAGAGGCATGTGGAAGTTATACAGAATTAGACGCAACTGTAACAGATTGTGAGACAGGCTTAACAGCAACAATCGATGCAAGTGGAGTTGATATGAGTACTCCAGGAAATTATACAGTAACGTATAATGTAACGGATACTGCAGGAAATGCAGCGACTCAAGTAACTCGTACAGTAACAGTTCAAGACACTACAGCGCCAGTAATTACTTTAGTAGGTGCTAACCCACAGGTATTAGAGGCATGTGGAAGTTATATAGAATTAGACGCAACTGTAACAGATTGTGAGACAGGCTTAACAGCAACAATCGATGCAAGTGGAGTTGATATGAGTACTCCAGGAAATTATACAGTAACGTATAATGTAACGGATACTGCAGGAAATGCAGCGACTCAAGTAACTCGTACAGTAACAGTTCAAGACACTACAGCACCAGTAATTACTTTAGTAGGTGCTAACCCACAGGTATTAGAGGCATGTGGAAGTTATACAGAATTAGACGCAACTGTAACAGATTGTGAGACAGGCTTAACAGCAACAATCGATGCAAGTGGAGTTGATATGAGTACTCCAGGAAATTATACAGTAACGTATAATGTAACGGATACTGCAGGAAATGCAGCGACTCAAGTAACTCGTACAGTAACAGTTCAAGACACTACAGCGCCAGTAATTACTTTAGTAGGTGCTAACCCACAGGTATTAGAGGCATGTGGAAGTTATATAGAATTAGACGCAACTGTAACAGATTGTGAGACAGGCTTAACAGCAACAATCGATGCAAGTGGAGTTGATATGAGTACTCCAGGAAATTATACAGTAACGTATAATGTAACGGATACTGCAGGAAATGCAGCGACTCAAGTAACTCGTACAGTAACAGTTCAAGACACTACAGCGCCAGTAATTACTTTAGTAGGTGCTAACCCACAGGTATTAGAGGCATGTGGAAGTTATACAGAATTAGACGCAACTGTAACAGATTGTGAGACAGGCTTAACAGCAACAATCGATGCAAGTGGAGTTGATATGAGTACTCCAGGAAATTATACAGTAACGTATAATGTAACGGATACTGCAGGAAATGCAGCGACTCAAGTAACTCGTACAGTAACAGTTCAAGACACTACAGCGCCAGTAATTACTTTAGTAGGTGCTAACCCACAGGTATTAGAGGCATGTGGAAGTTATACAGAATTAGACGCAACTGTAACAGATTGTGAGACAGGCTTAACAGCAACAATCGATGCAAGTGGAGTTGATATGAGTACTCCAGGAAATTATACAGTAACGTATAATGTAACGGATACTGCAGGAAATGCAGCGACTCAAGTAACTCGTACAGTAACAGTTCAAGACACTACAGCGCCAGTAATTACTTTAGTAGGTGCTAACCCACAGGTATTAGAGGCATGTGGAAGTTATACAGAACTAGACGCAACTGTAACAGATTGTGAGACAGGCTTAACAGCAACAATCGATGCAAGTGGAGTTGATATGAGTACTCCAGGAAATTATACAGTAACGTATAATGTAACGGATACTGCAGGAAATGCAGCGACTCAAGTAACTCGTACAGTAACAGTTCAAGACACTACAGCGCCAGTAATTACTTTAGTAGGTGCTAACCCACAGGTATTAGAGGCATGTGGAAGTTATACAGAATTAGACGCAACTGTAACAGATTGTGAGACAGGCTTAACAGCAACAATCGATGCAAGTGGAGTTGATATGAGTACTCCAGGAAATTATACAGTAACGTATAATGTAACGGATACTGCAGGAAATGCAGCGACTCAAGTAACTCGTACAGTAACAGTTCAAGACACTACAGCGCCAGTAATTACTTTAGTAGGTGCTAACCCACAGGTATTAGAGGCATGTGGAAGTTATACAGAATTAGACGCAACTGTAACAGATTGTGAGACAGGCTTAACAGCAACAATCGATGCAAGTGGAGTTGATATGAGTACTCCAGGAAATTATACAGTAACGTATAATGTAACGGATACTGCAGGAAATGCAGCGACTCAAGTAACTCGTACAGTAACAGTTCAAGACACTACAGCGCCAGTAATTACTTTAGTAGGTGCTAACCCACAGGTATTAGAGGCATGTGGAAGTTATACAGAACTAGACGCAACTGTAACAGATTGTGAGACAGGCTTAACAGCAACAATCGATGCAAGTGGAGTTGATATGAGTACTCCAGGAAATTATACAGTAACGTATAATGTAACGGATACTGCAGGAAATGCAGCGACTCAAGTAACTCGTACAGTAACAGTTCAAGACACTACAGCGCCAGTAATTACTTTAGTAGGTGCTAACCCACAGGTATTAGAGGCATGTGGAAGTTATACAGAATTAGACGCAACTGTAACAGATTGTGAGACAGGCTTAACAGCAACAATCGATGCAAGTGGAGTTGATATGAGTACTCCAGGAAATTATACAGTAACGTATAATGTAACGGATACTGCAGGAAATGCAGCGACTCAAGTAACTCGTACAGTAACAGTTCAAGACACTACAGCGCCAGTAATTACTTTAGTAGGTGCTAACCCACAGGTATTAGAGGCATGTGGAAGTTATACAGAACTAGACGCAACTGTAACAGATTGTGAGACAGGCTTAACAGCAACAATCGATGCAAGTGGAGTTGATATGAGTACTCCAGGAAATTATACAGTAACGTATAATGTAACGGATACTGCAGGAAATGCAGCGACTCAAGTAACTCGTACAGTAACAGTTCAAGACACTACAGCGCCAGTAATTACTTTAGTAGGTGCTAACCCACAGGTATTAGAGGCATGTGGAAGTTATACAGAATTAGACGCAACTGTAACAGATTGTGAGACAGGCTTAACAGCAACAATCGATGCAAGTGGAGTTGATATGAGTACTCCAGGAAATTATACAGTAACGTATAATGTAACGGATACTGCAGGAAATGCAGCGACTCAAGTAACTCGTACAGTAACAGTTCAAGACACTACAGCGCCAGTAATTACTTTAGTAGGTGCTAACCCACAGGTATTAGAGGCATGTGGAAGTTATACAGAATTAGACGCAACTGTAACAGATTGTGAGACAGGCTTAACAGCAACAATCGATGCAAGTGGAGTTGATATGAGTACTCCAGGAAATTATACAGTAACGTATAATGTAACGGATACTGCAGGAAATGCAGCGACTCAAGTAACTCGTACAGTAACAGTTCAAGACACTACAGCGCCAGTAATTACTTTAGTAGGTGCTAACCCACAGGTATTAGAGGCATGTGGAAGTTATACAGAATTAGACGCAACTGTAACAGATTGTGAGACAGGCTTAACAGCAACAATCGATGCAAGTGGAGTTGATATGAGTACTCCAGGAAATTATACAGTAACGTATAATGTAACGGATACTGCAGGAAATGCAGCGACTCAAGTAACTCGTACAGTAACAGTTCAAGACACTACAGCGCCAGTAATTACTTTAGTAGGTGCTAACCCACAGGTATTAGAGGCATGTGGAAGTTATACAGAATTAGACGCAACTGTAACAGATTGTGAGACAGGCTTAACAGCAACAATCGATGCAAGTGGAGTTGATATGAGTACTCCAGGAAATTATACAGTAACGTATAATGTAACGGATACTGCAGGAAATGCAGCGACTCAAGTAACTCGTACAGTAACAGTTCAAGACACTACAGCGCCAGTAATTACTTTAGTAGGTGCTAACCCACAGGTATTAGAGGCATGTGGAAGTTATACAGAATTAGACGCAACTGTAACAGATTGTGAGACAGGCTTAACAGCAACAATCGATGCAAGTGGAGTTGATATGAGTACTCCAGGAAATTATACAGTAACGTATAATGTAACGGATACTGCAGGAAATGCAGCGACTCAAGTAACTCGTACAGTAACAGTTCAAGACACTACAGCACCAGTAATTACTTTAGTAGGTGCTAACCCACAGGTATTAGAGGCATGTGGAAGTTATACAGAATTAGACGCAACTGTAACAGATTGTGAGACAGGCTTAACAGCAACAATCGATGCAAGTGGAGTTGATATGAGTACTCCAGGAAATTATACAGTAACGTATAATGTAACGGATACTGCAGGAAATGCAGCGACTCAAGTAACTCGTACAGTAACAGTTCAAGACACTACAGCGCCAGTAATTACTTTAGTAGGTGCTAACCCACAGGTATTAGAGGCATGTGGAAGTTATACAGAATTAGACGCAACTGTAACAGATTGTGAGACAGGCTTAACAGCAACAATCGATGCAAGTGGAGTTGATATGAGTACTCCAGGAAATTATACAGTAACGTATAATGTAACGGATACTGCAGGAAATGCAGCGACTCAAGTAACTCGTACAGTAACAGTTCAAGACACTACAGCACCAGTAATTACTTTAGTAGGTGCTAACCCACAGGTATTAGAGGCATGTGGAAGTTATACAGAATTAGACGCAACTGTAACAGATTGTGAGACAGGCTTAACAGCAACAATCGATGCAAGTGGAGTTGATATGAGTACTCCAGGAAATTATACAGTAACGTATAATGTAACGGATACTGCAGGAAATGCAGCGACTCAAGTAACTCGTACAGTAACAGTTCAAGACACTACAGCGCCAGTAATTACTTTAGTAGGTGCTAACCCACAGGTATTAGAGGCATGTGGAAGTTATACAGAATTAGACGCAACTGTAACAGATTGTGAAACAGGATTAGCAGTTACTATTGGAGGAGATACAGTTGATACAACTACAGCAGGAACTTATACAGTAACCTATAATGTAACTGATATAGCAGGAAATATCGCAACAGAAGTAACCAGAGTTGTAACAGTTCAAGACACTACAGTACCGGTAATTACATTAACAGGAGCAGCAGCAATCACTTTAGAATCATGTGCTACGTATACAGAAGCAGGAGCTACGGTAACAGATTGTGAAACAGAATTAGCAGTTACTATTGGAGGAGATACAGTTGATACAACTACAGCAGGAACTTATACAGTAACCTATAATGTAACTGATACAGCAGGAAATATCGCAACAGAAGTAACCAGAGTTGTAACAGTTCAAGACACTACAGTACCGGTAATTACATTAACAGGAGCAGCAGCAATCACTTTAGAATCATGTGCTACGTATACAGAAGCAGGAGCTACGGTAACAGATTGTGAAACAGGATTAGCAGTTACTATTGGAGGAGATACAGTTGATACAACTACAGCAGGAACTTATACAGTAACCTATAATGTAACTGATACAGCAGGAAATATCGCAACAGAAGTAACCAGAGTTGTAACAGTTGAAGACACTACAGTACCGGTAATTACATTAACAGGAGCAGCAGCAATCACTTTAGAATCATGTGCTACGTATACAGAAGCAGGAGCTGCGGTAACAGATTGTGAAACAGGATTAGCAGTTACTATTGGAGGAGATACAGTTGATACAACTACAGCAGGAACTTATACAGTAACCTATAATGTAACTGATACAGCAGGAAATGCAGCGACTCAAGTAACTCGTACAGTAACAGTTCAAGATTGTAAAGACACCGATGGTGATGGAATCGCAGATGCAATTGACTTAGATGATGACAATGACGGAATTCCAGATTCAGCAGAAGGAAACGGAGACACCGACGGTGATGGTATTCCAGATAGTTTAGATTTAGATAGCGATAATGACGGAATCTTAGATGTTGATGAAGGTGGAAATGGCGATTTAGATACCAATAATGACGGAGTTATCGATCCAAACGATGGGGCATCAGGAGCTGATACAAATGGCGATGGTCAAGCAGATGCTTCAGTAGATGCAGGAAATGAAGAACCAGATACCGATGGCGATGGTGTACCAGATTATCAAGATTTAGATAGTGATAATGACGGAATCACCGATGTTATTGAAAATGGAAACGGCGGATTAGATACCAATAATGATGGTGTTATCGACGCAAACGATGCAGGAGGATCAGATGTAGATGGTGATGGTATTTCAGATAGCTTAGATGGTGATACCTCAGGATTTGGAGTAGGCGCAGGAAACGCATCAGATGTAGTAGATAGCGATGGTGATGGCGTATCAGATTATCAAGATTTAGATAGTGATGATGATGGAATCAACGATGTTGTAGAAGGCGGAAATGAAGATACAGATGGAAACGGACAAGTAGATGGACCAGATACAGATGGCGACGGAATCTTAGATGTTGCAGATCAGGATGATGCTAATTTCGGAGATACAGGAAATGATGATGTAAATGATTCAGACCCTACCGATCCAAATAGTGGCGGAGATGGAGCAGCAACAGATAGTGGAACAGATACAGACGGTGATGGTATTCCAAATAGTGAAGATGGATTAGATGGTTTTGGAGATGATGATGAGGGGATTGTTTTGGGAGTTGATGATACTTGTATCGTATTATATAATGAATTTACACCAAATGGAGATGGTGTTAATGATTATTTAGTTATTGACTGTATCGAAAATTTCCCAAATAATTCGCTTGAAATTTTTAACAGATGGGGTAACAAAGTTTATAAAGTTAAAGGATATAATAACACGGATAAAGTGTTTAGAGGAGTCTCTAATGGTCGTGCTAATTTTGCTGTAAAAGAAAAACTACCTGTAGGAACATATTTTTATATATTAGATTTAGGTAGCGGGTTTAAAATAAAGAAAGGTTGGATTTATATTAATAAATAAAAAATATTATATATTTAGTAAATATTAAATTTGTATTGTATGAAGCTGTTCCTTAAAATAATTTTTACTTGTTTCTTAAGCTTTTTTTTATCGGCAAGTATACTTGCCCAGCAAGACCCTCAATATACACAATATATGCACAATACTATGAGTGTAAACCCCGCATATGCAGGTTCTAAAGGGCATGGTGTTATAACTGCCATAGGTAGAACCCAATGGGTTGGATTTGATGGCGCTCCAAATACTCAAAATTTAAGTTATCATGCTCCAATAGGGTATTCAGGTTTAGGTTTAGGTGTTAATTTAATGAATGATGAAATAGGACCTTCGAAAGAAATTTATTTAGATGCCAATCTATCATATACCATTGAAACGGGTGAAGAAGGTAATTTAGCTTTTGGATTACGATTGGGAGGACGATTACTAAATATTGATTGGAGTAAAGGTAAAGTAAATCAAAATGAACAGATTCTAGAAGAAAATATAAATAAGTTTTTGCCAACAATAGGTGTGGGTATTTATTATTATGAACCTGAATGGTATGTGGGCTTATCAGTACCTAATATTTTAAGAAAAGAACATTACGACGCAGAAAACCCAGTAGGAGAATCAGCGGTTGAAAGAATGCATTTCTTTTTAATAGCGGGGTATGTTTATGATATAAATGAAGATTTAAAACTTAAGCCAGCAGCTTTATTAAAAGCAGTATCAGGAGCTCCATTATCTTTAGATGTTTCAGCTAATTTATTGTTTAATGAAAAATTTAGAATTGGTTTAGGCTGGAGATGGAACGATTCTTTAAGTGCTCTTTTAGGTTTTCAGGTTTCAGAAGAATTACTTATTGGATATTCATATGATTTAACTACCTCTAATTATAACGTAACAAATTCAGGTACTCATGAAATTATGTTACAGTATGAATTACTAAGAAACACAACGTTTAGATCCCCTAGATTCTTTTAAAAAAAATAGATTATATGAATTTAAGAAGCTTTTTATTAATAATCATATTATTAATAACTGCAAGAAATTTTGGGCAAAATAAAAAAGTAGCTGATAGGTACTTCAATGAGTTTTCGTATGTGCAATCAGCTGAGTTGTATAAAGCTTTAGTAGAGAAGAAAGGGGATACATCAAAACATGTTTTAAGTCGTTTGGCAGACTCTTATTATAATAATGCAGAAACCAAACAAGCTGAAGTTTGGTATAAAAAATTGGTATTTATATATAAAGAAGAACTAGAGGATAAACATTTGTTTAAATATGCTCAAGTACTTCGTAGCAACGGAAAATATAAAGAATCAGATTCAATATTTTTAACATTAACGTCTTCAGAAAAAAATAATAGAAAAGAAGAGTTAAGAAAAGAAAACTACTTATTAGATTATGCGAATGAAGATATTCGAATCGGAGTTAGAAACTTGGCTATTAACACTGAGTTTTCTGATTTTGGCGGTTTCTTATTAAACGGAAAAGCATATTATACGTCAGCCGTTCCGAAAGGAGGAAAAAATGAACGTATATATAAATGGAATAACCAGCCTTTTTTAAATATTTATAAAGCAACCGAAGAAATTAAATCTCTTGAAGAAAACGAAAAAGATACGGTGTTAACATTGGTAAATCCTCGATTAATAGAGGTTCCAATTACCTCAGAATTTCACGAATCAACACCAGTTTTTACCAAGGATGGTAAAACTATTTATTTTACGCGTAATAATGTAAATGGGAAAAAGGCGAGAAGAGACAAAAAGAATACCTCTAATTTAAAAATTTATAAAGCAAGTTTTGTAAATGGATATTGGATTAATGTAAAAGAATTGCCATTTAATGGAGAAGAGTTTTCTGTAGGGCACCCAGCTCTGAGTGCTGATGAAAAAATATTATACTTCGTATCTACCATGCCTGGCGGTTATGGAGCGACAGATATTTATAAGGTAGCAATACTAGGAAATGATCAGTACGGAACTCCAGTTAATTTAGGCGAAAACATCAATACTTCTGATAAAGAAATGTTCCCTTTTATAGGAGAGGATAATACCTTGTATTTTTCTTCAAACGGACATTTAGGTTTAGGGCTTTTAGATATCTTTCAATCTAAAATAAAAAATGACTCACTTTATTCAATAGCTGAAAATTTAGGGCATCCATTTAATAGTAAAAGAGATGATTTTTCTTTTTATATAGATGGAAAGGGAAAAAAAGGTTTTTTCTCATCAAATAGAATTGGAGGTAAAGGGGATGATGATATGTATAGTTTTTATATGTATACTGATCCTCTTGTTTGTGCAAAATCAATAGAGGGAATAGTAACAGATAATATTAATAAAATGCCTGTAGATGGCGCTTTAATTAAGTTAGTAGATAACCAAGGGAAGGTTATAAAAGAAGCATTTTCGAATAGTAATGGTGCGTATGTTTTTGAAGACGTTTTATGCGATAATACCTATACTGTTTTTGCTTCTAAATTAGATCATAGATCAAAAGATAAAAAAAGAGTTACCATCATTAAAGATAATATTAATCAAATTAATTTAGAATTGATTCCATTAATTATAGGAAACCAAATTGTTATTAATCCTATATATTTCGATTATGGTAAATCATTTATAAGAGAAGATGCTCAATATGAATTAGAAAGTATTGTAATGGTAATGTCTAACCATCCAGAGGTGAGTATTAAAATCGAATCTCATACAGATAGTAGAGGACCAGGAGATTACAATAGAAAGTTGTCTGATAGAAGGGCTAAGTCAACAAAAGAGTATATAGTCTCTAGAGGTATCAAAAAAGAAAGAGTAATTAGTGCTATAGGTTTTGGAGAAGATCAGCTACTAAATAAGTGTAATGATGCTAATAAAAATAAATGTACAGAGGAAGAACATCAAAAAAATAGACGTTCATATTTTTATATAGTAAAGGGTACTGATAAAATTAGAGAAAGACAAATTGCAGAAAAAATTGCTGTTAAAAAAAGAATCACAAAAAAGAACAATTTTTTACTTTTCTTAAAGAAGAATTTTAAAAAGAAAGGGAAGAATACCTCAGGTCCCAAAAAATGCCTTATAGGTAGAGAAGAGGACTGCGAGAAAGATAAAAAAGATTTTAAAATAGAGTATAAAAATTAATAGCAATACCCCTTTTAATTTTTCCCTATAAAAACTCCTGTAATGGGAGTTTTTTTATGTTATAATGAATTACAGCATAATTACATTGTAAACGCGAATTTCACTTACTAATAAATAGTAGTAACATAAGTATTAAAAACAATACGTGATAACAAGTATAGAAAATAAGTAATGTGAGTTGTTAATAGCTATTAGTTTTAACATATTATAAGATAATAAACATACTATATAAAGGATTTCTGTTTTTATATAGCCTTATGTAAGTAATGACATAGAGATTTGATAAATGATATAAAACTAAATAAAGAGGGCTTTTAGTGTTGCTAAATAAAGTTTATATACACCTTAAGTTAGCAATTTAATAAAAAGGTTAAATTTAAGAGATATAAATCAGAAAGAATAAAAGAGAGAATTAAGGTTAATATATACGGTGAAGCATTGACTTCGACAACATTGATAATCCTCTCTCTTTTCTACTAAAAATCACGTTCAGTTCTGTGAGACCTAGATCTCGATTTCAATTTGTTGTGAGTCAAGTAGCTTATTCTTTCATAAAACAGTTCTTATGAATAAATATAAGGAAATTTTTGGAGTTGACATAAGTAAAGATGTATTTGATGTTCATGGAAGTAAAAGCGGCCATGATCAATTTAAAAATGATGCCTCTGGTTTTAAGGTCTTTCTAAAAAACCTTCCTAAAGAATCATTAGTTATAATGGAAGCTACGGGTTATTATCATTATCGGCTAGCTCAGTTTTTATTTAAACAAGGTATTTTAGTTTCGGTAGTGAATCCTTTATCGGTAAAGCGTTTCATTCAGATGAAATTATCTAAAGTAAAAACAGATAAAAGTGATGCCAAAGCCATTTGCGAATATGGACAAATAAATGAGGTTCCTTTATATACAGCTCTTACAGATGTACAAAGTGAATGCTTGCAATTGTTTCGTTTAATGGATAGTTTTATCAAGAAACGCACAGCAACCAAGAATAAAATACATGGAGAAGAAGTTTTAGGCATTCCTTCAAAATGGGTTTATCGTTCTTTGAAAAGAGACAAAAAACATTTAGATAAAGAGTTAAAAGGAATTGAAGAAAGGTTGTTATCTTTAGTAAAACAAGAGCAGCAGTTTCAGTTAACCTTATTAACCAGTATTCCAGGGATCGGACTTAAAACCGCCTTATTTATGCTAGTAATTACCGATGGTTTTACCAAGTTTGAAAACTCAAAACAACTTTGTAGTTATGTTGGTATAACACCTATAATACGAGAGTCTGGCAGTAGTGTAAGAGGTCGAAGTAGGATTAGTAAAGTTGGTAATAGAAAGTTACGTAATCTTTTGTTTTTGTGTTCCTTTAATGCCTGCAAACATAATAAGGCATGTAAAGATATTTATGAGCGTATTGTAAACAAAGGAAAGAGTAAAAAACTAGCATTAATAGCTGTTTCAAATAAGTTAATAAAACAAAGTTTTGCTATTGCAAAATCGGGTTTACCTTATGATGAAAAGTATATTTCGGTATTAGCTAAATAAGTAGTTATTATACATGAAATAAAAACTTAAAATACCAAGTAATAGCATTTTGAGTCTAGAATATTATTGTGTAAATTTAATAAAGAAAAGGTTTGTTTTTTACCTCAGTTCTTTGTTGCCATTCATATAAATAGTAGTTAGAAGATATATTTAGAAGTTTTAAAGTGTTTTTTCGAAATGAAATTCCTACAAAAAAATAAGCCTGAACAATATACATTATTGTTCAGGCTTAATATATGTAATACCTGTAAATATAGGTGTTATATGATATTTAATTTATTAATCTTGTAAAGCAAAGTTAATTGGAATGTAGTATTCAACATTCGCCAATTTACCATCCTGTTTACCAGGTACAAAAGTAGCTAATTTAGTAACCATTCTTTTTGCTTCTTGTTCTAATAATTCTCCTCCTTCAGGGCCTCTCATTTTTATATTACTTACTTTACCTTCCTTACCAATAATAAAACGAACCCAAACTTTACCTTCTATGTTCTGATCGGCTGCTGCTGCAGGATAATTAAAGTTTCTTTGAATATGGCTAACCATTCTTTCATTAAAACAATTTTCTTTTTGTGTATCTTCAACCTTTACACAAGCTTTAAATAGAGGTATAGTTTGTACTTTATCAAATTTAATATAGTCAGTAATTAATTTTTCTTTGCTAGTATTTGATACACGTTTAGTAGCTACTCTTTTTGCTACCTGAGTTTTAACAGCGCTAGGATTAGGGTGTTTAAACGTAATAGGAATACCATATTTAACTTTTACATTTCTTCCATTGTGTTTTCCTGGTATAAATGTAGGAAGTTTGTTAACGATTCTACTAGCTTCTTTTTCTAAAGATTCACCATTTTGTGGACCTCTCATTTGAATAGCAGCAACATTACCTTGCTCATCAATTGTAAATTGTACTAAAACTCTACCTTGAATACCTGCATCAAATGCATCTTGTGGATATTTAAAGTTTTTCATTATATGTTTTGACATTTGAGTCTCAAAACATTTAGCTTGTTTCATTAAAGGCACATTATTACATTTAGAAAATAAAGGAATTTCTTCTACAAGATTAAAAGGAATTCTTTCAATAGTCTCTGAATTATCTTCTAATTCAAGTTTACCAACCAATAAAGTGTTTTTCTTTATGTTAGCTACTTTTTGCGAAGTGCCAGCTCCTCCAATAGCAGAAACAGCTTCATTCTTTTTACGCACAACACGTCTCCTTGTAGAAACCTCAATAGAAAGTTGCTTTTTTTCACCATCCTGTGTTTCTTCAATAGCACATTTTGTGATACTATTAGGATCCGCTATAGTTTCATCTGTAGTAGCACATACTTCTTGTTGAGCAACAGTTGCTAAAGAAAAAAGCATTGCTGTCACGAGTAAGGGGAATTTCTTCATAATCGCACTCTATTTTAAGGGGTTAACAAAATTTGTTAACAAGTTTGAGTTGTAAAAGTAAGAAAAAATAATTTATTAAAGAAAATAATTTAAACTATTTTTTTTACCTAAAGGGTTTATAATTAAAAGGTTATTCTTTTTGCAAGAATAATTTACTTTTTTTAAGAGTATTTTAGAATTTTGTGTTATTCTAAATATTCCTTTAAAATAGTTGTTTTTATAATTAAATTATGCTGTTTTAGTAAAAAAATAATTCCCGATAATCTATAGACTAGCGGGAATTATTTTTACAATACTATTTAATTTTTAATTATTTTTTTGGTGTTTTAAAAGTTATTGGCAAAGCATATTTTACATTGACTAAATTCCCAAGATGTTTACCAGGTATAAAATTTGGTAATTTTTTGATTAATCGTACAGCTTCTTCTTCCAGTAGCTCACCTCCTTTGGGTCCTCTTTTTTTTATATTTACCACTTTACCAGCTTTGTCAATAGTAAATTGCACCATTACTCTTCCTTCAATATTTTTAGCCTTTGCAGCTTCAGGATAACTAAAGTTTTGAACAACATGCTTAATCATTTGTTTTTCAAAACACTTGGCTTGTGCAAGTAAGGGAGAATTCTTACATTTAGTAAACAAAGGTATTTGTTCTACTAAATGAAACGGAATTCTTTTTAAAGAAGAAACAACATCTTTTTTAATGGTTAGTTTTTCAACCAAAGCATTGTTGTTTTTAATTTTCTCAATTTTATTATTGGCAGCTATTGAAACACTATTTTTAGATTTTCTAACGTGTCTTCTTACAGAAACTTGTTTGTCTTCATCAGATTCTAGTGCTTTTTGTACGTCGTCAATAGAGCATTTTGTAATGCTTATAGCATTAAGATCTGCGATTTCTTCGTTAGGTGTTTCACATTTTTCTTGTGAAATAGCTATAGCAGACATAAAAAGTGCTATAACTATGCTGAAGGGGAATCTCATAGTATGGGTAATTAAGGGTTAGTTAATAAGCTGGTAAATATAATGTTTTTAAGTGCTTAATTATGTTAACTTAAGGTTAAGTTAAAGGTAAAAGAGTATATTACTATTACTGGTAACCCTTTCTCTTTTCCTGGAGTAAATGAGGGTAGCTTTTGTAAGATGCGATTTATCTCATGGTGAAGTTCTTTGTGTTGTTTTTTGCTCTTTATTTGAGTATTAACGACATTTCCATATAAGTCAATACTAAATTTAATAAATATCTTGTCATTGATAACTTCATTGTTAAATTTTTCGGCATAAAAGTTTTTTGAAAAATGCTTCTTTATTTTTTTTTTAAAACATTTGACATCATTTTTTCGGGTAGATTTATTACAAGAGTCAAACATAGGAATTTCTTGAACTAAAGTAAATAAAACCTCTCTAGATAAGTTTTTTGTGTCAGAATGGTTTTTGCTAACCCTAATGTTTCGAACTCTTTTTCTTATTGTTTTTGTTTTAATTATTTTTCTTGAATCATTTTTGTCGGTAACATCACATTTTTTAACGGAAATTACATTCAAATCTTCAAAAGTATCTTCAGCAGGTTTTTTACATACTTCAGCTTGACCATAACTGTTAATTAGGTTAAAAATGGATAACGCTATAATGGGAAGTATATTTTTCATTTTAATGTTTTTTAATTACAACGTAAATATGAAACATTAATACTATAGTGAGTTTATGTAAGTGTAATATGTATTTTAATTAATATAATCTTAATTGTTAAGGATGTTAATTTAGTGTAAATAAAAACTCCCTATTTTATCAATAGGGAGTTTTACAATATATTCAATATAAATGTGAAAATTATTTTACATGCATTAATTCCACATCAAAAATTAAAGTAGCGTTTGGCGGAATTACCCCTCCAGCACCAGCTGAACCATAAGCTAAGTTAGACGGAATTACAAACCTGGCTTTGTCTCCAACTTTTAATAACTGAATTCCTTCATCCCAACCTGCAATAACTTGTCCCATACCAATAGCAAAGTCGATTGGTTGTTTGCGCTTATAAGAAGAATCAAACACAGTACCGTCTAATAATTGCCCTTTGTAATGAACAGAAACAGTAGCGCCTTTCGTAGCTTGCTTCCCGTCTCCGTTTTGTAAAATTTTATAACGTAATCCAGACGGAGTCTCGTCATAACCCTTAGCAACAGTGTCTAATAACTCTTGCTGTTTCGCTTTTTCTTCTGCTTCACGTTTTTCACGAGATCCTTCAAAAGATCTAAAAGCTTCAACAGCGTTAAATTTTTCAGCAGCTTCACCTACACGAATAATTTCAACATCCATCGTGTCGTTTTGCTGAATAGCATCTACAACATCTTGTCCTTTTACAACGCTTCCAAAAACAGTATGATTACCATCTAAATGTGGCGTTGCTGTATGTGTAATGAAAAATTGAGAACCGTTTGTTCCAGGTCCTGCATTTGCCATTGATAATTTACCAGGAGCGTCATGCTTTAAATCAGGATGAAATTCATCATCAAATTTATAACCAGGGTTTCCTGTTCCAGTACCTTGTGGACAACCACCTTGTATCATGAAATCAGAAATCACACGGTGAAACTTTAAGCCATTGTAATATGGAGTTCCTTGTGGTTTAGCTTCGTTTTCTAAATTTCCTTCTGCTAAAGCAACAAAGTTACCTACAGTTCCAGGTGTTTTTTCGTATTCTAAATTCACTAAAATATGGCCTTTTGGCGTTGTGAACTTTGCGTAAATTCCGTTATTCATTCTACTATTATTTACTAATTAAACTTTAATTTATTTGGGCGCTCGAGCGGGCTTTACGTTATATCTTTTATGCATTCTTCATAAAAGGATGCCACTTCAATCCCTAGCGCAAGCATACTATATAATTAATTTTTTATGGATAAAGTTGATAGATTAAAACTTAAACCAATATTCATATTCGTCGATTTTACATTCCCAAAAGGCGAATAATATTTTCCTGCTGAAGCTATAATTGCAACGCCATTTGTAATATCATAACTTAAACCTAAGGTAGGACGCACAATAATTCCTTCGTCTGTATCTACACCTGCACCACCACCGGCTCCTGCCATAAATTCGACAAAACCACGGGCTTTAGTATTCAAAAAACGTGGCGAGTATATTCCACCTCCAACCAATCCATGTGCATAACCACCAGAGCGTCCGTCATAAGCAAAACTTGCTTCACCAGCTATATACAACCATTTGTTAAGGTCGAAATTCACTTTTAAACCAATCAATTGTAAATCGATGACCGCCGCATCAAATACATCATCGGTTTTTGCAACATCAAAATACGATTGATTCTGAATTTCAACGCGTAATCCTTGTGTGTAAAAATTGTTGTATTTTTTTTCTTCGGATGTTGTTCCGCCATTTAATCCGAAGTATTTAAAACCAAATCCTACAGTATAAGCTTCTAAATCGCCTGCAACAGCACGATAATAACCACCGTGACCACTGATGGCTAATTTGCTTGATAGTTTTAAATCGATTCCGGCAGAGGGATAAATCATTAAGCCGCCTTCAGGAGCCACACGACCACCAGCAGCACCAATACCTAATTTTGTGAAAATATTAATGTATTTCGATTGATATGGGTGATAACCAGCACCAAAAAATAAATCCATAAATCCAGCACGCAAACCTTTGTATATAGCATCGGTATGTGCGAATAAAAAGGTGTTTTCTGATAGGTATTTCTGATATTCAAATCCGATTACATATAATGACTCATCTAAAACATCTCCATTGTCTTTCTTAGAATTTCCGAATGGTTTAAAGAAATCAAAGCGGACTTGTTGTGCGTTTTTTATTACTGGTTTGCTCCAAAAATCATCCGAAGAAAGATTGGTCGCAACAAATTTTTGATGGGCTTTATCATAATCTGTAAAACGCAATACACTCGGAATTTCAACAAAAACCGAAACCGAATTGCTTTTTATTTCGCCTGATAAAAAATTTAAGTGACTGTATTGTACACCAACCGAATAGTTGTTTTTTTTGTATTGTAATCCTATATTCGGATTTATAAATCCGCCATCGTTTACTAAGTTTCTGTATCCACCACCACCACCAAAATGGAAGTTAGCATCTACATATAAATTTTTATATACTTGTTTGTTTACGCCAATTTCGGCACCTAAAGTAAATAAACCTCCTTGGTCTCCAGTAACCGCAAAATGAAATCCGGCACCACCATACAACCAATCGTTAATCGGAATTTGATAATGTAAACCCGCCAACCCCATAGTTGGTTTTAAGTTAGGAAATGCATCTGTAGGCATTTGAACAGGAATAAAATTCAAACGTACTTTAGTGTGTAGTTCTTTGCCTTTTAAAGTTGAGAGGTTTTCTTGACTAAACAAGGTGAAAAATAAAAGACAAAAGATAAAGGATAAAAACACGTCATTACGAACATAGTGAAGTAATCTCTTACTAACTAAGAAGATTGCATCGTTCTTCGTAATGATGTTGTAATTTTTATTATTCATGTTAAATAAATGCTTAAAATCAATTATTACTTATTCAAACTCACTAGTAAAATGTAATTTTACGGTTGGGTATTTACTTTGTGTCATTTGTATTGTAAAAGCAGAGTCTGCTAAAAAGACCAACTTACCTTGTTTGTCTTTTGCTAAATAGCGCTGTTTAACACGTTTAAACTCTTTAAATTCATCATTTTTTGGATCTTCTGGTTGTACCCAGCAAGCTTTATGTACAGAAATGTTTTCATACGTACATTTTGCACCATATTCGTGTTCTAAACGGTACTGAATTACTTCGTATTGTAGGGCACCTACAGTACCAACAATTCTACGTCCGTTCATATCCATTGTAAATAATTGCGCAACACCTTCATCCATTAATTGATCTAAACCTTTGTAGAGTTGTTTAGACTTCATAGGGTCGGCATTGTTTACATAACGGAAATGCTCTGGAGAGAAACTCGGAATTCCTTTAAAGTTTAATGCTTCTCCTTCGGTTAAAGTATCACCAATTTTAAAGTTACCGGTGTCATGTACACCAACAATGTCACCAGGAAAAGATTCGTCTACAATTTGTTTCTTCTCTGCGAAAAAGGCATTTGGACTCGAAAATTTCATCTTCTTACCGTTACGAACGTGTAAATACGGAGAGTTTCTTTTAAAAGTTCCTGAAACAATTTTTATAAAAGCCAGTCTGTCTCTGTGTTTAGGATCCATGTTTGCATGAATCTTAAAAACAAAGCCCGTTAATTTTTCTTCTTTAGAATCTACTAAACGTTCTTCAGCTTTTTTAGGTTGTGGTTGTGGTGCTATTTCAATAAAAGCATCTAACAATTCTTTTACACCAAAGTTATTTAAAGCGGAACCAAAGAAAACAGGTTGTAAATCACCTGCTAAATATTCTTGCTGATTAAATTCAGGATATACTTCAAATACCAATTCAGATTCTTCTCGTAAAGTTTCTGCAGCAGTTTCTCCAATGATTTCGTCTAATTTTGGATTAGATAAGTCGTCAAACTGAAGTCCTTCCGTAATTTTTGTTTTATTATCTCCCGAAAAAAGATTTAATTTCTTTTCCCAAATATTATAAATTCCTTTAAAATCATACCCCATTCCAATAGGAAAACTCATAGGTGTAACACGTAAACCAAGTTTTTGCTCTACTTCATCTAATAAATCAAACGCATCTTTTCCTTCACGGTCTAATTTATTAATGAATACTAACATCGGTATTTTACGCATTCTACAAACTTCAACTAATTTTTCGGTTTGAGGCTCTACACCTTTGGCAACATCAATTACCACAATAACACTGTCTACAGCTGTTAGAGTTCTAAAAGTATCTTCCGCAAAATCTTTGTGACCAGGCGTATCTAAAATGTTTATTTTTTTGTCTTTATAAATGAAAGCTAAAACCGAAGTAGCAACCGAAATTCCACGCTGACGCTCAATCTCCATAAAATCGGAAGTGGCTCCCTTTTTTATTTTGTTGTTTTTAACAGCTCCAGCTTCCTGAATAGCACCACCAAATAATAATAACTTTTCAGTTAAAGTAGTTTTACCTGCATCAGGGTGTGATATAATTCCGAACGTACGTCGTTTTTGTATTTCTTTAAAAAAACTCATCTATAAATTTTAAGGCTGCAAAGATAAGGTTTAATGCTTAACTCTTCAAAGGTTTAATTGTTGAACTGATATCATTTTTGTAAGTTTGTTTTTCGTAAATTAAATAGATGAAAGAACAAGTAATATTAGTAGACGAGCAAGACAATCAAATTGGATTGATGGAGAAAATTGAAGCGCATGAAAAAGCATTGCTACACAGGGCTTTTTCAGTTTTTGTTTTTAATGATAAGAAAGAATTGATGTTGCAACAACGTGCTGCTGAGAAATACCATTCGCCGTTATTATGGACAAATACTTGCTGTTCACATCAAAGAGAAGGGGAAACAAATTTAGCGGCAGGAAAACGCCGACTGCAAGAAGAAATGGGATTTGTTTGTGAGTTAAAAGAAGTGTTTTCTTTTATTTACAAAGCGCCTTTTGATAACGGATTAACAGAACATGAATTTGATCATGTAATGGTAGGTGATTTTAACGGGGGACCAAACATTAACGCTGAAGAGGTAGCATCTTATAAGTGGATGACCTTAGAAGCTGTAAAAAAGGATATCGAAAGCAATCCAAAAATATATACTGCTTGGTTTAAAATTATATTTAAAGAATCTTACGACGCCTTAAAAAATGCCTAGAGTAACCGTACATAGAAAAGCCCATTTTAATGCAGCGCATAGATTGTGTAATCCGAAATGGTCTGATGAAAAAAATCTGGAAGTTTTCGGGAAATGTAGCAATCCTAATTACCACGGTCATAATTACGAGTTAATTGTTTCGCTAACAGGTGAAATAGATACTGATACGGGCTATGTGTATGATTTAGGTTTATTACGAGAATTGATCAAGAGGGAAGTAGAAGATGCTTTTGATCACAAAAATTTGAATGTAGAAGTGGCGGAATTTAAAGATTTGATTCCTACAGCCGAAAATATATCAGTGGTAATATTTAACAAATTACGTGTAAGTATTCCTGAAAAATTAGACTTAGAAATAACGTTATATGAAACCCCAAGAAACTTTGTAACCTATAGCGGTAACTAATTATGATAAGTCAATTATTGCGATTCGAACCTATTTTAAAATCCAAAATTTGGGGGGGAGAAAAATTACATACACTACTCAATAAAAAAACAAATAGTAAAGATATTGGTGAAAGTTGGGAAATTTCTGATGTAGAAAATGATGTTTCTATAGTTAGCAACGGAGGTCTTAAAGGAAGAAGTTTAAATGAATTGATATCGGAATTTAAGCAAGATGTTTTGGGAGATAAAGTGTATCATATCTTTCAAGATAAATTTCCGTTACTTATCAAGTTTATAGATGCCAAGCGAAAATTAAGTTTACAAGTACATCCTAACGATATTTTAGCGCAAAAAAGACATAACTCCTTAGGTAAAACCGAAATGTGGTATGTGGTTAATGCAGATAAAAAGGCAAAAATTATAGTGGGCTTTTCGGAGGAAGCGGATAAGAATTCTTTTGTAAAAACGATAGAAGCAGGCAATGAAACAGCTTTACTAAATGTTGATTTTGTAAAAAAAGGGGATACCTTTCTAGTGCCTGCAGGTAGAGTACATGCAATCGGTAAAGGTGTTTTATTAGCTGAAATTCAAGAAACATCCGACGTTACGTATCGTATCTCTGACTGGAATAGAAAAGATGCTAATGGAAAACAGCGAGATTTGCATTTAGATTTGGCTTTAGATGCTATAGATTATTCAGCAAAATCGAATTATAAGGCAGAGTATCTTAAGAAAAAAAATAAACCTTCAAATATTGTAGATTGTAAATATTTTACAACAAATTTTCTACATCTAACAAAAAACTACACCGTAAATCATGAAGATAAAGACAGCTTTGTAATATACATGTGTGTAGAAGGAACAGCTATTTTCGAATATGATAAACAACAAGAAAGATTGCAAATAGGAGAAACTATTTTAGTGCCAGCTTGTATTAAAAGAGTAAATGTTTTAACCGAAAACACGAAGCTTTTAGAGGTGTATATAAAGTAAAACAGACTCAAAATTTACGTTGAGTCTGTAACCAATCTCAAATTTAAGAGCCATTTAAAAAGTTGTAACCAAATACAGCCTTGCAGATAATATTGCGCTCTTTTTCCGCTTTTTTAGATACTGTAATGTGTAAGATAACCTCGGAGTCACTCAGTTTTTTAATATAATTATGAATAATAAGTTTATCATTTAGAAAAGCATTTTTTATAAAGTCAAATTCGATACTTTTAAAACTGATGCTGGATGCAGGTTGATGTAGGTTAAGAGATGAAGTTACGGTAGCTTCAATTTTATGGTATAAAATTGAGGTTTTTAGTGTTTTGTTTTTGTTAACTTGTTTTTTGTTAACAGTAAATTGAAAATTGTGATCTTTAGGTAGTTTATAAGTTTGCATGATGTGATGAGTTTATTGGTGGGAAATTCGATTTTCTGAAAAAAATGTTTTTAGTAGAATTCATTCTCTTAGCTGCATACATGTTAATTCGTAGGGCGTTTTTTACTGTTTTGATCATAATTAAAGTTTTAATTTTAGTAAATAAAAAAAGGTGCTTTTTATAAAAAAGCACCTTTTGTAGTTTGTATTAAATGTCGGTTTTTAAAACCGTTGTTTAAAGCTGTTCTCTAAAGTACTTTTTTTTATAAACACATATTGTTTGCGCATGCAGGTAATACACATAATCATATTGATAGTGTTTAAAATAAAGCGATACGTGTTTAAAAGTACTTTCATAAGATCAAATGTAACATTTTTTTTTACATTGCTGTAATAAATAAAAAAGAATAACCTTAAGTAGTTAAGAAGCCACTGCAAGTAAAAGAAAAGAAGTTGTATAAATATGTATCTTTGGCGTGTATAAATGAAGATTGGTAAAATGGTTTTTTGAATGTTGTAACGCATTAGCTACTTAAAGTGATTCATGTAAATATGACCAATTTTTAAACAATTAGCAAATGAATAATATAAAAGTAATTGCCTTTGATGCGGATGATACTTTGTGGGTAAACGAAACTTATTTTAGAGAGGCTGAGAATGAGTTTGCAAAGTTGTTGTCTGGTTATGAAACAGAAAATAAGATTCATCAAGAATTGTATAAAAAAGAAATCGACAATCTAAAAATTTACGGGTATGGTGTAAAAGGTTTTGTGCTTTCGATGGTAGAATGTGCGTTGGAATTATCAAACTATAAAATCAATCCAAAAACCATCGATAAAATTCTAGAGATTGGTAAAGAAATGCTCGAGCAACCCATCGATTTATTAGATGGAGTAGAAGAGGTGTTGCAAAAATTACAAGGTAAGTATAAGTTAATTGTAGCCACTAAAGGAGATTTGTTAGATCAGGAACGGAAACTAGAAAAATCAGGAATTTTAAAATACTTTCACCATACAGAGGTGATGAGTGATAAAAAAGAAAAGGATTATGTAAAGTTGATAAAGCATTTAGATATCAATCCGTCGGAATTATTAATGATTGGGAATTCATTAAAATCAGATGTTTTACCCTTGGTAGCATTAGGCGCTGCTGCAGTGCACGTTCCTTTTCATACTACTTGGGCACACGAAGAGGTAAGTAATGAACAAAAGTCAGATAGTTATAAAACAGTAGCTAAAATTACAGAAGTATTAACTTTTTTATAAATGAAGTATTTAAATATTGAAAAGTGGAATAGAAAGCAGCATTTTAAGCACTTTAGAACTTTAGCAGATCCAACATTCGGTATGGTAGCAGATGTAGATGTTTCTAAGTGTTATGAAACCGCAAAAGAAAGAAATCAATCGTTTTTTGTGCGCTATTTACATGCATGTATGAAGGCTATTAATGCTGTTGAAAACTTTAAATATAGAATAGAAGGGGATAAAATTGCCATTTATGCGGTAATAAATGCATCGGCAACCATAGCAAGACCCGATCATACTTTCGGATTTTCATACATAGAATTTTCATGTGATTTTGAAGTGTTTAGCGTAAATTTTCAAAAAGAAAAAGAACGTATTATAAATTCATCCGATTTGTTTCCTGAAAAATATTCCTTAGGCTGCATACATTGTTCGGCTGTACCTTGGGTTTCCTTTACCAGTCATAAAGAACCAAGTTCGGGTAACAAAAATGATAGTGTTCCGCAAGTTGCTTTCGGAAAAATAAAATTAGAAAATAATAAGAAAAAGATGCCTGTAGCAGTAAATGTAAACCATGCTTTAGTAGACGGATATCACGTAGGACAATTTTTTGATAAATTTCAGGCTGAATTAGATAAAATCGATTAATTTTGCAAAAAAATAATAATTATGGCAAGTATTAAAAACTTAAAAAAAGATATCGATTATACTTTAGGAGATATTATTGATATCTGTAGATTATCTGCACAATTAAACCCAGAGGTAGATCAAGAAAAATCAGAAGCGATTGTTGATGAGGTTTTTGAAACTTATGATGGTTTAATAGCAAAGATAAACGCTAAGAAAGTTGAAGATAAAAAAGCACATTTTAAAGCAATAAGTACTGAATTAGAAGTAAAAGCAAACGCTTTAATTGAAAAGGTAAATAACTTATAGTTGTCTGTAAGTTAGATGTTTAAATCCGACTACTTATGAAGTGTCGGATTTTTTTTGCAAAAATTTAACATGTGTCAAGGGTTTTTTTTCGTAAATTACGTTCAGTAATATTAACATCAAATTCCCCCTTAAGCAACATGGCAAGAGCAATGTACGAATACACTAAGACGGTATTAAAGAAAGTTAGTTTTAATACGGATTTATTTTGCAAAGAGTTAGAAAAGGCATTAAACAGATTATTACCTTATGAAGTAGAGGAGCTAACAATTTGGTTAAAACAATTTACGGCAAATAGACCTGATTTATATGTTTGTTTGGCTTTAGTAAAAAAATAAGAATAAAAAAGAAGCTACTGAGCTTCTTTTTTATTCTTATTTTTTTTTCCTCTGTATTTTTGCATGAGTTTGCGGTTAAACTCGTGTTCTGAGATTTGTAGTGTAAGTATTTTTTTAAATGATAATATCTTTGAAACCTTTGTGTGAAAAGATGCTTTTAATTCATACTCCTGTTTATTTATAAATTGAAATTTTTCTAAAATTTCTTTAGAATCTTTTTCAGATAAATTTTCAATTCCTCCGTTTTTAAGGATTTTCTTTTTAATATTAAAACGCTTTTCTCTATGAAGCACCATTTTCTTTTTGTCGTACTGATTGTAAATAGGCCAAAATTTTTGAGCCTCAGCCACTGTTAAATTTAATTTTTCTGTTAAGTAGGCAATTTTATACGTGCGTATTTTTTCAGTACTTCCTTTTTTTGACTGTGCTTGACTAGACAAAATACTTAAGAAGAATATAAATACTAAGGTTAATAGTTGTTTTTTCATTTTTATTGAATTTCATTTATAAGAGTAGAGTTATCAATGGTGTTTAGGTAATCTTCTAAATGTTCGGCATCCATTGATGGTAAAATATTGTCTTCAAAATCAGAAGATTCTAAAGCAATCGCCAATTCATTAGTATCGGTATCTCCATATCCATTTTCATACCAAGATGCGATATCTGCTTGTGTTATAGTGTTAAAACTATCTTTGTTGCTAGTCGTAATGTAATGTAAACCGATAAATAATAAAACAGAGGCTGCTGCTGCAACAGGAATAAAGTCGAGTACTCTTTTGTACAAAGAAATAACTTTTACTTCTTTAGGTGCTGCTTTAAGCTTTGTTAAAATATTCTCTTCAACGGTATCAAAATAATTGGCAGGAGTTTTAAAAGTGTTTTCTTTAGATATAACGACAGTAGTTTCTGAAGAAAAGAAAGCCTCCTCCATTTCTTCAAAATAATTTTCAGGCAATGAAAACCCAGTTTTCTTGCCTGCCTTATTATTTATAAAATCTATACTATGTTTTAAATCTTTATCCATCTCTCTTCTAAGACTGTGTTTTTTGTAAAAGGTTTAATTGTGGTTCTTAATAAAGTGTGCTATTTTTTTTGCAGCAATGTGATAGGATGCTTTTAAGGCTCCAACAGAAGTTTCTAGTATTTCAGAAATCTGTGTGTACTTCATCTCATCAAAATATTTCATATTAAAAACGAGTTGTTGTTTTTGAGGTAAAGTAGCAATTGCTTGCTGTAATATAAGTTGAATTTCATCTCCAGTAAACCAATGGTCGCTATCTAAAGTAGAAACTAATTGTTGTTGGTAATCAGTAATGTCAACATTTTTCTCTTTAGCTCTTTTAGTAAGAAAGGTTATAGATTCGTTGGTAGCGATTCTGTACATCCAAGAGTAAAGCTTACTGTCGTTTTTAAAGGTATCAATATTTTTAAAAATTTTGATAAACGTATTTTGTAAAACGTCATCAGCATCATCATGAGAAACAACAATCTTTCGTATATGCCAATACAACCGCTCTTTATAAAGCGATAGCAATTGTTTAAAGGCTACTTCTTTTGTTTTAGAATTCTGAAGCGCTGCAATAAGTGTAAGTTCGTCTGTCAACTAAAGTTGTTTAGCAGTTAGACTTTAAAAATAGTAAAAGGTTTAAAAGAAAATTAAATTATTTACGAGCGCTTTCTAGAGCAACCAAATAAACGTTTTTCTTTGATGGTTTCTGAAACTCCTGCTGGTAACATTTTTTCCCATCCTTCTTCATTTTCTTTGATCATTCTTAATACCTTTCGAGAGAAAATATGTAAGCTTTCCTCGTCAATATCTTTAATATCAATAAGTCTACCATTATTTTTAAAGAACTTGTATAGTTCTTTCATTCTTGGGTGTACCTTTAAATTGTCACTGGTAATAAATTCATCAGTGTCTTCATCTTTATAAGGATACATGTATACTTTTAAATCTCGGTAGAAAAGTTTACCAAAGGCTTCTAAAATACCACCACTTAAATCACGGTAATATTTTTCATCAAAAATTTGAATAAGATTATTAACGCCCATGGCTAATCCCATTCTTTCTTTCGTAAACTCACTAAAGTAATCAACGAGTCTAAAGTATTCTTGATAGTTGGTTATCATTACGTTTTGTCCCAAAGCACATAGTAACTCTGCTCTATCTAAGAAATCACGTTCATTAATTTCTCCTTCAGCTCTTAAGTTGCTCAAGGTGATTTCAAAAATAATTTGTGTTTTTTCTGGGTTTACCTTTTTTTCTGCTAAAAACAATTCTTTCGAACGTTCAAACATATCCATATTTACTTTCGTAACAGGGCGATAGCTCCCGCGAAGCGCTAAAATATTCTTTTTATAAAGTACTTGAGCAGGTAGTAAGTTGTTTCCGTCAGGCCCAAACATAACGGCGTTTGTCATGCCGTTTTTAACTAACTGTAAACTCATTAAACGATTGTCAACATACATAAAACGAGGTCCAGAGAAATTAACCATGTCAATTTCTAAACGATCGCTATCAATGTTGTCATAAAAAGATTTTAATAATTCTTTCGGACTGTCATTTAAATAGTAGGCTCCGTACACTAAGTTTACCCCTAAAACTCCTAAAGTTTCTTGTTGTTGGCGGGCATCAGTTTCTTTAAAACGAAGGTGTAAGATAATTTCGTTATAGTCTTCAAGCGGATCTAATTGAAAACGAATACCAACCCAACCATGACCTTTAAACTTTTTAGAAAAGTTAATGGTAGCAACGGTATTTGCGTAACTAAAAAATAATTTTTCAGGATGCTTCTGACGGTCAAGACGTTCTTCAATTAAGTCCATTTCATGTCTTAACATCTTTTTTAATCGTTTTTCTGTAACATAACGATTGTCATTTTCTACACCATAAATGGCATCAGAAAAATCTTTGTCATAAGCACTCATTGCCTTTGCAATTGTACCTGAAGCACCACCAGCTCTAAAAAAATTACGAACGGTTTCTTGACCAGCGCCAATCTCAGCAAATGTTCCATAAATATGGGCATTTAAATTGATTTTTAAAGCTTTGCTGTCAGTGGTTGGTACCGTGCTTATTTTTTGATCTCCTTTAAGCGTAATTGCCATTTTATTGTTTTTTGTTACGGATAACAAATGTACTGAAAATAGGACTTATCAGATAATTTTTATTGTATTTTTGTGGTAATGAGAGATAAAAAAAAGCAATTAAAAGTAACTTTTTTAGGTACAGGAACTTCTACAGGCGTTCCAATGATTACAAGTAAGCATCCTGTAGCCTTATCTAAAGACTATAAAGACAGTCGATTGCGTTCTTCAATTATAGTTTCTTGGGATACTATAAAGTATGTGATTGACTGCGGACCTGATTTTCGCCAGCAAATGATACGTGAAAATGTGGAGTCGATAAACGGAATTTTATTTACCCACGAGCATGCCGATCATATTGCTGGTTTAGACGAAATAAGACCGTATTGTTTTCAAATAGAAGCAGTGCCTATTTACACATCAGAAAGGGTTTTAGCGGTGCTTAAAAAGAGATACGATTATATTTTTGCCACTGAAAATAGGTATCCGAGTGCACCAAAAGTAGCTCCGAATATTATTTCGCATCACGAAAGCTTTTTTTTAGAGGATGTGAAAGTGACGCCAGTTGAACTATTGCACGGGCGATTGCCTATTTTAGGGTATCGCTTTAATGATATTGCGTATCTTACAGATATTAAAACAATATCCGAAGTAGAAAAAAAGAAATTAGCGAATTTAGAGGTGTTGATTGTAACAGGGCTTCGTAAAGAACCTCATGCGACTCATTTTAATTTAGAGGAAGCTTTGGCTTTTATAGCAGAATTAAATCCGAAGAAAGCCTATTTAACGCATATTAGCGAATTGCTTGGTTTGCATGAAGAGGTGGAAAAAGAACTGCCTGAAAATGTGTTTTTAGCGTATGACGGATTAACAATTTAAAAGAGTATTACATATTTTGATACCGTGATTGATTTAAATTACTATAAATAAGTAGCAATTTTAAAAGTGCTCCTTACTTTTACATAAAATACTAATTGAATGAAAATAATTATATCTCCGGCAAAGTCTTTAGATTTTGAAACCAAAGCGAATACCGACCTATATACACAACCACGATTTTTAGAGCAGTCAAAAAAACTAAACAACAAATTAAAAACACTTTCACGAAAAAAACTGAGTGATTTAATGAAGATTTCTGATGATTTAGCAAGTTTAAATTATGATAGAAATCAAGATTGGCAAACTCCGTTTGAAATAGAAAATTCTAAACAGGCTATTTATTCTTTTACGGGTGAAGTTTTTAGAGGTATTGAGGTAACAACACTTTCTGAAGATAAATTACCAATTTTACAAGACAGACTTCGAATTTTATCTGGTTTATACGGATTGTTAAGACCGTTAGATTTAATTCAGCCGTATCGTTTAGAAATGGGGACTAAATTAAAAGTAGGTAGAACAGAAAATTTATATCAATTTTGGAATACTGATTTGGCAGATTCTTTAAATGCCGAATTAGAAGAGAATGAACTGTTAATTAACTTAGCAAGTACAGAGTATTTTAAAGCTTTGCCCCAAAAAGTCTTAAAAGTACCCATGATAACGCCTGTTTTTAAAGATCTTAAAAACGGAGAGTATAAAACCATTATGACCTATGCTAAAAAAGCACGTGGTTTAATGGTGCGCTATATTATTGAAAATGATGTAAAAACAATAGAGGCTTTAAAAGGTTTTGATGTTGATAATTACAGGTTTTCTGAAGAAATGTCTACTAAAAACGAATTATTTTTCACAAGATAAAATGAGAAGTATAATAATTAAGCTGATAAAATTATGTGGTGTGCTAACTTTTTTAGTATTGCTTGTTATTTACTTATGCAATTTTTTAGTGGAAAAAAAAGCAGCAGATAAAGTATATACAAGCGTAAATGAAATACCCGAAAACAAAGTGGGTTTGGTTTTAGGGACGAGTAAATATTTAGTAGGCGGACAAGTAAATTTGTATTATAAGTACAGAATAGATGCGGCAGCAGAATTATACAAGTCACGTAAAATAGCATATATAATCGTTAGTGGAGATAACGGTACAAAGGAATACAATGAGCCGTCTAGATTTAAAAACGACTTAATTAAAGCAGGGATTCCTGAGGGTAAAATATTTTTAGATTATGCTGGTTTTAGAACGTTAGATTCTGTGGTGCGTGTAAAAGAAATATTCGGCCAAACTTCTGTAACCATCGTATCGCAACAATTCCATAATGAAAGGGCTATTTATTTAGCAAATTACTTTGGCATTAAAGCAATAGGTTTTAATGCCAAAGGTGTTTCTAGTAAATACGGACTAAAAGTACAGTTAAGAGAGTACTTAGCGCGGGTTAAAGTATTTGTTGATATTGTACTAAATGTGCAACCTAAATTTTTAGGAAAACCGATTGAAGTAAAATAGCTTAACAAGCAGCTAACCCAACAGTAATTGCTAAGCCACCTTCTGAGGTTTCTTTATAATTACGGTGCATGTCTTTTGCAGTTTCCCACATCGTATCAATTACTTTGTCTAAAGGAACTAAAGATTCTTTAGGGTCTGTTTCTAATGCCAACTCAGCAGCATTAATCGCCTTAATTGCTCCCATAGCATTGCGTTCTATACAAGGTATTTGAACCAAGCCACCAATAGGGTCGCAGGTTAAACCTAAATGATGTTCCATAGCTATTTCGGCAGCAACCAAACATTGCCCTGGTGTTCCTCCTAAAAGTTCTGTTAGCGCAGCAGCAGCCATTGCTGATGAAACGCCTATTTCTGCCTGGCAACCACCCATTGCTGCAGATATGGTTGCGTTCTTTTTAAAGATACTTCCGATTTCGCCAGCTACTAATAAGAATTTTTTAATATGTTCAAAATCAGCTTCGTGATTTTCAATCACTAAATAATACATTAAAACAGCAGGAATAACACCTGCACTTCCGTTTGTAGGTGCAGTTACAACCCTACCTAATGCAGCGTTTACTTCATTGACTGATAAAGCCAAACAACTTACCCATTTTAAGATTTCACGAAATTTTACTTCAGTGCTTCTAATAGCAGTAATCCACTCTTGTTGGTTCGTGTATGCTGCGTCTTTAATTAATTTTGTATGTGTGCCAAATGCTCTTCGCTTTACATTTAATCCGCCAGGTAAAATACCTTCAGTATGGCAGCCAATGTACATGCATTCTAACATCGTCTCCCAGGTGCGTTTTAGTTCAGCGTCAATTTCAGCAGAAGATCTTAAAACTAACTCATTTTGATAAACGATGTCAGAAATGTTTTTTTGCTCCCTGTCACAATACGCTTCTAATTCGGTTGCTCGATTTATTGGGAACGGAAAATTTTTCTTGTTGATTTCGGTATCTAAAGGAACCTCTACTTCTTCCTGAATAACAAAACCTCCTCCGATTGAATAATAGGTTTCACTAGAAATTTCTTTACCTTTAGAAAAAGCTTTGAAGGTTAGTCCGTTAGAGTGAAACGGTAAAAAATCTTTATTAAAAACGATGTTTTCTATAGAAAAAACAAGGTGCTTTTCTGCATTAAAGTGTAAAGTCTTCGTTTCTTTTATTTGATCAATAATCGTTTCTATGTTTTCAACAGGTATATACTCAGGATCTGTACCGCTTAAGCCTAATAAAATAGCTAAATCGGTTGCATGACCTTTTCCTGTTAAAGATAAAGAGCCGTATAAATCTATTTTAACACCATCAATAGTAGTAAATAAATGTGTTTTTTTTAATTTTTCAATCCATTCTTGGGCAGCTCTCCATGGGCCTAAAGTATGTGAGCTAGAAGGGCCAACGCCAATTTTTAACATGTCAAAAACACTAATAAACTGCGACATAAATATAGTTTGTTTGTTGATGGCTAAAATAGAAAAAGTCCTGTATTTAAATCAATACAGGACTTTTTTTTATGAAAAATGTGTTTTTACATTCCGTAAACAGACTCTTTGCCAAATTTTTGAGCTAACATATAGTAAACTACAGCACGGTATTTATTTCTTTCAGATCTTCCTATTTTTTCTACAACCTCGTCAATAGCCTTGTCTAATTCAGGGCTATCAGCTAAACCTAGTTTTTTCATTAAGAAGTTTTTCTTAACTGTTTCTAATTCTTTCGCATCAGTACCAGATACCGTTTCGGCATCTTTTTTATAAATTGAAGGTCCTAAGCCTTTGGTTACCGCTTTTAATAAATCAAGATTACAAGGAAGATTTCTATCATCCATAAATTTTTTATACAATGCTACTTTTTCGTCAAATTTACTCATGATTTTTTTGTTTATAATTAGGTGCAAGTTTTGTTGTAAAACTTTAATACTCCCAAATATAGAAAAATATTTGATTCTTTCAAATAAGAAAATTCAATAACTAAAAACAAGATAGCATTGTTAATTAAATTGTTGAAAACAAAATCAGCTAAACGTAAATAGGCACTGTTCTTGTAGTACATTTATATACATTCAAATATGTAGCTTATGTCGATATTGAAATTTGAATCTATGTTGAAAACCAACGATGTATACTTTTTTGACGCGGTTGAGTTTGAAACAATCATCGAACATTATTTAAACATAGCCAAACATTCTTTGGCAAAAAAAGCTGTGCAACTTGGGTTGGAGCAACATCCTACTTCTATTCAGTTGAAATTAATGAAAGTAGAAATTCTAATTTTCGAAAACGAATTAGAAGAGGCTACTAAAATGCTTCGTGCTATAGAAGCTGTTGAATCTCATAATGATGAGGTTTTTATACAAAAAGCATTGATTTTATCTAAAAAGAAGAAACATGTTGAGGCTATCGTTGTATTGAAAGAATCTTTAGATTTTATCGAAGATCCAGCTGATATATGGTCGATGCTAGGAATGGAATACTTGTATTTAGATGATTTTGAAAATGCACGGTTAAATTTCGAGAAATGTGTGGAAGATGATTATGAAGATTATTCATCACTATACAATATTGTATACTGTTTTGATATGCAAGATAAACATGTAGAAGCTATACAGTTTTTAAAAAAATATGTAGATAAAAACCCGTATTGCGAGATTGCTTGGCATCAATTAGGGAAACAATATGCTGAATTAGGAATGCATAAAGAAGCGCTGACTTCTTTTGATTATTCCGTGCTAATTGATGAGAGTTTTATTGGTGGGTATTTAGAAAAAGCAAAAACCTTAGAAGAGCTAAATAACTATGAAGAGGCTATAAATAATTATTTAATTACGTTGGAGTTAGATGATCCTACCGCTTTTGCTTACATCAGAATAGGGAAATGTTATGAGAAATTAGAAAACATGCATACTGCCATTCACTTTTATAAAAAAGCAGTGCATGAAGATCCCTTGCTAGATAAAGCATGGATGTTGTTAGCAAATGCTTATTACAATGACGGTAACTTCCAAAAAGCGTTGTATTACGTAAATAAGGCAATAGAAATTGATGAGATAAATGAGCTGTATTGGAAAAGGTCAGGAGATATCAACTTAAAGCTTAATTTTTACGAAGAGGCTGTAAAATCTTTTTACACGAGTATTGAGTTAGGGGAGCAGGGTTTAGATGTTTACACTGCATTAGCGGATATATTATTGTTTTTAGGAGATTTTGAAGATGGTTTAAAAATAGTAATCAAAGCTAAAAAAATATATAAAGAAGCTGCTGAGGTAGAATATCGATTGTGTGGTTTATTTATGATTCTTGATAAAGAGGGGTACAGTTTAACGCACTTAAAAAATGCATTAGCAATCGATTATAAACACCATTCTATTATTAAAGAATTATATCCTTCAGTTTATGAGAATAAACAGATCCAAAAAATTTTATTGAGTTATAAGAAGGCTATTAAATAATAAAAACCCTTAAAATATATTTATTTTAAGGGTTTTTAATTTCTAAGAAATACGTTTCCAAATTTTTGTTAAAATACACACACATACTAGGGTGAGTGCAGATAAACCAGCGGCTAATAGAGTGTTGCCATAAATCCAATTACCAGTAGCAAATAAGAAACTATATACACCAATTGTGCCTGTTATAAATCCTACTATTTTTATACCTACATTTTTGAATTTATCTTCTCCGTCAAAAATTAAGGTTTCAAATTTATGAATGGTTTCCGCATCACTAGGTTGTGTTACAAGAGTGACTAAAATCCATCCGATAGTTGTAATTACTACCCCAATTATCAATTGCCAATAACTAGCAATTTCGATAAAAGGGGTTTCCATTTTTCCGTTGATAAAAAAGAATACTGCAATAACAAAAGAAATAGCCATCGCAGCAATTTCACTATACGGATTTATTCTGCTCCAAAACCAACGTAAAATAAATAGCAATCCAGTTCCGGCTCCGATTTGTAATAATAAATCAAAAACGTCTTTAGCAGATTGTAGGTAAAAAGAAAATAGCGCTGCAAATAGCATTAATAAGACAGTTGATACTCTACCAACGACTACTTTTTGTTTTTCAGAAGCATTTTTGTTGATAAAACGACTATAAAAATCGTTTACCAAATACGAGCTTCCCCAGTTTAATTGAGTTGAAATGGTACTCATAAAAGCAGCAATTAACGAGGTTAGTACAATTCCTAATAATCCAGCAGGTAAATAAGTCATCATAGCAGCATAGCCAACATCATGTCCTTGCATTTCAGGAGATAAGCTAGGAAATGCTTGATTCATACTTTCTAAACTCGGAAAAATCACCAAAGAAGCCAATCCAACAATAATCCAAGGCCAAGGGCGTAATGCATAATGCGCAAAATTGAAAAACAAAGTTGCCCAAGTGGCATTTTTTTCATCTTTAGCAGCCAACATTCGTTGCGCTATATAGCCACCACCACCAGGTTCTGCGCCAGGATACCAAGTACTCCACCATTGCACGGCAAAGGGAATTATAAATAAAGTGATTAAAGATTCTGTATTCGAAAAATCAGGAAGCATCGCTAGTTTGTCATGCACGTTAGGGTGACTTAATAAATTAGATAAGCCGTTTATTTCAGGTAAGTTGATGATGTAAATAGTGGCCCAGACCGAACCGATCATCGCGATTATAAACTGAACAAAATCGGTAAGTAAAACTCCTTTTAATCCTCCTAGAGATGAATAAATAACAACAATAATAGACGAGTATAATAGCATTTCACCTTGTGAAATACCTAATAAGATATTGGCAATTTTTGCGCCGGCCAAACAAACTCCAGCCATGGTGATAATATTAAAAATTACACCTAAATAAATAGCTCTAAATCCTCTTAAAAATCCTGCTATTTTACCAGAATAGCGTAATTCGTAAAATTCTAAATCAGTACTAATTCCAGATTTTCGCCATAGTTTTGCGTAAAAGAAAACAGTAAGCATACCGGTAAGTAACATTGCCCACCAAACCCAGTTTCCTGAAACACCATTTTTACGCACCAATTCGGTTACCAATCCAGGAGTGTCGGCTGCAAATGTGGTAGCAACCATCGAAACACCTAACAACCACCAAGGCATATTTCTACCCGATAAAAAGAATTCAGTACTGCTTTTTCCTGCAGATTTAGAAGCCCAAAGACCTATAAGTAATGAGAGGATAAAAAATCCGATGATAATAGAATAATCCAGCGCGGTTAATGTCATGTAGTTTTTATTTAAAAAAGCTAAATGTAGTTAAATATTATGATACGTTAAATTTCAATTGAAATGAAAAATGATTTTGTATATTTATATATAAAATGACTTAAAAGCATTAAATTTGATGTTCGTCTTATGGGAAAAATAAAAAAAATAGCAGTGATGACTTCCGGAGGAGATGCTCCAGGAATGAACGCCGCAATCAGATCGGTTGTAAGGACTTGTGCATATTATCGTACTGAGTGTATGGGAATCTATAGAGGTTACCAAGGTTTAATAGAAGGAGATTTGGTACCGTTTACAGCTAGAAGTGTAAATAATATCATTAACAAAGGAGGTACTATACTTAAAACAGCACGTTCTAAAGAGTTTATAACAAAAGAAGGGCGAAAAAAAGCTTACGAAAGTTTAAAAGAAAACAAGGTAGATGCACTAGTGGTTATTGGTGGTGATGGTTCTTTTACAGGAGGAGTGGTTTTTAATAAAGAATTTAACTTTCCGGTAATAGGAATTCCTGGTACGATAGACAATGATATCTATGGGACAACGCATACCATAGGCTACGATACTGCATTAAACACTGCAGTTGAGGCAATAGATAAGATTAGAGATACGGCATCGTCACATAACAGACTTTTCTTTGTGGAAGTGATGGGAAGAGATGCAGGTTTTATAGCTTTAAATGCCGGAGTCGGAGCAGGAGCAGAAGAAATTCTAATTCCAGAAGAAGATTTAGGGCTAGAAAGAATGCTAGAGTCTTTAAAGAAAAGTAGACGAACAGGGAAGTCATCAAGTATTGTTGTGGTTTCTGAAGGAGATAAAACAGGTAGAAATGTTTTTGAATTAGCGGATTATGTAGAAAAAAACTTGCCAGAATATGAAGTGAGGGTTTCCGTTTTAGGACACATGCAAAGAGGCGGATCGCCAACGTGTTTCGATAGAGTTTTAGCAAGTAGATTAGGTGTAAAAGCAGTTGAGTTATTGCTAGACGGACAAACGAACTTAATGGTTGGTTTACAAAATAATATGGTGGTTGCTACCAATTTAGAAAAAGCAATAAAAGGTCATAATGACATAGATATGGAGTTGCTAAGAGTCTCTGATATTATGACAACATAATTTTTAATAAGAATATTAAATAGTAAAGTGATGATAAAAGTAGGAATTAACGGATTTGGAAGAATAGGTAGATTAGCTTTCCGTTCTGCCATGAAAAGAAACAATGTGCAAGTAGTTGCCATTAATGATTTGTTAGATGTAGAGTATTTAGCCTATTTGTTAAAGTATGATTCGGTTCATGGTCGTTTTGATGGTGAAGTAACGGTAAAAGACGGTAACCTAGTTGTAAACGAACAAATTATTAGAGTATCAGCTGAAAGAAATCCAGAAAATTTAAAATGGAACGAAGTAGGAGCTGAGTATATTATTGAATCAACAGGTTTTTTTACAGATCAAGATAAAGCAGCGTTGCATATAAAAGGAGGTGCTAAAAAAGTAATTATTTCAGCTCCATCAAAAGATGCTAAAATGTATGTGATGGGAGTAAATCATGCTGAGATGAAAGCAGACGAACTTATTGTTTCTAATGCATCTTGTACAACAAACTGTTTGGCGCCATTAGTAAAAGTTATTAATGATGCTTATGGGTTGACGGAAGGATTAATGACAACTGTTCATGCAGCAACATCTACTCAGAATACTGTTGATGGACCAAATAAAAAATGGAGAAGAGGTCGTTCTGTAATAAACAATATTATACCTACTTCTACCGGAGCTGCAGAAGCAGTAACAAAAGTAATTCCGTCTATGAATGGTAAATTAACAGGAATGGCAGTAAGAGTTCCTGTAGCAGATGTTTCATTAGTTGATTTAACTTTTAAAACTGAAAAAGCAACGTCATTAAAAGAAATTATGGCAACTTTTAAAGCTGCTTCAGAAAACGAATTTAAAGGCATAATAGGATATACTGAAGACGAAGTTGTTTCTCAAGATTTTGTATCAGAAACAAGAACTTCTGTTGTTGATGCTGACGCAAGTTTAGAGCTAAATGAAAACTTTTTTAAAATTATTTCTTGGTATGATAACGAGTATGGTTATGCAACGAAGATTGTTGATTTATTAGAGTATTCAGCCTCTTTATAATAAAAAGAATATAAAAAATATCAATTCCCGCTTATAGCGGGAATTTTTAGTTAATTTTAAAACGATGGAAATAGCAATTATAGCACATGACGGAATGAAAGCAGAAATGGTTCAGTTTTTAAATGAACATAAAACTATTTTACTTCAAAAAAACATATCATTAGTATCAACAGGAACCACGGGTTCTAAAGCTGAAAAGGCAGGTTTTAAAGTAACGAAGTTCTTATCTGGTCCTTTTGGTGGTGATGCTCAAATAGCAGCAAGGGTTGCTGAGGGTAAATGTAATATGGTGTTGTTTTTTAGAGATCCTAATGAAAAACATCCACACGAGCCAGACATTACTATGTTATTGCGTTTGTGTGATGTACATGATGTTCCGTTAGCAACAAATCCTGCAACCGCAGAACTGTTAATGAAGGCATTGTAAATAAAAAAAGTATTCTTATTTAAATAATCTATTTTGAAATTAGAATAATCAATAAGAATTAAAACTTTAAGAAAACCCAAATGATACATTTAATAGTAGGGAATACTGGTTCGGGAAAAACAACATACTCGGCTGAACTAAAAAAAGAAACAAAAGGTGTTGTTTTTTCGATTGATAAATGGAATAAAACGCTTTTTCTTGCTGATAAAAAAGCAACAGATGGTTTAGAGTGGTTTTTAGAAAAAATAAATAGAGCAGAAAAAGTAATACTAGAATTAGTAGAGCAGTTAGAGAGTTCAAAAACAGACAGTATTCTAGATTTAGGATTGTCGAAGTTTGAGCATAGAGAAAAATTCAGACAATTTGCAGAAGCTAATGGTTATGAAATTAAAATCCACTTTTTAGATATTTCAAAAGAAACACGATTTAAAAGAGTTTTAAAAAGAAATAGTAAAAAAGGAGATACGTTCCAGTTTGAAGTAAGTAAAGAAGATTTCGATTTTATGGAAACTTGGTTTGAAAAACCTACTGAAAAAGAACTTAAATATGGAGTGATTATTACCGCTTAAAATTTCGTGGAACTTTAAAATAAACTAGCTGTTAAAACTTCTATTTAACAGCAATCATACTAATCTCTACATTTACAAACTTAGGTAAATTTGCAACTTCAACAGTTTCTCTAGCAGGTGCAGTAGCTTCATTAAAATAGTTAGCATACACGCTGTTTATTTTAGAAAAGTTATGCATATCAGAAATAAAAATAGACGATTTTACTACGTTTTCAAAAGTCATTTCAGCAGCAGCTAAAACTTCTTTCATGTTTTCCATAACTTGTTTTGTTTCAGATTCAATAGAATCCATAACTAATTCACCTGTTTTAGGATCTAAAGCAATCTGACCAGAAGTATATAATGTGTTTCCGCTTAAAACAGCTTGGTTATATGGTCCAATAGGAGCAGGAGCTTTACTTGTTGTTATAATTTTTTTCATCTTATTTATAGATAAATTTAAAATTGATTAAGTATTCTTTTTTAGAATAAAGCTCTATCTGGCGGCTTGTTTTTGTCCCATTTTAAATCACTTAAAACAGATGATTTTACTCCGATAAAGAAGTTATAAGAAGAGTTTATTCCGAAAGGGGTCCAATTAAAATTCAATCGCCAACTATCTAAATCCCTAGAAAAAGAAAGTCTTGTGTAAGTAAAAGCGTTCTCTTTAACATCATAACCAGATGAAAAACCAACGTTCCATTTAGGCGTTAACTCTACGTTTCCGCTAAACATTAAAGAATTACTACCAACACTACTTGTAAGTCCGTTATCTGAGTAGTTTAAGGCGTAAGCTAAATTTAGTGTCCATGGTATTTTAGCACCATATAGTTTTGTTTCTTTTGTTTCGCTTTTATTCTGTTTGTTATCAGGGTTGTTGGGGAAGCCATTTGTAGGCGACATGTTTTCTCCAAACAAATCAGGAGTGTCTTGTGCACCATTTCCTGAGTTTTTAGACTCCTCTTTATCGCCTTCTTTTTTCTTCTCAAAATCTTTGCTAGATAAAGAGTAGTTAGCGGTAATACCAAAGTTAGTAAGTCTTAAAATATTAGCATTAAACTTATTTATTCTTTGTCCTTCATTATTTACCTGATAAGGATCAAATCTTGCATTGGCATTTAAAGCTAATTTGTCTTTAAAAAGCCGCGTTCCTGCATTTGCAGTAACAGGACTCCAGCGTAAGCTATCAGCAGCTATATTGTAGCTAGTACTAAAATTTAAATTATTAAGAATGGTGACTTTTGTATCTTCCTCATCACTATCGGGATCTTTCGGAGCAACTTTAGCTTCTAAAACATTATTAACAGAAATACCAATAGAGTTTGAAACACCACTTCCTGGCCTGCCATATATTCCTCCTTCAAAAGGAGAATAGGTTAGTAAATCAGTGGGGTCTGAACTTTGTTGAACTTGTAAGTCGTAATTTTCAGCAAAATCTGGTCTGTATCCATAAGAAATAGAAGGTCTAATTGTATGTCTTATGGCTTTTAATCTTCCTTTTTTAAAGTTAAATGTTCCATAGATGTTTGTTGATAAAGAAACTCCTAAATTGTATTCGTTAAAACGGTTAAAACCACTAATAGTATCGTTTACAACTGTACCTAAATTACCACTTGAATTAGTAAGTGTAGGATCATATTTTTTATTGATTTTATCAAAATACCAAACATCCTTATAGCTAACACTTGGTGATAATGTAAAATATTTAAAAGCCTTTAAGTTTGTGTTGGTACTTAAACGATGTTGAATTCCTTTTTTTGCTGTTCTAAACATTTTATCAGTAAAAAACTCATCATCAGTAGTATTTATTTGATACTGACCTTGCATACTGTAGTTCAAACCCATTTTCTGAATAGGATTGGTTTTAACTCCGTTTTTACCTGCAAAGGGGTAAATACGATCCATATTTAACTGCAAAGATGGAAGCGTCATTGTTATTTGTTCGGTATTGGTGTTTTGTGAATGTGTTGCTGTTACATTTATATTAAAAGGAGTGCCAACAAATTTTTTGTAATATGAAATAGATGAACTTAAGGTGTTTGTTAAAAACTGAGAATTGTTAAATTCATTTAATGATTGCCTATAATAAGTACTACTACCTAAGTTGACAGAAGCAGAAAAACGAGAGTTTGGACTCGATTTAGTATCTTGACTATGGCTCCAACGAAGATTAAAGTTAGACGATTTAC
The DNA here is from genome assembly GCF_019278465.1 of Tenacibaculum sp. AHE14PA. Classification (GTDB taxonomy): domain Bacteria; phylum Bacteroidota; class Bacteroidia; order Flavobacteriales; family Flavobacteriaceae; genus Polaribacter; species Polaribacter bernardetii. The sequence continues at coordinate 712,976 of NZ_CP058983.1, read as the reverse complement.
TATAATTACTTAACCCTCTAATTCCCTGAATTATATTTTCATAACGAATACTAAAATTACCACTAAATTTATAACGAACATAATAATTAGAATCAGCCCTTAATCCCCAACTTCCGTTGGTGTAAAGATCTCCTAAAACAGTTAAATCAAAATAATCACTTAAAGCAAAGTAGTATCCACCGTTTTGTAAAAAGAAACCTTGACTGTTACTATCACCATATGAAGGAATAATAAAACCAGAGGTTCTTTCATTGGTCATAGGAAAATAAGCGAAAGGTAAATATACAGGTGTAGGAACATCAGCTAAAACTAAATTACTACCACCTACAATTATTTTTTTACCAGGAACTAGTTTTGCTTTACTTGTTTGAATGTAATAATCTGGATTTTTCTTTTTAGAGGTTGTAAAACGAAGTCTTCGCATGTAAATAGTAGAGTCATTTACACGTTTTGTTTTTTGAGCATAGGTTATAATTTCACCTTGCACCGTTTTTACACCGTAAACTAGTGCTTTTTTTGTTTTAAAGTTGAATAAAATGGAGTCTTGCTCAGATTCTTGATTACCTTGTTTAAAAACGGGACGTTGATGATAACCTAAACTGTCTTTTATTCCTTTAGCATAAACAGTATTGTTCTTATAGTCTAAAACAATTATACCTGCCTTTAAATCAATATCAGTATAAATTACCTGTGCTTTGTTATATAAGGTTACAGTTTTGTTTTTTGCGTTTTGTATTGTGTAATCTTCTGCATTGTGTGTAATGATTCCATCAATAACTTCTTTAGGCTTAATAGAATCGTTTACAATCGAATCATTTTTTAGGTTTAATAAATCGCCTTTTTTTAAATCAATCAAACTATCTTTTGATATATTTAAAATTGGCTTTTTTTTAGATTTTTGAGAAGGAATTCCTTTTTTATCAAAATCTTGAGCTACACTTAATTGAAAACAAAAAAGGTAGGAAATTAAAAGTATGTAAGTTAGATTTGTTCGCAATGTTATAAATACTATTTTTGTGTTATATTTAAAAACTTTGGCGTACTATTTGAATGCCTAAATATAAAATCCAAAAATAGTTAAATTTTATTGATGCAATTCTTAAAATTACGTAAATATAATCACTTGAAAAATTATTTTTTATTTTTAACCACAATATGCATGTTATTGGGGTTTACAACAGCGCTTTCTGCACAAAAAAAATATACTATTGTTTTAGATGCAGGTCACGGAGGAAAAGATCCTGGTAATATAGGTAATGGTTATAAGGAAGCTAAGGTTGCTTTAAGAATCGCTTTAGATGTAGGTAAAGAATTATCAACAGCTAGAGATGTTGAAGTTTTATATACTAGAAAGAAAGATGTTTTTGTAGAGTTACATAATAGGGCAAAAATCGCAAACACTAAAAAGGCAGATTTATTTGTTTCTATTCATTGTGATGCTTTTCATAAGTCAGAACCTAACGGAGCAGGAACATTTGTTTTAGGATTAAGTGGTAATAAAGAAAATTTAGAAATATCTAAACGAGAAAACGCTGTAATTTTATTAGAGGATAATTATAAACAAAATTATGATTATGATCCTAATTCACCTGAATCAGTTATTGGTTTATCAGTACTTCAGGAAGAAAATTTAGATAACAGTTTAGGTATTGCAAGTTTTATTCAAAGCAATTTTGTTTCTATTAAAAGAGTTAATAGAAAAGTAAAGCAAGCTAATTTTTTAGTGTTAAGAGAAACTGTAATGCCTAGTGTTTTAATAGAGTTAGGTTTTTTAACAAATAAAAAAGAAGGTAAATTCTTAAATACCAGAGCTGGACAGATAAAAATGGCAAAAGCAATTGGTGATGCTATTAAAAAATATGTAGACAGGTTAAAGTTAAATACGATTCAGAATACCGTAATAGCTAGAGCAGAGGAGAAAAATCCGATAGAAAAAAAGATTGTAAAGGAAGTTAGTGTGCCTAAAAAAGTAGTTAAAGTAAAAACATCAACGAAAAAGACCACAACCAATATTGCAAGTAATAAAATACAACCATCAGGAATTGCTTTTAAAGTGCAAATTGCAGCATCAAAAAGAAAGTTAAATAAAAATAATTTTAACTTTAGAGGATTAGAAAATGTTGAGTCGATGTTTATAGGTGATTACTATAAGTATTATTACGGAACCTCTTCTAGTTTTGTAGATGTGAAAAAGACTTTAAGTGCAGTGAAAAAAATGGGGTTTAAGGGTGCTTGGGTTGTTGCTTTTAAAGATGGACAAAAAATTCCTATCAAAGAAGCATTGAAAAACCTTTAATTTAGAGGTGTTCTATATTTATACTTTCAAAATTATTACTATTTTCGTGCTATAACTTTTTTATATGTCAAAAGAACTAAAAACGGGTATTGTTGCTGTACTAATTATAGCCGTATTTATATGGGGATTCAATTTCTTAAAAGGTCAAGATTTATTTAGTGGTAGTAGCAGATATTTTTATGTTGAATACAAAGATATTAACGGCTTAAATAAAGCTAGTGCTGTAACTATTAATGGTTTAAAGGTTGGTCGTATTGATGATATTTCATTTGATGCAACTCCAGAAAAACAAGGTGTTTTATTGGTGAAAATTTCTTTAGATACTGATTTTAGCTTCTCTAAAAACAGTATTGCTAAAATTTATTCAGCAAGTATAATGGGAGGGCAAAGTTTAGCTATTGTTCCGACATACAGCGGAGAAACGGCCGTTTCAGGAGATTATCTTAAAGGAGAGGTAGAATCTGGTCTTTTTTCTTCAGTAGAAGATAAGTTAGAACCTATTCAATCTAAACTACAAAATGTGTTGGTAGGAGCCGATACATTGCTAACTGGATTGAATACCGTTTTAGATGAAAAATCAAGAAAAAGCTTAAATAGAAGTATTATAGGTTTAGAAGGAACGATTTCTGATGTTCGAAAAACATTAACATCTGTAAATACTTTATTATCTGATAATAAAGAAAACTTAAACGCAACCTTAGCAAATACTAAAAAAATTACTGATAATTTTTCTAAAATATCTGACGATTTAGCAAAAGCTAATCTAGGAGAAACAGTTAATAAATTAGAAGCAACATTAGCAAACGTAAATGGTTTATTAGCAAATATGAAGGCTGGTAAAGGAACTTTAGGTAAGTTAATGACCGACGATAAAATGTACACAAACTTAACCAATGCCTCTAAAGAGATGGAAGAGTTGTTACGTGAAATGAAATTAAATCCAAAACGATTTGTTCATTTTTCATTATTTGGTAAAAAAGCAAAACCATATAATGAAGAAAGTAATACCAAAAATGTAAGTACGAAGTAACTTATAATTATTAAAAACTAACAAAACTTAATACTTAAAGAACGATGGAGAAATACATGCCTAACATCTTTTTTGCAGCTATTTTAATTGCGGGAATAGGATTTTTTGTAATGAATGTTCGAAAACTTGTCCGAAACATAAAATTAGGAAAAGATATAGATAGAACAGATAGAAAACCTGAACGTTGGAAAAACATGGCTAAAATAGCCTTAGGACAATATAAAATGGTACGTCGCCCAGTTTCTGGAATTTTACACGTAGTAGTTTATGTAGGTTTTATTTTGATTAATATCGAAATGTTAGAAATCGTTATAGACGGTTTATTTGGTACACATCGTGTTTTTCAACCAATCTTAGGAGATGCTATCTATGGATTCTTAATTGCTAATTTCGAAATTTTAGCAGCCTTAGTTTTTATAGCTGTTGTTATATTTTGGTTTAGAAGAAATATCGAAAAAGTAAAGCGTTTTTGGAGTAAAGAAATGACAGGTTGGCCTAAAAATGATGGAAACATTATTTTATATTTCGAAATGGTTTTAATGTCGTTATTCTTAATAATGAATGCTACGGATGCTGCTTTTCAAGAATCAGGAGCGGGAAATGTAGTTTCTCAATTTATAGCGCCTTGGTTTTCTGGGTTTTCACCAGAAGCATTACACACTATAGAAAAATCAGCTTGGTGGGTACATATTATAGGTATTTTAGTTTTCTTAAACTACTTATATTACTCTAAACACTTACATATTTTGTTAGCTTTCCCAAATACATTTTTCGCAAATTTAAAGCCAAAAGGACAGTTTAATAACTTAGAAGCTGTTACGAATGAAGTAAAAATGATGATGGATCCAGATGCAGATCCGTATGCAATGCCAGAAGAAGGAGCAGAAGAGGAAGTGCCAGCAAAGTTTGGTGCGTCGGACGTTACCGATTTAAACTGGGTACAGTTAATGAATGCATATACGTGTACAGAATGTGGGCGATGTACATCTTCTTGTCCTGCAAGTTTAACGGGTAAAGAGTTGTCGCCTCGTAAAATTATGATGGATACCCGAGATCGTTTAGAGGAGGTAGGGAAAAACATCGATGCAAACAACGGTATATTTAAAGATGACGGAAAGCAGTTATTAAATGATTATATTTCTCCAGAAGAATTATGGGCATGTACAAGTTGTAATGCTTGTGTGCAAGAATGTCCTATAGGTATTGATCCTTTATCTATTATTATGGAAATGCGTCGTTATTTAGTAATGGAAGAATCTGCAGCTCCACAAGAGTTAAATGCAATGATGACCAATATCGAAAATAACGGAGCACCTTGGCAGTATAGTCAACAAGATAGATTAAACTGGAAAGACGAAGATTAATCAATACATCAATTTGACAGTGTAATTATTGTCAGTTCGAGTGATTTTTCTGGAGAATGAAGAAAAATTGTATCGAGAATATTTAGAAAAAAAAGCATATCAATTAAAAAACATAAAATTATGAACGTACCAACAATGGCAGATATGATGGCTCAAGGAAAACAACCAGAAGTGTTGTTTTGGGTAGGAGCAGCTGGAAGTTATGATGATAGAGCAAAGAAAATAACCAAATCGTTTGTAAAAATATTAAATACAGCAGGAGTAGATTTTGCTGTTTTAGGGACAGAAGAAAGTTCAACTGGTGATGCTGCTAAGCGTGCAGGAAACGAGTTTTTGTTTCAAATGCAAGCAATGACAAATATCGAGGTTTTAAATGCTTACGAAGTAAAAACAATAGTTACCTGTGACCCACATTCATTTAATACATTAAAAAATGAATACCCTGGTTTGGGAGGTAAATATGAGGTATATCACCACACGCAGTTTATTAGTAAATTAATAAGCGACGGTCGTTTAGCTATAGATGACGCTAATTTAAAGGGAAAACGAGTAACCTATCACGATCCTTGTTATTTAGGTCGCGCAAACGATGTATATGAAAGTCCGCGTGCTTTAATTCGTAGTTTGGGTGTTAAAATGACAGAGATGAAGCGTAGTAAGTCTACTGCTTTATGCTGTGGTGCTGGTGGCGCACAGATGTTTAAAGATGCCGAAAGAGGAGACAAAGAGATAAATGTTTTAAGAACAGAAGATGCTTTAGAAACCAATCCGCAAATCATCGCAACCGGTTGTCCTTATTGTAACACAATGATGACTGATGGTGTAAAGTTTAAGTTAAAAGAAGGTCAAGTAGTTGTAAAAGATATTGCCGAACTAATTGCAGAAGCAAATAATTTATAAAATAAAAATATAGTGAATAATTCTCGACTGCGCTCGAACAGACACCAAAATAGGTCTTTTCGAGCGCAGTCGAGAGGTTTTAATCAAAATTTAAAATGATAAAAAACTATATAAAAGCAGCACGTTTACGAACCTTACCATTATCTATTTCAGGAATTGTTGTGGGAGCTTTTTTAGCAAAATTTTCAGTTCCTCTTATAGGCGGGGTTGAATTTGACGGACTTTTAGATGTTAATTTTTTGAATGAAAAAAACTATTTAATTTTTATTCTTGCGATACTCACAACGATTGGTTTTCAGGTTTTATCTAACTTTGCGAATGATTACGGAGATGGTGTAAAAGGAACTGATGATAATAGAGAAGGGGAAGCTCGTATGGTTTCATCGGGGGCAATTACGTCAAAACAAATGAAAATGGCAATGATCGTTACCGGAGCAATAACTTTGGTAATCGCACTTTTACTTATTTATGTTTCTTTCGGAAAAGACAATTTTTTATATTCATTGATTTTCTTTTTATTAGGAGCCACATCTATCGTTGCAGCAATTAAATACACCGTAGGCAAATCAGCCTATGGTTATAGCGGTTTTGGTGATGTTTTTGTCTTTGTTTTCTTCGGATTATTAGCAGTTGTAGGAACTTATTTTTTATACACAAAACAGTTGAATTTTGTTGTTTTTTTACCCGCAATAACTGTCGGTTTACTAAGTACAGCAGTTTTAAACTTAAATAATATGCGAGATCGTGTAAACGACGCAAAGGTTAACAAAAACACATTAGTAGTTAAAATAGGTGCAAAATCGGCTAAAAATTACCATTATAGTTTACTTATTTTATCGTTTATAACTGCAATATTATATGTGGTAATAAACTATCAATCGCCATGGCAGTTTTTATTTTTAATAGCCTATATACCAATAGTAAAACACATAATATTTGTGTATAAAAATAAAGAAGAAGTATTGTTAGATGGCGAATTAAAAAAAGTAGCATTAAGTACGTTCTTGTTTGCAATACTATTCGGATTGGGTAATATTTTGTAAACAGAAAACAACAATTTTAAAAGAACAATTATGAAAACAATAAAGATAATTTTAGGAATCGTTTCTGCTTTAGTAATCATGTTTTTACTAACAGGAGTAGTTATTACCGAGGTTACTTATACCGCCGAAATAGAAATAGATAAGCCACTAAACGAAGTTTTCGAAAACGTAGCCAATGTCGATTTAATGAAAAATTGGTTACCAGATATTAAGTCCATCGAAGTAATTGAAAAAAAACCAGGAATGGTAGGAAGCATTTATACTATTACTGCGATAAATAACGGACAAGAAATAAAAATGATTCAGAAAATAACGGCCTATATTCCGAATCAAAAAATCACTTATCAGTTCGATTCAGCTCAAATGATAAAAACAGATGATTTTAATTTTATCGACAACGGAAATAAAACAAAACTAGTCCAAAATTGCAGTGTAAATAGCAAATCATATATGACCGCTTGTTTGTTTCCTTACTTTAAAGGAACCTTTAAAGAGTTAAGTTTAGGTTATATGAATCAATTAAAAACAATGCTAGAAAAATAATTTTTTGGGCGTTCGAGCGGGCTTTACATTACAATCTTTTGCTCGTGCCTCACAAAAGGATTTTCATTGCAATCCCTAACGCAAACCAATAATCGGTTAAAATGATAACAGCAACATATCATAAACACATTCTTAATTTTAAACAAGCTAGCGGAACATCTCGCGGTGTTTTAAAAACCAAAGAAACTTGGTTTATCAAGTTGTCAAAAGATAACAAACAAGGTTTTGGAGAATGCGGATTGTTTAGAGGATTAAGTGTTGATGATACACCAAATTACGAAGAGAAACTAAAATGGGTTTGCCAAAATATTAATGTAAGTTTAGCAGTTTTATTAGCAGAAACGATTCATTATCCGAGTATTCAATTCGGATTAGAACAAGCGTTTTTATCGTTAGAAGCTAAAAATCCGTTTGAATTATTTCCATCAGATTTTACAGAAGGAAAACAGAATATATCCATCAACGGATTAATTTGGATGGGCGATAAATCTTTTATGCAACAGCAAATAAAAGATAAATTACAACAAGGCTTTTCAACAATTAAAATGAAAATTGGTGCAATTGATTTTGATACAGAAATCAACTTGTTAAAATCGATACGAAAAGAATTCTCATCAAAAGAAATCACTTTACGCGTTGATGCAAACGGAGGATTTACACCAGAGAATGCTTTAGGAAAATTAAATCAACTAGCTGAATTAGAAATTCATTCCATCGAACAGCCTATAAAACAAGGTCAGTGGCAAGAAATGGCTAGTTTGTGTGAAAAAACACCATTACCAATTGCGTTAGACGAAGAGTTGATAGGTGTTTTTACATCCGAAGAAAAAGAAAAATGCATCCAAACCATACAACCACAGTATATTATTTTAAAACCGAGTTTAGTAGGCGGATTTAAAGGTAGTGAAGAATGGATTTCTATAGCCAAAAAATACAATGCCGATAATTGGATCACGTCAGCATTAGAAAGTAATATTGGGTTAAACGCCATTGCACAATGGACATATGTTTTAAACACTAAATTGCCACAAGGTTTAGGGACTGGTAGTTTGTTTACCAATAATTTCGAGAGTCCGTTAGAAGTTTTAAACGGGAGTTTAGCATACGATCCATTAAAGAAATGGCAATTTAATTTAGACTAACGTCATTCTGAACTTGTTTCAGAATCTCATAAATATTTATAACATATGAATTTCATACAGCAAGCATATAAAGGGCGAAATGATTGGATTTATTATTTAGCGGGTATTTTGTTTGTTATATTCGGTTGGCAATTTATAGGCATTATTCCTTTGTCAGTTGTTGCGGCATTGCATTCGGATGATTTTGCTGAATTTTCTCGTGCTGCAAATGATAGCTTTATGAGCTTAGGAATCAATAAAAACTTGTTTTTGTTTTTAATGATATTCATGTTTGCTATCGGTTTACTTTTTTTATTCTTAACGATAAAGTATATTCATAAAAGAGCTGTAAAAACACTAATAACAAGCAGAGAAACTATTGATTGGAATCGATTTTGGTTCGGATTTATAACTTGGGGAATTGTAGCTTTAAGTATTACATTATTAGGTGTTTTTTTAGAGCCAGAACATTACACATGGAATTTTAAGCCGCTTCCGTTTTTTACTTTAGTAGCTATTTCTTTTTTGTTTTTGCCATTGCAAACAAGTTTCGAGGAATTGTTATTTAGAGGTTATTTTATGCAAGGAATAGGAACTGCTTCGTTAAATAAAAAATTTCCATTGATTGTGCTTTATGTTTTATGTTCGGTTCTTTTACTTACTTACCTTAATATTACTTATGAAATAGAGCTTCTATTTAATTTATGTATATTTTCAGGATTAACCATTCTTTTAAGTATTCTTTTATCTTTAAGAATTCTTGATAAATTATATGATTCTAAATTATATAAAAATATATTTTTCATTTTAGGACGCTATTCAACACCTTTAATTATAACTTCAGTAGCTTTTGGTTTGTTACATGGTGCAAATCCTGAAGTTGAAAAATTAGGGTATATTTCAATGGTATTTTATATTGGAACAGGTTTCTTTTTCGGAATTACAACTTTAATGGACGAGGGAACTGAATTAGCTTTGGGATTACATGCTGTAAATAATATTATAGCCGCTTTTTTAGTAACTACCGATTGGATGGTTTTTCAAACAGATGCTTTATTTATTGATACTTCTGAGCCTTCAGTTGGTTCTGAAATGTTTTTATCTGTTTTTGTGTTGTATCCGTTGCTGTTGTTTTTGTTTTCTAAAAAATACGGTTGGACAAACTGGAAAGATAAGTTGGTGGGAAAAATTGAAAAACCATTAGAAATAGAATCTTTATAGTTTACGTATTGTCTTTTCTTTATGATAAATGCAATTCGTTCAACCTGAACTTGTTTCAGGTTTTCATAATAAGGAGCTGTTTTTAATTGATGAGATTCCGAAATAAATTCGGAACGACGTAAAAAGTGTAATTATAACCGGAAAATAAATCCTAACGGCATTACGAGGCAGAATAACGAAGTAATCCCTAACTTGATATTAGTTTATTTTAGTAAAAATAGATACATGAAAAATCAGTTTCATAAAAATTTTAAATTAAACGGAGCATCATTTTCATCCGAAGAAGAACTGATTGCTTTTTCTGAAAATATTTCAAGTTCGGTTACTTCTTTTTTAACGGACTGGTTTAATGAAAAGGATTTTGTAATTGTACAAACATCGGGTTCTACAGGAAAACCAAAACTAATACAGTTACAAAAAGAGTTTATGAGAAACTCAGCTTTTGCTACAGGAGAATTTTTTGGTTTAAAAGAAAATACAACAGCGTTGTTGTGTTTGTCTACCGATTATATTGCGGGTAAAATGATGTTGGTACGCGCTTTAACTTTAGGTTGGCAGTTAGATGTTGTTGCTCCAGGTTCTAGCCCGTTAAAAGGCTTAAAAAAGCAGTATGATTTCTCTGCAATGGTTCCGTTACAGCTAAGAAATTCGTTGAATGAATTGCATAAAATAGATCAATTAATTGTTGGCGGTGGCGTAGTATCAAATGATTTAATTTCAGAGATTCAAAACATTGCTACAAAAGTATTTGCTACATACGGAATGACAGAAACGATTACGCATATTGCTGTTAAGAATCTAAATAGTTTGTTACTTCGAGCGGAGTCGAGAAGTCTTTATAAAACACTTCCAAATGTTTTAATAAGTCAGGATGATAGAAACTGCCTAATAATCGAAGCTCCAAAAGTAACATCAGAAATAATTACGACAAATGATGTTGTAAAACTTGTTTCTAAAACCGAGTTTAAATGGTTAGGACGTTACGATAATGTTATAAATTCTGGCGGAATAAAACTACATCCGGAGAAAATAGAAGAGAAGTTATCAGAAATTATCGAGCAACGTTTCTTTGTATCAGGAATTAAAGATGAAGTTTTAGGAGAAAAGTTAATATTAATTATTGAAGATATTACTTCAAGCGAAGTAGAGAGTTTTTTGTTATCAGAAATTAAAAAAGAGACATTACTTTCTAAATTCGAAATCCCTAAAGAAATTTATTTTCTACCTCAGTTTATAGAAACGGAAACAAAAAAAATCCAACGAAAAAAAACGCTGGATTTAGTTGAGTTTTAAACTTCCTTATTATTATTACATAACCATACTGTGATATACATTTTGTACATCATCATCATCTTCTAATTTTTCTAAAAGCTTTTCAACGTCAGCCTGCTGTTCTTCTGAAAGCTTAGTAGTAGTAGTTGGAATTCTTTCAAACCCTGAAGAGATAATTTCTATATTATTTTCTTCAAAATAAGATTGAATAGCGCCAAATTGTTCAAACGGAGCATAGATAATAATACCTTCATCGTCGTTAAAAACCTCTTCAACTTCAAAATCGATTAATTCTAGTTCTAACTCTTCTAAATCGACTTTAATATCTTCTTTTTTGACAGTAAAATTACAAACACGATCAAACATAAAAACTACGGATCCTGATGTACCTAAGTTACCATCACATTTATTAAAAATAGCACGTACATTTGCTACAGTTCTGTTATTATTATCGGTTGCAGTTTCTACAACAATCGCAATACCGTGTGGAGCATAACCTTCAAATAAAGCTTCTTTGTAATCGCTTGTATCTTTATCGGCAGCTTTTTTAATAGCGCGTTCTACATTGTCTTTAGGCATGTTTGCTGCCTTTGCGTTTTGCATTACAGCTCTTAAACGCGAATTTGTATCAGGATTCGGACCTCCGTCTTTAATTGCCATTACAATATCTTTACCAATTCTGGTAAATGTTTTAGCCATTGCAGACCAACGCTTCATTTTACGTCCTTTTCTAAGTTCGAATGCTCTTCCCATTTTTTAAGTTTTGTTTATGCAACGGCAAATGTAACTATTGCATTATTTAATTACAATTAAAATCTTTTTTTGATAATCAGATTATTTTCTTTTTCGTCGTAAGCTCGCCATGTACCCGATTTCTTTCCGTTTTTGTAGCTTCCTTTTATTTTTATATTTCCATTAGGGTAATACATTTTATATCTTCCGTCAAGTAAACCATCATCTAGTTGTACTTCAAACTTTAGTTTTCCGTCACTATAATATTCCTTGTATTCATTTGCGCTTAAATCAGAAGGATTAATTTCTTTGATGTTAAAAATAGCATCAGCAGATTTTACAGAAAGACTATCTTTTTTGGGACTTAGTTTTAAAGTGAGTTCTTTTTTTAATTTTTGATTAATAGATACCTGTTCTTTAACATATCCTGGTTCATTAAAAGTAGTTGTGATATTACTTTTAAAAATATTTCCTTCAGAAGTTAATTGAATACCAAGTTGATTGAAACAGATAAAATAATCTTTGTTTTCCTTTATTTGAAGCTGTGTTTTTTTATCAACAAAACTCATTAAATCATTATAAATATAAGGCGTATTTATATAGGTGAAAATGGTAGATTTATCATCAAATAAATAATTGAACTCTTTAAATTCTTTTGAAGGCGCTAAAGTGTAATTGGTAATGTTGTTATTTATAATTTCTTTTAAAGTATTCGGATTCGCACTAAAAACAACATAATCATTAATGATAGTAAAGTATGGTTTTTCCATTTTTTTAAACATATTACCAGCAACTATTTTAAAGAAGCCTTTAAGGTCTAAAAAATTAATAGTGTGCTTTTTGTAGGTAATTTGTTTAAACTGTAAAGGTGTTTTTTCTTTGATTTTTGATAAAATGAAATTCAAATTTTCAGAAGCGTCATCAATATCGGTAGTTTTAAAAATCGCCGCAACATCTTTTTTGTTTCTAGAAAGCGAAGAATTAAAGTGTATCAATGCAATTTCATCACCAATCCAACTGTACACATTTTCTTTTATATTGATGTCGAGTGTGTTTTCGATTTCTTTAATTTGCTGATTGTATGCTTCAAATTCTAGAGGCTTCTCTTTTTTTAATTCTTCGAAGTTTTCTTGAAAGGTATTAAAGCTATCAAAAGCAAAACTTACGTATAACGCAGTATTTTTTGGAGCGACATTGGCAATAGTTCTTTTACCTTTTCCTGATTTTTGAATGGCAGTTAAGTAACTTTCTGAGTTTTCTTGCACATTGGTAAATCCTTCTGCCTGAATAATAGTTCCTTCAATTAAAGAAACATCAAAACCAGAATAATAAAGTGAGTTTTGAATATTTTCAACGACTTCTTTGTTGGCTTTATTTGTAAAACAAGAAAGATATTTATGTAAGTATTTGTACTGAAAAAACACTTTAAAAAATCCGTCTTCAGGAGTTTCTTTAGTAATCTCCACAAAATTAACATCTCTACCAATTACGGGTTTTTGATATTGATTTATTGAGTTTTCTACTAAAATATGTGTGTACGAAGCTATTAACTGATTTTTAATAAAAGCGATATGTAATGTTTCTCTTTTGCTCTTGTCGTATAGCTCTGTTATTTCATGGTTTTGAAATATTCTTTTTGTAATTTTAAAACCATCGCCTGTTAGTTGTGATATACTGCTTTTAAAAAAATCGAGTTTCGAAAGTTTCTCTAGGTCAACAATATATAAAAAGTCGTAATTTTTAGGTTTGTAAACATGTGCAGATATTAATACATCTCGCTCGCCAATAAAATTAAGAATGCTTTTTTGCTCTTTTACAATATTATCGAGTGTATTGGCACTTTTACTAATGTCTTTAAAATAGGCGTTCTTTTTAAGATGTTGCCATATTTCACTAGCATTAATTTCCTCCCAAGTATCAACAGGTCTTTCGGTATCTAAAATAAAAACAGCATCATTAGGTACAAGGTAAATAGGTTTTATATTATCTTCTTCAGCAATTGTAAAAACATAAGTTTGATACGCTAAAAACCCTAAAAAGGCTAGTAGCACAGTCCATAAAATCTTTTTTCTCATAACTAATGATGTGTGAAATTATACTTGAATAACGCCTAAATTAAATTTCTTTTCGATAGGAGCATGATCCGCAGCTTCAATACCCATAGAAATCCAAGTTCTGGTATCTAACGGATTTATAACTCCGTCTGTCCAAATTCTTGCAGCTGCATAATACGGTGAAATTTGCTTATCGTAACGAGATTTTATTTTGTCGAATAATTCAGCTTCTTTTTCAGGAGTAATTTCTTCTCCTTTTTTCTTTAAAGAGGCAGTTTCTATTTGTAATAAAACCTTTGCAGCAGAGTTTCCACTCATTACCGCTAATTCGGCACTTGGCCAAGCAGCAATTAACCTTGGGTCGTAAGCTTTACCACACATAGCGTAGTTTCCTGCTCCGTAAGAATTACCAATAACGATGGTGAATTTAGGAACAACTGAATTACTTACAGCATTTACCATTTTAGCACCGTCTTTTATAATTCCGCCATGTTCAGATTTAGAACCTACCATAAAACCGGTAACATCTTGTAAGAAAACTAACGGTATTTTTTTCTGATTACAGTTAGCGATAAAACGAGTCGCTTTGTCGGCAGAATCGTTATAGATCACTCCACCAAACTGCATTTCGCCTTTTTTAGTTTTTACTAGTTTTCGTTGATTGGCAACAATACCAACGGCCCAACCATCAATACGACCGTAACCTGTAATAATTGTTTTTCCGTAACCTTCTTTATATTGCTCAAATTCAGAATTATCAACCAAACGATTGATAATTTCTAACATGTCGTATTGTGCATTTCTTTCTTTCGGAAGAATCCCAAAAATATCTTGTTCGTTTTCTTTTGGAGGAAAAGCTTCTTTACGGCTGTAGCCAGCTTTGTCGTAATCTCCGATTTTATCAACAACAAATTTTATTTTATCTAAAGCATCTTTGTCGTCTTTTGCTTTATAATCGGTAACACCAGAAATTTCGCAATGTGTTGTTGCGCCACCTAATGTTTCATTATCAATACTTTCGCCAATTGCAGCTTTTACTAAATAACTTCCTGCTAAGAAAATACTTCCTGTTTTGTCTACAATCATCGCTTCATCGCTCATAATTGGCAAATAAGCACCACCAGCAACACAGCTACCCATTATAGCAGAGATTTGGGTAATTCCCATACTGCTCATAATTGCATTGTTTCTGAAAATTCTTCCGAAGTGTTCTTTGTCTGGAAAAATTTCATCTTGTAATGGTAAATAAACACCAGCAGAATCTACTAAGTATATAATTGGTAATTTATTTTCTATTGATATTTCTTGTGCTCTTAAATTCTTTTTTCCTGTAATAGGAAACCAAGCGCCAGCTTTTACAGTGGCATCATTTGCAACAACAATACATTGTTTACCGCTAACATAACCTATTTTTACAACCACACCACCAGATGGGCATCCGCTGTGTTCTTTGTACATTTCTTCGCCAGCAAAAGCACCGATTTCTATCGATTTAGTATTGTCATCTAAAAGATATTCAATACGCTCTCTTGCGGTTAATTTCCCTTTTTCGTGATGCTTATCAATACGTTTTTGTCCGCCACCTAATTTTACTTTGGCAAAGCGTGTGCGTAAGTCTGATGCTAAAAGTTTATTGTGGTCTTCGTTTTTGTTGAAGTTAAGATCCATTTGTAAGTTATTTGTTTGCGATTGCTAAAGTAAGAAAAACAGTTTATACTACAAGTCGTTTAAGTGTAGGATTGAATGATGTTTTCTATGGTTTTTGCAATTTCGTTGTTTCTAGATTGTTTGTTTAAAATGCGTGGTTCGGCTACACGTTCTTTACAGTTTTTAATAGCGCAAGTTTCACAAGTAACACCTACCGTTTTTTTTGTAAAGGTGTCTTCTTTAAAAAACTGAATTTTTTTCTTTAAATGAGGTGAAAGTAACATCCCTATGTTTACACTTCGGTTGTTGTTATCTTTAAAAGGATCGGCAGTTGCTGCAGATAATACTAAGTATTCGTTTTTAGTGTTTTCGTAAGAGGAAATTTGTATTCCGTAAGAAGAGTTTTTATCTGTCGATTTTTCTAATTCTTTTATTGTTTCTATAGAAAGCCATCTTCTGCAATAATGTTCGTTGTTTCTATTGGCATGTGGTGCTTGTTGCTGTGTAATATGTAGTTCTTTAGATAGTTTAAAAAACTCTGAGTTTTCTTTATGTGTAAACCGTAAAAAGAATAAATTTTTTATATTAAAATGCTTCGGTAAAATATTAGTTAATCGCTGATAAAACGTTTCGTCAGAGCAATTATAATTTTTAGTTATTTTATGTAACTGTAACGGTTGCCATTCTTTTAATGAGAAAAAATGAGTTAAGTTTTTAATAAGATTTTCTTTCGGAATTATTAAAGCACCAGCAAAATAAGAAGCTATAAAATTATTTAAAACCTGATCGAAACTCTCGAATTTTATCCAAGGAAAAGTATAAAGTCTATTCTCTATATTTAAATAGTTGTACGCTACTTCTTTGGCGTATATGAATGTTTTTTGAGCTTCGTTTACAGTGTCGTAAATGAGTAATGTTTTGTTTTTGGGGATGTAAATAGTTCTTAATTCTGATAATTTTTGATGCTTAGAGAGTTCTTTATTGTTAATGGTGTAACCATATTCGCTAATTAAAATATCTTCTAAATCTTTAGAGTTGATGGGTTTGTTTAGGTTTATGTGGTATGCTTTGGCAAAAGCGATCACACTGTTCTCGATATCTTCAAAATAATTATTATGTGCCTCTTGGTATGAGCGTAGTGACGCTAAGAAAAAATTTTCTCGAGTCAAATTATAGTTCTGAGATATTTTTATAATCGTACTAATAAAAGCATTTACTTTAGCTGGAGCATTTGCTACAATATCTATTAAGTTGCTTTCTTTAATCCCGAATAAATCTAACGGAATTTCTTTTAAAATTTTAGATTGTAAAATCTCACCAATAGGAGCCAGATTTTTATCAAGTTTTAAAGAAACTAAATGATCATAAGCAACTTCTAACTTTTCTGAAAGAATAACAATTTTATCTGTTTTAGGATATTTCTTCCCCTTTTCAATCTCGTTTAAATAAGATTTTGATAAACCGGTAAGTTTAGCTAGCCCGAAAAGGGATAGTTTTTTGTCTGTACGTATTTGTTTTAGTTTTAATCCAAAAACAAGTCTAATATATTCTTCTTCCAAAATTTAAAATTAAAAGATTCGCAATTCAAAGGTATTAAAATTAGCGAATTAATAAAAACTAGAATATTTTATGTATTTAGCGAACGTTCGCTATTTATTTTCATTTATTTTTTATATCATTGAACTATCAATAAAAAAATAAGTGGTTATGAGTCAGGATGTTTTAGTAAAAGGAATTCAATATGTAGGTTTTAATGAGGCTAATTATAAAAGTGTTTTAACAGATGAGGCAAAACTGTTTTTAACTAATCTTCATGAAGAATTCAACAAAAAACGATTACAATTATTAGAGGAAAGAGAAATTGATCAGGCTTATTTTAATATGGGTAATTATCCTTCTTTTCCTTCAGAAACAAAAGCTATTAGAGAAGGTGATTGGGTGTGTGCAGAATTGCCTCACGATTTATTGGATAGAAGAGTTGAGATTACTGGGCCGGTAGATCGTAAAATGGTTATTAATGCTTTAAACTGTGGTGCTAAAACTTTTATGGCAGATTTTGAAGATAGTAATTCTCCTAATATCTTAAATAATTTAGAAGGTCAGATTAACTTAAGAGATGCAAACAATAAAGTAATCTCGTTTTATAATGAGAAAAAAAATAAAACATATTCATTAAATAATCAAACCGCAACGTTATTGGTAAGGCCAAGAGGCTTGCATTTAAATGAAAAACATTTTGTTATAGATGGACAAGAAATGTCTGGCTCTTTAGTTGATTTCGGATTGTATTTTTTTCATAATATTAAAACCTTGCAGGAGCAAAACTCAGCAACTTATTTTTATTTACCAAAATTAGAACATTATAAAGAAGCTCGTTGGTGGAACGATGTTTTTGTGTTCGCGCAAGACTATTTAAACATTCCGCAGAAAACAATAAAAGCAACGGTGTTGATTGAAACAATTACGGCTAGTTTTCAGTTAGATGAAATTATATATGAGTTAAAAGATCACATGGCTGGTTTAAACTGTGGTCGTTGGGATTATATTTTCTCATATATTAAAAAGTTTAGAAATCACAAAGGTTTTATGGTTCCTAATAGAGATCAGGTAACAATGAAAACTCCGTTTATGGAAGCGTATTCATTACGTGTAATTCAAACATGTCATAAACGAAAAGTACATGCAATGGGAGGTATGGCTGCTCAAATTCCGATTAAAAATGATGAAAAAGCTAATGACGCTGCCTTTGCGAAAGTATTTGTAGATAAGGAGCAAGAGGTGAGGAATGGGCACGATGGTACGTGGGTTGCACATCCAGGCTTGGTAAAAGTAGCAATGGATGTTTTTAATGAAAATATGACTACGAAAAACCAAATTCATGTTTCTAGAGATGATGTAAAAATTTCTGAAGCTGACTTAGTTGAAATGCCAAAAGGAACTATTACTGAAGAGGGAATTAGAAAAAATATAAATGTTGGGGTCTTATATATCGAAAGTTGGTTGCGCGGAAACGGAGCGGCAGCTTTGTATAATTTAATGGAAGATGCTGCTACTGCAGAAATTTCAAGAACTCAGGTTTGGTTGTGGTTACATCGTAATGTAAAGATTGAAGATGGTAGGAATTTTAATCTTTCGATGTATCAATCATTAAAGAAAGAAGAGTTAGAAAAAATTAAAGATTTAGTAGGCGAAAGTAATTTTATAAATGGAAAATTTACACTAGCAATTGAGCTGTTTGATGAATTAGTTGTATCAAAAGAATACAAAGAGTTTTTAACGCTTTCGGCATACAAACACATATAAAAAAAAGTGTCTCGCAACTACGGCAATAGTTTGCGAGACGGAATTATCAAAATCTAGAAAACTTCAATAATTAAAAAACAAACTTATGAAAAATTTAGCGCAAGGAAGTTATAATTCGGCATTAGAAACCGTAAAACTTCTTAAGAAAAAATACGGTAGTACTTGGGATGCTATTACTTCTGAAAATGCAGCTAGAATGATTACACAAAATCGTTTTAAAACAGGTTTAGAAATTGCTAAATATACAGCAGGTATCATGAGAAAAGATATGGCTGAATATGATGCAGATTCATCAAAATATACCCAATCTTTAGGTTGTTGGCACGGATTTGTGGCGCAGCAAAAAATGATAGCAGTAAAAAAACACCATCAAACAACTAGTAAAAGATATTTGTATTTATCGGGTTGGATGGTAGCAGCGTTACGATCTGAATTTGGACCACTTCCTGATCAATCAATGCACGAAAAAACAGCTGTTTCTTCATTAATTAGTGAGATTTATGATTTTTTACGTCAAGCAGATGCAATTGAGTTAAATGATTTATTTAGAAGGTTAGAAAATGGTGAAGATGTACAAGATCAAATAGACAATTTTGAAACTCATATTGTGCCAATTATCGCAGATATTGATGCAGGTTTTGGTAACGAAGAAGCAACGTATCTTTTGGCTAAAAAAATGATTGAAGCTGGTGCTTGTGCTATTCAAATTGAAAATCAAGTTTCTGATGCAAAACAATGTGGACATCAAGACGGAAAAGTAACGGTTCCTCACGAAGATTTTGTAGCAAAGTTAAATGCAATTAGATATGCCTTTTTAGAATTAGGCGTAGAAGACGGAATTATAGTGGCGCGCACCGATTCTGAAGGTGCAGGTTTAACTCAGAAATTACCAGTAAGTCAAGAACCTGGAGATTTAGCATCGCAATATTTAGCTTTTGTAGAAGCAGAAGAAATTGCAATTGATGAAGCTAAAGAGGATGATGTTTTATTGAAGAGAGATGGGAAATTAGTGCGTCCGGTAAGATTGGCTAACGGATTATATAAATTTAAGGAAGGTTCTAATATTGATAGAGTTGTGTTAGATTGTATTACGAGTTTACAGAATGGTGCCGATTTATTATGGATTGAAACGCCAACTCCACATGTAGGGCAAATTGCAAATATGGTAAATAGAGTAAGAGCAGTTATACCTAACGCAAAATTGGTGTATAACAACTCGCCGTCATTTAACTGGACGTTAAATTTCCGTAATCAAGTATACGATACAATGTTTATTGAGGGAAAAGATATGTCTTTTTATGATAAAAATAATTTAATGGATGTTATATATGATGGTTCTGAATTATGTAGAATAGCGGATGAGAAAATTAGAACTTTTCAAGTAGATAGTGCGCGTGAAGCAGGTATTTTTCATCATTTAATAACGTTACCAACATATCATACAACAGCGCTTCATATGAATGATTTAACGGAAGGTTATTTTGGAGAGGAGGGAATGTTAGCATATGTAAAAGGAGTACAAAGAAAAGAAATAAGAAAAGGAGTTTCATGTGTGAAGCATCAAAGAATGGCAGGGTCTAACTTAGGTGACGATCATAAAACCTTTTTCGCAGGTGATAATGCTTTAAAAGCAGGAGGTGAGAAAAATACATCCAATCAGTTTGAAGTAAATCAAGTAGAAAAAAGAAAAATTAAAATAGCCGTTTAATCAACTAAAAGTGTATAATTAGTTAATTGTATATTTTATTTTGAAGTGAAAACTCCAGCGAAAGCTGGAGTTTTTTAATTATTTAGAGGTAGTTCCATTTTAATATTACAACGTTCGTATGGGCAGTTTTCTTCAACAGGAATTTCTATAAACCCATATTTTTTATAGATGTAAATAGCGTTTTCTAAGGCGGTGTTAGAATATAAAATTAAGTTGATTAACTGTAAATCAGTTTTAGCAAAATTTATACAATGCTGCATTAATTTTTGTCCGATTTTAAAACCTCTGTGTTTTGGTGAAACGGCCATTTTCGTTAACTCGAAATTAGTTCCTTTAGGCATTAAGGCAACTGTACCAACAATTTCATCATTTAATTTTGCAAAAAATATATGTCCGCCTTTATTAATGATGTATTTAGTAGGGTTGCTTAAAACCTCTTCATCAAAAGGTTCAACATAAAAAAAGGTTTTCAGCCATTCTATATTCAGGTCATAAAAATGAGCAGAATATTGAGTTTTAAAATTTTCTATTTCTATTGTATTCATTTTACAAAAGTATAAAATACTATTGTTTTAAAATGTTGAAATTTACCTTGAAATTAATATCCATGGAAAATAAAATATAATTTACTATCTTTGTATAAGGTTTTAAATGGATAAAAATGAAAAAAAATAAAATTATATATTATGTAGCAACAGGTTTATTATCATTATTAATGTTGTTTTCTGCAGGAATGTATTTGTTTAATCATGAAGCAGTAATGCAGATGTTTACAAACTTCGGATACCCAACATATATTATTTATCCGTATGCAGCTGCAAAAATATTAGGCCTAGTTGCTATTTGGTTTGTAGCAAATAAAACAATTAAAGAATGGGCGTACGCAGGTTTTTTCTTTGCATTTATACTTGCTTTTTTTGCACATGTTATGATTGGTGATGGTGAGCAAACAGCAGCATTGGTTGCAATGATTTTATTAATTATTTCGTACGTATACAGTAAAAAAATATAAAGATAAATGGCAAGTAAAGTATCATCAGAAACCATATTAACAACTAATAATTATTTTGCAGAGGCAACTATGCGAAATTATAAGGCGGTAATTGATGTGCCAACTAATAAAGGAGGTAATGATAAAGGACCAACGCCTGTAGAGTATTTATTAACAGCAATTGGAAGCTGTGTGTCAATTACATTACGAATGTATGCAGAGCGTAAAAAATGGGATGTTGGTAAAATAACTGTTAATGTAACTCAGAAAGAAGAGTTAACATCCGAAGGAATAAAAAAAACACTAACAGAAGAAATATCTTTTGAAAAAGAAGTTACAGAGTCGCAAAGAATTAAGTTGTTAGAAATGGCAACGAAATGCCCTGTTGCTAAAATGGTAAAAGGAGCAACTCCTATAACATCAAAAATAATATAAGAATGAAAAAAATAATAGCATTTGCAGGAAGCAATAGTAAGAAATCAATTAATAAAGAATTAGCAATTTATGCTGCTAGTTTAGTTGATGGGGCAGAAATAAATGTCTTAGATTTAAATAATTTTAGTTTACCTGTGTATGGAATCGATGAAGAGAATGTAAATGGAATACCGAAGAATGCTCAGAAGTTTTTTGATTTAATTCAAGATGCAGACGGAATTATCTTATCGTTAGCAGAACATAATGGGAATTTTACCGTGGCATTTAAAAATATGTATGATTGGATGTCTCGTATTAATTCGAAATTATGGAATAACATTCCGATGTTATTAATGGCAGCATCTCCAGGAGCAAGAGGTGGAGCATCTGCTTTATTAATAGCTAAAAACGGATTTCCACATTTGGGTGGAAACATAGTTGCAGATTTCTCTTTACCTAGTTTCTTTGATAATTTTAAAGAGAATACTATTGTTGATGAAGCTTTAAAACATCAATTAGAAAAAGCTGTTTTAATATTTAAAAAATCATTGTTATAAATTACGTGAACTGATTTTATATTCCTTGGAATTTAAAAGTGTTTTTGTGTAAATTTGTATTAATTAAAGAAATAAAAAATGAAGATTGTTATATACGGAAGAAAAGGACACGCCCACACGGTAGCTTTTAAAAACTATTTACGAATGGCAGATATTCCATTTGAATATAAGGATGTAGCAACTGATGAAAAAGCCAAACAGCATACAAAAGAATTATATGATGGCGTTTTAAAATACCCAACATTATTTATTAATGATGAGGTGTATTTAACACCAACTTCTGATGATTTTAATAAAATATTAAAGGAAGCTAGCCTAAAAGGTTAAGCTGACTTTATACTAATTACGATTAATTAAAAATGGGAGATATTTCTAAAGACATAAAATCTAAATTTCCAAGTAATAAAGTAAAAGCATTAATAAATATTAAATATACTGCAAATTGGTTAAGTAGTAACGAAAATGAATTTTTTAAACCTTACGGAATTTCACCGCAGCAATTTAATATTCTAAGAATTTTACGAGGAGCAGGAGAAGCTATAAAAGTACAGGTTATTAAAGACCGAATGATAGAGCGTGCTCCTAACGCAACTCGTTTAATGGATAAGTTATGCGAAAAAAAATTTATAGAAAGAATTCGTTGTGAACATGACAGGAGGGTAGTTTATATTAATATTTCTAAACAAGGATTAGAATTATTAACTACAATTGATAAATCATTAAATTTAGATTATTTAGGTAATTTAACCGAAAAAGAAGCTGCTCAACTAAGTGACTTATTAGATAAAATAAGATAATATATTTAGTAGTTAATATATTGAAATTGAATAATTATGTAAAAGTATTTTCCATGGAGATTATTTAGTGTTAAATCAATATAAAATGAAGAAACTAAAAACAATACAACATAAAGTAGCGAGTCCTTTAGTTAACATGGGGCCAATAAAACTGCGACAACCATTGCCAACAGAAGGGATCGAAAATGTAGATCCTTTTTTATTATTACACCATTACGGACCGTATGCAATTAGTGAATTTAACAATCCGTTTGATTTACCACCGCATCCACATCGTGGTTTTGAACCTATTACATTGTTATTTAAAGGCGAGCAATTACATAGAGATTCTTTAGGAAATGAAATGATTGTAAAAGCGGGAGATGTACAATGGACAACGGCTGGAAGAGGAATAATTCATGGAGAAGGACCATCAAAAGAATTTATTAAAAAAGGAGGTGATTTAGAAGGAATCCAATTGTGGTTAAACTTACCAGCGTCAAAAAAAATGATGCCAGCTAATTATCAACATTTAAAAAGTGAATATATCCCTGTAATTGAAAACGATGATGAAACTATTCAGTTAAAAGTTATTGCCGGAGAGCAGGCTAGTAAAAAAGGTTTGATAAAAACGCAAACAGCAGTGAATGTTTTTACGTTAAAAGTTAAAGAATCAGGAAGTGTAGAAATTAATATTCCTGAAGATCATCAGTCGTTAGTTTATTTATTAGATGGGGAAATTCTGATAAATGAATCAACAATATTAAAAAAAGGAGAAATACAAATGGTTGTTTTTAATAAAGACGGAAACTTAATAAAAATTGAAGCAAAAGGTACATCCAACTTGTTGGTACTTTCAGGAGCGCCTATTAAAGAAAAAATAACGCAATACGGACCTTATGTAATGAACACGCAAACCGAAATTATGGAAGCTATGCGTGATTATCAAAAAGGAAAGATGGGTTATTTATATTAATATTTTAGAAAATACTTTTGGTTCTAACAAACACCATTATATACTTGATGAACGCGATAAATATTTAAAACGATGAAAAAAATAATTCACAAAGCAGCCTCTAGAGGTTATGCAGATCATGGTTGGTTAAAGTCTAATCACACGTTTAGTTTTGGAAGTTATCAGGATTTTGAAAGAATGAATTTTGGAATGCTCCGTGTTTTAAATGATGATATTGTACAACCAAAAATGGGCTTTGGTACGCATCCTCATAAGAACATGGAGATTATTTCTATTCCAATGTCAGGTGCATTGTCTCATAAAGATAGTATGAATAACAAGCGTTCGATAGAAGTAGGAGAAGTGCAGGTGATGAGTGCCGGAACAGGAGTAACACATTCTGAATTTAATGATAGTAAAACAGATGAAGTTAATTTTTTACAACTTTGGATTATTCCAGAAATAGAAAATGTAACACCATATTACAATCAAAAAATGTTTGATGCTTCCGGAAGAAAAAATAAATTTCAAACATTAGTATCGCCAAGAAATAAGCAAATAGCAAACTCTTTACCTATAAATCAACAAGGATATATAGCAATGATTGATTTAGATGAAGGTGTTGAAGTTACCTATGAATTAAAAAATGCAGCTTATTTTTTCTTAATAGATGGATCGATTGATATCAATAATGACACATTAGAAACAAGAGATGCAATAGGTATTTATGATGTAGGTGTCGTAACTATTACTGGTAACAAAAACAGTAAATTATTGGTTATTGATGTGCCCATGAATATGTAATAATAATTGAATTTATTTATTCAAAAACCTTAGTTCTCTTTTAAGATCTCTTTAGCAGAAGAAAAGAGGTATAAATATATTAGTTTAATATATCCGTTATAATTTATCCTACTTAACAGATCTTAATATGATAGGATTTATTTATTAATATTTTATGATTTTGTAATTAGTTGTTTTACTTTTTAAGTTCAAAAAATAAACATATATTGCAAAGTATTATGCATGCATAATACTTTTAAATATTCAATTCATGAAATACAAACATATATTTGAGCCATTAGATTTAGGTTTTACAATCTTAAAAAATCGAATTTTAATGGGATCTATGCACACTGGTTTAGAGGAAGAAAAAAACGGAACTGAGAGAATTGCAGCATATTATGCAGAACGTGCTAGAGGAGGAGTAGGATTAATTATTACAGGTGGAATATCACCAAATATTCAAGGTTGGACAGCGCCATTTTCTGCTCGAATGAGCACAAAAAAACATGCAAGAGAACATAAAGTAGTTACAGATGCAGTGCATAAAGAAGGTGGTAAAATTTGCATGCAAATTTTACACTCAGGTCGTTATGGCTATCACCCAGTAACAGTAGCACCGTCAAAAATACAAGCACCAATTAATCCGTTTAAACCGTTTGCTTTAAAACAATCGGGAATTCGTAGAACGGTTAAAGATTTTGTGAACTGTGCAAAACTATCACAAGAAGCTGGTTATGACGGAGTAGAAATTATGGGTTCAGAAGGTTATTTAATTAATCAATTTATTGTAAAAAGAACTAATCAACGAACCGATAACTATGGAGGTAGTTACGAGAACAGAATTCGTTTAGCAGTTGAAATCGTTGAGAAAATTCGTAAAAGTGTAGGTGAAAATTTTATTATCATTTACCGATTATCAATGTTAGATTTGGTTGAACAAGGAAGCTCGTGGGAAGAAGTTGTTCAATTGGGTAAAGAGATTGAAAAGGCAGGAGCTACTATAATTAATACTGGTATTGGTTGGCATGAAGCACGAATTCCTACCATTGCAACATCGGTACCAAGAGCAGCATTTACTTGGGTAACACAAAAAATGAAAGAAGAGTTATCAATTCCGTTGATAACTTCTAACCGTATAAACATGCCAGAAACGGCAGAGAAAGTATTAGCAGAAGGACATGCAGATATGGTTTCTATGGCGCGTCCGTTTTTAGCAGATCCTGAATGGGTAAATAAAGCGAGAGAAGAAAAGGATGATGAAATAAATACCTGTATTGCTTGTAATCAAGCGTGTTTAGATCATGCTTTTCAGAAAAAAGTAGCTAGCTGTTTGGTAAATCCGAGAGCTTGTCATGAAACAGAATTCAATTATAATCCAGCAGAAACAAAGAAAACAATCGCAGTTGTTGGAGCAGGTCCCGCAGGTTTGGCAGCGTCAACCATTGCTGCTCAAAGAGGGCATGAGGTTACACTTTTTGATGCTGATAAAGAAACTGGAGGTCAGTTTAATATTGCAAAACAAATTCCGGGTAAAGAAGAGTTTTATGAAACTATCCGTTATTTTAATAAGCAATTAGAACTGCATAATGTAACTGTAAAATTAAATACAAGGGTATCTGCAGATGATTTAGCAAAAGGTAATTTTGATGAGGTTGTAATTGCAACAGGAATAAAACCTAGAGAGTTAAAAATTAACGGAATTGATCATGAGAAAGTATTAAGTTATATTGATGTCGTTAAATTAAAAAAATCGGTAGGCAAAAGAGTTGCCGTTATTGGTGCAGGAGGAATTGGGTTTGATGTATCAGAATACTTAGCACACGAAGGAGAAAGCACTGCTTTAAATATTGATGCTTGGTTAAAAGAATGGGGAATCGATAAAACTCTTACCGCAAGAAGTGGAATAGAAGGTGTTAAAGCAGCAATACATCCATCACCAAGAGAGATTTTTATGTTCAAACGAAGCAAAGGTAAGTTTGGAGCGAATCTTGGAAAAACAACAGGTTGGATTCATCGTGCAACTTTAAAGAAGAAAAAAGTACAATTTATTAATGAAGTGCAATACACTAAGATTGATGATGAAGGATTGCATTACACTCAAAATGAAGAACAAAAAGTATTAGCAGTTGATCATGTAATTATTTGTGCAGGTCAAGTTCCGTTAAAAGAATTACTAGAGCCTCTAGAAGCCAAAGGAATAAAAACCCATGTAATTGGAGGTGCAGATTTCGCATCAGAGTTAGATGCTAAAAGAGCTATAAATCAAGGCAGTAGGTTGGCTGCAGGAATATAGCTACAAGTAAAATTAAAATATTAAGAATCCTACATCAAGTAGGATTTTTTTGTTGCATAATTAAACAGTATTTTTAGCAAACTAATCAGAAAAAACAAACATGAAATCATTCACAATAAAAGAAATTAACTCATTATTAAAGGGGGAATTAATCGGAGATTGTTCCGAAGAAATTACCGCTCCAGAGCAAATTGAAAAAGCAAAAAAAGGTCAAATTACTTTTATTGGAAATAAGAAATTTGCTCGTTTATGGGATAGTTCTAACGCTAGTGCCGCAATTATTGATGCTAAAATAGAAATTGAACCAGGAGTTGATAAAGCATTTATAAAAGTAACAAATGCGGATCTAGCAATGGCAACATTATTAGAAGCATTTCAAGAAGATGGTCCTCATTTTGAAACTGATATTCATCCAACGGCAGTAATTGATAAAACAGCAAAAATTGCTGCAGGTTGTAAGATTGGTGCTAACACATATGTTGGTAAAAATGTGGTTATATCAGAAGGCGTTATTTTGTATCCGAATGTTTCAGTTTTTGATGATACTACTATTGGTAGTAATACAATCGTTTGGTCGGGTACCGTAATCAGAGAGCGAAGTGTAATTGGTAATGATTGTATTTTTCATGCAAATGTGAGTATTGGAGCAGATGGATTTGGTTACAGACCAAGTGAAAAAGGTTTAACTAAGATTCCACATATAGGAAATGTTATTATCGGAAATCAAGTAGAAATTGGAGCAAATTCTTGTGTAGATAGAGGTAAGTTTAGTTCTACTATATTAGGAGATGGATGTAAGATTGATAATTTAGTGCAAATCGGTCATAACTCTGTGTTAGGTAGATTTTGCATCATGGCAGGAAATAGCGGTTTAGCAGGTTCGGTAACATTAGGTGATGGCGTTGTTATTGGAGGAAGTGCTTCAATAAAAGATCATACAACAATTCATTCAGGTGCAAAGGTAGGAGCAGGATCAGGAGTTATTGCAGATGTTGCCGCAGGAAAAACAGTAGTTGGTTATCCTGCAACAGATGCTCGTGAAATGATGAAACAATGGGTTGCTTTACGTAAGTTAGCAAGAAGTTAAAAAATAAATTTACTTTTAAAAATCTTACTTCTGGTAAGATTTTTTTATGCGAATTATTTAAAGAGAAAATAAATGTCGATATTTGCAGTTCACATTTTTTATAAAGAGTAAATTATGGCAATGAATAAAAATACTGTCCTAGCTTGGGCAACGTTTATAATGATTTTAATAGGTCTTTTACTAGTAGGTTTAGGGGCTTTTAGATATGATGAAGTAGCTGGCTATGGATTTGCAGCAGTAGGTTTAGGTTTCTTTGCAAATGCATGGGTTTTTAATGCATTAAAAGGAAGAGTTTAATTAATAAAAAACAATAAAATGTCAGACGATAAGAAGGTCATTTTTTCAATGAATAAGGTTTCAAAGACCTATCAAAGTACTAATAAACAAGTTTTAAAAGATATTTATTTAAGCTTCTTCTACGGAGCCAAAATTGGTATTTTAGGTTTGAATGGATCGGGTAAATCTACCTTATTAAAAATCATCGCAGGAGTTGAGAAAAATTTCCAAGGAGATGTAACTTTTTCACCAGGATATAAAGTTGGTTATTTAGAGCAAGAGCCTAAATTAGATGATAGTAAAACAGTTATCGAAATTGTAAAAGAAGGTGTTGCAGAAACAGTAGCTATTTTAGAAGAATACAACAAAATCAACGATATGTTTGGTTTAGAAGAAGTGTATTCTGATGCTGATAAGATGGATAAGTTAATGGCGCAACAAGCAGAGCTTCAAGATAAAATTGATGCTTCGAATGCTTGGGAACTAGACACCAAACTAGAAATTGCCATGGACGCATTGCGCACTCCAGATGGTGATACACCAATTAAAAACTTATCAGGAGGGGAAAGAAGAAGAGTTGCTTTATGTAGACTTTTATTACAAGAACCTGAAATTTTATTATTAGATGAACCAACAAACCACTTAGATGCAGAATCTGTTCACTGGTTAGAGCATCATTTAGCACAATATAAAGGAACTGTAATTGCGGTAACGCACGATAGATATTTCTTAGACAATGTTGCAGGTTGGATTTTAGAATTAGACAGAGGTGAAGGAATTCCTTGGAAAGGGAATTACTCTTCTTGGTTAGATCAAAAATCTTCAAGAATGGCACAAGAAAGCAAAACAGCTTCTAAGCGTCAAAAAACATTAGAACGAGAATTAGAATGGGTTCGTCAAGGAGCAAAAGGTCGTCAAACAAAGCAAAAAGCGCGTTTGAAGAACTATGATAAATTGATGAGTCAAGATCAGAAACAAACTGATGAGAAATTAGAAATCTACATTCCTAACGGACCTCGTTTAGGAACCAATGTAATTGAAGCGAGTGGAGTTTCGAAAGCGTTTGGAGATAAATTATTATATGATAATTTAGAATTTAATCTTCCGCAAGCTGGAATTGTTGGAATTATTGGACCAAACGGTGCTGGTAAAACCACCATTTTTAAAATGATTATGGGAGAAGAAACTCCTGATGGCGGAAACTTTAAAGTAGGTGAAACAGCTAAGATTGCTTATGTAGATCAGGCACACTCTAATATCGATCAAGATAAATCTATTTGGGAAAACTTTTCTGAAGGTCAAGATTTAGTAATGATGGGCGGTAAGCAAGTAAATTCTAGAGCTTATTTAAGTCGTTTTAATTTCGGTGGAAGTGAGCAAAATAAAAAGGTTTCTACACTTTCTGGTGGTGAGCGTAATCGTTTGCATTTAGCGATGACTTTAAAAGAAGAAGGAAACGTTTTATTATTAGATGAGCCAACAAACGATTTAGATGTAAATACTTTAAGAGCCTTAGAAGAAGGTTTAGAGAATTTTGCTGGTTGTGCGGTTGTTATTAGTCACGATAGGTGGTTTTTAGACAGAATTTGTACACACATTTTAGCTTTTGAAGGAAACAGTGAAGTATATTTCTTTGAAGGTGGTTTCTCTGAATATGAAGAAAATAAGAAGAAACGTTTAGGTGGAGATTTAATGCCGAAACGTATTAAATATAGAAAGCTAATTAGATAATTACTTACTATATTTTATTATAAAAAACAAAAACTCGAAGCTAGCATACTTCGAGTTTTTTCTTTCCTTTTCATTTAACAATTCTCCCACCAATAATAAAAACTGTTTAGTAGATAGTTTTTCATAGTTTGTGTTTTATGTTAAAGAATTGTTAACTGCAATAAATGTGCCAAAAAACAATAATATTTATTACAAATACATAAAAAGTTTATAAATAGTGTTTATTTTTAACATTTAAGAAGTGTATTTTGTATTGTTGCTAAAGGTTTTAAACTAAGAGTAAGTGCTCTATTTAATATTTTAAAATAGTTTTATTAAAAATGATAAAGAAAAAGTATCAAAATAGTATAAAGATTTTAAGTGTTTTATTACTATTATTAATAGGAGTAAATTTTTATATATCAACTAAGGTAGAAAAATTTCTTTTAAAAAAATCGATTGAAAATAAAATTACATTTACAGGTAATGTATCAACAAATGTATTGTTTGGTAATGTATCAGTAAACAATATTGTAATTAAAAAGGGTAGTTTAGAGGTAGAAGTAGAAAGTGTATTATTAAAAGGTTTTTCATATTACTCATATTTTAAAAACAAAAAAATATCAGCAGATTTAGTACAGTTAAATACATTAGAACTTCAAGGAAAACTATTAAAAGATATTGTAAATAAATCAACAAAAGGCAGTACTAAAACGAATGCGACAGAAATAGAAATAGGTGCTGTAGAAGTAAATGGTTTAAAAGTAGATGTTATTGATTTAAAGAATAATTTTCTTAAAGTAGAGGAAGTTGTATTAAAAGTTACGGAAGTTAAATATGATACATCTCTAAAAAACGCTATTCCTTTTTTGTATAAAGAAATGTTTGTGTCTGTAAATAATTTTGAAAGAAAAACTTCAGAAACGCAAGCTTTTAAAATAGGTAATTTATCTTTTGAAAATTCAAAACTTACAATTGATAGTCTAGAAATAGTACCGTTAAAATCTAGAAAAAATTATATATACCATGTTGCTTATGAAACAGACTTATTAAGTCTTTTTATAAAAAAAATTAATATCCCTGAATTAAAAGTTATTAATAAAGAGAAATTATTTTTTGAAGCAAAACAGTTATTTATAGATGAAGGTGATTTTAATGTATACTTAAATGGAACAGTTTTAGAGGATGCAAATGAACGAAAAGACTTATACAGTAAAAGTTTACGAGAGTTGCCGTTTGAACTTAAATTAGACACGGTAAAAATTAGTAATAGTAAAATTGTATATGAAGAGTTAGCGGATGTTGAAAGAAAAGCCGGACTTATTAGTTTTCATAAAATAAATGCAACTATAAGTAACTTATTAAACATAAAAGTAAAAGATAGTTTTCCTACAACTAAAGTAATAATAAACTGTAGTTTTATGAATACATCTCCTTTAGAAATTGATTGGAGGTTTAATGTAGGTAGTTTAAATGATGCTTTTCAAATTAAAGGAAAGTTAGGAGCAGTGTATTCAGATAAAATAAATTCATTTATAAAACCAAATTTAAATGTAGAGTTAGATGGAGAAATTTCAAAATTATTTTTTAATTTCTATGGAAATGATACTGAGTCTAATGGAGATTTTGCAATTCAGTATAAAGGATTAAAAGTAAAAGTATTAAATAAAGATAGACAAATAAAAAAATTAGTGTCTTGGATTACTAGTTTAATAGTGAAAAACTCCTCTAAAGATGGTATAGAAAAAGTGAAAATTTTAAAACTTGAGCGAAATAAAACTCGTTCTTTTTGGAACTTTTTATGGGAGAATATTAAAGAGTCTTTGAAGAAAATTTTACTATAAAAAAACCTCACCAAATAGGTGAGGTTTAAGCAGTGTAAACTTATATTTTTTCTTTCTAACTATGAAAAGCAGCGTTATGTGCTAAATCTCCAGCACAACTATTACATTTACCAGCGGCATCTCCACCTCCTGCACATCCATTAGCACAAGTATAGTGGTATTGGCCAGCAGCGTTTGGTCCGGCAGCCGTTGGTGCTACAGGAGTAGACATTGGTGTTGTAACGGGTGTTTGTGGTGTGTTATGAAAAGCTTGGTTATGAGCAAGCGCTGTGTTACAAACCGGGCAAGCACCTTGAGCGCTTGAGCTTCCTCCTTTACATTTCTTAGGGCATATATAATGTGCACCACCTACAACATTAGTAGCGGAATTATTCATGCTTGGAAGTACAGGAACAGGACGTTCGTTAAAAGGAACGTTTAAAGGATGTGTAGCAGCTTTTTTTTCATCCGTTTTACAAGAATAAAAACATACTACTAACAATGCGAATATAGGGATCAATTTTTTCATCCTCAAAGATAAAAAAAAAACCTCGCCTAATAAATAGGAGAGGTTTCATTTATATAAACTTTAAGAGTTTTATAAGTGAATTACTTCATCATAAGCATCAGCAACAGCTTCCATCACTGCTTCACTCATTGTTGGGTGTGGGTGGATAGTTTTTAATACTTCATGACCTGTAGTTTCTAACTTACGGCCTAAAACAGCTTCAGCAATCATATCGGTAACACCAGCACCAATCATATGGCAACCTAACCATTCACCATACTTAGCATCAAAAATTACTTTTACAAAACCATCAGGAGTTCCAGCTGCAGTAGCTTTACCAGAGGCAGAGAAAGGAAATTTACCAACTTTTAATTCGTAACCAGCTTCTTTTGCTTGCTCTTCTGTGAATCCAACAGAAGCAATTTCTGGAGTAGCGTATGTACAACCAGGAATGTTTCCGTAATCGATAGCTTCAGTATGTACACCAGCTAATTTTTCAACCAAAGTAATTCCTTCGGCAGAAGCAACGTGTGCTAATGCAGGTCCAGGAGTAACATCTCCAATAGCATAATAACCAGGAATGTTAGTTTGATACCAGTCGTTTACTAAAATTTTATCTCTATCAGTTATAATACCAACATCTTCTAAACCGATGTTTTCAATATTCGTTTTAATTCCAACAGCCGATAATAAAATATCTGCTTCTAAAGTTACTTCTCCTTTTTTAGTTTTAACGTTCGCTTTTACGCCGTCACCAGAAGTATCAACAGATTCTACAGAAGAACTTGTCATTACTTTAATTCCAGCTTTTTTGAAAGAACGTTCCATTTGCTTAGAAACATCTTTATCTTCAACAGGAACAATATTTGGCATAAACTCTACAACAGTAACCTCAGTTCCCATTGAGTTGTAAAAATGCGCAAATTCAACACCAATAGCACCAGAACCTACAACTATCATAGATTTTGGTTGGCTTGGTAAGCTCATTGCTTCACGATATCCAATTACTTTTTTACCATCTTGTGGTAAATTAGGTAATACTCTAGAGCGAGCACCAGTAGCGATAATAATATTATCAGCGCTATATTCAGTTATAGTTCCGTCTTCGGCAGTAACATCAACTTTTTTACCAGTTTTAATTTTACCAAAACCGTTAATAATATCAATTTTGTTTTTCTTCATTAAAAAAGAAACACCTTTACTCATTCCTTCAGCAACACCACGACTACGTTTAATAACAGCTTCGAAATCTTTATCGATTGCTTCTGCCTTTAAACCATATTGGTCTACATGTTTTAAATAATCATAAACCTGAGCAGATTTTAACAATGCTTTTGTAGGAATACATCCCCAGTTTAAGCAAATTCCACCTAAGCTTTCTTTTTCAATTACTCCAACCTTAAATCCTAATTGAGATGCTCTAATAGCAGTTACATAACCTCCAGGACCACTTCCGATTATTAATACGTCGTATTTCATGTCGTTTATTTTTACTTGTTGTTTGTTTATTCGTTTTTATTTATGTCATCTCGAGTGATTTTATTTTTAAAATCATATCGATAAGTTGGGCGTTCGAGCGGGCTTTCACTACTCGCTTTTTTAGTTTTGTTCTCGATACAAATTTATTCATTCTTCATAAATTTACTCGAACTGACAACTAAAAAGAGCTCAAACACACCATTCAATCCCTAACGCGTTTACTTGTTAATTATCTACATTCTCTCAGGAACCTGAATTCCTAATAAGTTAAATGCTGATTTTATAGTATCGGCTACCTTTTTAGATAACTGAACTCTAAATACTTTTTTATCTTGATTCTCTTCTCCTAAAATGTGTACGTTTTGGTAAAAAGAATTGAATTCTTTTACTAATTCATACGTGTAATTAGCAATTACAGCTGGTGAATAATTCTTCGCAGCTTGCTGAATTATCTCAGGATATAATTCTAATTGTTTTATTAATTCTTTTTCTTTAGGGTGTAATTCTATCTCGGCTGCGCTCGATATGACATTGTAGTCGAAATCTGCTTTTCTTAAAATAGATTGAATTCTAGCATAGGTATATTGAATAAAAGGTCCTGTATTTCCTTGAAAATCTACCGATGCTTTTGGGTCAAACAAAATACGCTTTTTAGGATCTACTTTTAAAATAAAATATTTTAAAGCACCTAAACCGATAACTCTGTATAGTTCCTCTTTTTCTTCATCAGAATACCCTTCTAACTTTCCTAATTCTTGCGAAATAGTTCTTGCTGTTCCAGTCATTTCATCCATCAAGTCATCAGCATCTACAACAGTTCCTTCACGAGACTTCATTTTTCCAGAAGGTAAATCTACCATTCCGTAACTTAAATGATGTAACTGTTCTGCCCAAGAGTATCCTAATTTTTTTAAGATTAAGAACAATACTTTAAAGTGATAATCTTGTTCGTTACCAACAGTGTATACCATTCCGCCAACATCAGGCATGTCTTTAGAACGTTGTATAGCAGTACCAATATCTTGTGTCATGTAAACTGCTGTTCCGTCAGAACGCAATACTAGTTTTTCGTCTAAACCCTCGTCAGTTAAATCACACCAAACAGAACCATCTTCTTTTTTAAAGAAAACGCCACTTTTT
Source organism: Tenacibaculum sp. AHE14PA (assembly GCF_019278465.1). Classification (GTDB taxonomy): domain Bacteria; phylum Bacteroidota; class Bacteroidia; order Flavobacteriales; family Flavobacteriaceae; genus Polaribacter; species Polaribacter bernardetii. The sequence continues at coordinate 677,947 of NZ_CP058983.1, read as the reverse complement.
AAGCCTTCATCAATAACATCTTTACCCAATAAATAGGTGTTACTTTCGTAGTATAACTTGTCAAAATCTACTCCAATACTTTTATAAGTAACATCAAATCCTTCATAAACCCAACTGTTCATTTCTTTCCACAAGTCAACTACTTGTTTATCTCCAGCTTCCCATTTACGCAACATTTGCTGTGCTTCAATAAATAAAGGTGCTTGTTTTTTAGCATCATCTTCAGAAATTCCTGAAGTAACTAAAGTTGCTATTTCTTTTTTATATTCTTGATCGAATTTTACGTAGTAATTACCAACTAATTTATCACCTTTTAATCCGGTAGACTCAGGAGTTTCTCCGTTTCCGAATTTTTCCCAAGCTAACATCGATTTACAAATATGAATTCCGCGATCGTTTATAATTTGTGTTTTGTATACTTTTTTACCTGATGCTTTTAAAATTTCAGCAACCGAATATCCTAATAATACATTACGAACATGCCCTAAATGTAAAGGTTTGTTGGTGTTTGGTGATGAATATTCAACCATACGAGAAGAATCATCCGCCGAAGGCGAAACAAATCCGTAAGTAGTATCTGTAGCTATTTTATTAAAGAAATCAGTATAAAAACTATTTTCAATTACTAAGTTTAAGAAACCTTTTACCACATTAAAATTAGTAATTTCAGTAACGTTTTCAACTAAATAAGCACCTAAATCGTTACCTATCTGAACAGGGTTTCCTTTTTTATACCTTAAAAGAGGAAAAACCACCACGGTGATATCTCCTTCAAAATCTTTACGAGTTGCTTGAAATTCTACTGTAGGAATTTCAATATTATATAAGGCTAAAAATCCTTCTTTTACTTTGGTTTCTATTAAGGTTTGTATGCTCATTAGTTGTTGAAAATTGAAGTGCAAAATTACATAATTTATTTGGATGATATTTAAACTGATTATAACAATTTATATGGTTAGTTTTGCAGTAAGTTTTGTCTTTAATATTTCTGAATATTATTTCAGGTAATTATTTGTTAATTAACAGTATCGAAACTTCTTCTTAAAATAAAAATTATGGATAAAGATTTAGAGAATTTAGAAAAGTTAGCAGCAGACGTAGAAAAGCAAAATAAAAAATACTTTGCCACCATAAAAAAGCGAGTACCTAAAAATTTTGATGTTGTAGTACAAGATATACATGAGAAGGAATTTGCAAAAACAGATTGTTTAGATTGTGGTAATTGTTGTAAAACTACAAGTCCGATTTTCACTGATAAAGATACAGAGCGTATTTCTAAGCATTTAAAAATGAAGGTTCGTGATTTTGAAGCGCAATATTTAGAGCGTGATTCTGATAATTTTATGGTGTTAAAAACAGCGCCATGTTCATTTTTAGATGAAAGTGATAATTCATGTTTTATTTATGATGTACGTCCGAAAGCATGTTCAGAGTATCCACATACAAACCGTAAGAAATTTATTCAAATAGCAGATTTAACAATAGCAAATACAGCTATTTGCCCTGCAACATATAGAATTGTTGAAGAACTTAAAAAACGTTTACCAGTTAGATCTAACGAGAAAATAAAAAGATTAGGTTAGTATTTTTTTCTTATTTTTAGAAAAATATTTTAACATTGGAAACCCTTATTCATTATTTTGAGACGATACCGTCTAGTCATCGAAGTTTAATTTTAGTTGGCGGAATTACTTTTTTCTGGTTATTAGAAGGAGCGATTCCTTTATTTGGATTTAAATATAGTAAGTGGAAACACGCTTTTCCTAATTTGTTTTTTACAGCAACTACCATTGTAATTAATTTTGCGCTTGCTTTTTTGTTGCTAAAAACTGCAGACTGGGTACAAGTAAATAATTTCGGATTGATTAATTGGTTGCCAGAAATTCCTTTATGGCTATATGTAGTTTTAGGCGTATTGTTTTTAGATTTCTTCGGAGCATATTTAGCACATTTAACCGAACATAAGATTCCAAAACTTTGGATGGTGCATTTGGTGCATCATACCGATCATGAGGTGGATACAACTACGGCGAACCGTCATCATCCTTTAGAAAGTGTAATTCGTTTTAGTTTTACTTTGGTTGGTGTTTTCTTGGTAGGAACTCCAATAGCAATTATAATGTTATATCAATCAATGTCGTTAATTTTTACACAGTTAACACACGCAAATATAAAGATGCCAAAAAAGCTTGATAAAATATTGAGTTATATTATTGTATCACCTGATATGCATAAGATTCATCATCATAATATGTTGCCTTATACCGATTCTAATTATGGAAATATTTTTTCTATATGGGATCGCTTATTCGGTACGTATATGGAGCTCGATAGAGAGAAAATTGTATACGGAGTAGATACTTTTCCAGATGCTGAAAAAAATGCCAGTTTAAAAGAGTTATTAAAACAACCTTTTGCAGGTTATAGAAAACCAACTAACTTATAACAGTAAAACTAATTACCGTCTACAAAAATAGTTTCTAAGTTTTTTATATAAGTATTCATTTTTACATTTGTTAAATTGGTAAGAATAGCGATTGTTATTTCTTCTTCCGGATAAATTAATAAGTAAGAAGAAGCTCCAATTCCGCCACCAGAATGACTTAGCTTTAGAGAATTGTTTTTTGTTTTTGAAATACTAATTCCAATCCCGTAATTAGTTTTTTTACCGTCGTTTGTTTTGTTAGATTTTGTTATTTCTAGTAAAGATTTTTTACTTATTATTTTGGGATTGATAAATTCAGATCCTAACAAAACCAAATCTTCTGATGTTGATAAAAAACCACCACCAGCAGCTTTATATAGATTGTTTACTTTTGGACCTATAATAACTTTATCTCTTCGTTTTATGTAAAAATTTGTAAGGCTATTAACTTTATAATTTGCAGATTCTGCAAAAGTATGATTCATTTTTAAAGGATTAAAAATTTCTTTATACATGAACTCAAAAAAATCATTATTTGAAGATTCTTGTATAACAACGCTTAATAAATTAAAGCCATAAGTACTGTATTTAAATCTAGTCCCTGGTTTAAACAAAAGGGCTGAGTTTTTAAATACATCTAATCCTTTTGTTATCGACATTTTTTTGTTGATTAAAAACTCATTTCCATTATAATGTCTAATTCCGGCCATATGTCCTCCAATTTGCCTGAGTGTAAAGTCATATTTTTTTCGAGGGAAATAGGGAGCATATTTGTACAAACTCTCGTTAAGTTTTATTTTATTTAGGTCAATAAGTTTGGCTAAACCGATTGATGTTATAGTTTTAGATATACTAGCAACTCTAAATAGTGTAGAGTTTGAAGAGACCTTCTTTTTATTTTCTAAATCAGCATAACCAAAACCTTGAGACCAAATATTAACACCCTTTTTTGCAATTGTTATACTAAGCCCGGGTATATTTTGATTAAGTATAAGTTTTTTAGTAATATTTGTTGCAGTAGTTATTTGTTTTTTTAGTTGAGCATTTGATATGCTAAAAGAAAACGAAACCACAAATAATAGTAGTTTAACAGATAATTTCATAGTTATTCAATTTTGTTTATCAAATCTAAAATATATTTTCCACGAGCTTTACAACCTTTACTTTCATGAATAATTTTAGTTCTTATTAAGTGTTGTAATTCGGTATGGACCCAATCTTTTTGTAATCCGAATAAATATAAAAAATTCATAGTATAAGCACGTACTGCTATTTTTTGATCCGTAATCAACCAATCAAATCCAACTTCAATAATTGTATCTATATGCTTTTGTGTTACTATAATTTGTGTTTCGTTTTCCTTTTTAGAAGTATATGCGTTTGCCAAATGTTCACAAATTTTAGCACAAGGTCGCACAGCACTATCATAATATACTCTCGATATATTATCAACAAAATTAGTAACGTAAGGATGTATATATTCAATTCCGTGATGCGTACAAATCCATTCTAACACCCAAGCGGCCTTAATAGATATTTTATTATTTACATCAAAAGTTAAATCAACTAATTGTTTTATTAAATTTGGTTGTGCCAGTACAATATTAGCAGCCTTATTTCTGTTTACCCTAGCAGGATTTTTCATATCATTTAAAACAGAAATTAAAAAATCAATACTCATATTGGTACGGTTTGTGTATTTTTGGTTTTAGTAAATCATCAAATTAAGTAAAAAAATTATCAATGCTAAATATAAAGAGGATATTTTCAACAGTACTTTTATTATCAGTTTTTTTTGTGGTTTCTGTAGAAGCTCAGAAATTAAATAAATTAGATGTAAACGGAAAAAGAACTGGGGTTTGGAAAAAGAATTATGATAATGGGAAAATTCGTTATTCAGGTACTTTTAAAAACGGAAAAGAAATAGGAGTTTTTAAATTTTACAATATCACATCATCTACCATACCAACAATTATAAAAACGTTTGTTAATGATACAGCAGATGTTAAATTTTACAATCAACTAGGTAAACTAAAAAGCGAGGGTAAAATGATAGGTAAAAAGCGTATTGGTAAATGGGTTTATTATTTTTCTAACGGGAAAATTTTTTCTGAGGAAGAATATAAAGATGGAAAACTAGATGGAAATCTTAAAAATTATTACCCTAACGGAAATCTAACACAAGAAACATTTTATAAGCAAGGTGAAAAAGATGGAGTTTCTAAAACGTATACTGATTCTGCAATTTTAATAGAAGAGGTGTTTTATGTAAACGGAATGTTAGAAGGTGAAGGTAAGTATTTTGATTTAAAAGGAGTTATAAAAGAAAAGGGTGTCTATAAAAACGGAAAAAGAGTAGGTAAGTGGGAGTTTTATATGGACGGTGAAATCGTTGATAAAAGGAAAAAAGAAAAACTATCTGACTTAAAAAATAAGAATTAATAGTTATCAATTAAATTGATGATTCTATTAGTTTTATCCATTATATAAACAGAAACTTATTCGTAAATTTGTAGCTCATAAAAGTAAAGAATGAAAAGAGTAGTAGTAGGACTTTCGGGAGGTGTAGATAGTAGTGTAACCGCTTATTTATTAAAAGAACAAGGGTACGAAGTAATTGGTTTGTTTATGAAAAACTGGCATGATGATTCGGTAACTATATCTGATGAATGCCCTTGGTTAGAAGATAGCAATGATGCAATGATTGTTGCAGATAAATTAGGAATTCCTTTTCAAACAGTAGATTTAAGCGATCAATACAAAGAACGTATTGTAGATTATATGTTTAATGAATACGAAAAAGGACGTACACCAAATCCGGATGTTTTATGTAACCGAGAAATTAAGTTTGATGTTTTTATGGACATTGCTTTAAGTCTTGGTGCCGATTATGTGGCAACCGGTCATTATTGTAGAAAAGATGAAGAAGTTATTGATGGTAAGCCTATTTATAAACTTTTAGGAGGAAAAGATAATAATAAAGATCAATCGTATTTTCTATGCCAATTATCGCAAGAACAATTATCTAAAGCAATGTTTCCTATTGGTGAATTAACAAAGCCAGAAGTAAGAGAAATAGCTAAAAAAGCAGATTTAATTACTGCGGATAAAAAAGATTCTCAGGGATTATGCTTTATAGGTAAAGTTCGTTTACCTGATTTTTTACAACAAAAATTAGAACCTAAAGAAGGAGTAATTGTACAAATTCCTTCAGATTTTGAACAATATACGCGTCCAATTCCGAAGTTTAAAAACAAAGAAGCAGAACTAAGTTATTTTTCAACAAAATTCTCTTATAATAAAGAGGACGGAAAAACAGTTGGGAAACATCAAGGAGCGCACTATTTTACAAAAGGACAACGTAAAGGTTTAAATGTTGGGGGTACCAAAGAAGCTTTGTATGTTATTGAAACCGATGTAAACGAAAATGTAATTTATACAGGTGAAGGCAAAAATCACCAAGGTTTATATCGTAATGTATTATTTGTGTCGAATAAAGAATTACATTGGGTTCGTGAAGATTTAGCTTTAAAACCAGGCAAAACCTTGGAAGTTGAAGCTCGAATTCGTTACCGTCAGAAATTAGAAAAAGCAACGCTTCATAAAGTTGAAAATGGATTGTATGTTGAGTTTGAAAACAAGCAATCTGCTATTCAAGAAGGGCAATTTGTAGCTTGGTATATAAACGAAGAGCTTTTAGGTTCGGGAGTTATTTCTTAAAAGATATCATAAAGAAGAAAATAAAAATATGAAAAAAGGATTGCTATTATTAATCTTATTAGTGAGTTTTAAAGGTTATTCTCAAAAAGATTCTATTGTTAATTATTTAGATAAAAAAGGAAAGATAACAAAGGATAAGGAGATAGCTAGATCTTTTGAAATAATAACAAAGAAATCAGATTCTTTGTGGTTTGTTAGAAAATTTAGAAGAAGCGGAAAGTTATATAATTATACCTATTATAAATCAAAAGATAAAAAAAATAAGATTGGCGAGTCGGTTAATTTTAACAAGTATGGGAAAATGACTTCTTTATTATATTACAATAATAAAGGAGAAAAACATGGAAAAGAAACACGTTGGTTTGACAATGGAAATAAGAATATAGAAGCCTTATATTTAAAAGGAAATAAAGAAGGAGTTTGGAAATTATATCATTATAATGGAACAATTGCCAGTAGAGGTGTTTTTAAGAATGATTCCCTATTAAAGTCTACTTTCTATAATTTACAAGGAAATAAAATTGATTTTAAATACGTTAATTTTAAGATTAAAAAACCAACATTTAAAGGTGGAAATAAAAAATATATTGATAAACTTAAAAAGTTAATAAGAAATATAGACTTTAAGGTTAAAGGAAAAGTCAACGTTTATTATGTAATAGATACTAAAGGAAGGATTAAAGATGTTACTATAGATGAGGAACTTCCCACCAAATTAAAGGAACAAATAACCACTTTTTTTGAAAATATTGAAGGTTGGATTCCTGCAACACATTTAAATAGAACAATTCCATTTAATTTTTCTCAACCATTAAACTTTAGAGGTTAAAATGCAAAACAAAATCACACAACTTTTTAATATTAAATACCCAATTATTCAAGGAGGAATGATTTGGGTTTCTGGATGGAAATTAGCGTCTGCTGTTTCTAATGCAGGCGGATTAGGTTTAATAGGTGCAGGATCTATGTATCCAGATGTTTTACGTGAACATATTCAAAAATGTAAAAAAGCAACAGATAAACCTTTTGGTGTAAATGTACCAATGTTATATCCTGATATTGAAAAAATCATGGATATTATTATTGAAGAAGGTGTTAAAATCGTTTTTACATCCGCAGGGAATCCTAAAACGTGGACTTCTTATTTAAAAGAAAAAGGAATTACGGTTGTACATGTTGTAAGTTCTGTAAAGTTTGCTTTAAAAGCCGAAGCTGCTGGAGTAGATGCTGTGGTTTGTGAAGGTTTTGAAGCTGGTGGACATAACGGACGCGAAGAAACTACTACGCTTACCTTAATACCAATGGTAAAGCAAGAAGTTAAAATACCTGTGATTTCTGCAGGAGGAATAGGATCGGGTAGAGGAATGTTAGCAGCGATGGTTTTAGGAGCAGACGGTGTACAAATTGGTAGTCGTTTTGCGGCAACTATAGAGTCTTCAGCACACGATAACTTTAAGAAAAAAATTGTTGATGTTAAAGACGGAGGAACGCAATTAACATTAAAGGAATTAGCACCAGTTCGTTTGGTTAAAAACAAGTTTTTCAATCAGGTTGAGGAGTTGTACGCTAATAATCCATCATTAGATGATATAAAAGAATTATTAGGACGTGCAAGAGCCAAAAAAGGAATGTTTGAAGGTGATTTAGAAGATGGAGAATTAGAAATTGGACAAATAGCAGGAATTATAAATGAAATAAAGTCAGCTAAAGAGGTTATCGAAGAGATAGTGACAGAATACGAAGAGATTAAATTATCAATAAACAATTTATAATTAGTTAAATTTATAAAAATAAAAAAAGGAAGCTCTAGAGCTTCCTTTTTTTATTTTATAAAATGCATGTTTTAGTAATTTACATAATCTACAATTTCTAATCCGTAACCAATCATACCAACACGTTTGGTTTGTTTTGTGTTAGAAACTAAACGCAATTTATGCAAGTGTAAATCGTGTAATATTTGTGCTCCAATACCAAAATCTTTGTTATCCATCACAACATTAGGAGCCTTCATTTCACCATTAGCTTGGTTGTCTTTTAAACCTCTTAAACGGTTTAATAAGTTTAAAGCTTGATTTTCTTGATTGATAAAAACAATAGCACCTTTACCTTCTTCATTAATGACATTAAACATTTGATCTAGTTTTTTGTCAGCATTGTTGGTTAGAGTACCAAGAATATCATTGTTAATTAAAGTTGAATTAATTCGGGTTAACACAGCATCATCTTTTGTCCAATTACCTTTCGTTAAAGCGATATGGATTTGTTTATTGGTAGTTTGTTGATAAGCTCTTAAACGAAAATCACCAAAACGAGTTTGTATATTAAAATCCTCTTTCTTTTCAATTAAAGAATCATGTTCCATTCTGTACGCCACTAAATCTTCAATAGAAACAATTTTTAGGTCGAATTTTTTGGCTACTTTTAATAGCTGCGGTAAACGAGCCATCGTACCATCTTCATTCATGATTTCTACAATAACACCTGCTGGTTTTAAACCGGCTAAACGTGCAAAATCAATTGCAGCTTCGGTATGACCGGTTCTTCTTAAAACACCTCCGTTTTTTGCTTTTAAAGGAAAAATATGTCCTGGACGAGCAAGATCGAAAGGTTTCGTATCAGCATCAACTAGAGCTTTAATTGTTTTAGATCTATCGGCAGCAGAAATACCGGTGGTAACACCTTTTCCTCTTAAATCTACAGAAACGGTGAAAGCAGTTTCTAAAGGATCTGTATTGTTGTTAACCATCATATTTAACTCCAGTTCTTTACAACGATCTTCGGTAAGTGGTGTACAAATTAAACCTCTACCGTGTGTTGCCATGAAGTTAACCATCTCTGGAGTAATTTTTTCGGCCGCAGCTAAAAAATCACCTTCATTTTCGCGATCTTCATCGTCTACAACAATTATAACTTTTCCGTCTCTAATATCTTGTATGGCCTCTTCAATTGTATGTAATTGAATTTTAGTTGCTGTTTGTGTTGTCATTGTTATGTTGTTTTCTCTTTTTAGAGAATAGGTTTTTAAATAAATTGACAAGCGGACTGATAAAGGTTTTAAAATCGAACAAACCTTTGTCTTTACTTGCTCTAATCGTTAATGTTATAGCCAAAGGTAGCATTAAAAATACACTTAGCCAAGAGCCTGTTATAGCTGTTACAGAGCTTTCTTCAGCTAGGTTTCGTCCAAAAGTATTTGTAAAAAAATAAAGAACATATATACCAATGGCTAAAATCATGGGTAACCCCATTCCTCCTTTTCGTATGATAGAACCTAGTGGTGCCCCTATAAAGAAAAGTAATAGGCAAGAAAGTGAAAAAGCAACTCTGTTGTAAAATTCAATATCATATAAGTTAAGATATTTTCTTCTTCTTTTTAGTGTTTCTTTACTGGATTTATAATTATTTAAGCTACGTTTAATTTTCGAGTTTGCAGTATTTATTATATTTTGTTTTTCTCTAACCTCAAAATTTTTAAGTATATCAGACGAAAGTTCTTTATTAACTAAAGAGTCTGGATATGAATGTAAATCTTCAATATCAATACTTAAAAATAAATTTTTAGATCGACTAGTAATAAAAGCGTCATAGTTTTTTTTTAGGGTAGGCAGCGTATCTTTAAGTTGTGCTAAACTTAACATGTTGTATTGCCTTGTGTATTTTTCTTCACCAATATCATCTTCACTAAAAGAAGAGATGTCTATATTAATAGTGTATTCATCAAAATAAGCATGAGAAGCAGGCATTTTTTGCTTTTCCTTAAATGTCATACCGTTACTAATATGATGCTCAAAATAATATCCCTCTTCTAAAATTAGGGTCATATATCTGCTTCCTTCTTCAGAAATTATTCTTCCTCTTTTCGCTGTTATAATTTTATTATTTCCTTTTTTAGCAGATAAATCATAAATCATTACTTGTTTAAGAAGGTTGTTTTCTTCACCATACTTTTCTTCAAATTTAATTTGAAAGTTTGGTAATTCGGTATTAAAACTTCCAGCGACTAGAGCAATTGCAGGTTGTTTCTTCTTAATATTTACCTTCATGTTTAGTTGTTTTAACATTGCATACGGATATACATTGTTTAAAAACACAAAGTTTACAGCACTTAAAAAAATAGTTAAAAACATTAAAGGTCGCACCATTCTAGGTAACGAAATACCAGCGGATTTTGCCGCTGCAAACTCATAGTTTTCAGATAAGCCTCCTAAAGTCATAATAGAAGAAAGTAAAACTCCAATAGGTAAAGCTTGCGGTGCCATAAGTAGCATTGTGTACCAAAGAAATTTTAAGATAATAACAAGGCTAATTCCTTTACCTGCAAAATTATCAAAAGCAAGCCATAGAGCTTGCATTACTAATACGAATAGTATTATTAAGAATGTTGCGAAAAAAGGCTGTAAGAAGCTTTTTAAAATATATTTGTCTAATGTTTTCACAGTAGCAAAGGTAGTGGGTTAGATGAATAAAAGAGTATAAATTTTGTTAATGATTTTTACAATCATTAACAAAATTTATACTTTGAGTTTAATCGATAAAGTATCCTTGTTTTAGGAACTTTTCTTTATCGAATGAAAATAGATTTTTAGAAATAGGTTGATTACTTTTAAACTTAGTTATTGTAAAAGTTGTTTCAGCTCCGTTGGAACCTATTTGAACTAATTTATAAATATGCTTTGTTTTTGCATCTATACCTAATTGAACTTTTATAATATCAGAATTACTATCAATAGGCGTTAGGTTTACAAACTGTACTTTACGGCCGTTGTTGTTTTCTAGTTTTCCCATAGAAAAAGTATAGCCTTCTTTATAAAAAGTTAATAGTTTAGATGGATAAATAAATCCGTCTTCTTCTTCTAAATCTCCATTAGATATATTTACTTCTTTTTCTTCTTTATTGATTACAACTAATTTTCTACCATCAAAAACAAAGTTATTTCCCAAATAATCTAAATTGTATTTTTCGCCAGATAGTGTAATTACTCCACGTATAGGAGGATCGTTTGTTATACCAGCTTCTTTATTTATTAAAGAAGAGTTAAAACCAATAAGCATGTTATTGTAAGCGCCCATTTTGCTAGAAACTTCATCTAACAACTGTTTAGCCTGCGTAGAAGTGTTTTGACCAATGGTGGTTACACTAATAAATAATCCAATAAATAATAATGCTAGTTTTCTCATTTTATATCTTTTTTCCGTTACGGGAATATTTTTATAACTATTAATTTTTTTCGTTTTCTAGTAATTGTTCTAAAGCAACAAAATCAGGAACTAGAACTTGCCTAGCTTTGCTTCCTTCAAAAGGTCCCACAATACCAGCAGCTTCTAGTTGATCTATTATTCTACCAGCTCTATTGTATCCTAATTTTAATTTACGTTGCAATAAAGATGCCGAACCTTGTTGTGCTGTAACAATAACTTCGGCAGCACTTTTAAACAATTTATCCCTGTCTTCAATGTCTATATCAACATTTGTGCCACCTTCTTCACCTACATATTCAGGTAGTAAATGGGCATCAGGATATGCACGCTGTGAGCCAATAAAGTCTGTTATTTTTTCAACTTCAGGCGTATCAACAAAAGCACACTGAATTCGGTTTAAGTCATTTCCTGCGGTATATAATAAATCTCCACGACCAATTAATTGATCTGCTCCACCAGCATCTAAAATTGTTCTAGAATCTATTTTAGAAGTTACTCTAAACGCTATTCTTGCAGGGAAATTTGCTTTAATAATACCTGTAATTACATTTACAGAAGGTCTTTGTGTAGCCACAATTAAATGAATTCCTATGGCACGTGCTAATTGTGCTAAACGAGCAATTGGTGTTTCTACCTCCTTACCAGCAGTCATAATTAAATCAGCAAATTCATCAATTACCAAAACGATATATGGTAAAAATTGATGTCCGTCATTCGGATTTAACTTACGTGCTTTAAACTTCGTATTGTATTCTTTGATATTACGAACCATGGCGTTTTTAAGCAAGTCGTAACGGTTGTCCATCTCTATACATAAAGAGTTCAATGTGTTTACAACTTTGGCAGTGTCGGTAATAATAGCCTCTTCACTGTCAGGTAATTTTGCCAAATAATGACGCTCAATTTTATTAAACAATGTTAATTCTACTTTCTTCGGATCTACCAAAACAAACTTAACTTCTGCAGGATGTTTTTTGTATAATAAAGAAGTTAAAACAGCATTTAAACCAACTGACTTTCCTTGACCTGTTGCACCTGCCATTAACAAGTGTGGCATTTTAGCTAAATCGACAACAAAGGTTTCATTAGAAATTGTTTTACCCAAGGCTATAGGAAGCTCCATTTGAGATTCTTGAAATTTCTTTGATGCAATAACAGAATGCATAGAAACAATTGTCGATTTTTTATTCGGAACCTCAATACCAATAGTTCCTTTACCAGGAATAGGTGCGATAATACGAATACCTAAAGCAGAAAGAGATAAGGCAATATCATCTTCTAAATTCTTTATTTTCGAAATTCGAATACCGGCTTCAGGAACAATTTCATATAATGTAATTGTTGGTCCTACGGTTGCTTTAATTTGTTCAATACCAATTTTATAGTTCTTAAGTGTTTCTACAATTCGGTTTTTGTTAGCCTCAAGTTCTTCCGGATCTATAGAAATAGTTTCGTTATATTCTTTTAATAAATTAAAGGTTGGGAATTTGAAGTTTCCTAAATCTAATGTGGGATCAAATTCACCAAAATCTTTAACTAATTTATCAGATAAGTTTTCAGCAACACTTTTTTCTTCAGAATTTTGTTCAATAGCAATCTCAATCTCTTTTTTTGTTTCTTCGGATACTTTTACTAAAGGTTCGTTCTTTAAAGCTACATTTAAAGTAATCTCTTCTCCTTCTTCTTTTGGTTCTGTAGTGGTTTTTACTCCAGAATGTTTAGAAATAGTAGGCTGCAAGTTTTCTACAGATAATTCAAATCCAGACTTTGGCTCTGTAGCTTTCGCTTTAAGAGGTTCTTTAACAATATCTTGATTAACGATTGTTGTGTCTACTATTTTGTTTTCTTTTGCAGCTTTTACTTTCTCGCTGATTTTTTCAGGAGTAATACTAAAACGAATAATTAAATAAGCAATCAAAAAGAAAAACAATAAAATGCTTAATCCTGTTTTTCCTAAGAATGTTTGTAAGTATTCATTTAATTCAAAACCAATAACACCAGATAAAAGTGCATTCTTTTTTTCTACAAATCCTAATGAAATAGATAACCAAAGCATTATTAATAAACCCCAATTCCATGAAATTATGATTCTTTTTAAATTGGTTTGAAGTAAGATTCTTGCTCCCGTTAAAAATAGCGTAACAGGTATAATAAAAGCACCTAAACCAAAGCCCTTATAAATAAAAAAGTTGCTTAGTTTAGCTCCTATTTTGCCTAATAGATTTTTAGTAGGAATTGCTTTATTAGAGAACTGTGATAAAGCACTTTGATCTTCTTGCCAAGAGAAGAAAAAAGAGATAAATGCAACAGTTAAAAATATTGAAAAAAGCACCAAAAAAGCACCTAAAATAGTTTGGTTGTGTTTGTTAGAAAAAAAGGAATATACTTTTTTTAACGAATTACTTTTAGGTTGTTTCTTTTGAGTGGTTGTCTTTTTTTTTGCCATGTATTTAGGTTAGAAATAAATTGAACGTTACAAGATAGCTATTATTTTAGGAAGATAAATTATACCTGCAATAATCAATGAGGTAAAGGCTGCAAAAGCGGGTGCGCCAGCTGCAATATCTTTTATAAAACCTATTTTTTCATGATAATCAGGATGCACAAAATCAGCTACTTTTTCAACAGCAGTATTTAAAGCTTCTGCTACTAAAACCATTCCGATAACTAAAGTTTGAAGCATCCATTCATTCATAGAAATGTTAAAACAAAAACCTAAAACAGTAGCAATAAAGCCAAAAAAAAATTGTGCTTTAATACTATCTTCAGTAGTAATTAATAACCACATTCCTTTTAAAGCAAAGGTCATACTACGCAACCTTCCTTTAATAAAACCGTCATTAGGATTTTTCATAAAATATTATAAAGCTTTTAAAGCTGTTTCGTAATTTGGTTCATCAACAACCTCACTTACTTGTTCTGTATATACAACGTTTCCTTCTTCGTTAATTATAACAATACAACGAGAGTGTAAGTTAGCTAAAGGACCATTTGTAATTTCTAAACCATAATCTTTACCGAATTTTCCAGTAGCAAAATCAGATAACATAATTACGTTTTCAATTCCTTCAGCGCCACAAAAACGACCTTGTGCAAAAGGTAAATCTCTAGAAATACATAAAACTTTTGTATTGTCTAAACCTGCAACTTTTTTATTGAATTCTCTAACAGATGTAGCACATGTACCTGTATCTACACTAGGAAAAATATTTAAAATTAATCTGCTACCTGAAAAATCAGCTAATTTTTTAATTGATAAATCGGTTGCAACTAAATAAAAGTCAGTTGCTTTACTACCATTTTTCGGTAAATTTCCTGTTGTATTTATTGAATTTCCTTTTAATGTTATTGTAGCCATTTTCTGTTTGTTTTATAAAAATCAAAGGTAATTAAATTAATTAAAAAATGAAGAAGATAAAGATAGCGGACTGTTAAAAAAGTTATCTTCGCATTTTGAAATACAATACCTTTTGAACTTACAACAATACACATCAGAATTTAAATACAACCTAAAGCTTGCAGCCCCAGTAATGTTAGGAATGTTAGGGCACACTTTTGTAAGTTTTGTAGATAATATTATGGTAGGGCAATTAGGAACGGCCGAGTTAGCAGCTGTTTCTTTAGGAAACAGTTTTATGTTTATTGCAATGTCTTTAGGAATCGGGTTTTCTACAGCAATTACACCACTAATTGCAGAAGCAGATTCTTCTAACAATTTTAAAGAAGCAAAAGCTACCTTCAAACACGGTTTGTTTTTATGTACCACTATAGGTATTTTAATGTTTCTATTGGTTTTCTTATCAAAACCTTTAATGTATTTAATGAAACAACCTGTTGAAGTTGTTGAATTAGCAATTCCGTATTTAGATTTGGTTGCTTTTTCTTTAATTCCGATGATTGTTTTTCAGGCATTCAAACAATTTAGTGATGGTTTGTCTATGACACGTTATCCAATGTATGCTACAATTTTAGCGAATGTTATAAATGTAGTTTTAAATTACTTGTTGATTTTCGGGAAATTCGGATTTCCAGAAATGGGAATTGTAGGTGCTGCATACGGAACCTTGTTATCTAGATTTGTAATGGTATTTCACCTTTGGTGGATTTTAAAAAGAAAAGAACGCTCGGAGCTATTGGTAACTAATATCAAATTATTTGTACTCGATAAATTAATGCTTCGTAAAATAATAAACTTAGGAGCACCAAGTGCTATGCAAATGTTTTTTGAAGTAGCTATTTTTACAGCAGCCATTTGGTTAAGCGGATTGTTAGGTAAAAATGCTCAAGCAGCAAATCAAATAGCCTTAAACTTGTCTTCAATGACATTTATGGTCGCTATGGGATTAGGAGTTGCCTCTATGATTAGAGTAGGAAATCAAAAAGGGTTAAAAAACTTTATAGCCCTTAGAAGAATCGCCTTTTCTATCTTTTTGTTAGGAATTATATTAGCAATAGGTTTCGCAACCATTTTTTACCTATTTCACAAATCGCTACCTAATTTATATGTAGATTTAAGTGATGCTGAAAACTATGCGGATAATATGGAAGTAATGAAGATTGCAGCAAATTTATTAATTGCGGCAGCTATTTTTCAAATATCAGATAGTATTCAGGTTGTAATATTAGGAGCATTAAGAGGGTTACAAGATGTTAAAATACCAACAATAATTACTTTTATATCGTATTGGATTGTAGGTTTTCCTATCAGTTATTTTTTAGGAACTGAAGAAACTTATGGTAGTTTTGGTATTTGGTTAGGTTTATTAGCGGGTTTAACAACAGCATCTGTTTTACTTTTTATTAGATTTAATAGATTAACTTTAAAATTGATTGAAAGAAACTCCGTTATTGGGGTTAAATAAAATATAAATAATACGTTTTTTATGAATTTACCTAAATTTTTATTAGCAGATAATAGTAATCATCCAGAAGATATTTTTGTCTTACATACAGAATTTCCACGTTTTTTAATCAATTTAAAAGATGATGAAGTAGAATGGTTTGAAGATTTAACAGGGGAAACAGAAGAAGATATTACTACCGAATTAGCCGGTTTAATGGATAAGGCAGGAGAGTTTTATGATAAAGAAATGGAAGGCTTAGAGTAAG
Source organism: Tenacibaculum sp. AHE14PA (assembly GCF_019278465.1). Lineage (GTDB taxonomy): Bacteria > Bacteroidota > Bacteroidia > Flavobacteriales > Flavobacteriaceae > Polaribacter > Polaribacter bernardetii. The sequence goes on along the minus strand of NZ_CP058983.1, from coordinate 661,494 downwards.
TTTCTTTCTAAAAACTTATTCTCCAATATAGATTGCTTGCTCAATCTAATTTTAAAAGATTTAGCAAGCAATTTTTTTGTAATCAGGTTAAGAGGAAATAATTAAAGGTTAATAAAATTATAATCAATTTTTTCTTCTGTAAAATTTAGTTTTAAATAATTTGGGGTTTTATTATCATCTTTCAAGTCATCCACGACAATGTGAGTTGTATTACCCAAAATAGCAGTATTTTTCTTGTGGTCATGACCAGTAGCTACCACATCTACACGATGTCTTATAAATAAGTCTAATAAAACTTGCACCTCTTCACCTATAAGTGGTAAATTAGATTTTGAATCTAAGCGAAATAGACTGTTATGAGTAAATACATTACAGTACCTGTAATCTTTTCTTTTCGCTTCTAAAAGTTTTTTAAACCATTTTAGTTGTTTGTCACCTAAAGTTCCTCCACCAGTATCTAAACAAATAAAAAGATCGCTTGCAGCTGGAGTATTTACAACAAAGTAATAAGACGATGAGCCAAATAAAGAATAAAAACTTTTCCAACCATCATAATATAAGTCATGATTTCCTGCAATAGGATAGTACATTAGCAAATCTTTTGAAGGAATGTGTTCTGCAAAAAAATCATAATCATCTTTACGCCCAGATGTTAAATCGCCTAATAATACAGCAGCGGTGGCTTCCTTATCTATTGCTTCTTTAAAGAAAGCATCTATACCTTTTATTCCGCCAATATGAGAATCTCCCATTAAATGTAGCGCATACGTGTTTTTATCTAAATTTAATTCAGAATACCCATACTGCTCATTCCAGTTAAGAGATTGCTCAAAACGTTTATTTGCATCTTCGTAAGAGGTGAAAAAACCACGGAATTCATTATCATCACAAGACAATAGAGAGAATAATAGACAAAGTAATAATATTTTTATTTTCATATTTTCCATTTTATACCTCCTCTAAAAAAATAGCCAAAATGATTAGCACTGATATTAAAAATACCCGAACGCCTATACCATGAGTCAAGATATAAAGTTAGATTAGGTTTTAGTTTATACTTCATTTGTAAATTAATACGAGGATGAACTAATTGATCAATTGCATAATAATCAAAATTAGTAACAGAGAAACCAACATTCCAATCACTATCATGAGTTTTAAGGAAAGCAGTAACTAAGTACATTACGATATAATTTTCATGTAATTTGCTATTCGATTTATCAATGTTATATTCTTTTCTGGCTTTTGCATTATTGCATACGTTTTAAAATTTGTACCAATTTCAAAAAGGATATGTTTAAACTTTCTTGTTTCTAATCGTATTCCGTAATTGGTTTCATACATTAAATCTGAAAATCTATTTAGCATAAAAAAACCTTTAACGTCAAAAGAAAAGTTTTTTATTAAAAATTTTCTAGAACCTATGATATCAATCCCGGTAAGTGTGTTTGGATTACTACTCATTAAGTCAAATTGTATTCCAGTTTCAATATTATATTTTTTATACTGATAATTACCTCTATAGGCATTTTTTATATATACACCTTCTGATACATTATTTTCACCAATATCTATAAAAGATTCGAGTTCTAATTGTGCATTCATACTATTAATGATAATTATGATTATCAATGTTGTTAGTGAATGTTTTAATTTACTCTCTTTATTGTATTGTATTTTTTTTGTGTTCCAAGTATTTTTATACATCGTAATCATAATTAGTGAAACCTCGCTAATAATATAGTAAGTATATTTTAAGAATTTGTTAAGTTTAACAAATATTTCATAGATTTTTTTTAGTAATAGAATCATGTATTTGATTTCCACGAATTAATATATTAGTAAATTTAGTTAAGGTTAATGGTTTATATTTTTTTTAAACTTTTGAATAATTTTATTTTTGTTTGATGATAACTTTAGTGGTATAGATGGTTTTAATTCATCAAAAAAATGAATTCGCAAAGTTCGCTTATTTTTAATAATAAATTAAGATAAGATTACCTATTTTTTAGCACGTTCTACCAATTCTAACTGTTCTAGTTTTGCTTTGGTTGTAAATAAACCATAATTGATAAAAACAGTTTTCTTTTCAATTTTATCAATTGTTCCTACAGAGTTTCCATCAATTAATCTAACGCGGTCATTTACACAGTAAACGTAAGCAGCTTTTTCGATTGCTATTTTTTTAGCTTCTTCTTTCTTTTCAGATCTAATTTTTACTACTTTTTGAAGCACTTCTTTTTCTACTTTTTTTATAGCTTCTTGTTGCTTCTGAGTAGTAATTTTATCTTGTTTTTTTTCTAATTTTGTTAATTTTTTAAGTGGTGCTTTTTTTATGCGTTTTGTGTTTTCTGCAGCAACCCATTTAAAAAACTCGGTAGATAATTCCTTTTTATTGTTGGTTTGAAAATACTTATTAAGTAATTCGTTTGTCTTTCTTCCCAAGGTAAGCATTCGTTGATTGTTATCGTACAACTCTTGAAAACCTGAAAGTTTGCTTTGTATTTTTTGCTCTTTTTCCTGTAAACTGTCAATATGTTCTTGTCCTTTAGATTTTTGTTTAACCAAACTGTCGGAAGTTTTTTGTAAACGATTGCGTTCTTTCTGAAGTTTAGAAATTGTTTTATCTAATCTAATTTTCTCAGTTTCTACTCTTTTTTTAGCTCTGTTGATTAAGCTGTACGGAATTCCGTTTTTCTGAGCAACTTCAAAAGTAAAAGAACTACCTGCTTGTCCTATAAATAATTTATATAAAGGCTCTAAAGTACGTTCATCAAACTGCATGTTTGCATTAGTAATATTATCTAGTTCGTTAGCCAAAACCTTTAAATTAGCATAATGCGTTGTAATAATTCCGAATGCTTTTCTTTCGTAAAATTCTTCTAAGAAAATTTCCGCCAAGGCACCTCCTAATTCAGGATCAGAACCAGTACCAAATTCATCAATTAAAAACAATGTGTTATCGTCGCATTTTTTCAAAAATGAACGCATATTTTTTAAGCGATAACTATAAGTACTTAGTTGATTTTCTATGGATTGATTATCTCCAATATCCGTTAATATAGTGTTGAATAACGTAGTTTCACTTCGCTCGTGAACAGGAATCAATAATCCGCTTTGTAGCATCAACTGTAATAAACCAATTGTTTTTAAAGTGATACTTTTTCCACCAGCATTGGGACCCGAAATAACAATAATTTGTTGTTTCTCATCTAACTGAATAGTTTGAGGAAATGTTTTTTTATTCTGATCTTTATTCTTTTTCCATAACACAGGGTGATAAGCATCTTTAAAAAGAATCTTTTTCTCTTTGGTAATTTTAGGCAATAATCCGTTAATGCTTTTCGCATATTTTGCTTTAGCAGCAACCGTATCTAAATGTGTTAAAAAGACAATATATTCCTTTAGTAAAGGTGTAAAAGGATGAATTTTACTAGCTAAGGCTCTTAATATTTTAACAACCTCTTGCTTTTCTTCATAAATTAAATTTTGTAATTCTCTACTATAAGCCAAGGTAGCTTGTGGCGCTATATAAACAATGTTACCCGATTTAGAAGCACCTAATAAACTACCTTTTATTTTGCGACGATGCATTGCTGTAACAGCTAAAACACGCTGATTATCTATAATAGTTTCTTTAATATCATCTAAATAACCATTGGCTATATTTCTACTTAAAGCATGTGTAAAACTTTCAGATATTTTTCCGCGTATGTTGTTAACATCTTTACGTATTTGTTTTAAAACAGGCGAAGCGTTATCTGCAACTTTACCATATGAGGTAATAATTTCTTTTATGCTATCAGAAACAAAAGTTGTAAGTTCTATCTGATCACTTAAAGTAAATAAAGTAGGGTAGTATGTTTTAAATTTTTTTAAAAACTTTTTCATTTCGTTTACAGTTTCTGTAACTGTAGCAACTCTTAAAAAAGATTCGGTTTCTAAAAAACTATTTTCTATGGCTAATCGTTTAGTTTCTTCTGTTATGTCTTCAAAAAAGTGATTTGGAAGTCTGTTTTCATTTTCAAAAGAAGACAGGTATTCGTTTACTAAATTTAATTCGAAAAATAATTTTCTTTTATTTGATATTGGCTGAACAGTAAGCGTTTTTTTCTTACCTAAATTTGTAATACAATGTTCTGCAACTTGTTCTAAAACTGTTGTGAATTCTAAATCTTGAAGTGTCTTTTCTGAAATGTTTTTAGTCAAAATAGTATATTTGAAACGGATACAAAAATAACAAACAATGCAACTAAATATTAGTGATAGCTGGAAAAATATTTTACAAACTGAGTTCGAAAAGCCATATTTTAAAAATTTAACCAGTTTTGTTGATAATCAATATAATAATCACACCTGTTTCCCGTATAAAGAAGCTGTTTTTGCAGCTTTTAATTATTGTTCTTTTGATGATTTAAAGGTTGTAATTATAGGACAAGATCCATATCATGGAAAGGGGCAGGCAAACGGATTGTGTTTTTCTGTTAAAGACGGAATTAAGCATCCGCCGTCATTAAAGAATATTTTTAAAGAAGTAGAAACTGATGTTGGTATTCCGTCTGTTGTGTCTGGAGATTTGTCTCGTTGGGCTACACAAGGGGTTTTGTTACTAAATGCTACCTTAACGGTAAGAGAAGGTGAGGCAGGAAGTCATCAGCAACAAGGTTGGGAAGAGTTTACAGATGTTGTTATTAGAAAAATATCAGAAGAAAAAGAAAATGTTGTGTTTTTACTTTGGGGAAAATTTGCAGAAAAAAAAGGAGGCGTTATTAACTTAGAAAAGCATACAATTTTTAAAGCTCCACATCCATCGCCATTAGGAGCTTGGCGAGGTTGGTTTGGTAGTGGTCATTTCTCTAAAACGAATGATTTTTTGAGGAGTAAGGATTACGATGAAATAAAATGGTAATAAAAAAAGCTTGGTAATTTAATTACCAAGCTTTTTTTATATAAAATTAAGACAGCTTATTTGTTGTATAACACCCAAGTTCCTTTTTCTAATAAAGGTATTGCTTGTTTATATTTAACATCTTTTTCTTCGCCAGACATTACATTTTTAATAGTAACTTTTTCGTTACGACCAATTTTTGGTTGCTCACGAACTACAGTTTCAATAACTTGTTCTTCTTGAGTTTGCTGATTACGAGCTCTGTTCATTGCTTGCTGAGAAGAGTTTTGAACCTCGTCTTTACGAGTATCTAATTGTTCTCTTTTTTGTTCAGTAGCTTCTGATACTTGTGATGCATCTTGACTTGGCAACTGACCTTTAAATAAGAAAGATAAAACCTCTTTGTTAATCTTGTCAACAGTTGCTTGGAATAATTCGAAAGCTTCAAACTTATAAACTAATAAAGGGTCTTTTTGCTCATACGTAGCATTTTGAACGGTTTGTTTTAACTCGTCCATTTTACGTAAGTGATCTTTCCAGTTTTCATCAATAATAGATAACGTAATGTTCTTTTCGAAATCGTTTACTAATGATTTTCCTTCAGATTCGTAAGCTTCTTTTAAGTTGGTTACAACTTGTAATGTTTTTACACCATCAGTAAAAGGAACCACAATACGTTCGTAACGATCACCTTCTGTTTCAAAAACATTTTTAATTACAGGAAAAGCATTATCTGCATGTCTTTCTGTATCATTTTTATAATGAGCAGAAACAATAACATATAATTTATCAGTTAACTCTTCTTCTGTTAATTTGTTGAATTCGTCTTCAGAGAAAGGAGAGGTCATTGATGAAAAACGAATTAATTCGAACTCGAAGTTCTTATAATCGCTATTCATTTTATTTTGCTTTACAATTGAGCTACAAGTATCATAAATCATATTTGCAATATCAATCTGTAAACGCTGACCATCTAATGCATGACGACGGCGTTTGTAAACAAACTCACGTTGTGCATTCATAATATCATCATACTCAAGTAAACGCTTACGAATACCAAAGTTATTTTCTTCTACTTTCTTTTGCGCTCTTTCAATAGATTTAGAAATCATAGAATGCTGAATTACTTCACCTTCTTTTAATCCCATTCTGTCCATCATTTTAGCAATTCTATCAGAACCAAATAAACGCATTAAGTTGTCATCTAGTGCTACATAAAACTGTGTAGAACCAACATCACCTTGACGACCTGCACGACCACGTAACTGACGGTCTACACGACGAGAATCATGACGCTCTGTACCAACAATTGCCAAACCACCAGCTTCTTTTACTTCTTTTGATAACTTAATATCGGTACCACGACCTGCCATGTTTGTTGCGATGGTTACTACGCCAGCATTACCTGCTTCGGCAACAACATCAGCTTCACGTTTATGTAATTTTGCATTTAATATGTTATGCGGAATCTTACGCATTTGTAACATTCTACCTAATAATTCTGATATTTCTACAGAAGTTGTTCCGATAAGAACTGGACGACCTTGGTTTGATAATTGTACAACATCATCAATAACAGCGTTGTATTTTTCGCGCGTAGTTTTGTAAACTAAATCTTCTTTATCATCTCTTTGAATAGGTCTGTTTGTTGGAATCTCTACAACATCTAATTTATAGATTTCCCAAAACTCACCAGCTTCTGTAATCGCGGTACCTGTCATACCAGATAACTTACGATACATTCTAAAGTAGTTTTGTAAAGTAACGGTTGCAAACGTTTGTGTTGCATCTTCGATATTTACATTTTCTTTAGCTTCTAATGCTTGGTGTAATCCGTCAGAGTAACGACGTCCGTCCATAATACGACCGGTTTGCTCATCAACAATCATTACTTTATTGTCCATCACAACATATTCAACATCTTTTTCAAAAACAGTATATGCTTTTAAAAGCTGATTCATTGTGTGTATACGTTCGCTTTTTACGCTAAAATCGCGATATAATTCTTCTTTTCTATTTGCTTTTTCCTCAGGAGAATCGTCACTATTATCAATTTGACCAACAATAACACTGATGTCTGGTAAAACAAAAAATGTATCGTTAGTTGTTTTTTCTGACAAATGAGCAATACCTCTATCCGTTAAATCAATTTGATTATTTTTTTCTTCTACAGTAAACCATAATTCAGTATCAACCTCTGGCATCAACTTATTATTGTCTTGCATATAAAAGTTTTCTGTTTTTTGAAGAATTTGCTTGATTCCTTCTTGTGATAAAAACTTAATTAATGCTTTGTTTTTAGGAAGACCACGGTAAACTCTTAATAATAAAAAACCACCATCTTTTGTGTTTCCTTCTTTTAGCAATGCTTTAGCTTCTGCTAAAACACCAACTAAATATTTATTTTGTAGTGAAACTAAATCGGCTACTAATGGTTTTAATTCGTTAAATTCATGACGATCACCTTGTGGCACAGGACCAGAAATAATTAAGGGTGTACGAGCATCATCAACTAAAACAGAATCTACTTCATCAATAATTGCGTAGTTAGGTGCTCTTTGTACTAAATCGTTTTTAGAGCTAGCCATATTATCACGTAAGTAATCGAAACCAAACTCATTGTTGGTACCGTATGTAATATCGGCATTATAAGCTTTTCTACGTTCTTCTGAATTAGGTTGGTGAAAGTCGATACAATCGGTGCTTAAACCATGAAATTCGAAAATTGGCGCCATCCAAGCACGGTCACGTTTTGCTAAGTAATCATTTACAGTTACTACATGCACACCGTTACCTGTTAAGGCATTTAAGAACACAGGTAGGGTAGATACAAGTGTTTTACCTTCACCAGTCATCATTTCTGCAATTTTACCATTGTGTAAAACAGATCCACCAATTAATTGCACGTCGTAATGAATCATGTCCCAAGTAACTTCTTTACCTGCAGCATCCCATGAACTTGCCCAAAAAGCTTTGTCGTTATCTAAAGTAATATGTTCTCTAGTAGCAGATAATTCCCTGTCGAAAGCAGTTGCTGATACCTCTAGTTTATCATTATTCGTAAAACGTTTGGCAGTTTCTTTAACTACAGCAAAAGCTTCTGCCATAATATCTAATAAAACAGCTTCAGATGTTTGGTAAGATTCGTCTTTTAATTTATCAACTTCAGTATATATTTCTTCCTGACGATCAATATCAGCAGTTAAAGCTTCTTCTTCTAACGTTGCTATCGTTTCAGTAAAAGATTTTGTAGCTTCTTTTATCTTCGATTTAAATTCGATTGTTTTTGCTCGTAACTCATCGTTAGATAAATTATTTAATGAATTTTCGAAAGATCGTACTTTCTCAACAATCGGTTGTAGAGATTTTAGGTCTTTTTGTTGTTTATCACCAACAAAAAGTTTTAGAATCGAATTTAAAACGCTCATTTGTAAAATATTGTTTTATAGCTAGTTAACTTTTGGTTAATAGCGTTAATTATATAGTTGTGTTTATGCTTAAAAGTAAGCAAAAAAAAAGCCTCTTATATTAGAGACTTTTTGTGATTGTATTTTTAGTATTCGTCTTCGTTCCAAAGATAATCTTCTTCAGTCGGATAGTCTGGCCAAATTTCAATTATCGAATCGTATGAATCTCCTTCATCTTCAATATCTTGTAAATTTTCAACGACTTCTAAAGGCGCTCCAGTACGAATAGCGTAATCAATTAGTTCGTCTTTAGTTGCAGGCCAAGGTGCATCTGCTAAATATGATGCTAGTTCAAGTGTCCAATACATTTATTTGTCTTTTTAGTAAGATTCTCGCAAAAATAATTTTTTTTTGGAGAAAGTCAAGTTTTTTTTAAAAAAATGTGAAATCAATAAAAAAAGAACTTAGTTACAGTTTTTCAGGAATCCATTTAACCTCCTCTGCGTTTAAGTCTTGGGACAACTTTCGTGCCAGTACAAAAAGGTAGTCAGAAAGTCGGTTTAAATACATTAAAACAGCACTGTTAATTTCTTCTTCTTCATTTAAAGCTACTGATAAGCGCTCTGCTCTTCTACAAACACAACGTGCTATGTGACAGAATGACACAGTTTCGTGTCCTCCTGGTAAAATAAAATGAGTCATTTGCGGTAAGCTCTTGTTCATAAAATCCATCTGATCTTCTAAAAACTGAATAGAAGCAGCTGTTATTTTATGTATATTTAAACGCTCTTTACCATTTTTTAAGGTTTCTTTTTCTGGCGGAGTTGCAAGCATTGCACCAAGTGTAAATAATTCACTTTGAATTTTAGAAAGTGAGTTTCTTAATAAGTCATCTGTATTTTTGTCTCTTATTAAACCTATATATGAATTTAATTCATCTACAGTACCATAGCTTTCAATTCGTAAATGGTGTTTAGGAACTCTAGTTCCACCAAAAAGAGCTGTAGTTCCTTTATCGCCAGTTTTAGTATATATTTTCATTATGCTTTTTATTATTGTTTTGGTAAAGTTAGTTTTTCCAAAATATATTTAGGGCAACGCATTGGTTTTTTTGTATTCATATTTATAAAAGCTAAAATAGTGTTGCCTGTGCAAATTAATTGATTGTCTTGATTGGTAATTTCGTAGTCAAATTCTATTTTAACAGAAGGTGTTTTTTTTATAACAGTTGTAATTGTTATTTGATCGTCATATACGGCTGATTTTTTAAAATTACACGATAATGAAATAACTGGCAGCATTACCCCATTTTTTTCCATATATTTGTATGTAACACCTGTAGAACGCAGTAGTTCTGTGCGGCCGATTTCGAAGTATTGTGCGTAATTACCGTGATATACCACTCCCATTTGGTCAGTCTCTGAATATCGAACACGGATTGTAGTTTTATTTTTTAACAAATTATATTTTGTTTTTAAGATGCAATAACGTTACGTAAAAAATAGTTAAGAATCAATAGGAGATTGATTTTTTTATACTGAATTTTATTCACACTTTTGTTCGCTCAAACAGGTATACCTGTAGCCCCCAGAAATCGAATAAAAATTAACAACTAAAATTGTTTTTAACCCAAATGACTAAAACTGCTGATTCAGTTTGGAATGAATGTTTGTCTTTTATAAAGGACAACATTAAGTCCCAAGCATATAAAACTTGGTTTGAGCCTATTAAGCCAACAAAATTGGCCGGGGAAGCTCTTACAATTCAGGTGCCTAGTAAATTTTTTTACGAATGGCTAGAAGAGCATTATATTAAATTATTAAGAGTAGCTTTAGTAAGAGAATTAGGGAGCGAGGCCAAATTAATTTACGATGTACGTATGGAAAATACGTATAGTAGTAATAGCCCTCAAACAGTAAAAATACCGAGTTCAAACCGTAACCCGTTAAAACCTCAAAAAGTAACAGTTCCTTTAGAATCTAAAAGAGAATTAAAAAATCCTTTTATTATTCCTGGGTTGCAAAAGGTAAAAATAGAATCTCAATTAAATCCGAATTATAATTTTAATAATTTTGTTGAAGGTGATGCAAACCGATTAGCACGATCTGCGGGTATGGCAGTAGCTAATAAACCAGGAGGAACTTCATTTAATCCGTTATTAATTTACGGAGGAGTTGGTTTAGGTAAAACACATTTAGCACACGCTATAGGAGTAGAGATAAAAGACAAATATGCTGATAAAACAGTTTTATATATTTCATCAGAAAAATTTACACAACAATTTATCGATTCTGTAAAATCGAATACGAGAAATGATTTTATTCATTTTTATCAAATGGTTGATGTTTTAATTATTGATGATGTTCAGTTCTTATCAGGAAAAACAGGTACACAAGATGTATTCTTTCATATTTTTAATCATTTACATCAAAATGGAAAGCAAGTAATTTTAACTTCTGATAAAGCGCCTGTAGATATGCAAGACATAGAGCAGCGTTTATTATCTCGTTTTAAATGGGGATTATCAGCTGAATTACAAGCACCAGATTTTGAAACACGTGTTTCTATTCTTCAAAATAAATTATATAGAGATGGTGTTGAAATGCCAGAAGAAATTGTAGAATATATAGCAAAGAATATAAAATCTAATGTTCGTGAATTAGAAGGTGTTATTATTTCGATGATAGCACAAGCTTCTTTTAATAGAAAAGAATTTACGGTTGAATTAGCAAAAGAAATTGTTGATAAATTTGTTAAGAATACAAAGAAAGAAGTTTCTATCGATTATATTCAAAAAGTAGTATCGAAGTATTTCGATATGGATGTTGCTACTTTACAATCTAAAACACGTAAAAGGCACATTGTTCAAGCACGTCAGTTAGCGATGTTTTTTGCAAAACGTATGACCAAATCTTCATTAGCTAGTATTGGAAGTCAGATTGGTAAAAGAGATCACGCTACCGTTTTACATGCCTGTAAAACTGTTGATAATTTAACAGAAACAGATAAGCAATTTAAAAAATACGTGGAAGATTTAACAAAGAAGTTAACCTTGTAATTATGAAAAAAATACTAATGGTTTGTTTGGGGAATATTTGTCGTTCGCCATTAGCCGAAGGTATTTTACAATCAAAATTATCAAGCGAATTTTTTAAAGTTGATTCTGCTGGTACTGCTGGTTATCATGTTGGTGAATTACCAGATGAAAGATCTATTGAAGTAGCTAAAAAATACGGAATAGATATAACAAACCAACGCTCAAGAAAATTTGTGAAATCAGATTTTAAGGAATCTGATTTAATTTATGCAATGGATGAAAGTAATTATCACAATATTCTTTCGATAATTGATGATAACGAAGATGCTCGAAAAGTAAAAATGATTTTAAACGAGCAATATCCAACAGAAAGCAGAAATGTTCCAGACCCATATTACGGAGGTAATCAAGGTTTTGAAAATGTATATAAAATGTTAGATGAAGCCTGTGAAATTATTGCTTCAAAATTAGAGAACTAATGAAAGGGAAATTATACTTAATACCAACAACTTTAGGCGAAACTGAACCATTAGAGGTAATGCCTATATCAGTTAAAAAAGTAATAGAACATCTTGACCATTTTATTGTAGAAAATGAAAAATCTGCAAGAAGATTTATAAAAAGAATTACACCAAATAAAGCACAACCTTCTTTAGAGTTATTATTGTTAGATAAATATTCGAATGATATTGAAATTCGAAATTATTTAGATATTTGTGATAAAGGAATTTCAATTGGTTTATTATCAGATGCAGGTGTTCCTGCAGTTGCAGATCCTGGTGCAAGTATTGTAAAATTGGCACACGAAAGAGGTGTTCAGGTAGTGCCTTTAGTAGGGCCTTCGTCAATATTAATGGCGATGATGGGTTCTGGTATGAATGGGCAGAACTTTGCTTTTAACGGTTATTTACCTATCGATAAATCGGATAGAAAAAGAGCAATAAAAGAACTAGAAAAAATTTCTAGAGATAAAAATCAATCTCAAATTTTTATAGAAACACCTTATCGTAATGAAAAGATGTTAGATGATTTGCGTACAATTTTATCTCCTGAAACAAGGGTCTGTGTAGCGTGTGATATAACATTACCATCAGAATATATAAAAACACATACAGTACAAGAATGGAAAAATATAAAAACGGATTTACACAAACGACCTACTATTTTTATACTTCATAAAACATAAAAAAATCGCATCTTACTAAGATGCGATTTTTTTATGTTTTTTAACGTTTTAAACGCGCGCTTTTTTATTAGGTTTGATGTTAGAAACATCATAACCGGCGAATTTTTTCATGTATGATTTTATAGATGTTCCAAACGCATCGTTAAATCTAAAAACTCCGTTTGATCGCAAGTATTTTTTAACGTTACCAGCACCACTTAAATGTGCTGCAGCTAAAATACCAGATTCGGTAATTTTAGTACCATTAATAGTTTTACCTACACTTCTTCTAATGTCTTTTCTTAAAATCCATTTATTTACTTTACAGTAAGCCACGAATGCCTTTTCTTGTAATTCAGGAGTTTTTAAGAAGTTTTGCGTATTGTAAATTCTAAACCTTTTTAAGGTTTCTCTTCCGAATTGGTATTTCCCTAAATAGCCTAGTTTGTTTACAACTCGGTATCTTCCTTGTGATTCTTTAAAAGCTAAAGCTTCTTTAAAACCAACAAAATCTTTAACCAAGAAAGGAATATTAAAGTTATGAGCATAATATGCTGTTTTCTTTGGTTTAGGTGTTGTTTTATCTTTTTTAACCTCTGGAGTTGTAAAGCTAACGAGCGCTACAAAACCTATTAATAAAAACACTAAATACTTGATAATTAGTTACTTTCTGTTTAGCGGTGCAAATGTACACTAATTAATATAAATCATTAGCAATCAATACGTTAAGATTGTTGTGAAATATGAAAATCTCTCGTTATTGATGCTTTTATTATTTAAAAATCAATGAAATGATAATTAGATTATCTTATTTGTGGTTTTTTTGATGTTTTACTGAGAATAAAATTTTGTTAAAATTACCTAACAATTCCTCGTTGATTAACCCACCGTTGGTATTTAGCAGCATTTCTGTTATGTTGAGCTAAAGAGCTTGCAAAATCATGAAAACCAATTTTTTCAACGCTTGCACACATATAGTGGTAGTTATATAGTACATTAGAAAAAAGATTTAGGCTCAATATCTAAAATTTTACAGATAGCTAAAAAACGATACATATCAAGTTTCGTTTTTCCAGTTTCTAATTTATAGTATGCGTTTTGACTTAAACCAATTTTTTCTCCAAAATCCACTTGCGACATCCCCGTTTTTAATCTTTCTTCTTTTAACTTTATAAGAATTAAAGAAAGTTCAATTTCTGTAGACTTTTTCATGCTCTTTTTTTGTGCTAAAGATATTATTATAAAAATAGCTTTTGCGACTAATGGTTAACCCTATTTTAAAATAGGGTTAACCATTAGTCGCAAAAGGAGTAGGAATATTTTTGTGTCAGTTTTTTAAATGTATAGTTTTGAAAAACATTGCAATTTAGTCAATATGCTATGGTTGACTATAAATATTTCATAGATTAACTAAATATTTTATTAAATTAAAAATTATGAAAAAAGTATTTTTAACAGCACTATTTTTAGGTGCTTTTGTTACAGCGAATGCAACAGGTTTAGAAAAAATGAATGATAACAATATTGAGTCATTTAAAGTAGAAAAATTTGTAAAAAAAGATGTTAAAACAATTTCTACTATAAGTTATGATGAAGTTAGTGGTGACTGTAGTATTCATATTAAGAATAATCAAACAGGACAAACTGTAGTTAATATTACTGTGAAAACAGAGACGGCAGCAGATTGTAAGCAGCTATTGTCAGACTTGTTAGATGCATTACAGTAATAATTAATTTTAAAGGTTTTGCATGTATTAAAAAACATGTAAAACCTTTTATGTAATAAGAAAAAAATGAAATTTATTTTACTATTACTTATGCCTTTATTAGGGTTTTCACAACAAAATAAGATTACTGTTGAGTATGATTTTTATGATAATTCTAGATATAATGAAACAATTGCAGTATTAAATTGTGATAATGAGAAAGCCATATTTAAAACTTTTTTAGAAAAATTAAATACAGGTAACAAGGCAAGAATAACTTCTTCTAATGAGATTACTATAGGTGGAGATAGAATTGATATTTATAGATTAACCAATAAAAAAAACAATACACTTATTAGTTATGATATAAGAAAAAAAACTATTTATGAAATAGTTGAAGAAATTCCAAAAATGAATTGGAAAATAGATTATACAGAAACAAAAAAAATAGCTAACTATAATTGTAATAAAGCAACAGTTAATTTTAGAGGTAGAGATTATAAAGCATGGTACTCTATAAAATTACCTTTTTCTTTTGGTCCATGGAAATTTAATGGTTTACCAGGTTTAATTCTAGAAATAAAAGATGTAACGAATACTTTTAAATGGAGAGCAAGTAAAATTAAATATCCAGGTGTAAAAAAAATTGAAGTTCCTTACAAAAAAGTTAAAAGAGTATCCTTAAGAAAACTTATTAAAATTGAAGAAGAGAATTCGAAAATAATGAGGGCTAAACTTATGAGTTTATTACCAAAAGATGCAATTGTTACAATACCTAAAAATGATAGAAATGACCTTGAATTAGTATATGAATGGGAAAAATAAATTTATTTTTTACAGTTTATTTATTGGTATTTGCTAATAGTTTGTTCTCTCAATCTAAAATTCATGGATATATAAAGAATAGCCGTAAAGAAAATATTAATAGTGTTGCTGTTATTTTAAAAGATAAAAACACTAAAAGTATTGTGTCTTATTGTTATTCAAATGAAAAAGGATATTTTTATTTTGATAAAGTTAAAAAGGGACATTATTCTTTAACATTTTCCTCGTTGCCTTATAAAGAATTAACTATTGATTTACTTGTTGATAATAAGCTAGTAGTTATTGAAAAAAAGGTTGTTCTTGAGGATAATAAAATAACATTAGATGAAGTAATTGTAAAAAGTAAGCGTTCAATTATTGTTAAAAAAGATACAATACTCTTTAATGTGTCATCTTTTATAGATGGAAGTGAATATTCTGTAGAGGATTTATTAAAGAAAATTCCCGGGCTTACTGTAGATAGTGAAGGAACTATAAAAGTAGGAGATAGGGAGATAGAAAAATTAATGGTAGATGGTGATGATTTCTTTGAAAAAGGTTACAAGATATTATCTAAAAGCATGCCTTCTTATGCTATAAAAGAAGTAGAGATACTAAAAAAATATTCTAATAATCGTTTATTAAAAGGTATAGAAGATAGTGATAAAGTTGCTTTAAATTTAAAACTAGATAAAAATTCAAAAAGAATTTGGTTTGGTAATTCTAAAGCAAGTATTGGTAATAATAATTTTTATCATTTCAAGGGGAATTTAATGAATTTTGGAAAGAAGAATAAGTATTATTTTCTTACCAATTTAAATAATTTAGGATATGATGCGGTAGGTGATGTACAAGAGTTAATAAATCCGTATAGATTAGATGAACCTGGTAGTATTGGAGATGATCAAAAAGCAACAAGTTTATTAGAATTATCAAATATAAATTTAAGCTTTAATAAAAATCGTACAAATTTTAATAATGCAAAGTTACTATCATTAAATGCAATTTTTAATCCTTCAGATAAACTAAAGATAAAAGCTTTAGGTTTTTTTAATAGTGATATTGTTGGTTTTACTAAAAACAGCCTAGAGATTGTTGATTTAGATAATATTAGTTTTGATAATAAAGAAAATTATAAGCTAACAAAAAAGAATAACATCGCTTTTGGTAAACTGGATATAAATTATAATATATCTAAAAATAAAATGTTGATATCTTCTCTAAAGTATAATCAAGGAGATTTTAATAGCGTTTCCAATTTAGTGTTTAATGGTGATACAACAATTGAAGGAGTAAAATCTAAAAATAAACTGTTTGATCAAAAAATAACCTATACTCATAAATTAGATGACAAAAAGGTGTTGTTATTAACAGGGAGATTAATAAATGAAGAAACACCTCAAAATTACAAAGTAGATAGATTTTTGTTTAGTGATTTATTTGTAAACACCGATAAAGTTAACAATGTAAAACAATATAGTGCGAACTATATGCAATTTGCAGGTGTGAGTGCTCATTTATTAAATAGAAAAAAAAATGGGAGTTTATTAGAATTACAATTAGGTAATAAGTTTAGAGGAGATGAGCTTACATCTAATTTGTCTTTACTAGAGAATACTAATGTTGTAAGTACGCCTGTTGGATATCAAAATAAAACTATTTATAGGGTAAATGATTTGTATCTTAAGAGTAAATATCTTTATAAGCTTAAAAAAATTAAATTTTTGGGAGAATTAAATTTTCATCAAATTCTTAATTTTCTAAAAAATGAAAATACTACAAAAGAACAAAAACCTTTTTTTATAAACCCTAAGATAGGGGTTAGTTGGGCTATAAATGATAGAAATAAAATTTCATCTTATTATTCTTATAATAAAACAAATACAAGTATAATAGATGTTTATAGTAATTATTTACTAACTGATTTTCGATCTTTTTCAAGAGGAATCAATGAATTAAATCAATTGAGCACATCTAACTTAAGGTTTAACTATAATTTAGGTAATTGGAGTGATCGTTTTTTTGCTAACATTTCAATGTTTTATAATGTAAATCATGATTTTTTTTCCTCAGAGATTAATTTAAGTCAAAATTACGTTCAAGTAAATAAAGTTTTAATTAAAGATAGAAAGTTAATAGGAATTGTAGCAAATGCAGACTACTATTTTAAGTTTATTAATTCAATTTTAAAACTAAAAACTGGTTATGTTAAGAGTGAATATAAAAACACAATTAATAATTCTAGTTTAAGAGAAATAATAACAAAGAATTATAATTATGGTTTTGAATTACGTTCTAGTTTTCGAGGTTTTTTTAATTACCATATAGGGTCAGAATGGAAAGATATTCAAATAAAAATTATAGAAAATAATTCTTTTGTAGATAATGTTAGCTTTTTAGATTTATCCTTTGCATTTAACAAAAGTCTTAATTCTAAAATAAAATTAGAACACTATTCTTTTGGAAATTTAAAAGTAAATAATAGATATACTTTTTTAGATTTTGAAAGCACTTACACGTTAATTAAAAATAAATTAACAATGGAGTTAGTTGGTAAGAATTTGTTTAATGTAAAGCAGTTCAGAGATTCTAATATAAGCGATATTGGAACTTCGACAACAGAATACAATCTGCTGCCAAAATCTATACTAATAGGTTTGGAATATAGGTTCTAAAGAATAAACTTACCTATTTATTCCACGTTGTGTAATCCATCTTTGGTATTTAGCCGCGTTTCTGTTGTGTTGTGCTAAAGAACTTGCAAAATCATGAAAACCAATATTATCTACACTTGCACACATATAATAGTAACCATGTTTTTTGTAGTTTAAAACTGCATCTATTGATGATACATCTGGCATTGCAATTAATGATGGCGGTAAACCTGTATTTTGATACGTATTATAAGGCGATTTAATTTTAAGATCGTTATTAAGTACACGTTTTACAATAAAGTCATCACCTTTAAGTTGTTTAATCGCATATATAACTGTAGGGTCTGCCTGTAAAGGCCAACCATCTCTTAACCTGTTTAAATACAAACCAGCTACAATTGGGCGTTCGCTTTTTTGCGCAGTTTCTTTTTGTACGATAGAAGCCAAGGTAATAACTTCCTTTTTTGATAAGTTTAGTTTTTTAGCTTTAGCTAATCTTGCTGTATTCCAAAAGCGATTGTATTCAATAAGCATTTTACTGCGGAATTTTTCAGCAGAGGTGTTCCAATAAAATTCATAACTATTAGGAATATACATTCCTAAAGCATTTTTTTGATTGAAACCATTTTTCACTAAAAAGTCTTTCTCTCTCATTACTTTTACTAAAGAAATGGAGTCAGTTTCAATTTGTTCTGCAATTCTACCTGCCAGTTTTTCTAATGAATCTTGATTGTTAAAAGATAATTTTATCGGAGTCTGGTTTCCGCTCCTCAATAAGTTTACTACATCGTTTAAACTCATTCCTTTTTTTAGAATGTATTTTCCGCCTTTCGGTTTTGTGAATTTTTTCTTTTCGGCAACCCAAATAAAGTTTTCAGGTTTATCGATATAATTAGAAAGCTGTTTTTTTAATCCATCAAAAGTATCATCAGATTTTATATAAATAGCGCCGCTTTTAGTAACCGCATTGCCAAATATTTTCTGATAAAAATTAAAACCAATAATTCCGCCAATTAAAAATATAATGGCAATAGCTATGTATATTATTCTCTTATTCATTTATCAATTGAAATAAAATTTCGTCTTTATATATATTGTTGCTTAAAATCCAATCTTTTTTAACACCGATTTCTTTAAAATTGTGTTTTGTAAAAAGATGAATGCTGTTTTTATTATCGCTTGTAATATTAGCGTATAATTGGTGTATTTGTAAGTATGTAAAACAATAGTTGTTTAATAGTTGTAAAGCTTCAGATGCAAATCCGTTTTGTTGATAATCAGGGTGAATTAAAATTCCGATGCCGGCTCTTTTATGCTGCGGATTAAAATCAAAAACATCAATCATACCAATAGCATTTAACGAAGTGTTATCTTCAATAACTAGGCGTAATTGTTTTGCTTCATAAATATCTAAATGAGCATTTTCTAAATATTGTTTTAAAATAAATTTCGAAAACGGAACTTGCGTATGACTAACTTCCCAAAAAGATTCATTGTTTTCTATTTGAAACAAAAATTCTAAATCTTCAGGTTCAAGCGCTCTTAAATTTATATGTGTACCTTTTAATGTATTCATTACAATTCAATTTCGCCTTTAAACACACAAACGGCCGGTCCTTTTAAAAATATATTGCTGAATTTGCCATTTTCTTCATCAAAACTAACTTCAAGTAAACCACCTTCTACATGTAGTTTAATTAAAGTTTCAGTTGTTTTTTTAGTAGCGTACATTGCAATAGCAACTGCAGTAACGCCTGTTCCGCAGGCTAAAGTTTCATTTTCCACACCTTTTTCATAGGTTCTAACCCTAAAAGTATTGTTGTTTATTTGTTGTGTGAAATTAACGTTAGCACCAGGAGAATCGTAACTGTATCTTATTTTTTTTCCGTTTTCAAAAACAGGGTAATTCTCTAAGGATTCAACTATCTCTACATGATGTTGTGTGCCTGTAAATGCATAAACAGCGTCTTTTTTTATGTTGATTTCGTTTACGTTTACCATGTGTAATGAAATAATGTCGTTATCAATTTCGGCATAATGTGCACCATCAAAAGCAGTAAAGGTTGTTTTACGATCAATAATGTTTAGTTTTTTAGCAAAAGCAACGGCACATCTTCCGCCATTTCCGCACATAGTTTCGCTTCCATCTGCATTAAAATAAATCATTCTAAAATCGGTTGTGTTGTGATTTTCAATTAAAATCACGCCATCGGCACCAATTCCAAAATTTCTATTACATAGTTTATTAATAAAAGCAATGTTATTTTTTGGAAATATTTTTGTGCGGTTATCGACTATAACAAAGTCGTTACCTGTTCCTTGGTATTTGTAAAAAACTAAATTCATAAGAAGCAAATATACAAGATTTCTAATGAATTAAAATGTGTTAAATAGCGGTTAAAATCCGTTAAAACAACGTTAAACAACTTTTTTGAAAATGTTAAAATATTATATTTGAATAGATAAATTTTGTAAGCAAATGAAAAAAACAATTAAAACATTAGGAATCGCCATTTTAGGAGGCGTAATTACACTTGCAGGATATAAGATGTTTATTGAAAGTCCGCAAGAAATAATTCAGGTGAGCGAAATACAATCACCATTAAAAACAATACCAGCAAACTATCCATCAACAGTCATTAATTCGGAATTAAGTCCTACTGATTTTACCGAAGCGGCAGATAAAACAGTGCATGCAGTAGTGCATGTTAAAAATACAGCGGTAAGAACACAGCAGAATCCGTATGCGCAACTTTTCGGACGAAGCGGTACACGTAAATATGAGCAAGTAGGAACGGGGAGTGGTGTTATAATTTCTCCTGACGGATATATTGTAACTAATAATCACGTAATAGATAGGGCTAGTGAAATTGAAATTACCTTAAACAATCGTAAAAAGTTAAAAGCTGTTTTAGTAGGAACTGATAAAAGTAATGACATTGCTTTGTTAAAAGTAGATTCTGACGAGGATTTACCATATTTACCTTTTGGTAATTCAGATAATGCAAAAATAGGAGAATGGGTTTTAGCAGTAGGAAATCCTTATAATTTAACATCAACAGTTACAGCAGGTATTGTAAGTGCAAAAGGACGTGATTTAGATGGGAATAGAAATATTGAAGCTTTTATTCAAACAGATGCAGCCGTAAATCCTGGTAATAGTGGTGGAGCTTTAGTAAATACTAGAGGAGAATTAATAGGAATAAACACAGCGATATCATCTAAAACAGGTTCTTTTATTGGGTATTCTTTTGCGGTGCCATCTAACATTGCTAAAAAAGTAGTAGATGATTTGTTAGAATTCGGATCTGTACAAGAGGCAATAATTGGTATTAGCGTTGATAATTCAATAAAAGATATTGAAGGTGTTAAAATTGGTGAAATAGAAAGTAATAGTGAAGCAATAAAAGCAGGTTTATTAGAGGGGGATATTATAACCAAAGTAAACAATATTAAAATAACTAAGTTTTCTGATTTGAAGGGGCAATTAACCGCAAAAAGACCTGGGGAATATGTAAACCTAACGGTTACTAGAGATGGCGAAGATTTAATGAAAACTGTTAAATTGGGTAAAAAAAGTACATTTACCTCATTTTCTTTCGGAGTGCAATTAAAAGATTTAACATCAAAAGAAAAAAGAAAGTATAATATAAAGCAAGGTGCAAAAATTACGGCAACTAAAAACAAAGGGTTTCAGTATTATAAAGTAGGAGCTGGTTATATTTTAACTAAAATAAACGGAAAAGAAATAACGAGTGCTTCTGAAGCT
Source organism: Tenacibaculum sp. AHE14PA (assembly GCF_019278465.1). Lineage (GTDB taxonomy): Bacteria > Bacteroidota > Bacteroidia > Flavobacteriales > Flavobacteriaceae > Polaribacter > Polaribacter bernardetii. The sequence continues at coordinate 640,064 of NZ_CP058983.1, read as the reverse complement.
GTTACTGCTTTAGATGCTTATACTGGTAATCAACAAATGATACTAGAATTAATGAGTCCTGAAGGTAAAAAAGAATATTTTAGATTTTAAAATATTTTAATAAAAGGTACAAATGTCGTTGAAAATTATTTTTTAACGACATTTTTCTTTGGTGAAACTATTTATGAAACCGTTTGAAATACTTATTTTTACAGCAAATTTTTAAAAATTTAGTTAACACACAACTATGTCAACAATAACAAATTACGAAAATGAAGTAGTAAGTCAGGCGCAAGTAAGACGAGCTACGGTTGAGTTTATTAATATCGTTAATGATTTATGGTACGATAAATCGATAGAATTAGTTTTATTTAGAAATCCGTTAGTAGATAAAAGAGCTAGTGAGGTTTTAAATTTAATAGATTATGCTAGAGAATTCGTAGCAAAACCAATTTCTATAAACGATGCTTTAGAAATAGCAAAAGCAATACAATCTATCGATTTACCAGCATCAAAATTAGATATCGGTAAATTAGCATACGAATATCATTTACAAGATGATGACAATGCTGATAAATTAGCTTTTGTACAAAATCAATTAAAAGACGCTACACAGGCAGAAAATATTCAGCCTAAAGATGTTGTGTTATATGGTTTTGGACGTATCGGTCGTTTATTAGCGCGTGAGTTAATGAGTAAAATGGGTAAAGGTTCTCAATTAAGATTAAGAGCAGTTGTTACTCGTGGTGAAATTAACGAAGCAGTATTAGAAAAAAGAGCATCATTATTAAGTATCGATTCAGTTCACGGAGATTTCTTAGGAACTGTTCAGGTTGATGTAGATAACAATGCGTTAATTATTAACGGAACTACAGTGTATATGATTTCTGCTGGTAAACCAGAAGATATCGATTATACTACATACGGAATCAACGATGCATTAATTATAGACAACACAGGTGCTTTTAAGGATAAAGAAGCATTAAGTCGTCATTTAGTACCAAAAGGAGCAAGTAAAGTATTATTAACTGCGCCAGGAAAAGGAATTCCTAATATCGTACACGGAGTAAATCATTCAGAAAACAACCCTGATAATGTAGATATTTTCTCTGCAGCCTCATGTACAACCAATGCTATTACACCAGTATTAAAAGTATTAGAAGATAACTTCGGAATTAAAAAAGGTCATTTAGAAACCATTCATGCCTATACTAACGATCAGAACTTAGTAGATAACATGCATAGTAAGTACCGTAGAGGTAGAGCAGCAGCTTTAAATATGGTAATTACAGAAACGGGAGCAGGTAAAGCAGTAGCAAAAGCATTGCCAGCTTTAGAGGGTAAATTGACATCAAGTGCTATTCGTGTTCCAGTACCAAACGGATCATTAGCAATATTAAACTTACAATTAAATTCAAGCACCACGGTAGAAGCTGTAAATGCTATTATGAAGCAATATGCTTTAGAAGGTGATTTAGTAGAGCAAATTCAATACTCATTAAATAATGAATTAGTATCATCAGATATAGTTGGTACAACAGCTCCTTCAATTTTTGATAGTAAAGCAACTATTGCAGATGGTAATACAATTGTAATATATGTTTGGTATGATAATGAGTACGGGTATTCTCATCAAGTAATGCGTTTAGCAAAGCATATCGCTAAAGTTAGACGTTATACATATTATTAGCATAATATAATAAATTAGTAAAAATAGGTCAAAACATTTTTTGTTTTGACCTATTTTGTTATATTTGAGGATTATAACCCCTAACTCCCCAAATTATGAGAAAAGTATTCCCTATGCTTTTGTTGTTGCTAAGTGTCGTAACAACATCTTTTTCGCAAGAAATTAATGAACTAGATTTTTTAACGTCAGGTAAATGGCAGGTTGAGTCAGTACAAATCGGTGATGAAATTCAAAATTATTCAGATGATAACAGTTGGATGGTTTTTTACAAAGATGGTAAGTACCAAGTTGTAATGAATAACGATGAGAAAAATGGTAATTGGAAGTTTGAAGAAGTTACCAAATCTATTAAGTTTGAAGGAGATGAAAGTTTGGTTGATGGTTTAAAAATTAAACAATTAAATAATAAAGAGCTTTTATTCTCTGCTACAGAAGGTGATATCGTTTACACAATGAAATTAAGAAAATAATAGATACAACATCATATATTTAAAAAAGACTAAAGTATTTGCTTTAGTCTTTTTTGCGTTGAAAAATTAGTATATTTTTTATATTATGTCATTTAATTATAAATAATTAAATTTATTAACTTTTTTATTGAGGGTAAACTAGGTTGGTTTTTATACTGAAGAAAAAACCATTTATACATAAAATCATACCATTTATACAAAAGTGTTTTTGTAAAGTGTTTTTTCGTTGCATATTTGCGGCATAATACACAGGGGAAATTATATTGATAAATTGGGGGATTAATCAATATTGAAAATTTTAAAAAAGCATCACTTATTTTAGGTGATGCTTTTTTGTTTGTGTTTTTTTAGTGATTGAGTTAAAAATCAATTGCACATATTACTACTTGTATATGTATTAGTGGTTTCTATTTTAAACAACTACACAACTTTTGTTATTGACGATTAATACCCAAAACTTTTTCTTAAATTAGCTTTAAAATTAAAGACATGAAATTATTTTTTCCTTCTATTTTAATAATATTAATGATTGCAACAACTAATGCGCAAACAAGATTACCATATTACGAGATTCCGGAAGCAGCAACGGAATATACTGCAGGAGCAGTTGCTAGTAGAATCATAGACGGATTAGGTTTTCGTTATTATTGGGCAACAGAAGGATTAACAGTTAAAGATTTGGATTTTAAGCCAAATAAAGAATCAAGAAGTTCAATAGAAACAATAGATCATATTTTAGGCTTATCTCAGGTTACTTTAAATGCGATGTTAAAGAAACCGAATGGAGAAAAACAACCTGAAATGACATTTACAGAGAAACGTAAAAATACGTTAGAAAATTTAAAAGATGCAAGTGATATTTTAAGAGTAAGCAAAGATGTATCACAATATAAAATTATATTTGGAGAAAAAGAATTCCCGTTTTGGAATACTTTAAACGGACCAATATCGGATGCAACTTGGCACGTTGGTCAAATAGTTTCTTTTCGTCGTTCTTCTGGGAATCCAATATCAAAAGGAATTCAGTTTTTAACAGGTACAGTAAAAAAATAATATATTGTTAGTCCTACTATTTTAATGACAATTCAACAACAAATACAATCGCTTCGCGATGAACTAAATCTGCACAATTATAATTATTATGTGTTAGATAATGCAACTATTTCAGATTATGATTTCGATATAAAACTGAAAGAGTTGGAAAAGTTAGAGTTAGATTATCCACAGTTTTTTAATTCAAATTCGCCAACGCAGAGAGTAGGAGGAGAAATTACTAAAAATTTCGAAACTATTACTCATAAAAACAGAATGTATTCTTTAGATAATTCTTATTCTAAAGAAGATTTACAAGACTGGGAAAAGCGCATTCAAAAAATGTTAGGCTCTGATGATATTGAATATACATGCGAGCTTAAATACGATGGCGCATCTATAAATTTAACCTATGAAAAAGGTCAGTTTGTAAAAGCGGTAACACGAGGAGATGGTTTTCAGGGAGATGATGTAACCACTAATATTCGTACTATAAAATCAATCCCGTTAACACTTAATGGTGATTTTCTTGCTGATTTTCAGATGCGTGGAGAAATCATCTTACCTCTTGAAGGATTCCGTAAAATGAATGAAGCAAGAGTTGTAAATGGAGAAGAAGAATATAAAAACCCTAGAAATACAGCAAGTGGAAGTTTAAAATTGCAAGACAGTGCTGAGGTTGCAAAACGCCCATTAGATTGTTTTTTGTATCAAGTAGTTACAGAAGAACGTAAATATAAAACACATTATGAGAATTTAGAGAATGCTCGAAAAGTAGGTTTTAAAGTGCCAGAAACAATTACACTAGCAAAAACTATCGATGCTGTTTTTGATTTTGTAAATAACTGGGATGTTAAAAGACATGATTTGCCATATGAAACAGACGGAGTTGTAATTAAAGTTAATAATTTACAACAACAAGAAGAACTTGGGTATACGGCAAAAGCACCGCGCTGGGCAATAGCTTATAAGTTTAAAGCAGAACAGGTATCAACAGTTTTAGAAGAAATAACGTATCAGGTAGGCCGAACAGGAGCTATAACGCCAGTAGCAAATTTAAAACCTGTGCAATTAGCAGGAACTGTAGTGAAAAGAGCTTCGTTACATAATGCTGATCAGATTGAAAAATTAGATATTCGAATAAATGATACTGTTTTTGTAGAAAAAGGAGGTGATATTATTCCGAAAATTATAGCAGTAGATGTATCAAAAAGACCTGATGATTCTGAATCTACAAAATATGCAACCAATTGCCCAGAATGTAATACCGAACTTATAAGAAATGAAGGTGACGCAAAACATTACTGTCCGAATGAGTTTGGGTGTGCACCACAAATTACAGGAAGAATTCAACATTACATCAGTAGAAAAGCCATGGATATAGATGGTTTAGGAGGAGAAACGGTCGATTTATTGCGTAAAGAAGGATTGATTAAGAGTTATGCTGATTTATATGATTTAACAGTTGATCAGGTAATTCCGTTAGAGAGAATGGCTGAAAAGTCTGCTAGAAATATGATAGCAGGAATTGAGAAGTCAAAAGAAATTCCGTTTGAAAAAGTACTGTTTGCTTTAGGAATTCGCTTTGTGGGAGAAACTGTAGCAAAAAAACTAGCAAAGCATTTTAAGACGATAGATAATTTATTAGCGGCCGATTTAGAAACGCTAATTTCTGTAGATGAAATAGGAAGTAGAATAGCCCAAAGTATTATCGATTTTTCAAACAATTTAGAAAATATTCAATTAATTAATAGGTTAAAAACTCACGGAGTTCAGTTAGAGGTTTCTGCAGAAAGTTTAGAAGGTCAGACAGATAAACTTGCTGAAAAAGTATTTGTGGTTTCTGGTGTTTTTCATCAAATGAGTAGAAATCAACTTAAAAAAGCTATTGAAGATAACGGCGGAAAAGTAAGTTCATCAATCTCTAAAAAAACAAGTTTTATTGTTGCTGGAGATAATATGGGACCAAGTAAATTAGCGAAAGCAGAAGGTTTAGGTGTTTCTATTATTTCTGAGCAAGATTTTATCAATATGATTAATTAAGAAAATATTTTTAAAAACATAAATTTACTCAAACTCATATTGTAATATGACAAAACAGATTAAAATAACGATTGCATCCATTATTTTTTTATTAGTAGTTATTATAGATGTGTATGCGGTGATAATTCGGGATAAAAGTTTAGAAATGATTTTTAAACCTTTACTAATGACAACCTTGGTAATAGTTTATTTACTATCTGTTAAGAAACCTAATTTCTGGTTGGTTTCAGCATTGTTTTTTTCATTTTGGGGTGATGTATTTTTATTAGATAAAACAAATTATTTTGTATTCGGATTGGCTTCTTTTTTAATAGCACATGTTTTGTACGTAAAAATGATTTCTAAATTTTTAGCAAAAAAATCTATTGTTAAAATATTAAAAGCAGCGGTGATTTTTGTGCTGTTGTTTTTGGGAGTATTGTATTTAATAAAAGATAATTTAGGAGAAATGTTAGTTCCTGTAATTGTATACGGAATTGCAATTTCAGGTTTTGGTACTTGTGCTTTGTTAAATTATCAACAAGAAAAATCATTAGCAAATTTATGGTTATGGCTAGGTGCTATCTTGTTTATAGTATCCGATAGTTTAATTGCTTTAAATAACTTTTACAGTCCAATGTATTTCTTAGATTTTTTAATAGTTGTTTTGTATATTGTATCTCAATATTTTATATGTAAAGCGTTAATTTTAAAATAGATGTAAATGTCTCCCAGAGTTATTGAGCTTATATTAAGAACATTTTTTTTTGTTGTTTCCGCAATATATTTATATGTAGTTTTTATGGGGATAGATATTTTATAGCCATTTTTAATATCGTTACCAGTAATTTTTCTAGGTTCTCTCTATGTGTTAAAAGTTAAAAAGAAAGATATTTTAGTAGTAATAGCTTTTGTTTTAACGATATTAGGAAGTGTTTTTAGCACTTTTAAAGAGTTTTACTTGTTAGCAGTAGTTTTATTCTTTATAGAGCACTTGCTATTTATAAAGCTAATAATAAGTTATATAAAACCTAAAGAAAGAGGTTTAGTGCCTTTGTATATCTTGTTGTTTTTAGCTTTTTTTATACTACTATTTTTAATGATTTATGGAGAGGCAGAAAGAGATATAGGTTATATAGTAGTTCTTGTTTATGGTTTTACAGCGTTTTCTTTAGGCGCATTAGCTTTTGCTAATTTTTTATACAAAATGAACAAAGCTAATTTTTTACTTCTTTTAGGTTTTTTTATGAGTATTGCTTCAGATTCGGTGTATGCAATTGATTTACTCGATGAAAAAAATTCATATTATTTGTTTTTAGCGGAGTTGCTGTATTGGTTTTCTTATTATGTTATTTATACAGGATTTACTAATAAAAATAAAAAAGCAATAAAACAATAATTGTTAAAAATTAGATGTCTTCTTTTTTAAGGTTTGAGTATGTATAAGTTATGAGAAATCCCTTATTAAAGGATTTTTTTTCTGTTTACAAATATTAGTATAATTGCAGAAAAAAGAGTTACTGTAGCGCTTATAAATAAAATCCCGCCATCATTATTATGTTCAATACCTAGCTTTGTTAAATGAGCAGTAATTGCTCCGCTCATTAAACCTATTGTTAATACAGCACCTAACCATAAGTGTTTAGGTGTAAATAGTAATACAACGGCGACAAACTCTAATATGCCAGTTATTATTCTCATAAAAGCTTCATTTTTACCAGCTAACTTGGTAAATAACTCAATACTCTCTTGTGCACCGGTAAACTTAAAAAACAATGTTTGTATCATAATAATACTAATAAGTAGTTTTAATAAAAAAGGAAAATATTTTTTCATTTATATTAAGTTTATGTTATAGACGGTCAGTATTTTAACGCCTTACATTTATATAAAAACTCTTTTTTTTGAAGTTATTATACCCTTAGTATTTGAGTTTGATTTGTAGTAAAAATTAATAATAATATTCTAGAGAGACTATATCATAGGGAGTTAATTAAATTGAATATAGGAGCTATAAAAAGTGTATTAACAAGAAAAAACTTCTTATTTTTGCCGTCTTTTTAAAGAAAATCAATGTATACTGTTATTGATAAAAAGTGAAATTTAGAGTTGTTTTTTTATAAAATTCTATAAAACATGATAAGAAAAAGGATACTGTTAGTATTGTTGATATTGTTTTTTATTGTTTCAGTTACAGATATATTTGCTGTGATAACTCAAAATAAAACAATGGAAATTATATTTAAGCCATTGTTGATGCTTTCACTTATAGCTATATACTTTCTTTCTACTAGAAAAGTTAATTTATGGTTAGTGGCAGGTTTGTTTTTTGCATTTTTAGGTGATGTTCTTTTATTAGATCAAAAAAAATATTTTGTATTTGGTATTGCATGTTTTTTAGTTACACATGTGCTGTATATAAAACTGACAATAGATTTGATAAAGAATATATCCTTTACAAGAATAGTATTTTCGTTAATACCATATATATTATATTTTCTAGCTATAATGTATGTTGTTTATGATAATTTAAAAGATATGTTGGTTCCGGTAGTAGAGTTCGGATTAGTAATATCAATCTTCGGATCAGTTGCTTTTATAAATTATCAAAAACAAAAAACAAAAGCCAATTTTCTTTTGCTATTAAGTGCAACTTTTTTTGTAATTTCAGATGGTTTTATTGTTTTAAATATTTATAATGAGTACAGTAAAATACTTGACTTTTTTGTAATCCTGTTATATATAACAGCTCAATATTTAATAGTAAGAGCAATTATATTAAAAGATAAATATGTAGAGGCTATAAAGTGATATTTTATAAAAATGAGAAAAATAATAATTTTACTTGTTGTATTTTGTAGTGCAGCATGTAAGCCAGAAAGAGTGTCGTTAAAATTTTTAAATGAATTTGTAGTTAAAGACTCATTGAGGTTTAAAAATACAATAATAGGCGGTATTTCAGGAATTGACTTTAATAATAACCAATATTACATGGTTGTTGATGATGCTAAGAATCCTAGAGTTTTAATAGGGAACATATTTGTGAAAAACGATTCAATAAAATCAGTAGATTTTAAGAATGTAATTCAAATAGACACTACAAGTCAGTTTTATAAAAATAACATATTAGATATAGAATCTGTTTTCGTTGAAAACCATCAAATTAATTTGGTAAGCGAAGGGTCAATAAATAAGGGTAAAAATCCTAGTGTTTTTAAGATAGATAGTTTAGGTAAGTTTATAGAAAGTGCTAAAATTCCGGCATATTTCTATGCTGGTTCTAAAGCAAAACCAAAGCACAACGGAACTTTTGAAGGTTCTTCGAAAAGTTACGATAAAAAAGGTTTTTGGGTAGCTATGGAAGCCCCACTTGAAGCAGACGGAGAGGAGTCAACATTTTACGAAACACAATCGCCCATAAGAATTACTTATTTTGATAAGAAAACAACATCAGCAACAAAGCAATTTACTTATCAATTAGAAAAAATAGACAAACCAGCAAAAGGAAAGGTGAACCTAAATGGTGTAACAGCTATTTTAGAATATACCGAAAATAGTTTTTTCGTTGTAGAAAGAATTTATCAAAGTGGTTATGGGTCTTTTGGTAATACGGTTAGGATTTTTAAAGCAACCATTAACGAAAAAACAACAAATACATTAACACTTCAATCTTTAAAAGAAGAAAAGTATATTACTCTTAAAAAAGAATTATTATTCGATTTTACAGATATTAAAGAAGTATTAACAGATAAAATTATTGATAATATTGAAGGAATTACTTTTGGTCCGGTACTATCAAACGGAAACCGATCTTTAATTTTGGTATCGGATGATAATTTTCAAATATATGGCAAGCAACTCAATCAGTTTTTATTACTAGAAATTGAAGAGAAATAATGTACTTTAGCAGTAGTAATTATTAAAGATGATAAGTAAACTTAAACAAAAATCTATTCAGAAAATTTACGATAATAGTATTGTAAAAAATACAACAAAGATTTATAATGCCAACAAAGTAAGTAAGGTGGTAATTTTACTAGATAATGAATCTTTAGAAAATGTAATGGTGGCTAATTTGATAAATAAATTACCATTTAAGAAAGAGAATATTGTTGTATTAATTTTTAGAGAATATTCAAAGAAACAAGAAACATCTTCTAAATTTTTTACAGATAATGATTTTGGCTATAAAGCGAGTTTAAAATCAGACAATTTAAAAAACTTCGTTAAAAACGATTATGATTTACTTATTAACTACGTAAAAACGCCAAATTTATATACCAATATAATAACTTTGTTATCTAAAGCATCTCTAAAAACAGGTTTTGCAGGAATTGATGATAGGTTGTATGATCTTGTTATTTCTGATAAAGGATTAAATGAGGCTGTTTTAAATCAGGAATTAAAAAAATATTTAACAATATTAAATAAAATATAATGCAAAAATTTGTTGGTACAGGAGTCGCTTTAGTAACCCCTTTTAACGAAGATTTAAGTGTAGATTTTAACGCACTTAAAAAGTTAGTGAAATTTAATATCGATAACGGTACAAATTACTTAGTTATTAATGGAACCACGGCAGAAAGTGGAACTATTACAGTAAAAGAAAAAGAAGAGATAATTAAAGTAATTGTAAGTGAAAACAACGGTGTGTTACCTTTAGTTTTAGGTGTTGGTAGTAATAACACACAAACAGTTATAGACGAATTAAATTCTTTAGATTTATCTAATATCGATGCTATTTTATCGGTAGCGCCATATTACAGTAAACCAACACAAGAAGGTTTTTATCAGCATTTTAAAGCTATTTCTGCAGTAAGCACTAAGCCAATTATTTTATATAATGTGCCTGGTAGAACTGCTAAAAATATGGAACCGGCTACTATTTTAAGATTAGCAAATGATTTTAAAAATATAATAGGTGTTAAAGAAGCAGCAGGAAGTCAGCAACAATATTTAGAATTATTAAAAGATAAACCAGAAGATTTTTTAATTATTTCGGGTGATGATGATTTAGCTTTAGGAGTTGTTTTAGCTGGTGGAGCAGGAGTAATATCTGTTATAGGACAAGGATTGCCAAAAGAGTTTTCAAAGATGATTCAGTTAGGTTTGGTAGGAGAAAATAAAAAAGCATACAAAATTCATTATCAATTAATGGATATTGTAAACTATATCTTCGAAGAGAATAACCCTGCAGGAATTAAATCAGTATTAATGAAACAAGGAATTTGTTTAGATGAGGTTCGTTTACCATTAGTAAAAGCAACGGAAGAATTACAAACAAAAATATCTGATTTTATAGACAATCTATAATTTGTCTAAACAAAAATATCATTTATAAGAGGCTACAGTGTTTTAATTGTAGTCTTTTTTTAGCATCTTTGTTTAATAGTTTTCTTATCTAAATTAAGTTCTGGTAAGAAATATAATTTCAAAAAAGTAAAAATATGTTATCAAAGTCAATAGAAGCTGCTTTAAATAAGCAAATAAAAGTAGAAGCAGAGTCATCACAAATATATTTATCAATGGCATGTTGGGCAGAAACTCAAGGTTTTGAAGGAGTTTCTCAATTTATGTATGCACATTCAGACGAAGAGCGTATGCACATGTTAAAGATGGTAAAGTTTGTAAATGAAAGAGGCGGGCATGCACGAGTTTCTGACTTAGCAGCGCCACCAGCAGAATTTGGTTCTTTTAAAGATATGTTTCAAACCTTATTTGATCACGAAGTAATGGTTTCAGAATCTATTAATGATTTGGTGCATATTACGTTACAAGAAAGAGATTATGCAACACATAACTTCTTGCAATGGTATGTATCTGAACAAATAGAAGAAGAAGCCTTGGCAAGAAATATTTTAGATAAAATTAATTTAATTGGCGATGATAAAGGAGGTTTATATTTATTTGATAATGATATAAAGCAAATAGTGGCGCAAGGTGCTGCTAACACTGCTGAATAAGATTAACAAACATTTAGGTATTTATACCTGTTATTATAACAGATTTTATGGTTTATTGCAATACTCTACTTAGAGTTAAAAAACGTTTTAATAATCCATAATTAATCACTAATTTTGCCAAATGCAAAAAATTAAAAATTTAGCGTATTTAGTTGTAGCACTAATAATGTTACAATCTTGTAGTTCATATCACAAAACCTTAAATAAGGGAAGTGTTGAGGAGCAATACAAAATGGCCGTAAAAATGTACGAAACACAAAAGTACAGTAAAGCCTTACGTTTGTTCGAGAAAGTAACACCTTCATTTCGTGGTAAACCACAAATGGAACGTATACAATTTATGGTTTCTCAATCTAATTTTAATGAGAAAAACTATAGTATAGCAGGATATTACTTTAATAGATTTACAAGAAATTATCCTAAAAGTTCTAAAAGAGAAGAAGCAGCTTTTTTATCAGCATTAAGCTATTATAAAGCAGCGCCAAGTTTTAGTTTAGATCCAACAGATACAAATAAAGCCTTAGAATCTTTTCAAGGATTTATTGATAGGTATCCAGATTCTGATAAATTAGACGAAGCAAATAAGTATTATGCTGAGTTGCGTAATAAATTAGAGAAAAAAGCATTTGAAATTGCAAAAACATATTACAAAACAGCTGCTTATGATTCTAGAAATTATAGAGCAGCAATTGTTGCTTTCGATAACTTATTATCAGACTATTTAGGAACTAAATATAAAGAAGAGGCATTATATTTTCGTTTAAAAGCAGCACATGATTTTGTGTTAAAAAGTACGCAACGTAGAAAAGCTGAAAGAATTAAAGCTGCTATAAAAGCGTATGATAAGTTAAAGAGAAGCTTCCCTAAATCTAAATTTATGGGAGATTCAAATGAAATGTTAGCAACATTAAACAAGGAACAAGAACAATTAGTTAAAAGTTAAAAAATGGATTATAAAGAAACGAAAGCGGCATTAAGTACTATTACTTATAACAAAGAAGCTATCGAAGCTCCAACAGAAAACATTTACGAAGCTATTTCTATCATAGCAAAAAGAGCGAATCAAATTAATTCTGATTTAAAGAAAGAATTAGTTGATAAGTTAGATGAGTTTGCTACTTATAACGATAGCTTAGAAGAAGTGTTTGAAAACAAAGAACAAATTGAAGTTTCTAAATTTTACGAGCGTTTGCCAAAGCCTCATGCTATAGCATTAGACGAATGGCTAAACGGTAAAGTATATCACAGAACTCCAGACGTAGAATAATATGTCTGTATTAAGCGGTAAAAAAGTATTACTTGGTGTTACCGCTGGTATTGCCGCGTACAAAACAGCGAACTTAGTTCGTTTATTTATAAAATCTGGCGCAGAAGTTACGGTAGTAATGACTCCTGCGTCTAAAGATTTTATTACTCCACTTACACTTTCCACATTATCTAAAAACCCGGTTCATTCTACTTTTTACGAAAAAGAAGATGAAAACGAGTTATGGAACAATCATGTTGATTTAGGTCTTTGGGCAGATATTATGATTGTTGCTCCTGCCACCGCAAATACCTTGTCTAAAATGACAAACGGTACTTGTGATAACTTATTGTTAGCAACATATTTATCAGCAAAATGTCCAGTTTATTTTGCACCAGCAATGGATTTAGATATGTATCAACACCCATCAACTAAAAAGAGTCTAGATAGTTTACAAGACTTTGGAAATATATTAATTCCAGCTACTTCAGGTGAATTAGCAAGCGGATTGGTTGGAGAAGGTCGTATGGCAGAGCCAGAAGATATTGTTTCTTTTATAGAAAAAGATATTGTTTCTAAATTACCACTTCGAGGAAAAAAAATATTACTCACTGCAGGTCCAACTTATGAGGCAATTGATCCTGTTCGTTTTATAGGAAATCATTCTTCAGGTAAAATGGGATTTGAAATAGCAAAAGCAGCTGCTAATTTAGGAGCCGAAGTTTTTTTAATTTCAGGGCCATCACATCAAAAAGTAAATCATTCTTTTATTCATAGAGTTGATGTAAAATCTGCAGAAGAAATGTATAATGCTTGTCATAAATATTACGGTGAAGCAGATATTGCTATTTTATCGGCAGCTGTAGCAGATTATCGACCAAAAAATGTGGCTACACAGAAAATAAAAAAGAAAGATTCATCGTTAGTAATAGAGTTAGAACCTACAAAAGACATTTTAAAATCTTTAGGCGAAACTAAAAAGAATCAGTTATTAGTAGGTTTTGCTTTAGAAACAGAAAATGAAGTAGAAAATGCTAAAGGCAAAATAGTAAAAAAGAATTTAGATTTAATTATCTTAAATTCACTGCAAGATAAAGGGGCAGGTTTTGCAACTGATACAAATAAAATTACAGTTATTGATGCAGAATTTAATGAGAAATCATTCGAGTTAAAATCTAAAAAAGCAGTAGCGGTAGATATTATAAACGAGATTATAAGCAAAGTTAGTTAAAATAACGATCGTCTTCTCGAGTATTATTGAAAAGTAGAATGTTTTACTTTGAAGATATAAACGCAGTTTATCGAAAGATTTAATAGATATCTACTGTACTCGAACTGACAAATAAAATTATATTAAATGCGTAAGTTTTTCTTTTTAGTTTTTATTTTATCATCAGTTTTTACAATACAGTCGCAAGAGCTTAATGCTTTAGTTACTATAAATACAGATAAAGTTCAGAGTAGTAATAAGCAGGTTTATGAAACCCTTGAAAAATCATTAACTGAATTTATTAATGAAAAACAGTGGACAAACAAAAGTTTTAAACAACAAGAACGTATTAATTGCGCTTTTACAATTATTGTAAACGAGCAAAATGGCAATAATTTTAGAGCAAGTATTCAGGTACAATCTACAAGACCTGTTTACGGTTCTAGCTATGCAACACCTGTATTAAACCTTAATGATACTAATTTTAATTTTCGTTACAACGAATTTGATCCGTTAAATTTTAACCCTAATACTTACGAATCAAATTTAATATCAGTCATTGCTTTTTATGCATATACAATTATTGGTGTAGATGCAGATACGTTTGCTTTAAAAGGAGGAACAGATTACCTGAAAGCAGCAGAAAATGTAATCTTACAAGCACAATCTAATGGCGAATTAGGTTGGCAAAATCAAGTAGGAAAACAAAACCGTTTTGCGTTGATAGATAATTTATTGTCATCTAAATTTAGTTCGTTGCGTTCTATTTATTACGATTATCATAGAAACGGATTTGATAACTTCTTAAATACTAAAGAAGTTGCTAAAGAAACTATAGAGAAAAATGTAATAGCGTTAGATAAGCTATACAATATAGCAATAGGCAATTATATGGTACGTGTTTTTTTAGATGCAAAAAGTGATGAAATAGCAAGTGTTTTTTCTGACGGGAAGCCTACTAAAAACACACAGCAAATGTTAAGTGTTTTATCGAAAATAGCACCTACCTATAAAGGTAAGTGGAAGAAAATTAAGTAGGTAAAAAACTAGAATAGTTTCTATAACAGTTCTTTCAATTAGTATGTTATATGTGATTTCAACTGGAATTATAAATAATGGCTTGGGTAAAACAAGAAGTTTTTTACTAGCTTTTGTGCTTTTATCAATTATAATTGATAACGTATTCTCAAGAAGAAAAAAACAATAAACTTCCGTTCTTTTTAAAGTGCTATAATTCAATCAAAATTTGTATTTTTATTCTTTTAAAGAATAGAATTTGCTTATACAATTATCCATACATAATTACGCGTTAATCAATCAGTTATCGATTGATTTTACAAAAGGTTTATCAATCATAACAGGTGAAACCGGAGCAGGGAAATCCATTTTATTAGGAGCCTTGGGCTTGGTAATGGGAAACCGTGCAGATTTATCATCTTTAAAAAACACTGAAAAAAAGTGTGTTATTGAAGCTAAATTTGCTGTTGAAGGTTATGATTTACAACGTTTATTCGAAAAACTAGATGTAGATTATGAAACCGAAACGATTATTCGAAGAGAAATTCTTCCTTCTGGTAAGTCGAGAGCTTTTGTAAATGATACACCTGTAAACTTATCGGTTTTAACAGCTTTAAAAACAAAACTGATTGATATTCACTCTCAACATCAAACATCACAACTTTCCGATGTTAGTTTTCAGTTTTCTGTGCTAGACGCCTTGGCTAAAAACCAACCAAAAATAGCATCTTATAAAAGAGGGTTAAAAAAGTATTCAGCATTAAATAAAGAGCTTAAAATTCTTCAGCAAGAAACTGAAAAATCCAACGAACAGCATGAGTATAATTTGCATTTATTTAACGAGTTAGAAGAAGCAAATTTAAAAAGTGATGAGCAAGAAGCCTTAGAAGAAAAATTAGAGCGATTAAATAACATAGAAGAAATAAAACTGAGTTTATCAGAATCTTTAGAGATATCAGTAAATGAAGAAATAGGATTACAAAATTTATTGTATTCGCTAGAAAATAGTTTGCAAAAAATAAAAGGATATTCTAAAAAATATGAAGAAATTTCTAACAGAGTTACAAGTATTAAATTAGAGTTAGATGATGTTGTTTCTGAACTAGAAAATGAGAATGAAGCGGTAGATTTTAATCCGAATGAAATAGAAGAATTAAATGATAGATTGCAATTAATTTACAACCTTCAGAAAAAACACTCGGTAGATTCGATTAAAGATTTACAGGCTATCCACGAAACATTATCAGAAAAAGTATCGCAAGTAGCCAATGCAGGAACGTTAATTGAAGCAAAAAATGCTGAGATAAATGAAGTTTCTAAAAAGTTAGATGAAGTTGCAGTGATGATAACAAAATCTAGAAACAAGGCAATTCCGAAATTACAAAAAGCCTTAGAGTTTTTGTTAACAGAATTAGGGATGCCAAATGCACGTTTTTCTATAAAAATAACAGCATCAAAAGAGTATTTTACAAACGGAAAAGATGTATTAGATTTTTTATTCTCTGCAAATAAAGGTGGTAATTTCGGAGAGCTTAAAAAAGTAGCTTCTGGTGGAGAATTATCTAGAATAATGTTATCAATCAAAAAAATATTATCAGAAAACATACAATTACCAACCATTATTTTTGACGAAATAGATACTGGAGTTTCAGGTGAAGTTTCAAACAAAATAGCAAAAATAATGCAAGATATGAGTACAAGTATGCAGGTAATTACTATTACACATTTACCACAAATAGCAGCGAAAGGATTACAGCATTATAAAGTTTATAAAGGCGAAGAAAAAGGCGTTACAACATCTAATTTAAAGTTGTTGTCTAATGATGAAAGAGTAATAGAAATAGCAGAAATGTTAAGCGGAAAAGACATTTCTGAAAGCGCTTTAACACACGCCAAAGAGTTATTGAATTAAAATTATGAGCGAAAACAATGCAGAAAACTTATTTTTTGAAGCAGATCAATTAATAGAAGAAAATAAAATTATTGAGGCAAAAGAAGTTTTAAGAGATTTATTAAATGAATATCCAGATTACGGTAGGGCACATAATCATTTAGGTTGGTTGTACAGTGTGAAATTTAACAATCATCCAAAAGCCAAAAACCACTTAGAATTGGCTATAAAATTCGCTCCAAATCATCAAGGAGTTTATACGAATTATGCCTATTTACTTATAGAAATGAATCTTTTTGATCAAATGCTAGTTTTCGGGAAAAAAGCAATTGATAATAATATTGCAGACAAGGGAACTATTTATAATAAAATGGGACAAGCATATGAGTTAAAAGGGGAATTAATGAATGCTTTTAAACAATATAAACTATCTGTAAAATCAGCTATTAATAACCAGTTTATAGATGAAGTATATGCATCTGTAAATAGGGTTAAAAGTAAAATGAGTATTTTACAAAAGTTAAAACTTATTAACGATTAAACATATAATTATGTACAATTTATTAAAAGGTAAAAAAGGAATTATTTTTGGCGCATTAGATGAAAACTCTATTGCTTGGAAAGTAGCTGAACGTGCACATGAAGAAGGAGCAGAGTTTGTATTAACCAATGCACCGATTGCAATGCGTATGGGGAATATTAAAGAATTAGCAGCCAAAACAGGATCAGAAATTATACCTGCTGATGCTACTTCTATGGAAGATTTAACAAATTTAGTTGAAAAGTCTATGGAAATTTTAGGAGGTAAAATCGATTTCGTTTTACACTCAATCGGTATGTCGGTAAATGTTCGTAAAGGACGTCATTATACCGATTCTAAATATGATTTTACTAGCAAAGGTTGGGATGTTTCTGCGGTGTCTTTTCACAAAGTAATGAATGTTTTATACAACAAAGAAGCTATGAATGAATGGGGAAGCATTGTTGCGTTAACCTACATGGCGGCGCAAAGAGTTTTTCCTGATTATAACGATATGGCCGATAATAAAGCCTATTTAGAGTCGATTGCCCGTAGTTTTGGATACTTCTTTGGTCGTGACCAAAAAGTTCGTGTTAATACGATTTCTCAATCACCAACACCAACTACTGCTGGACAAGGAGTAAAAGGGTTTGACGGATTTATTTCATACGCCGAAAAAATGTCTCCACTAGGTAATGCAACCGCATTAGAATGTGCAGATTATACGATTTCGATGTTTTCTGATTTAACTAAAAAAGTAACTTTACAGAATTTATTTCATGATGGCGGATTCTCTAATATGGGAGTGAGTGAAGCCGTAATGGAAAAATTCGAGTAATATTAGGTAAAGTGATAAAGAATAAAAAATGCAAGTCGTTAGATTTGCATTTTTTATTGATAAAATTATTAAAATGAATACAATTTTAGATATTGAAAAAGAGTTGGCTCCTTTAAGAAAACAGTTAAAAGAGCATACTTTATATACATCCTTAAAAACGATAGAGGATGTAAAGATATTTATGGAGTCACATGTTTTTGCGGTATGGGATTTTATGTCGTTGTTAAAAGCTTTACAAGAAAAATTAACATGTACTACCTTGCCTTGGCTTCCTGTAGTAAATCCTAAAACAGCAAGATTTATTAATGAAATAGTTTTAGGGGAAGAAACAGATGTAAATGAATTAGGAGAACCTAAAAGTCATTTCGAAATGTATATTGATGCTATGAAGCAAGCAGAAGCAAGTACAGTTGAAATAGCTAGTTTTATAAATAGCATTATAGAGCATAATACTATTGATGAATCTTTAAACAAGTGTTTAGTTTTAAAAGAAGTAAAGGAGTTTGTGTCATTTTCTTTTAACGTAATTAACACTCAAGAACCTCATATTATAGCGGCTAGTTTTACTTTTGGAAGAGAAGATGTGATTCCGGATATGTTTTTAGAAATTATTAAGAATACAGAAGATAACTCAACTTTAAACTACAATAAACTAACCTATTATTTAAAAAGACATATAGAGTTAGATGGAGACGAACATGGGCCATTATCTTTAAGGATGATAGAAGAATTATGCGGTAATGATGCACAAAAGTGGAATGATGTTTTATATTATGCTAAAGAATCTTTAAGGAAAAGAATTAATCTTTGGGACGGAATATCAAGGCAAATAATAAACAATACTGTGAACTAATGAAACTAAATTTCTCCATAATAATTCCGGTTTACAATCGTCCGCAAGAAATAGATGAATTGTTAGAAAGTCTTACAAAACAAGATTTTTCTGATGATTTTGAAGTTGTTATTATAGAAGATGGCTCAGAAGATTCGTCGGAGAATATTGTAGAGAAATATAAAAATCAACTTGATTTAAAATATTTTTTTAAAGAAAATAGCGGAGCAGGAGCAAGTAGGAATTACGGAATGCAACAAGCTACCGGAAACTACTTTATAATTTTAGATAGTGACGTTATCGTTCCGCCTCAATATGTATCAGAAGTAAAAAAAGCCTTAGAAAATAATTTTACAGATGCTTTTGGTGGTCCAGATGCCGCGCATAAAAGTTTTACCGATTTACAGAAAGCAATTAATTATTCGATGACGTCGGTTTTAACTACAGGCGGAATTAGAGGTAAGAAAAAAGGTGTTGGTAAGTTTCAGCCACGAAGTTTTAATTTAGGTTTATCGCGGAAAGCTTTCGGAAAAACAAATGGGTTCTCTAAAATGAAAACCGGTGAAGATATCGATTTAACATTTCGTTTATGGGAAAACGGATTAGAAACACAGTTAATTGAAAAAGCCTTTGTATATCATAAACGTAGAAGCACGATACTTCAGTTTTTTAAACAAATTTATTCATTCGGAACAGCAAGGCCAATTTTAAATAAAAAGTATCCAGAAACAGCTAAAATCACGTATTGGTTTCCGAGTTTATTTATTATCGGATTTGATATGAGTGCTCTTTTTGCAATTTTTGGCTATTGGTATTTTATTGCTTTCTACGGATTTTACTTTACGCTACTGTTTATAGATGCATTAATTGAGAATAAAAATATAAAAGTAGCTTTTTTAAGTATTATCACTTCTTTTACACAGTTTATTGGTTACGGTTTGGGTTTTTTAGAATCGAAGTTTTTTCCTGAAAAATAAAATTACATCATTCCGAATTTATTTCGGAATCCCATAAAGGTTGACAATTAATCATGATGTCAAGCTGAAACAAGTTTAGCTTGACGGGAAATGTATCGTCATTACGAGGAAGAATGACGAAGTAATCTTACCTCTCAAAAAGAGATTGCTTCACTTCGTTCGCAATGACGATCAGAATTTACTACATCATTTTGAGTTTATCTGGGGTAACTATAAAGCTAGATAAAAAGTTCAGACAGACGATGATTACTTCGTCATTACGAGGAAGAATGACGAAGTAATCTTACCTCTCAAAAAGAGATTGCTTCACTTCGTTCGCAATGACGATCAGAATTTACTACATCATTTTGAGTTTATCTGGGGTAACTATAAAGCTAGATAAAAAGTTCAGACAGACGATGATTACTTCGTCATTACAAGAAAGAATGACGAAGTAATTTTGCTTCATAAAAAAGAGACTACTTCGCTTGGTTCACAATGAAGCTGATATTAAATAATATCTAAAATACTTTCTGGTGGGCGCCCAATAACAGCTTTATCTCCATTAATAACAATAGGACGTTCTATTAGTTTAGGATTAGCAATCATGGCTTGTATAATTTCAGCATCAGACAATTCTTTTCCTTTAAACTCTTCTTTCCAAACTTTTTCATTCTTACGAACTAATTGAATAGGAGTGATGTTTAATAAGTTAATAATCGTTTTTAATTCGGTCTCTGTAGGAATATTCTCTAAGTATTTTATAACTTCAAATTCCTTACCTGAATTTTCTAAAATTTCTAATCCGCAACGCGATTTACTACACCTGTTATTGTGAAATATTTTTATCATTTTGTTTTAAGTTTTATCAGTTCGAGTAATTTTCGATTTCAAGAGAAAATTATATCGAGAACTATTTTATGAATTATCTTTTTGTCCGTTTAACATTAAATACGATTTTAAAAACGGATTTATGTTTCCGTCCATCACCGCATCTACATTTCCCGTTTCGTGTCCTGTACGCACATCTTTTACTAATTTATAAGGATGCATTACGTAATTACGAATCTGACTTCCCCATTCGGTTTTAAGCTTACCAGCTTCAATATTTTCTCTTGTAGCCAAACGTTTTTGCAATTCAATTTCATACAATTGCGACTTTAGCATCTTTAAAGCGGTGGCTCTATTATCATGTTGCGAACGCGAGTTAGAACACTGAATTTGAATTCCGCTTGGTTTATGAGTCAACTGAACCTTGGTTTCCACTTTGTTTACATTTTGCCCACCAGCACCACTAGAACGAGCGGTAACAATTTCGATATCAGCAGGATTTATTTCTATTTCAATGGTATCATCAGCAACAGGAAACACATATACAGAGCCGAATGTGGTGTGTCGTTTTCCGTTACTATCAAAAGGAGAAATACGAACCAATCGATGTACGCCATTTTCACCTTTTAACCATCCGAAGGCATAATCACCATCAATCTCAATAGTAACTGTTTTTACGCCCGCAACATCACCAGCCTGGTAATTAAGTGTTTTTAATTTAAAACCTTGCTTTTCTGCCCACATGGTGTACATACGCATTAACATTTCTACCCAATCACAACTTTCGGTACCACCAGCACCAGCAGTAATTTGAATGGTTGCACTTAAATTATCACCTTCTTCAGAAAGCATATTTTTAAACTCAATATCTTCTAAAAATGCAGCCGTTTTTTCAAACTGTTCTATTACTTCGGTTTCATCAACAGCATCTTCTTTATAAAAATCATATAAAACAGTAAGATCATCATTCATTGAAATAACCGAATTGTAATCGCTTACCCATTTCTTTTTAAAACGGAGCGATTTCATTAAAACTTCGGCTTCTTTAGGATTGTTCCAAAAATCAGGATTAACAGTTTTTTCTTCTTCATTATTAATTTCAATCAACTTCTTGTCAATCTCTAAATATCCTTTTAACTTGCCAATTCGTTCAGTAATATTTTTAAGCTGTTCGTGTGTAATCATACAACAAAAATACATTTTAAAATCGTAGATAAAAATGGAAATAAACTTAATAAGCGATACTGTTACCAAGCCAGCAAAATTAATGATGAAGGCAATGATGAATGCAGAAGTTGGTGATGATGTTTTTGGTGCTGACCCGACGGTAAACGCATTGCAAGAAAAGGTAGCTAAACTTTTTAATATGGAGGCTGCTTTGTTTTTTCCTTCGGGAACAATGGCAAATCAAACAGCTATTAAAATTCATACACAACCTGGCGATAGAATGTTTTGTGATAAATGGGCACATGTGTATAATTATGAAGGTGGTGGAGCCGCTTTTAACTCAGGAGTAACCTCTCATTTAATCGATGGGCATAGAGGTATGTTTACCGCAAACCAATTAAAAGAAGCCGTATCAGGAAGAGCAGATATTCATGCACCATACAGTCGTTTGGTTTGTATAGAAAACACCACAAATAAAGGAGGAGGTGCTTGTTGGGATTTTGAAGAATTAAAAAAGATTCAGAAAGTAGCTAAAAAGAATGAATTAGCTTTTCATTTAGATGGCGCGCGTTTATTTAATGCTTTAGTGGCTAAAAACGAAACTCCTGCTCAGTATGGCGAATTATTTGATACGATTTCTATTTGTTTGTCTAAAGGATTAGGAGCTCCTGTAGGTTCTATTTTAATAGGAAGTAAAAAGGATATGGAAAAAGCTTTACGTGTGCGTAAATTATTTGGTGGGGGAATGCGACAAGCTGGTTTTTTAGCAGCTGCAGCAATTTATGCGTTAGATAATAATGTAAATCGTTTAGCAGAGGATCATCAAAAAGCGCAACAGATAGGAACTGTTTTAGAAGGATGTTCTTATGTTACAAAAGTAGAACCTATTGAAACTAATATTATTATCTTTTATGTAGATGACAAGATTGATCCGATGGATTTTATCAATAAAATGGCATCAAAAGGTATTCTATTAATCTCTATGGGGGAAGGGAAAATACGAGTTGTTACGCATTTAAATTTAACAAATGAAATGCTGACTATTTTACTAAAAGAACTTAAAAGTTTTTAGAAAAAGATTCTAATAAAAGGAGAGAAAGCATTTGCATAAATGCTTTTATCTTCTTTATATAATACATCGTACTGAATACCAAAAGTAACTTTACCGGTAATGTAAGCTGCCCCAATATTTAAAGAAGGATAGCTGTAGTTATCTTTAACGGTACCAATTTTTTTACTAACATAAGATTGTAAAAGCTCACCAGAAAATTCTATTTGAGGTATTGGTCTATATAAAGCAATAACACTTGCAGAATACATATTTGCACTATAGTCACTACTTTTATTATATAGGTAACCAATACTACCACCAAAAGAGAACTCTTCGTTAAAATCATAAACCGCACTTGGCGATATAGAAAGTGTAGTCGTATTGCTACCAAAACTAAAACCAAAACTACCACCAAAACGTGTGTTGTTCCAAAAATCAGATTCTTGAGAGAATAAACTTATTGATAATAAAAATAAAGAAAGAGTAATAAATTTTTTCATGAAAGTATTTAATATAGTTCGCGTAAAAATAAGAAATTTAATTGGTTAAAATGAAAAAGAGATTGTAATGAAACAATCTCTTTTTTAAGTACTTAATTCAAGTCTTCTAGTTTAGATAACTCTTTATGATTTTTGTTTAATTTACGTAATAGAATACCGTAAATTAACTGGTAAAACAACCAAAGTAATACTAACATTATTAAAGACATAATAGCTGTAACTGCAATAAAAACTAGCATTTTTGAATTGGTAAACTCTGGATGAGATTTAACAGTTGCAACAGCAACAGCAACAGCAATTACAAATAAATACGATAAGTTAAACAAAACGTAATACTTAACTGTTTTTCTCGTATTTACAATTTTTGTCATTAATTCTTTGGTAGAGTCTGTAACTGATATACGTTTATAATTTAAGTAAAACTTCATCAAAAAATAAAACAATATGATGTAAGCTACTATTTGAGAATAAAAAACAAATTGACCTAAACCTATTTTTTCATATTCCTTATTGGCTTCATCCATATCAACGAAAAAATACATGGAGTTTAAGAGTATAAACTCTAATACTCCAATAATAAAAATCCATTTTACGATTGATGATGATCTTGAATGTGCCATTTTATAGATATCAACTTTAGAAACCGTATCTGTTTCTTGAGGCTGGTTATCCCATGCTTTTTTATATTTATCTAAATCCATTATTATGGGTTTAATACTTTTTTTAACTTATCCTTTGCTCTGTTCATCTTCACACGAGCATTTACTTCACTAATACCTAAAGTTACAGATATCTCTTTGTAAGGTTTATCTTCTAGATATAAAAATATTAGTGCTTTGTCAATGTCATTTAATTTTCTAATGGCATTGTAAAGTGCTTTTAATTGTAATTCTTCTGTTTCATCATAGTCAACGGCTTTAATTTTAAAAGCATAGTCGGTAATATCTTGTGTTTTTACAGTTCTAGTAGATTTTCTGTATAAAGAAATTGCGGTGTTTAAAGCCACTCTATACATCCATGTACTAAATTTAGCATCTCCTCTAAACTTACTGTAGTTTTTCCATAGTTGAATTGTTACCTCCTGAAACAAATCGTTATGAGCATCTTGGTTTGTAGTATAAAGCCTACAAATTTTATGCACAATGTTTTGATTGGCTTCAAAATCAGATAAAAATTTATTTTCTAACTCTTTATTCACTAAGTTTAGTATGGTTGATTGGTTATAAGTAGCTCAAAAATACGAATTGTTACAGTTCATCCTAAAAAAAATACAGTTCAGTTGTTTTTAGTTTTAAAAACGATAGATCAGCAGCATATTTGTAGTGTAATTAACCAATAAAAAAGAAGAATCATGAAATTCTTAACTACAACATTAATATTAATTCAACTCTTTATAGTGGCCGAATTAACAGCTCAGAATAAAGAAATACAAGTAACAGTTGTAAATGCGACTTCAGACTTAGGTAAAATAAGTTATGCTTTATATACTAAAGACAATTTCAGGAAAAAACCAATAAAAGCAGCATCAACGATAATAAAAGAAGGTAAAAGTACGGTTGTTTTTAAAGACGTACCATTAGGAGAATATGCTGTTATTTGTTTTCACGATAAAAATAATAATGGTAAAATGGATTTTAAATCGAACGGAATGCCATTAGAAGATTACGGTTCATCAAACAATGTAATTAATCCATATGGGCCGCCACAATATGAACAAGCAAAATTTACGGTTGCTGATAAAAATGTATCTTTAAAAATTAAATTTTAGTAATAAGATAGCAATGGAAAAATATACATCCAATACATTTATAAGTTTGAAAAAAGATTTTTTAGTTTGTTTAAAACTTACGATCATTTTTGGTGTAATTTTTACAATTATAAATCAGCAATTTACTATTAAAGGAGCTGCAGTTGTATTTTTGTTTTCAGCAATGTATTCTTTTATATTGGGCTTAGGAAACGGAATAATTAATAATTATTTAAATACTAGATGGAACTGGGCTACACAAACGAACGAAAGAGTTTGGGCTGGAGTAATTGCAACCATTTGTTACACTATTATAGCGGTTTTATTAATTCATTACATACAATATGTACTAATTTTTAAGCATGATTTTTCTGGTTTTTTTGATGGGAAGTTATTTTGGTCTCATTTATTTGCTATTATAATTTCTTTAGGAATTGCAAGCTTTTTTCATGCACGTAGCTTTATGATTAATTGGAAAGCTTCGTTAAAACAAGAAACTACTCAACACGAAATTGTAGCGAAAACAGAAAGCGCAAAGTTTGAAACTTTAAAAAGTCAGTTAGATCCACATTTTTTATTTAATAGTTTAAACGTTTTAACCTCTTTAATAGACGAAAATCCAAAGCAAGCAGAAAGGTTTACCACCAAATTATCAAAAGTATATCGTTATGTTTTAGAGCAGCGAAATAAAGAATTAATTCCGTTAGAAGAAGAATTAAGGTTTGCAAAAACATATATGGAGTTGTTACAAATGCGATTTGAAGATGCTGTGCAATTTAATATTCCAACCACGGTAAGTAACTCAGATTTAAAAATAGTGCCATTGTCTTTACAATTATTACTCGAAAATGCAGTAAAGCACAATGTAGTTTCATCAAAAAAACCTTTACAAATTCACATTTTTGAAGAAGATGGTTTTTTACAAATTCAAAATACGGTTAATCCTAAAGAAGCAATAGGTAAAAGCACAAAAGTAGGGTTAAGAAATATTGCAGATCGTTATGGTTTAATAACTGATGAACGGGTAGAAATTAAAAATAATAATAAAACATTTACAGTGAGTTTACCGCTGTTAACAAAAACAAATAATATGTCATACAATTCAAAAAATATAGAAAACAGCAAGTATGTAAGAGCTGTAGAAAAGGTAGAGAAATTAAAAGAATTTTATCAAAACTTAGCCTCTTACTGTATTGTAATTCCTTTTTTAATATTTATAAATTTAAGATTTTCACCAGGTTTTCATTGGTTTTGGTTTCCGATTTTTGGATGGGGAGTAGGCTTAACGTTTCATTTTTTAGAAGTAAATAATTACAATATTTTCTTAGGAAAAAATTGGGAAGAGCGTAAGATTAAAGAAATGATGAAGGACGATAAAAATTATAAGTAAGATGGAAGATAAATATATAGCAGAGCAAAAGTATACACAAGCAAAAAAAAGAGTAAAAAAAATTAAAGGGTTTTATACACACTTAGCAATATACTGTATTATTATACCTGTAATAATTTTTGTAAACTTAAAATTCGAACCACATTTTCATTGGTTTTGGTTTTCTGCATTAGGGTGGGGAACAGGTCTTTTTTGCCATTGGTTAAATGTTTTTGGGTTTAACAAAACAGGTTTAACAAAAAACTGGGAAGAACGAAAGATTAAAGAATTAATGAACGAAGATAAAAACTATAAATAAGATGGAAAGAGATTATTCTGAAGAGCAAAAATACATACTTGCAAAAAAGCGAGTAGAAAAAATTAAAGGATTTTATATTCATCTAGCAGTTTTTATTGTTATAAATATTTTCATATCAGCAGTTATTGTATTCGGCTTAATGAACGATGGTACCTATAATTTTATAGAAGCGGTTACGCATTTTGGCACGTATTCTACTTGGTTGTTTTGGGGAATAGGACTGTTTTTTCATTGGTTAGGAGTTTTTGGTTCTAATTTATTCTTCGGAAAAGATTGGGAGAAAAAAAAGATAGAACAATATATGGACGATAATAAATTTTAATTATGGAATCGGAAACAAATTATTTACAAGCAGAAAAAAAAGTAAAAAGGATCAAGAATTTTTATAACCATTTGCAAATATTTGTAATTATGATGGTTGTATTAGCGGTTTTTTCGAATACAATATTTAGTTTTTTTGAAAACCATATTCATAATGCAGGAACTTTAAAGTGGATACGAGCTAATATGTGGATAAACTCTTTATTATGGGCTTTTGGTGTTTTAATTCACGGTTTGTATGTTTTTAAAAGTAAAATAACTTTTCTCGATACCTGGGAAAACAAAAAAGTAAAGGAGTTTATGAATGAAAAAAAATAAAATTATGGAAACTAATAATTACTCAGAAAAATACCTAGTAGCTCAAAAAAAAGTTGAAGAACTTAAACAATTTTACAAACATTTATCTGTATATATACTTGTAAATTTGTTTTTTATAGCACGCCGAATTTATAAAGATATTAAATTAGGTGATTCATTTAAAGAAGCTTTTTTTGATATAGATAATTATCGTTTTTTCTTGTGGTGGGGAATTATTTTGGTACTACACGGTGTAAAAGTGTATAGCAAACAAAACCTGTTTAGTAAAAACTGGGAAGAGCGAAAAATAAAAGAATACATGGATGAAAAATAATAAATAAGAACTATGAATGTTATTATTATTGAAGATGAAAAGCCAGCAGCAAGACGTTTAAACAGAATGTTGTCTGTATTAGAAATAGAAGTAAAAACGATGTTGCATTCTGTAGAAGAATCTATTAATTGGTTTCAGAATAACGAGCATCCAGATTTAATTTTTTTAGATATTCAATTATCAGACGGGTTATCTTTTGAGATTTTTGAAGAAGTTGAAGTTAAATCGGCCATTATTTTTACAACAGCTTACGATGAATATGCATTAAAAGCATTTAAATTAAATTCAATTGATTATTTGTTAAAACCACTCGATGAAGACGAACTAAAGGTTGCAGTAGATAAATTTAAAGAAAATCAAACCCAAAAATCTGAAGTAAAAGTTAATATTGATGATATTCGTAAACTCCTGATAAATCCGGTTGATAGAAAATTTAAAAAACGATTTACAATTAAGGTTGGCCAGCATATAAAGATCATACATATTGATGAAATTGAGTGTTTTTATTCAGAAAATAAAGCAACTTATATACACACAAACTCTAATCGAAATTATTTAATAGACGATTCATTAGAGCATTGGCAAGAGCAATTAAATCCAGAACATTTTTTTAGAGTAAATAGAACTTTTATTGTGCATATAAATGCCATAAAAGATATTGTTTCATATACAAACTCACGCTTGCAATTAGTATTACATTCTTATACTGATGCCGAAATAATAGTAAGCAGAGAGCGTGTAAAGGAATTTAAAAATTGGATTGATTAAAAAATTAGTTATAAAAAGTAACTCACATTAGCTAAGAGTTAAGCATAATGTGAGCTACTGTATTTATTAAAAAGAGGTTGTTTTTATTTTAAGTCAAACCTATCAGCATTCATTACTTTAGTCCAAGCTTTTATAAAGTCGTTAACAAATTTTTCTTTATTATCATCTTGTGCATAAACCTCAGCATATGATCTAAGAATAGAATTAGAACCAAAAACTAGATCCATACGAGTGGCTGTCCAAATAGTTTTACCTGTTTTACGATCACAAATTTCATACAAATTATCGTTTACAGGTTTCCATGTATAATTCATATCAGTTAAATTAACAAAAAAGTCATTAGTTAATCTACCAATAGTATTTGTAAATACACCATGTTTGGTATTGTTGTAATTTGTATCTAACATTCTCATACCTCCAACAAGCACTGTCATTTCAGGAGCTGTTAGTCCCATCAGTTGTGTTCTGTCTAACATCAATTCTTCAGGCGAAACCACATAATCTTTTTTACTCCAGTTTCTGTAACCATCAGCTAAAGGTTCTAAAGGTTTAAAAGAATCTATATCTGTCATTTCATTTGTTGCATCTCCACGACCAGGCGAAAAAGGAACAGTTTTATTAAAACCTGCAGCTTTGGCAGCTTTTTCTATCCCAAGATTACCTGCTAAAACAATTGTATCAGCGATGCTAATATTAAACTGAGAAGCAATAGGTTCTAAAACAGCTAATACACGAGCCAAACGTTTTGGCTCATTTCCTTCCCAATCTTTTTGAGGAGCTAAACGAATACGTGCACCGTTAGCACCACCTCTTTTATCTGATTGTCTAAATGTACGAGCGCTATCCCAAGCAGTCGTTACCATTTCTGAAATAGTTAAACCTGATTCTTCAATTTTTTTCTTTACAGCATTTACATCATAATTAGTATTTCCTGCGGGAATTGGGTCTTGCCAAAGCATGTCTTCTTTAGGTAAGTCTGTACCAAAATAATTTGCGCTAGGCCCCATATCTCTGTGTGTTAGTTTAAACCAAGCACGTGCAAATGTTTCGGAAAAGTATTTTTGATCTTTCTTGAATTTCAAAGAGATCTCCTTGTAAATAGGATCTACTTTCATAGCCATATCTGCATCGGTCATCATTGGATTATGACGAATAGTAGCATCATCAATATCTTTTGGTTTATCTTCTTTTTTAATAGTTACAGGTTCCCATTGCCAAGCACCAGCAGGACTTTTAACAGATTCCCATTCATGATTAAACAGCATTTGAAAAAAACCATCATCCCATTTTGTAGGGTGTGTAGTCCAGGCTCCTTCCAAACCACTTGTTACCGTATAACGACCTTTTCCTGATTTGTTTGGGTTGTGCCAACCAAAACCTTGTTCTTCTACATTTGCACTTTCAGGATCTGGGCCTAAAATACTAGCATCACCATTACCATGTGTTTTACCAACAGTATGCCCCCCAGCTGTTAAAGCAACTGTTTCTTCATCATTCATTGCCATACGTGCGAATGTTTCACGTACGTGGGCGGCTGTTTTTAAAGGATCTGGTTTTCCATTAACACCTTCAGGGTTTACATAAATTAATCCCATTTGTACAGCAGCTAAAGGATTTTCCATCGTTTTGGGTTCATCTACATTTTCATAGCGTTCATCACTTGGTGCTAGCCATTCTTTTTCTGCTCCCCAATAGGTATCTTTTTCTGGTTGCCAAATGTCTTCACGGCCAAAACTAAAACCAAAAGTTTTTAACCCCATGTTTTCATAAGCAATAGTACCTGCCAAAATAATTAAATCGGCCCAGCTAATTTTATTACCATATTTTTTCTTGATAGGCCATAACAATCGTCTTGCTTTGTCTAAACTAGCATTATCTGGCCAAGAATTTAAAGGAGCAAAACGTTGGTTACCAGATCCACCGCCACCACGACCATCAGATATTCGGTAAGAACCAGCAGAGTGCCAAGATAAGCGGATAAATAAACCTCCGTAATGCCCCCAATCTGCAGGCCACCATTCTTGACTGTCTGTCATTAAAATATGCATATCTTTTTTTAAAGACTCAATATCTAGTTTTTTTAGTTCTTCATGATAGTTAAAATCTTCTCCTAAAGGATTTGTCTTTGTATCATGTTGATGTAAAATATCAAGATTTAGTGCGTTAGGCCACCAATCGGTAACAGCTGATTTTGTAGTTGTATTACCTCCATGCATTATTGGGCATTTACCAGAAGATGTAACTTTAACACTTTCTTTTTGTTCTTTATGCATGGGGCATTTGCTTTCATTATTTAATGAGTTTGAATCGTTTTCTTTTTCCATCTATGAAAGTATTTATGAAGTTAATATATTATTGATACCCAAATTTAATAAACTATTATTTATAAAGCTTTATTAGTCAGTGTAATAATTTATTTAATTATAGAGTTATTTTATAGGAAAGTTTATTTTTATTAGTATAAGCTTTTGTTAGAGATTTTAAAAAAATAAAAAAAACAAAGAAAGTGTGTACGAAGATGTAAAGATTAAACAGATAAATATAAAATACTGTTTGTTATTTAGAGAAATTATAAGAAAATAAACTCTAATTATTTAACAAGCAACGACTGCTTTGCTTTTATAAAATCAAAAATCAGATAACTAATAAATTTACCAACTTGATTTATAGCAGAAGGATCTTGAACAATAGTAGGCGAACCTTCACAAATATGAATATAACTTGCATTGGTGTTTTTAGCAAAATAATAAACAAACTCTCTTGCTTGTTGCGATGTGAATCCAGAGGGAGTCATAGCACTACTAGGAAAATTTTGGATACAATCTAAGTCAATCTCAATACCAAAAGACTTTTCTTTAATAAAGTTTTTAGCACGCAACAACTCATTTTCAAACGGAATTGATTTGTAAACTTGTAATTCTTCATAAGTATTATAATCAATACTTATGTTGCTATGAATATAATCGAAAACATATTGTGGAGTGTAGTTTTCATGCAAGCCAAACATAAAATATTTTTCTAAATATTGATGTTCTATAGCATACGAAAACCCGTTACCGCTATGACGTTCTTCTAAACGACGTAAATCGGTATGTGCATCTAAATTAATAACATTTATAGGTTGATTTTTTCCTTCGGATAAACCTTTTAAATTTCCGTAAGCGTTATTATGCCCGCCACCAATTACAATCGGAATTTTATCAACTTCAATAATTATCTTAATAACAGATGATAATTCTTTATCAATCGCTTTTACAAGCAAATCTCCTTTTTCTCTATCAGATCCATCAAAATTTAAAACTTCATTTAAAAAGTCTAAATAGCCTAAAACAAGAATATCTTTTCCGTTAATAAATTGATTCTCTTGCGTATTTAAGAACGATTTTAAAGCTGGTTTAAAAGCAGTATGCGCGCCACCTTTTCCGTAATTCATTTTTACACCAATATCTTCTGGTACGCCAATAATAACAAATTTAGCAGTAACCTTTTTAAGGTTTTCAAGAGTAGAAATTACTTTTACAGATTGCCCTATTTTTGTTTCTCCTTCACGAGGATTTACAAAATCATTAATGTTTTTTTGCGTAAATAACTGTAACATATTAAATTGATTTACCGTTAATAAATACCGTATCAATTAATACAGAACCAAAGTTATAAGGAATAGCACCGTAACTTAAAATTTCTTTTGTAACGATAAAATTAGCTTTCTTACCTTTTGTAATACTTCCAACTTTATCAGATAAATTCATAGCATAAGCACCATTTATAGTACCTGCATTTATAGCTTCTTCGGGTGTCATTTTCATTTTAATACAAGCAGTAGCAACTACAAAATTCATATTACCAGAAGGTGTAGAACCTGGATTGAAATCAGTTGCCAAAGCTAGTGGTAATCCTGCATTTATAATATCTCTAGCTGGAGTGTACGGAATACTTAAAAAATAAGAACAAGACGGTAATGCTACAGGCATTGTACTTGTTCCTTTTAAGGCATAAATATCATCTGTACTCATAACCTCTAAATGATCTACAGATAAAGCATTGTGTTTTACACTTACCTGAACTCCGCCTATAGTTGTAAACTGGTTCACGTGTACTTTTGGTATTAATCCATGTTTTTTACCTGCTTCTAAAATTCTATCTGTATCTTTTACAGAGAAATAACCAGTTTCACAAAAAGCATCTATAAAATCAGCCAATTTTTCTTTAGCTATTTTGGGTAACATTTCATTAATAATTAAATCGATGTAGCCATTTTTATCATCTTTGTATTCTTTTGGAAAAGCGTGTGCTCCTAAAAATGTAGCTTTGATGGGTAAGTTGTAGTTTTCGCGTAACCTTTTAATAACGCGTAACATTTTTAATTCAGCATTAACAGTTAATCCGTAGCCTGATTTAATTTCAACAGCGCCAGTACCAAGTTTCATAACCTCTTCTAATCGAACTGCTGATTGCTCATACAAATCTTCTATTGAAGTTTCTTGAAGTTTCTTGGCTGAATTTAAAATTCCGCCACCATTATTAGCTATTTCCTCATAGGTTAATCCGTTAATTCTGTCAACAAATTCTTGTTCTCTATTACCAGCATATACGATATGAGTATGAGAGTCACACCAAGTAGGAAGAATCATTTTACCCGTGCAATCGATAGTTTTGTCTGCTTTAGCAGATAAATTAGTCATCATACCAAAATCCAGAATTCTATCATCTTTAATTAATAGAAAAGCATTTTTTAAAGTAGGTAAAATACTCATTTCTTTTCCAGAAACTTTCTTAATATTAGCTTCTCTAACCTGAATTAATTCTTTGATGTTTATGAATAATGTTGTCATTATCGTTTTATGAAATTTGTTACACAAACTTACGGTAAAAACAATAAAAGCTATAGTTTTTAAATGAGAATACTTTTAAACAACCGTAAAAATTTGATGTTTTTAGTTTTTTAAAAGGTGTGTTTTTTCTTTTAATAAACGAATAAATACGGTAGTAAAAAAGATGAAAAATAACCAATCATTTACTCCGTAAATAGCAAAGAAAGCACCTGCCATTAGGTCTTTTTCAAAAACATTAGAAATGGTATTGTTAAGTATCCAATTTATCCAAATACAACCATAAATAAATTTTTCAATAGCAAAAACACCTACTAACCATTTTACTTTGGTGTAATTTTTTGCGATACTCATATATGCCAATCCCCAAATAAGTATCATTAAAAGTCCAAAATTAGACATTACAACCGGATCAGCTTCGTTAATAACAGTATTCGTGAAAAATTTCGAAAAAATAAGGACTGTTGCGTTCATTAATCCTGCAACAATAAATCCCTTTTTAATTGTAGTATTGTTTATTGTCATAATGTGTAGTTTATGGAAAGTAAATATCTATAATAATTTATACAAAACACCTAAATCTACCCAATTCGTGTTCCGTTTTTAATTTTCCTATCCGGAGAAATAAGCGTTATTTCATGCTGTTCGCCAACAGCACCTAATACCAAACATTCGCTCATTATGTTGGCAATTTGTTTTTTAGGAAAGTTAATAACAGCTACTATTTGGTTGCCTATTAATTCTTCTGGAGCGTATAGTTTTGTAATTTGAGCAGAAGTTTTTTTTATACCAAATTCGCCAAAATCTATTTGCATTTTATAAGCAGGATTTTTTACTTCTTTAAAAACTTCGGCAGAAAGTATTGTTCCTACACGCATTTCTACTTTTGTAAAATCATCCCAAGTTAAAGTATTGTCTTTCATAAATATTTATTATTACAGGTAGCATTTTAACCAAACATCCATTATGGGTTTTCATAGTTTTTATTTAGTAATCTATTGGCAGCAGTAAATGGCGTTGTTTTTCCGTTTTCTAACTTTTTAAACTCTTCTTTTAGTAAAATTTTTATTTCAGAATTGTTATAAAAATTACTTTTTAACTGCTGATTGATTGTTTCTAATAACCAGTATTTATTTTGATCAATTCTTTTTTGTTGAAAATAAAAAGTATTAATTGCTGAGGTTATATATTCGTTAATCATTTTATAAACGTCAGCAATACCTTTATTATGTAGCGCACTTGCTAATAAAACTTTAGGTTGCCAACCACTATTTTTTGGTGGATATAAATGTAGTGCTCTGTTGAACTCAACTTTTGCGATTTTTGCATTTTTCTCGTTACCACTATCTGCTTTATTAATAACAATGGCATCAGCCATTTCTATAATTCCTCGTTTAATACCTTGTAATTCGTCACCTGCACCGGCAAGTTTTAATAATAAAAAGAAATCGGTCATAGAATGTACGGCAGTTTCAGACTGCCCAACGCCAACGGTTTCTATAATAATAGTATCAAAACCAGCAGCTTCACACAAAATAATAGATTCACGTGTTTTTTGAGCAACACCACCTAATGAAGTTCCTGACGGAGAAGGTCTTATAAATGCATTTTTATCGGTAACCAATTCTTCCATTCTAGTTTTATCACCTAAAATACTACCTCTATTAATAGAGCTACTTGGGTCTACAGCTAAAACAGCTACTTTTTTACCTAGCGAAGTTAAGTGCTTACCAAAAGCCTCAATAAATGTACTTTTTCCAACTCCAGGAACACCCGTAATACCAATTCTTACCGATTTGTTTGCATGTGGTAAACAAGCTTCTAAAATTTCATTAGCCTGTTGTTGGTGTTTAGTATTGGTGCTTTCAACCAAAGTAATTGCTCTGCTTAAAAAAGGAATACTTCCTGCTAGTATTTCACGAATATATTTAGGAGTGTCAGCCTTTTTTCTTCTACTTATTTTTATTTTTTCAGCAGCTGATTTACTAGTCGTTTCTGGTTGAGAAACGCCATCTTTTTCAGAAAGAGCAGATTTGTTGATATTAGCCATATTTTAGTAAAAACGAAATAATAAGGTAAATTTAGAAATAAAAATTCAGCAAAATGCAACGAAGCTTAAAAAGTATCGTCTTTAGTATAAGAAATCAATAATGAAGTCGACCAAACAGTTACATCAATCAATTATAAATGCGTGTAAAAACAACGATGCAAAAGCACAAATGCAGTTGTATGATTTGTATTGCGAAGCGATGCTTACTATTGCAAATCGTTATGTAAAAGATACATTTATAGCAGAAGATATTATGCAAGAAGCTTTTATAAAGGCTTTTAAAAATATGAAAATGTATAAAGAGGAAGTTGCATTCGGAGCTTGGTTAAAACGTATTGTAATTAATCAAAGTATTGATTGGTTAAAAAAGAAAAAGCTTGAGTTTGTCGCTATAAATGAAGAAGCAACAAAAATAACAGCAGATGATAATTGGGAAGTAGAAACCGTTATTTCATACCAAGAAATTATAAACTGCATTCAAAAATTAAAAGATAAATACAGCGTAGTACTAACCTTGTTTTTGCTAGAAGGTTATGATCATGGTGAAATTTCCGAAATATTAGGAATTTCAGAATCAACATCTAGAACTCATTTGTTAAGAGGTAAAAAGAAAGTGCAAGAACAATTAAAAGCAGTATATAATGTCTAAAGATATTAGAGAAATATTAAAAAATAATAGTGAAGATAACGCAAAGTTATCAACAAATCATAGGCAACGTTTTCAACAAAAAATGATGGACGAATTGCATGATAAATCATCAGGAAAAAAATCATTTCAATGGTTATATGCAGCGGCATCAATTGTAATATTGTTAGGGATAGGAATAACATTTTATCCATCAGAAAATATAAATACACCAATTAATAGCACCCCAAATACTATTAGTTTAGGTACTATTTCACCAGAATTAAAAACAATAGAATCGTATTATATAAATACGATAAATTACGAACTAAGTCAGTTAGAATTAACTGATGATACTAAAGACTTTTTTGATGGTTATTTTGCTAAAATAGGCGAGCTAACCAACGAATATAAATCGTTAACCGAAGAGCTCAATAAAAAAGGAATTAACGATAATACGATCAATGCATTGATTGGGAACCTGCAATTGCGTTTACAGCTGTTAAAACGTATGCAAAAACAATTAAATGAACTTAAAAATCCAATTCAAAATGACATTCAAACAATTTAAAATAAGTACTTTTTTATTACTCGCAACAAGTGTTGTGTTTGCTCAGAAATACGATAAGAAATTTAGCGAAAACTTTAAAACAAATAAAGATGTAATCGTTAATATTAATGCATCTAATGCGGATGTAAATGTAACTACGTGGAATAAAAATGAAGTTTCTGTAGAGGCTGTTATAGAAATAGAAGGATTAGATAAAGCTGAAGCTAAAAAGTATTTTGAAAACTGGAAATTTGAAGCTTTAGGTAATAAAAGTAAAGTGCAAATTAATGCTAAAAGCAATAGTTTTCATTCTTTAAATACGGATGATATAATATTTTTTAATTCGTCAAAAAACAATAACATTTATCATTATAATACTAATGGATCGAATGTTATTGTATTGCCAGAGATGCCTGAATTACCAGAAATGCCCGATATGTCGGAGATTGAAATCCCTGAAATCAACTTTGAAGAAATAGTATCTGATTTAGATTATATGGAGTTCGATTTTGATAAGTATGCCAAAGATGGTGAAAATTATTTTTTTCAGTGGAAAGATGGTGTTAACGGTATTACTATAAAGTCAAAAAAAGAATGGGAGAAGTTTAAGAAAAGTGAAAAATATAAGAAGTTTAAAGAGAGTATTAAAAAAAGTAAAGAAACAATGAGAAAAAGTCGTTTAACGATGCTGAAAAGCAGAGAAACGTCGAGTAAACACAGAGCTATAGCTGAGAAATCTAGAAATAAAGCTCGTAAAAATGCTATAGAGATGTTACAGAAATCTCGTTTATCAGAAAAAGAATACTCGAAAGAAATTAAAGAAGCATTAAGGAAAGCTAAGGAATCACTTAAAAACACCAAATTAGATTTTGTTTTTTTAAATAAATCAGGAGCAGTTACAGTAAACGGAAAAAAAGTAAAAGTCACTAAGAAGATTACTATAAAAGTACCTAAAAATGCAACTTTCGATTTAAATACACGCCATTGTAAAGTGAAATTACCAAAAACAAAAGCTTCAGGAAAAGTAAGTTATGGTACTTTTAACGCAGATGTTTTAAGCGGAGGTGAATTAAATATATCATATTCACCAGTAACAATAAATTCACTAAATACTACTAAATTATTTTTAAATAATGTAACCGATGCTCATATAGTATCGGTTGCTAACGCTACATTAAATACTAATTCATCAAAATTAATTATAGATCACGTTTATGAAGAAGTTTCAATAAAAAATGAATTTGGAGAATTATTGATAAATAAAATTGATTCAAAAATGAATAACTTAATGGTCTTCTTAAATTATTCAAACAGTACAATAAATATATCAGACATAGATACCACAATAGATGTTAGCACTAAAAACGGGAAATTTGAATTTGATGAAAAGTTAGGGAAGTTAAATAAAGCAACTAAAGATTCAGAGGGATTTATTAGATATAAACGAGCATCAACAACGTCTATTAATAAATTTATTGTAGTATCTAATTACGGCGATATTAAACTGAAATAAGTTTTATATTTTAACTAAAACTTCACTAAAATTCCATTTCATTATTCCTTATAAAGTGCCTATCTTTAGCATCTGTAAATAGCCACTTTTTCGATGAAATTATATAAAGAAAATCAATTAAAAGTATACAACTCTTTATCAAAAACTAAAGAGCCTTTTAAAACTGTAAACGACGGATATGTAGGTATGTACGTTTGTGGTCCTACCGTATATAGCAATGCCCATTTAGGAAACGTACGTACATTTATGTTTTTTGATGTGGTATATCGTTATTTATTACATTTAGGTTATAAAGTGCGTTATGTGCGTAATATTACCGATGCTGGGCATTTAGAAAATGATGCAGATGAAGGAGAAGATAGAATTTCTAAAAAAGCACGTTTAGAAGAAATCGAACCAATGGAAGTGGTGCAGAAGTATACTGTAGACTTTCATGATGTTTTAAAAAATTACAATTTTTTACCGCCAAGTATCGAGCCTACGGCAACAGGTCATATTGTTGAACAAATTGAAATGATTAAAGAAATCATGGAAAAAGGGTTGGCGTACGAAGTAAACGGATCAGTGTATTTTGATGTTTTAAAGTACAACGAAACTGGTAATTACGGAATCCTTTCTGGTAGAAAAATAGAAGATGCTATTCATAATACAAGAACCTTAGACGGACAGTCAGATAAGAAAAACCCACAAGATTTTGCCCTTTGGAAAAAAGCCGATGAGCGCCATATTATGCGTTGGCCTTCTCCTTGGAGTGATGGTTTTCCTGGTTGGCATTTAGAATGTTCGGTAATGAGTACAAAATACTTAGGAGAGCAATTTGATATTCATGGTGGAGGAATGGATTTAAAATTTCCACATCACGAATGTGAAATAGCACAATCACAAACTTGTAGTGGTGTCACTCCAGTAAATTACTGGATGCATACCAATATGTTGTTGTTAAATAGCCAGAAAATGGCAAAATCAACAGGTAATTTTATTTTACCAAACGAAATTTTATCTGGTGAAAATGAAATATTACCAAAAGCATTTTCAGCAAGTGTGGTACGTTTCTTTAATATGCAAGCGAACTACAGAAGTATTCTTGATTTTTCTGGCGAAGCTTTAGAAGCATCAGAAAAAGGACATACCAAATTAATGGATGCTGTAAATTTCTTAGATAAGATTGAAGCAGGAAACACTTCAACTTTCGATGTTCAGAAATGGAAGCAAGAATGTTATGCAGCCATGAACGACGATTTTAACACGCCTGTATTAATTTCTCATTTATTTGAAGCCGTTAAAACTGTAAATCAGATAAAAGAACAAAACGCTAGTTTAACTTCGGATGATTTAGAAGAGCTAATAGTAACAATGAAAGCGTTTGTTTTTGATGTTTTAGGATTGATGAACGAAGTTTCTGAAGGAAATAATTCTGATAAATTAAACGGAGTAGTAGAGATGCTTATTCAAATGCGAAAAGAAGCACGAGAAGATAAAAATTGGGCACTTTCTGATGAAATTCGCGATAGATTATTAGCATTAGGAATTCAGCTAAAAGACGGAAAAGAAGGAACGAGTTTTTCTGTTAATTAATTGAAAAAAATACTCACATATCCGTTTATACTATTGGTGCGATTTTATCAAACAGCCATTTCACCATTTACACCAGCAACATGTAGGTATTCACCAACATGCTCTAGTTACACAATTGAAGCATTGCAAAAACACGGATTGTTTTATGGCGGTTGGTTGGCAACAAAAAGAATCTTTAGCTGTCATCCATGGGGTGGAAGTGGTTACGATCCAGTGCCTGAAAAAAAGAAATAATAATTGTTACCTCGAGTATTATTTTTAATAAAAATATTTTTTGTTGAAAAAAGAAACGTAGTTTACAAGAGGTTTTAGTAAGAATATATTAATAAATAGGTCTCGACTGCGCTCGACCTGACATATAATAATAATAAATGAATTTTTTATCTATAGTATGGGATTTAGATCCTGAAATTATAAAAATTGGTAGTCTAGGTATTCGTTGGTACAGTTTAATGTTTATCGCAGCCTTTGTATTGGGACTTCGTTTAATGAAGAAAATTTATATAAATGATAAAATTCCTGTTGAAAAACTAGATCCTTTATTTATGTATGTATTCATTTCTATGTTAGTAGGAATGCGTTTAGGAGATGTTTTCTTTTATAGCTGGGATTATTACCAGAATCATTTATTAGAAATATTTTTACCAATAAAAGAAAGTGTAAATAGTACGTTGTTCGGATTTATTGAAGGATGGAAATTTACAGGATTTACTGGGTTTGCAAGTCACGGAGCAGCAATTGGTATTCCTTTAGCATTATATTTTTATGCAAAAAAACATTTAAATAAACCATGGTTATTTATTTTAGATAGAGTAGGTATTATTGTTGCCTTAGCAGGATTTTTTATCCGTTTAGGAAACTTTTTTAATTCAGAGATCTATGGAAAACCAACAGGAAGCAGTTTCGGAGTTATTTTTAAAAGAGTTGGAGAAACCGTGCCGTGTCATCCAACACAATTATATGAAGCATTTAGTTATTTAGCATTGTTTTTTGCATTGTGGCATTTCTATTGGAAAACAGATAAGAAGAACCAATCAGGGTTTTTATTCGGATTGTTTATGGTGGTTTTGTGGTCGTTACGTTTCTTTATAGAATTTTTAAAGAAAGCACAAGTAGATGGAAGAGAAGACTGGGTATTTAACTCATTAAACACAGGGCAGGTATTAAGTATACCGCTTGTTTTAATAGGTTTTTGGTTGATGTTTAGAAAAACGAAATAAGTTAGATTTTAGATACAAAAAAGCTCCAAGTTTAAACTTGGAGCTTTTTTATTTATATTTTTTTTGATTTAAAGAGGTATATTACTTGTAAGCTTATCAGTTGATTTTTTTAAGTTTTAAATACTCATTAAACTTCAATGTGTATACTAAAATTTTATCATTGAAATAACTATATTTATTTTCAGATATTTTTTTCTCATTGTATTGAGGCATATCCAAATACTGAAAAAGAGTTAAAATCAATTTTTCTTTTATTTTATCTTTGATAAAATTAGGGCTTACAATTTCAACTTTAAGTTTTTGGTTATACCTTAAAGCAATCTTTAGACATTCGTTAAGGTGTTCGTCTCCAAATGAGTAACCTATTATGTAAATTTTATTACCGTTCAAGCAATCGCGGTCAAATGAAGAATGTAGTTGCTTGAATGGAGTAACCATTGATTTTTGGGCCTTTTGATAACCAGTAATAATGTTTGTTAGGTAAACAGGTTTTCCTTTTTCGATTTCTACATTAGATATTTCGTCATTATCAGGTAATTCAGGGCATCCTGTAAATACAATTTCAGGGTTGGGTAACTGACCATTGTCATATGGTAAAACTTTCCAGAAAATTGAACCATGGAGGTTGTAATGTACGTTGCTTTCAGAGTCATT
Source organism: Tenacibaculum sp. AHE14PA (assembly GCF_019278465.1). GTDB lineage: Bacteria > Bacteroidota > Bacteroidia > Flavobacteriales > Flavobacteriaceae > Polaribacter > Polaribacter bernardetii. The sequence continues at coordinate 598,678 of NZ_CP058983.1, read as the reverse complement.
AGTAATTCTAAGGACATCTGCTCTAATTCCATTCATGTCCTCAATTGTATCAGTTGTATCAAAGCCTTCGAAGCAATCAATACCAATATCATCTAATAATACTTTGAAAACCCTGTCATAATTTAGAGTATAAAGCCTTAAAGTGTTCTCTTTTGCATTTTCTTTCATCCAATTCTTAAAAAGTTGACTTTCATCTGATTTTGTGTCAATTACAGAATGTGATTTTGTATGATAAGAATAATTTGATATTCTAGAAGTTATATTGGTTAATATTGATGATAGTAAATGAAGTAAAAAGAACTGGTTCGGGTTTTCATCTTTATAGGAGGGGTGCGAGAAATCATAGTTTATTCCATCTGGAATTTGGATTTTATAACCATGTTGCCTCTTTCCATTGGTTATAGCAAAATTTAATATAGTTTTAATACTATCATCATTTTTAATGAAGCATCTAATTAGTGATGGAGTCTGTTTTTTGCGATTGTATTCAGAAAAGTAAATCGCTAGTTCTTCAATAACATTTATTATGGTCTCGAAATTGACTTCTGTTTGAGAATAACCATTTTCCAATAATTTTTGATTAATATATTCCGTTATAGTTGTTTCAGAACCTCGAATCGGAAATGAATATTTTTTAATTAATTTTGAGAGTTCAGAAGTAAGAGGACCACCCCAGTCAATTGCAGCACCTGCACCAAATAGGAATATTTCTTTATTTTTTTTCATTTTATGATAAAGCTAATTGTAATGATATAACGTTAGCGAAATTTAATGCATAATAAGTAGAGAAGCAAGTTTACACTTAGCCCATAAAAAAATCCCAAAGATTAGTTTGGGATTTTTTATTTCTAGTATTCTATTTTGTCATTCTTTTCGCTCCATTTTTCAAAAGGCTCTAAGGCAATTTTTCTTCCTACTTGTTCAAACGGAATGCTACGTTTTTCGTATGGTAACGGAATTTCTTTATAAATAAATTCGTCATCAAAACCAATATTAGCAGCATCTTGTTGGTTACTTCCGTAGTATACCTTATCTGGTCTAGCCCAATAAATTGCACCTAAACACATAGGGCAAGGTTCGCAAGAAGTATATACGATACAACCATCTAATTGAAAAGAACCTAAATTTTTACAGGCATCTCTAATAGCGGTAACTTCAGCATGTGCTGTAGGATCGTTTGTAGAAGTAACTTTATTATTACCACGACCAACAATTTCTCCGTCTTTTACAACGATACAACCAAATGGTCCGCCTTCGTTATTACTCATTCCTTTTAAAGCTGCTTTTACAGCTTCACTCATATATTCTTCGTGTTTGTTCATCTATTTTATTTTTAAAAAAAGGATTACAAAATTAGGTTTTTCTTTTGTGTGGTTCGTTAAATAAATTAAAAATTATTAAGAATAATGATTGTTATAAACGCTTGTGATTAATATTTACTTTTATATGACTCTAGAATAGGCTGTCATGACATTTTTTTTGAATGGCTTTATTTAAGATGATAACTTTGTTAAGATATTATTAAAAACTATCAAACCATGAAGAAATCATTTAAATTTACTTTAAAAACGTTACTCTTACTAAGTATAGTGTTTTTAAATTCTTGTGATAAGAAAAAACAAGAATCAGAAAAAAAAGCAACAGCTGTTGCTTATAATAAAATTGTATTAGAAAACTTATGTGAAAGCGATTGGTTTCCACATTCACAAACTCCTGCACCAGAAGAAGGAAAAGGAAGCCCGTTTGATGTAGATACGAGTACCAATGCTATTTTTCATCAATGGTCTTGGCAAAAATTTTTATGGTTGACAAAGCCAGAATATCAAATAGAAAAACTTTTGGTTAAAGTAGATGGAAAAGATGTGCCTTTATATATAGGGGAAACATTACCACTGTTTTTAAATCCCAAAAAAATGCATCAGGTAGACTCTCATTTAGGAAGTGTAAAGTCAATTCCAGGAGCATCCGTAGTTTTAGAAGATACAGCACAAGCAGGTTCTTCGGGTATTTTAAGAACTAATCCAGCATATAATCCTGCAAATAATAAAGAGGAAACAGTATTTTATTCAATCCATATTTCACCAACGTTTAAAATAGCTGCAGAAAAATTTAAAGACTCAATTTTAAATGGTTCGTTGGCGAAAGATAACTTAGCATCTTTTCCTGTAGGTTCCTTAGAGTTAAAAGTTTCATGGACTACAGTAACAGCCATTCCTAAAAATAAACGTGTCAATTATTTTACTACGGTAGGAGCTGTTGATGACGGCAAAGGAAATTTTGTTAATACAGAAGTTGCTTTGTTAGGAATGCATGTTGTTGGCGTGGTAGAAAATCACCCGGAATTTATTTGGGCAACTTTCGAACAAGATGATTTAGCTCCGTTTTATAATAGAAAAGATAATGAAGCAAGTTCTTCTTCAGATAAACTATTATTTGCAAAAGGAAACACTACTGGTATTGGAGGTATTTATTGGGATACAATTACACAACAGCCATCAAAATTGTATAAAGCATACGATTTATTTAAATACGGTGTACCAAGAGATAGTGAAGGTAACTTTATGAAAACTTGCCAACAAGAACCTATTAATTTTAAAAATATTAAAAATATAAACACATGTGTTAAAAAGAGCTTAAACGACGTTTGGGGTAATTATTTCTATAACGGCTCTATTTGGGTAGATACTGATGGTTTGAATACACAAGCTCAAGCACAATTGTTAGTTGACTTAGGAGGGGTAATAGGTAATGCAACTCCAGGTTCATCAGCAAGAGGTTCTTTAAATAATGCAAATGTAACTATGGAAACTTTTACGCAAACATTTAATAGTAGTCTTAAAAGCATTAAAGTAGATAATTTAGCAAATTGTTTTAGCTGCCATAATGCTGTGAGTTATACAAATAATAAGTCGCCAATATATATAAGTCATGCATTTGATGCTTATATAAAGAGAGCTGAAGGAAAAACACATGATGAAGTAGAAATGTTAAAAGCGAAGCAAGAAGTACAAGAATTTATAAATAATAGGCTGAATTAATTTAAAAAATTAACTATAAAAAAACCGAAACTGTTAGGTTTCGGTTTTTTTATGATTACAAAAGTAAGTTTTTATTTTAATCCACCAGTCATGTTTTCAGGTTTTACCCATTCATCATATTCTTCAGGTGTTACGTAGCCTAAACGTACTGCTTCAATTTTTAAAGTTGTGCCGTTTGCGTGTGCTGTATTTGCTATTTCTGCAGCTTTATAATATCCTATTTTAGTATTTAAAGCAGTAACTAGCATTAAAGAATTGTTTACCAACTCCGTAATTCTATCGTGATTTGGCTCAATACCAGCAGCACAATTTACATCGAAAGATACACAAGCATCTCCAATTAACTGAGCAGACTGTAATACGTTAGCTGCCATCATTGGTTTAAATACATTTAATTCGTAATGTCCTTGCGTACCACCAACAGTTACAGCAACATCGTTACCCATAACTTGTGCACAAACCATTGTGATTGCTTCTGCTTGGGTTGGATTTACTTTTCCTGGCATAATAGAAGAACCTGGTTCGTTTGCAGGAATAATTAATTCACCAATTCCAGAACGTGGCCCTGAAGCCATCATACGAATATCGTTTGCTATTTTATTAATAGAAACCGCTAATTGCTTTAAAGATCCGTGTGTTTCAACAAATGCATCATGAGCAGCTAAAGCTTCAAATTTATTTTCAGCAGTAATAAATGGTAAACCTGTAAATTCAGCAATATATTTTGCCACTAATACGTCGTAACCAGCAGGTGTGTTTAAACCCGTTCCTACTGCAGTTCCTCCTAAAGCCAATTGCGATAAATGCTCTAAAGAGTTTCTTAATGCTTTTAAACCAAAGTTTAATTGTGCAACATAACCAGAAAATTCTTGCCCTAAGGTTAAGGGAGTAGCATCCATTAAGTGCGTACGTCCAATTTTTACAACATCCTTAAAAGCTTCTGATTTTGCTTGTAAAGTATCACGTAATTGTTCTACACCAGGAATGGTTACTTCTACAATTTTCTTGTAAGCAGCAATGTGCATACCTGTAGGAAAGGTGTCGTTTGATGATTGTGATTTGTTTACATCATCATTTGGTTGAATAGTTTTTTCGCCTTCACCAATTATTTTTCCAGCAATTTCATGAGCCCTGTTAGCGATTACCTCGTTACAGTTCATGTTAGATTGCGTACCAGAACCTGTTTGCCAGATTACTAACGGAAATTGATTGTCGTGTTTACCTGTTAAGATTTCGTCACAAACTTGTGCAATTAAATCTCTTTTTTCATCAGTTAAAACACCTAATTCAGCATTTGTATAGGCAGCAGCTTTTTTAAGATAAGCAAAACCATATACTATTTCTAATGGCATAGAGCCAGCAGCACCTATTTTAAAGTTGTTACGAGAGCGTTCTGTTTGTGCTCCCCAATATTTATCAGCAGGAACTTCAACATTTCCCATTGTGTCTTTTTCGATTCTGTACTTTGTCATTTTAAAATGATTTAAAAGAATATAAATTAACGATAGTCAAAATTACAAATTCTAATAGTTTTAGTAGGTGATTTTTATCAGATTTTATTGCTTTCAAAGAAAAATAGTTATAATTTTGTCGCACAACAATTATTAATAGGAAACAAATGTTAGATTTTTCAGAATTTTCAGGATTGGTATTATTCATGTTTATTTTTACAACCGGATTTTGGTTGTTAATTTTCTTATTAACATTTGTAGTTCCTTATTGGATTGGTGGAACAATCTGGGAAAATATAAAGTTAAAGAGAGAAGCAAAAAAAGCTGCTGAAGGTAAGTAGTTTTTAAATTGATATAAAATAAGCTCGTTCATGTATTTGAACGAGCTTTTTTTGTTTCTGGGCGTTTAAACAGGCTTTTCGTTATATCTTTTTTATAGTTACAAAAAACAAGGTTTACTTTTTAATTAACTATGGCAGTCTAAGAATTTGATTAGTTTGCTTCGTTCCTTGCAATGACGCATATTCTATTAAGCTTTAAAAAAGGATACCACTGCAATCCTTAACGCGTGTACTTTTTATGAGGAAGAGATTGCTTCGTTCCTCGCAATGACGGATATATATTAAGCTTTAAAAAAGGATGCCACTGCAATCCTTAACGCGTGTACTTTTTATGAGGAAGAGTTTGCTTCGTTCCTTGCAATGACGCATATTTATTAAGCTTTAAAAAAGGTTGCCACTGCAATCCTTAACTCGTGTACTTTTTATGAGGAAGAGATTGCTTCGTTCCTCGCATTGACGGATATTTATTAAGCTTTAAAAAAGGATGCCACTGCAATCCTTATCGCGTGTGTGCTTTTTGTGTGAAAGAGATTGCTTCGTTCCTCGCATTGACGGATATTTATTAAGCTTTAAAAAAGGATGCCACTGCAATCCTTAACGCGTGTGTATTTTTTATGAGGAAGAGATTGCCTCGTTCCTCGCAATGACGGAGATTTATAAAGTTTTTAAAAAGGATGTCTCTGCAATCCTTAACACATTTATGCTTTTTGTATGGGAGATATTGCTTCGTTTCTCGCAATGACGTGTAGCCATTATATGTATGTTTTTTTAAAAAAATATAGGAAATAAAAAAGCTCGTTGAATAAGAACGAGCTTTTTGGTATATATTAGATAATCGCGTTAGGGATTGAATGGTTTGCTTGAGCTCTTTTAGTTTGTGTGTTTATAGAACATACTAACTAAAAAGCGAGTAATGAAAGCCCGCTCGAACGCCCAAATTTTAGCCGTTAAAATCTCCTCCACCATTTTCTTGACCACCACCTTCAGGTCTTTCTCTTTTTTTCTTCTGATTAAAACGATATGTAAAACTTAATGAAATTTGACGCTCTCTCCACTGAAATTCTCCATTTGAAATTGTTGAAGGATTTTCTCTACCACCATAATATGTAGTACTTTCTCGTTTACGAGAGTTAAATAAATCACTTACATTTAAAACAACCGATGCTTTGTCTTTTAAGATGTCTTTACTAAATGCTAGGTTTGCCATAAACATACCTTCTCTGTCGCTTTGTGCATTTGTTTGTGGGCCACGGTACATAATACGTGTTTGCCAATCTATCTTAGCAGGTAACGTTATACGTGCATTAAAACGGGCAAACCAACTGTCTTGGTTTACTTCTGCTAGATTGGTAGTAACTTGCGAATTGTCTTGCGCTGTGTAAGTGTATGAAAAAGCATCTGTGTTAAACTTAAAGTAGTTGAAACTAGCAGATAAACGCACCTTTTTTGTTGGATTGTAATTACTTGTAAATTCAAACCCGTAACGATCTTCGCTATTTAAATTTAAAGGCTGACTAACAAATACATTGGTTCCGTTTCTTTCTTCGATTATTGAAACTCTCTCAATTTTATCGGTAGAAATTTGATAATATATAGAAGCTCCTAAATTAAATTTTCTGATTTTAGTGTTATAACCTAAATCGAAAGAACTGGTAAATGTTGGGTTTAAATCAGGATTTCCTCTAAACACACTTGTCGCAGAACTTCGGCTTTCAAAAGGGTTTAAAAACCAGTGACGTGGTCTTCTTAAACGCCTGCTATACCCTAAAGTTACATTTTCATTGTCGTTTAATTCGTAACCAAGGTTTACAGTAGGAAACCATTCTGTATAATTTTTGTCTGAATTTTTATTTTGTGTGTCTGATTGTAAATCGATATCGATATCTGTAATTTCAGCACGTAAACCTAAAAGGTATGAAAACTTATTTATTTTACTACCATACTGAGTGTAAAAGGCATATACGTTTTGCTTAAAAGTTAAATCGTTAGAAGGGTTAAAATCTATATTAGGGTCTAAAATATTTACTCTAAAATCTGAATTTAAATCTTGATAAGTAGCTTTGTGTCCAGCTTCAAACTGACTGTTTTCTCCGATTGGTAACACATAATCTACCTGAACTAACTTTTCTTTAGAGCTAGTGATTTGTGAATTGTCTTCAGACGGAATTCCGTTTACACTAATAGGTGAATTTTCGGTTTCATTACTGTCTCCGTATTGTAAATCGATCGTTAATTTCTCACCATTATCATTTAACCTGTTAGTATAATTTATAGAGTATTGCTTGTCTACTCCATCTTCATCTTCGTTTTCGACTCTAATTTCTTCAAGTAAAACCTGATTAGGGTCGTTAAATAAAAACCTGTCTGTTAGGTTGGTTGCAATATCATTTCCTTCAGATTTTCTATATACAAAATTACCTGTAATAGAGCTGTTATCGTTAATGTAATATTCTAAACCAATTGAAGCATTGAAGTTTTTGCTTTTTCTATCAAAGGTTCTGTCCTCGGTTTGTGTGCTGTCTAAAACGCCGTTTGTTAAATAAGAAAACTCGGTTTGTGAATTACCAGGACCTTTTCTGTACGAATAACCAAGATTAGAAAATAAGTTAATTTTCTTTGTTCGGTAATTCAGGTTTGGAGCAACTCGTAACATATCTGGATTACCAGCGGTAAGGTTTACAGAACCATTAAAACCGGTTATTTTACCTTTTCTTAGAATAATATTTAAAATACCTGCAGTTCCTTCAGCATCATAACGTGCCGATGGCGAGGTAATTACTTCTACCTTTTCAATAGCATCAGCAGGAAGATTTCTTAAAGCATCTGTACCTGTTAAACCAACAAGTGCCGAAGGTTTTCCGTCAATTAAAATACGTACGTTTTCACTACCACGTAAACTAACCGCTCCTTGTGCATCTACATTAACAGAGGGAACATTGTCTAATACATCAGAAGCTGAACCACCTTTTACAGTCATATCTTTACCAACATTGTATATTTTTTTATCTAAACGTATTTCTACGGTAGATTTTTCGGCAATAATTTCTACTTCATCTAAGGTTTCTGCATCTTCAGAAAGCGTAATTGTACCTAAGTTGATGTTTTCTGTTATTTGTCTTTGTTGAAGGTTTTTAGTTTTAAACCCTATAAACTCCACTTTTAAAGCATACTCCCCAGAAGGAACTGTAATAGAAAAATTTCCGTTTAAATCTGTAATTCCTCCAGAAACTTGTTTGTTTTGAAGATGAGTTAATACTAAAGTAGCATACTCTAAAGGTTGTTTAGAACTGGCTTCTATAACTTTACCTGTTAAGGTAACTTTAGAATTTTTTTTACGAGTAGGTTTTTGTGCAAATGCAGAAACAGCGATTAGTAATGCAAAAAGAAATGTTATTTTTTTCATTGAGTAGTTTATTGTTTAAAGAGATAAGACTGCGAAGTTCTTTAAAGGTTTAATCTTGCTTAGTTAAAGGATTGTTAAATAAAACCTAAAGTTAAAATCAAGGTAAAATGTAAAATTTGTAGATTAGGAGCAAGAAAAAATAAGGCTTATTTTAATTGGAGACATTGTAATTAATTTATAAGGTTTAATTATAATAATCAATTTTAATTTTTTAATAAAAGAGTAATGAAGCGTAGAAAGTTTATAGAACGATTATCTGTTACTAGTTTAGGTTTAGTAGCGGTATCATCAACCATAATGGCATGTAATAAAACGGTTAAAGAAGAAAGAGGTTCTACAACGGTTTTACAGCCTATACGACCAGTAGTAATTGCAACATGGAATACGCCATTGGCGGTTGAAACTGCAGCCAAAATTTTGCAAAACGGAGGGGCAGCATTAGACGCTGTTGAACAAGGTTGTAGAATTGAAGAAGCAAATGAAAAAGGACAATCTGTAGGGAAAGGTGGGCTACCTGATAGAGAAGGAAATGTAACTTTAGATGCCTGCATTATGGATGAAAAAGGGAATTACGGAGCAGTTTTAGGTGTTAAAAATATAAAGCATGTAATTTCTGTAGCAAGAAAAGTAATGGAAGATACGCCACATGTAATGTTAGTGGCAGAAGGAGCAGAGCAGTTTGCCGTTTCTAAAGGATTTGAAAGAGAAGACTTGTTAACAGATTCTTCTAAGAAAGCTTGGGAACAATGGAAAGTGAAATCGGAATACAAGCCGATTATCAATATAGAAAATCACGATACTATTGGTCTGTTAGCGATTGATAAAAACGGAGATATTTCTGGTGCTTGTACCACAAGTGGATTGGCATATAAAATGGCTGGTAGAGTGGGAGATTCTCCAATTATTGGTGGTGGATTGTTTGTTGATAATGAAATAGGAGGAGCTTCGGCTACTGGTTTAGGAGAGGAAGTATTAAAAACGGTAGGTAGTTTTTTAATAGTTGAATTAATGCGACAAGGAAAATCGCCACAAGAAGCCTGCGAAATTGCTATTGGTAGAATTGTAAATAAACCAGGGAAAGATTTTAAGAATTTTCAGGTAGGTTATATTGCTGTGAATAAACAAGGAGAAACGGGTGCTTACTCAATTCACGAATGGTTTAGTTATAACTTGTATAAGGAGGGTGAAAATAAAAATATTAAATCAGATTATTTTAATAAACAGAAAGCATAAAAAAAACCGAAACTGTTAAGTTTCGGTTTTTTTTATTTCTAAACAATACTTTTTGCTTATTTTTTCTTTTTTGCTTTTTGCTGAGCAGCTTGTTGTTCTTGTGCTTGTTTCATAGCATTATCTAAACGCTCACGGAACTTACTTTTAGCTTTTTCAGGCTTCTTTTTGTTTTCTTCAATCTTTGCATGAATCTTATCTTCATCAATTACGTAATGCTTAATAATTAACATAATAATGATGGTTAATAAGTTAGATATAAAGTAGTATAAACTTAATCCACTTGCATAGTTGTTAAAGAAAAACAACATCATAATAGGAGAGAAGTAAATCATATACTTCATCATTTTTTGCATATCAGGCATTCCTTCTTGCGTAGGAGCTTGCATATTTGCTTGCTGACTTTGGTTCATTCTCATGTAAAAGAAAATAGCAACCGAAGCTAATATTGGAAATAAACTTATATGGTTTCCGTAAAAAGGAATATTAAAAGGTAATTGATAAATTAAATCATATGATGATAAATCATTCGCCCATAAGAAGCTTTTTTGTCTGAACTCTATATTGGTAGGGAAAAACTTAAATAAAGCAAAGAATACAGGCATTTGCATTAATGCAGGAATACAACCCGACATCATGTTTACACCAGCTTTTCGTTGCACCGCCATTGTTTCTTGCTGACGTTTCATTGCATTTTCTTTACCAGGATATTTTTTGTTGATTTCTTCCATTTCTGGACGAATCACTTTCATTTTTGCACTCGATAAATACGATTTATAAAGTACTGGAGACATGATAATACGAACAACAATTGTCATTAATATAATAATCAATCCGAAGTTACCAATAAATCCTTTTAACAGGTTAAATACAGGGTAGAATACAGTACGGTTTAAGAATCCGAAAATTCCCCAACCTAAATCTGAAATCTCATCTAAACCAGTACCTTCATAAGACTCTAATAAATTATAATCTGTTGGTCCGTAAAACCATTGCATATTATAATTTAACTCTCCGTTAGTTAATGCTAAAGGCGTTTTTAAACCATATGATTTTGTGAAAACACTATCTTTTTCTTCGCCATCAAAATCAACAGATTTTAAACTAGCTTCGTTAAAAGGTGTATCAGAAGATAAAATTGAAGAAAAGAAATGTTGTTTATAAGCAACCCAATTTACATCACTAACCGTTTCATCGTCGTTCATTTGTAAATAATCAACTTCATCATCAGCTTTATAATAATAGTAAGAGTACATGTTTTCGGTTTTTAAACTTTTTTCATGTCTAAAACCTTTTAAACTCCAATCTAAATTAATTGCTTGGGAGCTGTTTATTACTGAATTTAACCCTTGAGAACGAACAGCAAAATCTACACGGTAATCGTCTTTTTTAATTTCATAACGATATTCTAAAAATTTAGTTTCAGACACTTTCAGTTTCATAGAAAGTATTTGAGTATCTCCGTTTTTAGTTAAAGTAGGCGTAAATAATAAATCTTTTGTATTTAAAATACGGTTATCGGTTGTTCCGAAATTAATATTAAAAGATGCATTATTATCTTTTACTAAATATAAAGGAAGCGAATCGTATGTTTTAAAGTTTTTAATTAAAGCTTCAGTAATTTGTCCACCTTTATTATCAATAGTTAATTTAATAAGGTCGTTCTCTATAGAAGTACTTCCCTTTTTACTAGTTGAAGCTCCGTATGCAAAAGCACCTAATTTGTTTTTTAAAGCAACTTGCTGTAAAGAGTCATTTAAGACAGTTGTTTCTGCTAAATTGTTTTGAGTAGTTGCTGTTTCAGAAACTTGTTCTGTTTTCGTTGTTTCAGGAGTTACTTCTGGCTCACGAGTGTTCATCCACCATAGTAATATTCCTCCTAATAAAAGCATTCCTATAAAGGAATTTAAATCAAATTTTTTTTGTTCCATTGATATGAATTATAATGTCAACTTGTCATTTTTTGTTTTTCTCATTATTGAAAAACCCGACAAATGTAGCGAAACCTTATATATTTTATGAGGTTTTACTGTGATTAATTTTGATAAGATTAATAGTTCAAATAGTATTCCGTTTTGATAAAAAAAATCCTGTAACTAAAAATTACAGGATTTTAAATTTATTTTTTTGATTGCTGTAAAGCCGCTTTTATAAAACTCACAAATAGTGGGTGTGGATTTAACACCGTACTTTTATATTCTGGATGATATTGTACACCAACAAACCAAGGGTGTGTAGGGATTTCAACTATTTCTACCAAGCCTGTTTTAGGGTTGGTTCCTGTAGCTTTCATTCCTGCATTTTCTAGTTGCTCCTTATAATCGTTGTTATATTCAAATCTATGACGATGGCGCTCACTAATTAATTTCGATTTATAGGCTTTAAATACTTTAGAATCTTCGATGATTTCACAATCCCAAGCACCTAAACGCATGGTTCCTCCTTTTTGAGTAACGTCTTTTTGAGTTTCCATTAAGTTAATAACAGGATGTGTAGTATCTTTATTCATTTCTGTAGATTCTGCATCTTTTAAACCTAAAACATTACGAGAATATTCAATAACAGCCATTTGCATCCCTAAACAAATTCCTAAAAAAGGAATATTATTTTCACGAACATATTGTACAGCAGCTATTTTACCTTCAGTTCCTCGATCTCCAAAACCAGGCGCTACTAAAACACCATTTAATCCGGCTAACTTTAAAGGCGCATTTTCAGGAGTCAATTCTTCAGAATGAACCCAACGTACATTTACTTTTGTTTTGTTGGTAGCACCGGCATGAATAAAAGACTCGGTAATCGATTTATAAGAATCGTGTAATTCAACATATTTACCTACCAAACCAATTTCTATGGTAGAAGTAGGGTTCTTATGACGTTCTAAAAACTGATTCCATGCTTTTAATTTAGGTTGCTTACGAGTAGATAAGTTTAATTTATCTAAAACCACATAATCTAAACCTTCTTTAAACATTAGGTTTGGAACATCATAAATAGTTTCAGCATCTAAAGACTGAATTACATCTTGTTTTTTGACATTACAAAATAAAGCTAGCTTATTTTTAATAGTATCGCTAATCTCGTGTTCAGAACGGCATACCAATATATCTGGACTAATACCACTCTGCATTAATGTTTTTACAGAGTGTTGTGTAGGTTTTGTTTTTAATTCACCCGCAGCAGCTAAGTAAGGCACTAGTGTTAAGTGAACAACAATAACGTTGTCATTTCCTAATTCCCATTGTAATTGGCGAACAGCTTCTATATAAGGTAGTGATTCAATATCACCCACGGTTCCACCAATTTCAGTAATCACAATATCATAATCTCCTGTATTTCCTAAAATTTGGACTCGGTGCTTAATTTCATCTGTAATATGCGGAATTATTTGAACAGTTTTTCCTAAAAATTCTCCTTTACGCTCTTTATTTATTACTGATTGATATATTCTACCAGTAGTAACATTGTTAGCCTGTGAAGTTGGTATGTTTAAAAATCGCTCGTAGTGGCCAAGATCTAAATCTGTTTCAGCACCATCATCAGTAACATAACATTCACCGTGTTCATACGGGTTTAATGTTCCTGGGTCGATATTTATATATGGGTCTAATTTTTGGATGGTTACAGAGAAACCTCTTTGCTGTAATAGCTTAGCTAAAGATGCGGCAATAATTCCTTTTCCTAGTGATGAAGTTACGCCTCCTGTTACAAAAACGTATTTAGTGTTGTTCATGGTGTTGTTAGGTTTAGGCAAAAGTAAGAAGTCTAACTATTCGAACAAATAAAAAAGTGATAAAAGATATATAAAAATTCACTATTTTTGCCAAGTGAAAAAATATTAGAAAAAAGTAAAACTAGTATTTGTTAAACAAAAAAACTGTTGTATATTTGCCCACGCTTTTAGCAGACGGAATTTCATAAAAGCAACGTATAATTAAAGACCATTTTTAAAAATATAAATAATGCCGAAAAGAACTTACCAACCATCGAAAAGAAAAAGAAGAAACAAACACGGTTTCAGAGAAAGAATGGCATCTGCTAACGGACGTAAAGTACTAGCAAGAAGAAGAGCAAAGGGAAGAAAGAACTTAAGTGTATCTTCAGCTCCAAGACCAAAAAAATAATGATTAATTATCATTAATATATTAGGTGTTACTATTTTTTAGTAACACCTTTTTTTGTATATAAACATTTTTTATTTTTGTCAACAACACAACACAACAAACAAAATGCCTAAAAATCAAAACCTTAAATCTATTTTAATAATCGGATCGGGACCAATTGTTATTGGACAAGCCTGTGAGTTTGATTATTCTGGAACACAAGCTTTACGTTCTTTACGTGAAGACGGAATTGAAACTGTTTTAATCAATTCAAATCCTGCAACAATCATGACCGACCCAACAATGGCCGATCATGTATATCTCTTGCCTTTAAACACAAAGTCAATAATAAAAATTTTAAAAGAGCATCCGCAAATTGATGCCGTTTTACCAACAATGGGTGGTCAAACAGCGTTGAATTTATGTATTGAAGCTGATGAAAAAGGAATTTGGGAAGATTTTGGTGTAGAGATTATAGGAGTTAATATTGATGCTATTAATATTACCGAAGATCGTGAGAAGTTTAGAAACTTAATGCTAGATATTGGAGTTCCGATGGCACCACAAGCTACAGCAACCTCTTTCTTAAAAGGAAAAGAGATAGCACAAGAGTTTGGTTTTCCTTTAATTATTAGAGCATCTTTTACTTTAGGTGGTGAAGGAGCGTCTTTTGTATATAAAGAAGAAGATTTTGATGCTTTGTTAACCCGAGGATTAGAAGTTTCTCCTATTCATGAGGTAATGATTGATAAAGCACTTATCGGTTGGAAAGAATATGAGTTAGAGTTATTAAGAGATGCAAATGATAATGTAGTTATTATATGTTCTATTGAAAATATGGATCCTATTGGAATTCATACAGGAGATTCTATTACCGTAGCTCCTGCAATGACACTTTCTGATAAAACTTTTCAAAAAATGCGTGATATGGCAATTCATATGATGCGTAATATTGGTGATTTTGCAGGTGGATGTAATGTGCAGTTTGCGATTTCTCCTGATGAAAAGGAAGATATAATAGCAATTGAAATTAACCCACGTGTATCACGTTCATCCGCTTTAGCGAGTAAAGCAACTGGTTACCCAATTGCAAAAATTGCAGCGAAGTTAGCATTAGGATATCATTTAGATGAGTTAGATAATCAAATTACAAAATCTACTTCTGCTTTATTTGAGCCAACATTAGATTATGTAATCGTAAAGATTCCACGTTGGAATTTCGATAAATTCGAAGGTTCTGACAGAACTTTAGGGTTACAAATGAAATCTGTAGGTGAAGTAATGGGAATTGGGCGTTCGTTTCAAGAAGCATTGCACAAAGCAACTCAATCATTAGAGATTAAACGTAATGGTTTAGGTGCTGATGGAAAAGAAAATAAAAATTACGAAGAAATTATAGAGAAGTTAACACATGCTTCTTGGGATCGTGTTTTTATTATTTATGATGCCATTAAAATGGGAATTCCGTTGAGTAAAATCCACGAAATTACGCAGATTGATATGTGGTTCTTAAAGCAATATGAAGAATTATACGAAATAGAAAAAGAAATTTCTAAATACAGTGTTGATACGCTTGATAGAGATTTGTTATTAGAAGCAAAGCAGAAAGGATATGGAGATCGTCAGATTGCACATATGCTACGATGTTTAGAAAGTGAAGTATATAAAAAGAGAGAAGAGTTAAATATTAATAGAGTTTATAAGTTAGTAGATACTTGTGCTGCTGAATTCAAAGCAAAAACTCCGTATTATTATTCAACTTTCGAAAGTGATATTGTAACCAAAGAAGGCGTTACGATAATCGCAAATGAAAGTGAAGTTACACCAAAAAAGAAAATTATAGTTTTAGGTTCAGGACCAAACCGAATAGGGCAAGGAATTGAATTTGATTACTGTTGTGTGCACGGAATTTTAGCTGCAGCCGAATGTGGTTACGAAACGATTATGATTAACTGTAATCCAGAAACGGTTTCTACCGATTTTGATACGGCAGATAAATTATACTTCGAGCCTGTTTTTTGGGAGCATATTTATGATATCATTAAACATGAAAAACCAGAAGGAGTTATTGTTCAGTTAGGTGGGCAAACTGCTTTAAAGTTAGCAGAGAAATTAACCAAATATGGTGTTAAAATACTAGGAACTTCTTTCGAAGCTTTAGATTTAGCAGAAGATAGGGGGAGTTTTTCTGACTTATTAAAAAATAATAATATTCCGTATCCAGAATTCGGAATAGCAGAAACTGCAGATGAGGCCTTAGCTTTAGCAGATAAATTGGACTTTCCAATCCTAGTAAGACCATCTTATGTTTTAGGTGGGCAAGGAATGAAAATTGTTATCAACAAAGAAGAATTAATAGAGCATGTTGTAGATTTATTAAGAAGAATGCCTGGTAATAAATTATTATTAGATCATTATTTAGATGGAGCAATTGAAGCAGAAGCAGATGCAATTTGTGACGGTGAAAACGTGCAGATTATCGGAATAATGGAGCATATTGAGCCTTGTGGAGTGCACTCTGGAGATTCTAATGCAACTTTGCCAGTGTTTAACTTGGGTGATTTAGTATTACAACAAATAAAAGATCACACAAAAACAATTGCTTTAGAGCTTAAAACAGTTGGTTTAATAAACGTTCAGTTTGCAATTAAAAACGATATTGTTTATATTATAGAGGCAAATCCGCGTGCATCTCGTACAGTTCCTTTTATTGCGAAAGCCTATAAAGAACCGTATGTAAACTATGCAACCAAGGTAATGTTAGGAGAGAAAAAAGTAACGGACTTTACTTTTAATCCGCAGTTAGAAGGTTATGCGATAAAGCAACCTGTATTTTCATTTAATAAGTTTCCGAATGTTAATAAGCAGTTAGGACCAGAAATGAAATCAACAGGAGAAAGTATTTTATTTATTGATGATTTAAAAGACGATCAATTTTACGATTTATATTCAAGACGTAAAATGTATTTGACAAAGTAGATTTTAAAAATATTTATTAAGGGCCTATCAATATTTATTGATAGGCTTTTTTTTTAACAAAAAATTAACCTGTTGTATATGCAACTAAAATACTTGTTTCTAGTAATTTCGCAGCAATTAAAGAATATGTATGGGTATTGAAAATACATTAGCTCCTTGGTTAGGAAAAACGACCAAAATGATTGAAAACCATGTTCATGACTTGTTTTTTGAACATAATATTTCATTGACAAAAATACAATGGGTATTCTTAAAAAAAGTACAAGAAAAAAACGGAGTACCACAACAGGAATTAGCTTTTTTAACAGGTAGAGATAAAACATCGCTAACGCGATTAGTAAATACGATGGAAAAAAAAGGTTTAGTTGCTAGAATTCCCTCTAAATTAGATAGACGTATTAATAATATTTATATCACTAAAAAGGGTGATGTTTTATTTAAAGAAACCTTGCCTATAATGGCGCAATTTGTAACCTCATTACAAGAAAATATATCAGAAGAAGAAATTGCACAAACAATTAATGTGATTAAAAAAATACAAGAAAACTTAAATATAAAATCAGCTAAAAGTTGTAGTAACAGCTAAACAAATAAACCATGAGAAAACTAATTATTGTAGGAGCAGGAGTTGCAGTACTCGGATTGTCATTTATAATCTCCAATATTTTAAAAGACAGTAAGGAACTTCCTGTACAGAAAGTTACAAAGGTAGAAAAAACTGTTTTTGTAAAAGAAGTTAAAAATGGTGATGTTGCTATAAATATTATTGCCAACGGGAATTTGCAAGCTAAGAATAAAGTGGATATTTATTCGGAGGTGCAAGGAATTTTAAAACCTACATCAAAACCATTTAAAGCCGGTATATCATATAGCAAAGGACAAACATTATTGCATATTAATAGTCAAGAGTTTTATGCTTCAATTCAATCTCAAAGGAGCTCATTACAAAATTTAATAGCTTCTATTATGCCAGATTTACGACTAGACTATCCAAATTCTTTTGAAAAATGGAATACCTATTTAAAAAACTATGATATAAATAAAACAGTACAACCACTTCCTGAGGCAAACTCAGACAAAGAGAAGTATTTCGTAACTGGTAAGAATATATATACAACGTATTATAATGTTAAAAATTTAGAGTCGAGGTTAGGAAAATACAATCTTAGAGCTCCTTTTAGTGGTGTAGTTACAGAAGCTTTGGTTACTAATGGAACTTTGGTAAGGGTTGGTCAGAAAATGGGTGAATTTATAGATACTTCAGTTTTTGAATTGGCTTTGTCTGTAAACGGAAGCTTTGCTGATATTTTAAAAGTTGGTAAAACGGTGGAACTTCAAAATTTAGAAAAGAATAAAATGTGGTCAGGTAAAGTTGCCCGAATTAACGGGAAATTAGATCAAGCTACACAAACAGTTCAAGTTTTTATCGAGGTAAAAGGAAAAGAGTTAAGAGAAGGTATGTATTTAGAAGCAAACGTACCTGTAAAAACAATGACAGAAGCTATTGAGATAAATAGAAAGCTATTGGTTGAAAATAAAGCGGTGTATGTTGTAAAGAACAACGTGTTAGATTTAATAAATATCAATGCGGTGCATTTTAATGAAAATACGGTGGTTATAAAAGGATTGCAAAATGGTGCTCAATTAATCAATAAACCGGTTGCAGGTGCGTATGCAGGTATGCCTGTTAAGATATTTACAAAAACTACTAACACTGCAAAAAAATAAGATATGAAAAAAGTAATTGCATATTTTATAAAATACCCAGTGGCGGTAAATATCATTATTATTGCCTTTGTCGTATTAGGAACCTTTGGTTTTTCTTCTTTAAAATCATCATTTTTTCCACTAACGGATGCTAAATTTATCAATATAAATGTAGCATATCCAGGAGCTTCTCCGCAAGAGATGGAAGAAGGAGTGGTTTTGAAAATTGAAGACAATTTAAAAGGATTGGTAGGTGTAGATCGAGTAACATCTACATCATCAGAAAACTCAGCTAGTATTTCAGTAGAAATATTAAAAGGTTATGATATTAATGTAGTTTTAGCTGATGTTAAAAACGCGGTAGATAAAGTACCTAACTTTCCATCAGGAATGGAACCTGCGGTGGTTGCTAAAATAGAAAACATTGCAGAAACGATTAGTTTTGTGGTTACAGGAGATAAAATCCCTTTAAAATCATTAAAAAATATCGCAAGAGATATAGAAAATGATATCCGTAGAATAGACGGAATTTCTCAGATTTCTGTTTCAGGGTATCCAGCAGAAGAAATTGAAATAGCTGTTAAAGAAAATGATTTAAGAGCATACGATTTAACATTTGATGATGTTGCAAGAGCAGTTTCTACGGCAAATATATTAACCTCAGGAGGTTCTGTAAAAACAGTTGCAGAAGAGTATTTAATTCGAGCAAAAAATCGCTCTTATTATGGTGATGAGCTAGATAATTTGGTTGTAAAAGCAGATGCTTCCGGAACAATAATCAGATTAAAAGAGGTTGCAACGGTAAAAGATATTTGGAATGAAACACCGAATAGAAATTTTTACAACGGAAACTTAGCGGTAAGAATTCAGGTAAGTAATACCAATAATGAAGATTTATTAACTTCAGCTAAAAAAATAAATGAATATATAGCCAAGTTTAATAAAGAACATGACAATATAAAGATTGAAATTACAAGAGATTCATCAATCACATTAAATCAGCGTACCGAGTTATTGTTTAAAAACGCATGGCAAGGAATGTTGTTGGTAATGTTATTTTTATCGCTTTTTTTACGTCCTAGATTGGCATTTTGGGTAGCAGCAGGATTACCAGTAGCATTTTTCGGAATGTTTATGTTGGCAGGATACTTTAATATTACCATTAACGTATTATCATTATTTGGGATGATTATCGTTATTGGTATTTTGGTAGATGACGGAATTGTAATTGCTGAAAATATTTATCATCATTATGAAATGGGGAAAAACCCTATTAGAGCTGCCATTGATGGTACGATGGAAGTTGTTCCGCCAATTATATCGGCAATTACTACTACAGTTTTAGCCTTTTCAGTATTCTTTTTCTTAGAAGGAAATATAGGAGAGTTTTTTGGAGAAGTAGCTACCGTAGTTGCACTTACCTTAATTCTTTCGTTGGTAGAAGCTTTAATTATTTTGCCTGCACACGTTGCACATTCAAAAGCATTAGATAGAAATCAGAAATTGTATGCATTTAATAAATATGCCGAAGATTTTATGGATTTTATGCGAGATAAATTATATGCGCCAGCATTGCGATTTGTTTTAGATAATAAGTTCTTCGGACTGATAATTCCGGTTGCTTTATTTATAATAACAATTGGTGCATTTCAAGGAGGAATCATAAAAGGAACTTTTTTTCCGTCGATAGCGAGTGATAGAGTATCGGTAAATTTAACCATGCCGCAAGGAACTAACGAAAAAATTACGGATAGTATTATTTCTGTTATAGAAGCAAAAACATGGGAAGTTGAAAAAGAATTTACAGAGAAATATGCAATTACAGATGAGCCAGTTGTTGAAAATATTTTAAAACAAATAGGACCAGGATCGGCAAAAGCATCCTTAAGAATAAATTTATTACCAGGAGAAACAAGAACTTTTGGCTCGAGAGAAATTACAAATGAAATACGTAAAAGAGTTGGAGAGATTTACGGCGTAGAATCGTTAACTTTTGGTTCGGGAGGTAATTTTGGTGGAAGTCCGGTTTCAGTGTCATTATTAAGTAACAACATCGCTGAGTTAAAAGCGGCTAAAACCGAATTAAAATCAGAATTAAGTAAAAATCAGAATTTAAAAGATGTTACAGATAACGATCCACAGGGAATCAAAGAAATTAATATACAGTTAAAAGACAATGCGTATTTATTAGGCTTGAATTTAAATGAGGTAATGTCGCAAATAAGAAGTGGTTTTTTTGGTAGACAAGCACAGCGTTTTCAAAGGGGACAAGACGAAATAAAAGTTTGGGTTCGTTATGATAAAAATGAACGTTCGTCGATTAAAAATTTAGACGATATGCGAATTTCTACTCCTACAGGTAGTAGAGTTCCGTTATCGGAAATAGCGACTTATAAAATAGAGCGAGGAGAAATATCTATAAATCACATAGAAGGGCAGCGTGAAATAAAAGTAGATGCTGATATGAAAGATGCTCAAGGAAGTGCTACAGATGTTTTAGATGATATTAAAGCAAGGATAATGCCTGAAATTAAAGCTAAATATCCATCTGTAACAGCCTTGTACGAAGGGCAGAATAGAGAAGCAGCAAAAGTTTCGAGTTCAGCAGCATTGGTAGGACCTGTAATTTTATTGCTAATTTATATTGTAATTGTATTTACGTTTAGATCTTACGGACAACCATTTATGTTGTTAATTATGGTACCATTTAGTTTAATTGGTGTTGCATGGGGGCATTGGTTTCATGGTTTTGCTGTAAATATATTATCACTTCTAGGAATCATTGCCTTAGTAGGGATTATGGTTAATGATGGCTTGGTATTGATAAGTAAATTTAATAGTTATTTAAAGGAAGGAATGAGTTTTGATGAAGCAATATTCGCTGCAGGAAAATCTAGATTCAGAGCTATATTTTTAACGACTATAACTACAGTTGCTGGTTTAGCGCCTTTAATTTTAGAAACAAGTCGTCAAGCACAATTTTTAATTCCGATGGCAATATCTATTGCATACGGAATTATGATAGCTACTTTTTTAACCTTATTAACTTTACCAGTTTTATTATCAATCGCTAATTACTCTAAAGTATATACATTGTGGTTATGGGAAGGTAAAAAACCAAATAGAGAATCGGTAGAAAGAGCTATTAAAGAAATGGAATCTGAAAAAGCTGAAGAAGCATAGTAAAAGAATATAAAGATGAAAACAACTTATTTAATTATCGTATTGCTGTTTGTAAATGTTTCATTTTATGGACAAGAAATACTATCGAAGGAAAAAGCGGTAGAAGTAACGCTAGAGAATAACTACGATATACGAGTTACTAAAAACAACTTAGCAACAGCTAAAAACAGTAAGAGTATCTATAATAGCGGTTATTTGCCAACAGTTACAGCAAATGCAGGGGCTACCTATAGCAGTAATGATACTGATAATGAGTTTCAGGATGGTACTGTAAATTCAGTTACAGGCGCAGAATCTAAAGCATACAACGCATCTGTAGGCTTAAATTATACTATTTTTAATGGCTTTAACAGGCAAAACACGTTTAAACGCTTAAAGGAATCTTATAATTTAACCGAATTACAAGCCCGACAAATAATTGAAAATACATTAACTACGCTGTTTTTGGCATACTACGAGGTAGGAAGATTAACTGAAAATGAAACAACACAAAAAGAAACGCTAAGCATTTCTAAAAACCGATTAAAAAGAGCTGTGTATAGTTTTGAGTACGGACAAAATACAAAGTTAGATGTTTTAAATGCTGAGGTTGATGTAAATAATGATAGCATTACCTATTTAGGTGTAAAAAGACAATTAGCCAACGCAAAAAGAGATTTAAACGTTGTATTGGGACGAAATGTAAATACTTCTATTGATGTAAGTACTGATGTTACTTACGCGATTGATTTGAATTTAATGGACGTGTTAGCAAAGGCAAAAGCTAATAATGCAACTTTACTCCAATCAAAAAAGAATATTGAACTCCGACAGTTAGATATTAAGATTAATAAAGCTGGTTGGATGCCAAATGTAGGCTTAACAAGTTCGTATGCTTGGAATAAAAGTAACAACGATGCCACGAATGCTTTTAGTCCGATTTCTAACACCAGAAAAGGATTAAATGCAGGATTAAACTTGTCTTGGAATCTTTTTGATGGTGGACGTACAAAAACGAATGTAACCAATGCTAAAATAGCTTTAGAAACACAAGAAATTCAAAAGGAGCAACAAGAAGAGTTATTAGAAAGAAATGTAAATAATGCTTGGGAAACTTATCAGAACGCTTTATTTTCATTACAAGTTCAAGAAAAGAATGTAATTACGAATAAGCTTAATTTTGATAGAACAGATGAGCGTTATAAACTAGGTCAAATTACTTCTATAGATTTTCGTCAGGCTCAAGTAAATTTAATTAATGCTGAATTAAGTGTAAGTAATGCGAAGTACACTGCAAAAAATGCTGAATTGCAATTGCTACAATTAGCAGGAACTTTATTAGATAATAAGAATTTCTAGAAATAGAATTTTAGCATAAATAGAAAAAAATCCGAAGTTAGTTAACTTCGGATTTTTTTATTCAAAGATTGCAACAGCTCTTACGGGAGAGCCTGTGCCGCCTCTTATTTTTAAAGGAAGACCTATAAATCGAAATCGACCTCTGTTTATCAATTTATATAAATTAATCATATTCTCATAATGCGTGAATTTTAATTCTCCACAAATATGATGTACTTCTTTATTAGAAATTTTTGGAACACCTGGCGACATGGTTTCAACACCAAAAGCGGCTATTTTTTGTTCTCCTAACCAACTAGCACATTCGGCTGTAATTCCAGGTCCTTTGCCCCAATTATCAGTATTAAAATATTTACGATAATGATCGGTATATAATAAAACGGTATCTCCTTTATTTATGGTTTGGTTGCTTTTGAGCAAAGCCGATTTAACTTCTTTAGTAGTGATTAACTCTTGTAGTTTTTTATGTGAAAAATCTAAGCAAATCCCTTCTGTATAAAACATAGAAAGTGGCATTGTGTCTATAGATTCGTCTTTATATTCTGCGGCCATATGATTTAAAGCATCCACATGAGTGCCGGTATGTTCGCACATTTCTAACTTATAAACAGCGGGAGTTTCGGTTGTTGGTTTTTTAATGTTATCCCACTCTTCATGTGTATTATGAACAGACATTTTTACTTGAGGAAGGCTCTTATAAACTGGCATTCCTTCAAAAATTTCCTGACTTAAATCTATAATTTCAGGCATAAACTATAATTCAATTTTTACGTTATATTTTTCTAAATAGTTAATGTAATTGTTAGGCACAAAGTTTTCACTATCAAATTCATCTTTACGTTTGTTCTTCATTTCAATACGTTTTATGGCTTTTAAAAATCTACCAACCTCAATATCATTTTTTACAATTAAACCCGGAACTTCAATACTTTTTCCTTCATTGTCTTTTGCAACCATTGTAAAATAAGATGAATTGCAGTGCTTCTTTTTTCCTGTTCTAATATTTTCAGCATCCACACGAATACCAATTACCATAGAAGTTCTTCCGGTATAATTAACAGAGGCTTTCATGGTAACTAATTCGCCAACTTCAATCGGACTTAAAAAATCTACCGTGTCTACCGAGGCAGTAACACAATATTCACCAGAATGTTTAGAAGCACAAGCAAAGGCTATTTGATCTAATAAAGACAAAATATATCCTCCATGAATTTTACCACTAAAATTAGCATGTGAAGGCAGCATTAACTCAGAAATTGTAATATAAGTCTCTTTTACGTATTTATGTTTTTTGTTATTCATTTGCTGGTTTTAAGCCTCTAAAATGTGGAGAAACTTCTTCTTCTACTTTAGTTATAAAATATTTTGTATCGCCTAGCCAAAAGTAAGAATCGTAACGTTCTTTATAAGTAACCTTTACATAACGACCTTGAAATTTTTGCAAATCGGCAATTACCGTTTCTGCTTGATCTTCAACAGAAAAAGAAAAAATTTGCGCGCCAGAAATACCTTGGCTAATTTCTCCTTCCCATGTTTTTATAAACATTCCTTTATTACTAATTTTTATTAGTTCGCCAGAACGAACACCTTCACTATAAGGTACATAATATATAAAAGCGTAATATAAACTAGCGACTAATAAAATACCACTAATAATTAAAGCTAAAATCTTTTTCATTGCTTAGAAGTTAAAACCTTTAGAGGTTTGTTTAGAACAAAAGTAATGTTAAATTTTAGACTTAAAAAATGAAAGGAAAGTAGTAAGTTTGTCTATCTTCAAAAAAGAAATACAATGAACTATATTTTATTTGATGGTGATGTACGTAACGCATTATTACCATTTACATACACAAAGCCTGTTGCCGATATTAGAGTTGGTATTTTAACCATTAGAGAAAAATGGGAAAAACACTTAGGTTTAACTACAACTACAGTAACTGAAGCGTATTTAGAAGAAAAATACCCGATGGTTGAAATGGAAGAAAATGTTTTGTTAAACGCTTCATTTTTACCAACGAAACCATTAATTGAAATGGTTAAAAGCTTAACGAAAAATCAAGCTATTTTTAAAGGAGAAGATGTGATTGCTTTTTATACGTTTGATTCACAAGAAGAGGTAGATTTTTCATCTTATGAGCAAATCGAGTTTGATGAAGAAATTATTCAAATAAAAAATACTTGGGATATTTTTTCATTAAATGATAAAGCAATTAGAAGTGATTTTGATTTAATTACAGATGGAAGAGATTCAGAACCAATACCTGAAACAGTTAGTTGTATAAATAGAAAAGATATTTTTATAGAAGAGGGAGCAAAGCTAACTTATGCTATTTTAAACGCTTCTACAGGACCAATTTACATAGGTAAAGATGCTGAGGTAATGGAAGGTGTTGTTGTTAGAGGCGCATTAGCAATGTGTGAAAATTCAGTATTAAAATTAGGAGCAAAAATATACGGGGCAACTACTTTAGGTCCGCATTGTAAAGTAGGAGGAGAGGTTAATAATTCAGTTTTAATGGGATATTCTAGTAAAGGACATGATGGTTTTTTAGGGAACTCTGTACTAGGAGAATGGTGTAATTTAGGAGCTGATACAAACAATTCTAATTTAAAAAACAACTACGCAGAAGTAAAATTATGGAGTTATGAAACTGGGCGTTTTGCAAAAACAGGCTTACAGTTTTGTGGTTTAATGATGGGAGATCATTCTAAATGTGGCATAAACACTATGTTTAATACAGGAACAGTTGTAGGCGTTTCTGCAAATATATTTGGTAGTGGTTTTCCAAGAAATTTTGTACCATCTTTTAGTTGGGGAGGCGCATCAGGTTTTACAGAATATAAAACATCAAAAGTTTTTGAAGTTGCAGAAGTTGTAATGAAAAGACGTAATATAGAATTTGATGAAAAAGAGAAAAAAATTCTAGAACACGTATTTGAAGAAACAAAAAAGAATAGAAATTATTAAAAAAAGCCTCACAATATTGTGAGGCTTTTTTTAGAAACTAACTCTAAAAACTAAATTAGGTGTTACACCTAACGAGCGCTTATCTACCGTTTCTAGTCGGTAATCAATTTCATTAGTATTATTAATAAATGGAACAGCAGTATATGATCTATTAATTATATTCTTTTGGTTGTAGATGTTTAGAATAGAAAAACCAAGTTTACCTTTCCATTTATCAGAAAAATTAAACGAGTATGTAACAGACGCATCTAAGCGATGGTATTTAGGTAAACGTTCTGAATTGATATTGTCGGTATCTAAAATAATAATAGGTGATCCTGTGTTTGCATCAATAATAAAATTAGAAATAGGAGTGTATGCATTACCTGTTCTGTGAATCCAACCTAATGAAAACTCATAATTATTAAACTTAAAGGCATGAGACCAAGAGAAATAATTTGTAATATCGTGGTTAGAAGGGAAAAATTTATTTTCTAGATCTAAAAATTTGAATTGATTTTTAGAGTATGAATAGTTAATCCATGTTATGTAATTATTAAATTTTTTATTAACAAGTATATCTATACCAAATATCTTACCTGTTCCTTTAGAGAAATCAGTCGTTTGATCATTATAGCCTCTTGTTTGAGAAGTCATTCCATTTACATTTTTAAAATAAGTTTCAATATCTACTTTCCATCTGTTTTTATTGTAAAGGAAACCTGATGAAACCTGAAAACTTTTTTGAAGAGGAATATCATCATCATTTACTTGCGCCCAAATTTCATTTTCTAGATCGAACCCTAAGCTAGATGTTTGAAACTCTACTATTTGGCCTAATGTTTGATTTTTTTGTTCTAAGGAAGCTTTAAAACTAAGGTCGTAAGTAATGCTTTTTTCTATATATAATCTCGGTTCTATAACCGATTTATTAATTTTATTAAAGTAATTAAAACGTATACCTGCATTTATTTTCCAACTATTGGTATCGTAAATATATTCTGTAAAAAGAGAATGAGTTTTATTGGTACCTTCATCTTCTTTTATTGAATTTATTATATTTTCACTATTAATATCAGCTTGGTACTCTAAACTGTATTTCGTTTTGTTAGAAAGAAAATCGTAACCAAATAAAAGGTTCGTATTGTTATTTGTTTTATAATTTAGGCTGTATGAAAAACCTACATCTTTAACCGAATTTTTTTTGATAGATTTCCTGATTAAATAATCATCAATATAATTGTAATTACCTTTATAGTTTAGGTTAAAATGAGAATAATAAAGTTTTAATTCTTGTTTTAATTTCGGAGTGAAACTTTTATTCCATAAAAAACTTAAACCATTATTCTTAATGTTTAAATCATCTAAATAAATATCTTTATAAATAGGTATTTTAAAGCTGTTAGATAACTTATTTTGAGTGTATAAAAAGCTTACGGATAAAGTTTCGTTAACAGATGGTTTTAAAATTATTTTTGCAGAATAATCGGCAAAATAAAAATGATTATCTCTAACAAAAGGAATGTTATTGTTTATAATGTTTCTCTCTTGATTTGCATCGAAAGTTTGAAATACTCTGTCTGATAATTTATTAAAAGTAAAGGTGTTAATTAGATCAGTAAAAGAGCGTCTAAACGAAGTAGTAATCGCTGTTTTTTTGGTTAAAGGTACTCTAATGTAGGCATCAGCGTGTGTCATGTTAAAACCAAATCCACCAGTTGTTTGCTCAGGAATATCATCTTCTGTTTTTATATCTATAACGCCAGATATTTTATTACCGTACCTTGCTTGTGTTCCGCTTTTAGATAGGGTGATTTCTCTTGTTGTATAAGGATTAAAAGCAGAAAGTGTTCCGAAGAAATGGCCTGAATAATACATTTTTATTCCGTCCCATAAAATTAAGTTCTGATCAGGAGTTCCACCTCTTATGTAAATACCAGAAGCTGTTTCGTTAGGACTTTGTACACCTGGTATAATTTTTAAGGTTTCTAAAACATCGGGTTCTGTTAATCCTGGAAGCAAGCCTAACTTTTTAGGTATAATGGCTATAGAACCGTGTTTGTTTTGATTGATACCAGAGGTAATATAGTTTTTTACTGAGATTTCTTTTAAAACATTAAAGTTTTTTTCGAGCTCTTGAACAGTAATAAAATAGTATCGTTCATCTATTTTATTGAATTTAAGGATAGTTTGTACTTCTATTTCATCAATTAAATTTTCAAGAATACATGCTTTTTTAGAAAAAGAAAATAGAATTCCTTTCGTAATATCAGAGTCAAAAGAGAACTTTATTTTATAATCAGTTTCTGTTTTTTTTAAAACGTCTAACATAGGCGCATCAAAAAAAGCAATGTCTATTTTTTCTTGAGAAAAAACAGACATTGTTAAGCATATAAAAAGAATACTTAATTTTTTATTCATCAGAGGTTAACACAACCGAGCTATTTTCTGCTAATTTAAATGAAATTTTCATAGGAGCAAAAACAGTTTTTAAGGCGATATTAACATCATTATTTGTAAAAGCACCAGTAAAGCGTCTGTTTACATCTATTTTATTAGTATTAAATTTTAAATTGTATCGCTTTTCTAGTGTTAAGATAACTTTATGTAAAGGAGCATTGTTAAAGTTACTTTCTCCTTTTAACCAAGATGGTTTCTCTTTAGAAAATTCCCAATTTTCGTTCTTATTATCATAAACTCTAAACGCCTTTCCTTTTGTTAAAATAGCTTGGCTATTGTTTTTAGAGGTAGCTTTTACTTTTCCTTCAAAACACTGAACTTCAAAAAAGTTATTTGAAGTATTTACAGTAAACCTAGTACCTAATACGACCACTTTACCTTGTTTGCTATTAACAGTAAATGATTTTCCTCTTTCAACTTCAAAATACGCTTCACCTGTTAAAAATAAATCTCTTTTTTCGCTCCAATTCTTTTTATCGAATTCTAAACTAGCACCAGGTGAAAGATAAGCTGTAGAATTGTCAGGCAATTTAATTATTATTTGTTCACCATATGCAGATGAAAAATTACTGGTATTATTTTTATTGATGTAAAATACAGTTAACAATAAAATAATTGAAGCAGCTGCACTATACATCCATGAAGGCGAAAGTTTAAAAACCTTTTTAGATTTCTTTTTCGTACTTTTTTCTTCTTTTATTTTATTTAAAACAGTCTCTTTATTATAATGAGGAGCTTTTAGTAATTGAGAAGTATCATTAATTTTTTTATATTGATGATAATCCTCAGAGTCTTTAAATTTATTTAATTCATCCGACGACAAATCATTCGCAATCCATCGAGCTAAAAATGTTTCATCGTTATATTCTTGTTTCATTTTCGTTTTTCTTGCTATTTATATTAAGAACAATTAATTTACTAATTACCCTACTTTTTTATTATATTTTACCAATTTTTTCTTTGATAATCAGCAACGCTTTGCTCATTCTTTTTTCTACTGCTTTTACAGAAATACCTACAATTTCAGCAATTTCAGCATATTTTTTCTTGTCGATTCTACTTAAAAGAAAAACCTCTCGTTGTTTTTCAGGTAAATCGGCGATTACTTTTTTTAACTTTTGATAAAACTCTTCCTCTTCTAAAATAAATTGTGGAGTTTCGTTAGTTTTATCTGTAGAAATACTTCTTCTTTGATGTTCTAAGACCACTTTTTTATGTGCTACTTCATTAAAAAAACGATTGTTGGCAACAGTATATAAAAAGGATTTCGCTTTTTCAAATATTATTTTAGAGCAATTATCCCAAAGTTTTATGTAAGATTCCTGAACAATATCTTCTGCCTGCTGAGTGTTACCACATTTATAATATATGTAGTTTCTTAGGGTTTGAGAGTGTTTGTTAAAAATTTCTTCGAAATTTTTTTGCTCACAAACAGATTTTAAAAGGTCTTTACTCATTGGGTTATTTTTTTAATACAAACAAAGCCGTAAAATAGGGGAGCTAAGTTAGTATTTTTTATAAATAGGTAATTTCATATGCGCCTCTTCATAATGAGGTGTTTTCTTGTACACATAGTATAATTGTGCATAGGTGTTTTTTGCAAAAAGGGTGTCGTTATTTATTTTATCCATCAATGCTTCTTTTACTAACGGATTTTCTTTTAAAAATATAGCCGCAGCATCTTCAAAAACATAGGCAGAAAAACCTTCTTTTTGCTGTAAAATGGTATCAAAGAAGTTCCAGTTAAAAAAAGAGTCGGTAGCCTCGGCTTCTAATGTTTCAATAATATATCTAAGGCCTTCTTGTTGCGTAGAAATATAAATATCTCCTTTTTTAATTTTAACAGGTTTAGTTTCTTTTGCTACAGAAGTGTTATAGTGTAGATAATGTCCTTCGTAGGCTGTTTTTTGAGTGTCAAAATTTGTTATATGTTGTGTTTCTAATGTTAGAAGTGTGTCTTTTTTAAAACGTGTAAAAGCTATTTTATTTTGCTGTAGTCTTTTAACAATTTTATGCCAACCTTGTTGTATTATATATGCTTTGGGTATTGTTATTTGTTTGGTGCTTTTAAAGTTGTTGTAATAAGTTACTTTTTTAGTGTATGGTTTACTTTTGTCGTAAAATAACCTTTTCCCGTTGGTTACTTCACTATCTATATAAGAACCTTCATAGCCTTTAAAATCTAAATAGCTAGGATTGTTTTTATCAACTTGAAAAGTTATAGGGTATGTTTTTTTACTTAAAATATCTTTAAGATTTTTTTTACGTAAATCTTTAATTTTAAGAGTGTTTTTCTCCGTGAAATCTAATGTAGAAAATAACAATTCATAGGTTTGCTCAACGCGAATTTTATATGGTTTTAACATGTGTGTTTCTACCATTAAACCTAAGGTGTTAAATAAGGTTGTATATCCGGTAGAATATCTTGGCGAGTCGTAAAACTGCGACCATCCTTTTTCGGGAGTATTTCCCCAAACGTTTACATATGGAGTAATGGGAATTTGTTTTTCTGATAAAGAATTTTCTATAAACGGGCGCATTTCTGTTTCTAAAAAAGCACCAAGTTTACCACCTAGTTTATTGTGTTGTGTAAATAAATGTGTAATCGCGTATTGATAATCGGCACCATTACTTACATGATTATCTATAAAAACATCGGGATTTATTAAATGAAAAATTTCTGCAAAAGCAGCGGCATTTTTAGTGTCTTGTTTTATAAAATCACGATTTAAATCGTAGTTACGAGCATTTCCTCTAAATCCGTATTCTTTCGGTCCGTTTTGGTTGGCTCTAGTATGTGAGTTGCGATTTAAAGCGCCACCGATATTATATACAGGAATCACAGAAATTAAAGAATTTTTATATATTTTTTTTAGAGAATCATTCTGAACGATATCTCTTAAAAGCAACATAGAAGCATCTATTCCGTCGGATTCTCCGGGATGAATTCCGTTATTAATAAGTATTTTGCTTTTAGACGAATCTTTTATGTTTTTTAAAGTCGTTTTTCCGTCTGAATTAAAAACTACTAAATGTAACGGTTTTCCAGAATCTGTTTTGCCTATTTCAAATAAAGATATTTCAGTGTAGGTTTCCGCTAAATCTTCATAAAAAGAAATAACGTCTTTATATTCTGGAGTTTTTGTTCCGTTTGATTTTTCGAAAAGTGTTGTAAAATCATCCGTATTGATGCGTTCTTTTTTACATCCGAAGAAAGCAATTAAACAAAGTAGAATAAGTAGTTTTTTCATTAAAATTTAATTTTTTACAGTACTGGGAACTAAGCCTGTATAATCACCATTATTTCTAATAACATCACGTACAATAGAGGATGATATATAGCTTTTACCAGAAGATGTTAGTAAAAAAACGGTTTCTATTTCTGAAAGTTTACGGTTGGTATGCGCTATGGCTTTTTCAAACTCAAAATCACCAGGATTTCTTAAACCTCTTAAAATAAACTCAGCATTTTGTTCCTTACAGAAATTAACTGTTAAGCCGCTATAAGTAACTACTTTAATTTTAGGCTGATCTTTAAAAGTTTCTTCAATAAAACGTTTGCGTTCCTCTAAAGAAAACATGTAATTTTTAGCGGCATTTATACCAATGGCAATAACCAATTCGTCAAACAAGGTAACACCACGTTCAATAATATCTACATGTCCTAATGTAATCGGATCGAAAGATCCTGGAAAAACTGCTTTTTTCATAAGTTTAGTTTTTTAATGCTGTTTCAATAACGTTGCCAAATAGTGCTGTTAAAGAGATGCCAGCACAACTTGCTTGTTGTGGTAAAATACTTGCTTCCGTTAATCCTGGTACGGTATTTATTTCTAAGAAATGAGGTTTATCATTTATAAAAATATACTCGGCACGAGTAAAACCTTTCATATTTAAAATTTCATACACGCGTTTTGCTACTTCGGTAACGTTTTTTTCTTGTGATTTAGAAATTCGTGCAGGTGTAATTTCTTGTGATTTACCTTCATATTTAGCTTCATAATCAAAGAAATCATTTTCTGAAACAATTTCTGTGATTGGTAAAACTTTGGTTTTACCTTCGTATTGAATTACGCCAACAGAAACTTCTGTTCCGTTTAAAAAACTTTCTATTAAAATTTCAGAATCTTCTTTATAAGCAACTTCTAATGCGGGAATTAATTCAGCCTTCTTATGAACTTTAGAAATACCGTAGCTAGAGCCTGCATTGTTTGGTTTTACAAAACAAGGTAAGCCAACTTTGGTAATAATTTCATCAATATTTATGTGGTCGCCTTTATTTAAATATACCGAAATTGCTGTAGCAATACCATATTCTTTAATAACACTTAAAGTATCTCGTTTATTAAAGGTTAAAGCCATTTGATAAAAAGGAGCAGAGGTGTGTTTTAATCCGATTAAATCGAAATAAGCAAGTATGAGTCCGTTTTCACCAGGCATACCATGTATTGCATTAAAAACACAATCAAAAACAATTTTATGGCCATTTACATCCGCAGAAAAATCATGTTTATTTATAGGATATTCATTATTTTCTTCATCAACCAAAACCCATTTGTTTTTTAAAACATGAATTTTGTGAGCCGTATATTTTTCTTTATCAAGATGCTTGTAAACAACCGAACCACTTTTTAAAGATATTTCTACTTCAGAAGAATATCCTCCCATAATAATAGCTATGTTTTTTTTCACTTTACTGCTTTTGAATTGTTTTATAATGTAAAATTGTTTGTCTAAGTTTATACAAACTTACCAAAAAAACTCGTTTAAGAGTTAATGAATTAAAAATAGTAATATTTTTACTGTAAATTTGCGCCACCTTACAAAAAAATAATATGAGTAATTTTTCTGAAAAGCTTAAAAATTTATTTCAATTTTTAAAAAGTAAAACCTTCTTTATTCAAATAGGAATAGCGATTGCTTCGTTGTTTATAGTTGTTTTTGTGCTGCAATGGTGGCTAGGAACCACAACGAACCACAATCAAAAAATACAAGTGCCTAATTTGCATGAAATGTCTTTAGAAGAGGTTGAGAAAAAATTAGAAACACTTAATTTAGATTTTATTATAATTGATAGTGCAACATATAATCCTGCATATCCAAAAAAATCGGTTATAGAACAAGATCCTGAAGTAGGAGATTTCGTAAAAGAAAACCGTAAAATATACTTAACTTTAAATCCATCTAAATACAGAGATATTATAATTCCTGATTTAAACGGACGAACAAAAAGGCAAGCAACGACACATTTACAATCTCAAGGTTTTATTGTAGGAAGAGATGTTACTTATGTAAGAGATATAGGAAAAGATGTTGTTAGAGGATTAAAGCACGAAGGAAAAAGAATTACACCAGGAACAAAATTACCAAAAAAAACCACGATCAACCTTATTTTAGGTGATGGTAACTAATTATATAATTGATTCATGCAGGAAGACGCAAATTTAGCAATAGAAAACGACGATTTATACGAACACCATAGGTTTGTAGCAACTGAAGGACAAGAGCCTTTAAGAGTAGATAAATTTTTAATGAACTTTATTGAGGGTTCAACACGAAATAAGATTCAGCAAGCAGCAAAAGCAGGAAATGTTTTAGTTAATGATGAGATTGTTAAACCCAATCATAAGGTAAAACCAAAAGATGTAGTGCGTGTAGTTTTAGCATATCCGCCAGCTGAAAACTTATTGGTTGCAGAAGATATTCCTATCGATATCGTCTATGAAGATGATACTGTTATGGTTGTAAATAAACCAGCAGGAATAGTGGTTCATCCAGGGCACGGTAATTACTCTGGGACTTTGGTTAACGGATTAATTCATCATATAGAAAACTTACCAACAAACTCTAATGAGCGACCTGGTTTGGTTCATAGAATTGATAAAGATACAAGCGGGTTGTTAGTAGTTGCAAAAACAGAGTTTGCAATGGCACATTTATCGAAACAATTTTTTGATAGAACTACAGAGCGTTTGTATTACGCATTGGTTTGGGGAGATGTAAAAGAAGACGAAGGAACTATAGAAGGAAACATAGGTCGTAGTTTTAATAACCGTTTGCAAATGGCTGTTTTTCCTGACGGAGATTATGGTAAGCATGCAGTTACGCATTACAAAGTTTTAGAACGTCTTACGTATGTAACTTTAGTGCAATGTAAATTAGAAACTGGAAGAACTCACCAAATTAGAGCGCACTTTAAATACGTAGGTCATACACTTTTTAATGATGAGCGTTATGGAGGTAATGACATTTTAAAAGGTACAACGTTTACAAAATACAAGCAATTTGTAAATAACTGCTTTAAAGTATTGCCAAGGCAGGCGTTACATGCAAAGACATTAGGTTTTACGCATCCTACAACAGGAGAGTTTATGCGATTTAATACAGAAATACCTGCAGATATTGAAGCGTGTTTGGCAAAATGGAGAGCCTATTCAGAGAATTCGAAACACGAAGAACAAGTCTAAAATATATTATAAAACAAAAAAACCAGCTTCATGAAGCTGGTTTTTTTGTTTTCGGTTTAAGAAAATTATTTTTTTAGATAAGGAGTAATTTTATCCATTAAATCTTCGGGTGATTTTACATAAGCAAAAAAGTTAGCAATTTCTTTTTCGTTGCGTATTAAAATAAAACGAGGAACCATTTTTGTGTTAAATCGTTTTTTTGCTTTATTAAAATAGGCGAGTGCTTCTTTTTTACTTTTATCTAAATCGTTGTAAACTTTTACCATGACAAATTTTTTAGAAAAATCTTGAAATTTTTTAGTGTCATATGCGTATTTCTGAACAGCTCTGCAAGGCACACATTTTTTTTCTCCTAAATATATAAAAACATCTTTATTGTTTTCTTTGCCGTACATTATGGCGCTGTCAATATCTGTTTGCCAATCAATACCCTGAGAAAAAGATTGAAGACAAGTGAAAAAAGCAATGGTTAAAATAATTTTTTTCATTTTCATAGAATTTATTTTTCTATAAAAATAGGTAAATTATTATAGTCGTATGTTAACTAAACTCATAATTCTATCAAACTGCTCTTTCAAGCCCATATCAGAATTATCAAATTCTATAGCATCATCGGCGCGAACAAGAGGTGAATCTTCTCTGGTAGAATCAATGCGATCACGTTCTTGAACATTGTGTAATATTTCGGCATAATTAACCTTATCACCACGATCTAATAATTCTTTATAACGACGTGTAGCTCTTTTATCGGCAGAGGCAGTCATAAATAATTTTAATTCAGCATTTTTAAAAACAACCGTACCAATATCACGTCCATCCATTACAATACCTTTGTTTTTTCCCATTTCTTGTTGTTCGCTTACGAGTTTCTTTCTAACTTCAGAAATAGTGGCTACTTTACTAACTAAACGAGAAACCTCAATGGTTCTAATAGTGGCTTCAACGTTAGTATTATTTAAATACATTTCTGCAAAACCAAGTTCTTCATTAAACTTAAAAGAGAGTGAGATTTTATGTAAATCTGTAACCAATTCTTCCGGATTAAAGTGGGAATCTGAAATGTAATTTTGTTGCATTGCATACAAAGTAACGGCTCTGTACATAGCACCAGTATCTACATAAATATAGCCTAAATTTTTTGCAAGTTGCTTTGCGATAGTGCTTTTTCCTGTAGATGAAAATCCGTCGATGGCAATGGTGATTTTTTGTTTCATAAATGATAAAGATAAAATACAAATATACATTAGAAATCTATTTTTTTAGGTCAATAACTTCAAAATTAAGGCAAGTTTAAAGAGCTTGTAAATAAGTGTTTTACCTTAGTTTTATGCCTTTAGTTGTTCGTTTAATATAGTTTTTATATATTCACTTATAATATTATCGTGTTAATGCTGCTTTTTTTTAAAAAAAGTGTATTTTTATCGCCCCTTAAGTACCTCTATAAATGAACAAAATAACTAGAAGCATACAAATACTTTTAGGTATATTACTTATTTGTATTCAATGCAATACAATGTTAGCACAAACATTAAATGCCCCTGTTATTGCAGGTGGTGGCTCTGCATGTGATACTTCTGGAGCAACAGATTTCCCTGTCGATTTTTCTTTTAGTGGTAGTGTTTTTGATGATGAGAATGTTTTTTTTATAGAGCTTTCTGATGTCGACGGAAGCTTTGCAGACGCTTCTTTAGTGAAGGAATTAAGGAGATTAGAGAGTACAGCAGCTAATAATTTTAATCAGGCATTTAATATTAGCACAACAATACAATTGCCAGATGGCACTTTTGGTAAAAATTATAAAATAAGAATTCGTACAACTTCTCCAGAAATGACCTCTGAGTCAATTTCTTTTGAAGCTTACCATGATATGGTAGTCGATTCTGAATTAGGAATTAATAATGACGAAGATTTCGCATTGTGTAATGGCGAAAGTAAAGAAGTATCACTAACAACAGCAATTGTTGGAGAATATCAGTGGTTTAGAAGAGTTGGCTCTGTTGATACATTGGTAGCAACAACACAAGACCCTACTTTTACAATAACACAAGCAGGAACTTATTTTGTGGTGATTGACTACGGAAGTTGTGGTGGACCAAAATCAAGATTTATTAATGCAATTGGAATAAGCAATTCAGATGCTCAAATAACAGGTACTGCTAACGTTGAGATTTGTGGAGACGAAGCACATACATTTACAGCAAGTTCAAACGATACTAATTATACCTACGAATGGTATCAGGACGATGTTTTAAAGCAAGCATCTAATTTAAATACCTATACAACTCCTACAGCTGGCCAGTTTGGAACCTATCATTTAATAGTGAAATTAGGTGATTGTGAAGTGAAATCTAATGATGTTGTATTGGCACAAGAAACAACGCCCGATTTTAATGTAAATACAGTAGGTGCTTTAAAAACTATTCTTCTTCCGGGAGAAACAAGAGAGCTTTGTATAACACATGATGCTACTTCAGCTACTATTCAATGGTATAAAGATGATGCTCCTTTAGCTTCGAGAACGCAATTGTGTATGAATGCTACAGAGGCAGGTACGTATTTTGCACGTGTAACCAAAACTTCAGCTACTTCGTGTAATCTTATCGTCGATTCGGAAAAATATGAGTTAATCGCTGTAAAATCGTTCGATGTAACTATTAGGACCGAAACAGCTTATGAAGAGTGTAATACGGTTACAACCGATTTAAGCATTGTAGGTGTTACAGCTATAGGTCAGGATGACGAACAGTATGATTTGTCTGCTGATCAGATTGATATGTTAAATTATCAATGGAAAAAAGATGGAGTAGCTGTTCCAGGTGCTACAGAGACTAGCTATAATGTTGGTTCTTATCAAGATAATGGAGTTTATACCTTGCAAGTAGGTGTAGGAACATTAACTACAGACTCTAATGAGTTGCCTATAAAACTTATTGTTGAAGATCCAGAAATTACCTCAACATCATCTTCTAATTCATTATGCCCTGGTGGTGATATCGTATATACAATTGATGTTTTAGTAGCAGGCTATACTTATGAGTGGTTTAAAGATGATGATACCATTGCAATAGCAACAGACGTTACAGATTTTGCTGTTACAGAAATTGGTGAGTATACATTAAAAATAACCGGTTTTGGGTGTGAAAAAACATACGCACCAATCAATGTTGTATTGTTTGATGAATCGGTAGTAATGGTAACACCATCAGAAAAAGTAGTACTTATACAAGGGCAAACAGTAACTGTAACAGCATCGGGGGCTGAATCTTATGTTTGGCATTTGGGTGATGATACTGCCGGAACTGTTTTATCAACAAACGAAACTTTAGATGTAACTACATTAGGTTTTTATACCGTTGAAGCTTCAGTAGGTGCTTGTATTGTAATACTTACTGTTGAAGTTGTAGAGCAAGACGATCAGGTTATCGTACCAAATATTGTTACACCTAATGAAGACGGAATAAACGATACTTGGCAATTATCAAACAAATACGCATTTCAACCATCTGTAGTAATACAATTGTATGATTCGAGTGGAAAAGAAATTTTAAATACAACCGATTATAAAAATGATTGGCCATTAGAAAGTTTAGGAAATCAAAAAATCTTCTATTATAAAATTATAAAAGAAGATGTATTAATTAAAGCAGGAACAATATCTGTATTAGATTAAAGATTTAAGATGATAAAAAAAATTACATTATGTATCGCGTTATTAGTAAGTGTGTTTTCAGTAGAAGCACAATTGTCTGATGATGCACAGCAATACAATAGTTTTACTTCAAGGAATTTTATGAAGTTTAACCGCTTTTTAACGGTTCCTACTTTTTCGGCCTTACGAGAAAGTAAAACAGAGATGACTGCTATTGTACGTAATAGTAATGTAGATTTTGAAGACAACCCAAGATTATATGTTGGGACCTATTCTGGCAAAATGCGAGAAAATGTAGGCGCAGGTGTTGCTATTTATCAACAAGAAGTAGGCGTGTTTAAAGATTTTGGAGCCTTAATAAACTACGCACAACGATTAAAGTTAAATGAAAACTTGGATTTAACTTTCGGATTCAATTTTTTATATAGCCGAAGAAGTGCCGATGCAGTAAAGGTAAATTCAACAGTACCAGATCCGCAAGTAGCAAACTTTCAGGATGTACCGTTAGTAATGTTACAACCAGCAGTTACCTTATCGTTTGGTAAGTTTGATGTTGGAGTGTTTTTTGAGAATTTAGTAGATTTTAATTTAAAGACTAGCGAAACGGCTACTTCTTTTGGAGAAAAAACATTTTCTGCACACGCAATGTATTCATATGAGTTTACCTATGCTTCAGGAATTTTAGAAGGAGCAGATTTAAGAACATTAGTAATGGCAAGAAAGCCAGGAGAAAATGAATTTAGTGTTGGAGGTAATGTAATCTTAGATTTACCAAAAGCAGGTTGGGTAAAAGCAGGTTACGATAAAACCTATGGAATCTCTGCAGGAATAGGTGTGAATATTTCAGATAAACTAGCCGTTGGTTTTAGTTATGAGAAAAGTACTTTTGCGGCAACCAACGAAATAGGGTTGATTTATAATTTTGGTAAAAAATCATATACAAGAGAAAGACCAACAAGAAGATCGGGTAATGTAAATGTAACATTACCAGAAAGAGCGCCTAAAAAAGAGTATAAAAATGAAGAGCATAACGATTTATCAGATGAAATTCAAACAGCGCAAGACTCTATAGATATTTTAAATAAAAAAGTTGATGAGGTTTTACGCTTGTTAAAGAATCAACCAGCTCCACAAAAAGTAATAGTACCAACACCTGTAGAAAATAAGGTAGAAGAAAAAGATACGTCACTTAGAAGAAGATCAGATAAACCATGGAGACAAAGTACTATTACAACTGCAGGTAGTGGCGGTGGAGGTACTATGTATTATATTGTTTCTGATAGGTATAAGAATAAAGAAAATGTTTTTCCTTTAATTGATAAATGGAAAAGATCAGATGTTGAAGCAAAATATATTTTCGAACCAAACGAAAAATATTATTATGTATATATAGATAGGTTTGCAAAAGAAGAAGATGCCGTTGAAAAAGTAGAAGAGCTGACAGATAAAACGCGAATGTTCGAGAGTGATGATAAAAATGATAAATCATCAATAGTAATAAAGAAAAGCGGTAAGGATGTAGTTTATGTGGTTAAATTAACCATAGGTACAAGTGGCGAGAGTTACAAAGAACCTAAAACACAACCTAAAGCAAGAGTAAGAACCATGTCTAACATGCAAGGAGTTGCACCAGGATATTATTTACAGGTATATGTAAATGGAAATAAAGCATTGGCAGATAGAAATGTTGATGAGTTAAGAAACGATAACATAGAAGCAGGATACTTTATAAATCCTACGACTGGATATATGCATACATATATAGCAAAAACAGAAACAAGAGAAGAAGCTATTAAGTTGTATAATAATAATTTAAACGGTTCGTTTTACGATCGTAAAACGATAGTACGTATAAAATAATTAATTTGTAAGCCCCCAAAGCAATTAATCCCCGAGAAAAGATGATGAAAAAAATACTTATAGTACTAATTTTATTTTTTGCCAATATTACTTTTTCCCAAGAGAAACTTAACTTATTCGATGACTCAAGAGTATCAAATGAATTTAAGTTAGAAGTAAAAAAAGCATCTAGAATTCAGGAGATATCTAAAGCTAATAAAAAAGCAGATACTCCTTTTACCAACAGATTAGGTGTTGGTGGGATTAATGTTAGAGGTAATATAACCTTTGTTGGTAATAATATATTAAGTATAGATGATTCAAGGTTTAATTTTATTGGACCTAACGATGATTTTAATTTTGGAGGAAATAGTAACACTGATTTCGAGTTAGGCTATATTGATATTGATGATGATTTAGGTATTCCTGGGAATAATACTACTTTTTCATCAAGTATGTCTACACTTAACCTACCTAGTTGTTCAAGAGTTGTATATGCAGGTTTATACTGGGCTTCTATTTATCCATATGATGAATGGAGTGATGAGTCTGCTGCTATAAACACTAGAGATGGTGATTTTAATACCATGAAATTTAAAGCTCCTGGTCAACCGTATCAAGATATAACAGGAACTGTACTTTATGATGATGGAGAAGCTACTCAATTGCCTTACGTATGTTATAGTGATGTGACTTCAATAGTGCAATCATTAGGAACTAATTATAATGGAGATTATTTTGGAGCGAATATTAAAGCTACTCTAGGGCAAGATTCAGTTGGTCAACGACTAGGTTCTTCAGCAGGTTGGGTTTTAGTTATTATTTATGAAAATGAAGGGCAATCGAGTAAAAATATTTCGTTATTTGATGGTTTTTCTACTATTGATGGAGTTGTAAGTACAGATGTAACATTTTCTGGATTTACTACAATTCCTTCAGGTCCTGTTAGGGTTCAGTTACTAACGGCAGCCTTAGAAGGTGATAAGCCTTTTGTTGGGGATAGTTTTCAAATATTAAATCAATCAAACAACTATGTAGACATAACTACAGGTAACAATAACCAAACTAATAACTTTTTTAATAGTTCTATAACCAAATTTAATAATTTTGTTAATAATAGAGCACCAAGAAGTACAAATACTTTAGGCTTTGATGTTGATTTATTTAACCTAAGTAATCCTTCAAATTCGGTTATCGGTAATGGACAGAGCTCAATTGATCTTAGGTTTACAACAGCTCAGGATGCCTATTTTCCATTCTTAAATGCAATGACAGTTGAAATTATAGAACCAAAAGTTCAATTAATTAAAACAATTGAGGATGCTGCAGGTAATGATATTTCAGGGGCATCGGTTGGTTTAGGCTCTGAACTTTTTTATAATATACGTTTTCAAAATGTAGGAACAGATGGTGCAACAAATACAGAGATTATAGATGTGTTACCAAAAAATGTTGATTTTTTACCAGCAGATTTAATCTTACCCGCGGAATTAGAAAGTACACGAACAGATATTTTAAATAATTATGAGCTACCATCAGCAGGTAATGGATTTAGGGGGCGTTTAATATTCGAAATTCCAGATAATCTTGTAGAGGAAGGTGGAGAGTTTTACGACATAAAAATAAAAGTTCAGGTAGTAAGTGATTGTAATCAACTAAGAGATGTATGTACTAATATTATAGAAAATCAAGCATTTGCAAATTATGGGAGTGATATAGGTGGAGCACCTCGTGTTAATGGAGAAGAAAGCTTTGCTGGTCTTGATAGTTGTAATTTTGGAGTTGTAGGTACTTCTAATTTTTTAGTAGATATAAGTGGTTGTGACTTTAGAAGAACAGAAATATTGTGTGCAGCTAATTTAAACTTAATTGCAGGTAGTGGTTTCGATACTTATTTATGGGAAGATGTTAGTAGTCTAAGTACAACAGATCAAGAAGATATTAATGTCCGTGGTGTTTCTATGACTCCAGGTTCAAATCAAACACAAATTATATCAACAGCAGGTTTTTATAGAGTAATTAAAACAACGTCATTAGGTTGTTTAACAAAACCTGAAATAATAGAGGTTGTTAGTTTTAATGATGAACCAAATCCTTTAGCACCTTTTGCATCACAAGTTTTACCTGAATGTAATGGGTTTGAATTAGCAGAAATTTATTTATGTGGAATTAATAGCTCTGTAGATATAAACTTACCATTTACAGGTTCAACTACAGTTAATTGGTTTAAATTAGATGATGTAGCTACTTGTACTGTTGAAGCAGTAGAAGGATGTGCTAATATAGATACAGATTGTGCATGGACAAATATTGGTGCAGAATTAGATAAGAATTTTGATACTGAAGGTGAATATCGCTTAGAAGTACTATACGATGGTCGATGTCCGCAAACTTATTACTTTAATGTATATAAGGCTACGTTAAATCCAACAATAACTACACAAGATATTGTTTGTAATACACCAGGTAGTATAGCTATTACAAATGTTCCTGATGGTTACGAATATAGTTTAACAGGCCCAGGAGGTTTTAATGAACCATTTTCAACAAATGCTACTTTTTCAATAACTGATGCTGGAGATTATGATTTATCAATTCGTTTAATAGGTGCACCAGCAGGTTCATGTACCTATACACAAGAAAATATTAACATACAATCACCACCTATACAATTAAATGTAACCCAAGGAACTCTTAATTGTTCAGATGACGTTATACAAATAACAGCAAGTATTAGTGGAGTACCAGGAGGGTATTCTTATGAAATTACAAGAGATGGAGTTCTCGCAGCTAATTCAGGTGGTTTCATAGCAAACAATAGCCAAACTTTTGACTTTAATGACGGAGGTACTTTTGTAACCACTATAACTACAGTAGATGGTTGTACAGCGCAAGAAACACGTATCATAAATAAACCACCACCAGTTACTTTAACAGCAACCACCACAAAAAATATTTCATGTGTGGATGGATCTTCCGATGGTATTATTACGTTAACCCCAGGCGGAGGAACCTTATTACCAGGTTTAACTTATAATATTTCACTTATTTCAGCTCCTGCTTCAGTAACAACGCCTGTAGCTATTGCAGGATCAACGTATAATGTAGCAAACGGAAATGAAGGGACGTATACTTTTCAAGTAACAGATAGTAATAATTGTGCTACAACAGCAACTGCTACAGTTGTTGTAGAACCTGAAGTTCAATTTACAACCAATACAACCGATATTTCGTGTAATGGTTTAACGGACGGACAAATAGCGGTAAGTATTAATGGTGCAGATTTAGGGTACACATTTGAATACAG
This sequence comes from Tenacibaculum sp. AHE14PA, assembly GCF_019278465.1. Classification (GTDB taxonomy): domain Bacteria; phylum Bacteroidota; class Bacteroidia; order Flavobacteriales; family Flavobacteriaceae; genus Polaribacter; species Polaribacter bernardetii. Next base: position 555,236 of record NZ_CP058983.1, on the reverse strand, counting down.
CATAGATGCAGGTGCTAATTGGACCGCAACAGGTGTGTTTTCTAACCTTGCAGCAAACCCATCTTATACAGTAAGAGTTAGAGCATCAAAAACAGGATATCAATGTATATATGATATCGAAAATATTGAAATTCAAGAACCAGCTGCATTAACAGGTGGTAGCACAACACATACCGATCACAGTTGTGATGCTAACGGTAATACGATACAAGGTACTATAAGTTTTACAGATCCAACAGGGGGTACAGGAGTGTATACTTTTTATTATAAATTAGATACAGATGCAACTTATGACCCAGCAACAAGTAATCCAGTAATTAATTTAGCAGCAGGAACTTATAATATTAGAGTAGAAGATGCTAACGGGTGTCCAAGAGATTTAGCCGATGTGGTTATAGACCCAATTCCGGGTGCACCAACATTTAATCAAACTGTAGTATATAATTGTGAAGGAGAAGGAAGTATAACAATAACTCCATTTGATGCTTCATACACCTATACCTTAGACGGTACAGTAGTACAAACAGGTGCAAATGCAAACGTTTTTACTGAGGTAGCAGTGGGAGCACATTCAGTAAGAGTAAATTATTTCGGAAATTGTAGAACAGATATTCCGGTAACTGTTGCAGGAGGAAATGCTTTTTCTGGAGACATAAGAGCAACTTCAGATAGTGAATGTTTTGGTTCTGATAATGGTAGTATTACTATAGGAGCAAGTAATGTTATAGGCACAAGTTTTGAATATTCTGTAGATGGCGGAACTACTTGGTCTTTTACAGCAGACAACCCTTACAGAGTTGTAGGTTTAGCTGCAGATACTTATGATGTTTTTATTAGAGAAGTAGATGGCGGAACAACTTGTGTAATAGATTTAGGAGATGTAACAATCACACAGCCAGATGAGTTAACATTAACAGCAGCCGTAGATCAGCAACCAACATGTTCAGGCCCACCAACAGGAACCATTATAGCAACAGCTTCGGGTGGGGTACCACCTTATGAATTTAGTATAGATGATGGTGCTACATGGCAATCATCTAATATATTTAATGACGTACCAGGAAGAGTAACAGACTACATAGTAATGATTCGTGATAGTAGAAACTGTAACGAATGTGGTTGTACTTCAAATTTATTCGAAAATGGTAGTTTCGAGCAACCAACAAGAGCAACAAGAGGTTTTAACCAACGAGATGAAGATGATGTACCTGGTTGGGATACTACAGATCCTTCAAATACAATAGAAATATGGTATAATAATTTTCAAGGAGTGCCTGCTAAAGAGGGGGTTGCTTTTGCCGAATTAAACTCACGAAATCCAGGTTCGTTGTTTCAAGAATATTGTACGCAACCAGGCGATGAAATAAATTGGTCTGTTTCTCATAGAGGAAGATCGGGGGTAGATGTTGCTACTGTTAAAATAGGAGATGATTTAGCAACAGCAGGTATTGTGGAAACAATGACAGACGGTAATTCAGCTTGGGGAGATTACAGTGGAACATATACTGTACCTGTAGGACAATCAACCACAGTTATTGCTTTTGATGCTTTTTCTACAGCAACAGGTAGTTTAAGTGTAGGTAATTTTATAGATGACGTTAAAATTACTATTCTAAGAAACAATTGTGTACCAGTAAATGTGTCAATACAAGAACCAGACGCAGTAGAATTTACCGTAACTCCAGAAACTTGTTACAATGGTAATAATGGTACTTTAACCGTAAATGTAACAGGAGGAAACGATGATTATTTATTTAGTATAGATAATGGTGCAACGTGGGAAACTCCAGATGTAACCACACCAAATCAATATGTATTTTCTAATTTAACAGAAGGTACTTATAATGTAACCGTTCAAGACGGATTAGGATGTACAATACCACCAATAGCTGCAACAATAAACGCACCAATAGATGCTACCGTTGCAACAACAAACCAAACGTGTAACGCTTTAGGTCAAATAGCAATTACACCAACAGGAGGAGATGGTAATTACCAATATGTAGTAACACCAATTGCTCCAACAGTAGGTTCAGTAATAACAAGTACAACAAGTCCAATTGATGTTGCCGCGGGTTCTTATACTGTAAGTGTAAGAGATCAAAACGGAGCAGTAGGATTTTGTGAATACACAGAAGATATAACCATTACCAGAATAGCAGATCCTACGATAGTAGCTACTGAAACACAACCAGATTGTAGTGGGGATACAGGCTCGGTAAGTATTGCTATTAGTAACGGAACAGCAGATTATACAACCACCATAACATTACAAGGAGCACCAGGTACAGTACAAACATCAGGTCCATCATCAGATGTTAGCATTTCTTTTAATGCTTTAGCTGACGGAACCTATGATATTGTAACCACGGATGCTAATGGATGTTCAGATACAGCAGAAATAACAATTGCTGCACCAAATCCATTATCAGGGACAGCAGCGCAATCGCAAGATTATACGTGTGCTCAATTAGGAGAAATCACGGTAGAAAATGTAACAGGAGGAACAGCACCATATACCTATACATTAAGTGACGGAACCACTTCTACAGCATTTACAACAGACACGGTAACTTTTGATTATACATTTGAAGATTTAACGGACGGAACATATACGATAACAATAACAGATGCAAATAGTTGTTCTTTAGCTTTAGCTCCAATAACAATATCACCATTACCAACAGCACCAACCTTAACAAGCGCGGTAACTTATAATTGTGACGGAACAGGAACAATAACAATAAGTCCTTTTGATGCTTCTTATACATACACATTAAATACAGGAACACCAGTTGTACAAAATGGAGCAAATGCAAATATTTTTACAAATGTGCCAGCGGGTAATTACACAGTAAGTGTAGCTTACGGAAGCGATTGTACAATAGACGCTACAAATATTGATGTATTAGCAGATCAAGAATTTACAGCACAAGTAACCGACCAATCGAATCCTGTTTGTATTGATGATACTAACGGAAGTATTGAAATAACAGCAGCATTTCCATCAGTAGCACCAACAAGCTTTGAGTATTCATTAGATGGAGGAACAAATTGGAATCCAGCAGCAACAAATCCGTTTATAATTCCAAACTTAGAAGATGACACATACAATATTCTAGTAAGACCATCAGGAGCAACTACAGATTGTAATATTACATTGGCACCGGTAACTTTATCAGATCCATCAGTAATAAATGTAGCAGCAACAGTAACGAAACTAATTACGTGTGATGCTGATCCTACATTAGATGGAGCAACAATAAGTATAGATGGAGTGACATCAGGTGGAAACGGAGGCCCTTATACCTACGAATTGTTTGATGATAACGCAGGAGTACCAGGAACTTCAGTTCAAACAAGCGCACCTTTTACAGATATTGATACCGCAGGAGATTACTGGGTAATAGCCATAGATGCAGAGGGTTGTACATCAACACCTGTTTTAGTAAATGTTCCAGATGCAATACTTGTAACATTTACTGTAGCGCCAGAAGTTTGTTATAATGCGACTAGCAATAACGGTACGCTAACAGTTACTATTCTAACAGGAAACGGTAACTATTTATATAGTTTAGATGGAGGAACAACTACGCAAACATCAAACATATTTACTGATTTAACAGACGGTACGTACGATGTAACTGTAACAGATGGTTTTAATTGTGCGGCAACAGTAACAGGAACCGTAATTAATCCTCAATTAACAGCTACAGTAGTAACTACGAATGAAACGTGTAATGACGGAACAATAAATATTACTCCAAGTGGAGGAGATGGAAATTATGTATATGCGTTAGTAACAAGCGGAACAACACCAGGTTCAGGAGATTTTAATACAACAGCACCAACCACAATTACAGCAGGTACTTGGGATCTTTATGTACGTGATCAAAACGGAACAGGAACACCAAGTTGTGAATTTACGCAAGAAATAACCATTACCAGAATAGCAGATCCTACGATAGTAGCTACTGAAACACAACCAGATTGTAGTGGGGATACAGGCTCGGTAAGTATTGCTATTAGTAACGGAACAGCAGATTATACAACCACCATAACATTACAAGGAGCACCAGGTACAGTACAAACATCAGGTCCATCATCAGATGTTAGCGTTTCTTTTAATGGTTTAGCTGACGGAACCTATGATATTGTAACTACCGATGCCAATGGATGTTCAGATACAGCACAAATTACAATTGCTGCACCAAATCCATTATCAGGAGATTCAATAGAATCACAAATTTATACGTGTACTCAATTAGGAGAAATCACTGTAGAAAATGTAACAGGAGGAACAGCACCATATACGTATACATTAAGTGATGGAACTACTTCTACAGCATTTACAACTACAAATGACACTTATACATTTACAGATTTAACGGACGGAACTTATACCGTAACAATAACAGATGTAAATACGTGTAGTTTTACGGTAACGCCAGATATAATAATAGCACCATTACCAACAGCACCAACCTTAACAAGTGCGGTAACTTATAATTGCGACGGTACAGGAGTAATAACAATAAGTCCTTTTGATGCTTCATATACATACACACTAAATACAGGAACCCCAGTTGTACAAAATGGAGCAAATGCAAACATTTTTACAAATGTACCAGTTGGTAATTATACAGTAACTGTAGATTACGGAAGCGATTGTGAAATAGATGCGACTAATATAGATGTTTTAGATAATCAAGAATTTAGGGCATCAGTAACAGCTCAAACGAATCCTGTTTGTATTGGAGATACTAACGGAACCATAGAAGTTACGGCTTATTTCCCTGCACCAACAACGTTACCAGCAGATTTTGAGTATTCATTAGATGGAGGAACAAATTGGAATCCAGCAGCAACAAATCCATTTACAATTCCAAATTTAGCAGAAGGAACCCATAATATATCGGTACGACCAGATAATAGTTCACCAGCAGCGTGTAATATTACATTGGCACCGGTAACTTTATCAGATCCATCAGTAATAAATGTAGCAGCAACAGTAACCAAACAAATTACGTGTGATGCTGATCCTACATTAGACGGAGCAACAATTACCATAACACCAACAACATCAGGTGGAAATGGAGGCCCTTATACCTACGAATTGTTTGATGATAATGCAGGCGCACCAGGAGTTTTAACTCAAACAGGCGCACCATTTACAGATATTGATACCGCAGGAGATTACTGGGTAGTAGCAATCGACGCAGAAAGCTGTCGTTCAACACCATTTCAAGTAAATGTACCAGATGCAATACTTGTAACATTTACTGTTACACCAGAAGTTTGTTATAATTCGACTAGTAATAATGGTACGTTAACAGTTAATATCCTTACGGGTAACGGAAATTATTTATATAGTTTAGATGGCGGAACGACCACACAAACATCAAACATATTTACAGATTTAACTGACGGTACGTATGACGTAACTGTAACAGATGGTTTTGAATGTACTGCAACAGTAGCAGGCACAGTAATTAATCCGCAAATAGATGCTACTATTGCAACTACCAACGAGCATTGTAACGCTTTAGGTCAAATATCAATTACACCAACAGGAGGAGATGGTAATTACCAATATGTAGTAACACCAATTGCTCCAACAGCAGGTGCAGTAATAACAAGTACTACAAGTCCAATTGATGTTGCCGCAGGTACTTATACAGTAAGTGTAAGAGATCAAAACGGAGCAGTAGGATTTTGTGAGTACACAGAAGATGTAACCATTACAAGAATAGCAGATCCTACGATAGTAGCTACCGAAACACAACCAGATTGTAGTGGAGACACAGGTTCGGTTAGTATTGCTATAACTGATGGAACAGCAGATTACACAACCACTATAACATTACAAGGAGCACCAGGTACAGTACAAACATCAGGTCCATCATCAGATGTTAGCATTTCTTTTAGTGCTTTAGCTGATGGAACGTATGATATTTTAACTACCGATGCCAATGGATGTTCAGATACAGCAGAAATTACAATTGCTGCACCAAATGCATTGTCAGGGACAGCAGCGCAATCGCAAGATTATACGTGTGCTCAATTAGGAGAAATTACAGTAGAAAATGTAACAGGAGGAACAGCACCATATACCTATACATTAAGTGATGGAACTACTGCTACAACATTTACAACAGACACGGTAACTTTTGATCATATATTTGAAGACTTAACGGACGGAACATATACGGTAACAATAACAGATGCAAATAGCTGTAGTTTTACAGTAACGCCAAATATTATCATTGCGCCATTACCAACAGCACCAACCTTAACAAGTGCGGTAACTTATAATTGCGACGGTACAGGAGTAATAACAATAAGTCCTTTTGATGCTTCATATACATACACACTAAATACAGGAACCCCAGTTGTACAAAATGGAGCAAATGCAAACATTTTTACAAATGTACCAGTTGGTAATTATACAGTAACTGTAGATTACGGAAGCGATTGTGAAATAGATGCGACTAATATAGATGTTTTAGACAATCAAGAGTTTAGGGCATCAGTAACAGCTCAAACGAATCCTGTTTGTATTGGTGATACTAACGGAACCATAGAAGTTACGGCTTATTTCCCTGCACCAACAACGTTACCAGCAGATTTTGAATATTCATTAAATGGAGGAACAACTTGGAATCCAGCAGCAACAAATCCATTTACAATTCCAAATTTAGAAGATGTCACATACAATATTGTAGTAAGACCAACAGGAGCAACTACAGATTGTAATATTACATTAGCACCGGTAACTTTATCAGATCCATCAGTAATAAATGTAGCAGCAACAGTAACCAAACAAATTACGTGTGATGCTGATCCTACATTAGACGGAGCAACAATTACCATAACACCAACAACGTCAGGTGGAAATGGAGGCCCTTATACCTACGAATTGTTTGATGATAATGCAGGCGCACCAGGAGTTTTAACTCAAACAGGCGCACCATTTACAGATATTGATACCGCAGGAGATTACTGGGTAGTTGCAATCGACGCAGAAAGCTGTCGTTCAACATCTGTTATGGTCACAGTATTACCAAGGCAAACAATTGTATTTACGGCAACTCCACAATGTTACGATGGGGCTAACGGAATTATAGATTTAGATGTTACTAATGGTAACGGAACTTACGAATACAGTTTAGACGGTACTAACTTTACGCCATTTGCACCAGCCAATGCTACAACATTTAGTATTACAGGTTTATCTAGTATTGCCTACACGGTAACTATTAGAGATATTGCTGGTTGTACAGAAACTGCTAACGTTACTATAAATGATGCTTTAGTTGCCTCTGCAATACCAACAGATATAAGTTGTGTAGACGGACAAATACTTTTAAACCCAACAGGTGGTTCTGGTACGTATGTGTTCTCAGCAGTGCCAGATGGTAATGCTGCAGGAGCATTTTCAGCAACAAACCCTATTGTAATTGCGGCAGGAGCTGCAGGTACATACGATGTGTATGTGCAAGACGATGCCGGTTGTGAATATATAATACAAGATGTTATTGTAAATGCTATAACACCAGTAGCAATTACAGCTACTCCAAACCAACCAACATGTAACGGAGATTTAGGTAGTATAGATGGTGTTATAACAGCCAATACAGGACAAGCGCCATATACAATTACCATTACAAATAGCGCAGCTGTTTTAGTAGAAACTATTTCTAACTTTTCAGGAAGCAATTTTAGTTTTAATAATTTACCAGCCGAAACATATACGGTTGAAATTACAGATGCCTTAGGATGTACAGATACTATAACACCAGCAATTGAATTGGTAGATCCGCCAGCTATTGTAATGGATATTCAAGACGTATTACCAGCAACTTGTGTTGTCGATCCTGCTAATACTGGGTTTGATTTTATTAATATAGATCCTACTGATTATTTGCCAAATACCTTACAATATAGTATAGATAACGGAGCTACATGGATTGATTTTACTTCAACAGGAGGTGAAGTAAGAAACTTAAACTCAGGAGATGTTATTTTTCCAACTTTAAGAACTATTGATGGTTCAGGCAATCAACTTTGTTTTGTAGCTAACGGTAGGTTTGAGGTAGCATTTAATGTAAGTGGTTTAATAGTTGACCCTGTTGCTAACCCAGGAAATTGTGCAGTTGGTTTTTCTGTAACAGTTGAAGCATTAGGTGGAGGTTCTACAAGTGTTTTTGAGTTTGCTATAAATTCACCATCAGGTTGGGTAGGACCGGATGCACTTAATAATGGTACTATGGGAGAGGCTGATAGAACTTATACATTTACGGGCTTAACACCAGGTTTAAGTTATGAGTTTTTTGTAAGAGATACAAAAGGTACAGCAGATCCTGCTGATGATTGTATTGAGAGAAATAATGAAGATCTTTATGTAGATTACAACCCAACAGTACCAATTACTAGTGTGGTAAATAGTCAATCTTGTTTTGGTCTAGACGCTGGAGAAATAACGTTTACAATAGATAACACAAGTTTAGATTTATCTAATAATTTTACATGGACTTTATATGAAAGAGACCCTATAACGAATGTGGGCTCAACAGTTTCTGCAGCATACACTAATCAACCTCAAACAGGCTTTGCTGACATTACTGTAACAGGCCTTTCAGAAGGTGTATATTATATTATATTAACGAATAATACTGGAACTTGTGATTTTGGAAGTCAAGATGCAACCATAAACCCAGGAACACAAATATCTGCAGATTTATCAGTAGTAAGTAATATAACTTGTAGTACAAACGGAGTTGTAAGGCTTGATAATGTTACAGGAGGAACAGCTCCTTATACATATACAGTTGCAACAGCCAATAATTTTACCATCGCAAATGCAACTGTAGTAGGAAACACTATTGAGTTTGGGTACGCAGATGTAACAGATACAACTTTAGATGTTACAAATATTACTGTAACAATTACAGATAGTAATGGTAATAGTTGTGCAACAACAGTTGGTCCGGTAGATTTAACAGTAAGTCAACCACCAGTAATTATATATACCGAGCCTAATAGCTGTGACGCTAACAAAACAATTACAGTAAGAGTAAATAGTGGTACAGGGCCTTATCAATTCTCTGTAGATGGCGGAACATTTAGCAGCGCAATTGCTTTAGATGGTGGTTCAGGTTATGCAGAATTTATTGCACAAAACTTAACACCAGGAAACCATGTAATTACAGTAAGAGATGCTAACGGATGTACGGTTGATACAAATGCAGATATTCAACCAGATTTAGAATACGAAGTTAACTTAACTAAAAACTTAACGTGTGATACAGTTACACCAGCTAATGAAGCAGCAACCTACGAAATAGATAATATAACAGGTAGTGGATCTTATACCTATGAAATAAATGGTGCTGTAAGTGGAAATGTTGTTCCAGCAGGTACAGCTTTACCAGCTACACCATTTGTATTTAGCACTGCAATTGCAGATGAATACACCATAACAATTACAGATACTGTAGAAGGTTGTACCAATACAAAAGTATTTACAGTTGCACCAGCCGTAGTACCAGCATTCACTACAGCTGTAACAGATGCAACATGTAATGGTGGAGCCAACGGAAGTATAGCAGTTGCTGTAACTGCAGGGTTAACGCCATTAACATACAGTATTGTTAAAACAGATTTACCAGCTTTAGGTGCGGGATTAGCTAGCTGGGATGCGGCAAGCAACTCATTTATCAATGTACCAGCCGGAACCTATACGGTAACTGTTACAGGAGATAATGGTTGTTCAACTGATGAACCAGGTATTTTAGTAGAAGATAACCCATTATTAACAGTAAACGCACCAACGCCAGTTCAGTTTGGTTGTACTACAGCAAATGATGTAAACAACGCTACGTTAAGCATTAATGCATTAGATGGATCAGGAGTTTCAGGCGGAACAACTGTATATTCAACAGTAGAACTGTATCATGATGTTAGTGGAAATAATTCAGTAGATAACTTATCAAATACAACAGATGATGTTTTAGTAAACAGCTTAACTATAACAGGTACAACGTATGAATTTTCAATAAGCGATGTTGCGGGCGGTAGTTATTATGTACGTATTGTAGATAGTGCTAATTGTGAAGCAGTATCAACATCAACCGTAATAAATGCTTTTGATCCTATTACAGATATTGATATCGATTCAGTAAAAGATATTGATTGTCAAGACGGAGAAAATATTGAAGTAAAAACAAGTACTGATATTGCAGGTGTTGATTACCAGATTACAGCAGGACCTGCAGGTTATACATTACCAGCAGTTCAAGCAGTAGCGGCAGGAACAGACCCAGCAACTTTTACAGATTTACCAACAGGTTCGTATACGATAACAGCAACACACCCAGTAACAGGTTGTGTGTTTACAAAAACATATACAGTAGGTACAGCACCAGACTTTACGGTAATCGCAAACAATCCGCAAGCAACCTGTTTCGGAGATAACGGCGGAAGTATTGATATCAGTTTTGATGCAAGTACAACTTATGGAGGAGTTTATGACTATGAAGTTTTAGATACTTCAGGAAATTCTTTAGCAATTCCAATTACAGGAACAGGAATAAGCGGAGTAACAACCGAAACTATTACAGGTTTATTAGCTGGTACATATTATGTAGAAATTACAATGACTGATACACCTTTCTGTACAGAGCCAACGAATCAGTTTACAATCAATCAGCCTACGGCAGTAATTTCAGTAACAGGAGTTGTAAATCCAGGAGTAAGTTGTACAGGAATTGCCGATGCAACAATTACAGCAACCGGAGCAGATGGTTTTGGCGGATACACATATCAGTTAGAAGAAACATTAACACCAAATGTAGCAATAGTAGGTTATGATTTTGCAACCAACGGAACAAACAATGTGTTTACAGGTTTAGCAGCAGGAAATTATACGATACGAGTACGAGATGTAAACGATTGTGAAGGAACATCAGTAAATGTAGAAGTTGCCGATCCAATTGCAGTAAGTTTTACAGCAGTTGATACAGATAATGCTTGTGATACGAATGTAGATGGAAGTATTTTAGTAACAGCAGCAGGCGGAACGGGAAGTTATACCTATGTATTAACCAACAGTGGCGGAACAGAAATTGCAAACACAGGTGTAATTGCAACAACTACGCATACGTTTAATAATTTAACTGCAGATACTTATACGGTAAGTGTAACCGATTCAAACGGATGTGCACAACAAGCCCCAATAGATGTAATAATAAGTGAAGATTTAATTTTCACTTTAGATGAAACCAAGAACTTAACATGTAATGCACCAATGGCAGCAGAAGTTGTAATAGAAGTAGCATCAGGTTCAGGAACATATACGTATGAAATTACAGGACCAAGTGCTACAGTTGGATCAGGAACTGCTTTTACAAGTCCATTAACTTTTAATCCAACAGTAGTAGGAACGTATACGGTAACAATAACTGATACTGGAGCAAACCCAAATTGTTCGGTAACAAGAACGATAGATATTGCAGAAGGATTAGTACCAGCATTCACTACAGCTGTAACAGATGCAACATGTAATGGTGGAGCCAACGGAAGTATAGCAGTTGCTGTAACTGCAGGGTTAACGCCATTAACATACAGTATTGTTAAAACAGATTTACCAGCTTTAGGTGCGGGATTAGCTAGCTGGGATGCGGCAAGCAACTCATTTATCAATGTACCAGCCGGAACCTATACGGTAACTGTTACAGGAGATAATGGTTGTTCAACTGATGAACCAGGTATTTTAGTAGAAGATAACCCATTATTAACAGTAAACGCACCAACGCCAGTTCAGTTTGGTTGTACTACAGCAAATGATGTAAACAACGCTACGTTAAGCATTAATGCATTAGATGGATCAGGAGTTTCAGGCGGAACAACTGTATATTCAACAGTAGAACTGTATCATGATGTTAGTGGAAATAATTCAGTAGATAACTTATCAAATACAACAGATGATGTTTTAGTAAACAGCTTAACTATAACAGGTACAACGTATGAATTTTCAATAAGCGATGTTGCGGGCGGTAGTTATTATGTACGTATTGTAGATAGTGCTAATTGTGAAGCAGTATCAACATCAACCGTAATAAATGCTTTTGATCCTATTACAGATATTGATATCGATTCAGTAAAAGATATTGATTGTCAAGACGGAGAAAATATTGAAGTAAAAACAAGTACTGATATTGCAGGTGTTGATTACCAGATTACAGCAGGACCTGCAGGTTATACATTACCAGCAGTTCAAGCAGTAGCGGCAGGAACAGACCCAGCAACTTTTACAGATTTACCAACAGGTTCGTATACGATAACAGCAACACACCCAGTAACAGGTTGTGTGTTTACAAAAACATATACAGTAGGTACAGCACCAGACTTTACGGTAATCGCAAACAATCCGCAAGCAACCTGTTTCGGAGATAACGGCGGAAGTATTGATATCAGTTTTGATGCAAGTACAACTTATGGAGGAGTTTATGACTATGAAGTTTTAGATACTTCAGGAAATTCTTTAGCAATTCCAATTACAGGAACAGGAATAAGCGGAGTAACAACCGAAACTATTACAGGTTTATTAGCTGGTACATATTATGTAGAAATTACAATGACTGATACACCTTTCTGTACAGAGCCAACGAATCAGTTTACAATCAATCAGCCTACGGCAGTAATTTCAGTAACAGGAGTTGTAAATCCAGGAGTAAGTTGTACAGGAATTGCCGATGCAACAATTACAGCAACCGGAGCAGATGGTTTTGGCGGATACACATATCAGTTAGAAGAAACATTAACACCAAATGTAGCAATAGTAGGTTATGATTTTGCAACCAACGGAACAAACAATGTGTTTACAGGTTTAGCAGCAGGAAATTATACGATACGAGTACGAGATGTAAACGATTGTGAAGGAACATCAGTAAATGTAGAAGTTGCCGATCCAATTGCAGTAAGTTTTACAGCAGTTGATACAGATAATGCTTGTGATACGAATGTAGATGGAAGTATTTTAGTAACAGCAGCAGGCGGAACGGGAAGTTATACCTATGTATTAACCAACAGTGGCGGAACAGAAATTGCAAACACAGGTGTAATTGCAACAACTACGCATACGTTTAATAATTTAACTGCAGATACTTATACGGTAAGTGTAACCGATTCAAACGGATGTGCACAACAAGCCCCAATAGATGTAATAATAAGTGAAGATTTAATTTTCACTTTAGATGAAACCAAGAACTTAACATGTAATGCACCAATGGCAGCAGAAGTTGTAATAGAAGTAGCATCAGGTTCAGGAACATATACGTATGAAATTACAGGACCAAGTGCTACAGTTGGATCAGGAACTGCTTTTACAAGTCCATTAACTTTTAATCCAACAGTAGTAGGAACGTATACGGTAACAATAACTGATACTGGAGCAAACCCAAATTGTTCGGTAACAAGAACGATAGATATTGCAGAAGGATTAGTACCAGCATTCACTACAGCTGTAACAGATGCAACATGTAATGGTGGAGCCAACGGAAGTATAGCAGTTGCTGTAACTGCAGGGTTAACGCCATTAACATACAGTATTGTTAAAACAGATTTACCAGCTTTAGGTGCGGGATTAGCTAGCTGGGATGCGGCAAGCAACTCATTTATCAATGTACCAGCCGGAACCTATACGGTAACTGTTACAGGAGATAATGGTTGTTCAACTGATGAACCAGGTATTTTAGTAGAAGATAACCCATTATTAACAGTAAACGCACCAACGCCAGTTCAGTTTGGTTGTACTACAGCAAATGATGTAAACAACGCTACGTTAAGCATTAATGCATTAGATGGATCAGGAGTTTCAGGCGGAACAACTGTATATTCAACAGTAGAACTGTATCATGATGTTAGTGGAAATAATTCAGTAGATAACTTATCAAATACAACAGATGATGTTTTAGTAAACAGCTTAACTATAACAGGTACAACGTATGAATTTTCAATAAGCGATGTTGCGGGCGGTAGTTATTATGTACGTATTGTAGATAGTGCTAATTGTGAAGCAGTATCAACATCAACCGTAATAAATGCTTTTGATCCTATTACAGATATTGATATCGATTCAGTAAAAGATATTGATTGTCAAGACGGAGAAAATATTGAAGTAAAAACAAGTACTGATATTGCAGGTGTTGATTACCAGATTACAGCAGGACCTGCAGGTTATACATTACCAGCAGTTCAAGCAGTAGCGGCAGGAACAGACCCAGCAACTTTTACAGATTTACCAACAGGTTCGTATACGATAACAGCAACACACCCAGTAACAGGTTGTGTGTTTACAAAAACATATACAGTAGGTACAGCACCAGACTTTACGGTAATCGCAAACAATCCGCAAGCAACCTGTTTCGGAGATAACGGCGGAAGTATTGATATCAGTTTTGATGCAAGTACAACTTATGGAGGAGTTTATGACTATGAAGTTTTAGATACTTCAGGAAATTCTTTAGCAATTCCAATTACAGGAACAGGAATAAGCGGAGTAACAACCGAAACTATTACAGGTTTATTAGCTGGTACATATTATGTAGAAATTACAATGACTGATACACCTTTCTGTACAGAGCCAACGAATCAGTTTACAATCAATCAGCCTACGGCAGTAATTTCAGTAACAGGAGTTGTAAATCCAGGAGTAAGTTGTACAGGAATTGCCGATGCAACAATTACAGCAACCGGAGCAGATGGTTTTGGCGGATACACATATCAGTTAGAAGAAACATTAACACCAAATGTAGCAATAGTAGGTTATGATTTTGCAACCAACGGAACAAACAATGTGTTTACAGGTTTAGCAGCAGGAAATTATACGATACGAGTACGAGATGTAAACGATTGTGAAGGAACATCAGTAAATGTAGAAGTTGCCGATCCAATTGCAGTAAGTTTTACAGCAGTTGATACAGATAATGCTTGTGATACGAATGTAGATGGAAGTATTTTAGTAACAGCAGCAGGCGGAACGGGAAGTTATACCTATGTATTAACCAACAGTGGCGGAACAGAAATTGCAAACACAGGTGTAATTGCAACAACTACGCATACGTTTAATAATTTAACTGCAGATACTTATACGGTAAGTGTAACCGATTCAAACGGATGTGCACAACAAGCCCCAATAGATGTAATAATAAGTGAAGATTTAATTTTCACTTTAGATGAAACCAAGAACTTAACATGTAATGCACCAACGGCAGCAGAAGTTGTAATAGAAGTAGCATCAGGTTCAGGAACATATACGTATGAAATTACAGGACCAAGTGCTACAGTTGGATCAGGAACTGCTTTTACAAGTCCATTAACTTTTAATCCAACAGTAGTAGGAACGTATACGGTAACAATAACCGATACTGGAGCAAATCCAAGTTGTGATGTAACAAGAACAATTGAGATTGAAGCTGCTACATTACCAAGTTTTACAGCATCAGTAATTACAGATAATATTTGTAACGGTGCATCAAACGGAGCGATACGAGTAACAGCTATAGATAATGGTATTTCGCCATTAACTTATACAATTTTACCTAACGTTGGTACTTTTGATGCAACAACAAATACATTTGAAGGTTTACCAGCAGATACTTACATTATAACCGCAACAGGTGCTAATGGTTGTACTTTTGATGTAACTGAAACTGTAAATGAAAATCCAATTATTGATATTTCAGGAGCAGTTACCGTAACAGATTTTGATTGTGCTGTAGGAACAAATACTACAAACAATGCAACCATATCTGTTGATACAACAGGAGCAGGTGGTACGGGTGATTTTGTTAGAGCAATATTTGTATATGATAACAATACCCCAGCAGATACATCAGATGATATAACGCAAGACAGTGGTGTGTTTAACTTTACAATAACAAACGAAGCAGGCGGTGAGGTAACCGTAACAGTTTTCGATAGCAACAACTGTGCTGACTCAGCAACAAGAACTATTGCTCCTTTCGCAAGAATAACAACAGTAACGATTACTGCAGACAGAGCGATTGACTGTAATGAAGGTGAAGATATTTTAGCAACCTATACAAGTACATTGCCTATCGCAAATGTTGAGTACAGATTATATGATAATACATCAAACACGTTATTAGAAACAAGAGCGGTTGATGGTGATTTTGTTACATTATTACCAACAGGAGTTTACAGAATAGAAGTAGAAAATACAGATACAAATTGTGTGTTTACAGAATTTTATACCGTAAATGATGCTCCAGTATTCGATTTAATTATTGATAATATTCAACGTGCATGTTTTAATGGTACAGCAAGTGTAGATGTAAGTTTTAATCCAACATCACCATACAGTGGAGATTATACGTATGAAGTGTTTAATGTGGGTGGAGTAACTACAGGTATTACAGGAGCAGGAGTAGGAACTACAGCAACTACCATTACAGGTTTAGCTGCAGGTAATTACTATGTAACAATTTCGATGATTGATACCCCTTTCTGTTCACCAGAATCTAATCCTTTCGAAATCGTACAACCAACGGTTGATTTAACATTGTCAGAAGAATTAACGTACATAAAATGTACGCCAACAGATTCTGGAGAAGTTAGTTTAACAGCTGTAGGTGGTTGGGGAGTTTACGAATATCAACTAGAAAAAACAGGTGAGGTTTCTCCAATTCAATCTTTCAGTAATAATGCTGTAATTACAGGCTTAACAGCAGGTGATTATACTGCAACAGTAAGAGATGCTAATAATTGTATAGAAGCAATCACTTTTACTTTAGAGGATGGTATACCAATAACGGGTACATTTACAGTAACACCAAATGTTTGTATTGATGAAAGTACGGCAACCATTTCGGTTGATGCAGTTGGAGGTCAATTACAAGCAGGAACCCCTTTATTGTCATACACGTATATCTTAGAATACCCTGATGGAACAAGAACGGCGAGTCAATCATCAAATACGTTCACTAATTTACCAGCAGGTATTGGGTATTATGTATTAGTAGCAGATGGTTATTCTTGTGACGGTAGAGTTGGACCTATTGATATTGTAGACCCTACAGAAGTAGTAGCATCAGCAGATATTATAGAGGTTATTACTTGTAACAGAGCAGAAGCAGTTGTAGAAGTTTCAGGAACTGGCGGAACAGGACCTTATGAATTTAGTACAGATGGTATTAATTTTATAGCTGCTAATGCGACACCAAACCATAGGTTTGATCTTCCTGCAGGAGAACACCAAATATATGTAAGAGATAACGAAGCATGTATTTCTGATGCCATAACGGTAAGAGTTAATCCTTATACAGATGTAACAGCAACCTTAGATGTTTCATCGGCATTTATTACGTGTAATGGTGACGCAAATGGCGTATTAATAGCGAATGCTCAAGACGGATTTGGAAACTATGAATATCAATTAGTAGATGAAAATGATGTTGAAATAAGAACGTGGCAAAGTGATAATTCATTTACAGGTTTAGGAGTTGGTACGTATAAAATTAATGTAAGAAGTACCAATGCAGCAGGTGAAGTTTGTAGCACTGTAACGGGTGAGTATACCATAGCAGAACCAATAGCATTAACTGGTACAGCAGTAGCAACACAAAATGTATCATGTTTTGGTGGTAGTACAGGTATTATTACAGCACAAGGTTTTGAGGGTAATGGAGGTTATGAATATAACATTATTTCGGTACCAGCAAATCCGCTATATCCAGCAGATAAGTTTGTAACAAACGGTGTGTTCGAAAATTTACCAGCAGCAACCTATTATGTAACCATAAAAGATGTTATAGGATGTACAATTGTACCACCAATTGAAGTTGTTATAACTGAACCTGATGCATTACAAATAGGTTTAAACAGCGTAACGCAACAAACGTGTTTAAATGATCCTTCACCAATAATTACTGTTGATGTACAAGGAGGAACACAACCATACTTTATTAGTATTAATAATGTTGAAATTGCAACGCCATATAATACAGGTACAATTAGTTTAGGTGCGGCAGAAGGTATTGAAGATGATACTGTATATGTAATTAGTGTAAGAGATAGTGGTGGCGGATGTCCTTCAGTAGCTTTACCAGCCATTACAACAGATGAAGCTATAGACCTTGATTTAACAGTAGATTGGGAGTATACCTGTCCGGTAGGAAATATTATTGTTGCAATTGTTGCCGATCAATATAAGAATAACATGTCTTATACGTTATATGATGGTGCAGGTAGCGCTGTTGCAACAAATACAACAGGTGAATTTGTTGATGTAGCTGCAGGTAACGGTTATACGGTTACAGCAACAAACACAATATCAAATTGTGCTCAAAGCTCAAGTGATTCGATAGACATTGAAGATATTCAAGCATTAACGATGTTTATTGACGATTCACAAAAAAATAAGTTAATAGCAAATGTAGACTTTGGTTTACCTCCTTATAACTTTACAGTTGATGGAGTAGATTACGGAGAGGAAAACGAATTTACAATTCTACAAACTAAAGATTACACCATAACTGTAACCGATGCAAGAGGTTGTCAAGTAACAATTACGATAAGAGGCGTTTATGTAACTATTACGGTGTTAAATTTATTTACGCCAGATGGTGATGGAACAAACGACTTCTGGTATCCATTAGAAGTAGAACCGTATCATAATATAAAAGTATATATTTTTGATAGATATGCTCGTAAGATTGTTAATTATCAAGGTGTTGTGCAAGGATGGGACGGTACTTATGAAGGTAAACCATTACCAGCAGGAGATTACTGGTATACTATTTACTTTAATGAATTATCAGGAGAAGAGAAAAAGTTAATGGGACACTTTACATTATATAGATAAAAATGAGAAAGATATTAATAACAATAAGTATCCTAATTTGTAGTGTCAAATTAGTAGCTCAAGAGGTAAATTTACCTCAATATATAAGTCATATGGCAGATAATCCTTTTTTAATATCGCCAAGTTATGCAGGTATTGGAAGTGGGTTACAAGTACGATTAAACGGTGTAAGCCAATGGGTTGGTGTTGATGGGGCTCCTGATACACAATCGTTAGTGGTTGAAGCGCGTTTAGCAGATCGTTTTGGTGGTGGTATTACTATTTTTAATGATAAAAACGGATTTACTTCTCAGAAAGGAGTGAAGTTATCATTGGCAAGTCACTTAACATTAAGTAATTTTCATGATAGTTTTTTATCATTTGGTTTAAGCTATAATTTTGTTCAATTTGGTATCGATACTTCAGAAAATAATTCAGGAGAAACAGTGCCTAATAGAACACTTACAAACTCTAATTTTGATGTAGGTATGTTATACCGTTACGAACGATTTAGTGTGAGTGTAAACGCAAATAATCTGTTAAATAAAAAAATAGAAAACTTTGCTACCAACGAACCAGAATCTTTACGAAGATTTACATTATATACATCGTATGTATTGGCAAGAATTAGCAATATGGTAGAGATAGAACCGTCTATTTTTGTTGAATACTACGAAGCTGATAAAAGATCGAGAACCGATATGAATGTAAAAGTAAGAAAAGGTATTAATGACGGGTATGTTTGGGCAGGTTTAAGTTATACATTCTTAAATGATCAATTTTTTGAACCTAATGCAATAGCACCGTTAATAGGTTTAAAAAAGAACAACTTATATATGTCTTACGGTTTTAGTGTTAATGTAAATAAAACACAAGATTTTAATTATGGTACACACATGATCACACTTGGTTTTGATTACGATAGAAGACCTAGTTTAGCACGTTGTACGCAGAAAATGATGATTTTTTAAAAAAACAAAATAATATAGTAAGATCCTCAAGCTAAAACTTGGGGATTTTCTTTTTCTTTGCAGTAATGGAAAACAAGAATAAAGTATCAACAAATCTTAATAAATTTATAAGCAGTACGGGGATTTGTTCTCGTAGGGATGCCGAAAAATTTATTGCAGCGGGTAGAGTAACCATCAATAAAAATGTTGCTCAATTAGGTAATAGAGTTTTTGAAGGAGATAAAGTACATGTAGATGGTCGTTTATTAGAGCCAAAACCTACTACACTTTACATCGCATTAAACAAACCAGTAGGTATTGTTTGTACGACCGATAGTAAAGAAAAAAAGAACATTGTAAAATTTGTAGGCCATCCAGAAAGATTATTTCCTATTGGACGTTTAGATAAACCCTCTGAAGGGTTAATATTTTTAACCAATGATGGTGATATCGTTAATAAAATTTTACGCGCAGGAAACAACCACGAAAAAGAATACATTGTTACGGTTGATAAACAGATAACGGATGATTTTATCGCAAGAATGGGTAATGGAATTCCTATTTTAGGAACCGTAACTCAAAAATGTAAGGTGAAGAAAATAAATGATTTTACCTTTCAAATTATTTTAACCCAAGGTTTAAATCGTCAAATACGACGAATGTGTGAATATTTAGAATACGAAGTAACGAAGTTAAAACGCGAACGTATTATGAATGTTTCTTTAGATAAACTAAAACCTGGTGATTGGCGAGAATTAACAAGTGATGAGATGAAAGAAATCAACGAAATGATTGCTAGTTCTTCTAAAACAGAAGAAGCATCTACAGTTGTTGAGAAAAAAAAGCCAAAACAACCAAAAAAGAAGGAAGTACAAAAGCAAGACGATTTTAATAAAAAAAGTGCTGCTTTTAGAAAAAATTCACCAAAATCAAAAAGAAATTCTAACCAAAAATTTGGACGTAAACGTAAATAAAAGGCCTTTATAAAGAAGGTAGTTGTAGGCATGAAATATAAAATTTACACAACAGCTAACTACTTACTAATTATTATGATTTTATTTACTTTTCCAATTCTTAAATAAGCGTATCTTTGTCACTTATGCAATTCGACTTAAAAACAACCGACCCAAAAAGTAAAGCACGAGCAGGTGTTATTACAACCGATCACGGAACAATAGAAACTCCAATATTCATGCCTGTAGGTACAGTAGGTACTGTAAAAGGTGTGCATCAATCAGAGTTAAAAAACGAGATCAATCCAGATATAATTTTAGGAAATACCTATCACTTATATTTACGCCCTAAATTAGAAACTTTAGAAGCCGCAGGAGGTTTGCATAAGTTTATGAATTGGGATCGTAATATTTTAACTGATAGTGGTGGATATCAAGTGTATTCGCTTTCTGGAAGAAGAAAAATTAACGAAGAAGGAGTTAAATTTAAAAGTCATATTGATGGATCTACACATTTCTTTACTCCAGAAAATGTGATGGAAACTCAACGCACCATTGGTGCCGATATTATTATGGCATTTGATGAGTGTACTCCATATCCTTGTGATTATAATTACGCAAAACGCTCTATGCATATGACGCATAGATGGTTGAAAAGATGTGTAAATCATTTAGAAAAATTACCTTTTAAGTACGGATACGAACAAACGTTTTTTCCTATTGTACAAGGAAGTACTTATAAAGATTTACGAAAACAATCTGCTGAATATATAGCGTCTGTAGGAGCACAAGGAAATGCTATTGGTGGTCTTTCTGTAGGGGAACCAGCAGAGGAATTATACGCAATGACAGAAATAGTAACGGCTATTTTACCTGAAGACAAACCACGTTATTTAATGGGGGTAGGAACACCTATTAATATTTTAGAAAACATAGCATTAGGCATCGATATGTTCGATTGTGTAATGCCAACACGTAATGCACGTAATGGGATGTTATTTACTGCACACGGCTCTATAAATATTAAAAATAAAAAGTGGGAACAAGATTTTTCTCCTATTGATGAAATGGGAATTACTTGGGTAGATACCATGTACTCGAAGGCATACTTACGTCACCTTTTTGCAGCAAAAGAAATGTTAGGTAAACAAATAGCGTCTATTCATAATTTAGGATTCTATTTATGGTTAACAAGAGAAGCAAGAAAACACATTTTAGCTGGAGACTTTACAGAGTGGAAAGATAAAATGGTAAAACAAATGGACAATCGTTTATAAAAAACTAGTTTTTTGAAAATACTTGATTGGTACATATTAAAGCGCTACTTAGTAACATTTTTGTTTACTTTATTAATACTAATACCTATTGCGGTAGCTATTGATATTGCAGAAAAAATAGATAAATTTTTACGTGATGAAAGCTTAACTTTTTATGAGGTAGCAGTTGATTATTATGTGAATTTTATTATCTATTATGCCAATACATTTATGCCTTTGGCATTATTTATAGGCGTAATTTTATTTACATCTCGATTAGCAAATAACACAGAAATTGTAGCTATAAATGGTTCTCAAGTATCATTTACTCGTTTTTTATTCCCTTATTTTATGGGAGCTACGATAGTTTGTTTTGTAGCTTTATCTATGAATCATTTTTTTGTACCTACAAGTAGTAAGGTTAGAAAAGCGTTCGAAAAAAAGTATTTAAGTAAAAAAAAATATACCGATAATACCATACGAGAATTTAGTTTACAATTAAATGATAGTACTTATGTGTATCTTCAACGCTACGATTTGAAAAGAAACTCAGGGTATAATTTTTCTACGGAGATTTATGACGGAATTCAATTAAAACAGCAGCTAACAGCAGATAATATCAATTGGAAAGAAAAAGACAGTGTTTTTAAACTTTATAATTGGAAAATAAGAAAAATATTTAAAGATAGAGATAGTATATTTTCAGGGACTTCTCTAGATACCACTTTTGCTTTCACGCCTAAAGACTTTAATTATAAAAATATTTTAGCGCAAGAAATGAGGTCTCCAGAATTAATTAAATTTATTGAAATTTCTAAAAATAGGGGAGCAAAAAACTTAAATGTATATTTAGTTGAATTATATAAACGTACCAGTTTACCGGTAGCTTGTTATATTTTAACACTTATAGCAGTTGCTTTAGCGTACAAGAAAAAACGAGGAGGAATTGGCTTAAACTTAGCCTTAGGAATCTCAGTAATGTTTGTATACGTATTCTTCTTAAAAGTAGCAGAAGTATTGGGTGGAGTGGCAGGTGCAAATGCTTTACTAAATGTTTGGGTGCCAAATATGGTATTTGGAGCCTACGCAATTTATTTATACATTAATGGAAGGAAATAAATTAAAAAATTACTTACACCTTCATTTTATCGTTTTTATTTGGGGGTTTACAGCAATATTAGGGGCATTAATATCTGTAGATGCGATACCATTAGTTTGGTTTAGAATGTCGCTTGCAGTAGTGTTTATAGCGCTCTATTTTATAATCCGTAGAAAAACATTTAGAGTAGATAAAATAGGATTGTTAAAGTTTGCAATATCAGGTGTAATTATAGCATTGCATTGGGTTACCTTCTTTAAAGCTATAAAAGTATCAAATGTATCGGTTGCTTTGGTAACAATGAGTACAGGTGCTTTCTTTGCCTCATTAATTGAACCTGTTTTTTTTAAAAGAAAAATAAAAGCAATCGAAATTTTATTAGGCATATTGGTAATTGCTGGGCTATATATTATCTTTAATTTTCAAAGTCAATATACTTTAGGAATTATTTATGCATTAATTTCAGCCTTTTTATCAGCCTTATTTGCTGTTTTAAACGGCTTGTTTATCAAAAAATACGATGCAAATATTATCTCTTTTTATCAATTAATGTTTGGTGCTTTAGGGATAACTTTATACTTATTATTTACACAAAAATTTTCGATTGAATTTTTTCAAATATCAACAAATGATTGGTTGTATCTAATCATATTAAGTAGTTTTTGTACGGCCTATGCTTTTATCGCATCTGTACAAGTAATGAAATACTTAACGCCATATACCGTAATGTTAACGATTAACTTAGAGCCTGTGTATGCTATTATTTTAGCGTTGATTATATTCGGAGAAAAAGAACAAATGAGTACTGAGTTTTATTACGGAGCATTTATTGTGCTTTTCGTAGTTTTATTAAACGGTGTTTTAAAAAATACCAACTTCATAAAAAGCAAGTTCAGTAAAAAATAGTATTATTAAAAAAGGGAAAAAGCTAAAATTTACAATTTTTTAGTATGTTTGCCTTTACAAACGACTAATATAAAATCAAACTATATATAATGGAATATTTAGATTTTGAATTGCCAATAAAAGAGTTAGAAGATCAATTGGCAAAATGTTTTGATATAGGAAAAGAAAGTGATGTAGATGTTACAGCAACCTGTAAGAAGATAGAAAGAAAATTAGAAAAAGCTAAAAAAGATATATACAAAAATTTATCGCCTTGGCAGCGTGTACAATTATCACGTCATCCAAATCGCCCATATACATTAGATTATATCAATGCTATTTGTGGTAATACTTTTATGGAGTTACACGGTGATCGTAATGTAAAAGACGATAAAGCCATGATTGGTGGTTTAGGTAAAATAGGCGATCAATCGTTTATGTTTATTGGGCAGCAAAAAGGATACAACACAAAAACACGTCAGTATCGTAACTTCGGAATGGCAAATCCAGAAGGGTACCGTAAAGCTTTGCGTTTAATGAAAATGGCAGAAAAGTTTGGTATTCCTGTAGTTACTTTATTAGATACTCCAGGGGCATACCCAGGTTTAGAAGCTGAAGAACGTGGACAAGGAGAAGCTATTGCACGTAACATTCTTGAAATGACTCGCCTTAAAACGCCTATTATAACGATTGTTATTGGTGAAGGAGCATCTGGAGGAGCAATTGGTATTGGAGTAGGAGATAAAGTATATATGATGGAAAACACATGGTATACCGTAATTTCACCAGAATCATGCTCGTCTATTTTATGGCGTAGTTGGGAGTATAAAGAACAAGCGGCTGAAGCATTAAAATTAACAGGTGATGATATGAAGCGATTAAAATTAATTGACGGAATTATTGAAGAGCCTTTAGGTGGTGCACATTCTAATAGAGAAGCTGCTTTTTTAGCAGTACAGGAACAAATTATAAGCGCTTTTGATGAATTGAAAGACTTAAATGATACTGATTTAGTAGCTCAACGTATGGATAAATACGCTAATATGGGTGTTTACAAAGAATAATCTTATTACATATTTCATAAAAAAAACCTCGTCTTTAAGATGAGGTTTTTTTATGAAATTTAGTAACTTCGGTTATAAAAAAAATATAGTATAATGAGAGACACACAAACAATAACATTTTTAGAAGATACTTTTGAAAGTCATCCAAACTGTTTTAATGGATGGAGTGAAGATTATGCACAAACAATTATAAGAAAAGCTTTAAAAGAACTTAATTGTGAAAACGAAGAAGTTATTTTTACAAAATATGCTTGTAGAGCTATTGACGAAGATAATTGGAGAACTGAAGTATGCTATATAGAAACAGAACAACCAGGGTTTTTTTATATCATGAGAGATATGGTTGATCATATTAATGTAGTTTATAATAGGTGGGACTAATACTGTAATGATAGTATAAATAAAAAAGCAACCAAATTTGGTTGCTTTTTTTATTATGGTATATTTAAATATTTATGGGTTTGTAAAGAAACACGCCATTTTGGGTTTTTCATTACATAATCTACAATTAAAGGAGTCATTTGTTCTTTTTTACTCCATTCTGGTTGTAAAAAGAGTTGACATTTTTTGCCAACTTTTTCAGCTTGTTCTTCAGCAAATTGAAAATCATTTTTATTGTGAATGATCATTTTCAATTCATCAGCTTCTTTGTAGCACTCTTTTGTGGGTAATTTTGTTTTTTTAGGAGATAAGCAAAACCAGTCCCAAACTCCAGAAAAAGCATAGGCACCAGAAGTTTCAATATGTGTTTTCATCCCTTTGTCCTGAAGTTGTTTGGTAATATAATCTAAACTCCACATTAATGGCTCTCCTCCAGTAATTACTACTGTTTTAGCCCATTTTTGGGCATTGGTAACAATCAGATCTGTTTTTGTTGGTGGGTGCAAATTAGCATCCCAACTTTCTTTCACGTCACACCAATGGCAACCAACATCACAACCACCTATTCTAATAAAATAAGCAGCAGTACCTGTATGAGACCCTTCACCTTGTATTGTATAAAATTCTTCCATTAACGGAAGCATTTCACCTTTATCTATTAACTCTTGTACTTCTTTTTTCAACATAAGGATGCAAAGATAGTCAACATTAAAATTTTATGGATGATTTTTGTTACTTTTACGTGTTTTATCAATAAAAAGAACCAAATCAACATGAGTAAATCCGAAGCGTTTTTTAAATATATAACTGAAGGCTATAAAAGCAAAGGAGATTTTATCACTTTAGGCGCTGGTATGTTGGGTGAAGAAACCATAACGAATGCATTGGTAAATATTCCGTTAAAAACTTTAAATCGCCATGGTTTAATTGCAGGAGCCACAGGTACAGGTAAAACAAAAACATTACAAGTGTTGGCAGAAAACATGTCTGACAAAGGGATTCCGGTATTGTTAATGGATGTAAAAGGTGATTTAAGTGGATTGGCTCAACCGAGTCCTGGTCATGCGAAAATAGACGAGCGTCATGAGAAAATTGGTATTCCTTTTAACGCTACGAAGTTCCCGATAGAAATTTTATCAATATCAGAACAAAACGGAGTGCGTTTACGAGCAACGGTATCTGAATTTGGCCCGGTTTTATTATCGCGTATTTTAGATTTAACAGATACGCAATCGGGAATTGTAGCAATTATATTTAAATATTGTGATGATAATAAATTACCATTATTAGATTTAAAAGATTTTAAGAAAATTCTTCAATTTGTAACGGATGAAGGAAAAGAAGAAATTCAGGCTGAATATGGCCGAATTTCTACAGCAAGTACCGGAGCAATTCTTAGAAAAATTATAGAAATTGAGCAACAAGGTGGTGATTTATTTTTTGGTGAAAAATCATTTGAAGTAGATGATCTAACACGCATTGATGAAAATGGTCGTGGGTTAATATCAGTTTTAAGATTAACAGATATTCAGGATAAACCTAAATTGTTTTCAACGTTTATGATGCAGTTATTAGCAGAAGTATATGAATCGTTTCCAGAACAAGGAGATAGTGACAGACCTGAATTAATTATATTTATTGATGAAGCGCATTTGGTTTTTGAAGAAGCATCAAAAGCATTGTTAAATCAAATAGAAAGTATTGTAAAATTAATTAGATCGAAAGGAATAGGTTTGTACTTTGTAACGCAAAATCCTAAAGATGTGCCAGAAGATGTTTTGGCGCAATTGGGAATGAAAATTCAGCATGCTTTACGAGCTTTTACGGCAAAAGACAGAAAGGCTATTAAGTTAGCCGCAGAAAATTATCCGGATTCTGATTATTATGACACCAAAAAAGTATTAACACAATTAGGAATAGGAGAGGCGTTAGTATCTGTTTTAAATGAAAAAGGAATTCCGACTCCGTTAGCACGAACTATGCTGCGTGCTCCTATGAGCAGAATGGATGTACTTACAGATAAAGAAATTAAGCAGGTATTAGACAATTCGAGATTGATACCTAAGTATAATGATACTGTTGATAGAGAAAGTGCTTACGAGTTGTTAAATGAGAAGATTGAAAAAATAAATAAGGAGAAAACAGCAGAAGTGCTTAAAGAAGAAAGAGCAAAAACAAGCAGAAGATCTTCAGCTACAAGAAGTAGGAGCACACGACAAAACCCGATTGTAAAAGTACTAACCAGTGCTACATTTATTCGCAGTGTTTTCGGAATATTAAAAAAAGTATTAAAATAAAACAAATAGTATATAAAACCGTTTTTAATAATAACAAACCAAATAAATAAATGAAAAACTTAATTAAACCCCTAGTAATCGCATTAATTTCAGTTGTATTTATACAATGTGGAAACAGTAAATACGATGTTTCTAAAGGGAAAGTAGGTGAATTAACCACAAAAACAACAATGCAGGAAATAGAAGGGATTTTTAAAAACGATTCTGTAGTTAAAATATTAAGCGAAGGAGCTAAGGGAAATAATTTTTATCAAGAAGATGATAAATATGAAATCTTCGAAAAAGGAGGTAAGCATTTGTTAACGATTATACCAAATGAACAATTAGATTCTTTATCAACTATAAAAAGTATCGAAATTTATGATAATCGTTTTAAAACCAAAACGGGTTTAAATATTGGCTCTTCATTTCAAGAAATTAACGCTAATAATACGATAAGTAAAGTTGAATCATCATTTTTGTCAGCTACCTTATTTATAGACGATTTAAATGCAACAATAGCATTAGATAAAGAAGACTTAGGCTTAAAAGACTTTAGCACGCAAAAAGTAAGTATAGAGCAAATTCCTGATTTAGCTAAAATAAAATCATTAACCATTTGGTTTAACTAAAACGCAAAAAAAGTCGAAACAATTGTTTCGGCTTTTTAATTTTTATATGATGAATAAAAAATATACAATTCAAAGAAAACCGTTTGTAGTACCTACTACAGATGGAAAGTTAATAGAAGAGCATTTTGGAAATGCGACAGATAAAAATAAAAAAGTAAGTATAGCTCATATGGTTGCACCAGTAGGTTGGAGTGAGCCTTTTCAAACACCAGAATTTGAGGAATATACTTATATTATAAAAGGTAAAAAACAATTTATCATTAACGATGAAATAATTGTTTTAGAAGCAGGAGAGTCGATTAAAATAGAAAAAGGAGTACGAGTTCAATATTCAAACCCATTTAACGAATCATGTGAGTATTTAGCCGTTTGTATGCCTGCTTTTTCTATCGATTTGGTGAATAGAGAAGAGGAATAGTATAATTTAAAGGAGATTTTTTACGTTCAATTTATTTGATAATAAAAGTACTTCTTAAATCAAAAAAAACATCAAATTGAATTTGTTTCAATTTGATGTTTTTTTATATGCACTATTTAAAAATATTAAAGCGTAAGTATTGTTAATACAATTCCTAAAAGAATTGCAGTAAATTTTTTAAAATTGAATTTGTGATTTTCTGAACTTTCAAAAAGTATAATTGTTGAAATATGAAGAAAAACACCAATAATTAAAGCCGTTATTTCTGTGTGATATTCAATGAAAAAAGGCACTTTATCTGAAACTAATACGCCTAAAGGACTCATTAAAGCGAAAAGACTTAAAAATAAAACAATTGTTTTTTTGCTATAATTTGTCTGTAAAAAGAAAGTAGTTAAAACAATGGCAATAGGAATTTTATGTACAATAATTGCCCAAAGCAAATTGTCGCCAGCATGATGTATTGGCAATCCTTCAGAAAAAGCATGAATACATAAACTCACAAAAAGTAACCAAGGAAACTTAGATGAATCAGAATGTACATGAATATGACCATGTTCGGCACCTTTAGAAAACGATTCTAAAACCGATTGTATAATAATTCCGATTAAAATTAAGATTCCGATTTTCTTAGCATTGCTTGTATGTGTATAAACTTCAGGAAGTAGGTGTAATATAGTAACCGACAGTAAATAAGCACCACTAAAGGCTAACAAAAGTCTAACTAATTGATTGTTTGGTTTTAAAAATAAAACAAGTAAAGATCCTAATAAAACAGCAATTATTAATAATATGTAACTCATTCTCCAATTAATATTAATCTATCAGAAGTATTTTTATCAAATTCATTTAAGCTATAATCACCAAAAACATGTTTTATGTTTAAACCTGCTTTTTTAAAATAGGTTTCCATCTTATCTAAGGTTAAAAATTTTACCTGCTCTGTATATGAATGTTGTTGGTCATCGGCAATAAAAGAAATGTGTTTTA
Source organism: Tenacibaculum sp. AHE14PA (assembly GCF_019278465.1). Taxonomy (GTDB): domain Bacteria; phylum Bacteroidota; class Bacteroidia; order Flavobacteriales; family Flavobacteriaceae; genus Polaribacter; species Polaribacter bernardetii. The sequence goes on along the minus strand of NZ_CP058983.1, from coordinate 525,467 downwards.
AGATAAAACCATCTTTAATTTCTCTTTTAATATGAAATTCAATACCATCAATTGTTTTAACTTCTTTAGCAATTAAAGAATCTTTAACTTTTTCGACGTTTAAAAAATCTAAAACAAATACACCATTTTCTTTTAAGCCGTTTTTGATGCTTTTTAAAATAGCAATATCTTCATTGTCATCCTCAAAATAACCAAAACTTGTAAATAAGTTAAAAATAGCATCGTATTTGTGTTCTATAGGATCACGCATGTCCCAAACTTCAAAATTAAGCGACTCGTTTTCAAATTTTTTAGCATAGGCAATACTATTACCACTTAAATCACCACCAGTTACTTTATAGCCTAAAGAATTTAAGTATACTGAGTGTCGTCCTTTTCCGCAAGGTAAATCAGCAATATGACTCGTTTTAGGTAATTTTAAAAAAGATGTAATGTTTCGCATAAAAAACTGCGCATCGGCATCATTTCTATGTTTATATAATGTGTGATAGTAAGAAGTATCGAACCAAGAAGTAAACCAGTCTGTTGTTTTCATAATTATAAGGTCTGCAAAAGTACACAAATCTTACGTTTTTTAGATTGAAACAAGAAAAGATTCACATCAACCCAAAATAAGCTGTACTTTTGCAGTGAAATTTTACAATTACATGGAAAAAGATTTTAAAATGACTGCTGTTACAATGGCAGGTTTAGAAGGAGTTTTAGCAGATGAACTAAGAAAGCTTGGTGGTCAGGATGTTAAGGAAGGAATACGTAATGTTACTTTTAAGGGCGATACAGGTTTTATGTACAAAGCAAATATAGCTTTGCGTACGGCTATTCGTATTTTAAAACCGATTAAAAAGAGTAAAATTTTTGATGAAGAAGATTTATACGAGGCAATTCAGCGTGTAAAATGGGATAAATATATTGATGTTGACGGAACTTTTGCTATTGGAGCAGTAGTAAATTCGAAGAATTTTACAACAAACTCACATTATATTAGTTTAAAATCGAAGGATGCAATTGCTGATTATTTTATGAGCAAGTACAAAAAGCGTCCGAATGTAGATTTAAAGCACCCGGATGTTAAAATTCACATTCATATTCATAATGAATGGTTAACAATTTCTTTAGATTCATCAGGAGATTCACTACACAAAAGAGGGTACAGAAGTGCTACCAATATTGCACCAATTAACGAAGTGTTAGCGGCTGGTTTGGTATTGTTATCTGGTTATAAAGGAGAAGAGAATTTTATCGACCCAATGTGTGGTTCAGGTACGATTTTAATTGAAGCAGCTATGGTTGCTAATAATATACCAGCAAACATTAATCGTAAGCATTTTGCTTTTGAAAACTGGAAAGATTACGATGAAGATTTATTTTTTGTAATTCAAGATGCTTTGTTAAAGAAAATTACAAGTTCTCATTTTAAAATAATGGGATTTGATAAAGCTCCGTCTGCAGTTAGCAAGGCGAAGCAAAATATAATAAATGCAAATTTAGACGAGTTTATAGGTATACACCACGTAAACTTTTTTAACTCTAAGAAAGAAGTATTTGGTAAAACAACTATTTTATTTAATCCACCTTATGGTGAACGTTTAAATATTGATGTAGAAGAATTTTATAGAAAGATAGGAGATACCTTAAAGCATAATTACCACGATTCTACAGCTTGGTTAATTACTTCTGATATGCTTGCTTTAAAACATGTAGGGTTAAGAACATCAAAGAGAATACCGCTTAAAAATGCCGATTTAGATTGTCGTTTTGTAAAGTATGAACTTTATGAAGGAAGTAAAAGAATTAAGAATGATTTCGAATCTGATATCGAAGCATAATAAAAAAATCCGCTGAAAACTTTCAGCGGATTTTTTTTTGTTTGAAAATTAATAATCGTCAAGATCATCCATGACAATTATTAACTTGGTTTTTTGTTTAATAGAACAAAGAATCCATAGTAATTTATAGAAATATGCTAAAGTATCTAGTTTTATATCTTTTTAGTCTAAAGTTATTTTTCTAGTTTATATTTTCCAATATGACCAGATACATCTCCACCAAGATAAAGATAACCATTGTGTTCTTCGACAGAAGTTGCTTCCGCTACAAATTTTCCAGTTGTATCGTAATATGTTTTTATTATTTCACCATTACTATTTAAGTGCATTAACATTCCATAAGGTATTGTTTTAGGCTGCATAAAAGATGGAAGTCCATAAACGATTTTTTTAATTAATGGTTTCGGATGTATTTTATCTAGTGATTCATCTCTTTTAGTTGAAAAACCAAGCCAAAAACTACCATCTTTACTTCTAGAAATTCCATTAGGAAAGCCGTTTAAATTATCTATAAATATATCAGTAGTTCCTTTTTTTTCTCCTTTAAGCCAGTATCTACGTACTCTATATTTTGCTAAATCAACCATTAATACAAACTCATCATTTTGAGAAACAGCAACTCCGTTTCCAAAATATGTCCCATCAATTAACGTCTTTACACGTTTTGTTTTTGGGTCGTAACTATAAAGGCCTCCGTCTGGTCTAACCTCCATTAATAATTTCCAAATATGTTTGTTACTAAAGTTTAATTTTGAGGATGTATTTGTAAAATAAATAACTCCATCACTAGCAATATCAACGTCATTTGGTATTAAGAATTTGTTGCCGTTTTCATCTTCACTTGCCAAAGTTTTAATATTGCCATTTTGGTCTATACTTATTAAACCTCTTTCTAAGTCGCCAGCGATTAGATTTTGATTACTATCAAAATGCATACCTGTAACCCAAGATTCTGAATTCGCAAATACGGTAACTTTTCCAGATGTATCGATTTTTAAAATGCGACCATCTGTGAAATCTGTTTTAGAAATATGTACTCCGCAATACAAATTTCCTTGATTATCTATTGCAATGTCTTCTGGTCCAAACCAGCCATTTAATTCAATCCGTTTTGTTGTACTTAATAATTCATTTTCTGACAGTAATCCATCTAGTTTTGAGATTGTTGGTGGTGACCATGCTAAAGGATTAAGTGACCAGGAATTGTATAATACATTAGTAATAAATATAGAGAAGAAGATAAATATTGTAATGATTGATATTTTTACTTTTTTTGATAATTTCATTGTGTTTGTTTTTTTAATTTATAAAAAACAAAGTAACAACAGGTTTTAATATTTATATATTGACATTTGTTATGAAATGAAAATTTCTTTTCTAATCCTACTTAAAGACTCAGGTGCTATACCAAGGAAACTCGCAATTTGGTATTGAGGAACTCTACTTGTAATTTTTTTGTTGTAATTTTTTAAAAAATCTAAATATCTTTTTTTTGCAGATTTAGTCTGCATTGTTAAAGTTCTTTCTAAGGCACAAAGATGATTTTTTTCCGCTAAAATCCTACCGAATTTTTCAAATTTTGAAGATTTTTTATATAACTGAGTCAAGCTATCAAATGATATTTCATAAATTATGCTATCTTCAAGAACTTCTAAAATTTCTGATGAAGTTGTTTGATTTATAAAACTATTAAAAACCGTTATAAATTGATTGTCACAAGCGAAATAAGTAGTAATATCTTTTATATCTAAATTTTTATATGTTCTAAATAATCCCGATTGAATAAAGTATAAAGACTCTGCCGTATTTCCTTCTTCAATTAATATGGCTTTCGCTTTATATTCTTTCCTTTTTAATTGTTTAGAAAATTCACGCCATTCACTTTCTGTTAATTCAATTAATTCTTTTAATATTATACTAAGTTCGTTCATTTTTAATGGAAAATAACTTTAATTATAAGAGTTCTTTTTTATAAATTAAATCAATTATAAACAAATTTATTAGAAATAGAGATACGAATCAAACTAAGTTTAAAAACAAATCAGTAAAAACTCACAATATACATTGTGAGTTTTTACTGATTTGTTAAATAAGGTGAAGAAAAAAGATTATTTATTTTTTAATAAGTATTTACTAAAGCTTAGTCCGTTTATTTTAGTGTATTTAGAATCGATATCATAGGCTACATTCATATTCGTAATATTAAAATCACCAGATACTTTAGCATATTTTATGTTTAGATCTTCTTCGAATTTTACATTTTTAAAAGAAACACCGTTATTAAATTCGGTATATTTAAAAATAGCACTTTCATTAAAAACAGCATTCGCAAAACTTACATGTTTTTTAAAATCGGCATATTTAAAGGTTGCAGGTTCATCAAAGAAAGTGTTTTCAAAGGAAATTTCTCTCTCGAATTTTGCATATTTAAAAGTAGAGTCATTATTAAATTTTGTGTTTGAAAAATCTGTATTTCTTTCAAAATCAGAATATTTAAACATGGCTTTTTGTTTAAAAGTACAGTCTTTAAATATTACTTCATCTTCAAAATTAGCGATAAAAGTATAACCACTTTTTTCATCAGGAATGTATGCTAATACATCATCATTAAAAGTACAGTTAACAAAAGATACCTTATTAGTAATTTGTTTTTCTATGGTATTAGAACCTCCGTTATTCCACCAGCTTTTTCTTTTTGGTAATTTAGGCAAAGCCTCATCCATAAAAGTAAAGTCTAATACTCCTTTTATAGTCGCGTTAGAAATAGTTACTGATTTACCATTTTTTACATCTCTAATAATATCCGAAGCATTTACTGTTTTTTGGGCATAAGTAGTTAAGCATAATAAAACGGCAATGAATGTAATTGTATTTTTCATTTTTTTGTTTTTGTGTTATACTTAATAGACAAAGCTTTTTTTTGTTTGTGACACTATTGCAAAGAAAAACAGCATTTAGTTGCCTAAATGCTGTTTTAAATATGTTTTTGAGAAAAGTCTTAGTTGTTTACTGAATCACTTAAACCAGCACCCGCTTTAAACTTTACTACATTTTTAGCAGCAATTTGAATTTCTTTTCCTGTCTGAGGGTTTCTACCAGTTCTAGCAGCTCTTTCAGAAACAGACCAAGTTCCCCATCCAACTAATGCAACTTTGTTACCTGACTTTAAAGACTTAGTAACGTTAGAAGTTAAAGAGTCTAATGCAGCTTTAGCATTAGCTTTAGAAATTCCTGCGTCAGCAGCCATTGCATCGATTAAATCTGATTTGTTCATAATTTTAATAAGTTTTAAAAATTAATTTTTTGTTTTTCGCTTAATAGCTCAACAAATATAGTAGGAATGCGGTACCATGCAAGTTTTGACCCTAAAAAAAGGCTTATTTGTTAATAAGTAGGCTTAAATTGTTAATAACCGTGGTGCTTTTTGTGAGTAAAACGTTAAAACCTTATAAATAGAGGGCTACAGCGCTTTTGCTTCTTTGTCGAATTGAAAACCGTTTAATAAACTTTTAGCATCCATTAATTTTTTACCAGAAATCTTAATTTCATCAACAATAAGGAAACCGTCTTTTACGGCAATTTTTAATTCCTTTTTAGAGGTAATAACTGTGCCGTTTGTAAATTCATGTTCAGAAAACTCTTTTGTCACATCATATATTTTAGCTGAAATTTCATCTTCACCATTTTTTATAGTTGTCCAAGCAGCAGGGTAAGGGTTTAAACCACGAATATGATTGTAGATATCATTTAAAGATTTAGACCAATCTATTTTACAATTATCTGGATACAGTTTGTAAGCAGGTTTTTCTTCTAATTCGGGCTGTTTTGTTGTATTTACATCTCCAGTAGCAATTAAATCTAATGTTTCGGCAACCAAATTGGCACCTAAATACATTAATCGATCATGTAATTGACCAACAATTTCATCGTCTTTAATAGTTACTTCTTTTTGTAAGATAATTTCACCAGTGTCAATTTTATCATCAATAAAAAAGGTAGTAACACCTGTTTTGGTTTCACCATTAATAAGTGCCCAGTTAATAGGTGCAGCTCCACGATATTCTGGTAATAAAGAAGCATGTAAATTAAAAGTACCATATTCCGGCATTGCCCAAACAGTTTTTGGTAACATTCTAAAAGCAACCACTATCTGTAAATTAGCATTCCATTCTTTTAAAGCAGCCTGAAATTCTTCATTTTTTAAATTGGTAGGTTGAAGAATCGGTAGGTTTTGAGATAGCGCATATTTTTTTACAGCAGATTGATTTAGCTTACGACCTCTACCAGCAGGTTTATCTGCAGCAGTAATTACACCAACTACATTATAATCATTTTCGATAAGGTGTTGTAAAATGGTTACCGCAAAATCGGGTGTTCCCATAAAAACAATGCGTAAATCTCTCATTTATAAAAAGTATTTATTGTTAGTAACGTTTATTTTTTCTTCGGATAATAGCGTACGCAAAAGTATTAAAATGTTTGCTTCTTTTTCGTTTAGATGCATACTGATTTCGTAAACAGTTAAGGCTTTATGATTTTTTAATAAATTAAGAATAGCAAGTGGTTTTATAACAACAGTTTGTTTTGCTTGCAAGCAAACATCGCAGATACCGCATTCTTTACTACTAGTTTCATTAAAGTAATGTAACAACTGTACACTTCTGCAAACTTCATTGTTTTTAATAAACGCTAATAAATCATCATTTTTTTGTTTTTTTTGACCTAAATACAAACGGATGTTTTTAGAAACACGGTTTACGGTTGTATCATCTTCTCTAGGATGCAGAAAAAACAACTCTGAATTATTGGTTGCTTGGTTGTATTCAAGCATTTCTTTTTCAGCCATTCGTTCTAATTCCTCAATAACACTCAACGAAGTAATGCCTACTTTTTTAGCGATATAAAACTCATCAATTTTCACCAGGTTTTCAAAAACACCACCATACAAACGTAATAATATTTGGACAAAGTTTTTGGAAGACAGATTTTGCTGAGAATATAACAACACTTGTTTGCTTGAAACAGAAAATTGAATGGTAGATTTTTGTTGAAAATTAGAATTCAATTCTATGATTCCGTTACTATTTAATATCTGTAAAGCGTTATAGGTTTTATTAGCAATTAACTTGTATTTACTACAAAATTCTAAAAAGTTAAAATCGAAAGCAGTTTCGATAAGTTCTCCTTTGGCAATTTGAAAATGTTGATATAATTTTCGATGCACCAATTTTATATCTTCAATAACAGGTAGCGATTTTTCTAATAACTCTTTACTAAGTTTAATATCGTTATCATTTGTTAAAACAACCGAAAAAGCTTTGTTACCGTCTCGTCCGCCACGACCGGCTTCTTGAATATAATTCTCTATAGATGCGGGAAGATTTAAATGAATAACAACCCGAACATTGGGTTTGTCTATTCCCATACCAAAAGCATTTGTAGCAACAATAATTGGTGTTTTTTCTGTCATCCAACTATCAAAAGAAAGTTGTTTTTCTAAACTTGTTAATCCGCCGTGGTAAAAAGTACTTTTAAAACCGTTGGCATTTAAATAAGCACAGATTTCTTTAGTTTTAACTCTAGAGTTTACATAAACAATTGCTGGTGCTTTCGTTTTAGTAAAAATCTGATGTAATTTACGGAGTTTATCATCCGTCTTAAAAATTTGATACGCTAGATTTTCTCTGTAAAAAGACTTTTTAAAAACCGTAGGATTCTCTAAATCTAAAGAAACTATAATATCATCAATAACTTTTTTGGTGGCTGTTGCTGTTAAAGCAATAATATTTGTTGTTGGATGTAGTTCTTTTAAAATAGCAATATGCTGATAAGAAGGACGAAAATCGTGTCCCCATTCAGAAATACAATGCGCTTCATCAATTGCAATTAAATTTACATCTAATTGCTTTATTTTTTCTTGAATAAAACGAGATTGTAAGCGCTCGGGAGAAACATATAAAAATTTTATTTTTCCGAAACGGATATTATCAAAAAGTGTAATAATATCATCTTGTGAGCTTCCCGAAGGAATTACGGTAGCTTTTATACCTTTTGTAACAAGACTTTCTACTTGGTCTTGCATTAATGCTATTAATGGCGAAATAACAATACAAACACCATCATTTATTAAAGCCGGAATTTGAAAACAGATAGATTTACCACCACCTGTGGGTAATAAAGCGATGGTATCTTTTTTTTCTAATACAGCAGCTATAATTTCTTGCTGAGGAACTCTAAAAGAACTGTGACCCCAGTAATGTTTTAATATGTTTGTAGATTCTTCATACATCGTTTTATAACGATTGTAAAATAAAATCGCAGCGTTTTTTTATGGTATCAAAAGGAACATCTATAATTTCATATCCTATTTCTTGATATGCTTCTTTTAAATAGGTATCAATCTCTACAGCCTGTTCGTAGGTTTCGTAGCGCTCGTTGTCCGATTTATAAATTTTCTCCCAAGGGGCACACATAAACACTTTTGTATATAAGTATTTATTGCTTTTTTCTTTATAGATAGGCGGATACTCACTTGCTAAATAATTCATATACGCATGTACATCAGGAATTCCTCTGTCGAAAAACACAATATCATTTGGGCATTTTTCAGCTTCTAAATATTGCTGTTCTCTACCTTCTAATAGCATTTGACTAAAAAGTAAAGGTTGTTCTAAAAACAATTGATCTATTCCTTCTTTTTGAGCCTTTAAGGTAACTTCTCTCGAAATTTCTGGCATACAATGATAACCACGTTTTATAAACTCTCTTAAAATTGAAGATTTGCCTGTTCCGGGTCCTCCTATTAAAACTATTTTTTGTTGCATGGTGCAAAAATATAAGTTTCAAATTATAAATGTAATAAATAGTGTAATTTTGTCATTCATTTTTAAGATTATCTTATATACACGATAATTATTATCAGAAAAAGTTTAATAAAACAATATGTCAGATAGAGAAGCATTTTATATCAAGTTAAAAGGTCAGTTAGAAGATACCACAACATTTCCTAGTAAATATTTATATAAATTTATTGTGCCAACAGATGGAAATCAGGTAGAAGAGGTAAAGAATTTATTTAATAAAGGAGGTGCTGTTATTGAAACAAAAAAATCTAAAACAGGTAAATACAACAGTCTTTCTATTTTTTTAAATGTAAAAAACGCAGAGGAAGTAATTGCGTATTATAAAAAAGCAGATGTTATAAAGGGGATAATTTCATTATAAAATGAGTAAGTTTTTTTCGTTTTTTTTCGTTTTGGTTATAATTAACAATTCTTTTGCTCAAAAAGACAAAGAATTGTTTCGTATAAATAATTCGCCAGTAATGGTTTCGGAATTTAAACAAGTCTATGAAAAAAACTTAGGAATTATAGTTGATAAAGAATCTAAAAATATAGACAGTTACCTAAAGCTATATATTAATTATAAGCTAAAAGTTAAGGAAGCTTATATTTTAAAATTAGATACTTTAAAAAGTTACAAAAGGGAATTAGAAGTTTATAAAAATCAGTTAATAGCTCCTTATTTACTAGATGAAGCGTTTTTATCAAAACTAATAAAAGACGCGTATTATCGTAAAATAAATGAAGTTAAAGCAAGCCATATATTAATTAAGTTTCCTAAAAATGGTATCAAATTTGATACACTAATGCTTTATAAAAGAATTGAAGAAGTTAGAAATAGGATTTTAAACGGAGAATCTTTTGAGGAAGTCGCAAAAGAAGTTTCAGAAGATCCATCGGCTAAGATTAATGGAGGTGATTTAGGTTATTTTTCTGTATTTTCAATGTTGTACCCGTTTGAGGAAGCGGCTTATAAAACTCCCTTAAATCAAGTTTCTAAGCCTTTTAAAACAAAATACGGCTACCATATTTTAAAAGTTACTGGGAAGAGACTTTCTAAAGGATCGTTTGATGTTGCTCATATTTTGGTCAAAAATTCAAGTAATAGTAAAGAAAAGATAGATTCACTTTATAAAAAACTTAAATTTGGTAGTTCTTTTAATGTGGTTGCTAAAAAATACTCTGAAGACAATGCAACTGCTTTTTTAGGAGGGAATTTACCTAGGTTTGGTACAGGTGATATGGTGTCCGTTTTTGAAAACAAGGTTTTAGAAATTAAAAAATTAGGCGATTATACAAAACCTTTTAAAACCAAATTTGGATGGCATATTGTTAAGCTCATAAAAAATCATCCTCTAGGTTCTTTTGATGAACTAAAAGAGGAGTTAACTAAAAAAGTTAGAAACTCTAGTAGAGCAACTTTATCAAAACAAGTAGTTTTAAGTAGGTTGAAGAAAGAGTACAAAATTAAAGAGTCAGAAAAAGCATTAGCTGTTTTTTTAGTGTCAGAAAATGATGAAATTAATCAAGATAACCTGAATAGTGTTTTATTAACTATCAATAAAAAGAAAATATTTGTAAAATCGTTTTATTATTATCGTAAAAAGAATAAAAGTTTACCAATAAAAACAGTTTATGAAGATTTTATAAATTATGAAGTTTTAACGTATTTTAAAAATGATTTATTACATACAAAACCGGAGTTTAAGCAGGCTTTTTTAGAATACAAAGAAGGATTGCTTTTGTTTGAATTATTACAAGAAAAAATATGGAATACATCTTTAAATGATACTATTGGTTTAAAAGCGTTTTATAAATTAAATAAATCAAAATATAAAAACAAATCATTTACTGAAGTAAGAGGATATGTAATTACTGATTATCAAAAACAGCTAGAAGCAGACTGGGTAAAAGAGCTACGAGAAAAAAATAAAATAGAAATAAAAGAAAAAGAATTACAAAAGTTTAAAAAAATATACAATCAATAAAAAGTGAAGAAAATAATCCTTTTATTAATAATAATACTTGTTGTTTCATGTGATTTTTTTAGTTTAAAAACTAAAAGAGTAGAACAGCATAGGCCTATTGCTACCGTTTATAATAAAAACCTTTACAAGAAAGATATTGCTGATTTAATTCCCAAAGGTATTACCAAAAAAGATAGTATGGTAATCATAAAAGGCCTTATAAATTCTTGGGCAAAGAAAGAATTATTACTAGCTAAAGCAGAAGAAAATATATCTGGTGTTAATAGTGGTAAGATAGAAAAATTAGTAAATAATTATAAGAAGAGTTTATATATAAATGGCTACAAAGAGCGTTTAATAAAACAGCAATTAGATACGGTTGTAAATCAAGAAGAAATAGAGTTGTATTATCAAAAAAATAAAGAAAACTTCAAGTTAAGCGAAGAACTTTTGCAATTTGAGTATATTCATTTTGGTAAAGATTTTTTAGATAAAGAAGAAACCATAAAAAACTTTAAATCTTCAGATGAAGTAGAGCGAGAAGATTTAGAAAGATATTTATTAAACTTTAAATCTTATAGGCTACAAGATTCAACTTGGGTACCATTTTCTTATTTACAGAAAAAAGTTCCGGCTCTTGAGTCAAAAACTGATCAAAAACTGTTAAAAATATCTAAATACATACAAAAAGAAGATAGTTTAGGAGTATATTTGGTCGCTGTAAAAAGTATGTTGCCAAAAAATGCAACAGCACCTTTGTTATTTGTAAGTCCGAGGATAAAACAAATAATTTTACACAAACGAAAATTAGAATTAATTAGAGAGATAGAAAAAACGTTGATAAATGATGCAATTCAAAACAAAAACTTTAAAGAATACTAGTATTTTATTTACCTTTTTCTTAGCTAGTTTAGGTGCCATAAATGCACAAGAAACTAAAATAGATGGCGTAGCAGTAGTTATTGGTAAAAATATTGTTTTAGATTCGGATATAGATAAATTTAAGCAAGAAGTTGAGCAAAGAAGCGAGGGTAAGATTACGATTTCTAATTGTGAAATGTTAGAAGACTTAATGGAACAAAAATTGCTTGCCCATCATGCAGTTATTGATAGTGTTGTTGTTACGCAATCAGATATTGATAGTAAAGTCGCAAGAAGTATAGCTTACTTTACTAATGAGTATGGTAGTGAAGAAAAAGTGGTTAAAGCATATGGTTTTAATGATATTGAAGATTTAAAGAAAGAATTGGAAAGAGTACAAAAAGAAAATCTTCTTATCGAAAAAGAACAGCAAAAAATTACGCAAGATATTGATGTTACTCCAGAAGAAATACGAGTTTATTTTAAAGGATTGGCAGATAAAGAAGAATTACCAGAAATACCAGCAGAGGTAGAGATAGCTCAATTAGTTTTAAAAGCAGAACCAACTAAAGAAGAAATCGAACGTATTATTAACAAGCTTAATGAAATTAAAAAGCAAGTTGAAGGAGGCGCAAGTTTTAAGTTAAAAGCAATTATAAATTCAGACGATCCTAGTGCTGCTCAAAACAGCGGTAATATGGGGGTAATAACAAAAGAAACTGGTTTTGTAAAAGAATTTAAAGAAGTAGCTTTTTCATTAGAAGAAGGTCAAATTTCAGAGCCATTTAAATCTCCTTTCGGATACCATATTGTTTTATTAAATAAAATAAGAGGTAATGGTCGTGATGTTTCTCATATATTAATGCAACCAGAAATTTCTGATGCTAAATTAAATGAAACAAAAGAAGCTATCGAAAAGATTGTTAAAGATGTAAAAGATGCTACGATAACTTTTGAAGAAGCTGTAAAAGAGTATTCAGAAGAAGAGGAAACAAAAAATAATGGAGGTTTGTTAATAAACCCATATACACAAGAGACTACTTTTGAGTTAACAAGAATGGCACCAGATTTATTTGGTAGAATTAGTGAACTTAATAAAAGTGATTTGTCTGATGTTTTTTACGATGAAACTCGTGAAGGCGAAAAAATGTATAAAGTAATCTTATTGAAAGATAAAACGGAAACACATACAGCCGACCTTGTAGAAGATTATGTAAGAATGCAACAGTTTGCATTAGCAAAGAAAAAAGAAGAAACAATAGCAAAGTGGACTAAAGAGAAAATTCAAGAAACGTATATAAAATTAGGAAGCGATTATAAAGATTGTACTTTCGAGAAAGATTGGAAAAAAGAAAACAAATAAGAACTAATAATTTTAGTATATTGTGATTCCCGCGTTTAGCGGGAATCTTATTTTATAATAGTTTGTAAATTAAGATTTTTTGAAAAAGAACATTTAAAATTTAATTCATGTCAGACGTTACTGCTGTAAATAATTTAGTAAAAAAGTTTAGTCAATTACAACAAGAAATAGGTAAGGTTATAATAGGGCAGCAGGAAGCTGTAAATTACACCTTATTGTCTGTTCTTTGCGGAGGTCATTCTCTTTTAATAGGTGTGCCCGGTTTGGCAAAAACTTTGCTAGTAAATACCATTTCTGATGTATTAGGTTTGCAATTTAGCCGTATTCAGTTTACACCCGATTTAATGCCTTCGGATATTTTAGGAAGTGAAATTTTAGATGAAAACCGTCAGTTTAAATTTATAAAAGGACCCATTTTTTCTAATATTATTCTAGCGGATGAAATTAACCGTACGCCACCTAAAACACAAGCAGCTTTGTTAGAAGCAATGCAAGAAAAATCGGTTACCATTTCGGGTAATCATTACAAGCTAGATTTACCTTTTTTTGTGTTAGCGACACAAAACCCTATTGAACAAGAAGGAACGTATCCTTTACCAGAAGCACAGTTAGATCGTTTTATGTTTTCTATTCATTTAGAATACCCAACATTTGAAGAAGAGGTTGAGGTTGTAAAAAGTACCACGTCAACAAGTAGCCAAAAGGTAACTTCAATTTTATCATCACAAGAAATTATAGAATTGCAAAAGTTGATTAGAAGAATACCTGTAGCTGATAATGTAGTAGAATATGCAGTTGGTTTGGTCGGAAAAACACGTCCGAAATCAGATAAATCAACAGAACTAATTAAAAAATATATCGATTGGGGTGCAGGACCAAGAGCTTCACAAAACTTAATTTTAGCAGCAAAAGCACATGCTGCGATAAACGGAAAATTTTCTCCAGATATTGCAGATGTTCAAGCAGTTGCTATTCCGATATTATCACACAGAATCGTTAAAAATTATAAAGCAGAGGCTGAAGGAATCACAATTAAAGAAATTATTAAATCATTGTTTTAATGAAGAAATTACTTGTATTTAGTGTGTTGTTTTTAGCTATAATAATTTCTTGTAAAAGAGAAGTAGTTACAGTTAATGTATCAGAAGAAATAGAGAAAAAAGAGATTTTAGCAATAATGAAAACTCAAGAAGAAGCGTGGTCTAATCACGATTTAGAAGGTTTCATGCAAGGGTATTGGAAAAGTGATTCTTTAAAGTTTTACGGAAGTAATGGAATTACTTTTGGCTGGGATAAAACCTTAGCGAATTATAAAAAAGGCTACCCAACAAAAGACTATTCCGGAGAGCTTAAGTTTAAAGTTAACGATATTTCAAAGATAAATAACGATGCTTATTTTGTAATGGGAGCATATCACTTAACAAGAAAAGTAGGCAATGCAAACGGAGTGTTTATGATTATTTTTAAAAAGATAAATGGTGAATGGAAAATTATAGCAGATACTTCTTGTTAAGAAGTTAAATACTTTAAAAATCAAAAAAAGAGGCAATTTCAATTGAAATTGCCTCTTTTTTATGACGCAAAAATATTTTTTATGAAAACATCTTTGCTACTTTTTCAGCTTTTCTACTTTCGCTATAATCGTAAAAACCTTCACCAGATTTACTTCCTAATTTACCAGCATTTACCATGTTCACTAGTAAAGGACAAGGAGCATATTTAGGATTTTTAAATCCGTCGTACATTACATTCAAAATCGACAAACAAACATCTAAACCAATAAAATCAGCTAATTGTAAAGGTCCCATTGGGTGCGCCATACCTAACTTCATTACAGTATCAATTTCAGCAACACCAGCAACACCATTGTATAATGTTTCGATAGATTCGTTAATCATTGGCATTAAAATACGGTTAGCTACAAAGCCAGGGTAATCATTTACTTCAACAGGTATTTTACCTATTTTTTTAGTTAAATCAACCGTAAAATTCATTACTTCATCCGTAGTATTATAACCTCTAATAATTTCAACCAATTTCATGATTGGCACCGGATTCATGAAATGCATTCCAATTACTTTCTCGGGTCTATTAGTAACTGCAGCGATTTGTGTGATAGAAATAGAAGAAGTATTGGTAGCCAAAATGGTATCTTCAGGACAAACTTCATCTAAGTTTTTAAATATTTTTAATTTTAAATCTACATTTTCAGTAGCAGCTTCAACAACTAAACTAGCGTATTGAACACCTTCTTTAATAGATGTATAGGTAGAGATGTTACCTAAAGTTGTATTTTTATCTTCTTCAGATATTTTTTCTTTAACAACCATTCTATCTAAATTCTTAGTAATAGTTGCTAAACCTTTATCTAAGGCAGTTTGAGATATATCAATAAGTTGAACATTGTATCCAAATTGAGCAAATGTATGCGCAATTCCGTTACCCATAGTTCCTGCTCCAATTACAGCGATATTTTTCATTTTTAGTGTGTTTTATTATTTTTTAAAGCAATCAATTATCATGTGAGCAACGCGTAAAGCTTCGGTTCCTTGACTTAATGATACGATTGGTGTTGTGTTATTGTTTATTGCATCAGCAAACGATTCTAACTCGTCTAAAATAGCATTGTTTTCAACGACCTCAGGATTGTCGAAATAAATTTGTTTTTTTACACCTTCAGCATTTTGAAGAATCATTGCAAATTCATCAGGATTCTCAGGAACATCTTTCATTTTAACCACTTCTGATTTTTTCTCTAAGAAATCAACAGAAATATAAGCATCTCTTTGAAAAAAGCGACTTTTACGCATGTTTTTCATTGAAATTCTACTAGAAGTTAAGTTTGCTACACATCCGTTTTCAAACTCAATACGCGCATTGGCAATATCTGGTGTGTCAGAAATAACTGAAACTCCGCTTGCATGTACGTTTTTTACTTTAGATTTTACTACCGATAAAATAACATCAATATCATGAATCATTAAATCTAAAACAACAGGCACATCAGTTCCCCTAGGATTAAATTCGGCTAATCTATGTGTTTCGATAAACATTGGTGTATCTATCATATCTTTTACAGCTGTAAAAGCAGGGTTGAAACGTTCTACATGACCAACTTGACCACGAATATGGTTTTGACTAGCTAAAGTTCTAATAGCTTCAGCTTCTTGTAAAGTGTTTGTAATTGGTTTTTCAATAAAAATGTGTTTTCCTTTTTCAATTGCTTGTTTGGCACAATCGAAGTGAGATAATGTTGGTGTAACAATA
The DNA here is from genome assembly GCF_019278465.1 of Tenacibaculum sp. AHE14PA. GTDB lineage: Bacteria > Bacteroidota > Bacteroidia > Flavobacteriales > Flavobacteriaceae > Polaribacter > Polaribacter bernardetii. The sequence continues at coordinate 509,341 of NZ_CP058983.1, read as the reverse complement.
TCTACAACATCTACAGCATCTATTAACTCATCAACAGAGTCAAATAATTTATATCCAAATTCTTTTGCTACTTTTTTAGCGTTTTCAGTATAAGAATCGTAAAATCCTACCAATTCATATTTTTCGGATTGTTGTAACAAACGCAAGTGAATTTTACCTAAATGACCTGCACCTAAAACTCCAGCTTTTAACATAGTATGTTTAATTTTGTATGGTCATTTTTAATAAAAGAAGTAGTTCTTACAAGAAGATTACTTAACAATTTAATCTATAAATGCCATTGTTTTTAACCTATTTTGCTTTTCTGTTTTCACTAGAAAAGCAATGCAAACAAAGATACACTTTTATACAGATTTATTACTATTTTTGAATTATTGAAATTTTACCATTTGTGATAGATACTACCAAACACCAAGGACTTAGAAATCAATTAGCGATTGTTTTACAAACAAAGGGGATTGAAGATGAAAACGTGTTAAACGCCATACGAAAAATACCGAGACATCTTTTTATAGATAGCAGTTTCGAGGCACACGCATATCAAAATAAAGCATTTCCTATTGCTGCAGATCAAACAATTTCTCATCCTTATACAGTTGCATTTCAGTCTCAGGTTTTAAAAATAAAACCAGGAGATAAAGTTTTAGAAATAGGAACAGGATCAGGGTATCAAACAGCTGTTTTATTAGAGTTAAAGGCAGAGGTTTTTACCATAGAACGACAACATGAGTTGTTTAAAAGAACGTCAAGATTTTTACCTAAAATAGGATATCGTCCAAAACGATTTATTTTTGGTGACGGTTATAAAGGATTGCCAGAAGAGGCTCTTTTTGATCAAATTATTGTTACAGCAGGAGCTCCGTTTGTGCCAAAAGCTTTATTAGGACAAATAAAAGTAGGAGGTAAGTTGTTGATTCCCGTGGGAGATAAAGAGCAAATAATGACTTTATTTGTAAGAAAATCACCAAAAGAATTTGAGAAATATGAATTGGGTGATTTTAAATTCGTACCAATGTTAGAAGAAAAAAACTAAAAAATCCGCCTAAGAAAAGCGGATTTATTGAATTTGAATAAAAAGAAACATCAAGTTACTCAGAAATTTCTGTTGTATCTGCAACAATAATTTCTGATTGATGTTGGTTTTGTTTTGTTTGATTATTTTTTGCTAAACCACAAGGATTTGTACTTCCGCAAGAAGAAAAACCTATTAAACTAACGACACAAATTGCAATAAATACTACTTTTTTCATTTTTGTTGTTTTATAAAAATCAAATATACATATTTCTAATTAACTCACCAGAGTCTTTCTTCGAATCAATAACGTTAAACCCAATCATTTTATTTTGTATTTGGGTAATTAAATCTTCAGAGATAGGTTTACCGTCATTCCATTCGGTTATAGATAACCATTCTTGAATGTCTTCTATCTTCTGTTCGTATCTGTGCGCCAAAGTTTCATCTATATTATGAATGTCTTTAAAATCATCAGTACAATTATTAATGATATTTAAAACATTTTTAACTTCTTCAAAATTATTTTCTAAAACTTCGTTGCGAACTGCCACTACAAAACATGGCCAAGGTGTAGGGCAATCTCCTAGGCGTCTAAAAGTATTGTTATCTACTAAAGGTTTTGTGGTAAAATGCTCCCACATAAAGTAATCTGCATCTCCCTTCGTTAGTGCATTAATACCACCTTGTAGGTCGCCAACAACTTTAAACTTTAGGTTATCAATATCCCAACCGTTATTGTGTGCGTTTACGATTGCCATTAAATGAGAACCAGATCCAAAACGGCTAATTGCTACAGTGGCATTTTCTAAATCAGCTATTTTTTTAAATTTTGATTTATCACCAACATGAATTCCCCATATTAAAGGGCTCTTAACAAAGGTTTGTGTTATTTTAGAAGGATTACCATTAATGATATCTTTAATAATTCCTTCGGTTAATACAATAGCAATATCTACTTCGCCAGAGCGTAGGGCTTTGCACATTTGCCCTGTACCACCAGGAAAATCTTGCCAACGTAAATTAATACCTTGGTTTGTAAATTCTTTATTTTTTAAAGTAATATACCAAGGATAATTAAAGTGTTCTGGTACACCACCTACTTTTAAGTTTAGCATTATCCTACTAATTTATCTAATGTATATGTAATTAAATCGGCCACCACTTTACCAGGGTCTTCACTAAAAGTACCATTAGCTCTGTTTGCAATTATAGCATTCATAGAGGCCGCATTATGGCCTAATAATTTTGATAGACCATAAATAGCAGAAGTTTCCATTTCTAAATTGGTAATTCTGTTTTCATTATGGTTAAAGCTATCTATTTTTCTATTTAAATCTCCATCTTGTAAAGGTAAACGTAAAATACGACCTTGTGGCCCATAAAAACCTCCAGCGGTAGCTGTGATTCCTTTAAAAACGATACCAGACATTAATTTATCTTCTAAGCTTTTTCCGTTTGAAACAACCAGTGGATATGATTTTTTAGTACTCCAGTTAGTTTGCGCAATAAAAGCTTGCTCAATTTCTGGATGCGCTATTTCTGCTGTTTGATATGATAACAACATTCCGTTTAAATCGATCGCATGAGAACTTAATAAGAAACTATTTACAGGAATATCATCTTGTAAAGAGCCCGAAGTTCCGATACGTGTAATATTTAATTGCGTATGTGTTTCTTTTATTTTACGTGTTTTTAAATCGATGTTAACCAAAGCATCTAATTCATTTAAAACAATATCAATATTATCAGGACCAATTCCGGTAGAAACCACGGTTAAGCGTTTTCCTTTATAGGTTCCTGTAGTTGTTTTAAATTCACGTTTTTGAGTTGTAAACTCAATGGTGTCAAAATGTTGTGAAACTTTATCTACACGATATTGATCGCCAACAAAAATAATATCGTTAGCTAGGTGTTCTGGTCTTAAATTTAGATGATATATGCTTCCATCAGGATTTAAGATAAGCTCAGAATTTTGAATATTCATTTATGATGTGATTTTTAGCAGCTTATTTGTAGTGTTTACATATAAGTAGCTGTATTTTTTAGCCCCGCCAAGATACGAAAAATCAGAACGTATTTTGCCATAATAATTTGTTTGTTGATGCAATACTTTTTTACCTATTTTATTTAGTTTAATAGGGTTAAAAGAAGTGAACATGTTTTTTAATTGATCAATTTTATTGAAATATTGAGAATCGGCAAATCCGTAGTTTTCTTGTTTGATTAATAGCTTGTTAACCAATTGTGTTTTGCTTTCAAATTGATTGTTGTTTGCCGTTTTTAAAATACTATTTTCAATATGATTTAAACCATTTTCAATTGATGGAAAGCGAAGTAAATGGTTTTTTATGGCTTCTTCTAAGTAGCTAAAAGTATTATTTTTGTCGAGTTTATAAATGTTTTCTAACTGTAACGGACTATCAGAACAATATAATTGCCAAATATAATCGGCATATTCAATGTCATCTTTCGTTAAGGTAATCTTGTTTTTATAGTGTTCTTGTAGTTGATTTTTTGAGAGTTCTGATAAGCTTACTAACTTTTTTTGAGTATTTAATTTTCCGCTACAAACTAATGATATTTGTCGTCCTTTTCGGTAATGTTTTAACCAGCTAATTACAGCAAGCATGTTTACTTGACAAAATAAATCATGCTCAAACCAAAGTATAATTTCGTCTTGAGCTTTTTCGTTACAAAGGTTGCGATATTCTTTTAAAGTATTATCGATAAACTTTTGTTTTGAAACTTTATAAGATGTTTTTAGAAACTCGAAACGTATTTTCCAGAAACTTTCACTACCAACATCGGCAGTAGTTTTTCCTTCACATAGCATTTCTCGCCATGTAATAACTTTACCTTCAAAGTTTAATTCTTCAAGTCTTTTAGTAGTAAAGTCTCCGTTTGTAATATGTAATTTAGGGGAAATCATATTTAATGGGATTTTAGTTGAGTATTTAATTTTCTATATAATAACGCTCATTTGATAACGTTATTGTTAATTGGTTGATTTTTTAATACTTAGCTAATATAAAAGCAAAAAAGTCAAGAATTTAAATTCTTGACTTTTTTTACTTTTAACCTCCAACGCGTTTTACATTAAAGCCTTTATCTTTTAAAATTTGCATTATTTTATCACGATAATCTCCCTGAATAATTATTTTATCGTCTTTAAAACTGCCACCAACACTTAGCGTTGTTTTAATTTCTTTTGCTAATTTTTTAAAATCTTTCGTAGCACCAGTATAACCATCTAAAATTGTAATAGGTTTTCCTTTGCGTTTCTCATATTTACAAAGTATTGGATCCTCTTGTAACCAAATTTCTGATTTCTCTTCTTTTTTTACTTCCGTTTCTTTATGTTCTGGAAATAAATTTTTTAATTGATCGTGTAAATCCATTGTACTATTTTTTCAACCCTAATTCACGTAAACGCTCATCTAAAAATTCACCAGCAGTAATATCATCAAATTTCTTCGGGTTGTTTTCATCGATACAATTTTCTAAAACATCTAATTTCATTTCAGAAATAGGGTGCATAAAAAACGGAATTGAGTATCGAGAAGTTCCCCAAGATTCTTTTGGCGGATTGGTAACTCGGTGAATAGTCGATTTTAATTTATTGTTACTGTGACGTGATAGCATATCGCCAACATTTATCATTAATTCATCAGGTTGTGCAACAGCATCAATCCAATCTCCTTTATGATTTTGAACTTGTAATCCTTTTCCTTGAGCACCCATTAATAAAGTAATTAAATTAATGTCTCCATGGGCAGCAGCTCTTTCAGCTCCTTTAGGCTCTGATTGAATAGGAGGGTAGTGAATAGGACGTAAAATACTATTCCCATTCTTTATATAATTATCAAAGTAAGTTTCTTCTAAGTCTAAATGTAATGCTAAAGAACGCAATACGTATTTTGCTGTTTTTTCTAACATTTGATAGGTTTGTTTACCTACTTCGTTAAATTTTGCAAGTTCCTCAACCGTTACATTATCAGGATATTCGTTTGCATATTTAGAAGCAGCATCTACATATTGTCCAAAATGCCAGAATTCTTTTAAATCTCCTTCTTTTTTTCCTTTAGCACTTTCTTTACCAAAAGATACATAACCTCTTTGGCCGCCAATACCCGGAATTTCATACTTTTCTTTTACGTTTGTAGGTAAGTCGAAAAAGTTTTTTATTTCAGTATATAAATTATCAACTAATTCATCGTCTAAGAAATGACCTTTTAAAGCCACAAACCCTATATTCTCATAAGCGTCACCAATTTCATTGATGAATTTTTGTTTTCTGCTTTTATCATCAGATAAAAAGTCTGCTAAATTTACGCTTGGAATTTTATTCATTGTTAATAAGTTTAATTATTCAGAGTGTAAAGTTAATGAAATCAACTGTAAGCTCTAAAATTACTTATTAACAAAAGGTATTAAATATGAGATTGTGTAATTGAAACCAAAACCAGTGTTGCTTTCAAATACGCGATTAAAACCTGGAGCATACAAGGTTTTAAAGTTCTTCTGATCATCTAAACTTAGCATTATTTTATAAGAAAAGCCTGCGCTTAAAAATAAATTTTTAAAAGTCTCAACCTTTATACCTAATTGAAATTCAGTCCAATGAGCAGTTAAACCTGTTTCTGTAATAGGAGTTTCAATAGTGTTAGACGGAAAATAAGTGCTTCCTACATTTGATTGATAGCTGTTTAAAGTCTGATCGAAAAGAGCAAAACCATAACGCATACCTACATAAATTTCGTTATTCATGTCTAACCAGTTTTGGTAGGCATTAAAATTTGCACCAAGTCTTATAAAGCTTCCTTTTGATGTTGATTTAGTAAAGTCTTCAAAGGTTATTTCCTCTTCATAGCCAAGCTCGGTAGCTATATACCATTTTTTAGAAACACGATAATCAGCGACCAATTCTAAACCGCTATAACTTTTATCAACGATTGCTAATACAGGTCGGCTAATATCAACACCTAAACGTAATCCGTAACCAGTTTTATATGTTATACTATCTTTTTTCGCTTCTGATATTTCTTTTTTTTGTGAATACCCATTTGCATAAATAACAATCAAACAGAGACTAATAATATACTTGTACATGCGCGTTTGTTTGATTATTAATATTTGAAATTGTTGAAGTAGATAAATTATTTATCCAACCTGTGTGTTCTAGATTTACATCTTTAAATACAACTCTAAAACCACAAGAACGAGAAATATAATCATCTTCAGAATCATATTTTATAGTAAGTGTTGCTGTTTGGTTTGTAGCTTTACTACCATCAATATTATTCATTTTAAGTGTGTAAACAGTTTCTTCAGATAAAGAATTTAACGGAATAGCAATACTATCTGTAGTTCTATTTGTAAAAAGGCTGTCTGTTTTTCCTTGGGCTATTATAGAAAAACGTTCCACTTGTTTTAGTTGAAATACATCGTCTTTATCATAAAAGCGCAAAACTAAATTAGGTGTTATAGAATCTTGAACACAGAAATCATCCTTTTCACAAGATGAAATTCCTATCAAACAAGTAAATATAATAAAGAGGTATTTTTTCATTTAAGATTTATTTTTCAAATAAAACAACGGTTTCTATATGTGCTGTATGTGGAAACTGATCTACTAAACTAATTTTTTTAATAAAGTAACCTGCCTGCATTAGTTGTTCCGTATCACGTGCTTGCGTTGCTGGGTTACAAGATACATAAACCATTCTATCTGCATTTAAGTTGATGATTTTGGTTAATGTTTTCGGAGCAATACCTGCACGAGCTGGATCTAAGATAATTGTTCTAATTTTATTCTGATATTGTGGGTGTTCTTTTAAGAATTTACCAACATCGGCAGCATAAAATTGTAAACCTTCTATGTTGTTTCGCTTTGCATTTTTCTTAGCATCTTCAATTGCTGATGCAACAATATCAACACCAACTATTTTTGCATTTTCGCTTTTTGATGCTAAAATTTGACCAATAGTTCCGGTACCACAAAAAAGATCCATTACCACAGTATTGTCTATAGCCTCTTTATTTTCTAAAGCATAATCAACAACTTTTGTGTATAATTTTTCGGCAGATTTAGGGTTTGTTTGAAAGAAGCTTTTCATACTAATTTCAAAATTTAAACCTAATAATTCTTCTACAATTTTATCTTTTCCGGTAACTAATTCTATACTTCCAGATGTAGCTATTGTTCTATCACCAACTTCATCATTTATAGTATGTAATAAACCGGCTAAACGATCACCAAAAATATCTTTTAACAATGCAACAAAAGCTTGCATATCAAATTTAGGTAAGTCGTAAGATGTCGTTACTAAATTAAATAGTAACTCGCTTGTTTTGTGAGATTTACGAACTACAAAGTACCTAAAGAAACCTTCTTTTTTAGGTCCGTGCCAAGGAGTTAAACCGGTTTTTTCACAGTATTCTCGAATTACCTTTAAATTATCCTCAACTTGAGCGTCAAATAATCCAGAATCTTTATCTAAATTATCTCCCATCCACCAAACTCCGCGACGTTTAAATCCTAAGGTAAAAAAGTCAGCATCTGTTTTATTTTCTCTGTCGTAACCAATAGCCGAAAAACCATACTCCATTTTATTTCGATAATGAAATACATTTGGTGAAGTAATAAATTCATCAAACAAGTCCTCAATATTTTCAACTTTCCCTATTCTTTGAAATAAGGATAAGGTGCTTTCTTTTTTATATTGATGTTGTAAATCGATTGGTAATTGAATATACGGAGCACCAGGAATGTCTTGAAACGGAACTTCAACTTCATTTTCAGAAGGTTCTAAAACATCAATTAATTTTGCTTCGGCATATTTTTTACTCGATTTACCAATTTGAGCTTTTACTAATTGCCCTGGTAATGTGTTAGGAACAAAAACAACAAAGCTTCCTTCTTCAGAATGAATTCTCGCAATTCCTTTTCCGCCGAAGGCATAATCTTCAATTTTTAATTCTAAAACTTGATTTTTTTTAACAAACTTATTTCGTTCTCTACGTGGCATTGTAAACTATAATTTATGGATTGCAAAATTATGAAAAGATATGGTTTGTTGATACAAAAAAGACTACTCATTTGAGTAGTCTTTTTTTTGAAAGAAATATGTTGTTTAATTTCCTGCTTCTTTTTTAGCTTCTTTAACCATTTTTTCATTTGCTAAAATCGCAAACTCCACACGTCTGTTTTTACTTCTACCTTCAGATGTTTCATTAGAAGCAATAGGGTCTTGAATACCTAAACCTTTGGTTTCGAATCTTGTGATGTCAATTCCCATTTGTGATAAATAGTTTTTTACAGAACTAGCTCTTCTTGCTGAAAGCGCCTGATTATATTCTGCTTTACCAGTAATATCTGTGTAACCATAAATAACAATGTTTGTGTTTTTATAGTTATTAAAAACAGGTACTAATTTATTTAGGTTTGCTTTAGCTGATGTTGTTAAGGTAGATTGATTGGTGTTAAATCTAACAGCATTTTCACCTAAGGTTAACATAATTCCTTCACCAACTCTTTCTACTTCTGCACCAGGTAATGCTTTTTCAATTTCACGGGCTTGTTTATCCATTTTATTACCGATAACTCCACCTGCAACTCCACCAATAACGCCACCTAATACGGCACCTAATTCAGAATTTTTTCCGCTTCCTACATTGTTACCAAGAACAGCACCTAAAAGAGCTCCTGCAGTAGTACCAATAGCAGCACCTTTTTGAGTGTTGTTGGCATTTTTAACTGAGTTACAAGAAGTAATAACACTACTAGTTATAACTAATGCGAATAAACTGTATATAATTGTTTTTTTCATGATGTAATTTTTTTAAATTATTTTCTTTGAAATGAATATTTTATATTTTTAATCTCGCTAGCGACATTAATTTTATCAACTAGATCGAAACTTGTTTCTGTTACATTATTAATACTTAACACAAAACCAGTGTTAACTTTTTTTGCCTTGTGGTCATTAATTATTTTTAAAACAAATTCACCACTTTTATTAATATACCAAGTTATTGGAGAATTAAATTCTCTACAAGAAGTAGCTTGATTATTAAGGCTCATTTGACCTTTATTGTTATTAGAAACAAAGCTCCAATTACTACCAATAAAACATTTAGAATCTTCTATATTAAATGAATTTACTTTTAAATAGTCTGAACCAGGAAAGTTAACTGAAGTCATTATCCAATCTCCTTTAAGCATTCGCTCCGTTTTTCCATCTAACTTAGTATTTACGACTGAAGTAGATTTACAGCTAATAAATAGCACTGAAGCTACTAAAATTGTTAAAATTTTTTTCATGTTCTGTGTTTTTAAATATGATACAAATTTAAAGCTATTTTATTGTTATCAGTGATTCATCTAAAATTAACTTTAACTCATTTAAGATACTTTGATTCTTGTAAAGTCGCTAAAATTTAATAGTTTTGTTTTTTAGGGATGATTTCTTTCCCACGCTGCTTTTTCAAAGTTTATAAATATAAGGTTATACAATACTATTGAAAGAATAAAGGTAGAACAGGAATAGTTTTTTATGAATTAAAAATTATTTTAAAAATGGCTGTTTTAGACCAATTAACTTCGCAACAAGCGATTGAATTAGAGAGTAAATACGGAGCACATAACTACCACCCGTTACCAGTAGTACTTAGTAAAGGTGAAGGTGTACATGTATGGGATGTTGAAGGTAAAAAGTATTACGACTTCTTATCTGCATATTCTGCAGTAAACCAAGGACATTGTCATCCAAGAATTGTTGGAGCAATGGTAGAGCAAGCAAAAACATTAACCTTAACTTCTCGTGCATTTTATAACGACATGTTAGGTAAATATGAAAAATTTGCTACCGAACTTTTTGGTTTCGATAAATTATTGCCAATGAATACAGGTGCAGAAGCGGTAGAAACTGCTTTGAAATTATGTAGAAAGTGGGCATATGAAGTAAAAGGTATTGATGAAAATGATGCACAAATAGTAGTTTGTGAAAATAACTTTCACGGGCGTACAACAACTATCATCTCTTTTTCTAATGACCCTGTAGCGCGTAAGAACTTTGGACCTTACACAGATGGGTTTATTAAAATAGAATATGATAACTTAAAAGCTTTAGAAGAAGTTTTAGAAAGTGATAAAAATATTGCAGGTTTCTTAGTAGAGCCAATTCAAGGTGAAGCAGGTGTATATGTGCCAACCGAAGGATATTTAGCAGCGGCAAAAGCATTATGTGCTAAGCATAATGTGCTTTTTATTGCTGATGAAGTACAAACAGGAATTGCAAGAACAGGTCGTTTATTGGCTACTTGTGGTAATTGTTCATGTGCAGATAAAAATTGTTCTGGTGAACCAGAAATAAAAGCGGATATTTTAATTTTAGGAAAAGCACTTTCAGGAGGCGCTTATCCAGTTTCTGCTGTATTAGCAAATGATAACATTATGAATGTTATTAAACCAGGAAACCATGGTTCTACTTTTGGTGGTAATCCAGTTGCAGCGGCTGTTGCTATTGCTGCCTTAGAAGTTGTTCAGGAAGAAAATTTAGCAGAAAAAGCATATACTTTGGGTGAGATTTTTAGAACAGAATTGTCTGAGTTTGCAAAAGGTAATGATTTAGTAAAATCGGTAAGAGGTAAAGGGTTGTTAAATGCTATTTTAATTAACGATACTGAAGATAGCTCTACTGCTTGGGATATTTGTATGAAATTACGTGATAACGGTTTATTAGCAAAACCAACACACGGAAATATTATTCGTTTTGCGCCACCTTTAGTAATGACGGAAGCGCAATTAATGGAGTGTATCGATATTATTAAGACAACAATTTCTGATTTTAAAAAATAATTTTTTAGAATCTTAAAAATATAAAAAAGGAACGATTTTGATCGTTCCTTTTTTTTGTGTTCTTGTTTTCTAAAGGATAAAATAGGTCTTATAATTAAAGACAAAACTGAATAAATAGACTTAGCCCCGATTGTAGTGTTTGTTTGAGCTCCTCGCAGAGAGCGAGCACGGAAAGCGGGAAATAGCTTCCAAAAAAATATAAGAGCTTTATAGTCTGTTTAAACTTTAATTAAAGTGTTTTTTTAATATTCAAACGTCATGCTGAATTTATTTCAGCATCGCATAAAGTTAATAAATAAGCTAAGCTAAATTAGGATGCGAAACTGAAATAAATTCAGTTAGACGGATTCGGTTTTCAGCTATAAAATGTTTTTAAATGAAATTTAAACAGGTTCTTAAATATTACTTCTCCATTTCGTACACGTTTAAATGCTTTTTTAAAATACCAGAAGGAGTGTTTTTCGTTTCATCAAAAATTTGGGTATCACCAAATAAAATAAAACTTTCTTTGGCTCTAGAAACGGCCACATTTAACATGTTTGGCTTGTTGTCTTTTTCAAAAAACATAGTGCCTTCATCTTCGTTAGAATATACAGAACTGAACAATATAATGTTTCGTTCAGCGCCTTGTAGAGCATGTACGGTACCTAGCTTAATGTTATTTACCTTAAAACCAGCTTCGGTTAAAGCTTTAGATAATTCGCCTTTCTGACTTGCAAATGGCGTGATAATACCTAAAACACTTTCGATAGTTTCAATATTATAGGCTTCTTGTATCTTTTCTTTATTTTGTTGTAACCAGGTGATAATGGCTTTTACTTCGTTTATATTGCAACGACTGTTAAATTTACGTTCACTAAAGCCTTCTACATGGTACGCCATCATTGATGGGAAAACTTGAGTGTCTTTAGCTTTTCCTTTCATAGGTTTTAAAATACCGTTGTAAGCAAGTTCGTTACAAAAACTAATAATTTCATCGTTACATCTTCGGTGTTCTAATAACACCAATCCTTGTTCTTTTTCAGTAGCTAAAGGTGTTTCGAATTCACAGGCATTTTGCGCCATTTTCATAATGCTACCACTCGATGCTAAAAAGCCCATTTTTGTTAAATAATCTTCATCATTTTCATTTTGAAGCATGTTTAAACTTGTTAAATTACCAACGTCAATTTTTTGAGGAATAGACCAAATAGGTTCAATTTGCTTTAAATCGCCTATCACAAAAGCTTTTTGAGCCAATGAAAATACAGGGATACTAACTTCGGGAGTTACCTGACCAGCTTCATCAATAATTAAAAGATCTAAAAAATTGTATAAAGGAAGATATTCGAAAATAGGTTTTCCGTTTTCATCTTCTCCTTGAAATTGACTGTATAAAAAATGACTCGGTGCCATATAAAAAGTAGCCACAAAACAAGGTGTTAACATTGCTCTGCGTTTCCATTTATTCTTAATAGCATTTTCTCCTGTTCCTTTTTCGGTATTATTTTCAAAGGCATCTTTTGTAGCTAGTAACCAACGCGCTTCCCAATAATGAACTGCTAATAAAAAAGCTTTATGACGTAACTCCATATCAATCTCATCATAAAAAAAACGTTGCGAATTGTCTTTAGAGCTGATTTTTTCATATTCATTGGTCCACATTTGTTCTTCTGATACAAAAGGAAATCCTTTAATTTTATTTTCAGCTTTCCAGTTTTTTAATTTTAGATTTGCTTGTAGCGCTAAATTTAAATTAGCGATGCATTCTTTAATAAAAGCAATTGTTTTATCGTTACTAGAAATGGTATCTTCAGTGATTTTAAAAATAAAATCCTGACTGTTTTCAGCAATATCGGTTTTGAAATATTTTTTTACTTGATCAATAAAATCGGCTTGTTTTGTGGCTGATTTTAAATTGGTAAGTACAGTTCGCCATTCTTTAAGACTACCTATTTTAAAAGCGTCTTTTTGAATATAATCTGTTTCGTTTAAAAGAATGTTATTAATGTAATTGATTGAAGTTATGTAATCGGCAGAAAACTGAACTCCGTCAATTAATGTATCTTCAATGGTAATGATCTCGTTTTGTAATGCATCGCAAACATCTTCTAAAGAATTTGTTTCTGCATTAAAATAATTGCAATAGTTTGTTAAAAAGTAATATTCGGCTTCGTTTAGGTATTTTTCATCTTCTAGATTGCATAAAGTGCCTTCATTACCAAACATATTTCCTTTTAAGAAATTGATATTTTTTAAGGCTTTTTCACTTTTAGAGTTAGAAGGCAAATAGGTTGCGTATCCGTTAAAATCAGGAATCCAACGCGCTGCTAATTCTTCCATCGAGCTTTCAGAATTAACAAAACTATCAATAATATTGGTAACTGCTTGGTTGTTGTTAGAACAAGCTAAAATTACAGGAGCATCTTGCCCTGCAATTGCCGCTTTTACAAATTCGGTTGCTACTAAACTTTGTAAAAGTGTTGTTTTTCCGGTTCCTGGAGGTCCGTTTACTGCAGTAACAGCATTTTCTTCGGCGGTTAAATAAGAGAGCAACGTTTTACGCTGACTTACAGATAACGGGAACTCATTAGACATTTGACCTAAATGCAAATGATTGTAATTTAAAAAACCAGTATCGGTAACAGCTTCTATTCTTTTTTTTGCAGTAGGATCTATTATTTTTGATAAAATTGGTAATTCTTCTTCGTTCTTCAGCAAGTTTTCATATAAAAACAGAATACTCTTTGCTGTTGAAATTTTAGAACTGATGGCAAAATAAGTAAGTTGATATTGTGTGTTATATCTTTCTGCTTGATAGTTATTTAAATTACTGTTGGTTATTGCCGAAAAAATATCATTTATATAATCCCAATATTCCCCCCACGAAACAACGTCTTCTTCATATTCAGTTTCTGGAGATTCAAGTTCTTTGGCATCTAAAATAGTGTCTATTTCAGAAAAAATAAAATCATTTTTAACATCGGCAACTGGCGTTAAATAATTACGAACAATTAAAGGAAACAATTCTTTAGGAGCCGATAATTGCCCTGAGCGATTTACAACGGCAACAATCCAAAAAGGATGAATGTGACGTTGCTTAAATTTAAGATTATCCGTTTGGTATTCTAAATGAAAAGGAGAAATAAGTATTTTGGTTTCTTCAACTTTATACCACTTATTACTATCTTTTTTGGTGATTCCTTTTAAACGATTAATACGTCGTTCTTCTACATCTAGTAATTCATTTGCTTGTTTAGAGTTGATGAGCGCATTACTTAAATCTGAAGATTGTTGGTGAAATAAATTCTTGATTTTAGAAATATCAATAGCTAGGTTTTCACTATCAGATAAGCTGTTTTTGTAATATTGTAACCAGTTTTTTTCGTTTTCCATGCGCTGAATAAATCCTGAATTTATAGATTGATAAGGAAGGCGAAAGTAGTATAATTATCAACTTGAAAATTACTAGGCTTCGTCTTTTTATCAACCAAAAAATCAACAAGTTTTTAACTGATTCGTATTTAATGAAATAACAAATTGTTTTTTAAAGCTGAAAAACATCTAAATTATTTGTTCGAGTGCAGTCGAGAAATTACAGGTTCTTAAAAAAAAAATAGGTTTCGACTGCGCTCGACCTGAAAGTAAATGAAGTAAAGTTGAATACTTTTATCTAATAGTAAAATTCTATTTACTGTTGCGCGTAATAATGATAATCTTTAATAACGGTATCTATAAAATCCATCGGGTTTTGATCAGTAGTAATATTCGTTAACTCCTTAACTTTTATATGTAATTTCATGATTACTTGATGGTTCCTTTTTCTTTTAGCGTTGTTGTACACTTTTTTGATGGTGTGAATATCGCTATCGGAAAGTAAAGTAACCTGTGAGTAAACAGGTGCGTAATTATCGTCAACATCATTTGCGATAGTATCTTTTAAAGTAATTCTTTTCTTTTCAGAAATAACAGTAGTTGATGCAGCTATATCACCTAAACGTTGTCCTTTTCCGTTTAAAAGAATGGTTAAAACAGCCACAGATCCACCAGCTAAAGTAAAATCTACAATACGCAATAACCAGCGTATTAAATAGCTGCCAAATGTTGGTTTAGATCCATCTATTTTTACAACTCTGGTGCTATTAAAATATTTACCAGGTGTTTGTCCGTTCATTAAAACTTCAAAAAATAAACTGTAAAAAAAAGCAGGTAATCCTAATAGCATATATATGCTCATGTATTCCATACTAGGAGCCATATTTAACATTGCCATTATAAAAAACAGGATAATGTAATAACCAGCAATAAATAAAGCGTCTATTAAGTAAGAACCAATTCGGGTAGTAATATGTGCTACATTTTGATTTATTGAAATATTTTGAGCAGTTTCTATTTGAAAATTATCCATGAATTAGTTTTTCAATTTTTTATTGATTGTTCTTTCAACTTTTTTTAGTTTAGCGAAGATAAAAATATTCTATGATTAGAGATGTTTCTCTTAAAATTTGCTTTAATTTTTTTTCTGAATGAGAGAAGCTGCCTTTGTAAAAAAAAATAAAGAGAAGTGGCAATTGTTTGAAGATGCTTTGTATAAGAAAACAAGCCTTTCTCCAGATAAATTATCTGACTTATATGTTGAGCTGACGGACGATTTAAGTTATGCCAAAACCTTTTATCCGAACGGAAATACAGTAGTGTATTTAAATTCGATAGGATCTGTAGCGCATCAAAAAATTTATAAAACTAAAAAAGAAAGTAAAAATAGGTTCATCAGTTTTTTTAAAACTGAGTTTCCGTTGTCGTTTTACAAACATCAAAAACAGTTATTCATAGCTTTTGGTGTATTCGCTTTTTTCAGTTTGGTTGGTGCTTTTTCTTCTGCTAATGATGTTGATTTCGTTCGCCTTATTTTAGGAGACAGTTATGTAAATATGACGTTAGAGAATATTGAAAAAGGAGACCCGATGGCAGTGTATAAAAAAGCCAACGAAGTAGATATGTTTATTGGCATAACCATAAATAATATAAAAGTAGCCATGTTTGCTTTTGTTTTAGGAATGCTGTTTTCTGTAGGAACTTTATATATAATGATGCAAAACGGCATTATGTTAGGTTCGTTTTTGTATTTCTTTTATGAAAAAGGATTGCTATGGGAATCGTCTCGTACAATTTGGATTCACGGTACCATAGAAATATCAGTAATTGTAATTGCAGGTTGTGCAGGCTTGGTGTTAGGAAACGGATTGTTATTTCCAGAAACCTATTCTCGATTAGAATCTTTTAAAAGAAGTATGAAAGACGGATTAAAAATTATGGTAAGTACGATTCCGTTTTTTATTATCGCCGGATTTTTAGAAGGTTTTGTAACGCGCCATACCGAAATGCCAGATTGGCTAGCAATCACTATTATTTTAGCATCCTTAGCAAGTATTATATTTTACTACGTAATATACCCAATTCAACTACATAAAAAATCAATTATCAATCAACCAACTTATGAATAAAGAATACATACAATTTAAAAAAGAAAGAGATTTAGGCGCTATTATTACCGATGCTTTTAAGTTTATACGATTAGAAGGAAAACAATTCTTTTTAACAATCTTAAAAACAGCAGCAATTCCTATTTTAATAGCAGTAGCAGCAATGATATATTATATGATGTCTATGTCGTCATTAATGTCTGAAGATGCAAGTGGAGCTATAGGAATGTTTGCTGCTATTTTAATAATGATGGTTGCATATTTAGTAGCATTTGTATTTATCAATTTAGCAGGTATGCACTATATAAAATCATATATTGATAATAACGGAGCTGTAGATCAAGAAGAAATTTCACGCAATACCAAAGAACGTTTTTGGTCTTTTATGGGGTTTGGTTTCTTATCTGGAATTATACTTTTTATTAGTGTAATGTTATGTGTTTTTCCGATGTTTTATACTTGGACGGTCTTATCTTTAGGAGCGTCGATTTTAGTTTTTCAAAATGAATCAGCAACTGGTACAATCGGTAAATGTTTTAGTTTTGTAAGCGGACATTTTTGGGAAACTTTCGGAGTTGTTTTTGTGGTAGCACTTTTAGTAGGAGTTTTAGGTTATATTTTTCAAATACCGGCAGCTATATATCAAATTATACAAATGGGAATAGGAATGAGTAACGAAGATCCAACAGCTATATTTGGTTTATTTAGTGATCCTATTTACTTGTTACTGAATTTAATTTCTATCGTAGGGCAATTAATGTTTTATGCTATCACTTTAGTAACTAACGTGTTTTTATATTTTGATATTAACGAACAGAAAAATTTAACAGGAACCATTGAAACAATTGATAGTTTAGGTCAATAATATTTTGAAACAACTCCTCTTTAACATACTATTCTTACTATTTTCTCTTCAGATGTTTGCACAAACACCTGAAGAGAAAACAGTTCAATTCGACACTGAATTTATCGAACAGAAAAAATTCGATAACAAAAAAATTGAATCTTATAAAAAGCAAGATGCTTTTATATATGTTGTAGAAAAACGCGAACCTACTATTTTAGAAAAAGCGTGGAATTGGTTTAAACGAACAATCAAAAAAGTATTGTCTTATCTTTTTGATGATATTTCGCCAGCCGTGGGTTTTTTAAAATGGATTTTAAACGTTTTACCTTATGCAATTGCAGGTTTAGTATTGTTTTTAATCATTAAATTTTTCTTAAAGGTAAATGCACGTAATATTATTGATGGTAAAAAAGCACAATCTATTGTAAACTTATCTGATGAAGAATCGCTAATAAAAGAAAAGGATTTACTTGCGTTAATTAAAACAGCAATAACCAGTGGTAATTTTAAATTAGCAACGCGTTACTACTATTTATTGTTACTGAAAACATTATCAGAGAAAGAACTGATTTCTTGGCAACAAGAAAAAACAAATGAAGATTATATAAAAGAATTAGCCACAAATAAAAGTTTGTATAAAGAGTTTGAAACACTAACCCATTTATACGATTATGTTTGGTATGGCGAGTTTTTAATTGATAAAGAAAAGTTTTTAAAAGCAGAAACGAACTTTAAAAAAGTGATTGCTAAAATTTAATAAGTTGGATAAAAAACTAAAAGTATATATTGGTTTGTTGGTATTTATACTGCTTGGTATTGTATATATCGAGTCGATAAAACCAAAAGAAATTAATTGGTTTCCGAGTTATGATGCGAAACATAAAATTCCGTACGGAACCTATGTGTTGCATAAACAAATGCCAGCATTATTTGCTGATAAAAAAGTAAGAGATGTTTATCAATCTCCGTATTTATTTTTAAAAGACTCCACCAATAAAGGGACTTATTTTTTTGTTGATGGAAATCTGAATTTTGGTAAAGAAGAGTTTAATGAATTACTAAACTTTGTAGAAAAAGGAAATGATGTTTTTATAGCGACCAATGGTATACATATTGACACACTTAATGTTAAAACAAAACAATTAAGTACTACAGCTTTTGAAGAAAAAGTATACCAAAAACTCGTAAATAAAAATTTAGATACTAGCGAATACCATTTCGATAGAGATTTTTCGAAAGCCTATTTTTCTAAAATAGACACATTAAAAACAACTATTTTAGGCGAGTTGTTAATCAGAAATGAAAAAGATTCCGTTGTAAGTCGTAAACCAAATTTTATTAAAACTAAATTCGGAAAAGGTACTTTTTACTTGCATACATTTCCGGAAGCATTTACGAACTACAACATGCTTTTAGATACTAATTACACCTATGTAGCAAGTGTATTATCGTATTTGAATGTTAATAACAATAATAGTTCAAGTGGACAAAACTCAGGAACTAGTAATAAAGCTACAATTCTTTGGGATGCGTATTACAAAACAGGAAAAAGCGGAATTTCATCACCAATGCACTACATTTTAAGCTCAAAACATCTTAAATGGGCGTATTACATGGCGTTAATAGGCGTGTTGTTTTTTGTTGTTTTTAAAGGAAAAAGAAATCAGCGATTTATACCTGTAATTACACCTTTAAAAAATCAAACTTTAGCATTTACACGCACGATAGCGAATATGTATTATGAAAAATCAGATCATAAAAATATAGCTGCACATAAAATAAATTACTTTTTAGAATATATAAGAATTACACACCGATTATCAACCTTAAAAATTGATGCTTCTTTTTATGAAAAATTAGCAAGCAGAAGTGGTAATTCATTAGAAAAAGTAGAGGGATTATTTAAAAAGATTGATAGTATAAAGGCTAAAGATAAAATTTCAGAAGAAGAGTTGATTGTGTTAAATAATGCAATTGAAGAGTTTAAAGCATAAAAAATAAAAGTATGAATACAGAAAATACTCCAGCAGAAGAAAACGAACTATTTTCAAGTAGAATAGACTTATCTAAATTAAAAGAAGCTGTTGGTAAAATAAAAGAGCAACTAGCGAAAGTAATCGTTGGTCAAGAAGATTTTATAGAATTGTTATTGGTTTCGTTGTTGGCAGACGGACATGTATTGATTGAAGGTGTACCGGGAGTAGCAAAAACAGTAACCGCAAAATTATTAGCAAAAACAATAGCAACCGATTTTAGTAGAATTCAGTTTACACCCGATTTAATGCCTTCGGATGTATTGGGAACGTCTATTTTAAATATGAAAACATCAAATTTCGAATTTAAAAAAGGGCCAATTTTTTCTAATATTGTATTGATTGATGAAATAAACAGAGCGCCTGCAAAAACGCAAGCAGCATTGTTTGAGGTGATGGAGGAAAAGCAAATTACGATGGATGGTGAACGTTATATTATGAATCCGCCATTTATGGTTTTAGCAACACAAAATCCTATAGAGCAGGAGGGAACATACGCATTGCCAGAAGCACAGTTAGACCGCTTTTTATTCAAGATAAATGTTGGATACCCGAATCTAGAAGAAGAAATAAAAATTATCACTGCTCATAATGACAGAAAAGGAGCATTGCCACAATCTAAAATTGAACCTGTTTTAACAGAAACGGATTTATTAGAATACAGAAGCAAGGTTTTTGAGGTATTGGTAGAAGAAAAAATTATAAAATACATTGCGCAATTAATTTCTAATACACGTAACAATACACATTTATATTTAGGAGGTTCACCAAGAGCAAGTATTGCTGTTTTAATGGCTTCGAAAGCTTTTGCAGCCATAAACGGACGTGATTTTGTGATTCCTGAAGATGTAAAAAAGAGTATTTATCCGGTATTGCGTCATCGAATTATGTTAACTCCCGAACGTGAAATGGAAGGGATGACAACAGACAAGGTTATTGAGATGATTGTTCAATCTGTAGAAGTTCCGAGATAGTGATTAAATTCTTTAAATCCATATACATTCACAGTCGCTTTTTTAGTTATATAAGCGTGCTTTCGGCATTATTTTTACTGTCGTTTTGGTTTCCTGTTATTTACAATGTAACATGGGTATTGGTATGGTTGTTTTTAATAACGATGTGTATCGATTTAGCTATCTTATATCGATTTAAAAACGGATTTTCATCAAAGCGCGTAGTTTCAGATAAGTTATCAAATTCTGATGAAAATGAAATTGCAATTACTTTAGAAAATAACTATCCGTTTCAGGTTTTTATTGCTGTGATTGATGAATTGCCAACGCAGTTTCAAAAGAGAGATTTCGATTACAAAACAACACTTCAATCCGCAGAGAAATCAACTTTTACGTATAGTGTTCGCCCAGTAGAAAGAGGCGCTTATAAATTCGGAAATGTACATGTTTTTGTTGCATCTACTTTGCAACTATTTTCTAGAAGATATACTTTTTCAGACGATAAAGAAGTAAAAGTGTATCCGTCTTATATTCAGATGAAGAAATACGAGTTTTTGGCGATGCACAATAACTTAACGGAATTCGGAATGAAAAAAATCCGACGTATCGGACAAACAATGGAATTTGAGCAAATTAAAAATTACATTCCGGGAGATGATGTGCGAAATGTAAATTGGAAAGCAACCGCTAAAAGAGGCGCCTTGATGGTAAATCAATATCAAGATGAAAAATCGCAACCTATTTATTCTATCATCGATTTAGGGCGTATTATGAAAATGCCTTTTGAAGGATTAAGTTTATTAGATTATGCTATAAACTCGGCTTTAGCTTTTTCTAATATAGCCTTGTTAAAAAACGACAAAGCAGGAATGCTAACGTTTTCTAAAAATGTAGAAAAAATTATAGCAGCGAGTAATAAAAAAACAAATTTATCGGTAATTAATGAAGAGTTGTACAATATTACAACCGACTTTACAGATGCTAATTTTGCTTTATTATATGCAACGATTAAAAGAAAAATTAACCAACGAAGTTTATTGATTTTATATACAAATTTCGAACATATATCAGCCTTAAAAAGACAGCTTCCGTATTTAAAAGCAATCGCTAAAAAACATTTATTAGTTACGGTTTTCTTTGAAAATACTGAGTTAGATAGTTTGGTAAAAGAAAACTCAGAAGACTTACAAAGTATTTATCATAAAACAATAGCCGAGAAATATACGTACGAAAAAAGACTAATTGTAAAAGAATTAGAACGGAATAGCATACATGCTATTTTAACGAAACCACAGCAATTATCTGTAAACGTAATTAACAAGTATTTAGAGTTTAAGGCAAAAGGAATGATATAAAAAAAGCGACCAATTTGGTCGCTTTTTTATGTTTATCTATTTTGTAATTCATTCATTCGTTCTTGCATTAATTCCGGGTTACTTAAAGCATCCCATCCGACTAAGTACAACGCATAAATGATTACAGCTA
The DNA here is from genome assembly GCF_019278465.1 of Tenacibaculum sp. AHE14PA. Classification (GTDB taxonomy): domain Bacteria; phylum Bacteroidota; class Bacteroidia; order Flavobacteriales; family Flavobacteriaceae; genus Polaribacter; species Polaribacter bernardetii. The sequence goes on along the minus strand of NZ_CP058983.1, from coordinate 487,687 downwards.
TTACAACCAAGTTAAAAACGATACCAATAATACCTAATATTTTACCAATATTAGCATTACTAACCCCTTCGTATTCTCCAGGATTTTGATTGTTTAATTTTATAGCTTTTTGTCCTGTAATAAAAGCACCTATTCCTAGAGGTAATCCGATGATTCCATAACAACAACAAGTTATTATCGAACATATTCCAAGAACTAATGAAGTTGTAGCATTGGGTAATTTTTGTCTTTCCATAGTTTTTTTGATAAAATTTAAATTAGTTGATTCATTTTTATAAAGTAGCTTATCACAATAATAAGTACATTAATAACAGCTAAAATAAGTATAAATTTTTGCCCGTTTTTAACTTTATAAAAGAAATTTACAGCAACAAGCCCAGCAAATAATAACAACGTATAAATAGCAGGATACATTTTAAAAGCGGCAATAAATTCGCCATGAATTAATAAACTTAAAGCACGTTGTATGCCACAACCTAAGCAATCAACCCCAAAGAGTTTTTTGTTTAAACAAGGCAACATATATTCTTCTAACTGTAAATACATCCTATTTATTTAAACATATCCATTCCAGGAATATTTGGCATTCCGTCTTTGGCCGCAATCGCTAGTTCGTGTTCGTTAATATCACGCGCTCTTTTTAAAGCCTTGTTTAATGTTAAAATTAAATAATCTTCTAACTCTTCTTTATCTTCTAATAGAGATTCGTCAATCGAAATTGATTTTATTTCGCTATTAGCAGTTACTGTAATTTTTAAGCTTTCGTTGGCAGTAGTTTCATCAATTAAAACCGTATTTAAACGTTTTTTAGTTTCTTCTACTTTTTTTTGAGCATCTTTTAATTTACCCATCATTCCCGAAATGTCTCCAAACATCTATTCTTTATTTTTTAATTTATTAATAGCAAAAATAGTATTTTCACAAAGAAATTAACCAAACTAAATAAAAATGAAAAAATTAATGCTACCTGCTATAGCTTTTAGTCTTATTTTTGCTTCTTGCAAAAAACAAGAAATGAAGAAAGATATTATAGCTCCAGTTGCTGAAAAGCAAGCAACAACTTTAGAAAAACATGGAGACATACGTACTGATGATTACTTTTGGATGCGTTTAACAGATGCGCAAAAAAACGCGGATGTTAAAGATGAACAAACTCAAAAAGTATACGATTACTTAAATGCTGAGAACGCTTATTACGAAGAGCGTACCAAAGAAACAAAAGAGTTTCAAGAGCAGTTATTTGAAGAAATGAAAGGGCGTATAAAAGAAGATGACGAATCGGTACCTTATAAAAGCAACGGATATTTTTATATAACACGTTATGAAAAAGGACAGCAATATCCTATTTATAGCCGTAAGAAGGATAACCTAGAGGCAGCAGAAGAAATTATGTTTAACGTAAATACCGAAGCTAAAGGTTTCGATTATTTTCAGTTAGGTGGATTAAGTGTATCGCCAGATAATACATTGGCAGCTTTTGCTACAGATACGGTAAGTCGTCGTCAGTATTTTATCAGAATAAAAAATTTAGAAACAGGTAAACTGTATAAAGATATTATAGAAAATACTACAGGAGGAAGTGTTTGGGCAAACGATAATAAAACATTGTTTTATGCTAAAAAAGATCCTGTAACTTTAAGATCATCAAAAATATACAAGCATGTTTTAGGATCAGATTCTGCATTAGATGAATTAGTTTTTGAAGAAAAGGATGAAACTTTTGGTGCTTTTGTAACCAAAACTAAATCTAAAAAATATATTGTAGTAGGTTCTTATAGTACTGTTTCTACAGAATATCAAGTTTTAAATGCTGATAATCCGAAGGAAGAATTAAGAATGATTCAGCCTCGTGAGCGTGATTTAGAATATGACATTGCTCATTACGAAGATCATTTTTATATTAAAACCAACAAAGACGGAGCAACTAACTTTAAGTTGATGAAAACTCCTGAAGATAAAACGGAAAAAGAAAATTGGGTTGATGTAATTCCGCATAGAGAAGATACATTATTCGAAGATTTTTCAATTTTTAAAGATTATATCGTTTTAGAAGAAAGAAATAACGGGTTAAATAAAATACGTATTAAACGTTGGGACGATACAGCAGATTATTATTTACCTTTTGATGAGGAAACATATTCAGCAGGAGTTTATGGAAATCCTGAATTTGATACCGATATTATTCGTTATTCATACAATTCGATGACAACTCCTAGCTCGGTCGTTGATTTTAATATGAAAGATAAATCAAAAGAAATTAAAAAAGAGCAAGAGGTTTTAGGAAGTAAGTTTGATAAAGATAATTATGTAAGTAAACGAATTTGGGTTACTGCTCGTGATGGTAAAAAAGTAGCATTATCAATCGTACATCATAAAGATACCAAGTTAACAAAAGATACTCCGATTTTACAATATGCTTATGGATCTTACGGATATACTATTTCAGACGGATTCTCAACAACTCGTTTAAGTTTGTTAGATAGAGGTTTTGTATATGCTTTGGCACATATTAGAGGAAGCGAATATTTAGGTCGTGAATGGTATGAAGATGGTAAAATGTTGAATAAGAAAAATACATTTAACGATTTTGTTGATTGCTCTAAATATTTAATAGATCAAGGATATACTTCATCAGAACATTTATACGCCATGGGCGGATCTGCAGGTGGATTGTTAATGGGAGCTATTGTGAATATGAATCCAGAATTGTATAACGGTATTATAGCAGCTGTGCCTTTTGTAGATGTAATTTCTACGATGATAGATGATACGATTCCGTTAACAACAGGTGAGTACGACGAATGGGGAAATCCGAATGATAAAGAATATTACGATTATATAAAATCATATTCTCCTTACGATCAAGTTAAGGCTCAAAAATATCCGAATATGTTAATCACAACAGGTTTACACGATAGTCAAGTACAGTACTGGGAGCCTGCAAAATGGATAGCAAAATTAAGAGATGTAAAAACAGATGATAATATGTTGTTTATGCATACGAATATGGAAGCTGGTCATGGAGGTGCTTCTGGTAGATTTGATGCTTTAAAAGAAACAGCAGAAGAATATAGCTTCTTTTTAATGTTAGAAGGTAAGTTAGAAAAATAATTATATTTTTGCACTCAATTGAGTGTAAGCGTCATTACAAGAGTAAAGAAGCAATCTCATAACTTAAGATTACTTTGTCATTTATTCTTGTAATGACGTTTTTTTATTAGACAAAAATGGATAGAAATCAACATATCGCCAATAACATATTAGAATTGGTTGGGCAAACACCTCTAATTAAGTTAAATAGAATAACAAAAGATTTACCTGGTAGTTTTTACGCAAAAGTAGAAGCTTTTAATCCTGGGCAGTCTGCAAAAGATAGAATTGCATTGCATATTGTTGAAAATGCAGAAAAAAAAGGAATTCTTAAATCAGGCGACACTATTGTAGAAACCACTTCAGGTAATACAGGGTTTAGTTTAGCAATGATCGCTTTGGTAAAAGGATACAAGTGCATTTTGGCAGTAAGTGATAAATCATCTCAAAATAAAATAGATGTATTAAAAACAATGGGTGCTGAGGTGCATGTTTGCCCGGCAAACGTTGCTGCGGACGATGCTCGTTCTTATTATGAAATAGCCAAAAAATTACATAAAGAAAATCCAGGTTCTATTTACATCAATCAATATTTTAATGAATTAAATATAGAAGCGCATTATAAAACTACAGGACCAGAAATTTGGAAGCAAACGGAAGGTAAAGTCACTCATATAGTTGTGGCTAGTGGTACTGGAGGAACCATCTCTGGTACAGGACGTTTTTTAAAAGAAAAGAATAAAAAAATTCAGGTTTTAGGAGTTGATGCCATTGGGTCTGTAATAAAAAAATACCATGAAACAGGAACGTTTGATGAGAATGAAATTGCACCATATAAAATTGAAGGACTAGGTAAAAATTTAGTGCCAGGAGCTACCGATTTTGACGTGGTTGATGTGTATGAAAAAGTATCAGATAAAAATGCAGCCTTAAAATCACGCGAATTAGTAAAAGCAGAAGGTTTATTTTGTGGTTATACTTCTGGTGCAGTAATACAGGCAACAGCGCAATACGCTACCAAAGGTTTATTTGATAAAGATAGTTTTGTAGTCGTTATTTTACCAGATCACGGAATACGTTATATGGATAAAATTTATTCAGATAGTTGGATGATGGAGCAAGGTTTTTTAGGATAGAATTTTCAATAACCAATTAACAATAAAATTAGTTTAGCTTTGTTGTATATACTAATACACTAAAAATTAAAAAATATGAATATTACATTAGAACAAGCAGAAAAAATTATAGCAGCAGCAAAATCTAAATCAGTAGCAATTGATACTAAAATGAACATTGCAGTTGTAGATGCAGGTGCAAATTTAGTAGCATTTGCACGTATGGATGGCGCTTGGTTAGGATCTTTAGATATTTCTATTAAAAAAGCAAAAACAGCTCGTTTCTTTGATATGAATACAGGAATTATTGGTGAACTATCTCAACCAGGAGCTCCTTTATATAATATTGAGCACTCTAATAACGGATTAATTACATTTCCAGGAGGTGTACTAGTTAAAGATGCTGATGGTACTATTATCGGAGCAGTAGGAGTTAGCGGAAGTTCAGTAGAAAATGATCATATAGTTGCAGACGCAGGAGCAAACGCTATTTAAAAAATAAATTACAGGATAGAAAAGGATAGCCATGGCTATCCTTTTTTTTGCAAAAAAATAGCATCTAAAAAAGCATTTTTATGATAACGGCAGAAAATCTAAAATGAAAATAATAGGTCTTCTTTTTAAAGAAGTACATTTGTATAATTGTGTACCTATTTTATGAATAATAAAGAAAAATCATTAAAAAAGAATAAAACCCCTTGGCCAACTAAAAAGGCGATGGACCAGGTTTATGAAATGAAACTTTGGGGGACTAATAATGCCGAGTTTTACTCTGGAGATGGTTCTCATCAATCTAATATTGTTATTCCTTATATAGATGCTGTAACTTCATTTTTAACTTCTTTTAAAGACCCAATAACAGTATGTGATTTGGGTTGTGGTGATTTTAATATAGGTAAACAATTAATGCAATACGCTAAAAAATACATTGCTGTAGATATTGTATCAGATCTTATTACTTACAATAAAGAAAGGTTTAAGGAAACTAATTTAGAATTTCAGTGTTTAGATATTGCGGTAGACAATTTACCATATGCCGATTGTGTTATTGTAAGACAAGTGTTACAGCATTTATCAAACAATGAAGTGCAAAATGTTGTTAAAAAGTTAAGTAACTTTAAATATGTTGTTTTAACAGAGCATTTACCAGAAGGAGATTTTATTCCGAATAAAGATATTATTTCAGGGCAAGGTATACGACTTAAAAAACAAAGCGGATTGAATCTATTAGAACCACCATTTAACTTTAAAGTAAAAGCAGAAAAAGAGTTAGTAACTGTTGTTTTAGATAATAAAAAAGGTATTATTAAAACAAAACTCTTTAGAGTTTTTTAATGCATATTCAGTTAATTTTAAATTAAATGTTCTGAAGAGCCTTTTTAAAAATTATAAAAATAGATTTTCTTATAGGGGCACAGTAATACTCATGTTTACTTCCTCAAAAAAGTCAAGATATATATGAACATTTTCTTTATTTTTTTTATTGTATTGAGTATAGCTTTCAACTATTCCTGTTCCATTAAAATATGTGTTTTGAGAAAACTCAAAAGGATGAAGGCAGATATATCTAAAAACAGGAAATAAATTAAAAGGATAGTTTTTTATTTTAAGTTCTGCATTATTAATAACCTTACCTTTTTTATTTACTAATGACATTTTAACAACCTTTGATATACTATCTTTTGAAATAATACTAAATTTATGACGATATCCTTTTAAAGGTTCATGTATTTTAAATTTTATACTTTTTAAAAAAACAAATTGATAAGATTTTTCATTAAGAGAACTTATATTTTCAATTACTCTAAAACGGTGTTTTCTTGATCTTTTTAAATCTAAAATTTCGGCAGATATTTTATTGTTAATTTTGTCTATATTTAAAAAGTAGTAGTTGTTTTCTTTATTAGAATAAATACTTTTTTCTTTATAAAACCCATTCATAGATTTATATTTGGTTAGAATATTAAATTTATAATGCTGTGAAAAAGATAGAAGAGTGTTGAAAAATAATATTAAAAGTATAGTTTTTTTCATAGTAGTAAATCAAATATATCAAAAATTGAATTAGCTTTTTTTAAAGGTAATTATTTGTAAATTAAATATTTTTCTCTAATAATTTTAAAGCTTTCAAGATCATCAGTCCAAGTGGCTTTAATTTCTTCTTCAGTTAAACCTTGCTCAATTTGTTGTTGTAGTTTTTCTGTACCTGCAAGATTGGTAAAAAAAGTATTAAAAAAAGATTCTTTATAAGGATAACCTTGTGCATTTTTAAAACCACTATAATCTTTATAAAAAGTAAGCAGCCATTTTAAATCGATTGTATTTAAGCGCTCGTTGTCTGTTAAAGTATAACCGTAACAAACATTGTTTTGATGCTTCGGATATTTGCTTCCAAAATTTGGATTGGGTGTAAACGAAAAATCATTTTTTAAAGAGAATAACGGCGAACCAACAACCTGAAACTGCATTTCAGTACCGCGACCAACTGAAACATTTGTTCCCTCAAAAAAACACAAACTAGGGTATAGGTTTATACTTTTATCATTCGGTAAATTTGGTGATGGTTTTATAGGTAAACTATATTGAGTATTATGTGTATAGTTATTTAAAGGAATAACCGTTAAATCACATTGAATTCCGTCTTTCAGCCATTTTTCACCATTAATCATTTGTCCGTATTCACCAATAGTCATTCCGTACACAACAGGTACAGGATGCATGCCCACAAAGCTTTTATGTTTCGCTTCTAATGTTGGCCCGTCTATATAATGTCCGTTCGGATTTGGTCTGTCTAGTAAAATAACTTCAACGCCTTGTTCAGCACAAGCTTCCATAACGTAATGTAGTGAAGATATATAAGTGTAAAAACGTGCACCAACATCTTGAATATCAAAAACCACCACATCAATATTTTTTAATTGCTCTGGTGAAGGTTTTTTGTTTTTTCCATATAAAGAGATAATAGGTAATTGCGTTTTAGTATCAATACCATCCACAACAGTTTCACCCGCGTCTGCTTTACCGCGAAAACCATGTTCTGGGGCGAAAACTTTTTTCACATTAATATTGTTATACGTGTGTAAATAATCTACTAAATGATGCTGTACTAGTTTACTGCCCATCACATTTGGCGCTATTTCAGCTCTTTGTGATACTGTTAAAACAGATGTTTGATTGGCTACAATAGCAACACTCTTAACTTTTAACTTATTTAGATATAAATTTATTCTGTCGGCACCAATTTTTAATGGAGTCTCTATTTTAGTAATTTCTTCAGTTTTTGTACTCGCTGATTTTTGCTGTTTAGCACATGCTGTAAATAGAAAACTAACTGTGAATAAAAATAAAATAAGGTAACTAAAATTGTTTTTCATCTAAAAGAGTATTAAAATATAAAATTACCATTAAAAATCTTATTATAAGAAAAAGAGGAGATAATTTAAAATCAGGTGTTTCGTAATATCAGTTAAGTTATAATTAATTACTTTTGATACCGTTAAAAAAGAGAACTTTTGAATTTCGAATTATTTATAGCCAAACGAATCATTGCAGGTAAGGAGTATAAAAGTAGTATTTCATCGCCAATAATTAAAATTGCTACGATTGCTATTACTTTAGGTATTGCTATTATGTTAATAGCAGTATCAATAGCGGCTGGTTTTCAAAATAAAATAAGTGATAAAATGACCGGTTTTAAAGGTCACATTCAAATTGTAAATTACGATACTAATAATTCTGATATATCTACAGTTCCTATCAGTATAAATCAAGATTTTTACCCTGAATTTAAAAATATAGAAGGTATTAAAAACGTTCAGGTTTTTGGTAATATTGGTGGTATTATTAGAACGCCTACCGATTTTGAAGCGATTGTTTTTAAAGGTGTTTCTTCTGATTACGATTTTACGTTTTTTAAAGAATATTTAACCCAAGGACGATTACCAAACTTTAATCAAAATAGAAATAAAGAAATATTAATTTCAGAATCTATTGCAAACCGATTGCATTTTAAATTAAACGACACGATACAAACCTTATTTAGCGCAGAAAAAAGTAGGTTAAAATATAAAATGCGTAAGCCAATTATTGTGGGAATTTACAATACAGGTTTTGGGCAGTTTGATAAAACAATGTTAATTGGTGATATTAGAGAGGTGCGTCAAATTAATAGATGGAGCGATGATCAGATAGGCGGATTTGAAGTGTTAATTGATGATTTTAATCAACTAACAGCAAAAGGTAATGAAATATATAGTACGATAGGATCAACGTTAAACAGCACAACGATTGTCGAAAATTATCCTTTAATTTTCGAATGGATTAAACTTTTTGATAATAATGTGTGGTTTATTATCGGCATTATGATTTTAATAGCGGGTATTAACATGATAACAGCGCTGTTAGTTTTAATATTAGAGAGAGTGCAAATGGTAGGTGTTTTAAAGGCCTTAGGAAGTGCTAGTTTTAGTATTCAGAAAATATTTTTATACAATGCCTCTTATTTAATTTTAAAAGGATTGTTTTGGGGAAATTTAATAGGAATTTCAATCTTATTAATTCAAAAATATTTTAAAGTTATCAGCTTAGATCCCGAAACATATTCAGTAGCAACAATACCTGTCAGTATTAGCTTCTGGGCAATAATTCTATTGAGCTTAGGAACGCTTTTACTGTGTTTCTTAATGCTTATTATTCCGTCTTACATCATCACAAAAATACAGCCTTCAAAATCCATTAAGTTTGCTTAAAAACGATTTTTAATAGACACATTTATTTTAAAACATTTTTTTAGAAGCTGTTTCCCGCTTTTCGCACTCGCTCTCTGCGAGGAGCTCAAACAAATGCTACAATCGGGGCTAAACATATTTATGAAGTTATAAATAATTATTTCTCGATACAATTTCTCTTGCATCGAAATCACTCGAAGTGACAATAGAAAGAATAAAGAAGAATTAAAACTTATAATTCTCATTAAAATATTTTTTTCTTATAAATACTGATTTTTTAACGCACGATGTCAGTTCGAGTGTTTTTATGAAGCAAAGCGGAATAAAAAAGTATCGAGAACTATTTCAATAACAATTATTTCTCGATAAGATTTCTCTTGCATCGAAATCACTCGAAGTGACAATAGGAAGTAAAACAAAGAGTATAAATTTAAGGTTCTTATCAAAATATTTTTTACTTACAAATACTAATTTTTTAAAAAAGATGTCAGTTCGAGTGTTTTTATGAAGGAAAGCGGAATAAAAAAGTATCGGGAACTATTTTAGCAATAATAAATATAACAGCTAATTTTTTTTAATACAAAAACCTTAACAAATATGCTGCGTTAGTGATTGAATGGTCTGTTTGAGCTCTTTTTTATTTTAGTTAAAGTTAATTTGTGAAGGATGAACAAATTGGTATCGAGAACAAAACTAAAAAAAGCGAGTAATGAAAAGCACGACACTTGTGGAACGCCCAAAAAGAAATTACCTTTGCAACTGTAAAATTAAGAAATGAAATACGCAAAAAACATATTAGAAACTATAGGTAACACGCCATTAGTTCAGTTAAACTCTGTAACAAAAGAAATAGATGCTTTAGTTTTAGCTAAAGTAGAAACCTTTAACCCAGGAAACTCTATAAAAGATAGAATGGCGTTAAAGATGATTGAAGATGCAGAAGCAGACGGACGCTTAAAGCCAGGAGGAACTATTATTGAAGGAACTTCGGGAAATACTGGTATGGGGTTAGCTTTAGCAGCAATTATAAAAGGTTACAAATGTATTTTTGTTCTTTCTGATAAGCAATCTAAAGAAAAGATGGATATTTTACGTGCAGTAGGAGCTGAGGTTATTGTTTGTCCTACAGATGTAGAACCTACAGATCCTCGTTCGTATTATTCGGTTTCTAAACGTTTAGGGTCAGAAACTCCTAATTCTTGGTATGTAAATCAATATGACAATCCAAGTAACGCATTAGCACATTACGAGCAAACAGGACCAGAGATTTGGGAACAAACTGAAGGTAAAATTACGCATTTAGTGGTTGGAGTAGGAACAGGAGGAACAATTTCTGGAACAGCTAAGTATTTAAAAGAAAAAAATCCGAATGTGAAAGTTTGGGGTATCGATACTTATGGTTCTGTATTTAAAAAGTACCATGAAACAGGTATTTTTGATGAGAATGAGATTTATCCGTATATCACTGAAGGAATCGGAGAAGATATATTACCAAAAAATGTAGATTTTTCAGTAATTGATGGCTTTACAAAGGTTACAGATAAAGATGCTGCGGTTTATACTCGTAAAATAGCAAAAGAAGAAGGAATCTTTGTTGGTAACTCAGCAGGTTCGGCAATAAAAGGAATGTTACAATTAAAAGATCATTTTAAGAAAGATGATGTAGTGGTTGTTATATTTCATGATCACGGAACGAGGTATGTAGGAAAGATGTTTAATGATGATTGGATGCGTGAGCGTGGTTTCTTAGAAGAAAAAGAAGTGGCTACCGCAAAAGATTTAATACAATCACATATTGATAAGCCTTTAATAACGGTACAAACAGAAGAATTGGTTTCTCATGCTATTGAAAGAATGCGTGATTTTAAAATATCACAAATTCCGGTAAGTGATTCAAAAGGTATTGTAGGTTCTTTAGATGAATCAGTTTTATTACATGCTTATATAGAGGATAAAAATATTGCAGATACGCCTATAAAAGAAGTAATGGAAGCAATGTATCCTATTGTAAAATTAACAGCTTCTGTAGATGAGGTTTCTAAGTTAATAACAAAAGAAAATCAAGCTGTATTAGTCGATTTAGAAAATGGTAAACATCATATTATTACTAAATACGATATTATAAACGCTATTTAATATTACGTTGTTTTTATAACAACGAAATCCCACTCATACGAGTGGGATTTTTGTTTTTCAAATAATTCAAATAATTTACACAATGAAAACAGTTTACAAAGCTGTCTTCAAATACTCTTTTACAAGTATTGTGCCATAAAGTGTTTTTCGTAATTTTTGTAGCTAAAGAATGCTGTTTTTATTATTAATTAACATTTTTACTTGTTTTGTTTGTGATATATTTAAAATAAACACTATCAAGATATAGTTTTATTGATGAAGTTAATTAAGTATTGATTTATTAGCAATTAGCTTTGGGGTTGTTAGCTTATATATTTTTGAAGAAAAAATAAAACTTTATGAAAAGGAGTTAGTTGTAATAAAAAAGTCATAAAAACAAAAATTCCATTCATACGAATGGAATTTTATTAATCAATTAATTCAAATAATTTACACAATGAAAACAGTTTACAAGGCTCTTTTCATATACTTGTTTAATAAGTACTCTGCAAAATTAAATATAAAACTAAGTAAATTCTTTAAATTTTAAATATTTGACATTTTTTTAACTTTAAAAAGTTAAAATGTTAAGGAATCATTAAAGTTAGCTAGCATGTTTGTGCGCCTTATAAGAAGATCTTACTAAAGGACCACTTTCTACATACATAAAGCCCATTTCTAAACCTAAAGTTTCATATTTTTTAAACTGCTCTGGAGTAATAAATTCTTTAAGAGGTAAGTGTTTTTTACTAGGTTGTAAATATTGCCCAATAGTAATTACATCTAAACCTACACCACGTAAATCTTTCATGGTTTGAATAACCTCCTCTTCGGTTTCCCCTAAACCTAGCATAATTCCAGATTTAGTTCGCATTCCGTTATCTTTTAAATATTTTAAAACACTTAAACTACGATCGTATTTTGCCTGTATACGAACTTCACGCGTTAATCTACGAACAGTTTCTACATTATGAGAAACTACTTCAGGAGCAACCTCTATGATTCTGTCGATTTGTTTTTCGTTTCCTTGAAAATCAGGAATTAATGTTTCTAAAGTTGTATTCGGATTTGCTCTACGAATAGCATTTACAGTTTCTGCCCAAATAATAGAACCACCATCTTTTAAATCGTCTCTATCTACCGAGGTTAAAACAGCATGCTTAATACTCATTAATTTAATTGAGCGTGCTACTTTTTCAGGCTCATCCCATTCAACAGTTTCTGGTCTACCGGTTTTTACACCACAAAAACCACAAGAACGAGTACATATATTTCCTAAAATCATAAAAGTAGCCGTTCCTTCTCCCCAACATTCTCCCATGTTCGGACAGCTTCCACTAGCACAAATTGTATTCAATTTATACTTGTCCACTAAACTTCTTAATTCCGTGTATTTTTTACCTACAGGTAATTTTACACGTAACCATTTTGGTTTTTTTACTCTTTCTGGTAATGTTACAGATTCGTTTGCCATTGTAATAAAAATTGAAAAGCAAATTTACGAAGAAAAAGCGTTATAAATTGACTAAAAACCAAATACTAAATCCCACTAAAAAAATCATACCAACAATACTTAAAATGCGTAAAGATAATTTTGGTTGATTTTTCTTAGGTGTATGTTTACTGGTAATAAGCATGTAATTTAAAATAGCATAAAAAGGTGCTGTTAAAAAAGATAAAACAGTGGCTACTTTAACTAAAAAGCCCATGTCTGCTAAAAAGTATTTTAATATGATAAAAGTACCAGAAGCTAATAAAACTAACCAAAACCAATAACTGAGCTTAATTTTTTTGTTAAATAACAAGTTTGATGTTTTTGCCATGGCTCTTGGTGATGCATCTAAAGTTGTTAAAGTAGTGCTGAACATGGTTGTAAAGGCTGCAATACCTATAAATAAATAAGAGTATTCACCTAAGTTTTTAGTGTATAAGTTTATTAGTTGTGAAGCAAAAATAGTTCCTTTGCTAGAAAAAGATTCTCCTGATTGATACATAACAAATGCGCCAAGCATCACAAAACAAACTCCTAGAAAGAATGTTGCAATGTAACCTACATTAAAATCGAAAATAGCATGTTTTGGTTTAATTTGCTCAAATGTTGTTTTACTCTTTTCTACAGTCCATAAAGAATGCCAAATAGAAACATCTAAAGGGGCAGGCATCCATCCTAAAAAAGCAATTAAAAAGGTAATTTGTGCCGTTCCACTTGGTATTATTTGTTGAAAATTAAATCCTTTTTGTGTACTAAATAAAGCTACGTTTACTGCAATAATGGTACTTATGATTAGTATAATTATAATATATTTTATTAAATTATCAAGTAATTTATATTTCCCAATTCCTAAAAGAACAATACTAATCCCCGTTATTATTACAGACCATACTACGAGGTCGTTGGTAAAACCAAAAATAGTAGAAGCCAAACTAGCAGTAACAATTGTAACTGCTGTTTGAATGGTAAACATAGTCGCAAAATTTAAAATGTAATAACTGATTAAAACACTTTTACCTAATTTTTTATAACCATCTAAAAGAGTTTCGCCTGTAGCAGCGGCATAACGCGGACCATACTGAAAGAAAGGATATTTAAAAATATTTACAATTAACAATGCCCAAAGTAATCCAAAACCAAAATCGGCACCAGCTCTTGTTGATTGTACTAAGTGAGACACACCTATAGCTGCACCAGCAAATAAAAATCCTGGACCAAGTGTGTTTAAAATAGATTTTTTCATGTAAAGATGCTGGGGATATTTTTGTAAAAGTCTTTTTAGTAGAGATTATATTTTTATATAATTTGAAAACTAAAATTATGGTAAGTTAAGACTTCTTTATTATTTCAGCTAATAATTTTTTAGCTCTCAGTAATTTAACCTTTACGTTGTTAATAGGTTCACCAATATTCTCAGAGATTTCTTTATAACTAAGTTCTTGAAAAAAACGCAAATTTATAACCTCTTGGTATTTTGGTTTTAACTTTTTTATATCTCTTAAAAGTTTTGCTAAATTTTGTTCTGTAATAATTTTATCTTCAGGAGAAGGTGCGTTGTCTATAATTCGAAAAGCAGCTTCTTCTTGTTCTTTAGTTGTTTCTGTTAAAAGAGATGTTTTTTTCTTTCTTAAAGAATCAATATATACGTTTTTAGAAATACTAATCAACCACGTTTTAAATTCATAGGCTTCATTAAAAGTAGTTATTTTATCAAAAGCTTTAGAAAAAGTACGAATAGTAATATCTTCAGCATCATTGTCATTTTTTATTTTAGACAATTGGTAATGGTATACAGAGCTCCAAAAGGTATCCAACAAAAAATTAAAAGAAATTTGATTACCTTCTTTAGCTAGCTGAATGTTTTTTAAAACTTTGTCTTTATTTATTTCCAATATATAGGTCTAGAAATTGTATTTGATAAATTTAATCATTTAGCGCAATACCAAAAAAATGTTATGTTTAAGCTAAAAAAAGCTGTAAGGACAATAGTAGAATAATTTATTTAATCTTTTTTGTGTTCGGGCTCTGCACAAGTATCAAACTGATCAGGTGTTTTTCCGCAAAACCCACAAGCTTCACCACTCTCGTTAAGCATAGGGTTTTGACTAGCACAAGTACCAGCAAACTCTCCGTCTTTTTTTGCCCAAATTTTTATAGCGATTCCTGCAAAAGCTATGGCCAATAATCCGATAGTAACAAAGAGTAGTTTCATTTTATATAATTTAGTATTGCAAAGATACGAATTCCCTTTTTTAGAGAATTGCTTTGTAAAAATAATTTTAAAGTAACTGATTTAATTAAATAATATTTACTTCAATTTCTAAATCTATAGAGAATTTATTTTTAATAGTACTCTGAATTTCTTGAGCTAATTCATAAATTTCGCCACCAGTTGCGCCTCCGTAATTAACAAGTACTAAGGCTTGTTTTTCATGTACACCATATGCACCAAAACGTTTTCCTTTAAATCCGCTTTTTTCAATTAACCAGCCTGCAGGTACTTTTACAGTATCTTTAGATATTGGGTAATTTGGAATTTCGGGAAACTCTTTTTTTAAATTTAGAAAATGAGCTCTAGATATTACGGGGTTTTTAAAAAAACTACCGCTATTACCTATTTTTTTAGGGTCTGGTAATTTTGATTGACGAATAGTAATAATTGCATCAGAAATATCTTTAATAGTAGGATTTTTAATATTTTTTAAAGATAATTCCGTTTCAATAGCTCCGTAAGTGGAGTTCAGTTTATGCTGGTTTTTAGTAAGTTTAAAACTAACAGCAGTAATAATGTATTTTCCTTTTTGGATGTTTTTAAAAATAGAATTTCGATATCCAAATTCACATTCAGTATTCGAAAACTCAATTAATTTTCCTGTTTGTATTTCAATAGCTTCTAAACGTGTAATTGTATCTTTTACTTCTACACCGTATGCGCCAATATTTTGAATAGGACAAGTACCTACATTACCAGGAATTAGAGATAAGTTTTCAAGACCTCCATAGTTTTGAGAAACACACCATAATACAAATTCATGCCAATTTTCACCAGCATTTACGGTTAGGTAAATATCATTGTTGCTTTCTCTATCAATAGAAATTCCTTTTATATTAATGTGTACAACAAGCTTATCAATATCTTTAGTTAGCAACATGTTGCTTCCTCCAGATATTAAAAAAACATCTTTTTCAATTTTTAAAAGCTGCTGTAGACTATAAAAAGAATCAATAGAAACAAAACGTTTGGCATTTACATTAATACCAAACGTATTGTATTCTTTTAAAGATATGTTTTCTTGAATGTTCAATAAATTATTTATTGTATTGCTTTAAAGCAGTTTTTAAAATTTCTACAGAACGTATTAAATCTGTTTTATTTAATACATAAGCGATACGAACTTGGTTTTTACCTTCTCCTTCGGTTGAATAAAATCCGCTTGCAGGTGCTACCATAATGGTTTCGTTATTATTATTAAAATCTTCTAATAACCATTGTGAAAACTTATCAGTATCGGCTACAGGTAATTCAGCAACACAGTAAAATGCTCCTTTAGGATTGGCAATTTTTACTCCGTCGATTTTTTGAAGTTCAGAGATTAAAGTGTTTCTACGATCTTGATATTCTTCAATAACTTCATCAAAATAAATTTGAGGAGTTTCTAAAGCTGCTTCACTAGCTAATAAAGCATAAGTAGGCGGACTTAAACGTGCCTGAGCAAACTTGATAGCTGTGCTAATAAACTCTTCGTTTTTAGAAACGATACAACCAATTCTTGCACCACACATACTATAACGTTTAGAAACAGAATCGATCATAATAGCGTTCTGCTCTAAGCCATCTAAAGACATTATAGAGTTGTGTTTTACACCATCGTAGGTAAACTCACGATATACTTCATCAGCAATTAAAAATAAATCGTGTTTTAATACAATTTGCTTTAATTTTTCGATTTCTTCTTTGCTGTATAAATATCCTGTTGGGTTTCCTGGGTTACAAATTAAAATTGCTTTTGTTTTTGAAGTAATCAATTTCTCGAAATCTTCAATAGCCGGTAAAGCAAAGTTGTTTTCTATTTTAGATATAACAGGAACAACTGTTACTCCAGATGCAGTAGAAAATCCGTTATAATTGGCATAAAAAGGTTCTGGTATAATAATCTCATCACCTGGGTCTGTAATACTACCAATACTAAATAATAAAGCTTCAGAACCACCAGTGGTAGCTACAATATTGTTAGCATTAACGTGTATATCATTTTTAGCATAATAATTCGCTAATTTGGTTCTGTATTCTTCAGAACCTTCAGAGCGCGCATATGATAAAACCTTAATAGTATTGTTTTTAACAGCATCAAGTGCAACTTGAGGCGTGTTTATATCGGGTTGACCTATGTTTAAATGAAAAACTTTAGTTCCGTTTTTTTTAGCAGCTTCAGCAAAAGGCACCAATTTACGAATTGGTGATTGAGGCATAATGCTTCCTTTTCTAGAAATATGTGGCATTGTAAATAGAATTAGTTGTTTAAAAGGCAAATTTGCGAATTATTTTTCATTTAAAGAACTAGTAGTGCATGAAAGTTAAAGGTTAAAAAAATCATAAAACAATAAAATTATAAATTGAAGATTGTATATTTAAGATTAATCATTAACACCCTTCTGTTTGAAAAAATATATACTTTTTATTATCGGTTCTTTTTTTTGTTACTCTCTTTATTCTCAAGCTAAGTTTCAGTTTTATGGGCTGAACAAGAATAAGCAAGAATTGTCATTTAAATTAATAAATAATTTAATTATTATTCCCTTAGAAATAAACGGACATAAATTATCTTTTATTTTAGATACAGGTGTAAATAAAACCATTTTATTTAATTTATCTGAAAAGGATAGTGTTGGTTTAAATAATGTAGAAAAAGTATCGATAAGAGGTTTGGGAAGCGGAGAACCAGTAGAAGCTTTATTATCTAAAGGAAATGATTTTAGAGTTAAAAACATATTAAGTTCAAACCAAGAGTTATATGTTGTTTTAAATGATGCCTTTAGTTTATCAGCAAAAATGGGAACGACTATTCATGGTATTATAGGTTACGATTTATTAAAAGATGTTATTGTTAAAATTAATTACAATAGCAAAAGAGTTACTTTTTATAATCCGAAAACCTATAAGAAATCTAAATGTAGAAAATGTGAAATTTTTCCATTACAATTTTATAGAAACAAACCATACATAGATGTTAAAGCAAGAATTGATACTATAAAAAATAGAGAGATAGCTGTAAAGTTATTGATAGATACAGGAGGTACGGACGCTATGTGGTTGTTTGAAGACACTAAAGAAGTTATTAAGACTCCAATAAAACACTTTAAAGATATTTTAGGAGAAGGAATTAGCGGAACTATTTATGGAAACAGGAGTAAAATACCTCATGTTTCTTTAGGTAAGTTTTTAATAAATAAACCTACAGTTTCTTTTTTAGACGCTACATCAACTTTTAGTGCACGTCAATTTAAAGAAAGAAATGGAAGTATAGGTGGTAATATTTTAAAGCGATTTAAAATTTGGATAAATTATCCGAATAAAACAGTTACGTTAAAAAAGAGTGCATCATTAAAAGATGGTTTTTATTATAATATGAGTGGTTTACATTTAATTTATGCCGGCCAAGAATTAGTAAAACAAAAAAGAAAAACAAAAGTGATGGATTCTTATGGGAATAATCAATCGAATAAAAATAATATTATTTCATTTGTAGATACTTATTATTATAAATTTAAGTCGAAGTATAAAATAGATAGAGTTGTAAAGGGGTCTCCAGCTGAAAGAGTTGGTCTTTTAAGAGGTGACGTTATAAAGTCTATAAATGGTAAAAAAGCTTATGAGTTTGAGTTAAGTGAGATTTTACATATCTTTCAAACAAAGCCTAATAGAAAGATAAAGATGAAAATAGAAAGGTTAGGAGTGAATTTAAATTTTGAGTTCAGATTAGAAAAAAGGATATAAAAAAAGCGTCAATTTTTAAATTGACGCTTTTTTTATATTTAAAAGGATAGTTTATTCAATATCACTCATTATTGTCTTTGTTTTTACAGGAACTACATCTTTAGAAATAAACCCCTTAATTTTAAGCATTGTTCTTGATTTCTTAGCATTAGAGATTACAGTAATAGCTTTAGAAAAACCACCTGCTCTTTTAGTGTCATAAGAAACTTCAATTTGTCCTTTTTGTCCTGGCATAATTGGTGCTTCAGGTTTTTTAGGAACAGTACATCCACAAGTAGACTTAATATCTTTAATAATTAAAGGAGCATCACCTACGTTCGTAAACTCAAAAGTACGTGTTCCTTCAGAACCAAGACCTACTTTACCGTAGTCTATAGTTTCAGTTTCAAATTTAAATTCTTGAGCGCTTACTGTTAATGTGATAAAACAAACAGCAATAATTGATAAAATTGTTTTCATAATTGATAAATTTAATTTAGGGGCTTAAAAGCACCACAAATTTAGGGTTATTTTTTTAGTTTTAAAAAAATCTACATCTTATTTTCTGTACCTCAGAGATAGTTGTATTTTTGCTTAATTGAATTTCAAAAATAATGCCAAAAAAGCACAAAGCTTACTAATTTGGTTATAAAGATATAAAAAACAGATGAATATTCCATCAAAATATAATTCTAAAGAAGTAGAAGGGAAGTGGTATGACTACTGGATGAAGCATAATTACTTTCATTCTGAAGTAGATGATAGAGAGCCATATACAATTGTAATTCCGCCGCCAAACGTTACAGGAGTGTTGCACATGGGGCATATGTTGAACAATACAATTCAAGATGTGTTAATTCGTCGTGCACGTTTACAAGGTAAAAATGCTTGTTGGGTTCCTGGTACAGACCACGCATCTATTGCTACCGAAGCAAAGGTTGTTGGTAAGTTAAAAGAGCAAGGAATTGATAAAAATGATTTAACTCGTGAAGAGTTTTTAGCGCATGCTTGGGAATGGAAAAATGAATATGGAGGAATTATTCTTGATCAATTAAAAAAATTAGGAGCATCTTGTGATTGGGAACGAACTGCTTTTACAATGGATCCGGCGTTGTCTGAATCTGTTATTAAAGTTTTTGTTGATTTATACAATAAAGGATTAATTTACCGTGGTTATAGAATGGTAAATTGGGATCCTGAGGCTAAAACAACACTTTCTGACGAAGAAGTTATTCATATAGAAAAACAAGGAAACCTTTATTATTTAGAATATCAAATAGAAGGATCTGAAGATAAATTAACGATTGCAACAACGCGTCCGGAAACTATTTTTGGAGACACCGCTATTTGTATCAATCCAAACGATGAGCGTTTTACACATTTAAAATGTAAAAAAGCAATTGTTCCGCTTTGCGGAAGAGTAATTCCGATTATTGAAGATGAATATGTAGATGTTGAGTTCGGTACAGGTTGTTTAAAAGTTACGCCTGCACATGACGAAAATGATAAAGTTCTTGGAGATAAGCATAAATTAGAAGTAATTGATATTTTTAATGATGATGCTTCTTTAAATTCTTTCGGATTACATTATAAAGGACAAGATCGTTTTGTAGCGCGTACAGCTATTGTAAAAGAATTAGAAGAAAAAGGGATCTTAGTGAAAACTGAAGTTCATACCAATAAAGTAGGAACATCAGAAAGAACAAAAGCTGTTATTGAACCAAGATTATCGGATCAATGGTTTTTAAAGATGGAAGATTTAGCAAAACCTGCTATTGAAGCTGTTTTAGGAGAAGATAGTGAGGTTACTTTATATCCGAAGAAATTCGAAAATACTTACCGTCATTGGATGGAAAATGTGCGTGATTGGAATATTTCACGTCAATTATGGTGGGGACAGCAAATTCCTGCTTATTTCTATGGTGACGGAAAAGAAGATTTTGTAGTTGCAACAACTATTGAAGAAGCTGTGAAATTAGCACAAGACAGAACTAAGAATACTTCGCTGTCAGCATCTGACTTAAGACAAGATGAAGATGCTTTAGATACTTGGTTTTCTTCTTGGTTATGGCCAATGAGTGTTTTTGACGGGATTAATAATCCAGAGAACGAAGAGATTAAATATTACTATCCAACAAACGATTTAGTTACCGGACCAGATATTTTATTCTTTTGGGTTGCACGTATGATTGTTGCAGGTTACGAATATAAAGATGAACGTCCGTTTGAGAATGTTTATTTAACAGGATTAGTGCGAGATAAACAACGTCGTAAAATGTCTAAATCATTAGGTAATTCACCTGATGCTTTAAAACTTATAGATGAGTACGGAGCAGACGGAGTAAGAGTTGGTTTATTATTAAGCTCTGCTGCAGGTAACGATTTAATGTTTGATGAAGACTTATGTCAGCAAGGAAAAGGGTTTTCTAATAAAATTTGGAATACTTTCCGTTTGATAAAAGGTTGGGAAATAGATGCTAGTTTAGCGCAACCAGAAACAGCTAAGATAGGTTTAGAATGGTACGAAGCTAAGTTTCAAAAAGCATTAGTAGAAATAGAAGATCATTTTTCTAAATACCGTTTATCGGACGCATTAATGGCTATTTATAAACTAATTACAGATGATTTTTCTTCGTGGTTATTAGAAATTGTAAAGCCAGGTTATCAGCAACCAATTGATGCTAAAACATATGCAGAGGTAATAGAAGTTTTAGAAAATAACTTAAAAATATTACATCCGTTTATGCCATTCTTAACAGAAGAAATTTGGCAACATATTACTGAAAGAACTCCAGAAGAGGCTTTAGTAATCGCTTTATATCCGAAGTTAGAAACTGTAAATGACGATTTAGTTGATAATTTTGATTTTGCAACAGAAATTATTTCGGGAATTAGAACGATAAGAAAAGATAAAAATATTTCGTTTAAAGAAGCAGTGGAATTATCGGTTGTAAATAATGAAAAATATACTACTGATTTTGATGCAATAATACAGAAGTTAACAAACGCTTCTATAATTAATTATGTAACAGATAAGGTTGAAGGAGCTGCTTCGTTTAGAGTAAAATCGAACGAGTATTTTGTACCGATATCTTTAGAGAATATCGATGTAGAAGCTGAGATAATTAAGTTAAAAGCTGAGTTAAAAAGAGCTGAAGGATTTTTATTTGGAGTTCAGAAAAAATTATCTAATGAGCGTTTTGTGAGCAATGCACCAGAGCAAGTAATTGTTATCGAACGAAAAAAAGAAGCTGATTCATTGGCAAAAATAAAAACGATTAAAGCGAGTTTAGCTAGTTTAAGTTAAAACATATTTAGTAAAAAATAAAAAACCGCAAAGCTGCATGCTTTGCGGTTTTTTTTATAAATAAATTACAGATTAGTTTTTATCAATTACATCACCAGAACCAATTGAACTTGTATCAATGTTTTTAGGATTTCCTTTATAATAAACACTTCCAGAGCCAACAATGCTTGCTTTTATTTTAGAAGAAACGGTGGTTTGTACACTTCCAGATCCGGCAATGCTTGCTTTTAAACTATTTGTATCTAATTCATAAGCATTTACACTTCCTGATCCAGCGATAGAGCATTTAAAGTTATCAGTATTTCCTTTTAATTTAATATTACCAGAGCCACCAATTGATGTTTTTACGGTATTGGCATCAACATTAGCCGTAATATTACCAGAACCACCAATGTTAAATGATGCTTCATCTGATTTTATACGTTTTTTGACGTTTATATTACCAGAACCGCCCAGTGAAACAGCGTGAATGCTTTCAAAAGGAATTGTTACAACTAATCGTTCAGTGGTTTTAATATTTGTGTTTTCTTTAAATTGAACACTTAATTTACCATTTTTTACCATTGTTTCAATGTATGGTAATATATTTTCTTCTCCTTCTAGCGTTATTTTCCCTTGAGTTCCGTCGACTAAATTTACATCAAAAGAGCCACCAATACTTACTTTGTCAAAGTTTTTGATTGTTCTGGTTTTTGTGATAACGTTTCCATTTCCTTTAACTTTTTTAGAACTCCACCAACTTTGTGCATTGATAGATACTGATAATAAGACTATAATAATTGTAAAAAGTTGTTTTTTCATTTTATTGTTTTTTGAGTTATAATTAGTTACTTTTAAGTTTTTATAAAAATATGTCAAGAAGTTTTAAAGCATACAGCTTAGTTTATTTTTCAGCATGTTTGCTATCTTTATTTTTTATTGATACAGATAAATCAATTACAGAGATGGTTATCAAGGTTTTTTCGTTGATGTTTTTGTCATTTTTATATTTAAGCTCTTCTAAAAAAATAAATTATTTTTATGTATTCATATTAATGAATTCTATTGCTTCTGATGCATTTTTAATCTTCGATGATGATTTTATGATGTTTGGAATTTTATTATTATTAATAAATAGATTCTTATATATAATTCTTGCAAGAAAAGCATTGTTTAATACTTCGGTTAAAATTTTATTAACATATTTAATACCAAGTTTGCTTTTATTTATAACGATTTTTGTTTTGTTAAAACCTTATATTCAAGAAATATCATTGCCTTTTTTTTTAATGGGAATAACTTCTGCAATAATGATAGGACTGTCTTTTTTTAATTACTTAAAGGCAATGAATAAAAAGAATATGTTCTTTTTATTTGGTATTTTACTAATTGTCATTGCTGATATTTTAATAGCTTTTAATAAATTTTTAGATTACCATATTCTTCTTGTAATAGTTTACACTATAATGTATTACATAGCAAGATATTTAATTTGTTTATCAATGATAGATAAAAAATCTAGTCTTTAGTTTTTAAAGAAACTCCTCCATATTTAGATTTTATAATAATGGTTGATTTAGAATTATCGTTCCCATAAACACCTTCGTAATATTTTGATGTATGTTTTTTGATACTTTTATATAACTCAACCTTGCTTTCAGGGTAATTAAAACCTGCATAATCTAAATCAATAGTGAAGTTAAAATTATTATCGTTGCTAGTACCTAGTTTAATACCAGCGTAGCTACCATCTATTATAATTTCTTCAAAGCCTTTCATGATGTTTTCTACTTTAATACCTCCAAATTCTGTATTAATTTTAAGTTTTTTTCTTAATGTTCCGATTGATATTCCGGCGTAATCAGAACTACCAGAAATATTTTTAACATCATTTACAGAAATACTACCATAATCGCTATTAAAGTTTAAATTCTCAGTATTTCCTATTTTAACAGTAGAATAATCAGCATTCACATTTAACGTTTCAGATTTATCTATTTTTAGTTTAGAATAATCAATATTGATACTCCCAGACTTTATGAAGTTAATTTCAGAACTACCACAATAATCAAGATTAATAGTATTCGAATCATTCAATAACTGATCTACATTTATGTTTCCGTAATCACAATTTAAATTAGCCTTCCCTTTAAGTTTATCTAATTCTATAGCACCATATTTATTATTTAAATCGGCATTATTGGTAATGGGCATTTTTATAAAATAATTAATTTTATAGTTAATATTATCATTATTTCCCCATAACCAATTAGATTTAATCGTTTCTATCTTAGTCCTAGCTTCCACTAAATCTTTAGAAGCTTCGAAAAGAACGTTTATCGAATTAAGTTTTTTGTCAACACTACTTAAATCGTTTCCTTTTACAGTTATTTTAACCTCAATTTCAATACGATTTTCATCCCAAGTTACTACGTTTATATTACCGTATTTGTTATTAATATATAGGGTTGCATTTTTATTAACGATAAAATCTTTACTTATCGTTTTACTTTTTTCGTGTTTTTTATCATTAGCCAACATTATAATTGGTAAAAGAATAAAAAGGAATATAAGTTTATATGATTTCATCATCTATGAGTTCTAATTTTGCAGGGTTTTTTTGTTGTTCTAATTGTAATAAAAGTCTTTCTAATACATTTAATCTTTGTTGATAATTACCAATCATTTTTTGAATAACCTGACGCTTATTTTCGTTTTTAGTTAATTCTTTAACAAGTGATTTATAATGGTCTTCTAGTTCTTCAATTTCATTTAAAGAATCTTCAATAATAGTTTCAGTTTCAATATTTCTATATTGCTCTAGTTCTTTTAATTCTTGATTTATTGTTGATACAAAAAAACTTTGTGCTTCTGCCATTTTGGGTGAAACATCTGCAAGATCGTAACTGTTTTGTTGTTGGCTATTACCAATATGAAAACCTAAAATTAGTACGATAGATGCAGCAATGCTAATCCAAAAAATAGGTGGTTTTTGTTGTTTTTTATGAGCTTCAATTTTTCTTTGAAAACGATCTGAATGACCAGAATGAGGTTCGAATATATCGAAATCATTCTCATCAAAAAACTGATGTAATTTATCCTCCATATGCTTGTTTTTTATTAGTATTAGCGAGTAATACTTGCTTTAATTTCTTTTTTGCTCTCGATATTGTGGTACGTACATTTTCGTTCGTATAATTTAAAATTTCAGAGATTTCTTCATAATCATAACCTTCAATTAAATTTAAAGTTAAGACAATTCGGTAATTCTCTTTTAGGTTTTGTAAACTCTCCATTACCTGTTTTACATCTAACGAATTATAATTAATTGGCGTTTCTTCAACTTCATAATCAGGAATTACATCCATCTTAACTTCTTCGTATCGGTTATTTTTTTTTAATTGAGTAAGACTTTTATTTACTACAATTCTTTTTAACCAAGCCCCAAAAGCAACTTCACCTTTAAAAGTATTTAATTTAGTAAAAGCAGTTAAAAATGCTTCCTGAATTAAATCTTCAGCCTCAAACTCGTCTTTTAAAATACGATAAGCACTATTGTACATTGCTTTATAATAGGCATTGTACACTTGCATTTGTGCATTGCTATCGCTTTTTTTACAGCGCTCGATTAGTTGGTTGATATGTGTTTTTTTAGACTCCAATGAAATCACTCTATACTAGAGACAATTTGGTTTTTGAATTGTGACAGTTATTTTGATAAAAATAAAATTTTATTCTAAAAATCATACAATAAAACTAGTAATAATCTGTAATTGAGTAAAATATATTTCTTGTAATTTTTAATATGTTAAAGAAAAATGAGGTTTAATAAACCGAATCAAAATATGTATATTTGGCATAATGATTGACAGTATAAAAATTATAGAATGTCCGCGAGATGCAATGCAAGGAATTAAAAGTCATTTTATTCCTACAGAAGCAAAGGCAAAATATATCAATTCACTTTTAAAAGTTGGATTTGATACTATAGATTTTGGAAGTTTTGTATCACCAAAAGCAATTCCTCAAATGAGAGATACTGCCGAGGTTTTATCAAAATTAGATTTATCAACAACAACAAGTAAGTTGTTAGCAATTGTAGCGAATGTTAGGGGCGCAAATGATGCTTCCCAGTTTGAAGAGATAGATTATTTAGGATATCCTTTTTCGATATCAGAAAACTTTCAAATGCGAAACACGCATAAAACAATAGATCAGTCTATAGATACGTTAAAAGAAGTGTTAGCGATAGCAAATAGAACTAATAAAGAAGTTGTAGCGTATTTATCAATGGGTTTTGGTAATCCTTATGGAGATCCTTGGAGTGTTGAAATTGTTGGAGAATGGACAGAAAAACTATCTAATTTAGGCGTTAAAATTTTATCATTATCAGACACTGTTGGTAGCTCAACACCTAAGGATATAGACTATTTATTTTCGAACCTAATACCTAGCTATCCGCAAATAGAATTTGGTGCGCATTTACATACAACACCAACAAAATGGCATGAAAAAGTAGATGCAGCTTTTAAAGCAGGATGTCATCGTTTTGATGGTGCAATTAAAGGTTATGGAGGTTGCCCAATGGCAAAAGACGATTTAACAGGTAATATGCCAACTGAAAAATTATTGTCATATTTTACGGCAAATAAAGTAACAACAAATATAAAACCAATGAGTTTTGAAAGTGCTTACAACAAGGCACTTGAAGTTTTTTAATAAAATATGAAGTTTAAATTTATCATACTTTTTCTAGTTTTCACATCACTTTGTCAATCTCAAATGGACAAAAGGATAGGAGTATGGCAAATTCGAAACGGAGAATTGATAAAAAACAGGTCTAATAAAAATGATTTAGCAAACGATTATTGGAAAGAGTTTTATAGAATTTTTCCACAAGAGTTAACAACAAGGTTTGTAAGAAGAATTGTTTTAATGACTGATGGTGTTGATGAAAAAACCGGAGCATTGGTTTCTTTAAATTCTAGAAATGATAAATGGCAGTTAGAAATAGATGTTAAAGATGTTAACTTAAAATCTAGAGATAAAAAAAGATTACATGAATCTATTTATACGATGGTTCATGAATTTGGTCATTTATTAACACTGAATAAAACTCAAATAAGACCAACAAAAAAACAAGAACAACAAGAGGGTGAGTTGTATTTAACGCTAGAAGGCGAGGCGTACAAGGATAGTTATATAAATAAGTTTGTAAACTTATTTTGGAAAGGTAATTTATTAACCCGCTGGGATACAATTCAGAAAGAATATTGCTTTACAGAAGCAAACTGTGTCGAAAAACTATATGATTTATACAATAATAACCGCTCGGAGTTTTTAACTGATTATGCAGCCGAAAGCCCTGAAGAGGATATTGTAGAAAGTTGGACTGCCTTTGTTTTAAGATCTAAAATTAGAAGACCAAAAACAACTGCACACAAAAAAATAAACTTCTTTTATCAATTTCCAGAATTGGTAGCATATAGAAAAATGATTAGACAAAATACCCGTAAATATCTTCATTAGAATATGTAAATTTGCTTCATTAAAAAACACACAATGAAACAAGTTAAAATTATATTTATAGTTACACTAACAATCTTTATAATAGGTTGTACTTCTAATAAAAACACCAATGCTGCTCATCAATTTAAAAAAGAAGCAGGAAAAACTTACTTTAATATACTGCAATTAAACGATGTTTATGAAATAGCACCTATTCAGGGAGGAAAGTTCGGAGGAATGGCTAGAGTAGAAACCGTACATCAAAATTTATTAAAAGAAAATAAAAATACCATGCTTGTTTTGGCAGGAGATTTTTTGAATCCTTCATTAATCGGAACCATGAAAGTTGATGGTTCTCGAGTAAGAGGTAAGCAAATGGTTGAAGTAATGAATGCGATGAATTTTGATCTTGTTGCTTTTGGTAATCATGAGCTAGATTTAAGTTATACGAGTTTGCAAGAAAGATTAAATGAAAGTAATTTCGATTGGATTTCATCAAATGTATTGCATAATAAAGATGGAGAACATTCTTATTTCCATAAAGTTATCAAAGAAAAAAAAGAAAACCTTAAAGATTCTTTCATTAAAGAATTTGATAATGAAGATGGTACAAAATTAAAAGTAGGTTTTATAAGCGCTTGTATTCCGTCAAATCCGAAAGGTTATGTGTTTTATGGAGATATGTATGAAGAAATACAAAGAGCTTATAATGATATAAAAGATAATGTTGATGTTGTTATAGGTTTAACGCATTTAACATTAGAGCAAGACAAGAAAGTAGCAGAAATGTTTCCTAATATCCCCTTAATAATGGGTGGACATGAGCATACTAATACTTACGAACATGTAGAAGATGTAATTATAGCAAAGGCAGATGCAAATGCAAAAACAGCTTACATTCATAGATTTGAATATGATTTAGCAACAAAAAAAGTTGAATTAAAATCAGAATTAAAAGAGATTAACGATCAAATTCCAGCAGATAAAAACGTCGGAGAGATTGTAACTAAATGGCAAGGAATTTTAAAGAACAAAATTCAAGATATAGTACCAAATCCGTATGAAGTAGTTTATAAGGCAAAAACGCCCTTAGATGCAACAGAAACAGCTATAAGAAGTGTGCAAACTAATATGGGGCAAATTATTACAAAAGCAATGAGTTTTGCTTATGATAACAAAGTAGATTGTGCTTTAGTAAACGGAGGTTCTGTTCGTATTGATGATGTTTTAGAAGGGGAGATAAATGTTATAGATATTTTTAGAGTTTTACCTTATGGTGGAGCTGTTTTAAAAGTTGAAATTAAAGGAAACTTACTAAAAGAAGTTTTAGATTACGGTTTTAATGCCGCAGGTACTGGTGCTTATTTACAGCGTTACAATGCAAATAAAGTAGATGAGAGTTGGCAAATAGCTAATGAACCTATAAATTTAGATAAAGTATATACAGTAGCTTTTTCAGATTATTTATTAAGAGGATTAGATATTCCTGGTTTATCTGATAAAAATCCAGATGTTATTTCGGTTTATAAACCAAAAGAAAGTGAATTAAGCTTTGATATTCGTAAAGCCATTATTACTTACTTGAAAAATAATTAAACAATAACTTTTTGATTTTTAAATTATTAAGATTTATTTTAAATAATATGTTAAAGTTTATTTAAAATAAATCTTAATAAGCTTTGTTAAATTGATTAACTCTTTTACATTTGCACCCGTAAAACAATTAATTATTTAAAGTTAATCTAAATAAAGATGAAGAAAGTATTTTTTGCAGTGTTACTAACTGCATCATTATTCGCAACAGCACAATCAGCTCCGCAAGATAGTATTCCTACAAACCCACAAAGTCAACAGAATGCTGCACAGCGTATTTTGTCTTCTAATTTAAGTCAAAAAGGATTAACTGTAGGAGGTTATGCAGAGGCTCATTATAATAGAGCTACAGGAGAAAATGCAAAATTAGACGTGCACAGAGTTGTAATGTTATTTGGTTATAAATTTAACGAAAGAACACAGTTTGTTACAGAAATTGAATTTGAACACGTAAAAGAAGTATACATAGAACAAGCTTTTTTACAATATACTTTAACAGATAATATTAACTTAAGAGCAGGTTTAATGCTAGTGCCAATGGGTATTGTAAATGAATACCATGAACCAACTACTTTTAACGGAGTTGAAAGACCAAGTATGGATAAATCGATTGTACCTACAACATGGAGAGAAATTGGTTTAGGAGTTTCTGGTAGATGGGATGAAGCGTCTTTACGTTACCAAGCATATGTTTTTAACGGATTTATTTCTGATAATGATGGTAAATATTTAGGAGGTAGTAACGGATTTCGTAACGGACGTCAGAAAGGTGCTGAATCTATGATGAATAATGTGAATTTTTCAGGTAAAGTAGATTATTACGGATTACCAGGCTTACGTTTAGGTTTGTCAGGATACTTTGGTAGAACACAATCAGAAAAGGCTGTTGAAGATATTGAAGGGTCAGATGTTGGTATTGCAATGGTTGGTTTAGATGCTCGTTATGCATACAAACGTTTTTCAGCAAGAGGTCAGTTTATTCATGCAAATGTAACAGATAGTGAAGAATATAATGCTTATTACGGTTCTGATTTAGGAAGTGCATTACAAGGTTGGTATTTAGAAACAGCTTATAATTTATTAGCTCAAGATAAAAAGCAACAGTTAATCGCATTCGCTAGATATGAAGATTATAATACACATGCAGCTACAGATGGTGGTTTAGCTGAAAACTTAGCTTATGATCGTGATGAGTGGACATTTGGTTTAACATATAAGGTAGCACCAGGAGCTGCATTTAAGGCAGATTACCAATTTAAAAATAATGCAGTTGACGGTAGTCAAACAATCAAACAATTAAACTTAGGTTTTGGTGTTTGGTTCTAATTAAAATTAAAAGTTTGTTATTATTTGTAGAGATCGAACCAATTTTTTAAAATTTGGTTCGGTTTTTGTTTTTTATTTAGACTAATTCTAATTATTTTTGCGGTATGAAAAATCGTTTTGTAGTACTTTTCTTATGTATCGTTACTTCTTTAGGGCTGTTGTCTTTTAGTATGCCTAAAAATTTACAGAAAAAAGTTGAAAAAGAAATTAAAAAAACATTTAATGTTGATGAGTTTTCGTTGAGTAAAGTTATTGTTCCAGAAGTAGTTAGCAATAAGTTGAAAGGGAGAATTACCGAAGAAAACCTGCTAAAGATTACAATTGGTGATAAAGTTTTAGGATTTGCTTTTATTGATAAAGCACCAAGTAAAACTGATGAGTTTGACTATTTGGTTTTATTAGATAAAGAATTAATTGTAATAAAAACGAAGATATTAATATACCGCGAAGATTATGGTGGCGAAATAGGTAGTAAGCGTTGGTTAAAACAATTTATAGGTAAAACATCAAAAGATACTTTAAAATACGAAAAAGATATTATAGCAATATCAGGAGCAACAATTTCGGCTTCTTCAATGACAATTGCAGTTAATACTTTCCTTCAAAATTTAGAAATCCTTCATCAAAATAAAGTATTGTAAATGCAAATTCACGGTCTAATTCATCAATTTCCGAAAGAAATAAAATTATTAATACTAGCTTTTATATGCACTTTAAGTATTGGTTTTTTTGGCGGAATATCATTTGTTAGAGATACAACAAATTCTAATCCAACAGGAATAGAAGAACGTTATCTAGGAAACGAAGATGTTGAAGAGGCTACCACAATGAAGTTTAAAAAATCTGCAGGAGAAATAAAAACAACAGTACACAATCATATTTTATCGCTTTCGGTAATTTTCTTTTTATTGGCTGTAATTGTATCTACAACAAGTATCAATAAAAAATTAAAATTATTTTTAATGATTGAACCTTTTATATCAATCATTTGTACTTTTGGTGGTATTTATTTAATGTGGACAGGTATTACTTGGATGAAATATATTATTATGATTTCAGGTTTACTAATGACCCTTTCTTTCGGAACAGCAGTTTTAATGATTTTTAGTCAAATTATATCAAAAAAGAAGTTGACTTTAGAATAAAGTGTACCTTATTTCTAAAACAAGATATTCAATAAATGGATTTATCTGCAAATTTTTGGGGAAATAAATATAAGTCCAATAAAATTGGTTGGGATTTAGGTGCTATTTCTCCACCTTTAAAAGCTTATTTTGATCAACTAGAAAACAAAGAACTAAAAATTTTAATTCCTGGAGGAGGAAATTCTTATGAAGCAGAATATCTTTTTAAAAACGGATTTAAAAATGTTTCTGTAGTTGATATATCTAAAGAGCCTTTAGATAACCTGAAGAAAAGAGTTCCAAAATTTCCTTCATCACAATTAATTAATGCTAATTTTTTTGATGTAAATTTTACATTTGATTTGATAATCGAACAAACTTTCTTTTGTGCCATAGATCCGATTTTACGTGTGAAATATACTTTAAAAATGAATGATTTATTGAATGAAAACGGAAAGTTAGTTGGTTTGTTATTTGATGCAAAACTAAATGAAGATCATCCGCCTTTTGGTGGAAATAAACAAGAATATTTATCTTACTTTAAACCTTATTTTAAGATAACAAAAATGGAGTCTTGCTATAATTCGTATCATAATAGAAAAGGTATGGAGTTGTTTGTTATGCTTCACAAAAAGTAGTTTTTAAATATCATATTTAATTTCCTTTTAAACGTATCCATAATTCTGATAGTAATTTTTTCCCATCTCTTTTATCTTTAGGTTCTTCTTTTAAAAGAATATTACCTAAGCGATCTTCTATAATTTTATATTTAAAAACAAAGTTTTGAGAATTTGGCGCCAAACTTAAAAGTCCAAATCGTAAGTCATTATAATAAAGATTTTTATCCTTTTTTGTAATCGTATACCAACCTTCAGAAATAGCAATCATTTGTTTTATTTTTATATTATCAGCTATTTTTCCTAATAAATGATGATTTTTAGGATAAGAATTAAAAGTAATAGGTTGTGTATCAAAAAATGAGTAATTGGCTAATAGATAAGCATTTTCTGTTGCTACATTAGCGCTCCAAAGAACAGTATTCATTGGCGAAGGCCTAGTATCTAATTCTAAATAGGATATATTTTGATTTTTTAAAGCAGCTTCAAATTGATTGAAAGCAATCCATTTAAAAAAAAATGTAAGGACTAAATAAGAAGAGCTTACCACTAAACCAATGGTGTTATAAATGTAACGTTTTCTTGATGTTCTTTTTTGTCTTATAGCTAAAATTAAAAAGATTAAAAAAGGCATTGTGTAAAGCGGATCGATAACAAATATAGTTTTAAATGCTAGCCGAATATCAAAAGGCCAAAAAAACTGCGTTCCCCAAGTGGTGTGAGCATCTAAAATAGGGTGTGTAATAAAAGCCCAGAAAAACAACCAAGACCAACCTTTAAAATTCTTGTATTTCTCATATCGAGAAACTAACCACCCAAAAATAGGAGCGAAGAGTATAGAAAATAGTATAGAATGTGTAAATCCACGATGAATAGAGAGTGCTGTAACTGTATCAGTAAAATAAGAAGCAAGCACGTCTAAATCAGGAATAGTTCCTGCTATGGCACCATAAAACAAGGCCTTATTGCCAATTTTTTTTCCTAAAACAGCTTCGCCAACAGCGGCACCTAATATTATTTGAGTAAGTGAATCCATATAGCAACAAAAATAAGTTATGTTTATTATAAAATATGGAAAACTTTATTTAATCTAGTTGTATAATATAATTGTAAACAAGTGATTTTTATTAACTTTAATTTAAAATTGAGTTGCCGTTATTTGTAGTATATTTGCATGTAATTAATTAATAACACACTAAATTAATTGCACATGCAAGCTCACGAATCAAAAATAGTAGGCGAAGGTTTAACGTACGATGACGTTTTATTAATACCAGCTTATTCAGAAATACTTCCAAGAGAAGTTTCTATTCAAACAAAATTCACAAAAAACATAACAATAAACGTTCCTATAGTTTCTGCAGCGATGGATACTGTTACCGAATCAGCTATGGCAATTGCTATGGCTAGAGAAGGAGGAATAGGTGTTTTACATAAAAATATGACTATCGAGCAACAAGCTCAAGAAGTTCGTAAGGTAAAACGTGCAGAAAGCGGAATGATTATCGATCCAGTTACGTTACCATTAACAGCGGTAGTTTTAGATGCTAAAATGTTAATGAAAGAACATAGTATTGGCGGAATTCCAGTTGTTGATGATAACGGAATTTTAAAAGGAATTGTTACCAACCGTGATTTACGTTTTGAGCATAAAAATGACAGAGCTATTGTTGAAGTAATGACCAAAGAAAATTTGGTTACCGCAGCAGTAGGAACTTCATTAAAATCAGCTGAAAGCATTTTACAAGAAAATAAAATTGAAAAATTATTAATTGTAGATGATAATTATAAACTATCAGGGTTAATTACTTTTAGAGATATTACAAAAGTTACTCAAAAACCAATAGCAAATAAAGATACTTACGGACGTTTACGCGTTGCAGCTGCATTAGGTGTTACTGCAGATGCTGTTGATAGAGCAGAAGCTTTAGTAAAAGCAGGTGTAGATGCGGTTATTATTGATACGGCTCACGGACATACAAAAGGCGTGGTTACTGTTTTAAAAGAAGTAAAAGCAAAGTTTCCTGAACTAGATGTTATTGTAGGTAATATTGCAACGGCAGAGGCTGCTAAATATTTAGTTGAGGCAGGTGCTGATGCAGTAAAAGTAGGTATCGGTCCAGGTTCTATTTGTACAACCCGTGTAGTTGCAGGCGTAGGTTTTCCTCAGTTTTCTGCAGTATTAGAAGTTGCAGCAGCTATAAAAGGCTCTGGAGTTCCAGTAATTGCTGATGGAGGAATTCGCTATACAGGTGATATTCCTAAAGCAATTGCAGCAGGTGCAGATTGTGTAATGTTAGGATCTTTATTAGCAGGAACAAAAGAATCCCCAGGTGAAACCATCATTTATGAAGGACGTAAGTTCAAATCATACCGTGGAATGGGATCTGTTGAAGCAATGAAACAAGGTTCTAAAGATCGTTATTTTCAGGATGTAGAAGATGATATAAAAAAGTTAGTGCCAGAGGGTATTGTTGGTCGTGTACCTTATAAAGGAGATTTAGAAGAAAGTATTCATCAATTTGTTGGTGGTTTACGAGCAGGTATGGGATACTGTGGTTCTAATAATATAGAAACATTAAAAGATACAGGTAAGTTTGTACGTATTACTTCTAGCGGAATAAATGAAAGTCATCCACATGATGTAGCAATAACTAAAGAAGCGCCTAATTATAGTAGAAGATAATATTATTTAGAATCCATAAATATCAAACTCTGTTGAAAACTAATTCAACAGAGTTTTTTGTTTTTTAAAGAGTAAATACTACTTTAGCAAAGACTTCAATTTCCTCAATTTATATGGCTCAAGAAACAAAATATACCGAAGATAATATACGCTCGCTCGATTGGAAAGAACACATTCGTATGCGACCGGGAATGTACATTGGTAAATTAGGAGATGGTTCTTCTGCTGATGACGGAATTTATATTTTGGTAAAAGAAGTTTTAGACAACTCTATTGACGAATATGTGATGGGAGCCGGTAAAACCATCGAAATTTCTATTCAAGGTAATAAAGTTATTGTAAGAGATTATGGTCGTGGTATTCCGTTAGGAAAGGTAGTAGACGTAGTTTCTAAAATGAATACGGGAGGAAAGTACGATTCTAAAGCATTTAAAAAATCGGTTGGTTTAAATGGTGTAGGTACAAAAGCCGTAAATGCACTGTCTTCGTTTTTTAGAGTAGAATCTTCAAGAGATGGTAAATCTGCAGCAGCAGAATTTTCACAAGGAAATTTAACCGATCAAGAGTTTTTAGAAGAAACCTCTCGCAGAAAAGGAACAAAAGTATCTTTTGTACCTGATGAAGCTATTTTTAAAAATTATAAATTCAGAAACGAGTACGTTGCTAAAATGCTTAAAAACTATGTGTATTTAAACACAGGTTTAACGATTGTTTTTAACGGCGAAAAATATGTTTCAGAAAATGGATTGAAAGATTTATTAGAAGATAACAACAGTCAAGATGATATGTTGTATCCGATTATCCATTTAAAAGGAGATGATATAGAAGTTGCTATCACACACAGTAAAACGCAATATTCAGAAGAATACCATTCGTTTGTAAACGGACAGCATACTACGCAAGGAGGTACGCATCAAGCAGCATTTAGAGAAGCTATTGTTAAAACCATTCGTGAGTTTTATGGTAAGAATTTTGAAGCTTCGGATATTCGCAAGTCAATTATTTCGGCAATTGCCATTAAAGTGATGGAGCCTGTTTTTGAAAGTCAAACAAAAACAAAATTGGGTTCTACAGATATGGGAGGCGAATTGCCAACTGTAAGAACGTATATAAACGACTTTTTAAAAACGAAATTAGATAATTATTTACATAAAAATGTAGATACGGCTGATAAGCTGCAACGTAAAATTATACAAGCAGAAAAAGAACGTAAAGAGTTATCAGGAATACGAAAATTAGCAAAAGACAGAGCAAAAAAATCAAGTTTACATAATAAGAAATTACGTGACTGTAGAGTGCATTTAGGTGATATTAAAAAGGATAATTATTTAGAGTCTACGCTGTTCATTACCGAGGGAGATTCAGCATCTGGATCTATTACAAAATCTAGAAACGTAAATACGCAAGCCGTTTTTAGTTTAAAAGGGAAGCCTTTAAATTCATACGGTTTGAGTAAGAAGATTGTATATGAGAATGAAGAGTTTAATTTACTACAAGCAGCTTTAAATATAGAAGACGGTTTACAAGATTTACGTTACAACAATATTGTAATTGCAACTGATGCCGATGTTGATGGTATGCACATTCGTTTATTATTAATCACGTTTTTTTTACAATTTTTCCCTGAAGTAATAAAAGAAGGTCATTTATATATATTAGAAACTCCGTTGTTTAGAGTTCGTAATAAAAAAGATACTTATTACTGTTATTCAGAAGAAGAAAAGCGAGAAGCAATAGAGAAGTTAAGAGGAAAACCAGAAATAACTCGATTTAAAGGATTAGGGGAAATTTCACCAAACGAATTTGTTCATTTTATTGGTGATGATATTCGTTTAGATCCTGTTATGTTAGATAAAGAAATGTCGATAGAGCAAATGCTAGAATTTTATATGGGGAAGAACACTCCAGACAGGCAAAAATTTATCATCGAGAATTTAAAAGTTGAATTAGATGTTGTTGAGGAAGAAGTTTAATAACTAAGTTTTAAGTGTTTTATAATAGTAATAATGAATAAAGAAAGAAGAGCAAGAATATATCTAATTATAGCTTTTACCATCTTTTTTATCAATTTGTTAAATGTTGATTTTGATAACTTAAGCTGGGAGATTAATAGCAAGCATTATATAAATATGTTAGTAGCATCAGTAGTTTTTGCTATCATTTTTATCCTCAATAAAAAAAACAATAACTCTTAAAAGAATACCCATTATTCAATGAGTGAAGAAAATAATAATTACGAGCACGACGAAGAGCTGAATCAACCAATAGAAAATACAGAAACGATAACGAAAGTTACCGGAATGTATAAAGAATGGTTTTTAGATTATGCTTCGTATGTAATTTTAGAAAGAGCTGTTCCGTCGCTTGAAGACGGATTAAAACCAGTACAGCGTAGAATAATGCATTCTATGAAAGACTTAGATGATGGGCGTTATAATAAAGTAGCAAACATTGTTGGGCATACCATGCAGTACCATCCACACGGAGATGCTTCTATAGCAGATGCGATGGTGCAAATTGGTCAGAAAGAGTTACTGATTGATATGCAGGGTAACTGGGGTAATATCTTAACAGGAGATCGCGCAGCGGCTTCTCGTTATATAGAAGCTCGTTTATCGAAATTCGCTTTAGATGTTGTTTTTAATCCGAAAACAACAGAATGGAAAATGTCGTATGATGGTAGAAGAAAAGAACCTATAGATTTACCAGTAAAGTTTCCTTTACTATTAGCACAAGGAGCAGAGGGAATTGCAGTTGGTTTATCAACAAAAATATTACCACATAATTTTAATGAATTGATTGATGCTTCAATCAAATATTTAAAAGGAAGAAGTTTTACAATTGTTCCCGATTTTTTAACAGGGGGAATTGCAGATTTTACTAATTATAACGATGGGGTACGAGGAGGAAAAGTTAGAGTAAGAGCAAAAATATCTCAATTAGATAAAAAGACCTTAGTGATTTCCGAAATTCCGTTTGCAACGACTACTACAACTTTAATCGATAGTATTTTAAAAGCAAATGAAAAAGGGAAAATAAAGATTAAGAAAATTGAAGATAATACTGCTGCCAATGTAGAAATTTTAGTGCATTTACCAACAGGAATATCACCAGATAAAACCATAGACGCTTTATACGCATTTACGAATTGTGAAAATTCAATTTCACCACTATCTTGTACTATTGAAGATAACAAACCTGTATTTGTTGGGGTTTCTGAAATGCTAAAACACTCTACAGATTTAACAGTAAATTTACTTAAGCGTGAATTAGAAATTCAGTTAAACGAATTGCAAGAGCAATGGCATTTTGCATCGTTAGAACGAATTTTTATTGAAAATAGAATTTACCGTGATATTGAAGAGGTAGAAACTTGGCAAGGTGTAATTGAGGCAATTGATAAAGGTTTACAGCCTCATATAAAACATTTAAAAAGGGCAATAACAGAAGAAGATATTGTTCGTTTAACGGAAATCAGAATTAAGAAAATCTCTAAATTTGATATTGACAAAGCCAAACAGCATATAGAAAGTTTAGAGGAGAAAATAGCTGAAGTAAAGAATTACTTAGATAATTTAATAGAGTTTGCTATTAACTACTTTAAAAACCTAAAAACAAAATACGGTAAAGGTCGTGAGCGTAAAACTGAAATCAGAATTTTTGATGATATCATCGCTACGAAAGTAGTAATGCGAAATACAAAACTTTATGTAAATAGAGAGGAAGGTTTTGTTGGTACTTCACTTAAAAAAGATGAATACGTTACAGAGTGTGCCGATATTGATGATATAATTATCTTTAAAAGCGATGGTAAAATGATTGTTACCAAAGTGGCAGCTAAAACTTTTGTAGGTAAAGATATTATTCACATTGCAATCTTTAAAAAGAAAGACAAGCGTACGGTTTATAACATGATGTATAAAGATGGTGCAAAAGGACCGAGTTATATGAAACGTTTTAACGTAACAAGTGTAACGCGCGATAAAGAATATGATTTAACAGCAGGGAATAAAGGTTCAAAAATGTTATACTTTTCAGCAAATCCTAATGGTGAAGCTGAGGTTGTTACTATAAATCTTCGAGCAGTTGGTAGTATAAAAAAATTAAAATGGGATATAGATTTCTCTGACTTAGCAATAAAAGGTAGAGCAGTTCGTGGTAATCAAATAACTAAATTTGCTATTAGAAAAATTGATTTTAAATCAGCAGGAGTATCTACTTTAAAACCACGAAAAATATGGTTTGATGATGCTGTACAGCGTTTAAATGTTGATGATAGAGGGGAGTTATTAGGAGAGTTTAGAGCAGAAGATAAAATTTTAATAGCAACACAATCAGGTAAAATAAAAGCGGTATCTCCTGAGCTAACAATGCATTTTGAAAATGACATGATTGTGTTAGAAAAATGGAAACCTAACAAACCTATTTCAGCTATTTATTTCGATGGAGAAAAAGAGCGTTATTATGTTAAGCGTTTTTTAATTGATACTACTGATAAAGAAGAATTATTTATATCAGAAACAGAAAAATCGAAATTAGAAATTGTTTCTACAGATTATCGCCCAATGGCTGAGGTATTATTCTCTAAGCGTAGTTTGGATAAGATTGATATAAATTTTGAAGATTTTATAGCCGTAAAAGGTATTAAGGCACAAGGAAATCAATTAACAACAGATAAAATACGTACGGTTAACTTATTAGATTCATTACCATACGAAGAGCCTGAAGAAGAAAAAGTTGAAGATATTGAAGTAAACGAAGAGGAAGAGATAACTGAAGAAAGTTTACCTCTTGATGTCGAAGAAATAGCGCCAAAAGAGTTTGTAAACTCTAAAGAAGATAAAGCAAAAAAAGCATTAGAAAGAGCGCTTCAAAAAAAGAAAAAGCAAACTGAAGAAGACGATGATAGTCAAACAGCATTATTTTAATGGATAAGTTATTTAAATATCATTTTAACTTAGATTCTTTTTTTGGAATTTTAGGGTATGTATTAATAGTTGTTTTTGTTGCTTGGGTATTATCTAGAATTATACGTTATATCATTGTTCAGATAATAAAACGCAGAAAAATAGATCGTTATGGGAAAACAAGTATTTTGTTTTTACGTAATTCGGTAAAGTTTTTTCTAGGGCTTTTCGGTATCATATATATTATTATGACCGTACCAGCTTTTAGAAGTAAAGCTACTTTAATTTTTTCGGGAGCAGGTATATTAGCTGCAATTATAGGTTTTGCTGCTCAAGCCGCCTTATCAAACTTAATAGCAGGTGCATTTATTGTTGTTTTTAAACCTTTTCGTGTTGGAGATTATATTAGACTAGATGATACTAGGGTTGGTATTGTTGAAGATATTACGTTGCGACACACGGTAATTAATAATTTTGAAAATAAGCGATTAATTATACCGAATTCTGTAATAAGTACCGATTCAGTTTTAAATCATACTATTGAAGATTCGCATGTATTAAGTTTTAATAATTTTAAACTAGGTTTAAAGGCAGATATCGATTTAGCGAGAAGAATTATACAAGAAGAAGCGATTAAACTTCCTACAGTAATTGATTTTAGAACGCCACATCAGGTAATTATTAATACAGATCAAGTAGATGTTCGAGTAATTGATGTGTATACAGATCATATACATTTAAGGGCTTATGTTTGGTTAAATGAACCGTTTCAAGAATTTAAAACCAAATGCGCTTTAAAAGAAGCAGTTCATAAACGATTTTTAGCTGAAGGTGTAGCTTTGCCGATACCTATTTATAAAGTAGTAAAGGTATAATGAGTTTTTAGTTATCTTTTTACTACGTATTTATATTTTTCAAATTTTTTAGGTAGCTCATTTGTAATTGTTAGCCTGTTAGATGTAATGTTAGGTTTAATTTTTATGATTTTTGTGTTTTCGCTAATTTTCACATCATGTATGCTTTTCATTTTAAGAACATCAATATGTAAAGCCTTAAAGGTATAATCTCCTTTCTTTAGGTTAATTATAACATATTCTTTAGGTCTAATTTGCCCTAATGCTTTATCGTTTATCCAAACATTTAATCTGGCAGTGTTATCTATTTTATGTAAAATATCCGCGCCATTATAAATTAATACTGTTCCGTTACCTAATTTATCAAGCGTTACTTTATTTAAACCTGTTTCTACAAAAGTATATTGAGAAGTTATTGGTTTTAAAGCACATGAGTTTAACAATGAAGTTATTAAGAATAGAATTATATATTTATAAGTTTTCATAGATTATTTTTTAGTGATTATAATTTAAATAAATATTAAGTGTTTTTTTGATAAAAAAGACTGCGAGAACTTTTAATATTAACTTATGATATGAACTATAAACATACAAAAAAAGTAATAAAAAGAACAGTATGAATACCTGTAGCTTTAAGTGTGATTAATTTAAAATAAATATTAAAAATAAAATAAAGAAGTATAATTTTTATTCTTAATCGAAATAAGGATTATTTTTTAAAAAGAAACCCTAAGCCTAAACGACTTAAAAACTTCTTTTCAAAAGCCCAAAAGAATTTAAATTGCCCAAATAACCAACCTACTAAAGGCAATGTAGTTTGGTAAATAGGAAAAATAAGTAGAATACGTAAAGGCCAATACAACCAAGGCGAAGTAGTTTCAGGAGAAAGTCCAAAAAAGGCAGTAATAGGTTTTGCAACCCATGAGGCAAACGAACCGTTAATAGAAAATACAATTAATACAGCTATTACATCCCAAGTAGTATTTAAACCCCAACGTTGTTTCAATTTTTCCATGGCGGCAAAAGTAATTAAAA
The DNA here is from genome assembly GCF_019278465.1 of Tenacibaculum sp. AHE14PA. Taxonomy (GTDB): domain Bacteria; phylum Bacteroidota; class Bacteroidia; order Flavobacteriales; family Flavobacteriaceae; genus Polaribacter; species Polaribacter bernardetii. The sequence goes on along the minus strand of NZ_CP058983.1, from coordinate 446,238 downwards.
GAAAAAGGGCAAACAAATGTTTACCCTTTTTGATATTATATAAATGTAAAATTTATTTTTTTCCAAAAATACCACCTAATAATCCTCCAAGTAATCCTCCATCAGACTTTTTTTGATCTGCATCACCTAAAACCATACCAGCAATATCATCAACAATACTACCATCACCATCTGCATCTAAAATTTGCTCTAAAAAACTTTGCTCTTTATCAGCAGAGCTACCACCAAGCAACCCACCTAATAACTCACCTAAATCACTTGATTTGTTTACATTATCTTGACGAGATTGTTTACCTAAAACTCCCATTAAAATTGGCGCGGCTGTTTTTAAGATATTAGCAACAGACCCTGCATCTATTCCAGCTTTTTGCCCAATGATTTTTTCTACACCTTGTTGTTTATTTCCTAAAACGTGTTTTAAAATATTACCTCCATCTTGCAAAACATCAGCATTTACACCGCCATTAAATAAACCGCCTAAATTATCTAAAATACTACCGTCGTGTTTATTTAAAGCACCCATTAATCCTTCAGCTCCTTGTTGGGTTGCAGTATTGCGTTGCATTGCTTTCATTAAAACAGGTAAAGCCATAGTTAAAACACTGCTTGTTTTGTTAGTGTCTTGCCCTGTAGAACCTGCCACTCCTGATATAATTGATTTACCTAAGTCGCTGTTTAATAAGTCTAAAATTCCTGCCATTTTAATGTTGTTATAAGGTTTGTAATTAGTTATTGGTAATTAAGACACAAGTTACGTATTTATGGTCACATTTTTTAAATATTTATTTTATCTTACAGCCTTTAAAAATTTAAATCAATTAGATGAAAAAACTGGCGTTACATTGGAAAATTTTAATAGGAATGGTTCTAGGAATCTTATTCGGATTTTTAGCATTGCAATTTGGCTGGAATAGTTTTATAGAGGACTGGATAAAACCATTAGGAACTATTTTTGTGAAATTATTAAAATTAATAGCTGTACCGTTAATTGTAGCTTCATTAATTAAAGGAATTTCAGATTTAAAAGATATTTCTAAATTTAAAAGTATTGGTGTAAGAACTATGCTTATATATATTGGTACTACTGTAGTTGCAATTACAATTGGTTTGGTATTGGTAAATGTGATTCAGCCAGGAGACGGAATATCTCCAGAAACAGTAGATAAGCTAACAAATACGTACGCAAAAAGTTCTGGAGTAACAGCTAAAATAACCGAAGCAACAAGGCAACAAAGTAGCGGTCCTTTACAGTTTGTAGTAGATATGGTACCAGATAACGCAGTCAGTGCGATGAGTAATAATAAAGCAATGTTACAAGTAATATTCTTTACTATTTTCTTAGGAATATCAATGTTATTAATAGGTGAAAAGAAAGCAAAACCTTTAAAGAATTTTTTCGATTCATTAAATGAAGCTATTTTAAAAATGGTAGACCTTATAATGTTAATTTCTCCGTTTGCTGTTTTTGCTTTATTGGCAAATGTTGTGGTTACTTCTGGTGATCCTGATATTTTACTTGCTTTATTAAAATATGCCGGAGTTGTAGTTTTAGGCTTATTGTTAATGATTGTTTTCTATTCAGTTTTAGTAAGTGTTTATGCAAAGAAAAATCCTTTTTGGGTTTTAAAACAATTAAGTCCAGCGCAATTATTAGCTTTTTCTACAAGTTCGAGTGCGGCAACGTTACCCGTTACGATGGAGCGTGTTGAGGAACATATTGGTGTAGATAAAGAAGTATCTAGTTTTGTGTTGCCAGTAGGTGCAACTATAAATATGGACGGAACAAGTTTATACCAAGCAGTAGCGGCAGTATTTGTAATGCAAGTTTTATGGCCAGAAGGTTTAGGCTTTGGAAATCAAATGGCAATTGTTTTAACGGCTTTGTTAGCATCTATAGGTAGCGCCGCTGTTCCTGGGGCTGGAATGGTAATGTTGGTTATTGTGTTAGAATCTATTGGTTTCCCTAAAGATTTGTATCCGGTGGCTTTAGCATTAATTTTTGCTGTAGACAGACCATTAGATATGTTACGTACTACTATTAATGTTACAGGTGATGCAACTGTTTCTATGGTTGTTGCAAAATCTGTAGGTAAATTACACGATCCTAAACCTAAAAATTGGGACGATAATTATGATGATGTAAAATAAAAAATGAATGTTATTTTTGAGTTAAAAAAGACTTTTGTAATGTCAGTTCGAGTGATTTTTGATAAAAAAATAGTATCGAGAACTAATTTAGAAGTAACAGCTTTAATTCTCGATATAAGTTTTGCTCATTTCAATCGTAAAACTCACTCGAATTGACAAAAAAATCACCAAAAGTGAACAATAGAATAAAAACATCAATGTATATTTTAACATTGATGTTTTTTAAGTTTATAAATTGATTTTTAAAAAGAGATAAATGAAAATTACAATTCCGAGTCCGCTTGTTTCAGTTCATTGGTTATTTAAAAATATAAAAGCAGATAATTTAATTATTTTAGATGCAAGTATTTCTAAATTAGGTGCTCAAGAAAATAAAGTAGATAGTAAAGAGCAAATTATAAATTCAGTTTTGTTCGATTTAAAAAGTGTTTTCTTAAATAAAGAAGGTGAGTTTCCGAATACAATTCCGACAAAAGAGCATTTTGAAAAAGAGGTTCAAAAACTGGGAGTTAATAAAGATAGTTGTATAATTATTTATGATGATTTAGGCGTGTATTCTTCACCTCGAGCTTGGTGGTTATTTAAACTGTTTGGTTTTGAAAACGTAGCTGTTTTAAACGGCGGATTACCTGCTTGGCAAGAAGCGGAATTTCCAATAGAAACTTATAAAAACAAACAACTATTAAAAGGTAATTTTAAGGCATATTTTAAAATTAACTACTTAAGCACTACTAAAGATGTATTGATAGCGTCAAAGAATAAGAAACATATTTTTGATGCGCGTTCTAAAGGACGCTTCGAAGCATCATTGCCAGAGCCTAGAAAAGATTTAAGAGGTGGTCATATTCCGAATTCTAAAAGTTTACCACATTCCGAATTACAGCTTGATGGTAAGATGAAATCTAAAGAAAAATTACAAGAAATTTTATCAGCATTAAATCCGAATAAAGAAACCGTTATTTTTTCATGCGGATCAGGTATTACAGCCTGTATTTTAGCATTAGGAAATGAATTAGCGGGGGGTTCAAATTATTCCGTATATGATGGCTCATGGACGGAATGGGCGAGTACTTTAGCCTTGCCAGTTGAGAAATAATTTTTTTTTAAAAAATAAATTATGAAAAGAAAAATATTAGTGTTTATGTTGTTGTTAGTTGCTGTTGAAACTTTTGCACATGAAGGATCAGAAGCTGTTATAAATAAAACAATCGTTAAAAACGGAATAGGTTTAGGAAGCGTAATTGCTGTTGTTATTTCTTGGGATAGAAATAAATCAGTTTTATACTCCTTTATTCACGGTATTTTTGGCTGGTTGTATGTAATTTATTTTATAATAGTTAGGGATAAAAAATAATTTAAATCAATTTCTTAACTTCTTGTTTTAAATATGCAATTGATGTTTGTGTAGGATTCTCATTCTGAGAATAATCAATTAATATACTTTCGCGTAAATCTTTTGCTGTTTTTGCTGTTTCTGATTTTTTACGAAGCTTAGCAATTATTGTTAATTTTGCAGCCACAATCGCTTTCCAACTGTCTTCCGATACATATAGTTGTTGCACCATATTGTGTTCGTATTCTTGTTCGATATTAGCAATTAATAATTGCACATAACTGTTAGTATCTTCTCCAATAGGAATTACTCTTACCAATAATTTTGTAGGGTTTATGCGCTCGCAAAACAAAAGTAAGCGCTCGTAAGCTTGCAGTTTAATAGGTAAGCTTTCACGTTTTTTATCAACTAAAGCATTAAATTTTTTTTCGTTGTTATCTTGTTTAATAAATGCGCCTAATATAAAATAGGCTACAAAGCCTGTTACCATTGCTGGTAAAGCGTATGCGAATCCTTCAATAATTTTATCTTCCATAATGCGAATATACAAGTCCTGTTAAAATTGCCAATCCAAAACTTAATAAAGTTCCGATTAAAATGTATTCTGTTAGTTTTCTATCTTTAGCTGAAGTTAAATCTCCAAAACGGAAAATAGATTTTGCAGCTAATAAAAACCCAACACCTGCCCATTGTCCGATAACAATGAACGTAAATATTAATAAACGTTCTAAAATTCCGATATATTTTCCTGCTTTAGCCAAAGAGTCATCTTCTTTTTTAAATTCTTTTTCAGGACTCCATTGCGATATTATCGTTTGTATTATTATTGATGCAACAAAACTCACAAAAATCAAACAAGATATCAGTAAAAGTGCTTTTAGAGAAAAAAGAAAATCAATATTAAATCGATAAGGGAAATACCAATAAGTTACCAAGGCTAACATTAAAATATGTAAAAACTGACCTATAAAAAACAACCAAGTTTTGTTCTTTTTATGCTGTAAATATAATTTACTTAAATCAATTAAATAGTGAGTTGTAGTTATAAAAAATACACCCAAAATATATTTAAAACTAAAGCTGGTCATTATTAATAACAATAATAAATGAACAGTAATATGTAAGTATAGTTTTTTAGATTTAATCTTTTTTTTCTCTTTATTTTTCACCCATTTTTCTGATTGAAAAATAAAATCACCTAAAAAATGAGCAATTAGAAACTTTAAGAATAAGATCATGATAAAACTGTTTTTTGTTGAATTAATTCTCTGTATCTTTTTTCTAATTTGATAATAGCATCGTAGCCAGCGCGTTTTTGTCGTTCACTAATATTACTTTGTGTGATGCCTATTTTTTTTCCAATTTCACTTTGAGTTAATAACGGGTTTTCTATTGATAATTGAAATACTTCAGCTGAATTTTTTGTCCAACTATTCATAGTCAATAAAGCCAACTCTAAAGCTAAGTTAAGTTCTTCATTTAACGCTAACCAAGGAGTTTTTATTGCAATTAATTGTTTTTTCACCAAACTGTCAAAAACTTCACCTGAGTTAACATAAGCTTCTCCATTGGCTTCTGTAATATGTAAATTTTTAGAATCTTTACTGCCAATACCAATACCAATTCTAACATCAATATTATCTACCTGTTTTAGCTGAGCTTTTAATAAAAAAGCAACATAAAGAGCCTTTTCTATAGGAACCTCTAGTTGAAAACTATCGCCTCTAAAAATTTCCCAATCAATAGGTTGTTTTCCGAATTTATTAAGAATAGTTTTTAGCTTTTCTAGCCAAACACTACTGTCGGATTTCCTAGATTTTACAATGTCTCCTGTTAAAATACTTGTCATTAATGTTTTTTATAAGTCTTAAAAATACTTAAATATTTATAGTTGACCAAAAATATCTGTAAATAAGCAGATATTGTTATTTATTTGCTCTAAAGCAAATATGTTATTTTATCCGCTTTTAAGGAAATAAAAATTGTGAATAAAAAAAAGGTTACATTCTTTATATAACCTAAAAGAATGGTTAAATTTCCGTTTTAAAAATTATTTCAAATTTTTTCTATTGAATACTTACTTAGAGCAACTTAACGAACCACAAAGAGCAGCCGTTTTACAAAAAGATGGCCCAATGATAATTATCGCAGGAGCCGGATCTGGTAAAACCAGAGTTTTAACCTATCGAATAGCGCATTTAATGAAAGAAGGAGTAGATTCTTTTAATATTTTATCGCTAACTTTTACAAATAAGGCAGCTCGTGAAATGAAAGAGCGTATTGGAGGTGTTGTTGGTTACAGCGAAGCAAAGAATTTATGGATGGGAACTTTTCACTCTGTTTTTTCTCGTATTTTACGATCAGAAGCAGATCGTTTAGGCTATCCTTCTAACTTTACAATTTACGATACACAAGATTCTGTTAGGTTGATATCTACGATCATTAGAGAAATGAAATTAGATAAAGATCGCTACAAACCAAAGCAGATTTTAAGCAGAATTTCATCGTTTAAAAATAGCTTAATAACTGTTAGAGCATATTTTAATAATTCAGATTTACAAGAGGCAGATCTAGAAGCAAGCAGGCCAAAAGTAGGTGAAATTTATAAAGCTTATGTAGAAAGATGCTTTAAGGCAGGAGCAATGGATTTTGATGATTTGTTGTTAAGAACCAATGAATTATTAACGCGTTTTCCTGAAGTTTTAGCAAAGTACCAAAGTCGTTTTAAATATATAATGGTTGATGAGTATCAGGATACAAATCATTCACAATATTTAATTGTTAGGGCATTAGCAGATCGTTTTCAGAATATTTGTGTAGTTGGTGATGATTCGCAAAGTATTTATAGTTTCCGTGGAGCAAACATAAACAACATCTTGAATTTTCAAAAAGATTATCCGGATGTTAAGACTTTTAAATTAGAGCAAAATTACCGATCAACAAGTAATATTGTTGAAGCTGCCAATAGTGTAATTGATAAAAATAAAACGAAGTTAGATAAGGAAGTTTGGACAGCAAATGACCCTGGAGAAAGCATTAAAGTAATGCGAACAATTTCTGACGGAGAAGAAGGGCGTTTCGTAGCGCAATCTATTTGGGAAAACAAAATGAATCATCAATTAACAAGTGATTCTTTTGCTATTTTATATCGTACCAATGCACAATCTAGAGCAATGGAAGATGCTTTGCGAAAAAAAGATATTAAGTACAAGATTTACGGAGGTATTTCATTTTATCAACGTAAAGAAATAAAAGATTTATTATCGTATTTACGTATGCTAATAAATCCGAATGATGAAGAAGCTTTAAAGAGAATTATTAATTATCCGGCACGAGGAATTGGTGCTACAACGATTGATAAATTAGCGATAGCAGCAAATCACTATAAAAAATCAATTTTCGATATTTTATTAAATTTAGATAAAGTTGATTTAAAAATAAATTCAGGTACCAAAACCAAGCTAGCTAATTTTACTAGAATGATTCAGCGTTTTCAAATAGACGCTCAAAAGATGAATGCTTTCGAAATTGCCGATTTGGTAGTAAAGCAAACACAATTAGTAAAAGATTTACAAAAAGATGGTACACCAGAAGGTGTAAATAAAGTTGAAAACGTTCAGGAATTATTAAACGGAATAAAAGACTTTATAACAGATAGAATTGAAACAGGCGAAGATGCTTCATTACCTATTTTCTTAGAAGATGTAGCCTTAGCAACAGATTTTGATAGTGAAAGTGACGATACACCAATGGTTTCATTAATGACCATACACTTATCAAAAGGATTAGAATATCAATATGTATACATTGTTGGTTTAGAAGAGGGGTTGTTTCCTTCTGGAATGAGCATGAATACACGTAGTGAGCTAGAAGAAGAGCGTCGTTTATTTTATGTAGCCTTAACACGAGCAGAAAAAGTAGCTTACTTAACGTATGCACAAACACGTTACCGCTGGGGAAAATTAACAGACGGCGAACCAAGTCGTTTCTTAGAAGAAATTGATGATAAATTTGTAGAGCATTTAGCACCTAAAGTGCCAGTAGCATTAGCGAATAGATTTATTGATGCAAGTATGTTTGATGATGATACTCCTAAGAATATCCGTTTTCAAAAACCAATTCAAAAACAACGAAAAGAGTTTTTAGCAAAAAAAGAAAAACCAAATATTATACCGCCAAAAAGTAAAATGAAAAAGGTATCAGATGTTAGTTCTGCAATCAATTTATTTGATGGTGAAATAGTGGTTGGTAATTTTGTAGAACACAACCGTTTTGGAACAGGTGAGGTAGTTGCTTTAGAAGGGAAAGGACCCAATAAAAAGGCAGAAATTAAGTTTGGTACCGTAGGGAAAAAGAAATTATTATTGCAATTCGCAAAATTAAAGGTAATCGGATAACTATGTAATTCGCAATAATTACCTATTTTGCATATATAAAATATAGAGAAATGACGTTTGATTTAGAGTACAATTCAGAAAGAGACCACTTAATAATTCCGGAATACGGAAGACATATACAAAAATTAATAAATCACTGCATCGCTTTAGAAACAAAAGAGGAAAGAAATACAATGGCAAAAGCGATTGTAGATGTAATGGGAAATTTACAGCCTCATTTACGTGATGTGCCAGATTTTAAGCACAAACTTTGGGATCAGTTACATATAATTGCTGATTTTAAATTAGATGCAGATTCACCATACGAAACTCCATCTAAAGAAGAATTGACAGAGAAGCCAGAAAAGATGGATTATCCAAAATCTGCTTCAAGATACCGTTATTACGGTAACAATATTCAAACCATGATAAATATTGCATTGACTTGGGAAGAAGGTGAAAAAAGAGAAGCATTGGTTTTTACGATTGCTAATCACATGAAAAAATGCTATTTAAATTGGAATAAAGATACCGTTGATGATGTTGTTATTTTTAACCATTTATATAATTTATCAGATAAAAAAATCGATTTAAGAGAAACTAATGAGAGGTTAGCAGAAAGTAAAAATTTATTAAGAAAACGTACTACACAGCAAGGTAAGACAAGTCATAAAAGTTCTTCTAAAGGAAAAACGAATTACAGTAATAATAAACACAGAAAAAAATAAATGGCATCATTTAAAATTGAAGGAGGTCACAAACTTAGCGGAGTAATAACACCTCAAGGAGCAAAAAACGAAGCATTACAAATTATATGTGCTGTATTATTAACTCCTCAAAAAGTAATAATCAACAATATTCCAGATATTATTGATGTAAATAAACTAATTTTTATTTTAGGAGAATTAGGTGTTAAAATAGAAAAATTAGGAAGTAATTCATATAGTTTTCAGGCAGATAATATTAATCTACAATATTTAGAATCACCTGAGTTTAAAAGAGACGGAAGTTCATTAAGAGGATCAATAATGATTGTTGGTCCGTTATTAGCGCGTTTCGGAAAAGGATATATTCCACGTCCGGGAGGTGATAAAATTGGTCGCCGTCGTTTAGATACACACTTCGAAGGTTTTATTAACCTTGGGGCTAAATTTCGTTACAATAAAGAAGAATACTTTTACGGTGTTGAAGCAGAAGATGGATTGGTTGGTACCGATATGCTCTTAGATGAAGCTTCGGTAACAGGAACTGCTAATATTATTATGGCTGCAGTTTTAGCTAAAGGAACTACCACAATATACAATGCTGCTTGCGAACCTTATATTCAACAATTATCTAAAATGTTGAATTCTATGGGCGCTAAAATTACAGGAGTAGGCTCTAATTTATTAACTATTGAAGGAGTAACTTCTTTAGGAGGATGCGAGCATAGAGTATTACCTGATATGATTGAAATTGGTAGTTGGATTGGTGTGGCAGCAATGACACGATCTGAATTAACCATAAAAGATGTTAGTTGGAAAAACCTAGGACAAATACCAAGTGTATTTGGTAAGTTAGGAATTAAATTAGAGAAAAAAGGAGACGATATTTACATTCCGGCACAAGATAGTTATGAAATTCAGAATTATATTGACGGATCTGTTTTAACAGTTGCAGATGCACCTTGGCCAGGATTTACACCAGATTTGTTAAGTATTGTATTAGTTATTGCAACACAGGCAAAAGGAACGGTATTAATCCACCAAAAGATGTTTGAAAGTCGTTTGTTTTTTGTTGATAAATTGATTGATATGGGCGCAAAAGTAATTTTATGTGATCCGCATAGAGCAACTGTAATTGGTCATGATTTTAAATCGATGTTAAAAGCAACAAAAATGACTTCACCAGATATTCGTGCAGGAATATCTTTACTGATAGCTGCTTTATCTGCAAAAGGTATCAGTATTATTAATAATATTGAGCAAATTGATAGAGGATACGAAAACATAGAAGCTCGTTTAAAATCTATCGGAGCCAAAATTGAAAGAATAGAAGATTAAAATTTATTTATAACAAGTATTCAATTAACTGTAAGTAATATTTAAGGCTACGACTACAAATCAAAACATATTAATTATAATATTATGAAAACATTATTTTCTTTAGCGTTAGTATTTAGTCTATTTTTAAATGCATCAGCTCAAATAATATCAGCTAAGGAGTTTACAAGTTCAATAGAGAAAAAACATCAAAAAGATGTGTTTTTGAAAAAGAAATATATTTCTTTTGATATAGATATTAAATTTGGTGGAGCAGAACATTTATTAGGTAAAATAACGCAAGAAACAGGAGGCGGTAAAATAAAAATAGAAAAGAAAGACGGTTCAATAATAATTTTTGACGGAACTAACGTTTACGTAAAAGGTATTGCTGAAAAATTACATGAAGGAGCGCGTTTTGATATTTTTACATGGTCTTACTTTTTAGGTTTACCATATAAATTAAATGATAAAGGAACAATTTGGTCTGATTTAGATAAAAATAAATGGGGGCAGGTTGATTTAGAAACAGCAAAACTATCTTTTTCTTCAGGAACAGGAGATGCACCAGATGATTGGTATATAATCTATAAAAATTCTAAATCAAGTATATTAGAAGGAGCAGCTTATATTGTTAGTTATGGAAAAGGCAAAGAAAAAGCAGAAAAAGAACCACATGCTATTAAGTACAATTCATACACAGTTATTGATGGTGCTCTTATCCCTAAAAATTGGACATTTCATATGTGGTCTTTAGAGGATGGGTATAAAAATAAAATAGGTGAAGTACAATTATCGAATGTGATTTTTACAGAACAGGCCGATTTTAGTAAGCCAAAAGGTAGTGCTATGGTAAATGCACCAAAACTATAAAAGTTAAAGTGAAAATATAAAATAAAAATCGTGTCAACATGACACGATTTTTTTATTGGCAATATTATTGATAAAAGTATGCTGAAGAATTTAAAGAGACGATTTACAATGAGTAAAGATCAATATACAAAAGAAGACGAATTAAAAGATGCTATAGATAAAGCACCTTTAGAGGAAACGCCACAAGTAGAGGAAGTTGTAGAGAAGGAAGAACCAACTACTGAGGAGTTATTAGCAACTGAAAAAGATAAACATTTACGTTTGTTTGCTGAGTTCGAAAACTATAAAAAGCGTACTTCTAAAGAACGTGTAGAGCTTTATAAAACTGCGGGACAGGAAGTAATGACAGTTTTACTGCCAATTTTAGATGATTTTGAGCGTGCTTTGACACATGCTGATGATGACAAAGAAGCAGAAGAATTACGCAAAGGAGTATTGTTAATTTATCAAAAATTAACAAAAACTTTAGAGCAAAAAGGTTTAACAGCTATTGAAGTAAAGCAAGGAGATGTCTTTGATGCAGAAGTGCACCAAGCAATTACGCAAATACCAGCACCTTCAGAAGATTTAAAAGGAAAAATTATTGACTGTATAGAAACAGGTTATAAGTTAGGAGATAAAATTATTCGTCACCCAAAAGTGGTGGTAGGACAAGCATAAAAATGATTTTATTATCAAAGCAATAGCTTTGTGCATGTATAAGAATAATTTTTAAAAATTGCTTTATATAATAAGCAATTCTAGAATAGAATAAAATGGCAAAACAAGATTACTACGAAGTATTAGGTATTTCAAAATCGGCGTCACAAGCAGAGATAAAAAAAGGATATCGTAAAATGGCGATAAAATATCATCCAGATAAAAACCCGGATGACAAAACAGCTGAAGAAAAATTTAAACTATGTGCCGAGGCTTATGAAATATTAAGTGATGACAATAAAAAAGCACGTTACGACCAATATGGTCATGCAGCTTTTGATGGTCCACAAGGTGGCGGTGGCGGCTTTGGCGGCGGCGGAATGGATATGGATGATATATTCAGTCAATTCGGAGATATCTTCGGTGGTGGCGGAGGCGGCTTTGGTGGTTTCGGCGGCGGCAGAGGGCAACGACAAGCCAGAGTTAAAGGGTCTAATATGCGAATTCGAGTAAAACTTACTTTAGAAGAGATCGCAAACGGAGTAGAGAAGAAGGTAAAGGTTCGTAGAAAAGTTCAGGCAGACGGTGTTACTTATAAAACATGTACAACATGTAATGGTAGTGGACAGCAAATGCGAGTTACCAATACTATTTTAGGTAGAATGCAAACAGCAACTACTTGTGGTACATGTCAAGGAGCAGGAGAAATGCTTAATAGCAAACCAAGCGGATCAGATGCGCAAGGTTTAATTGTTAAAGAAGAAACTGTTTCAATAAATATTCCAGAAGGAGTTACAGAAGGAGTTCAATTAAAAGTAGGAGGAAAAGGAAATGAAGCGCCAGGTAAAAACTCTATTCCAGGTGATTTATTAGTTTTAATAGAAGAAATTCAACACGAAACATTAAAGCGAGAGGGAAGTAATATTCATTACGATTTATATATTAATTTTTCTGAAGCAGTTTTAGGAGTTTCTAAAGAAGTTGAAACAGTAACAGGGAAAGTAAAAATAAAGATTGATGCAGGAACTCAATCAGGTAAAATATTAAGGTTAAAAGGAAAAGGTTTACCAAGCATTGAGCGTTATGGTACAGGTGATTTTTTAATACATATTAATGTTTGGACACCACAAGAATTAACAAAAGAACAGCGTGGTTTCTTTGACAAAATGGTAACCGATGAAAATTTTAGCCCAAGACCGCAAAAATCAGATAAGTCATTTTTTGACAAAGTAAAAGATATGTTCTCTTAAACCTATTTTTTCGTTGTATAATTAAAAAAACCACTCAAATTTTGAGTGGTTTTTTTGTAAAAATTAAAACTATGTTAATTTTTATGTAAAATATTTTTTTTAATTAAAAAACTGCACTATATTTGTAGTCGTTTAGAAGACGTTCTAAACACTTTTTCTTTTTCATAGCAATTTTCCCACTCAATTTATTGAGTGGGTTTTTTTATGAAAACAGCAAATTTTATAAAAATATTGAAGCAGACCATCTTATCGACTTGTATTTAGTATAAGTAGGAAAGTCTGGACACCAAAGAGTAGCATAGCGGATAACACCCGTCCGGTGAAAACCGAGGACAAGTGCAGCAGAAAGTATGTACAGGTAAGGCTGTAGTGAAACCAGGTAAACTCTATGCGGTGCAATGTCATGTACATTAGAGCTCGAGCGCTACTCGCGCGATTCTAAGGGGTAGGCAGATTGATTTTACGAGTAATTGTAAAACTAGAGAAATGATAAGAGCCTTATTTATAAGGAACAGAATCCAGCTTATAGGTCTGCTTTTTTATTTTTATTAATTATAACCATTGATTTACTAATTTCTCAATGGCTTTAAATTGTTAATTTGATAATATATTAACATTTTAAGTCTTTTTTATTGTTGATTTCTTTTTTTTTTAAATATAAATTATTATTTGCTTAGTAATTCACCTAGTTATGTGTTTATTTTTTAAAATTGAGATGAAAGCAGTACTTTTGCTCAACTAAAATTGCACAATTTTACTTTTAATATTTATATAATTAAGAGTGTTTGTATAAAACTCCAAAAGAGAATAAATACAATTAAAAGATTGTAATTAGGTGTTTAATGTTTTAAAAAAAAACTTTAGAATGAGTATTTATATAGAGTATATAAAAGAGATAGAAGAGAGAAAAACACAAGGACTTCATCCAAAACCAATCGATGGTGCAGAATTGGTGGGTAAAATAATTAATCAAATTAAAGATGTAAATAATGAGTTTAGAGAAGATTCTCTTAATTTTTTTATATATAACGTTTTACCAGGTACTACAAGTGCTGCTAGTGTAAAGGCTAAATTTTTAAAAGAAATTATTTTAGGAGAATCTGTAGTTGAAGAAATTTCAACAGCTTTTGCTTTCGAACAGTTATCTCATATGAAAGGTGGACCTTCTGTAGAAGTTTTATTAGATTTAGCTTTAGGAAATGATATAGTTTTGGCAAAACAAGCTTCTGATGTGTTAAAAACACAAGTGTTTTTATATGAGGCAGATACTGCTCGTATAGAAGAGGCTTTTAAACTAGGAAACACTATTGCAAAAGAGCTTATTGAAAGCTATGCAAAAGCAGAGTTTTTTACAAAATTACCAGAAATAGATGAAAAAATACAGGTTGTAACTTTTATCGCAGGAGTAGGTGATATCTCAACAGATTTATTATCTCCAGGTGGTGATGCACACTCTCGTTCAGATAGAGAATTACACGGTCAGTGTTTATTTGAACATAACATAGAACAACAGAACGAATTAAAAGCAGTACAAGCACAACATCCTGATAAAAGGGTGATGTTAATTGCAGAAAAAGGAACAATGGGAGTTGGATCATCAAGAATGTCTGGTGTAAACAACGTCGCATTATGGACAGGTATTAAATCGAGTCCTTATGTACCTTTTATTAATATCGCTCCGGCAATTGCTGGAACAAACGGAATTTCTCCAATTTTCTTAACAACTGTAGGTGTAACTGGTGGTATTGGTTTAGACCTTAAAAACTGGGTTCAACAAAAAGATGCAGAAGGAAACACAATTCGTGATGAAAACGGAGATCCAGTATTAAAAGAAGAGTATTCTGTTGCTACAGGAACCGTACTTACTATTAATACAAAAGAGAAAAAATTATACAACGGCGATAAAGAGTTAAAAGATATTTCTGCTGCATTTACACCACAAAAAATGGAGTTTATGAAAGCAGGTGGTTCTTATGCTGTTGTTTTTGGTAAAAAATTACAAACGTTTGCTTCAAAAGTATTAAACATTGATGTGATACCAGTTTATGCGCCATCAAAAGAGATTTCTATTGAAGGACAAGGTTTAACAGCTGTTGAAAAAATATTTAATAAGAATGCAGTAGGAACTACACCAGGTAAAACATTACATGCAGGATCTGATGTTCGTGTAGAAGTTAATATTGTAGGGTCGCAAGATACTACAGGTTTAATGACTTCTCAAGAATTAGAGATGATGGCTGCAACGACTATTTCTCCAATTGTAGATGGCGCTTACCAATCTGGTTGTCATACGGCTTCAGTTTGGGATGATAAATCGAAAGCAAACATACCAAGATTAATGAGTTTCATGAACGACTTTGGTTTAATTACTGGTCGTGATCCTAAAGGAAAATATTTTCCTATGACGGATGTTATTCATAAAGTATTAAATGATATTACAGTTGGTGATTGGGACATTATTATTGGTGGAGATTCTCACACACGTATGTCTAAAGGTGTTGCATTCGGAGCCGATTCAGGAACAGTTGCCTTAGCATTAGCTACAGGTGAAGCCTCAATGCCAATTCCACAGTCTGTAAAAGTTACTTTTAAAGGACAAATGAAATCTTATATGGATTTCCGTGATGTAGTTCATGCTACACAAGCTCAAATGTTAAAGCAGTTTGGTGGTGAAAATGTTTTCCAAGGAAGAATCATTGAGGTTCATATTGGAACATTAACTGCTGATGAAGCTTTTACATTTACAGATTGGACAGCAGAGATGAAAGCAAAAGCATCTATCTGTATCTCTGAAGATGATACTTTAATTGAATCATTAGAGATAGCAAAAGGTCGTATCCAAATCATGATTGATAAAGGAATGGACAATGCAAAGCAAGTACTTAAAGGTCTTGTTGATAAAGCAGAAACTAGAATTGTAGAGCTTAAAACAGGTATTAAACCATCTTTAAGACCAGATGCAAACGCAAAGTATCATGCAGAGGTAGTTATCGATTTAGATGAAATAGCTGAACCAATGATTGCGGATCCTGATGTTAATAACGATGATGTTTCTAAGCGTTATACACACGATAATATTAGACCATTATCATTTTACGGTGGAACTAAAAAAGTAGATTTAGGGTTTGTAGGTTCTTGTATGGTTCACAAAGGTGATATGAAAATATTAGCTCAAATGTTGAAAAATGTAGAAGCGCAACATGGTAAAGTAGAATTTAAAGCACCTTTAATAGTTGCACCTCCTACTTACAATATTGTTGATGAGTTAAAAGCAGAAGGAGACTGGGAAGTATTGCAAAAATACTCAGGTTTTGAATTCGACGATAACGCACCAAAAGGAGTAGCACGTACAGGATATGAAAACATGTTGTATTTAGAGCGTCCTGGTTGTAACCTATGTATGGGTAACCAAGAAAAAGCAGCTCCAGGAGATACAGTTATGGCAACATCAACACGTTTATTTCAAGGAAGAGTTGTAAAAGATTCAGGTGAGAAAAAAGGAGAGTCTTTATTATCATCAACTCCAGTAGTAGTTTTATCTACAATTTTAGGTAGAACTCCAACTATGGCAGAATATGAAGCAGCTGTAGATGGTATTGTTTTAACGAAGTTTAAACCTTCTACAAAGCAGTTAGTTAGATAAATATAAAATTATTATATATTGTTAAAAGCCTGAATTATATATTCAGGCTTTTTTTGTGCCTTAGTTAAAATGTTAAAAGATATATAAAAAACTTATTTTAGAATCAATCTATAATATGATAACTACTTTTAAATTGATGCTGTATTTTGTATATTACAACAATAAATTTTTAAAAAAAAAGTATGGCATTTGATATAGAAATGATAAAGAAGGTTTATGCTACAATGGCTGAGCGTGTAGAAAAAGCTAAAGAAATTGTAGGTAAACCGTTAACACTTTCAGAAAAGATTTTATACGCTCACCTTTGGGATGAAACTTCTAACAAAGCATTTCAAAGAGGTAAAGATTATGTCAATTTTGCACCAGATAGAATTGCGTGTCAAGATGCTACAGCACAAATGGCTTTATTACAATTTATGCAAGCCGGAAAACCAAAAGTAGCTGTACCAACAACAGTACACTGTGATCATTTGATTCAAGCAAAGCAAGGAGCTGCAGTAGATTTAAAACGAGCAAACAAAACAAGTAGTGAAGTTTTTGATTTTTTAGCTTCAGTATCTAATAAATACGGAATTGGTTTTTGGAAACCAGGAGCAGGAATTATTCACCAAGTTGTTTTAGAAAATTATGCCTTTCCAGGAGGTATGATGATTGGTACTGATTCTCACACCGTAAATGCAGGTGGTTTAGGAATGGTAGCAATTGGTGTAGGTGGAGCAGATGCAGTTGATGTAATGGCAGGAATGGCTTGGGAACTTAAATTCCCGAAACTTATAGGGGTAAAATTAACAGGTAGCTTAAATGGATGGACGTCTGCTAAAGATGTTATTCTTAAAGTAGCTGGTATTCTAACTGTAAAAGGAGGTACAGGAGCTATAGTTGAATATTTTGGAGAAGGAGCAAGGAACTTATCTTGTACCGGAAAAGGAACCATTTGTAATATGGGAGCAGAGATTGGTGCTACGACTTCTACTTTTGGTTATGATAAATCAATGGAGCGTTATTTACGTGCTACCGATAGAAGTGATGTTGCCGATGAAGCGAACAAAGTAAAAGAATATTTAACAGGTGATGAAGAAGTATATGCAAATCCAGAAGAATATTTTGACCAAGTTATTGAAATTGATTTAAGTACGCTACGTCCACATTTAAACGGACCTTTTACACCAGATTTAGCAACACCTGTTGGTGAGTTAGGAGCAAAAGCAAAAGAGAATGGTTGGCCAATTAAAGTAGATTGGGGACTTATAGGTTCTTGTACAAATTCTTCTTATGAAGATTTAACGAGAGCTGCATCCATCGCAAAACAAGCGGTAGATAAAAAGATTAAACCGAAATCTGATTTTGGAATCAACCCTGGTTCTGAACAAATTCGTTTTACTGCTGAACGTGACGGCGTTTTAAAAATATTTGAAGATTTAGATGCTACTATTTTCACGAATGCCTGTGGACCATGTATTGGGCAATGGGACAGAAGTGATAGAAAAGGCGAAGAAAAAAATACAATTGTACATTCATTTAATAGAAACTTTTCTAAGCGTGCAGACGGAAACCCAAATACACATGCATTTGTAGGATCACCAGAAATGGTTGCTGCTATTGCAATTTCAGGTCGTTTAGATTTCGATCCAATGAACGATACTTTGATTAATGAAGATGGTGAAGAAATAAAATTAGATGAACCAAAAGGTATTGAGTTGCCTCCTTTAGGATTTGATGTTATAGATTCTGGTTATGAAGAACCTTTAAAAGATGGAAGTGCTGTGAAAATTTCAGTGAATCCGAGCTCTGAACGTTTACAGTTATTAACACCTTTTAAACCTTTAGGAAATAATATAAAAGGGGCTAAACTTTTAATAAAGGCATTTGGTAAATGTACTACAGATCATATTTCTATGGCAGGACCATGGTTACGTTACCGTGGACATTTAGATAATATTTCTAACAACTGCTTAATTGGTGCCGTAAACGCTTTTGGTAAGAAAACAAATTTTGTTAAAAATCAATTAACAGGAGAATTTGGTGGTGTACCAGATGTAGCTAGAGCATACAAAGCAGCAGGAATAGAATCTATTGTAGTAGGAGATCATAATTACGGTGAAGGTTCATCAAGAGAACACGCAGCTATGGAGCCACGTCATTTAGGTGTTGCAGCGGTTATTGTAAAATCTTTTGCGCGTATTCATGAAACCAATCTTAAAAAACAAGGAATGTTAGGTTTAACGTTTGCTATTGAATCTGATTATGATTTAATTCAAGAAGATGACATTTTTAACTTTGTTGATTTAAAAGATTTTGCACCTAATAAACCTTTAACGATTGAAGTTGTTCATGCTGATGGTTCTAAAGATGTAGTTATGGCAAATCATACGTACAATCAAGGGCAAATAGAATGGTATAATGAAGGTTCTGCTTTAAACTTAATTAAAAAGCAAAACGCTTAGAGTAGGCTTAACTAATAATATAAAAGAACTCCAGATTTTATCTGGAGTTTTTTATTTTTGTCAAATGATACAAGCACTCAAAAATATTTCAAAAAAACCATTATTTGTAATTGATAAAGAAATACCAATTACCAAATATATTCCTATCTCAATAGCGAGCTCAAATAAAGATTTAACCTTTGATGTTGCTTCTTCAGATGAATGGGAAGTTTATATCAATAATTATCTTAAAGAAAATGATAAAGAAGTTGCTTTTGGAGGATATTTAGAGACTAGAGATATTTACAATAGAAGTGAATATTTTAATAAACAATCCAAAGAAAATCAGCGAAATATTCATTTAGGTATCGATTTATGGTGCGATGCTAATACTGCTGTTTTAGCGGTTTTAGATGGTGAAATACATAGTTTTAAAAATAACACAAATCACGGTGATTACGGACCAACAATGATTTTAAAACACACTGCTGATAATTGTGTTTTTTATTCACTTTATGGTCACTTATCAGAAGATTCACTAAACAACTTAAGTGTTGGAGATAAAGTATTACAAGGTGAAAAAATAGCAATGTTAGGTGATAACTCAATAAACGGAGATTATGCTCCTCATTTACATTTTCAACTGATAATCGATATGGAAGGTAACCTAGGTGACTATCCGGGAGTTTCATCTATAAAAACGTTAGACTTTTATAAAAATAATTGTCCAAACCCTAATTTATTATTAAAATTGCCAAATGAAGTATAGACAACTTACCAAAGAACAATTTGAAGGATTGCATGAAGAATTCGCTCGTTTTTTAGCCTCTCAAAGCATTGATGCTAAAGAGTGGAAAGAATTAAAAGAAGAGAAACCTAAAGTGGCTGAGGATGAAATGAATGTTTTTAGTGATGTTGTTTGGGATGACGTGCTTACTAAAACAAAACATTTAGAACATTTTTCCCCAAAAGTGGTAAACTTATTTAAATGTGATGAAGAAGAAATTCATCGTATTGTTATTAAAATCGACAAAGAAATAAATTTATTAGAGCAAGAAGGTTTTGAATGGTTGATGAAAAACCCAAATGACGAAAAAATAGAATTTTTTACAGGAAGTAAAAAGTATGATAAAGAAAGAAATATAGAGGTTTTCGATTTGATAGAAAAAGGGAGTTCAATTTCTAAAGGTGAGCTATTTACATATTTTAACAAGCTAACATCGTAAGTAATTTTTCGGTTCCTAAACTAGCAACGTCTTTAATAATTGTTAAATTACTAAAGGCGTTTTTGTTTACAATAGGTTTTGGGTCTATAAAATAAATAGGTGTTTTATCTGATATATAATCAATCAAACTAGCCGCAGGATATACTTGCATGGAAGTTCCAATTATTACTAAAATATCAGCTTTTAATGTAATTTCAATTGCTTTGTCAAGCATTGGCACATCTTCACCAAACCAAACAATATGCGGTCTTAATTGCGATTTTTCTTCACATAAATCACCTAAAACAATATCTGTTGTACAGTTATAAATTAAACTTGGATTAGCCGTACTTCTTGCTTTTAATAATTCGCCGTGTAAATGTAAAACGTTTTTGCTTTTGGCGCGTTCATGCAAATCGTCTACATTCTGAGTAATAATATCAACATGGTAATTTTTTTCTAGTTTAGCGAGATTATAATGAGCTTCATTAGGAGAAACATTTAGTAATTGTCTTCTTCGTTGATTGTAAAAATCGAGTACTAATTCAGGGTTTTTATAAAAACCTTCAGGTGTGGCAACTTCATAAATATCATGACCTTCCCATAAACCATCAGCATCTCTAAAGGTTTTTATTCCGCTTTCTGCACTAATTCCAGCACCTGTTAATATTACGACTCGTTTTTTCATCAGTAAAATTTTTACTCCTTAAAAATATGAAATTTTAGTATGTTTGTACTATGATTGACGAAGGATTATTTGCATATTTAGAAGGTTTTATTACGGATAAAAGAAAAGAAACATTTAATAGGGTGTTAAATGAGCGAACACGCCATTTTACAGTTGTTTTAGAAGATATTTACCAACCTCATAATGCAAGTGCGGTGGTGAGAAGTTGCGATATTTTTGGAGTACAAGATGTGTATGCGATTGAAAATAGGTTTACCAATAAAGTTTCTCGTCATGTGGCAAAAGGAAGTCAGAAATGGTTAAATATTAACCGTTTTAAAGAAGATGGCGATAATACCAAAGCTTGTTTAGAAGATTTACGAGCGAAAGGATATCAGATAATTGGTACTACGCCGCATACCGATTCGTGTGTTTTGGCTGATTTTGATGTTACTAAAAAATCTGCTTTTGTTTTTGGAGCCGAAAAAGACGGAATTTCAGATTATATTAAACAAGAAGCTGACGGATTTTTAAAAATACCGATGGTTGGTTTTACCGAAAGTTTAAATATATCGGTTGCAGCAGCAATTACTTTAAATGAGGTAACTTCTCGTTTAAAGAAGACAAATATCGATTGGCAATTAAGTGATGCAGAAAAGAAAGAGTTGTATTTTGAATGGATAAAAAACACCATTAAAAACCCTGATAAGTTAACAGAACACTATTATAAAGAACTTAGTAAATAAATACATCCGTTAACCGATTTTTTTTTCAGTTTCTTATAATAGAGTTTACGTCATTGCGAATAAAATGAAGCAATCTTATTGTAAGAGATTACTTCGTTCATTCTTCTCTCGTAATGACGTTTAAGGAATAAGTTTAATGTTTTAAAGCTTTGTCATTGCGAATAAAATGAAGCAATCTTATTAAAAGAAGTAAGAGATTACTTCGTTCATTCTTTACTCGTAATGACGTTAAATAGTAAGTTTAGTGTTTTTATGTTTCGTCATTGCGAATAAAAAGAAGCAACCTTATTAAAAAAAGTAAGAGATTACTTCGTTCATTCTTCACTCGTAATGACGTTAAATACTAATTTTAATGTTTTTATGTTTCGTTATTGCAAATAAAATGAAGCAATCTTACTATTGAGAGAAGAGATTACTTCGTTCGTTTTTCACTCGTAATGACGTTAAATAGTATATTTAGTGTTCTAATGTTTTGTCATTGCGAATAAAATGAAGCAATCTTCTTTTAGATTACTTTGTTGATTCTTCACTCGTAATGACATTTAATTTAACTAGAACTAATAATTTTTAAAACCAACTCTTTAGTCAATGCTTGTCCGTTGGCTATTTTTTTAATGTTATCAAACGTAAACACAAAATTACAACCGTTTTTGTAAAGAGAACATCCGTAAGCAGATTTTCCTTTTAAAACAGTTCCTTTTTTACATTTCGGACAAATAATTGTTTCAGAAACTTCGGTTGTTTTCGATTGCGCTTTAACCGACGTTTGTTTTTGTTCTAGTTTTAAATTGAAATTAGCATCAAAACGAACCAATCCTTCAACTTTATCGTTGCCGTGCTTAAACCCTTTTAAATTAGTAGTACATCCTTTGTCAATCAAGCGAATTAATTGATTCTCAGATATTTTTTTATCCATAAAACTAAAAGGTAATTTAAAGTCACATCCGCTTTTATAAGCTGAACATCCGTAGGCGGTACTTCCTTTTAATAACTGACCTTTTTTACATTTCGGACATTCTTTAGATACTACTGATTTTTTCTTAGATGCTGCCTTTTTTGGTTTTGGTTTCGGAGCTTCATTTTCTGAAGACAGTCGTTTTGTTTTAGTACTAGAACGGACTTCGTACACTAATTCGTCTACCATTTTTTTCATGTTGTTTATGAAAGTTCCGGCATTAAATTCTCCTCGTTCAATTTCTTTTAAACGTTTTTCCCAACGACCGGTTAATTCGGCAGATTTTAATAATTCATTGTCAATTAAATCAATTAAATCGATTCCTGTTTGGGTAGGAATCACTAATTTTTTTTGACGTTCTATATATTTTCTTCTAAATAAAGTTTCTATAATACTTGCACGAGTAGACGGACGACCAATTCCGTTTTCTTTCATCAATTCTCGCATTTCATCATCATCAACCTGCTTTCCCGCAGTTTCCATAGCACGTAATAAACTTGCTTCAGTATAATTACGTGGCGGTTTGGTTTCTTTTTCTAAAAAGCTAGGTTCATGTGGTCCTTTTTCACCTTTTACAAAAGTAGGTAAGGTGTTTGCTTCTGTTTTTTTAGTATCGTTTCCGTGCTCAAAAACAACACGCCATCCTTTGGATACTATTTCTTTTCCGCTTGTTTTAAAAGCTATTTTATCAACTTCACCAATTACCGAAGTGTTAGAAACATCACTTTCTGGATAAAAAACAGCAATAAAACGACGTGTAATAATATCATACACTTGTTGTTGATTGTACTGTAAATTATTCTGAATTCCGGTAGGAATAATAGCGTGGTGATCGGTTACTTTTTTATCGTCAAAAACCTTTTTAGATTTCTTTATTTTCTGTCCTAATAAAGGTTTTGTTAACTGACTGTAATTTGTAAGCTTACCTAAAATACCTGCTACTTTTGGGTAGACATCGTTAGGTAAAAAAGTAGTATCAACCCTTGGATAGGTAACAACTTTCATTTCATAAAGCTTCTGAACCATTTTTAGGGTTTCATCCGCAGAAAAGCCAAATTTATTATTACAATATACCTGCAAACCTGTTAAATCGAATAATTTAGGTGCGTATTCTTTTCCTTTCTTTTTGGTAACCGAAGTAATTTCGAAATCGCTTTCTTTTACTTTATCAGCAAAAACCTGACCTTCTTCTTTCTTTAAAAAACGCCCTTCTTCGTAACTAAAAAGTGTTTCGCGATATAAAGTTTGTAGTTCCCAATAAGGTTGTGGTTTAAAATGTTGAATTTCTTTAAAACGATTCACCAACATGGCTAGGGTAGGAGTTTGCACTCTACCAACCGACAATACTTGTTTGTAACCGCCAAATTTAACGGTATATAATCGTGTTGCATTTAAACCTAATAACCAATCGCCAATGGCACGAGAAAAACCTGCGTAATATAAATTATCGTATTGCGCGGCGGGTTTTAAATTATTAAAACCTTCTCTAATAGCTTCTTCAGTTAGTGAAGAAATCCATAAGCGTTGTACTTCACCTTTATAATTTGCTTGGTTTATTACCCAACGTTGTATGAGTTCTCCTTCTGTACCAGCATCTCCACAGTTTATAACAACATCAGCTCTTTCAAATAACGATTTAACAATGTTGAACTGTTTTTTTATACCACCATCGTTGGTTACTTTGGTGTTAAAACGTTCGGGAAGCATGGGTAAGTTATTTAAATCCCAACTTTTCCAATGCGGTTTGTAGTCTTTAGGTTCTAAAAGTGTGCATAAATGTCCGAAAGTATAGGTAACCGCATAACCATTACCTTCGAAATAACCATCTCGTTTGGTATTGGCTCCTAATATATTAGCAATTTCGCGAGCTACACTCGGCTTTTCGGCAATACAGACTTTCATTAACGCTATTTAGAAATTCGAAATTACTAAAATAAATTGGTTCGTGTAGATAGTAATTTTGGAATATGTTAATTGATGATTTATTTTAAAATAAACACTTTTTTCGTAATAAAATTAAATCATTATTAAACTCAATAGCCTTTTCAGCTCTATTATATGCGTCCTCAGAATTTTTTAAAGCATTTTTTTTGAATTTATCATTATCAATGGTTGCAATTGATTTAAAGGTTTTTTGTAATCTTAGCATAACCTCAATATTATTAGCACCGTCTCTTGCAATTGGTCTAAAAGCATCATCAAAAAAATCAGCGATAGCTATTTGGGGCACTTCAACACGATTATATGTAATTTCATGTTCTTGTTCTTCTTCTTGAGCTTTTTGTTGCCATAAAAAAAAGAGCCTCTCATGGCAACCAATAATTTGTATTGCTGTGCCAGGGTCATTTATCCCTGGTGATAAAGCTCTACTTGCAATTTCGGTTAAAGAGGTAAATCCTAATCTAGGATCATCTTCATACAACCTATTATGACCTACATGAATCGCACTATTAATACTTTGTTGTATTTCTTTAATTTCTATATCAGTCTCGCTAACATAAGCAACAACAAAGTTTTTATTAATAAATTTTCCTGGTAAACAATTTAGTTGAATTTTTATTTTTTTTTCTTCAGCCAATTCTTGTAATACTTCTATATTAATGTGTTGTATATAACCAATTGTGTTTCCGCATATAGCATTAGCCTTGTTAAATTTTTTTTTAATGGGATTAGCTTTTAGATTTGGGTATTTAATATAAGTTGCTAAAGCTTTAGAAGCTACCGTTTCTATTTGTTGTATTGTGTGCTCTAAACGACCTAATCTTGAAATTTTATCTACCCATCGTAAAAATGTTAAAATAACAACAGTAAATAATATTAAGGTTAATAAAAAAAGTAAAAACCTACCTGCTTTTTGATAATACCCATTATCAAGAGCTATAGTAGCAACTATACTAAATATAAAGGCTCCGATAAAAACGGATAGAGCATTTTGAGAAACGTCATCTGTAACTACAATTTTAAAAGACCTTGGAGTTGCCGTGCTACTTGCTGATGAAAATGCAGATAGCATAGATGTTACAGCAAATATAGAAATTACCAACATACTTGAAGATATGGTATCTAAAAGCCCTTTTATAGAGTCTGTGTCTATACTAGGAACATGTTTACTAATTCCAAAACCATCTATTTGATGTGCTAAGAGTGCCCCAAAAACTGAAAATAAACAGAATAAAAGCGGTCTAAACCATAGTTGCTGACGGATTTTATTATAATAAATAATTACTTTTTTTTTCATCAAATAATTTTTTAATTAAACAAGAAGTAATTTTAAGCTATCATTTCATTTTAACTAAATAGCTAATTTACAGAAAAAAATGTTTTAGATACAGATAGACTAAAACCCACGTTGTCTTTTAGCTTCGAAAGTTAAAATAGCCGCGGCCACAGAAACGTTCATAGAATCTATTTGACCTTGCATTGGTATGTTGATATTTTGTGTTGCTTTATCTCTCCAAATTTGTGTTAATCCGGTTGCTTCTGTACCTACAACTAAAGCAGTTGGTTTGGTATAGTCATTTTTGTGATATTCGTTAGAATTTTGAAGCGTAGCACTGTAAATATTAATTTTATACTGTTGTAAAAATTCAATAATTTCTTCGGATGTTCCTATGCCAATCTGATTGGTAAACAAGCAACCAACACTAGAGCGTACAATGTTAGGATTAAATAAATCGGTTTTTGGATTTGCTATAAAAACAGCATCTACATTTGCAGCATCAGCAGTACGCAACATAGCACCAATATTACCTGGTTTTTCAATGCCTTCTAAAACTAAAACAAGTGGAGTAGTGGTATTAAATTGAATCGTTTTTAAATTAAATGTTTTAGACTTAACAACAGCAACTACACCTTCGGTAGTATCTCGATAGGCTATTTTTTGATAAATTTCTTTGGTGATTTCTATACAGTTTGTAGTATGTTTTAACAGCTTATCTAAATTTTCGTTAGAGAACATATTCGGAACAAATAAAATAGTTTCTATTTCATAACCACCGCCAACAACTAAAGATATTTCACGTTGTCCTTCTACTAAAAACAATCCTTTCTTTTTTCGCTCTCGAGATTTATCTTGAAGTTTTAATAAATCTTTAATATAAGGATTCTGTATGCTGCTAATTTGTTTCATAAATACAAAAATACCCAATTAAGGGTATTTTTGATAGTATTTATAATACAATTTATAATTGAATTAAAAAGCTATTATAATATTGATATATAACGTCGTTACGTGAAATTTTTAATTTCGAAGTAATCTTAAAATTAGAAGTTCATAACTTAAAGATTCCTTCACGTTGCTCGGAATGACGTTTCTTAAAATACTAATTTTATTATTGATTTTTATATTTATTAGAATAACGTTTCCAAAGTTTTGTTTGGTGCGATTCTAAGCTAATTTTTCGGCCCTGTATAAAAGCTTCGTTTAAAATATTTGTTCGCATATCTAAAGCATCACCTTCAGATATAAATAAGGTAGCATCTTTACCAACTTCTAAAGTTCCTACTTTATCATCAACACCTAAAATCTTAGCATTGTTTTGAGTAATTAACTGTAAAGCTTTTTCTTTTCCTAATCCGTAAGCAGCGTATGTACCTGCGTAAAACGGAATGTTACGAGCACTCATGCGCTCCATGTCACCTTCCATACCTAAACCAATTAAAATACCAGCGTCTGATAATATTTTGGCAGCACGATAAGGTAAATCATAATCTTCATCCTCGGCACTAGGTAAACGGTGTGCGCGTTCTAAAATTACCGGAATATTATTTTCTTTTAGTAAATCTGCAACCTTTTCAGCTTCTTGTCCGTGAACAATTACTAAATTTTTAATTCCTACCTTTTTTAATGTAGTAACAGCATCTGTAATCGCTTTTTGACCACTCACGTGAACAAACATTTTTTGAGATCCGTTTAAAACTCCTTGCAATGCTTCGTAAGGTAAAATCTTAGCAGTTTTATCACCAACCAAATATGCTTTTGCATTATTGATATAGCTAGTTATTTGAGCTATATTTTTTGCATAATCTTTATTTGGTTTTAAGCCAGGTTCTTCACCTAACCACCAACGACCGTTGCTAAAATTACTTGGCCAGTTCATATGAATACCATCGTCTGTTTTTAAAGCAGCGTCTTCCCAGTTCCAAGCATCAAATTGTACGATAGATGATGTTCCTGAAATAACACCACCACGAGGCGTAATTTGCGCCATTAAAACTCCGTTCGGACGCATAGATTCAATTACTTTACTTTCGGTATTATATGCTATAATACTACGAATATGTGGTAGCATAGAACCTACTTCATCAAAATCTCTTGTAGCTCTTACGGCATCTATTTCTGCCAAACCTAAAGAAGTGTTTGCTGCAATAAACCCAGGATACACATGTTTTCCTTTAGCATTAATTACTGTTCCTCTTCTAGCAATTTTCATCATTGCACTACCCACGAAAGCAATTTTACCCTCAGAGAACATAATTAATGAGTTTTCGATAACTTGTCCGTTTCCTAAATGAGCAGTAGCACCCTCAATACTATAATCTTGCGTTTGTTTGGGCGCAGGTGTTTGTTGTGCTAGTATATTTCCTAAGAATAAGAAACAAACCAAACTATATATTATTTTAAATTTCATGTTTATTATTTTTAAGTTCTTATTCTGTATCACAGTGAAATAATTTTTTAGCTTTCTTAACAGGAGCCTGTGTTTTAGCGCCTTTTAATTTTTCTTTTAGCATCATATTAATCAGTTTCGAACGCTCAGTTTTTATAACTGCACGTTTTTCTTTATCCTTTTTAATATCAAAATAAAGCGTACCATCAATAATGGTATTTTCTGCTTTAGAATAAATTGATAACGGGTTACCGCTCCATAGAACAACATCAGCATCTTTACCAACTTTAATACTACCAGTACGGTCGTTTAAGTGTAATAATTTAGCAGGATTTATGGTAACTGTTGCCCAAGCTTCTTGTTCAGATAAACCACCATATTTAATTAATTTAGCAGCTTCTTGATTTAAACGACGAGACATTTCTGCATCATCAGAATTTATAGCAACAGTAATACCTTGGTTGTGCATAATTGCAGCATTGTAAGGAATTGCATCGTTTACTTCGTATTTATAAGCCCACCAATCTGCAAATGTAGAACCACCAGCGCCATGCTTTTTCATTTTATCAGCAACTTTATAACCTTCTAAAATATGTGTAAAAGTGTTGATGTTAAAATTGAACTTTTCAGCAACTTTCATTAGCATATTAATTTCAGACTGAACATATGAGTGACACGAAATAAAACGTTTTTTATTAATAATTTCAGCCAACGTTTCTAACTCAATATCTTTACGATATGGTTGTCCGTTTTTCTTTTTAGTATCATATTCTTTTGCTCTTTGAAAATAATCGATATAAACCTGTTCAACTCCCATACGTGTTTGTGGAAAACGAACTGTTTGAGAATCTCCCCAGTTAGATTGTTTTACATTTTCACCTAAAGCAAATTTGATAAACTTAGGTGTGTTTTTATAGATTAATCCATCAGCTTCTTCTCCCCATTTTAATTTGATAATTGCAGAGCGACCACCAATTGGGTTTGCAGAACCATGTAAAATTTGAATAGAAGTAACTCCACCAGCAATGTTTCTATAAATATTAATATCATCAGGATCTACAACATCTTCAATCGTTACTTCGGCAGTAGAGTTGTGACCAGATTCGTTTACTGCAGAAGTTGCAATATGTGAATGTTCATCAATAATACCAGCAGTTAAGAATTTACCAGTTCCATCAATAGTTTTAGCACCGTGATTTGAAAGATTTTTTCCTATCTGAGAAATTTTACCATCTTTAATTAAAACATCCGTATTTGTTAAAACTTCATTGTTTTCTGAAGTCCAGACTGTTGCGTTTTTAATTAAAATAGTTTGTTGTTGTGGTTTAGTATAATTTCCAAACCCTATATTAGGATAAGAAACAGCAACTACAGTAGTTTTCTTTTCCTTTTTCTCATCTTTTTTCTCATCTTTTTTAGAGTTGAAAGTAGCTGTCCAATTAGTTTCGTTTCCGCTATTATTAATCGCAGTTCCGTTTAGGTTTTTATGATCAACAAATCCTGACAAACGAGAAAAATTATCACCATCTCTTAAAGTAATTTTCACCCAATTATCTACAAATGAAAACTTAGAACTAATTTTTTTAGCATCCTTTTTTATAGTAGCTTTTTGCTTAGTTCCTTTTCCGCTGATAGACATTTTATATGTTTCTCCATTTACAGCTAAAGTATATTCACCAGAAATATTTTTAATAGTAATATCGTTTACTACATTTTTATCTCCTTGTACCCAGTTTTCATAAAGCGTTGTGTTTTTATCAAAAATATCACCAGAAGTAATTAAAAAGTTAGCAAAGCTACCTTTGTTTAAGTTTCCTATTTTATCGTTTTGTAGAATTTTAGCAGGAATACTTGTTAAAGCTTCTAGGGCAGTTGTTTTGTCTAAACCAAACTTTATAGCCTTTTGTAAATTAGCTGTAAAGTCAGTAGCTTTTTTTAACTTATAAGTAGTTAATGCAAAGGGAACATTATTTTTAGCAAGTGCTGCAGGATTTGCAGGCTCTTGATTCCATTTACGCATATCGCTTAACTCAATTTTATCAGCTAAAAAAGCATTACTTACATCGTATGCTTTTCTGAAATTGATAGGAATAATAAAAGTAGCGTTGGTGTTTTTAATAGCATTGATACGTTCGTATTCGTTACCACCACCTACAATTGTATATTGAATTCCGAATTCATCACCTACTTTATCTGCACGTAAATCATCTAAATAATTACCTGCTCTAAATATTTGAGGAAGATCTTTTTTATCATTTAAAGCTTGTAAAGCTAAATCAGTATTTTCTATATTTCCTTTAGCATACCAAGCGGCATCTAAATACGTTTGTCTTAACAACGCCATGGCTCCCATACGCGATGTAGGGTAAGACTGACGTGTTTTATTACTTTTACTAAAAGAAAGGTAATTAGCAGATTGCTTATTTAAAATACGATAGGCATCAGAAGTAGCAGGGTTTAAAGCTACTAAAACTCCGTTACCTTGCATAATTCCATCTTCTAAATGCGTATTTACAGTACCAAAACCTAAGTTTAATAATTCTTTGGCTTTTTTAGTATCGAATTTAAAATCGTTAAAAGAATTTACGTCAGGCCTAATATGATCGTTCCAATAGTATCCTTTTCTGCTAGCATCGTATTGTGGTCCTTGTCCGCGACCACCTTCTCTTTTAGGTGCTTTTATTCCAAAATCAGAATACACATCAATAAAAGAAGGGTAAATAGTTTTACCATTTAAATTAACGGTTTCAGTTCCTTTAGGAATGGCAACAGATTTACCTATTTCTAAAACTTTACCGTCTTTAATAAGTAGTGTTCCTTTTTTAATAATATTGGTTGGACTTACATAAATTTTTGCATTTGTAAATGCATATAATTTATTTTTTGATGTTTTAACTCCCGTATTACTTGGAAAGTATTCTTGTGCATGTACTATTGATACACAAAGAAATAAGAGTAGAATGAGTACTTTTTTCATTGATTAATTAAGTTGATTTATGTGATAAAGATATTTATTTAATAATGAGCAGATAACGTTTTAACAAATAATTAAGATTACTTTAAGACTAGCTTTCCAATTTTTTGATTGCCAGATAACCATGCTGTGTTTTTGTCAACAAATTTAATAGCATAATAAGAATCATTGCTTACTTCCGTCCAAGTATGTCCGCCGTCATTAGAAAATGATACTCCGGTTTTACCGACAGCAAAAACTTCTTTACCATTAGTATCAGGTACATATTGCACACAACTTTTATAATTAGGGTTTTGATTATCGGCAACTAACGTCCAAGTTTTTCCACCATCAGAAGTAATGGCTTTGTTGGCACAGTTGTCGTTTGGTTTTGCATAATTACCACCAATGGCAATTCCGTTATTTTCATCATAAAAATCGATAGAATAAATTCCTTGTGGCCCGTTACCTTGAATTATAGGTGTATCATAAATTTGCCAAGTATTTCCGTAGTCAGTAGATTTTAAAATTCTTGCTTTAGTGCCTCCAGAAGCAATCCAAACGGTATTATTTATAATTTTTATATTGGTGTTACTTGCAGCAAAAAAAGCTTCACCTTCTTCAAAAATAGGTAAATTATCACATGACAATTTGTTCCAGGTATTTCCACCATCCGAAGTTAAAATAATAGAAGCACAATTTTCGGTAGGATCACCAACTGCGATTCCGTGTTTACCATCGGCAAAGAATTTCATACTGTCGTAAAATACTTTTTCATGTGCTTCTTTGTAAACTAAAGTGGTTTGTTTTTTAGTGTTATCTAATTTATATAATAATGCAGGGTTGCCAATACTTAACGCAAAAACAGCAGTTCCGTTATAAGTAATACTTCTAAAATTAGGAATAAGGGTGTCATTATCTTTAATATTAATAAAAGAATTTTCACCCCACTTGTCTCCATTGCTTTTGGTAAAACCAATCACACCATTTGAACTAGCGTAATACAAACTAGTTTTATTTATTGGATAAATAGCTCTAATACTTGCGCTATCTCTTTTAAACTCGGTGATATTTATTTTTTTTAGGGTTCTGGGTAAGTTTTCTTTTTTGCAAGAAATTGTTAAGGCAGTTAATAGAAAAAAGGCAAATAATCGATTCATTTTTGTAGTTTTAAGATCACTAATTTAATTAAATGACTTTAAAAAGAGTATGAAAAATTAAATAAAAAGTGTCTTTCAAGTATATTTAAACGAAAAGTGTCACTGGAAATATCAGTAGTATTTTTTTGAGTATAAAACTGTTCGTTTAAGAGGTTAACACCAGATAAACTAAATTGCCAATTTTTATTTTTGGGTCTAAAAGATATTTTAGAATTTAAAAATGAGTAATTATTTTTTTTATCTTTAAAAGAAGGTATAAAATAATTATAAGAAATTGAACCAGAAATTTCTTTAGATGGTTTAAAAATTAATTTTAGTTTATTTTCTAAAGATTTATTTAAAAAGATATTATTGGTACTTTTATTTTCTTGCAGCACATATGTAGTCTTGTTTTCTATATTTATAGGTATATAAAATGCTGTTTTAAAAAAAAGACTATTGGTTGAAAACTTACTTTTATTATTTCTAAGTTCTGAATTATTAATGATATTTTTATAATTAAAAATAGAATAAGCTGAAGTAATTTTAAAATTAGTTTTTAAAGCAGGTATCAACTTAGAAACATTAAAATTTAAAGCAATATTTTCGGTGCTTTCAGGTAGAAAGAAGTTTGTAGTTTTAGTAGCATTTTCGTTTATGGAAGTATTATTAAAAAAGTTTCCTTTTTGTTTTATATAATTTGCACCTATATATAATTGAAATTGATTAAATAAATCATTTTTTGAATAGAATAAATTAAATGCTTGGTTATTCTGTAAAGATATATTTGGGATGTTATTTTTTACAATTCTATTATCTATTAATATTTGATTAGAAAATAAATATTTCATAACTGAAGTATCTTTGTTTAACCCCGAATTTAAAC
Organism: Tenacibaculum sp. AHE14PA; assembly: GCF_019278465.1. Taxonomy (GTDB): domain Bacteria; phylum Bacteroidota; class Bacteroidia; order Flavobacteriales; family Flavobacteriaceae; genus Polaribacter; species Polaribacter bernardetii. The sequence continues at coordinate 413,372 of NZ_CP058983.1, read as the reverse complement.
TTAATGAAGATGTTCTATCTATTTTATATCTAATATTAATTGAAGGTTCAAAGACAACTATTCCAGAATTTAATGATGTGTTATTTTCGTTTAAATTTTGATATAAATATTTTAAGGAGTAATTGGGTGTTATAGATGTTTTTCCTAACTTAAAACTGTACGAAGCATGATTGTAAATTTCATTTTTTGTATAGTTTACATTATTTAAACTATTTGCAATAGATAAATTTTGTGTACTGTTTTGACTAAATAAATTAGAATTAAGATTTTGATTTATTAAGTTAGTTCCTACTGAAAACGTGTACTTATTATTGTTTTTTTTACCAAGTAAAATGGCTTTAAAAGAAGTATGCCTTTTTTTTGAATTAAGATTTTGAATATCTTTTTCATATTCGTTTCTGTTAAAAACAGAAGGTTCAATGTTTAACTTTTGATCAACAGTATTTATTGTATTTACTAAATTTAATTGCAATACTTTTTTATCAGATATTTTTTTAGTGTATTCTAGGTTTTGTTTAAGAAATATGTTTTTGAATTTTGAATATGAAAGAAAGTCATCACTTTGGTTAGAGAATATAGTTTTGTTATTATTAATAACTTCATCTCTTATGCTGATATCATATTTTAATAATGATGATTTTGAAGTGTTATATTTTAATTCAATATCTCCTCTATATTGTACAGGTCTTTTTTGAATAAATTGATTATCAAAAGTATTGAAAACTTGATTATTAATTTCTATGTTGCTTTCTGAAAATTGACTACTTTCAATTTTATCCGAAATAGAATATAAATTTACTTTAGCTTTTATTTTATTAGAAAAACTATAAATGCTATTTAAGTTACCAAAAAACTGATTATTTATATTAGATAAATTGTTGTTTGTAACTTGTAGTAAAGTTAATTCGGGTATTATTTTTTCAGCTAAATACTTAAGCTCTTTAATTTGCTCTAAATTTAGTTGATTATTAAAGTAATTAAAAGGGGATGCATTTTCTCCAATATTATTGTATGCTACTATGGCAAATGATTTGTGTTTTTTATTGATACCTAATAAATTAGCAGAGACATCTAACGGAGTTTTTTTTGAGTCAGGAAAATCTCCAATTCCTAAATCGGTACTTAGTGAATAATCTGTTTTGTTTTCTTTTAATTTCAGGTTTAAAACAACCTTATTGCTGTTTTCAATACCTTTAAGTAAACTGTTTTCAGAGTAATTCTCTATAGCTTCAATTTCTTTAACTAAATCTATATTAATATTTTTAGTACCAATACTGTAATTGTAATCAAATAAATTATCTCCTTCAATAGTAACCGTTTCAATAGTTTTTCCTTTATATTTAATGATGCCATTGCTATCATTTATCTCTACACCAGGTAAGTTTTTTAATAAATCTTCTACTTTTCTTTCTGTACCATCTTTATATGCTGCTACTTTATAAGTAACGGTGTCTTTTTTAATTGTAAACTTTTTTTTAGCTTCAATAACAACTTCATCAAGTTTTTCAATTTTTTGTTCTAGTAATATAAATTTTAAATTTATAATTTTTTTAAACTCTGAAGGTTTTATAATTTTTTCATAAGGAGTATAACCTGCAGCAGTAACTTCTAAAACTACACCAGTAGTATTATATTTCTTCTTTAATTGATAAGAAAATTTACCCTTATTAACTAAAATAAATTCACTAATAGTTTCAATATTATTAGGTGTTTTTATTAGAATATTAGCAGTTAAAGGGTTTCCTTTAATGTTTGAAATTGTACCTTTTATTATTTGGGAATAACTAAATTTTAAACCAAAAAAAGTAAGAAACAGAATAAACGTAATTTTATCTTTTGTACTCAATTTTAATAAGTAATTTATTGTTTCTTTTGATGTGCTTTTAAAGCTTTATTATATTCTCTATCATCTTCACTTATGTACATTTCAATACCACCCCTAGAGCTTTCTGTACCTAGATGATGTTTGTCTGTTTGGTAGGTGAAAAGTTCGAGAGCTTTTTTCTTATATAACGCCTTAAATTGATCCCAAGTAAGTGTTTTTTTTGTTTTAAAAGGATTCTTTAATGCGCCTAACTTAATTTTATTATTTTTAATACTAATAGTTTTAAAGGCTATAAAATTATCGGTAGATTTAAGCTCCAAAATCATACCAGGTAAACCATCATATTTCCAAGGGCCTCCAACAGGAAGTTCTGTGCTAAACCAAGCTTCGTATTTTCTTCCTCTAAAATCCATAGAAGCCAATTGACAACTAAAACCTAAAATTTCTTTCTTTTTATTCTTAATAGCCCAATTAAAAATAGTTAAACTGTCTTTAACAACAAAGGGTTTATTTATTATCTGGTGCTTGTAGAAAAATTCATTTTTACCATAATTTTTAAAAACGGTACCAACATTCTTGCCTGATAAATTAAAAAATATAGGAGAATCATTATCTTTTTCTTTTACTAAAGAGGAATTTGATTTTTTAACATTACTTTTTTTCTTGTAAATTGATTTATTATATTCAATAAATTTGGTATATTCATAAGTAGCTACTAAAGGATTGTATAGATGATCTAGATTCAATGTTCTTTCGTATTGTATTTGATATACACTTATAGAATCTTGTTGTGAATAGATAGAATTAATACCAACTATAATAAGACATAATGCAAATATTTTTTTTATCATAATAATTTTAGTTTTATAAAAAAAAGGAGGTTAGGTTTTAAATAACCTTATACCTCCCTAACATTTTTTTAATTATTAATTCCCTAATTCGCTTACTAAATCATTAGCTACTTTTAGTGAATTAGAATGACAATTAGCTCTAGCTGATGCTCGTGAACTACCAAAACCAAGACCGCTAACTGTGTAAGATTCACCTGTATCACTATTAGTAACAGTTCTAGTACAAGTAGACATCCACATGTCTGCTTGTTTGTTATTCATTAACTCAACCTTAACAGTTTTAATTTCTTCTTTTTTTACAGAATTGTTAGCAAAAGTTATAGAGCTAACTAGCATAAAAGCTAAAGTAAATATTATTTTTTTCATTATTTGTGTTTTTTAAATTAGTTAATAAATTTATATGCAACATTTATTGCATTTAAAACAATATTTATACTTTAGAAAAACGTTTTTCTAAAGTATAAGTGTATCTAGAATAATTTAAAAAAGAATGGTCGCAATTTATATATACATTCTTTTTCTACCGGCAATTTTTAAGTCAGAATTGATCAGATTCTATTTAAAAGTTTTCAAATCTAAAAAAAAAAAAAACTCAAAAAGCAAAATAAAATGTTATTTTTTATAAATATCTTCTACTGAATAATATTATCTATTTTTACAAAACTAAAAATAGATAAAATCAAATCAATTATATGAAAAAAGCATTGGTAATTTCTGGAGGTGGAAGCAAAGGAGCATTTGCAGGCGGTGTAGTTGAGTTTTTGATGAAAGAAAAGAAAAATGATTATGATTTGTTTTTAGGAACCTCTACAGGAAGTTTAATGGTTTCTCACTTAGCTTTAAAAAAACTAGACGCTTTAAAAGAATTATATACCAATGTAAATCAGAATTCTATTTTTAGTAACAGCCCTTTTAAAATAACAAAAGTTCATGGAGAAAAAGTTATTTCTATTCGCCACATAAATACTTTTTGGAATTTTTTAAACGGCAGAAAAACTTTTGGAGAGAGTAAAAATTTGCGAAAACTTATAAAGAAGAATGTTACGCGAGAAATGTATGAAGAAATTCGAAAAAACAACAAAGAAGTTGTCGTAACAGTGTCTAACTTAACAGCAAATCAAATAGAATACAAAGCTATTTCTGAATGTAGTTATGATGATTTTTGTGATTGGATTTGGGGTTCGTGTAATTATGTACCTTTTATGAGTTTGTTAGAAAAAAACAGTTGCCAATATGCAGATGGAGGTTTTGGTAGTTTAGTACCAATTAGAGAAGCAATTTTAAGAGGAGCCAAAGAAATAGATGCTATTATTCTAGAAACAGAGGTTACGCAAATTAATAGAATGCATGCTAAAAATCCGTTTTCGTTAATGTTAGATGTTTTTGATTTTATGCTCGAAAATGTAGAAAGACATAATATTACCATAGGTAAGTTATCAGCAAAGCATAATGATGTGAAGCTTAATTTATATTACACGCCAACAGTTTTAACAACAAATTCATTGGTTTTTGATAAAGAAAAAATGAAAAAATGGTGGACATCAGGTTATCTGTATGCAAAAAGACTAGACGATGAAAAAATGAGTCAATTTAGACCAGAAATGGTAGAGAATCAAGAAATAGAAGAGGGTTTAGAAAATAGATAAAATATGCAGTTCGGAAAAGTAGAGTTGCCAGAGTTAGTAGATTTTTCATTGCCCTGCACTCACGAGAGAACAATAAAATTATTAAATTCTTTTGATGATGTAGAAAAGTCTAATATATATGTAGGTTGTGCTAAATGGAATAAAGCCGACTTAAAAGGATTTTATCCGAAGGGAACAAAAGATGAATTAGGGTATTATTCGAAACAGTTTAATTCAATTGAATTAAATGCTACATTTTACCGTCTTTTCTCTGCAGAACAGTTTGAAAAGTGGAAATTAAAAACACCTAAAGGATTTAAGTTTTTTCCGAAGCTAACACAAGATATTAGTCATTTTAAACGCTTGCAAGGCACTCAAGATTTTGTAAACTCTTTTTTAGATAATTCAGCACATTTACAAGATAGGCTAGGAACTATTTTTTTACAAATGCATGCTGATTTTGGACCAGAAAACTTTAATACACTTAAAAATTTTGTAATTAGTTGGCCAAAAGGAATTCCGTTAGCGATAGAAGTTAGGCATGAAGAATGGTTTTCAAACTCTACTGTTTTTGATGAATTTACTCAATTACTACAAGAAAATAACATAGCAAACATATTAGTTGACACATCGGGTAGGCGCGATATGTTGCATATGAGTTTAACAAATAACGAAGCTTTTATACGATTTGTAGGAGCAAATCATCCGTCGGATTATGAACGTTTAGATGCTTGGGTGCATCGCTTAAAAGAATGGAGCGATTTAGGATTAAAAAACATACACTTTTTTATTCATCAGAATATAGAAGAGGAATCCCCTTTGTTAGCAGCTTATTTTATTAAAAAATTAAACAAAGAACTAGAAACAGATTTAAAAGTTCCGAATCAAAATATTCAGCAACAAATGAGCTTGTTGTAAAGTGAAAAATCCAGCTTTTAAAGCTGGATTTTTCACTTATTTAAAAATTTATAATACTATATGTTATGATCATAACCTGAAACAAGTTCAGGTTGACAAAATTGATTTACTTTAAATCGATATACATATTGTTATAATCACTGTATTTCATGTTAGAATTCCACTGTGGCCTATAGTTGGTATTTATTTTTTTAGGTAAAGAAACTCCTTTAGCACCTGTGGTAATATATTGAATAGCTCTTTCTAATAAAGGTTCCGTAGGATCACCAATTACACCCAAATTACCAGGATCTTCTTCCATAAGCACTTCGGGAGTAAATCCATCAGGCTTATTTTCGCCATCTACATTCTGAATTTCTAAAACAATTGGTTGCATTGCATACGTATGATTTGTTTTAAAATTAGGGCCATTTCTTCTAAAGTCGTCAGAATCGTATAAAGTAATAGAACCTACATGTTTCCCATAAGTTTGCGCTCCTATTAATTTTACATCAATATAAGGAGAAAGTGCATTTATAATTAGTTCTGATGCCGAAGCAGTATTTTCTGATACAATAAAATAGATGGTGTTTAAATTTAAACTGTTAATAGTCTCGTTTAAAACAACATTACCATTACTATCTTTATTTAAAATTTTATCTGTAAAGTTATTAATTAAAAACTCAGGGTTTATTGCAGCTAACACTTTGCTATTCCATACTTCTTTAGCATATAATTGGTCTTTAAACTGACCAGTAACCATGCTTCCTAAATATACAGCCGTTTGCACAGAACCACCACCGTTGTATCGTAAATCGATTACTAAATCGGTAATAAGTGGTGATTTAAACTTTGCAAATTCCGCATTTAATTCACCATCAAAATCACTAGAAAATTGGTTGTACATTAAATAACCAATAGTATTGCCACCATCAACAATTACTTTTGCTTCTTTAATAGGGTTTTCTGTTATTGTAGCTCTAGTTAATGTAATCGTTGTTCCGTTACTAACAGGGTTTCCTGCATTGTAATCGGCCAATCCCACCGTAAAAGAATCAGTGCTAAAAAGCGAATTTACATTAGCTCTTGTTAAAGAGGTTCCGTTTACTTCGGTAATTAGCATTCCTCTAACAACACCTTTGGTTTCTGCATCAGAATTTTTTACCACATCGTATACATACACATAATAATTATTAGAACCATCTGCAAAATCAGCTCCTCTAACTTTCATTCCTGTTGTTTGACGCGTACCTTCAAAAGATTCTTCTAAAGCAATATAATCATCAACAATCCAAGAATAAGTTCTGTTCGGGTCTTTTGGGTACTCATTAGGTAAAAACAATAAATTGTTAAATAAATTCTCCGGACTTCCTGCTTCAGATAAATAACTATACAATTCTTGATCGTTATTAAAACGCCTGTCTGATAAATCAGGAACATCACTTTGCCATAAATAATAAGCGTTTAATCCTTTCCAAACAAAATTCTGAATTTGAACATCGGTAGGCGTGTCATCTTTTTCACTACAAGAAACTATTGATAGTAGTAAAAAAACAATAAGAGAGGCTTTAAGTATTTTCATAAGGAATATATTAGCTTTAATATCAACGCAATTTAATGATTAATATTATTTTTTTAGATTTTGATGTAACAAACTTACAACTACCTCGTCGTAGTTATGTAAACCTGATAGTTAAGACGGTGTTTTAATACTAAGTTTACAAAACTAACTAACTAAACCATGAATCAATCAGACTTTTTAAAAGTTGTACTACCATTTAAAGACAAGGTCTTTCGTTTGGCAAAAAGACTTTTAGTTTCTACCGAAGAAGCTGAAGATGCTACACAAGAACTGGTTTTTAAATTATGGAGGAACAAAGAAAAACTGTCGGGCTATAAAAATGTAGAAGCATTTGCAATGACGATGACAAAAAATTATTGTTATGATCGTTTAAAATCAAAGCAGGCAAGTAATTTAACATTGGTTCATAGTAATTATAAAGAAAAAGAAACGTCTTTAGATAAAAAAGTAGAATATAATGACAGTGTAAGTTTAGTACACAAATTGATTGATAAATTACCAGAACAACAAAAAACAATTATTCAATTAAGAGATGTAGAACAATATGATTTTGATGAGATATGTAAAATGGTAGATATGAAACCAACTGCTGTTAGAGTAGCCTTATCAAGAGCAAGAAAGACAATTAGAGAAGAATTAATAAAAAAACACAACTATGGAGTTAGCTAACATAGATAAATTAGTAGAAAAATACCTTAACGCAGAAACTACTTTGCAAGAAGAGCAAATACTTCAAGAGTATTTTACGTCGCCTAACGTGGCGCCGCATTTGCAAGAGTACAGTATGTTGTTTGGTTATTTTAAACAAAGTAAAGACGAAACGTTTACCAAAACCATTCAGTTAAAACCTGAGAAACCTAAGAAGAACTGGAAATGGTTATCGGTAGCAGCGTCAGTAGTCTTACTATTTAGTGTATTTGTAGGTAATGAAAAGTACCAAGAACATCAGCAAAGAAAAAAGTTTGCGCAAGTAACAGAAGCGTTGCAACTGCTTTCAATCAATTTAAACAAAGGAAACGACGCATTATATGCGGTTTCAAACAACTTAAACAAAGGAACTGATGCTTTACAATACTTAAACACCTACGAAAAAACAGTAAACAAAGTAATAAGCAAAGTAAATTAATAACAAAAAAAGTAAAACCAAGTACTTTATAAATTAAGACAATCATGAAAAAAATAATTATAATATTCGCATTCGTATTCACGGCAAACTTAAGTTTCGGACAATCAATATTTGATAAGTTAGAAGATATAGACGACGTTTCATCAGTAGTTGTAAACAAAGACGCTTTTGAAATGCTATCGAAATTTAATGTAGGTTCAGAAGATAATGAAGCTGTTGAAGTTTTTAATATAGTAAAAGAATTAAATGAGTTAAAAATATTTACTACAGAAAATACAAGTGTTGCTTCGCAAATGGAAAGCATGGTAAAATCTGCCGTAAGTAAAAGTAATTTAACCGAATTAATGCGTATTAAAGACAAGGATTCTAGAGTTAAAATTTACGTTAGAACTACAAAAAACAAAGATTTTGTTAGTGAAGTTTTAATGTTCGTAAAAGATAAAGGATCTAAAAAAGGTGGAGTAGAATCGGTTATTGTTTCTTTAACAGGAACTATCGATATTAATAAAATGTCGAAACTAGCAGAAACATTTTCGAAAGATAATAATGTAAAAGTAAAAGTTAGTAGCAAGTAATACTTTCTTTAATATAGGGTTAAGAAATAAATTTTTTAACCCTATTTTTTTAACCAATTCAAAAATAAAAAATACAATGAAAAAACTATTTATATATTCATTACTAGCAATCTCATTTGTAACAGTTTCATGTAAAAAAGAAGCTTCATTGCAAAGTTATTTAGTAGACAGTCAAGATAAAAAAGGATTTATAACTTTAGATGTTCCTGCGAGCATACTACAGTTAAGTATGGATAAAGCATCCGAAGAAGATAAAAAAGCATTCGAAAGCATTCGCAAAGTAAACTTAACGGGTTTACCTTATAAAGATGCTGATGAAGCAACTTATGAAGAGGAAAAAGGAAAGTTAAAAGATATTTTAAAAGGATCTGATTATAAAAAATTAATCAACTTTAAAAAAGATGGTATGCATGCTACAATCTATTATTCAGGTGAAACTGATGCTGTAGATGAAATTATTGCCTTTGGTTATGGTAAAGAAATGGGAGTAGGTATTGCACGTATTTTAGGTGACAATATGAATCCTGGTAAGATTATGCAGATGATGCAGAAAGCAAAAGTAGATGGTGGTGATTTAGATTTAAGTAAGTTTAAAGCGCTGTTAGGGAATACAATACCAATGAAAAATAAAAAGCAAGTTACTGAAGAAGATACAGTAGAAGCTTCTAACTAAAAAACTAGTATAAAATAACTAAAAGCCATCAATTTATTGATGGCTTTTTCTTTTTAACGACTCATTAACAAGCCTCCCAATAGATTTGCTTATTTTTGATGCTCAAACGAAAGTATTTATGAAGTTTCAAAAAACCCTTACACTAATAGTTGTACTTTTTACGGTATCCTTTTTTGCGCAAGTAGAGAATACGTATCGAGGAGAAAAAGATAAAATTCACGATTTAATTCACACAAAATTAAAGGTTGATTTTAACTTTAAAGAAAAACAACTGAATGGGGAAACATGGCTAACAGTAAAACCTCATTTTTATGAAACAGGTAAATTAACGTTAGATGCTAAAGCAATGGTTATTCATAAAATAACAATGAATGCTAAAGTGTTAGACTATAATTACGATAATTATAAGTTGATAATCGATTTACCTCGCATATATAAACGAAATGAAGAATTTACCATTTATATAAAATATACAGCTCGTCCAGAGAAAGTACAACAAAAAGGGAGTGCAGCGATTACATCAGCCAAAGGATTGTATTTTATAAATCCAACTGGTTTGGATAAAAACAAACCAACACAAATTTGGACACAAGGTGAAACCGAAGCAAGTAGTTGTTGGTTTCCAACAATAGATGCACCAAATCAGAAAACATCACAAGAAATCTATATTACTGTTCCTAATAAGTATGTAACACTTTCTAATGGTAAGTTAGAAAGTCAAATAACTAATACAAACGGAACAAGAACCGATTATTGGAATTTCACACAAAAACATGCACCGTATCTATTTTTTATGGGAGTAGGAGAGTATGAGATTGTTAAGGATACGTATAAAAATATTCCGGTAGATTATTATGTAGAAAAAGAATACGCTCCTTATGCGAAGGAAATTTTTGGTAAAACACCAGAAATGTTAGCTTTTTTCTCTAAAATTACTGGTATCGAATATCCTTGGAATAAATATGCGCAAATTGTTGGGCGTGATTATGTAAGTGGCGCTATGGAAAATACTACCGCTGTTATTCACGGAGAAAATGCCTACCAAATGCCAGGGCAATTAATTGATGAAAACATACAAGAAAATACAATTGCTCACGAAGCTTTTCATCATTGGTTTGGCGATTTAGTAACCGCAGAGAGTTGGAGTAATCTTACCGTGAATGAAAGTTTTGCAAACTATAGCGAATATTTATGGCGTGAATATAAATATGGAAAAAATGATGCAGATGCTCATTTGCTAGAAGATACTGAAACCTATAAAAATGGTCAAAATTTTGATAAACATTTAGTGCGTTTTAACTACCAAGACAAAGAAGATATGTTTGATGCGGTTAGTTATAACAAAGGTGGCGCAATTTTACATATGTTGCGTAATTATTTAGGAAATGAAGCTTTTTATGCAGGTTTAAACAATTATTTAACTACAAATAAATACGGTACTGGTGAAGCACATCAATTACGATTGGCTTTCGAAAAAGTTAGTGGAAAAGATTTAAATTGGTTTTTTAATCAATGGTATTTTAATAATGGGCATCCACAATTAGAAATATCTTATGATTTTAATAAATTAAGAAAAACGGTTACTGTAAATATTATTCAGAACCAAGATTACGAGTTTAAATTTCCTTTTGCGATAGATATCTTTGAAGGAAGTAAACGAACAAGACATACTGTTTTTGTAGAAAGCAAAGAGGCTTCTTTTACTTTTCCGTTTAGAAAACAGCCAGATTTAATTCAGGTAAATGCTAACGGTGTTTTGTTATGTGACGTAATTGAAAATAAAATATTGAGTGATTATATTCATCAATTAAAATATGCAGACAGTTACATGCATAAAAAAGAAGCTTTGATAGAAGTTGCAAAAAGACAGCAAGACGATACCAAAGCTTTTGATGCGATTGCCAATGCAATGAATGATGAGTTTTATAAAATTAGAATATTAGCGTTAGAAAACATTAATTTGGTAAACAAGAATTCTAAAAAAAGAGAGATAGAAACAATAAAGCAAATTGCAAACAACGATTCTAAAACACTTGTACAAGCAGCAGCTATAGAAACCTTAGGTAAATTAACTGATCCTGAGTTAAAAGCTGTTTTTGAGAAAGGTTTAACAAGTAAGTCGTATGCTGTTTTAGGAAAGTCGTTAGTAGGAATGTATTATGTAGATAAAACGTTGGCTATTGCAAAATCTAAAACTTTACCTGATGCGGTTAAAAAGATTATTGCAACGCCTTTAACACGCATTTATTTAGAAGAAAATGATGATGATGAATTAACTTTTATAGCAAGCAATGTAATGTCAGGTATGTATTTAAGTCAGAATAAAAAAATACAAACCTTGTATAAAAAGGCTTATGAAAAAATAGCAAAAAGTAATAATACAGCTGCTATTAAAAACTTAACGGATGATATTGTTTCGAAAGGAATTCAGTACAAACAATACAATTTCGATAAAGTAGGTATAAATTTGTTACGTCAAGTAGTGCAAAAACAAAAGACAGAAAACCAACCAAACAAAAATAACAACATTGAAATTGTTAAATTAGCAATGGCAAAATTATTAGAGTAAATAGATAAAAAAATAAATATATTGGCATTATAATTGCCTACTCTAAACAAACTGAAATACATGAAAAAAATTACCTTACAGTTAATCTTTATAGCTTTTGTTGCAATTTCTTGTAGTAGCATTAAAACAACTGAAAAAGCAATTAATTCAGGAGATTACGATAAAGCAATAGCATTATCTATTAAAAACTTGGCTAAAGATAAGTTTAAAGAAAAAAACCAGCCTTATGTTGTAATGTTACAAAATGCTTTTAAAAAAGCAAGTGATAGAGATCTATCTAAAATTGCCTTTTTAAAGAAGGAAAACAACGCTGAAAACTTAAAAACTATTTATGATTTATATAATCGTTTAAATAACAGACAAGAAAAGATAAAACCTTTATTGCCTTTAAAAAAAACACGTTTTAAATTAACGAATTACGACAATAATATTATTCAGTCTAAAGAAAATTATTCTGATTTTTTATATAAAAACGGAGTAGCATTCTTAAAAGAAGGTCGTCGTAACAAAATGAATTATAGAAGCGCTTTTAATGAATTACAGCACTTAGATAAGATTAATTCGAATTATAAAAACACCAGAAAATTAATAGAAGAAGCTCATGTTAAAGGAACCGATTATGTTTTTTTATCAGTAAGTAATGAAACCAATCAAATAATACCAAGAAGATTAGAAAATGATTTATTGGCAATGGATACTTATGGTTTAGATGATTTATGGACGGTTTATCATTCTAGAAAAAACAAACAAATTAACTACGATTTTGATTTAGAACTTAATCTTAGAAGAATTGATATCTCTCCTGAACAAATTCATGAAAAAGAAATTATAAAAGAGAAACAACTAAAAGATGGTTTTAAGTATTTAAAAAACACTAAAGGTGTTTACGTTAAAGATAGTTTAGGTAATAAAATTAAGGTTGATAATTTTAAAAATATTAGATGTAAATTATACCGTTTTACGCAATCTAAGAGCAGCAAAGTAATCGGGGTTGTTAAGTTTTATAATAATTCTACTGATCAATTAATAGAAAGCTTTCCTATTGAAAGCGAATTTATTTTTGAGCATAGTTATGCTAATTATGATGGTGATAGAAGAGCTTTAGATAAATCGTTTTTTAATTTAACAAAGTTAAGGTCGGTCCATTTTCCTTCAAATGAACAAATGGTATACGATACAGGAACAGATTTAAAGGAGAGGTTAAAGCATATTATTTCGCGTAATAAGTTTAGAAATTAAAATAAACATTATGAAAACTCCTGTTTTAAACGGGAGTTTTTTATTTTTATAATCGATGGATTTATTCTCACAATTTACTGATTTTCCTCATAACTTACTTCCAAAAAACGGGACTGTAAATTACTACGGATTAGTTTTATCTAGCGTAAAAGCGGAAGCTTATTATAATGTTTTATTAGATTCCATAGAATGGAAAAATGATGAAGCTATTATATTCGGGAAGCAAATTTTTACCAAAAGAAAAGTAGCTTGGTATGCAGAAAAACCTTTCGAATACTCTTATTCTAACAGCACAAAAACAGCATTACTTTTTACAAAAGAATTGCTAGAATTAAAGGAATTAGTAGAAAAAGAAACAAACGAAACTTACAATTCTTGTTTGCTTAATTTATACCACGACGGATCTGAAGGAATGGCTTGGCATAGTGATGGTGAAAAGGATTTAAAAGAACAAGGCGCTATTGCTTCTTTAAGTTTAGGCGCAGAGCGCAAGTTTGGTTTTAAACATAAAGAAACCAAAGAAACGGTTTATAAAGTGTTAGAACATGGTTCTTTATTGGTAATGAAAGATGAAACACAAACGCATTGGTTACACCGTTTACCACCAACAAAAAAAATACACCGACCTCGAATTAATTTAACTTTTCGAACTATTGAGAAATAGGTTTTCATTAACGGTTTGTATAAGCTTTAGTTTTTTGGGATATCGAAGATTTTTCGTGTTATGACGGAAGTAAAATAGAAAATTTACAAGTTCGTTAGGAAACTCAGCTCAAATTGAGTTTATGCATTGTTGTGGTTAGTTTAATTCAATCCAATTTATTTCAAAACTTGAATTAGATTTTTTTCCTTGGAAAAAACTAATATTATTACTGTAGTTTTCAATAATAATTTTTCTGATTAATTCAATATTACTTTTTTCAGTTTTTACACCAAAATAAATTGCTTTAATATCTGTATCTATAAATTTTATTTTTCGTGATTCTTCGTTGAATAAATTATAATCAAAACTTCTAAGTTCTTGTTCATATTTCCAATTACTAGCTTTTGTGTAAATTAGATGGTATAAGGAATCTTTAGGCTGTTTTAAATATTGTGATTTATTGAATTTATCAGTGTAGTTTATATCTAAGGGGTTTATACCGAGTAATCTTTTATTTGTTTCAAACTCGATACAGAACCCTTTATGATTGTCTGCATAATGTGACCACATTAATATTGATTTGTTTGTTCTAGAAAAGCAGCAAATTCCAAGTTCTTCAATTTTAGTTTTTGTCTCTTGAAAGTTTTTTACTTGCTGTGGTTTATATCGTCCATTTTTTTTTGAAAAAGTAATTAAATCTAAACTACAATCAAAAGGGTCATTGAAATTAGAGTATTTAGAGAAATATAGATATTTTTCTCTTAGGCTGTCAAAATTGTGTTTTTCTAAGTTGAAATATTTAAATACACTTTCGGGAATTCCTTTTAAATCTCTTATTTTTTCAATATTTTTTTTAGAACTGATAGGATATGAATTTATTTTTCTCATAATAATTTAGGAATATTAGATACTCAATGGTAGTAATTAAGCACAATTTTATTGATGTTTTTATTTTTAAATTATTATAACATTAATCGAATTAAGAACCAAACCAACCTTATTTCATTTTTTCGAAAAAGGTTAATTTATAGTCAGGTAATAGTTCCGGGTGAGTAATTTTTATAACATCTTTTAAAACTAAATCAGGTCGGGTGGGAGCTAGTTCAAAGTATAAAATACCACCTGTTTTTCCTTTTTTCAAAGCAGGAGAATAAATATGGTCATTTTTAAAAGCCTTGAATTCGGCGTAGTGTTTATTGCTGTTTAACATTTGCTCTTTAGAAGTGAAATAACCTGGGGCAATCCAAAAATCAGCATTTTTACCTTTATCTAAAATAGATTCGAAACTTAATGATAAACTCCCTTTTCCTTTGGTATGTTTCCATAAATAATTAAGATTAGCATCATTTAAATATTTAGCAACAAAACTTTCCCCGGCAGGTAAATTCCAAATATCCTTGCTCATAATGGCGCCAGAAAGTACTGTTGGTTTGTTCGTTGCTTTTTTGGCAATTTCTATAGCTTCTAAATAATTCTTTTTTATAGTATTAAAAATACTATCAGCTTTTTCATTTTCGTTATATAAAGCTCCAAAAACTTTAATCCATTCTGCTCTACCAAGCGGTGTTTCTTCCAGCCAATCACCATTTATAATAACTGGGATTCCTGCATTTTTTATGGTATTTAATGTTTTATTTGTTTTTCCCATCGAAAAACCAACAACTAAATCAGGTTTAATATCTATTAAAATTTCGGTGTTTAAAGATTGTTCTTTACCTAATTCTCTTACGTAGCCACTATCAATTAAAACTCTTGTTTTTTCTGAAGAAACATATTTGGTATGTGGAAAACCGATTAAGGTTTTTTCTTTGTTTAATAATTCTAATATAGGAATGTGAGTAGTTGAAGTAACGACTATTTCATTGATTGGAGTTTTTATATCAGCATTATCATTACCTAAACGATAGGTAAATGTTTCTTTAGATTTTGGATACGGAGTTTTAATAATCAATGTGGTTTGATTATTTTCTTTAACCAAATCGAAACCTAAAGCATGTGATATAATACTTTTACTCTCTATTACTTGTTCTTTTTCTTTTGATTTACATTGTGTTATTAAAATACATACAACGATAAAAAGTGATTTTCTTAAAAGAGTAATTTTCATGGCTTTTATTTTTGCAACAAGGATACAAAACTATTTTGTAATACCAATTTTTAAACTACATTTGCCGCGAATTTGGTTTTCTTTAAGAAATCTTCTTAAAGAAATTAAAAGGGAATTTGGTTAAAATCCAAAACTGTTCCCGCAACTGTAAGCTATAAAGCTTGTAACTATAACTTTTACCACTGTTTTTTTTAAAAAATGGGAAGGTAAGTTACAAGACGTAAGTCAGGAGACCTGCCAAAATCAAAAAAAAGTAAAAACTTTCGGGATAAAGGTTACTGTACTTATTGCTATTCTGTACTGTACAAAAAATTTACCTGATTAATTGTAAAAATTAAATCATTAAAAATGAACAAACAATTACTAATTGTTGGTGCTATTGCGTCGTTATTTGCAAGCACAAAAATTATTGCACAAGAGCAAGAAAAAACTGAAAACTTAGATGAAGTTGTAGTAACAGCAACTAAATTTGAATTAAAAAAAGAGCATACAGGTAAAGTTATTTACAAAATAACTAAAAAAGACATTGAAAACAACGCAGGAAGAACTGTTGTTGAGTTATTAAATAATTTACCAGGTATTGAGATTAATGGAGCAAATACTAACAGAGGTAGTGTACGCAATGTTTATATTAGAGGGGGTAGAAGTAGACAGGTTTTAATTTTAATAGATGGTGTACCAGTATCTGATGCCTCAGGTATCAATCAGGTTTATGATTTAAGATTATTATCTCTTAATCAAATTGAAAAAATAGAAGTGTTAAAAGGAGCAGCATCATCTTTATATGGTACAGGTGCAGCAACAGGTGTAATTAATATTATTTTAAAAAAATCATCTAAGAACGATATTTCTGCAACATACGAAGCAAGTTTCGGAACTAATAATTCAAGCAACTCTAAAAGTTTACGCGCAAATGATAGAAATCAAAACGTAAGTATTAACGGTACTTTAGGAGATGTTAGTTATTTAGCATACTTTAATTTAACCGGTACACAAGGAATGTCATCAGCAAGAAGTAATACTGCTGCAAAATTTGAAGATGATGCTTATTATGGAAAAAATGGGTTATTTAAGCTAGGCTACCAAATTACAAAAGCTGTTAAAATAGATGCTTTTTTAAATTACGATGCTTTTGATTCTGAATTTGATGCAGGAGCTTACAGTGATAATTCAATTAATAAATGGGAATATTCACAAGTTCGTTACGGTGTAAAACCAAGTTTTAAATATAATGGTGGTGAATTGTATGCTTTAGCATCTTTTAATAAAATTACAAGAGATTTGTTACAGTTTAATTCTTTTTCAAATACAAATGATACTTCTATTTATGAAGGTACAGGTTTAAACATTGATCTTGTTAATAAATATTCATTCTTAGGTAATAAACTACAAGTAATTACTGGAGTTAATTATCAAGAAAATAAGAATTATACAAAAACACCATTTTCTACAATAACTAAAGATGTAGCTAATTTTAATACAGTTGATCCTTACGCATCTGTAGTTTATATTTCAGATTACGGATTTAATGTAAATGTTGGTGGTAGGTTAAATATGCATAGTGTGTATGATAATCACTTTGTATATGATGGTAATGTTTCATACAACTTATTTAAAGATAGGGCATATAAGATAAAAGCTTTAGCGTCATACGGTACTGCTTTTATAGCGCCTAGTTTATACCAATTATATTCTTCTAGTGGTAACTTAGATTTAAAACCAGAAGATAGTAAGACTATTGAAGTAGGTTTTGAAGCTGCATATAAAGGAATTGTTAAATTTTCTGCTGTTTACTTTGATAGAACAGAAAACGACGCTATTGAATTTGATTATACAACATTTAAATATTATAATACAGATAAAAAAGGAAATGGAATTGAAACTGCTTTAGAGGTAAAGCCGATAAAAAATTTAAAATTAACAGCGAACTATACTTATACAGATATGGTTGCTACAGAGCATTTTGATGATTACATTCCAAATCATAAAATTGTTGCGGCTATAGAGACAAACCTTATTAAAAACACATTTATGTCATTAGTTTACAAAAATGTAGGAGATAGAATTAGATTTGATAGATATGGTAGTTTCGGAGCAGCGGGAGAAAATGTTATTTTACCAAGCTACAACTTGGTAGATTTTAACATCAACCATAAATTATTAAATAATAAAGTTACTTTCTTTGGATCTGTTTCTAATTTATTAAATGAAGATTATGAAGAGATTTTAGGATACAACACAAGAGGAAGGAATTATAAACTGGGAGTTCGTTTACAGTTTTAATAAAGAGGGAGAATTGCATAGTAAATAGTGAAAAGAAAAAGAAGAAAAAATCCTACCTTAATTGGTAGGATTTTTTTTATAAGAATTTGTCACGGATATTTTTAGAGGGAATCATACATGCATCTTTTTTACCAAACCAATTATACCTGTTTTTAGCGATAAAATCATAGACGATATTTCGTATACCTTCAGGTATAAATAAGAAAACTTGTGTAAGTTTCCAAAAACCACCAAACTTATTCATAATTTTTAGAGCAGCAGTAGATTTAATCTCATAAGAAATATTTGGTGCATATAAAATAATAGCATCAATTTTTAAAGTATCTATACCCAAATGATTTGTTATTTTTTTTCCAATATCAGATTGTAAAGAAGCAAATACAAATTTGTTTTTTTTATCAAAACGAATAATCCATAGAACTGTATTATTGCAAAAATTACAAACTCCGTCAAATAAAATTATCTCCTTATCCTTTGGTAAATCAATCATTTACGTGTATTTATTATAATTAAATTTAAAAATAATGTAATATTTTGTAACATAATTCAAAATTAGGCGTCTTGTAAGAAAGTAAATAATGATTTAACATAAAATTAGTAATAAGCTAATTATCAGTATTTAATTTAGATTTTTATAAAATTAACCAAGCAATGATTCGAATAGAAAACCTACACAAATCCTATCCAATAGGTAAAGACTCACTTCATGTTTTAAAAGGATTAGATTTACACATTAAAGAAGGTGAATTTGTTTCGATTATGGGGTCTTCAGGATCAGGAAAATCAACTTTACTAAACATTGTAGGTTTATTAGATACACACGATGAAGGTAAGTATTATTTAAACGGAGAATTAATTGAAAATTTAAATGAGAAAAAAGCAGCAATCTTACGTAATAAGTTCTTAGGATTCATTTTTCAATCATTTAATTTAATATCATATAAAACGGCATTAGAAAACGTTGCTTTACCTTTATATTATAAAGGAGTTGCTAGAAAAGAACGTTTAGAAATTGCATTAAGTTACCTAGAAAAAGTAGGTTTAAAAGATTGGGCACACCATTTACCAAACGAGCTTTCGGGAGGTCAGAAACAACGTGTTGCTATTGCAAGAGCTTTAGCTACAAAACCAAAGGTGGTTTTAGCCGATGAACCAACAGGAGCATTAGATTCATCTACAACAGATTCTGTAATGGGTTTATTACAAGAAATTAATGATGAAGGAATGACTGTTTTTGTAATTACACACGAAGAGGAAGTTGCAGAACAAACTAATAGAATTGTACGTTTAAAAGACGGTGTGATTATAAGTGATGAATACACCAAAGCAAAAGCAATTTAATTATGTTTGATATAGATACTTGGAGAGAAATTTTTCAAAGCATCAGCAAAAATAAACTACGATCTATATTATCGGGTTTTACGGTTGCCTTTGCAATTTTACTATTTACCTTACTTTTTGGTATTGGTAACGGACTTCAAAACACTTTTAAAGAACAGTTTGCTTCAGATGCAATTAATTCAATTTACATCAGTTCAAACAGCACAACTAAAGCATATAAAGGACACCAGGTTGGACGAAGAATTCAATTTAAAAATGATGATTTTGATTTTTTAAAGGAAGAGTATTCTGATAAAATTCAAATGATTAGTCCGCGTATACAAAGAAGCTCAAAAGTTGTTTATAAAACGGAAGAAGACAATTATACCATTAGAGGTGTATATCCGCAATATGACATATTAGAATCAGCCGAAATAACAGAAGGACGTTTTTTAAACTTTAGAGATTTAAACGAAAGATCGAAAGTAATTGTTATCGGTCGTATGGTTGAAAAAGATTTATTCGGTCAATTAAGTGCTTTTGGTAAGCAATTAAATATTGGCGGAATAATGTATAAAGTTATCGGTGTTTTTTCTGATCCAGGAGGCGATAGTGATGAGCGTTATATTTACACACCATTTACTACTATGCAGCAAATTTATGGTAATAACGATCATATTGGCGACTTCGGATTAACGTACAACCCAAAATTAAGTATTGATGAGGCTATTGCGTTCGGAAACAAAATGCTTCGTGAATTAAAGAAAAAACACGAAATAGATCCTAACGATCAAAGGGGAATTAGAGTCAACAATTATGCATCTGATAACAAAGAAGTATCTAGTATGATGGTTGGTTTAGGTATTTTAATTTTAATAATTGGTTTAGGAACTCTAATTGCTGGTGTTGTAGGTATAAGTAACATTATGGTATACGTTGTAAAAGAACGTACTAAAGAACTAGGAATTAGAAAAGCCATAGGAGCAAAACCAAGTTCTATTATAACAATGATTATGTTAGAATCTATTTTAATAACCGCTTTGGCAGGATATTTAGGATTGGTAATAGGAGTAGGTATTTTAGAAATTACCGGACCAAGTTTAGAACAATATTTTATTCTAAATCCAGGGGTATCGAAACCAGTTGTAGTGGGAGCTACCATAACATTGATATTAGCAGGAGTGATTGCAGGTTATTTACCAGCAAAAAAAGCAGCACAAATTAAACCAATAGTAGCCTTAAGAGCAGATTAATTATGAAATTTCTATTTGATAAAGATGTATGGCAAGAAATTTACGAAAGTATTCGTAAAAATAAAACCAGAACTGCAATTACAATTTTTGGAGCCTTTTGGGGAATTCTACTTCTTGTAGGATTGTTAGGAGCTGCCAAAGGAATTGAAAATGGTTTTAATAGTATGTTTGGTGATTTTGCAACCAACAGTGTTTTTATGGCTGGTGGTAGAACATCAAAAGCTTTTAAAGGTTTTCAGGAAGGTAGGCAAATACAATTAACAACAAGCGATGTTGAAAAAATTAAAACCGAAGTTAAAGGTATAGAATTTGTTGTGCCAAGAAATGCTACCGGAGGTTTGGTAGTAAACGGAATAAAAACAGCAAACCTAACTATTTTCGGAGATTACCCGTTATTAGATAAAGTTCAAAAGAAAAACTTAATTGAAGGTCGTTTTATCAATCAGAATGATATTAACGAAAATAAAAAAGTTTGTGTAATTAGCGACGATGTTTACGAGCAGTTATTTGATAAGGATGAAGAAGTTTTAGGTACTTATTTAAAAGTAAACAATATTGGTTATAAAGTTATTGGCGTATACAAGCCAGGTAGAATAGGAGGAAGAGGTAACACTGTACATATTCCGTTTAGCACTTTCCGCTTGGTTTACAATTCGGGTAACAAGTTTCAATGGATGATGATAACCGGTAAAGAAGGTTTTGATATCGAACAAGTAGAAACAGATGTTAAAGGGTTATTAAAAAGTATTCACAAAATTCACCCTGATGATAGCCGTGCTTTTAACGGTTTTAATTTAGGAAAAGAAATAGCCAAAGTAACAGGTTTTTTAACAGGAATGCAGTTTTTAACTTGGTTCGTTGGTATTGCAACATTAATTGCAGGAGTATTTGCGATTGGTAATATTTTATTAATTACAGTTAAGGAACGTACAAAAGAAATTGGTATTCGAAGAGCATTAGGTGCAACACCTATTATGATTCGTCAGCAAATTATATTAGAATCAATTTTCTTAACATTATTAGCAGGATCATTAGGTATCATTGCAGGTGGTTTAATTTTAATGCTAATTGATAAAGCAGATGTTTTAACAAATCCAACAGTAAACATACCAATCGTATTAATTGCATATGCAGTTTTAATAATACTAGGTACATTTATAGGATTTATACCAGCATACATGGCTACAGTTATACAGCCAATTGAAGCATTAAGAGAAGAATAAAAAAAATCAATTAACAAGAATATAAATAGATAAAAATGAAAAAAGTAATCATCTTTGGCGGAATTGCGTTAGCATTAGTACTAGTGTTAATATGGTTTGGAAAGAAGAATAGCGCTTCACCAATAGAGTATAAAACAGAAAAAGCTTTTAAAGCTACAATTGTTAAAAAGAGTGTTGCTACAGGTAAAGTAGTTCCTTTAGAAGAGGTTGAAATAAAACCTCAAATTGCAGGAATTATTGATAAAATAGCCGTTATAGAAGGTGCAATTGTTAAGTCAGGAGATTTAATTGCAACTGTAAGAGTAGTGCCAAACGTTGCTTCTTTAAACAGAGCAAATGGTATTGTTAAAAATGCAAAATTGTCATTTAATAATGCTAAAAATCAGTTTGATAGAGATAAGAGTCTTTTTAATAAGGGAGTAATATCTCGTCAACAATTTGAAAACTCTGAATTAAGTTTTAACAATTCAAAGCAAAACTTAGCAAATGCACAATCAGATATGGATATCATTAAAAAAGGTACCACATCAGGTTTAGGAAGTGCAGCAAACACAAGTATTAGAGCTACTACTGATGGTATGATTGTAGAGATTCCTGTTAAAAAAGGATATCAAGTAACACAGACAAACGATTTTAACGCCGGTACTACGATTGCTCGTATTGCAGATATGACTAAAATGATTTTTGAAGGTCAGGTTGATGAATCAGAAGTTGGTAAATTAGTAAAAGGAACAAAAATTGAAGTAGCTTTAGGTGCTATTGAAGATAAAAAATTCCCAGCAGTATTAAACTTTATCGCTCCAAAAGGAACAGATGAAGGAGGAGCAGTTCAATTTAAAATTAAAGCAGATGTAACTTTAGATGATTCTCACTTTATTAGAGCAGGTTATAGTGCAAATGCCGAAATTGTTTTAGCTAGAAGAGATAGTGTTTTATCTATTAAAGAAGCATTATTACAATTCGACAGAAAAACTGAAAAGCCATATATTGAAATTAAAACTGGTGATCAAGAATATGAAAAGAAAGATGTTAAATTAGGATTGTCTGACGGAGTAAATGTTGAAGTTTTAGAGGGAGTTACAGCAACCGATGAAATTAAAATATGGAATAAAGTTTCTAAAGAAGAATCTAAAAACGGAAAGAATTAATAGTAGTTACTTCCTATAAAAAAAGCAACTCATTTGAGTTGCTTTTTTTATGCTATTTATTTAAAACTATCCTTTGTAAAAAGGTAATTTAACCACCTTTGCAGGAATTTGTTTTTTACGAACCTGAATAAAAATTTCAGAATCTACTTTAGAAAGTTCTTTCGTTACATATCCTAAGCCAATTCCTATTCCTAAAGAAGGACTCATTGTACCAGAGGTAACTCTACCAATATTATTTCCATCAGCATCAACTATTTCATAATCATGACGAGGAACACCGCGTTCTGTTAATTCAAAGGCTACTAATTTTTTAGTAACACCGGCTTCTTTTTGTGCTTTTAAAGCTTCAGCATTTACAAAGTCTTTGGTAAACTTGGTTATCCAACCTAAACCAGCTTCTAAAGGAGAAGTAGTATCATCAATATCATTACCATATAGACAATATCCCATTTCTAAGCGTAAAGTGTCACGAGCTGCTAAACCAATAGGTTTAATTTCCCAATCAGCACCAGCTTCAAAAACTTTTTTCCAAAGTTGTTCTACATCTTTGTTTTTAACATAAATTTCAAATCCGCCAGAACCAGTATAACCCGTTGCAGAAACAACTACATCAGGAATCCCTGCAAAATCAGTAATTTCGAAAGTATAAAACTTAATAGTAGATAAGTTTACTGAAGTTAACGATTGCATAGCTTCAACAGCTTTTGGACCTTGAATAGCTAATAAAGACCAATCATCAGAACGGTCTTCCATTTCAACTTTTAAATCGTTGTGTTTAGAAATCCAGTTCCAATCTTTTTCAATATTAGAAGCATTTACCACTAACATATATTCGTTCTTGGCAATCATGTAAATGATTAAATCATCTACTATTCCTCCATCTGCATTTGGCATACAACTATATTGTGCTTTTCCAGGAACTAATTTAGAAGCGTCATTAGAGGCTATTTTCTGAATTAAAGCCAAAGCATTTCCTCCTTTTAAGAAAAATTCACCCATGTGACTTACATCAAAAACACCCACACCTTTTCTTACGGTTTCGTGTTCAATATTTATACCCTCGTATTGTACAGGCATGTTGTAACCCGCAAACGGAACTATTTTAGCGCCTAAAGCTTCATGAATATGTGTTAATGCAGTATTTTTCATTTTAAAGTTGTTTGTTTTATAAAAAGTACTGCTAAAATATCGAAAATATGACAAACAAATAGTGTCATTCAATTTAATATTTTAAGAAGTAAATTATCAAGAAGAGTAGTACATTTGATAAGTTTTAAATAGGAGTAATGAAGATTAGTAAAAAAACGATTTCTAATATTGTATTTGTAATCATAATCGGTTTATTGTTATATCCGCCTACGAAAGTATATTTTATACGGTTGATTTCTTTTTCGCCTTCGGTTATTACTGATGATAAGCAAGAAAAATTAACGGATTATAACTGGAACTTAAAAGGATTAAATACGGCGAATATTGATTTTAATGAAACCAAAAATAAGGTTGTTTTCATAAACTTTTGGGCAACTTGGTGTCCTCCTTGTATTGCAGAAATGCCAAGTATTCAAAAATTATATGATGATTATAAAGACAAAGTAACCTTTGTTTTTGTAAGTAATGAAAACTGGACTGTTATTGATGATTTTTACATTAAAAATAGTTATAATTTACCTACTTATAATACCTTGAGTAAAGTTCCCGGGCAATTAAAAAGCAATTCGATACCTGCTACTTTTATTATTGATAAAAAAGGAAACATTGTTACCGATAAAAAAGGACCAGCAAATTGGAATAGTACTAAAGTTAGAGAATTATTAGACGAATTAATCAAGTAGAAACTTTACTTTTGTGTTTTAAATATATTATGAGCCAAGAACAACCAAATAATCCGCTTCACGGAATAAAATTAGCCACCATGCTAGAAGAATTATATTTAGAATATGGTTGGGAAGAGTTAGGTGAAATTTTAAAGATAAATGCGTTTAAAAATAATCCTACTTACAAATCTGGTTTAAAGTTTTTAAGAACTACTCCTTGGGCAAGAACTAAAGTAGAAGCATTGTACTTAGAGTATATTAGTTAATTTAAGTCATATCTCTTTTTTAGCGTCATTCCGAATTTATTTCGGAATCACATCTGACAGGAAACTTGCCACTTGTCATGAAAACCTGAAACAAGCTTAGGTTTAAGTATTTAGTCTATCGTTAATAACGGGTAATCATAAATAAATTTCATTTAAAAG
The DNA here is from genome assembly GCF_019278465.1 of Tenacibaculum sp. AHE14PA. GTDB lineage: Bacteria > Bacteroidota > Bacteroidia > Flavobacteriales > Flavobacteriaceae > Polaribacter > Polaribacter bernardetii. The sequence goes on along the minus strand of NZ_CP058983.1, from coordinate 388,194 downwards.
CTAAATAATTTCGTCTTTTAACACCAATTCACTCCATTCTTTTGGGTTTTCCAACATAGGGAAATGTCCTGTGTTTTGTAGCCATAATAATGTATTGTTAGGTATCTCTTTATGCAACAACTCAGCAATTTCTTTTACGGCAATAGGGTCGTGTGTTGCCCATACAATTTTTGTTTCGATGTTGGTTTGTGTTAAAGCACCAATCCAACGATGCCAAAAATAATAACGCTCGTTAATGTAATTACTTAATAAGTGAATCACATTCCGACCATTATTATAATTAATTTGAAACCACATTTCGTTTAACTCGGATTTAGAAACTTTAGATTTATCAAAATATATATTCTTTATATTTCGATTAAAAAGAGCTTGATTCGCCAATTTAGCAACCCATTTTCCTGTAATTTTATTTTTTAATAATTTCTGAATCGTTCTTAGTTTAGCCAATTCAATATGCATGCTTCCGTTACATAAAATCAATTTATCTATCGTAATATTTGCTTGATTTATATTGGCACGCGCAATAATTTCGGTAGCAATACTTGTTCCGTAATCGTGTGCTAATAGAGTTATGTTTTGTAAAGCTAGTTTTTTCCATAAAAGTAAAGCGATATCGGCTTGTTCAATTAAAGAATACGAATAATTTAAAGGTTTGTCTGAAAAACCAAAGCCTAAATGATCGTGAATAATCACTCGATATTTTTTAGTTAAATAAGGCAACGCTTTATAATAATCGAAAGAAGATGTTGGGTATCCATGTAAAATGATTAATGTATTATCATGATTTCCTTCATCAATAACAAAAATATCTCGATTATTAACTCTAATAATATTTCCTTTTGCTTTCCATTCTAATGAAGTCATAAATACCTTTATTTTTCTGTTTACAATGTAGTGATTTTTGTGTAGTTTTGATTTTGTCAGTTCGAGTAAAATTTATTTGAACAGATAAGAGAAAATTAAAATTATATAGAGAACTGAAAAAAAACTTCTCGATATAACTTTATTCATTTCAATCATAAAATTACTCGAAGTGACACCATATTTCATCGACATCATATTACCAATTCCGTTAAAAAAAACATTTACATATTCGGTAAATGAGGCAGAGTTTTCATTTCTTAAAAAAGGAATGCGAGTAGCTGTTTCTTTTGGTAAAAGTAAAATTTACACTGCTTTGGTGTTTAACATTCATCAAAATGCACCAGAATTATACGAGGCAAAAGACATTCATCAAATTTTAGATGAAAAACCTATTGTAACGGAGCGTCAATTAAAACATTGGGAATGGATTTCTAGTTATTATATGTGTTCTTTAGGAGATGTTTACAGAGCAGCATTACCATCTGCTTTTTTATTGGAAAGTGAAACGATTATTTACAAAAACAAAACTTTTACTGATGAAACAAGTTTAACAGATTCAGAGTTTTTAATTTTTGAAGCACTACAGCATCATTCGCAAATAACTATTCACCAGGTAGCAGATATTTTAGGTAAGAAAACAGTTTTGCCAATTATCGATGGATTGATAAACAAAGAAGCCGCTTTTATTAAAGAGGAAATTTACGAAACATATAAACCGAAATTAGTCAAGTATGTTCGTTTAAATTCGAAATATACTTCAAACGAAGCTTTGCAGAGTTTGTTAGAAGAGCTTTCTAGAGCAAAAAAACAACGAGAAGCTGTACTTACTTATTTTCAATTATCAGTTTCTAAAAAACCAATAAAGAGTAAGGAATTAGAAGACAAATCGGGCACTTCACCCGCAGTTTTAAAAGCATTAGTGGATAAAGAAATTTTCGAGTTTTATGAAATTCAAACAGATCGAATTAATTTTAAAGGTGAAACCAATGAAATAAAAGAACTGAACGAATTTCAGCAGCAATCTTTTAATGAAATAAAAACCTCTTTTGAAACTCAAAATGTAACGCTTTTACACGGAGTTACCGGTTCAGGGAAAACAGAAATATATGTAAAACTGATAAAAGAGGTTATTGCAGAAGGTAAGCAAGTATTATTTTTATTACCTGAAATAGCTTTAACAACACAAATAATTACGCGTTTACAGCGTTATTTTGGAAGCTTTATATCAGTATTCCACTCAAAATATTCTATGAACGAGCGTGTAGAAGTTTGGAATAACGTGTTAGAGAATAAGCCGAAAGCACAAATAATATTAGGGGCCAGATCATCAGGTTTTTTACCTTTTTCTAACTTAGGATTAATAGTTGTTGATGAAGAACACGAAAGTTCGTACAAACAATTTGAACCTTCGCCACGTTATAACGCACGTGACGCTGCCGTAATTTTAGGGCATTTACATAAAGCAAAAGTTCTGTTAGGTTCTGCTACACCGTCTTTAGAAAGTTATTATAACGCGAAGCAGAACAAGTATGGTTTTGTAGAATTAACAAGGCGTTTTGGAAATATTCAATTACCAAAAATTGAACTGATTGATGTAAAAGAAAAACATCGAAAAAAGGAAATGAAAGGTCATTTTTCTGACCGATTGTTAAAAATGATTACGGAGGCGTTAGAAGAAAAAGAACAGGTGATTTTATTTCAAAACCGACGTGGATTTTCACCTGTCGTAGAGTGTACAACTTGTGGTGTTTCTCCAGAATGTCCTAATTGTGATGTAAGTTTAACGTTTCATAAATTCCGACGCGAATTAAAATGTCATTACTGCCACTATCAACGTTCAATGCCAAATAGTTGCGGTGCTTGTGGTAGCGTAACTCTAGACACGAAAGGTTTTGGAACCGAACAGATTGAATTAGAATTAAAAGAACTTTTTCCGAAGTATAAAATCGGAAGAATGGATTTAGATACGACACGTGGTAAATATGGATATCAAAAAATAATTGGTGCTTTTGAGGCCCAGGAAATTGATATTTTAGTTGGTACACAAATGTTATCGAAAGGATTAGATTTTGAAAACGTATCGTTAGTAGGCGTTTTAAGTGCCGATTCGATGTTGAATTTCCCAGATTTTAGAGCACACGAAAGAGCTTATCAATTAATGGTACAAGTATCGGGTAGGGCAGGACGAAGCAAAAAACAAGGTAAGGTTGCGATACAAACGTATAATCCGTATCATCAAATTTTACAGCAGGTCTCTTCCACAAATTATGCTGAGATGTATAAGGAGCAACTACAAGAACGTTGGCAATTTCAATATCCGCCATATTTTCGATTGATAAAAATTACGTTGAAACACAAGGATTATAACCGTGTAGAAAACGGCGTAAACTGGTTGGCAAAATCATTACAAATTGTTTTTCAGGATAATGTATTGGGTCCAACAGCTCCGGCAGTTTCTCGTGTTCGTAATTTGTATATTAAGAATTTAATTATAAAAATTCCGCCGAAACAATCGTTAGCAAAAACAAAAGAACAGCTGCAAAAGGTGAGAAACACATTTGAAGGTATAAAAGATTTTAGACCTATCCGCTTTATTATTGATGTAGATGCTTATTAAAAATCTCTAATATCAACAATATCTCCGCTTTTTAATTGGTTTTCGGTATCTACTTTGTAAATAGTTTCAGCTACAAATTCAGGCGTATATAATTCGTTATTTTCTTTTAAATCAACAAAACGTTGTAAGCTATTAAAGTCAGTTTTATTAGTACTTCTAATTTCAGATTGCATATTGGTATCTACAACGCCAGGATATATAGCATTACATTTTACACCATTTTCTACTTCAATTTGTTCCGTAGCAATAGCTTTAGTCATCATGTCAATTGCAGCTTTTGACGTGCAGTAAATAGACCAACCTTGATATGGACTTTTCGCAGCTCCGGAAGAAATATTAATAATCTGTTTTTTACAACTTAGTTGTTTGGTTATTTTGATAAATAGGCTAGATAGTATAATTGGAGTAGTAGTATTTAACTGAATTGTTTTGGAAATATCGATAGGTTTTAAATTTTCTAGATTAGATATTTTACCTAAACGACCTGCATTATTAATTAAAGTAATAGAAGAAACACTGGTACTAATAATCTCTTTTAAAAGAGCGCTAAAAGTGTTTTCTGTTTCTGTAAGATTCGATAAGTCTATATTAATATTTGTTACGTTTGCTAAATCAGAAGATGTTCTAGCCAAAGAGTATACTTTGTAGTTTTCTGTAGCATATTTATTAGCCAATGCTTTTCCGATTCCTTTGCTACCACCTGTAATAATAATTATATCCATAAAGTAAAAATACAAAATGAAATATTATTATGAGGAAAAATGGTGAAGTAATGTATCACATCAAAACAATAAAGAGAAGTTTAAGAAAGTTTATTTTGTTGAAATAGAGATTCCTTCACTTTGTTTGCAATGACGAATTCTATACGTCATTACGAGGAAGTATGACGAAGTAATCTTTTTACTAGAAAAGCTTAAAGAGAGAAGTTTAAGAAAGTTTATTTTGTTGAAATAGAGATTGCTTTACTTTGTTTGTAATGACAATTCATACGTCATTACGAGGAAGTATGACGAAGTAATCTTTTTACTAGAGAAGCTTAAAGAGAAGTTTAAGAAAGTTTATTTTGTTGAAATAGAGATTGCTTCACTTTGTTCGTAATGACGAATTCTATACGTCATTACGAGGAAGTATGATGAAGTAATCTTTTTCATCAATTTACAGATTACTTTACTTTGTTCGCAATGATGAAATTCATACGTCATTACGAGGAAGTATGACGAAGTAATCTTTTAACTAGAAAAGCTTAAAGAAAGTAGTTTTAAGAAAGTTTATTTTGTTGAAATAGAGATTACTTCACTGCGTTCGCAATGACGAATTTCTTACGTCATTACGAGGAAGTATGATGAAGTAATCTTTTTCATCAATTTACAGATTGCTTCACTTCGTTCGCAATGACGAAATTTATATGTCATTACGAGGAAGTATGACGAAGTAATCTTTTTCATCAATTTACAGATTGCTTCACTTTGTTCGCAATGATGAATTCTATACGTCATTACGAGGAAGTATGATGAAGTAATCTTTTTCATCAATTTACAGATTCCTTTACTTTGTTCGAAATGACAAAGTGTTATCTGAAAAATTCTTTCGAATTTTCCCAATGCACATCCATTTCACCTAAAGTCATGTCAGAAAGTTCTTTGCCTTCTTTTTTAGCTGCTGCTTCTAAATATTGAAAACGATTGATAAATTTCTTATTCGTTTTTTCTAAAGCATTTTCGGGATTCACTTTAATAAAACGCGCGTAGTTAATCATAGAAAATAACACATCTCCAAATTCTTTTTCGATGTTTTCTTGATTATTTGCTTTTATTTCTTCGTTTAGCTCAGCTATTTCTTCTTGTACCTTTTCCCAAACTTGTTGTGGTTCTTCCCAATCAAAGCCAACACCAGCAACTTTTTCTTGAATACGACTTGCTTTTACCAACGCAGGTAAACTTTTAGGAACGCCTTCTAAAACCGAAGTTTTACCTTCTTTTAATTTTAGTTTTTCCCAATTCTGTTTTACTTCTTCTTCATTTTTAACTTCAACATCACCATAAATATGTGGGTGGCGGTGAATTAATTTATCAGAAATAGAATTAGCAACATCAGCAATATCAAAAGCTTGTTTTTCGCTACCTATTTTAGCATAAAAGACGATGTGTAATAACACATCGCCTAATTCTTTTTTTATTTCTTGTAAATCATTGTCTAGAATAGCATCTCCTAGTTCGTAAGTTTCTTCAATAGTTAAATGACGGAGACTTTCTAAGGTTTGTTTTTTATCCCACGGACACTTCTCACGAAGTTCATCCATAATATCTAACAAACGGTTAAAGGCGTCTAATTGCTGCTTACGAGTATTCATGATTTATTTTTCTTCTTCTTCGGTAGTTGCTACTTTATCTAAAGAACTAAAGTCAAATTCCGACTGCGCTAAAGTATTATACCATTGAATTACTTTTTTAATGTTAGAAGCATATACACGTTCTTCGTCATAACCTGGTAAAATTTCACTAAAATAAGCCGTTAATTTAGCATTACTTTCTTTGTGAGAAATTCCTTCTTTACCATCTTCTTTATCAGCCATGTTTTTAAGTACAACAGCTAAAGGAACTTCTTCTTCGTATGTATAAATTGCAATGTTTTCTAATAAACTAACATTGTGTGTTGCTGTAATAGGAAAACGCTTTCCATCTACAATAGATCTTACGATTACCCCTGTTTTTGTTTGAGATAATATTTGAAATAATCCTGGTTTACCAGTAACTGCAATAATTTTATTAAATTCCATATTATAATATTTTTAATGTCTTGATAGACTATTTTCTTTTGGCATTAGGGAAGCGCATTCTGTAACCAGCTTGTACTTTTCCTTTTGATATGTTTTCTAATTTCTTTTTGATTAACCTCTTTTTTAATGAAGAAAGTTTGTCTGTGAATAAAACACCATCAATATGATCGTATTCGTGCTGAAAAACACGCGCAGCTAAACCGCCTAAAACTTCAGTGTGCTTTTCGAAGTTTTCATCTTGATACTCAATCGTTATTGTTTCTTGACGAAAAACATCTTCACGAACATCAGGAATACTTAAACAACCTTCGCTAAAAGCCCATTCTTCACCTTCTTCTTTAATTATTTTTGCATTTATAAAAACGCGATTAAAGGTTTCTAAAACTTTTCTGTCTTCTTCTGATAAATCTTCATCATCTGCGAAAGGAGAAGCATCAATTAAAAACAAACGAATGTCTTTTCCTATTTGCGGAGCGGCTAAACCTACACCTTGTGCATTATACATTGTTTCTTTCATATCGGCAATTAGTTTTTCTAACTGCGGATACTCTTTATCGATCTCTTTTCCTACTTTACGTAATACGGGATCTCCGTAAGCAACAATGGGTAAAATCATTTTTTAAATTTTTTAAGGATTGCGAAAATACAAAGAATCGTTTGTCTATAAAATTATTTGTTATACAAATACGACTGTAAAATGATTGTAGCGCTTATTTCGTCTACTAAAGCTTTGTTCTGACGTTGTTTTTTATTCAAACCGCTATCAATCATTGTTTGAAAAGCCATTTTAGAAGTAAAACGTTCATCTTCTCTTTTTATTGATATAGTAGGAATAGCTTTTGCTAGTTTCTGTAAAAAAGGTAAAATCAAAGCTTCACTTTCACTATCAGAATTGTCCATTTGTTTTGGCTTTCCGATAATAAATAACTCTACATTTTCTTTTTTAATATATTCTTTTAAAAAAGGAATTAACTCTTTGGTACTGATAGTTGTTAACCCTGAGGCAATAATTTGCAATTCATCAGTAACAGCAATACCTGTTCTTTTTTTTCCGAAATCTATGGCTAAAACTCTTCCCAAACTAGTTTGTTTTTATGCAAAAATACAGATTTTAAACATGCTACAAGCATCTGTTTAAAAAATGTATCTTCGCATTATATTGAATTAGAGATTTTATATTTGTAGAAAATTATAGAAATGACAGAATTACAAGATATTATAGAAAAAGCATGGAATGACCGTGATTTATTAAAAGAAGAAAACACGATTAATGCGATTAGAAAAGTTGTTGATTTATTAGATGCTGGTGAGTTACGTGTAGCAAAACCAACAGCTAATGGATGGCAAGTAAATGAATGGGTTAAAAAAGCGGTTGTGTTATATTTCCCTATTCAAAAAATGGAAACTTTGGAAGCTGGTATTTTTGAGTACCATGATAAAATTCCGTTAAAAAGAAACTTTAAAGAAAAAGGAATACGTGTTGTGCCAAATGCTGTAGCAAGACATGGAGCATATATTTCTGCAGGAACTATTTTAATGCCAAGTTATGTAAATATTGGTGCTTATGTAGATGAAGGAACGATGGTTGATACATGGGCAACAGTAGGCTCTTGTGCTCAGATTGGTAAAAATGTACATTTATCTGGTGGAGTAGGTATTGGAGGAGTTTTAGAGCCTTTACAAGCAGCACCAGTAATTATAGAAGATGGCGCTTTTATAGGTTCTCGTTGTATTGTTGTTGAAGGAGTTAGAGTTGAAAAGGAAGCTGTTTTAGGAGCAAACGTTGTATTGACAATGAGTACTAAAATTATTGATGTTACTGGTGATGAACCTGTCGAAATGAAAGGTGTAGTTCCTGCTCGCTCAGTAGTAATTCCAGGTAGTTATACCAAAAAATTTGCAGCAGGAGAATATCAAGTTCCTTGTGCTCTAATAATTGGTAAGCGTAAAGAAAGTACTAATAAAAAAACTTCGTTAAATGATGCTCTTAGGGAGTATGATGTAGCGGTGTAATTTTAAACAAATAGCTTTACATATTTATTTCAGATAAATATTATGGTTGCAAAATTAATTAACATTTAGAAGAGGAAATTTAATTCATAAAATGAAATCTATTTTTTTTATAAGAACGTCGCTTGAAATGTTAGGAGCAATTGAGGCACGGAAACAATTCGGGGTAATTGATACTTTACTAATAATTAAATCTGATAGAAGACAAGATAGCACAATAAATTTTTTAATAAAAAAATCGGAAGGCTGGAATAATATAATAAGAACTAAAAAAAAGACTTCTTACGGAGTTTCTTGGCTTAAATTAGTTAAGAAACTGAATAAAGAAAAGTATAAATATTTATTCACTCGTGCATTTCCAATAGCATCTTATTTTGTTAATAATCTAAATTATGAAAAACTATATATTTTAGACGATGGTGCCGCGACTATTGCTATTGCAAAGGAATATAAAAATACAGGAAATTTAACGAAGCGATTTTCTTTATTTAAAGGGAAAAATAAAGTTGGATTTAAATATGATTTAGTTCAAAAAATTTATGCTTCAAATAAGATAAAAATTGATGAGGATGTAACCGACGTTAATTTCTTCACGTTCTATAATTTACCTGATTATGAAAATAATGAATATGTTCAGAATAATTTTACTTGGTTACATTCGTTAAAAAATAATTCTAAAAAAGAGAATAGCAATAAAGTCTATCTTATAGGAACAGCTGTTGTGGATAGTAAAATTTTACTTTTTGAAGATTATTTTACGACTTTAAAAAGGATTTCAGAATTTTATAAAGATAAAGAGATTGTATATGTTCCTCATAAAAGAGAAGATAGTAAGGAATTAAAGACTTTAGAAAAGGAGCTTAATTTTAACATTCGAAGAAATAAGTTTAATATAGAGTTAGACTTCTTGTTAAATAATGAATTTCCAACGCATGTTACTGGTACTATTAGTACTGCTTTAATTATTTTAAAAGGTATATATAAAGAATCAGAGATAGACTTTTTTAACTTCGATGACTCTAAAATTATTGAAAATAAAAAGAAAGTGATAATAGATGTTTATAAGTATCAAGAAAAATATATTAATTATAACAGGTTAAATTATTAGAAATTACAATCTTTATAACAAAAATAAAACCATCTTTCATAATTTTAAAATGAAAAATGGTTTTATTTTTTATATTAAAAATTAGCTTAATTTATTGGAAACATTTTTTGTTTAAAGCTGTTCCTTTTTCAAAATCATTATTAAATTTTTTACCTAAAACTTCATTGTAGTTTTTTGGATGCATTCCAAATCCGGGTCTAACAGAACGAATATTTTCTTCAGAAAGAATATCTCCTTTTTTTACATCTGAAGTAATATATAAAGAGCGAGAAAATTCTCTACCACTTTTCATCTTGTCAGTTAGCTGATAACTAATTTTTCCACTAGTTTTTTCGGCTGATCTAACAGCTTCTACCATTTGAGTAAATTCGGTTTCATCTAATGAAAAAGAAGCATCTGGTCCTCCAATTTCTTTATTTAATATAAAATGTTTTTCAATGACTGTTGCTCCTAAGGTAACAGCAACAACAGGGGTTACAATTCCCATAGTATGATCAGAAAGTCCAGATTTCACATTAAAACGTTCTTTTAAATCTTTTATCATTACCAAATTAGCTTCTTCAATAGGAGCAGGGTAAGAAGAAGTGCATTTTAATAATGTAATATCATTATTTCCAATATTTCTACACGTATCAACTGCTAACTGAATATCTTCATCTGTTGCAATTCCTGTAGAAATGATAATAGGTTTCATTGTTCTTGCAGCATATTCAATTAATGGAATATCAGTAATTTCGAATGAAGCTATTTTATAAATTGGGTTATCTAAAGATTCTAATAAATCTACTGCAGTTTTGTCAAAAGGAGAAGAAAAAACAATAAGACCTTCCTCTCTAGCTACTTTATATAAATCTTCAAACCATTCCCAAGGAGTATATGCTTGTTGATATAAATCATGCAAAAACATTCCGTCCCAAATGGTTCCTTGTTTTAATTTGAAATCGTTTTTTTTAGAATCTAAAGTAATGGTATCGGCAGTATATGTTTGAAATTTAATAGCATCTGCACCAGCTCTTTTAGCTGCTTTAATAGTTTCTATGGCAATTTCTTTACTTCCGTTATGGTTTGCTGATAATTCAGCTATTATAAAACATTTATCTGATGGAATCATCTCTTTTCTAATTTATATACATAACTGTCTATGTTGTTGATTTTTTCTTGTTTATAGTAGTTGTATCCTGCTTTTTCAAAAGACTTTACAGAAGCAACATTTTCTTTTTTTATGTAAGCCAAAATAGGCTTTTTAAATTCTTTAAAGTATTTTTTTGCAGCTTCAATTAATAATATTTGAGCTAATTTTTTGCCTCTAAAATTTTTATCAAGAGTAATTCCTATGGTACTATTTTCTTCCATTATATCAAATCGAATTAAACCAACAGATTGATTATTTTTGATTCCTATTAATAAAAGAGAGTTATTGTCTTTAATTTTGTTCGTAAACCATTTTTTGTGCTCTGAAAAACTAATTTCTTTTGATTGATAAGAATTTTGACGAGTTAAAGTGTCGTTAGACCAATCAAATAATAAGCGAACATCATTTTTATTGACCTTTCTAATATCTATTTTATAATTTATCTTAGAATGAATAATTACATCTTTAAACTCATTATCATAAAAACAGTGATCTTTTAAAACAGCCTCTTTACGATAGTTACTTTCTTGTAAAGCATTGTATAAATTGGGTCTTAAGTCAAAAGCATATGTAAATACCTTATGGAAATTTAATTCATCAAAAGCAACTTTTTCAATGAGTTCTAAATAAGTTTTCCAGTGGAAATTAAAAGACTCTTTTTCTAAAGAGGTGTCCATTATAAATGAGATCTCTGCATTTTTATCAATCCAATTAATATGAACTAAACCACCATAACCTATACATTGATTACCTTTTAAATAAGAAAATAAAATCTGATTTGGTTTTACTTCTTCAAATAGTTTTGAAACTATGTTTTTAAAATAATAATCTTGATCCTCTTCCGTAAGTTTTTTTGCTTGTCGTAAATGATACATTTGTTCATTACGCCATTCCATTATCTTGTTTTTGTCTTCAAAACGGATAGGAACAATAGAAAAATCATCTTTTATAAAAGAGTTATTTTCTAAAATGATGTAATTGTTTTTTTTATTTTTCAAGAGCAAGTTGATATTTTATTTCTGCCAATTTCCAATCTGTTTCTGTGTCAATATCTTGGGCATTTAATTCATTTATTTCAATAATTCCTGAATTGTCAGTCCATAATTTTCCTTTTTCTAAAGCTGTTTCTGGTTTAAAAAAGTAAAACTGTCCCACATCGTGGTAAGCTACTTCTAAATCTTGTGACCTACTATTTAAATGTTCTGGTTGAAACATTTCCATTTTACCGTTCTCATCTAAAACTTTTAAAGCTCTTTGTATAGGGAAACCGAAGCGGATTGCAGGAAAAACAGTATCAAAATTATTAGCTACTAATTGTTGATGTGCATTTATTAATAAGTCACTCGTTACAAAAGGAGCTGTTGCATAAATACAACATGCTGTTTCTATAAAAGTATTTTCTTTTTTATACCAGTTTAAAACTTCGTTAATTACATCAAATGTAGTTGCAAAATCATTAGAATTTTTTTTACTTCTTTTAAAAGGTATTGTTGCTCCGTATTGCTTCGCTATTTTTGCAATTTCATCGTCATCAGTAGAAACAATAACTTCATCAAATAAATTACTATTTATAGCAGCTTCTATTGAATATGCAATAATAGGTTCTCCTAAAAAGGTTTTAATATTTTTCTTAGGAATCCGTTTACTTCCGCCACGTGCAGGTATAATAGCAATTCTACTCATTAATAAATTCTAAAACTTTATCGATTACAAATTGTTGTTCCTTATTGGTTAAACTAGGAAACATAGGTAAACTAATACACCTTGAATAATAATTTTCAGCATTTGATAAATTAGCAGTACTATAATCGATATTTTGATAGTAAGGTAATTTGTGAACTGGTATATAATGTATTTGAGCAAAAATAGAATGACTTCTTAAGAAATCGTATAATTCTTTTCTCTTATCTACTTCAATAATAAATAGGTGATGTGCATTATAGCTTTTATTTGGTAATTCTTGGAATTTAATTTTTCCTTGAAAAGCTTTTTTATAAGTATCTGAGATTTCATTTCTACGAATTACACCAGCTTCATTTTTCGCTAACTGAGTAATTCCTAAAGCTGACTGAAAATCAGTTAATCTATAATTAAAACCCAACTCTTGCATTTCGTAAAACCAATCACCATGATTTTCTGTCATGTTTTCTTTGGTAATTCCGTGAGTTCTAAGTAAAGATAATTTTTTATAGGTTTCTTCTGAATTTGTAGTTAACATTCCACCCTCACCACAAGCAATATGTTTTACAGGATGAAATGAAAATACACCTATATTAGCATAGTTCCCATTTCCGCACTTTTGTATTGTATTGTTAGTGTCTTTAAAATAAGCACCAGGTGCATGACAGGCATCTTCAATAAGCCATAAATCATACTTATCTGCTAACTTTTTGAAGTCTTGAAGATTAACAGGTAAACCAGCAAAGTCAACAGGAATTATTCCTTTAAAGAATCCTTTAGGCTTACTTTCAATTAATTTACGCACACTTTCTATTGATAATAAATAAGTGTCAGGATCAATATCTGCAAACCATACTTCACCATTCGCAAAACGGACACAATTTGCGGACGCAGCAAATGTTATAGGTGTTGTAATAACGCGATCTCCTTTTTTTAAACCCATCGCTAAAACTGATAAATGTAAACCAGAAGTAGCGTTATTTACAGCTAAAGCATATTTAGAACCTACATAAGTAGCAAACTTTTCTTCAAATTCTTTAACTTTTGGCCCTTGAGTTAAAAAGTCCGCTTGTAAAGTTGTTACAACGGCATCAATATCATCTTGTTGTATGTTTTGTCGTCCATAAGGAATTTTAAAAACCATTATTATATATTAAAGTTAGGATCTACATGTTCTTTAACCAATTCTCTTAAGCTCTCTATAGTTTCCCATTCTGTATTGTTATTTGAATCGTAAGAGAAACCTTTTGGCACATTTGTACCATTAAAAGCCTTTTTATATTCATCTAAAGTATAAGAAGAGTAAGGAGAGTTTTGAGGTAAAATAGCGTAATATTTTCCTAAATCTAATGTAGTAAAAGAGTCAGATGAAGTAATCATTTCTTCGTGTAATTTTTCACCAGGTCGTATTCCTACAATTTTCTGCTCTAATTCAGGAGCAATAGCTGTTGCTACATCTACGATATTATAAGAAGGTATTTTAGGAACAAAAACTTCACCTCCCCAAGCTTTTTCAATAGCATAAAAAACCATTTCACATCCGTCCTGTAACGATATGTTAAAACGAGTCATGTCAGCATCTGTAATAGGTAGAAAAGTTGATCCACTTTTCTTTTTATTTAAGAAAAAAGGCATAACAGAACCATTTGATCCCATTACATTACCATACCTAACTACTGAAAACTTAATATCTCTTTTTCCTTTAATATTGTTAGCAGCAATAAATAATTTATCTGAAGTTAATTTTGTTGCCCCATATAAGTTTATGGGAGCTGCAGCTTTATCTGTTGACAAGGCAACAACATTTTTAACACCACATTTTAACGCAGCATCAATAACATTTTCAGCACCATTAATATTAGTTTTAATACATTCCATTGGGTTGTATTCTGCTAAATGAACATGTTTCATAGCTGCAGCATGAATGATAATATCTATATCTTCAAAAGCGCTTTCTAATCTTTTTACATCTCTTACATCTCCTATAAAATAGCGAATTTGTGGGTATTCTGTTTCAGGAAATTCCTGAGCCATCTGAAAATGTTTTTGTTCATCTCTAGATAATATTACAAGACGTTTTACAGCTGGAAATCTACTTAAAATTAATTTAGTAAACATTTTACCAAATGATCCTGTACCACCAGTAATTAAAATAGATTGGTTATTTAAGTTTAGCATAAAATTTTTGATTCAAAATATAAATATGATAGTTTGTAAAAATACATATTTTATAACTTTTATGTATCTTCTATTTAATAAATAGTAAAAGGAATTTTTGTATGGCATAAATTATGGTAAATTTGTCAGAAAAAAAATGTAAAATTTTATCTTTATAAAGATAAAGTGATAAAAGATTTACAAAAAGAAAGATATATTTTTTTCTAGGTAATTTTATGCACAGTTTAGGACTGTGTTTAAAGCACCTAATTTAAATTTCATTAAAATTCATGAGCTATCCTATTGATGCTGTTATAACCTGGGTTGATGGCAAAGATGCAAAGCATCAACAAAAAATGTTACCATATCTAAAAGATAAAAGTGTAATTAGTAATAAGGAGTTTCGAACACGTCTTGATCAAGTTGAAGAAATAAAGTATGCTGTCAATTCTATTTTAAAATATGCAAGTTTTATTAGAAATATATTTATAGTAACAGATAATCAGGTTCCAAATTTTATTAAACTTAAAAAAAAAGGTACTTATGAAAACGTTTTTATAATAGATCATAAAGATATCTTTAAAGAAGATAGTGAATATTTACCTGTATTCTCTAACAGACCTATAGAAGCTAAATTGTATAATATACAAGGTTTGGCTGAGCATTTTATTTATTTAAATGATGATATGTTTCTGCTTAAAGAAACTAAAATTACAGACTATTTTATTAATGAAGAACCTATAATAAGAGGTAAATGGATAAAATTTGAAGAAGAAAAACTTCATAAAAAAATATTTCCAGATTCGGATAAAACAAAGCCTAAGCATAAAAGAGCACAGCAAAAATCAGCAGAAATAGTAGGGTTTGAAAAAAAATTTTATAGATTTCAACATATTCCCGCACCGTTAAGAAAATCAACGTTTAAAAAATTCTTTAAAGAGAATCGTAGTATTGAAATTGATAATGTTAGGCATAAGTTTAGGGATGTAACTCAGTTTACCGCTCAAGGACTTGCAAATCATATTGAAATAAAAAATAATACATGTACTTTAAAAAGTGATTATAAATTAATTTATATACATAAATGTAAACCTTTTTTTTGGGCGAAGTATAAATTAAATATTCTAGGTAAAAAAAAGAATAAATTATTTTTAAACATGCAAAGTTTAGATCAGCGTCCTAAAAAAGTACAAATTTACTTATTGAAATGGTTAGAGAAAAAATTTAATTTAAATAAGTGAAAATTTTAAAGCAAAAAAATGTTCTCTTATATAGATTTCTTTAGAATATAATAACTAAGCCTGTAGAAAATTATAGCTATAATAAGTATTTTATGATTGAATTAATTAATAACCTAAAGCAAGGTAAAACAATCCTCTACCCAACAGATACTGTTTGGGGTATTGGCTGTGATGCTACAAATGAAGTTGCTGTTAAAAAAATATATAAAATTAAAAAAAGAGAAGAATCTAAAAGTTTAATTATTCTAGTTTCTTCTATAGAAATGCTAAAGGAATATGTTAAAGTTGTTCCTCAAATAGCATTGGATGTGTTAGAAAATACAACAAAACCAACTACAATCATATATCATAGCCCTAAAAACTTAGCAAAAAATACAATTGCTTCAGATAACACGATTGCTATTAGAATACCAAAAAATGATTTTTGTTTGCAATTAATAAAAGAGTTTGGTAAACCTATTGTGTCTACATCTGCAAATATTAGTGGTGAATCTACGCCAAAATCATTTATAGATATAAGTAAATCAATTTTAAAAAGTGTAGATTATGTGGTAGATTTGCATGAAGATAATACAACAGAAAAATCATCTACAATTTTAAAGATGGATGGTGATTCTGTTATTGTGATAAGAGAATAATTAGATGCAAGAACAATATTTTAAAGAAGCAATTTCTGCTGAAATATTTCAATATATAAGTAAAGCAACCGAAGAATTACAATTAGAAAGTTATGTAATTGGTGGTTTTGTACGAGATTTTATTTTACAAAGAGGTACTGCAAAAGATATAGATGTCGTTGCTGTTGGTAGCGGAATTGAGTTAGCAGAAAAAGTAGCTTCTTTATTGCCAAACAAACCAAAAGTTCAGATTTTTAAGACATACGGAACAGCAATGTTGCGTTATAAAGATATTGAAATAGAGTTTGTAGGCGCTCGTAAAGAATCGTATACAGAAGATAGTAGAAATCCAGAGGTTAAACCTGGTACTTTACAAGACGATCAGAATAGACGTGATTTTACTATTAACGCTTTGGCTTTGAGCTTAAATAAAGAATCATTTGGACTTTTATTAGATCCTTTTGATGGAATATCAGATTTAGAAGCTAAAATAATTAAAACACCTTTAGATCCTGATATCACTTATTCTGATGATCCGTTGCGTATGATGCGTGCTATTCGCTTTGCTTCTCAATTAAACTTTGTAATTGAAGCAGAATCTTTAAGTGCCATTGCTAAGAATTCAAAAAGAATAAATATTATTACGAAAGAACGAATAATTGTTGAATTAAATAAAATATTAGAATCGTCTAAACCTTCTGTAGGATTTTTACTATTAGAACAAACAGAACTTTTAGAGCGAATTATTCCTGAATTAACAGCATTAAAAGGAGTAGAAGAGGTAGAAGGGCAAAAGCATAAGGATAATTTTTATCACACTTTAGAAGTGGTTGATAATATATCAGAAAATACTGAAGATGTTTGGCTTCGCTGGGCTGCTTTATTGCACGATATTGGTAAAGCACCAACAAAACGTTATCATAAAAAACAAGGTTGGACGTTTCATGCACATGAATTTGTAGGTTCTAAAATGGTTTTTAAATTATTTAAACGCTTAAAAATGCCATTGAATAACAAAATGAAATTTGTTCAGAAAATGGTCATGTTAAGTTCTCGACCAATTGTGTTGGCAAGTGATGTAACAGATTCGGCTGTAAGAAGATTAGTTTTTGATGCAGGTGAAGATGTAGATAGCTTAATGACGTTATGTGAAGCTGATATAACAACTAAAAACTCAAAGAAGTTTACACGCTATCATAAAAACTTCGAACTTGTTCGTGAAAAAATTAAAGAAGTAGAAGAGCGTGATAAAGTTCGTAATTTCCAACCACCTATTACGGGAGAAGAAATTATGAAAGCCTTTAATTTAAATCCATGTAGAGAGATAGGTCAGATTAAAGAAGCCATAAAAGAAGCTATTTTAGAGGGTGAAATTCCTAATGAACACGAAGCCTGTTATCAATATATGATAGAAAAAGGTAAGAAGTTAGGTTTAGAAAATAATTAAAAAGTTATAAGTAATAAAAAAGGGAAGTTTTTAAAAACTTCCCTTTTTTATTTATGTTAATGATTGCATTGTAACAAGTTTAAAATACTCTCCTTTCTTGGCAAGTAATTCCTCATGTTTACCTTGTTCTACAATTCTTCCTTTTTTCATTACAACAATATTATCAGCTTTTTGAATTGTTGATAATCGATGCGCAATTATTAAAGAAGTTCTATTTTTCATCATTTTTTCTAAAGCAACCTGAACTAATTGCTCAGATTCTGTATCTAAAGCAGATGTTGCTTCATCTAGAATCATTATAGGCGGATTTTTTAAAACAGCTCTGGCAATTGCAATTCTTTGTTGTTGTCCTCCTGAAAGTGAGCTACCGCGATCTCCTATTATTGTATCATATTTTAGTGGTAAATCTTTAATAAATTCTTCAGCATTTGCTATTATGGCGGCATCTTCAATTTCTTTTTCTGTAGCAGATGGTTTACTTAATTTAATATTATTAGCGATAGTATCATTAAACAAGGTTGAATCTTGAGCAACAATACCAGTTAAACCTCTTAACGATTTTTTAGAAATATTTTTTATGTTATTTCCGTCTATAAGAATATCACCTTTGTTAACATCGTAAAAACGAGTAATTAAATTTGCAAGTGTAGATTTTCCACTTCCAGATTGCCCAACCAATGCTACTGTTTTACCTTTAGGTATTGTTAATGAAAAATCTTCTAATACATATGTGTCATCATACATAAAAGAGATATTCTTAAATTCAACCGTATTATTAAATTCAGTTAATTCTTTAGCGTTATTAATATCTGTTAATTCATTCTCAGTATCTATAATTTCAAATATTCTTTGTGCCGCAGCATTTCCTATTTTAATATTATTATTAGCCTTTGCCATAGCCTTAGCAGGCGTAAGTATATTATATGCAGCAGCCATAAAACCGATAAAAGTTCCTCCCAATAAGGTTTCATCAATCAAAACCATTTTACCACCATACCAAAGAAGGCCAGCAATGGTAATTACACCTAAAAATTCGCTCATAGGGCTTGCTAGCGTTTCTTTTTTACTCATTTTATTAGATAATAAGCGAATGTCTTCTGTTTGAGTATTAAACTTTGAAGAAAATAATTGTTCAGCGTTAAATGCTTTGACAATTTTTAAACCAGAAATACTTTCTTCTAGAATACTTAAAAGACCACCAATCTTATGAGAAATTTCACCAGACTGTTGTTTTATTTTTTTACTTATAAATGAGATAGCTAAACCAGAAATAGGAATGAAAGTAAAAATAAAAATAGATAATTCCCAGCTTGTTGAAATCATAAAAAATAACGTAAAAACAATATTTAATGGTTCTCTAATAAAAGTTATAATCAAATTAAGGTATGAATTGTTAATTGTATTAACATCATTAGTACTACGAGCTATAATATCTCCTTTGTTTTGATTTGAGAAAAAGGCCAATGGGAGCGTTATTATTTTGTTGTAAATAGTTGTTCTTAGGTCTTTTAACACGTTGTTTTTTAGAAAAACCATTGCTAATTGCCCTAGGTAACCAAACAAATTCTTTAGCAAGAAAACTGCAACTACAGCTATTACTACATATAGTAACGTTGTTTCTTGTCCATAATTTTCATTAGTGTAAGTAACGAAGTAATTTAATAAATCACTTAGATAGTCTTTGTTTAATGATTCACTAAACCCCTTATAAATAGGTTTTAAATATACTTTAGGTGTTTCTCCAAATAGTATATTTAAAGTAGGCATTAATATAATGTATGATAGCGTAGTAAATAAAGCATACAAAATATTAAGAATAATACTTAATATTCCTAATGATTTATACGGTTTTGCGTATTTAAAAAAACGTTTTAAATAATTCATTTACAAATTTAATTCTTTTATAATTCGTTGAATTTTTACATCTAATGCTTTTTCAATAGTTACGGCATTATCTACAGTATCTAATTTTGACTTTACACTAAAATAAAACTTAATTTTAGGTTCTGTTCCGCTAGGACGAGCTGCCATTTTAGTTCCATCTGTAGTTTGATAAATCAATACATTAGATTTCGGAATATCCATAACCGTTTCTTCACCTGTAATTAAATTCTTTTTTATAGATGATTGATAATCGTATAAGTATTCCACTTTAGCATTGTCTATTTTAGTAAACGGATTCTTACGTAAATCAACCATCATTTGTTTGATTTGTTGCGCACCGTCCATTCCTTTTTTAACAATAGAAATTAAGTGTTCTTTATAAAAATGATGACGTGTATATAATGCCAACAATTCTTCATAAAAAGAACTATTATTTGCTTTTGCATTTGAAGCTATTTCACAAGCCAATAGGGCAGAGGTAACCGCATCTTTATCGCGAACAAAATCACCAACCATATAGCCAAAACTTTCTTCACCACCACCAATAAAATCTAATTCAGGGTAGTCTTTAATCATTTTAGCAATCCACTTAAAACCGGTTAAACCAACTTTAGTTTCTACACCGTAAGAAGTTGCAATTTCGTTTACTAAATTCGTAGAAACGATGGTAGAACCTACAAACTGTTTTCCGTTTAATTTGCCTTTATTTTTCCAATCATTAATTAAAAAATCGGTCATCATACTCATAGTCTGATTTCCGTTTAATAATTTCATGTTACCTTCTAAATCACGCACAGCAATACCAATTCTATCAGAATCTGGATCTGTTCCTAAAACGATATCCGCATCAACTTCATTGGCTAAATCAACCGCCATTTTTAAAGCAGCTGGTTCTTCAGGGTTTGGCGATTTTACGGTAGGGAAACTTCCGTTAGGTTCTGCTTGTTCGGCTACAATATGAACTTGTGTATAACCAGCACGTTTTAAAACTTCAGGAATTAACTTAATGGCCGTTCCGTGTAAATTGGTGAAAACAATTTTTAAATCTTTACGACCTTTTACATCAAAGGTTCCGTTTTTAATCGATGCTTGCCAAAAAGCTTCGTCAACTTCATTACCGATAGTTGAAATTAAATCTTCATTGGCATTAAAATGAACATCGGTATAAGCTAAAGAATTTACTTCATCAATAATGCCTGTGTCTTGTGGTGGTACAATTTGTCCTCCGTCAGACCAATATACTTTATAACCGTTATATTCTGGTGGGTTATGTGATGCTGTTAATACGATACCAACATCGCAACCTAAATGATTCACGGCAAAAGATAATTCGGGAGTAGGGCGTAGATCTTCAAAAAGAAATACCTTAATATTATTTGCTGAAAATACATCAGCAACTACTTTAGCTAACCATTTACTATCGTGGCGACAATCGTAACCAATGGCAACTTTTATTTCTTTGTTAGGATAAGTTTGATGTAAATAATTACTTAAACCTTGTGTTGCTTTACCTAAAGTATATTTGTTTATTCGGTTGACTCCTGCGCCAACAATACCGCGCATTCCGCCTGTACCGAATTCTAAGTTCTTATAAAATCGGTCTGCTAAATCGTCAGAATTAGTGTCGATTAGTTGTTGAATTTCTTTTCTAGTTTCTGAATCGAATGTATCAGATAACCATAATTTTGCTTTGTTTAAAATCTCTTTCATGTGTCAAGTTAAAACGTACAAAGATACGCGTTTTAAAAGTTTATTTTTTCTTTAATCTTGTAGTGCTTTTGTTGCGTATTACTTTTAATAATTAATTCTCCTAAAAAACCTGCCAAGAACAATAAGGTTCCTAAAATCATAGAAGTTAAAGCAATATAAAACCAAGGATTATTGGTTACCAAAATGGTTTTTATACCTGTAGATAAACGGTATATTTTCATAATTCCGATAAAAAAAGCAGCAAAGAAGCCGAAGATAAACATTAAACTTCCCCAAAGACCAAAAAAGTGCATTGGTCGTTTTCCGAACTTTGATAAAAATGAAATGGTAATTAAATCTAAAAATCCGTTTACAAAACGATCCATTCCAAATTTAGTAACACCATATTTTCGTGCTTGATGCTGCACTACTTTTTCGCCAATATTATTAAAACCTTCGTTTTTTGCTAAAACAGGAATGTAACGATGCATTTCGCCACTTACTTTTACTGTTTTTATTACTTCGTTTTTATAAGCTTTTAATCCACAATTAAAATCATTTAACTCTAAACCAGATGTTTTACGAGCTGCCCAATTAAATAGTTTTGATGGTATGTTTTTGGTTACAACATTATCATAACGTTTCTTTTTCCAACCAGAAATTAAATCGAAATTTTCGGCAATAATTAAATCGTATAATTCAGGTATTTCATCAGGGCTGTCTTGTAAATCGGCATCCATAGTAATAACAACATTTCCTTTTGCTAAACCAAAACCAGCATCTAAAGCTTGTGATTTACCATAGTTACGTTGAAAACGAATTCCTTTTACCGAGTTGTTTTTTGCTGATAATTCCTCAATTACTTGCCAAGAAGTATCGGTGCTACCATCATCAATAAATATAATTTCATATAAATAAGTATTGGATTGCATAACTTTTGCAATCCAATTGTGTAATTCTAGTAAAGATTCTTCTTCGTTAAGAAGTGGTATTACTACCGATATATCCATAGTGTTTTGTGCAAAAATTAAAAAGGTAAAGTTACAAAGTCTTTAATGAACTTTATGACTTTACCTTTTTAAAGTATTCTTAATATTGATCTTCTTCTGTTTTTTTCATAATAGCACCACCAATAGCTGAAATGATAAAACCAAAAAAAGCAGACATTACTATGGTTATAGGAATAGTAATAGCTGGACCTCCGAACTTTTTAGCCATTTCTTCCGAAGCTTCTATTTGCTCATCATTCATACCAGCATCCATCCAAGCTTGTTTTTGAATTTCCATTACTTGGTCTTGAAATCCTGGTTCTATAAAATTTGTGAAAATTAAGGTATAAACAGCGCTAATTACAGCACTAAATGCTGCAATTCCTACACCAACCTTTAAAGCTTGTCCGAAACTTAAAAAACCTCCATTATCTGTTTTAAACTTTTTAATACCTAAAACAATCAACGTAATCATTGCTACAAAACCTAAAATACCAGTTAACCAGCCTAATGAAATTAAGTTACCTGTTGCATAAAATACTAAATGAATAAATATTCCGATTAAACCTAAGTATAATCCGTAATTTAAAATAATGTTTTTACTGTTAGCTTGATTTTCCATGTTTGTGTAATTGATTTTTAGTTAGTTTAACAAATATATTATTTTGTTTTCGAATCGAGTTCTTTGAAAAAAAAGATTCTCAACAATGTATTAGTATTCAAAGAGTTAAAAATGTTACAAAAAAAAGCGTTTTTTTTTCATTGTTTTTATCAAAAAAGGCTGTAGATTTGCATCGGCAAGTCCTACACAACTAGCTCCCTTTGAATCCCCCAGGGCGGGAACGCAGCAAGGGTATTAGGTTGTAGCAGTGTGATGTAGGTAGCTTGCCTTTTTTTATGCCCTTTATTTTTTTAAATAAAGGGCATAATTGTTTTTGGCTTTACTGCTTTCTCAGCGTTTATTATCTAAATGCAAAAAACAATTCTCTTTTTTATTTATCATTTATATTAATATCACTTCTTGGGTGATGTAATTCTACTACTTCTTTTAAATAACTAGTATCTAAATGCACATAAATTTCGGTTGTTGTAATACTTTCATGTCCTAATAGTTGTTGTATAACTCGTAAATCTGCTCCGTTTTTTAGTAAATAGGTTGCAAAAGAATGGCGTAATGTATGCGGACCGATACTCTTTTTAAGATTTGTTTTTATAGCCAAATCCTTTAGTATAATAAAAATCATTTGTCGCGTTAATCGTTTTCCTCGCCTGTTTAAAAAAACGATATCCTCTTCTTCTTTCTTCGGATTAATTTTAGAACGAATCTCATCTATATAAAAATTTAAACGTTTTATGGTAGTATGATGTATGGGGACAAAACGGAATTTATTTCCTTTTCCTAAAACACGGATGTAACCGTCATCAAAAAATAAATCAGATAATTGTAAATTGATTAATTCGCTTACACGTAAACCACAACTAAAAATGGTTTCTATAATTGTTTTGTTTCTTTCGCCCTGCGGATGACTTAAATCAATCGCAGCAATTAAGTTATCAACTTCTTGTTTTTCTAACGTATCGGGTAGTTTACGCGTAATATTCGGACTCTCAATTAAATCGGTAGGGTTATCTTGGCGATAGTCTTCAAAAATTAAATAATCAAAAAAACTTCGCAAACCAGAAATTAAACGTGCCTGACTTTTCGAGTTGATACTTTTACTAGCGTCGTATATAAATTCTTGAATAATATCTGAAGTTATATGTATAGGTAAACTTTTATTTTTATGCACAGCAAGAAACGAAACTAGTTTTTTTACGTCTCTATTATAACTATCAATAGAGTTTTTAGAAAGTCCTCTTTCTATTTTTAAATAGTTTGTGTAATCAAATGTTGCTTGCTGCCAGTTCATTAGATTTTTTCTTGATGAGCTATTATATTTTACGGTAAAATTAGTAAACAAAAAATTAAAAATAAGCATTTAAAAACTATATAGTTACATTGATAAAGTAGATGAATTTAGTTTTTTTTTAAAAAAAATTTTGCCTGTCTTAAAAAAAGAAATATTTTTGTCGGACAAATTAATAAACAATAAAAATTTAAATTATGAAAAAAGTATTACTAGTTATTGCAATGGTAGCTGCAGGATTTACTGCAAATGCACAAGATGGCCAAACAGCTAAAGGGAAATTTTTAATCGAAGGAAATACAAACTTCGGTACAAATGCTTCTCATCTTTCTAACACAGGTTTTTCTTTGAACTCTGTATCTTTAGATGGAGTAGATGATTCAGTAACAACTTATAACTTAGGTTTAGAAGGAGGTTACTTTATTATGGACGATTTAGCTATTAAATTAGGGTTAGGTTTTGGAGGTTCTAGTGTTGATGGTGTTGATACTAAGTTTTCTTACAAAATTGGAGCTAAATATTATATTAGTAGTATGATTCCTGTACAAATTGATTATTCGGGAGCTTCTCAAGGAGATGCAGATGCTTCTTTCTTAGGATTACAAGCAGGTTATGCTATTTTCTTAGGAGATATGGTAAGTATTGAGCCAGGATTAAGATATAACTTAGGTTTAGGTGATAGCGACGGAGTTAATGTATTACAATTTAACGTTGGGTTTGCTTTGCATATCTAAGAATAAAATTACTTATTAAAAAGGGAAGCAGTTATGCCTCCCTTTTTTTATGCTTAAAATTTAAGTAGCCTATTTTTTATTTCATAAATTTGAAACATGAAAAAAATAATTATCATAAACGGACCAAACTTAAATTTGTTAGGTAAGCGTGAGCCTGAAATTTATGGTTCAAATTCTTTTGAAGACTTTTTTAAAGAGTTGCAAAAAAAGTACAAATCAGTTGAATTAGCTTATTTTCAGTCGAATATTGAGGGAGAAATTATTGATAAACTACATGAAGTAGGTTTTAATTATGATGGTGTTATTTTAAATGCTGCGGCTTATACACATACATCTGTTGGTATTGCTGATGCTGTAAAAGGTATTGAAACTCCGGTTATAGAAGTACATATTTCTAACGTGCATTCTCGCGAAGATTTTCGCCATGTAAGTTATATTGCTCCCAGTGCAAAAGGAGTAATTACAGGTTTTGGTTTACAAAGTTACGAATTAGCGATTCAGAGTTTTTTGTAAAAACCAAAATCTAATTCCCAGTAAAATTAATAAAGGAATTAAGGTGAAAGAGAATAATTGAGTTTTAGTAATCCAAATAATAGTTGCTATTCCTAAAAAAGCGAGTAGTGCTAAACAATACTTGGCAATCCATTTTGGTGTGGTTTTCTTTAGCAAAAAGAAAGCAATAAGTAAGTTTGGAAAAAAAGCCCATAAAAAATTAAAATTATTGGGAGCGGTAGTGTGGTTGGTGAAAAACCATAAATACACAATTAATAGCCCGATGATTCCTGTTGTAAAAAACAAAGAAAAATCTAACCATTTAGTTCTTTTTTTGTTTTTGTAATCTTTATAGGTGATAAATAAGCCAAATAAAGAAAGTAGTAAAATTATTAAAAACGGACTAACAGCATCACTTTTTGATTCTTTCTCTTCAAAATCTAATAAAATAATTGTTTTTAAGACTAAATTATCTTCTTTACCTTCTTTTAAAACCTTAGCATAATTTAAAGCTTCAAAAACATAATCAGGTAAATATAAATATTCGCTTGCAGTAGCAATTTTATCTAACCTGCTTCCTAAAGCAACATTAATACCTAAGCTTCCCCAACTGTTTTGATGAATTTCTTTATTCATTAATTGTCTTAAAGATAAATTTTCAGCAACAAAATCATCTTTAAAAATTAAATTATCACCCAAAACTTCTTTAATAATATCACGAGGCTTGGTAGCGCAATTGTCAAAATAAGGATCGTATAAATAACCTGCATTTTTAGGTAGTGCATTTGTTTCTAAAATACTAAAAAAATCATTCTTCTGATTTTGAGTTAAGTTTAAAATTTGCTCTTTAACCCAACGTTTATCTTGTTGACTGCTTTTTAAAGCTATATAAAATGGATATTTAACCAATTTGTATTTCATGTATCCTTTTGTGAAATCAACATAAAAAGTAGGATTGTCAAAGTCGAAAATTCCGTAATTATAAATTAAATCTAGTTGCGTAGCAGGATCTTTAACTCGTATTGCGGTATGACCAAACTTTTCATATAAAACCTCTCCAGGGCCAGATGTGATGATACTAATGTGCGAAAATTCAGACAAGCTCTTTGTGGCAACTATTTGCGAGAAAATAGCATTCGTACAAAATAATAATAGAAGAATTGAAGTGATTTTTTTTATCATAACTTGAATCTGAAAAGTAATTATTAGTAATACAAATATCTTAATAAAGATTAAAGAAATACTATTTATTAGGGCTATTATCTTTAAGAAGTAATGCCTAAATTTTCTTGTATAAATTTAACAATATTATTTTCTATCCATCTACTATCTGTATCATTAAATGAACTTATAAAACCTACGTGGCCACCGTAATTTGGAGTTAATAAATGAAAAATAGTTGAGTTTTTAGCTTCCTCAAAAGGATAACATTCTTTAGATAAAAAACTATCATCTAATGAGTTTATTAATAAAGAAGGTACTTTTATTTTGGGTATATATGGTTTAGCACTTGCTTTTATCCAGTAATCTTCAGAGCTTTTAAATCCGAAAACAGGCACTGTATATTGTTTTTCTAAATGACGAAATTTTGTTGCTTTAAATAATAAAGCTTTATTTAAATTAAATTCGGGAAACTTTTCTGCTTTTTCAAGCATTTTAAGTTTTATAGACTTTATAAATTCGTTTAAATAAATTTTGTTTTTTAGTTTCAATAACTCCGCTTGTGAACTTGTTAAATCAATAGGAACAGAAACAGCAATTCCGCCTTTAACTTCAGTAGGAATATTATCATATTCTCCTAAATATTTTAAAGTTAAATTCCCACCAAGACTAAAACCTACAATAATTATATTTTCGTAATTATAATTGGATGTAAGGTGTTTAATAATAAAATCTACATCATCTGTTTTTCCGCTATGATAGGTTTCTAATAAGAGGTTATCTTCACCACTACAACTGCGCAGGTTCATGCAAACTGTGTCAAAACCAGTTTCATTTAAATGATTGGCGGTTGTAATCATGTAATTAGATTGCGCACTTCCTTCTAAACCATGAATTAACAGCACTAATGTTTTAGAACCGATACAAGAAAAGTCTAAATCTATAAAATCAGCATCCCAAGTGATCAATCTTTTTCGTTGGTATTTAATTGTATCCTTCATAAACAAAGGACGATACATTGTGTTAAAATGTGCACTTTTAAAAGGAAGACTCGGATTAAAATCAGTAGTAAGAATAGGCATGGTTTTCGAATTATAGCAAGTGTTTACAAATATGATAAAAAAATAGTAAAATGTAAAACTGATAAAATGATTTCTTATTTTCGCCTTAAATATTAAAAATCGATGAAAAAACATATTCCGAACTTATTAACATTAGGGAATTTACTAAGTGGTACAATTGCTATAATCTTTGCTCTTAAAGGCGATTTTGTAGGAACCGCTGTTTTGGTAACAGCAGGAATTGTATTTGATTTTTTTGATGGTTTTGTAGCTAGAATGTTAAATGTACAGGGTGAATTAGGTAAGCAATTAGATAGCTTGGCTGATATGGTAACAAGTGGAGTAGTGCCAGGTATTGTAATGTTGCAGCTTTTAATTAGTAGCTTAGGAGTTAATGAAGTAAGTTATTTTGCAACAGATGGCAATGGTAGTAATTTGCCATATATAGGTTTGTTATTAACTTTAGGAGCATGTTATAGATTGGCTAATTTTAATATTGATACAAGACAGTCAGATTCTTTTATTGGTTTACCAACACCTGCAATGACATTATTAGTGATTTCTTTACCGTTAATAGTTGAGTTTTCTAATCAATCTTTTTTTATTGATTTAATAACGAATCAATATTTTTTGATAGCAGTAACAGTATTATTGACTTTTTTAATGAATGCTGAAATTCCGTTGTTTGCTTTAAAATTTAAAAGCTTCAGATTTAAAGAAAATGCATTAAAATATATCTTTTTAGCACTGTCTATTATACTTTTAATAGTTATTAAATTTGTGGCAGTGCCTTTAATAATATTATTATACGTAGGATTATCAATGTTTAATAATTTAAAGAAAGCGTAATTTATAATTAAATATAGAACAAAAAAAAGGAGCTATTAAGCTCCTTTTTTTGTAGGTTTTAACGTTAAAACTTTTTCTTTTTTAGTTCGAAATCTTTACCAAGATAAACGCGACGTACAGTTTCATCTTCTGCTAATTCTTCGGGAGTTCCTTCTTTTAAAATACTTCCATTATACATTAAGTAAGTTCTATCGGTAATTGCTAGTGTAGCTTGCACATCATGATCGGTAATTAAAATACCAATGTTTTTTGTTTTAAGCTTAGCCACAATTCCCTGAATATCTTCTACCGCAATAGGATCTACACCCGCAAAAGGTTCATCTAATAAAATAAACTTCGGGTCAGAAGCTAAACAACGTGCAATTTCTGTTCTACGACGTTCACCACCAGAAAGTAAATCTCCGCGGTTTTTACGAACATGATCTAAACTAAATTCATCAATTAATTCTTCTAAACGTTTTTTTCTTTCTGATTTAGATCTATTAGTAAATTCTAAAACCGACATGATGTTATCTTCTACAGATAATTTTCTAAAAACAGACGCTTCTTGCGCTAAATACCCAATTCCTTTTTGAGCACGTTTATACATTGCATCATCAGTGATTTCTTCATCATCTAAATAAATGTTACCAAAATTTGGTTTTACCATTCCAACAATCATGTAAAAAGAAGTTGTTTTACCGGCTCCGTTTGGCCCTAATAAACCAATGATTTCTCCTTGTTCTACTTCTAACGAAATACCTTTTACAACCTTTCTACTGCCATAAAGCTTTTGTATGTTATCTGCTCTTAATTTCATTGATTATTAATTGCTTTTTTTTGATAAATGATTGTACTAAAATACAGAAAAACTATAAATTGATAGCTTAATTATTTGTTAACTATTCTCTTCTAATGATTCCCAAAATTCAACCGCACGTCGTAAATGCGGAATTAAAATGGTTCCACCAACCAAAGTAGCAATACCCATAGTTTCCATCATTTCTTCTTTTGTTACTCCGTTTTTATGAGCAGTTTCTAAATGATAGGCAATACAATCATCGCAACGTAAAACTGCAGATGCTACTAAACCTAGTAACTCTTTAGTTTTTGTTGGTAAATGACCTTCTTTAAATGCATTTGTATCTAAATTAAAAATACGTTTGATAATTTTATTATCACCCGCTAAAATTTTATCATTCATTTTAGCACGGTAGTCGTTAAACTCTTGGACTTTTTGAGACATTCTTTTTATTTTGTTTTTTTAAGACATATTGTGATACATGAATACTTATTTCATATAGTATCATTATTGGAACCGAAACGATTACTTGACTAGCAACGTCTGGCGGTGTTATAATTGCTGATAATACTAAAACTACAACTAATGCGTGTTTACGATATTTACGTAAAAATTCAGGTGTTATCAATCCTATTTTAGTTAGAAAAAAGATAACAACAGGTAGTTCGAAAAAGATAGCTACCCCTAACAAGGTATTTGTTATTAAACCGATATAGGCTTCTAGTTTAAAATTATTTTCAATAACATTAGATATTTCAAAGTTGTAAAAGAAATATACAGACATTGGTAAAATAATATAATAACTAAAAAGGATTCCTAAAAAGAATAAAAATGAAGAAGTGAAAATAAAACCTCTTGATTTTTTTCTTTCAGCGCTATGTAATCCGGGAGCTATAAATCGCCAGAACTCCCATAATATATAAGGAAAAGAAACTACAAATCCTAGAATTAAAGAAGACCAAATACCGGTCATCAATTGTTGTGTAGGGTTTAAAGCTTGTAGGGTTTGTTTAAAATTTATAGTACAAAAGCTACTATCAATACCTATAGCTGTAAATACATTACAGAAAAATTGATAAGTAGCAAAATCTGGTTTTAAATGCGCTAATAAAATTTCGTTAAAAACAAAATTAATATTAGCAAAAATAAGAACTGCAACAATAAAAATTGCCGCAAAACTTCTTACCAAATGCCATCTTAATTCTTCGAGGTGGTCTAAAAAAGACATTTCTTTTACAGCCATTTTAAAATATATCTTCTTTTATTAAATTATGTAAATAATGATACTCATCACTATTATTTAAATTGAAAATAAAATTTACAGCATCAACAAACGAACTATCTAATAATTTTGCTAAATTAGCAATAGCATTACTTTCTAAAAGTATGGTTTCTTTTGCTGTTGAGAGAATTGCGTTTGCGTCTTTCAAGTTAAAAAAGTTTTTAGTAATTTATAGAGTGTAAAAATAAGAATATTTAAGAAGAAAACTTTTTAATAAAAATAAAATTTACCTAGTTAGTGTAAAGTTTTTTTGTAAATTGGTTTGCATTTTTAATTTTTGATATTAGGAGATGAATATAGAGCAGTCGGAGTTATATGGATCATTAAAAAAAATATTTGGTTTTAACCAATTTAAAGGTCTACAAGAAAAAGTTGTTAAGAGTATTTTAAACAACGAAAATACATTCGTAATAATGCCTACTGGCGGAGGGAAATCTCTTTGCTATCAGTTGCCAGCATTAATGAAAGAAGGAACAGCAATAGTTGTTTCTCCTTTAATAGCTTTGATGAAAAATCAAGTAGATGCTATTAGAGGGATTTCTGAAGAACATGGAATTGCCCATGTACTAAACTCTTCATTAAATAAATCGGAAGTAGCACAAGTAAAGGCGGACATTGAAAACGGCATAACAAAACTTTTATATGTTGCGCCTGAATCTTTGGTAAAAGAAGAATATGCTGAGTTTTTAAGGAGCCAAACAATCTCTTTTGTAGCAATTGATGAAGCGCATTGTATTTCGGAATGGGGTCATGATTTTAGACCTGAGTATAGAAACTTACGTACAATTATCAAACAGATTGATAATGTGCCTATTATTGGTCTAACAGCTACAGCAACAGAAAAAGTGCAAGAAGATATTCTTAAAACTTTAGGAATGAGTGATGCAAACGTTTTTAAAGCGTCGTTTAATAGAGCCAATTTATTTTATGAAGTTAGACCAAAGACTAAAGATGTAGAAAAAGATATTATTCGTTTTATAAAACAACGAATAGGTAAAACCGGAATTATATACTGTTTAAGTCGTAAAAAGGTAGAAGAAATAGCACAAGTTTTACAAGTAAACGGTATAAATGCACTTCCTTATCATGCCGGATTAGATGCCAAAAAAAGAGCAAGACATCAAGATATGTTTTTGATGGAAGATTGTGATGTTATTGTCGCTACGATTGCTTTCGGAATGGGAATTGATAAGCCAGATGTTCGTTACGTTATTCACCATGATATTCCTAAAAGTTTAGAAAGTTATTACCAAGAAACTGGTCGTGCAGGGCGTGATGGAGGAGAAGGGTATTGTTTAACTTTTTACTCATATAAGGACATAGAAAAACTAGAGAAGTTTATGGCAAACAAACCTGTAGCAGAACAGGAAGTTGGTCATGCATTACTGCAAGAAGTTGTTGGTTATGCAGAAACGTCTATGAACAGACGTAAATACATATTGCATTATTTTGGCGAAGAGTTTGATGCAGTAAACGGAGAAGGAGCAGAAATGGATGACAATATGAGAAATCCAAAAAAGCAACACGAAGCAAAAGAAGAAGTAAAAACATTATTATCTGTAATTAGGGATACTAACGAAATGTATAAGCCTAAAGAGGTTGTGAATACAATAATAGGTTCGCAAAATGCATTATTAAAATCACATAAAACAACGGCACAACCTTTTTTCGGAATCGGAAAAGATAAAAACAATCATTATTGGATGGCGTTAATCCGCCAGATATTGGTGGTAGATTTAATTAAGAAAGAAATTGAACAATACGGCGTTTTAAAGTTAACCAAAAAAGGAAAGGAATTTATAAAAAATCCAACCTCTTTTATGATGACTGAAAATCATGTGTATGCTACAGATGATGCAGGAATAATTATTGCAAATCAAAAATCAGCAGGTGGTGTAGATGCTAAATTGGTCGCTATGTTAAAAGATTTACGTAAAAGTGTAGGTAAGAGTTTAGGAGTGCCTCCTTTTGCAGTTTTTCAAGATCCGTCTTTAAATGATATGGCTTTAAAATACCCAATAACATTAGAAGAATTGTCTAAAGTTCACGGTGTAGGAGAAGGTAAATCTAAGAAATTCGGTAAAGATTTTGTAAAACTTATTACAAGTTATGTTGCCGAAAATGATATTATGCGCCCTGATGATTTAATCGTTAAGAGTATAGGTGTAAATTCTGGATTAAAGCTTTTTATTATTCAGAATACAGATAGAAAATTACCTTTAGAGGATATTTCTAAATCAAAAGGGCTAAGCATGGCAGAGTTGTTAAAAGAAATGGAAGCAATTGTGTTTTCTGGAACTAAATTAAATATAGATTATGCCGTTGAAGACTTGTTAGATGAAGATCAACAAGAAGAAATACATGATTATTTTATGGAATCTGAAACAGATAAAATTCAAGAGGCATTAGATGAATTTGATGGTGATTATGACGAAGATGAATTGCGTTTAATGCGTATTAAATTTACAAGTGAAATAGCAAATTAAAATAATCTACTAATGAATACCAAAGTACTAGATTATATTACCGCTAAAAATAAATGGACGCAAGAGTTAAAGCTCTTGCGTTCTGTTTTATTAGAATTATCATTAGAAGAAACTATTAAATTGGGAGCTCCAGTTTATGTTTATAAAAATAAAAACATTGTGGGTTTGTCTGCTTTTAAAAATTATTGTGGACTTTGGTTTTTTCAAGGAATGTTTTTAAATGATGATAAAAAAGTATTGAAAAATGCGCAAGAAGAAAAAACACATGCGATGCGTCAATGGCAGTTTTGTGCATTAAACAAAATTGATGTAGATTTAGTGAAGGAATATGTATTAGAAGCTATTAAGAATTCTGAAAACGGAAAAGAATTTAAACCAATTAAAAACACTAAACCGTTAATAATTCCAACTGAATTGCAAATGGCATTAGATGATGATGATGCTTTAAGAGCGTGTTTTGCTAATTTTTCACTTAGTAAAAAAAGAGAGTATGCAAATTATATTTCTGAAGCAAAACGAGAAACAACGAAGTATAAAAGGTTAGATAAAATTACACCTATGATTCTAAAAGGAATGGGACTTCATGATAAATATAAAAACTGCTAGTTTATTGTAATCTTATCAATAGTTGTGGTAGAATCACATCTAATAACATATAAATCGATATGTTTTAAACTGTCTTTTCCTGTAATAAAGTACTCAGGGCAAGGTTTTAAACGAGGTTTACTTTTACCGAAATCTACATCTCCATTTTTTAAAATTGCAGATACCGTAGCAGTATCAATAGCAGAATTTGTTAAAACCTGTACTGCTTTATCAGAAAACAATCTTTTTCTAATACGAATTGTTTTTAAGGTACGCGCATCCATTCCATAATCAAAAGAAACATCTTTACCCTTCCAAATAAATAAGACAATTAAAGAACCGAAACCTAATCCGATTGCATAATAACCAAAACGTTTTAAAAATTGCATAGTAAAATTTTGTGATCGCAAAAGTAAGAAAAAAACAGGTTATAAAATCAATAAATTAATATCTCTATAAGGCAAGTCAAACCAATCAGCTACCGTTTTATTTGTTAGAATTCCGTGATAAAAATACATTCCGTTACGTAAACTTCTATCAAAACGAGCCGCATTTTCAAATCCGCCTTCTTCTGCAATATTCAATAGGTATGGAGTAAATATATTACTAATAGAAACCGAAGCAGTACGTGCATATCGCGAAGGAATGTTTGGTACACAATAATGAATTACACCATGTTGGGTAAAAGTAGGTTTACTGTGTGTAGTAATTTTTGAAGTTTCAAAACAGCCACCACAATCAATACTTACATCAACAATAACGGCTCCATCTTTCATTTGTTCAATCATGTGTTCTGTAACAATTACAGGAGAGCGCTCTTTACCTCTAATAGCACCAACAACAACATCACAGCGCATTAAAGCTTTAGTTAATGTTTTGGGCTGAACAGTAGAGGTGTATATTGGAGATTGCAAACAGTGTTGTAATTTCCTTAATTTGGTAATAGAATTATCAAAAACCTTTACACGAGCTCCTAATCCGATAGCAGAACGTGCAGCGAATTCACCAACAGTACCTGCTCCTAAAATTACTACATCACTAGGAGGAACACCACCAATATTTCCTAATAATAAACCATTACCACCGTTAGATGTTGTCATTAATTCGGCTGCGATATGCATAGAAGCAATCCCCGCAATTTCACTTAATGATTTTACGATTGGGTACACTCCGTGTTCGTCTTTTATATAATCAAAAGCTACAGCAGTGATTCGTTTATTAGCCAAAGCTTCAAAATATTTTTTATCTTGAGTTTTGAGCTGCAATGCAGATATTAAAACTGTTTGCGGATTTAACATTTTAATTTCCTCTAAAGAAGGAGGGGCTACTTTTAAAACAATAGTACACCCAAAAGCTTCTTTTGTATTGTAGGCTATTTTAGCACCAGCATCAGAATATTCTTTATCACTATAATTAGCACCATCACCAGCGCCAGCTTCAACAACAACTCTATGGCCGTTTTCAACCAAAGCAGAAACAGCATCGGGAGACAAACTAATACGTTTTTCCTCAAAATGCGTTTCTTTAGGTAAGCCAATAAATAATTCGCCTTTTTGTCTTTTTATTTCAAGCATTTCAGGTTGCGGCATTAATTGCTCTTTGGTAAAAGGCGAAATAGAACTCATTATAACTAGTTGTTTGTTAGTTGGATATTACGTTGACCGTTCTCTAAAAGATTAATTTTTACAGTAACAGCATCTAAAGGTAGTAAATTTTTAACATTTTCAGGCCATTCAATTAGGCACCAATTATTGCTATATAAATAATCTTCAACGCCCATATCGTAAGCTTCTTCTTCGTGTTCGATGCGATAAAAATCAAAATGATAAACAATATCACTATTAGTTGTTTGATACTCGTTTACCAGAGAGAAAGTAGGTGAGTGCGCAGCATCTTCGACACCCAAAACTTTGCAAATTTCTTTTATTAAAGTTGTTTTACCAACACCCATATCACCATAAAAAAGCAATACTTTATTCTGAGCATTTTTAACAATGTCTTCAGCTATTAGGGTTAATTCGTTTAAAGAATAATTTTTGTTCATAGC
This sequence comes from Tenacibaculum sp. AHE14PA, assembly GCF_019278465.1. GTDB lineage: Bacteria > Bacteroidota > Bacteroidia > Flavobacteriales > Flavobacteriaceae > Polaribacter > Polaribacter bernardetii. The sequence goes on along the minus strand of NZ_CP058983.1, from coordinate 352,598 downwards.
AAGCAAAAATAGAAAACTATAATATATTTATAAAATTATTTAGGACTATATATAGCACATGGAATAATTACTTCTTCTAATGATACACCGCCATGCTGATAAGTGTTTTTAAAGTACTTTACAAAATGATTATAATTATTAGGATAGGCAAAAAACAAATCTTCTCTGGCAAAAATAAACGGGCTATTTATAGCAATACTAGGTAAAAAGATATCTTTGGGATTCTTAACAGCAAACACATCTTTGTCTTCATAACTTAAGCTCCTGCCTGTTTTGTAACGTAAATTAGAACTGATGTTTTTGTCACCAACTACTTTTGTCGGGTTTTTAGCATTTATAGTACCATGATCGGTAGTAATAATTAGTTTTTGACCCAGTTTTTGTGCTTTCTGAATAATATCATATAAAGGAGAGTTTTTAAACCAACTAACAGACAACGATCTATATGCCTTGTCATCACCAGCAAGCTCTTTAATAACTTCCATTTCTGTTTTAGCATGCGATAACATGTCTACAAAATTATAAACAACCACTGTTAAATCATTTTGTTTTGTACCGTTATAGTTATCTGCTAATTCTTTACCACTTTTAAGTGATACAATTTTATAATATTCGTGTTTAATGTTTAATTTTAATCTTTTTATTTGAGCATCTAAAAAATCTGGCTCAAATAAGTTTTTCCCACCTTCATCTGTGTCATTTCTCCAAAAATCAGGATGTTTTTTTTCCATTTCAGAAGGCATCAATCCAGAAAAAATAGCATTACGAGCATATTGTGTTGCTGTAGGTAAAATACTATAATAAGAATGTTCCTCTTCTTTTTTATAATAATTATTGATAAAAGGCTCTAAAACGCGATATTGATCGTAACGAAGATTATCAATAACAACCAATAAAACTCCTTGCTCTTTTGATAGCGTAGGAACTACATAGTCTTTAAATAATGTGTGAGAAAAAGTGGGTTTATCATCACTAGTAAGCCAATTTTGATAATTTTTTTTGATGAATTTAAAAAACTGTGAATTCGCTTCTGATTTCTGAGATTCTAAAATCTCTAGCATTCCGGTATCATTAATATTCTCTAACTCTAATTCCCAATGCACTAATTTTTTATATAACTCTGCCCATTCTTCATAAGAATTTACCATGGCTAAATCCATCGATATTTTTCTGAACTCTTGTTGATAATTAGAAGTGGTTTTTTCGGAGATTAAACGAGAATGATCTAAGTTTTTCTTTAAGCTTAATAATATCTGATTCGGATTTACAGGTTTTATTAAATAATCTGCTATTTTAGATCCTATAGCTTCTTCCATTATATATTCTTCTTCACTTTTGGTAATCATCACTACAGGAAGATTTGCGTTTTTTTGTTTGATGGCAGCCAGTGTTTCTAAACCAGTGATTCCTGGCATATTTTCATCTAAAAAAACAATATCGAAATTTTGTTCATCAACTAAATCTATTGCATCAGCGCCATTTGTAGATGTTGTTACCACATAATTTTTCTTTTCTAAAAACAAAATGTGTGGTTTTAATAAATCTATTTCATCATCAACCCAAAGTATATCTATATTTCTCATCATAATTTTCATGTCTTTATACTAAATTAACGCTCTTAAATGTATTTGTTGTACATCTAAAAGCTAAAAATACGTTAATAAAGCTTTTGTTAATTTGGTTTTGTAGATAAATTATGATTCTTTTGTTTAAAATTGAAATATTAAGATATTTTGAACAGTCAGAAAACGAACAAATTAAAGATTATAAACGATCCTATTTACGGCTTTATAACCATTCCAAATTCTTTAATATTTGATATTATAGAGCATCCTTATTTTCAACGATTAAGAAGGGTTACACAAATGGGGTTATCTAGTATGGTGTATCCCGGTGCTAATCATACGCGCTTTCACCACGCAATTGGCTGTATGCATTTAATGCAAAAAGCAGTATACATATTAAGGAATAAAAATGTAACTATTTCGGATGAAGAAGCAAACGCTTTGTATGTAGCTATTTTATTACATGATATTGGTCATGGTGCTTTTTCTCATGCTTTAGAACATAGTATTGTTAATGGCGTTTCACACGAGGAGATTTCATTAAAATTTATGAGAGTTTTAAATGATGAATTTGATGGACAATTAAATTTGGCTATTCAAATTTTTGAAGGAAAATATCATAGAGAATTTTTATACCAGTTAATATCAAGTCAATTAGATATTGATCGATTAGATTATTTAAAAAGAGATAGTTTTTATACAGGAGTTACCGAAGGTAATATTTCTTCAGATCGTTTAATTGCAATGATGAATGTTGTAAATGATGAATTAGTTATAGAGCAAAAAGGAATTTATTCTGTCGAAAAATTTATTATTGCGCGTCGTTTAATGTACTGGCAAGTTTATTTGCATAAAACAGGTTTGGTTGCCGAAAGCACGCTAGTAAACGTATTAAAAAGAGCCAAAGAATTAGCTACAAAAGGAGTTGATTTACCTGCCGGAAGTGCCTTGAAGCATTTTTTATACAACCCAATAACCGAAAGTAATTTCACTAATAAAACATTAAAAATATTTTCGGAATTAGATGACTATGATGTAATGTCGGCAATAAAAGAATGGGTGCATCATGAAGATTTTGTACTTTCTTCTTTAGCAAAAATGATTATTCATAGAAATCTTTTAAAGATAGAAATGCAAGATGAAGCCTTTACAGAAAAGTATAAAAATGAAATTTACAAAAAGATTTCAGAAAATAAAGGTATTGAGAAAGAGGATTTAAATTATTTTGTTTTATCAAATAAAATAAAACATCAAGCATATAATACTAATAAACCTATAAAAATTTACACAAAAAAAGGCAAATTAAAAGATATCGCAAAAGCTTCTGATCAACTAAATTTAAAGGCTTTATCTAAACCAGTTATAAAATACTATTTATGTTATCCTAAAAAAACTAGTTTAATTTAATTGTTAAGTAATTCTAACTAGAGGTAATTAAACAAAAATAATTACTTTTGCATTCAATGAAATTTACAGCAGAACAAATAGCGGGTATATTAGAAGGAGAAATTATAGGTGATTCTAACGCAGAAGTATCTAAACTTTCAAAGATAGAAGAAGGTACAGAGGGTTCTCTTACTTTTTTATCTAATCCTAAATATAATTCATACATATATACTACTAATGCAAGTATCGCAATAGTAAACAAGAACTTTGAATTAGAAAGTGAAATAACTACAACCTTAATTAAGGTTGATGATGCTTATGCGTCATTTTCTAAATTATTAGAGTTTTATAATGAAGTTAAAAACAATAAACAAGGTAGAGAAAATCCGCATTTCATAGCTGATTCTGCATCTGTAGGAGAAAATGAATACATCGGAGCCTTTGCTTATATTGGAGAAAATGTTGTTTTAGGAAAAAATGTAAAAATTTACCCGAATTCTTATATAGGAGACAATACAAAAATAGGAGATAACACGACTATTTTTGCAGGAGTAAAAATTTATTCTGAAACTGAAATAGGATCGAATTGTAAAATTCATTCTGGAAGTGTTATTGGTTCAGACGGATTTGGATTTGCACCTACCGAAAGCGGTGAATATACAACGATACCTCAAATAGGAAATGTTATTATTGAAGATAATGTTGATATCGGAGCAAACTCAACAATAGATAGAGCTACATTAGGGGCTACAATTATTAGAAAAGGAGTAAAGCTAGACAACCAGATACAGGTTGCTCATAATGTTGAAATAGGTAAAAATACCGTAATAGCATCGCAAACTGGTATTGCAGGATCTGCAAAAATAGGTGAGAGTTGCATGATTGGTGGTCAGGTTGGTATTGTTGGACATATTACAATAGGTAATAATGTACGAATACAAGCACAATCAGGAATAGGTAAAAGTATAAAAGATAATGATGTAGTTCAAGGAACACCAGCATTTGGATATTCAGATTATAGTAAATCATACGTTAATTTTAAAAATTTACCAAAGCTAGCATCAACAGTATATAAAATTGAAAAAGAGTTAAATGCTCAAAAAATAAAAAATGAGTAAGCAACAAAAAACAATACAAAACGAAATTACATTATCTGGTGTAGGATTGCATACAGGTAATGAAGTAACAATGGTGTTTAAACCAGCTCCAATAAATCATGGATTTGCATTTGTAAGAGTTGATTTAGAAGGTTCACCTATAATACAAGCAAAAGCAGAATATGTAACCAATACTCAAAGAGGAACAAATATTGAGAATAAAGGTGTGCAAATTCAAACATCAGAGCATGTTTTAGCGGCAGCTGTAGGTTTAGATATCGATAATTTAATTATTGAGATTGATGCTTCAGAGCCTCCTATTATGGATGGTTCTTCAAAGTTTTTTATTAAAGCATTAGAAGAAGCAGTAATTGTAGAGCAAGATGCACCGATTGAAGAATATGTTGTAAAAGAAATTATTTCATACAAGGATGAAGCTACAGGTAGTGAAATTATCTTAATGCCTTCTGATGAGTATCAAGTAACTACAATGGTTGATTTTGGCACTAAAATTTTAGGAACTCAAAATGCAACTTTAGATAAAATTTCAGACTTTAAAGAACATATTTCAGCAGCAAGAACTTTTAGTTTTTTACATGAAATAGAAATGTTATTAGAGCATAACCTTATTAAAGGAGGTGATTTAAATAATGCAATTGTATATGTTGATAAAGAATTATCTGCAAGTACTACTGAAAAATTAAAGAAAGCTTTTAATAAAGAAGATATAAAAATACAGTCTAACGGAATTTTAGATAATCTAGAATTACATTGGGCAAACGAAGCAGCACGTCATAAATTATTAGACGTAATTGGAGATTTAGCATTAGTTGGTACTCGTATTAGAGGTAAAGTTATAGCTAATAAACCAGGCCATTTAGTGAACACTGTTTTTGCTAAGAAACTAGCCAAAATCATTAAATTAGAGAAACGTAATAACGTTCCTAAATATGACTTGAATCAGCCTCCATTAATGGATATTCACCAAATAATGGATGTTTTGCCTCACAGACCACCATTTTTATTAATTGATAGAATTTTAGAGTTATCAGATAAACATGTGGTTGGTATGAAAAATGTAACAATGAATGAAAATTTCTTTGTTGGTCATTTTCCAGGAGCACCAGTAATGCCAGGAGTTTTACAAGTAGAAGCAATGGCTCAATGTGGTGGTGTATTAGTATTAAATACAGTACCAGATCCAGAAAATTATTTAACATATTTCATGAAAATGAATAATGTTAAGTTTAAACAAAAAGTGTTGCCAGGGGATACTTTAACTTTTAAATGTGAATTGATAACACCTATTAGAAGAGGTATTTGTCATATGCAAGCGTATGCTTATGCAAACGGAAAAGTTGTAGCAGAAGCAGAATTAATGGCACAAATAGCAAAAAAACAATAGTTTATGAATCAACCACTTGCATACGTACACCCACAAGCAAAAATTGCTCGAAATGTGGTAATAGAACCTTTTACAACTATACACTCTAATGTAGAAATTGGTTCTGGAACATGGATAGGATCTAATGTTACCATAATGGAAGGAGCTCGTATCGGTAAAAATTGCAAAATTTTTCCTGGGGCTGTGATTTCTGCTATTCCTCAAGATTTAAAATTCGCAGAAGAAGAAACAACGGTGGTAATTGGTGACAATGTTACCATAAGAGAGTGTGTTACAATAAACAGAGGAACTTCTGATAGAATGAAAACTATTATCGGAGATAATTGTTTAATAATGGCGTATTGCCATATTGCACATGATTGTTTTGTTGGAGAAAACTGTATCTTTTCTAATAATACCACCTTAGCAGGTCATGTTACTATTGGCGATAATGTAGTGTTAGCAGGTATGGTTGCAGTACACCAATTTGCATCAGTAGGAAATCATGCTTTTGTAACCGGAGGGTCTTTGGTTCGTAAAGATGTTCCGCCATATGTAAAAGCAGCTCGTGAACCATTATCATACGTAGGAATTAATTCTGTTGGTTTGCGTAGAAGAGGATATGCAATAGAAAAAATCAGAGAAATTCAAGATATATATAGAATATTATTCCAGCAAAATTATAATTATTCACAAGCGATTGACATCATCGAAGCAGAAATGGAGGCAACTTCTGAACGTGATGAAATTATACAGTTTATAAAAGATTCGCATCGTGGTATTATGAAAGGATACTTTAAATCAAATTAAGCATAAAAATTAAATAGTTGAAAAATTAGTGAATAATTATTTCAACATAAAATAAATTAAAGAATGGCATCTACATCAGATATTAAAAACGGATTATGCATGAGATACAACAACGATATTTATAAAGTTGTTGAATTTTTACATGTTAAACCAGGAAAAGGACCTGCTTTTGTAAGAACAAAGTTAAAAAGTGTAACAAACGGTAAAGTAGTTGATAATACATTTCCTTCAGGAAGAAAAATTGATGATGTTAGAGTTGAAACTCATAAATTTCAATATTTATACAGAGAAGGAGAAACGTTTCATTTTATGAATCAAGTTGATTATTCTCAAATTACATTAGAGAAAAGTGCTTTAGATTCACCTGATTTAATGAAAGAAGGGGAAGTGGTAACTATCATAATTAATTCTGAAGATGATATGCCTTTATCTGTAGATATGCCTGCAAGTGTAATTTTAGAAGTTACACATACAGAACCAGGTGTAAAGGGAAACACAGCAACAAATGCTACAAAACCTGCAACGATGGAGTCTGGAGCAATTGTAAATGTGCCATTGTTTATTAACGAAGGAGATAAAATTAAGGTAGAAACTACCAAAGGAACTTATCAGGAAAGAGTTAAAGAATAAAACAATTCCCGCTTTTGCGGGAATTTCTTTTTATAATGAAATTTAAACAAACACAAACCTTAGCACAAATAGCAACCTTATTAAAGGTTGAGTTTGTAGGTGATAAAAATTTTCCTGTAAAAGGAATTAATGAAATTCATGTAGTAGAACATGGTGATATTGTTTTTGTAGATCATCCAAAATATTATGATAAAGCATTAAACTCGGCTGCAACCACTATTTTAATCAACAAAGAAGTAGCTTGCCCTGAAGGAAAATCTTTATTAATATCTGATGATCCTTTTCGTGATTTTAATAAAATCACCAAACATTTTAATCCGTTTATAGCATCAAAAGAAAGTATTTCTGATAGTGCAATTATAGGTGAAGGAACAATTATTCAGCCAAATGTTTTTATTGGAGATGCCGTTTCTATAGGTAATGACTGTGTAATTCATCCTAATGTTACTATTTATAGCAATACAGTTATAGGTAATAATGTAACAATTCATGCAAATACTGTTTTAGGAGCTGATGCTTTTTATTATAAAAACAGACCAGAAGGATTTGATAAATTAATTTCAGGAGGAAGAGTTGTTTTAGAGGATAATGTAGATTTAGGAGCTTCTTGCACGATAGATAAAGGTGTAACAGGTGATACTACAATTGGTGCAGGAACAAAAATTGATAATCAAGTACATGTTGGTCATGACACGGTTATCGGTAAAAAATGTTTAATCGCATCTCAAACAGGTATTGCGGGTTGTGTTATTATTGAAGATGAAGTTACTATTTGGGGGCAAGTAGGAACCAATAGCGGAATTACCATTGGTAAAGGCGCTGTTATTCTAGGTCAAACAGGGGTTACGAAATCTGTAGCAGGAGGAAAATCGTATTTTGGTACACCAATTTCAGAATCAAGAGAAAAGTTAAAAGAGTTAGCAGGAATTAAACATCTGCTTAGAGAACAAAAAAAGAAATAAAAGCTTTACAAATCGATTACAAAAAACTATTTTTGTGAAGCTTAAAATTAAATAAAAATATACCAATGAGTGTTTTAGTAAATAAAGATTCAAAAATTATAGTTCAAGGATTTACAGGTAGTGAAGGTACTTTTCACGCTGGTCAAATGATCGATTACGGTACAAATGTCGTAGGAGGTGTAACACCAGGTAAAGGAGGTCAAGAGCATATCGGTAAACCAGTTTTTAATACAGTTGATGAAGCAGTGCAAAAAGTAGGAGCAGATACTTCTATTATTTTTGTACCACCAGCATTTGCTGCTGATGCTATTATGGAGTCTGCTGAAGCAGGAATTAAAGTAATTATTTGTATTACTGAAGGAATTCCTACTGCTGATATGGTAAAAGTTAAAGCTTATATCGATCAGTTAGACTGTACTTTAGTTGGACCTAACTGTCCAGGAGTTATTACTCCAGATGAAGCTAAAGTTGGTATTATGCCAGGTTTTATCTTCAAAAAAGGTAAAGTAGGTATCGTTTCTAAATCAGGAACTTTAACATATGAAGCTGCTGACCAAGTTGTAAAACAAGGATTTGGTATTACTACAGCAATTGGTATTGGTGGAGATCCAATTATTGGAACTACAACGAAAGAAGCTGTTGAGTTATTAATGAACGATGATGAAACTGAAGCAATTGTTATGATTGGTGAAATCGGTGGAAACTTAGAAGCAGAAGCTGCTCGTTGGATTAAAGCTGATGGTAACCGTAAGCCAGTTATTGGATTTATCGCAGGGCAAACTGCACCAGCTGGTAGAACAATGGGGCATGCAGGTGCAATTGTAGGTGGTGATGATGATACTGCTCAAGCAAAAATGAAAATTTTAGCAGAAAACGGAGTTCATGTTGTTGAATCTCCAGCTAAGATTGGTGAAATGGTAGCAAAAGTGTTATCAAAATAATTTATCAGTAAAAAAACTGTTAAAGTTTTAAAATATATTTCTTAAGAATCCGTTGAATTTGTAAATTCAACGGATTTTTACATTTAATCAAACTTTAAAAAATATGAAAACAATTAAATTGCTATTTATTAGCATGTTACTTACTACTGCAATAGCATGTAAGGAAACTAAACCTTCAGAAAAAGAAGTTAAAACCGAGCAACAAGCCGATGCAAGCGGTTACAATTACGAAACGGTAACAAACGATCCAACAGGCTTACGTTTATATACTTTAAACAATGGTTTAAAAGTATATTTAAGTAAAAATACGGATGAACCAAAAATTCAAACCTATATTGCTGTTCGTGCAGGTTCTAATTACGATCCTAAAGAATCAACAGGATTAGCACATTATTTGGAGCACATGGTTTTTAAAGGAACTCATAAAATAGGTACTGCAGAATGGGAGAAAGAAAAAGATTATTTAGATACTATTTCTAACTTATATGAAAAGCATAGAGCAGAAAAAGATGCTGATAAAAAATTAGCATTGTATAAAGAGATAGATAAAATATCTTTAGAGGCATCTAATTATTCAATTGCTAACGAATATGATAAAATGGTATCATCTTTAGGAGCTACAGGTACAAATGCACATACTTGGTTTGAAGAAACGGTATATAAAAATAAAATACCTGCAAACGAATTAAACAAGTGGTTAAACTTAGAATCTGAGCGTTTTAGCACGTTAGTATTACGTTTATTTCATACAGAATTAGAAGCTGTTTTTGAAGAGTTTAATAGAGGACAGGATAACGACGGAAGAAAGCGTTATGCTGCCATGTTAAAAGATTTGTTTCCAAAGCATCCTTACGGACAGCAGTCTACTATTGGTACAGCGGCTCACTTGAAGAACCCTTCAATGGTTGATATTCATAACTATTTTAATAAATACTATGTGCCAAATAATATGGCAATTGTTTTAGTAGGTGATTTAGATTTTGATACTACCATAAAACAAATCGATGCTACTTTTGGTAAATTCGAAAAGAAAGAATTAACACATCCAACATTACCAAAAGAAGAAGCGATTACAACTCCTATTATGAGCGAAGTTTTCGGACCAACATCAGAAAGTATTTCTATAGCATACCGTTCTGGAGGTGTAAATACAGAAGATGAGAAGTTTGTAACACTTTGTGATATGATTATGGCAAACGGTAATGCTGGTTTAATCGATTTAAATTTAAATCAAAAGCAAGCTGTGCAATATGCTGGTTGTTCTCCAACTTTTTTAAATGATTACGGATATCATTCTTTTTCAGGTGCACCTAAATCGGGTCAAACTTTAGATGAAGTTAAAGACTTATTATTAGCACAAATTGAAAAATTAAAGAAGGGAGAATTTGATGAATGGATGATTGATGCTGTTGTAAATGATTTAAAATTAAGTCAAACACGTCAGTATGAAAACAACACTGCTTTAGCTTCTGCTTATTTTAATGCTTTTATTCACCACGAAAATTGGGATGATAAAGTAAAATTTTTAGATGATTTAAAAAAGATAACCAAACAAGAGTTAGTTGATTTTGCAAATAAATTTTATCAAAATAATTACGTGGTAACTTATAAACGTAAAGGTGAAGATAAGAATATAGTAAAAGTTTCTAATCCTGGTATTACACCAGTAAATTTAAATAGAGGTAAAAGTTCTGAATTTATTACCGAATTTAATAAAACGAAATCTGCGCCATTACAACCTAAATTTGTAGATTATAAAACAGCTATTAAAGAAACTAAAACTGAAAACGGAATTAAAGTTTCTTATGTAGAAAATAAAAATAATGATTTATTTGATATGAATATTATTTTTGATATGGGTAGCGATAATGATAAAAAATTATCTTTAGCTGCAGGATATTTAGAATATGTTGGTACAGATAAATACACGAATGAAGAAATTAAAAAAGAGTTTTATAAATTAGGTATTTCTTATTATGTAAGTGCAGGTAACGATAAAACATATGTAGGTTTAAATGGATTAAAAGAAAACTTATCTAAAGGATTAGAGTTATTAGAACATTTATGGGACAATGCAAAAGCAGATCCTGAAGCGTATGATAAATATGTAGCTCAAATTCAGAAAGGTCGTGAAGATGGAAAAACTCAAAAAGGAAATATTTTATTTACAGGTTTAATGAACTATGGTAAGTATGGTGAAAACTCAAGATTAAGAGATATCATGCAAATAGATGAGTTAAAAGCTGTAAATCCTGAAGAGTTAGTTGCAATAGTTAAAGACATGAAAAACTATAAGCAACGTATTTTTTATTACGGTAAAGATGTAAATGCTGCGGTAACTTCTTTAAATGAAAACCATAAATTATATGGTGAATTAAAAGAGTACCCAGTAGCAAAAGAATACAAAGAAACTGAAACTGGTGGTAATGTTTTCTTTACAGATTATGATATGGTACAAACTGAATTAATGTTTTTAGCAAAAGGAGAACCTTTTAAAGCAGAAAACTTAGCAGCTTCAACATTGTTTAATACCTATTTTGGAAGCGGATTATCATCAATCGTTTTTCAAGAAATTAGAGAATCTAAATCATTAGCATACTCTGCATTCGCATCATATAGTAATGCATCTAAAAAAGGGGATTCTAATTATGTTATGGCATATGTTGGTACGCAAGCTAATAAATTAGAGCAAGCTGTAGATGCTATGATGGATTTAATGAACAATATGCCAGAGGCTGAAAAGCAATTTAATGCAGCAAAAGAATCAACTTTAAAAAAGCTAGCGGCACAACGTATTACGAAATCAAACATTTTTTGGACTTACGAAGGTTTAAAGAAAAGAGGTATCGAAAACGATCATAGAGAAGCAATGTACAATACCATTAAGAACATGAAAATAGAAGATTTAAAAGCATTTTTTGATAAAAATGTAAAAGGTGAATCTTACAATGTTATGGTAATTGGTAATAAAAAAGACTTAAATGTAGAGTCTTTACAAAAGTTAGGTAAGATAAAAGAGTTAGATGTAGACTACTTATTTAATTATGTAAATGAAAAAAAGATTAAATCTTAATTATTTAAATACTGAATAAATATAAAATCCTGTTAAAGAGTATTCTTTAGCAGGATTTTTCTTTTTATATTTGACTTATTAAAAACAACTAATAAATGAAACTTTTAGAAAATAAAACAGCAATAATTACTGGAGCAACAAGAGGAATCGGAAGAGGAATTGCTTTAGAATTTGCAAATAAAGGGTGTAACATTGCATTTACTTATAGTTCATCTGTTGAAGCAGCAAATGCTTTAGAAAATGAATTAACAAGTTTAGGTGTAAAAGCAAAAGGATACCAATCGAATGCTGCAGATTTTGATGCGGCGCAAGAATTAGCAAAAAATGTTTTAGAAGAATTTAAAACGATTGATGTATTAGTAAATAACGCTGGTATTACTAAAGATAATTTGTTGATGCGTATTTCTGAAACAGATTTTGATAAAGTAATTGAAGTAAATTTAAAATCGGTTTTTAATTTAACTAAAGCAGTTATTCGTCCGATGATGAAACAACGTTCAGGTTCTATTATAAACATGAGTTCTGTAGTTGGATTAAAAGGTAATGCAGGTCAGGCAAATTATGCAGCATCAAAAGCTGGTATTTTAGGGTTTTCTAAATCTGTAGCATTAGAGTTAGGTTCAAGAAATATTAGAAGTAACGTAGTTGCTCCTGGATTTATTGAAACTGAAATGACGGCTAAATTAGATGAAAAAGTAGTTGAAGGATGGCGTAATGAAATCCCTTTAAAAAGAGGTGGATCGCCAAAAGATATTGCAAACGCCTGCGTATTTTTAGCTTCTGATATGAGTTCTTATATTACAGGACAAACTTTATCTGTAGATGGAGGAATGTTAACATAGTAATATAGATTATTATAATATTGAAAAAAGCAGCAATTTTAAATTGCTGCTTTTTTTTATTGGTTAAACTCTTCAAAACTTCCGTCAGTATATAAAAGAACAACTTTTCGTAGTTTTTTAGTGCTTGCTGAGAATTGCGTATTTGAATTAATTACAGGTTCTTCTTCGGATACCGCTTTTTTAGAAAATAGAGAAGGTGCTTCTTTTTCGTCTTTAATATGTACTGTTGATTTTTCAATAGCGATTTCTTTTTCTTTCTTAGGAAAAGATCCTTCATTATATAACAACCAGTACAAATCTACTTCTGGAAATTTATCAACCATTTTCATAACAAAATCTAAACTAGGTTTGTTTCTGCCCGACAAAAGGTGAGATATGCTAGAGCGTGGCACTTCTATAGTATCCGCAAAAGTTGACGATGTTAAATCGTAATGAGCAATTATTTCTTTTAATCGAGTAAGTAAATCCATAAATAGGTTACAATTGTAAATTACATGTATGAATTGTAAAGATACACAAATGTAAATTGATGTAAAAATTTAATAGAACAAGTTAATACACTCTATTATGCTTCATTAAAACTCTAGGTAAAACACGTTAAATTACTAAAAAACAACTACTTAATCTTGTTGCATAGAAGTTTTCAATAGTTTCCGTGGATTAGGTAGCTGTTACTGAAGAATCCATTAAGCACATTTGTAAACACCTAACTTTACATAAGTACTTGTTTACATATGTAAATAATTAAATTATTCATGTAAAAGATAGATATGTAATAACCTATAAATAGAATTATAGCTCTTATAGATCAATAAGTGTGCAGATTTTAAGGGGTATAAAGAAGAGTTATGCTATATATACAAGTGTTATACGTCAATTAAGAGATAAACCACCGCATTTAAGATATATATACCTAAAATAGCATGATAATAAGGTTGTCTCTCTTAATTACAATTGTAAACATCACTAATGTATTTTAGTTTATAAATAAATACAAATTGGATTATCTAAAATTAAATATCAATAAATAGTTAGTTTACAATTGTAAATTACTTGTTATTTAAAAAAGTTAATTTAAAACAAGTCTCATTTGTATGTGATACAAACCGAATTGTTCCGTTATGAGCTTCCATAATACTTTTACTTAAAGTTAACCCAATTCCAGAACCGTCTTTTCGGGTTGTAAAATATGGAATAAAGATGTTGTCTTTAATATCATTAGAAATACCAATACCGTTATCTATAACAGATAAGTTTATTCGGTTATTTTCTTGATGTAATTTAATTGTGATTTTTGGATTTTCAATAGCCACTAAAGCATACAAACAATTAGATAGTAAATTTATAAGTACTTGTTCTATTTGTTGCTTATCAGCATTTATAATTATCTTTTTAGAAACATCGAACTCTATATGTATTTTTTGAGATAAAAATTCTTGTTGAAAAAGCGCTAAAGTATTTTTAATAATTTTAGTAAGATCTACTTCTGCTTTTTGCGGCAAAGGCAATTCAGCTAACTTTCTATAAGTATCTACAAAAGATGTTAAATGGTATGAACGACGTTTAATTATTTGCAATCCTTGCGATAACTCTTGTATTGTTTCTTCATCAGTTTGATCTTCTTGTAAAAGTGAATCTAAATTTTCGGCTAAACTACTAATAGGAGTAATGGTATTAATTATTTCGTGAGACATTACATTCATTAATTTATACCAAGCTTCTTTTTCTTTTTTATCAATTAATTGCTGAATAGTTTCTAATGAAATAATTAAATACTCATATTGATTGGTTTGTGTAACCGAGGTTTTTAAGAAAAAACTTTCTTTTATATCGTTTACATCAATACTAATAGTATGTTTAACTTCTTCCCATTTAGCTATAAAGTTAACGAGGTTTCCAATTTTATTTTTTAATAAATTCCAATTATAAAACTTAGGTATTTTTAAAAATTCGGTAAACGCTTTATTAATTTGAAATACTTCAATTTGTAGATTCGTGTCTTTTCTTAAAATAAGAACACCTGTACTTAAACTTTCTATAATATTGGTAAGAATTAACGCTTCAGAAGTTTTTAAAAGACTTTTCTTTCGGTTTTTTTCTAATAATAAAGCAGTTTTGTTATGTAACGGATTTTCTCTTTTTTTAGATGAAAAAGTATTCGAATAATCATCATGTAATAAACAGTCTATCGATTTTTCGATATCAGCAAACAGTTGTTTTAAATAATCAAAAAATAAAAATAGTTGAAAAATAAACAAAAAAGAAAACCCAATAGCGTTAATTGAGTATCCGTTTAAATAGGTGAAAAAAACTAGAATTCCGTTTGCTATCAATAGTAAAACTCTAATAAGAATTTGAATAAATTGAGGTTTTCCCATTTTATAATTGATGTTTTTCTAGGCGTCTATACAATGCAGCACGGGTTAAACCTAAATCTTTTGCTGCACGAGAAATATTACCTTGGTGTTTTTGTAAAGCTTGTTCTATTAACAACTTTTCAGTTTCTTCTAAGTTTAAACTATTAGCCAATGTAGCTTCTAGTTTTTTAGTTGAAAAATGTAAATCTTCTAATTGAATTTCAGTGTTATCTGTTATAATTACTGCACGTTCTACAATATGTTCTATTTCTCTAATATTTCCAGGCCAATGGTATTTTTTTAATCCACCGATGGCTTGTGTAGTAAATCCGTTTATTTTTTTTCGGTATTTCTGGTTTAGTTTCTTCAAAAAATGATTCGCAAGTAACTCAACATCACCAACACGATCTCGAAGTGGCGGTAAGTTTAATTCGATGGTATTTATTCTAAACAACAAATCTTGACGAAACAGTTGCTCTTCTACCATTTTATGAACATTAGCATTTGTAGCACAAATAATGCGTACATCAATGGCGCGTTCTTTACCTTCGCCTAAACGTGTTATCTTTCTGTTCTGAACAACCGTTAATAATTTAGATTGTAAGTGGAGTGGAAGGTTGCCTATTTCATCTAAAAAAATAGTACCTCCTTTTGCTAATTCAAATCTACCAATAGTATCTTTATGAGCGTCCGTAAAAGCTCCTTTTGTATAACCAAATAGTTCACTTTCAAATAAATTTTCATTTAAAGAACCTAAATCGACATGAATAAAGGGATGGTTTTTTCTTTCGGATTTTAAATGTATTTCTTTTGCAAATACGTATTTACCAGTTCCGTTTTCCCCTAAAATTAAAATAGTAGCATCTGTAGGAGCTACTTTTTGCGCCAAGCCAACAGCCGATTTCATTGCTGGCGAAGTACCAATAATGTGTTCAGTTTGTTGATGAAAATCTTTATCGTTTAATTTTTGTACGGTTTCTAATTGTGTTGTTTTTCGTTTAGAACGTGATAATTCTATTCCCGAATTTACAATTCCGTATAACTTTTCGGTGTTCCAAGGTTTTAATATAAAATCGGTAGCTCCTTTTTTAATCGCATCAACAGCTAAATTAACACTACCAAAAGCTGTCATTAAAAGCACCGTAGTTTCCGGGCTAACTTCTTTTATATGCTTTAACCAATACAAACCCTCTTTACCATCTTCATAACCAATACGGTAATTCATATCTAACAAAACAACATCTATATGGGTTGAAAAAGTTAAATGATTACTTATTTTCTTCGGATTATTAGCTGTTATAATTTCGGTAAAATATTTCTTTAAACTTATTCTGGCAGAAAATAAAATGTCATCATCATCATCTACTATCAATATGGTTGCTTCTTTTTTTCTCATATTACATAGTTAGTCAATTGTTTGAATATGAACAAAAAAATGTTCGATTTTGAACACCTGTAAAATCAATAAAAAACATAAATACCTAGCAATGAGTGTTTTATTTGTATGTTCTCTAATGGCATATTTATGGAATTAACTATGCCAAACGAAGACAAATTATAATGGATAAGCAGATACAAACTAAAAACAAAACAACTAAAAAGATGCTAATATGGGGAATTCCAATCGTCTTATTAATGAGTGTTATTTTAATGAATTTAACACGTAAAAAACAAGTTAACATTAAAAAAGATAGTTTAAGTATTAGAGAAGTTACTCGAGGAGATTTTGAAGATGTTATTTTATTTAATAGTACGGTTAAACCAAAAACTTCTGTTTTAGTGAATGTTATTCAGGGTGGTTCTGTTTCTGAAATTTTTGTAGAAAGCGGACAAATGATTAAAAAAGGAACGCCTTTATTAAAAGTCTACAATCCGAATGCTGAATTAAATTATTTAACGCAAGAAACAGCAATGATCGAGCAGATTAATAATTTAAGAAATTTACGAGTAAGTATTAAAAATCAACAATTAAGTTTAGATCAACAATTATTGAGTATTAATAATGATTTTAGAAATGCAAAACGTCAATACGATTTAGATAAAAAATTATTCGAGAAAGGCGTTGTAGCAAAAAATGATTATGAAAAATCTGCTCAAGAACACTCGTATCAAAAAGATAGGAATGGCGTAATTAAGAAAAGCGTTTCAGAAGAAAAAAGAAGCAGAGATTTACAATTAATAAGTATAAATTCATCGTTAGATAATATGGAGAAAAGCTTAGAATTATTACGTAAAAACAAGGAGAATTTTACTGTAAAAGCGCCGGTAGATGGTTTGTTATCTTCTTTTAATCCAATATTAGGCGAAAACTACAATCAAGGACAAGCAATCGGAAAGATGGATGTTTTAAACGGTTATAAATTAGTAGCAAATGTTGATGAATACTATATTTCTAAACTTAAAAGAGGAATTAAAGGAAGTGTTTCTGTAAATGCTGAAAACTATCAAATAGAGCTATCAAAAATTTACCCAGAAGTAAAAAATGGACAATTTAAAGTAGAATTATTATTTGAGAAGGATACTTTATCAAACAATATAAAAAGAGGTATGTCTTTAAAAAGTAAAGTGTTTTTATCGGGCAGAACAAAAGCTTTATTAATACCTAAAGGATTGTTTTATCAAAGTACAAATGGTAAATGGATTTTTGTTTTAGATTCTGATAATAAAGCAGTAAAAAGAAACATTAAGATTGGTAGAGAAAATCCTTTTTATTATGAAGTTATAGAAGGTTTAAAGGCAGGGGATAAAGTAATTACTTCTAGTTATGATGATTTTAAAAAGATGGAAGAGGTAAACATACTTTAGGGTTTAAAAGTTGTAAAGCAATAAAGTTAATGTCAGTTCGAGTGCAGTCGAGAACTATTAAATAAAAATTTAAAAACATATTAAAATGATAAAAATAACAGATTTAGTAAAGGTTTATAGAACAGAAGAAGTAGAAACAACAGCTTTAAATAAGTTGAGTTTAGAAGTGAAAAAAGGGGAATTTGTTTCAATTATGGGAGCATCGGGTTGTGGTAAATCAACTTTATTAAACATTATTGGTTTGTTAGATGCGCCAAACGAAGGAAGTTATTTATTTGATGAAACAGAAGTGGCTAACTTTAATGAAAAAGAAAGATCAAGCTTGCGTAAAGCTAATATTGGTTTTGTTTTTCAGAATTTTAATCTAATTGATGAGTTAACGGTATACGAAAATGTAGAACTTCCTTTAATTTATAATAAGGTAAAAGCATCCGAAAGAAAAATTAGAGTTACAGAAATTTTAGAACGAATTGGTATTGCACATAGAGCAAAACACTTTCCATTACAATTGTCTGGAGGTCAGCAGCAAAGAGTAGCAGTATCTAGAGCATTAGTTACGAATCCTAAATTAATTTTAGCCGATGAACCAACGGGTAATTTGGATAGTAAAAGTGGTAATGATGTGATGGAATTATTAACAGAACTACATGCTTCGGGAGCTACAATTGTTATGGTTACACACTCATCTTACGATGCACAATTTTCATCTAGAGTAATTACGTTAAAAGATGGAGAGGTAGTTTCTGTGAAAAAGAATGAGCATAAAGTAGATGTTTTAATAAACTAATAAAAAAAGAAAATTTATGTATCAAATATGGTTAAAAATATTCTTTAGGAATAGTAAAAAGAATTGGTTAAACACAATTATTAATATTAGTGGTTTAACATTAGGGTTGGCTGGTTTATTAACTGTTTTATTGTACTTAAACGAAGAGAAAAGTTATAATCAGTGGAATCCTAATAAGGATGATGTTTACAGAGTAAATTTAAAACAAGCTAAAAATGATGAAGTTTGGTATACTGTAAATGCAGGAATGTATTTAACATTTCCAAAAGAATTACCAGAAGTAACAGCATCTGTAATGGTAAAACCATTTTACAGAAGTAAAGTGATTCAGTACAAAGATGGGTTTGAATTTAATGATAAAACAATATTTACAGAACCTCAGTTTTTTGACTTTTTCCCTTTTGAAATTATTGCAGGATCTTCTCAGAAATTTACTGAAACAAGAAAGAATATAGCATTATCAAAAGCATATGCGGAAAGAATTTTTAAAGGAGATAAAGCGGTAGGTAATACGGTAAAAATTGATGGAGAAAATTATGTTGTAAGTTGTGTATATGTAATTCCAAAGAATTCACATCACGAACCGGAAGTTTTAATTCAGTTTGATGAAGCGTTTGAAGTTAATTGGGGAAATCATAATAATGAAGTTTTTTGTAGAATTACTAAAGGAACAGATTTAGAAGATTTACAAAAAAAAATGAATCAAGTTATTATTGAAAAAGCCTATAGGCCTGAGGTTGAAAGTCATGGAATGACAATACCAGAGTTTGATAAAAAATACGGAATTCCAACAGTGCTTTTAGACAAATTAGATACGTTATATTTGCATAATACCGCAAAAAGAGCAGGACCAAGTGGAACAGGGAATTATCAACTATTGATGGTTTTATTAGGTTTATCTATTCTTTTAATTGTTATTTCTTGTGTAAATTTCATCAATTTATCTGTAGCTACAGCTAGTCAAAGAGCTAAAGAAGTAGGAGTAAAGAAAACACTTGGTTTATCTAAAAAGCATTTGCTTTTTCAATATATATTAGAAATTGTTTTACAAGGATTTATATCGTTCCTTTTTGCTTTGGTAATAGTAGAGTTATCATTACCATTTTTTAATGAATTTATTGAAACTGAAATTTCAATTTTACATTCAAATTCATTAATAACGTTATTTTTTACAGCAATATTTGTATCTCTTTTTGTGGGTAGTATTCCTGCAATATACCTTTCTAATTTTAAGGCTGTTGAAGTTTTAAAAGGAAGTATTTCTAAAAGTAAAAAAGGAAACTTAGCAAGAAATATGATGCTAGGTTTACAGTTTTTAATTTCTGGTTTTTTTATTATTAGCATGTTAATCGTAGGTAATCAAATTAACTATATGATGGAGAAAGAGTTAGGTTTTGATAAAGAACAAGTACTTTCTGTAGATGTTTATAGTATGCCTAATAAATATAAAAAATATAAATTGGCAAAAGAAGTTTTATCTAAAAAAGAAAACATTATTGCTGTAACAGCAAGTATGTTCGTTCCTGGAGAAGGCTATGTAAACGGTACGGGATTGAGCCATAAAATAAACGACAAAAGTTTAAATACAGCATCAAACGTTGTAGATTATAATTACATAGATTTTGCTAAAATTAAATTGGTAAAAGGTAGAAACTTTTCTGATGAGAAAGCGACAGATAAAACCAACAAAATTATAATAAATGAAACAGCAGCTAAGGCATTAGATATTTATAACAATCCTTTAGGAGAGAAATTAGCTTTAGGTTGGCTTGAAGATGATGATAAATCAAATTCCTTTGAAGTAATAGGTATGATTAAGGATTATCATTTTGATGGTTTTGATTCTAAAATAGCACCTATGTTTTTAGTTCCTTGGCACGGTTTAGAGTTTACGCATAGCTGGATTCCTGCAATTCAATTTAAAATTAAACCTAATAATATTGATGAATCTATTAGCGAAATAGAAACATATTGGAAACAAAATATAGATGCAAAGTATCCTTTTTCATATGAGTTTTTAGATAAGAAATTCGCGAAAACATATAAAAAATATCAGAAACAACAAACACTCTTTTTAGTACTTTCTTTATTCGTAATTTTAATTTCTTTGTTAGGATTATTTGCTTTGGCAACCTTAACAATTCAGCAACGATTAAAAGAAGTGGCGATTCGTAAAACATTAGGCGCATCAGTACATGAAATTATGATTCAGTTATTACAAAATTTTTTAAAAATTGTAATAACCTCTTCAGTAATACTAGTTCCTATTGCTTATTACTTTATGCAAAACTGGTTACAGAATTTTGTTTATAGAATAGATATGCCAATACTACCATACATAATAACGCCAATTATTTTGATTGTATTAGTGTTCTCTGTCGTAGGTTTTAAGGCTTATAAAGCAACGAAAATTGATTTAATTAAATATTTAAAATTCGAATAATATGATGTTTGTAAATTATAAACTTAAAATATTACTTCTATTAATCACTTCATTAATAGTAAGTATAACTTTTGGACAAGATAAATTTATACCGTTAAATGACAACTTTAATAAAATAATTGTTAGTCCTCATATAGAAACTGTTTTTATAAAAGGTGATGTTCCTAGTATTACTATTAAAAATATTAACGTACCTATAGAGAAATTTCAATATGAAATTAACTCAAAAACACTTCAAGTGTATTTAAAAGGAGCTAAAACTGTTACTAAAAACAAAAAAGTTAAGTACAAAAATTATAAGATAAAGAAACCTATTTATAAAAACACAGTAGTTAAAATAGTTATAATCTATGAAGATGTTGAAATATTTTCATTAAGAGGAGAAGAAAAAATAAATTTTAAAAACTCTTTGAGTCAATCAAAATGTAATTTAAGAATATATGGTAAATCAGAAGTTACAGTTGATAAGATTAAAGTAGATGATTTAAAAATTACTATTTACGGAGAAAGTTACCTTAACATTAAAAAAGGTATTATTGATAAACAGAAAATAACAGCTTATGGATCTAGTAAAATCATAGCAAGTAATATAAAATCTAAAGAAATTAAACTAACAGCTTATGGTGAGGGGAGTTATCAGCTTAATGTGTCTGATAGAATTAAAGTAAGTTCTTATGGTGAATCAATTATAACATATAGAGGAAAAGCTGACTTAAAAAAAGGAATTATTATAGGAAATACGCAAATAATAACTGCAGATTAAATAAAGAAGACACATTAAAAAATGTGTCTTCTACCTTTTACATAAAAACTATTAATCTAACCCTTCAAAATTTGACTAATAACAAGTACAATATACAATTTATCAAACAAGTTCTTTGTAACATATGTTACAAAGAACTTGTTTGATATAAAAAAAAGGCGAAATTTTATTTCGCCTTTTGCCCCTAATTTTTTAATATACTTTCCCCAAAATATATTAAACTTGTATGTATTACGAATTTATATAGATAATGAAAAAAACAACTGTAAATAATCGTAAGTTTTTAAATAAAACACTTTTTTTTAGTGATATTTTTAAAATAAAAGTTAATATACTTTAGGTTTTATCAAAATATATCAGTTTTTATATTAGAAATAAAATATTATTTAATTTTTTTAGAGTAAGCTTTAATTAAAGGATATTCTTTTTTAAAATACTCCTTAGGTGATTCTGACATGAATAATTTAAAGTCTTTTATAAAGTGTGAATGATCGTAGTAATTATACATATATATGAGATCATTAATATCAATTTCTTTACTTTCATATTTACGCATTAATTTTAAAAATCGAATTAAGCGCATATATTTACCAGGTGTTAAGCCTATAATTTTTTTAAATTTAGTTTCTAATGATTTTTGAGATAATGAAATTTTTTTTTAACAAATCAATAACTTGAAGCATTCCCTCTTTTTCTAAAATATAATTAACAGCCGTGTCTATTAATTCAACATCTTTATCAATAAAAATATCTAAACTCTCTATGAAATTAGATATTTCAATTATAAAAGTTTGAATATCATTTTTATTTTTAATAAAAATAATATCTAATTTTTCTGTTAATTCTTTATTTATATCCTTAAGATGAAGATGTTTATTTTTTAATAAAGAAATATCACTACCTAAAATTTTATAAAGTGTAGATGGATGTAGGTTTACACCAATATTATAACCTTCAACGTTTACGAGATAACTATATGAAGAATCAAATTGACCTGAAACAATTAATTTATCAAACTTAAACTCTTTGTCTTTATGAATCAAAGTTTGTTGTTCTTCACTAAATATATACGTTATAGATGGCGCCCCTGTAGGAACAATTAAAGAATTAAAAGGGAGGGATGAAATTGATATGGTAAAAACACTATTAATTAGGTTTCTAGTATCACTAATTTCATGAAAATCATATACCATTCTATATTTTTTTTCAAAAATAATAGAATTTTCTCATAACTTAAAACATCAATACCTAAATCTTTCAAAGTTAAATTTAATTTTACTTTGAAAACTGTAAATAATCGTAATTCTTTAAATTTAATATAATTCCCTCTTTTTAATAAAATTAAAAAGAGGGAATTATATTAAAAAACACCAAGTTTATTTAGAATTTAAAATCCAATTCCTCGCATTAACAAAAGCTTCTAACCAAGGTGAAACTTCATCTTTTCTGTCTTCTGGATAGTTAGCCCAGTTCCACTGAAAAGTAGAGCGTTCAATATGAGGCATTGTTACTAAATGTCTTCCTGATTTATCAGATAACATAGCTGTGTTAAAATCAGAACCATTAGGGTTGTTAGGATAGCCTTCATAACCGTATTTGGCAACAATATTGTAATTTTCTTCAGGTTCTGGTAAGTTAAATTTTCCTTCTCCATGAGAAATCCAAACACCTAATTCTGTTCCTGTTAAAGATGATAGCATTACCGAATTATTTTCTTGAATTTTAACAGATGTAAAAGAACTTTCGTGTTTTTTAGAATCGTTATGCACTAATTTACCGTGTACTTTATGATCTGGATTTATTAAATCTAATTCCATCCATAATTGTGCTCCATTACAAATTCCAACAGATAAAGTATCTTCACGTTTAAAGAAATTCTTTAAAGCAGTATTTGCTTTCTCGTTGTACTTAAAAGCACCGGCCCAACCTTTAGCAGAACCTAAAACATCTGAATTAGAAAAACCACCAACGGCTCCAATAAACTGAATATCTTCTAAGGTTTCACGACCTGAAATTAAATCGGTCATATGTACATCTTTTACATCAAAACCAGCTAAATACATAGCATTTGCCATTTCGCGCTCAGAATTAGATCCTTTTTCACGGATGATGGCTGCTTTTGGTTTCGCAATTTCGCTCGAAGTGACAGGTAGTTTACCTGTAAAATGAGTAGGGAAGGTGTATTGTAAAGGTTGCTTTTTGTAGTTGTCAAAACGGTTTTTCGCTAAACCATTTGCAGTTTGTCTTTTATCTAATAAATAAGAAGTCTTATACCAAACATCTCTCATTTCAGTAACATCAAAAGAGAAATTGTCTTCGTTGTTTTTAATAGTTACTTTTCCTGAGTCATTAGCTGTTCCGATTGTAAAAAACTCAATATTATTTTCTGATAAAATAGGTTCTACTGAAGCATCAGCTTGAAAAACGATTCCGCTATTTTCAGAGAATAATACTTTAATAGAATCTTCTTCATTTAAAGCAGAAATATCAAAATCGGCACCTAAATTAACATCCGCAAAACACATTTCTAATAAAGTTGTAATCAATCCACCAGAAGCAACATCGTGTCCTGCTGAAATTTTATCAGCTTTAATTAAATTTTGAATCGTATTAAACGTATTTTTTACAAAAGCTGAATTTTTTACATCCGGAGCTTCATTACCAATGGTATTTAATACTTGGTTAAAAGAACTTCCTCCTAATTTAAATTCATCTTGAGAAATATTGATATAATAAACATTTCCGCCATCAACTTTTAAAAGAGGCTCAACAACTTTAGTTATTTCACTACAGTTACCGGCAGCAGAAATAATAACAGTTCCGGGAGAAATTACTTCTCCGTCTTTATACTTCTGTTTCATTGATAAAGAATCTTTTCCTGTCGGAACATTGATTCCTAAATCAATAGAAAACTCTGAAATTGCTTTAACCGCTTTATATAAACGTGCATCTTCACCTTCATTTTTACAAGGCCACATCCAATTTGCAGATAAAGAAACCGAAGCTAAATTATTTTTTAAAGGTGCCCAAATAAGGTTGGTTAAAGATTCGGTAATAGAATTTCTACTTCCTGCTTCTGGGTGAATTAATCCCGAAATAGGCGAGTGGCCAATAGAAGTAGCAACGCCTTCTTTCCCTTTATAATCTAGGGCCATAACACCTACATTATTTAACGGAATTTGCAACGGACCAACACATTGTTGTTTGGCAACTTTACCACCAACACAACGATCTACTTTGTTGGTTAACCAATCTTTACAAGCTACAGCCTCAAGTTGTAAAACTTGTTCTAAATAGATTTGTAAGTTTTTAGTTTTATATCTTGAATTCTTGTAATTTCTTACAATTGTTTTATCGGTTAGAATTGTTTTTGGAGAAGAACCAAACATATCTTCTAAAGCTAAATCCATTGGTTTTTCGCCAGTAGTTTCAGATTCAAAAGTAAAACGATCGTTTCCTGTAACTTCTCCAACAGTATATATTGGAGAACGCTCACGTTCTGCAATTTTCTGTAAAGTATCTATATGTTTTTCGGCAATTACTAATCCCATACGTTCTTGAGATTCGTTTCCGATAATTTCTTTTGCTGATAAAGTAGGATCTCCAACAGGTAATTTATCTAGATTGATTTTACCACCAGTATCTTCTACTAATTCTGATAAACAATTTAAATGTCCACCAGCACCATGATCATGAATAGAAACAATAAAATTCTCTTCACTTTCTACCATTCCTCGAACAGCATTTGCTGCACGTTTTTGCATTTCTGGATTAGAACGCTGTACTGCGTTTAATTCGATTCCACTAGCAAACTCTCCTGTATCTGCAGATGAAACTGCAGCGCCTCCCATACCAATTCGATAATTTTCACCACCAAGAATAACTATTTGATCACCTTCATTTGGTGTGTCTTTTAATGCTTGCTCAGCTTTTCCATAACCAATTCCACCAGCTTGCATAATCACTTTATCAAAACCTAGTTTTCTAGGTTTAGCATCGCTAGAAGCAGCATTTTCTTCATGCTCGAAAGTTAAAACAGAACCCGTAATTAATGGTTGTCCGAATTTATTTCCAAAATCAGATGCTCCATTAGAAGCTTTTATTAAAATATCCATCGGAGTTTGGTACAACCAATCTCTAGCTTCAAATTTATTTTCCCAATATCTATTTTCTTCTAATCTAGAGTAAGAAGTCATATAAACTGCAGTACCAGCTAAAGGTAAAGAACCTTTTCCTCCTGCCAATCTATCTCTAATTTCTCCTCCAGAACCTGTTGCAGCGCCATTAAAAGGCTCAACCGTTGTAGGAAAATTGTGTGTTTCTGCTTTTATTGAAATTACAGAATCAAATTCTTTTGTTTCGTAAAAATCTGGTTTGTCTGCTGTTTTTGGTGCAAATTGCTCAACTTTAGGACCTTTTACAAAAGCAACATTATCTTTATATGCCGAAACAATATCGTTAGGAAATTTTTTTGATGTTTCTTTTATTAATTTGAATAGGGAAGTAGGCATTTCTTCACCATCTATAACAAAAGTTCCGTTAAATATTTTATGACGACAGTGTTCTGAATTTACTTGAGAGAATCCAAAAACTTCAGAATCGGTTAATTTTCTTCCTATTTTAGTAGCAACACTTTCTAAATATTCAACCTCTTCAGTGCTTAAAGCTAAGCCTTCTTGTTTATTATAAGTAGCAATGTCTTCAATATTTAAAATAGGTTCTGGTTGAATATCAATCGTAAAAATATCTTGATTTAAACCGTTATATTTTTGAGAAATCATTGGGTCGAAATCAGAAAAATCTTCTAAAACCACTTCAAATTCTTCTATTCTGATGATATCAGAAATACCCATGTTTTGTGTTATTTCTACAGCATTGGTGCTCCAAGGTGTAATCATAGCGGCACGTGGACCAACAAAAAAGACGTCGAGAGACGTCGTATTTATTTTAGATTGGTTGCCAAATAACCAGGTAAGTTTTGAAATAGTTTCTGTAGATAATTCTTTTGTTGTTTGAACAGCAAATATTTTGCTGCTAACGTTTCCAAAGAAATGAATCATTGTGTTGTCGTATTTGTGTGTGTTGTTAAGCTGTAAATTTACTTATTTTGATTGAAATAAAAGCATAAAAAAAGCAGCAATTTCTTGCTGCTTTTTTTTTATTAATTCCTGTTTTCAGGTATTCTATCTATTTCTATTTTACCTTTCTTTTGTGTTTTGTAGTTTTCATAGCAGTTTAACACAGCTTCAATCATTTGAAGATCACTTGCTTTTTTTATAAAATATTCTGAATAATCACAATCTGTAAGTAATTTATTTAATTCTTGTCTATCCATTTCTAGATATTCCATCATTACTTCTCTATCAAACTTACCAGCAAGCATTTTACGTAAATCGTCTTCTTTTTTTAACTTTTTAAGCTTTTTAAGTTGCTTTGGTTTTTTTCCGAAGAGGTTATAAACCAAATCAACAGGATTTAACAATTTAGCTATCGGAGATGATATTTTTTGTGGTTTTCCTATTTCATAAGTTTGTGGCAATCCATTTATGTGAATTCTAGAAAAACGATCTTTAGGAACCTGTTTAACATCCACTTCTAAAACCCCTATAAGTTCTGTCGATTTAATTACAACCTCTTTAACTTCTTCAGGTTTCTCTCTTAATGAAATAATGACTTCGTTACCTTTTAAAAGGTCATTTGTTACTTTTAATTTTATAGAAGAAAACCCAATAAACGAAACTAAAACAGTGTCGTTTGCTTTTGATGTTAATTCGAAAATTCCTTTTTCGTTTGTAATTGTACCAGTAACGGTGTTTAAATTTAAAATATGTGCTGCACTTAATGGTTTTTGAGTATCAGCGTCAATAACCTGACCTTTTAGTTTTTGACTTTGTGAGTAACCAATACTTGATATAAGTATTAGTACTATAAGAGATAAGTATTTTTTTTGCATGTGGTAAAAATAAGAATAATTGAACTTAAACTAGTTAATAAATTGTGAAATGAACATCACAAACATCAGCTAAAAATAAAAACTATAAATATTTTTTAAAATATTTATAGTTTTATGTGTGCACGTAACAAGAGTCGAACTTGCACGTTCTTACGAACACAAGCCCCTCAAGCCTGCGCGTCTACCAATTCCGCCATACGTGCGTAAACTAAAAAAGTTAAGCAGATGCTTAACTTTTTTGTGACCGGGCTGGGGCTCGAACCCAGGACCCTCTCCTTAAAAGGGAGATGCTCTACCAACTGAGCTACCAGGTCATTGCTTCCTTCCGAAAGCGGTTGCAAATATACAACTGTTCTTTAAATCTAAAAAACTTTTTTATGATATTTTTTACGGATATTTGTAACAGCTTAATTATTAGTTTATGAAAATAGTATTAGTAGGGTATATGACGAGTGGTAAATCTACAATTGGTAGATTATTGGCAGAAAAAAAGAACTTTTCTTTTATTGATTTAGACAATTATATAGAAGAAAAGGAGGAAATGTCTGTTTCAGAAATTTTTGAAACAAAAGGTGAAATCTATTTCAGAAAACAAGAGCATCTATATTTAAAAGAGATTCTAACCTTAAAAAATGATATTATTTTAGCATTAGGTGGTGGTACGCCTTGTTATGCAAGTAATATGGATGTTATAAAAGACTCTATAAATACTGTTGCGGTTTATTTAAAAGCTAGTATCACTACAATTGCAACAAGGTTAACAACTGAGAAAAGTAAAAGACCTTTAGTTGCTAGACTAAAAAACGATGAGTTAGCAGAATTTGTAGCAAAACACTTATTTGAAAGAAGTTATTTTTATAATCAATCAAATTATAAAATAACTGTAGATGATAAAAAAACAGATATAATTGTTACAGAATTAAATGCTTTATTACGTTAAATAAACAAGCGTTTTGTTTTTATTAAATTCTACCACTACATGCTCTTTAATAGAGGTAGAGAGTGAAATACCTTTAAAATCTGATTTTACAGGATATTTTTTATGATTTCTATTTACCAACACAGCTGTTTTAAAGCGCTTTAAAGGAACCTCTAAAAAATGTTTTACAGCATATATTAATGTGGTGCCTGAGTTTAAAACATCGTCAACCAAAACCAAAGACTTGTTTTTATACTCATCTTTAGTTAAAGAAGTTGTTATTGCCTTAATAGGATTTTTCTTATCAATAAAAACCTTACACAACTGAATTTTTAAAGGTGAAATTTCTGATAAAATTGTATATATTTTTTCAGCAAATAAATAGCCGTTATCAACGATTCCAGCAATTATAATTTCTTTTTCGTTACTATTGCTTTCATAAATTTGAAAAGCAATACGACGAATTTTTTGTTCAACTTCTAAATTATCTAGTATAATATTATCAGATACTGTCATGCTATTTATTTTAAAGGTTAAATATATTACAAATTAATATCATTTTCTTCAGAATCTGTACTATAATCATCGATATCTCTACGATCTTTTTTAGTAGGTCTTCCAGCTCCTTTTTTACGATAATAATCTTTAGAATATTTTAACAAGGCTGTTTTTTCAAATTCTTCCTTTGGAGTTAAATCTTTTCTATATAAATCAACCAATTTTGCACCAACTCGACTTGTCGGTATATCTAAAACCTTTATTTTGTAATTAATTTGATTTTTACGAATGGTTATTTCTTCATTTCCGAATATCTCTTTAGACGGTTTTAAGTTGGTTCCATTAATTTTAATATGTCCTTTTTTACAAGTATCTGTAGCGATACTACGTGTTTTAAAAAAGCGAATACACCATAAATATTTATCTATTCTCATATAAAAAGTTAAATTTTATCTTTTTGTTTTTTACAAAGGTATAAAAATGGTAAATTGCAAGTTAAAATTTCAGAATTAAATGATAAAATTTAAGCACTTATTTTACACTGTAGCTGTTGCCGCAGTTTTATATTCTTGTGGAAGCGATAATAACAACTCTTTTGTTGATAATTTTGACCACGAAGCACAAGCTATTATTGATAATGATTCATTGGTTAAGTTTTTAAAAAACAATTATTATGATAGTGATTTAGATTTAGTTAAGGTTATAGATGATAACCAAGTTTCTTTATTTGACGATACTAAACTAGAAACTAAAGAGGTTACAGAAAGCGATGTTGATTATACACTTTATTATTATATAAAAAATGTAGGAGAACCAAATATTGATAAAGGTTTCCCGACAGTAATGGATTCTGTGTACGCAAAGTATAGCGGTCAAAGAATTTTAAATGCAAATAGTATAAGCTCTAATTTCGATGCAAATACTACATGGTTATCTTTAAGTCAGGTAATAAGAGGTTGGACATATAGTTTTGTTCATTTTAAAGGTGGTAATAATATCACTCAAGATGGAGAGCAGATAAACTTTGATAAAGGAGGTAGAGGTATATTATTTATACCTTCAGGTTTAGGATATAGAAATGTAACAAGACCTAGTATTTCAGCTAACTCAAATTTAATGTTTACTATTGAATTGTGGGATTTTGTAGAAGGTACAGATGATGATCAAGACAATGTTTCTTCTATAAATGAAGATATTGATGGTGATGGAGACCCTAGAAATGATGATACGGATGGTAACGGAAGACCAAACTACTTAGATGAAGATGATGATGGAGATGGTAAATTAACAAAAGATGAAGATGCTAACGGTGATGGAGACCCTAGAAATGATTTTAGTGACCCGAATAAACCAACTGTTCCAGATTATTTAAATAGAGATATTAGATAATAATTTTAATTATATAGTATAAAAAAACCGAAGCTTAGAAGCTTCGGTTTTTTTATACTTATTCTACATTTTAAAATCTGTAAGAAAGACCTACAATTATTTGATTTACACGAGTATCAAAATTTACATCTCCAACACTAGAATCAACAAAATTAGCTTCAGTATCAGATAGAGATCTTTCCCAACGAACGTCTAAACCTAATTTACCTAATTCAATACCAGCACCAAACTGAACACCAACAGAAAAACCATCAGAATCTACCTGCTTTAAATCAGCAATATCAAAATCAGAATCTAAAATATATTGAAAAGAAGGTCCTGCAAATACATGTGCTACTTTTAAAAACTTCATTCCAACTAAAACAGGTATGTCTATTTTTTGAAATTCATAGGTAGTAGTTCTATTCTGAATACTTCCTGTATTTTGTTTATAAATTACCTTGTTGCTTAATTGAGTATATACAATTTCTGGTCTTAAATATAAACCTGTTAGCGGTAGATTAAAACGCAACCATGCACCTGCATGAAAACCTGTTTTACTCTCTGCACCTTCAAAAACATCATCTTTTACGTCAGAGAAAGAATCTGAATTGTAATTAATACCTCCTTTGACACCTCCTTGTATTTGAGCTTGAGTTAATTGTGTTCCTATTAAAAGGAATACTACTAGAATTACTTTTTTCATATTTATTGATTTTTAGTATAGTATATAAAACTTATTAATTTTAAAATTATTGAGTTTGGCAAAAGAAAAAAGCATCATTTTTATAAATGATGCTTTAGTGTTATTGAATAATAAAAATTATTTTCTAGAAATAACCTTTTTTACAGCTTCAATTATGGCTTTATCATTTAAACCATACTTCTCCATTAATTGATCTGGAGTTGCAGATTCACCAAAACTATCGTTTACAGCTACAAATTCTTGTGGAGTAGGAGTATTGGTAGCTAAACAACGTGCTACACTTTCACCTAAACCTCCATATTTATTATGCTCTTCTGCGGTTACAATACAACCTGTTTTTGCGATAGATTTTAATATAATATCTTCATCTAAAGGTTTAATTGTATGAATATTTATTACTTCCGCAGAAATACCTTTCTCTTCTAATTGCTCAGCTGCTTGTAAAGCTTCCCAAACTAAATGACCTGTAGCAATGATTGTTACATCACTACCTTCAGTTAATTTTATACCTTTTCCTATTTCAAAAGGCTCATCAGTCATAAAAACGGGTACTTTTGGTCTTCCAAAACGTAAATACACAGGCCCTTCATAATCAGCAATAGCAAGTGTTGCAGCTTTAGTTTGACTATAATCACAAGTGTTTATAACAGTCATACCTGGCAGCATTTTCATCAAACCAATATCTTCTAATATTTGATGTGTTGCACCATCTTCACCTAATGTTAATCCTGCATGTGATGCACAAATTTTTACATTTTTATCTGAATAAGCTACAGATTGACGAATTTGATCGTAAACACGACCTGTAGAGAAGTTTGCAAAAGTTCCTGTAAACGGAATTTTACCTCCTATAGTTAAGCCTGCAGCAATACCAATCATATTAGCTTCAGCAATTCCTATCTGAAAGAAACGTTCTGGGTGATTATCTTTAAAGTCTCCCATTTTTAAAGACCCTGTTAAATCTGCACATAGTGCAACTACATTAGGGTTTGTTTTTCCTAATTCAGTTAAACCATCACCAAATCCAGATCGGGTATCTTTTTTCTCGGTATATGTATATTTTTTCATTAGTGTATATTGTGTGTTGTATATGTCAAAAATAATCTTTTAAAAAAAAATAATCTTACAAATTTGATAATTCTTTATAAAGTTTATGAACAGGAAACCCCATTACATTAAAATAACTTCCTTCGATTTTAGTAATTGCTATTTTACCAATCCATTCTTGAATTCCATATGCTCCTGCCTTGTCAAATGGTTTATAAGTATTAATATAGTAAGCTATTTCATCATCCGTCAGGTGCTTAAAGGTAACCGTTGTAGTATCGTTTATTACTTTTTTAAACTTTTTATTGGTAATACATATAGAAGTAATAACTTTATGTGTGTTGTTAGATAATTCTTTTAGCATTTTAAAAGCATCTGCGTAATCTTTAGGTTTGCCAAGTGCTTTGTCGTTAGACCACACAATAGTATCAGAAGTTATTAAAAGATCTTTTTCAGATAACTCACTTTTAAAAGGTGTCGATTTTAAGTCAGAAAGAAAATCTGTAATCTCGTGTTCTTTTAAATGAGCAGGATAAACTTCTTCAATCTCCTTTGTTTTTATTGTAAAAGGAACATCTAAGTCTTTTATTAACTCTTGTCTTCTGGGTGAATTTGAAGCCAAAATTATATTGTAATTTGATATTTTTTTAGATAACATATTTAAAATAATAAGCAATTGAAACTATACCTAACAAACCAAAAAAGTGCAAATACCTCATTTTTTTTAATAAAAGCTTATAGTCTTTATTTGTTGATGATTTTATTAAAGAATAGATTAAGTATACTCTAGGAAGCCAATTAAATAAAATCACAGCAAAGAATAAGAATTTTATTTTTATAAAATATAAAGCTAAATAAGTTATTAAAAGAGCAGAAGTAAACATCATGGCTAATGCAATCCGTTTAGCTCTTTTTCTGCCTAAAAGGATCGGTAATGTTTTAAGTTTTTTTAAGTTATCCTTATTTATATTTTTTATGCCTTTTATAATTTCTTCTGTTAAAGTATTTAAAAAAGATAGTAGTATATAAACAACAATTATCAGTTGAAGTTTAAAAAATAAATTCCATTGTGTGTTATTAAGATTAACAGGTTCATCTAACCACAAAACAAAAATAATAGTTATGGGAATGGCAAAAGATTTTACTAAATAACGAGTAAAAGAGTTTTCTTTTGAGTATTTAGAATACGTAAATACCAACAATGAAATTATAAAAAAAACAATAGAAAAATATAAATTATCGATTTTAAATGAAAAATAAACACCTAATATTATAGCTGTAAAAACAAACAAAAATGAGGTTAATTCTATTTTTTTAAAATCTTTTCTTTTAGTTTTGTTATTGTAATAAAAAGATAATAAATAGGTTGAGGCATATAAAAGTGTACATGAAACTGTAAAAAGAAGTAGATCAAAAAATGACAAAATAGTTTCAAAACCGAAACCAAATAAAAAACAAAATTTAGCTAAAAAAATAATAAAAGAAAAGTATAATAATCTTTTCCATTGTATAATATTTAATATGGTGTTAAGAATAGTCATTAATTAAAATCTTTTTTAATTCTAGCTAAATCTCTTTTACTATCTCTATCTTTCATTGTTTGGCGCTTGTCATGCGTCTTTTTACCTCTAGCCAAAGCAATATCTAATTTAGCCCAGCCTTTATCATTTATAAAAAGTTTTAAAGGCACAATCGTGTTTCCTTTAGCTTCAACTTCTCTTTCTAACTTTTTTAACTCGTTTTTGTTTAATAACAAACGACGTTCACTCGTTGTTTTGTGATTGAAATGATTACCAAAAGAATATTCTTCAATATACATGTTGATAATAAAAAGTTCTCCTTGCTCATTAAATTCACAAAAACTTTCAGTTATTCGAGCTTTACTATGTCGTATCGATTTTATCTCTGTACCTGTAAGTTGAATTCCGGCAGTATATTTATCTATGATCTCGTATTCAAAACGAGCTTTTTTATTTTGTATGTTTATCTTTTTCTGCATCAGCTGTTATTCATGTATTTTAATAACAAATATAAAGTATTAGTTTGTTTTTTACCGACTAATCAACCGTTATCTTCTTGATAGATGTAGTTTTGTTTCTGAATGATTTTTTTAATGAAATTATAAATAAACTAGCATTATCATTGTCGTCCATCGATTCGTAAACTTCTGATTTTATAATCTTATTTGCAAACTGCGGAGTAGTATTACTATGACCAACAATTAAAACTGTTTTTCCTGTCGTTTCTTTTTCAAAATCTTTAGAAAACATATTGCTAGGATCGTAATTTATAATATCTAGTTTCTTGCTATCTGCTGTAGGTTTTGCAGTTTGCATGGTTCTGTTGTAATTTGTAGAATAGACTGCATTTAAATTGATATCTTTAAAGTATTCGCTCCATTTTTTAGCACGTTCTTTTCCTTTTTTATTTAAATTAGGATTCTTATTCGACTTATCTGTTCTGTCTTTTTCTGCGTGACGAATTAAGTAATAAGTTGTATTGGTTTCTTCTAGTGCGCAAGATGATAATAAACCAAGAGTAGCAGTAAAAATTAAAAGATATTTTTTCATGATAAGTTATTTATGATGCGAATATAATTAAAAATAAAAAGCGGTGTTTTTTCAAACACCGCTTTCAATCAACTATAAAAAACCAACTTCTAATTTTCTATCAAATCAGATTGATTTCTAAAAACTAGTTTATTATCAAAAGCATCTAATAAAATAATGCTATCTGTAGTTACATTTCCTGCTAAAATCTCTTTAGATAATTGATTTAACACTTCTTTTTGAATTACACGTTTTACAGGTCTTGCTCCGAATTCGGGCTGATATCCTTTAACAGCTAAATAAGCAATAGCTTCGTTTGTTGCATCAAAAGTGATGTTTTGTAACGCTATCATTTTTTTAACATTGTTTAATTGTATTTCTACAATTTGTATAATATCTTCTTTTGATAACGGTGTAAACAAGGTTATATCATCAATTCTATTAATAAATTCAGGACGCACAGTTTGTTTTAGTAAACCTAAAACTTCTGTTTTTGCTAAATCCATTGTGGTGTGAATATCACCTTTAAAATTCTCAAATTTTTCTTGAATAATTTCACTTCCCATATTAGACGTCATGATAATAATGGTGTTTTTAAAATCCGCAACTCGTCCTTTATTATCTGTTAATCTACCTTCATCTAAAACTTGTAACAAAGTATTAAACGTATCAGGGTGTGCTTTTTCAATTTCATCTAACAGTACAACAGAATACGGTTTTCTACGAACAGCTTCAGTTAACTGACCACCTTCGTCATAACCAACATAACCAGGAGGAGCACCAACTAAACGGCTTACAGAATGACGCTCTTGATATTCGCTCATATCTATCCTTGTCATAGCGTTTTCATCATCAAATAAATATGTTGCTAATGCTTTTGCAAGTTCAGTTTTACCAACTCCGGTAGTTCCTAAAAACAAGAAACTTCCTAAAGGTTTATTCGGGTTCTGCAATCCTGTTCTAGAGCGACGAACGGCATCTGCAACAGCTTCAATAGCTTCTTCTTGTCCAACAACTCGTTTGTGTAGCTCATCTTCTAATTTTAATAATTTTTCACGCTCAGATTGTAACATTTTAGTAACCGGAACACCTGTCCACTTTGCTACAACCTCTGCAATATCAGCATAAGTAACTTCTTCTTTAATTAAAGCATTTTCACTTTGGTTTTCTAATATTTCTTGCTGTGTTTCAAGCAACACTTGTGCTTCTTTAATTTTACCATAACGTAATTCTGCAACCTTACCATAATCTCCATTGCGCTCTGCTTTATCAGCCTCTAATTTGTAATTTTCAATATCAGTTTTTAATTGCTGAACAGCATCTACAACAGCTTTTTCTGATTGCCATTTAGCATTAATTTCGTTGCGTTCTTCTTTAAAATTAGCTATATCTGCATTTAAAGATTTTAATTTAACTTCATCATTTTCACGTTTAATAGCTTCTATTTCAATTTCTAACTGCATTATTTTACGATCTAAAACATCTAAATTTTCTGGTTTAGAGTTTATTTCCATTCGTAATTTCGCAGCCGCTTCATCCATCA
The DNA here is from genome assembly GCF_019278465.1 of Tenacibaculum sp. AHE14PA. Classification (GTDB taxonomy): domain Bacteria; phylum Bacteroidota; class Bacteroidia; order Flavobacteriales; family Flavobacteriaceae; genus Polaribacter; species Polaribacter bernardetii. Next base: position 316,170 of record NZ_CP058983.1, on the reverse strand, counting down.
AGTCAATAGCTTTGTCTGGTAAGAATCGATTAGTGATATAACGTTGCGATAATTCTACCGCACCAATAATAGCATCATCTTTAATACGTACTTTATGGTGTGTTTCGTATTTATCTTTAATTCCTCTCAAAATAGAAATAGCGCTTTCTGTATCTGGTTCATCAACCATAACTTTTTGAAAACGACGTTCTAATGCTTTATCTTTTTCAAAATACTTTTGATATTCATCTAGGGTAGTGGCACCAATTGCACGTAATTCACCACGAGCCAAAGCAGGTTTTAAAATATTGGCAGCATCCATAGCGCCTTGTCCACCACCAGCACCAACTAAGGTGTGAATTTCATCTATAAAAAGAACAATATCTCCTTCGGATGTTGTTACTTCCTTTACAACAGATTTTAAGCGCTCTTCAAACTCTCCTTTAAATTTTGCTCCGGCAATTAAAGCCCCCATATCTAAAGAGTAAATAATTTTATTCTTTAAATTTTCAGGAACATCACCACGAATAATTCGATGTGCTAAACCTTCGGCAATTGCTGTTTTACCAGTTCCCGGTTCACCTACTAAAATGGGATTATTTTTTGTTCTACGTGATAATATCTGTAATAAACGGCGAATTTCTTCGTCACGACCAATTACAGGATCTAATTTACCGTCTTGTGCTAATTTATTTAAATTGTTAGCATATTTATTTAAAGAATTATAGGTTTCTTCTGCGCTTTGAGAAGTAACTCTTTCTCCGTTTCTTAATTCATCAATAGCTGCTTTTAAACTTTTTTCGGTAACTCCCTGATCTTTTAAGACTTGAGAAATTTGACTTTTAGATTTAAAAATAGCTAAAATTAAATGTTCTATAGAAACATACTCATCTTCCATTCTTTGTGCAATGATAGCTGCTTCATTTAGTGTTTTATTTGCTTCACGAGAAAGCATTAAATCACCTCCCGAAACTTTAGAAAAACTCTCTAACTGTTTCTCTAAAATTTGTAACACAACATTAATATTAATATTGAGTTTCTTTAGTATAAATGGTAACACGTTTTCATCAACCGTAAATAAGGCTTTAAAAATATGCTCATTTTCTATTTGCTGATTACCATTACTTTGCGCTAATTGTTGTGCTTTTTGTATGGTTTCTTGTGATTTTATTGTATAATTGTTTATATTCATATCATTTATTTTTTCATTTGTAAATCAAAAGTAATACCATTTGATTTCGGTTAGAAAAGAAAGACAAAAAGTCACTTAAGTTCTTTTTTTTACTGACTTTTTGGCAACTTGAAAGTTTTAATATAAGATATCGACTACGTTAAAAAAATAATTATGGGAATATTAAATTCAATTTTTGGAAATAAAGAAGAAAAAGAACAAAAGCAAGAATCTTTTATAAAATGGGTTCCTTTAACATCAATAGAACAACTTAAAGAAATTAAGGCTCAATCTAAAAAAGAAGCCGTTGCTATTTTTAAACATTCAACAAGATGTGGTATAAGTAGTATGGTAATTAAAAGGTTTGTAAGTAGTTTTGATGAGAGTTTAAAAGATTTTAAAATCTATTATTTAGATTTGTTATCGTACCGAGAAATATCTAGCGAAATAGGGTATGAGTTTCAAGTTTTACATGAATCTCCTCAGCTGTTAGTTATTAAAAACGAAGAGGTAGTTGCACATGCTTCTCACTACGAAATTGCCCAAATCGATTTAAGAAAGTTCTAAAATAGTTCCTGTTTTTAACAAAACTTCTTTAAATACGTCGTATTTTTGCTTTTTACAAAAAAGCACAAAATTGAGCAACGATATTACAACTACACAAGAAACCAAAGGAAAAAATTTATACGATTATCAAAAAGAAGCATTGTTTAAAATTTTTAAAAGTTTTGAAAATGCCCCTGAAAATTATCACCTATTATATCAATTACCAACAGGAGGAGGTAAGACTGTAATTTTCTCAGAAATTACCCGTCAGTTTATAAAGCATTACAATAAAAAGGTGTTAATAATGACACACCGTATTGAATTATGCAAGCAAACGGCAAAAATGCTTGGAGAGTTTGGTGTTGATAACAAAATTATTGATAGTAAGGCAGATTTAGATGATCAAGATAATTATGGTTGTTTTGTAGCAATGGTTGAAACATTAAACAATCGTTTAAATGACGATATGTTGGATATTTCGGATGTTGGTTTGGTTATTATTGATGAAGCGCATTATAACTCATTCACCAAGTTATTTAAGTTTTTTGACAAGTCATTCGTGCTAGGTGTTACAGCAACGCCTTTAAGTTCGAATATTAAGCTACCAATGAAAGACAATTATGATGATTTAATTGCTGGTGAAAGTATTGGTACTTTAATACAAAACGAATATTTAGCAAGAGCGAATGTATTTTCTTACAATGTAGGTTTAACATCTTTAGAGATAGGAGCAAATGGAGATTATACTGTAAAGTCTTCTGAAGATTTATACACCAATACAGATATGTTATCGAAGCTTTTACAAGCTTACGAAGAACGTGCAAAAGGTACTAAAACGTTAATCTTTAATAACGGAATTAACACATCGCTTCACGTATATGATACGTTTAAAAAAGCAGGATATCCTATTGCACATTTAGATAACACGAACACTAAAAAGGAGCGTGATTTTATATTAAAATGGTTTCATAAAACTCCAAATGCAATAATCACGTCTGTAAGTATTTTAACTACAGGTTTTGATGAGCCTACTGTAAAATCTATTATTTTAAACAGAGCTACTAAATCATTAACACTTTATTACCAGATGATTGGTAGGGGTTCTCGTATCTTAAAAGGTAAAAATGATTTTAATGTTATTGATTTAGGTAACAATTTTCATCGTTTTGGACCTTGGGGAGCAGATTTAGATTGGCATAAAATGTTTAGGGCTCCAAATTTTTATCTAGATAATTTATTGTCTGATGAAGATATAGAAAGTGAGTTTAGATATGAATTACCTGCTGATGTTAGGGAAGAGTTTTCTAAATCAGAAGATATATATTTTGATGTGAAAAAAGTATATATCGATACTATTCAAGCAGGTCAATCATCTAAGAAAGTATTAGAAAAATCGATTGAACACCATGGTAAAATTTGTGTAGAAAATAGTGAAGATGTTTTTGATGCTTTAATTTTAGCAAAAAAACTAGGTGGAGAGATAGATGATAGAATTCACAGATACTCTAAATGTATATGTAAAAGCACTCACAATTTTATTGACTGGTTACAAGATGATTATAGAAAGAAATTAAACTCTCATTTACGTTCTAATTTCGATGAAATATATGAAGATATTTTTGGGCATCCACCACCGGAAGAAGAATAAAAAACAGATATAAAAAAAGCCATTTCAAACGAAATGGCTTTTTTATACTTAATATTTATGTCTTATTTATTATTCGATTGCAGGTAAAATTTTACCAGTACATTCACCAAAACCGATACGAACATCATCATTTTGAGAATAACCTCTCATAATAACTGTATCATGATCGTTTATGAATTTACGTTCAGAACCATCATTCATTTTTATTGGATTTTGACCTCTCCAAGTTAATTCTAACATAGAACCAAAACTGTCTTTTGTCGGTCCAGAAATTGTACCTGAACCCATCATATCACCAGCATTTACCGGACATCCGTTTACGGTATGGTGTGCTAATTGCTGCGCCATTGTCCAGTACATATATTTAAAGTTTGAATTACAAACTACTGTTTCTTCTTTACCTTCTGGCTTAATAGCCATTTGTAAATTAATATCTAAACTATCTTTACCTTCTTTCTTTAAATACGGTAAAGGTTCGTGTACTTGTTTCGGGTTATCAACTCTAAAAGGCTCTAAAGCATCTAAAGTAACAATCCAAGGAGAAATCGTTGACGCAAAACTCTTACCTAAGAATGGCCCTAAAGGCACATATTCCCAAGCCTGAATATCACGAGCAGACCAGTCATTAAATAAAACCAATCCAAAAATATATTCATCAGCATCTTCAATAGGAATTCTATCTCCTAAATCGTTGGCTACAGTTGTAATAAACGCCATTTCTAATTCAAAATCTAATAATTTTGAAGGTCCAAAATTTGGAGTATCGCTTCCTTCACTAGGACGTTGTTGTCCGATAGGACGACGTACAGGTGTTCCAGAAGGAATAATAGAAGAACTTCTACCGTGGTAACCAATAGGTATATGAAGCCAGTTAGGTAATAATGCATTTTCAGGATCACGGAATAAAGAACCAACATTGGTAGCATGTTCTTTACTTGCATAAAAATCGGTATAATCACCAACAGCTACAGGAAGTTGCATTTCAACTTCTTCTATTCTAAAAATTATCTTGTCTTTATGATCTGCCTTGTCACGTAATTTGCCGTTAGTAACATCAAAAATATCAGCAATTCTATTACGAACTAAACGCCATGTTTTACGTCCGTCAGCAATAAAGTCATTTAATGTGTCTTGTAAAAAAATATCATCTGTTAAAGGAATCCCTTCAAAATATCCCAATTGATGCAAAGCTCCTAAATCAATAGCAAAATCACCAATTCTTGTACCAATTGTTATAATATCATCTTTCGTAATAAATACTCCGAAAGGAATATTTTGAATAGGAAAATCAGAGTTTTTTTCAACATTTAACCAAGATTTTCTATTAGGATTATTTGCAGTTATTTTCATCGAAGTAGTTGTGTTTAATTTTAGAATCAAACCTACATATTTTTTTCAATTAAAACCAATATCAGCATAAGAATTTATAAATTTTATAGAAATAATTAAGAAGTTAATTTCTGTTTAAAATAAGATAAGAATTGCATAAAAATTAATTAATAAAATTAGTACTTTTGGTTACTTATTTAACAACACACAAGATGCAAAAAGATCATCAAATATTCGATTTAATTCAAGAAGAGAAAGAACGTCAGCTAAATGGTTTAGAGTTGATTGCTTCTGAAAACTTTGTGAGCGAACAAGTAATGCAAGCGCAAGGTTCTATTTTAACTAATAAATATGCCGAAGGATATCCTGGTAAACGTTATTACGGTGGATGTGAAGTGGTAGATATTGTAGAGCAAATTGCAATTGATAGAGCTAAAGAATTATTTGGCGCTGAATATGTAAATGTGCAACCACATTCTGGTTCACAAGCAAATACAGCTGTTTTTGCTGCATGTTTAAATCCTGGAGATACTATTTTAGGTTTCGATTTATCGCATGGAGGACATTTAACTCACGGTTCTCCTGTAAATTTTTCAGGTAAATTATACAATCCTGTTTTTTATGGTGTAGATAAAGCTACAGGAAAAATTGATTATAATCATTTAGAGCAGCAAGCAAAAGAACATAAACCAAAATTAATCATTGCAGGGGCTTCGGCATATTCTCGTGATATGGATTTTGAAAAATTTAGGGAAATTGCTGATAGTGTTGGTGCTATTTTAATGGCAGACATCTCTCATCCGGCAGGTTTAATCGCTAAAGGTATTTTATCTGATCCTTTACCACATTGTCATATTGTTACAACAACAACGCACAAAACGTTACGTGGGCCGCGTGGTGGAATGATTATGATTGGTAAAGATTTTGAAAATCCGTTTGGATTAAAATTGAAATCAGGAAAATTAAAGAAAATGTCTACATTGATAAACTCTGCAGTTTTTCCAGGAAATCAAGGTGGACCATTAGAGCATGTTATCGCAGCAAAAGCAATTGCTTTTGGTGAAGCATTAACTGACGAGTTTTTAGAATATCAATTACAAGTAAAAGAAAATGCTAGTGCAATGGCGAAAGCTTTTGTTGCTAAAGGATACGACATTATTTCTGGAGGAACAGACAACCATTGTATGTTAATTGATTTACGTAATAAGAACCTTACAGGTAAAGAAGGTGAAGATACATTAGGTAAAGCAGATATTACAGTAAATAAAAACATGGTTCCTTTCGATACTCAAAGTCCGTTTGTAACTTCTGGTATTCGTGTTGGTACAGCAGCTATAACTACGCGTGGTTTGGTTGAAGAAGACATGCAAACTGTTGTAGATTTAATCGACGAGGCGTTAACAAATGTAGGAAACGAAGACGTTTTAAAGCAAGTAGGAGAGAAGGTATACGATTTAATGCACGATAAAAGGTTATTCGTAATGTAAACCACTAAGTGGTGTTAAGCATAAAAAAAAGTCCATCTAAATTTAGATGGACTTTTTTTACGAATTATTTTTTCAAAACAATTATGAGTAATTTTTTATTCGTTTTCCTGAGCTCTTGCAATAATTTTTTCGGGTAATGCTTTTTTAGCTTTTGCACCCATTTTTTTCAATTTTTCGACACTAGTTATAAGATTACCACGACCATCTACCAACTTGTTCATAGCAGCGTTGTAATCATCTTTAGAGGCATCTATTTTTTTTCCTATTCCGATTAAATCCTGTAATAATCCATGAAATTTATCATATAAACCGCCTGCTTGTCTGGCTATTTCTAGTGCATTTCGCTGTTGTTTTTCGTTGTTCCACATGGTATCAATAGTACGTAAAGTAGCTAATAACGTAGTTGGCGTAACAATAACAATATTTTTTTCAAATGCTTTATTATACAATGAATTGTCCTGATTTAAGGCAATAGCAAATGCCGGTTCGATAGGTATAAAAAGTAATACAAAATCTGGAGATTCAATTTTATAAATATCTTCATATTTTTTTTCGGATAACTGTGTTACATGTCTTTTTAAAGAATTAATATGTGCTGTTAAAAAACGTTCTTTCTCTAAATCATCATCTGTATTTACATATTGTTCGTAAGCAGTTAATGAAACTTTAGAGTCGACAATCATTTTTTTATTATCAGGTAAATGAATCACAACATCGGGTAAAACACGTTTGCCTTCATCATTTGTAAAAGACTGTTGTACAAAATATTCTCTGTCTTTTTCTAAACCAGATTTTTCTAAAACACGCTCTAAAACTAATTCTCCCCAGTTTCCTTGAATTTTATTACCCCCTTTTAAAGCTTTTGTTAAATTGATAGTTTCTTTACTCATTTGTAAATTCATCTCTTTTAAACCAACAATTTGCTGACGTAAAGCTGAATGATAGTCTATACTTTCCTTATGTGTTTTATCAACTTTATCTTCAAAAGTTTTTATTTTTTCTTGAAGCGGATGTAAGATGTTTTTAATATTTTCTTTATTTTGCTCTGTGAATTTAGTTGACTTCTCATCTAAAATTTTATTAGCTAAGTTTTCAAACTCTTTGGTAAATTTATCTTGTAGTTTTTCTACTTCAATTTTGTTTTCGTTAAGCTTTATTTGAAGGTTTTTTAATTCCTCATTTTTTCTAGCTAATTCAATATTTAAGAATTCTTTTTCTCTACGGATTTCTTCAGTTTCTTTTTCTTTATCAGTGAAACGACCTTGAATCTCAGTTTTTTGAATTTCTAAATTAGAAGAATTTATTTGTTGAGTTGTTATTTTTTTTTCTAAATCTGCTAACTGTTGTTTAACTTTTAATTTTGATAAAAGATAACCGATAACAAAACCAAAAATTAAGGTACACAAGGCAACAATGCCAATTAAAAGAGAAGTATCCATTAGAATTTCGTAAGTTTATATGCTAACAAATATAACGTAAGATTGGTTAATTTTGTTTGAATTTCATACAGAAAAGCGTAATTTTGAACTTTATAATTAATAGATGATATCTAAATTTATATTTACAAAAATTTTAGGATGGAAGTTTAACGGAGAGTTTCCGAAAGAACTTAAAAAATACGTACTAATAGGAGCACCACATACTAGTTGGGAAGACTTTTATGTAGGTTTATTCTCTAGAAACATCACAAAAACCAAACTTAATTTTGTAGGCAAAAAATCATTATTCAAACCTCCTTTTGGCTTTTTCTTTAGAGCTTTAGGTGGAGCACCGATAGACAGAACTAAAAGCTCAAACGTTGTAGATGCAATTATTGACGTTTTTAACTCAAAAGAAGAATTCAGACTCGCAATTTCTCCTGAAGGTACAAGGCAATATGTAGATAAATGGAAAACAGGATTTTATTACATCGCTAAAGGTGCTAATATACCAATTGTAATGCTTGGTTTCGATTTTGAAAACAAACAAGTAAAGTTATCTAAACCGTTTTATGTAACGGATGATATAAAAGCTGATTTTGCTCATTTTTATGCCTTTTATAAAGACATTAAAGGTGCAAAACCAGAACTTTTTAATAATAAAAACCTGCTTTAAAAGCAGGTTTTTATTTTTAGAAATAAGACTATTTATAAGTAGTTACCTGAAAAAAAGGAATAAGAATATTAATTGATAGTATTTCTTATAAGTGTGATTATCTTTGCATAAAAAATATTTTATGCCAAAACAGTTTTCAGATTTAGGAATTAATGCAGAATTACAACAAAGTTTAGCCCAATTACAAATTTCTGTACCAACAGATGTACAGGAAAAGGCGATTCCTGTGATACTAAATCAAAAAGAAGATGTAGTTGTATTGGCAAAAACCGGAACAGGTAAAACTGCTGCTTTTGGTTTACCTTTATTACAATTAATAGATGTAACTTCATCTAAAGTACAAGCAATTGTGCTTGCTCCTACGAGAGAATTAGGGCAACAGATATATAATAATCTTACCTCATTTTCTGCTAATAGTCCAAAAATATCAATCGCAGCAGTTTGTGGAGGAATACCTATCAAACCACAAATAGAACGTTTACAATCTGATACACATATTGTTGTAGCAACACCTGGTCGTTTGGCTGATTTAATAAAAAGAAATGCGATAGATGTTAAGCACATTACGCATTTTATTTTAGATGAAGCAGATGAAATGGTAAGTGCTTTAAAAGAAGGATTGGATAGTATTATTAAGGAAATTCCGAAATCGAGAAGAACATTATTGTTTACCGCAACAATGCCTGGTACAATAAAACAATTGGTGCAAAATTATATGTCAAAACATGTAATTAAAGTCGAAGCAGACATGACAACAGTTGGTCACCAAGGTATCGATCATCAATATGTTGTAGTAGAACCTATAGAAAAATTGGAAGTACTACTTCACTTTTTAAATTCAAAAATTGGTCAGCGAGGTATTATTTTCTGTAAAACTAAAGCAGCAGTTAATAAATTAGCTAAGAATTTAGCTATAAATAAATTTTCTTCAGGAGCCATTCACGGTAGTTTAACCCAAGGAATTCGTGATCGAATTATGGGGCAATTTAGAGAAGGACATATAGATATATTAGTTGCTACCGATTTAGCAGCTCGTGGTATTGATGTAAAAGAAGTTTCGTATGTAGTAAACTACCATCTACCAGACACTTATGATGCCTATGTACATAGAAGTGGTAGAACAGCTAGGGCAGGAGCAACCGGACTTTCTTTAACTATATTACAACAAGAAGAAGTAAAAGATATTGCTGATTTTGAAAAGGAACTAGGCATTAGTTTTAAACCATTTAAAAAGGCGGATGCTAAAAGTATTGAAGAAAATAATGGCTTAATATGGGCTAATAAAATATTTAAAACCAAGCCTAACCGTAACGTTTCAGAAGATTTTAAAGCCAAAATAAAAACTATCTTTCATCATTTAACTAAAGAAGAGTTAGTTGATAAAATATTAGCTAATTATTTATCACAATCTAATACTACAAAAGTGGAAAAAGATAAAAAAAGAAAGTGATTTTAGAAAAGTAATTACTGGTTTAAAATACAATATTTATTTTTTTAAAAAAATAAATCAAATAATATCTATTTTATCAAAAATATGGTACCATCTTTGCAGACAGATAAGTATTATAAATTTAATTACATTACAATGAGTAAAGGAATAGTAAAATTTTTCAATGACACTAAAGGATTTGGTTTCATCACTGAAGAAGGAGTAACAAAAGATCATTTCGTACACGTTTCAGGTTTAATCGATGAAATTCGCGAAGGAGACGAAGTAGAATTTGATTTAGAAGAAGGAAACAAAGGACCAAATGCGGTTAACGTAAAAGTTATCTAAAAAATATACTTTAAGTTTTAAAAGTCCATCATTCTTTGATGGACTTTTTCTTTTCTTATAAAGTGATTTGATATATTAAAATTTCTCTTAAATTAAGGTATAAAAGAAAATTTAATTAAAAAAATCAAAAAATTCAAAAAAAATACGTAATTTAGGGTTATATTGGGGCGATTATGATAACACCCTAAAAAGTACTTATCAATACTCCAAATCACAAATAGTAATAAAATTATATATTAATTAATCTTATGGCAAAATCTCAGCAATCATTTAATAAGAATGAAAAAGAGAAAAAGCGTTTAAAAAAACGTGAAGATAAAAGAAAAAAAATGGAAGCTCGTAAAGCTGACATAAGGGAAAATGGACCAACTGGAATTGAATTTGCATATACAGATGCTTATGGGAATTTAAGCGCTACGCCTCCTGATCCTGATCAGGTAATAGAAGAAATCAGTTTAGAGGACATTCAAGTAAGTGTTCCTAAAACTTTAGAAGGCGATAGAGAAGCTTTTGATCCCGTTAGAAAAGGAACAGTTTCTTTTTTCGATTCATCTAAAGGGTTTGGATTTATTATCGATTCTGCAGATCAAGAAAAATATTTTACACACGTAAGTGGTATTATTGATGAAATTTCTGAAAACGATAAAGTAAGCTTCGAACTTGAAAAAGGTATGAAAGGTATGAATGCAGTCAAAGTAACATTGGTTAAATAATCAATACTTAGTTTTATACCATACTTTAATGATAATAGCTTTTCTTAAGAGTTATTATAAATATAAAATGAGATTTACCTATATGGTAAATCTCATTTTTTGCTTTTAGTATTATTAAATGATTGTTTAGAAGTGTTTTTATTCTCTAATAGATAAAAAAAATTCATTTAAAAGAGGTAATTTCGCGCCCTGAGATAAATATATAGCAAAGATTTTAATTTTTAATCTGTAACTATAAGAGATAAAAGAATTATTCTGAAGCTGTTTCAGAATAATTTTATAGTAAAAGGAACCAAAACTTCTAAAATAAAAATAAATAATTCGTTTATGAGTGAAGAAAAACCGAATATAGACATCGCTTCTTGTATTTCGACTTTACAGCAATTATTGGAAGATACAAACCAACTTTTTGAATTACCAGAAGAGCAAAGAGTAGCATTATTTAAAGCTGCCGGTGAATTATCTAGGCCAAATCGTGCCGAATTTGAACGCCGAAGAAAAGATGCTAAAAAGGCAGCGAAACGTAAAATGATTGCGAAAGATACACACGCTAGAAAAACTACAGGGATTCGTTCTGCTCGTGAAGCAGCATTATTTGTTGCGCCTAAATTATTAGGAGCTGCAGCTATAAATGAAGATACTTTAGAGCTAGAATCTCCTAGGAACTGTTACGTTTGTAAAACTATGTATACAAAACTGCATCATTTTTACGATACAATGTGTAAAGATTGTGGTGATTTAAATTATGCCAAACGTTTTCAAACTACAAACTTAAAAGACCAGGTAGCTGTAATTACAGGTTCGCGTTTAAAAATCGGTTATCATATTACTTTAATGTTATTGCGTTCGGGCGCAACAGTTGTAGCTACTACACGTTTTCCGGCAGATTCTGCTATCCGATTTTCTAAAGAAGAAGATTATAAGGATTGGAGTGATCGTTTGCATATTCATGGTCTTGATTTAAGACATATTCCAAGTGTAGAAATTTTTTGTAATTATATAGAACAGAAATATGATCGATTAGATATTTTAATAAACAATGCAGCTCAAACAGTAAGGAGACCGTCAGGTTTTTATTTCCATTTAATGGAAAATGAAAAATTACCAGTAGATAAGCTTCCGAAGTTAGCACAAAGGTTATTAAAAGATCATGAAAGCTGCTTAGAAGAATTATCGAGTTTAAGTATTGGTCCTTCTAAGACTGATAAAAATAATGTTTTACCTGTTACTTGGCACGGACCAGAGCCTGGAATAGGACTCCGCAATTCTGCTGAATTATCTCAAATACCGTATAGTTTTGATAATTCTTTGCAAACATCAGAAGTTTTTCCTGAAGGTGAATTAGATGCCGATTTACAACAAGTAGATTTAAGAAAAACTAATAGTTGGCGTTTAAAGTTGGGTGAAATTGAAACAACCGAAATGGTAGAGGTACAGCTGGTAAATGCTGTTGCACCATTTGTTTTATGCAATCGTTTGTCTAACTTAATGATGAAAGAAAATACAGGTAAAAAGCATATAATAAATGTTTCTGCTATGGAGGGTAAATTTCATCGCTTTAAAAAGGAAGAAAGGCACCCACATACCAATATGGCAAAAGCCGCTTTAAATATGCTAACACATACTTCGGCATCTACGTTTGCAAAATCAGGTATTTATATGAATGCCGTAGATACAGGTTGGGTTACAGATGAAGATCCGGCTGAATTATCTAAAAAGAAAGTTGAAGTTCATGATTTTCAACCACCATTAGATATTGTTGATGGTGCCGCAAGAGTTATGGATCCGTTAATTGACGGAATTAATACAGGTAAACATTGGTCTGGAAAATTCTTAAAAGATTATTTCCCTATTGATTGGTAAAAAAAATATTTTCATAAAAAAAGGCTGTCATTTTAATGACAGCCTTTTTTTATACACTTAATTTAAATTATTTTAAGCTTTGTAATAATTTTTCTGCAACCAATTCGGAAGATGCCGGGTTTTGCCCTGTAATTAAATTACCATCTTGAATTACATAAGCAGCCCAATCATCTTTTTTAGAGTATATTCCTCCGTTTTCACTTAACATGTCTTCTACTAAGAAAGGAACAACATCTGTTAATCCAACAGCAGCTTCTTCAGTATTTGTAAAACCTGTTACTTTTTTACCATTTACTAAAAAAGTACCATCTGCATTTTTAACATTTTTTAAAGCAGCAGGAGCGTGACATACAAATGCTACTGGCTTATCTTGACTATTAAACTTTTCTATTAAAGCAATTGAAGTTGCATCAGTAGCTAAATCCCATAATGGTCCGTGTCCACCTGGATAAAATACAGCATCAAAATCGTCTGCATTAATGTCAGATAACTTGTTTGTATTTGCAATTCTAGCTTTAGCCTCATCATCTTTGTTAAAACGATCTGTAGCTTCTGTAGCTGCATCAGGTGAATCACTACTTGGATCTATTGGAGCAGCTCCTCCTTTTGGAGTTGCTATAGTAATTTCTGCACCTTTATCTAATAATGAGTAATATGGGCTTGCAAATTCTTCAACCCAAAATCCTGTTTTTTTCCCTGTTTCTCCTAATTTATCGTGAGATGTTAATACAAATAATACTTTCATTTTTTTATCTTTTTTTAGTGACGTTATTTCTTTTGATACTTCTTTAGAAGTCGTATCTTTTTTAGCTTCTTTACAACTCGACGCTGTAATAATAGTAAGCGTTAACGCTAGTGTTTGTAATATTTTCATTTTATAATAATTAATAAGCCATTTTAACTATTTTTTCAGCATCTTCTGGTAGTAAGGCTTGTCTTTCTCCTAATTTCCATCCACGCTCTGCAAAACGTTTCGCAACTTCTTCTGCAGTACCTTCATAATCTTTCGTGTAATCAGTTAATTTTGTATCAATACCTAATTCATGGAAAAAAGCAGTTGTTTTTTCTATAGCAGCATACGCTTTATCATCTGTAGTTCCTTCAGTGATATTCCAAATTCGCTCACCATATTGCGCTAATTTTTCTTTTTTAGCTTCAAAATTATACTTGTAATGACTTGGTGTAATTATAGCTAAAGTACGAGCGTGATCAATACCAAATAAAGCAGTTAATTCATGGCCCATCATATGTATTGCCCAATCTCCAGGAACTCCTTTTTGTATTAATCCGTTTAATGCCATTGTACAGCTCCACATAAAATTAGATGCTGCTTGGTAATTTGTAGGATCTTTTAAAACTGTTGGTGCTACTTCTACTAATGTTTGTAAAATACTTTCAGCAAAACGATCTTGTAATAAAGCGCCAATAGGATATGTCATATATTGCTCTAAAACGTGTGTAAAGGCATCTGTTAATCCGTTTGCTAATTGACGTTCTGGAATTGAAGTGATAACCTGTGGATCTAATATTGAAAACACTGGAAATAAACCAGGTCCGCCCATTGCTAACTTCTCTTTAGTTTCTGCTCTTGTAATAACGGCTCCAGAATTCATTTCTGATCCTGTTGCTGGTAAGGTTAAAACGGTACCAAATGGCATTCCGTTTTCTGTTCTAATATTTTTAGTTAAAATATCCCAAGGAGTTTCGCCTTCATATACTGCTGCTGCAGATAAAAATTTAGTTCCATCAATAACAGAACCACCACCAACAGCTAATAAATAGGTGATTTTTTCTTCTTTAATAACCTTTAAAGCATCCATTAATGTTGCATACTCTGGATTTGCAGGTATACCTCCAAACTCAGTAACATCTACATTTGCTAAAGCAGTTTTTACTTGGTCGTAAATTCCGTTTTTCTTAATACTACCACCTCCATAAAGCAATAATACTTTTGCGTTACTTGGTATTTCTTGTGCGATTTCTTTTATAGTGTCCCTTCCAAAAATAATTTTGGTAGGATTTTTAAATTCAAAATTGTTCATTTTTTTCTTTTTTTTAATTAATAATTCATTTAGAGTAGTAATAACTATTATTCTATTACAGTAACTAAATCTGTCATAGGTTTTCTAACTTTTACTAAGTTAACCAACCAATCTTCATTTTCTTTTCTATATCCTAATGGTAATAAAACAGCACTACGTAAACCTTTTTCACGTAAACCTAAAATTTTATCTACGGCATCTGGCTCAAAACCTTCTAAAGGTGTTGCATCTACACCTTCATAAGCTGCAGCTATAATAGCATGAGAAAAGGCAATATATGCTTGTTTAGCAGCGTGATTAAAGTTTTCTTCTTCATCTTTTTGTGGATACATACCTAATAACATTTGACGGTAGTTTTCCCAACCTTCATTCTTAAAACCACGAATTTCATTTGTTAAGTCGAACATATAATTAATTCTATCTACGGTATAAGTATCCCAAGCAGCAAAAACTAGTAAATGAGAACAGTCTGTAATTACAGATTGATTCCATGCAATTGGTTTTATTTGTTCTTTGATTTCTTGATTTTTAACTACAAAAATTTCAAAAGGCTGTAATCCGCTTGATGTTGCAGCCAAACGAGCAGCTTCTAAAATGCGTTCTATTTTATCTTCTGCTACTTTTTCGCCATTCATTGCTTTAGCAGCATATCTCCAATTTAATTTGTCTAATAATTCCATATTTTATTTTTTTGAAAGTTTTATTATTTGGTTTGAAGTAATAATTACTTCGGTATGATTTTTATTATTTGCTAACTGTACCATTGCTTGGGCAATATTATCAGCATCAATTATTTTATAATTCTTTAATTTACCTACAAATAATGGTTGTATAATTTTAAAAACACTTAAGCCTATTTGCTCTAATATTCTGCGTTCTTTTCGTTCGCCACCAATTAAAGAAGGTCTTAAAATGATAGTTTTTTCGATATTTTGAAGTAAAACATCATTTTCCATTTCTCCTTTTGTCTTATTATAAAACACACTACTTTTTTTATTTGCTCCCATTGCCGAAACAACTAAAAAGGTGGTAATTTTATTTTCTTTTGCCAATTTAGCAGCAGCTACAGGAATACCATGGTCTATCTTTTTATATAAATTTTTATCAGGTGTTTTTTTTGCAGTTGTACCAATACAACAAAACACTTCATCCGCAGTAAAATCTGCTTTAAAATCTTCTAGTTTTAAAAGATCACCTATATACTGAGTTACTTTTGTTGGTAATCCATCAATTTTAGATCTTGAAAACAATTTGATGTTCTCATAACGATTATCGTTGATTAATTTCGTCAATAAATTAGAACCAGTTAACCCAGTTGCACCTAATATAATGGCTGTTTTTTTCATATTACTTACATACTTTTATACTATTCCAAGCCGATTGATAAGCTTCTTCAATATGTGTTTTATCTAGTGTAAATACACCTCGTTTCTGAGAAATCACTAAAAATGATAAAGGGTTTATGGCATATGCATATAATATATAATCTGACATTGGTTTTATAATACCTTCACTTTTTCCGCGATTCCATAAGTCGAGTAGGGGTTGTAGGTGTTTTATACCTTCTTGTCTACTTGGTTCATCAATCATTGGTGTATTATCACATTGTGCTAAAAACATTGAGTTTTCAGGATCTTTTAATTTAAAATCAGCAATACGTTTCCAAATAACTTCAAATCCAAGTTCTACAGATGTATTTTCATCATAAGTTTCAAAAGCATAATCTGTATATTTAGCTTTAACCTCTATATATGTTTGATTTACTAAATCTTGTTTGTTTTCGAAATATAAATAGATTGTTGCCGGAGAAACTTTAGCCATTTTAGCTATTTTGCTCATTGGTGTAGCATGAAATCCATTGTTATTTACCAATTCAATTGTGGCTTTAACAAGTGCGTTTCTTTTATCTATACTTTTTTGGAGTTTAGCCATTGTTGTTTGTTTTTCTAAATTTATAAGCTAGTGCTATCAAAACAAATTGCATTGGTAATCTTATTACAGCTGCTTCATGACTACCAATTGCAGGAGTATCTGTAATAACATCCCAAATATGTATTGGTAAAAAAAGCAACATTAAAATTAATATTCCGCTTGCTGCAACACGTGTATATTTAGGAATTAATAACAGTACACCAAGAACGATTTCTATAATACCTGATACGTATATAATTGTTGATTTGTATATTAAAAAATCAGGCACAAATGCGTTAAAAAAATCAGGTTTAATAAAATGTTGTATACCAGCATACACTATAAATATAGCTAATAATATGCGTAAAAAATTCCAGATATGTTTCATTGTTTTATTTTGATGGTACAAAGATATAAAAAAAGAATGAACATTCATTTTTTACATATAGTATTTATTTATACTACTATAAACAAGATCTAATCATTCATAAATAATACTAAACTTAAAAGAAGTTTGATTATTAAAATATGCATCTTTGCAGTATGTATCAATCTATTCTAAAACACATTCAAGATCATATAACTCCTACAAAATTAGATTTAGAGAGGTTTAATGAAGCTTTAAATAAAGTATCAATATCTAAAGGTCAATTCTTATTAAAACCAGGTACAACTGTTAAACATGAGTATTTTGTTATTAAAGGTTGTTTAAAAGCTTATTATTTAGATGATAAAGGGAGTAGCCATATAATTCAGTTTGCTATAGAAAACTGGTGGGTTGGCGATTTTGATGCTTTTTATAATAAAATATCTTCAAAATTATATATAGAAGCTATTGAAGATTCTGAATTGTTGGCTATTAATTATGATAGTCTTCAAAATATTTATGATAAAGCTCCTATTTTTGAGCGTTATTTCAGAATCTTAACAACCCAAGCTTTTATATCTCAACGCAAACGAATATTATCAACTTTAGAAAAGAACACGCAAGAGCGATATCTTGAATTCTGTACTTCGTACCCCAAAATAGAAGATAGGGTACCTAATTATGATATTGCCAATTATTTAGGTGTTTCTCCAGAAAATTTAAGTCGTGTAAGGCAACAAATAAAAAGTTAATTATATCTCAATTGATCTATGTCAATGAGATTAGTAATTATGTGCCGTAGCTTTGTTTTTTATTATTAAAACAAGCAAAATACATGAACAAACAACACCTATTAACGGCATATAATAAAAATATTAACCTAGCAAACCGAGTTGTCATGGCACCCATGACGCGTAGTAGAGCAGACAATAGTGGTAATATACCAACGGATGATTTACATGGTTTATATTATGAGCAACGTGCTTCTGCTGGATTAATTATTACAGAAGGTTCTCAAGTATCTACCAAAGCGGTGGGATATATTCATACAGCAGGAATCCATTCTGATGAACAAGTTGAAGGTTGGAAGAAAGTAACTAAACGTGTACATGATAAAGGAGGAAAAATATTCATTCAATTATGGCATGTTGGTAGAATGTCGCATCCTGATTTTCATAATGATAAATTACCTTTATCAGCATCAGCAATAAACCCTAACTCAAAATCATATACTCCAGAAGGTTTTAAAGATACTGTTACGCCTAAGGAAATGACTGTTGAAGATATTAAAGAAACAATTCAAGATTTTAAAAATGCAGCGGCTAATGCTGTTAAAGCTGGTTTTGATGGTGTAGAAATACACTCATCTAACGGTTATTTATTTCATCAATTTTTTAACGGAACCTCTAATAAAAGAACAGATAATTATGGTGGAACTATAGAGAATAGAGCTCGTTTCTTTTTTGAAGTACTTGATGCTGTAAAAGAAGTGATTCCCCAAGAAAAAATAGGAGCACGCTTTAATCCTTCATTAAATGGTTTATTCGGAATGACTATGGATGAAGATACAATTCCAACTTTTGAATATATTATTAAGAAATTAAATGATTACAACTTAGCATACATTCATCTTTCAGAACCTTTTACAGATGTATCTGAAGTTAAACATGCTGTTACTGAAATAGCAAAACACTTTAGACCTTTGTATAACGGTACCTTAATGATTAATTCAGCTTTTGATCAAGAAAAAGGAAATAAAATCATTGAGGAAGGTCTTGCGGATTTAGTAGCTTACGGAAAACCATTTATCTCTAATCCTGATTTAGTAGAACGTTTTGAAAACAATCTGGAATTAGCAACATGGAATGAAGATACATTTTATACTACCGGAGCAAAAGGGTATACAGATTATCCTAAAGCTTCAAAATAAATAATTTAACCTAAAACACATATATTATGAAATTTACAAGAAAAGCAAACGCAGAATGGAAAGGAAGTGGAAAAGAGGGGAAAGGAAGTATTACAACAGCAAGTAATGTTTTAGATAAAACACAATATTCATTTCAAACTCGTTTTGAAAATGGAGAAAAAGGAACAAACCCTGAAGAATTGATAGGAGCAGCCCACGCTGGTTGTTTTGCTATGCAATTGAGTTTTTTATTAAACGAAGCTAACTTTACAGCAACAAGTTTAAATGTTGATGCTACCGTTAGTTTTGAAGATGGAGCAATCACGAAAATCACTTTAAACTTAGAAGGAGATGTACCAAATATAGATGCAGAACAGTTTCAGCAAATAGCGCATAAAGCAAAAGAAGTGTGTCCTATTTCTAAATTATTAAATACAAACATCGAATTAAAAATCACTTTAAAAAACGCACAATAATGGCAACAACAATAGTAAAAGCATATGGTGCAACAGCACCAACAGAAGATTTAAAACCTTTAGATATAAATAGGCGAGCAGTAGGAGTAGGAGATGTGAAGATAGACATTACCTATTGTGGTGTTTGCCATAGTGATATACATACTGCAAGAAATGATTGGAAAGGATCTAACTATCCTGTAGTACCTGGCCATGAAATTATTGGTCGTGTAACAGAAATTGGTGGCGATGTAAGTAATTATAAAGTAGGTGATTTAGTAGGTGTAGGTTGTTTGGTAGATTCTTGTCAAACATGTGCGTCTTGTGAGCAAGATTTAGAGCAGTTTTGTGAAAAAGGAAGTACTTGGACATATAACAGTCCTGATAAACATATAGAAGGTGCTCAAACATATGGAGGTTATTCAACATCTGTAGTTGTAGATGAGAAATTTGTACTTCGTATACCAGAAAACTTAGATGAAGCAGCGACAGCGCCTTTATTGTGTGCAGGAGTTACTACGTGGTCGCCATTAGCGCATTGGAAAGTGAAAGAAGGCGATAAAGTAGGTGTAATCGGTTTAGGTGGCTTAGGCCATATGGGAGTTAAGTTTGCGAATGCATTAGAAGCTCACGTTGTTATGATTACCACATCGCCAGAAAAAGGTAAAGATGCTAAAAGGCTAGGAGCTCATGAAGTTTTAGTATCTAAAGATGCAGATGACATGAAAAAACATCAGGGAAGTTTTGATTTTATATTAAACACCATTCCTGTTGGTCATGAAATGGACCCTTATTTAGGTTTACTTAAAATTGATGCAACAATGGTGTTAGTTGGTGCAGTAGAACCTTTAAAACCATTTAATGGAGGAAGTATTATTATGGGGCGTAAACGTATTGCAGGCTCTTTAATTGGTGGTATAAAAGAAACACAAGAAATGTTAGATTTTTGTGGTAAACATAATATTACTAGTGATATTGAACTTATAAACATGCAAGAAATCAATACAGCTTATGATCGTGTTACTAAAAACGACGTTAAATATAGGTTTGTAATTGATATGAAATCACTTAAATAAAACTGTGATATATAAAAACAACATTTAAAATTATTTTAAATGTTGTTTTTTCTTAAAGAAAAGGTACAAACAGCTGTTTTGTACCTTTTTTTATGCGTTTAGCATTAGATAACAACAAGATATATTTAACTACTATTTTATTAGTTATCTTGATGATATACATATTATAAGAAAACGAAAACAGTGCCAATTAAACTCTAAAACATAGAGTAAATTAACACTGTTTAAAAAAAGGGGACTTGCGGGGATTATTAATTTATGCTATTTTTTCTTAGCGAAAGGATCTATTGAGATACCTACGTTAAAATAACCTGTAGCATCTTGTGTATTCTTATAAATATAGTCTTTAGAAGATGCTCCTTTTTCAGTTAATTGATTGCTTATAAAGTTTTGTAAACCTCCTTGAAAAGTACCTATAAGAAAATTATTAAATCGGTGTTCGTACATAACTCCAGATTTTATTTCTAACTGGCTGTATTCAAAAGTTTCAGTATAAGCAGGGTTATTTTCTATATTTACATAAAAACCATTACCACCAAAGGTACTACCTACAGAAAATCGACCATTTTCACCTACAAACCTTCTAAATAATAAACGTTGAGGCAATATAAAATCTAACTCCCATTTAGAGTTTTTAAATTTATGATTGTACGAAAAAGTAGGGAAAAATGGTATTTGAGATGTTGGATCAACAAAAACAATTGCACCCAAAGTCATCGTTGTGCGTTGTGTTCTCTTTAGTATAAAAGACAAACCCACTAAACCTTTAATACGTTCTAAACCTTTATCATTCCCATCAACAATTAATGAGGCATTATAAATTACTGGTTTTTTGAATAATGAAGAGAAATAAGTAGAACTTATTGCCGTAGAGAAATTATGGAAATTTACAGTTCCGTTTTGCTCGAATATAGGTTCGTTAGCTTCATTGATATCCTCAAACTCAAAAGAATTTAATTGATAATTTAAAGAACCTGTAACCGCCCATTTTCTATTTTTTGATCTATGTAAAGGAATGTTAGCAGAGGCTTTAAATGTTTGTTGTGATTTTATTTTTGCATCATTAAAATCTACACCTAACAACTCCGAATTAAAGTCACGAGATAACGATTGACCATATTCAAAATTAAATAATCGAGCACTCGGAAATTTTTCTTTTACACTAATAGCTGTTTCTTTCTGAAATGATTCGTTTTTTTCTTGAGCGTTAACAATCGACGTTATAAAAAAAAGAGTTATAACTATTTTAAATTTATTCATTATTAAGGGTTCTTATATTTCTATTAAATTTATTTATCTGTTGATCTTTAAATACCATTGTAGTATGCGGAAAAGGAATTTGAACACCTTCATTATCAAAACGTTTTTTTATACTTTCGTATAAATCACATTTCATTCTAAAAGCATCATCAAAACTTGCAGCCCAAGCCCAAGCTCTTATAGTTATAGCAGAATCTCCTAAATTAATAACACGCACAACAACCTTTTTTTCATTGTTATACTTATCTAACTCACTACGATGATCTAATATATTAGGATGACTTTCGCATTCTTCTCTAATAATATGTTTTGCTAAATCAATATCACTATCGTATGAAATACCTATTTCTATCCATTGGCAACACATTCGTTCACCTAAATCGTAGTTAACCAACTTCTCTTTGTTAATTAAAGAATTAGGAATAACAATCATTTTGTTTTCATAATTCCTAATAATTGTATGACGTAAAGTAATGTCTGTAACTTTACCTACCATAGTTTCATCTAGTTTTATAATATCGCCAATTTTAAAAGGTTTAAAAGTGATTATAAAAACTCCTCCAACCAAATTAGCTAAAGCTTCTTGAGATGCCACACCAGCAATCACAGCAATTACACCAGCACCACCTACAGCAGTTTGGGCAATACCACGTAAGGAAGGAAAAACAAGTATTGCCAATACAATTCCTATAAAATAGATACTAAAAAAAGAGATGTAACTTAAAAATTTATAACTCGTAGCATCTTCATTAGTCTTAATTTTTATAGCAATAGAACGTTTAAACCATGTTTGCGTTAATGAAGCTGTGGTTATAGTAGCTACAGCTACGATTCCTATATAAAATACTATGTAAAATTTTTGAGCAAATACTTTATAATTTTCTTTATCGATAAAAATAAAGACTAATGCCATAATACCTAAAACTAACCAAAGAGAATTTAATATTTTTCGAGTTAATTGAATTGTTTCAGGGGTTTCGTTTGGATGTTTTTTTCTTGATCTTTTTTCTAAGATGTTATGAAATAACTTCGTGAAAAAACGCAAAATTAAAACTACGCAAATCACTATTAACACATATATAATTACTCTTTTATTGGCTGTCCAAAATTCTATCATTTATACTTATTTATTTTTTTTAGTTTTATTTATTTCATTTGTTCAGTATTAAAAGAACCAATTTTATCAAAAAAAACTATTCGTTTTTCCAATTTTCAATCAATTTAATACTTTCTTTTTGATAATACTCAATAAATTGGGTAAAGTCTTTCAATTGTGAGTTAAATTCAGGTGTCTTGCTAGTTCTATTACTAAGAATCTGAAGGACAACATCATTATAACTTGTAAGTGCATTAATACTATCTTTAAAAGAGTTTTTCCATTGCCCTAATTTGGTGTGAAAGTATCTTTTTCTATCTCCTGGTTTTGTTTTATAACCAATACGCTTTAACATTAATAAATTATTAATAGCATTACTAGTTGCACTTTTACTTAATTCTAAATTTTCTCTAACTTCATCAAAAGTTAACTCATGAGTGTCGGCCACAATAAGTAATGCATCAACACGAGCAGATGCAGGTGAAAGTCCCATACCTTCCTGAACGACACCAAAACTTTCTATAAGTTCTTTCTGCTTTTCTGTTAATTTATTTTTCATGTAGAGAGGTAAAATTAAATTTTTTAATAGTTGTTTCTGTTACTTTAATATACTTAAAACTAAAGATTTTTATATCGAAACTGTCTTAGCATATTGCATAAAATAAGATTCTAAACGCTTTAGAATAGGAGGCATTTTTTCTGAATAAATTACAAACTGACATTTATTTACACTCTGAGTAATTGACATAAGAGTTGTGTAAGAAGCGTTATTAACTAAAAAATCAGCATCATGTATGTTAAATATTTTTAATTGCGAAGTGCTTAACCCCTCTAATAAAAGTAATTTATTTACAATTTTAGGAGTAGCAATTAGCACATCAATCCCTTCAAATATTTCTGATTTTAATACATCAATATGTAACTTCTCGTCACCTAAATACACTCGAAATTCATGATATCTAGTGTATTTTAAAAAAGCGTTGTATACTTCAGTTGCCTTTTCGTTATTTTCTACTAAAACTATTGCTCTTGGTGCAGTACCAATGGCTTCAAATTTTAACTTATGTAATGTTGTTAATATCAGTGTTGTTGTTTTTCCGCTACCTTCTGGAGCAGTACAATAAGTATTTGCACCACTTTTTATTACAGGAATACTCGCTTTTTGAAAAGGAGTAGGAGTTGTTATTTCAAGAGATTCTAATTTCTCTTTTATATCAGATTGTAATTTTTTAAAAGGCATAGGAAATAAAAAGGATAACTAGTTTGGTTAGTGTTTTTAATAACCGCAAATATACAATTAAATAAATGTGAATATATTTTCAAAGAAATATAATTTAAGGGTTAAAAACTGTACAATAGTAGTAAATCAATTAAGAAATATCATTATAGCACTTTTTATATTAATTTCATTTTATTAAGTTTATTTTAAATATATCTTTTACTCATAATATTCTTATTTTTACTTGAAAATTATCAATACTTACAAGTTATTTAATTAAAATACCAAGAATTTCTTTTCGAAATTCGCTATAATGCTTTTTCTTATCAATTAAATGAGGCAATTTGACACTTTTCCATTTTCTTCCAATCAATTCCATTGCAATAATTTTTATGCAAAAAGATATTTTATCATTAATTTTAATCTTTGATCTTTTTTCAAACAACTCTCTTCTGTCCATTTCTGTAATAATTATTATTGCAAAGTTATTCTACATTAATTTAGTTATCAACCATATATAATATTGATAATAAGTGATTTTAAAAACAGTTTTACATCAAATTTGTTATATTTATAGCGTCCATAATTTTGATAAAACTATATCATATTCAGATTTGTTTTTAGGGTACATCTCATAATTAAAGTATACTAAAACTGCAGTATCATATTCACCCGAAGAAATAAAGAACTAATACTTAAGTACACTTTAGTACTTAATAATATGAGTATATCTTTATATTAAAAAGAGCTTTATTAATTCTAATTTAGGATATATTTAAAACTTATAACTATTCAAAAAAAAAGTAAAAATACTTTGGTAGAATAGAAGTAAATCAAGTTCTTGCAACATTAAAATTGACAATTCATGGACAATATAATTACGTTTTCAATTACCGTATTTACGGCCTTTTTTGCGATGACAAATCCAATATCTAATATGACCGTTTTTTTGTCTTTAACGCAAGGAGCGGACAAGAAAACAAAATTAGATATTAATAAAAGGGCTAATATAACGGCATTTATTATTGTAACGGTATTTATTCTTTTAGGTAAATATATTTTTGAATTATTTAATATTAGTATTCCTGCATTTAAAATAACGGGAGGTATTTTAATATTTTTTATTGGTTTTGATATGCTACAATCAAAGCAATCTAATGTAAAAACCATTGACAATATTGATATAGATGAAAACATAGCTGTTTCACCACTTGCAATACCCATTTTAGCAGGACCAGGAACTATTGTAACGGCAATGAATTTTGTATCTAAAGCAGAATCTTTACAATTATTTCTAGTAATTGCTATTTTTGGATTTATGAGCTTATTAACTTATTTTACTTTTAAATTAAGTGACTTAATCGTTAAAGTAGTGGGTAATAATGTTATTTCTGTAATAGGTAAAATAATGGGATTAATAATAGCTATTATTGGAACCGGAATGATTATACAAGGAATAAAATTATCTTTTGATTTAATTTCAAAATAGATTACAACAAATAGATTACTTTGTAACTTTATAAAATCGTTTTAAAAACAAAAAAGTTATACTAATTTTGTACTTTATTTATCTTTTATAAAAATTGAAATTTGTTAAAGAAAAACCAACAATTATCCCAAGAAAAATTTACAGAAGGAGATTATTTTGTATACTGTTTGGAAGGTGTTGACAATATAGAAACCAAAAAAATTACGGAAGCTCAAAAAAATATAGAGCAATTGACTTTACAATACGGAATAGCTAGTATTTATAAAACATGCGATACCATTGAAAGTTTAGAAGCTAGCTTAAATACATTAGTTTTAGATGATCATAATTTTAAAGATTATGAAGTAATTTACCTGGTAATGAAAGGAGAAGAAAATAGTATTTGTTTAAATAACTATTATTATAGCCTACAAGAAATTGCAGAAATTTTTGAAGGAAGATTAAAAGGAAAAATTCTACATTTTTCAAATGCTAAGGTTTTAAACTTAGATGAAGAAGAAGCTCAATATTTTTTAGATATCACAGGCGCAAGAGGTATTTCTGGTTATGGCAATGAGTTTAATGGTGTTTCTAGTTCAAACTTAGATAAAGTTTTTTTTAACTTATTTCAAGAAGATGATAATATGTTAGATGTTGTAGAAGAATTACATCAAAAACATTACAGAGCATGTAAATTACTTGATTTTAGGTTATATTATTAAAATAAATATTATGTGATTTACATTTATCAGATTACATAAAACTTGTACTGTAATATTTTGTTTCTTCTCTAATATTTCTCTATTCAATTAATGCAACACTCTTTTCTGAAACGGAATAGGAGGTGTGTGGAATGTAAATTTAAGCCAGTAACTTATTCAATTCTGGTAGAACCAAAAAAATCACTTATAATTATATTATCATTCATGTCAAATATCAATTAAAAAATAATAGTATAATACATTAAAGGTTAGTATTCCTAAACGTGTTAGGGGTCATGTGTTTTATCATTTTAAATTGTCTGTTAAAGTTAGAAATGTTATTAAATCCAGATTTAAAAGCAATGTCGTTAATCGATAAATCCTTGTTAGTACTTAATAATTTACAAGCATTTTCAATCCGTAGTTCAATTAAAAAACGAACAAACGTTTTATTTGTTCGTTTTTTAAAATATTTGCAAAATGCATTTTTTGTCATATTCGCAACGCTTGCAATATCATCTAAAGTTATATTTTGACACGCGTTTTCTAATGTAAAATCAAATACATTTCGCATCCTTTTCCCTTCAATATCAGAATATTTTTTATCGTATACAAACATTGAAAGAGGAGCTGATTTTGCATTAGAAAAAATTTTCAGCACCTCTAAAAACAAGATAAAACGTTCTAATTTAGAAGCATCTTTTAGTTTTATAAAGTTTTTTATAATTTCATTTTTATGTGTTTTAATTACTAAACCTTGTAAAGTTTTAGATAAAAATTTTTTTATCTCTGCTAGTTCATTTAATTCAAAAAAAGAATCACCAAATGAAGATGTTGTAAAAAAAATACTCAACATTTTAGAGGTGTCTTCAGTATTCTTATCACTTTTAAATGCATGTGGTAAATTACTTCCAATAATAAAAATATCATTTTCAGAATAGCTAGAAACTTTATCACCAACTAATAAAGTACCTTTTCCTCTTTCAATAAAACTAATCTGAATTTCATCATGTTGATGTAATTTATCATAAAAAACAACCTCTATATCTTCTTGATAAATTAAGAAACTATTTTCTGGTTTTGGAATTTTAAATGGTAAAACTTTCATTTTAAATATTTTATTTTAATTTAAAATTACTCAATAATACAAAAATATGTACTATTAAGGATAATATAGTATCTAAAGTGGGTAATTTAATCTTATTTTAGTATTTGTTAACTCTTTAATTTTACAACATTAAAAATGGAATTATGAGTATACAATGGAACGGCGTAATGCCTGCTGTGTTTACATGGTTGAAAGAATCAAAATCTGGTTCTCTTGAAATTGACCTTGATGCAACGCAAAAACAGGCGGCAGGTATTTTAAAAACTCAAGGAAAGGGCGGAAGTAGAATGAGCGGACTTGTCGGTTCTGGAACACTAGGTGAGAATAGTTACCTTAGCACGAAGCAGCGTCTTTGCTTACTTAAATCTCTTTCTGAGGTTGCTAAAGAATATCATGTCCCGTTGATTAGTGGAGCAGCAGCAGAAACTAAGGAAGAACTTGCTAAAATTGTTGAAGGACTTTCAACAGTTGGAGTTGATACAGTTATGGTTATGCCACCAAAAACTAAGGCGGTTCCTTCTGAAAAAGAAATGTATGAGTACTATGCACTTTCTGAAGCAACTGCAAAAGATGTAGGCGTAACAATTATGCCTTATAACAATCCTGATGCAGCTGGTTATCATGCGCTCTCAACAGAACTTCTTAAAAAAATTTCTGTTCTTCCTAAGGTAACTGCTCTTAAAATATCTACTATAGATGTTTCCATTATTGAAACCCTAATGTTAGAGAACAAAGATTTAAAAATTTTAGCTGGAGTAGACACAGTAACTGTA
The DNA here is from genome assembly GCF_019278465.1 of Tenacibaculum sp. AHE14PA. Lineage (GTDB taxonomy): Bacteria > Bacteroidota > Bacteroidia > Flavobacteriales > Flavobacteriaceae > Polaribacter > Polaribacter bernardetii. The sequence continues at coordinate 288,178 of NZ_CP058983.1, read as the reverse complement.
TATGCAGGTCTTGCTGGAGCAAGTGGTGGCATTACAGGTGTAGGTACTATATTCCCAAAAGCAAGTGTAACAATGCAGGAGTATGTTTTAAATGGAGAATGGACTGAGGCATACAAAATTTCTCAGGCTTTAAATCCATTATCGTATCTAGATGCTCAGCCACTGCTTATGGAGTATCTTAAGCTTGCTATGGGAATTCATCATAATGATATTGCTGGAGGGCTTCGTACTTTTGGTAAGAAATTAACGCAACAGCAAATTGATGATGTCCGTGTAAGATATATTCTGGCAAAAGAAAGACTTGAAGTTCTGGATTTAGTAGGTTAAGATTTTTAAGTATTCAAAAAAGAGAAAACTTTGTTTTTAAAGAAGCTAGAATATAGATATTTTAAAACGTTTACATATTCAGAGATGATTATGACAAAAATTTTCATCTAAAGCTATTATTGATAAAATACCTAGAATCAAAAAAGTAGTTTATAAATCAATAAAAATGAAAAAATATTTAAAAAATAAGTAAAAATGATATCAGGAAAAAACTTTATTGGCAATCAATTATCTGCCAACGGAACCAAAACATACAAAACCTTTAATCCGGAGTTAAATATAGAGAATGCTACTGTTTTTGCAGAAGCAACAGCTCAAGAAATTGATGACGCCGTAAATTTAGCAGCAAAAGCTTTTAAAGAACTTAGAACTGTTTCTGGAATTAAAAAAGCCGAATTTTTAAACGCAATTGCAGAGGAAATTTTAGCCTTAGACGATGTCTTAATAAAAACGTATTGCTTAGAATCAGGTTTGCCAGAAGGAAGAGCAAAAGGAGAAAGAGGAAGAACAATTGGACAATTACGAAGTTTTGCAAATTTAGTAGCAGAAGGATCTTGGGTTGAAGCAACCATAGATACCGCACTACCTAATAGAAAGCCAATACCAAAACCCGATATTAGAAAAATGTTAATTCCTTTAGGTCCTGTTGTCGTTTTTGGCGCAAGTAATTTTCCTTTAGCCTATTCTACAGCAGGAGGAGACACAGCAGCAGCTTTAGCCTCAGGTTGCCCAGTAATTGTAAAATCGCATCCAATGCATGCTGGCACAGGAGAGTTGGTAGCTTCTGCTATTGTTAAAGCAGCTAAAAAAACAGGAATGCCAAATGGTGTTTTTTCTAACTTAAATTCTAGTGGAATAGAAGTTGGACAACAATTAGTGGCACACCCAAAAGTAAAAGCTGTTGGTTTTACAGGAAGCATTAACGGAGGTAGAGCCTTACTAGATTTAGCTTCAAAAAGAACAGAACCAATTCCTGTTTTTGCAGAAATGGGAAGTATCAATCCTGTTATAATTTTACCAGAAGCACTAAAAAACAGACAAGCAGACATTGCTAAAACATATGCTAGTTCTATTACCTTAGGAACAGGTCAATTTTGTACAAATCCTGGATTATTATTAGGTATTAAAAGCGATGATTTAACAGGCTTTATAAATAATGTCTCGGAAGAGATTACTAAAATAAATCCATCGTGTATGTTGCATCCAAATATTAAAAAAGGATACATAAGTAATAAAGAAAAAGTAGTGTCGCAAGATAACGTTACCGTAACAGCAAACTATACATCAGAGGTTCAAAATAATTATGCAGCACAAACTATTGTTACTGTCGATGGAAAAACATTTTTAGAAAACTCAGCATTACATTTAGAAGTTTTCGGACCTTTTTCTATGATTGTTCAATGTAAAAACGTAGAAGAATTAGAAGTGATTATTACTAGTTTAGAAGGGCAATTAACAGGAACTGTAATTTCCGATGAAAATGAAGTTGCTAACTATCCAGCAGTAATTGCTGCGCTACAAAATAGAGTAGGACGTATTATTTTTAATAGCGTTCCAACAGGAGTAGAGGTTTGCGAATCTATGGTTCATGGAGGTCCTTATCCTGCATCTACAGATAGTAGATTTACAGCAGTGGGTGTTGGTTCTATAAAACGTTGGGTACGTCCGTTTAGTTATCAAGATTGGCCAAATGATTTATTGCCAAATGAATTAAAAAACGATAATCCTTCTAATATTTTTAGAGTTATAGATGGATTAAGAGCAAAAAAATAAGAAATGAGTAAGCACACATTTGTTTGTATAGATGCTCATACTTGCGGAAACCCTGTTAGGGTTATAAAAAGTGGAGGCCCAAAATTAATTGGAAATACCATAAGCGAAAAACGACTTTATTTTTTAAAAGAATTCGATTGGATAAGAAAGGGACTAATGTTTGAGCCTCGAGGACATGATATGATGAGTGGTAGCATCCTGTATCCACCAGATAGTTCAGACAATGACTTTGCTATTTTATTTATTGAAACGTCAGGCTGCTTACCAATGTGTGGACATGGTACAATTGGTACTATTACAGTTGCAATTGAAGAGGGTTTAATACAACCTAAAATTCCAGGAAAAATTAAAATGGAAGCACCTGCAGGTTTAGTAGAAATTGAATACAAGCAAGTAAACAATAAGGTTGAATGGGTAAAACTTACTAATGTAAAAAGTTATTTAGCTGCTCAAGAGCTAACAATAAATTGTCCAGAGTTAGGAAATATTACGTTTGATGTTGCTTATGGCGGGAATTATTATGCCATAGTAGATCCTCAGGAAAACTTCTCTGGTGTTCATGATTTTACAGCGTCAAAGATTATTCAATATTCTCAAATAGTACGTGATAGAATTAACGAAAAATATCCTAATCAATTTGTGCATCCAGAAAATAAAACTATAAAAAATGTAACACATATGCTGTGGACGGGTAACCCTATAGACCCAACATCATCAGGAAGAAATGCTGTTTTTTATGGAGATAAAGCTATAGATAGAAGCCCTTGTGGAACTGGTACTTCTGCAAGGTTAGCACAATTGTATGCCAAAGGAAAATTAAGACTAGGAGAAGCATTTATACACGAAAGCTTTATTGGCAGTAAATTTATAGGCCGTGTTGATAAAGAAACCATTTTAGATAATAAATTAGCCATAATACCAAGCATTCAAGGCTGGGCAAAAGTTTTTGGGCACAATACAATTACCATCGACGATCAAGATGATCCTTATGCACATGGTTTCCAAGTAATTTAATATGAAAAAAAACGTCATAATAATTGGTGGAGGAATAATAGGTTTAAGTACAGCTTATTATCTTTTAGAAGAAGGCCATCAAGTAACTATAATTGATAAATCTAATTTCTCTAGCGGTGCATCCTATGTTAATGCTGGTTATATAACGCCTAGCCATTTTATTCCGTTAGCAGCTCCAGGAATGATTAATAAAGGAATTAAGTGGATGCTTAATCCAACGAGTCCTTTTTATATAAAGCCTCGTTTAAATGTAAATTTTTTTAAATGGACTTGGGCGTTTAAAAAATCTGCTACTGCGTCTAAAGTAAAAAAAGCAATTCCCGTAATTAAAGCTATTAATATTTTAAGTAGAGATTTATACGAAGACATTAAAGCATCTAACACATTTAATTTTCACTATGAACGTAAAGGTTTATTAATGTGCTATCAATCAGATAAAGTTGGTGAAGCAGAATGGGAGATTGGTAAACGCGGAATTGAAGAAGGTTTAGGTGTTAAAAATTTAACAAAAAAAGAAGTTGATGTTCTAGAGCCAAATGCAAACCTAAATATTAAAGGCGCTATTTATTTTGATTCGGATGCACATATGACTCCGACAGATTTTATGCCTGAAATGATAAAGTATTTAAAGATAAAAGGAGTTATATTTTATGCTGATGAACACGTAAAAGATATTGAAGTAATAAACGGAAAAGTTTCAAAAATAATAACAAACAAACAAGAATTAAAAGCTGATGAAGTTGTTTTAGCAGCAGGAAGTTGGAGCCCTTTATTGACTAAAAAACTGGGATTACAAATTCCAATACAAGCTGGAAAAGGATACAGAATTAATGTAAACAGAGAAACAGGAATTACAATTCCCGCAATACTATGCGAAGCAAAAGTAGCAGTTACACCAATGCAAGGATTTACACGTTTTGCTGGCACAATGGAAATCGCAGGAATCAATCATAATATTAATCCAATTAGGGTGCAAACTATTGCCAATGCTGCTAAGAATTATTATAACAATTTGAATATTTCTGAAGAAGAAAAAGAGTCTGCAACTTGTGGATTAAGGCCATGCTCTCCAGATGGTTTACCTTATATTGGTAAATCTTCTAAATGTAATAATTTAACAATTGCAACAGGACATGCGATGATGGGTTGGAGTTTGGGGCCAGCAACAGGGAAGTTAGTTTCCGAAATAATTTCAGAAAAAAAGACTACTTTAGATTTAAGTCCATTTAATCCTGATAGAAAATTTTAATATGAGTATTGACTTAAAAATGTTTATTTGGTTTAAAAATTCTTTAAAAGCAATCGAGCGTTTGCGAGCGGCAATTTTACATAATGTCTAATTATAGCTACAAATGTATAGTTCGAATGTTTATTAGAATAACGTATTTAAAAAATGTTGAACAGTTGTACAAAATACTCAAATTAAACGAAAAGCTAAAAACAGATGTTTAATGCCCCAAGTACTACAGTTTATTGTCTGTACAGAACTTTTTGGGATATTTTACATAATATAGAATTATAGCTATCAAATGGATAAACCACTCTTATTTAACTAAACATTACATTTGTACTATAATGTTCTGCGTTATGTAACTTGAGCTTTGGTAAAAAGCGAAAGTACAATACATTATTTCCTTTATTTTTTTCTTTTATAAATTTTCTCTGCGAGGATAATGAAACACTCTTTTTACGAAGCGACGATAGGAGCGTAGTGGAATGTGTGTGGAATGGGATTATTAATATATCTTTGTTATTTAGATTTTGATAATTTATTAGCTATTGCCAAGAACTATAATAGAAAATATCGTCATTAAACAATATAAAAATCAAACATTCTTCGATTTTTGTAAATACACGACCATTCGATTTTTTGAAATTGTTTACATTGAAAAAGGAAATGGTACTATAAAGATTAATGGTAAAACAGTTAATTATTCAGCAAATAATATTTTCGTTTTCATTCCTGATGATATTTATATACTACAACCTGAAAAAGCTACATCGGTTATAGCTATTAAATTTTTAAAGATCTTTTTTAGAAATACGTCTTCACAAAATGCAATACTTCCAGTAAATGATTGGTTTCGTAAAATAGAAGAAATTCTTAATAGTGAAAGTCACGAGCTTCGTGAAATGCAATTTGAAACTGATTCAGATAGATCGCACTTGGTGTCTCTAATTAATATGGTGGCAACCGAATATTTAAACAAACAATCGTTTGATATTTTCATCATTCAAAATTCATTATCTGTAATTCTTCATTTAATTGCTAGAAATATTCAATATATAAATGAAGAAAATATAAAAGAGATAAAATCTTCTAAAATTCAGCAAATCATAAACTACATTCATTCTAATATCTATAATTCAGAATTATTATCTACTAAAAGTCTGGCAGACGAATTTCATATGGCAGATAATTACATCAGCGAATATTTTAAAAAACATACCGATGTGTCTTTAAAAAAATACATCATCAATTATAAATTAAAATTAGTAGAAACAAGGTTGAAATATACCGATTTGCAATATTCTGAAATTGCTGCAGAACTCGGTTTTACAGATTCTAGTCATTTAAACAAAACCTTTCAAGCCTATAAAGGCACAAGTTTAAGTGCTTTTAAAGCGAGTTTAGCCTAGTTTTTAGCTTAATTTTTTACAAGAAACCTCTTTTTTTACTAATACCACTTTGTTTTCTACCAAATAAAACCTTGGTGTCTATTTTAAATTTGCAGTGTAATTAATACACACATACAAAAAAACAATTTAAAACATGACATCATGAACTACAAGAACTTTCAAACATTTACCGCAACACAAAAAGGAGCAATATTAACCGTTGACATTAATTTCGGCCCCGTAAACGTACAGGGACAAGAAATGCTAGCAGATTTAAGCAGTCTTTGCTTACGATTAGAACGCGATAGAGGTGTAAAAGTTGTAGTTTTTGAATCATCTAATCCGGGATATTGGGTTTGCCATTATGATACCGATTTATTAAAAGATTTATCTACAGAAGCTGTTCCAAGAAATGAAATTCAGCTATTAGATTTACAAGCTGTTTTAGAAAGATTAAGCAATGTACCACAAGCAACTATAGCAAAAATTGAAGGTTTTACTCGTGGTGGTGGACACGAAATGGCGTTGGCTTTAGATATGCGTTTTGCAGCCAGAGGAAAAGCCAAATTCATGCAAATGGAAGTAGGTATGGGCATTTTACCTTGTGGTGGTGGCGCATCACGTATGGCTAGACAAGCAGGTTTAGGAAAAGCATTGGAAATTATTTTAGGTGCTAGAGATTGGGATGCAGACGAAGCTGAAAAATTCGGAACCATAAACAAAGCTTTAAATGCAGATGAAATTGGTCTTTATGTGGAGGCTTTGGCAGAGCGTATTTCAAAATTTCCAGCAGATTCTATTACAGCATCAAAGCGAGCTGTATATGCATCTATAGATTTACCAATAAAAGAAGCTTTAAAAGAAGAGGCATATCAATTATTTCAGGCAACCAGTAAAACACCAGCAGTAAAACGTTTTCAGTATGCAGATGATAATGGTGCTCAATTTGACCATAACAATCAAAAAAATTGGGAGCAAATGGTAATGGATATTCAAGCAGTAAATTAATAAAAAAAACAATAATTATAAATTAAAAAAGAAGATAGAAATGAAAGCAATGTTAATTAAAGAATACGGAGAAAACGGAAATTTCGAAGTTTCAGAAATAGCAAAACCAGAAGTAAAAGCTAATCATGTATTGGTAAAAATAGCTGCATCTAGTGTTAATACTATTGATACTATGATTAAAAATATGGGATCAGATTTACCATTATCACCAGTTGCTCCAGCATTATTAGGTATGGATTTTTAAGGAACTATAGAAGCCGTTGGAGAAGGTGTAACAGGTTATGCAGTAGGTGACGAAGTTTATGGTTGTGCAGGTGGACTAGCAGACTTACCAGGAACTTTAACCGAATATATTGTTGCAGATAGTAATTTAATGGCCCACAAACCAAAAAAATTAACCATGCGACAAACTGCAGCTTTACCACTAGTAGCAATTACTGCTTACGAAGGTTTAACAAGAGCAGGAGTTAAAGCGGGACAAAAAGTGCTTGTACATGGTGGTTCTGGAGGCGTTGGACACTTAGCTGTACAATTGGCTAAATATTTTGGTGCTGAAGTTTTTGCTACAGGAACAGGCGATAATCAAAAAGCTATTGTAGAAAAATTTGGAGCAACCTTTATCGATTTTAAAACGGAAAAAGTAGCAGATTATACCGCAAAATATACCAATGCTGGTTTTGATGTGGTTTTTGATACGGTTGGTGGTGCAAATCTTACCAATTCTATGGAAGCAGTTGCTTTAAATGGACATATTTCTACTACAGTTTCATTATGTGAGTTAGACTTAACGCCATTACATTTTAAAGGTGCATCCTTACACGTAGTATTTATGTTAATCCCAATGTTGCATAATTTTAATAGAGATAAACACGGAAACATTTTGGAAACATTAGCTGAAATTTCAAACGAAGGACATTTAACGCCAATTGTAGATGAAAATCAATTTTCATTAGAACAAGTTGGAGATGCTTATGCACATTTAGCAAGCGGAAAAGCTATTGGGAAAATAGTGTTAGAGCATTAAAAATAAATGATTTTTTATAAATCCTTTTAAGTTGATTAGTAGTTAAAATGCCTCTTTTTTAGGGGCATTTTTCATTTAGATACTGCAAACCTTGTTTTTTACTAAAACTACCATTTTTACTACCGAACACCATCTATCGTTTAGCCTTAATTTTGTTTAAAACAAATACAATAACAGTAGTTATTATTTAAAATATATAAATCATGAAAACAATAACAAATACAAATGCACTAGAACAAGCGCGTGCACTTACACAACCATCTCGCGAAGCTTCATTAAAGCGTGAAGCCTCTGTCTCTCAATTTTGGAATAGTAACCGAGAGTTACTTGAAGACGCGTGGAAAGCATGGGAAATTGAAAACAAAGACAACATATTAATTCCTGATGAAACGCTACTTGATCCACGTTTGCGAAAAGCTATTAACGAGGCATGGGAAAACCCAGAAAAAGAAAATGAAGTTGCAGATTTATGGGAAGAAATTATTCCAGGTGTTTATGCTGCACAGTTTTTTGATCTCGAACGTTTAGCAGATTTTCGTAAGTATTTAGAAGCAACAGTTAATTCGCAAATTCCTAAACGTGCACCTTATGGTATCCAACTAAATCGTTATGGAATGATGCTTGATTCACGTTCAGAAGGACATCTTGCTGCGCCAAATTTTCAAGCATTTTATAACGATATCATGAATCGTTACATGCGTCCAATTGCTCGTTTATTACTTGGTACTTATGGTTACGACAATCAAACATTTGGATTTTCTATTCAGTACAATCCAGATAAAGATAAGGATTTGCATGCGCACACAGATGCTTCTGCGGCTACCTTAAATATAAATATTAACTTGCCAGAGGAAGAATTTACAGGTTCACAAGTTGATTTTCAAGACAAAACCACAGGAAAAGTTGTTCAAACAATTTTTGAACCAGGTAAAGCAATAATTCATACCGGAAACGTACCACATGCAACGCATCCCATTACCAGTGGACAGCGTAGTAACTTGGTTGTATGGTTATACGGAGACCGTATGAAGATTCCAAGAGGTGGTGCAAACAGTTATGGTAATAATTTATCATTTAATGTTGTTATAACAGAAAATGCAACAGCTCGCGAACGTTGGAGTATTCCAGTAAGTCCTAAAGATAGCTTTGCACCGTTTTAAAAAGATTCGAAATTCTTTAGTTAAAATTTAAACCATTTAATTAGGTTTTATATCTAAATTATTTAACCGATTATTTAGATAAATTACGAAATATTAGCATCAATAATTCAAACAATTGTCCTTTGGAGCACAGTCGTGAAATAAAATAATTTTTCAACTGTGCTCAAAATGACTATCATAACGAATAAAACATCATGAGTAAAACAATTATAATTACAGGAAGTACAGATGGCATAGGAAAATTAACCGCTTTAAAATTAGCAAAAGAAGGGCATACAGTTTACGTTCACGGAAGAAGCGAAACTAAAGTAAAGGCAGTTGTTACTGAAATTAAAGACGCTTCAAATAATAACAACGTAAAAGGCCTTGTAGCAGATTTTTCAGATTTAAAAGCAGTTAAAAAACTAGCCGAACAAATAAAAAATGACATTCCTACGATTGATATATTAATCAATAACGCAGGAATATTGAAAAGTCCTGTTAAAAAAACAAAAAAAGATTTAGATATTAGAATGACTGTAAACTACTTGGCATCTTATATTTTGACAAATGCTATTATTTCAAATTTTAAAAATTCAGAAGCACCAAGAATTATCAATTTAAGCTCTGCAGCACAATCTACAGTTAGAAAAGGTGTATTAACAGGAGATGCCACAGTAAATGAAAATGAAGCATATGCGCAAAGTAAATTAGCGTTAACGATGTGGAGTTTTGATTTAGCTAAAAAAGAATCTAATATTATTGTAATGGCTGTAAATCCAGGTTCTTTATTAAACACGAAAATGGCTAACGAAGCTTATGGGCAACATTGGTCGCCTGCAGAAAAAGGAGTTGATGTTCTTTACGATTTATCACTTTCAAAAGATTACGAAAATGATTCTGGAAAGTACTTTGATAATGATAAAGGTAATCCAAAAGGCCGTTTTTCGAAAGCTCATCCAGATGCTTATAGTTATGAAAAAATAAATAATTTATTAACTATGACTGATAGTTTAATTGAATCTCAATTTTAACTAGACCTCATAAAATTTTGGTTAAAACAATAGGTGAGAGGAGCGTCCATATTTTAGGGGTTTATTAATGTAGTTTCTTAATATTTCCAATTATACGATAACTTCAAACGAATCTTAATAAGTTTCAGTGTTTCCTAAAATATAGCGTAACGAGCCGTAATTGTTTCCAAAATTATATGCAGTCATGATTTTTTTGTTTCTTTTTTTATCAAGAAAAAAAGATAAGAAAATATTAAAAATGTATTTTGTAATCTATGAATACTGTCAATGAAAACGCATTAGATTTTATGAAATCAGAGCTTAATAAAGCTCAAATAGAAGTTTCCCAAAAGGAAAGTGGGAGAGAAGCAGTAGACTTTTATATCAAGGTTAATAATGGTAATTCTTATCAAGTATTCTTTAAATCTATTGATGCTGTTGCAGAAAAATCTATTAAAATTTCAAAACAAGATTTAGGAGAATTAAAAGAAAATCTATTAATTAGTTTAGTTCTTTTAATTGAGAGCGAAGCGAAAGTTTTATATCTAATTCCATCAACAGTATTTTTAAATCCCAATTCTATATTTAAAAGCAATGACGTAATGTTAGCGCATTTATCTAATTGGGAAATAAGTGTATTTACAAATGCAATTCCAGAGTTAAGTAAATACGCTTTAGAGAATATGATTGACAATCTTTAAATCATATTTATAAACATTATGTAAAATAGAATTTTAGAAAAGTTTAATTGGAATCCTAAATAGAACAAGTGCTAAGAATTTTATTTTTCTTAAAATTTTAGCTCTTGTGGAAAGCTTACGAGAATCCTGTAAAAAAAATTACAACGAACATTTCCTCGAAAACGAGAATTTCAATAATAGTTAAAAGCTAGCTTTTTTTTGGCGCTGGCAATGCGGTTGGAAATTGTGTTTAAAATAAATTGCCAGAGCAATTTGATTTTATAAAGCAATCGAGCGCAATTGCAGTGGCAATTTTACATAGCGACTAATTATAGTACAAAAATGTAGTTCAAATGTTTCTTGATAAATCGCGTATTTGAAAAAACTTGAACCATTGTACAGAATATTCAATTTAAACGAGAATTAAAACACTAATGTTTAATGACCCAAGTACAAACGTTTATTATGAAAACAATACATTTTGGGATATTTTACATAATATAGAATTATAGCTACACATCTAAATTATTTTAACGAAGCCACAATTAGCTTTACATAATTACTCGATATAAGTCTAAAGACGTTATATCATTAATTATGTAAAATATCGCAAAAAGCGCTATTTCGCTAATTGTTATAAATGTACTATAATTAATATTATGTTAAATAGATTATTTTATAATAAAGAGTTATTAAATAATCCTACTCAAAATAAACATCCTATTTTTGCCGAATGCAAAAACATAAAAAATCTAGATTAGAGTTTATTGGTTTAATGGCAGCCTTAATGTCGTTAGTAGCATTATCTATTGATGCATTATTACCTGCTTTAGAACAAATAGGAATCAGTATTAATATACCACAAAATTCAGACGATAATCAGTTACTAGTAACTATGATTTTTTTAGGATTGGGTTTTGGCCAGTTAATTTCGGGACCTATATCAGATAGTTTAGGAAGAAAACCTGTAATATATTTTGGTTTCATCGTTTTTATTATTGCCAGTTTTATATGTATCAGCGCTACAAGTATAGAAATGATGGTTTTTGGTAGAATATTACAAGGTATTGGTTTATCTGCTCCGAGAACAATTAGTATTGCTATGGTAAGAGATAGTTTTGAAGGTAATTATATGGCCAAAATAATGTCTTTTATAGTGGTTATTTTCATCCTAGTTCCTGTTGTAGCGCCTGCTATTGGTAAGTTGATGTTAGATGCTTACGGTTGGAAATTTATATTTTATAGTCAATTAATATATGGCTTTATTGTTATGATTTGGTTATGGAAGCGCCAGCCAGAAACATTAAAAAAAGAAAACAGAACAACCTTGTCTTTTAGTCTTTTTATTGAAGGAACAAAGGAATTTTTAAAACATAAACAAGCCGTTGTATTTACCTTAATATCTGGGTTTATAACAGGTTCTTTTATGGTGTATTTAAGTGCTTCACAACGTATTTTTCAAGTACAATATGATTTAGCAAATGAATTTCCATACATATTTGCAGGTTTAGCAATATCGGTAGGATTTGCAACTTTTTTAAACGGAACTTTTGTAATGAAGTTCGGAATGTTAAAATTAATTTCTACTTTTTTAATTGTTTTTACTTTAATTCCAATTATTTATATCGTCTTATTTTATGGAAAAGAAAATCCTAGTATTACTGTATTGATACCTTTTTTTGCCATACAGTTTTTCTCTATCGGTTTTCTCTTCGGAAATTTAAGAGCTTTAGCAATGCAACCTGTTGGTCATATTGCAGGTGTTGGAGCTGCAATAAACGGATTCGTATCTACAATTATGGCAGTTCCTATTGCTACCCTTATTGGAAAATATGTCGAAACCACTACCCTGCCTTTGTTTGTAGGTTTTTTAATTTGCGGAATTTTATCGTTATTATTATTGAACTTTACGAAGTTAAAAATTACAAATAATTAAACTTTATGAGCCTTACTATTCTTTTTGAAGACGATTATGTACTTTGTGTTGCCAAACCTAATAATGTAGTTGTACATCATGCGCATCATTCTAGAAATGTTTCTGATGAAGATTCTTTATTGCAATTATTATTTAATCAATTCGGTCATAAATTTTATCCGATACATCGATTAGATAGAAAAACTTCAGGAATCATTTTATTAGCTAAAGAAACCAAACATGTTTCTAAATTTCAAGAGTTATTTACAAATAATGAGATTCAAAAAACATATTACGGAATTGTAAGAGGACATTCTCCAGAAAGTAAAGTGATTAATTCTCCTGTAAAAGGAAGGGATTCTGATGTTTATAAAGAGGCAGAAACACATTTAAAAACGGTTACTAATGTTATTGTTGATATTCCTGTAAAACCTTACGATAGTTCTCGATATAGCTTAGTAGAGATGAAACCTACCACAGGAAGATTACATCAATTGCGTATTCATATGAATAAAATTAGCCATCCACTTATTGGTGATCCGAAATATGGTGACAAGAATCATAATGTAATGTTTATTGATAATTTTAACTGTGAAAACTTATTCTTACATGCCTATTCCTTAGAGTTTATACACCCTTTTTCTAACAAAAAACAACTAATAAAGGCTGATTTACCAAATGATTGGAATATCGTTTTTAAACGTTTTAATTGGAGTGTTTAAGGAAATAATATTAAAAATAATAGTGGAAAAATCATACCTAATAGCGCTAGCTTCCACCCTCTTTTAGAAAATCCGTTTTTACCTGCAGGGATTAAAATACCAGTAATAGCGATTAATAACATTGCTGCACCAAAAATATCAGAATACCATATCCAAAAATTATTTGTCGATTTATGTAAATACATAGCATGACCAATTATTGGCACTTTTCGTTTAAATTCTAAACTACCAATACCAGATTTCATATCAACATCTAAAATGGTATTATTCTTATAATATACTCTAAGTTTATTATCTCTTACTCTATGACCATCATATTTTAAATTAAAATCTTTAGTAGCATCTATAAGAAACTCTTTGGTTATATTTTTAGAATCTTTTGGCAAAGTAATAGCTACTTCTTTGTTTTCGTATGTATAATCCATCGGGTACCAATCTCCTCTATGGTTTAATATAATTCCCGAAAAAGAAAAAGCGATAATTAAACCTACATAAAAATAGGCAAAGTCTCTATGTAAACTACGATTTGTTACTTTCATTAAATTGATTTTAAAAAAACAAATATATCAGAATTAACTTTAAATAATATTTATAAACAAAAAAAGGTTGACAATTATGTCAACCTTTTTAATTTAATATGTAATTTTTTAAATTTCCTGAAAAATAGCGTGCATTAAACGTTTTTTGTCATTAATGCTTTCTTCTAAAGAAATCATAGTTTCTGTTCGGTTTACTCCACTAATATCATCTATTTTATAAATAATGTCTTTTGCATCATTAGTGCTTTTAGCTCTTACTTTACAAAAAATATTGTATTTACCAGCAGTAACATAAGCAACAGTTACGTTTGGTATTAAACGCAAACTATCTAAAACATGCTGAGTCATAGATGTTTTTTCTAAATATACACCTACATGAGCTATAAAAGTATATCCCATTTTATCGTAGTTCAAAGTTAGTGTTGAACCTTGAATAATACCTTCATCTTCCATCTTTTTAACACGCACGTGAATAGTACCAGCTGATACTAATAACTTTTTTGCAATGTCGGTAAAAGGAGTACGCGCATTTTCAATTAAAATATCTAAAATTTGATGATCAATCTCATCTAATACAAACTTTTTCATTTTTCTGTTTTATTCAAGTAATATTGCTAAAATATGATTTTTTTCTATTTAAAAAAGACTTTTACTGAGAAATATTTAGATTTATATCTTTTTCTTTGAATTCTTTATGCCCCAAATATGAAGATAAATCGCCTTCTTTTTCTTTAATTAAATCCAGTGCAAATTTACTATTTTCTAATTTCTCTACATACTGATATGCTACATCTTTTTGATTATTTTTTGACCTATAAATAACATCATAGAAGTTCTTGATATTGTTTGGAATAGATAAATAATCTACGTGATTTTCGAAGTTTTTAGCAACTGAAATATGATATATTCCTTGTAAAATAGCAAAGAAATTATATTTTCTTACGATTTCTCGTTCGTAATCATTCGGATAATGACCTCCTTCTATCAAAATAGTGTTATGTCCTAATTTCTGAAAATTATCTCCAGTTGCCGTCGGATAAAACTCATCAGTATAACGACCTATATAATTTGGAATTATTTTTTGAAGTAAGCCATTCATAGAGACTATAACATTCATAGTTTCTTTACGACCTTTTGTAATTTTGCGACTTTCTTCTTCTGAAGGAGCTAAAAATGAAATAGTAGCCGGGTTTTTGGTTCTCTCTACCCCAAAAATAGTTCTCTGATCATGAAGGTTAAAACAAAAATCTGGTTTAAACCTATCTAATATGCTACGTAATAACTTACTTTCTTTAGCTTGCAAAGCAACAGCATCTCTGTTTAAATCGATTCCATTCGCATTAACACGCGTATATACCTCTGCTCCATCAGGATTTAACATCGGTATAATTTTTATAGTACAGTTCTCTAAAACTGCTGTGACTATTTTATTTTTTGAGTGTAGTTTTATGAAATTTAAAAAATCGAACACTGCTTTAGTACCTGTACTTTCATTACCATGCATTTGGCTCCATACAAGTATTTTTCTTTTACCGGATCCTAATTTTAATTGATAAATATCCTTACCTACTTCAGATTTACCTATAATTTTATGTTCGATATTTTTATCTAAGCCATCAAAAAGAGGCTTAATATCATTAAGTGTTATATGTCTTCCTGATATTCTTTCTTCTTTAATTTCAGAATAATGTTCTTCTAAAAATGTAGCGTCTAAAAGATTCATATTATAAAGTAAACCAATCTGCAATTAATTCTTTTTCTATAGGCTCGGTTGTAGCATGGATATAATCATTTTTAACCATATCATACATATAATCTTTAGACCATTCTTCTATATTTTCAGTTAAGGTTTTTAATGAATTACAAATAAATTGTATTTCGGTATCTGTAATTGTAGGGTGTACAGACAAACGTACCCAACCTGGTTTATCAGTATTACAACCTTCTAATATTTGATCTTTTATTTTGTTTGATTTATCTAAATCTACATTTAATAAAAAGTGACCATAAGTACCGGCACAAGAACAACCTCCTCTTGTTTGAATTCCGAAACGATCGTTTAATAATTTAACTACTAAATTGAAATGGTATTTTTCATAGTAAAAAGAAAAAATACTCAATCGATCTTTAGTATTAGGCGCTAAAATTTTTACACCCTCTAAGTTTTCTAAACAATTAAAAATAATAGGGTTTATTTCATCTTCACGTTGTTTCATCTTATCAGTTCCCATCTGATTTTTTAACTGAATAGACAATGCTATTTTAATCGTTTGTAAAAAAGCTGGAGTTCCACCATCTTCTCGTGTTTCAACATCATCAAAATAATCATGTCCTCCCCAAGGATTGGTGTAGCTAACAGTTCCACCACCTGGATTATCAGGAATCATGTTTTTATATAATTTTTTATTAAAAATCAATACTCCAGAACTTCCTGGTCCTCCTAAAAATTTATGAGGAGAAAAGAAAACAGCATCTAAATACTCATCTTCATTTTCTGGATGCATATTTATATCAACATAAGGCGCCGAACAAGCAAAATCAACAAAACATAAACCTCCATATTTATGAATTAATGAAGCTACTTTATGATAATCTGTTTTAATACCTGTTACATTAGAACCTGCAATAATCGATGCAATTTTTATAGGCCTATCTATATACTCTTTTATGATTTCCTCAAACATTTCTAAGCATATAAGGCCTTCTTTGTTACAAGGTACAACAGCTACATCAGCTATTGTTTCTATCCATGATGTTTGGTTAGAGTGGTGCTCCATATGACTTACAAAAACAATCGGACGTTTTTCTTCAGGTATTTCTGTATGCTCTTTTAAGTTTTCAGAAACCTTTAAACCTAAAATACGTTGAAATTTATTTACAACACCCGTCATTCCTGATCCTTCAGTAATTAATACATCATCTTTTGAAGCATTTACATGACGCTTAATTATATTTCTAGCTTCATGATACGCTAATGTCATAGAGGCTCCTGAAGTAGATGTTTCTGTATGTGTATTTGCTACAAATGGGCCAAATTCATTTAATAACTTTTCTTCTATAGGTCTATATAATCTACCACTAGCAGTCCAATCAGTATATAACATTTTTTGTTCTCCATAAGGAGATGTATATGTTTGATTGATGCCAACAATGTTTTTTTTAAACTTAGCAAAATATTGTTCTAAATTCATAATCTTAATATTGTTTTTATGGTCTAAAATTAGATTTCTACTAAGAGTTAGCCTAAACGGTTTATAATATTAACTAATTTGTAACTTTTGTTTATTTAAAGTCTAAACTTACCTCCTATTAAAATAGTGTTTTCAAAGAAATAAAAACTTTAATATTATATTTTAAAACCACACTATATAGGTGATTTTTATTTTATTATTTGTTCTATTTCTGTTATAAATCGCTCTGCAAGTGTGTCTGCATTTTCTTGACTTGTACTTTCTGTATAAATTCTAACAATAGGTTCGGTATTCGATTTACGTAAGTGCACCCATTCTGTATCAAAATCAATTTTCACTCCATCAATTGTATTCACATCTTCGTCTTTATATTTAGAAGCCATTGTTTCTAAAATTTTATCAACATCGATTTGAGGTGTTAATTGTATTTTATTTTTACTCATAAAGTAACCAGGATAAGAATCTCTTAATTCTTTACAAGACATTTTTTTATGTGCTAAGTGCGATAAAAATAACGCAACACCAACTAATGAATCACGACCATAATGAGAAGCTGGGTAAATGATACCTCCATTTCCCTCGCCACCAATAACAGTATCGGTATCCTTCATCATTTGTACTACATTTACTTCTCCTACTGCAGAAGCAGTGTACGTGCCGCCATGTTTTTCGGTAACATCACGCAATGCTCTTGATGATGATAAGTTAGAAACCGTATTTCCGCCTCCTAATCTTCCTAATACATAATCTGCACAAGCTACTAAAGTATATTCTTCACCAAACATAGAACCGTCTTCAGATATTAATGCTAAACGATCAACATCAGGATCAACAACAATACCTAAGTCAGCTTTTTTCTTAACTACTAATTTAGAAATATCAGTTAAGTTCTCTTTTAAAGGTTCAGGGTTATGAGGAAACTGTCCGTTTGGCTCACAGTATAACTCTATACACTTAACGCCTAACTCTTTTAACAAAGCGGGAATAAAAATTCCTCCGGTAGAATTAACTCCGTCAACAACAACTTTAAACTTAGCTTTTTTAATAGCTTTTACATCAACTAAATCTAACTTTAAAACTTCTTTGATATGTTTTTTTAAGTATTTTTTATTTTTCTTGTAGGTACCTAAATCATCAACTTCAGCAAAAGTAAAATCTTCACTATCTGCTAATCGCAAGATTTCTTCTCCATCAGCACCATTTAAAAACTCTCCTTTCTCATTTAATAACTTTAAAGCATTCCATTGCTTCGGATTATGAGAAGCGGTTAAAATAATTCCTCCTTCTGCTTTTTCTAACGGAACAGCAACTTCAACGGTTGGTGTTGTAGATAATCCTAAATCAATTACATTAATACCTAAACCTACTAAAGTATTTGCTACTAAATTACTAATCATTTTACCAGAAATACGAGCATCTCTTCCTATAACAACTTTAATCTCCTTTGCACTCGGATTTCTTTTTTGAATAAATGCTCCGTATGCAGCAGCAAATTTTACAGCATCAACCGGAGTAAGGTTTTCACCAGTGTTTCCTCCTATTGTTCCTCTAATTCCTGATATAGATTTTATAAGTGTCATCTTTCTTTTTATTTTAATCACAAATATACTAGTATTTAAGAAAATACTAACACTTCAAAAGAGGTTTAACTGTAACATAAGTTACACATAGTACTAATTATGTTTTAATATTAAATTTGTGAAATAGTATATAAAACAAATAAAAACTCCTTAAACTAAATTTAAGAAGTTTTTATTTTAAATATGATGAGAATTTTATTAATCTACCACACTAGATGTTGTAGTAATAGTGTTATTTTCATCTATAGAAATTTTATATGTTCTACAAAATGCCATGGTAACTGTTTCTACTACTTCTGTTTTATCTTTTAGAACAATTGTATACTCAATTACACCTGCTGCATAGCTTACAGAGTTAGATGACATACCTGGTTCTATATTATTAATATTTTCAGTATTTCCTCCTGAAGTTTTAATTTGTACGCTCACATCATCTATTCCATTATTTATAACTCTTGCTGAAGGGTTTTGATTATCACAACCAGAACAACTATTTAAAGTTATAGCAAAAATAAATACTAATAAAGCACTTGTAACTTTTTTTAATAATTTCATAATATTCTTAATGTTTTATTTTAAGCAATATAGGCATAAAGTAATTTACCTATTATTATTATTATCTGTAAAGTTGGAAATAAAAAAAAACCACTACTTGCGTAGCGGTTTTAAAATTTATGATTTCAGGAGATTATTTTCCTTCCATTTTTCTTTTTAATTCAGCTAATCCACCAATATCTCCTAAAGTAGTTTTTTCTACGTCAGCAGCTTTTTTAGCAGCAGCCTTGATGTTTTTCTTTTCTTCTTCTTTGAAAAGAGAAGTATGAGAAACAACAATTCTACGGTATTCTTTACTAAATTCAGTAACGATGAACTTTACAGCATCACCTTTTTCTAATTTAGAACCGTCTTCTTTTTCTAAGAAACGAGTTGGAGCGAATGCTTCGATACCATCTGCAAATACTACAGTTGCACCTTTATCATTCTTCTCTTTAATAGAACCTTCGTGAGTAGATCCGATTGTATACGTAGCTTCATGAGCATCCCAAGGATTATCTTGAGTTTGCTTGTGACCTAAGTTTAACTTACGGTTTTCTACATCTAATTCTAATACTTGAACTTCTAATTTATCACCAACAGTTACAAAATCTGATGGGTGCTTAATTTTCTTAGTCCAAGATAAATCAGAGATATACACTAATCCGTCAATTCCCTCTTCTAATTCAACGAATACACCAAAGTTAGTGTAGTTACGCACAGTACCAGTATGAGTTGAGTTTACAGGATATTTAGTTGTAATATCTGTCCATGGATCTGGGTGTAATTGCTTCATACCTAAAGACATCTTACGATCTTCACGATCTAATGTTAAGATTTGAGCTTCTACTTCATCACCAACTTTTACGAAATCTTGCGCAGAACGTAAGTGTGTAGACCAAGACATTTCAGAAACGTGAATTAATCCTTCAACACCTTCTTCAACCTCTACGAATGCACCGTAATCAGCTAAAACAACAACTTTACCTTTTACTTTATCACCTACTGCTAATTCAGTATTTAAAGCTTCCCAAGGATGAGCAGATAATTGTTTTAATCCTAATTGGATTCTAGATTTGTTATCGTCAAAGTCTAAAATTACAACATTTAATTTCTGATCTAATTCAACAACCTCATTCGGGTGGTTGATACGAGACCAAGATAAATCAGTAATATGTACTAATCCGTCAACACCACCTAAATCAACAAAGACACCATAAGAAGTAATGTTTTTAACAACACCTTCTAATACTTGTCCTTTTTCTAATTGACCGATGATTTCTTTTTTCTGATCTTCTAAATCTGCTTCGATTAACGCTTTATGAGATACTACTACGTTCTTAAATTCGTGGTTGATTTTCACAACTTTGAATTCCATAGTTTTCTCTACATACTGATCGTAATCTCTAATAGGCTTCACGTCAATTTGAGAACCTGGTAAGAATGCTTCAATACCAAATACATCAACGATCATACCTCCACGAGTTCTACACTTAACAAAACCGTTAACGATTTCACCAGTTTCATGTGCATTATTAACACGTTCCCATGCTTTAATTACACGTGCTTTTTTGTGAGATAACACTAATTGACCAGAAGCATCTTCTCTTTTGTCAACTAATACCTCTACAGAATCACCAACAGCTAAACCTGGATTGTAACGGAATTCGTTTAAAGAAATTACTCCCTCTGACTTAGAGTTAATATCGATAATTGCATCTCTATCAGTAATTCTTGTAACTTTACCTTCAATTACATCACGTTCGTTTACAAAACCTACTGTACCTTCTAAGGCTTTTTCGAATTCTTGTAATTTAGATTCATCAACTTCATCAATACCTTCTTCGTATTTATGCCAGTTAAATGTTGCTAAAAATTCTGCTGGATTTACTGTAACTGCTTCTGCAGTTGTTTTTGTTTCTTCAGACATTCTGAATAATACTTTGTATCTTTTTGTTAGCCAGATTCTTAACAACACTAACGCCAAGAGAAATTTATATAAATTTTATTTTCTCGTTCCTTTTATAAATCTGTTATTGTAAAAAGGAGTGCAAATTTACGAAGTTTTATTTAAATAACCTATAAAGGTTTTGGTTTTAAGTAAGTTGACTAAAAATATTTCTACTCGTTTATAAAATTAAATACAGGTGCTAAACTTTCTGTAGGACTTTCTTCCATAGGAGTATGCCCAACTTCTTTTAAGATTATTAAACTATTATTAGGTAAGTCTTTTTGAAATTGATACGCATTTTTTAAAGGAATTAAAAAATCTTCTGCTCCCCAAAGTATCAATGTTGGTTGCTTGATTGTTTTAATTTTAGCATACGAACTTGCAGGTGATTTCATATTAAAACGATCTACAAAAGCCTGACGATTCCCTTCTCTTAAGGTAAGGTCAAAATAGCGATCTACTAAAGAATCGGTTACTTTAGATGTATCATAATACACATTCTCTACACTCGATTTCACTACAAAACGAGGCGTTATATACGTAAGTAGCTTGCTAAGAACAGGTGTTTGAGCTATTTTAAAAGCAAGAGGAACACTTTTAGATTCCATAGGATAACCAGCAGCATCAATTAAAATTAACTTTGATACCATCGATGGTTCTTTTACCGCAAAATTCCAAGCTATTTGTCCGCCTAAAGAATTACCTGCTATGATACATTTTTCGATAGCTAACTTTTTTAAAAACCTAGCTACAAAATTGGTGTAATTGGTCATCGAATAATTACGATCAGGAAATGGCCCTGTTAATCCGTATGCAGGAAGATCCATTCTTAAAACTCTTTTTGTTTTCTTTAAAGTATCCGTCCAAGCATCAAAAGTGTGTAAACTTGATCCTGTACCGTGAATAAGTAAAATTGGAATTGAATCATTTTTATTTCCTTCATCACGGTAATGGATATCCATTCCGTTTACAGAAATAAACGAAGATGCTTCGTTTACATATTTTTCTTTCAATTCATTTAAAGGTATATCTCTATGCCCATATAAAAAGATTATTCCTATAACAATCAATAAAATAAAAGTTAAAGCAATTTTAATAATTTTGATAAAGTATTTCATTAAGTAAATTTGGATGTTAGCCCGGTTTTTTAATTAAAATTTATTTTTTCGGAATTTGATCCATGGCATGCTCAGCGATTGCTGTAATTGACAATGATGGATTCACCCCCGGATTTGCAGAAATCATAGATCCATCAATAATATAAAGATCATTATAACCAAAAACTTGATTATTTTTATTGATAACACCTTCTGACGAATTTTCGCTCATTACCGCACCACCCAAAACATGTGCTGTTGACGGAATTCCTGCCAAGGTTTCTAAGGCAAACGAAGTGCTTACGCCATTTACGGCCTTGCTATATTCTTCTACCAACTTGCGAGACTCTTTAATAAACGGAGTTGGTTTTTTACCTGTACTTACTGTTGAAGTCATCAATCCAAAAATATTTCTTTTAAATCGAAGCGTACTATCTAAAGTTTGCATAAAAAGCAGTACCACCGTTTTCTTTGCCCAGCTATTAGCAAAATAAATTTTAAAATATTTAATAGGCGATTTTACTAAAGACACAAATATCATAGCGATACGAGCAAAAACATTTGTGTTTGTAACATATGGTAAATGCAAAAACTTCCATGCATTAGAACCTTCTGCATATCTAACAATTTCTAGGTGAGAATTCTCATCAGTATCTAAAATACTACCGATTGCTACTCCTTTTGAATAATTCTTGTCTTTTTCGAGACTAGAAACACTTACCAAAGTTTCGTTATTTGTTCTTATATCTTGACCTAACCTGTCTGAAATATTAGGTAATGAATTCATTTTTAATTTTAGTAAAAGTTTAACTGTCCCCATCACTCCGCCTGAAAAAATTACACCTTTACTTTTAATTTTTCTTTTTTTAGTAAATAATTTTGTGCTGGTTTTTATAGCTACTTCATAACCTGTATTTCCATCACTTAAAGTTGCAGGAATAACATCATAAACTTCGTTTTCTGCTATGATTTCTGTACCCAATTTTTGAGATAGGTACAAGTAGTTTTTATCTAAAGTATTTTTAGAATTATTCCTACATCCTGTCATACAAGCACCACAGAAATTACATCCTGTTCTTTCTGGACCTTTACCATTAAAATAAGGATCTTCTTTAGTTACATTTTCTTCGCCAAAATACACAGCAACATCCGGAGCGTCAAACTTACTCTCCATCCCTAATTTTTCGGCTACTTTTTTAAGACCTATATCTCCATCAAACAATTGCGGATTTTTACTTGCTCCAAGCATTCGCAATGCTTCTTTATAATAAGGTGCTAATTCGGTTTCCCAATCTTTTAAGTTACTCCAACTACCGGTTCTAAAAAAAGTTGATTTAGGAACAGGTAGTGTATTGGCATAGACCAAAGAACCACCACCAACACCAGAACCCGATAATATTGCTACGTGTTTAAAAATGGTTAATTTCATGATACCGAAGAAACGTAACCTTGGCATCCAAAGCCATTTCTTAAAATTCCAGTTTGTTTTAGGGAAATCTTTAGCTTTAAACCATTTTCCTTTCTCAACAACTAAAACCTTGTATCCTTTTTCTGATAATCGTAAAGCACTTACAGAACCACCAAAACCGCTACCAATTATTATATAATCGTATTCTTTCTCTAAACTCACTAATTTATATTTAAATATCTCTTATTTTACTTCAGATATTGTTAGAATACCAAGTTATAAGATTTTATGATAAGAATCAAACTGTATTTTATTCAGTTATACATTTTATAAATAGGTAATGTAAAGTAAGTCTATTCTTTAGCTCCATGACTTTTTGCTATTTCTATCCAATGTTCAGAAATCCCTTTAGTGTCAGCTCCTAAACCTCTAGATAAATGCAATGCTACTGCAATTAGTAGAACGGATGCTTTATGAAGTTCTTCTAATGTTTGTATTGCTCCGAATTCTTCTTGTGCTTTTTGAAGTAATAAATCGTTGTGTTTTTGTGTAAAAATAATAGGATCTTCAGCATCAATAGTTATATCAGGTATCATCAAACAATCTAACCACTCCTCACCTATTCTATTTGCTGATAATTCATGTGTTTCGATTCCTGTTTCTCTCCATAAAGCTAGTGTTTTAGTGTCTCCAGACACAGCTAAACCAGTATCTAAAAGTAATTCGAAGCCAATATCAGCAATATTTTGCATCACTATTAAATATTCATCTAAAGCTTTTTCAAATTTATCAGCTTTTTGGCCTTTAAGATAATCACCAACACTCAATTTTGGTAAATCTAAAACTTCAGCACAATCTGTTAAGCAAGGGAATTGTTTTCCTTCATAAATATATGCTGCTTTATCAAATTGCACCTGGCGACCTAGCGGATATAAACGACAAGCCAAGGGACGACCTTCGTGAACGCTACATCCAGCATTATCTAAATATAAACTACACGCATGTTGCCCTTTTTTATCTTGTTTGCCATTAAAAAGCAGTTGAATTCCGCCAAATTTAGTATGTAAATCTCTAAACTCTTTCGGAGTTGTTTTTTTTTCTTTACTAAAACGAAACAATTCCCAAGGATTAAGCATTACATCTTTACCAAAACAACAAGTTCCCGATCGAGAACACGTAAGCGGTAATACACTGTTAGTAGTAAGTTTGGTTATTTGCATTTTAAATTATGATGATTTATATGTAACTACAATTCTTTAATTGTAACCTTAAAAAGGTTGTCAAAAATATCGAATATCATTTGTGCCTCTTTTTTACGAACAGAAATAGTGTATTGGCAATCCATTTCTAATTTTTGAGCTATAATATTTAGATTTCGTTCTTTAACCACGCGTTGTACCTTATTCATCATATCGTAATCAAAAGTTAATTGATACTGAATATCTATGGTTTTTTCTTTGATATTGGAAATCTCTAAAGCTAACTGAGCTGAAGTTCTATAAGCATTTATCAAACCTCCTACTCCTAATTTTGTACCACCGAAATAACGTACAGAAACAATTAAAATATTGGTAACATCAAAAGCTTGTATTTGTCCGTAAATGGGCATTCCGGCAGAATTACTAGGTTCACCATCATCATTGGCTCTAAAACGAATTGTTTCTGTGCCAAATTGCCAAGCATAACAAAAATGGCGTGCCGAATGGTGTTTCTTTTTTAAACTTTCTATAGCTTCTTTAACATCGTCTTCTGTAAAAACAGGAAAAGCATAGCCAAAAAACTTACTATTTCTGTCTTTAAATAATGTTTCTTCAGAAGCAACATCAATCGTTTTGTAGGTGTCTTTTATCTCAATCATTACGCCGAAGCTACTAATAAAATACTAATTACAGCCAATCCTATTCCTATCCAATTTTTTTTGATCAATTTTTCTTTAAAAAAAGCCAATGCAAAAACGGTAGTTAAAATAACAATAGATACGTTGTTTATAGTGAATAAAGTTGAGCTCTCTAATCCTTCGGTTTGTAGTGCTTTTAATAAAAATTCCATCGAATAATAATTCGGAATTCCTAAAGCAATTCCTCCTAAAATATTTTTAGATTGAAACTTAAAACTTCCTTTTAGAATTTGTGTAATCATAAAAAGACAGCCCAATAAAAATGCACAACCAAAAATAGTTGCTAAAAACATTGGCACTGCTCCTTCTGATACATAAGTAGTTTCAGTATATTTTAAACCAGCATCAATAGTTCCCGAGCCTATAAATAATAATAAGGGGTATATTAAATTTTTAAATTTTACTGGAGAAATATCACTTTTAGCAGAAGATAAATAAACAGCAACTAACGCCATTAAAATCCCTGAAATTTTTACAAAGCCAACACTTTCTTTATATATAAAAACTCCCGCTACAACAGGTATAACTACCGACATTTTACCAGCTACAGAAGCAACTGATAATCCGTTTTTTTGAGCCGTTATCCCCATCACATTAAATATTGTGATAAACAAAAAACCTAAACAAAAAGCACCTAAAAACCAAGGTTCTTCTGGTATTTGTGCAATTGATAAAGAAACCTTTGAGGTAAACAAACCAAAAGACAAAGCGATAATATAATTTACAACAATGGCTTGTGAGGTGTTTATTTTAAAAACATCAAAAAGTTTAAAAATTACAAATATTAAACTTGACACTAAAACACTTAAAACTAAATAAATCAAACTAAAAATTCTTTTCTTTTTAATAAATCAACCACATCTTCTTTTCCCGGAATTAAATTCCAAACTTGCATTCCTAACTCTTTGGCTGCTTCCGTATTTTCTTTTAAGTCATCTACAAAAATAGTTTCTGATGCTTTTAAGTTATTTTCACTCAATACAAATTCATAAATATTTGCGTTTGGTTTCCTGAAGTTTATTTCATGCGATAAATAAAACTGCTCAAAGCAGCTTTTAAATTCATTATACAATTCAGTTCCCCAATTATTCTGAATCCAAGATATATGTAAATCGTTTGTATTACTTAATAAAAATAACCTGTATTTATTAGACCCTGCTAATTCTTTTAAAAAAACTAATCTGCGTTTCGGAAAATCTAATAAAATAGCATTCCAAGCATTCACTAAACTTTCACGACTTAACTGCGGAAATTTAGTTTTATAAAAATTCACAAACTCATCTGTAGAAATTAAACCCATTTCATATTTATGATAAGTTACAATCATGTCTTCAGAAATATTGGTTACGCCCAGTTTTGCTAATTCTTTATAAGTTGCTTCTTTATCTAAATTGATAAAGATATCACCAAAATCGAAAATTATGTTTTTAATCATTTATATATGTCTTTAATACATCGCCTTCGATGTTTTCTTCTTTCTTTAATTCTCCTTTTAAAACCGGAGCTACTACTCCACTTTTAAAGGTTGTCTTTCCTATAAATACTTTTGCTTCATCCCAAAGATGCGCATTAATAAAAGTTTGCAGTGTTTGTGTACCTCCTTCAATAATTACAGATTGAATATTATGTTTTTGTAAAACATCACATATTTGTTCCGCTACGCTGGATGAAAAATCTAAGTGTTCGTATGAGATTGCTTCACCCTGTTCGTAATGACAAATATTTTCTTGTTTATCAAAAAGAACAATCGTTTTTACTTTCTCATCGAATACTGTGGCATTTTTAGGGATTCGTAAGTTTTTATCTATTACAATTCGAATCGGATTATTTCCCGACCAACTGCGTACTGTTAATGACGGATTGTCTGCAATTACAGTATTTGTACCAACTAAAATAGCATGTTCTTCACTTCGCCATTTATGAACTAGCTGTTTTGAGTATTCGTTAGAAATCCAAACTGGTTTAGCGTCATTGTGAAGCAAGTTTTTTTGCTGAGGCAATCTCTTTATCGATTTAGAGGTTACTTCGCTTTGCTCGTAATGACGAAACGGCGCCACAAAACCATCCGAAGTTTCGGCCCATTTTAATATTATATAAGGTCGTTTTTTATTCTGAACAGTAAAAAAACGTTTATGATGTTGTTTGCATTCTGCTTCTAAAACACCAACAATTACATTGATTCCTGCTTTTTTTAAACGCTCAATTCCTTTACCGGCAACCAAACTATTCGTGTCAACACAACCAATTACAACGTTAGATATTTTATGTTTTACGATTAAATCGGCACAAGGCGGTGTTTTACCAAAATGCGCACAAGGCTCTAAGGTTACGTAAATAGTTGCTTCTTTTAATAACTCTTTATTTACAACCGAATTTATGGCATTTACTTCTGCATGATTACCACCATAAATACTTGTATATCCTTCACCTATAATTTTATCATTACAAACAATAACGGCTCCAACTGACGGATTTGGACGTGCAGTACCAATACCATTTTTGGCTAATTGTAAACAACGTTGTATGTAATTTTCGTGCTTCAAAAAAACTAGAATTTTATTTTAATATCTTCTATTTTATCAATCGGATATACATCTGAAAAACCAAATATGGTATAACGTAAGTCTCCCTTAAACTGCACTTTTACACTTTTATTTAAAATTGAATTAATCAAACCTCCTAAAATTCCGTTTTTAGTATCTCCAAATATCTTTTTAGCAGGAATTACAACTTGCAACGGAATATTAAATTCGTTACGCGCAGGAACTTCAAACTCATCAGATGAAACCTGAGCCACTTCTTCGCCATTTACGATTACTTTAATTTCGTCTGTTGCTATTTTTCCACCAATATCATTGGGGTTTTTAAAGAAAGCTTTCGCTTGTAATCGAATTGTATCTGAAGAAATAGATAAAATTTTAATATTATCTATTTTTATAAATATTGGTTTCTCTTTTATAGAACAACTCACTATAAATAAAACAACTATAAAAAACCCCAATTTCTTCATCTCGATTCTTATTTTTTTAGGTAATTTGCAAAGCAAAAGTAAGGTATTCCTATGACTCCTTCTGATTTTATTATCCGAGAAATTAAACCTAGTGACAATCAACAAATAGCGAGCGTTATTAGAACTGTTTTAACTGAATTTGGCGCACCTAAAGTTGGTACCGCTTATGAAGATAAAGCAACTGATGAGATGTTTGAAACGTATCAAAAAGAAAAAACAGCTTATTTTGTAATAGAACATCAAAATAAAATAGTTGGCGGTGTTGGTTTTGCTGGTTTACCTGATTTTGAAGAGACTATTTGTGAACTACAAAAAATGTATTTTTTGCCAATAGCAAGAGGAAAAGGTTTAGGAAGCAAGCTAATTAATTATTGTTTATCTAAAGCAAAAGAAGAAAAATATAAGCAATGTTATTTAGAAACCATGCCGTATATGGATGCCGCGAGAGCTTTGTATGCCAAAAACGGATTTGTTAATTTAGAGGCTCCTATGGGAAATACAGGTCATTTTTCTTGTAATGTTTGGATGTTAAAAGATTTAATTAAGGCTTAAAAATGATTTTAAAAGAATTCAAAACATATTTTACAGAAGAATTATCAGCAATATATCCGGAAACAGAAATAACTTCTTTTTTCTTTTTATTGATTGAAGAAAAATTGGGGTTTCAACGCATTGATTCCGTTTTAAAAGCTGATTTTAATATTCCTTCGGATGTTTTAGCATTTTTTAATAAAGCGATAAAAAGATTACAAAAAGAAGAACCTATTCAGTATATACTAGGAAATACCGAATTTTACGGATTGCCTTTTTTAGTGAATAAAAACACTTTAATTCCAAGACCAGAAACCGAAGAATTGGTAGAATGGATTATCAATGAAGTTACAAAGTTGGAAAGCAAAAATGTTGCAAAATCTTTGAATGTCACTTCGAGCGCAGTCGAGAAATCTTTAACCCTGTTAGATATTGGAACCGGAACTGGTTGTATTCCTATTTCATTAAAACAGCAGTTACCAAATGCAATAATTTCAGCGATTGATGTATCTAAAAAAGCTTTAATTACTGCCAAAGAAAATGCGAAACTAAATTCAGTTGAAATTGATTTTTTTGAAGTTGATATTTTAAAGACTGAAAACTTAAATGTTATTGCGAATAAAATGAAGCAATCTTTTACTAAGAATGAGATTACTTCGTCGCACACTTCTCAGATTGACGTAAAATTAGATATTATTATTTCCAATCCACCTTACGTACGAGAACTTGAAAAAGCAGAAATTAAAAATAATGTTTTAGAAAACGAACCACATTTAGCTTTATTTGTTGATGACAATAATCCGTTAATATTCTATGATAAAATAGCCGATTTAGCAAAGCTTCATTTATCAGAAAACGGATTCTTATTTTTTGAAATCAATCAATATTTAGGAAAAGAAACTGTAAAAATGTTAGAAGATAAAGGTTTTAAAAACATTGAACTAAAAAAGGATTTTTCTGGTAACGACCGAATGATAAAAGCTAGTTTTTAAGCGCTAACATTGTTGTTTTTAATTTAGCAATTAATTCGTAAATCTCTTCTTCATTATAACTTGCAAAACCAATTCTAATCGCATTGTGATTTGTATTTACAGCTTCATAGCGAGAATAATCGCCAATTTCTAATTGGTGTTTTAAAGCCTCTTTTGTAACTTGTTTCCACGAATATTTTTGATTTAAAATTGCCCAAACAGCCATCCCTCCTTTTGGTTTCTCAAACTTAAAAAAGCCACCTAATTCTTTGTATAACAAGCAACAAAACAAGTCTCTTCGCTGCTTATAAACTTTCATTACTTTTCTAATATGTCTATCTAAATCACCCGATTTTATAAAATCTGCAAATGTTAATTCTAACAGCTCATCTCCTTGCCTATCCACTATTTTTCTGCGATTTGCAGCTTCATCTACAAACTCCTTAGACGCTATTAAATATCCAACTCTAAAAACAGGCGCCACCGTTTTACAAACCGAACCAATATAAATTACATTTTTATTTACATCATGACTCTTTAAAGGTAAAATTGGTGCATGATTGTAGTTAAAATCATAGTCGTAATCATCTTCTATAATAGCAAAATTGTATTGTTTAGAGAGATTTAATAAATGAATTCGTCTTTCAGCTGATAAGGTTACCGTGGTTGGATGATGATGATGAGAAGTTACATATACTGCTTTAATTTGTTGCTTTTTACAAATAATTTCAATTTCATCGGTTATAATTCCGTTTTCATCCACTAAAACAGTTTTTAACATTGCCTTTTGGTCTGAAAAAGTAGCATTTGCCGAAGCATAATTTGTTTCTCCAACTACAATAATATCTTGCTCTTTTAATAATAATTGAGATGATAACCAAATTCCCATCTGACTTCCGCGAGTTATTAAAACATTTTCTTTGGCTATTTGTAATCCTCTTGTTTCATTTAAATAAGTAACTAAAACTTCTCTTAATTTATCACT
Source organism: Tenacibaculum sp. AHE14PA (assembly GCF_019278465.1). GTDB lineage: Bacteria > Bacteroidota > Bacteroidia > Flavobacteriales > Flavobacteriaceae > Polaribacter > Polaribacter bernardetii. The sequence goes on along the minus strand of NZ_CP058983.1, from coordinate 257,250 downwards.
TCCGTAAACTGAGTTATACCCCAAATGTTTGTACACATTTTTTTTAGCTGCAATTCTTCTGTAAGTTCTTACAATTTCATCTATTGGTGTTAATCTCCCGTCAGAAACACCGTCATTAAGAGATAGCATAGCTTCATCTTTCTTTTTAGAAAAATTTTGAAACGCATTATTTTTGTAGAAAGAAAAACTAGTTTGTGTTTCTTCAGCATTAAAACCTAATTTAGAAAACGCTGTTTGTTGCAATAAAGGTAAATTACTATGCACAAAAGTTCCTTTTTTAGCAATACTTTCTACCCAACCTTGTAACATTAACTCCTCATAACAAGCAACAACCGTTTTTCTATGCACGTTTAACAACTCTGCTAAACTTCTACTTCCTGGAAGTTTGGTTTTAGGTTTTAATTTTTGTTCTTTTATCAATTGAATAAACTGATTAGACAATTGTAAGTACAAAGATTGAGAACCTTTTCTATCTATCTTAAAACTGGTTTTATACGGAAACATCTGGACTACTTATTATATCTTTTCTGGATGATTATAACAATCCATAAATATATTATTTTTGAACAATAAAACATTAAAAAAATGACAAAACAAAACATACAATCGAATGAACATGATGCGTATTACAAAAGATATTTAGATAAAGTAGCAGATTCGATAGATTTAATGACAGGTTTTGAAGAAGACAAGAAAATGGTAATCGATTTTTTTTCATCTGTACCTAAAGATAAATTAGAATACCGCTATCAACCTGAAAAATGGACAATCAAAGAGCTATTACAACATATTATTGATACCGAACGCATTTTTATGTATCGTTTTTTACGAATAGCAAGAAAAGACACTACGGCTATGGCTGGCTTCGATCAAGATATTTATATAGATCCATCAGGAGCAAACGATAAATCTATGGATGAATTATTGGAAGAGTTTACTGTTTCACGTATGTATTCTATGAATTTAATTAATAGTATTTCTGATGATAATTTAATCAATTTAGGAACCGCTAGTAACTCACCTGTATCTGCAAGAGCGTGTGCTTTTATTTTATTAGGGCACAGTGTTTGGCATATTGATATTATTAAAGAACGCTATTTATAATGTTAGAAATAAGACCTAGTTGCGAGCACTGCAACAAATATTTACCTAGCAATTCTAGTGAAGCCATGATTTGCTCTTTCGAGTGTACTTATTGCAAAACATGCGCTATAGAGATATTCAAAAATGTGTGCCCTAGTTGTGCTGGTAATTTTGTAGAGCGTCCTATAAGAACATCAGAAATGATAGCAAAGTATCCTATTTCAACAAAAAGAATATATGATCCAAAAGATTTAGAAAAAGCGAAATTTAATGCTGATAAATTTAGAGAGATAAAACCTGAAAATAGATAATTGATGATTACGTTTAAATTAGCAACAACTTCAGATACTGAAGTTATAGCCTTATTAGGTAGAATTACTTATACAGAGTCTCATGGTCACTTTATAGACGATAAAAATGATTTATTAGCTTATTGTGCGAATGCTTTTTCTATCAAAAAAATAATAGAAGAATTAGAAGACAAAAATAATCTGTTTCATATCGCTTATGTAGATGATTTACCTGTCGGTTTTTCTAAAGTGGTATTAAATTATCCGTTTGAAGACAAAACAGCTAATAGTAGCGTAAGATTAGAAAGATTATATATTTTAAATCAGTTTTTACCCTTAAAAATTGGGCAACCTTTTTTAGATTTTATTATTGATAAAATCAAAGAAAAAAATGCCACTGCAATATGGCTTTCTGTATATATTAAAAACGAAAGAGGTATTCGTTTTTACCATAGAAATGAGTTTAAAAACATTGGTGAGTTAAATTTTATTGTTAATGGGAAAGAATACGAAAACTACGTTTTATCAAAAGAAATTTAACATGGAATACGAACAATCAAAATTAAATAGAGTAAAGCGAGGAGCAAACAGAGCAACCTATGATGTAGATAAAATTAATGCTATTTTAGATGCAGGTTTTTTATGTTATGTTGGCTATATTTATGATGGTAATCCTATTACAATTCCGATGGCATATACCAGAAGAGATGATAAGATTTATATTCATGGTTCAACTGCGAACAGAATGTTATTATCGATATTAGAAAGCGGAAAAACATCAATAACAGTTATGCATTTAGACGGATTAGTTTTAGCGCGTTCTGGCTTACATCATTCTGTAAATTATCGTTCGGCAACCCTTTTCGGAAGCTTAAATAAAATTGAAAAAGATATTAAAAAAACGGAGATTTTAAAGTGGATTGTAGATCAAATGGTTCCTAACCAATGGGGTTCTTTAAGGCCTATGCATCAAAAAGAATTAGATAGAACTTTAGTGTTAGAATTTACTATCGAAACCGCCTCAGCAAAAGTTAGAGATACTGGTGTAGTTGATGAACCTGAAGATTACGACTTACCAATTTGGGCGGGTATTGTACCTATAAAACAAGTTGCTGAATTTCCTATTTCTGACGATAAATTAAAAGAAGGTGTTGAAACTCCTAAACATGTGTTAGATTATTATCAACAAAATAAACAGTAAGTTTGCTCTTTAATTTTCTAAAACCTTAATCCCCCAAAACATATATTCAAAAAAATACTTTTTAATTTTATTTTCTTCCCTAATATTTATTTCATGTAGCGAAAGTTCTATAAACGATATTGATAGTACCGAGAACAACACAATTACTCAAGAAGTTCATAAATTAATAAATGAACACAGAAGTAGCATTGGTAAAAACACACTTATTTTTAATGATCAAATAGCAGACATAGCCATAGAGCATACGCAATATATGATTGATAAAAACAAGATAAGTCACGATAACTTTGACACAAGGTTCATTGAAGTAAGAAATCTTGTGAATGCTGTTAGTTTTGGCGAAAATGTTGCTTCGCGTCAAAGAAATGCTCAAGAAGTTGTTACAGTTTGGTTAAACAGTCCTGGTCATAGAGAAAATATTGAAGGAAATTATACTCATACAGGTATCGGAATTAAAAAAGATTCTAAGAATAATTATTATTTCACACAATTATTTTATGCAAAATAAGGTAATATATTATACTTTTTTACAAAGTCAATAATATAATAACATCATAAATTATTGTAAATTTCCTACATGAAAATTTATGATGTTATAATTCTTACAGAAGGTAGGTATTTAAATCCGACAAAAGTTGATACTTACAGTAAAAATGTATTAAAAGAGGACAACTACGTAAAAGTTGCTTTAGAAAAAATAGGCTTAAAAGTTGGTCGTCTTTCTTGGGATGACGCTACTTTTAATTGGTCTACAACTAAATATATTTTATTTAGAACTACCTGGGATTATTTTGATCGATATGATGAGTTTTCTAAATGGTTAAACAACGTTTCTAAACAAACCATTTTACTAAATTCAGAAGCTATAATTCGCTGGAATATCAATAAACACTATTTACAAGATTTACAAAAAAAAGAAGTTCATATTTGTGAATCTTATTTTATAGAAACTACGGAAAAAAGTAGTTTACAAGAATTAGCAACAAAACATCAGCTTAATGAGTTTGTACTAAAACCTTGTGTTTCTGGTGGTGGAAGACATACTTATCGAATAAATCCTCAAAACATTCCTGACCATGAAGCTATTTTTAAGAAATTAATAGCTACAGAAGCATTAATACTACAGCCTTTTCAGCATAACATCGTTAAAAAAGGTGAAATTTCATTAATCGTTATAGACGGTAAATTTACACACGCTGTTTTAAAAATTGCTAAAAAAGGAGATTTTAGAGTTCAAGATGATTTTGGAGGTTCTGTACACAACTACACTCCTACGCAACCAGAAATTAACTTTGCTGAAAAAGCCATAAAAGCATGTGATGAGCTTCCTATTTACGCCAGGGTTGATGTTTTTACAGACAACAATAACAACTTAGCACTTGCAGAATTAGAGCTGATAGAACCCGAATTATGGTTTAGAAACAATCCGAAAGCTGCCGATGAATTAGCGAAAGAAATTCATAAGTTAATCAATCAAAAAGCAGTGTAATTATAGTATCAAAAGATTATCTTAGAAAAAATAAATTCTTAAAATTATAATTTACCAATTTTAAGGAGAAATTATATTCATAAATGTAAAACTGATTTGTTTTTAAGAAAATGAACGGATTAACTACTAATTAACAAGATTGAATTACAAAAAAAAGAAACCTTCTTAGTTACATAGCGTTCAGTAGAAAAAAAAGGGAGTTTAAAAATAGAAACAAATAGTTATTATAAGCAAAAAAGAGTGACTTTTCAGTCACTCTTTTTTTTAAAGAAATACATTTTCTTATTTTCTTTTTCCGAAAATATAAGTGATACCAATGTTTAATCCCCAAGAAGAATATGGCGCATTTTCTGCCAATTGCTTTCTTGCTAAAGGATTTGTTTGAGCATCTGCATACTCCGCTAAAGTTAACGAATCTTCGTAAGAAATTTTATCATTAATTAATGGAAGAAGAGTTCCAAAACTTTGTAATAAAGCAGGGTTTCCTCCTACTGTTTGTAATAACTGTGCTCTTGTAGCAGGTTGTCCTGCTATAGTAGCAGTAAAATCTCCAATCTCAGAAACATCTCTAGTTACACTAATACCTAAGTATTCAACTTCTCCAAACAACTCTAAATTTTTTGTTATTGCATGCTTATAACCTATAGCTCCAATAAACCCGATAGGAAATTTACCTTTAAAATCTCTAGTAAAATCCATATTTAAAGGTACAGTTGCTCCTGCAGGGGCAGCCGGGTTTAAGATAGCAGCAGGCAATTCTGCTCTAACTTTTCCAACTAGTTCTGTTTTACCACCAACCTTTGTTAAAATACCAGCTCTACCATAAAAGTTTTCAGTGATATTGTAAACAGTAGAAACAGATAATCCAAAAGCTCTACCTCTAGCTTTTACATCTACAAACGGCTGATTAGGAACATCAACAAGTAACATAGATTGGTCTGCTCCATTCAAATAACCTCCAGCAATTTCAATACCCCAGCTCTTATTAAAAAAATAACCTGTTCTTAATTGAAAATGTGAACCTTCACCATAACTACCATAAGTATTCTCTACACCACTAGTAGTTGTTTTAGTTCCAAATTGTACTCCTGCAGCCTCAAAAGAGTAACCATTACTTGCAGATACATAAAACTGTGCATTAACAGCAAGTGACGTTAAAAAAACGATCACAGATAAAATAATTCTATTCATATTTATTTCTATTTTAGATTATAAAAGTAAAAATAAAAATGGATACTAGGCTGTATTTACCTTATAAAATCGATAAAAATATCATAATTTTGTTATTCAAAAAACAAAGCTATTGAATACCAATATTTTAGATAAAAAGGTCCAAGAATTTATTAATATAAACTTGAATTCTGATATCACAAAGCTGATTTTGAAAGGAAGTCCGTTTGAGAATATATCAATACAAGAATTATCAAATCAAATTATTGGTAAACAAAAATCTAAGAACAAATTACCACATTGGTTTGCTACAAAGAACATCTATTATCCAGTAAAAATTAGTATTGAACAAACATCTTCTGAAGTAAGTGCTAAATATAAAGCGAGCTTAGTTTCTGGTAAAAACTTAATTGACATAACAGGAGGTTTTGGAGTTGATGCTTTTTATTTTTCTAAAATATTTGATAAAGTTACACACGCAGAAATCAATGAAGAATTATCAGAAATTGTAACTTATAACTACAATCAATTATCGATTAAAAACGTTCAAACAGTTGCTGATAACGGATTAGATTTCCTAAAAAAAACAACCGAAAAATTCGATTGTATTTATATTGATCCTTCTCGTAGAAGCGACATAAAAGGAAAGGTGTTTTTATTAAAAGATTGCTTACCTAATGTACCTGAAAATATTGATTTTCTATTTACAAAATCAGATACAATCTTAATTAAAAACTCACCAATGTTAGATATAACAGCTACATTAAACGAGTTAAAATTTGTAAAAGAAATTCATGTTGTTGCAGTAAATAACGAAGTAAAAGAATTGCTTTTTTTACTTAAAAAAAAACTTAAAGCTGAAGTAGAGATTAAAACAACTAACATATTAAAAGACAGTATTCAAAGTTTTAATTTTAAACCTGGAGTTAAGAATGAAAAAGCATACTCATTACCAACTAATTACTTATATGAACCTAATGCTGCAATTTTAAAGTCAGGCGGATTTAATGAAGTAACAAATCAGTATGATGTTAAAAAACTACACCAACATTCACATTTATATACATCCGAAGAATTAATACTTAATTTCCCTGGAAGGACATTTAAAATAGAAGAGGTTTATCCTTACAATAAAAAGAAATTGAAAAAACAATTAACTATTTCAAAAGCAAATATCACCACACGAAACTTCCCTAAAACCGTGGCACAAATAAGAGTCGAAACAAAGCTTAAAGATGGTGGAGATTCTTATCTGTTTTTCACAACAAATAGTAGCAATGAGTTAATTGTAGTCAATTGCACTAAAACTTCGTAAAACAAAGCCTTTCGCCTTAAACATTTGTTTTTTATTACCAGCCTTTTACCTTGTAGTACTGAAGGATACCTTTAAAATTTTTGTTATTCACTAAGGCTTTTCAGTTCATTTACTTTTAAGTACTTTTGTTTATAACATGAAACAAGCAAGCACATATCAATCTATAAAATTATCAGAAAACTCCTCTTTAAAGGTGGATGATAATTTGGTGATTGAAGCACCACTTCAGATCAACATAAACAATGAGTCTTATACTGTAGTTATGAGAACTCCGGGAGACGATAACGAGCTTATAAGAGGACTTTTGTACGCAGAAGACATTTATAAAAGCAATGATGAATTAAAGATAGATATTATTGAAATAAATAATGATTTTTCGGCCATCTTAAATGTTAGTATTCCAAAGGGAAAATTAAGAAAAGGCTACCTTAATAAGCGAACTCTTTTATCAGTTTCATCCTGTGGAATTTGCGGAAAAAAAGAGTTAAAAGATCTAAAAACAAGTGATGAGCCTCTTAGTAACAAGCATAATGAATCAATTGATGTAACATTTGATATGTTTTTAAAAATGAACGAGTTACAGTTTTTATTTAAAAAAACAGGAGGAAGTCATGCTTGTGCGTTATTCGATAAAAAAAAGGAGCTCTTAACTATCAAAGAAGATATTGGTCGTCATAACGCAGTTGATAAATGTATTGGTGATTTAATCAATAAAAATAAAATAAAAGAAGTAAGCTATATGCTAGTAAGCGGTCGCGTTTCGTACGAGATTGTTTCGAAGGCTTTTTTTGCTAAAATCCCTATTATTATAGCAGTTTCTGCCTGCTCTTCTTTAGCCGTTGATTTTGCCAAAGAATTTGGCATTTGCCTAATAGGTTTTAGTAGAAATAATAAAATGACAGTTTACGCTAATCCTCAATATATAAATTATGAGCGATAAAAAAATACAAGAACAACCTCCTGAGAAATTAACCGGTATTGAACTTATAGATATTCCTAAAAAGGCAGTAGGTACAAAAGCAATACAATCGGCTTTAAGTCATGTTTTTTCAGAAACAGGTGTAGTAAAAGGAATTAGCCTTCTTAAAAACATCAATCAAATTAATGGTTTTGATTGTCCGGGTTGTGCCTGGCCAGATCCAGATCAGAAAAGAGCTTTTTTAGCGGAATATTGCGAAAACGGTGCAAAAGCAGTTGCTGAAGAAGCTACAACGAATAGAGTATCTCCGTTATTTTTCGCAACACATTCTGTGCAAGAAATGTCTGAATGGTCTGATTATGAAATTGGTAAAAGTGGACGAATCACTCATCCAATGATTTTGAAAGAAGGAGCTGATAATTATGAAGAAATTTCTTGGCAAGCGGCTTTTAATCTTATTGGGAGTGAGTTAAACAACTTAAATTCTCCTGATGAAGCCATCTTTTACACTTCAGGAAGAACAAGTAATGAAGCTGCTTTTTTATATCAGCTATTTGTACGTCAGTTTGGTACCAATAACTTACCAGATTGCTCTAATATGTGTCACGAAAGTAGCGGTAGCGGACTTTCAGAAACACTAGGAATTGGTAAAGGCTCTGTTACTTTAGATGACTTTAATCATGCTGATTTAGTGATTGTTATAGGTCAGAATCCAGGAACAAATCACCCTAGAATGCTTACTGCATTAAAGGACACTAAAAAGAATGGCGGAAAAATAATGACTATAAATCCGTTGCCTGAAGTTGGATTAATGAATTATGTAGATCCGCAAAATCCTTTAAAATGGTTTGGAGCTGGTGATAAGTTAACTGACTTGTTTTTACAAGTAAAAATTAACGGAGATGTTGCCTTGTTAAAAATCATCTTAAAGATGATGAAAATTGAGGAGGAAAAATCGGGAGATGTTTTTAACCATCAATTTATAAAAGAAAAAACACACGGCTTAGAGCAATTTCTAGTCGATTTAGATAAATATTCAATAGAAGAATTATTACCCCAAACAGGCCTACCTTTAGAAGTAATTAAAGAGGCTACAGATATGATTATCAGTAATGATAAAATTATTATTTGTTGGGCAATGGGATTAACACAACATAAAAATGCAGTAGATAATATCCGTGAAGTTGTTAATTTATTATTATTAAAAGGAAGTATCGGTAAAAAAGGTGCTGGTACTTGCCCAGTAAGAGGGCACTCTAACGTGCAAGGAGATCGAACAATGGGAATATGGGAAAAGCCTAAAAATGGTTTTTTAGACAATTTAGAAAAGGAATTTCAATTCAATGCCCCACGTAAACATGGTTATGACGTTGTCGCAGCTATTGAGGCTATGCATCAGAAAAAAGCTAGTGTTTTTATAGGAATGGGAGGTAATTTTATCTCTGCAACTCCAGATACAGTATATACTGCTGAAGCTTTAAAAAACTGTGATTTAACAGTACAAATATCAACAAAATTAAATCGTAGTCACTTAATTCATGGTAAACAAGCATTAATTCTTCCTTGTTTAGGTCGTTCCGAAAAGGATAATCAAAAAAGCGGAGAACAGTTTATTACTGTAGAAAATTCGATGGGTATTGTACATCAATCAAACGGACATTTAACGCCTGCTTCTAAACATTTATTAAGTGAGCCCGCTATTGTTGCAGGCATTGCTACCGCTACATTGAAGAATAATAAGGTTCAATGGAGTAAATTAATTACCAATTACGATTTAATTCGCACTAAAATAGAAGCCACCATAGACGGTTTTGATAGCTACAATGAAAGAGTTCGTGTAAAAGGAGGTTTTTACTTACCCAATAATGCACGCGAAAACAACTTCTCTCCTACTTTAACTGGAAAAGCAAATTTTTCTACAAATTCACCTTCGGATATTGCTCTAGATGAAAATCAATTTATGATGATGACCATTCGTACACACGATCAATACAATACTACTATTTATGGTTTGAATGATCGTTACCGCGGAATTTTAAATGAACGAAGAGTTATTTTTATGAATCCTGACGATATGAAAAATCATGGTCTAAAAAAATTAGACAAAGTAGATTTAACTAGTCATTTTAAAGGAGAAGAAAGAAAGGCAAACGGATTTTTAGTAATTCCGTACAGCATACCTAAACAATGTACTGCAACTTATTTTCCTGAAGCAAACGTATTAGTTCCTCTAAAAAGTAAAGCGAGAATTAGCCATACACCTGCATCAAAAACTGTGATTATAACCGTTAAAAAACAAGACTAAAAAAAGATTTGTACTTTAGTAAAATATTTTAACAAAAATCAACCTACAATTATGCCTTTTATAGAAGAAGATAAGTTTCAATTAATGCAAGAAGACTTAGATAATGCTAAGCTTAAAAGAGAAGAAGCAGAAAGCGAATTAGAAGAAACAAAAGAAGCACTTACTTCCGCTAAAAAAGGATCTATGATATTGCCTATTATATTAGGTCTAATGCTTGGAGCTGCCTTAGGAGCTACTTATTATTTTTACACCAATAATGGCGGAGTTTCTTATACTTCATCTGAAGATGAAACTGCTATAAGAAAAAGTGAAAATATAAGAGTGTTAGACAGTATTGTTAGAGCAAATGCTAGAGCCGCGAGAAACAACAGTTCTACTACTGATGAAAATAATTTAAATGAAACTATCGATTCTGTTATAGATAATACAAGCGACAAAACAATTTATTCTGTTCAAATTGGTGTTTTCTCTAAAAAGAAGCACGCTTTAATTTCTACTTCAACAATACCTTCAACCGTTACTATAAATGATGGATACTTTAAATATTCTATAGGTTTATTTGATTCTTTAAGCGAAGCTAAATCGTTAAGAAAAGAATTAATAAAAATAGGCTTCAAAGATGCTTTTGTTGCTTCATATATTAATGGAGAACGCCAAAAAATACACCCTTAAAAACAATATATAAATGCTATTTAAAATTAGTGAAAAAGCACTCATGGTATGTTTTACCTTGAGTGTTTACTTTTTATACGCTCAAACTGAAATTCCTCAGCAAGAAACTCAAATTGGCTTCGGGCAACTAGATTTTTTATCTATTAAAATGCCCGATAACGAGAAAAATATGGATTTCACAGGAGTTCATTATAATTTAAAACCCAATAAGTGGAGTTATGTTGGTGTAGGTATTTATGGTGCTGTTGGCGGAATTCGTGGTGGTTTTTTTACTTTAGGAATCAATGCTGGTATTCAACATAAAATAACCGATAAATTATTTATAGATGCCGGATTTCATTTTGGCGGCGGTGGCGGAGCTGCAGCTCCTGACGGTGGTGGTGCTTTTATTTTACCTCATTTTAACTTAGGATATGATTTTAAACATTTCTCTACAACTGCAGGTTATAGTTATGTCGATTTTTTTGATGGAGGAACCATTAATAGCAGTCAATTTAATGTAGCTATTCAAATTCCTTTATCTTTTAAAACAACAAGTTTTAAAGAGCGTGAAAATTCTTTTTCTTTTGATGCGCTAAATAATAGTTCTTGGAATACTCCTGCTAATAAAATTTCTTTACTAGTACATCTAAATAATTTATCTGTAACAAAAGGTTCTTATAAAGGTAAAACAATACGTTTAGCTGGTTTTGAATTAAACTCATATCTTAATAAAAACATCTTCTTTTTTGTAAAAGCTGACGGTGCCTACCACGGAATTAGAGCTGGATATATGGATGTTCTTTTAGGAGGTGGATATCATTTATCAATGAATAAAAACCGTACAAATATCTTAGCTAAGTTTGGTGTTGGTGCTGGCGGTGGCGGTGGTGTTGATACCAAAGGTGGATTTTTAATTTATCCTGATATTTCTATCGAACAAAAATTATTTGATAATATTTATGCTTCAATTAACAAAGGATATTTAATGTCGCCTGATTCACACTTTAAAGCATCTACTTTAGGCTTTGGTTTAAAATATTATATAGATAAAGATGGTGTTTCTGGAAATGACAAATATAAAAGTGGAAAATTTAAAGGTTTAGAAACAATTATAAAACAAGATTTGTATTTAAGTGCTGCAAGAGATAATAATGGTGGATTTACTCAGAACATGCATCAAATTTCTTTGCAAATAAACTTTTTCTTTAATAAGTATATTTATGGAGCCGGACAAACATCATTCGCTAATTTTGGTGATGCTGGTGCTTATGCTGAAGGTATTGTTGGTTTAGGAGTACAATCAAATACTTTTTTTAACAATACAACTTCAATCTTTGGCCAACTTTTAGGTGGAGCTGCCGGTGGTGGTGGAATTAGTACAGGACAGGGTTTAATTGTAAAACCAAGTATGGGACTAAATTACAAACTAACAAATAAATTAAATGTACGTGGTGGATTAGGATATGTTAAAGCACGAGGTGGTAAATTAAGTAGTACTTATTTAAACTTTGGTATTAGTTATAACTTTTCTTTTTTAAGCGTTAAATAATTACACCAAAACCTAACTATTACTTTTACCTATTTTGCAAACATATTTTCAATATTTTTCGACTTCTATAACCGAAATAAAGCTTCCTAAAAAGTTTACTTTTCCGTTTTATTACGAACCTCATTCGTTGTGCAAGTTAGCTTCAAAAGAAGTGCAAAATTATTTGAGTGTGCAAACAGATTTCGAACATAATTTCGGGTTAGATAACTCCAAAAAAGGAGTTATTTCAGGAAAAATGTTTGGAGTTTTAGTCGTACAAAATCAACAAAATGAAATCGGCTACATAACTGCTGTTTCTGGTAAGTTGGGCGAAAAAAACAAGCACAAAAAGTTCGTTCCACCTGTTTACGATATGCTTACTAAAGATTCGTTTTTCTTAAAAGAAAAAGAAACTTTAAGGAATATAAGTATTGAATTAGATCGTTTAGAGAATACTGCTGAGTATTTAAAATTACGTACTCTTTACGAACAAGAAACTAATAAGGCGGCTGCTGATATTACAGAAAAAAAAGAAGCTTTAAAAAAAGCTAAAATTGCTCGTAAATTAAAAAGAGAAAAAGCATTTACCGAGTTATCAACAGAAGATTATGAAACTTTAAAAAATATTTTAAGTAAAGAGAGTTTAGATGCCAAACATTACCTAAATAATGTAACTCGCTTTTGGGAACATACTTTGAAACCTATTAAAGAAAAACTATTGATTTTTACCAATCAAATAACGTTACTAAAAGAAAAACGTAAAACTAAATCCACAGCTTTACAGATTTATATATCAAAACAATATCAATTTTTAAATTCAAAAAAAGAGGTTAAAAATTTAGGGGAGTTATTTACGAATGTTTCTATACAAAATATTCCAGCAGGAACTGGTGAATGCGCTGCTCCTAAATTATTACAATATGCTTTTTCACATGATTTAACACCTATTACGATGGCAGAGTTTTGGTGGGGGAAATCGCCAAATAAAGAAGTCCGAAAACACCAACAATTCTATCCGGCTTGCCAAGGAAAATGCAAACCTATTTTAACACATATGTTAGCAGGAATTAAGATGGATACGAATCCGTTATTAGAAAACCCTGCTGTTGGTAAAGAACTAGAAACTATTTTTGAGGACAACGATTTAATCGTAATTTACAAACCTAATGACTTTTTATCGGTTCCAGGAATTCATATACAAGATTCGGTTTATTCTCGAATTAAACAACAAATTAAAAATATTTCGGGACCAATTATTGTACATCGCTTAGACATGGCTACTTCTGGTTTATTAGTTTTGGCTAAAAACAAAAAAGCTCATAAAATTATACAAAGTCAGTTTATTAATAAAACGGTTAAAAAAAGATACACGGCTTTATTAGATGGAATTATTACCGAAAATAAAGGGATAATTAATTTACCACTTCGTGTAGATTTAGATGACAGACCAAGACAATTGGTATGTTATGAACACGGAAAACCTGCAGAAACTAAATGGGAGGTTATTGAAAGGAAAAACAGAAAAACAAAGGTACACTTCTACCCTATTTCTGGTCGAACACATCAATTACGAATGCATGCTTCTCATAGTTTAGGACTAAACACACCAATTATAGGTGATGACTTGTATGGAAAAAAATCTGACCGTTTGTATTTACATTCAGATACTTTAGAGTTTGCACATCCTATTACTAAGGAGAAAATGAAATTTCATAAAAAAGCGGATTTTTAAGCTTTCACTAAAACTTTATAAAATAGTTTAGCCCAGATTGTAGCATTTGTTTGAGCTCCTCGCAGAGAGCGAGTGCGGAAAGCTGGAATTAGCTTCTGACAGAATTAAGAATAAAAAAAGCCTCTCGATTTACTGAGAGGCTTTTGAATTTACACTAATTTCTTAGCGTCTTTTACTTTTTGCTTGGTAAGCGCAATATCGATTACCTCGCTCATTTCGTTTACGTAATGGAATGTTAATCCCTTTAAGTAACTTTCTTTTATTTCTTCGATGTCTCTTTTATTCTCGACACACAAAATAAGCTCTTTAATATTGGCGCGTTTTGCTGCTAATATTTTTTCTTTAATTCCACCTACTGGCAATACTTTTCCACGAAGTGTAATTTCACCTGTCATGGCTAGTTTATTTTTCACTTTACGCTGTGTATATACCGACATTAATGAAGTTAACATAGTAATACCTGCACTTGGCCCATCTTTTGGCGTTGCACCTTCTGGCACGTGAATATGTACGTCGTATTTTTCTAAAATTTCTTGTTTAATTCCGAATTTTTCAGCGTTTGCTTTGATGTATTTCATCGCAATTGTAGCTGATTCCTTCATCACTTTACCTAAATTACCTGTAATAGAAAGGTTTCCTTTACCTTTTGATAAAATAGATTCTATAAATAAAATATCTCCACCAACACTCGTCCACGCTAAACCAGTAACTACACCTGCAACATCATTATTTTCGTACTTACCTCTTTCTAGACGAGCAGGACCTAAAATAGTTTCGATATCTAAGTCTGATAAAGCAATGCTATACTCCTCTTCCATCGCTATTGATTTCGCCGCAAAACGAACTATTTTTGCTACTTGTTTTTCTAAACCACGCACTCCTGATTCTCGCGTATAACCTGCAACAATTTTTTCTAGTTGTTTTTTACCTACAGTTAAATGCGCTGTCGTTAAACCATGCTCTTTTAACTGCTTTGGTACTAAATATTTCTTAGCAATTTCAATTTTTTCTTCAATGGTATAACCTGTAACATTAATAATCTCCATACGATCACGTAATGCCCAAGGAATTTGACCTAAGTTATTTGCCGTTGCAATAAATAACACTTTAGAAAGGTCGTAACCAACCTCTAAATAATTATCATAAAACTCAGTATTTTGCTCAGGATCTAACACTTCTAACATTGCTGAAGAAGGATCTCCTTGATTACTTTGACTTAATTTATCTATTTCATCTAAAACAAATACAGGGTTTGATGTTCCAGATTTTTTAATATTCTGAATTAAACGTCCTGGCATCGCCCCTATATATGTTTTACGATGACCTCTAATTTCAGATTCATCACGTAAACCACCCAACGACATTCTTGTATATTTACGACCTAATGCTTCTGCAACCGATTTTCCTAATGATGTTTTACCTACACCTGGAGGACCGTATAAACAAAGAATTGGCGACTTCATATCTCCACGTAATTTTAAAACAGCTAAATGTTCTATTATACGTTCTTTCACTTTTTCTAATCCGAAGTGATCTCTGTCTAATATTTTCTGAGCACGTTTTAAGTCGAATTTATCTTTAGAATATTCATTCCAAGGCAATTCTAACATTAACTCTAAATAGTTACGTTGCACACCATATTCTGCCATTTGAGGATTCATTCGCTTTAAGCGATTCAATTCCTTTTCAAATGTCTCAGCAACCTCTTTATTCCATTTTTTTGTTTTAGCCTTTATTCTCATTTGATCTAATTCCTGATCATGAGAAACACCACCTAATTCATCTTGAATGGTTTTTAACTGCTGATGTAAATAATATTCACGCTGTTGCTGATCTAAATCAGAACGTGTTTTAGACTGAATATCATTACGCAATTGTAATTTCTGAAGTTCTTTGTCTAAATTTTTTAACGTTAATAAAGCGCGTTCTTTTAAGTTATCTTTTTCAAGTAATACTTGTTTCTTAGCAACACTTAAATCCATGTTTGATGAAATAAAGTTCACCAAAAACGAGTTAGATTTTATGTTTTTAATAGCAAAAGAAGCTTCAGAAGGTAACATTGGGTTTTCTTTAATAACCTCTAATGCTAATTCTTTTATAGATTCTATAATTGCCTCAAACTCTTTTTCGTCATCAACCTCTTTATCATCTATTGCTTCCTTAACTCTTGCTTTTAAGTATGGTTCATCTTGCGTAATTTCATCAATCTCAAAACGTTTTTTTCCTTGAATGATAACTGTTGTGTTACCATCAGGCATTTTAAGAACACGTAAAATCTGTGCTACAACTCCGGTTTTATGAATATCATTTAAACCAGGGTTTTCTACATCGCCATCTTTCTGAGCAACAACACCAATTACTTTATCTCCTTTGTTTGCATCTTTTATTAACTGAATAGATTTATCTCTACCCGCTGTAATAGGAATTACAACACCAGGAAATAACACCGTATTTCTTAACGGTAAAATTGGCAGTTCTTCAGGTACTTTTTCTTTATTTATTATTTCTTCATCTTCAGGAGTTAATAAAGGAATCAATTCTGAATCTTCATTAAAAGCTTCTTGAAGCGACAAATTGTCTAAATGTATAATTTTTGATTTACTCATATCTTGTATATATGTCATAGTGACATTTATATATTGTTAGCAACAATACCAAACGCACTTTTTAACTTTTAATTATTTGATAAACAGCACACTATAAACATATGCACTATTTCGCTCGATTATATAAGTCAATTGTTATGCCAAGTAAAACTTATATTACTTGTAACTAATTACAAGCTGAGTCGTCATATTAATATATTTTTACAAAAACTAGCCAAAAAATGAAAACTAAACTAATTTTTATTGCTTTTATTTTACTAATAACAAGCTGTACAACGAATAAAAACTCAGATAAATTTATTAAAAATGCTACGGGCCGTTACTTCTTTAATGCTGATGAAATTATAGAGGTTAAATTTAAAGAGGGCGAATTACTTTTAACATGGCGTAATCAGCAATTGGTTCCTTTAAAAATTAACGATAGTACTTTTTATGCAAGCGAATTAAATGAAAAATTAATTTTTCATACAGATAAAGATAATATTGAATTAGCGAAAAAACGAGAACATAATGATAATGTATATGTTTTTAACAAATTAAATGATGGTGAAAAAACACCTAAAGAACATTTTGCACAAGGAGATTATAACGCTGCGCTAGTTGGTTATGAAAAAATTAAAGAAAAAGACAGTTTAAATCCTATAATTAGAGAACATACTTTTAATAGTTTGGGTTATCAATATTTAAGAGAAGATAAATATGAGCAAGCGATTGAAATTTTTAAAATTAACATTGCTTTATACCCTACTAGTTCTAATACTTACGACAGTACAGGTGATGCTTATTTAAAAAAATCAGATACTATTAAAGCAATTGAGTTTTATAAAAAAGCGTTGGATATAAACCCTGAAAATGGCAATGCAAAAAGGGCGTATAAAAAACTTACTAAAACTAACTAATTTGGAAAGACTAAAATATCCGATCGGAAAACCTGATATTCCTACCGTAATTTCTTCAGAAAAAATTAACGAATGGATTATTATTTTAGAAGAGTTTCCTGCTAAATTAGAGCTTCTTGTTAAAAATTTATCCGAAGAACAATTAAATACTTTATACAGAGATGGTGGTTGGTCTGTTAGGCAAGTTATTCATCATTGTGCAGACAGTCATCATAATTCATACACTCGTTTTAAATGGGCGTTAACAGAAGAAGAACCTGTTATTAAAACGTATTATGAAGCGCGTTGGGCAGAATTATTCGATTCTAAAACTGCCCCTATTCAGTTATCTTTAAATTCATTAAAAGCTTTACACGCTAAATGGGTGTATCTTTTAAAAGGATTAACTGATGATGATTTAAATAAGTGTTTCATTCATCCTGATGGAAATGAAAAAGTAAGTTTAAAAGAAAATATAGGTATTTATGCATGGCATTGCAACCATCATTACCAACACATAAATCAGTTATTACTTATAAAAAAGTGGTTGTAAAACAAATTATGTATTTTTACACAAAATAATAAAGTGCTATTTATTATTTAAGTTCAGATAAAATATTAAAAAATATGATACGAAGCTACAGAAATGAAAGGTGGAAAGAAATAGTATTTGATGATAAAATCTCTGAAAAAGAAAAATTTAAAATCTCTAATTACGGTAGAATTATCAACTGTAAAAAAGAAGAAGAGTTCCTTGTAAACGAATATTTTATAAACGGTTACCAGAACTTACCATTAAAACAACGAGTAAATGGAAAAAATACCAGTAGGTATGTTCATAAACTCGTAGCAGAATGTTTTTTACCTCGTAAAGAGGATGAATTGTATGTGATTCATTTAAATTATGATAAAAAAGACAATAGGATTGAAAATCTTAAATGGGCTACAAAAAGGGAGAAAGAAGTACACCAATATACCAATCCCGAATATGTAAATAAAGTTCATAAACCCAGAACTGCAAAACTTACTGAAACTAGAGTTAAATTACTTAAGCGTAAGCTAAACGACCCAAACAGAAAGACTCGTTTAAAAATGATTGCGAAACAATTTGGCGTTTCAGAAATGCAATTACATAGAATTAAAACGGGTGAAAATTGGGGATACGTTACCGAAGATTAATTTACAGTAAAATTAAGATAGCAATAGCTATAAAAACTACAATTTGCGCCCATTTTAGGAACACTCCTATTTGGGCGTTCTTTTTTATTGATGTTGATATTGTTCCTGCCAAAATAGCAATTGTAGAAAATATTACAAAAGAAGTAAGTATAAATAAGCCGCCTAAAACATAAAACTGAATTACCGTAGAAATCGTTTTTGAAAACAAAAACTGAGGGAAAAATGCCAAAAAGAAAATAGTAACTTTCGGGTTTAAAACATTCATCCAAAAACCTTTTTTAAACAATTCGAAAGTAGATTTCTTAACTACATTATCTGTTGAAAACGCAATTTTAGCATCACTTTTATAAACTTGGTATGCAATATACAGCAAATACAAGGCTCCGAATAATTTGATAATAAAAAATAAATTCGGATTTTGCTTTATAACTTCCGAAACCCCAAAAGCAACCAAAGTTGTATGAATAATACAACCCGTCATTAAACCAACAACTGTTGCTAAACCATATTTTTTACCATGCACAATACTTTGTGTTAGTACAAAAATATTATCTGGCCCTGGTGAAAAAGCTAAAGTAGCCGTAGCTAAAACAAACGAAATAAGAGTTTCAATCATTAATTAAATAATTATAAAAAACTACTGAAATTAATTCAGTAAAAAGTTAATTTAAGATTGATCTAAAATAGCTTTATTGATTCGCTTTACCAAACTCGGCCCTTCATAGATAAACCCAGTATAAATTTGTACCAAATCGGCACCAGCATTTATTTTATCTAAAGCATCTTTTTCAGAATGAATACCTCCTACCCCGATTATAGGAAATGCTTTGTTAGATTTATCTGCTAGGTATTTAATTACTTTCGTACTTCTTTCTTTAACCGGTTGACCGCTAACACCACCATTACCAATTTCTAATAATCGTTCTTTAGAAACTTTTAAATTATCTCTATTTACTGATGTGTTTGAGGCAATAACTCCATCTATTTTAGTTTTAGCTACCAATTCAATTATTTCATCTAATTGTTGGTTATTTAAATCTGGAGCTATTTTTAAAAGAATAGGTCTCGACTTCGCTCGACCTGACACTGAAAGCTCCTTATTTAATTTCTGAACCTCAGTAATTAACTCATATAAGTATTCAACATCATCTAGTTTTGCATGACTCCCAACATTAGGGCAACTTACATTCAACACAAAATAATCTACATACGGATGCAGTCCTTTAAAACACTCTAAGTAATCTGACGTATAGTTTTCTGGAGCTGTATCGGTATTTTTACCGATGTTACCTCCAATGATAATTTTACCTTTATTCTTTTTTAATTGTTCGATCGCAATGGTTAATCCTTCATTATTAAATCCCATTCGGTTGATGATTCCTTGATCATCTTTTAAACGGAATAATCTTTTCTTCGGATTTCCAGCTTGCCCTTTTGGTGTTACGGTTCCTATTTCTACAAAACCAAATCCGAAGTTTGCTAATTCATTATACAAAACCGCATTTTTATCAAATCCAGCAGCTAAACCAACAGGATTTTTAAAAGTTAATCCGAATAAATTACGTTCTAATTTTTTATCATTTACCTGATATAAACCTCTGAATATTGAAGTTACAAAAGGAATTTTAGACATAAACTTTACCAATGAAAAAGTAAAATAATGAATCTTTTCTGGATCAAATAGAAAGAAAATCGGACGGATGATTAATTTGTACATACTTCTTATCAGGTCGAGCGCAGTCGAGACCTTAATTATAGTTTAAAAAATAACCTCTCGACTGCGCTCGAGGAGACATTTAAATTAAAAAAAAGCCCCAATAAAAATTGGAGCTTTTGAATTATCTTAATACAGCTTCTAAATTCTTTTCGAATGTTAGCTGTAATTTTTGCATTATTTTATCAATCTGTTTATCTGCCAATGTTTTGTTTTCATCTTGTAAAACAAAACTAACAGCGTATGATTTTTTACCTTCAGGTAATTTATCACCTTCATAAACATCAAATAAATCTACCTCTTTTAATAATTTCTTTTCTGATTGAAAAGCAAGGTTGTAAATTTCTTTAAACTCTATTTTATCATCTAATAACAACGCTAAATCACGCTTTACTGATGGAAACTTAGCTAAATCAGATACTTTAATTTTCTTATTACCAGCTAAGCTTAAAATGTTTTCCCAATTAAAATCAGCAAATAAAACTTCTTGTTTAATAGAAAATTCTTTTAAAACAGCTCTTTTTATAACTCCGAATTCAACTAGCTTAGTTTTTCCTAAACTTAATACTACACCTTCAGAAAACACATCTGTTTTAATAGGTGATGTTTTTAAATTATCAAGCCCTAATCTACTTAATAAGTTCGTTACAATTCCTTTTAAATAAAAGAAATCAGAAGCTTCTGTTGCTATTTTCCAACTATCTTTCGTTCTGTTACCGGTAACAAACAACGTTAAATGTTTGTCTTCCTGATAACCACTTTCGTATTTATGATATGTTTTACCAAACTCATAAAATTTTAATGCGTTATTTTTTCTGTTGATATTATAAGAAACAGATTCTAAACCGCTAAACAATAATGATTGTCGCATTACCTTTAAGTCGTTACTTAACGGATTTAACATTTCTACATTATGTTCTTCCTTTAAATTCTCAGACAAAGCAATATAATCTGCTTTTGTTAAAGAATTTGCCATCGTTTCGTTAAATCCTAATGAACTTAATTGGTTTGCAACAATGTTTTCTACCTTAACTTCTTTATCGTTATCAAATGAAATAGAAGTATTTAATTTATGAGAAAACTCGATGTTATTGTAACCGTAAACTCTTAAAATTTCTTCAATAATATCGGCTTCACGCTGCACATCTACTCGGTAAGAAGGTATTGTTAAACCTAAACCTCCTTCAGTTACACTGTTTATTTTAATTTCTAAAGAAGCTAAAATATTTTTAATCGTTTCTTTAGGAATTTCTTGACCTATTAATTTATACGTGTTTTCGAAAGATAAAAACACTTCGAAATCTTCTATTTTCTCTGGATAAAAATCTAAAACATCCGAAGACATTTTTCCACCAGCATATTCTTCAATTAATAGAGCAGCACGCTTTAAAGCGTATTTTGTTGAATTGATATCGATTCCTCTTTCGAAACGGAAAGAAGCATCTGTATTTAATGCGTGACGTTTTGCTGTTTTACGAACAGAAACCGGATTAAAATAAGCGCTTTCTAAGAAAATTGCTGTAGTATGTTCTGTTACTCCAGATTTTAAACCACCGAAAACACCACCTAAACATAATGGATTATCATCTGCATCACAAATCATAATATCATCAGCATCTAACGTTCTTTCTACTTCATCTAACGTCTTAAACTTCGTTCCTGCCGCTAAGGTTTTAACAATAACTTTATTCCCTCTAATTTTATTAGCATCAAAAGCATGTAAAGGTTGCCCTAACTCATGTAAAACATAATTTGTAATATCTACAATATTGTTTTTAGGTACAATACCAATAGCTTTTAATCTATTCTGAATCCATTCTGGAGATTCTTTAACCTCAATATCGGTAATTGTAATTCCGCAATAACGAGGTACTAAATTTTTATCTTCAATTTCGATATCAATCTTGTGTGTACGTTCGTCTACACGAAAATCTGATACAGAAGGAGAAATTAGCTCTAAATTTGTTCCTTGATGCATTAAACCTGCACGTAAATCACGAGCAACACCAAAGTGGCTCATTGCGTCTGCACGGTTTGGCGTTAAGCCTATTTCGAAAACATAATCTGTTTCGATATTAAAAACTTCTGAACAAGGTGTTCCTGAAATTAATTTTTCGTCTAAAACCATAATACCATCATGACTACTACCTAAACCTAACTCGTCTTCGGCGCAAATCATTCCGTGGCTTTCTTCTCCTCTTATTTTACCTTTTTTTATTTTAAAGCCTTCGCCTTTTTCATCATACAAGGTTGTTCCTACCGCAGCAACAGGCACTTTCTGACCAGCAGCTACATTTGGAGCACCACAAACTATTTGTACTGGATTACCGTCACCTAAATCTACCGTAGTAATTTTTAGTTTATCTGCGTTGGGATGCTTAACACATGTTTTTACTTCACCAACAACGATGCCCTTTAAGCTACCTTTAATACTCTCTACTTTTTCTATTCCTTCTACCTCTAGACCTAAATCTGTTAATAGTTCTCCTGTTTTTTCAGCTTTCCAGTCGGTTTGTAAAAATTGTCTTAACCAATTGTATGATATCTTCATAATCAATCTCTAATTTGAGCAGGCAAATTTAAGGAAAATAAAAGGAAAAATAACAGTCCTTCTTAACACTATTTATACCGCTGATTGTTAACTATTTGATAACATTTATTTCTCAGAATAATTGTTTTTTTGCACTCCCCCATAACTTAACACAACTCAATTTACATGAAAAAATTACTACCCTTCTTTTTACTGATTGTATCTCTTTCAGTATTTTCTCAAGTACCTAGTTATTATAACGATGTTAACTTGAACCAAAGTAGCACAGCTTTAAAAGATGCTTTAGCTACAAAAATTATTAGCACACATGCTGTTAATTTATCCTATTCACCAGGTGTTTGGGACGCTTTAAAACAATCTGATTTAGACGCTGCAAACAACAGTAATGTTGTTTTAATTTATGGTTATAATGACTCTGACGGAAACTATGTCACTGACAGAACTCGTAGCAAAGATGCTAACGGTGGTTCTGCTGGAACGCAATGGAACAGAGAGCACGTATATCCGAAATCATTAGGGAATCCTAATTTAGGAACTTCAGGGGCTGGAGCAGATGTACACCATTTAAGACCTGCGGATATCTCTTTTAACTCACAAAGAAGTAGTAAAAAATTTGCAGCAGGATCTGGTAATGCTGGTAACTCTAACGGTGGATGGTATCCTGGTGACGAATGGAAAGGAGATGTTGCTCGTATGATGATGTACATGTATGTACGTTATGGAAACCAATGTTTGCCTAGTAATGTAGCTATCGGTTCTGCAAGTTCTTCTGACAATAATATGATTCAATTATTATTACAATGGAATGCTGAAGACCCTGTATCTAGTTTTGAAACACAAAGAAACCCTATATTACAAGGAATACAAGGAAATAGAAATCCGTTTATCGATAATCCTGCTTTTGCAACTCAAATTTGGGGAGGTCCACAAGCAGAAGATAAATTTGGTAACGGTGGCGGTTCTTCTGACACACAAGCACCAACAACTCCTACTAACTTAACTGCTTCAAATATTACGGAAACATCAACAGATTTATCTTGGTCTATTGCTACCGACAATGTTGCTGTTACTGGTTATGACATTTATAAAGGAACTACTAAAATAGCTACAAGCACTGCTAATTCGTACAATGTAACAGGTTTAAATGCTACTACTAACTATAGTTTTTCTGTAAAAGCAAGAGATGCAGCTAGTAATGTTTCAGCATCTAGTTCTACTGTAAATATTACTACAAGTGCTGGGAACACTTCTGGAGGCTCTGCTTCTGATTTATTAATTTCTGAATACGTTGAAGGTTCTTCTAACAACAAAGCCTTAGAAATTGCGAATTTCACCGGTACAACTATTAATTTAGCTGGCTATTCTCTAAAGAAAGCTTCTAACGGTGGTGGATGGACAAACACTGTAACCTTAAGCGGACAATTAGAAAACGGAAATGTATATGTAATTGCAAACAACAATGCTTCTACAACTATTAAAAACAAAGCACAATTAACAGAAACTAGTGTTAGTTCTTTTAACGGAAACGATGCTATTGGTTTATTTAAAGGAAGCTCACTTATCGATTTAATAGGAAACCCTAATAGCTCATCAACATTTGCACAAGACAAAACATTACAGAGAAAATCAACAGTTTCTTCTCCTAATGCAAGCTATACTACATCTGAGTGGAATATCCTTTCGAAAGATACTTTTAATGGCTTAGGAAATCATACAATTGATGGAGGAACTCCACCTGTTGACACTGCTGCTCCTTCTACTCCAAGTAACTTAACGGCTAGTAACATAACAGAAACCTTTGTAAACTTAAATTGGAATGCTGCTACAGACAATACTGCTGTGACAGGTTATGATGTTTATAAAGGCTCAGCTAAAATAGCTACAGTAACAACTACAAATTATTCAGTTAGTGGTTTAACAGCTGCTACGAATTACACTTTTTATGTAAAAGCTAAAGATGCTGCTGGTAATATTTCTACATCAAGTAATACTATTGGTGTAACCACTAAAAGTGTTGTGGTTAATTACTGCGCTTCTAAAGGTAATAATTCAAGCTATGAATATATTGATAATGTTGCTATAGGCGGAATTTCAAACGCTTCTTCTTCTAATAATGGTTATGGTGATTTTACATCTCAAACAGGTAATTTACCTTACGGAAACAATACTATAATTATTAGTGCAGGTTTTTCAGGCTCTTCTTATACTGAGTTTTGGAAAGTATGGATTGATTTTAATAAAAACGGTGTATTTGAAAGCAATGAAGAGGTAGTTAGTGGATCATCTTCTAGCTCAGCTAATTTATCAGCAAGTTTTACAGTACCTACTTCTGCTTTAACAGGAAAAACAAGAATGCGTGTTGCCATGAAATGGGATGCTGCTCCTACTGCTTGTGAAACTTTTGGTTATGGAGAAGTTGAAGACTACTCTGTAAATATTGGAGTAAGTGCAAAAGGTGGATACAATACGAATGTAATTGCTGAAGCAAAATTAGGTAATGAAACTGCTGTTTTTAATGCTATTCTTTCTCCAAACCCAACTACTAATTATTTAAAAATTGGAATGGCAGATAATAGAGATGCTAATTATACAATTGTTAATGTTATTGGTCAAAAAGTTTTAAACGGAAAAGTAAATCATTCAACTATTAATGTTTCTAATTTAGAAAACGGAATGTATATTCTTGAAATTAATGACGGACAAAGAGCTTTTACTAAAAAGTTTATTAAAAAATAACGATATCAAATTATAAGAAAAAGGGAAGCTAAATGCTTCCCTTTTTTATGCTTAAAAAATACAGGTTCTAAATATCGATTGTACTTTTAGATTTATCAGAAGCAAATACATATGTAAACAACCACATAAGTGTAAAAGTTGGTATCACATCTAAACCAGGCATTGCTTCTTCTACCAGAGTAACACCTGCTGCAATTTTACCTTTACCTCCTTTATACATTTTAGTCATTAAATACGCAGCAATCGGCGCCCATACTACATCTAGTAATTCACCTACACCAGGTATTATATATGATACAAGTCCTATTGCATCAAACAATAAACTTAACCCTAAGTTTTTATATTTATTTTTTTTATCCATTTATAAAAAATTAATTCTGTTTGTAACAAATCAAAATTCAAGCCAAAATTTTTGATTTTTAACTCTGTAAATTAATATGTTTGCTCTAAAATACTAAAAACGAATGATTTTCTCTGATTTCATAAGTCAATTAGAAGAATTTAAGAACAAACCTTTAGGAGGCTTGGCTTCTCAACTTAAACTTGCTCCAAAGTTAAGAACACAATTTCCTCAAGAATTAATAGACAGTAAAAAGCCAAAAAGAGCTGCTGTTTTGGCATTATTTTATCCTGATAAAAATAATGAAACACGGTTTTTATTAACACAAAGAGCAAAATATAAAGGAAAACATTCAGCTCAAATAAGTTTTCCGGGTGGTAAAACAGATAAAGATGACATCAACTTTAAAGCAACTGCTTTAAGGGAAACATTCGAAGAAGTAGGTGTTATTTCTGATGATATAAAAATTGTAAAGCAACTTTCTGATTCTTACATACCTCCTAGTAATTTTCTAGTTGCTCCGTTTATTGGCATAACCAAAAAACAACCACTTTTTACACCTAACTACGAGGTTGAAGGTATTATTGAAGTTTTAATGAGCGATTTATTAGATGAAAATAATTTAAGCTCTATTGAAATGGAAACTTCATATATGAAAAACATAGACGTACCGTGCTTTAAACTAAATGGTTATATCGTTTGGGGAGCTACAGCAATGATGCTTTCAGAAATTAAAGATTTATTTAAACAGTAATGTTTTCTATTTCTTTTGTAATTTAGCTCTTACACTAAAAAAATAATTACAAATGCCTTTATTTAAAAGGAATCCATTCGGACATATTTTATTCATAAAACGCTTTCTAATACAAGTTTTAGGCGTTATTTCTCATGGTCGTTATCGTAAATTTAATAATTTACAAATTGAAGGAATGGATATTCTTCGGAATCTTCCTGACAAAAATGTATTATTCATTTCTAACCATCAAACTTACTTTGCGGATGTAGCTTCTATGTTTCATGTATTTAATGCTGCTTTAAAAGGGCGTGATGATAATATTAGAAACGTAGGTTATTTATGGAACCCTAAATTAAACTTATATTATGTTGCTGCAGGTGAAACTATGAGATCAGGTATACTTCCTAAAATATTTGCATATGTAGGTTCAGTTTCTGTAGAAAGAACCTGGAGAAGTGAAGGAAAAGATGTTAAGAGACAGGTAAAAATGTCTGATATTTCAAACATAGGTAAAGCCTTAGACGATGGTTGGGTTATTACTTTTCCGCAAGGAACAACAACGCCTTTTAAACCTATTAGACGCGGTACAGCTCATATTATAAAAACGTACAACCCAATTGTTGTTCCTATTGTAATAGATGGTTTTAGACGTTCTTTTGATAAAAAAGGATTGTTAATTAAAAAACGAAATGTTTTACAATCAATGGTTATAAAAGAGCCTTTAAAGTTTGATCATGAAACTGAAGATGTAGCTAGTATTGTTGAAAAAATAGAATATGCTATAGAACAGCATCCATCATTTTTAAAAGTACTAACTCCAGAACAAATTAAACAAGAGCAAGAATACCGTGAAAAACGACGTTTTTGGGGAGCTGACTCTTACAAAGAAGAAGAGGAATAATTATAACATTACAATTTATGACTAAAAATAAATCAATCTTAAACGATAAATCAATCGATTTCTTAACTAAATATTTAAATAATGCTGCTCCAACTGGATATGAATGGGAAGGACAGAAAATTTGGATGGATTACCTTAAGCCTTATGTTGATGAATTTATTACAGATACTTACGGGTCGGCTGTTGGAGTAATTAATCCAGATGCTAAATACAAAGTAGTTATTGAAGGACATGCTGATGAAATCTCATGGTATGTAAACTATATTTCTGATGACGGATTAATTTACGTGATTCGTAACGGTGGTTCAGATCATCAAATAGCACCAAGTAAAATTGTTAATATTCATACTAAAAACGGCATCGTAAAAGGTGTTTTTGGATGGCCAGCAATTCATACTCGTAATAAAGCAAATGAAGAACCTCCAAAGCCTGACAATATTTTTATAGATACAGGTTGTGCTACTAAAAAAGAAG
This sequence comes from Tenacibaculum sp. AHE14PA, assembly GCF_019278465.1. Taxonomy (GTDB): domain Bacteria; phylum Bacteroidota; class Bacteroidia; order Flavobacteriales; family Flavobacteriaceae; genus Polaribacter; species Polaribacter bernardetii. Next base: position 229,449 of record NZ_CP058983.1, on the reverse strand, counting down.
TTGAAAAATTAGGAGTGCATGTTGGTTGTGTAATTACGTATCCAGATGAATTTCATATTTTAAATGGAGACAAATTTGTGTGTCGTGCTTTAGATAACAGAATGGGTGGATTCATGATTGCTGAAGTTGCTCGTTTATTAAAAGAAAACAAAAAGGAATTACCTTTCGGATTATACATTACAAACTCTGTACAAGAAGAAATAGGTTTACGTGGTGCTGAAATGATTGCTCAAACAATCAAGCCAAATGTAGCAATCGTTACTGATGTTACCCACGATACGACTACACCTATGATCGAGGAAAAGAAAGCGGGACTTTTAGAAATAGGAAAAGGACCGGTAATTGCTTATGCTCCTGCTGTGCAACAAAAGTTACGTGATTTGATTATTGATGCTGCTGAGGCTAACAATATTCCTTTTCAACGTTCTGCATTATCAAGAGCTACCGGCACAGATACCGATGCTTTTGCATACAGTAACGGTGGTGTCGCTTCTGCGTTAATTTCTTTACCATTACGTTATATGCATACAACGGTTGAAATGGTTCATAGAGATGATGTTGAAAATGTAATTAAAATGATTTACGAAAGTTTATTAAAAATTGAAGACGGAGAAGATTTTTCATATTTTAAATAAGCTATAAGTTTTATTGCGAACGTAGCGAAGCAATCTCTACTTCAAAAAAGAGACTCCTTCTTCATGCTTCATCGGAATGACATCTTTATATCAAAAAAAACCTCGAAAACAATATGTTTTCGAGGTTTTTTATAGTTGTATAACTATACTATTTTACAGCTTCATTTCTTTTTGTTTTACGTCATTCTCTTTGCCTACAGATAACATATTTGCAAATAATTTATACGCTCCTGAAACTCCTACAGGTAATTCTCTAAAGAAACTTAAGCCGGTGTATATATAATTTCCTTTTCCGTATTTAGCAATTAATAAACTACCTTCTTTAGCTGTTTCTCCTTTATCATTCATTAATAATATCGGAGTGTACTCTTTACTCCATTGATTCGGAAAATACAATCCACGTTCTTGAACCCAACCTTTAAAATCAGCTTCAGTAACTTTATTCGGGTAATTTAAAATAGAATGTTCTTTGGCTAATAAAGTAACTTTTGCATCCTCATCTGTTACCCTGTCTCTCGATAATTTCAACTCAAACGGTGCTTTTACGTCTACTCTTCTATTCGTGTTATACTGTACAATCATATTTCCTCCTTTCTTTACAAATTCTAGCAAATATTTTTGCTTAAACTGTAATTCTGGCAAGGTATTATATGCACGAATTCCTAGAACAATAGCATCAAAATCTTGTAAATTTTTATCATTTATATCTTTAGGATTTATTTCTGTTACCTCATACCCTATTTGACGTAAACTCTCTGGAATTGCATCTCCTGAGCCTTGAATATAGCCTATTTTATCTCCTCTTTTTTTAATGTTTAAACGAACAAGCTTTGCTTGTGATGGTAATAAAATAGATTGTTTAGGAATGTGATCGTAATTAATTTCGATCAACTCTTTACTATATGTTTCGTTACCAATTGTTGCTATTGCCTTTAAAACTTCTTCTGATTGATTTTTTGGTGGCGTAACTTTAAAATATACTATTTGTTTATCTCCTTTTTGTTCGATATTAAAATCAGCTGTTTTAGGAGAAACCTGCCACCCATTAGGAACCTGTAAAGAAACACTTCCTATTACATTTTTATCTCCAGAACGAACCTCTAAAGACACTTTTTGAGAAACATCATCAGAAAAAATAATAACCTTACTTTTTAATTTAGTCGTTACTTTAGGCAACACCTCAAAAGGTTCATAAATTTCGCCTTTATCGCTTTTAGAATACCTGTAAACAACCGGAATTTTAAATGATATCGGTTCATTTTCAATAATCAAATTATAAACGATGTTAATAGGTCTTTCGCTTTCCGGATTTCCTATTAGTTTTTTGTTATCAACAGTATACATTCCTAAATCCCATGGTTTTGTTAACCAATAAGGAGATGAATAACCAATGTTTTTAATCGCAATATTTTCTTTAAAATTTTGCTTTACATTGGGTGCTAATGCTAAATTTTTAGCAATTATATTTTCGTTAGGTAATGTTTTAATAGATACTAATTCTATTGAATTAACACTTCTATTTAACGCTTCAAAATTAACTTCAAAATTACTATTTGACGTGGTGCTAGATTTGTTTGCAGAAGCTTCTAAATACAAACCTGCACTAGCTTTAATTACCTCTTGTAATTCTGTTGTTTTTATGTTTTTCCAATGTGCATCTTTTAAGTTCTGAACCAACTTATAAGCTTTCATTAATTCAGGTAAATGCTTTGAAGGATTTACAAAATCGAAATTCTTTTCAATTTCATATAAAATATCACCAATTTCGCCTCCGCCTTCTACTCTGTTCCACGTAGTATTTATACCAGAAAAAATATCTTTTTTATCCTTTGGAAAATCACCTTTTAAAAATTCAACATATTCGGTTTGACTTCCACGAGTTGTTAGACGACCAAAACCTTGACATAAGTGTTGGCTACTAGCCATAGATGCCAATTCGTTGTTTGACAAGCCTTTTAACGGATAATAAGCACCAATATCAAAACTTAGCATCTTGCTTTTATCTGCTTTATCGAACTTTTCTTGACTACCATAAAACCACCAAGAAGTGTTAAAAAATAAGCGTTGTGGTTGCCAAATACTGGTATTTTTAAGCTGACTAGCATATTTTGTTTTATCATTTGCTAAATCAAAAGCTTCCATACTTAAAATTGCCGATGAAGTATGATGACCATGTGTGGTACCTGGAGTTCTGTGATTAAAACGATTTATAATTACATCTGGCTTAAAAGTTCTGATAGCCCAAACTACATCTGCTAAGACTTCCTCTTTATTCCAAATTTTTAAAGTTTCATCCGGATGTTTAGAATACCCAAAATCGTTAGCTCTAGTAAAACGCTGTTCTCCTCCGTCGACTCTTCTGGCTGCTAATAACTCTTGCGTACGAATTACGCCTAATAATTCTCTCATTTCTGAGCCAATTAAATTCTGACCTCCATCACCACGAGTTAATGATAAATAACCTGTTCTTGCTTTTTCATGGTTTGATAAATAAGCGATTAAACGGGTATTTTCATCATCTGGATGCGCTGCAATATATAATGCAGAACCTAAAAAGTTTAATTTTTGAATTTTCTCAAAAATCTGATTAGAATTTAATTTTTGAGGTTTTTGAGCATTTATTGTCGTTGAAATACAAAAAATACCAATAATAGAAAGTGCTCTTTTAAACATTATAAAGATTTAATTGAACAACAAATGTACTTTTTTTAGTACTAAAAAAATTTATAATATGTTAATTGTATGCAAAAATTATAATTTAATAGTCCATTGAAAAAAGTATAGGAAATCCATAAGAAACATTCACTTTTTTACCATTATGTTTTCCTGGAATAAACTTTGGAAGGGTTTTTATGATCCTGATAGCTTCTTTTTCCAAAATATTATTACTTATTTCATTACTTGAAGCTTTAATGTTTATTACTTCTCCGCTAGTATTAATTATAAAATTAACTAAAACAGAGCCTTCAATATTATTTACTAATGCTTGTTCTGGGTACTTTAATTGAACTTTAATATGTTCAGCCATTCTTTGATTAAAAGAAATATTATTATTTGGCATTGGAAATGAAGGTACATTTGATACTTCCGCAAAAGAAACTGTTCTTTTAAAATTAGTTAAGTTAATATCTTCTTTAACTTTCAATTCTGATTGAATTAACTCGTTATTAACTTTATTCGCAACTAAAGCTATACTTTTCACACTGTTTCTAATTAACTTTTCTTTATTAGAAATAACTTTAGGCTCATTAATTAGCATTACAAGATTTTCTATTTCACTTTTAGCTACCTTAAGTATTGTTTTATTTAATGGATTTTTTACCCTATTACTAGATCTTCTTTTCTTTAAATATCTTTTGCTAAATGTTTTTGATGTTGTTTCTGAGTTTTGAATAACAGCTCTAGATGATTTGTTTTCACATTTTTTTACAGATATACTATTTAAATCTACGTAGTTCGACTCAACTTTGTCTTCACAAACTTACTGAGCGATAACTACTTGAGTAAAAAAGACTAATAATGCTAATGTTATATTTTTCATGCTAAAAAATTTACATTCATATATTATAAATGTATCAATAACACAAGCATCTTCAGTTTGTTTTTCGATAAACGATCTTATATGTATAGATGAAAACCTTTTTTAATGATTTAAAGCGTATTTTATTAAAAAACAATTATTTACTCTAAAAAGCAATCGTCTTTAAAGCCTATTAAATATAATTTATCTTGCGCTCTGGTAACTGCAGTATATAACCAACGTAAATACTCAACACTTGGTCCGTCAGGCAAATAAGGCTGCTCAATAAAAACGGTATTCCATTGTCCACCTTGTGATTTATGACAAGTCATCGCGTAAGAAAACTTTACCTGAAGCGCATTAAAGTATTTATTATTTTTTACGCCCATAAACTGCTTATATTTCGATTTTTCATCAGCAAAATCTTCTTTTACAGCTTGGTATAACTTATTTGATTCTTCATAGCTTAAAGAAGGACTTTCACTAGAAAGTGTATCTAAAAGTAATACTGTTTCAAAAGGACTCATATCAGGATAATCAATCATACGAACCTCTACTTCAGCAAATTTAAATCCGTATAATTCTTTTATATTACTAATTCGCATCACTTCACAGATATCACCATTTGCTATAAAACCTGCGGAAGAAGAGTCTTTTAACCAAAAGTAATTGTTCTTAACAATCATTACATAATCTCCTGTAGAAATCTCATTTTCTTGACCACGGATTTTAGTTCTAATTTGATCGTTGTATTGATTAGCTCTTTTATTTGATCGTACAATAAAAGCGGTATCTTCTACCCCAATATCACCATCGTACGCCTGTGTAATAGCATCCTGTATGTCGTAACTGTCTTCTAGCCTGATGATATCTAGATAATTTATATCAAACTTAAAGTCGGTAACATTATTTTGTATTAATAAACGTAAATCAGTTGCATTAGCTAATATTCCTGAATTTTGTTGCTGACGCACTACTTCATCTAACTCAATTTCGGTAACATCTTTATTAAAATCAAAAGAAAGTTTATCTGCCTCTAAAGCAGGGCTCATTGTTAATTTAACCGGTGGCAACTGTGCTGTATCTCCTATAAAAACAATTTTACAGTTTTTACCCGAGTACACAAAAGATATTAAATCATCTAATAAAGAGCCGTTTTCAAACAGTTTAGAGTTTTGACGAGCATCTGATATCATTGAAGCCTCATCAACTATAAAAACCGTGTTAATATGCTTATTAGGCTGCATCACAAAGCTAACACCCCCATTACCTTCTTTTTTAGGAAAGTAAATTTTTTTGTGTATTGTAAAGGCTTGCTTTTTAGAATAACCAGAAATTACTTTTGCTGCCCTACCTGTAGGTGCTAAAAGAACAGCCTTTTTACCGGCTTTCCATAAATTATTAACTACGGTACTAATTATCGTTGTTTTACCCGTACCGGCATATCCTTTTAATAAAAACAAAGCGTTGCTATTAGTGTCAAACAAAAAGTCTGTTAACTTATCTAATAACTCATTTTGCTTCTGAGTGGGTTGGTACGGAAATTTCTCGAGAATTTCTTTATAAAACTTAGGTGCTGATTCTATCATATTTTAAATAATAGCCAAAGATAAATGTATTTATAGATAAAAATTTTCATGATTGAAAAAAAATTGTAGATTTGCGTATATCATATATTAAAACAAAAAAAATGAATTTATTATTAATGATTTTAGCAGCTGTTGTAGTTGCAATTCTTTTAGCTGTAATTATAGTTAAGTTTGTGCCATTGAAAATGAGATGGTTAGTCTCTATTTTATTATTAGCAGCTACTGTTCTCTTAGTGGTTAAAATTTATGGAGGTATCATGGAACCTATTCATTTTGCTAAAGAAAAAGAAGTACGTTTTGCTAAGGTTATTAAGAATTTAAAATTAATTCGTGATGCTGAAGTTAAATATAAAGAGGTTTATAGAACTTATACTAACAGTAAAGATTCTTTAATTAACTTTATTGAAAACGGTCAATTAGCTTTAATTGAAACTAAAAACATCGAAGAGAAAGTTGATAGAGGTGGTGGTATTTTTATTACTGTTTCTAAAAAACAAGTTGATACTATAGGGTACGAACCTGTAGCAAAATATTTTGAAGGTGAAGACTATAAAGGTATGTTTAATGTTCCTGGAACAGACAAGCAGTTTGAAATAGCTACTGGTGAAGTTGAAAAAGTTGCCGGATTATTAGTTCCTGTTTTTGAAGTTAAAGCAGATAAAACAGCTATCTTAAAAGGTATGAGTACTTCTTTAGTGAAACAAGAATTAGAAGCTTTAGAAACTGATCAAATTAAAGGTGCTTATGTTTCTGTTGGTTCTTTAGATGAAGTAACTACTGGTGGTAACTGGCCTCCTTCTTACGATAAAGGTGAAGCCGTTGTTAAAGAAGACTAAAAAAACTAGCGTAATAACGCAAAATAAAAATCTATCCATCCAATTTAGTTTGGATGGATTTTCTTTTTGTATCTCTAATTCAGATACAAGAGAAACAATTTTATTTACCGAATATATATTTGAGGCTTCATTGACTTCTCCTGAATATTTATTAGATAAAGTTATTAGTATTTTTGCTACTGATAAAGATTTACAGCAAGACTTTAAAAGTGTATTTGCTATTCATCAAAATAACTTAGCAACACTTGTACCCAACGAATATTTTGATAGAAGTTATTTAGAATCTTATTTAAAATACACCGTTAAAACCTTAACAACAGATTTTATTACATATGATGCTTTAGATATGATGGAAGCCAATACGGTATACATTCCTTATGTAAACATCAATAATTATCTGTTTCAAAATTTCGGAGAATTCGAATATAAACATCACTCAACTATTTTAATAGATAAGTTATTAAACTACTCTAAAGAAGATTCTGAAAAACAATTTTTCGTACACGTATCTCCTAATCAATTAGATATTGTTGTTTGCCAGCAAGGCATTTTAATTTTACATAATTCATTTTCTTACGCTACAAAAGAAGATTTTTTATATTACATTTTATTTGTAGCAGAACAATTACAAATGGATCCTGATAAATTTCAATTAACTTTCTTAGGTAATATTGAAAAACAGTCAGACCTTTATACGATTACCTTTAATTACGTACGTAATATTCATTTTTTAAAACCTATCTTAAACTTTTTTACAGATAGTGAAGAGTTTTCTAATCATTCTAATTTCATCTTAGTACACTAATGAGAATTATATCAGGAAAGTATAAAAGCAGACGACTTTCTGCTCCGAAAAAATTACCTGTTCGTCCTACGACCGACATGGCTAAAGAATCGTTATTTAACATCTTAAACAACAATTATTATTTTGATAGTATCGCTGTATTAGATCTTTTTGCAGGTACTGGTAATATCAGTTATGAGTTTGCTTCTCGCGGAACCTTAACAATACACGCTGTTGATGCTCATTTTGGCTGTATAAAATTCATTAACGAAACCGCTAAAGAGTTAGATTTTGATATAAGCACCTACAAAAGCGATGTATATAAGTTTTTAGAAAAAACAACTATAAAATCGGATGTTATTTTTGCAGATCCTCCATATGACTTTGAAGAAGAGCAGTTTTTAAAAATTGCTGATCTTGTTTTTGATCGTCAACTTTTAAGTGAAGAAGGAACTTTAATTATAGAACACTCTAAACACACCGATTTAACAAAACATCCAAAACATAGTTACGACAAACGTTACGGTGGTAATGTTTTTAGTTTTTTTGAAACAGAAACAGAAGAGTAAACATAAAAAAAGGAAGCTAATTAATTAGCTTCCTTTTTTTATGTGATAATATATCTATTAAGAATACATTTTCTTTCTTAATTCCTTAACCTTAGGATCAGATAAATAATCATCGAAAGTTGCGTATTTATCAATCACTCCTTTTGGTGTTATTTCAATAACTCGGTTTGCTACTGTTTGTGCAAACTCGTGATCATGAGTAGAAAACAATATGGTTCCTTTAAAGTTAATTAAAGAGTTGTTTAATGATTGAATAGATTCTAAATCTAAGTGGTTTGTTGGTTCATCTAATAAAAGAATATTAGCTCTTGTCATCATCATACGAGACAACATACAACGAACTTTTTCTCCTCCAGAAAGCACATTACTTTTCTTTAATGCTTCCTCTCCTGAAAAAATCATTTTACCTAAAAACCCTCTTAAAAACACTTCTTCTCTTTCCTCTTCTGTCTGTGCATACTGACGTAACCAATCTACTAAATCTAATTCGCCGTTTTGAAAAAATGATGAATTATCTGCTGGCAAATAAGATTGTGTCGTTGTTACTCCCCAATTATACTTTCCTGAGTCTGCTTCTTCATTTCCTGAAATAATTTCATAAAAAGTAGATACTGCTTTAGAATTCTTTGAAATAATTGCAACTTTATCTCCTTTGTTTAAGTTAATGTCAACATTGGCAAATAATGGACTTCCTTCAAAGTTTTTAGTTAATCCTTCTATATTTAATATCTGATCTCCTGCCTCTCTATCTCTATCAAATATAATAGCTGGGTAGCGACGACTAGAAGGTTTAATTTCATCAACATTTAACTTATCTATCATCTTCTTACGAGAAGTAGCTTGTTTAGATTTTGCCATGTTTGCAGAAAAACGACGAATAAATTCTTCTAATTCCTTCTTCTTATCTTCTGCCTTTTTATTTTGTTGTGCTCTTTGTTTCGCTGCTAACTGACTAGATTCATACCAGAAAGTATAGTTACCTGAAAAGTGATTTATTTTTGCAAAATCGATATCAGAAATATGTGTACAAACAGCATCTAAAAAGTGACGGTCATGCGATACAACGATTACCGTATTATCAAAATTAGCTAAAAAATTTTCTAACCAAGCAATTGTTTCAAAATCTAAATCGTTGGTAGGTTCATCCATTATCAGCACATCCGGGTTACCAAATAATGCTTGAGCTAATAAGATACGTACTTTCTTTTTAGATTCTAAATCTGCCAATAAAGTATAATGATCTTCTTCTTTAATACCTAAATTCGATAATAAAGTTGCAGCAGCAGCATCGGCATTCCAACCATCCATTTCTTCAAAACGAACTTGTAACTCCCCTATTTTTTCTGCATTTTCATCAGTATAATCTGCATATAAAGCATCTATTTCTGTCTTAATTTTATGCAACTCTTTATTCCCCATTAAAACAGCTTCTAAAGTAGTATACTCATCAAAAGCATAGTGATCTTGAGTTAAAACCGACATTCTTTTACCTGATTCTAAATGAACCTGACCAGATGTTGGTTCTTGCACTCCTGATATTATCTTTAAAAAAGTAGATTTCCCTGCTCCGTTTGCTCCGATAACACCGTAGCAATTTCCTTGAGTAAACTTTGTGTTTACTTCATCAAATAAAATACGCTTACCAAACTGAACTGATAAATTAGATACTGATAACATTTATGACTTTTTAAATTGGCTGCAAAAGTATAAAATATACTGACTTAAAAAGAATTTGCAAGGATAAATTTAACATCATACTTTTGGCGCTTTTAATTCTTTTAACAGCTAATTAACAACTAGATTATACAGAGATGTTTATTTTTGAGCATTATTTCTTTATAAAGAGAAAAACAAGATATGATTAAGTATTTAATACCTTTTATATTAATTTTATTCATTGGTTGTAATGAATCGGAAACCCCAAAAAACACTTATTTTGGAGGTAAGATTATAAACCCAAAATCTAGCTATGTAACTTTATCTGATAATTATGGTTTTAACGACACTATTTATTTGAAAAAAGACAATAGCTTTTTAGGCACTTTTAAAAAGTTTAAAGATGGATTATACATGTTTGGTCACGGGCCAGAACATCAATATGTATATCTAGAGGCTAATGACAGTTTGCTTTTTAGGTTAAATACTTGGAGCTTTGATGAGTCGCTTGTTTTTAGCGGTAAAAACGCCGAAAGAAATAACATCTTAATAGAATCATTCTTACAAACAGAAATAGATGATAAATATTTTTCTAAACATCAGAACCTAATACAAGAAAATTTTATAAAAAAAGCAGATTCTATAAAAAGAGTTAAGGAGAATATTATTAACACTTACAAAAACAATACAGATGATGTTTCTAGTGATTTTTTAGAAATACTAAACATTACGATGCTGTATCCTATTTATACCAATTTAGAAGAATATGCTATTTATAATTATAATAATAAAAAGTCTATTCCTTTAATTGATTCTTATTTTGATTATCGCAATAACATCAACACTAAGAAAGACTCTTTAATTTTTTACGAACCATATTATAAATATATGATGGATAAGTTATACAATGATGTATATCTTAAGAAAGAAAAATCAGAAAACTTTACTGTTGATTTACTTTATAGCATAGACGCAAATATTACTTCAGAAGAAATAAAAAACAAGTTACTATATAACACCGTTATGCGTCGCTTTTTTAAAGAGCCTAGTCAAAAAAATAACGACCAAGCATTTTTTACTTTCTTTAAATTAAATACTAGTATTGATCAGAAAAAAAATGTACAACGCTTAATTAACGATCTAAAATTATTAAACACAGGTGATAAATTACCTTCATTTAATTTAGTGAACGCTAAAGGAGAAGAAAAGAATATTTCTAAAATAGTAAGTAACAAGAATACTGTTATTTTATTTAAAGACTACAAACATGCATCTGATGAATGGATTGCTTCTCGTACTAATTACCTTATAAGAAACAACCCAGATGTTAATTTTGTTGTAGTTAATTTATGTACATCATCTAAAAGATATACCAAAAACATAGATATTAAACACCAATACACATTACCCAAAAAAAGCAGCTTGTGTGAGTTTTCTACTAGCAAGTTTCCGCGTGTTGTTTTAATTGATAGTAAAGGTATTATAACAAACGGATACACTAGTTTATCATCAAAAAGAATTAATGTAGAAGTGGGTAATTTACAAAAAAACAAATAATCTTCTATAATCTATTTAATTTATCATACCTTTGCGGGATTTTATTTTCGAAATAAAATGAAATTTAGATTATTAACTACCAGATTATTAGCCATATAATCTATTGTCCAAATTAAGAATCAGGTTTACAGATACTGGCGTCTGTGAATCTAAAAAGAACACAGACGTATATATGTCAACATTTTTAGATTTAGGTTTAAAAGAGCCTATCAACAAAGCATTAACAGATTTAGGTTACGAAAAGCCTACTGTAATTCAAGAAAAAGCAATTCCACAAATTATTTCATCTACGGCAGATTTAAAAGCATTCGCCCAAACAGGTACAGGAAAAACAGCTGCTTTTAGTTTACCAATTATCGAGCAAATAGACTACTCAGATAAAAACACACAAGCTATTATCTTATCTCCTACTCGTGAACTTGCAGTTCAGATAGGAAACAACATTAAAGAATTCGCTAAATACATACCAGACTTAAAAGTGGTTACTGTATATGGTGGTTCTAATATCGAAGAGCAAATTAGAGGTTTAAAAAGAGGTGCACAAATAGTTGTGGGAACGCCTGGTAGAACTGTCGATTTAATAAATCGTAGAGCTTTAAGATTAGGAAACGTAAAATGGTTAGTTTTAGATGAAGCAGATGAAATGCTTAACATGGGGTTCAAAGACGAACTTGATAAAGTATTAGACGCAACTCCTGAAACAAAACAAACTTTATTATTTTCAGCAACTTTTCCTAGAGAAGTAGAAGCTATTGCTAGAAATTATATGGATAATCCTGTTGAAATTACATCAGGAGAAAAAAATCAAGGTTCAGATAACGTTACTCACGAATACTATGTAGTAAACGAAAGAACTCGATACCAAGCATTAAAAAGAATTGCAGATGTAAATACTGATATTTACGCAATTATTTTCTGTAGAACAAGAAGAGAAACACAAGAAGTAGCCAATAACTTAATAAAAGATGGTTATAGCGCAGATTCTTTACATGGAGATTTATCTCAACAACAAAGAGATAGCGTTATGGGTAAATTCCGTAAGAAAACTATCCAAATTTTAGTTGCAACTGATGTTGCTGCTCGTGGAATTGATGTTAACGATTTAACACACGTTATTAACCATAAATTACCAGACCAAATAGAAAACTACAATCACCGTAGTGGTAGAACAGGTAGAGCTGGTAGTAAAGGTATCTCTGTAGTATTAGTAAATAACAAAGAGAAAGGTAGATTACGTTCTATTGAGCGTATCATCAAAAAGAAATTTGAATCTAAAAAAGTACCTACAGGTAAAGAAATTTGCCAAAATCAATTAATGCACTTAATTGAAAAGGTTAAAGCTACTGAAGTTAATACGGAACAAATTGAAGAATTCTTACCTAGTATCTATGAAAAATTAGAAGATTTATCTAGAGAAGAATTAGTTCAGAAATTCGTTTCATTAGAATTCAATAAATTTTTATCTTACTACAACAAGTCTGACGATTTAAACGATGTTTCTAATAGAGATAGTTCTAGAGCTAGATCTAATGATGAAAACATGACTCGTTTCTTTATCAACTTAGGTAGAAAAGACAAATTAAATCCTGCTGCATTAATCGGATTAATAAACGATCAAAAAATTGCAGATAAAATAGAAATCGGAGCGATTGATATTTTAGATACTTTCTCTTTCTTTGAAATTGATAAAAACTTTGAAAAAGAAACATTAGATGCTTTTGGAGCAAATGACGCTGACTTTAACGGACGTACTGTAAATATTGAAATTACTAAATCTAATCGCGGTGGCGGTGGAGGCGGAAGAAAACCTCGTGGTGGCGGTGGTGGATTCAGTGGCAAAAGAAGAAGCGGTGGAAATGATAGAGGACCAAGAAGCTCTAGTAGAAGAAGTGATTCTAGTAGAGGGGAATCTTCTAACAGAAGCGATTCTAGAAGACGTAGTAGCGATAGTAGTTCTTCTCCAAGAAGAAGCAGTGGTGACGGTAATGCTTCTGCTGGTTTTGGAAGAAAGCGTAAAAGAGACTAAGCAAAGAATCTTATATATTAAAAAAGCAACTCATTATGAGTTGCTTTTTTTTGCTTAAGTTTTAATAAAAATTATTGATCTCCTAAAATAATTGGCATTCCGCTTTTACCTGCTCCAATCAATACCACTTTACTGTTTGTTGACTGAGATAACTTTAAAGTAGCTTCAATACCTTTATCCTGTAAGATTTTATCAGTTAAAGAAGCACTTAAAATTTTATTTGCATCAGCTTTACCCTTTGCTTCAATAATCTGTTTCTCTGCTTCTTTTTGGGCAGTAACTAATCTAAATTCATACTCTAAAGATTCTTGTTCTTGCTTTAACTTACGTTCAATAGCAGTTTTAATTGTAGGAGGCAATGTTACATCTCTTACCAAAACTTCGTTTAATTGAATGTACTGCTTGTCTAAAATCTTTTTTGTTTCATCAAAAATTTCAGTTTGAATTATATCTCTTTTACTAGAATATAATTGCTCAGGTGTATAACGACCAACAACACTACGAGCTGCCGAACGAATAGCTGGCTGTATAACTCTAGAAACATAATTCTCTCCTTTTTCTTGATGTAGAGAACCTATTTTATCAGATTGTGGTTGAAACCAAATAGAAGCTTCTAATTGAATTTCTAATCCGTTTGATGATAAAACTTGCATTTTTTCATATATTTCTTGTTGACGCACTTCGTAAATAAAAACTTTGTTCCAAGGCGATACAATCTGAAACCCCTCACCCATTGGTGGTTCGTCTGTTACTACTCCGCCTCCAAAAGTTCTATACAAAACACCTGCTTGACCTGATTTAATAGTTACGGTTGCTTTTGTAAAAGCAATAATTACGATTACTGCTAAAACACCTAAAAGAATACCGCCTTTTGGTAATTGTAAATCTAATTGTCTATTGTTACTCATTTCTATGATTAAAATTTATAATTATTATATTCAAATGTACAGAATTAATCACAATTACCTTAATATAGTCTGATAACTCTGTTTTTGGTAATTATGATTCGTATTTTTTATAATTTAATTAAAATCCCTGTATTAAAAACAAATCCATCTGTAGGTGCCCAAATATCAGTAAAAATTGGATTGTTATGTGGTGCCTTTACCATTGATTGATAATTTTGCTGTTTGGTATCTGTAAAATTCTCAAAATTTGTATATAAACTAACTTTCCCAAAAGTACGCATTACCATAAACCCCATTGTCCAGTAATTTGGTGTAGCAGTTAAATCATTTCGTAACTGTGAACTTTTATAATACGCTTCATAACCAATTCGCCATTTATCGTGTACTTCATACATTAAAATACTACCAATACTATGTTTGGGTGTTAATGCTTTTTGTGTATCATTCAATTCTACATTATTATATGCGTAATTTGTAAACAGTATAAAATCTCTGTATTTAAACTTTAAATTAGTTTCTGCTCCATAACTATTTAACGTACTTGTAGCATTTACAAACTCATAATTAATTCCGGTTTGTTGTAATAAAAGCGAGTTTTTTAACTGAGTATAAAAAACTAATTGATTAAATGACATTGAAATATTATCATTAAATATTCTGGTTTTATAATTCACATCAGCATTAAAACCTATAGAGGTTTCTGCTTTAAAATCAATAACGTTTATTGGCATTACATTTTGATATGAACGCAACTCAGCATCTTCGGTAAAAATAGTTGGTATTTTATAACCTAATCCTCCCCCTATTCTACTTGAAACGGCATCATTATATTTTATAAATAATGATAATCGAGGTAATACAAAAGTTCCGTAGTTATTATTATAATCAGCTCTAAGACCACTTTCTAAAGTCATGTTCTCAGTAAACTTCCAATTATTTTGAGCAAAACCACCAAAGGTAAATTGATTATAACTACGATCTATATTTGTAGGTTTATCTTCTTTAAAATTTTCGGTGATAATATTACCTCCAAAAACCCAATCAGATTTATCCTTATATAAATTGTACGTTCCTTCTGTAAACGTTGCTATTTAACTTCCATCAAATTGAAATGTAGGTAAACTTAAATCACGTTTAAAATAACTTATACTATTTTTAAATGTTAGTGTTTTATCTTCAGAAATATCATTGCTATATGTTAATTGAGATGCATAACGTTGTGTTTTATTTTCTTCAAAGAAGTTATGTTCAGGTGAAGTATTATTGTCTATAGCGTCAATATCTCCTCCGGTTCTTTTTTCAACTGATGCGTTTAAACTTAACCGTAATTGTTCTTTTTCATTTGGATAATAAAAAAAAGAAGGATTAAAGCTAACACTTCTTACTTTGGGTATATCAGTAAAATGATCATTATTTACATCCGTAGCATTTTGATGATTAGCAGAGCCGTATAATGAAAGTCCAAATTTATCAAATCGTTGACTATAAAAAGCATTTAAAGTACTTCCGTTGCGAGATGTTTGATCGAACATTAAACTAACTTCTGGTAATAGCGTTGGTTTTTTTGACACTAAATTAACCAAACCTGCAATTGCGCCACCACCATATAATGTAGATGAGCTTCCTTTTATTATTTCAACTTGTTTTAAATCTAAAGGTGGAATTTGCATAATGCTCAATCCGCTTGAAAAACCTCCAAACAGCGGAAATCCATCTTTTAACAACTGCGTAAAACGTCCATCCAGCCCTTGTATTCTTATAGATTGGTTTGCGGAGTTGGCCGAAGTTTGTTGCATTTGTATTCCTGTACTTTCACGCAGAACCATAGCTATATTTGCCGAGTTCATAATTGCTTTTTCCCCTAGTTCTTCTGATGAAATAACTTCAATACGTGTTGGTAATTCAGCAATACTTCGTTTACTCCTTGTAGACTGAATTACAACTTCCTCTAAAGACTCTTCATCTTCATGAAGTTGGATAGTTAGTTGTTTGTTTAAGGTTGGGAATTGAATTACCTTCTCTACTGTTGTAAAACTTATAAAAGATATTATAAATGTTTGTTTACCTGAGGGAATATTATTTATAGTTGCTAATCCATCTAAATTAGTTTCGCTACCTATTTTTGTGTTTTTTATAAATACTGAAGCTCCTGGCAAAGGATCTTTTTCATCTGAAGTTACTTTAATCGTAATTGAATTCTGCGCGATTATATTTATCGCAAATAACCATAGAGATATGGTTAAAACTATATTTTTTATCATTTTTAAATGATTTAATTAATTATAATTGTAGGTGTGTAGTTAGACATCTTTTTATGTAAAAAGATGTGTTTTTTTCAATAAAATTGAAAAAAAATATAATTAATTAAACTCTAGGAGGCTGAAAAAGTTGATCTAAATAGCCAGATGTATTTAGAACTTTGTGGAAGTGATTTTTCTTTTTTACTTGAAAATATTTAATAAACCGAATTTTAAATTCCGAATTAATTATAGCACTCGATATTACTAAAGAAACACAGTGATGGTGGTGTTCTGTATTTTTTTCTTCGTCTGTATCATTTTGATGATGCTTATTTAAATGTGCTTCATCCATTATATCAACATGAACTTCTGTTGCATTATTATCATCAAAAATCACAGCATCAGCATGAGCTTGCACCGGTGGCACAAACAACAATACTATTAATATAAGGATGATAATATTTTTCAAATCATAGACTTATGAAATACAAAAGTATAAAAAAAATAGACAGGTTTATTATTTTAACCTGTCTTTAGCATACTCTACTTTTGTCTTTCCATGTGCAAAAGGGTTTCCAGCATCATCTAAACTAACCATTATAATTTTGTCGATTGCTATAATTGTTTTGTGAGTAATTTTATTACGCACTTCACAGTTTAAGGTAATAGAAGAGTTACCAAATTTTTCAACTTCTATACCAATTTCGATAATATCTCCTTGTTTTGCTGAGCTTACAAAATCTATTTCTGACATAAATTTTGTTACCGTTTTAGGAATTTCTAATTGAATAATAGCATATAAAGCTACCTCTTCGTCAATCCATTGTAATAAACGGCCTCCAAATAAAGTTCCGTTAGGATTTAAATCTTCTGGCTTTATCCACTTTCTTGTATGAAATTTCATATTTTATTGTTCTATGTTAATCGCTTCAAAAGCGGTTAGGTTATTATTTTCAAAATGAATTGTTAACTGTATTGGATTACAACAAGTTTCGCAATCTTCTATATAGGTTTGAGAAGCACTTGCATCTAAAATCATAGAAATTGTTTCCCAACAATATGGGCATTGAAAAAAATGTTCTAAAGTCATTTAAAGTTCGTTTTTCATATTGTTTTCTATACGTTATCAAAAAACATTTTTAAAAAAAAATCTTTTTTGATAACTTTTTACAAAGTTCAGAAACTATTACTCTTTAAACGAATAAAACCTATTTGTTTTTTAAATTTTACCATAATATTTTCTGATAAACCATTCTAAAGAGAATAAAGTAATGGTTAAAAACAACACCCATTTCCAATCTATTAAATTTTGATTTTTAGTACTAGATTTCTGAACAGTATAATAAGAAGTATCTGTTGTTAATTCTTGTAGTAAATTTTCTATTTTATCAGTATAAAATAATTTTCCTTTCGTTTTTACAGCTAATGAATTTAGTTTTTTATGATTTGCATTTGTAAACTGTTCTTCTATTTGATAATCGGTTATTTTAAATTTACCAAAGCTATTTATATTCTGATTTGCTACCGAAACTTTATATGAATATTCACCTGCTAAAAGACCTTCTACCGATACTTGATATGAATTATTTATTAACGAAAACGGAATTACCTTCTTACTCTTTGTTTTAGTATTTGTTACTGTTAATTCTAACGAAGCTCTATTATCAAACTGATAATTTTTATCAACATAAAAAGCCGATATATTTATTGGCGTATTTGCGGTGTATAAATTCTCGCTTTTAACCTCTAATCTTTTTCTTTTTTTATTTGATGCTAAATACTGCACTAAATTTCCTAAAAAAGCATCAAACGTTTCAAAGTTTTGTTCTTTTAAAAAACTAGCAGCTCTCCATTTCCAAATTCCTTCACCAAATAAAACAGCATGCTTTTTATCGTTTTTTTCAATCGTTGTTAATAATGGTTGTTTAGTTTCTACTCCCGCAAATTTTTGATACAGTAATGTTTGAGCATCATTTGTTAAGTCAACTGTTCCGAATTTATCTCGCAAAGGCGGAAATTCGTTAAAACCAATATCCTTTTGTAAAAAAGTTAAAAAATCGGTGTTATAAATCGCTAAATAATTTTCTGTTTGATTGATTGCATCTTTGGTAAATCCTAATTGCTGTGTATTTAAAAATCTCCAATCTGTTTTTGTTCCTGAAATCACCAAATAATTAGAAGGTATTTTTTCAAATACTTTTTTAAAATAACTATTAGGTTGATAAAAAACAAAAAACTGATAATCAGCATAATTGATTTTTTTATCATTAATTAAAGCAATTGTTACTTTGCGTTGCTTATTACTTTCTATTGCTTTTTTTATAGCACCTAAATCAGGGTGTAAAAACGAGCTTAAAACCAATACTTTCGTTTGCTCATCTATAACTTCTACCGAAAATTTTTGGTAATTATTTTTGGTGTTTTTCTCGTTTTCTATTTTACTAATTGCGCTACTATAATATTGAATTCCTTTTTTATCCGAAGTTAAATTTGTTAAAACCGTTTGTACAGGATTTGAAGGAGAAAATTGAAGTCTTTTTGAAAACACTTTTTTTCCGCCATTAGAAATTGAAAAAGTTGCACTTACTTTTTCCTTTCCTTCATAATAAAGCATGGCTTCTACAGGAAATTTATTTTTTATATAACTATATTTATTAACGTTTAACTGTGATATTTGTAAATCTTGATACAAAGTGGTATCACCAACTACTATTGGATATATTTTACTTTTAGCATTTATATATTCATAATCATTACCCGTAGTTTGATTTCCATCACTAATTAAAATACTTGCATTTAACGTATTTTTATTTAATTCGTTAACCGATTTTATTGCTTGTGAAATATCTGTTTGAGTTTCTGAAAAAGACAAACTATCTAAAACAACAATTTTAGCTCCAAAAGAAAAAAGCTGAACATTAAATTTATCTTGTAATTGTTTATGTTCTTGTATTTTTTTTAAAATAGATGCTACTTTTTTATCCTCTTTAAAATATTTTATAGAAAGTGAATTATCAGCCAAAACAGATAAAATAGGTTTATTATTTACTTTTTCTATCGTTTCTATTTGGGGATTTATAAATAATAAAATCAATAAAAAAAAACTCGTTGCTTTTAAAAAAAACAGTAAGATGTTTATTTTAGAATTATTTTTCGCTTTGTAGAAATATTGAAAAAAAGCAATAGCAATGCTTAACAAAATTGCGATGATAATATAAATAAGGGTTCTAGTTTCCAACAAAAGTATTTTAGATTGTGAAGATAAAAAAACTATCAAATAAAATGAATCAAACTTCTTTTTACTTTATGATTTAGGTCATAAAACAAATAACCAATTGGCATGTAACTTTGTAATAAAATAAATTAGGCATGGTAACAACAGAGCAATTATTCGTAAACAACACAACTTTTAAGTTTTCTAAATTTAATTTTATAAGTGTTATAAATAGTAAAATCGCACAAGAAGAAAGCAACGCTTTTGTAATTTCAATAGTTTTATTAATGGCTAGTAGTATGATTGCTTCTTTTTCTGCAGCATTGGCTGTTCATGGAGAAGTAAATTTATTTGCTTTGGTAATTACTTGTATTTCTGCTATGGGCGCAAATGCAGTAGCTATAAGTCAGCGTTCTTTAAAAACAGTAGTTTGGTCATTCTTTTTTGCTGTTTTAGCAAATATAGCGCTGATAATTTATCAGCTTATACTTTAGGTTTCGCGTCAAACATTCTAAAAAAGAGCATCGATGCAATATTCCTTGCTCTTTCTTTTGCTTCGTTTACTTTGGTTCCTACAAAAAGAGCATCTAAAGTTTCGAACCACAATTGCAACCATCTACCAAAATGCTCTTGAGAAATAGTGTGGTTAAAATTGCGATCTAAATCCTTATGTGCTTTCATCGGATTTCCTTTAAAATTCCTAACAAAAAAAAGATTTGTTTCCCAAAAATCAGTTAACTTTTGCAAGTGAGGCTCCCATTTTTCTTGGGGAATTGACTCTAAAAAAATAGGTCCTATAAAATCATCTTTTTTAATTTTATTGTAAAAAGTTGATACCAATAAATACACATCTTCTCTATTTTCTATTTCTTTTTTATCCATCTAAAAAACATTTTTATTCACAGCAAAAGTATATCTTTATACACTTGCAATTTATGACTTAAATCATAATGATACCAGAAGAACTTTTACGCAATTTTAACGCACATTATAAAGACTATAAAAAAGGAGAGGTTATTTTTACTGAGAATAACACAGCCTTTAATTATTATCAAATTAGTAGTGGCATTGTAAAAATGAACAATTATAATGATGCCGGAAAAGAATTTATTCAAGGTGTTTTTTATAAAGGCCAAAGTTTTGGTGAACCACCTTTATTTATTGATGTAAAATATCCTGCTAGTGCAGAAGCTATTTCCGAAAGTATAATATTAGTTATTTCTAAAGAACAATTATTTAAATTACTGCAAGAAAACCCTTTAATTCACTTAAAAATAACGCAAAGCTTAGCTAAAAGATTGTATTACAAAGCAATTATAGCATCAGAAATTTCTAGTCAAGAACCTGCACATAGAGTACTTCGTTTTATAGATTATTTAAAAAATGATGTTTATAAAACAACAGGTGATTATACTTTTAAAGTTGACTATACACGCCAACAAATAGCAGATATTTTAGGTTTACGAGTAGAAACTGTAATTCGAGTAATTAAATCATTAGAGAAGGATAAACAACTTAAAATATTAAAACGAAAAGTTTATCGTTAAAATTCCTCTAGCAATAGCCGTAAATAAAATAAGTATTCTCTATTTTTGTAGCTTACAACACAACATAACATGAACTTAACACAATTAAATGCCATCTCTCCTATTGATGGTAGATACCGTAATAAAGTTGCCAATTTAGCCAACTATTTTTCTGAAGAAGCTTTAATAAAATATCGAGTAAAAGTAGAAATAGAGTATTTTATTGCTTTATGTGAAATTCCTTTACCACAATTAGCTGACTTTAATAATGAGTTATATGCTAATTTACGTAAGATATATGAAGATTTCTCTACCGAAGATGCTCAAAAAATAAAAGATATTGAAGCGGTTACAAATCATGATGTAAAAGCGGTTGAATATTTTATTAAAGAAAAATTTGATGCTTTAGATTTACAGAAATACAAAGAATTTATCCACTTTGGATTAACCTCTCAGGATATTAATAACACTGCTATTCCGTTATCCATTAAAGATGCAATGGAAGAAGTGTATTATCCTGCTTTAGATGGTTTAGTATCTAAATTAGCAGATTTAGCCGAAGAATGGGATAATATCCCTATGCTAGCACGTACACATGGGCAACCGGCTTCTCCTACTCGTTTAGGAAAAGAGTTTTTTGTTTTTGTAGAGCGTATTAACAACCAAGCAATACACATACAACACACACCTCATGCCGCTAAATTTGGTGGAGCTACAGGTAATTTTAATGCACACAAAGTTGCGTATAAAGATATCGACTGGAAAAACTTTGGAACCCATTTTGTGGAAGATATTTTAGGTTTGCATCATTCTTTTCCAACAACTCAAATAGAGCATTATGATCATATGGCTGCTCTATATGACGGTTTAAAACG
This sequence comes from Tenacibaculum sp. AHE14PA, assembly GCF_019278465.1. Lineage (GTDB taxonomy): Bacteria > Bacteroidota > Bacteroidia > Flavobacteriales > Flavobacteriaceae > Polaribacter > Polaribacter bernardetii. Next base: position 207,514 of record NZ_CP058983.1, on the reverse strand, counting down.
TGTAAATACTATTTTAATTGATTTAGATCGTGATATTTGGACATACGTTTCTAACGATTATTTTAAACAAAAAATAAAAGAAGGCGAAGTTGGTTCATCAGCAATGCCACACAAAGTAAATCCGATTGATTTTGAAAATTCTGAAGGAAACTTAGGAATTGCAAATGCTATTTTCGAGCATTTATCAGCAAAACTTCCAATATCTAGATTACAACGAGATTTAACAGACAGTACGGTTTTACGTAACGTAGGTGTTCCTTTTGGTCATACATTAATTGCCTTTGGTGCTACTTTAAAAGGATTGAATAAATTATTATTAAATGAAGCTAAGTTTGCTGAAGATTTAGAAAATAATTGGGCTGTTGTAGCCGAAGCTATTCAAACAATATTACGTCGTGAAGCATATCCAAATCCTTATGAAGCTTTAAAAGGATTAACACGTACCAACGAAAAAATAAACAAACAATCAATTGCTAATTTTATTGATACTTTAGAAGTTTCTGTTGAAATTAAAGAAGAATTAAAAGCAATTACACCTGCTAATTACACCGGAATTTAATGAAGTATTTACTTAGTTTTTTAGTCACTTTTTTAGTATTTTCTTGTACTCCTGAAAAAGAAGGAAATTCATTGCGTTTTAAAAAAGGAGTTTTTGAAATTAAGGCTACAGATGATTTTGTTAAAGAAACTATTATTAGAAAAGATAGTATCCAAATTAGCAAATATGGCAATGAAATAGATACTCTTTCTATAAAATGGAAGAATAACTTTTTTTATACGTTGCGTTACATCAATCCAAAAAATGATTTACAAAAAGATCCAATGTTTGTTCAAATCAATAAGGTAAGAGAAAACTCTTACGATTTTACTGTAAAAATTGGTTATTCAAATTACAAACAAAAAGGAACCATATATATAAAATAAAAAAAATGGAAATATTCTTACAACCAGACACTTGGATTGCATTATTAACCTTAACTTTTTTAGAAATTGTTTTAGGTATCGATAATATTATATTTATTTCTATAGCATCTAATAAGCTACCTGAAAGCAAACGAAAGAAAGCAACTAATATAGGGCTGATATTAGCTATGGTTTTACGAATTATATTGTTATTTGGTATTTCTTATTTAATAGCAATGAAAGCACCTTTTTTCCATATAGATTTATCATGGTTTAAAGCTGGTATTACTGGGCAAAGCTTAATTTTATTTATAGGTGGACTTTTTCTATTATACAAAAGTACACAAGAAATACATCATAAAGTTGAAGGTCATGAAGAAGATGATTTAGATGGTAAGCCCAAAAAAGGCTATACTATGAAACAAGCTATCTTACAAATAACTTTAATAAATATAGTTTTCTCTTTCGATTCTATTTTAACAGCAGTCGGAATGACAAATGGTGTTGAAGGAGCAATGCTTATTATGATTGTTTCAGTTATATTATCGATGTTAATTATGATGTTGTTTGCAAATCCTGTTGGTAAATTTGTAAATCAACATCCAACAATACAAATGTTAGGTTTAGCCTTTTTAATTTTAATAGCTTTTATGCTAATTGCAGAAGGAGCACATTTATCACACGCCGAAATTTTCGGCCAAACGGTAGGTATTATTCCTAAAGGATATTTGTATTTTGCTATTGCTTTTTCTTTAGGTGTAGAAATGCTTAACATGCGAATAAGAGGCGGGAAAAAGAAGTCTTAACAAAAAATTAAGAATTTAAGTAGATAGCTGATAGTATTAATACTATCAGCTATCTATTTTTTTTATACATTTGCGTCGAATGTTTAAATTTAGAACATACATATCTACTATTTTCTTGTTTGCCCTGTTATTACCATCAGCAATACAAGTCCTTCATGCTTTTGAAGAGCATGAGCACATAGCCTGTACTTCTAATATTAATCAACATTTACATGAGTTAGATAAAGATTGTGGTGAATTACATTTACAATTAAAGGTTTTTTATTATGAATTGTACAGTCCAAGTATTTTATTAAACAATAAAGTTTTTGCTAAAAATACGCTTCATAAACCACAGCAATTAAAAACTTATTACTTCTCTAATAAATCATCTAGAGGGCCTCCTATTGTAATAATTTAATTAAAATTATACATAATTATAAAATTACAATTAAACTCTTAGATGAATCTTAAAAGTATTATTTTAATACTTTTACTAAGCTGTTATGTTTCTTTAGTAAACGGTCAAAATTGTAGTTATACATTTTCTGGTATTGTAGAAGATTTTCATGATAAATCTGCGATTGTAAACGCTACAATTTATATTAAAAACCAAAATAAGTATACTACAAGTAATTTAGACGGAGAGTTTACTATCGATAATGTATGTGCTGGTAAAATTATTGTCGAAATTTCTCATGTATCTTGTGATAAACAAATCTTAGAATTAAATGTTTCAAAAAACATTTATAAAATTATAGATTTAGAGCATCACATAGAAGAATTAAATGAAGTTAATGTTAGGAGTACAACTGGTTTAAAAACCAAAACAGCTCAAGAAACGTTATTAAAAACTAAAACTCTAGATAACTATAGCGCAGCATCATTAGGCGATGCTATTAAAAACATCTCGGGTGTTTCTTCTATAAATACAGGTAGTACTATTGTAAAACCAATTATTAATGGCTTACATAGTAGTAGAGTATTAACTTCTTTTAATGGTGTTCGATTACAAGATCAAGAATGGGGAATAGAACATGCTCCAAATATTGATATAAACGCAGCTGGAAGTGTTTCTGTAATTAAAGGAGCAAATGCTTTACAATATGGTGGTGATGCTATTGGCGGGGTTATTATTGTTAATCCTTCAACTGTAATAACTAAAGACACCTTGTTTGGTAAAACAATTACATCACAACAGAGTAATGGTAGACTATTTTCTGTTTCATCAAGCTTAAATAAAAGTTACAACAGCGGTTGGTTTATTAATGGACAGGCTTCTTATAAAAGAGCTGGTGATTTTGAATCACCTAGTTATAACCTTACCAATACTGGTTTAAATTCTAGGGCTTTTACTATTCGTAGTGGGTTTAAAAAATTTAATAAAGGGTTTGAGCTTTTTTATAGCAATACATCTAATGAAACAGGCATTTTAAGAGCATCGCACATAGGTAATATTTCAGATTTAGTAAGAGCTATAAATAGTAATTTACCACTTGTTATAGATGAGTACAGCTATGCTATTAATAATCCAAAACAAGATGTTACACATCAACTATTTAAGGCTAAAGTTTATAAGCGACTAAAAGGTGTTGGTAAATTATCTTTTCAATACGACTATCAACAAAACAAAAGATTAGAGTTTGATGTTAGAAGGGGAGATAAAAAATTCGTTGCAGCAACAAATTTATTGCTAAGAACACATTCTTTTAAAAGCGATTTAGACATAGATGCTAATAAAGAAAATACTTATAAATTTGGTTTAAGCGGTGCTTATCAAAATAATTTTTCAGATCCAAAATCAGGAGTTAAGAGAATTATACCCGATTATAATAAGTTTAACCTAAACGGATATGCTATTACTAGCTTTAAATTTGACGATATTTATTTAAATGCTGGAATTAGATATGATTTTGAACAAGTTAACGCAAAGAAATTTTACGATAAATCAAGATGGAATTCTTTAAACTACCAACAAGAATTTGGTAGTCTTATTATTGAAGATTCGTCTACACAGTATTTAGTAAACCCAGTTTTTACTTATCATAATATTTCTGCTTCATTAGGCGGTTCTTATAGTCTTAACGATAATAGCACATTATTGGCTAATTATGGTTTATCTAACAGAGCGCCAAATGTTTCTGAATTATTTAGTGACGGTTTGCATCATTCTGCTGCAAGAATAGAAATTGGTGATTTACGAATGCAAGCTGAAACATCTAATAGATTTTCTACAACGTATAAATTTAATAACAACAAATTTGATATCGTTTTAGAAGGATTTTATAATTATGTAACCGATTTTATTTACATAGAACCTACAGGAGTAGAAACTACTTTAAGAGGTGCATTTCCTGTTTGGTCATACAAGCAAACAAATGCCCATTTATTTGGTTTAGATTCTAATGTTAGCTATAATGTAAACACAAATTTTAGTATTACCAATAAGATGTCGCTCATTAAAGGACGTGACTTAACAAACAAAAGAACTTTAATAGATATACCTCCTTTTAAAACCACAACAACTTTATTTTTTAAGAAAGAGAATTGGAAAAATTTTTATGCCTCTTTAGAAAGTGAGTTTAATGCGGAACAAAACGAGTATCCTAATAACAATTTCATGGCTTTTATTCCAGATACAAACACCAATGAACTTGTAGATATTAGCACTCCACCAAAGGCTTATCATTTATTAAATTTCTCTTCTGGATTCGAATTAAACATGTCTAAAACAAAAATTAATCTTAGTTTTTCAATAGATAATGTTTTAAATCAATCATACAGAAATTACTTAAACAGGTTGCGTTTATATGCAGATGATTTAGGGAGAAACTTTCAAATTCAAATTCAAATTAATTATTAAAAATTAAAAACATGAAAAATTTCAAAATTATAGCATTATTATTTATTTCTTCAATTATATCAATATCTTGTTCTGATGACAATCCAGAGATTATAAATGGCGAAGAAGTAATTACAACAATTAAAGTCGTGTTAACTCCAAAATCAGGAACAACTGTTACTTTAGAAAGTAAGGATTTAGATGGTGACGGACCAAATGCACCTGTGATAACAGGAGGAACATTAGCAGCAAATACTTCTTATAGCGCCGTTATTACTTTATTAAACGAAACAGAAAGCCCTGCTGAAGATATTACTTTAGAGGTTGCAGAAGAAGCTGATGAACACCAGTTTTTTTACAATGCTACTAATTTAAACTCGACTTTTAGTTATGCCGGTGAAAATGATTCTAACGGAAATCCTGTAGGAATTAACTTTACAGTATTAAGTGGTGATGCAGCTTCAGGTAGTTTTACTTTTACATTAAGACACGAACCTAGTAAATCTGCTGAAGGTGTTGCTTCAGGTGACATTACAAATGCAGGAGGAGAAACAGATATTGAAGTAACAATACCTGTTACAGTTGAATAAACTTAAATAAAATCTCTAAAAAAACCTCAAACTATTAAATAGTTTGGGGTTTTTTATTAACTAAAAATCTCCCTAATATAAATATTAAGGAGACACATATATAAACAAACTTCAACCTAACAATTTTTACCTCTAATTTTGTTTATTTAATCAATTCAGGAAACCTCTTTTTAAATCTATTTAACCTTGGTACAGATATATTTTGAATATATGGGTGTCGAGGGTGTAATTTTTCGAAATTTTGATGATATGCTTCCGCTACATAAAACGCATCTATTTTTTTAACCTCTGTTACTATTTTTCCATTATAAACTTCGCTATTTAGTTTATCAATTTTTTTATTGATAATTTCCTTTTCAGCAGCATCAGCATAAAAAGCTATAGATCTATATTGAGAACCATAATCTGGATATTGTCCATTTTTTGTAGTAGGATTATGTGAGCCAAAATAAACATCAACCAATGTTTTAAAACTTATTTTATTTGGATTGTAATATACCGCAACTGCTTCTGCATGACCTGTTCTGCCAGTATTACTACTTTCATACGTCGGGTTTTTAGTAAAACCTCCTGCATAGCCAGAAACAACATCCTCTACTCCTCTTACACTTTCAAAAATTGCTTCTACACACCAAAAACAACCGCTTGCAAAATAAGCTACTTTGGTAGTATTTACGGTTTTTGTATTTAAATCAAACTTATTGGTAGTAAAATTAGTAAAAATAAACAATGATAAAAGTGCAATAACTAAAGCTGTACGATTTGTAAATTTCATGATTTTTATCTCTTATATGCAGTTGGTCGGATAAAAAAACAACTTTTTACAATTGTTTACAACTTTAGGTTTTCCTTAAGAAAATAGTTTGTGAATTGTAAGCTGTTTTTCTATTTTTGTTAGCATAAAAAGTAAAGATTAATGGAGCATTTTATAGTATCGGCACGTAAATATCGTCCTCAAGTTTTTGAAGACGTAGTTGGGCAACAAGCCATAACAAATACGTTAGAAAATGCTATAAAAAATGACCATTTAGCACAAGCACTACTTTTTACTGGACCTCGTGGAGTTGGTAAAACATCGTGCGCACGTATATTGGCTAAACGTATTAACCAAGAAGATGCGACTACTGATGATGAAGATTTTGCTTTTAATATTTTCGAATTAGATGCGGCTTCAAATAACTCAGTTGATGATATTCGTAATTTAACCGATCAAGTCCGTATTCCGCCACAAACAGGAAAGTATAAAGTATATATTATTGATGAAGTTCACATGCTTTCTCAAGCTGCCTTTAATGCTTTTTTAAAGACTTTAGAAGAGCCACCGGCACATGCTATTTTTATTTTAGCAACTACCGAAAAACATAAAATTATACCCACGATATTATCTCGTTGTCAGATTTTCGATTTTAAGCGTATTGGTGTTTTAGATGCAAAAGAGTATTTAAAAACAATTTGTGTTAAAGAAAATATTACTGCAGATGATGATGCTTTGCATGTAATTGCTCAAAAAGCAGACGGAGCAATGCGAGATGCTTTATCTATTTTCGATAGAGTTGTTAGTTTCTCGGGAAGTAATTTAACTCGTGAAGCAGTTACTCAAAACTTAAATGTATTAGATTATGATGTGTATTTTAACATCACTGATTTATTATTAGAAAATAAAATTCCGCAAGTCTTAATGGCTTTTAACCAAGTTTTAGGTAAAGGCTTTGAAGGACATCATTTTATAAACGGATTAGCATCTCACTTTAGAGATTTATTAGTTGCTAAAGATGTTGCTACTATACCTTTATTAGAAGTTGGCGATACTACTAAAAAGAAATATTTAGAGCAAGCTAAAAAAGCGAATATGCAGTTCTTAATGCCAGCTATTGACAAAGCTAACGATTGCGATTTAAAATATAGAGCTAGTAAAAACCAACGACTGCTGGTAGAATTAACTTTAATGCAAATAGCCTCTATCAATTTTGATGGAGCAAAAAAAAAATCTAACAACTACATAATACCGGCTACCTTTTTTACTTCTTTATCACCTGTTGTGAAGAAAACCAAAGTAGCACCAACGGCTAAAGTTCTTAATAAAATTGAAGTAGAAAAAGTTGTTGTTAAAGCAACAGCTCAACTACCAAAAAAACCTATTTTAAAGAATATAAAGCGTCGGGCTTCAGCTTTATCTTTAAAAAGTATTCATCAGAAAAAGGAAATTAAAGTTGTTTCAGATGATGATGAAAGCTATGAAAACCATCCAAGAACACCTTTTACTCATGAAGAGTTAAAAGATGCTTGGAAAAAATATTATTTCAAACTACAAGAGCTTGGTGAACGCAGTATCGCTGCTATATTAGCTTCAGGTGAGCCGCAATTAGGAAAACCTTTTACAATTATATTTTCTTTACCTAACGACTTAATGAAAACCCAATTAGAACGTGGTAAATCTAAACTAACACGGTTTTTACGTGAAAAATTAAATAATTACGGTATTCAAATAGATGTTATCGTCAATGAAACTGTTGAGAAAAAATTCGCTTACACTCCTCAAGAAAAATATGAGAAGTTAAAAGAGAAAAATCCGTTTATAGAAAAACTAAAGACCACCTTTGGGTTAGATCTTTAAGTCTTTACCTATATAAACTAGTTTCCAATCTTCTATTACCGTTACATTTTTCTCAAATTCAGCAATTAATAAAATTTCGTTGCTATTGTTTTTAACAAAAACCGGTATTGATTTTACCTCTGAGTAAATTTCAGTAATCTTCTCCTTATATTCCTCTATAGAATTAATTTGTGTTTCATGAATTTCAGGAAACTCTCTTACCGCTTCCATTAAACTTAAATAATCATCTTTAATAGTAAATAACTGATCTTTATCCTCATATTCATTTGTAAGCACTTCTTGAGAACTTACTAAACGATAAGCACCTTGCTCTCCAAAAATTGGTGAAAAATTAGATATTGCATATTTATTTATAGAATCACTACCTGTTATAGCTAATAAATATCCAACATCATTTAACTCTATATTATTACTTAATGCATCATCATAAACATTAACTTCAAAAGATTCTAAGCCTTGTTTTTTAGCTTTATCTATATTGTCCTTATTAGAGTCAATCAAAACAACCCTTCTATTATTATTCTTTAAATAAACACCTATAAGGCGTGCTAAATCTGATGCTCCTATAATTATAATTGCATTAGATCGCTTTAAGAAAACACCTATTACTTTCGCAAATAATCTTGCCGTAGTTGCATTTAATAATACGGTTCCTAAAACAACCATAAAAACAAGTGGCGTTATGTATTCGGCTCCTTCAACACCTAATTTAATCAATTTACTACCAAATAAAGAAGCGATTCCTGCTGCAACAATACCTCTTGGACCAACCCAACTTATAAAAAGTTTCTCGTTGGTTTTTAAATTCGATTTATAAGTACTTATAAACACAGCTAATGGTCTTATAACGAAAACTATTAATGTAAAAAGAAGGGCTGTTTCCCATCTATATAATAACATTAACTCTTTAATGTCCATATTAGCAGCTAAAAGAATAAATAGCATTGAAATTAATAAAACACTTAATGATTCTTTAAAGTATAGTATATCTTTTAAGTTTTTTAATTTACTATTACCTAAAACCATACCCATAACTACAACAGCTAAAAGACCTGATTCATGAGCAAACAACTCAGATAATACAAATACTAAAAGAACTGTTGATAAAGAAACTACATTTAATAAGTAATGTGGCACCCATTTTTTGTTGAAAATAAATATTAAGGCATGTGCAAAGGTAAATCCGAAGGTAGAACCAAATAAAATAATCTTTAAAAACTCTAATAAAGCTGTTTGTGTAAAGCCTGCTCCACCACCAACACTTATAAACTCAAAAACCAATACAGCTACTAAAGCTCCAATTGGGTCTATTAAAATCCCTTCCCATTTTAAAACTGCTGATACGTCTTTTTTTAACGGTATATTTCTTAAAATAGGCGTAATTACAGTCGGACCTGTTACAATTATTAATCCTGAAAACAGAAAAGATAGTTCCCAACTCAAATTAAAAAGATAATGCGCTATGATACCCGCTCCGAAAAAAGTGATACTAGATCCTAATGTTATTAACTTGGTAATTACGGGACCAATATTTTTAATTTCATCTCTACGAAGCGTTAAACCTCCTTCAAAAAGAATAATACTTATGGCTAAAGAAACAAAATAATACAGTGCTTCGCCTGGGAAAAGTCCTTTTGTACCATTCCAAATAGGCTCAATCCACTTACTTCCATCTTCATTAAAAAATTCGGCAGCAATTGGCCCTACAAATAGCCCTATTAATATTAAAGGTAATATAGCCGGAATTTTAAATTTCCAAGCAAACCATTGCGCTAAAATCCCTAGTATTACAATTCCTGCTAATTCTATCATCTAATATTCTGTTTTGTGTAAAAGTAATATTTTTTAAACAACAAGAAAATTATATCTTCGAGCGTTTTAAATTTTTATACTTTGATAAAAAATATACTTATTGGTATTGCTTTCTCTCCAAATTTAAAAGCAAACTTATTTGAAACAATTCGTTTATCAAATATGTTTAATGCTCAGTTAATTGGAGTTCATGTTGGTCAAAAAACTAACGAAAAAGAAAAGCAATTGCATGAATTATTAAAAGATGCTCCTGAATTAAAATTTCCATTAAAAGTAATTTGGCAAGAAGGTAAACCTGTTGATGTTATTTTAGAAGTAACAAAACAAGAGTGTGTTAACTTATTAATATTGGGGGCACTACAAAAAGAAAAACTCTATAAATATTATGTAGGTTCTATTGCGAGAAAATTAACTCGTAAAGCACCTTGCTCGGTATTATTACTAATAAAACCATCAACAGAAAGAGTTCCTTGTAAACACATTGTTGTTAGTGGCTTACAAGATGAAAAAACAGAAGAAACAATTAAAGCTGCTTTTAATTTATCTAAAAACTTAGACTGCAAAAGAGTAACTATTGTTGAAGAAATTAGTCAGACTGAATTAAATGTAAAAGTAAATGATGATGTTTCGCTGCGTAAAGCAACTGACTTAAAAGAACAAATACAAAAAAGCGAAGATGCACGTGTTAATAAAATGCTACAATGCATCGACACGAGTGACATAACTGTAAAAACGCAAAGCATTTTTGGTCGTAGAGGATATTCTATTGGTCATTATGCAAAAGTAAAAAGAGCCGATGTACTAGTTATGAGCGCTCCTAAAAAAACAGGGGTTCTAGACAGAGTTTTTCCGCATGATTTAGAATATATTTTATCAGAATTACCAACCGATGTTTTAATTGTTAAGTAAAAAGTAGATGGGAAAAGGTTTTAAAACATTTTTAAGTGAAATGCCGCAAAATATATTTGCTGGTTTTGTAGTATCATTAATTGCCTTGCCATTAGGCTTTGGATTAGCGTTAGCTTCTGGTGCACCACCAATTTCTGGTGCTATTGCTGCAATTGTAGGTGGCGTTGTTGTTGCGATTTTAGGAGGTGCAAATGTAACTATTACTGGGCCTGGTAATGGTTTAGTAGTTGTAGTATTAGCCGCTATAACAACATTAGGTGCTGGCGATATGCAACAAGGTTATCTATATACCTTGGCTGCCATTGTTATTTCGGGTATAATTATGGTAATTCTTGGATTTCTTAGAATGGGATCACTGGGTGACTTCTTCCCTTCTTCAGCAATTCAAGGAATGTTAGCTGCTATTGGTATTGGTATTTTTGCCAAACAAATACATGTAATGCTTGGTAATTTAGATGCAAAAGGAAGTATTGTAGACTTACTGATACAAATGCCAAAAGGAATCATAAACTTAATTCAGACTGACAGTACTAGTGTTTTTTACGCCGGATCTGTAGGGGTTATTAGTTTACTAATTATGATTTTTTATAGTAAAATACGTAATAAATATTTTCAGTTAATTCCGGCTCCAATGTGGATTGTTGTTTTAAGTGTTGGTATGTATTATTACTATGATTTGGTATCATCATCTGCATATCCGATAGATAAAAGTCTCTTAATTAATTTACCTGAAGATGTTTTATCTAATTTTGCTTTTCCTGATTTTAGTAAAGCTTATAGTTTCGAATTTATAAATGCAGTAATTGCAATAACTTTAATTGCAAGTATAGAGAGTTTATTAAGTATTAAAGCAGTGGATAAATTAGACACCTTAAAACGACGCTCTAACGTAAATAAAGACATTCGAGCCCTAGGGTTAGCAACTGTAATTAGTGGTTTTTTAGGAGGGTTAAATGTTGTTACAGTAATAGCTCGTAGCTCGGTAAACGTAAATAATAAAGGAAGCAATCGTTCTGCTAACTTTTTTCATGCAGCTTTTTTGGTTATTTTTATTTTACTTTTTGCTACAGAATTACGTAAAATTCCTTTGCCAGCATTAGCCGCCATTTTAGTATACACAGGTTATAAACTAGCTTCACCAGAAAACATTAAAAAAGTATTTAAAATAGGTAAAGAACAATTAATTATATTTTTAGTAACCTTATTAACTACTATCACAACAAGTTTAATTACGGGTATTTTAGCAGGTATCTTTATAACATTTGTTATTCATGTTATTATTAATAAAAACCTAATGTTTTTCATTAAAAACGTATTAAAACCTAACGTTTTAATGTTTAAGGAAGATGATAAATACTATGTTTCTGTCGAGAATTTTTCTAGCTTTTTAAATTTTACAAAACTAAAAGCTAAACTAGATCAAATACCCGAAAATGAAGATGCTATTATCGATTTTTCTTTGTGTGACTTTATAGATCATTCTGTTATGGAGAATCTTAATAATTATGCTGAAAGCTTTAACAGAAAAGGCGGGCATTTTGAGGTAATTGGTTTAGATGGATATAAAACAGGAAGTGAACACCCGTTTGCTTTACGTAAAAATAATCCTATTCAAGTGGAAGAAAACACCAATTCTAATACTTTAACAAAAAGACAAAAATCTTTACAAAATATTTGCACAGAACTAGGCTGGAAATACGAAGCCACTCCTGAAGAAGAAGTTACTAAAATTCCGCATTTTGGGTATTTTAAAACCCGAAAAATAAGTAAAGTATCAAATATATTATCAAATGAAAATTGTTCTTTATTTGATGTTGAATTCTCTGAAGGTGAACTTATTGCCAAACAAGTAATTAAGGTAACCATGATGTATATTGATATTGAAAAATACACTCCTGAATTTACGTTAGATAAAGAAGGCATTTTCGAATATATATACCATTTTGCAGGTTTTAAAGATATTAACATCGCTAATCACCCTGATTTTTCTAAACGATTTTATCTCTCTGGAAAGAATGCTACTGAAATAAAGAAGTTTTTTACAGATGAACTTGTACTGTTTTTTGAAAGCAATAAATACTATCACATTGAAGGAAATAAAAAAGGCTTATTAATTATTGGTAGAGAACGATTGGCTGGAATTAAAGAAATTAAGACACTGGCTGATTTTGGAGTTCGATTGAAAAAAACGGTTTGTGATAAAAAAATAGCACTTTCTATGTATTAATAAAATTCCTAGCCCCAGATTGCAGCAATTGTTTGAGCTCCTCGCAGAGAGCGAGTGCGTAAAGCGGGAAATAGCTTCTGATAATTAATTTATAATATTTCTAAAAATCGGGTTTTCTCGTTTCCTAAATTATCAATCACAATAATTTTGTGATTACCACTTTTCGGAGTTATCGCTTGTTCGTGATATTGAGAAGTTTTACCTATAAAAACATCGTTTAAATACCAATACAAAACAGCATCTGCATTGGCATGAGTAACTTTTAATATTACAGGATTTACTCTATTATTTAATCCTTTGGTTAACGATATTTTAGATCGATATTTTGTTGGAAACACAAAATCCATCGTATTATTTTGCGCCTTATTACAATCATTTCGGTAGTTTGGCAACACACTATAACTTGCGTTTTTTTGTTGGTAATAATGTGCCATTAAAGGAGGTAATACAAACCATGTTTTCGTTTTCATATTTGTAATCGACTCACAATTAGAGTTCACCTGAAACTTTTCTGAAGTGTCAACAGTAATTTGTTGGTGATACGGACACGGCCTTGCTCTCACTCCGTTTTTGGGTATTCTTTTTTTAACAGATTTACAAATAGGCAATGCCAAATAGCCGCTTTTTTCACAAATACTTTCTTCTACCAAAGCCTCATAAGGCTCTAAAAACCAATCTGATTTTGGTAACACATCAAATACATTAAACATCAAGGGTGCCGCACTACCAACACCTGTTAAATCGGGTCTTCCTTCTCCGTCTGAATTGCCAATCCAAACTCCAACGACATATTTAGGAGTCGTACCAATTGCCCAAGCATCTTTATTACCAAAACTTGTACCTGTTTTCCATCCTATTTTTTGCGACGAATCAAAATATTTCCAAGCCTGATCGGTAAATGGTCTGTTAACTTCAGTTAGCGTATTTAAGGTTGTAAAAGCTACGCCGGCATCTATATGAGTTTCATTTTCCTGAACGTTTCCAAAAGATATTTTATCTGATTTCATATAACTAGGTTCGGTAAATTCATTCGAATAATAATTATGTTTTGTTTCTTCATAATGATTTATAACTCCGGCATAACTTGCAAAAGTTTTACATAAATCCCACAAGCTAGCTTCTGCGCCACCTAAAATTAATGACAAACCATAATAATCGGCCGATTTATTAATATCTCGAATCGAATATTCTTTTAAATCTGCTCTAAATTTCTCTAATCCGTATGATTGTAACATTCGAACCGCAGGAATATTTAACGATCGTGTTAAAGCCTGATTAGCCGGCACAGCTCCATCAAAAGTTAAATCGAAATTCTTAGGTGTGTATCCTGCTATTTCGGTAGGTACATCTGCCACTAATTGTGTTGGTAAAATTGCTCCCGTTTGTAACATTTGTGCATATAAAAATGGCTTTAAAGTACTTCCTGTACTTCTTGCAGAAACCACGTTATTTACATCTTTTTGATGCGCTTTATCTGTTGGTGAATTTCCTACATAACTTAGTACTTTTCTGGTTTTAACATCTAAAACTAAAACCGCTATGTTAAAAACTTCGTTTTGTTTTTGACGTAAATAATGTTGTTTTACTAAGTTATTTACTTGTGTTTGTAAATAAATATCAATAGAACTTTGTAGGTGTTTTCCTTCGTGTTTATTTGCTACTTCTTGTACAAAATGTGTTGCTAAAGTTGGTAAAGTATATGGTTTTTGTGGGAGTTCTTCTAATAATGATAGCTCAAAAGTAATTTTATCAATAATGGTTTCTTGATATAATTTTTTAAGTAATCGGTTACGCTTTTCTTTTAGTTTTTGTTGATTTTTACCCGGGTAAATTAACGAAGGAGCGTTTGGTAAAACTGCTAAGGTTGCTGTTTCTGCCCATGATAATTGATGTGGTTGCAAACCGAAATACCGCCAAGATGCCATTTCTAAGCCTACCACATTACCACCAAAAGGAGCGTGAGAAGCATATAAGTTTAAAATTGATTTTTTTGATAATCGAAATTCTAATCGCGTTGCCAAAATCAATTCTATTATTTTTTCTTGATAAGATCGTCCTTTATTTTTACGTGATAATCGAATTACTTGTTGCGTAAGTGTACTTCCGCCACGAATCACCTTTTTAGCTTTTATGTTTTCTAAAAATGCTTTTCCTATTGATATCGGATTAAATCCGAAGTGTTTATAAAAATGTGCATCTTCAAACTGTAAAATACATTGTTCGAATTTTGTTGGAACAGAATCTAATTCAGGAAAACGCCATTGCCCATCTTTAGCAATCACAGCACCTAACAACTCGTTGTTTTTTGCAGTAACAACAGTAGCTGTTGGTGTTACAAACAGTTTTTTAGGCAAACAATAATAGTATGCAATCATTAAAAAAAATATAATGATTGCCTTTATTTTATGCTTTTTTAAGAAGTTAAAAACACTTTTCATTAACAATTTATCTATTTCAAAAGTATAAAGTTTAACTTTAAAATATGAAGGATAAGTAAGTTATATTTGCAGCTTATTACATACTATGAGTTTTACTTTACTTTCATCACCTTTACAAGGCTTTACCGATTTTCGTTTTAGAAATGCACAGCATAAATACTTTGGTGGTATTGATACTTATTACGCCCCATATATCCGTTTAAACGGAAAAATGAAGATTAAATCGAGTTATGAACGTGATTTATTACCCGAAAACAATCATACCTTAACTGTAATACCGCAAGTAATTACAAACGATCCTGATGAGTTTTTGTTTGTTGCAAAGTACGTGCAAAGTTTAGGTTATAAAGAATTGAATTGGAACTTAGGTTGCCCATACCCAATGGTTACAAAATCGGGAATGGGATCTGGTTTGATTTGTAATCCTGCTAGAATTGACGAAGTTTTACATAAAGCGCATAACGAAACCGACATTTTAGTTTCTATGAAAATGCGAATGGGCTATGAAAATAGCGAAGAAATATTACACTCCTTCCCTATTTTAGAGAAATATCCGCTTAAAAATGTTGCTATTCATGCTCGAATAGGAAAACAATTATACAAAGGTGGCGTTGATTTAGACGCTTTTCAGAAATGTATCGACGTATCTAAACATCAATTATATTACAACGGAGATATTACTTCTGTGGCCGGATTTAAAGCGATGCAAGAACGTTTTCCGAGTATTACCCACTTTATGATTGGTCGTGGTTTAATTGGCGATCCGTTTTTACCACAAATGATTAAAAATAACACAACCGAATATCCGAAAGATAGATGGCAACGTTTTGGTGAGTTTCATGATGAAATTTATCATCAATATGATGCTGCTTTATCTGGGCCAACACCTATAAAAATGAAAATGTTAGGGTTTTGGGAATACTTTTCTAAGTCTTTTTCAGATCCTCGCAAAACATATAAGAAAATTAAAAAAGCTACCAATCCTAAAAAATATCAAGCAGCTGTTAAAGAAATTTTGAGTAGCGAAAAATAAAAAAAAGGGTATTTACAATTTGTAAATACCCTTTTTATTTTATCTATTTAGACTAAGCTAAAGTAATACGCACTTTTTTATTCTTTAAACGAGTATTATTTAGTTCTTCAATTAACTTTTTTGCTTCACTTACAGGCACTGCTATAAAAGCGCAATCTTGTTTTAATTCGATTACACCTAATTGTTCTTTTGTTAAATTTCCTTTTTTAAAGAATAAACCTGCAATATCTCCTTTTGATATTTTATCTTTTCTACCTCCAGAAATAAATAAAGTTTCCCAATAATGCGCTTTCAATTTTTCTTTCTGAGAAATATCTGTATTTGGAATATTAGCAAGAAATTCTGGCAAACTTTCTTTTTGCCATTTTAAAATATATGCCGTTCCTTTTGCATTTACTCTTGCCGTTCTACCATTTCTATGTGTAAACTCCTCTATTCTTTCTGGTAATTCATAATGAATAATATATTTCATTTCAGGAATGTCAATTCCTCTTGCAGCCAAATCGGTTGCAATTAAAACTTGACTTGTACCATTTCTGAATTTAATTAATGAACGTTCACGATCTCTTTGTTCCATCCCTCCAGAAAAACAACTATGTGCTATTTTATTTTTTGTTAAGAATTCACTTACGTGACTGATACTATCTTTTAAATTACAAAAAATAATCCCTTGATGATTTCCTATATGTTGTAACAAATTAACCAATGTTTGGTTTTTGTTTTTGATAGGAGAAACAACTGTTTTTAAAGTTAATTGCCTAGATTTTTTTCCTGTCAAGTAATTTAATACTGTAGGTTTATGTAAACCTACAAATGCAGGAATTTCAGTTTCTTGCGTTGCAGATGTTAAAATACGTTTTTTAAGATTTGGTAATTGATTTATAATACCTCTCATTTCAGATTCAAAACCTACTTCTAACGATTTATCAAACTCATCTAAAATTAAAGTTTTTATACTGTCTTTAGAAAAGCGTTCATTTGCAAAATGATCTAAAATTCTTCCTGGTGTACCAATTAAAATACTTGGTATATGTTTTAATTCGGTTTTATCTTTCGTCATCGAACGACCACCATACACTGCGTTTACTTTTAACCCAGTTCCCATTTCACGAATTACCTGCTCTATTTGAATTGCTAATTCTCTTGATGGTACTAAAATTAAAGTTTGAATTTCTTTATTTTCAAAATCTATTAATTTTAACGCAGGTAATAAAAAACCTAAGGTTTTTCCTGTCCCTGTTGGTGAAAGTATAACCGTATTTGCATTCGTATCAATTACCGAAATAGCTTTTTGTTGCATTTCATTTAACTCATAAATATTTAATTTTGCTAAAATATCTTCTTGTGTTTTCATTGTCATTGCCATAATATTTAAATATCTATGAAGTTTTTATCGACTGCAAAGATAAGTAGTCTTTTACAGCTTTTAAAAATAATAGAGCTAATCTATAAAAAGATATTTCAGCTTCATCAACTGAATTAAAACTATATATAACACATTATAAAAACAACACATATCAATCACTCGGTAAATCCATTTTTTAAAGCATAGACCGCTAAACCCACTCTCGATTTTAATTCTAATTTTTCAAATAAGCTATCTCTGTAATTTTCGACAGTTCTTGGGCTGCAAAACATCTTTTCTGAAATTTCTCTATAGTTCATCTCAGTAACTGAATATTTCAAAAATTCTATCTCACGATCAGACAATTTTATTTTTTCATTGTTAGAGTCATTGCCAATACTCGCAAATATTTTGCTAGAAGCCCATTCAGGAAAAAAACGTCCTTTTTCAATCAACCCTTTCAACGCTTTTTCCAAATCAGTAGGATATACATTTTTCAAGAGGTATCCTTTTGCGCCATTTTTAATCATTTTAATTAAGCTCGACTCATCATCTTGCATACTCAAAGCCATAATTAAAATAGTAGCATGTGTTTCTTTAATCCACTTCGCAGTTTCAAAACCATCCATAATAGGCATACTTATATCTAATAAAACGATGTCAGGAATCCCTTTTGTTTTTATTTTATTTTGAAAATCTACACCATTTTCACATACATATAGTACTTCAAATCCTTCAAAATTTGAAATAATATTACTCAATGCTTTGGCTATTAAAACATGATCGTCAACAATAACAATTGTCTTTTTCATTTAAATGGGGATTTCTATAATTAATTTCGTTCCTTTATTTTCTTGACTTTCTAATTTCATTTTTCCACCTACTAATTCTGTTCTCTTTTTTATATTTTTAAGACCGATACCATCAGGTTTTATCGTTTCAGAATTAAAACCAATACCATCATCTTCTAGAGTGAACTTGATAGCGTTATTAGTTGTATCTAAAGAAACTAAAATGTTTTCACAGGCAGCATGCTTCATACTATTTTGAAGGAATTCTTGGGTAATTCTAAACAGAATACTTTTAATTTGATACGATTGTAATTCCGTTTCAATAGTACTTGAAAAATAAACATTCCATTTTTTTAAATCATTAATTTTTTCACATTCCTTTTCAATTAAATATAAAAGAGTATTGTTTTTAATAGAATCGTCTGTCAACGATTTTGATAACTGTCGAAGTTCTTGTAAAGACTGATTTATAATATCATTAATCCCTTCAATAGTTTCGTTTACTTGAGGAGCCTTATTTTCAAAAATTAGCTGTTGCGTATATATACTAGCTAATGTTAATTTCTGACCAATATTATCATGAATTTCTTGTCCAATATATTGCATGGTCTGAGTTTGAATTTCAAGTTGAGTTTCTAGTAATTCTTCTTTATGTGTTTCGTCAATAGTAGAAATTTGATGTAAATGCGCTTTCTTTTTTATACGGTATTCACGAATAAAGATTCCTATCCCTACTAAAAAAGCAATAAAAATTATATTAAATAAAACTATTATTATTACGATTGATGTTTCCCCCATATAAAAGATGCTGCAAATAATAAATACATAATACTACTAGATATTAATAAATATAAATAGTAAGCATTCCATATATCTAGATATTGTATTTTTATTAATTCATTGTAAAAAGCAATAAAAGGATAAGTGCCTATATAAAATAATGTGACCCCAATATTTATATAAAACATTTTATTTTCCTTAAACTTTAAAATATTATCATTTTTTATTTGTTTTAAGAATTCTAAAATTATTAGAATAATCAATAAGACACTTCCTGTCGTTAAATTCAAAGAATATAGTGTTCTGACTTTATCTTTATAAATTTCCAAAGGAATAAAAGATATTAAATAAATAAAACAACAAAAGATAAATAACTTAACATTTTTTTGAGATCTATAAGCGTATAACCAATAAAAAAAAAAATATTGAATTGGGATACCAAAAAAAGCATAATAATCTTGTTTTCTTATTGATAAAAAGACGTGAAAAAAATTACCATACAGTTCTTGTATAAAAATAAATATTAAATAAATAGAAAACCATTTCCAATAATTATATTTAACTTTTTTATAGTAGAAAAAAGCAACTAGAGCAGATAAAAATTCTGCTACTAGTAATACTTTATTCATATATGGATATAACTCATGCATATATTAAAAACCTTCACCTCCTCCATCTACTGGAGGTATTAATCCTCCATGATTTTGAGAACCTATGCTATTAGAAGAACCTCCTGAATTTCTACCTCCACCTAATGCTGCAGTTCTAGTTTGAGAACCATTGTTTAGATATGCTTCGTTTTTCTTTAAACTTGTAGTATACGTTTTTTCGTCTAAAGGATTAAAATCGAAATCTGTTTCTCCCCTACGTATTGTTGGTATCATTACTAAAGTATGTAACTTCTCGTATTTTTCAGTGGTAGAGTTACCTAAAAAATCAGATAAATCAGTATACGGTCTTTTCCATGTTTCTTTTTCAGGATAACGAGAATAGTAGATACGTAAGCCTAAATCTTTACTTGATATCTTATGCTTTTTAGCATTCATTTCTGTGTGGTAGATAAATGCTTTCAAAGTTTCTAGCTCAAATCTTATAGAATGGGCATCGTCCATATTTAAACTACTATTAATCTTTGCCAGTTGATTGTTTTTGTAGCCATTTACCATTTCGTGAACTAAAGGCACACTGAGTTGGTTCATTGGTTCCGCAGAATAATCTAAACAAATGCTGTTTTTAGATGTGTCTGTTGGTTTTGTTGGTGGAAACTTATAAATATAAATTCCGAAAGCAATAACTGTAATTGCTAATAATAAAGGTGTAATCATGGTTCGTTAGTTTTAAGCGTTAAATATACTTTATTCAGCTACAAAGAAACAATTTTCTTCAAATTCCCTTCAAAATTATACAACCTAAGTTAAGAAGGTTAAACAACCCTAAAATCTCAGGTTGGTTTATATGGCTATTTACGTTAATCACACGTCTAAAAACCATGTATATATTTTAAAATTTGTAAACACAACAGTACATAACTGTCGTATAAATAGTAACCAAAAACATAATACATGGAAAATACTGTAATTATCAACTCTATAGGAACCGCTAATCCGAGTGTTTCAAAATTATTAGCCGACTCTTTTAAAATGCCACAAGAGTTCATTTTAAAAATGCTCTACAATGCTCCTGCTGTTTTATTTCAAAAAATAGATTTAGACTTAGCTGAAAAAGCAGCTTTAACATTATCTAAACTTGGTTTAGAGGTGCAAATTACTGATGAAAAAGAAAAAATAAATCTAGCTAAAGAACAAGTAGAAATCAGTATTTATTTTGAAGATATTTTAAAACTACCTAAAGTAATTAATCAACTGTCAGAATTTTTAGGTTGCAAACCATCAGAATCATTAAACATGTTATTGGCACAACCAGGTATTGTATTAGGTGGTGTTTCTGAAGCTACCGCAATTGCACTTCAAGGGCGTATAGATGCTTTAGTATGTTATTCTAATCCTAGAAAAGATGTGTTTACAATATATATTAACAATGATTTTCCTAAAAGTGATTTAAAAAGACTTATAGCTAAAATTAAGCAACCAATACAAACTTTAAAAGACGGAACAGTTATTATAAAAAATCTTAGTTATGCCGAAAGCAGTACTATTTGGAGAGAACATCAATCTAAAAAAACAATCCGTGTTATCAACCAAACACATCAGTTAATAAACATTCATTTAACTTCATTTGATATCAATAATAAAGAGCATACTTCTTTTTTAACTGAAAAAATTGGAATGCCTGATGCTATTCTTCCAGAGTTAAAGGAACATTTACCTATCACACTTTTTGAACGTATAAGTCATGAATCAGCAAAAGATATCATAGAAAATTGTGAAGGATTGGGACTTCAATTTTCTGTAGAACACAACTTTAAGGCAACTAGAAAATTAGCGATAAAGAAAATTAAAGAACATGCTGCCGTTAAAAACGTATTAGCGCAATTTATAGAGGTAAGCTCTTTTAAAGAAAACACTAGTGAGTGGGAAAGTAGTACTGAAATTCCTGATTTAATTGCCAATTACTTATATGCACAGTTAATACTATTAAACTGCGAACCAACAATCATTTAAATTATGGAAAATAAAAAAATGTTGCATTTCAGAATTGCTGAACGTGGTAAAATGCATGCGCTAGACAAAAACTATAAAGAGGCTTTACGACACTATAAAGAAGCTTTACGCTTAACTCAAACACAAAAAGATAGTGAATTATTTTTTCAACATTATAGCCAATGTGTTATGGAATCATTAGAGCAATTAGGTTCGTATGACGAGGTAATTTCTTTTTGCGAAAACTACAGAGCTTTTTTAAATGATAAAGAAACTAATGTGTTGGTAAAAAAACACAATGCTTTTGTTAGCGAACGACAAGCCATTCAGCATATACTTAAAGAAGAGCAAGAAGAAGCCAAAGCATTACTAACAAGTGTACAAAAAGAAATAGGAAAAGGCAAACATCCTATAACTGATGAATTGTTAAACTGGATTTTAAGAGGTTATAAGATCAATAAAGATCAAGTTACCCGATTACAGAAAAAACACAATTATTTTATAGTGAGAAAAGAATCTGTAAATCCAAAAATAGCCATGGATTTACCAGATGGAATTTCTCCTTTTTAACCATTAAAAACAATTAAATATGGCAGACATTAAAACACTTGACCAAGGCGCCAAAATACTTCAAAACGTAGACGTTGGAAGTATTGTAACAGGGCTAGCACTTGGTATTGCAGACGCTCAAGAGCGTTTAGACACCAACTCCGTTAAACAAATCACGAGACTTTCTGAAGTAGAAGTTGGTGGTAAATCATTATTAGAACTCGGGTTTCAACCTGCATTTTATGCCTTTGAATATGCAGATGTTTCTGCTTCTATCAATTTAAAAATGACAGTTCAAGAAGAACTAGAAATTGATTTTAGCTTAGAATATGACTCTACTAAAAAGAAAGGATATACAGATGTAAGCATTCAAGAAGTTGAAAACAATTATCAGGAAGAAAAGTACAAGGAATTTAAAAGTAGCCGAAAATATTGGACAACAGCATCTAATGAGCATACACTAAAGGTAAACCAAAGTACTGTAAATACAAGTAAAAAAACAGGCAGTATTGATAGATTAGAGGAAACTGCTGAAAACTTATCTTCTGACTCTGAAGTACAACGTGTAGATTCTAAAATAATTGAAACAAAAGATATTGTTAGTACAGACAGTACGAATGAGGTAAAAACGCATAACTATAATGGGTTTGGAATGTTGTCTTTACTAGATTATTATAAAGAAGATACTGGTATTCTTAAATTTAAAAACTATACCAATGTTAGTATTAAAATTAAAGGTACGAATACCGCTTCTACTATCTTATTAGATAAATCGAACCTCGCAGATAATTTGAATGTTATTACTAACAGCACTTTTAAATTTGGATTAAAAGACAGCGATAAATTAAATATATACTTTGATTTTTCAAAACACCACTCGTTAGATTTTAGTTATAACAAAGGAACAAGTCCTAATAATACAGAGTTACTTAAAGACAAATTAAGAGCTTTAGCCTTTATTCTGGTTCATGATACCGATGTAACAATTAAAATTATTGGTCATACAGATAGTGTTAGTGGTGATAAATTTAACGAAGATCTTGGTTTAAAAAGGGCCAACACTATTAAGAATTACTTAATCACTTTAGGTGTTAATGAATCTCAAATAATCGAAATTAATTCTGAAGGAGAGCTAAGTGCTAAAACGAATGTTGGTGATAATCAAAATAATCCTGATTATAGAAAAGCAGTAATTAATATTGATACCAACGGAAACGAATACATTTTTGTAGAAGGTGGCGATTTTAGTAATACGCAATCTGTTGCAATTGTAGCAGATTGGTCTATAACCAATTCAGGAATATTACAAAAACACGCAAAAACAACTGTTAGTATTACCAAAAAACTTAGTATCGAATCTGGCAGTGATACCTCTTTAAATGAAACAGTAAAGAGCCTATCCGAAATAAAAACAAAACTTGATAATAGTACAAAATTCTATTCTCAAATTTCTGGCGATGTTGTTTATCTTTTAAGAAAAGATGCAAAGATAGAGTACACGTTATTTTCTAATAATAATGAAGAAACGACTATAGAAGATAAATCTTCAAATACGCAAAACACATCTAATAATAACGATACTTTAAATATACATAAAGTAATTAACAGTAAATACTTTGCAAAATCAGACTTAAAAAGTATTAAAGATCCAAAAGTATCTGCTTGGAGCGGTTCTTTAGATGTGCGTTATGCCCGTCAGTTTGGTGTATCTGTAGAAGGAAATGCTTCTGTTTCTGCGCGTATGATTTCTGTGCCACCACCAACTGGTTTAGAAAACTATATTCAATCTTTAACTGGTAACACAACTTCTGGAAGCTAGAAATTATGAGCGCAGTACCACAAGTTATACAACAAATTACCAATGCTCCTCTACCATTTATGTTAGAGAAACTAGGCGCTTCTATTGCGAATGCACAAGCTGCTTTAGATGCCAATTCTATTCGCTTAGCAAATGAAATGGCAACGATTAAAATAGCTGTAGGTGATGAAGATTATAATTTAATTAGCCTTGGGTTTGCTCCTACTTTTTATGCTTTTACAGAAGCTTCTTTTGAAGTAAAAATGGAGTTTTCTGTTGCAGAATCTGAAAGTTATGGCGGTTCATTAAGTTTAAATTATGGGAACAGCTCTAGTTCAAATAATGCAACAAGTGGAAGTGCTAGTAATGCTAATAATAATTTTAGTGCGAATAATGATAATACAGAAACCCAAATGTTTGGTATTGCTATTTCTGCTCATTATGCACGTAAATTTTCTGTTTCTGTAGAAGCATCTTCATCTATAGCTGCAAAAATTGTATCACTACCTGCACCAGATATTTATTATGAATTTTTAAAATCAACAATAACAAAAGACAAATAAAAAATATGTTTAGAAAAAATCCTAGTATAGGACAAGAATTATTGGACGTTCCGATGGGCGACATGATTCGACAAATGGCTTTTTCTATAGCCGAAGCACAAATGGCATTAGACTCTAACTCTATTGAGGTTGCTGAAATGATGGGCGGACTTAAAGCTGTAAAAGAAGAATTGAATGGAGAAGAATTTATAAATTTTAAAGATAGTCGTGTATTCTTTGGTAAAGAAAAGGTACAATTAAGAGATGCTGTAGAATTGTATAACTCTAATACTGACCAAGCATATAGAGCAGCTATCGATGCTAAACTTGGTAATGACACCGAAGCTGGTTACGACAAAGAAGTTGTAGATGTAAATAAGCTTCCTGCTGTATCCGATAAAACCGTAATATTTACGCCTGATGACCAAAGAAACACAGAAGTATATTATAGAGATCAAACCAATATTAATTCTATTAAATGGTATAAGTATATTGGCGAGGTATATACTTTATTAGACGGTGTACCAGCGACTTCAACTGCTCCTCCAACACCAGTTCCTGGTAGAAAAATGGTTAAACCAGGTTTAGGTACACGTGAAGTAATGTTACCACAACGTTTATCTATGTTAGAATTAGGATTTTCTCCTACATTTTATCAGTTTGTAGATACGATGATACGTGTTAGTATTTCTATCAAATTTACCAGAGAAGGATCTTCTTCTTTTTCGGTTGATAGTAAATCAGAAAGTAAAGATAGAAGTATCGGTTTTAGTTGGCGTAAAGGATTAAAAGCAAATAAAACAGTAACAACTACACAGGTAAATGCTGGTTTTTCTCAAAAATATAGTTATTCAGCAGAAGGTTCTAGCATACTGCAAACAAAATTAGTTCCTATTCCACCACCAGCAATTTTAGAAGAACGTATCCAACAACAAATGGAAATTGCGCGACAAGAAGCTGAATCTTAAATTAATACCACATTAAAATGGGAAGTATTACTAGAGAAATTTTAAATGCACCTTTACCAGAAATGGTAAAAACACTTGGTGTCGGAATCGCTCAAGCACAACGCGCCTTAGATAAAGTATCTATGGAGTTGGCGAAAGAGTTGGTAGATACAAAAGTGGATATGGGAGGCGAAGAATATAGTTTGCTTTCCCTTGGTTTTACACCTACATTTTATCAATATGTAGATACTGTTCTAGAGATGAAAATGTCTGTTTCTATGAGTCAAACCAAAGAGTTTGGTGCTTCAGTTTCTGTAAGTGCTGGTGCTAGTGTTGGTTTTGTTGCAGTGAGTGCTTCTGTTTCTGCTAGTTATTCACAAAAATATCAATACTCAGCAGAAGGTAGTTCCATGCTACGAACAAAGCTAGTAGCTGTACCAAATCCGCCTGTATTTGAACAACGTTTACGTGCGATGATAGCAGCTGAACTAGAAGACAAAAGAAATGATTTAATTTAAAAAAACTCCTTAAAATGGCTAAACATTGGAAACAGCTTTTAAAACAAGAGGTTACTACTAAAAAACAAGTAAAGGAAGAAGAAAACGAAGACTTCTCTCTATCTGATTTAATACAACCTAATGTTACTAATGATGAACAATCATTAGACGATATTGCTGCATCTAATATTAATTTAAAAAGCTTATTAGAGGAGCAAAAAGAACTAGAACAAAATATGAATGCTCTTACTGGTAAAACAGCAGAGCATTCTTCTTCCAAGAAACAATATGATAGTGAGATAAAATCTGTTTATCAAAAAAGAAAAGACGCTAAAAAAGAAGAAGAAAAGAAAAATAAACTTCTTAAAAAAAGAAAAAGTAGCACTCAAGAAAACATCAATTGGAATAAAAAAGGGAAAAACTTTTTTAGTGTAGATACTACTAGAAAAACACAAAATAAAATTCCTAGTTTACTTCCTAAAAAGAAAAATATAGAAAAACAGTTTATCAAAAAACAACAACCCAAAACTGTTCTTAAAAATTTTGAAAAAGCAAAAAAAATAGCTAAAAATATAACGACACTTCCTGAAAAATTTTTACAAATAAACAGCAAGAAAACAAAAACGTCAAAAGAGTTAAAAAAAATAAACAACATATTAAATACTACTTCTAAAATAAGTAAAGAAGTAGATAAAAACATCACAAAATTCTCTGATGAGCTTGTTCAAATTAACAAAAGAAAAACAAAAGTATCCGAAGGAATAAAAAAAACAACGAACACAATAGATACTGCCTCTAAAACAATTAAAAAAGTAATTACTATAACTCATGATGCTTCTCAAGGCTTACATAAAATAAGTAGTTTGCTTTCTGATACTCTTGATAAAAAAGAAAAAACAACTGGTAATAAAAAAGATGTTTTAGAAAATAAAACTTTTTCTACCATCACTGAAACAGCTAGTAAAATTATTAAAACTGCTAAAAAGACACAAGTTACTTTTAATAAAATAGATTCAAAAAGAACAGCATTTATTAAAACTATAGCGCAACAAAAAGAAAACGGATTTAAAAACACGTTACCAACAATAAAAAGTGATATCAAAGACACAAATGCTTTGAGTGAAAACTTAAATAAAGTAAACAACTTTTACAACAACACGAAAAAACATTTAGAAAAAACAAACAAAACAGTTAAAACCGTTGACAACTTACTTACTAAAACAAATCAATTAAAAAAACCTGAAAAGAAACAAGATGTTTTAATGACTTTAAATTCTTTAGATAAAATTTTCACAAAAAAGGAAGAAAAAGAATCTAAAGGCTTTGATACTATCAATGTCTCAGAAATTTTTTCTGCTGCAAAAAAAATCAAAGAATTTGCAGATGAACTTCCTACTAAAAAGAAATCAGCATCAAAAAAAGATCCATTTTCATTATAATTTACATACCAAATGAGCACACAAAACACATCCATCACCTTAAAAGAAATATTACTCGGAATATCAGAGAGTTTAAATGAAGCGCAACATCAACTTCGTAATGCTGCTCCTTATGATGAATATGGTCGTCCTAATACATTATATACCTTACCTTATTTAGATTTCACCTTACAAGTAGAAACCGAATTAGAGACTTCTTCAACAACAGGCGGAACTTACGACCAAAGTAGTGGTTATGGAAAATATGCAATGGCAGAAATGCCATACTCTCCTGCTCCAATGATGACGTATCGTCCGGTAAGTAAAACAAGTAGCACAGCTGAAACTGATAAAATAACAAGTAGTATTTCTGGTCGTTTTGTAGCCGTTATGCCTAATGACGGTTTACCTCAATTAATTATTGAGGCAATTCCTAAACAAACCAATATTTCAAATATTTATGATATTGAAGTGGCTGTTTTTAATTCTGCTGGTGAAAAAATTCCAGGTGCTTTAGTAGAGTTTAATTATAATAGAGATAAAACTATTTTATTAAATACAAACAGTGTTTTAAACCACAATACCAACTTTGTAAAACAAGGAGAGGTTACTACCGATGTTAACGGACTTGCAATAAATACAATTCAAATAGATACTACAGATTATGATGCTAAAAACACCATACAAATAGATATCAATATAGGTACAGTTTTTACTAAAATTTCAATTCAAAAACACTAATTATGGCTACTAAATACCGCTCTTTACTTTTTAAATGTGACTTATTAGCTGCTAATAATACCTCTTTAAAATCCTATTCAATAGATATTGAATTTTTAGATATTAAAAACAGAAAATGGGAAAAACTTGTGATGGGAATTGAAACCAAAAAAGGACTACTATCGCATGCTTATGAAATTCCAGTAAGACTTGCTAAAGAAGAAGTTATTACCCGACTTGTACGTGATTGTATGAGTGAAGGTAGTTTACCTATGTTTAGAATTGTAAAATCTAATGAGCAAGAAACACTAATTCTTTCAGAAGCACCATCTTTATTTTTTGATGAAGAAAATTTAGAAATAGTAATTGACTTTAATAAATTATGGCTTTTGGATGATTCTTTAATCACTAAAAGAGGTGCGAGTACTATTATCGCTTCTCCTATTTACTTACATCATTTTCAAAAAGAGTTTTTTAAGTTACAAGAAGAAAATAAAAGCCTTACTTCATTAACCAAGCTACAAGAAATTAATTTTAAAAAAATCAATGAAAAATTTAGTATTCAACTTAAAGAATTTAATGCGCATTTAAATGAACATGAAGAAACAGAAGCTTTATTAAAACAATCTTTAGAAAATAGTCTTAATGAAATTACTAATTTAAAAGAACAGTTGAATTACTCTTCTAAAGATGATAATTCAGAAGAATTTAACCAACTTTTAAAAAAATTGGAAGATAAAACCAATGAAATTGAACAATTATTAGAAAAACTAAACAAGCAAGACGAACAGGTTTCAATTTTACAAGAACAATTAGAAATTTTAAAATCTTCTTCAATAATAAATGATGAATTAACTGTTCGTATTGCAGAATTAAAAAAATCAGTAACGGAATATGAAGAAAAAACAATTGTTCTTCAGCAGTATTTAGAAGAGAAAAATCAAGAAATAAACCTTCTTAAAGAAGCGTTATCTAAATTAAAAAATGACTCTATTGAAATTAATAAACTTAAAGAGTTTTTATTAGAAAAAACAAACGAAGTTAAAAATTTACAACAAACAAAAAACAAACTTGAACAAGAAAATAAAGCAATTATTTTTGAAGTTGAAAAAACAAAAAACGCCTTACAAACACAGCAAAATTCTATTGATGATTTAGTTGAAAAAGTAAAAACATCACAACAAATTGTTTCTGAAAAAAACAGTGAAATTGTCGCACTTGCTCAAAACACTTCCGTAAAAGAAAGTGAAATCACAAAACTACAAACTAAAGTAACAGAAATACAAAGTTTTGTTGATGCTGAAAACCCGAATAAATTAGATGCTAAAAAAGTATATAGTAGTATTATAAATGACATTGCTGTAGCGGATGCGGAAATGGATACGTCCAGATTTAAAATGGCAAACATTTCTTTAAACTTAAAGGCTACTATAGAAAAAGGTCCAGAAGGAACATTATTTGGTTTGGTTGATTTTGAATCTGCTAAAGATATAAATGCCGCTGCAATTAGCAATATTAGTATTGATGTTGTTCCGAATACAACAAGTGTAAAATATCAAAATAATGTTCCAAATATTATTGGTCTTACAGAAACAGCTGCTAGAAAAATCATTACAAATTACGGATTAAAATTAGACGTTATTTACCAGCCAACTGATAATCCAAATTTTATAGAAGGACAAGCAATTAAACAAATACCAGGAGCAGAATCAGAATTAATTCAAGGACAAGAAGTGATTGTAATTTTTGCAAAACCATTAAAAAACTAAAACCATGTCAAACAATTCAAATGATTATTTAAAAGATGCTTTTGCTGCACCTTTAGGAGATTTTATTGCTTCAATTGGCGAAGGCGTTGGCGAAGCACAAGCAGCATTAGATAAAGGTTCTTTAAGACAAACCTTAGAAATTTACAATACAAATCCAGATAATTCTGAAGCTTCTTTAAAATTATTGCGTGAAATAGGTTATCAACCTACATTTTACACGATTCCAAAAACCACTGCAAAAGCTAAAATATCTTTATCCTTATCACAACAATCGTCTAGTATTTTAAATGGCAGACAAGCTTTTCGTACTAAAATGTATGCTACTCCTGTAAATGCAACAAATACGAATAAATACAATATGAATTTAAATGCAAGTGCAGAAATTCAATTTGATATTGTTCCTGTTCCTCCTACTGATACTCAAATTATTCGTTTTTTACCTAACCTAATAGAAAAAACGATTACAGACAACGAAGGGAAAACAACAAATGAAAAGAGAACTTTTGGTGAAATAAAAACTCTATTAAGTGAATACAATTTAAATTATGCTTTTGGTGAAAACACAAAAGAAAGTGAGTTAAAAAATGAATCGACTTTTTCTGAACAAAAGCCTACTTATATTCCTGGTAGTACTCAAGTAATACGTGCCGAGGATGTTATTGTTTTGAGTATATAAAAAAATATTTTTATATAAGAATTGTATATAATAGGTATAAAAAATAAAATATTTTTTATACCTATTATTTCATATTTTAAAAATAATTATATTTAGTTGCGCTAATTAAATTAAGCCTAAAACCCTACTTATTAGTTGTTACTATTTTAAAATTGTACATCTTTTTATTCATTTTTATTAATTAGTTAAAAATTTTAACAAATAAAGTTGATAAATTAAATTATTTTTGCTCGGATTAAAAAAAATTAAAGGTTTGTTAAACTACTATTCTTACGAACATGCTGTTTCTACCCAATGGGTAACATTTGTACATGGTGCTGGTGGTAGTAGTGCTATTTGGTACAAACAACTTCGTGATTTTAAAAAACACTTTAATGTTTTAATTTTAGATTTACGTGGCCACGGAGATAGTAAATCTGTTATAAAGTCTACTTTTAATAAAAAATATACTTTTGATGCTATTACAGAAGATATTTTAGAAGTTATTGATTATCTAAAAATAAAAAAATCGCATTTTGTAGGTATTTCTTTGGGTACAATTTTAATACGAAATTTAGCTGAAAAGAAACCTAGTTTAGTGAGTAGTATGATTATGGGAGGCGCCATTATTAAATTTAATTTACGCTCTCGTTTTTTAATTTTTGTAGGTAATTTATTTAAATCAATTGTACCATATATGTTGTTATATAAGCTTTTTGCTTTTATAATAATGCCTAAAAAAAATCACAAAAATTCTCGCTTATTATTCGTTAACGAAGCAAAAAAACTATATCAAAAAGAGTTTTTACGTTGGTTTAAATTAACATCAGAAATTAATCCGTTATTGCGATTATTTAGAATGAAAGATCTAAAAATACCTACGCTATATATTATGGGTGACGAAGATCATTTATTTTTACCTTCTATAAAAAATGTGGTTGAAAAACATGTAAATTCTTCTTTGGTTGTTCTAAAAGAATGTGGTCATGTGGTTAATGTAGAACGTGCTACAGTTTTTAATAAAAAAACGATCACATATATAAATTCGATATCTTAAAAGTTATTCAAACTGGTAGTTAAAAATGAATTGAAGACCTTTTCGACTTGTACAACAGTTTAATCTAAAATTTCGTAATCTATATTTAGTTTTCGTAAAATTCTTAAAGCAGAACCTGAATTTTTATCTTCAATTTCAATATCAACTGCATCTCCTTCTAAAAGAATACTTGTAAGTTCATTTGCTAAAGACGCATCAATATTAAATGATACCTCAGCAATACAATTAGCTATTGCTCTTTTATCTGGCCTTTGAGCATCACAAGACAATAAATTTAATTTCATAATAATAGTTTATGAATGCAATATAGTTGAATAGAATTACCTCGTATCGTTCTTCTTCTTTTATTTAGTGAGGATTACTATTAACTCAAAAACTAAAAACCTCTTTAATCACAATAATACTTGTGTTATTTTCTATTTAAAGGACGACCTCTCGGTTCATTTGCTTCTTGAAGTACAGCATCTGAATGTAAAAATTTTACAGCCTCTGCAGACCCTTTTACTTTTGGTGCACTACGCACCAACATTTCTGTTTCAAAAGCTGTTAATACGCTTTCTCTAATTCCAATTTTTCTCCATTCTGATAAAGGCCTACATCCTTTAGATATTCCTCTAGCCAATGCCAAGGCATCTAATAAAGCCTGATTCGCTCCTTGCCCTTTAAACGGACTCATAGGATGTGCTGCATCACCAATTAGTGTTACTTTTTTTTCTTCGGATAATAAATCTGGTTTTAATAATTCTCTATCATACACCGGATATCCCGAAATATTACTTTCATCAGTAGCTTCTAAAATTTGTGGAATAGGATTATGCCACGGAGTTCTGCGACAAGCTTCTTCTTTAAGTGCTTTGGGTCCTTTTTTGCTTAATTGTTTTGCAGCTTCTTCTGACATCGGAAAACTAAGTTGCCACATAATAGCTTCTGATGTAAATGGCATCATATAAATTCGTTCATTACCATTCGCTGTTTGAAATACAGTAGCAGAATCTAACAAAGAGCTATCAATATTTTTAATATCTTTTAAAG
Organism: Tenacibaculum sp. AHE14PA; assembly: GCF_019278465.1. Lineage (GTDB taxonomy): Bacteria > Bacteroidota > Bacteroidia > Flavobacteriales > Flavobacteriaceae > Polaribacter > Polaribacter bernardetii. The sequence goes on along the minus strand of NZ_CP058983.1, from coordinate 174,861 downwards.
GACAAATACCTAATATTACAATACAACCTAAGTAACGCAGCGGCGTAATATCATCACCTATTAAAAGCTTACGAACCGAACTACGAATTCCGTCAGCACCAATTACTAAATCTGCCTTTGTTTTTTTTATTTTTCCATCAACTTTAAAACTCAATTCAATAAATTCATCATCAGAATCATTAAAATTAATTAATTGATGTCCCCATTTTACAGATTTATGATCTCCTAATTGCTCTAATAATTCAAACCGTAAAGATTGTCGTGCTATATGCACATTTGTTCGTTTTGGGGAAGTTTTAACTTCAGAATCCATCCATTTTCTCATTCCCCATTCTCCGATAACTTTTCCTTCGGGATTATGAACCACATGCTTTGTTGAAACAACGCCTTCTTTCAACTTAAAAATACCCAATCCTTTAATAGCATTACTCGCTTGTTGTAGCGTAAGTCCGTAACCTTGTGATCTTGAATTAAAACTATCATCTCGTTCATAAAGTGTAAACGGAATTTGACGATGCAAACACGCCACAGCAAGTGCCACGCCACCAATACCGCCGCCAATTATAGCTAAGTGAGGATAATTTTCTGTATCTGCTATAGGATGCTTATCAGCTTCTAATAATCCTGAGCCTTTACATTTTAAACAAGAATATTGCACAGCCTTAGGTCGAACAGGCGAGGCTCCTTGCTTATCTGTTTTTTCATAAGCAGCTGATGCTGTTTGATAACGAAGTTTTACATTTTTACGTATTCTTTTGTTTCTTTTACCAAACCCTTGGCATTCTTTACAAATCGTAAAACTTGATGTAGTATTTTTATCCGCTTTCAATTATTTTTTATTTTTCAGGGAATTCTTAATTAATTTATAAGCTAATAATAACGGAATTAACGTTAAAAACCCTACGCTATTTTTTATTACGCTATAAATTATTATACCTATTAAAAAACCAATAAGTGCTGCATTGATTATTAAATTATGTTTTAACTTCTTACCTCCTTCTAAAAATTCTTTAGCTGTGAATTCTGATGGCTCTTTTTCTTTCATATTTTGAGTATTTTAATTTGTATAGAAGCCTTAATTATACTTCTATGTCCTATCAGTTTCATTTCTCAAATTATATATAATCTCTACTTCACTACTTTAATCCATTCGCCTTTTGTTCTGGCTATATAATCATTATCATACATAGCCTCTACTTGCACGCCTGGTAAATAATAGGTTCCTAAATACGATGCATTTAACAGCACTCTAAACGTTTTACTCTCATACTTTTTAAGTGTAAAATAGTTACTAATACTAGCATCACGAATATCTGTAAAATCTACTTGAGAGGATGTTGTGTTGTTTCCGAAGTCAGTAAAACGAGTATTTATAATTTCCCAACCTGAAGGAATAAACTGTGTTAATGCTAAGTTTTCTACGTTATCATTCGTAGTATTTTTCACTGTAACTTCTGCTACAAAATTTTTTCCTTGCGATAAATTATCAGGCCTTATACGATTACCATCCTTTGTTTTATAAATAATTGTTGTTTCTAAATTATTCTGAAATACTTTTTCTTCTCCGACAGGTAAAATTCCTTTATTAAAAATACGTACATAAAGTACTCCGCTATTTTTATTCGTTACTTTAAAAGTGTTTTCTTTATTAATATCTTCAATATCCTCAGCATACAATGCTTTTGATATTTCAATATTTTTTGAGTTTTCATTTAAAGTATAACTCGCATTAACCCCTGTACTTCCACCATTTTGAAGCGCATATTTACTCATCGCTAATAAACTATAAGCAGTTGTTTGTGTACTCATCCATTTATTGCTAGATAAACTTTCAGCGATTTCTTTTGCCAATTTAATAGCTTTTGTTTCTTCCTTTAATAATGTATAAGTAGCTAATGCCATGGCTTTATTACGAGTTTCAGATCCGTAATTAGAATAGCGCCTTTTACTATAATCATTCGCTGTTAAACCATTTAAAATTCCTTGGGCTATCGACTGTTTACCAATTAATGCATAGGCACTTGCCAATCGCATTTTTGCTTCGCTAGATATTCCTTTTGTTTCTCGTAAACGATTCATTGAAGCGATATCTGCACTGTTTGCCAAACTTAATGTATACAATCTGTATGCTTGTGATAAGGCATTGTTATAATAGGTTGAATTATTTCGCCAATTACGTGCTTGTTGTTTTTGGTAACCTATCCATTTCGATTTAAACCCTATTGGTAAAGCATATCCTTTTTTAGCTGCTTCAATCATAAAATGACCTGCATATGAAGTTCCCCAACTGTTTGCACTACCGTTTCCTTGCCAATAAGACAATCCGCCATTTGATACCTGAAAATCAGATAAACGCTGAATTGTAGCTTTTATATTTCGCTCTATATCTTGTTTTTTTTCTTCGGATAATTCAAAAATTTCTGCTAAATATAACTGCGGAAAAGCACTAGAAGTTGTTTGTTCTACACAACCGTGTGGATATTGAATTAAATATCCCATACGTTTGGTAAAGTTCATTGGTGGCAATGTAGATAATTCGATACTTGCTGTATTAGTACCTTTTGTGCCAAAGCTGTTAAAATTAAGCAACTTTTTTTCGTTTGATTTTAACACTAAATCTTTTACTTCTGTGGTTACAGGATTCGGATTTAAAACATCTATTTCTACTTCGTAGGATGCTTTTTCACGACCAGAAACGGCATCAATCTTTACTTTACCTATTCCTTTAAAATCATTTACTTTTAAGGTGAAATAAGCCATCTTTTCATCTGGTTCATTAAATGATAAAGTTTGAGTCTTATCGCCTACAATTGTAAACGATTCGTTTGGTTGTACTGTAACTTTCACCTTTTTTACTGAAGGTAACATCGCAAATACAGTTACAGGAAGTGTAACGGTTTCCTGTGGTGTAATCTTACGTGGTAATGATGCTAAAATCATTACGGGTTTGCGTACAAAAGCAGTTTTTTCATCACTACCGTAGGCATCATTTTTAGCATCCGTTGCTACCACCATCGCTCTTACAGAACCAACATATTTAGGTATTTTAATTTGATGCTCTTTTGTAGCTCCTTTTGCTAAGTTAAACGGTCCTAAATAGGTTACCATCGGTTTAAAACGATTGGCTTTTTTATTTTTACTTCCAGCTTCGGCTTCATCACCACCAATACTTAATATTTGGTTTACTTTTCCGCCATAGGCGCCAATTACATCATCAAAAACATCCCAAGTTTTTACACCTAATGATTGACGTGCGTAAAAGGTATTCCAAGGATTTGGAGTTTTAAAACGTGTTAAATCTAACAATCCATCATCAACCAAAGCAATTGTATAGGTCATTGCTTTTCCGTTTTTCTCTTTTACTTTAATATTAGCAATTGATTCAGGTCTTAACTCGTCTGCTAACTGAATTTCAGGTGCTAATTTCGTTGCAGGATCGTTTACCAACATGGGTATAGAACCGTACATACGAATTGGTAAATCGTTTGCTGTTTGACTGTGTTTTTGTAATAACGAAATATTTACAAATACGTTGGGTGTATAATTAGCCAATACTGGGAATTTAAATTCCGTTTGTTTTGCTGTTGTTGTTACCCAAAAGTGATTTAATACTTCGGTTCCGTTTTCAATTGTAATTAAAGCTCTTGCTACTTCAGAAGAAGGGAATTTTACCGTAGCTGTTTCATTTACTTCATACGATTCTTTATCTGTAGTAAAAACCAACATCGTGGCATTCGTTTTATCTTGACTTCCTTTTTTCTTTCCGTACCAAGATGGCCAATCGAAATAAGCAATATTAGAAGTAATGTGTTTACTTTTCTTATCGGTTACTTTTATAAGGTAACGTCCCCAATCATTTTCACTTATTTTTAAATCGAACGAACCTTTACCACTAGCGTTTGTTTTTACTTGTAGTGTTTTATACGTTTGATGATGGCGCGTACCATCGTAATTAGAAAGTCCGTTATCAGCAGTGCTCCACCACCAACGCCATGATAATTTATATACTTTTACTTCTAAATCATTTGCTACTCCTACTCCGTTTTCAGTAACTGTTGCTACATTAAAGGTGTATTTCTCATCTGTAAACAAATAATTTTTAGATTGTTGTTCAGCTGCATTTAATAACCCTACATAAGTTTTATATGGAGATACTTTTTTAGAAAAAACATCGGTACTAAAATCACCTCCGTTTTCATATACTTTAGTTATAAAACTAGCTTTTAGCATTCCAGGAGCTTTTTTATCTAACATTGGCTTTACAGAGAAGCTTGTTTTTCCTTCGTTATTTAAAGTTCCTTTTAATACTTTAAATTCTTCTGTACCAAACCTACGCGTAACATCATCAAAATTATAGTTTTTGAATTTTGAAAATTCGGTTTTCGATTGCGTAAATTTCCCATTAATGTCTAATTTCAAATCTCTAGCAATTGCTCCGTGTAACCATTTTACATCCACATCTCCTTCAATTGGTGTATTGGCTTTTATAAAGTCTGCTGCTGTTTTTAATTTTATCTTTAAACGATTTGGTTTTATTGTTTCTATTTTAAGTGTTTTATTAAAAACGGCACCACCAACGCTTACTCTTAATTTCCAATTTCCGGTAATTGCATCTTGATTCGTTTTTGGAGCATAAGCATACACATTATTCGTATTCTTAAAAAGTACTTTTCTTTCTATAATTTTTCCTTGCGGATTTAACAACTCAAATTTAATAGGGTGGTTTTCTGGTATTGGATTTGCATTGTCATTAAACACAAAAGTTAAAAATAATTGATCGCCTGGTCTCCAAACACCACGTTCGCCATAAATATATCCTTTAATTCCTTTTTGTAATTTTGTTCCAGAAACATCAAACTTACTCATAGAAAGTGCGTTTCCATCATTCAATTTAATGTAAGTTGTGTTTTTATCTTTGATAACTACGGCAAAAAAAGCATTTTTAATTCCTTCGAAATTAGCAATTCCATCTTTATCTGTTTTTACATTTACAATAGGTTGTTGTTGTAAATTATATAGCGTTACGTTAGCATCAGAAACCGCTTCGGTTGTTACTAAATTAGTTACCGCAATAAAAGTTGTGTTGTTATTCCCTTTTTTTACAATTGCTCCTAAATTTGTAGCTAAAATATTGGTGCTTTTATTTTTATTATAATAGTAAGAAGTTGAGCATGGATTATCTCTTTCATTCCATCGATAACTATAATAGTCGTTATTATAGTAATTAGGATTGTCGTACTGTTTGGTATCTATTTCTTTTTTACCATAAACTATTGTACTATTATTAGTAGTTTCATCACATGAATAATTAGAATATTTTTGGTTGAAAGAAAAATCAACTCGATACATTGCTCCGTCTTCAATTGTTAAAACTTCAGCCAAATCTATCGCAAAAGCGTTTTCTTTAGTTAAATCCACTCCCTGATTCGTAAGGTTTACCGTGTATTTAGCTTCAGGACGCCCAACATAGCGCAAATTACCTTGGTTGCCTAAATTATTATTTTGTAAAAACTGTAATACATTTTCTTTATAAATTTTAAATACCGTTACATCAACAGCTTTTAAATTAACTGCATTAAAATTGATTTTAAGATTTTTTGAATTTGGTAATATCGTTCCGCTTTTAATAAAGCTTACCGAAGGTTTTAATTGCTGAAAATGTAATGTTTTACTATATGATTTTTTTAAAACATAGTTTTCGGCATTTTTTATTCCTTTAAATATTTCGATATTTACCTTATCCTTAAAAGATGATTGCGGATAAATAGTTACTATATTGTTGGTGATTTTATAGGTGAATTTTCTTTTTTGAGTATCTGCAAACTGAATTAAACCTTTTAAATCTTGTGATTTTTTTATTGGGTCAGAAAAACTAATCTCTATTCGTTGTTTATCGGTATTGGCTACTTCTACATTTAAAACTTTAAAATTATTTTTTCCTGTAATTGTTATCTCTCGCTCTCCTTTTGAAGTAGATTTTATAGCATCACCAATCCAAGATACTTTTAAGTTTTCATCTTCAACAAATCGTTGTAAACTATCTATTTTAAAATATACTTTAGAAGCTAATTTCTCGAAGGTTTGAAACTTTACTTTTGCTTTGCTCCCTTTATAATTTATCTTTACTATTTCTGATAATTTTTCTTTTTCAACAACATCACTTGCCGTTAAAACTCCTTCTACAAAATACCAATCTTTACTATATACTGTTGGCGATTGTAAAGCCACATTAAAAAACAACTCTTTTGTTTTTACTTCGACGCTAAAATCTTTTAAAGCAACATCAATATCATCATATAACTTTGATAAATGAAGTGTTATTTTATATTCTTTATTGCTTTCTAATTTTTCATTCGGCACAAAGGAAACCACATTATTATTTAATGTTACCGATCCTTTAATATTTGGTGTAATTGTAATTAAATCATTAGTAACCCTGGCATCTTTTATATGCTTTTTTAAAAGAAAATCGAGTTTTGGAGTAACAGAAATTAGTTTTTCTGGAAAAACAGTAACATACTCATTGTAAGCGTTTACATCGCTTTCTTTATTTGTATTTTTCTTACAAGCATTACCAATAAACACCAGTAAAACTAAAATAATTAGTTTTATATTTTTTTTCATAGCAAAATATTTTTGAAATCCCTCAAAGTTAACATTTTTATATATTTCTATTCCTTTTTTAATAATCAAATACCTAAATAATAAAACAGTACTTATTTTAAGTAAAAAAAAGAGTACTAATACTTACTTAAATTTAATAATCGTTAGTTTTGCAAACGAAAAATGAATTTAGATTATGTTAGGATTACAATTCGAAACTAAAACCTCTTGGGCTGATATTGCTAAAGATAACTTACAGCAAATATTAACAGATCATGCTTTTTTAGAGCAAAAAGCGGCTTCAAACGCTGTTTCTATAATTATAAATTATTCTGAAGAAACCGAACTTGTACAAAGTATGAGTGAAATTGCTATTGAAGAAATGGAACATTTTAAAATGGTTCATGATTTTATGGTAAAACGCGGAATGGTTTTAGGAAGAGAGCAAAAAAACGATTATGCTATTCAACTACAAAAATTCTTTACAAAAACAAAAGACAGAACCAACGCACTTGTACAACGCTTATTAATTGCCGCTTTAATTGAAGCAAGAAGCTGTGAGCGTTTTAAAGTTTTTTCTGAAAATATGGAAGATGAAGAGTTGGCTAAGTTCTACAAAGAATTAATGATTTCTGAAGCCAATCATTATACTGTTTTTTTAGGTTTTGCGCGTAAATATCAAGACAGAAATATTGTTGATGAAAAATGGGAAGCTTTGGTTGCTTTTGAAGCTGAAATGATGAGAAATCGCGGTAATAGCGCTAAAATACACGGGTAATGTTTAGTAAAGAAGAATCAGCACAATTACGTAAAGAATTTTGGACAAGCTTCGGAAAATCATTCCCAAGAAAATGGCTGTTATATAACACTAAAATAAAAGGATTTGCTTTTAAATTTCAGGCAGATCGAAAAAAAGCGTCTGTTTGTTTAGATTTTGAACATTTAGATGAAGTTGCTAACGAGTTATTATACGATCAATTATTATCGTTAAAAACCATTTTAGAAACAGAATATTTACCAGAAGTAATTTATCACGATAATTTCGAATTAGATAATCGAAAAATTATCCGTCGTATATATGTTCCTTTTGATAAAAAATTTAGCATACACAATAAAGATACTTGGAGAGATTGTTTTGAGTTTTATGTAGAAAAAATGAATCAATTTGAATTATTTTTTTATGAATACGAAGACTTTATAAGACAAGCTATTTAGCATAGGAAAAATACCCTTTATACTCATAATCAGTAATTTAAATTTTTATTTTTATTGATTTAGTGTAAATTTGCAGTGTTTGTATTAAACCCCTAAACCCCCTAAGTAATGTATAACCATCACCTAAGGTTATTAATAGTGTTATGTTCACTAATTATAACTTCTTGTTCTTCAAACAACGAAATCGAACTAGCTGAAAACAATTCTGAAACAGCTATCACTTTTACTGAAAAAACTATCGAATTAAATATCTTAAACCTTGTTAATGATTATAGGGTTGCAAATGGTTACTCACTTTTAAATAAGTTAGAAGTAATTAAAACCCAAACAAGTAGTCATACTAATTATATGATAGATAATGATAAGATCTCTCATGATCTTTTTTATCAACGTAAAGATTTTTTAAACAAAAATACCAATGCTACAAGTGTTGGTGAAAATGTTGCTTATGGATATTCTTCTGCCGAATCTGTAGTTAACGCATGGTTAAAGAGCGATGGTCACAAAAAAAATATAGAAGGCGATTATACACACTTTGAGATTACCGCAGAGAAAAATACTGATGGAAAATGGTATTTTACTAACATTTTCGTAAAAAAATAACTTGTTTGTATATTAATTATTAATCCCTTAGTTTTAATTTTTAAACTTAGGGATTATTTTTTTTATTTAAAGTTGTTTAATATGATGAACTTCGAACCTCTGTTTTCTGAATGTTATTCTTCCGAACATTCTACATCACTCATACACTTATTTACTAATTATTCTTAAGTAACTTTTACTTCAATTAACTTATCACTATAGTTTTACATTAGATAATATAAAAATTATTATAATTCTAAATGTCTGAACCAAAAATACCTTCATTAAATTTTTCTTTAGACCTTTAATTAGAAAACAAGATTATTCATTTTTTTACGAATAAGAATATTTAACATAACAGCCTATTCAACTCAGGAAAAACACCCTTTATACTTATATTCAGGTGTTTAGCTTTTATTTTTCAATAATTTTAATTAATTTAGAGAAGTATTTATTAACCCTCTAACCCCCCTGAGAAATGAATAAAACCTACCTAAAGTTATTAATAGTGTTCTATACACTTTTTTTAACATCATGCACTTCAAACAATGATATCGAAAAATTAGAAAACAATTCTGAAATACCTATCTCTTTTGTCGAAAAACCAATTGAATTAGATATTTTAAACCTAATTAATGACTACAGAGTTTTAAATGGTTATTCTCTTTTGAGTAAATTAAAGATTATAAAAAGTCAAACTACTGACCATACTAATTATATGGTAGATAATAATGAGATTTCACATAAATTTTTTCAAAAACGCATGAATTTTTTAATTCAAAATACCGATGCAAAAGGTGTAGGTGAAAATGTTGCTTATGGATACTGTTATGCTGAATCTGTAGTAAAAGCCTGGCTAGATAGTGAAAGTCACAAAAAAAATATAGAAGGTGATTATACACACTTTGAGGTTACCGCAGAGAAAAATACTGATGGAAAATGGTATTTTACTAACATTTTCGTGAAAAAATAATTTGTTTGTATATTAATTAATAATCCCTAAGTTTTAATTTTTAAACTTAGGGATTATTTTTTTTATTTAAAGTTGTTTAATATGATAAACTTCGAGCGCATAATCTTCTGATGTTCCTCTTCTGTACAAGTTATATCATTTTTACATTTATTAACTATATTTTTTTCTCCGTAACCAATAGCGCTTTGTATTCTATTAGAAGTAATGGCGCACGAAATAATATGATCTCTTGCTGCTTTTGCGCGTTTATCAGATAATACTTCATTATATCTATCACTACCTCTACTATCTGTATGTGCTTCTATTTTTTTTAGCTTTAAGTTCAGTTTTACAATTTTTAACCTTAAGCTCTGAAGAATTTGAATCTTGTACATTAATTAAAAAAAAACATACACAGATACATAAAAAAGCAATAATTTTTCCAATAATTTTTATTTTTAATAATCTAAAATTTTAACCCTGGAAGTTGAATTACCAAGTTAATTTCTACAATTGGGAATAAAGGGAAATACAATAAAGGGTTATGTATACTACATATAACACAATAAATTGCGCTATTATACATTACTAAGTTTTTAGAGGAAAGAATAAAAAACTATTTAGGGATAGTATTATTCTTAGAGGCTTACCATTTTTATGTTCTTAAAATAGTTTTATCAAAAGTAATGTATATTTTTATTCTTATAAAACTAAAAACCAAAATAGGGGATTTTCCCCTTAGGCGTTATAGGAAAAAAAATCCTCTCCAATAAATGATATATTTTAATTGTTAATCGGTAATTTTGTAATATGATTCAAAACGATACAATTATTGCTATGGCAACTCCATCTGGTGTTGGAGCTATTGCTGTTATTAGACTATCAGGAGAAAATGCTATTACTATTGTCGATAGTTTTTTTAAATCTGTAACCAATAAAAAGTCATTATTGAATCAGAAAACACATACCATTCATTTAGGCCAAATTGTTAATAATACAACTGTCTTAGATGAAGTTTTAGTCTCTGTTTTTAAAAACCCACGTTCTTATACTGGTGAAAATGTAGTAGAAATTTCGTGCCACGGATCTGTTTTTATTCAGCAAGAAATCATTCAGTTATTTTTAAAAAATGGCTGTAGAATGGCAGATAATGGTGAGTTTACAATGCGTGCTTTCTTAAACGGAAAAATGGATTTATCGCAAGCGGAAGCTGTAGCAGATGTAATTGCATCAAACTCTGCTGCAAGTCATCTAATGGCTATTCAGCAAATGCGTGGCGGAATTACCAATGAATTAAAAGAACTACGTGTACAATTATTAGATTTTGCTGCTTTAATAGAACTAGAATTAGATTTTTCTGGTGAAGATGTTGAATTTGCTGATAGAACCAAATTTAAGCAATTAGTTGCTAAAATCACTTTTGTTTTAAAGCGATTAATCGATTCTTTTGCTTTTGGTAATGCTATGAAAAACGGAATTCCCGTTGCAATTATAGGAGAACCTAATGTTGGTAAATCAACTTTACTAAACACACTTTTAAACGAAGAAAAAGCCATTGTATCTGATATTGCTGGTACTACGCGTGATGCTATTGAAGACGAATTAATTATAGACGGTGTTGCTTTTCGTTTTATAGATACTGCAGGAATTAGAGAAACTGAAGATATTGTTGAAAACATCGGTATTAAAAAAGCATACGAAAAAGCAGAAAATGCACAATTGATTATCTTTTTAATCGATTCTAATAAATTTTCTCATGCTAGTGAAGAATTTTTGCAAGAAATAGAAACAATACAAAAACGTTTTCCTAACAAACGTCTATTAGTAATTGCAAATAAAATTGACACCTTGTCTTGTCATGACTCTGCTGTTCTACAATCAGAAATTGAAAACCTAATTTTACTTTCTGCTAAACAAAAAACAGGCATTGATGAGTTAAAGACAGAATTAACTTCTTTAGTTAATACAGGAGCCTTGAGTAATAATGAAACTATTGTTACCAACTCCCGTCATTTCGAAGCTTTAAATAATGCTTTAACCGCTATTACTTCTGTGCAACAAGGAATCGATTTAGAAATTTCTACCGATTTATTTTCTATAGATATTCGTGAATGCTTGCGTCATTTAGGTAACATAACAGGTGAGTATGATGTCGACAAAGATATTTTAGGGCATATATTTGGTAACTTCTGTATTGGGAAATAGCAACTATATTTTTTCACTATTTACCTTTACATTTTTATTAATATACTATTTACTAAACGTTTAGTATCTTTGTTATTCATATGAAAAAAATTCTCCATAAAACAATATCTTTTTTAATGGCTTTGGTAGTCTTACTATCTACAATGTCGTTTACTATAGATATGCACTTTTGTGGCGATACTTTAGTCGATACTGCATTATTTCGCAAAGCAAAAACATGCGGAATGAAAATGCAAAAAGCACCTATTAAAGAATGCTCTATTACAAAGAAAAATTGTTGTAACGATAAACAAATTGCTTTTGAAGGTAAAGATAACTTACAAGCATCTTTTAACTCTCTTAGCTTTGAGCAACAGCAATTTATTACTTCTTTTTTATATACATACATTAACCTTTTTAAAGGGTTTAATAATAACATTTCTCCTTTTAAAACATACAAACCACCACTCGTCACAAAAGAGTTATTTAAATTAGACGAGACGTACTTAATTTAATTTTTAAAACAATAAACTGTATTGTCCTATGATTTTATCATTAGGATAATTTCTTGTATTCGGTATTCTTATAAATACCATTATCTAATTGTTTTAAATATTAAGTGTATGCTAAATAAAAGCATTAAGTTTCTAATAGAAAATAAACTCGTAGCAGTATTATTACTAATTCTTTTTATAGGTTGGGGGACTGTAAACGCACCGTTTAATTGGAATATTGGTTTTTTACCAAGCAATCCTGTTGCTGTAGATGCGATTCCTGATATTGGTGAAAATCAACAAATTGTATTTACCAAATGGGATGGTCGATCTCCTCAAGATATTGAAGATCAAATTACCTACCCTTTAACCACTTCCCTACTCGGTATTCCTGGCGTAAAAACCATTCGTAGCTCGTCTATGTTTGGCTTCTCGAGTATCTATATTATTTTTGAAGAAGACATTGAGTTTTACTGGAGCCGCAGTCGAATTTTAGAAAAACTAAATTCACTACCAAATAATTTATTACCAAATGGCGTAAACCCTGCATTAGGACCTGATGCCACAGGACTGGGTCAGATTTATTGGTATACGCTAGAAGGTCGTGATGAAAAAGGTAATGTTACCGGTGGTTGGGATTTACACGAACTTAGAAGTATACAAGATTACTATGTTAAATATGCCTTATCATCTGCAATTGGTGTTTCAGAAGTTGCTTCTATTGGAGGCTATGTTCAGGAATATCAAATTGATGTAAATCCAGAATTAATGCGTCAATACAATATTGGCTTAAATCAAGTTGTAAAAGCTGTTAAAAGTAGCAATCAAGATATTGGAGCACAGACTTTAGAAATCAATAAAGTAGAATATTTAGTTCGCGGTTTAGGATACGTAAAATCCGTTGAAGATATAGAAAATGCAGTGGTAACATCCGAAGAATATACCGCTATTAAAATTAAAGACATTGCTAAAGTCTCTTTAGGTCCAGCAACCAGAAGAGGTTTATTAGATAAAGAAGGTGCAGAAGTTGTTGGAGGTGTTGTAGTAGCTAGATACGGAGCTAATCCGATGGAAGTAATTACCAATGTAAAAGAAAAAATTACAGAACTTAAAGGTGGTTTGCCTACTAAAGTATTGGCAGACGGACGCACCTCTCAATTAACAGTTATTCCTTTTTACGACCGAACTGAACTTATTGAAGAAACCTTAGATACCCTTAACGAAGCTTTAATATTAGAAATATTGATTACCATTTTAGTAATTATTGTGATGGTTTTTAATTTAAGAGCCTCTTTATTAATTTCTGGATTATTGCCTGTTGCTATTTTAATGGTTTTTATTACCATGAAACTATTTAATGTTGATGCTAATATTGTGGCATTATCAGGTATTGCAATTGCTATTGGAACGATGGTAGATGTCGGCGTCATACTTGCCGAAAATATGATTCGTCATCTCGACGATAAAAAATTATGTCTTCGTAAAGACGGTACAACATATACAATAAACGAAGTAGTTTATAATGCTACATCAGAAGTTTCAGGCGCTATCTTAACTGCTGTTTTAACAACCATTATAAGTTTTGTACCTGTATTTACAATGATTGGTGCCGAAGGAAAACTTTTTAGACCTTTAGCTTTTACAAAAACAATGGCCTTAGCAGCTTCTTTAGTAATTGCTTTGTTTTTGATTCCGCCATTTGCAGCGTATTTATTCAGAAAAACAACACTTAAAAATTCGTTTAAACATATTATAAATGGAGCATTAATTATTGTAGGATTTGCAGTTATTATAAGTGGTAATTGGTTAGGTATTGTTGTAATTGCTTTCGGAGTTACAGGTTTACTTGGTGTTCTAGAAAAATTAGATACAAAAAAAGTTAACCTTACAAACATCTTAATTTCTTCGGCAGCTATTGTGTTTCTGCTTGCAGCATATTGGAGACCATTAGGTTTTAATCGTAGCATTTTAATTAACCTAGTCTTTGTTGCTATTATTTGCTTCGGAATTTTAGGCGTATTTTCTGTTTTAAGAATCTATTACGAACAAATATTAAGGTGGGCTTTAGCTAACAAACTACTTTTTTTAATCATTCCAACAACCGTTCTTATTTCAGGAGCTTGGATAATGAATAATACAGGTAAAGAATTTATGCCTTCTTTAAATGAAGGTTCTTTTTTACTGATGCCTACTTCTTTACCACATTCTGGCGTAGAAGAAAATAAACGTGTATTGCAACAATTAGACATGGCTGTTGCTACCATTCCAGAAATTAAAACTGTAGTAGGAAAAGCTGGTAGAACAGCATCTGCTTTAGATCCAGCTCCTTTATCGATGTATGAAAACATGATTCAGTATAAATCAGAATACATGCGAAATGACAAAGGAAAAAGACAGCGTTATAAAGTAAATAATGATGGTTTTTTTGAATTGAAAAATGGAAACCTAATCCATAATAAAAATCTAGCTATCAGTTCGATCGCAGTCGAGAAGAAAGCAACAAATATCTCGACTGCACTCAATGTGACAAACGATCAACTTATCGAAGATACTAATGGAGAATACTATCGTAATTGGCGACCAGAAATTAAGAATCCAGATGATATTTGGAATGAAATTGTAAGAGTTACCAAATTACCAGGAGTTACTTCTGCTCCAAAACTACAACCTATAGAAACACGATTAGTCATGCTACAAACTGGTATGCGAGCACCTATGGGAATTAAAGTAAAAGGACAAGATTTAAAACAAATTGAGGCTTTTGGTTTGCAACTAGAAAGTCTTTTAAAACAAGCTGAAGGTGTTAAAGTAGAGGCTGTTTTTGCTGATAGAATTGTTGGTAAACCTTATTTATTGATTGATATTGATAGAAAGAAAATAGCGCGTTACGGAATTTCTATTGAAGATGTACAAAGTGTCTTAAAAGTTGCCATTGGTGGTATGGCTTTAACACAAACAGTTGAAGGCAGAGAGCGTTATGCTGTTCGTGTTCGCTACCCTAGAGAGCTACGTGGTAACCCCGAAAATATAAAAGATATTTATATTCCTGTAGAAAAAGGAAATCCAGTTCCTTTAAGTGAATTGGCTACGATTCGTTATGAGCAAGGTCCGCAAGTTATTAAAAGTGAAGACACTTTTTTAGTTGGTTATGTTTTGTTTGATAAAATAGATGGTTTTGCAGAAGTAGCTGTTGTTGAAAATGCACAAGCTTTATTTCAACAAAAAATAGACTCAGGAGAATTAATAGTCCCAAAAGGGATCAGTTATAAATTTACAGGAACTTACGAGAATCAGTTACGGGCAGAAAAAACATTATCTGTGGTGGTTCCGTTAGCATTAGCCATCATCTTTTTAATCCTCTATTTTCAGTTTAAATCTGTAACCACATCATTAATGGTGTTTACAGGAATTACCGTTGCTTTTGCAGGTGGTTTTATTATGATTTGGTTATATGGCCAAGATTGGTTTTTTAATTTTAATCTCTTTGGCGAGAATATGCGGGAGCTTTTCAATATGAAAACCATTAATTTAAGTGTGGCTGTTTGGGTAGGTTTTATTGCTTTATTTGGGATTGCTACAGATGATGGTGTGGTGATGGCAACTTATCTAACACAAACTTTTATACGTGAGAAACCTTCAGATAAAAAGAGTATTAGAGTTGCTGCTTTGCATGCTGCCGAAAAACGTATTCGTCCGTGTTTAATGACTACCGTAACTACAATTTTGGCATTATTACCTGTACTAACATCTACAGGAAAAGGAAGTGATATTATGATACCCATGGCAATTCCTATTTTTGGAGGAATGGTAATTGATGTTACCTCGTATTTTATTGTTCCTGTTTTATATAGCTGGAGAGAAGAGATAAAATTAAAGAGATTAGAGAAAAAAAGAGCTTCTAAAATAGATTAAAAAATATACCATGAAAAATATATACATTATACACAAAGCTGTCTTGCTTCTTGGTTCTTTTTTCTTTGTTCTAAATACTCAAAGTCAAGAATTAGAAACCTATATTAATAAAGCTTTAGATAATAATCCGGAAATTCAAAAGTTTGAATTGCAATATTCTATTGCTTCCGAAAAAGTAAATGAAGTAAATACATTACCTAATACTGAGTTTGGTGTTGGGTATTTTATTAGTGAGCCAGAAACAAGAACAGGAGTACAACGTTTTAAGATTTCTGCAAAACAAATGATGCCTTGGTTTGGAAGCATTACAGTAAGAGAAAATTATGTAAGTACTTTGGCTGATGTTAAATTTGAAGATATTGTAATAGCTAAAAGAAGACTAATTTCTTCGGTTTCGCAATCCTATTATACTTTATACGCAAATAAGGCAAAACAGTCAATTTTAATTGAAAACATTAAACTGCTTAAAACCTACGAAACATTAGCTTTAACATCTGTTGAAGTTGGTAAAGCATCTGTGGTAGATGTATTGCGATTGCAAATGCGTCAGAATGAAATGCAACAATTATTAGAAATATTAAAGCAACAATTTTTGGCTGAACAAACTAAATTTAATAAACTATTAAATCAGGATAAAGCGATTAAAATTAATGTTATAAATAAATTGAATTTACCTTCTGAAGATTTTGAAATAAATTCTAAAAATTTAGCATTACATCCTGAGTTATTAAAGTATGATAAGTTGTATCAATCTATAGAAAAATCGGAATTATTGAATCAAAAGGAAAGTAGTCCAATGATTGGTTTTGGATTGGATTATATAAACGTTGAAAAGCGCACAGACATGAACTTTAATGACAACGGAAAAGATATTATTATGCCAATGGTTTCTATTTCTATTCCAATTTTCAACAAGAAATACAAATCAAAAAGTAAGCAAAACAAACTGCAGCAACAAGAAATAGCGACTCAAAAACAAGAACGGTTCAATAGTTTAGAAACAATTTTAGACAAAGCTTTAAAGGATAGAATCTCTGCAAGAATTAGTCATAAAACACAAACTAAAAACTTAAAACAAGCTAAAAATGCTGAAACGATTTTAGTAAGAAGCTACGAAACGGGAACAATTAATTTTAAAGATGTTTTAGACATTCAAGAACTACAATTAAAGTTTCAAATAAATCAAATAGAATCCATCAAAAAATATTATTTACAAACTACAATTATTAACTATTTAACAAATTAAAATTCAATTATTTAATAACTATAAAATCAATTTAAAATGAAAACAGTAAAAACAATTTTAGGAGTATTCGTATTAGGTATTATGCTAACAACAATAGCTTGTAAAGATGCAAAAAAAGAGACTAAAACTACCGAAACAGAACAAGTAGAAAAGAAAGGCAAAGAATATACCTCTGCATATATTTGCCCAATGCATTGTGAAGGTAGCGGGAGCGACATGGAAGGTAAATGTCCAAAATGTGGAATGGATTACAAAAAAAATAAAAACTATAAAAAAGAGAACATATCCTTGAATACCAATCAAGATGGAAGTTCAGAAATAATTTTAAAAGATTACTTCAACCTAAAAGATGTTTTGGTAGGTGATGATGAAAACAAAGCAAAAGAATTTGGAATTGTATTGAAAAAAAGTTTAGGGAATTTAGACGTTTCTAAATATACAGAAGAGCAACAAACAGCATTAAATGAAATCATCGAAGATGCAGTAGAACACGCTGAACATATTTCAGTAAGCCCAATGACACATCAAAGAGAGCATTTCAAAATATTAAGTAAAGATGTTACAGATATGGTTGCAATTACTGGTACCGAAAATACTTTATACGAGCAATTTTGCCCAATGTATGACGGAGGTAGTGCTTGGTTAAGCATGAGTAAAGATGTTAAAAACCCTTATTACGGAAGCAAAATGTTAACTTGTGGTAAAGTTCAAAAAGAAATTAACTAAATGAAAATTGTTAAAATCATAACAATTATTATACTGGTCGTTTTTGTGGGCATACAATTTGTGCCCACAGAACGTAACCAAAGTGACGTTATACCAATAACCGATTTTATACTGGTTAATAATGTGCCTAACGACATTAAAAAAAAATTGCAAGTATCTTGTTACGATTGCCACAGTAATAACACAAATTATCCTTGGTATAGTAAAATACAACCTGTTGCTTGGTTTTTGGATGATCATGTTAAAAATGGAAAAGATGAATTGAACTTTAGTGAATGGAATTTGTTATCAAATCGAAGAAAATCGAGTAAAATTAAATCAATAATTAAACAAATTGAAAATAACAAAATGCCTTTAAGTTCATATACTTTCATTCATAAAAACGCATCATTATCAGGAGTTGAAAAACAGCGTATTCTTAAATATTTAAATCAATTAAAATGATTTTATTAAACAATAATAAATTTAAAAATAGAAAAATCATGGCAAAATTAATAAAAACAATTTTAGGAGTATTTATATTAGTTCTTATGCTAACAACCGTTTCGTGTAAAAATGCAAAAAAAGAGATTAAAAATACCGAAACCGAACAAGTAGAAAAGAAAGGAAAAGAACATACCTCTGCATATATTTGCCCAATGCATTGTGAAGGTAGCGGAAGCGATATAGAAGGTGAATGCCCAAAATGTGGAATGAATTACGTGAAAAAAGAAGACCATAACGCTAACGGACACAAGCATTAATTATAAATTCTAAAACATAAAGGAATGAATCAAACTCTACACATTAAAAACATGGTTTGTAATCGTTGCATTTCAACAGTTTTATATGAATTTAATATGTTGAGACTTGATGTAAACCATATTGAATTAGGTCAAGTAGAGTTTGTTAAAACTGATGATTATAAAAAACTAGCAAAACTAGAAACGGTTTTAAAATTACATGGTTTTGAAATCATTAAAGAAGAATCAAAAGCATTAATTGAAGCCATAAAAATTGCACTTGTTAAAAAAATAACTTCTAATAGTACAGAAAATTTAACTCAGTTTTTATCAAAACGTTTTAATAAAAATTATGCTATTTTAAGTAAAGCGTTTAGTAAAAGTGAAGGTGTTACTATTGAGAAATATGAAATACTTCTCAGAATTGAAAAAATAAAAGAGATGATACAACTTGGGCAATTAAATTTTTCTGAAATAGCCTATAGTCTTAATTATAAATCGAGTAGTCATTTAGCGAGGCAATTTAAAACTGTAACAGGAATGTCGATGAGTAATTATAAAAATTTACAAGAATGGAACCGACAAGAACATGACCAAATTGTATCAAAATAAAACCTAATTGTGAAAACAGATAGAATCATGAAGCTGTAATTTTGTTATCAACTTAAAAATTAATAAAAATGAAGCACACATATATCGTATCTAAAATGACCTGCGGCGGTTGTAAAGCATCTGTTGAAAAAAGTTTAAACGCTTTAGAAGAAGTAACATCGGCTGTTGTTAATCTTGAAAAAGGAGAAGTAGAAGTTAGCATGAGTAGCCATATCGCTATAGATCAATTACAAAAAGCATTGCCTTCTAAATATACTATTTCAATGAAAGAAGATGAAAAGCACTTAGTTTCTTCTCAACCTTCAAGCTTTACAACTGAAGGAGAAAAAACGAAAATCCAACAACTAAAACCATTGTTGCTTATCTTGTTTTATATCACCGTTGCAAGTGTATTATTACATTATAAAAATTGGAGCTGGAGTGAATTTATGCTCGATTTTATGGGTTTATTTTACATTGTATTTAGCTTTTTTAAAATGTTAGACTTAAAAGGATTTCCCGAATCTTTTAAAATGTATGACCCTTTAGCAAAACGTATTCCTATTTATGGATGGATTTATCCTTTTATCGAAACCATTTTAGGTTTAATGCTCTTGATGAGATTTGAAGTAAACATCGCTTTAATCATTACGCTTGTTGTATTAGGAATAACAACAATTGGGGTAACAAAAACATTATTAGATAAAAAATCAATACAATGTGCTTGTTTAGGAACCGCTTTAAAATTACCGATGACAGAAGCAACGTTTATAGAAAATACAATTATGATTGTAATGACATTATTAATGCTATTAAATATATTTTAAAATGAATAAAACTATCTTTAAAATATCAAAAATGGATTGTCCTTCAGAGGAAAACCTGATTAAAATGAAGTTATCTGATGTTGATGGTATTAAACAACTTGATTTTAACTTAAAAGATAGAATTTTAACAATATTTCACACAAATAATGCCACCTATATCGAAGAAGCGATAAAGGACTTAAACCTAAAAGAACATAAAATTAGCTCAGAAAAAACAAGCATTACTCTCAATGAATCCAAAACGAGTCAGTCAAAAACTTTATGGACTGTACTCTTAATAAACTTTTTATTTTTTTTAATAGAAATGTATACCGGTATTATTTCAAAATCGATGGGTTTAGTTGCAGATAGCTTAGACATGCTTGCAGATTCTTTTGTGTACGGATTAAGTCTTTTTGCTGTTGGAGGCACTATTTTAAAAAAGAAACGCATCGCAAAATATGCTGGTTATTTTCAAATATTACTTGCTACCATAGGTCTTATAGAGGTTGTACGAAGGTTTATAGGTTTTGAAATACTGCCAATCTTATCTACAATGATTACAGTGTCTGTTTTTGCCTTAATAGCAAATGGTATTTGCCTTTACATTTTACAAAAATCAAAAAGTAATGATGCACATATGAGAGCAAGTATGATTTTTACCTCTAATGATGTTATCATAAACATTGGAATAATAATAGCGGGTCTATTAGTAAATTGGTCTAACTCTGGTATTCCTGATTTAATAACAGGAATCATTGTATTTGTGTTTGTAATTCAAGGAGCAACAAGAATTTTAAAATTAAGTAAATAAAAAATTACTGTAATGAAAAAATATATAATTTATATAGGGGTATTAGTAATAGGGTTATTATTTGGGTGGTTATTATTTGGTAATTCACCTAATAAAGATACTTCTCATAATCATTCTCAACCAGCTAAAGAAACGAACCAAAAGTGGACCTGCTCTATGCATCCACAAATTATGCAACCCGAAGCTGGCGACTGCCCTATTTGTGGTATGGATTTAATTCCTGCTGAAACAAGTGCCGAAGGTTTAAATGCTGATGCGTTTAAATTAACAAAAAACGCCATGGCGTTGGCAAATATTCAAACATCAGTTGTTGGTAATAATTCTAATGAAGCCGCTACCTATAAATTAACAGGAAAGATTAGCGAAAATGAAGATGCAAACGTAATACAAGCGAGTTATTTTTCAGGAAGAATAGAACGTTTAAATATTAGCTCAATAGGAGAAGAAATTAAAAAAGGAAAACTATTAGCTACTATTTATTCACCTGAGTTATTTGCAGCGCAACAAGAATTAATCACTGCTTCAACATTAAAAGAATCGCAACCCGAATTATATAAAGCTGTACGCAATAAATTAAAGCTTTGGAAAATTTCTGAAAGTCAAATTAATCAAATTGAAGTATCAAAAAAAGTAAAAAAAAATCTTCCTATATATGCAAATGTTTCTGGTACTGTATCTGAAAAACTAGTAGCACAAGGCGACTATGTAAAACAAGGACAAGCTTTATTAAAAATAACAAACTTAAATACCGTTTGGGCTTTATTTGATGTGTATGAGAATGAAATCTCGTTATTTAAAAAAGGGCAAGATATTACGGTTACCACCAATGCTTATCCAAATAAAAAGAATAACAGTAAAGTCGCTTTTATCGATCCAACATTAAACGCCACCTCAAGAACGGTTAAACTTCGCGTAGTTTTAAATAATAAAAATAGAGAATTTAAAACAGGAATGTTTGTTGAAGGAAATATTAAGAGTGCAACCTCTAAAAAGAAACAACTTTTAATGATTCCTAAATCGGCAGTATTATGGACAGGAGAACGCTCTGTTGCCTATTTAAAAACAAATCCTAATAAACCAATTTTTGAAATGAAAGAAATTACAATTGGTAAACAATTAGGCGAAAAATATGAGGTTATTGACGGACTTGTACATGGTGACGAAATTGTAACCAATGGTACTTTTACTGTTGACGCTTCTGCGCAATTACAAGGCAAAAAGTCGATGATGAATAAAAAAGACAACCAAACTAGTACTGATCATAAAAAGCATCGTAAAACAGCACCGTTAAATACCACAAAAAAGGAGCGACTTAAAGTTGCTGTTGAATTTCAAGAACAATTAAAAGTTGTTTTTAATAATTATATCGAACTAAAAGACGCTTTAATTAAAGAGAATGTTACTACTGCTACTGAAGCTACAAAAAAGACGATAGCTAATCTAACCAAGGTTGATATGAAATTACTGAAAACAAACGATACACATTTAAAATGGATGTTTTTTGATAAAGAAATTAAAGCAGCACTTAGTTCAATTTTTAAAGCCGCCGATATAAAAGAACAAAGAAGTCACTTTAACCATTTATCGTTATACTTAATAAGTGCTATTGAAACTTTTGGAATAAACGAGAAAGTCTATAGTCAATTTTGTCCGATGGCAAATAGTGATAAAGGAGCCTATTGGTTAAGTAAGGAAGAAAAAGTACTAAATCCATATTTTGGTGATGCCATGCTTAAATGTGGTAGCGTAAAAAAGGTGATTGAATAATTTACTACTTTTGAAATAAAAATTGTAATAAAAATGCTTACTTTTCTCCCCCCACTACTAATACACCTTTTTTTCAGTATAGCGATAGATCAATAAGTTACAAATTTATAAACTAAATAATAGATGAGTAAAGAATTTAAAACTTTATTACTCCAATATTAATGGCAAGCCAAATAAGATATATTAAAATTATATATTTCATCTGCATATAACCTTAACAAATAAAAAAATGATATTTTTTTATTATTTTGCTTTTATAAAATTGTGAGACTAAGAAGCATAAACTAAATATAAAGTTTATACTTACAGTTTACAAGACAAAAATAATTCAAGGTTGTAATCAGAGCTCTCTTAATAAAATAAGTACTTTATTTATCTTATAATAATCTACTATTTTTAAACGACAAAGTTACAAATCATATTTGTTAATCTAATAAATTGCAAAAGCAGCTAGCTTAAACTAATATCAATAAAACTAAATTAAGTTCTTTTATTTATTTTAAGATAAAGTATTAATATAGTTTTAAACACAAGTTAACACACCCTATTATAAGGAATACACCTATAATTTTACAACAATATTTGTATTAAAAAAAATAGAGGAGAAACATTTTTTTCTTAAAAAACTATGAAATTTCATATTAAGTGAAATTTTGAAACTATTTTTGTTCCGGCACACTTGCTTTGTATATTTCTACCCCTTTAGATGAGATTATTTTATAATTCGTATTTGCTTTTATTAAAATTGATTGTCCTTTATCTATATTTATACGGTTAAGGTTTTGTATTACAGTAGCTGATCCTTCTAAAATTATTAATATTTCTACAGATTTTGATTTTGATTTGTATTTTAAATCTTTTGCTAATTCAATTTTACTTAGTTTAAAATCCTTTGCTTTTGTTCTATAAACTAGTTCATTATTTGCATAGTTTTTAACCCCATATAGAACATTAGGTATTGTCTCTTCAAATTTTGTATTCTTTAAAAGCTCTTCAACATCAATGTACTTGCTTGTTAAACCTCCTCTTAATACATTATCAGAATTAGCCATTAACTCTATGTTTTTCCCTTCTAAATAAGCATGAGGAAGACCTGCGTCTTGAAAAACAGCTTCTCCTTTAGATAAGTTTACAATATTAAAAAAATAGATAGAAAATATTCCTCTATCAATGTTTTTAGAACTTTTATTAACTAATGCTTTTGCTGCCCAATACTCAGGAGATGTTTTTTCTAACTCATTATTTAAAAATTTTGGTAAAATTCTTTCTGCCAATGGTTTTAAAATTGTATTTACACGTTCTTGAGAAAACTCCATAACCATTTTATATAACTCAAAATAATTATTTTCTTTAAAAGTATCTAACAAAAAGTTTAATTCACTTGTTTCTTTTAAATTTCTTATCAATTTACCTCTTTGTAAGAAACCGTGTAACAACCAGAAATCACTTAAAGCTACCATTACTTCTGGCTTATGATTTCTATCTTTATAATTTCTGTTTTTTGCTGTTAAAGCAACACCTCTTTTATTTTCAAGATCAAACCCTATTTCTGCTGCTTTTTTAGTTGGGTGTACTTGTATAGATAGCATTTTATTTACATCTAACACTTTAAATAAATAAGGTAATTTACCGAAAGTATTTGCGACTCTTAATCCTAAAAATTCAATTGGCTTTTGTTTTAAAAAGAAATCTAAAGAAAAATTTCCTCTTTTAGTTCTAATAGTTGAAGGAGCTTTTAAATGCGCTCCTAACCAATACTCAGCATAGGTAGCCATGCTTTTCTTTTTACTAATTAAGTTTGGGATAAACTTTTTTCCACCCCAATCATAATTTTGTACTTTTCCTTCTATTAAAAAAACATTCTTAAAATTTTGGTCTAGAGTAATCATAACATTTATTTTTTAACAGTTAATTATTTCGTTAATCGAATACACTCTTCTTAGTAATACTCTTTCTTCTTTTTTATTAAATAAATCCTTTTCTGATATATTTAATATTTTATTTATAAAACTGATATTTAACATACTCATTGGTTTTGTATGTATAATTAAACCAATATTATTTATTGTTGATAAAAAACGTACACCTGCCTTTACAGCTAACATTGCTTTTTTCTCTTTTCTCAAAGTTAAAATTGAAATGTCTTTTTTTGAATATTCTTTCAATGCACATAAAAGTTCAATTATTGCTTGATGATTACCATTGTTAATTAATAATATTTTTATTCCTTGATTAATAAATGATTTTAAAAAAGAAGTTTTTAAAATATTAATATCACTTTTATTAAAAATTATGATTATTCCTTTCTTCATATTTATACTTGAGATAAAGATTGATTCAGTTTTATTGATGTCTTTGTAACTGAATTATTCTTATTACTTTTTGTTTTATTATAAAACCATGCTATTTTACCTAATTGCCCTATTATTTTTACTGAATCTTTCATAGATAATTTAGAACCATCAGCATGAATCCATCTTTTTAATGGTTGCTCGCATAATATTTCTTTTGCTCTCTTTAATCCAAAATGAAGTGTTATCCTTCTAAAAATTTCTACATCAAATATCCATTGTGTTATAAATTTCTTTCCAAATGAGATTTCAATAATATCTTTCTTAAAAATTTTAGCTCCACACTGTGTATCATTAAAATCCATTGAAAGAATTTTTCTAATAACAAAGTTTATTGTTAAACTTATTATCTTTCTTGCTGATTCTTTTGTAATATTTGCTCCCATCCTACTCATTCTTGAGCCGCTTACTATTTTATATTCAGAATTTTCTATGGTTGAAACTAAATCATCGAAATCTGTTAGGTCTGTAGATAAATCTGCATCTAAAAAACCGATATAATCTAAATCTTCTTGCTTAGCCATATATAACATTCCTTGTCTTACGGCTTCAGCCTTTCCTCCATTCTTTTCACAATTGTATACTGTTATAAAGTCTTCTCTTCCTTTTCTCAGCCTATTTAATACTTCTAAAGTTTTGTCTTTACTTCCGTCGTTTACAAAACATAAATGATACCCTGAATTTTTATCAATAAAATTTGTAAACTCTTTACTTAACAATCTTTTCTCTTCGTTATAACAAGGTATTACTACACCAACACATCTTTGTTGTATAATTACCCTATCATATTTCACAGCTTTATTAGTTGTTTCCGGAACCCCTATTAACCTTTTTACTCTAGCACAAACCTCACTTAAACTTAAAGGTTTTTTCATATAATCATTAATACCTAATTCAAAACCTTCAGTTATTATTTGATCATCAGTATTCCCAGACAAAATCATAATAGGTGTAGAAGATTTTTTCACTTTTCTTACATGTTTTACTACTTCCATTCCAGAAACTAGAGGCATGTTAATATCTACAATTACTAAGTCTGGTTGAAAAGAATTATACAAGGCTATTCCTTTTAACGCATTAGATTCTGTAATAACTTCATACCCTAGTTTTTTTAATCTATTTTCTAAAGGGATTAAAACTAATTTTTGATCATCTATTGCTAATACTTTCATAATTGATAGTTTTTATTGCTTAATTACATTTCAAAAATAGCGCAACTAACTATTAAAAAGTAAGTTACCCCCTTTAGGGGATGTTTTGTTTAGACGAGCGGATGTTTACTTCTGTTAAATAAAATATAAACCATCATTTAATATATATATATTTACATTATTGAAAAAAAGTGCTTTATTTTATGAAAGAAACTTCTAATAAATATTTAATTACTGCCATACTGTTAGCTATTGCTTTTCATGGAAGCAGTATTTTTTTTACTTTAGAAACTACCTATGATGCCTTAATTCATTTATTTTTTGCAGATCATTATGCCAATAGCTGGTTTGAGCCATGGAACTACAAATGGTACACAGGTTTTACAGTAATGAGTTATCCTCCTTTAGTGCATCAATCAATAGCTTTATTGTCTTTTGTTGGTGGCTTAAAGTTTGGAATGTTTACCGTAGCACTTATTGCTATTATTTTGTTTATTACAGGAGTATATCGGTTTTCATTGTTAATAACCGCACATAGAAAGTCTGCTGGTTATGCAGCAGTATTAGCTGTATTTTCCTCTTCATTTATAGAAACCCTGCATATTTTTGGTCAATTACCAAGTATTATTGGTATTTCCATATTAATGCATGCCTTACCTGAAATTTATTTATGGTTAAAAACTGGTAAATATTGGTACTTGGCTACTTCGCTTTCTTTAATTTCAGTAACAGTTACCTCACACCATGTAACACCAATATTTGGGATGATCTTTTTCATTTTCCCTTTAATTGGTTTGGTTATTATGGATGCTTGTAAAGAGGAGGTTAAAACCATGAAAGCAGTACGATTTAGGCTTTTTTTAAAATATTTTGCAAAGCTCTTTAAACGTATGATTGGTTTTGGAGGCCTCTCTTTAGTTATTATTATAGGCTGTTTACTCCCTTATTGGATCAATTCTAAAAAAAACCCAATTACGCAAGTACCTATTCCGCATGGATCTCGTGATAACTTTTTAGAAATAACCTCATCTGGGCTAGTCTTTTTTACTATACCATGGGGGATATTATTAATTCTTTTACCTTATTTTTTTTATAGATATTATAGTAAGCGATATTTATTTTTTGGTTTATCTTTTACCATTTGTGTTGTTTTAGGTACAGGTGGTACAACCCCAATTCCTAGAATGGTTTTAGGAGAAACCGCTTTTAATATTTTAACTTTAGATCGCTTTACTTTATGGGCATCTATTATGGCATTACCTTTATTAGGTGAATTTACTTTTCGGTTTGTAAATGGTGATTTAAAAACAATGATTCAAGATAAATTCGGTGCAATATATCATCGTATTATTGGTGGCATTTTAGCAGGTTTATTTGTATTAATCGCTATTTTTACAATGAGTTTAGGATACTTTAGACCGTCACAACCTCAAAAAATAAAAATGCTTCCCATTGTTAACTTCTTAAATCAAGACGATCATGATAAGTGGAGGTTCTTAACTTTAGGATTTGGTGATCAAATGGCTTGGTTAAGCACTTTAACCAATGGTTTATCTGTAGA
The DNA here is from genome assembly GCF_019278465.1 of Tenacibaculum sp. AHE14PA. Lineage (GTDB taxonomy): Bacteria > Bacteroidota > Bacteroidia > Flavobacteriales > Flavobacteriaceae > Polaribacter > Polaribacter bernardetii. The sequence continues at coordinate 147,184 of NZ_CP058983.1, read as the reverse complement.
TGGAAACTATCATTCTGCAAGACGATTACCAGAGCTAACTACACGACCTATTGAACGTTTAGAAAACTCAAAATTTAAAGGTGTTGCAGGTATTGGTTCTTTACAGCAATTTTTAACAACTCCAGCTAAATATAATTTAAAATACATATTTTCTAATGATAAATTTTACGATCCAATCCTATACTTTTGTGGATGGCAACGCTTGCGACAATTAGAAAACGGAATTATGGTTTGGGAGCGTTTAAACATACCTCCCCTCTCTTCTATTTTACCAAAAGAAGACGTAAATAAATGGCAAAAAATTCTTTGGGGATTAATGCCTTTTATAACCGTACTTATTGCTTTTGTTTTAAACATACAAATGTTGTGGGTAAATACTTTAAAATCTAGGCTTAAGAAAGCTCCTGAGTTTTTAAAATTCCAAAATAACTACACAAAATTCTCTAAAGGGCTTTTAAAAGTAACTCATATTTGGGTTATTATTTTGGCAATTATTTTAGGCTACGGTTTTTACGAATTTTACGTAAAAAATGATTCCCATAGAAGTCCTGAAAATGCTATTATGGCATATTATGACGCGTTAGATTTTAAAGAGTTTGAAAAAGCTTATAATTTAATAGATCCGAATAGCGAAGTAACTATTACACAATTTATGCTAGAAACCTCTGTTACCGATGGTTTATTAAGTAGTTATGCAAAGCTAAACGCTATTGTAACTACAATACTTCATAAAACAGATAGTTCTGCTACTTTAAAAGTTGCCACTGATTGGATTACACCTCTTGAAAAAATTAATAAGAACGAATACAAGTATCTCATAAAAGAGAAAGGTAAATGGTATATACAACCATTAGAATTAAATAATGATTTACCTCCTGATCAATTGTATGCCAATAATACTACCAGTTATTTTAACCAAGGTAGAAGACGTATTACTACTGAACAAACATTACATGAAGATGTATTAAAGCAGCCTGTTTTAGAAGTACTATCTGCTAAACTCATTAAATTTAAACAGCACTACGCTATTATTGGAGAAATACAAAACATAGACAATGTTCCTGCTGATGTTGTTTTAAAAGGAACCTTGTATAACGATGCTAATAAACAACTAGCAACCTATGATGCGAAATACCATGTTAAACATAAATTAATGCCAAAAGAAACAAGTTCTTTCAAAATTAATTTTGAAGGTATTGCCTGGTCTAACACCAAAGATTCTATTCCAAAAACTTTTAACCCTGATGAATTTACGCCAATTGCTTTTGAAGAACAACCAACCAAATTCAATTTACATATTGCTGGAAATGTTTCTGGATCTGATTTATATAAAAATAGTGTTTTAAGCGATATTGAAGTACAAGAAAAAAGTATTAATGGAACTATTTTTAACAGTGGTTTACAAGAAATAACAGTACCTCAACTTTTGGTTAGTTATTACAACGAAAATAAAGACTTACTTTGGGTTGATCATCTATTTGTTAAAGAAGGTGTTCGACAACAACGAAAACAACCTTTTGAGTACAGTATATTAGCTTGTGATTCTATTAAAACTATTTATACAGATATGAAGAATGTTTTCGTAAATGGTTTGCCTAATGAAACAATAGCTAATAAAATAGTAGGTAAAAGAATAAAAAAGCACACTTCTAAAGAACTACAAATAATACAACACTCATATTTTAAGTACATAAATATTGAAATAAACACCTATATTGGTAATCCGAATTAATGAATATTAAACATACATACCTTTTTTTTTTAGGGTTGATACTTTTATCATCCTTTTCACTGCTACAAGAAACAGAAATACCTTCTGAAATAAAACTAATTACTACCACTACTAATTTTCAAGCAGGAAATACTATTATCCTAAAGTTTTCAACATCAGAAACTGTTAAACCTTTTTTATATTGTACTAATAGTTATGGTACGGTACTTATTGAACCTATTTTAAAAAACAAGTTACTCTGCTATGTTATACCTAAAACTATATCTAAAAAAAGAGGGGTTATATATTGGGAATTAAACGGAACCTCACTTACAGGAAAACTAATCGTTAAACCTATACAGAAAGTAGCGACTATGGAGACTTATGTTGGACCACCAAGTATTGAAGCTGGTAGAAAAGATTATAGTATGCTTATTATTATACCTACTGACTCTTTAGATAATCCTTTAGCTGAAAAAACTTTAGTTACTACTAAATACCAATTTTTAAATCAGCAAAAAGAAGAACCTATTCATATTAAAAACTTAATTTCACATAAAAATTTATATTCTCCACTAAAAAGTGGACGTATATTAGTCTCTTCTGAATGTTTAGATGAAAACTCTAAAGAGTTTACCGTTATTGTATATCCTGCTAATCCTAGTGATTTTAAAATTACTGCAGAAAGACATCATTCGTATGCTGACGGAAATCAAATCACTACTTTTTATTCTTCTGTTATAAAAGACACTTATAATAATATTGTAAGTGACGGTACCTTTGTTAATTTTTTCATCAGAAATAAAAAAGGAAACATTTTAAAAACATTTGGAACGACCATTAAAGGTATTGCTACCGCTAAAATGATTCATCCTGATTGTAAAACAACCTGGAGGGTAAAAGCTTATGTAGAAGGTATGGCAGAAAGTAATACTATTACCATTGAATACGAGCAAGTTTTAAAAGATTTTGAAGTTGATTTCTCTAAAAATAATAGACTCATCACAATAGGACCTTTACAAAGTTTTATGAAACAAATCATACCTGATGGACTCGAGGTTCGTTTGTTTGTATATAAAAATAATGTACTATTAAATTCTGAAATAAAAACTTCTTATAAAGGGTTTGTTAATTTTAATTTGAATACTGCTGCTTACAAAAAAGATACCTACACTATAAAAATTGTAATCGCTGGCTTAGAAAAAAAGTTTAAAACAAAAACACTATGGTAGGTCTTAATAGAAACATAATTCGTTCCATTTTAATAGCTTCATATATTATGATTATAGCTACCATTATAGCTGGTATTAGCGCATTATTTAGTTACTTAAATACAGGTGCTGATAGAAGTACGATGCTACATACCGAAATTGCAAAAGAAATATTATATACTCCCAATATTAAATGGACTCCTTTACTAAATGAAGGCAGGCTAATGGACACAGAAAATCTAAAAAATTTAGAACGTGATTATTTAAATGCTTGGTATGTAAGACATATTGCGAACAAAACAAATACAACTATTGGTATTGAAGATTATTATACAAATAATTCACGCCAAAACTTGTATGATATTATAGCTATTAATAAAAAACAACAAACTACTATTGATGCTACTACTTTAGAACATCAACCTACTTTAGATTTTTTTAGTGAAGACGGCCAATTAGCAGTAATAACAGATACTAATATTGAATACAAACGTATTTTAAAAAACAATAAACTTATTACTGAAACTACTGAACAAGCCACTTACAAAATTGTATTCCTATTAGAAGATGGTTTTTGGCGTATTAGACATTTAGTAAAAGAAAACAATGAAAGGTATAACGTTAATAAAAAACCCATTGCTACAGATAGCTTACACATAAAAGGGATAAATTATTACCCACAAGATACTCCTTGGAATATGTTTGGAAACGCTTTTAATAAAGATACTATTAACAAGGATTTTAAAATTATTAAAGAAGCTGGTTTAAATTCGGTTCGTATTTTTATACAGTATGAAGACTTTGGAAAGGCAATAGTAAAAAAAGAAAAACTAATTAAACTAAAACAAACATTAGATGTAGCAAATGTAAATAACTTAAAAGTGGTACTAACATTGTTTGATTTTTATGGTAATTATTCAGTATTAGATTGGACTTTGAATCAACAACATGCTGCAACAATTATTACTGCTGTAAAAGACCATAGTGCATTACTTGCTTGGGATATTAAAAACGAACCAAATTTAGATTTTAAATCTAGGGGTAAAAAAATAGTTACAGCATGGTTAGACAATATGATAAGCTTAGTAAAATCTATAGACTCGAAACATCCTGTTACCATTGGTTGGTCTGATACACAAAGTGCCTTAATTTTAAAAGATAAAGTTGATTTTATATCCTTCCATTATTATGAAGATTTAGCTAATTTAACAACATCTGTAGAAAAACTAAGAAAAAAAACACCTAACAAGCATTTAGTAATGCAAGAGTTTGGAATTTCTTCTTATAGTGGTTTTTGGAAACCCTTTGGCAGCTCCAAAGAAGACCAAGCTAATTACCATAAAAAAGCCCAAGAATTAATTGAAGCGAATAACTTGCAATTTATGTCTTGGACTTTATATGATTTCGAAAAAGTTCCTAAAAATGTCGTTGGAAATCTTCCTTGGAGAAAAAATCCCCAAAAGAAATTTGGTTTTATAGATAAGAAAGGAAATACAAAGCCAGCATTTAAGTTTATTTCTAAATAGATAAAGAGTCTGAAAATATACTTTCAGATGCTTCTTTGTTAAAAATAATTTCTTGAAATTTATTTAAATACATGTTTGTGATTCTTTCCATTGGAAATGCTGTCGCAGCTTTATAGTTTGCTTCTCCCAATGCTATTCTATATGCATCATTTATAACAATAGCTTCAATTGCATCTGCTAAACTGGCTACATTTTCTGGTTCAAAAAACTCACCTCTATAGCCTTCATCCTTAACTAAAGTAGCTAAATCACCTAAGTTAGGCATTACCACTGCTTTACCATAACTACCTGCCTGATGCAAAACACCAGAACTACCTGTTGTAGAAGTATAAGGAAATACAACAACAGCACTTTCATTAAATAACGGTTCTACCTCACATTCTTCTACATAACCAGTAAAATTAATTTGAGAAACATTTTTATACTTTTCTTTTACAGAAGCTAAATACCCTGGAACATTAGGGTTATCCGTTCCTGCAATCACTATTTCTAAGTTTAAACCTGTTGATGCTCTAATTTTTTCTACAGCCTCAATCATAGGTTCTACTTTTTTATAAGTACCAAACTTACCAAAAGTCATTATTTTTAAAGGTCCCTTCGCTAATATATGAGATGGTTTTTTAGGGATCTCAAAAGTTCCATGAGGAATCATTTTTATATTATTCACTTTATATTTTTCTTGTAAAGTTGTTACATATTTATCCATAGTAACAGCTACTAAATCTGCTTTTAAAATTAGCTTTGTTAGACTTGTTCCTATAAAATAATATGCTTTTTGTAGAAATTTACTTGATGTGAAACCAGCGCATTCTAAATCTGTTTGTTCTAAAATATTATGTAATAGTACAATTGTAGGGATTTGCTTTAATTTACAAATTAAAGGTAAAAATAAACCTAAAGCTGCTGCCACTTTTTTATCTCCAAACTTCATAAATTGTAAATTAAATAATATTGCGTCTGGCCTTACTATATTAATTGCTCTTACAACATTTATAACGTTTGCATAACTATTAAACCTCCAACATTCTTTCACTGTAACTTTACATCCATTTTCTGTAAAATTAATTTCTTTTCCTTCAGGAGTTTCATCTGTTAATAAAACTAATTCAGTTACTTTTTCATTCTGTCTAAAACTTTTAACTAAATGATATGCATATTCATTTAAAGTTACTTTACTTGGCGGGTATGATGTTACAATTGCTAATTTCATGATCTTTTAAGTTTAATTATAGTTCAAATCTCGGGTAAAAGAAGAAGAAAAAAAGACTCATTGCGCTGAACAACAATTAACTATAGACCAAATGAGTAAAGCTTTAGTTTTGTATTTTACATGCCCATTTAACGTTCGTTAAACAGAAAATATATAAATAGTAATGATGTGTCTATTTATACATTTAAGTACTAAATTAAAGAAGTACATAGAATAAAGTAAGTAATACTATTTGATAGTGTTATAGAGTAGGAAAATTTTAATGATCTACTTTTTAAGTAGATCATTAAAATTTGTAAAAAAGAAATATAATAATTGTACCAATAACAATATTACCATTGCTAGTATTTGCATATGTACAATTTGCTCTAGAGTTTCATGAAATAAAACAATAAATACTATTTGTAAGATTCCAAATACACCTGAAATAATAACAGGAATATATTTATCTAAAGAAAGATAGTAATATGCAAAAATATTTGAGATTGCAAAGATACCAGTAGCCAGTGCGTATTTCCATAATAAAGGAGCTATTTCAAAATAATCGCTACCAAATAAAATAGTTATAATTTGTTTTGGAAAAATAAAACATCCTATTATAATTGAAACAGCGATAATAGCAATATAACCAACATATTTTAATAAAATTGGTAAAGTAGGTTTCCCTTCTTTTTTTAATTTAACAACAGTTGGTAATAACAACATTACAAACATCCAAGCTATAAAATAAACTACTCTACCTATTAATGCTAGAGAAGCATATAAACCAGCTTCATAAGACTCGAAATAATGTTTTACTAATAATATATCGCTATTATTTATAATAATTTGTGTTAGCTCATAAAATGCTGTAATTATAAAAAAATTACGAACCATTTTTTTATGATTTCTATCTAAAGAAATACTATTTGAAAAAGATATATTTTTAAACTTAAAAGGAATTAGTCCAAAAATAAAAGACCCTAAAATACCTATAGCTATTAATATAGAAGATTCAATTTTAAAGAAATATAACAAACCAAATGTGATTAATAAACGGCTTACCATTTCTAATTGATAAGTAATTGATAAAGCTGTTAATTGTTTCTTCCCTTGAAAAACGCCTCTATTTACGCTCATTAAAAAATAAAGAGGAACTCCTACACCAAATACTATAAACATACTAGAAGAAGTTGTTCTAAAAAACTCTTGTAGTTCTTTAGAATAAATAACAATTATTAATCCTAAAAATATACTTGTAATAAAAGCATTTTTATAGATTTTTGATATAAATTTTTTAAAAACTAAGCCTTCAAAGATTACAGAAAATTTCGCCGTAACCAATTGAAAAGTCATTGCTATAAATGAAAGTACTAATAAAAAAGTTATCATAATAGCAGCATCTGCGAACTTATCTGGTCCTAAAATCCTACCCAATAATAAATTATATAAATAATTACCACCATTTACAAGCAAAACACTTATCATAAATAATTGCTCTGACGAAATTCTTTGTTTTACTTGTTTTAAAATTGCTATCATCTTCTAATTCTTTTTAAGCTATTACGCTACATTCATTTGATTAAAATCGTCATAAATTTCTTTACAACCATAACCTGTAACTGAAAATAACTTATCGTTTCTTAAAGCAATTGCCGTTAGTGTACTTATTGCTTCTAAGCCATCTCTACTAATTTCATTTACATTATCAATATTTATAGTTACGCTTTCAAGTTGTTCAATATTATGTTCAAAATAGATAATAAAAAATCTAGATGTTGTGCTATTTAATTTTCCGTTTAAAAAAAAGTTTCCGTTTTTCTGTGAGATCTGTAAAGCCATAATTTTATGTTTTAATAATTAATAATGATACAAATATCTCGTTGTAAGCACTAGAAAAGTATCTATTATCGATGAAAAGCAATTTTCTTTAGTCCAATGATGAATGCTATTCCGTAACTTGCAAATAACAAAAAAAAGCTATATGAAAATTAAAAATACTATCCTTTTGCTACTCTTCCTTATCACTACCACTATGTATTCTCAGGATATGAAAGAAGGTTTTACTTTTTTAGAAACAGGAAAATATAAACAAGCAGAAACTTTCTTTAAAACAACTTTAAAATCATACCCCACCAATAAAACAGCACGTCTTTGCTATGGTAGAGCTGTTGGCTTAAGCGGAAATGCTAATAAAGCAGTAAAATTATTTACTGCTCTTTTAAAAGATTTTCCTACAGATTTTGAAGTAAAATTAAATTATGCTGAATCTTTACTTTGGGATAAAAAATATGTAGAAGCTGAAAAATATTATAAAAACCTACTAAAAGAAGATGCTAAAAGTTTCCCTACTCTTTTAGGATATGCAAATACCTTATCTAATTTAAAAAAATATGACCAAGCAATTGGTTATGTTAATCAAGCGTTGATTGTTATACCTAAAAATCCAAATGCCTTAATTTCTAAAAAGTATATGCGTTTAGGTTTAGCTAATAATAAAGTTAATAACCAGAATTACCTAGAAGCTGAGAAAATTTTAAAAGAAAATTTTAAAGATTTTAAAAACGACAAAGAAACTTTACTCAATTTAGCGAACCTATACTTAATATCAAACCAAATAGCTAAAGCTAAAAAGACTTATAAAATTATTGGAGAAAACCCTGAAAATAAATTAACCTCTTTAAACGGAATTTCTTTAGCACATCATCTAAATAGTGATAATAAAGAAGCTTTAATTGTTAGTAAAAACGCAGTTTCTCTTTTAAATGAAGCTACACCTAATAATATTAGAGATAGAACAAGAGAACGCTTTATACAGGCTTTAATTTGGAACAAGAAGTATTCTTTAGCAAAAAAAGAAATCGACTCTTTAACATCAAACAATAAAACTCCAGAAAACTGGACATTATCATTAAGAGCAACATTAAATATTTACAAAAGTGACTTTAAAAAAAGTATTGATGATTATAATTTAATCTTAAAAAAAGATAGCGCTTCTTTTGATGGTAATTTAGGTAAAGCCAATGCCTTAAAAGCTGCTGGTTATTTTGATAATGCTTATAAAAGTGCTAAAAACACATTAATCTTTTATAAAAATCAAAAAGATGCTACTAATTTTATAAAAAAATTAGACAGAACCTTTACTCCTTTTGTTGAAACTAAAGCTTCTTACTCTTTTGATAACGGTAAAAATGAAGCCTATTTATTCTCTGCAAATTCAGAATTTTCGTTTACAACAAAACTTAAATTACTTGGTAGTTATAATTATAGAACTACAGCTAACTCTGTTAGTAACGTAAGTGGTAACTCTAATAATTTTTTAATTGGAATATCGTATCAATTATTAAATAACGTAACTTTTAAAAGTAGTTTAGGTATTACCGCTTCAAATACTGAGACCAAAAATTATAAGCAATTACTAGCAGATGTATCATTAAATATAAAGCCTTTTAAACTTCAAAATTTAGAATTAGGTTATAAGAGAGAAATTCAAAATTTTAATGCTGACTTGTTAGATAGAGAAATTGTTCAGAACAATTTTTTAATAAACTATAGTTTAAATACAAATTTTAATTTAGGTTGGTATACACAATATTATTATACTTCTCAGAATGATGATAATACACGAAACCTTCTTTTTACTTCTTTGTATTATAATATATTAGAAAAGCCTTCTTTAAAAGCAGGTTTTAATTACCAAAACATCTCTTTTAAAAATCAAGTTCCTTTAATTTATTTTAGCCCTAGTAGATTTAATGCTGCAGAAATTTTCGTTAATATTATAAAAGATGAAGCTATTGCTAAAAATAAAGAATGGTTTTATGAATTAACTGCTGCAACTGGTTATCAATTTATTGAAGATGATAAAAAACAGAGTACTTATAGAATACAAGGAAAATTAGGTTATAAATTCTCTGAGCATAGCTTGTTAAATATTTATGGTACACAAAGTAATATCGCTTCTGCAACTGCAGCAGGTTTTACTTTTACAGAAATTGGCTTGCGTTTTAAATGGTACTTTTTAAAGAAACCTTTCTTTAAAAGACAAAAATAAAAGAAGTAATTTTTGCTCTTAATCACTTACAAATTTACAAGCTGCTACAGATTCTAAAAACACAAAAAGAATAAAAAAACGATTATACTTAGAGCTAAAAACAGCTAATTCCCTCTTGGTTTTTTATTAGAAAAGACGAACTTCGCTAACGCTGAATATAATTCATTAAAACGAAACCATATTCTTAACACGTTAGAGAAGATGAAAAAATCAAGATTACTTCTTGAAGAGTAACCAGACAAAGATAAGAGCAAAAGTTAATTCTTTTGCTCTTAATAGTTTTATATTATAGGGGAAAGATATATGTTTTTTTTCATAGAAAGTATAACTACTTATAATATACCTTCTCTAATACAAATAAACTAATTTCTTATTTTAATTCACCAATAACTTAACATGTCTATAAATTAATTTATCACTTAATATTTTACAGAAATACAACCCTACTTGTAACGATTCTCTATTTAAAATTAGTTTATTTTTACCTATTACTGCTTTAAAATTAGTTTGATATACCAATTTACCTAATTGATCATATACTACAAATTTTAAATTTTCTTCTTCCTTTGCATTAAAGTAAAAACTAGTTTGTACAGTCATAGGGTTTGGTGCTAGTGTAACAACATTGTATTTAATATCTTCCACTAATTCTTCAAACTTCTCTTCTTTAGAAAAACGAATGTCTAATAAATTCATTTCTTTAGTTACAACAGTACCTCCTTCAGAAGCCATAGTAAACACAATTGTTACTACATCGTTTAATACTAATTCATTTCCACTTGATGAGATAAATTCTTTAAAAGGTATTACATAATTTACTAAAGAATCTTTTAATACTATTGTCGCTTTATGTTGTTGTTCCCATGAAGAAATACTTTTCTTTACAAACGTAACTTCTAAATTACCGGTTCCTTTTGCTTTTAGTTTAAAACTACTATAATCTGATAAATCTACCGCTTTAAAACGTGGTGTTAAAGCTCTGTAAGCTGCAAAGTAAGTACTTGTTGTTGCTGATAGTTGAACATTTCTTTCTATAGGAAAATCATTATCTTCAAATGTAAAGTTGTTAGGTGATATGTTATAATTTATTACTTCGGTTGATGTTTGAGAATCATCTACTCCCCAAGGTCCATCTGACATGAATAAATCATCTGGAGTAGCTACACCATCACCAATTCTAAAACCAATATCAAATAAGTTACCGGTTGGTACTTGTAAATGTGTTATATAACTTTCATTTAAATCTATTGTTAAATTTGTTTTATTAAAATCACTTGTTTCTGTAACTCTAAAACCAGCATCAAAATTTACATTATTACTTTTATTTGTGTTTACAATTTGTAAATCTAATGATCCGTTATTATACTTTCCTTTTCTTACAAATACTGTAGGTGGTGTTGATAATTCATAAGCTAATATTGGCTTCTCTATAGCTAATAAATTCACTACTTCTTTTCCTAATAAATATAAATCATCTAAAGAGTTTGACCATATTTGAAAATTATAAAAAGTAACACCTAATTGGTATTTATCTAAATTCCAGTGGCTTTCTATTGAGAAATTGGCTTCGTTGTTTACTATTTTAGCTGAAAGACTTAATACAAACTCTACCGTATTGTCTGCATTTCTAATTAATGATTTAATAAACTGCTGTCCGTTTATCTCTATGGTTGATACAGAAATTAGTTGAGCTCCAAGCAAACGATCACAAATATATTTAGTGTGTTCATATACTCCATTTTCAGTTTTTAAGGCTATAATTGATGCTACAGCTGTTCCGCTTTTCATATAATCTACAGCGTAAATATCTGTTGCATTTGTTATTGCGACTAAATCTGTAGGTGTAGATTCTATTGTTTCATCTTCTTCTATAACTTCTAAAGGAATGAAATCTTTTAACTCAAAACCAAATCCTTTTTTTCTTCTATAGTCGTTAGATTTTGCAACTCTTTTTGCCTTGCTACGATTAAACTTATAATTGATTTTTGTACGATTATAGTTTCGCTTATTTATTTGTTCTGATAATCTACTATTACTTTCTAAACCTCCATCATTTCCTCCTGAAGTTGGTGGTAAAATAACATCACATTTTCCATAACCAGAACATGAAGGATCTTCACAATCAATTAATCCATCACCATCATCATCTATTCCATTATCACAAATCTCTTGAGCGACTGGGGCTGTCGGACAACGCGCACCGTCATTACTAGCACTCGATGGTCCAAAAGCAAATAAGTTTGAATCCATATCATCTGCAGTATTTACATCTTGAACACTCTGAATTACATATATAGTACCTGTTTGATTTGCTGATACATAAAAACGACCAGAAAGATCAAAATAAACAGCTCCATATGTATAATTCAATCCTGATAAGATTGGTACTTCTCCTAATGATTCTACAATATTTGTTCTTGGATTAATTCGATATAAAACATTTGAATTTTTCTCTACTGCATATAAATTTCCATCTACAGCGTTAAAAGCCCAATCATGAATATTTATATTCTGTGATAATGTTTCTGTTGATATGTGTTGAGTGTATGTTGCTGAAGCAGGATCTACATCTATCTTATAAAAGGTTGTTCCACCTCCTTTTAAATAATAAACTCCTTCAGAGCTTATATCTCCAACATATCTATTATTACTAGGTAATTCATCAATATAAAAAGAGGTTGTTAAAAAATCTTCTCCTATTCGTACTATTGTTTTTTCAGGCGTACTTAATGAACCCCAAATAAAACCATCTGCAGGGTTATAAGCAGTTGCATTTATACTTCCTGGGGTAATATTTTCAGCTACAAGGTATGAATTACCTGAAGCTAAATCGATAGAATACACATCGTTGTATTGAAACAAATATGCGTCGTAAACACAATTAAAAGGAGTGTTTTGTGCAGTATTTGTAAGAGAAAATACTAATAAAAATAGTAAGATAAGCTTGCCTTGTAATGTAGTTTTTCGATTCATAGTAAAAGTTTTATACTACAAAACTATGTACTAATTAAGGCTTTATTTTTAATATTCGGTATTTACAAATTTAGTGTAGATGAAATGCCTATTAAGTATAGATGAATATTATAATAGATTTAATCGTTTCATTAATTCTGGTCTATTAGAACGACTTACCGGAATTACATCTCTTTTTATAAGCACACTATTATCTTCAATATCAATAATTTTTTTAAGATTAATAATATATGAACGGTGTACTTTTAAAAATAACGAATCTGGTAATTTTTCTTCTATCTTTTTTAAGGTAGAATGTACTATATAATTTTTCTCTTCGGTTTTTATATGAATATAATCTCCTTTAGCTTCTACAAGGTAAATACTTGGTAAATCAATCTTTATAAGACGCCTATCTATATTTACATAAAAATCATTCTCAACTTCTAAATCTGCTTTTTTTGAGCTCGTTTCTTTTTCTGAAACTCTTGTACTCTCATGTTTTTGAGCTTTCTTAATCGCTTTTTCAAACCTTGGTAGCTCAACGGGTTTCAATAAATAATCTACTATAAAGTCATACTCAAAAGCCTCAATAGCAAATTTAGAGTCAGAAGTAGTTAAAATTATTCTGGGAGGGTTTTTAAGCGTTTTTATAAAATCTAAACCATTAAAACCTGGCATATGAATGTCTAAAAAAATAAGATCTACTTCATTAGAGTTCAAAAACTTAATAGCATCTATCGCATTAGAAAATTCATCAACTACTTTTAAATAGTCTATTTTATCACAAAGAGTTTTAATAATAACTCTTGCCATTTTTTCATCATCTACAATAATACAATTCATAATCCTAAATAGTTTTCAAGTACGCTGAAATAACTATTAATATTTTCTCAAAATCTTCAGCCTTATCTAAATTAAGCTCTCTTAGATTATGTTCAAATTTATTAGCTATTTTGTAACTTTTTTCAAGTCCTAAAATACTAATTTTATGTTTAAGTCGATGAACATTTTCTTCTATTTTTTTATAATTATAATTTTTTAAACTATTATAATAATCTTTTTTCTCTTCTGGAAATTCTGTTTTTATAACATCTACAAGCATTTTCCTTACAGATTCGTCTCCATTAGCTAACTTATCTACATATTCTAAATTTGGTTTTTCCATAATTATTTTTTAATTGTAAAATAAAAAGTAGATCCTTCGTTTAATTCAGATTCTATCCAAATATCTCCTTTATAAACGTCTACAATTTTTTTAGCAATAGATAAGCCTATTCCAGCAGATTTGTAATCATTCTCTAGCTTGGAAAAAGCTACAAATATTCTCTGGAAATATTTTTTATCAATACCTTTTCCATTATCTTTTACGTAAAATTTCCAAAAAGTATTTTCATCTGAAAAACCTATCTCTATATTTATATTTTCTTTATCATTAAACTTAATAGCATTATCTATTAAATTAAAAAACAACTGTTCCATTCTATCTTTATCACTCTTTATGTTTGGTAATTTTTCTGGAATATGAACATTTATATTTTCAGATAAATTAAATTCTTTTAAAATAGTTTTTAATAATTTATCTAAATCTAAATTAGATCGCTTTTGCTTTTCTTTGTCAATTGTAGAATATGTATGAATAGCTTTTACTAAAGTATCTATTTTTTGTGTATTTTCTCTTATCAGTTCTATTCTTTCTTTACCTTCACTATCTAATACTTTCTGTGAATCTTCTTTGAGCCAAACCGATAAAGCTTCTATATTTTGTATTGGTGTTTTTAAATCATGAGAAATCATATGAGCATAATCATTTAACTCTTGATTTTGTTGTTCTAAGCTTTTTAAAAGTGAGTCCTTTTGTTGATTTATTTTTATAATCTCTTTAGTTTGGTTATCAATAAAATCAACAAGTTTTAATGAATCTGAATTTTCTGTAGGATTATTTTGCTCTAATCCATAAAATTTAAGTGTATCAATTACACTTTTAAGTTTATTTATAACTTTTCTTTGAGAATTGGTTTCTTCTTTTAGTTTTTCATTTGCATCAAAAAGTTCTTCAGAACTTATGACTGTGGCTCTTTGTAACATTGCAAATTGATTATCAGCTGTAGTGTAAGACCTACCAACTGCATCTAAAAAAATTTCTAATTCTTTATTAGACTGTAAATTGTCAGGTAAATATTTTCTAATTTGTCTTTTTAAAAGTGAATTCATTATTCGCTAATTAGTGTTACTGTCATTGTTTGATTATGTAATTGACAATTATTTTCTCCATTAAACGGAGCTATCTCACCATAAGAATACAATCCACAAAAAGTAGTTTGATCACCGATAACTTCTATTACCTCCTCTACTTCTTCTTCTATTCTTTGATCTAACACTAATTTTCTACCAATACAGCTAACTAAAATCGCAAGTTCTGGTTTATTTTTTCTAAATTCATTTGCATTTATTGCTGCTAATTCTGCAGCATTAACAATACTATCTACATTAGTCATCATTAATTGTACTTTAGAATTTTCTAAAATATCTCCTGCCAATATCATTGAATTATCCTCTTCATTAATATTTAAAATTGTTCTTACAATAGATTGTTTATCGTTTGTAGATTTTACTTTCAGTGGATATAATAAGGCAGCTCCTGGTAATTCTTTTGACTTTTCACCTAAGTATTTTTTATATAAATCTAGCGCAAATAAGTTATCCAATTCGTATAAAATATTTCCTTTAGATTTTGTTACTGTTCTTTCTGGTCCAAAAGGAGTCCAACCACCATTAATAGAAAAAGTTACTTCTAAAGATTCACCATATAAACCAATAGCAACTATTTCTCCCTGTTTTGGATTCTCGTTATAAGACGATATCGTTTTTTCAAACCTTGCATCATCACCACATAAAGCACCTGTAATTAAAAAGTTATCATTTGTAGCCAAATTCATTCCTTTTGTTAATTGACTACCATTAATAAAACTTCCTTCCGAAAGAACAAATACATGTTTTAATTCTTTTTCAGAAAATTGACTAATTAGCTCTTTCCCTACTGCAAAACTATCTATTTTTTGATCTAAACCTGGTTTTAAAAAATTAGTCGTCTTAATTACAAAACTACTTTTTTCAAACTCTATAGCGGTTATGGTTATAGTATTTTCATCAATAGATTCTGAAGAAATATCTCCACAAGAAGAACCAAACACAATATGACCATCTTTAAAAATAGCTCTTATCTCATCATAAATTGTTTCGCTCTCTAATAAAAATCTATTTCCAAAAACTAAAACTAAAGGTTCTTTAAGTTTTAGTTCTTCTGATAAATATTTCCAAACAGAATTATTTTTTCTTTTAAGTTGTACTGTTTTCATTTAGTTTTTTTTTATAGTAAAGTAAAAAGTAGTTCCCTTATTAAGTTTACTCTCTAGCCAAACATCTCCTTCATGTAAATCAATTATTTTTCTAACTATAGATAAACCAATACCTGTAGAATCTTCTCTTTTATTTAATGAATGAAATACTTGAAAAATTTTATCATGATATTTTTTTTCTATTCCTATACCGTTATCTTTAATCGAAAATTGATGAAAATTTTTATTTTCCTGGTAATCAACCTCTATAATTCCAATTTCTTTATCACAAAACTTAATAGCATTACTAATAAAATTCTGAAATAACTGCTGAAACTTCGTTTTATCCCCCTTAATTATCGGTAATTTTTTTAATATAGTAACAGATATGTTTTTTGGTATAAATAATATCTTTTTTAAATCATTTAAAGTAATATTTAAATCTACGTCTTCCTTTTCTTTTGTAATTGAACCTGCACTTGAATATTCCAAAACATTAGAAATTAACTTTTCCATTGTTTCTAATGTAGTACTTATTAAGTTAAAATTCTCAAGTGTTGTTTCATCAAACTTACCGTTATTATCTGTTTTAATCCAAGAAACTAAAGCATCAATACTTCTTAATGGCGATTTTAAATCATGAGAAACTATATGTGCATATTCATGTAGTTGATTATTACTTTTTTCTAATTCTTTTAAAATTTGTTCTTTTTGTAATTGTAACTTTTTAGTTTTAGTAATATCTAAACCTAATGCTATAGTTCCTACATTCTCTCCAAGGAGGTTATAATTTGGTGCTGTACTTACATGCCAATATTTAGTTTCTCCTTTTTTATTCTTTGTTTTAAATTCATAAAAACTAGATACTCCTTTAATACGTTTTTCTTTTTCATTGTCAATAAAATTAGAATTATCGTTATCATTAAAAATATCATGTGCAACTTTACCTATTAACTCTTCTTCATTATAACCTGACATTTCAATAAAACGTTGGTTTATCATAGTAATCTGATTATCTCTATTGATTTCCACTAATCCTAAGTTCATATTAGCTATAATATTACTATACTTCTCTTTTTCAGACTCTAAACTTAAATTGTATTTTTTTTCTAAAGTAATATCTGTAAATGTCCACAAATAACCTTTAATTTTACTATCAACAATTATTGGCGTGTAATTTCGTTCAAGAATCTTACCGTCAATCATTTCTAGTTGTTCTCTATAAACAGGAATCTTAGCTTCGACTACATCATCCATTCTTCGCACAAAATCAGACGAATGTTTAAATAAAACTTTATTCTGTTCTGATGCCAACTTACAATCCATGCCTATTAGATCATCAGGCTGGGAATCTATTTTAAACAATTTACAAAATTTTTTATTAGATAAGACTATTTTTCTGTTTTCATCCTCTAAAACAATACCACTATTAAGGTTCAATACAAGTGCCGATAGTCTATTATTATATTCTAAAAGTTTTTCTTCGGAAGTTATTTGTTTTGTAATATCTCGAACAATTCCTTGAGCTGCAATTTTTTTTCCTATTTTATCGTATATTAAACTGGCGTTTATCTGAACCCATTTGACTTCTTTTTCTTTCGTTAAAATTCTAGCTGTATAGTTTGAAAAAGATCCAGTTTGATATAATTGACTAAAAGATTGAAAAGCATAAACATTATCTTCAGGGTATATTAAGTTTATTACGCTTAATTTTTCTTTTGAAATATCATAACCAAAAAATTCGATCGCTGCATTGTTCATTTTAAGAACATTTCCAGCTAAGTCCATTATTAAATAAGAATCATTTATGTTTTCAAAAACCCCTTTAAGTTGTAACGACTTATCTTCTAATAATTCTGCAAGTTTTATATTGCTGTCTTTTAATTCTTCGGACATTGAATATAATTCTCTTGATTTGTCTTCTAATATTTTCTCAGCAATTTTCCTAGCTTTTTTTTCTCTTTTTAAAGCACGTTGAAGTATATCTATTTTAGTGGAGGGACACATAATGTTGTATAATTAAATTAGAAAATTTTCCTTTTTATTAATAATTTATCGTTTTAATCAAATTTATAAAAAACAATTAATATAAATAAATAAAATCATAAAACACTAATAATATAATACATACACTTACTAAAAAGGTCTTAACCTATTTTTTAAAATTAAATATAAGCAAAATTTATTATTCAATTTTTTTTATGATAAATTTCACTTCCGTTCCATCTTCTCTAATTTTTTCTAAAATAATACTTGCTTTAGAATTAAAATGATCAAAAGTTTTATTCATTAATCCAAGTCCAAAATGATGCATAGCCCTACTCGATTTATAAATCATAATTAATGAATTTTCTGTTCTCTCTTCAATAATAAAAGTAGGTAATTCTGCTTCAGGATAAATCTTCTTTACTTCTATATGGATATGATTTTCAATAGAAGCTAGCATTTCTATAGGGTCTCTATATGTTGCTAAAAGCCCTGGATAACTCTTTTCTATAACATTAAAAAAGTGTTCTGCATATACTAGCAACAAATCATCTATAGAGATTGAAGTGTTTCTACTTAAATGTTGCAGTAATTGTAACATTTCAGAAAAGCTATAAGTTCCTATTGATGTATATATACCTTCAGATTCTAATGTAGATTGAGAAATGATTTTATCCACCATCTCTAAACCAAACTTATCCTCTACTAAATCTAAAAACTCAGTAAAAACTATGCCTTTCATATTTAATATTTTTTTAATTCATTTATACTCCAATAAGATAAAACTGTTTCTATTTTATTAACATAATCTTCATGTTTTAAAGGTTTTAAAATATAACCAGAAACTCCAATTCTATAACATTCTTCTAAATCTTTTTGATTATCAGAAGTTGTTAAAATTACTGTTGGAATATGTTTTAAATCATCGTTATTTTTTAATATTGATAAAAATTCTATACCATTCATTTTTGGCATGTTTAAATCTAGTAAAATTAAATCAGGTAAATTACTTTTATCTTCTAAAATTTCAAGTGCCTCTTCTCCATTTTTTGCTTCACTAAAATGATGCTTAAATTCTAAAGAAGAATTAGTCCTTTTCATTTTCATTATTTCAATAATGTTATCTTCAATTAGTAAAATATTTAGTCTTTTTTTCAAAATATATGGAATAATAATTTATGCCATAAAAATACCTTTTTTATTAAAGATTAATAATTTGATCTGTTTAACTAATCTTATCTATCGGTGAAAGACTTTTAAGTGTAGATGAATAGTTTTTTATTTCGGTTAAGTTTATTAATAAAGGGATAAATACTTTTAATAAATATAAAAGTAGAATATGTTAATCTTCTTTCTAACCTCTTTTGTTCTCTATATAAAATAGAGTAATTTTACTTTTTATTAAAGAAAAATGACGATTCAAGATTTAGTTGGGAATTACAATATTATTGGTAACAATCAAGACGCTGAAAAGCATACTTACAAAGGTGTGCTTTCTTTAATGTTAGATATTAATAATAGAATTATTGCTAAATGGTTTATTAATAATGAGCAGGAGCAAAATGGAACAGGTTTCTTTAATGATAATATATTAGTCATTAATTTCAACTATCAAGGCACAGATTACAAAACTTATAAAGGTGTTGTTGTTTATAAATGTATTTCTAAAGATATTTTAGATGGTTTTTGGTCTGAGAAACATGGAAATCCTTTGTATTTAGGAAAAGAACGTTGTTTTAAAATTCATAAAGAAAAAGAACTTTTAAATTAATTTTTTTATTATGCAATGCCCTTGTAATCCGTCTAACAAATATAGTGATTGCTGTGAAAAAGCACATCAAAACATACAAACCGTCTTAACTGCTGAGGTATTAATGCGATCGAGATACAGTGCTTTTGTGCTGGCTAATATTAATTACTTAAAAAAAAGTCATCACTCAAGTATTCGACCTTCTGATAAAGAAAATAAAGAAATTTCACAATGGACAAAATCTGTTGAGTGGATTAAATTAGAAGTACTAAATACTACAAAAGGAGCACAAACTGATTTAACAGGAACTGTTGAATTCAAAGCTTTTTTCATAGAAAATGGCAATATTGATATTATACACGAGAATTCTTCTTTTTGTAAAGAGAATAATCATTGGGTATATCTTAAAGCAGATTAAAATAGCTAACTAATAAAAACAACTTGTTTTTTTAAACTTATTTTTTATAGATTTATGCCAAACTAATTTATATGCATAAACCGATACAGGTAACACGTCTTTTCGACTTTCCTTATTATCAACTTAGCCAATATCCACAAGAAAAATGCTTTGTTTCAAAAGAAAAGAATACTTGGATTCATACATCTACAAAAGATTACATTAAAAATGCAAACACCGTTAGTAGCGCTTTATTAAACTTAGGAATAAAGCCTGGAGATAAAATAGCAGTTATTACCAATACCAATCAACCAAAATGGCATATTTTAGATATTGGTATATTACAAATAGGAGCCATTAATGTGCCGCTTTACCCAACTTTTTCTGAAAAGGACTATGCATATGTTTTAAATCATTCAGATAGTATTTATTGTTTTGTTTCTGATAATGATTTATATGAAAAAGTACTTGCAGTTCAAGATCAAACACAACTTAAAAAAGTTTTTACGTTCGAAGATATCGCTACAGATTATAGCTGGAACTCTTTTTTATCTTTAGGAGAAAATGAAGAAAATCAGCCCCTTATTAACAAAAAAAAGGATTCGGTAAAAGCCACAGATTTAGCTACAATAATATATACATCAGGTACAACAGGCACACCTAAAGGTGTTATGCTTTCTCATGAAAATGTAGTTAGTAATATTTTTGCAGTAGCCGAATCACTAGATTTACATGAACATAAAAAAAGAGCTATTAGCTACCTTCCTATTTCCCATATTTTCGAAAGAGCAGCTTCTTACTATTGCCAATACATGGGATTTGAAATTTATTTTGCCGAAAGCATCGATAAAATCGGAGAAAACCTAAAAGAAGTACAACCTAATTTTATGGCTGTAGTGCCTAGGTTATTAGAAAAAGTTTTTGATAAAATTGTTGATAAAGGAAGTAATTTAACTGGTTTAAAAAAACGTTTATTCTTTTGGTCTTTGAAATTGGCAGAGCAATACAAACCGTATAAAGAAAACGGATGGTGGTATGAATTTCAATTAAAAATAGCTCGCAAACTTATTTTTTCTAAATGGAAAGAAGCTTTAGGAGGAAAATTAGATTTTATGCTTGCTGGAAGCGCACCAATGCAACCTCGTTTAATAAAAACGTTTACTGCCGCAGGTATACCTGTTTTTGAAGGCTACGGAATGACAGAAACGTCACCCGCTGTTTCTGTAACAGATATGCGTAATAAAGGTTTTAAAATAGGTACTGTTGGTAAAGCAATTAAAGATGTTAGTATAAAAATTGCGGCAGATGGTGAAATTTTAGTTAAAGGCCCTAATATTATGATGGGCTATTATAAAAACGAGACGCAAACAAACGAAACTATTAAAAACGGGTATCTACATACCGGTGATATTGGAGAAATAGACGATGATGGTTTTTTAAAAATTACTGATAGAAAAAAAGAAATTTTTAAAACCTCGGGCGGTAAATATATTGCCCCTGCTGTATTGGAAAGCGAATTAAAAAAATCTCGTTTTATAGAGCAAATTATGATAATTGGAGAAAGTGAAAAAATGCCTGCTGCTCTAATACAAGTTTCTTTCGATTTTGTAAACGAATGGGCAAAAAGACACAGTTATATACTTAATGATGTAGCTATCAATCAAAAATTAATTGACCGAATTCAAAGAGAAATTGATTACTACAATAAAAAATTTGGAAAATGGGAACAAATAAAACGCTTCGAAATAACTAGTGATGAATGGACTGTTAATGCTGGTCATTTAACGCCTACATTGAAAATGAGACGGAAAATTATCTTAGAAAAATATAAAAATTTATACAAAAAAATATATAATTCTCAATAAATCAACCACTAAGCTAAAACTTGTACAATCGGGGTATTTTACCTATTTTGCAAGGCGCAAAAACATTAACTTTATGTCAATTAAAATTACCCGTCTTTTTGATTTCCCTTATTATCAACAAGAAACTTATAATTTAGAAAAAGCCCTTACCACCAAATACAACGGTAAATGGGAATCAATATCTACCAATGAATATATAGATAAAGCGAACACCATTAGTAGAGGTTTATTGCGTTTAGGTATACAACCTAATGATAAGATTGCTGTAATATCAACAAACAACCGTACGGAATGGAACATATGTGATATAGGTATTTTACAAACAGGTGCACAAAATGTACCTATCTATCCTACTATTTCGAAAGAAGATTACGAATATGTTTTAAATCACTCTGAGGCTATTTATTGCTTTGTTTCTGATGAAGTTGTCTTAGAAAAATTAAATCAAATTAAAGGGAACACTAAATTAAAAGGGATTTTTACTTTTGATGACATTGCTAATGAAAAAAGTTGGAAAGAAATTTTAGAATTAGGTAAAGATACAAGTAATCAGAACGAAGTTGAAGCACGTAAAAATGCAGTTACTTCTGATAGTTTAGCAACCTTAATCTACACCTCTGGTACTACTGGAAGACCAAAAGGAGTTATGCTTTCTCACGGAAACATTGTTTCTAATGTTTTAGCTAGCGAAAAGAGAGTTCCTCTATTATATGGAAAAGAACGCGGATTAAGTTTTTTACCTATCTGTCATATTTTTGAACGCATGATATTGTATTTATATCAATACTGTGGTGTTTCTATCTATTTTGCAGAAGGAATTGATAAACTAAGTGAAAATGCGCAAGAAATTAAACCACATGTAATGACTGCAGTTCCTAGACTGTATGAAAAAATTTATGATAAGATTTATGCTAAAGGAGCTGATTTATCAGGAATTAAAAAAGCATTATTCTTTTGGGCTATCGATTTAGGTTTAAAATACGAACCATACGGAGCTAACGGATGGTGGTATGAGAAACAATTAAGTGTTGCGCGTAAATTAATTTTCTCTAAATGGCAAGCTGCCTTAGGTGGTGAGTTAAAATTAATGGTTTCTGGTTCTGCCGCTTTACAACCGCGTTTAACAAGAATATTTGCTGCTGCAGGAATGCCGGTTATGGAAGGTTATGGTCTTACCGAAACCTCTCCTGTTATCTCTGTAAATGACGTTAGAAATGGCGGATTTAGAGCAGGTACTGTAGGTAAATTAATTGACGGATTAGAATTAAAACTTGCTGAAACTGGTGAAATTTTAGTAAAAGGACCTAATGTAATGTTAGGGTATTATAAAGATGCTGAAAAAACAGCTGAAGTATTAAAAGATGGTTATTTCTATACAGGTGATAAAGGAGAACTAGATAAAGATGGGTTCTTAACAATTACTGGTCGTACTAAAGAAATGTTTAAAACTTCTGGTGGAAAATATGTTGTTCCGCCATTATTAGAAGGTGAATTAAAACAATCTCGTTTCATAGAACAGGTTATGGTTATTGGTGAAGGAGAAAAAATGCCGGCAGCTTTAATTCAGCCTAATTTTATTTTTGTAAAAGAATGGGCAAAAAGACATAATCTTAAATTCGAAAATAATACCGATTTAATAAATAATCCAAAAGTAATTGATCGTATTCAAGAAGAAGTTACGCTTTGTAATTCTAAATTTGGAAAATGGGAAGCTATTAAGCGATTTGAATTAACCGCTGAAGAATGGTCTATAGATGGAGGACACCTTACTCCTACTATGAAAATGAAACGTAAAATTATCAAAGAAATTTATAAAGATTTATACGATAAAATATATAGATCTTAACTTTATAAAGTGTTGTGAAAGCAACACTTTTTTCTTTTTATCATGAATAAATTCATCTCTTTTATTGCTGAAGTAGGTAAAGTATCACAACCTAAAAAATTTGATTACCCGCATAATTATACACCACATTTTTTAGCTAAAACAGCTGCTAAAGAATTGCAAGAATATTTAGAAAATCAAACAGATTTTAATCATAATTTTGGATTAAAAAAACCGAATAGCAAAGATGCTTTGGGTAAAATGTTTGGCGTATTGGTCGTTAAAAAAAATGATGGAGAAATAGGCTATTTAGCTGCTTTTTCAGGTAAAATTGCAGAAACTACTCATCATAAAAAATTCGTACCACCGGTATACGATGTTTTAGTTGAAAACGGAGTGTTCTTAAAAACAGAAGAGAAAAACAATCAAATTAATCTTCTACTTTCTGAACTAGAAAGTAATATTGATTATTTAACAATTAAAAAATCATATTTAAAAAGGGTTTCTAGAAATGAAACTCTTTTAAGTGAAGAAAAAAAAGTAATTAAAGCACGCCGAAAATTAAGAAAAGAGCTGTCTAAACAAGACAATCAACTTAATATTAATGAGGAGTTTTATTTACGTGAATATGAAGTTTATTTAAACACTCAAATAGCTTCTCTGCAAGAAGAATACAATAATTACTTATTACAAATACAGCAACTAAAACAACAACGAAAAGAACTTTCTGCAGCTGGTCAGCAAGAAATATTTAAACAATACCAATTCTTAAATGCTAAAAATGAAAAAGAGAATTTACTAACTATTTTTAAAGATTCATCTCAAAATATTCCTGCCGGTGCTGGTGATTGTTGTGCACCGAAATTATTACAATATGCTTTCTTAAACAACCTCACTCCTATTTGTATGGCAGAGTTTTGGTGGGGAAAACCGTCGGCTACTGCTGTTCGAAAACACCAACATTATTATTCGGCATGTACCGGTAAATGTAAACCTATCTTACACCATATGTTACAAGGATTAACTGTTGATGACAATCCGCTAATAGCGCAGTTTCAAGTAAAAAAAGAAATAGAGGTTATATTTGAAGATGAGTATCTGCTTGTAATCAACAAACCACACGAATTATTATCTGTAGCAGGAAAAGAAGTTAAAGACTCGGTGTATAGTCGAATTAAAAAGAAATATCCAAATGCTACCGGCCCATTGATTGTTCATCGCTTAGACATGTCTACTTCCGGCATTTTATTGATCGCTAAAAACGAAATTATTCATAAAAATCTACAAGCGCAGTTCATCAACAGAACTATAAAAAAACGCTATGTTGCTTTATTACATGGCTCTTTATATAAAAAAAACGGTGAAATAAACTTACCGCTAAGAGTTGATTTAGATGATAGACCTAAACAATTAGTATGCTACGAACAAGGTAAAAAAGCTCTTACTAAATGGGAGGTTATTGAAGTTGTAGATAGTAAAACAAAAGTATATTTTTATCCTATTACAGGTCGTACACATCAGTTACGAGTACATGCAGCACATCAGTTAGGCTTAAACATACCTATTGTAGGTGATGATTTATATGGAACAAAAGCTAACAGGTTATATTTACACGCAGAAAACTTAAGTTTTAGGCATCCTATTAGTAAAAAAGAAGTACAATTTACTTCTCCTGCTACATTTTAAAATTAGGCTACGTATTTAGTTCTCTTTAGCGTACTTAAAATAATGAATGATATTAAAAAGAAAATAGCTAAACATAAAACTGACCATTGCATAGAATCGGTAATTGCATATAACGCTCCGTAAACAGAAGTTCCTAAAACAATTGCTATTTTTTCTGTTACATCATAAAAACTAAAATACGTTGCGTGGTCTTCTGTTTCTGGTAATAATTTAGAATACGTAGATCGTGTTAGCGACTGTATAGCTCCTTGTACCAACCCCAACATACCTCCTAATCCGTAAAAATATAGCGCCACATTTTCTTGAGATTTATCTAATGAAAATGCAAAAAAGCAAACAAGCATCCATATAGCAATCGTCAATTTTAAGGCTTTAAAATTTCCGTACTTATCTGAAAATCTAGAAAAAATTAAGGCTCCGAAAATAGCTACAACTTGCACTAGTAATATGGTAGCAATCATATTTGTTGATTCTAAGCCTAATTCTGATGACCCAAAAATAGCCGCCATTAAAATGATGGTTTGCACACCAATACTCAAAAAGAAAAAAGCTAATAAAAATCGTTTTAAAGTAGGATAATTTAAAACTTCTTTAAATACAATTTTAAGCTCTCTATAGCCTTTCCATATATAATCATTATCAGGTTGTTTATTATAAATATCTCCTGGTAAACGGCGAAAGGTTATTTGGGCAAAACCAATCCACCAAATACCAACCATCACGAAAGAAAGTCGAGATGCCATACCAGATGTAATTCCTAATGTTTCAGGAAACATAATCATTCCTAAATTTATTATCAATAAAACAACTGAACCAATATATCCATAGATAAAACCTTTTGCACTCGCTCTATCTTGTTGTTCTGGCAAAGCTATTTCTGGTAAATATGCATTATAAAAAACCCAACTTGCCCAAAAACCGATACTTGCTAAAATGGTAAACCAGATACCGATCCAAACCGTATCTATGCCTTCAAAGAAATACAATGCAATTACAGATAAACCTCCCATCCAACAGAAAAATTTCATGAATTTTTTCTTACTCCCAGTATAATCAGCAATTCCTGATAAAATTGGAGAAATAAATGCTACTACTAAAAAAGAAAATGACAATGCATAACTGTACAAGCTATCTGGGTGCTCCCAATCCATTCCTAAAAAACGAACTGTTTGTCCTTTTGTTACCGCACTATAATACAACGGAAAAACAGCAGTACTAATTACTAAAGAATATACTGAGTTTGCCCAATCGTAAAATGCCCATGCATTAATTAATTTCTTATCTCCTATTTTATACATATATCTAATATCTTATAATAAAAAAACCGCTCATAAAATGAACGGTTTGCAATATAATATAATTTACTCTCTAATTATTTTCCAGGTACATTAAATTTTGCTGCTAATTTTTTTGCTTCTGGTAAATACGATCTAAGTGTATTAATACGTGTTTGATTAGAAGGGTGTGTGCTCATAAATTCTGCCGGAGCTTTTTGTCCTTTTGTTCGTTGACTCATCCTAACCCAAACCTCGGCAGCTTCCGAACCATTATAACCCGCCATTAACATAAACACTAAACCTAATTTATCTGCTTCTGTTTCGTGACTTCTACTAAAAGGCAACATTACACCTACTTGAGTTCCCAAACCATAAGCTGTATTAAAAATAGCTGAATTTTTACTATTTCTAGTACCTAAAGCTACTGCTGCACCACCTAATTGTTGTAATTGCCCAGTAGACATACGTTCTTGACCATGCTTTGCAAAAGCATG
The DNA here is from genome assembly GCF_019278465.1 of Tenacibaculum sp. AHE14PA. Taxonomy (GTDB): domain Bacteria; phylum Bacteroidota; class Bacteroidia; order Flavobacteriales; family Flavobacteriaceae; genus Polaribacter; species Polaribacter bernardetii. Next base: position 119,923 of record NZ_CP058983.1, on the reverse strand, counting down.
TGCTACTTCGTGCCCCATAACCGCAGCAATACCGTCTTCGTTAGCACAAATTGGTAAGATACCTGTATAAAAAACAACTTTACCTCCTGGTAAACACCAAGCATTTACAGTTTTATCTTCTACTAAATTAAACTCCCATTTATAGGAATCTGCTTCAGATTTCATTCCGTTTGCTCTCATGAAACGATCTACAGCTTCCGAAATATTTTTACCTACTCTTTTAATTTGATTAGATTTAGAAACGTCTTTAGATAATTTATTTTCTTCTAAAAACCCTTTATATTGTGCAAAACTAGCAGGTAACACTTCTGCGTCACTTACAAAGTTAAGTCGTTTTCTTCCTGTAATAGGCACTGTACTACACTGTATTAAAAATATTGCAACAATTCCTATGGCTATAATTCTTTTCATTTATTATTGTTTTTATTTATTTTTGATTGTTTTAGTTAAGACACACTAAAAAATAGTCTCACAAAAGTAGTAAACAATTTGTACGTTTAAACTTACAAATTCTATCTTTATCTTAAAAATTATTTACATGAATTTTAAAAATTCAATATTATTTCCTCCAAGTTTAAGTATTCCTAAACCAATTATATTAGTAGCGAAAACTACTCAGTTTTTCTCAACCAGTTTAACAGCTAAGCTTGGCATAAAATTATTTAGCACTCCTATAAAATTTACTATCCCGAAAAGAGAAAAAGTAATGCTAAAAAGCGCACAGAAGAAAACAATAACCATACCTAATATTTCTAAAAAAGTAGAAATACTATCTTATGGATATTCTAAAAAGAAAGTTTTACTAGTACACGGTTGGGCTGGAAGAAGCACACAATTATTTATGATTGCTGATAAACTTTTAGAAAAAGGATATATGGTTATCTCTTTTGATGGTCCTGCTCACGGTAACTCTGAAGGAAAAACAACGATGATGCCCGATTTTTTAGACACCATTACCGAAATAGACAATCACTTTGGACCTTTTGATGCTGCCGTAGGGCATTCTTTTGGTGGTATGTGTTTATACAACAGTGTGGCTGATAATTTTAAAATTAATAAGTTGGTAACTGTTGGTGCTGCTGATAAAATTTCTGACGTTATTTTAAACTTTACTAAAAACTTAAAAGTAAAGTCGGTTGTTGCTTCTAAAATGAAAAGCATTTTTGATAAACAATGGAATACAGACATAGATCTTCATTCATCGAGTATTGTTGCTAAAAATATAAACATTCCTGTTTTAATAGTTCATGATTCTAATGATGGCGATGTTCCTGTAAGTTGCGCAATAAATATTCGTCAAAATACAAAAGAAGGAAAACTTTTAATCACCAAAGGCTTAGGTCACACTAAAATACTTCGTAACAAAAAGGTAACTTCTGATATTGTTGATTTTATTATTCAGTAATTATGAAAAATAGTATAATAGCTTTATTTTTAATAACATTTGTTAATTGTTCGGGGATTGCTCAAGACAAAAAAACATATAAAGTTTCAAAAACAGCTAAAGAATGGAAAAGTATTTTAACACCAATACAATATTACGTTCTTAGAGAGGCTGGTACCGAACGTCAAAACTCTAGCTCTTTAAATAATAATTATAAAAAAGGGTTATATGTTTGCGCCGCTTGCAATACACCTCTGTATAAATCTAAAAACAAGTATGATTCTCGTTCTGGTTGGCCTGCTTTTGATAGGGCGATAGAAAAAAATGTTGAATTAGATGTTGATTATAAAATAGGTCATGCACGTACCGAGTTAAAATGCAATACTTGTGGCGGTCATTTAGGACATGCATTTAATGATGGCCCAACAAAAACAACAGGCATTCGTCATTGTATTAATGGCGCTGCACTAAATTTTATCCATAAAAAATAATTCAATTAAAAATAGTACATTAGAGCTGATATAATCAGCTCTTTTTTTATGGATGCATCTTACTTACCAAGTGCAATAAAACAGTTTGAATATTATAAACTTTTAGGAGATAAAACATTTGCGCAATTAAATCGTGATCAGTTTTTCTGGAAACAAAATAAAGAAGACAGTTCTATAGCTATTATTGTAAAACATATATCAGGCAATATGCGTTCTCGTTGGACCTGTTTTTTAACAGAAGATGGAGAAAAAGAATGGCGTAACCGAGATGATGAATTTATAAATTCTTTTACCTCACAAGAAGAAGTAATCGCTTATTGGGAAATGGGTTGGCAATGTTTATTTAACGCACTAAATACTATAACTAAAGAAAATTCTGATACTATAGTTTATATCAGAAACCAAGGTCATAGTATAACTGAAGCCATAAATAGACAATTATGTCACTATTCGTATCACGTAGGTCAAATCGTTTTTTTAGGTAAATTATCAACTGGAGATGATTGGAAATCTTTATCTGTAGCAAAAGGAAACTCTAAAGAATATAATGCTGAAAAGTTTAGTAAAGAAAAATCTCGTAAACATTTTACAGACGATTTATGAAAAACAAATCCGTTTACTTGAATAAATTTCAGGTTTGCAAAAAAACTATTTTATAATGGAAAAAGAAACTATAATTTCTTTATTAGAGGATAAACATCAAGAATTATTTAATTGGATACATAAACAACCTGAAGATTCTTATGAAAAGGGTCCTGAAGGAAAATGGACTACCGGACAACACATTGTTCATTTAGTAGCTTCAATAAAGCAAGTAAATAATGCATTGAGTTATCCTAAATTTTTATTAAAATATAAATTCGGAAGTTCAAACAGAGAAGTTCGTTCTTATGATGAAGTTGCAAAACGCTATCAAGAGAAGCTTTCTAAAAATCAAGAAAGAGCCAGGAAATTTAATATTGAAATAAAAACACCTTCAAAAATTAAATTTAACCAATTATTAGCAACTCTTCAAGTACAAAATAAAAAACTACAACACAAAACGAAACGTTGGAAAAACAAAGATTTAAATTCCCTAATTCTTCCTCATCCATTAATGGGTAAAATGCCAATTAGAGAAATTATTATGTGGACTGGTTATCATACCGAGCATCACACTACTATTTTAAAAGAGAAGCATTAGTTTTTAATTTTTAACCTTCTTGAAAAATTACTTAATTTTATTTATCATCTATTTTTCTTAAAAAAAGACTAAAAATCTAGCATCTAAAGTCTAACATCTAAAGTCTAATTACTATATTTGTGCCTCTAAAAATGAAGCCGATACATGTTTAATAATTTAAGTGAAAAGTTAGATAAAGCGTTACACACGCTTAAAGGACACGGAAAAATTACTGAAGTTAATGTTGCAGAAACGCTAAAGGAAGTTCGTAGAGCTTTATTGGATGCCGATGTTAACTTTAAGATAGCTAAAGATTTTACAAAAAGAGTTCAGAAAAAAGCGATAGGTCAAGACGTATTAACTACGTTAAACCCTGGCCAATTAATGGTAAAGTTAGTTAAAGACGAACTTACTGAATTAATGGGAGGTGATACTGTTGGTGTTAACTTAGGCGGCTCTCTTAGTGTAATTTTAATGTCTGGTTTACAAGGATCTGGTAAAACTACCTTTTCTGGTAAATTGGCTAACTTCTTAAAAACTAAAAAATCTAAAGAAGTATTATTAGTAGGTTGTGATGTGTATCGTCCTGCCGCTATTAATCAGTTACAAGTTGTTGGAGAACAAATTGGTGTTGATGTATATGCTGAAGTAGAAAATAAAAATCCTGTTGAAATTTCTTTAAATGCTATTAAGCATGCAAAAGCAAACGGTAAGAATGTAGTTATTATTGATACTGCCGGTCGTTTAGCTGTTGATGAAGAAATGATGAATGAAATTTCTAACATTCACAAAGCTGTTAATCCGCAAGAAACATTATTTGTTGTAGATGCTATGACAGGGCAAGATGCTGTAAATACTGCAAAAGCCTTTAATGATATTTTAAACTTCGATGGTGTTGTATTAACCAAATTAGATGGTGATACACGTGGTGGAGCTGCTTTATCGATAAAATCGGTCGTAAATAAACCAATTAAGTTTATTGGTACTGGTGAAAAGATGGATGCAATTGATGTATTCTATCCAGATCGTATGGCAGATCGTATTTTGGGTATGGGAGACGTTATCTCTTTAGTAGAACGTGCTCAAGAACAATACGATGAAGATGAAGCTAGAAAATTACAAAAGAAGATTGCTAAAGATCAGTTTGGTTTTGATGACTTTTTAAGTCAAATACAACAAATCAAAAAAATGGGTAGCATGAAAGATCTTGTAGGTATGATTCCTGGTGCAGGAAAAGCCCTAAAAGATGTTGAAATAGAAGACGATGCTTTTACAGGTATCGAAGCAATTATACAATCTATGACTCCGCTAGAAAGAAGTACACCTTCTTCCATAAACGCAAGTCGTAAGAAAAGAATAGCAAAAGGTTCTGGTACCTCTGTTCAAGAAATAAACCAGTTAATGAAGCAGTTCAATCAGATGAGCAAAATGATGAAAATGATGCAAGGTGGTGGCGGAAGAAAAATGATGCAAATGATGAAAGGAATGAAATAATATAAAAGAGAAGCTGCTGTGGCTTCTCTTTTTTTTTACATATAAGTTTAACAATCACTACAACACAACAACACAATGATTTTACTAGACGGTAAAAAAACATCCGCAGATATTAAAGAAGAAATTGCTCTTGATGTATTAGATTTAAAAAATCAAGATAAAAAAACACCTCATTTAGCAGCCATTATTGTTGGTAACGATGGCGCTAGTTTAACCTATGTTAACGCTAAGGTAAAAGCATGCGACCGTGTAGGTTTTGAATCTTCTTTAATTAGACTTTCTGAAGAAACAACCGAAGAAGAATTACTTAATGAAATTGCCATTTTAAATATCGATAATGATATTGATGGTTTTATTGTACAGTTACCACTACCCGATCATATTGATGAACAAAAAGTATTAATGGCCGTAAATCCGGATAAAGATGTAGACGGATTTCACCCAACAAATGTTGGTAAAATGGCCTTAAACTTACCTACGTTTATTTCTGCTACGCCTTTTGGAATTTTAGAATTGTTAGATCGCTATAATGTTGAAACTAGCGGGAAGAATGTTGTCGTTATTGGTCGTAGTCATATTGTAGGTAGCCCAATGAGTATTTTATTGGCTCAAAAAAGAAAAATAGGTAACGCAACAGTTACTTTAACACATAGTAGAACCAAAAACTTAAAAGAAATTACTTTACAAGCTGATATTATTATTGCTGCTTTAGGTATTCCTGAATTTTTAAAAGCCGATATGGTTAAGGATAATGTTACTGTTATTGATGTTGGAATTACCCGTGTTGCCGACTCTTCTAAAAAACGAGGTTTTCGTTTAGTTGGTGATGTTGCTTTTAATGAAGTATCTGAAAAATCAGCATTTATAACACCAGTTCCTGGTGGCGTAGGTCCAATGACTATTGCCATGTTACTAAAAAACACATTACTCGCTTGTAAACGAAATGATTTATAACAAGTAAAAAAACTCCAAACATTTGTTTGGAGTTTTTTTGGGCTAAATTTTTATTTCTTTATTTGTTGCCAATTCAACAGGCATCTTATCTTTTTGAAATAATCGAGCAGATAAACTCCCTTTTAAAACAATCGAATCTCCATTTACTTCTAACCAACCTCCTTCTCGCAAACCTAAAACTGAAGTCATATTAAATACATGATACTCCTTTATTCTTGTTTCACGGGTTTCTCCCATATGCGTAGAATTTTCAATAGGATCTAAATAATGTGCATTTATATTAAACGGAATAAATTCTAACGTTTTAAAACTTGGCGGATATACAATTGGCATATCGTTGGTATTCATCATCGTTACTCCGCAAATATTACTTCCGGCACTGGTTCCTAAATAGGGCGTTCCGTTCTCTACAACTTCTTTTAAAGCACTTATTACATCGTTTTTATATAATTGATTTACCAGTTCAAAAGTATTTCCTCCACCTGTAAAAATCCCGTCCGCTTGTTTTAATGCTTCCTTCGGATTCTCGAACTCATGAATACCTTTTACTTTTTTAGCAATCGTAGCAAAAGCTTTTTTAGCAATAGCGGTATACTCGTCGTAACTTATTCCGCCAGGCCTTGCATAAGGAATAAATAAAATAGTATTCGCTTCTTTAAAGAAAGTAGTTAGCGTTGGTAATATATATTCTAAATATCCGCTTCCGTGAATCGTTGATGTACTAGCTATAATAAGTTTTTTCATACCTCAAATTAACAAAAATTTACCATCCTTTTAAAACATTTTTAAGACAAGTAGGTAGTTTCTTTGTAAAATGAGAAAGTTTTTATTTTTTATATGCTACTTAACTTCATTAATTATCGTTGCTCAAAACAATGCTAAAATTGTTTCCGGAACTATTTATTTAGATAGTTTAGCTTTGGAAGACGTACATATTATCAATCCTAAATTAGATATCGGTTCGGTTTCTGATAAACAAGGTCGTTTTGAAATTCTTGCTGCAAAAGGTGATGTTTTAATAATTTCTCACGTAAACTTCGAATATAAAGAACACCTTATTACAGAGGATGATTTAAGATTGCAACAGATTAACATTCATTTAGATAGTAAAACTTATATGTTAGATGAAATTGTTCTTAAAAAAAAGAAAGGTATTTTTGAAGTTGACAAAGACATACTAATATACAAAGGCCCAATTGTTAATGCCCAAACATTAAAGTTACCGTACGCTAAAAACCAACAGATTAAAGGTAAAAAAACGGTAGCTATTAACTCAGGTTTGTCTGTTAATTTAGGTGGACTCGTGAATGCTTTGAACGGTAATACAAAACAAAAAAAGGTTTTTAAAAAATTAAAGATCGAAGATGAAAATATCATTAAAATAAGAAAGCATTTTACAGATAGCTTCTTTATTTATCAGCTGAAAATAACAAAAGAAAACATCAATCCGTTTTTAGAATTTTGCATCTCAAAAGGTATTATCAATTTATATAGAAAAGATAAATTTTTAGAACTTACTACAGTTTTATTGGATAATAGTAAAAACTCTCCGTATCTTTTACATAAAGAAAACACTCGGGTTACTCAAAAATAAATCTATGAAAAAACAACTACTCTTACTTTTATTTTTTTTTACTATTTCTTTTAAAATCTTTGCTCAAGAAAATCGAAAATTTATATATGCTACGATAAAAGATAAAATCGGAGCAGTATCTAACGCACATATAATTAATCTAAAAACAAACCAAGGAACTTATACTAATGAAGAAGGTGAGTTTAGAATCTTAACAAAAGTTAATGATTCCTTACAAATATCGTTTGTTGGCTATAAAACAACCTTTTTTAAGGTGAAAATTAAGAATTTCGGCTTATTTAAGAATGAAATTATTTTAGAAAAAGAGGTTCTTGAGCTTGATGAAATTATATTAAAAAAACATGATTTAATAGGCTCATTAGGTGTTGATGCAAAAAAAACACCTAAAGATATTGGAAAAGACAAATCTAAAAGTGCTTTAGATTTTTCGATGATAGATTTTGAAAAAGTGGTTAGTACTATCGTTGATGCTATAGACCGTTCTAAAGCGCCAAACATGCAAAAACAAACGGATCCTACAGCTAAATTTGCTGGTGTAGGTGGTGGTTTTAATTCTGGTCCCGATAAATATGCTGCAGAAAAAAGAAGAGTTCGAAAAGAAATTAAATATAAAGAGAATTTTCCTAACATGTTAATTTCTCAGTTTGGTGAAAAATTCTTTTTTGATGAATTAAAAATTCCAAAAGAAAAATATCACCACTTTTTAGCTTACTGTAATTCCTTAAATATAGAAGGACTATATAAAGATGGCAAAGTCTTAGAAATGTTAAAAATATTACAACAAGAAAGTAAAAGTTATTTAAAAATTATAAATTCACCCGAATGAATAAACGGTTAGTCTTTTTTATTATATTAATTTCTTTTTTAAAAACACAATCTCAGGAAAATCGAAAATTCTTGTATGCTGATGTAAAAGATAAGATTGGCGGTGTTTATAACGCGCATGTTGTTAACTTAAATTCTAAACAAGGTACTTTTACCAATGAAAATGGCGAATTTAGAGTTTTAGCAAAAGTAAACGATTCTTTGCAAATATCTTTTATGGGTTATAAAACAGCTGTTTTTGTTGTGAAAATTAAGCATTTCGGAATACAAAAAAACAGCTTTGAGTTAGAGAAAACATTGTATGAATTAGATGAAGTTGCCTTAAAAAAAAATAATTTTTTAGGGTATTTAAGTTCAGACAGTAAAAATATTACCTCTACAAAAGAAATAAATGCAGAAACATTAAAACTTCCTTATGCTGGCTCTAGAATAATGACGCCTGCCGAAAGAAAATTACATACTGCAATGGGAGGAAGTCATCCGATAGGCTTAACCTCTGTTTCTTTAGATTATATCATTAATAGTATTTCCGGAAGGATAACTAAACTCCGAAAACTTAAATCTATTGAAACATTAGAGGTAAAAGTAAAAAAATTAAAAAACACGTATTCTAAGTATATTGTAAAGGAGTATAACATCAAAGAATCAGACGTTTACAAGTTTATTTATTTTTGTACTTCTGATGAAAATTTTAATCAGATTTATAATTCAGGTGACATAAATATGATTCTATTTTTAAAAAAGAAATCCGAAGCCTTTAAAAAACTACATTCAAACAATTATAATTAGTAATTTGGCGCAATAATTGGTCTTTAAAAAGTTATGAAAAAAATATTTATACTATTATTTATCCTTCCACTATTCTCTTTTAGTGTTCACAAATACTATATTTCTTTAACAGAAATTGAATACAAAGAAAAAACACAATCTGTTCAAATGATTATGAATGTTTTTATTGATGATATAGAAAATGCCATTAATAAAGACTACAACGTAGATTTACAATTAACTACAAAAGATGAGTTTAAAAAAGTTGATAAACTTTTCTTTAATTATTTACAAAAACATTTTAGAGTTAAAATAAACGATACTAATGTAACCTATCGTTTTATCGGTAAAGAATACGATGGTGATATTGTTTATTTTTATTTAGAAATTGAAAACATTACCAACATAAAAACCATCGAAATACAAAACGATGTATTAATAAATCATTTTCCTGAGCAACAAAACTTAATTAAAACGTCGATAAAAAAGGATCGAAAGAGTTTATTTTTAGATAAAAAAAATGATAAAGGTTTGTTAAAATTTTAACCTTCTTTAACAATACCAATTACTAATTATTACTTTTAAAAACTATTAAATAATTTACATACAGAATGAAAAAAAATATTTTATTCGTTTTCTCATTTTTTTTTGTGGCAGCTACTGCTTTTGCTCAACAAATTACTAAAGAAGGACATACGAATCAAAACAAATTCAGACAATTAAAACAAGAATTACCAACACCAAATAGTCAACGTACGGCTTCAGGAGCTCCTGGAATAAAATACACACAACAAAAAGTTGATTATACAATGGATATCGTATTGAATGACGATAAACAAAGTATTACAGGTAACGAAACAATTACATACCATAATAATTCTACAGATGAATTAACTTATTTATGGGTGCAGTTAGATCAAAATATGCGTGCAGCAGATTCTAAAACTCCAGATATTGCTCCAACTAAAATTCGTAAAAAATTGCCTAAACGTTTTTATGACAGAGCTTTTCCTGAAAAGCCTTTTGATGGTGGATTCAAAATTACAAATGTTACCAACGCAGACGGAACAAAATTATCACACACCATTAACCAAACAATGATGCGTATTAATTTACCCCAACCATTAGCTTCTGGCGATACATTTAAGTTTAATATTAACTGGTGGTACAACATCAATAATCACAGAACTCAAGGTGGTAGATCTGGTTACGAACATTTTCCTGAAGACAATAATAACAATTATGTAATTGCACAATTTTACCCAAGATTATGTGTGTATGATAATGTTGAAGGCTGGCAAAATGATCAGTTTTGGGGAAGAAGTGAATTTGCTTTAGAATTTGGAGATTTTAATGTAAATATTACTGTTCCTGCAGATCATATGTTAGGTGCAACAGGTGTATTGTTAAATAAAAAAGATGTTTTTTCTAAAACTGAATTAAAAAGAATTGAAAAAGCAAGAAAAACTTTCGACAAACCTGTTATTATTAGAACCCAACAAGAAGCTGAAAAAATTGAAAAAGGGCGTTCTAAAAAAACAAAAACTTGGAAATTTAAAGCGACCAATGTAAGAGATTATGCTTTTGCAACTTCAAGAAAATTTATTTTTGATGCAATGGCTGTTGATATTAATGGTAAAACAGTAATGGCTGAATCTTTATACTCTAAAGAAGCAAATCCGTTATACGGAGATCATTCTACAAGAGCTGTAGGACAAACGTTAAAAACATATTCTAGATATACATTTGATTATCCGTATCACAAAGCAATTTCTGTTGACGGACAAATGGGAATGGAATATCCGCAGATTTGTTTCAATCCAGGAAGACCTGATCTTGCTGATGGAGGTTATTCAGATAGAGTAAAATATAGAATGGTAAAAGTTACAATCCATGAGGTTGGACATAACTTTTTCCCGATGATTGTAAATTCTGATGAACGCCAATGGACATGGATGGATGAAGGTTTAAACTCTTACATGGAAATGTTAGCTGAATTAGATTACGACAAAGACTTTCCTATAACAAGAGGATATCCGAAGAATATTGTAAAATATATGAGCGGAGATCAAGCCAGAATTGCACCAATTATGTCTAAAGGAGATAACGTATATAGTTTTGGTAACAACGCTTACGGTAAACCTGCAACTGCCTTATGGATTTTAAGAGAAACCATTATGGGAAAAGAATTATTTGACCATGCGTTTGCAACCTATTCTAAAAGATGGAAATTTAAACACCCTACTCCTGCCGATTTCTTTAGATCTATGGAAGATGCTTCGGCAATGGATTTAGACTGGTTTTGGAGAGGATGGTTTTACTCTACAGATGTAACTGATATTGGCGTAAAAGATGTAAAGAAATTCTATACAACTACAAATGAAGATCATTCAGTTAATTTTACAGAAGACACTTCTAATGGTTTAGGTTTTACTAAAAAACAAAGTAAATATCATTATGAAATTACTTATAACAAACCAGGTGGTTTAGTAATGCCTATTATTGTTGAGTTTACTTATAAAGACGGAACAAAAGAAAAGAAAACATATCCTGCACAAATTTGGAGGTACAATGATAAGGAAGTAACAAAAGTATTTTCTTCATCAAAAGAAGTACAAAATATTACAATCGATCCTGATTTAGAAACTGCAGATGTAGATACATCTAACAACAGCTGGCCTAAAAAAACAACAACTAAATTCGATAAATTTAAGAATAAAGTTAAAGGTTAAAATAAACATATTTAAAGTTAAAAGCGGTACAAGATAATTGTACCGCTTTTTTTTGCACCTAAATTGTATAAAGGTTTGTTAAAATTTTAACAAACACCGTTTTCTACTTCTCAAAATTTAGTAACTTTCCGCATATTTTAACTAAATCAAACAAAAAATGAAAAAATACGCTACGCTATTACTTTCAGCCCTTTTTGTTTCTGCATCAATATTTGCACAAGAAACACCCAAAAAAGAGCCTCAAAAAGGTCATACCGATCAAAACAAATTCCGTCAACTAAAAGACGTATTAGCAACTCCAAACGACCAAAGAACTGCTTCTGGAGCTCCTGGACACCAATACACACAACAAAAAGTTGATTATGTAATGGACATTCGTTTAGACGAGCAAAATGATAGAATTTATGGTAATGAAACCATTACATATCATAACAACTCTAAAGATGCTTTAGAATATTTATGGGTTCAGTTAGACCAAAATATGCGTGCACCAGATTCTAAAACTCCGTTAGCACAATCTAAAGGAGCTAGTGGTTTTCAAACACCAAAGCAGTTTGTAAGTAGTAATATGGATGAAGCTAAAGATTTTGGATACAAAATTGAAGCTGTTAAGTATGAAGATGGTAGAGATTTACCTCATACAATTAATCGTACTATGATGCGTATTAATTTACCAACGCCTTTGGCTTCTGGTGAAGTATTTAAATTTAAAATTAAGTGGAACTATTTAATTAACGATATTAATGCAGACGGAGGTCGTTCTGGATTAGAAACATTTCCTGATGGAAATAAAAACTATACAATTGCACAGTTTTTTCCACGTTTAGCAGTTTATGATAACGTAGAAGGATGGCAGAACATGCAGTTTTGGGGTCGTTCTGAATTTGCTTTAGAATTTGGAGATTACGATGTTAAAATTACAGTTCCTGCAGATCATATTATGGAAGCTACTGGTGAGTTACAAAACGAAAAAGATGTTTTAACTAAAGAACAACGTAACCGTTTAGAAAAAGCTAGAAAATCGTTTGCAAACCCTGTAATGATTGTTACACAAGCTGAAGCTGAAGAAACAGAAAAAGGTCGTGCTACAAAAACAAAAACTTGGCACTATAAAGCAAACAGTGTACGTGATTATGCTTTTGCTTCTTCAAGAAAATATATTTGGGACGCTATGGCAACCAATATTAATGGTAAAACAGTAATGGCTACTTCTTTATATCCTAAAGAAGGAAATCCTTTATGGGAAGAACACTCTACAAGAGCCGTTGCTACAACACTTATCGAATATTCTAAATTAACATTCGATTACCCTTATTCTAAAGCTGTTTCTGTACACTCAGAAAGACAAGGTATGGAATATCCTATGATTTGTTTCAACTTTGGTAGACCAAATCCTGATGGAACTTATTCTGACAGAACTAAAAAAGGAATGATTGGTGTTATTGTTCACGAAGTTGGACATAACTTTTTTCCAATGATTGTAAACTCAGACGAACGTCAGTGGACTTGGATGGATGAAGGTTTAAATTCTTTTGTTGAAATTTTAGCTGAAGACGTATATGACCCTGTATTATTTGCTTCAAACCCAGCAAAAGATATTACAAGATATATGGGCGGAGATCAAAGTAATATCTCTCCTATTATGTCTCAAGGAGATTATGTAAAACAATTCGGACCAAATGCATACTCTAAGCCAGCTGCTGGTTTATATATGTTACGTAAAACTATTATGGGACCAGAATTATTTGACTACGCTTTTAGAACTTACTCTAAAAGATGGATGTTTAAACACCCAACTCCTGCTGATTTCTTTAGAACAATGGAAGATGCATCTGGAATGGATTTAGACTGGTTCTGGAGAGGATGGTTTTATACAACTGACTATACTGATATCGGAATTAAAGAAGTTAAGCCAATGTATTTAACTGATAAGCCAAATGAAAGAACAGCTGGTTTAATTAAAAAATACCCACAGTATTTTAACAACTTAGGGGAATTAATGTTTTTAACAACTAATAAAGAAGATGCTAATTCTTCAGTTTTAGAAAAGCATTTAAATACTTTATCTAGCGATGAAAAAGCTAAGTTAAAAGAAGTTCCTAAGTTTATGTATCAAGTTGAATTTGAAAAGCCAGGAGGTTTAGCAATGCCAATTATAGTTGAATTAACATATGCTGATGGAACTAAAAAGCGTGAAACTTTTCCTGCACAAATTTGGATGAACGATGACGCAAAAGTATATAGAGTATTTTCTTCTGCTAAAGAAGTTACAAATATTACTGTAGATCCTGATTTTGAAACTGCAGATGTTGATACATCTAACAATAGCTGGCCAAAGAAAACAGCTAACAAGTTTGATAAATTTAAAAATAAAGTAAAAAAATAACATTTACTTTCGTTTATATATCAAAAAAACCCGCTATGATAGCGGGTTTTTTATATACATTCAATATTCGTTATTTTTTAAATAACTTGTTAATCTCATCTAATGTTAACAATTTAGATTCTGTTAAAACATCTGGTTCTCTACTTACATATTGTTCAATTTGCAGCTTAATTTCACCTTCATGTCGTTCGTACTTTAAGTAAACAACGTCTCCATTTGCTTTTATTTGATATTTACTACCTGCAGCCTCTTCAAAACCTCTAACCATTATTGCATGCAATTTATCAGCATCATTATCTACATTTTTAAACGTAAATGAAACATACTCGTTTATAGGGTTGTTTATATTTTTATAAAATAAATTATATGCTTCATCACCTAACTTCTCTAGGTAAACAAATTCAACCCTACCTACAATTTCTACTCTTGCGGTTTCTATAAATTCAATTTGAGAATACGATGCAACAGAAACAAAGAATGTTGCTAAAAAAAATAGTTTTTTCATAAATATTAGAGTTTAAAGTTTGATATAAATATATTTGATTATAATTAAACAAAATAACGTTTTATTAAATAAAAAATTATATTCTTTTTTTGAAATATTCCCCTTCATTAAAAAAAAGAAAGTTAAATGCATTTTTACATGACTATTAAAATGAAAATACTTGCCTTTGCTACTATACTTTTATGTCTTGCTTCTTGTAAAAAACATAATAATTTATTAGAATCAACAACTTATAGAGCCAGCTTAAAAGTACAAGATAATCAAGAAATTCCGTTTACATTTAAAGTTAAATCTAGTAATCTAATTGAAATATATAATGCTGATGAAGTTATTATTGTAGATGAAATTACTTACAAAAATGATTCTGTTTATATACAAACTCCCGTTTTTGAAGGTTATATTGTAGCTAAAATTTCTGATGACAAGTCATTAAAAGGTTATTTTGTAAAACCCTCTTTAAACAGGTCTGTTTTATTTAATGCTACAACCAAAAATACATCTAGATTTAGAACAACTAAAAAACCACTATATAATATTACAGGAAACTGGCAAACAATTTTTAGTCCTAATAAAAAAGAAGACCGTTATATTGCAAAAGGAATATTTTCTCAAAATAAAAACAAAGTCGTTGGTACCTTTAGAACAACTACTGGTGATTATCGTTATTTAGAAGGTATCGTAAATGGTGACTCCTTAAAATTATCTACTTTTGATGGTGCGCATGCTTTCTTATTTACCGCCAAAGTAACTGACTCAACGCTAACTGGTGTTTTTTACTCTGGAAACCACTGGAAAGAACCATTTATAGCTAAATTAAATGAAAATTATGAATTACCAAATGAGAATACTCTTACTACTTTGAACAAAGATTACGATAGTTTCAATTTTTCTTTCCCTGATGAATCTGGTAAATTGGTTTCTTATTCTGATGAACTTTTTAAAAATAAGGTTACTGTAGTACAAATTATGGGTACTTGGTGTCCTAACTGTTTAGATGAAACGAAGTATTATGTAGATTATTTAAAAAAGAATTCAAACACAGCTATACAATTCGTAGCACTCGCCTTTGAAATAGATAAAACTCCTGAAAAAGCCTTTGAAAAGATTAATCGATTAAAAACCCGATTAAAAATAACCTACCCTATTTTATTAGCCCAATACAAAGGTGTTAATAAAAAAGAGGCTGCTGAAAAATTGCCAATGTTAAACCATATACTTTCCTACCCAACAACTGTTTTTATTGATAAAAAAGGTAAAATACGTAAAATACATACAGGTTTTAACGGACCAGCTACCGGACAAAAATACATTGATTTTAAAAATGAATTTAAGAGCTTTATAGACACTTTAGTAAAAGAATAATCCTTAGATAACAATGCTATTATTTAATATAAGTTCCAGTTGTTTAACGTATCAAAAATAATTTTAAAATAGTGACTAAAAAAAGTAAAATATTAGGTCAAAAAATAAAGAGAAATGCAAGGATTTCAAAATATATCATTTATAAAGAAACATTAATTGACTTTAAAGAGCAATTTTGGTCTTTTATCGGTGCTTTTTTTGGAATCGGATTAATAGCCTTTATTCAAGCTTCTTATTTACCTCGACTAGAAAATATTCTTTTAATAGGATCTTTTGGAGCTGCTAGTGTGCTTATTTTTGGCGCTATACAAAGTCCGCTTGCGCAACCACGTAATTTTATTGGTGGCCAAATAATTTCTGCTTTCATTGGTGTAACCGTATTTAAATTTTGCCCTGATATAATATGGATTACAGCTCCACTTGCCGTTGCGAGTTCTATTGTAATTATGCAGATTACAAAAACCTTACATCCGCCTGGCGGCGCAACAGCTCTTATTGCTGTTATTGGTGCAGAAAAAATAAAGAGCTTGGGGTATTTTTATGTTTTTTCTCCAGTATTAACAGGTACTTTAATATTATTTATCACCGCACTTGTTTTTAATAACATGACAAAACACCGACAATACCCAACAAATAGTAGATTAACAAGAGTATTTAAAAGTAAAAAACTTTCTAAAAATCAGAAATAAAATATCTTGAACATGAAAACGGCTAACTAATATTACTCCAAAGTCCGTTTTTTTTCTGTATTTGACTATATACTTTTAATAAACTAGCATTTTTAGGCTTAGAGATAGTTGCATCTTCCTCTAAAACACGACTAGCTGTTTGTCGTGCTTTGTGCAAAATAGCGCCGTCTTTTACAACGTCTGCAATTTTAAGGTTTAAGACGCCACTTTGTTGCGTACCCATAATATTGCCAGGACCACGGAGTTTTAAATCTACCTCTGCAATTTTAAACCCATCAGTAGTTTCAACCATAGTTTGCAAACGAGTTTTACTATCAGAAGATAATTTAAAACTCGATAATAAAATACAATAACTTTGTTCTGCACCACGCCCTACTCTACCTCGTAACTGGTGTAACTGACTCAACCCAAAACGTTCGGCGCTTTCAATAACCATTACCGATGCATTCGGTACATTTACTCCAACTTCAATTACTGTAGTTGCTACCATTATTTGAGTTTCTCCTTTTACAAAACGATTCATTTCGTATTCTTTATCCGCAGGCTTCATTTGCCCATGCACAATACTAATTTGATATTTTGGAGACGGGAAATCACGAACAATACTCTCGTAACCATCCATTAAATCTTTATAATCCATCGCTTCAGACTCTTGAATTAACGGATACACTACATATGCTTGACGTCCTTTATTTATTTCGTCCTTTAAAAACTTAAAAACACTTAAACGGTTACTGTCATAACGATGTACTGTTTTAATTTCTTTACGACCAGGAGGCAATTCATCAATTACCGAAATATCTAAATCTCCATAAACCGACATTGCCAATGTTCTCGGAATTGGTGTTGCGGTCATTACCAAAACATGCGGTGGCACAGATTTATCAACTCTTACCGAAGGAAGATTTTTTAAACTAGTTTCTAGCTTTGATATAACGCTTTCTATATCTTCTGTAATTTCTTTTTCGCTTAATCGAATAATTTGATACCCAAATTCATTTAAAATTGTGGTTCTTAAGTTAGCAGCTTCTATCTGTTCGGGTGTAACATGGTATTTCCCATCAACCTCTACAATTAACTTCTTCTCTAAACAGATAAAATCGACCATAAACTCATCAATAATATAATATCTTCTGAATTTAAAAGTGTTTTTTTTAGTGCTTAAAACTTCCCATAAAGCTCTTTCTTCTTTGGTTGTTTTATTTTTACGCTTTAACGCAATCTCTTTTAATAATTTATATTCTGAAGGATGTGTTTCTAGATATTTTTCACGAACTGCTTTTCCTTTTTCTTCAGAAATTGCTGTTACCGGGTTTTTCTCCCATAATTTAGAACGTTGTGCTACTCCAAAACGATGTTGTTCATCAATAATTGAAATACCTAAATTCTTAAACTGTACTTTATCTTCTAAAATGGCATGCGTTCCTATTAAAATATGCACAGATCCGTTTTCTAAACCTGTGTGAATTTCACGACGTTTTTTTATTTTACTAGATCCTGTAAGTAATTCAACTTTTATCGTTGTTCCTTCTAATAACTCAACTATTCCGTGATAATGTTGCGTTGCCAAAATTTCGGTCGGCGCCATTATTGTTGCTTGGTAACCGTTATCAATTGCAATTAACATGGTTAATAAAGCTACAATTGTTTTACCAGAACCAACATCACCTTGCAATAAACGATTCATGTGCGCACCAGAACCAATATCCTTTCTTATCTCTTTTAAAACTCTTTTCTGAGCATTGGTTAATTCAAAAGGTAAATTATTTTTATAAAAATTAGTAAATTCCTCTCCTACTTTCTCAAAAACATAGCCTTTAATTTTTGATTTACGGATGAGTTTTTTTTGCAGTAACTGTAATTGAATAAAAAATAATTCTTCAAATTTTAAGCGATATTGAGCTTTTGCTAATAATTCTTGACTTTTAGGAAAGTGGATATTTAACAAAGAATCTTTTTTTCCTAACAACTGATTTTCATCAATTAAATAGGTTGGTAGCGATTCTTCTATTTGCCCGAATACTTGCTGAAATAAATTCTGAATAAAACCTCTTAAAACTTTATTACTAATTCCTTTATTACTTAATTTTTCTGTGGATGGATATACAGGCTGCATAGACGTTTGCAACTTACTTTTATACTCTTTTACCGTTTCCATTTCTGGATGCGGCATGTTTGCAACATTATTATACCAATTTAATTTTCCGTAAATTACATACGGAACATCCGTTTTTAAACTATCCTTTATCCATTTTGCGCCTTTAAACCAAACTAAATCTATCGAACCCGTAGCGTCAGAAAATGTTGCCACTAACCTACTTCCTCTTTTTTGCTTCACTTCTTTAACACTCGTAATCTTACCAACCACCTGAACCTCAGCAGTATTTTGCGACAATTCTTTTATGGTATAAAACTGAGTTTTATCAATATAGCGAAACGGAAAAAGGTACACTAAGTCATTGCACGTTCTTACACCTAACTCGGTATACAACAATTCTGCTCGGGCTACACTAACGCCTTTTATGTATGTTACAGGATGATTTAAATTCATTAAATACGAAAATACAAAAAGACATTAAAATCAACTATCTTTGCACTCTTAAATTCACCAAATGAGATTACATAGAAATTTAGTTTACGCAGTGATTGATAGTTTACGTGACGTTTTTAACGACGACGTATATGCAGATAAAGCTGTTGAAAAGGCATTGAAAAGAGATAAAAGATGGGGAGCACGAGATAGAAAATTTGTTGCTGAAACTATTTATGATATTGTACGTTGGAAACGTTTATACGGTGAAATCGCCGATGTAAAAACTCCATATTCTAGACCCGACTTATGGCGTTTACTAGTGGTTTGGTGTGTATTAAGAGGTATTAAATTACCAGATTGGAATCAAATTGAAGAAACTCCAACTAGAAGAATTAAAGGTCGTTTTGATGAGCTTTCAAAAACTAGAAAATACAGAGAATCTATTCCTGATTGGATTGATGAATTAGGTGTTAAAGAATTAGGTGAAGATATTTGGACAAAAGAAATTGCAGCTTTAAATAAACGAGCTGATGTTATTTTACGTACAAATACTTTAAACGTAACTAAAGAACACTTACAAAACGATTTAAAACAAGAAGGTATTGAAACCGAATTTATTGATGGTTGTGATGATGCTTTACGTTTAGTAGAACGTGCTAATGTTTTTAAAACAGAAGCTTTTCATAAAGGTTTCTTTGAGGTACAAGATGCTTCTTCTCAATTAGTAGCTGCTTATTTAGATGTTGAACCAGGTATGAAAGTAATTGATACTTGTGCCGGTGCCGGTGGTAAAACATTACATTTAGCTGCTTTAATGAAAAACAAAGGTCAAATTGTTGCCATGGATATTTACGAAAGTAAATTGAAAAAATTAAAAGTTAGAGCGCGTAGAAATGGTATTAGTAATATCGATTTAAAAGTAATTGATTCTACCAAAGTAATTAAAAAACTATATGGTAAAGCTGATAGAGTTTTAATTGATGCTCCTTGTTCTGGTTTAGGTGTTTTGCGTAGAAATCCTGATAGTAAATGGAAATTACAACCTGAATTTATTGACAACATTAAAGAAATTCAGCAAGATGTTTTACAACGATATTCTCGAATGGTAAAACCTGGTGGTAAATTAGTGTACGCTACTTGTTCTGTATTACCTTCTGAAAATCAAGATCAAGTAAAAATATTTTTAGCTTCTGAAGATGGTAAAGATTTTTCACTTGTAAAAGATAATAAAGTACTGGCTCATAAATTTGGTTTTGACGGATTTTACATGGCGCAATTAGTTAGAAAATAATATTTCAACATCATTTCTATTTTATTTTAGAATGATGTTTTTCATAAAATTCAAAAGGCTCATGATTTTTAAATCACGAGCCTTTTTCAATCAACTATTAAAAACTAACGTAATACAAAACGAATAGTTATGTAATTACACTTATATGACGGTACAGTTCTTATATCGTTACACAGAAATCTTACTTTAACAGTTTTTTAAGATTACTTTTTTTTGCTTAAAGCAACACTCGCCACTTTTATAAATTTTCATATACGTTCGTTTATACTTATTTTAGAGGCAACTAACTAAATTTTTAAACTTATGACAAATTCAAAAAAACCAAATACCTTATTTTGGGTTATTGGTGTAATTTCATTATTATGGAACGCAATGGGTGTTAATCAATACCTACAGCAAGCTTATAATACCGCTACTTTTAAAGCAATGTATCCTGATGAAAAAGTATTAGAAATGGCGCAAAACACTCCATCTTGGGTTATGACAGCTTTTGCCCTTGCTGTTTTTGGTGGTTTTCTTGGAAGTGTATTTTTATTACTACGTAAAAAAATCGCAAAACCTATATTCTTAACTTCTCTAATAGCTATTGTTATACAAATGACATACAACGTATTTATGAGTGGAGCTATGGAAGTGTATGGTGCTGGTGTTTTAATAATGCCTTTTATGGTTATCGGATTTGCCTTTTTTATACTGTGGCACACTAAAAAATGTGAAACCAAAGGTTGGCTTTCTTAATGTTTAAAAAAAATTAAAGCTGTCTTTAAAAACAGCTTTTTTATTCTATTAAAACAAAAATAAATTCAGCCACACAAGCTGGTTCCTCTTGTCCTTTTATTTCTATTAAGCAATTGAACGTTAATTTTTTTCCATTAGGAAAATCTTCAATTTGTTTTAAAGTACTTATCAATCGTAATTGACTATTTACTGGGACAGAATTTGGAAAACGGACTCTATTTAATCCGTAATTCAAGCCCATTTTAACGCTTTTTATTTCTATTAAATCTGATATTAACTCCGACAGCATGGCAACAGACATAAATCCGTGAGCCATCGTAGTTCCTGTAGGAGAATGTTTAGCTGCTTTTTCTTCATCAACATGAATCCATTGTTTATCTAAAGTAGCATTAGCAAAATCATTAATCATTTTTTGGGTAACCGTAAACCAAGTTCCTACTGGTAATGTTTTTCCTTCTAAACTATGTAATGCTGCTAAATTTTCAAAAACCAATTTACTCATATCAATACTATTATTTACTTACCATAAACATCGTCTTTTACTTTTGGCAACTCTAATTCATATTTTACAGCAATAGTTCTTATTACAAAAATTACAATTGCTGGTATTATAAAATGAAGATCTTCATTTATATTAAAATTGCCCAAAATAAGATATACCACACCGCCGGCTAAACAAGCGGAAGCATATATTTCTTTTTTAAAAATTAACGGTACTTTTCGGGTAAGCACATCTCTTATTACTCCACCAAAAACAGCTGAAACCATTCCCATAACCAATGCTATAAAGGGGTGTAAATCGTATGCTAATCCTTTCTCTAATCCTAATAATGTAAACACACTTATACCAATAGTATCGAATAGAAACATGGTTTTTCTTAACGGCGCAATTTTACTTCTAAAAAGAAATGTAACAGCTACAGCTATTAAAATTGTCCAGATATAATTAATATCACCAATCCAATTTATTGGATGTGCATTAATTAAAACATCTCGCATCATACCACCACCTACTGCGGTAACAAAAGCAATGATAATAACTCCGAATAAATCAAAGTTTTTTTTCATTGCAACTAGTGAGCCACTTATGGCAAAAGCAAATGTCCCTGCAATATCAAGAGCGTAAATAATATCCACTTATATCTTTATTTCAGAAATTCGTATTTGTAAAGTTCTTTCTACCTCTTTTATATTATTTCTTTCATTGTTAAGAATTAAGACTAAAGAAACTCCTTTTTTACCTGCTCTTGCAGTTCTACCACTTCTGTGTGTGTAATATTCAATTTGTTCTGGTAATTGATGGTGCACAACAAATCCTAAATTATGTACATCAATCCCTCTTGCGGCAACATCTGTTGATACTAAAATTTGAAGATTCTCATTTTTAAAAGCACGCATTACTTTTTCACGATCTCTTTGCTGCATATCACCTTCTAAAGCCTCTACAGAAAAACCTTCTTCTTTTAACTCTTTCGTTAATTTTTGAGCTCCTGCTTTTGTTCTAGCAAAAATAATTCCCCTTTCAGCATTTCTTTTTTCTAAAAACTTAACAATTACATCTACTTTTTCTGGAATTGTAGTTTGCACAAACTGATGCGTTATGTTTGCGTTTACCAATGAGTTTTTATTCACTTCAACCTGTTTTGCTGAAGCATCCATATATTTTTTAATAATATTTCTTATTTCATCTGGCATTGTTGCCGAGAACAACCATGTTTTTCTTGTACCTGAAGTATATTTTAAAATACGGTTTATATCTAATTTAAACCCCATACTCAGCATTTCATCAGCTTCATCAAGCACTAAGGTGTTAATATCTTTTAAATCAACTTCACCTCTTTCTATCAAATCAATTAAACGACCTGGAGTTGCTACTACTACATGTGTCGTTCTTTTTAAATTATTAATCTGACGGTCAATTTTTTCTCCACCATAAACAGCTTCTATAAAAATCTTATCGTCTACATATTTTGTAAACTTAAATAATTGTTTTTTTATTTGCTGAACCAACTCTCTTGTAGGCGATAATATTAACGCTTGAATTGTGTCTTTTGATGTATCTATCTTATGTAAAGCAGGCAAACCATAGGCAGCAGTTTTACCTGTACCTGTTTGAGCCAACCCAATAAAATCAGCATCGTTTTGTAATAAATAAGGTATTGCTTGTTCTTGTACTTCAGTAGGTGTTGTTATTCCTAACTCCTTTAATCCCTGAACATATTCTTTTCGTATTCCTAATGCTGTAAATGTTGTCATTCTCTTTATTTATAAATGCAAAGATATTGCTTTATTATTTCCCTAAAAGTAAGTTTGTTATTTCTTTAGTGACTCTTTTTGGCTTTTGTGTTTTTGCGTCTAACAGACAAAATGTAGTTTGCGACTTCACTAAAAGAGTTGCTCCTCTTCGCATTTCGAAATGACGAACAGATTTTATTCCTGCTGTTTCACCTACCCAAGTTTTAACAGTAATTTCATCTCCTAAAGCACCTTGTTGTTTGTAATCTATTTCATGGCGAATTACAAACCAAACATAATCTGGTTTTGGTACATCTTTTATTAAAAACGTCCAATGATCTGCAGATACTTCTTGCATCCACTTTACATACACCACATTATTAACATGATTATACTCATCTATTTCATTTGCAGTAGCAATGTATTTTTTTTCATGAAAATTCATTTCACAAAACTACGCCAATGATGTTAATTATTACTTAAATATACCCTCGATTTTATATCTATATCATTTTATTGCTGATCTTCGAAGATTGAAAACTAAGTATGAATAAAACTACAAGTAACTTTGGTACCGAAAAGATTAGTAAACTTCTTTTAAAGCAAGCAATACCTGCTTCTATAGGAATTTTAGTAATGTCATTAAACATGATTGTCGACACTATTTTCGTTGGTCGTTGGATTAGTGTTATGGCAATTGCAGCAATTACGGTTGTTTTACCAATCGCTTTTTTAATTTCATCTATCGGAATGGGAATTGGTATTGGTGGTAGTTCTATTATTTCAAGAGCTTTAGGTAAAGGTGACACCTCAAAAGCTTTTAAAGTATTTGGTAATCAAATTAGTTTAACTGTTTTCTTATCTGTATTATTTGTAGCCATAGGAATCTTTTTTGGCTTTCCTCTTTTACAGTTATTTGGGGCTAAAGGAGAAATATTAACTCCTGCTACCGATTATTTTAATGTTATTCTTTGGGGAGTACCTTTTTTAGCTTTTGCAATGATGGGAAATCCTGTGGTAAGAGCCGTTGGAAAACCTAATTATGCCATGCTTACTTTAATTTTCCCAGCTGTTATTAATATTCTTTTAGACGTTATTTTTATAAAATTCATGAATTTAGGAATGTATGGTGCCGGGTTAGCAACTTCATTCTCATACGCTGTAAGTGGATTATTTATATTATGGTTCTTCTTATCTAAAAATACTGAGTTAAAAATTATTCCAAAATTTTTTATTATTGATTTCTCTATTTTAAAAGAAATTATTGCCCTGGGCGGAATTACCATTATTAGACAAGGAACAATTAGTCTTTTAATTATTATTTTAAATTATACCTTATTTAAATATGGTGGAGAAATATCAATTGCAGTATATGGAATAATCAACCGAGTAATGCTATTTTCTCTCTTTCCTGTATTAGGAGTAACGCAAGGTTTTTTGCCTATTGCAGGGTTTAATTATGGTGCAAACAATACTACAAGAGTTAAAGAGTCTATAAAAATTGCGATAACTTTTGGTTCGGCAATAGCTACACTAATTTTCATAGTAATAATGATTTTTCCTACCGAACTCGTAAGCCTTTTTACTGATGATGATAAATTGATTAAACTTACTTCTAATGCTTTAATTATAACATTTTTAGCTACCCCTGTAATTACAATTCAACTCATAGGTTCGGCTTATTTTCAAGCAGCAGGAAAAGCTTTACCTGCTTTATTGTTAACATTATTAAAACAAGGTTTTTTCTTAATTCCGTTAGTATATATTCTACCTAAATTTTTTGGTATAAATGGTGTTTGGATGTCTTTTCCAATTGCTGATATATTAGCTACATTGGTTACTTACTTATATTTAAACAGAGAAATTAAACGCAGTTTAAATTAAGCTTTCTCCGTTTAAATTTGTAGTTAACACATCGCTCATTAAGTTAAAAAACGGACGTAAAGCTTTAAAAGAAATATTTACTTCGGATAAAAAATCTTTAGATAATACCTCTTTATCTGTAAAATTACGAACTGCAATAAATCCTTTTTTTCGTAGTAAGTCGATATCAGGATGGTTTTTATCGAATCCTCTTGGTGCAGATTTTAGTTCCGCTCCTTCAAAACTAGCTCCAAAGTTCTTTACAAATTCTGGATCTTTTAAAATGTCTCTAAAATCAGCAGCATCCATTTCTATTTCTTTTCGTATACGTAATAAATCTTCTTTATTAGGTTCCCAAAATCCGCCAGCTAAAAAACTTTCTCCCGGACGAATACGTAAGTAATAACCTCCACGTAAATGTTTTCCTTTTCTAGAAAAAGAACCTGCAAAATGAGGTTTATAAGGTGTTTTATCTTTCGAAAAACGAACATCTCGATATATTCTGAAGAGCTTAAACTTGTCTATTTCGTCGTGTTTTTCTAAATCTTCTCTTATGTGTGCGTAAAAATCTTTTGCATGATCTTGTATTTCTTTAAAAGCATCTTTTTGAGCTGCAAACCAATCGCGATTGTTATTTTCTTTTAAATCTTTTAAAAATTGAAGCGTTGATTTTTCTAATTGCATACATGTTATTTTTTACAGTTTGAAAGGTACAAAAAAACGCTGTAGAAAAAATCGACAGCGTTTATATATTTTGTTCTTTTGCGTTAGGGATTGAACGGTTTGTTTGAGCTCTTTTTTATTGTCAATTCGAGTGAATTTGCTTTTTCGCAAATTATTATCGAGAATACAATAAAAAAAGCGAGTAGTGAAAGCCCGCTCGAACGCCCTAATAATTATTTTAAACGTTAAATCTAAAATTCATAATATCACCATCTTGTACGATGTACTCTTTACCTTCGATACCTAATTTACCTGCTTCTTTTACTTTTTGCTCACCGCCTAAAGTTGTGTAATCTTCGTATTTGGTTACTTCGGCACGGATAAACCCTTTCTCGAAATCGGTGTGAATTACTCCGGCTGCTTGTGGTGCAGTATCACCAATATTAATCGTCCAAGCTCTTACTTCTTTTACACCAACGGTAAAATACGTTTGTAAGTTTAATAATTTGTATGCTGCTCTAATTAAAACAGAAGCTCCTGCTTCTTTTAAGCCCATATCAGCTAAAAACATTTCACGCTCTTCGTAATCGTCTAACTCAGTAATATCTGCTTCTGTACCTACAGCTAAAACAATTACTTCGGCATTTTCGTCTTTTACAGCTTCTCTTACTTTAGTAACATAATCGTTACCATTCACAGCAGCACCTTCATCAACATTACATACATATAATACTGGCTTTGCAGTAATAAATTGTAATGATTGAACAATTTCTTGATCTTTTTCTGAAAAATCTATAGCTCTTACTGAAACTCCTCTCAATAAAGTTTCTTCAACTCTTAATAGAATTTCTAATTCTATTTGAGCTTCTTTATTACCAGTTTTAGCGGTTCTTTTTACACGCTCTAAACGCTTCTGAACAGTTTCTAAATCTTTTAATTGTAATTCAATATCAATCGTTTCTTTATCTCTAATAGGATCTACAGAAGCATCAACATGAATAATATTTTCGTTATCGAAACAACGTAAAACATGAATAATTGCATCTGTTTCACGAATGTTTGCTAAGAATTGGTTTCCTAATCCTTCTCCTTTACTTGCTCCTTTTACCAAACCGGCAATATCAACAATTTCTACTGTTGCAGGCATTACCCTTTCTGGGTTGACCATACCTTCTAAAACCTGAATTCTAGGATCTGGTACATTTACAACACCTACATTAGGTTCGATAGTACAAAAAGGAAAGTTAGCACTTTGCGCTTTTGCATTAGATAAACAATTAAATAACGTTGATTTTCCTACGTTTGGTAACCCTACAATTCCTGCTTTCATTCTGTTCTTTTATTGAAAATTTTGCGTTTGCAAATATACTATTTTGGTTTTTATAATCAATCATTAATTTTTTCAATAAAAAACATTAAAAATTAAAATAAAAAACCATAATCAATTGATTTTTACTACATTTAAGAAAATTTAACTAACCTAAATTAAAAATTATGAGAAAAAAAACACTTTTATTTATTGTATTTATGTTTGCCAGTGTGCACTTTTTAAGTGCTCAAATACAAATTAAAGGAACAATTAAAGATACAAGTAACGCGCCATTACCAGGCGCTAATATTCTAGAAAAAGGAACTACCAATGGTGGTTCTTCCGATTTAGATGGTAAATTTAGTTTAAGTGTAGATACAAACGCAACGCTTATTATTAGTTTTTCTGGTTTTGAAACTCAAGAAATAGCTGTTAATGGAAAAACTAATTTTAATATTGTTCTTAAAGAAGGTTTAGAATTAGACGAAGTAGTTATAACAGGTTCTAGAACACCTACAAGAAGTAATACTACGAGTGCTTTACCTATCGATATCGTTTCATCAAAAGATCTACAATCTACAGGTCAAGCTACTTTCGATAAAGCGCTACAATACAAAATACCTTCATTTAATACAGTACAAACACCTGTTAATGATGCTACTTCTTTATTAGATCCGTATGAAATTAGAAATATGGGACCAAGTAGAACGTTAATACTAATTAATGGTAAACGTAAAAACTTAAGTGCTTTATTGTATACACAAGATTCTCCTGGACGTGGAGAAACTGGTGCCGATATTTCTGCGATACCTACTGATGCAATAAAATCTATTCAAATACTTCGTGATGGTGCTTCTGCACAGTATGGATCTGACGCTATTGCTGGTGTTATGAATGTTATCTTAAAAGATAATTACAACGGTGGTTCTGCAACTTTTAGAGCAGGTATTACTTCTGAAGGTGATGGTGAAATGCTGGGAGTTAGTGTTAATAACGGAACTTCAATTGGTGATTCGGGTAAAGGTTTTATTAATTACACAGTTGATTTCTCTAAAACAACCTTGGCAAATAGACCAGGAATGGTTAGCGCCGAAGGTGAAGCAGTGGAGTTTGGAGCAGACATAGCTGATGTAAGAGAGTTTTTATCAAGAAACCCTGACGCTAATAATATAAATGGTGCTCCTGAAACTACTGCTTCTAAATTTTTAATTAATGGTAGTTATGACTTAACAGAAAACAGTAATCTATATTTTAATGCTGCATACGTTTATAAGAACGTAAATAGCTTTGCTAATTATAGAACTCCGTATTGGAAATCGGTAGTAACAGAACCATATTTAGCAGATTTATTTCCAGGAAGTCATCCAACAAACGCGGGTGGTTTTGACGGATATGTACCTACTTTTGAAGGTGTATTAAATGATTTTAATGCTACTTTAGGATTTAAAGCAAAGAAAAACGGTTGGAATAGTGACATTAGTGTAACTTTTGGAGGTAACAAGCAATCTTATGCTGTAAACAACTCTCATAATAGCTCTTACACTCTTACAGATCCTGTTTGGGATGATGCTAATAATAATGGGCAAGTAGATCCGGGTGAAGCTGTTTTCAATAACAATAAATATAGAGAAAACAGTCCTACATCATTTAACCCAGGAGGTACTGCTTTTAATCATGTTGTAGGTAATATAGATATTTCTAGAATATTATCAGACAATGTATCTATTGCTTTCGGTTCTGAATTTAGATCAGAAGTATTTGAAATTATTGCAGGAAGTACTGCTTCTTATGAAGGTGGTGGTTCTGATTCATTTGCGGGAAACAACCCTATAAACTCTGGTAGTTTTAATCGTTATAACTTAGGTGGTTATGTCAGTTTAGATTGGGATATTAATAAAGATTTCTTGATAAGCGGTACCGCTAGAGCTGAAAACTATTCTGATTTTGGTAGTACTTTTGTTTGGAAAATAAGTTCTCGTTATAAATTTGCTGATGATAAATACACTATAAGAGGGTCTGTTTCTACAGGATTTAGAGCACCTACATTACATCAAATTTATACTGAAAAGGCTCAATATTCTTTTGCTGATGATGGAGGTATCGAAATTAATGGTTTGGTTAACAACGTATCGCCAACAGCTAAAGCTTTAGGTATTCCTAAACTAAGACCAGAAGAATCTACAAACGTTACCGTTGGTTTTGGAGCTAAACCTATGAGAAACGTATCTTTTACTGTAGATTATTATAAAATTGATGTTGATGACAGAATCGTTTATACCAACCCTATAAATAATAATCAATTTTTTGTAAACGGATTTAGTACTACCACATCTGGTTTAGACTTTGTTGCTAGTTTTAATAGAATTGAATTAGGTGCAGGGAAACTAGGTTTTAATTTATCTGGTAACTACACGATAGAAAATGAAAGGACAAGCGATTTACCACAATTTGACGGACAAGATGTACTAGATAGAGCTAATTTAGCTTTAATGTTTACTTCTAGACCAAAAACAAAATGGATTTTAGGAACAAACTATAATGTTAACAAATGGGACTTTTCTTTAAACAATACATACTTCGGGAAAACTACATTTAAACAAAAGTTTATGAGTGATGATTTAAGAACAGAGTTTATACCTAAAATTGTTACTGATTTAGCTATTAATTATAGGTTCACCGATAAGATTAGTATCGCTCTAAACGTAAACAACATACTTAATGTTATCCCTGAATGGGAGTTTAAAGCTGAAAATGCAAACGGTCAATCAATTATTGATGATACAACAATCACTAGTTCTGGTTTAACACAAATTCAAAATGAAGCTAACGCTATAACATTTAACAATCGTTATGCTATAACAACTTATGATGGTTCACATTTTAGTCAATTAGGAACTATGTTTAATTTATCAGTGAATTATCAATTTTAATATTACACGTTTTTTATAATTATTTGATAGAAAGCCGAAATTTTTATGATTTTCGGCTTTCTTATTTTAAAACATCTAATTTTATTACTAATTAATCATAAAAAAAATCCTGAGGTAAAACTCAGGATTTTTTTTATTTCTAAAATAATTGTTATTCGTTATGCATAAACTTCTGCTTACCTAACAATGCTTCTTCAGTTTCAACGTTATCATCATCAGGCACACAACAATCTACAGGACAAACTGCCGCACATTGAGGCTCTTCATGAAAACCTTTACATTCGGTACACTTGTCTGCAACAATATAGTAAATTTCATCAGAAATAGGCTCTTGAGTTTCATCTGCATTTGCTTTTTTACCATTTGGTAAAACCACATTTCCAGTTAAATCTGTTCCGTCTGCATATTTCCAATCATCAGCTCCTTCATAAATTGCTGTATTCGGACATTCTGGTTCACATGCACCACAATTTATACATTCATCTGTTATAATAATTGCCATAATTAATCTGTTTCAGTTTTGTAACTTTGCAATCGCAAAAATAGTTCCAAATTAACTTAGAAACAAAATAAATGGATACAATCCAAAATAGAATTTCAGCTTTTGTAGAATTAGGGAAATTTTTAAGCCAGTTTACCCAAAAAGAAACTGCTCAAAAAAACGATATCCAATTCAATGATTTGTTTTTTGACGGATTTAAACATCAATTAAAAATAGCAGGAGAAAAAAATACTTGGTTTACCAAAGAAAACTTATTGTTTGCTACCGAAAGTTGGTCTAAAGCCTTAACAAACGAAAATATTCAACAATGGGTTGCTAACGAAAATTTAGGTAAAAATGACATCAAACAAGTTGCCGTTATTATGGCAGGAAATATTCCGCTAGTCGGATTTCATGATTTCCTATCTGTTTTAATTTCTGGGCATTCGGTTTTAGTTAAACAATCTTCTAACGATAAAAACTTATTGCCTTTTTTAGCGAAGTATTTAGAATACGTTCAGCCAGAATTAAAAGGTAAAATTACATTTACGGAACAAAAGTTAACTGGCTTTGATGCTGTAATAGCTACAGGAAGTAATAATACGGCGCGTTATTTCGAATATTATTTTAAAGATAAACCTAGTATTATTAGAAAAAGCAGAAATTCGGTTGCTGTTTTAACAGGAAACGAAACGGCACAAGATTTTGAAAATTTAAGTAATGATGTATTTTGTTACTTCGGATTAGGTTGTCGTTCGGTATCAAAATTATATGTTCCTAAAGATTATAATTTCGATCCTTTTTTTACGGGAATGTTTAACAAACAAGAAATTATCAACAATGCAAAATATGCCAATAATTACGATTACAACAAAGCGGTGTATTTAATGAGCGAGTTCGATATTTTAGAAAACGGGTTTTTAATGATTAAGGAAGATGAAAGCTATGCCTCTCCTATTGCTTCTGTTTTTTATGAATATTACGACAATGCAGATGATTTAAAAACAAAATTAAAGCAAGACGAAGAAAAAACACAGTGTATCGTTGCAAATAATTTTATAGAAGGAGAAATTGCATTTGGCGAAACACAAAATCCGCAGTTATGGGATTATGCTGATGGCGTAAATACCTTAGAATTTTTATCAAAAATTTAAAGATAAACTCCTTATAAATTTCGCACCTTTGTGCTAACAAAACACTACTAAATAATGAAAAAACATAACTTTAGTGCAGGTCCGTGTATTTTACCAGAAGAAGTGTTACAAAAAGCTTCTGAAGCTATTATAAACTTTAATGATGATAATTTATCGTTGTTAGAAATATCGCACAGAAGTAAACCCTTTGTTGCTGTTATTGAAAACGCACGAAGTTTAGCTTTAGAATTATTAGGCTTAGAAAACAAAGGTTACAAAGCGCTATTTTTACAAGGCGGTGCAAGCAATCAATTTTTAATGACTGCTTACAATTTACTAAACAAAAAAGCCGCGTATTTAAATACCGGTACTTGGAGTAGCAAAGCTATTAAAGAAGCAAAATTATTTGGCGAATTGGTTGAGGTAGCTTCATCCGAAGATAAAAACTTTAATTACATACCTAAAGGATATGAAATTCCTACAGATGTAGATTATTTTCATTGTACGAGTAACAATACAATTTACGGATCGCAAATGAAAAGTTTTCCTGAAACTAATGTTCCGTTAATTTGTGATATGAGTTCTGATATATTTTCGCGTCAATTAGATTTTTCTAAGTTTGATTTGATTTATGCTGGTGCCCAAAAAAACATGGGTCCTGCAGGAACAACGTTAGTAATTGTAAAAGAAGATGTTTTAGGCAAAGTAACACGCGAGATTCCATCAATGCTAAATTACCAAACTTTTATTGATAAAGATAGCATGTTTAACACACCTCCTGTTTTTGCGGTGTATACATCAATGCTTACTTTAGAGTGGTTGAAAGATTTAGGCGGAATTGAGTTTATAGAAAAAGTAAACAATCAAAAATCAGCACTTTTATATAGTGAAATAGATAGAAACCCTTTATTTAAAGGAGCTGTTGTTAAAGAAGACAGAAGCCATATGAACGCTACTTTTTCTTTAACAGACAACAATTTAAAAGAAACATTTAACACCCTATGGAAAGAAGCCAATATTAATGGTTTAGACGGCCACAGAAGTGTTGGTGGTTACAGAGCAAGTATGTACAATGCATTGCCATTATATAGTGTGCAAGCATTGGTAGATGTAATGCAAGAATTAGAACGAAAAGCATAATACAAACGTCATTCCGAACAAAGTGAAGGAATCTATTTATAAAGATTGCCACATCATTTTATTCCTCGCAATGACATTATAAAAGTAAGAATGAAAATATTAGCAAACGACGGAATCTCAGAAAGTGGAAAAGCTACTTTAGAAAATGCAGGATTTGAAGTAATAGTTACCAAAGTTGCCCAAGAGCAATTAGATAGTTTTATCAATGATGAAGAAATTAATGCCATCATTATTAAAAACACTACAGAAATACATGCTGAACTTATAGATAATTGTCCGACCTTAAAGTTAATTGCAAACGCAAGTACAAATAACGACAACGTAGATGTTATATATGCTGAAGAAGCTGGTTTACAAGTTGTAAATATTTCTGATGCTAGTGCCAATGCTGTTGCCGAATTGGTTTTTGCCCATTTATTAGGAATGGCTCGTTATTTACATCAAGCCAACAGAGAAATGCCTTTAGAAGGCGATGTAAGTTTTAATGCTTTAAAATCTCAATTTTCTAACGGAACCGAATTACGTGGTAAAACATTGGGTATTATTGGTATGAATGCTGCAGGACAACAAGTAGCTAAACTCGCTTTAGGACTTGGAATGAAAGTGGTTGCCTTTGATGTTAACTTCGATAATACAATAACAATTCCAGTGGAGTTTTTTAACGGTGAAATTATTGATATTCAAATTGATATGTTAAGTTCTGATGAGTTATTAAAAGAAGCACATTTTATCAGCTTACATTTATCTGCTCAAGAAAAGCATCTAATCGGAGTTAAAGAATTTGAAAAGATGAAAGACGGAGTTGGTTTTATTAATGTCGCTCAAGGCGGGTTGGTAGATGAGGTTGCCTTAATTAACGCTATAGAGAGCGGTAAAGTGAAGTATGCAGGTTTAGATACTTTCGAAAATCAACCAAATCCAGAGATTCAGTTATTAATGAATCCTGAACTTTCTTTAAGTCCTAATATTGCTTCATATACTATAGAAGCACAGCATAAAACAGGTACAGAGTTGGCAGATAAAATTATTAATTCTTTACACTAAAAACTAAAATTATTAATGGCAATTGTAAAACCATTTAAAGCAGTACGAGCAACTCGAGATAAAGTTGCCATGGTATCTTCTAAATCATATGAAGTTTATCCTCCAGACATGTTAAATGCTAAGTTAGCTTTTAATCCTTTTTCATTTTTACATGTTGTAAATCCTGGGTATAAATATCATAAACAAGATATTACTGGTGATCAACGCTTTAAATTGGTGCACAATCGTTATTTAGAATTTAAAGAAGATGGTATTTTTACAAAAGATAAGAACCCTGGTTTTTATATTTATCAAAAAATAACACCAACCAATTCTTTTTGCGGAATTATAGCTGCAACTTCTGTAGAAGATTACCACAACAATACCATTAAAAAACACGAAGGCACTTTAAGAGAAAGAGAATTATTATTTGAAAACTACTTAAAAAACACTGGGTTTAATGCAGAACCTGTGCTTTTAACGTATCCTGATGATGATATTATTAATAGTATTATTAAAAAATATCGTAAAAATAGGGCTGAATACGAATTTTCTACAACAGATAAGGATTCACATTTATTATGGATTATAGATGATGAAAAAGATGTTGCACAAATTTCTAATGCTTTTTCACAAGTAAACACTTTATATATTGCCGATGGCCATCATCGCTCTACTTCTGCTTGCTTGCTTGCAAAAAACTTGGCAAAAGAAAATCCGGAACATACTGGTAACGAAAAATATAATTTCTTCATGAGCTACTTGTTACCCGAAAGCCAATTAAGTATTTATGAATTTAATCGATTTATAAAAGATTTAAACGGCTTAGCTGTTGATGAGTTTTTAATTGAATTAGACACCTTTTTTAGAATAGAAAACAGAGGTCAGGAATTATATAGGCCAAAAGAAAAGCATCAATTTAGCATGTATTTAAATGGGGAGTTTTATGCTTTACACTTGCGAAAATCTGTCTATAAATTTACAGATGCTTTAAGTAAATTAGATGCTCAAATTTTGTATCAAACCATTTTAAATCCGATTTTAGGAATTAAAGATATAAGAAACGCATCAAAAATAATGTATTCGCAAGATAAATCAGACAGTTTAGAGTTGAAAACAAAAGTTGATAGTGGCGATTTTAAAGTTTCTTTCGGTATGTTACCAACCACAATAAACGAACTAAAAGAAATTGTAGATGCGGATATGTTAATGCCACCTAAAACCACTTATATCGAACCTAAACTGAGAAGTGCTTTAACTATTTATGAATTTTGATATGATGACAGGAATTAAAGAAAATCTTCAAGAAATAAAAAATACTATTCCCGAAAATGTAACCTTAGTTGCGGTTTCTAAAACCAAACCTATTACCGACCTTCAAGAAGCATATGATGCAGGTCAGCGTGTATTTGGTGAAAACAAAATTCAGGAAATGGTAACAAAGTTTGATGCTTTACCAAAAGACATTAAATGGCATATGATTGGACATTTACAACGCAATAAGGTAAAATACATGGCGCATTTTGTTGATTTAATTCACGGTGTAGATAGTTTAAAAACCTTGACAGAAATTAACAAACAAGCTAAAAAACACAATCGTGTAATTAACTGCTTACTTCAGGCTCGTATTGCAAAAGAAGATACCAAGTTTGGTTTGTCCTTTTTAGAGATTGATGAAATTATTTCATCAGAAGAATTTTCAGAGTTACAAAATATAAAGGTTGTTGGCTTTATGGGAATGGCTACTTTTACAGATAATCAGGAGCAATTACAAGAAGAATTTTCATCGTTAGCTACATTTTTTACTGAAAGGCAAAATAAAAACTCAAAACTATCTACGTTATCAATGGGAATGAGCGGTGACTATCAATTAGCTATCGAAAATGGTAGTAATATGGTAAGAATTGGTAGTGCTATTTTTGGAGTTCGAAATTATATTGTTTAGATTTACATTAATCAGCTAAAAAGAAAAAGAATTGTACGCAATATTAGATATTGAAACAACAGGGGGTAAATTTAATGAAGAAGGAATGACTGAAATTGCTATTCATAAATTTGATGGACACCAAATAGTCGATCAGTTTATTAGTTTAGTAAATCCTGAAAGAGATATTCAAGAATTTGTTGTTAAATTAACAGGTATAAATAATAAAATGCTTCGAAATGCACCAAAGTTTTACGAGGTGGCAAAACGAATTATAGAGATAACTGAAGGGTGTACTATTATTGCTCACAACGCTAATTTTGATTATCGTATTTTACGTCTAGAATTTAAACGTTTAGGCTATGATTTTAAGAGAAATACACTTTGTACTGTAGCACTTAGTAAAAAATTAATTCCAGAATCTCCTTCACACAGTTTAGGTAAACTATGCCGTTTTATTGGTATTCCTATGTCTGATAGACACAGAGCTAACGGAGATGCTTTAGCAACTATACAGTTATTTAAATTATTGTTAGAAAAAGATGTTCATAAAAGCATTATTCAACAATCAATAAAATATGCTGATAACAGGCAAGAAAAGCAACGTCTTATAAAGATATTAGATAAGCTACCTGAAAAACAAGGTGTGTTTTACGTGCATAATGAACAAGGTACTATTATATTTATTGGTAGAGGAAAAAACATCAAACAAGAAACAAATAAACTATTTTTAAAAGAAACTCCTAAAGCTAAGAAAATATTAAAAAGAGTTAACGATGTTAGCTATGAAGAAACCGGTAATGTACTTTTTACTCGTTTAAAATATCATTTAGAGCTTACAAGGTTAAAACCTAAGTTTAACGTTATTCGCAAACGAAAAAATGCTGATAAGAATTTTAATCACGATAATTTATTAATTGTAGATAAAGGAAGGGTCCCAGAAGAACATGCTGTCATTTTAATAGAAAACAACATCGTTTTAGGATATACGTATACCAACTTAGCTTTTCAAGAAAATAATTTAAGTATATTAAAATCAATGCTTACTCCTATAGAAAGTGCCGATTTAGCCAAAACAATTATTAAAAATTATTTACTAAAAAATAAAGTGTCTAAAATAGTAAGATTACAAATAGAAAATAATTTGTAATATTGTTAAAACATCATAAAAATATTTTTTTTGGAAAACAAAACGAAAAACTGGAAAGACAAATTACATGATGTAATTTACGGAACAGATACTCCAGCTGGTAAGTTGTTTGACATCGTGTTACTATTTGCTATTTTAATTAGTATCTTATTAGTAATGCTTGAAAGTATTGAGAGCTTTGATAATAAATATCATGATTTTTTAAATACTGCTGAGTGGGTTATTACCTTTTTATTTACCATAGAATATTTTGCTAGAATAATATCCATTAAAAAACCATCAAAATATATTTTTAGTTTTTATGGCGTTGTTGATTTTTTATCTACCATACCTAAATATTTATCACTATTTTTAATAGGTTCACATAGTTTAGTCGCGCTAAGAGCGTTTAGATTGCTACGAATTTTTCGAATTCTTAAGGTTTCGAGATACGTAGGAGAATCTAATCAACTTATAAAATCTTTAAATGCAAGTAAAGCTAAAATAGGAGTATTCTTATATTTTGTTCTTATTGTTTGCATTATTTTAGGTGCTGTAATGTACTTTATAGAAGGTGCTGAAAATGGTTTTACTAGTATTCCTAGAAGCATATATTGGTCTATCGTAACATTAACGACTGTTGGTTACGGAGACATTGCTCCGCAAACTGCTTTAGGTCAATTAATCGCAAGTATTACTGTTATTATCGGATACGCTATTATTGCGATTCCTACAGGAATTGTAAGTTCAGAAATGGCAAGAAAACAAGCTTTGTCTGATTCAAAAAAATGCCCTGATTGTTCAACTACCGGACATAAAGATGATGCCGAATTTTGTTATAACTGCGGAACAAAACTTAATTAAATGTCTCAAAAAAATATATTAATAACCATTGTTGGTGCTACAGCTATTGGTAAAACTGCACTTAGCATAAAGTTAGCACAACATTTTAATTGCGATATTATTTCGTGTGATTCTCGTCAGTTTTTTAAAGAAATGACTATCGGAACTGCGGTACCTGATTCTGATGAATTGGCTGCAGCTACACATCATTTTATTCAAAATAAAAGTATTTTCGAAGAGTATTCGGTTGGTCAGTTTGAGAAAGATACTTTAAGTAAGTTAGATGAATTATTCCTGAAAAATCCAATCCAAATAATGGTTGGCGGTAGTGGTTTATATGTTGATGCGGTTTTAAAAGGGTTAGATTACTTTCCGGAAATTGATCCATCAATAAGAATAAATCTTACCAAAGAATTAGAAGAAAACGGAATAGAACCGCTTCAGAATAAATTAAAAGAACTAGATATTGAAACGTATAATTCGATAACTATTGATAATCCGCATCGGTTAATGCGTGCTTTAGAAATTTGTATCGGCACAGGTAAAACCTACGCTTCTTTTAAAAACAAACCAAAAGCTCCTCGTAATTTTCAATCGATAAAAATTGGATTGACTGCCGATAGACAAATAATGTACGATCGTATTAATAAACGTGTTGATATGA
Source organism: Tenacibaculum sp. AHE14PA (assembly GCF_019278465.1). Taxonomy (GTDB): domain Bacteria; phylum Bacteroidota; class Bacteroidia; order Flavobacteriales; family Flavobacteriaceae; genus Polaribacter; species Polaribacter bernardetii. The sequence continues at coordinate 81,678 of NZ_CP058983.1, read as the reverse complement.
TGATGGATACTGGTTTATTAGAAGAAGCTAAAACAATGTATCCTCATAAAAAATTAAATGCTTTAAAAACGGTTGGATATAGAGAATTATTTGAATATTTAGATGGTAATTTTACCAAAGAATTTGCTATTGAAGAAATTAAAAAAAATACTCGTCGTTTTGCAAAACGACAAGGAACTTGGTTTAGAAAAGATAAAGAAATCGTTTGGTTTGATTATCAATCTGACCTCGAAACAATTGTAACAGCTATTAAAAATCAATTTTAACAAATTTTAAAGCACTTAGCTCGTTCACTTTTTTATATTTGTCAAAAACATCAAAAAAACATGAAATCAAATATTATATTTTTAGCTGCAATTCTTTTATCTACAGTAACATTTTCTCAAACTAAATTAGGTACTGTAAATAGTAACTTAATTATAGGTAAAATGCCACAAATGAAAAATGTTTTACGAAGAGTAGAAAATTCTGGTAAAAAATTAGATTCTTCTTTTAGCATAAAAGCTACTGAGTATCAAACGAAATCTCAAACCTTTAGTGAGACTCAAAAAACATTAAGTGAAGCTGATAAAAAAACAAAATATCAAGAACTAATTTCTTTAGAACAAGATTTACAAAAATTTCGTGTTAACGGTACAAAAATGATGCAATTACAAAGAGAAGAATATATGCGACCGTTATATAAAAAACTAAGTGAAGTTATTAGCGAAGTTGCTAAAGAAAATGGTTATACTCAAGTTTTAACTACTGATGGGAATGAATTTGGTTATGTTGATGAAAATTTTGACATCACTCAATTAGTTTTAGATAAATTAGGTATCAAAGAATAATTTTGACTTTTCAAAAGCATTATGAATAAAAAAGAATTTATAGGACTCGCATTAATATTTATTGGAATGATAATGCAATTGATGCTAAAAATTGAAATTATTAATTTTATTTCCGGAATCTTAATTGGTGCTGGGATAGGCTTTCTTATTGCTAATAAAATTAAGAATAATCCTATTTCTTTTTAATGGATAAAAAATCTAAAAACTTACAATTACAATACGAAGGATTTTTACAAACACCTTTTCTATGGCATGGAAAAGGTGTTTTTGATTTTGACCAATTTGAAATAAACCCAAATAAAATAACTATTTTTAACGCTGTAATTACCCAAAATTTACGCTTAGGAAAATTAGTAGAACGTTTTGTTTCTTATGAGCTACAACAAAATTCATCAATTAAAATTATTGCCGAAAACATTCAAATTCAACAAGAAAAATTAACTTTAGGCGAGTTAGATTGTATTTTATATAAAAATGAAAAACCAATACATGTAGAAATTGTTTACAAATTTTATCTATATGATAATACCGTAGGAAGTACAGAAATAGCACATTGGATTGGGCCAAACAGAAAAGATTCATTAGTACAAAAACTAACAAAACTTAAAGAAAAACAATTACCACTACTCTACTCTAAACAATGCGAAACTTATTTAGATAAACTAAATTTAGTTACTAACGAAATTGATCAGCAACTCTATTTTAAAGCCCAGTTATTTGTTCCTTTAAAAGAATATGGAAACAAGTTTCCTCTAATAAATAATGACTGTATTATTGGGTTTTATGCAACGTTAAAAGAACTCGAACAATTTAAGGAATGTAAATTTCACATTCCGAATAAACACGATTGGTTGGTTAAACCACATACAAATATTGATTGGCTTAATTTTAATCTTTATACTGAAAAAGCTAACTCTTTTCTTGAAGAAAAAAGAGCACCTTTATGCTGGATAAAACACCCGAACGGTAAAATCATGAAGTTTTTTGTTGTTTGGTGGGATTTTTGATATCACCTAGAAAAATAAATTATGAAAATAATAAAAACCGTATCATTTACCCTTTCAGTACTTTTTATTTTCGCATTTTCTTCCTGTGTTGAAGATGAAGTTAAAAGCGCATCATGCATAGAATTCGATAAAATCTCACAAGGTTACAATATTTTAGAAACAGCTGTTTTTACAACTAAAATTATTGAATTCGAAATTTATAATACATGTCCTTATAAAATAAAAGTTACCGATATAAAAATCCGAGGAAAAAATGCTAGTGAATTTACAATTCAGGGAATTGCAGAAGGCACCTATCTAACAGAGAATAAAATAAAATTCAATATTCTTTTCTCTCCTAAAAGTTTAGGGAAAAAAGAAGCTGGCTTAACGATTTTTCATGAGTTTGGATCTCAAGTTATTTTTGTGAATGGCGAAGGGGTTTAACTATGATCCTTTTCTTGCGACAGTTTTTACCAATCTTTTTCTAGATGTAATAAAATAAACACCTGTTAATAAAATTACAGATGCTATTACCGATTGTTCGGTAAGTTGCTCATCTAACAAACTCCAACCTAAAAACAAGGCTATTATCGGGTTTACATAAGCGGATGTTGCTACTTTTTCTGGTGATACCGATTTTAAAAGATAATTAAAAGCTGTAAAAGCAACAATACCTCCAAAAATAACCAAGAACAGCATCGCTCCTTGTGTTTTACTAGCCCAATTTAATGGCGAAACCCATGTTTCTTTAAAAATTAAACTTGATATTACTAATATAGTTCCTGCTATTAACATTTGATATCCCGTAGCAACCAAGTAATTTTTTGGTAAATCTGCTTTCGATACAAAAACACTTCCGTAGCTCCAACTTAACACACAGGTTAAGATCATAAAAATACCTAAAACACCACCTTCAGAAGTTGTAATTTCTTTCTGACTTACCAATAAATACATTCCCGCTAAACCAAATAACACTCCGATTACTGATTTCCGTTGCATTTTTTTACCATCTATTAAACGCAATAAGAAAAGCACAAACAATGGTTGTGTTGATGCTAATAATGCAGCAAAACCTGTATCAACATATTTTAAAGCCCATACAAAAACTCCGTTTCCATATACTAGAAACAAAAAACCTGCTATTGCTGAATTTAGAAGTTGTGTTTTGTTTATTTTTATTGATATTTTTAACAATGTAGCAATGATCATAATCAACACACCTGCCACTAAAAATCGAATAGAAGCCAAAAATAAGGGAGACAATTCGGTTACCGCAATTTTATTAAATAAATAAGTAGATCCCCATATAATATATATCGAAAAAAATGCTGCAATAATTAATAATTTGGAGTTTTTCATACTTACTTAGTTTATAAAGTAAAAATACTATAATTGTAATTTATAAAAGTGGATTAAAATATATTTTTTCAGAAGCTATTTCCCGCTTTTCGCACTCGCTCTCTGCGAGGAGCTCAAACAAATGCTACAATCGGGGCTAGACTGCTTATTAAATTATGGCTAAGTTCTATACTTCTAGTTATTTTATTAAAACATGTGAGATTTTTAAAAACAAAAAAATTACCAATAGTGGTGATCTTTTGTTTGAAATATATCAAAGTATATTCTATAAATATCAAATCGTCTTTCTGAATTTATTTCAGAATCAAATTCTCTTAATTCAAACTAAATTGCCATGAGAAACTGAAATAAATTCAGGTTGACGTAAAATCTACATAAAAAAAATAGTCGTCATACTGAACTTGTTTCAGTATCACATCCTAAAAGCAATACTAAATTGCCATGAGAACCTGAAATAAATTTAGGTTGACGTAAAATCTACATAAAAAAACATAGTCGTCGTACTGAACTTGTTTCAGTATCACATCCTAAAAAGCAATACTAAATCGCCATGAGAACCTGAAATAAATCAGGTTTTCATAAACATTAATCAATCAAAATACTTTTATATAAGTGTCTCTAAATAATGACTTTCTATAGCATATGTTTCTTTTAAGCCAGATATTTTATCATCTATTTTAGAAGTATCGTTCTTTTTAGATGATTTACTTGCCACCAACATTACATTTTTACGCGTATGTTCGTTACTTATAAATTCAAATACTTTTGTATTGTAATTACTTTTTTCTAAAATAAGCGCACGGATCGTATCAGTAACCATTTCGAATTGGCGCTCTTTAAAGATTCCGTATTTTAAAAGCGGACTCTCCTGCTCTTTTCCTTTTACTTGCTGGCGGATTTGTTTATGACAACATGGTGCACAAATAATTAATTCAGCTTTAGCTGATAATCCTTTGTAAATGGCATCGTCTGTTGCGGTATCACAAGCATGTAAAGCAATTAAAATATCAATTTTATTATTATCATATTCCTGAATTGGCTGAGCTACAAACGATAATTTTTTAAACTCAGATTTTTCGGCTATATCATTACAATAATCCACCAATTCTTTACGCAATTCAATACCAGTAACTGTAGCACTGTATTTTTTTTGATTTACTAAATAATCATACAAAGCAAAAGTTAAATAGCCTTTACCCGATCCCATATCAACAATATTAATATGTTTTGGTAATTTGGTAGACTTTAATAAACCTTCAATAATCTCTAAATATTTATTAATTTGACGGTATTTATCGGCCATTTTATGAATCACCTTACCTTCTTTATCGGTAATTCCTAAATAATGTAAATAACTTCCAGCTTCGGCTAAACGTTCTTTTGGTTTATCATGGGTTACGGGCAATTTATTTTTAAAACTCGCCGCATTTTCACGATAAGAAACCTTTTTCTTTTTTGATATAAAAACCAATAAATCTTTAGATAATGTAAATAAAGTTGCCGCTCTAAAATTATCCATCAATAAGATTTCTAATTCAGATAATGCTTCGGTAATAGTATAATTTTTAACCTTATCATTTGTAGTATAATGATAGGTAAATTGCATCATTTCTGCTCCTTTAATAGTTACCAAACGAACATATACGTTTGGCAATCCATCACTTTTCTTGATAGGTTTACTTAAAGTTAGTTTTACAAATTCAGATTCTAAAACACTTTCGTTTAACGCATCTCTTAGTTGTTGAAATTCATTCATATTGCAAAAATAGTTAATAAGCATTAGTTTATTAGTAAAATAGACTAACTAAAACTTTTTTCTATGCAAAAAAGAAGGATAATAAACATTGCTGTTTATTATCCTTCTTAAATTTAATAACTAAATATCTTTAATTACGGTAAAAGAACATTATTAACAGCATGAATTACCCCATTTGTTCCTTGTACATCTGTTACCGAAATAACTACTGATTGACCGCTTGATGTTTCTAATTTAGCCCCATCTGTTAAATCTACAGTTACCATTCCTTCTGATAACATAGTAATTTCTTGATTATCTGATAACTGATCAGCTTGTACATTTGCTCCGTTCACTACGTGATATTTTAAAACTGCATCTAAAGTTGCAATTGGTACATCTCCTAAACCGTTCCAATCATCATTGCTATCTAATAATGCTTGAAAAGCAGCATTAGTTGGTGCAAATACTGTAAAAGGTCCGTCTCCGTTTAATACAGCAACGAAATCAGTTGTATGTCTATCATCTGTTAAGGCAGCTACTAAACTTGTAAAACCTGAATTATTTAAAGCTAAAGTTACAATGTTTGCTGGTAACATTACTTTATCAATAACGTGAACTACACCATTACTTCCTTGAATATCTACTATTACAGGTTTAGAATCTCCATTGAATTCAACACCTCCTGTAGTTTCTATTTGCAATGATAAGCTCTCATCATTTGGTCCTGTTGCTAATGTATTTACATAAGTATCTGAAAGACCTGCTGATTGTACGTTTGCTCCGCTTAATACGTGAAATCTTAATACTGAATCTAATGTTTCAATAGGAATATCGCCTAAAGAGCTCCAAGAATCATTACTATCTAATAATGATTGAAAAGCTGCGTTTGTTGGTGCAAAAACGGTGAATGGTCCATCACCATTTAATACTGAAACAAAATCTGTTGTATGTCTTGTATCTGTTAAAGCAGCTACTAAACTTGTAAGTCCGCTATTATTTAAAGCCAAAGTTACAATAGTAGGTGGTAACATTACTTTATCTATAATATGTACAACACCATTACTTGCTTCAACATCAACTGTTATAGGTTTAGAATCTCCATTAAACTCTACACCTCCAGTAGTTTCAACCTGTAATGATAAATTTTCATCGTTTGGTCCTGTTGCTAAAGTTTTAACATAAGTATCAGAAAGATCTGCTGATGTTACTTTAGATGTTAAAACATGAAACTTTAATACTGTTGCTAAAGTTTCAGTAGGAATGTCGTTTAAAGTACTCCAATCATCGTTTGAATCTAATAACGCAGCAAAAGCATCGTTATTTGGTGCAAACACAGTATAAGGTCCATTCATTTTTAAAGCATCTACTAAATCGGCTTTTACAACCGCATCAACTAATATACTTAATGACGGAGTAGCCGAAGCTAACTCTATAATGTCTTTAGGGTTGTCAATAACAACTACAGGATCGTCGTCATCACTACAAGATGTTAATAATGATAAACTTAGTAATAAACCAAGTGCCGCAATACTTTTAAATTTTTTAATAACCATTTTTAATAATTTTTTAATTAATAATTAGTGTTTGTTATTTGATAATTTTTATTGAAATAAAATTACTTTGTTTATCTTATTTTACAAATTAATAAACAAATTAAAATTAGATATAAAAAATATCACTTAATACTTATAGTAATTAGTGATACACAAATATACAAATGTTTAACTAAATGACAAATAAGTTAAACGTTATTTTTATGTTAAAAAAAACACCTCCTAGAATTAACTAAAAGGTATTGGTAAATTATTATTATTATTATGAAAAATGTTTTACAAAAGAAATTTAATTAATTTCTTTCTTTTAAAACAGCTTCTATTTCTGTTAATGTAAATCCTTTCGCCTTTAAAAGAATTACAATATGATAAAATAAATCGGCAGCTTCATTTTTAAATAAATCGGCATCATTATCTTTTGCTTCAATAACCAATTCTACCGCTTCTTCTCCTACTTTCTGTGCTACTTTATTAATTCCTCGTTTATATAGTTTATTTGTATATGACGTTGGATGATCAGTATCTATACGATCGCTAACAATTCGCTCTAATTCATATAAAAACCCTTTTGGAGTTTCTTCCGCAAAACAAGAAGTAGTTCCTTTATGACAAGTTGGACCTGCTGGCATTACTTTTATTAAAATAGTATCGTTATCACAATCGATTTTAATATCGTTCACTTCTAAAAAATTACCAGACTCCTCACCTTTTGTCCATAACCTATTTTTACTTCTACTAAAAAAAGTTACTTTATTTTCTTTCTTTGTTTTTAAGAAAGCTTCTTCGTTCATATACCCTAACATTAATACTTGTAATGTGGTATTATTCTGAATTATTACAGGAACTAACCCGTCTCCTTTTGTAAAATCTATATTCATCGTACTGGTATATTTTGTTCTTTTAAATATTCTTTAAGCTTTGGCACTGGTATTTCAGCGAAATGAAAAATACTAGCTGCTAAACCTGCACTCGCTTCTGTTTTTGTAAATACATCTTTAAAGTGTATTTCTTTACCGGCTCCGCCTGATGCTATTACAGGTATATTTATTGCTTTACTAACATCATTTGTTATATCTAGCGCAAAACCTGCTTTTGTTCCATCGTTATTCATTGATGTTAATAAAATTTCTCCTGCACCTAATTTTTCAACTTCCTTAGCCCAAGCAACCGTTTCTAACTCAGTTTCATGAGTTCCTCCTTTTGTAAATACTTTCCAATTATTATTTACATTTTTGGTATCAATAGCAACTACTACAAACTGACTTCCAAAACGATTTTTTAAATCGGTTATTAACTGCGGGTTTTTAACTGCCGATGAATTGATACTTACTTTATCTGCACCTGCTTTTATCAAAGCCAAAGCATCATCAACCGTACTTATTCCACCACCAACTGTAAAAGGTATATTTATTTCTTGCGCTATTTTCTCTACTAACTCAACTAACGTTTTTCTGTTTTCGAGCGTTGCAGTAATATCTAAAAACACCAACTCATCAGCACCATCTTTTACATATTGCTTAGCCAATTCAATCGGATCACCTGCGTCTTTAATATCAATAAAATTAACACCTTTTACTGTGCGACCGTTTTTGATATCTAAACAAGGTATTATTCTTTTTTTTAACATATTTAATAGTTATCATCATTTTTAAAATCCAAAGAAACCTTTTAAAAGATCACTTCATCATTCTTTCTTGCAATGATGTATTATTTTATTATAAAATTTTCTAATTGCTTCAACGAAATTCTATTTTCGTAAATCGCTTTACCCAAAATTGCGCCTTCACAACCTATTTCTTTAAGTCGTATTAAATCATCAATATTAGCAACACCACCACTTGCTATTAAGTTAACGCCACTTTTACTTAATATTTCTTGGTATAACTCAACAGATGCACCTTGTAACATTCCGTCTTTAGCAACATCTGTACAAATAGTATTTTTAATTCCTAATTTCTCATATTTTATGATAAAATCAATCACCTCTACTTCTGATGTTTCTAACCATCCGTGTGTAGCAATTTTACGATTGATACAATCGGCACCTAAAATAATTTTATCGCTACCATATTCTGTTAACCATCCTGTAAAAATATCAGGGTTTTTAACAGCGATACTTCCTCCCGTTATCTGACTTGCACCGTTATCGAAAGCAATTCGTAAATCTTCATCTGATTTTAATCCACCACCGAAATCGATTTTTAAATTTGTTTTGGCAGCAATTTCTTGCAACACTTTGTAATTTACAATGTGTTGTGATTTGGCTCCATCTAAATCTACTAAATGTAAATATTCGATTCCGCTATCTTCAAATTCTTTTGCTACTTCAACAGGATTTTCGTTATATATTTTTTTGGTTGCATAATCGCCTTTTGTTAAGCGTACACATTTTCCGTCAATAATATCTATGGCAGGTATAATTCTCATTTTCTTAATTTTATAATTCTAAAAAGTTTTTTAGTAATTTTTCACCGATGCTTGCTGATTTTTCTGGATGAAATTGCATGGCATAAAAATTATCTTTTTGCATAATCGAACTAAATGGTTTTATATAATCACAAGTTGCAATAGTATTTTCACAAACTTCAGCATAATAACCGTGCACATAATATACATCTTCATTAATAGCTAGATTCTCTACTATTTTTGATGGTTTTATTTCTGAAAAGTTATTCCATCCCATGTGTGGCACTTTCATTAAAGGAGGAAACTGTTTTGTTACGGTATCAAAAATACCTAAACATGTTGTATTGCCTTCTTCTGATGATGCGCACATTAATTGTAAACCTAAGCAAATACCCAATACTGGCTGGGTAAGAGATACTAAAAGTTCGTCTAATTTACGTTCTTTTAAATAAGCCATTGCCGAACTTGCTTCACCAACACCCGGAAATATTACTTTATCAGCTTGTTGTATTTCTATTGGATTATCAGTTATTATACTTTCATAACCTAAACGGTTAAGTGTATTTTGAACCGATCGTATATTACCGGCATTATATTTTATAATTGCAATCATAATACTATAGCGTTCCTTTGGTTGATGGTAAAATCATTTTACTAGTATCTCTCTTTACAGCTACTTTTATTGCTTTAGCAAAAGCTTTAAAAATTGCCTCTATTTTGTGATGCTCATTTGTTCCTTCTGCTTTAATATTTAAGTTACATTTTGCACCATCGGTAAATGATTTAAAAAAGTGAAAAAACATTTCAGTAGGCATTTTACCTACCATTTCTCTTTTAAAATCTGCTTCCCAAACTAACCAATTTCTACCTCCAAAATCAATAGCTACTTGCGCTAAACAATCATCCATTGGTAAACAAAATCCGTAACGCTCTATTCCTAACTTATTACCTAATGCTTTATTAAAAACCTCTCCTAATGCAATGGCTGTATCTTCAATAGTATGGTGCTCATCAACTTCTAAATCTCCTTTAACCTGAATATCTAAATCCATTTGCCCATGACGCGCAATTTGATCTAACATATGATCGAAGAAATCAATTCCTGTACTAATATTACTTTTTCCTGTTCCGTCTAGGTTTAATTGAATATCAATTTTGGTTTCGTTCGTATTTCTAACAATACCATCGGTTCTTTCTTCTAGTTTTAAAAACTCATAAATAGCATTCCAATCACTACTTTCTAAAGCAATAAATTCATCTAAATCACTTCTTTTTACCGTAATTTCATCGGTTCCTAAAAAAGTTTCATCATTGATGTAAATTCCTTTTGATCCTAAGTTTTTTGCCAATTCAATATCCGTTAAACGATCTCCGATTACAAATGAATTTGCTAAATCATATTCTTCAGAAAAAAACTTGGTTAATAAACCTGTATTTGGCTTTCTTGTTGGCTGATTATCTTTTGCAAAAGTGATATCAATAATTTCTTCAGCAAAAACAATTCCTTCGTCTTTTAAAGTTTTCATTACAAAATTGTGCACAGGCCAAAAACTATTTTCAGGATATACTTCGGTTCCCAAACCATCTTGATTGGTTACTAAAACCAACTCGAAATCTAACTCATTTGCAATTTTACTTAATCCTTGAAATACCTTCGGATAAAATTCTAATTTTTCGAATGAATCTGTTTGTTCATCTGCAGGTTCTTTAATTAAAGTTCCGTCTCTATCTATAAATAATACTTTTTTCATGTGTTTTCTTTTTATTAAAATCAATATTTTCTACTAAAATCTCTAGACTATGCTCAATGTGACAGTAATTATATGATTGATTTTAATGCTGTAATTAGTTGTGTGTTTTCTTCTTTACTACCAACGGTAATTCGTAAACAATTGTTTACTAAACTATTTCTGTTACGCGTAATTATTTTTTTAGCGACCAATGTATTATAAACTGTATTTGCATCGGTAACTTCTATCAAAATAAAATTAGCTTCCGTTGGGTATATTTTTTTGATAAGTTTTATATTCTTAAACTCATTCATTAAGCGATCTTTTTCGTTAATGATTGTGTTTTTATTCGCTTCGAACAAAGAAATATTATCTAATGAAGCAATAATTGCTTCTTGATTTAAAGTACTTACATTATAAGGTGGCTTTACTTTATTATACAAATCTATAACGTTAGAATTTGCATAGGCAACTCCTACCCTTGCGCCTGCCAATCCCCAAGCTTTACTAAAAGTCTGACTTACAATTAAGTTCGGATAATTAGCCAATTGTGTTGCATACGAATCTCTTGTACTAAAATCGATATAAGCTTCGTCTATAATTACCATTCCGTTAAAATTATCGAGAATATACTGAATAGTTTCATCCTCAAAACAATTTCCTGTTGGATTGTTTGGTGAACAAATAAATATAATTTTTACATCCTCCATATCTAAATATGGCTGTAGCTGGTTTAAGCTTATTTGAAAATCATTTACCAAAGGTTGCTTAATTAACTCAACATCATTAATACTTGCGGATACGTCGTACATACCATAAGTAGGCGAAAAAGTTAACGCTTTATCTTTACCAGGCTCACAAAAAATTCTGAATGCTAAATCGATTACTTCATCACTTCCGTTTCCTATAAAAATCTGATTATTCTCAACGTTTTTTATAGTTGATAAACGTTCTTTAATTTTTGTTTGCTTCGGATCTGGATACCTATTTAAAGTTCCAAACGGATTTTCATTAGCATCTAAATAAACCTCTGCTGTCCCTTTAAACTCATCTCTTGCTGATGAATAGGCTTTTAACTTTTGAATGTTCTTGCGAACTATTTTTTCTAAACTAAACATTTTCAACATCTTTTAATCTTAATGTAACAGCATTTTTATGCGCCTGTAGTCCTTCAGCGGCTGCCATTATTTCAATCGTTTCACCAATGTTTTGTATTCCTTCTTTGGATATTTTTTGAAACGTAATACTTTTTGTAAAACTATCTAAATTAACACCTGAATATGCTTTTGCAAATCCGTTTGTTGGTAAGGTATGATTCGTTCCTGAAGCATAATCACCAGCACTTTCTGGCGTATAGTTTCCTATAAATACCGAACCTGCATTAGCTATTTTGTCTATAAAAAAGTCATCATTTTTAGTTGCTATAATTAAATGTTCTGGTGCATAATCATTTACAAAATTAATAGCCTCATACTCATCTTTAATTAAAACAACTTTTGTGTTTTTTAATGCTTTTTCTGTAATTTCTTTTCTTGATAAATTAAGAAGTTGTGCATCTATTTCTTTTGATACTTCGGCAATTAAATTTAATGAATCTGACACTAAAACAACCTGACTATCTGCTCCGTGTTCTGCCTGACTTAATAAATCGGATGCTACAAATGCAGCATTAGCCGAGTCATCCGCCATTACTAATAATTCACTAGGACCAGCTGGCATATCAATTGCAATTCCGTATTGTGTTGCCAATTGTTTTGCTACTGTTACATATTGGTTTCCAGGACCAAAAACTTTAGATACTTTTGGTATCGTTTCTGTACCAAATGTAAAACTAGCTATGGCTTGTATACCACCAACTTTATATATTTTAGTTACTCCACAAAGTGCTGCCGTGTATAAAATAGCAGGATTAATTTCTCCTTTTTTATCCGGAGGAGAACATAAAATGATTTCTTTACAACCTGCAATATTCGCAGGGGTTGCTAACATTAATACTGTAGAAAATAACGGAGCAGTTCCGCCAGGAATGTACAATCCTACTTTTTCTATAGGCCTTTTTTCTTGCCAACATTGCACTCCTTTTGTTGTTTCTATCGCAATTTTTTCGGTTTTTTGAGCAGCATGAAAAATTTCAATATTTGCTTTTGCTTGTTGAATAGCATTTTTTAATTCTTTAGAAACTAAGTTTTCGGCATTTTTAATTTCCTCTGAACTAACTTCTAGTGTTTCTAAATTTACACCATCAAAAAGGGCTGTATACTTTTTTACTGCAATGTCGCCTGACTCTTTAACTTGTTTGAAAATATCATCTACAGTTTGTGCTATATCTTCAACAGATTTTGTGGGTCTTTTTAATAACGATTCCCAATTATCTTTATTTAATTCTACTGCTCTCATCTACCTTAATTTTTAAACAACCATTTTCTCTATAGGACACACTAAAATACCTTCTGCTCCATTAAGTTTTAGCTCATCTATAATATCCCAAAACTCATCTTTATCTAATACTGAGTGTACAGAGCTCCAACCTTCTTCTGCCAACGGTAAAACTGTTGGACTCCTCATTCCTGGTAAGATATCTATAATTTTTTCTAATTTATCATTTGGCGCATTTAACAAGACATATTTAGAACGTTTTCCTTTTAAAACCGATTGAATTCTGAATTGTAATTTATTTAAAATAGCTTTTCTTTCTTCTGTAATTAATGGTGAATTAGCTAAAACTGCTTCTGAAGTTAATAACACCTCTATTTCTTTTAAACCATTTTTAAATAAAGTAGAACCACTTGAAACAATATCACAAATTCCGTCTGCCAATCCTATATTTGGTGCAATTTCTACAGAACCATTAATGATGTGTAATTGTGCATCAATTTTATTTTTAGCTAAATATTTTTTAACCGTTTCTGGATACGAAGTTGCAATTCTTTTTCCGTTTAAATCTTTTAAAGAGTTTGCACTAGATTCTTTAGGAACCGCAATAGAAACCTTGCATTTAGAAAAACCTAAACGCTCTACAAATTCTAAATCATTTCCTTTTTCTATCAGTACATTTTCACCAATAATTGCAATATCAACGACACCGTCTCTTAAATACTGAGGAATATCTCCGTTACGTAAATAAAAAACTTCTAACGGAAAGTTACTTGCAGAAGCTTTTAGTTGGTCTTTACCATTATCTATAGAAATACCACAATCTTTTAAAAGTTGTAATGAATCTTGATTTAGTCTTCCTGATTTTTGAATGGCTATTCTTAATTTACTCATGTTGTTTTTGTTAATTTATTTGAGTAAATCTTAAGGTGTAGATAATTTCCTTTGTGGAAATAAAAAACCCGTTTGATTTACTCAAACGGGTTTAAAATATATGTTGATTTTATTCAATACATCTTTAGTTCGCCTGAGTGCAAATATGGTGATGATGATGATGTGCTTGAATAAAGTTCATTGTTCTTTTTTGATAGTGCAAATATTTCACTTTATTTTAAAATACACAAGCTTTTTATATAAAAATAAAAAACCACCTATTTTAGGTGGTTTTTTATTTTTATATAATTAAAGCTAGATTACGCTTTAAATACAATTTTACGCATACGTAAGCTTTCTGGAGTAACTTCCAAGTACTCATCTGCCTTAATGTATTCCATATTTTCTTCTAAAGAAAAATCGATTTTTGGAGCAATTTTCATAGCATCATCTGTACCAGATTTACGCATGTTTGTTAATTGTTTTCCTTTAATTAAGTTTACAGCCATATCATCAGATTTACTGTTTTCCCCAATTACTTGTCCAATATAAATTTCTTGGTTAACATCAATAAAGAATTTACCTCTATCTTGTAAACGGTTTAATGCATATGCTGTAGCTTTACCTGTTGCTGCAGAAATAATTGCTCCTTTTACTTCTTCAGTAAAGTCTCCTTTATAAGGTCCGTACTCACTAAATCTATGGTTAATAATTGCTTGACCAGCTGTTGCTGTTAAAATTTTATTTCTTAATCCTATTAATCCACGAGAAGGTATTGTAAATTCTAAGTGTTGTAAATCTCCTTTAGGCTCCATAATCATTAAATCTCCTTTACGTAAAGAAACTAAGTTTACAGCTTTAGAAGCAACATCTTCTGGTACATCGATAGACAATGTTTCCATTGGCTCATGTTTCTTACCATCAATCATTTTAATAATTACTTGTGGTCTTCCCACTTGTAATTCATATCCTTCACGACGCATTGTTTCTATCAATACAGATAAGTGTAATACACCACGACCAAATACGTTAAACTTGTCTTCAGAATCTGTAGTTTCAACTTTTAAAGCTAAATTCTTTTCTAATTCTTTAAACAGACGATCACGAATGTGACGAGATGTTACAAATTTACCTTCTTTACCAAAGAAAGGAGAATTGTTAATAGTAAACAACATACTCATTGTAGGTTGGTCAATTTCTGTTCTTGGTAATGCTTCTGGGTTTTCTAAATCAGCAATCGTATCACCAATTTCAAATCCGTCAATACCTGTAATAGCACAAATATCTCCACAAGGAACTTTATCTACTTGAACTTTCCCCATTCCTTCGAATACGTGTAGTTCTTTAATTCTTACTTTTTTAGTTGTACCGTCAGCTTTACATAACATGTAATCTTTACCAGCTTCTAAATCTCCTCTAAAAACACGTCCAATAGCAATTCTTCCTGTAAAAGAAGAAAAATCTAAAGAAGTAATTTGCATTTGTGGAGTTCCTTCGTTGTATTTAGTTTCTGGAATAGATTCTAATACAGCATCTAGTAAAGGTACGATATTATCAGTTTCGTTTTTCCAGTCAGTACTCATCCAGTTATTCTTTGCAGAACCGTAGATGGTAGTAAAATCTAACTGCTCTTCAGTAGCTTCTAAAGCAAACATTAAGTCAAAAACTTTTTCGTGAACGATATCAGGAGTACAGTTTTCTTTATCTACTTTGTTAACAACTACGATAGGTGTTAATCCTAATTCTAAAGCTTTACCTAATACAAAACGAGTTTGTGGCATTGGCCCTTCAAATGCATCAACTAATAATAAAACACCATCAGCCATTTTTAATACACGTTCTACTTCACCTCCGAAATCGGCGTGACCTGGTGTATCAATTACATTGATTTTTGTGTTTTTATAGTTTACTGATACGTTTTTAGAAAGAATTGTAATTCCTCTTTCACGCTCTAAATCGTTATTATCTAACAATAAATCAGTACGTTCTTTACGATCGTCTAAAACTTTTGCTTGATCTATAATCTTATCTACCAAGGTAGTCTTACCGTGATCAACGTGTGCTATAATAGCGATATTTCTAATTGGTTGCATTCTTGCTCGTTTTTTAAAGCTGCAAAAGTAGTGTATTAAAAATGAATACTATATAAATGTTGTAGAATTATTTTTTTTCGATTATATCTTCACCATCTACTCTAAAAGCACTTGGTAAAATATCCGGAATTAATTTTATTAATAAAGGCAACAGTAATGCGCCTCCAGGAAGCATAAACACAGTAAAAGCAGGTATTGCTTTACAAATATCTATTGTTTGCTCTTTTACCTTTGCTTTTTCTTCGTCTGTTAAGTTTGTGGTAATCGATTTTTTAATCAAAAAAACCAATTCTTTGCTTTCTTGAAGCTCTTGTGCTAATCGCTTTTTATTTATTTGAATAGCTTCCTTTATTTCGTCTACAGTATTCATTATAACTTACGACGTTTTCTTTCTGTTTTTAACAAGTTAAGTTCTCTTGACGTTTGTCCTGCTACCGATGTATTTTCTTCTGCTCTACGAATTAAGTAAGGCATAACATCTCTTACAGGCCCAAAAGGAACATATTTAGCTACATTGTATCCTTCTGCTGCTAAATTAAAGCTAATATGATCGCTCATACCGTATAATTGACCAAACCACATACGATTATCGTTTACAGCGATGTTGTATTCTTTAGATAAATCCATCAATAAACAAGAGCTTTCTTCATTATGAGTTCCTGCAAAAATAGCCATATTTTTATGCGCCATCATAAAGCGAACTGCCTCGTTATAATTAATATCTGTGGCTTGTTTATCGGCACATATCGGTGAATCGTACCCCTTCTCTTCTGCCCTAACTCTTTCTTTTTCCATGTAGGCACCACGAACTACTTTCATACCAATGTGGTACCCTTTTTGATGCGCTTTTTGATACAGAATACGTAAATAATCCATACGATCATGACGGTACATTTGTAATGTATTAAAAACAATTGCCTTGTCTTTATTATACGTTTCCATTAATTCCTCAATTAAATCGTCTGCAGCATCTTGCATCCAACTTTCTTCGGCATCTATTAATAACGGAACATCTTTTTCTACGGCTAATTTACAAACAGTATGAAAACGTTCTAAAACTCTAATCCATTCAGATTTCTCATCTACGGTTAATGCTTTTTTTTCTGATAACTTTTGATATAAAGCAAAGCGCCCAAAACCAGTTGGCTTAAAAACAGCATAAGGTATTGATTTTTTTTCTTCAGAAAACTGTATAATCTTTACAATTTTATTAAGTGCATCATCAAAACTTTCTTCTTCTTCTTTTCCTTCAACAGAATAATCTAATACACTATGAACATTGCCTTTTTCAAACATTTTATCAATTACCGGTAAACAATCATCTTCTGTTACACCTCCACAAAAATGATCGAAAACAGTAGAGCGAATTAACCCCTCAACAGGCAAGTGCGCTTTTAACGCAAAATTAGTTACTGCTGTACCAATGCGAACCATTGGTTGATTTTGTATCATTTTAAATAAAAAATAGGCTCTTTCTAACTCTGAGTCAGATTTTAATTTAAAAGCAGTTTCTGTATTATTAAAAAGTTTCATTACTGAAGTCTTAAAGTATTTTATTTGTAAAGACAAATATAAATTACCTGTATGATATATTTTAAATTTTTCTATTTATTTTCGCTGTAAATTAAAGATTAAAATGACTTCTATTAAAGCAGCAACATACCCTATTCATTTTAATGAAAAAGCGTATACTGAATTGGCGAATTTAATTCGCATTAATAATTACTCTTCTATTTTTTTATTAGTTGATGATAACACGCTTACTCATTGCTATCCTCGCTTTATGCCTTTACTAGAAACCGATAAAACTATTGAAGTAATTCAAATTGATGCTGGCGAAGTTCATAAAAATATTGAAACCTGTGTTGGTGTTTGGAATGTGATGACCGAACTTGGTGCAGACCGAAAAAGCTTACTAATTACTTTGGGTGGTGGCGTTATTACCGATTTAGGTGGTTTTGTTGCTTCTACTTTTAAAAGAGGAATTGATTTCATTAACATTCCAACCACATTATTAAGCATGGTTGATGCTTCTGTTGGTGGTAAAACTGGAGTTGATTTAGGTGTTTTAAAAAATCAGATTGGCTTATTTGCAAATCCTAAAATGGTTTTATTAGATCCTGAATATTTACATACACTTTCTGCTCGTGAAATTAGGTCGGGAACTGCCGAAATTATTAAATACGGAATGACACACGATATTCGTTTGTTTAATGAAATTAAAGATAATGCCGAATTAAACATTGTAGATTTAATACACCGCTCTATAGAAATTAAAAACGAAGTTGTTTTAGAAGATCCTACAGAGCAAAATATTCGTAAGGTTTTAAATTGGGGGCACACCATTGGCCACGGAATAGAATCTTACTTTTTAGACACTCCTAATAAAGAAAATTTAACGCATGGTGAAGCCATAGCTATTGGTATGGTTTGTGAAACATATATTTCTTCTAAAATATTAAATTTCCCTTCGGATAAACTTAAAGAGGTTAAAAAAGCAATTCATGTTATTTATGGTAAAATTGAAATTAAAGAAGAAGACTTCTCTTCTATTACAGGATTAATGAAACATGACAAGAAAAATGTTGGAGGAGAAATTAACTTTGTGCTCTTAAAAAACTATGGTGACTTTCAAATAAACTGTAAAGTTCCCAATAAATTAATAATTGAAAGTTTAGAATACTATAACTCATAATAAAACAAAAAAGCGCAACTTAAGTTGCGCTTTTTTGTTTTATTTAGTTACTGTTATTGGTATACTGTCTTGAGACCCATATAATTTAATTTCTGTAATATCTGCTGGCATATTTAAGCCATTTTTAGTAATTACTCTTTTAACATTTTTAATTACATCACTTTTAACCTCTAATGCTGCTCGTTTATACTCTTTGGTTTTTGTCCAAAAAATAATCTTTAAATTAACAGTACTCACCCCTAAACTATCTAATGTAACAAAACACTGGTGTTCATCTGTGTTAATTACACCTTCAGTATTCACAACCGAATATATAATTACTTTTTTTGCTAAATCAACATCATCTTCATAATCAATACCTACGGTAAAATCTAATCGATAATAACCATCTTCTGTATAATTATAAACTGCCTTTTTAATAATATCACTATTCGGAATGTAAACATCTCTACCATCAAAAGTTTTAAGTTTTGTAAACCTAAATTCCATCATTTTTACTTTTCCGAATATATCACCAATCATTACCGTATCATTTACATCAAACGGTCGGTTAAAAGATAAAATTACTCCCGATATAAAATTTTCACCAATATCTTTAAAGGCAAAACCAATTATTACAGCACCTGCACCTG
This sequence comes from Tenacibaculum sp. AHE14PA, assembly GCF_019278465.1. Classification (GTDB taxonomy): domain Bacteria; phylum Bacteroidota; class Bacteroidia; order Flavobacteriales; family Flavobacteriaceae; genus Polaribacter; species Polaribacter bernardetii. Next base: position 62,407 of record NZ_CP058983.1, on the reverse strand, counting down.
CAGCCGTTAGTAAACCTGTTGCTATGCCTCCTAAACCTGCTGCTCTTAAAGCTAACATTATCGTTAAGATTACCAACCCTGCTTTAACTGTTTTTGTTAAAAAATTAGTCATTAAAGGGTCTTTAGTTCTTACAGAAATTGTTTTTCTGAAAATCTTAGCTATAGCGTTTGCAATTAAAAAACCTATTGTTATTATAAGTATTCCTATAAAAATATTGGGAACTTGTTGTATAAATTCATTCCAATATACTTGAATAGCATTTTTTAATTTTATCATAATTTACTTTAATTATTGGTTTATTTTTTAATAATTTATATTCTTATAGATAAATGTTTTATGATAAAACAATATCTTCTTTTAACTGTTCTACAGTACTCTTAGTCCATGCATTTAACATCCAACTAGTTTTTTCTAAAGAAGCAATATAACCACCCATTAAATCAATCGTACCTTCATCTTCTGCTTCTTCTGCTCTTTTTATAATTAAAGACATTTGCTCTAGTAAAACCTTATGATCGTCTAATAAGATATAAACCATATCTGTATCGGTTTGAAACGGACTTTCTTCTGAGATTGCTGCAATTTTTAAATACCTACTATATCTACTAATAGGATGGTATTGTAATGTTAAGATGCGTTCGGCAATTTCATCTATCTTAATTCTAGCATCGCCATACATTTCTTCAAATTTATTATGAAGTTCAAAGAAATTTTTCCCCACTATATTCCAATGAAAGTTTCTTAATTTTTGATAGTAAATATGATAATCTGCTAATAATTGATTTAATTCTTTTGCTACTGGTAAAACATTTTCATTCTGCATATTTAAATAACTCATATTGTTTTATTTTTAGATTAATATTTTTTTCTCCTACAAAAGTAAGTAGTTAAGCTACCGCCTGTTTGCTCATTTAATATCGATGCTTGCTCATATCATTTTCTCAAATTTTTAAGCATAAAAAAAGGATGAGTAAAACTCATCCTTTTCGAGATTTTCGTATTGAAATACAATACGGGGAGACCTCATTATTTTAATAAAATTAACTTTTAAATAAAAAAGAGGTTCTATTTCTTATATTACATTTTAAACGTCTCGAAAATTGCATATTCTAATTTATTTGACTTTTTGTTTTTATATTCTATTATAAAATCGCCGTGCTTATTAAAATATCCTACTCCGTTAAAATCATTTCCTTCAACAATATAAAAGTTATTATTTATTGATTTTAATGCTTTCGCTGATGTAATATCTTTATCATCTAATTTATAAGTAATTAATAAATCATTTTGATTGATTAAAAAATCATATTTAACATCTTTATGTTTAAAGTATATAACTTTTGTTTTCGTATCATAAAGCGGATCTTTATCATTATCAACCATTATTGTTTTAGATACCGTAACAGGGCTATCTACCGTTTTTTGATTTAATTTATTTTTCTGATTTGGATCAAACTTTGTTTTTTGCGATTTTTCAGTAACAACCTTTACCTTAGTATCGTATTTAACACCGTCTTTATCTACTTTTTGTGATTTTTCTACTTTTGTTGTTTTTACAACTTCTGTTTGAGAGTTTACTGTTGCAATTACTCCTACTAACAATAAACCTATGAATAAATTTTTCATTTTTAATATATTTTAAAAATTACAAATGCTTTTTTGCTTAGCGCGCACTTTTTAACACCTTATTTCTTTTCTTTTTCTTAATAACAACTTTCAATTATTTTCTTTTCCTACTTCAAAGATATTGGTAATAATCAATTATACTTTGCTCGTTTAGAGCCATTATTTGCTCATATCATAAAAATTATTATTTCGAAAAAAGGCAAAAAAAAATAAACATGCAGACCATGTTTATTCTTAAATAGTATATTTTATTTCTTATAATCTTTTTCTTCCGGTAATAAGAGAAATAACAAAAAGGATAATAAAAATAAAGAAGGCAATTTTAGCAAAACTTGTTGCTGCACCAGCAATTCCACTAAATCCTAAAAATCCTGCAATTAATGCTATAATAATAAATGTGATTGTCCAACGTAACATATTTTTTTGTTTTATAGTTAATAATAATGAGTACAACTATTGTACACTACAAAATTACCTATAAGCTTAAATAACGCTTTACTCATTTAATTTGATTGTTGACTCATTTAAAAACATCTTCAAAAATTGAAATGAGCTAAGAACTGTTTCTATTGAAGTAAGAATACTCTACTCTTATATTTAAATTTGTTCATGTAAAATATTAACCAAGAAACGTGTGGGCATATTAAATATCTTTTTTTTAGAAAAGTAAATCACCTTTTACTAAATAATAGCCTTGTGTTTCTTTTAGAAGAATCTAAACACAACAATAATGAATTACAAACTATCTAACATAGCTACAAAAGAACGGATAAAGGACTTTACTAAATTACCTTTTAAATACCCTTACTTATATAAGCCTAAGCGAAAAATAAACGGACTTAAAGAACAAACTGTTAGTCTTATTACGACAGAGAACCCAACTATAATTACCCAAGGTATTTGGGGATTATTACCTCAAAATTACACCGAAAACTGGAGTAAATTTCAAAACATTAAAAATACACTGCACACAGATAAGTTAGAGATCAAAAAAAATATATTATTTAAAGAAGCATTATTAACTAGAAGGTGCTTGTTAATCGTTACAGGTTTTTATACCCATAAAGTCATAGATAATACCATTAAAAATTATTTGGTAGAGAAAAACAATCAAGAACCTTTTTATTTAGCTGGCATATACAATGTAACAAACGATGGTTTTATAACCTGCTCTGTTATAAACACAAAAAGCACTGAAGAATTAAACTCATTTAATAATATTTACGAAGTTATGCCTTTACAAATACCTAAAATATTTAAAAGTATGTGGCTTAGTTCTGAAACAGATATTGATGAAATTGATTATTTAATTGACAATCCTTATGATACTAAACTAAATGTTCAAATAATAGCATCTTAACTATCTATTTTTTAAAAACTTGTTAACTTATTTTTATTTGACTTTCTTGTTTGTTTTTTAAAAACTCGCTAGGGCTAATTCCATATTTTCTTTTAAAAATTTTAGAAAAATAACTTCTACTAGAAAAACCTATTGAATATACTATTTGCGAAATATTATTATCGGTATTGTTAATTAAGTCACGTGCTTCTTCTAAACGAACATGCCTTACATACTCTGTTACAGTTCTTGAAAAAAGTAATTTAAACCCTTCTTGAAGCTTAGCTTGTGGCAAACCTATTTCATTAGCTAAATCTTCTACATTATAATCTTCAGCTACATTTTTAAGTATTTTTTGACCAACTTTTCTTACTAAACTAATTTCTTTTTTTGTTAAAGAAGTACTCGGTTTCTTATCCCTTTTTTCATCTTTATTATGCTGTTGCATATGTTCTGATAAAATTTGATATACGATCCCTTCTTTTATCAAAATGCGTATCATTCCTTTTTGTTTAATCCCATTATACTGCTTAATAAGATTAGCCATTTTTAAATTATAAGTACCAAAATAAGCAAAAACCTTTTCGTGTTGTTTATCATAAAAAACTTCATATAATTTCTTATTCAATACCGAAGCATCATTTAATCGCTTCTTGATAAACATTACTCTATTAATTTGAATTAAATGCATTTGTATTTTTACATTCTTTTCAAAATATTTATAATTGTAACCTCCGTCTTTACTTGTTATAATAACCGATTGATATTGTTCTAGTTTTCTTTTTTTATTTTCTAGTTCAAACCTATGATAGCTATGACCTTCTGTGGTATATGTAAAATGAATCGGATTAAATTCAGAGGCATCTATAGCTATTGTAATATCATCTAAAAAAACAATGTCATATTGTAGTACACTCCCTCCCCATTCAAAATTTAAAAAAGTAATTTTTCCTTTTGCAAACTCATTATCAACATCTAAAACATATTCTCCCCATCTTTCAGTAATATTTCCTCCAATTACTGCTTGTAACTGCTTAACTGCACCAGCAGTATTAGTAGCAGTAATTTTTATAGTCTTCATTTGTTTTTTGGCATAAAGTTACAGCTATTTCTTCTTTAAATGTTAAAATATTTTAAAAGAGTGTTTTTTTGGTATGAGCAAACATCAAAAACATATGAGCTAAGCTCACTTGTAATGATGGTGTAATTTTGCCTTGTAACAATAAAAAACATAAACAAATGAAAATTTTAAAAATAGTATTACTAAGTTCTTTCTTCTTTTTAGCTTTAAACGCTAGTGCTCAACAAATTTCAAAAAATGCCATTGGTGTAAGAGTTGGTGATAATGACGGGTTTGGAGGAGAACTTTCTTATCAACACTATTTAAAAGAAAATAACAGATTAGAATTTGATTTAGGTTTTAGAAACTCAAAAAATGTTGACGCCTTTAAACTTGTAGGTTTATACCAATGGGTAAACAAACTAGATGGTAACTTTAATTGGTTTATAGGTGCCGGTGCTGGTATTGGTTCATACGACACTCCTGGTGATGATGGTTTTTTCGCATTAATAGCAGGTGATTTAGGTATAGAATATAATTTTGATATTCCTTTAATTATGTCTTTAGATATTAGGCCTGAACTTGGTTTAAACAATGAATATAGTGATGATTTAGATTTAGATATTGCTTTAGGTATTAGATACCAGTTCTAATCAGAAGAAACTTTAATCAACTAACCTTAAAATAAAAACATTATGGATAAGATCATCAAAACATTATTAGTTATATCTGGATTGATACTAACGGCATACGGTGTGTATAAAGTTATAGCACCTGAAGCAACAGTAGATATTGGTATTGCAGAATTTAACTCTCAAGACAATAAGAAGGCTTATATTTCTTTAGCTGTTGGTATAGCTATACTAGTCATTTCTGGTTTTGTAAAAAAGAAATAAGTAAAAACTGCAACACATGGTGTTGCTTTTTTTTTGTTATTTTATGGAGCAACTTTTGTAAATATCCTCATAAATAGGTAATATTTTTTCTAAGGAAAATAACTTAATATGTTCTTTAGCATTTTCTTTAAACTTATTTAAAACTACATCATCTTTTAGTATTTTAATAGCATTTTTAGCCATATCATCCACATCACCTAAATTACTTAAATACCCGGTTTCACCATGAATATTTACTTCTGGTAAACCTCCGCAATTGGTTGAAATAACTGCTGTGCCGGCTGCCATAGCTTCTAACGCTGCTAAACCAAAACTTTCTGTTTCTGATGGTAATAAAAAAACATCCGAATAACACAGTATTTTAGCAACTTCATTAGAGTTACCCATAAATAATACTTTATCTTCAATGTGTAGTTTTTTTGCTAATTTCTCAGCTTTTAAACGCTCAGGGCCATCTCCTACCATTAATAATTTTGAGGGTACTTCTTTTTGAATTTCATTAAAAATTTTAATCACATCATTGGTACGTTTCACTGGGCGAAAATTACTAACATGCGTTATTATTTTTTCTTCTGGTGTAGCTAAAGCAATCCTTTTACATTCATCTTGATGCGCTTTATCATATTTATCGCCATCAATAAAGTTATAAACTACTTTAATATCTTTCTCGATATTAAACAAACGTAAAGTATCTTCTTTTAAACTCTTAGAAACAGTGGTTACTTCATCTGATTTATTTATACTAAACTCCACAGCTGTTTTATAAGTTGGGTGACTACCCACTAAAGTAATATCTGTACCATGTAATGTGGTTACTACTTTTATGGATATACCTTTGTCTTCTAGCATTTTTTTAGCCATATACGCTGCATAAGCATGCGGAATAGCATAGTGTACATGTAAAACTTCTAGTTGATGTTTTTCAACTACTTCTACCATTTTACTAGACAATGCTAATTCATATGGCTGATATTGAAATAGTGGATATTCTTCTAAAACTACTTCGTGAAAATGTAAACGGTGCGAGAAAAAATCTAATCGAACAGGTTGATTATAAGTTATAAAATGTACTTCGTGTCCTTTATCTGCAAGTGCCATACCTAACTCTGTTGCCACTACTCCACTTCCTCCAAATGTAGGATAACATACAATTCCTATTCTCATATTTATGTTTAATTATTACAGCAAGATTACTGACGTAAATTTACGGTATTACTTACGCTTATTTGTGAATAAAAACATAAAAAAAACGTCATTACGAACGAAGTGAAGTAATCTTATAACTTAAGATTGCTTTCATACTTCCTCGCAATGACGTTTATAATATAAACTCTGAGTTTATTTTTTTAATAGTCTCCTAGTGTTTCTGGGTTTTGAGCCAATGAAGAAGCTAATTGCTCATCATTTGGTGCCTTACCATGCCAAGCATGTGTGTTCATCATAAAATCGATACCGTTACCCATTTCGGTGTATAATAACACACAAACTGGTTTTCCTTTACCTGTACGAGATTTTGCATCTGCCATTCCACTTAAAATAGCTTCCACGTTATTTCCCTCTCTTACTTCTAATACATCCCAACCAAAAGCTTCAAACTTTGCTTTTAAGCTTCCCATTGCTAGTACTTGATCTGTTGTACCGTCAATTTGTTTTTCATTTACATCAATAGTTGAAATTATATTATCAACTTTTTTTCCTGATGCATACATTGCTGCTTCCCAGTTCTGACCTTCTTGTAATTCACCATCACCATGCAATGTGTATACAATTTTATCATCTCCGTTTAACTTCTTTGCTTGCGCAGCACCAATAGCCACACTCATACCTTGTCCTAATGATCCTGATGCTATACGAATACCTGGTAGGTTTTCGTGTGTTGTTGGATGCCCTTGTAAACGAGAATCTAATTTTCTAAATGTTGCTAACTCTGCAACAGGAAAAAAACCACTATGTGCTAAAACACTATAATAAACTGGCGATATATGTCCGTTTGATAAAAAAAATAAATCTTCGTTATTTCCGTCCATTTTAAAATCAGTAGAATAATCCATGATTTCTTGGTATAAACAGGTTATAAACTCTGCACATCCTAAAGATCCTCCCGGATGCCCTGAATTTACTGCATGTACCATTCTTACGATATCTCTACGAACTTGTTGTGTAAAATCTTGAAGCTGTTGTGTTGTTGGCATTGTTGTTTTGTTTTGTATGAGCAAAAGTAACTGTTTAGAAAACAATTGCCAATTACTTTATTTAAGTTTTTTGCTTTTTCTTTTTTGCGGCAGGAAATAACACATTATTCAAAATTAAACGATATCCTGGTGAAGTTGGATGTAAATCTAACTCCGTTTTAGGATCTCCTACTCTATGCTGATAATCTTCCGGATCATGACCTCCATAAAAAGTAAACATACCTTTTCCTTTGGTTCCGTGAATATATTTACCTTCTCCGTTGGTTTTATTTTCTCCTAAAATCATTACGGTAGATTTAACAGTACTACGATCAAAAGAAGTTGTTTGTCCCATAAATGCTTTTACCAATTGTGTGTGATTTTGCGTTAACATGGTTGGCACTTGATCCCATTTTGCTGAAAACTCTCCTAATGTAAAATAATCAACCTCTTTTTTAATTCTGCGTTTACGAGTCATATCAATAGACGAAAACTCGTAAGTTGTTGGATTACGAATCAATTCAAAATCTTTAAAAGCAAAGGTTTTATTAAAATCTATTTTAGATTGATAATTTGGTTCTGAAGCATCGCCATCAAACATTCCTTCTGCAATATCTACTCCATCTGCAGCCAAGGCAATATCAAAACTATCGGTTGCAGAGCACATGGCAAACATAAATCCGCCACCAACTACGTAATCTCTAATCTTTTTTGCTACTGCTCTTTTTTCTTCTGATACTTTAGTGTAGCCTAATTTTTTAGCCAGTGCTTCGGCATCTTTTTTCTGTTGAATATACCAAGGTGCCGTTCTAAAAGCACCGTAAAAACGACCGTACTGACCAGTAAAATCTTCGTGATGTAAATGCAACCATTCATACAGTAGTAATTTATCATTTAATACTTCTTCATCATAAATTACATCAAACGGAATCTCCGCATAAGACAGTACCATTGTTACAGCATCATCCCAAGGCATTTTTCCTTTTGGTGAATACACGGCTATTTTGGGCGCTTTTTCTAAAGTTACTGCTTCTTGATTTTTTGAAGGCGATGAAATTTCTTCTAAAATTAATGCTGATTTAGCATCTGAGATTATTCGATAAGAAACTCCGCGTATTTTACATTCTTTTTCTACAGATTCATTGTTTTCTATTAAAAAAGCACCTCCATCGTAATTTAACAACCATTTTGCTTTTAACCCGTTTTGCAACGCGTAATACACAATTCCGTATGCTTTTAAATGATTTTTCTGATTTTCATTACTCATCGGAACATAAATAAAAGATGCCCAAATTGAGTTTGAAAAAAGAATAAAAGTAAGTAGATATAATATTTTCTTCATAATTAAAAACTAAAATACACAATTACTCAGTAGCAATTGTGTATTTATTATAATTTATAAATTGTTTAAGTTTTAAAACGGAACATCATCATCACTTGGTCCGAAAGCATCTTCTGGTGATGCAAAATTACTAGAAGCTACATCAGTATTAAATCCAGATTCTGCACCTGAGTTCATACTCGATTGAAACTCACTACTAATACCTTCTTCTAAATCTGAGAATAAAGCTAAATGCCCTGTAAATTTTAAACGGATATTATCCATTCCCCCGTTACGGTGTTTTGCAACAATAAATTCTCCTTGCCCTTCACATGGTGAATGATCATCATCATCCCACTCTGTCATACCATAATATTCTGGTCTAAAAATAAACGATACAATATCTGCATCCTGCTCAATTGCTCCAGATTCACGTAAATCTGATAATAACGGACGCTTAGAGCCTCCACGAGTTTCTACCGCACGAGATAACTGAGATAATGCAATAACCGGTATACTTAATTCTTTTGCTAATGCTTTTAAGTTACGCGAAATAGTTGATATTTCTTGTTCACGGTTTCCTCCTGCTCCACCAGCGGTCATTAATTGTAAATAATCAATTACAATAATTTTTACATTGTGTTGCGATACTAAACGACGTGCTTTTGCACGTAAATCGAAAATTGAAAGTGCCGGAGTATCATCAATAAAAATAGGAGCATCAGAAAGTCTTTTAACCTTTACATTTAGCTGTTCCCATTCATGTGGTTCTAAATTTCCTTTACGTAGTTTTTCTGATGTTAACCCTGTTTCAGAAGAAATCATACGCGTAATTAACTGTACTGATGACATCTCTAATGAAAATACCGCCACTGCATGATTAAAATCAATCGCCATATTTTTAGCCATCGAAATTACGAAAGCAGTTTTTCCCATACCTGGACGGGCTGCTATAATTATTAAATCGGATGGTTGCCACCCCGATGTTAGAGCATCTAATTTAGTAAACCCGGTAGCCAAACCACTCATTCCTTCTTTACCAGAAATCTCTTGTATTTTACTAATAGATTGTTGCACTAAAGAATCGGCTCTTTCAGCCCCTTTCTTAAGGTTTCCTTGTGTTACTTCGAATAATTTACCCTCGGCATCGTCTAATAAATCAAAAACATCAACGGTTTCGTTGTAAGCACTTTCTATTATTTCAGATGAAATTGTAATTAATTTTCGCTGAATATATTTTTCTAATATAATTCTTGCGTGAAACTCAATATGCGCCGAAGAGGCTACTTTTTGAGTTAAACCTATTAAGAAAAAATCACCTCCTGCTAAATCTAATTTTCCATTTTTCTTTAACTGATTAGATACTGAAAGTAAATCAATCGGTTCTGAATTTTGAAAAAGTGTATAAATAGCATCATACACCTCTTGGTGCCTTTTATCATAAAAAGAATCAGGCTTTAGGATATCAATTATCTCATCGATACCTTTTTTATCAATCATCATTGCACCTAAAACAGCTTCTTCTAATTCTAAAGCTTGTGGTGGTAATTTTCCTTTTTCAAGGCTAATAATTTTAGCCTTGTCAGTTTTAGTTCCTCTAAGAGATTGAGTTCTTTCCATAACTGCAAATGTAATTTTTTAAGCTGATATTTCTAGGAGCTATCTTTAACTTTCTTTATGCACAATTTTTGTAAACAAAACTGTTATTAACTTGTTGATAACGTACTAACTTTCTTATTTTTGATGTTATGGAGTACAATAAAAAACAGCTTATAATAGCTTTAACTTTACCTTTTCAAATATTATTTGTGCATTTCTTTAGCCAAAAACCTCAATGGGTAGAGCAATATTATAGCACAGGAATATATCCTTATATTTCTAATTTTTTTCGTTTTATTTTAGGGTGGATTCCTTTTTCATTTGGTGATTTTTTAGGTTTTTTATTGATATTCTTGTTCATTAAAGCTATTTATCAATTAATTAAAAACCGATTTAAAAATAGTATCCTGTTGCTTCTAAAGTTTATAACGACTTTATCTATTGTTTATTTTTGCTTTTATGTTTTTTGGGGATTCAATTATTTTCGCGAGCCTTTGGCTAAAAATTTAGGCTTGCAACAATCAACATACACAACCGAACAGTTGGTTGAAACTACGCAACAAATTGTGTTAGAATTGAATAAAACACATTTACAAATTACCAAAAATGATTCTGTAAAAGTTATCGTTCCTTATTCTCAAAAAGAAATTTATCAATTAGCTACCAATGGCTATAAAAACTTAGCTTTTATGTATCCGCAGTTAGCCTATAAAAACCCGTCTATAAAAAGCTCTTTAGTAAGTTTGTTTCAATCTTATAACGGTACCGCAGGTTATATAAATCCGATTACAGGCGAAGCACAAATAAATGATATGATTCCTAAAACCGGATATCTATCAACGACCTGTCATGAAATGGCGCATCAAATTGGTTGGGCTGCAGAAAATGACGCAAATTTTGTTGGGTTCTTAGCTGCTATTAAAAATGACGATTTATACTTTAAATATTCTGGATACAGAATGGCGTATAATTACTGTATCGGTCAAATTTATAGGCGAGATAAAAAGTTGGCATCAGAAATTAAGAAAACGGTAAATATCGGCATTTACAAAGATTATAGAGATAGTTATTTACATTGGAAACAATTTAAAAATCCTATTGAGCCTTATTTAAAAAAAGGTTATAATTCTTATTTAAAGGCAAACAATCAATCAAAAGGAATAAAATCTTACAGTTATGTAGTAGATTTGTTAATCGCTTATTTTAAACATCAGAAATAGAAAAAAAATGAAAAATATCGTAACTGTTTTAGTGTTAATTTTAATGATTTCTTGTAATTCATTTCCCGATTTAAAAGAAGAGTTTCCTTGTAAAGAAACTAGTTTTTATGATAATCTTAAAAAAAGTGAAGACGTTAGAAATATGTTTAGTGTACAGTTTCCAGAAAACTGGAAGGTAAACTTATATTATGACAATACTAAAACATCCATCTATGCTGCCGATACAACTATTAGTGTAACAAAAACAACACTTATGGATGTTACTTTGGTGCATAAAACTATTTTTTTAGACAATACTTTTAAGCAGAAAATTACGGATGACAATAAAAAAATGGGCTTATCAGAAATTAAAACAAATGATGTAAATATTCTTAACAAACCTTCTTATTACAGTTATGCTGAAGGAAAAAAAGGCAATTATTCGTATCATATATTAAACACATTTACTAAAATAAACGATGACAACTTCTTACATATTAAAACTGAGGTTTATGGAGACTCTTTAGTAGATGAACGAATTTGCAAAGCCCTAAATTTAATTTACAAAACACAACTGAATTAGTTACTTTTGAAATGCTAAAAATTACAACAATGAACAAACAACATATCATCAATCGATTTATAAAATATGTAACTATTGATACTGAAAGTGACCCAAATAACCCCGCTTTTCCGAGTACCGAAAAACAATGGGATTTGGCAAGAGTTCTTGAAAAGGAATTGGTAGAAATAGGAATGGAAGACGTTGATTTAGACGAAAACTGTTACCTAATGGCTACGCTTCCTAGCAATTTAGATTACGAAGTGCCAACTATTGGTTTTGTGGCACATATAGATACAAGTCCTGATTTTACTGGTGCGAATGTAAAACCACAAATCCATGAAAATTACGACGGAAAAGACATTATTTTAAACAAAGAGCAAAACATTGTATTGTCTCCTGATTATTTTGATGACTTGTTACAATACAAAGGGCAAACTATCATTACTACTGACGGAACAACACTATTAGGAGCCGATGATAAAGCTGGTGTTACCGAAATTGTTTCTGCGATGGAATATTTAATTCAGCACCCAGAAATTAAACACGGTAAAATTAGAGTATGTTTTCCTCCGGATGAAGAAGTTGGTAAAGGTGCTCATATGTTTGATGTTGAAAAATTTGGAGCTAAATGGGCGTACACCATGGATGGAAGTCAGATTGGTGAGCTAGAATATGAAAATTTTAATGCAGCTGGTGCTAAAATTACAATAAATGGTAAAATAGTTCACCCAGGATATGCAAAAGGAAAAATGATTAACTCGATGACAATTGCTAGCGATTTAATCAACGCAATGCCTGCGAATGAAGTACCTGAAAAAACGACTGGTTATGAAGGTTTTTTCCATTTACACCACATGGAAGGAAAGGTTGAGCAAACAGTTTTACAATATATTATTAGAGATCATGATATGGAGTTGTTTAAAAATCGTAAGCAAGCCATGTTAGATTTAGTTTCGGTAATGAATACGAAACTAGGTAAAGACTTAATTGAAATTGAAATTAAAGATCAATACTACAATATGAAAGAAAAAGTAACTCCGGTTATGCATATTGTTGATATTGCTGAAGAGGTTATGAATGAAATGGGAATTAAACCATTAATTAAACCAATTAGAGGTGGTACAGATGGTTCTCAATTATCTTACAAAGGGTTACCTTGCCCGAATATTTTTGCAGGCGGACACAACTTTCACGGACGTTACGAATATGTACCTGTTGAAAGTATTTTAAAAGCTACCGAAGTAATTGTTGGTATTGCAGAAAAAGTATCGGTAAAGTTTAAATAAACTTAAGTATATAAAAAACAAAAAACTCTAGCTAATGCTAGAGTTTTTTTTACGATATTATCTACCCCTACAGAAAATATCGTAAAGATTGAAATAAAGCCCCTTAATTCTTTATTTCATTACAAAAATGACACTTTTTTTGTGTATAAATGAAAGGAAAAACACCTTTTATTAAATATAAAACACTTAAATACAACACACGTTACTACTTATAACTTATACAAAGCGAAAGCTCTAATGCTATGCACTAGAGCTTTCTTACAATGATATTATCACCCCTTATAGAAAATATCATTCAATTTGAAATAAATCCCCTTATTTTTATTTCACTACAAATATGTGATTTTTATTAGTATCTTTTTTAGGAAAACCACCTTTTACCCCCTGATAAAACCCTTTTTTTTTACAAAAAAACTAGATTTGTATATTTTTTATAAATAATTTGCTGAAAAAAATTGCTTCTCTACATTTGGTGCTTCTAATAACTAATAAAATGAATAGAGAAGAATTAATAAATTTAGCAACAAAGCACGGATCACCTCTTTATGTATATGATACCGAAAGAATAATACATCAATATAAAACTATTACAAGTGCTTTTTCTAAAGTTAAAAATTTAAAGATAAACTACGCTGTTAAAGCATTATCTAACGTTAATATCTTAAAGGTTTTTAATACATTAAAAAGCGGACTAGATACCGTTTCTATTCAAGAAGTTAAACTAGGTTTACATGCTGGTTTTAAACCCAAGGACATAATTTATACACCAAACGGAGTTTCTTTACAAGAAATTGAAGAAGTAGCTAAATTAGGCGTTCAAATTAATATTGATAATTTATCTATACTTGAGCTATTTGGACAAAAACACCCAAAAGTGCCTGTTTGTATTCGCATAAACCCACATATTATGGCTGGTGGAAATAGTAATATTTCTGTTGGACATATCGATTCTAAATTCGGAATATCAATTCACCAAGTTCCTCACATAAAAAGAGTTGTTGAAAATACCGGAATGCGTATTAATGGTATTCATATGCATACTGGTTCTGATATTTTAGATATTGATACTTTTTTAAGGGCTACCGAGATTTTATTTGATGTAGCCAAAAAATTTAAAAATATTGATTTTATTGATTTTGGTAGCGGATTTAAAGTCCCTTACAAAAAAGATGATATTTCAACTGATATTATTGAGTTAGGAGAAAAATTATCTATTAGATTTAATGAGTTTTGCAAAGAGTATGGTAAAAACATTGCTTTAATGTTTGAACCTGGAAAATATTTGGTGAGTGAATCTGGTTATTTTTTAGCAAAAGTTAATGTTATAAAACAAACAACTTCTACTGTGTTTGCTGGTATTGACAGTGGAATGAATCATTTAATTCGTCCGATGCTTTACAATGCATATCATCATATAGAAAATCTCTCTAACCCGAAAGGAAGAGAACGTTTTTATAGTATTGTAGGTTATATATGCGAAACTGATACCTTTGGCTCTAACAGACGAATTAATGAAATATCTGAAGAAGATATTTTGTGTTTTCACAATGCCGGTGCTTATTGTTATTCAATGGCTTCTAATTACAATTCAAGATTTAAGCCTGCAGAAGTTATGATTTATAAAGGTAAAGATTATGTTATTAGAAAAAGAGAAACTATGGATGATATTCTAAGAAATCAAGAAGAAGTTAAACTATAAAAAAACTCTGATCTTAACAGATCGGAGTTCATCTAAAATATAATCAACCCCTCAAAAGACTATATTTTAAAGTACTGTAATAAAGTCCCCTAACTTTAATTACAGTACAAATATCAACAATTCTTATAGTAAAACCTGTAGGTAAATCTCCTTTTTTAGCATTAAATCTATTCAACTCTTTTTTGTCATAGGTTTTTAACCATAAAAAAAGCCTACTCGAAATGAGTAGGCTTCTTATTATAATTGTTTTAAAGTATTACTATTCAGCAACAACTTCAAAAACGATATCAGCAACAACAGCTCTGTGTAAACGAACAGCAGCGTTATATTTACCTAATCTTTTTACACTACCTCCAGTAACTTTGATATATTTCTTATCAATTACAGTACCAGCTTTAGCTAAAGCTTCAGCAACATTAATGTTGTTTACTGAACCAAATAACTTATCACCAGAACCTACTTTAGAAGTAATTTTTAATTCGTATCCTTTAATAGTTTCAGCTATTTCACTAGCGTCTTCTACTAATTTAGCTTCTTTAAAAGCACGTTGCTTTAAGTTTTCAGCTAATACTTTTTTAGCTGAAGAAGTAGCTAATATTGCATATCCTTTAGGAATTAGGCTGTTACGACCATAACCATTCTTTACAGTTACAACATCGTCTTTAAAACCTAAATTTTCTACGTCTTGTTTTAGTATCAATTCCATGTCTCTACTTCTTTATTATTTTAATAAATCACCAACGTATGGCATTAAAGCTAAATGACGAGCTCTTTTAATAGCCTGTGCAACTTTACGTTGATATTTTAATGATGTTCCTGTTAAACGTCTTGGTAAAATTTTACCTTGTGCGTTTACTAAATACATTAAGAAGTCTGCATCTTTATAATCGATGTACTTAATATCGTTCTTTTTAAAACGACAGTACTTTGCTTCTTTTTTTGTTTCGATATCAAGCGGAGTTAAGTAACGTACTTCACCTTGCTTGTTTCCTTTTGATTGTTGTTCTATTGTAGTTGACGCCATTTCTTACTTTTTTGCAGATTTAACACGTTCTCTTCTTTTTTCAGCCCACGCTTCAGCATGCTTGTCTAACCTTACAGTTAAATAACGCATAACACTATCGTCTCTTCTGAATTCTAATTCAAAAGGAGTAATAGCATCTCCAGCTACTTTGTAGTCTAATAAGTGGTAAAATCCACTTTTTTTCTTTTCAATTGGGTAAGCTAATTTTTTTAAGCCCCAATCTTCTTTAGAAATCATTTCTGCACCTTTAGATAGTAAGTAGTCCTCAAACTTCTTTACTGTCTCCTTTATCTGAGTTTCAGATAAAACGGGATTCAAAATGAAAACAGTTTCGTAATGATTCATAATTAAATTGTTTAAAATTTATTTTAAGTTTGCAAATATACTGTTTTTCATCGGGTAAACAATCTATTGCTGCTAAAAATAATATGTGTTTTTTTATGTATTATTGTAATTAAACTAATTTCATGCAAATTCCTGATATCCCTAACTTAATTCACTACGCTATACCTTTTTTTATACTAACGGTTATTATTGAAGTAATAATTACAGTTAAGGTTAAGCTAGAAGGTTACGAATTTAAAGATGCCGCTACTTCTATAACAATGGGTTTAGGTAATGTAGCTATTGGTTTAATTACCAAAGGTGTTGTATTTGCTATTTTTACTTTATTATACAATTACAGAGTATTTACAATACCTTTTATATGGTGGTCGTGGATTCTCTTATTATTTGCTGAAGATTTTGTGTATTACTGGAATCATAGAATCGCACATGAAAGCAGATTGTTCTGGGCAAGCCATGTAGTGCACCACTCTTCTACCAAATATAATTTAAGTACTGCTTTACGCCAAACTTGGTCTGGGAGCTTTTATACCTTTATTTTTTGGGCTCCGTTAGCGCTTATTGGTTTTCATCCGTTGATGATTTTAACACAAATGAGTATTAGTTTACTATATCAATATTGGATTCATACCGAGCTTATTAAAAAATTACCTAAATGGTTTGAAGCTGTTTTTAATACACCTAGCCATCACAGAGTACATCACGCTACGAATCCACAGTATTTAGATAGAAATCATGCTGGAATTTTTATTATTTGGGATAGACTCTTCGGTACTTTTGAGCCTGAAGTTGAAAAACCTGTATACGGATTGGTTACCAACATAAATACCCATAACCCTATTAAAATAGCATATTTAGAATGGTATAACCTATTAAAAGATGTTTTTACAAGTAAAACATCTTTAGGTAAAAGAATTTTATATTTTTTAAAACCTCCTGGATGGAAACACGACGGATCAGGAAAACTTTCTGGTGATTTACGCCAGGAATGGGAAGAAAACAAAAAAGGAGAAGTTTAAAACTTCTCCTTTTTTGTTAATTAATATCAAATCGCAATCCTAATGAAAGATTTCTTGTTTCCGTATTTTTAAACAACGGATTCAAATCATATTTTGCGTATAATCCGCAACTTTTATAAGCAAAATAAGCACTTAATCCGTAATTAATAGTATTTGTATTAAAGCTGGCTTTTTGAAGTTCTTCTACATTTACTCCTTCTGCATTTTTGTATTCTAAATATTGACGGGTCCCTAATTTAAAACCAAAGAAACCTCCTAGTCCAATACGAACAGCTTTATGTGTTCTATCAACAACTTTATTATCCGCATATTTTTTATTTTTTGATAAATCGAATTCTAAATGCATCGGAAAAGTCATTTGTACATGACGCAACCTACTTTCACTTAACTTATTTGGATGTTCAATTAAAACCGTTTCGTTTCCGTTTACACTATGATACATATTATTTTCAGCTCTTAAATTATTCCAAAGAAAAGAAAGTCCGTATTTAAAATATGTTTTTGAGGGTTGTTTAGAAATTCGTGTTTTCCAGGTAAAACCAACTTCATAAAAATGCGATTGCCAAAACTTATAATCCGAATTATTTAATGAATTAAATTCATTATTTGTTAAAACATTATTTACACCCATTGCAAAAACAAATTGAGTTGTTGTTCTCTTACTTTTTCTATATTTTCTTTTCTTTTTTCCTTTTTCAGACAAACTTAACTTAAAAGTTGCCCCTCCTATTTTAAAGGTATTTTTCTCATCAACATCATCATTACTTACAACTTTTCCTTCAGTTTTATCTTGTACTAATTGTTGCAATATTTGTTCTTGAAAACTTACATGTTTTTCAATTTGCGAAGCATGATATACTGCTGCTTCCTTTTTTAAAGAAGTAGCTTGAGTATTTGTTAGTTCATTTTCTGTTAATTTAAAATTGATTTCTTTTATTTTAACTTTTAACGAGTCTTTTTGTTCTTTTGTTATTTTATCTATTTTTCTAGATATTTTTTGCACTTCGTTTTCAAATGTTTTTACTTGAGATTGGGCAATAGTTGTTACTAACAACACTAAAAGTAGTATTCTTTTCATGGTTTTAAGTTTTAAATTAAACGGTAAAATTGGTTAATTTTAATTATCGATAATTGGTAAGCGCTTATTTATTTCTATCTGCAATTGCAACAATTACATCTGACATTTTTGATTTAAATTTCTGCATAAAGTTTTGCTTAAAATCAGCTTCTTCAATGTCGTACTCTACTTCTGCTAAAATTGTTTCAGGGTTTATTTTTAAGTTAGATCTTCTCAATTCTTTCTGAATCGTATCCAACATATCTTTTCTTTTTATTCTATAGGCAGCGTAATATTCTTTTACTTCTTGTTGTGAATGCGTTACAGCAAACAATAAAGCATCACTATTAACCTTTATTCTTGGTCTTACAACTTTATTTTTTTGAATATTTACAACCGATATAACTTCTCTTTTCCCATCTATTAAAGCATCTTTTTCTTTATCTAAAGAAATCTTTTCTAGAATTGCAATTACACTTTCTGTAGCCCTTCTAGACTTCTTAACTACCAGTTTTTCAATTCTTTTTGATGGAATTTCGTTATCTATAACTGTTTTATCTTTATTAACAATAGCTTCTTCAATTGGCGATATTTCATGTAAATTAATATCCTTTATTTTTAGCGTATCTAAAGAAGCGTTAACTATTGTTTTTTCGATATTCACAATATTATCATTGCTTTCGTAAAAAAAAACAATACCAATTAACACCGCAATACTAGCAGCATAACTTAAATAGATAAATCGTTTCCTTTTTTTCTTTTGTTGCTCTTTATCTAACTGAACACTCAAACGTTCCCAAGCTGATATTGATGGATTTATTTCTCTATCCTTTAACTTATCAGCAAAATGTGTATCTATATTATTTTTCTGCATTTTTAATCTGATTTGTTGTTATATAACTTTCTTGCAACCATTTTCTCGCTTTAAATAATTGCGATTTAGAGGTTCCTTCAGTAATATTTAATTTTTTTGATATTTCAGAGTGCTTGTATCCTTCGATAGCATATAAATTAAAAACTAGTTTATATCCTTCAGGTAATTTGTCTATTAATTTTTGAATATCATCTACCGAAGTATTCTCTAAACTTTCGGTAGCTGCATCATTAAAAACAAATTCTTCATCTGTTAATTGAATAGGATTTTTTTTACTCAAATACGTAAGACATGTGTTAACTATAATTTTACGAATCCAGCCTTCAAAACTTCCTTCATTTTTAAAAGTGTGTAATTTTGTAAATACTTTTAAAAACCCTGAAAGCATTAAATCTTCCGCATGATGTATATCTTTTACATATTGCCTGCAAACACCTAACATTTTAGGCGAATACTGTTCAAACAACAACTGCTGAGCTTCTCTATTTTGCTCGCTTGCTCTTTTTATTAGTACAGCTTCTTTTTTATGTAACTGGATAATTTTCAACTCAAATTGTTTATTTACTTGTCTACAAATATAAAGACTAGAAGATTGTAAAAAAGGTTGCCTGAAAACAAAAAAAATCTCCGACTTTATAAAAAAGTCGGAGATTCAAATATCATATTGAATGATACCTCAGGGGGACTTATATATTATAAAGTCTTATTACCTCTGAATTACACTACAAATATATCTTTTAAAATCTGTACTAGTTAGAGGAAAAACACTCAACATATTATAGTCTTACCACTTTTTTATTGTTATAAATCTACCTTACAAAAAGTAAAATAGTAAATAAAATAACAGCTTTAATATCATATAATGATTAATAATAAACATTTCTGATGAAAACTTGCTCAGTAAAATACTTTACACTATTTTTATTTTGAAACATATCTAATAAAAGAGCTTTAAGCGTATGAGTTATAATGCAACGATAGAAGAAGAAAACAAAGAAATAGCCCACAGATATAAAGATTTATTAAAAGGAACTTACCAAACATTATCCGAAGAGGATAAAAAACTAATACGTAAAGCGTTTGAAATTGCTGTAGAAGCACATTCTGAACAACGTAGAAAAACTGGCGAGCCATATATTTTTCATCCAATAGCAGTTGCTAAAATTGTTGCTTATGAAATTGGTTTAGGAGCTACTTCTATTGCTGCTGCCCTACTTCACGATGTTGTTGAAGACACACATTATACAATTGATGATATGGAGCGCTTATTTGGCGAAAACATAGCGCGTATAGTTAGTGGGCTTACAAAAATATCTAGCTTAAAAAAAGAACAAGATTACTCGATACAAGCAGAGAATTTTAGAAAAATGCTTTTAACCTTGCATGATGATGTACGGGTTATTTTAATAAAAATTGCCGATCGTTTGCACAATATGCAAACAATGGATGCAATGCCGCCTCATAAACAAGTAAAAATAGCTTCTGAAACTTTATACATATATGCACCTTTAGCACACCGATTAGGATTGTATAATATTAAAACAGAACTTGAAGATTTAGGTTTAAAATATACAGAACCTGAGGTTTATAAAGATATTTTAATCAAAATTAAAGACAGTAAAGAAGAACAACAAAAATATATTGACACCTTTACAGGCATACTTAACGAAGCTTTAGATAAAGAAGGTTTTAAATATGAGATTAAAGGTCGTTTTAAATCAATTTTTTCTATTAGACGAAAAATGCGAAAACAAAACGTAAGCTTTGATGAAGTATATGATAAATTTGCTATTCGTATTATTTACGAACCAACTTCTGATGATGAAAAATTTGATGCTTGGAAGATATACTCTATCGTAACCGATTTCTTTAAACCCAACCCTGCGCGTTTACGTGATTGGATTTCTCAACCTAAATCAACAGGTTATGAAGCATTACACATCACAGTTATTGGGCCGCAAGCAAGATGGGTTGAAGTACAAGTTCGTTCTGAAAGAATGGATGAAATAGCCGAAAAAGGTTATGCAGCTCACTTTAAATACAAACAAGGAGAAGTACAAGAAAACGGGCTTGAAGGCTGGTTAAATAAATTAAAAGAAACTTTAGAAAATCACAGTGCAGATGCTGTTGATTTTGTTGAGGATTTTAAACTTAATTTGTACGCTAAAGAAATATATGTTTTTACACCAAAAGGTGATTTAAAATCATTACCAAAAGGCGCTTCTGCGTTAGATTTTGCTTTCTCTGTACATACTGATGTTGGTTTAAAATGTCGTGGTGCAAAAGTAAACGGAAAATTAGTTCCTTTAAGCTATGCTCTAAAAAGTGGAGATCAGGTTGAAGTACTTACAGCTAGCAACAACAAACCTAATGTACGTTGGTTAGATTTTGTTTTAACCGCAAGAGCGCGCACCAAAATTAAATCGGCCTTAAATGCAGAAGAAAAAATAATTGCAGAAGAAGGTAAGGCCATTTTATTAAGAAAATTACGCCATTTAAAAATAGGTTCAGGAGAAAAAGTTATCAACGAACTTGCTAGTTATTTTGGTTTAAAAACGAGTTTCGATTTATTTTTTAGAATCGGTAACGGTGCTATTGACAATACCCAATTAAAAGAGTTTGTTTCTCAGAGAAGTGGCCTTATTATCGGCTTTATTAAAAATACTTTTCGTAGAAATCCTTCAAAAGGAATTTCCGAAAAAGAAGAAGTTACCCATAAATACGATGCTTTAGTTTTTGGTAAAGACGAACAAACATTAGATTATACATTAGCAAAATGCTGCTCTCCTATTCAAGGCGATACCGTTTTTGGTTTTGTTACGATAAATGAAGGTATAAAAGTGCATAAAAACAACTGCCCTAATGCCATTTCTTTACAATCTAATTATGCGTATAGAATTATGCCTGCAAAATGGATAGATTCTACCAAGCAAGAGTTTACGGCTGTTATACTTTTATCAGGGATAGACAATAAAGGTATTGTGAACAACATTACGCGTCTTATTTCTAATAGTATGGATGTTTTTATTCATAGTATTAATATCTCTGGAGATCATGGTGTGTTTGAAGGTAAACTCTCTTTAAGTGTTAAAAACAGAGCGCAGTTAAATAAGCTAATCGATAGTATGAAAAAACTAGAAGGAGTACAAAAAGTTGAGCGTGTTAATACAATGTAAATATCATTTTAATATCCTTGTTTTTTTATCAATAAATAACTGTAAATTTGTCCGTCCGTAAATTTTTAAATAACAATGAGTAATTCAGCCGAAAATCAAGAAATTGTAAAAAAAGTTTTCACTACTTTTTTAGAAGAAAACAAGCATCGTAAAACGCCAGAGCGTTATGCTATTTTACAGGAAATATATGTTGCTGAAGAACATTTTGATATAGAATCTTTATATATTAAAATGAAAAATAAAAACTATCGTGTAAGTAGAGCAACGCTTTACAATACGATGGATTTACTTTTAGACTGTGGACTGGTTCGTAAACATCAATTTGATGGGCAATCAATGGCGCGTTACGAAAAAAGTTATTTCGATAAGAATCATGATCATCTAATTATGACAGACTCTGGTGAAGTAAAAGAATTTTGCGATCCAAGAATTCAAATTATCAAAAAAACTATTGAAGATGTTTTTGATATAGATATTCACAACCACTCTCTTTATTTCTACGGAACAAAACGAAACACAAAATAACAACAACAACAAACACACTTAATAACACACTAAATGGCAGTAGATTTATTACTCGGATTACAATGGGGAGACGAGGGAAAAGGTAAAATCGTAGATGTATTAACAGGAAACTATGATATTATTGCACGATTTCAAGGGGGTCCAAATGCTGGTCACACCTTAATTTTTGATGGTAACAAACATGTTTTACACACAATTCCTTCTGGAATTTTTCACAAAACCGCTTTAAACGTAGTTGGTAACGGTGTGGTAATTGATCCCGTTATCTTTAAAAAAGAATTAGAAAATTTAGACGTTCATAAAATCGATTATACTTCTAAATTATTAATTTCTAGAAAAGCACATTTAATTTTACCAACTCACCGTTTATTAGACGCTGCTTCTGAAACTTCAAAAGGAAAAGCTAAAATAGGATCTACTTTAAAAGGAATTGGACCAACTTATATGGACAAAACTGGTAGAAACGGAATGCGTGTTGGAGATTTAGAATTAGACAACTGGAAAGATAAATATCGTGCATTAACAAAAAAGCATTTAAGCATGCTTGATTATTTTAATGTTCAGGTTGAGTATGATTTAGATGAATTAGAAGCTGAATTCGATTTAGGTATCGAAAAATTAAGAACTTTACAGTTTATAGATTCTGAAGAATATTTAAACTCTGCAATAAAAGAAGGTAAAACAATTTTAGCAGAAGGAGCACAAGGATCTTTATTAGATATCGATTTCGGAACGTATCCTTTTGTAACTTCTTCAAATACAACTGCCGCTGGTGCTTGTACTGGTTTAGGAATTGCTCCTAACAGAATTGGCGATGTATTTGGTATATTTAAAGCGTACACAACACGTGTTGGTTCTGGACCTTTCCCTACTGAATTATTTGATAAAGATGGTGAAGAAATGGCTAGAATTGGTCACGAATTTGGTGCAACTACAGGTCGTGCTAGAAGATGTGGTTGGTTAGATTTAGTTGCTTTAAAATATGCTGTTGATGTAAACGGTGTTACAAAATTAATGATGATGAAAGGAGATGTTCTTTCTGGATTCGATACCTTAAAAATATGTACTTCATATAATTATAAAGGTGAAAAAATAACACATTTACCTTATAATATCGAACCTGAAAATATTTCAGTAAATTATACTGAATTTAAAGGATGGAAAGATGATTTAACTAAAATGACTGCTGCAGATCAATTACCTAAAAACTTATTGGACTATGTTGCTTTTATTGAAAAAGAAACTGGAGTTCCGGTAACAGTTGTATCTGTAGGACCCGATAGAAAACAAACAATTAATAGATAAATTTAAAAGGAGCTCATAAAGAGCTCCTTTTTTTGTGCTTTATGATAGAAGAATATTTAGAGAATATAACCAAGCAATTTAAATCGTATAAAGAAGTAGCCGATAAAACTATAGATCAGTTACAAGAAAAAGAATTGCATTTTAAATACAATGAAGAAAGTAATAGCATCGCTTCAATTATAATACATGTTTCTGAAAATATGTTATCGCGTTGGACCGATTTTTTTACTTCGGATGGAGAAAAAGATTCTAGAGATAGAGATGCTGAGTTTGAAATTCAAAATTTATCAAAAGATGAATTATTAACTAAATGGGAAAACGGATGGAACTGTCTTTTTACGGCTTTGAATTCGTTAAATGAAACTAATTTCGAGCAACCTATTTATATCAGAAATAAAAAACATAAACTTATAGAAAGTATTACTAGGCAAATTGCTCATTATCCTTATCATATTGGTCAGATAACTTATGTAGGTAAAATGATTTTAAATGATAAATGGCAAACAGCTTCTATTGCCAAAGGAAAATCAAAAGAATACATGAAACAAGCATTTCAAGAAAATTCAAAATAAAAAAGGGAGCTCTTTAAGAACTCCCTTTTTATTTATATCTTTAAAATCTCTTCTCCGAATTTATGACACAAGGCTAATGTTTCATTTACATCATCAATTGTTGTTTTCGGGTTAATCAAACACATACGTAATACTACTTGTTTGTTTAAAATAGTAGTAACTAAAAGTGCCTCTTTAGAATCCATTACTCTTTTAGAAATCTCTTGATTCAAGCTATCAATTTCTTTTTCTGATAAATTTAATCCAATAGGATTGTATCTAAAATTAATAATAGCCAAAGTTGCAGGAGATATAATTTCCCATGTTCTGCTTTTTCTTAATTGTTTTTCTACATCTTCTGCTAACTTAATATTATAAGTTACCGCTTTCTTAAAAGTATCTAAACCATACGTTTTAATAGACATATAAAATTTTAAAGCTCTAAACCTACGTGTTAATTGAATTCCGTAATCATAAAAGTTTATTTCAGATTCATTTCCTTCAATATCACGTAAATATTCAGGTGTTTCGCTAAAAGTACTGCTTAACCAAGATGAGTCTTTAACTAATAAACAACCTATTTCATAAGGTTGATAAAACCATTTATGAGGATCTACTGTTAACGAATCTGCTCTTTCGATTCCTCGTAAAGCTTTTTCTCCTTTTTTTGCTAAAATTGCTGCTCCTCCGTAAGCTCCATCAATATGAAACCATAAGTTTTCTTCCTCACAAATATCCGCAAGTTCATCTAACGGATCTACAGTTCCTGTATTTGTTGTTCCTGCAGAAGCTATAAAACAAAAAGGCTGTAATCCTTCTAACCTATCTTTTGCTATTGCGTTTTTTAATTTATTGATGCTTATTCTAAACTCAATATCTGTTGGTAAAATTCGAATTTGTTCTTTTTTAAATCCTAAAACACGAATCGCTTTAATATTAGACGAATGCGCTTGATCTGATAAATAAATAACTGCTTTCGAAAAATCATCTCCACATTTAATACGTCGAGCTGTAGCTAAAGCTGTTAAATTTGCCATAGAACCACCACTTGTAAAAATACCTCCACCTTTTTCAACAGGAAAATTAAACATTTTTAACAACCAGTTCATTGTTACAATTTCTAACTCTGCAGCGGCAGGTGACGCTACCCAACCACCAGAAAATATATTAAAACCTGTTGCTAAACTATCAGCCATTGTGCTAATAAAATTACTAGGTCCTGGCACAAATGAATATGCTTTTGGGTGTGAAATAACGGTACTATTAGGAATTACGTTTTCCATAACAAAGTCTAAAACCTCGTTTGCATTCATACCTTTATCAGGTGCTTCTTGCAAAAATAAATTGTCCATTTCTATACGTGAAGCAGAAGTAACTGGTTTTTTATCTTCTAGTGTATCCCAATGTTCAGCAATCAAGTCTACTATTTTATAGCCATAAGACTTCATTTCTTCTAGAGATAAATCAAAATGGGCGCTCATAAAATTCTTTTTAAATGTTTATGCAAAATTAATCATTATAAAAACGACACTCACTTATTCTTCTTATAATTTTATTGATTTATTAAGAAATATGGCAGGTTCTTTTCATTATTTTTGTTGTCTAAAATATTATTACTTTGAAAAATTTATTTCTTATATTTTTTTTATTGCTTGCTATTTCTAATTATTCTCAAGCAAAAAAAATAAAAATACTTTCTACTCAACAAGCAACTGCCGATGAAGAGAAGTATCCTGGAGCAACGATACTTATAGGTAAAGTAAAAATGGAACATGAAGGTGCTACTTTAGATTGCCAAAGAGCATTGCTTTATAAAAAAGAAAATATTTTTAAAGCCTTAGGTGAAGTTGTAATCGAACAAGGTGATAGTATTATTCAATATAGTGATTTTGCCATTTATAATGGAGATACTAAAAAAGCAAAATCTTGGGGAAATGTTGAAATTAATGATAAAGAAATGAAACTTACCACAGATACACTTCATTTCGATAGAGTAAATCAACTTTTGTATTATCCTAACGGAGGAACAATTCGCGATAAAAAAAACACGCTAAAAAGTATTAAAGGAACTTATTTTTTAAAGGATAAAAAATTTACAGCAAAATCTAAAGTTACCGTAGTTAACCCTGAAAACAACTTAGAATCTGATCATTTAGATTATTACACAAATTCTAATTTAGCATACTTATACGGCCCAAGTACGGTTACTAACTTAAAAGATAGTACTAAAATTTATTCTGAAAGAGGTTTTTATGATACCAATACTGATATTTCTTATTTCGTAAAAAATGCCAAGCTCTTTCTAAAAGAACGCACAATATTAGCTGATAGTTTATACTATGATAAACGCAAAGGTTTTGCTTCTGCAACTAATCGTATAAAAGTAATTGATACACTTCAGAAAATGGTTACCAAAGGTAATTATGCCGAATTATATGAAAAGGAAGATTCGCTTTTTATCATCAACAAAGCTGTGGCAATTTCTGTACTTGATAAAGATTCTATGTATGTTGCTGGAGATAAAATTTTATTAACCGGTAAACCTGAAAAAAGAATCGTTAGAATTTTTAGAAATGTAAAAATATTTAAATCTGATTTACAAGGAAAATGTGATTCTATTCACACAAGTCAAACTACAGGACTTACAAGAATGTTTAACAATCCTGTTTTATGGTCTGGTAAAAGTCAAATTACCGGTGATAGCATTCAATTTATTACTGATAAGAAAACAAATAAACTTGATTCTTTAAGAGTCTTACAAAACGCCTTTATGATTCAGAAAGATTCCTTATCTGATGATGATTATAATCAAATAAAAGGACGAAATATTTATGGTAAGTTTCAAGAAAATGATCTGAGAACAATGCTTGTTAAAGGAAACGCCGAATCGTTGTATTATAATAGAAATGATGAATCTCAGCTATTAGAAACAATAACAAAAGAAATAGCTAGTGATATTGAGTTTACTTTAGAAAATAACGAAATTATACAAACAAAATACTTTAAAAAATCCGAAGGAAAGACATTTCCTCCTTCTGAATTCCCTTCTGAAGAAAAAAAATTTAAAGGTTTTATTTGGCGAGAAGATGAACAGCCAAAAACAGTTGAAGACATTTTTATTAAAGATAAAACGACTAATATCACTTCTCCTGAAAAAAATAATTCTGCAGTAAAAAAAGCTAAAAATCAGTTCTTAAAAGAAACTGTAAAAAGACAAGATTTGAAAAAATCAGTAAAACTGAAGCCTTCTTTAAAATCAAAAAAAATAAAATAACAAGAATTAGTGAAAAACGATTTTTTAAAATATCAAGGGCAAACAACTCCTCATCCTTTAGCTATTGAAATTTCTCATGCTAACGGAAGTTATATATACGATGCTAACGGAAAAAAAATGTTAGATTTTGTAGCCGGAGTTTCCGCAAATAGTTTGGGTCATAATCACCCAAAAATTAACGACGCTATAAAAAATCAATTAAATTCCTATACACATGTTATGGTGTACGGAGAATTTATTCAGAAACCTCAGTTAGAACTTTGCAAGGCTTTAGCGAATACGTTACCTGAAAATTTATCTGCTGTTTATTTGGTTAATTCAGGAACAGAAGCAACTGAAGGAGCTTTAAAACTAGCAAAACGTTTTACAGAAAGAAGTGAAATAATAGCTGCCAAAAACGGATATCATGGTAATACCCAAGGAGCTATGAGCGTTTGTGGAGCAGAACAACAAAACCGTGCTTTTCGCCCGTTAGTTCCTGGTGTTAAATTTATTGAGTTTAATAATGAAATAGATTTAAATAAAATCACTACAAAAACCGCTGGTGTTATCTTAGAAACTATTCAAGGTGGCGCAGGTTTTATAGTGCCTAAAAACGATTATTTATCAAAAGTAAAAGAACGTTGTAAAGAGGTTGGGGCTTTATTAATTTTAGATGAAATTCAAACCGGTGTCGGGCGTACTGGTAAATTTTGGGGATTTGAAAACTACAATGTTGTTCCTGACATTATTATAGCCGGTAAAGGTTTAGGCGGCGGAATGCCAATTGGCGCTTTTATTGCTTCTTTTGATGTGATGAGTTGCCTTAAAGAAAATCCGAAATTAGGACATATTACTACTTTTGGTGGACACCCTATAATTGCTAGTGCTGGGTTAGCTACGGTAAAGGAAATTACTTCAACAAACCTCATTGAAGAAACATTAAGAAAAGAAATACTTATAAGGAATAAGTTTAAAAATCATTCTGCTATTAAAGAAATTAGAGGACGTGGATTAATGTTGGCCTTATTAGTTGAATCTCCTGAAATTGCGTCAAAGATTATCTTAAACTCTTTAGAGAATGGCTTAATTTTATTTTGGTTACTTTTTGAAGGAAGCGCCATTAGAATCACACCTCCATTAACTATTTCTGATGAAGAAATTAACGAAGGTTGTGATTTAATTTTAAATGAATTAAATAATCTTTAAACTACTTTTCGCTTCTAAAAATTATATATATTTAAAACAATGCTTTTGCAATTGCCTTGATATTATCACTTTTACCCATAGAGTAATAATGTAATAGCGGCACTCCGGCTTCTAATAATTCTTTAGATTGTTCAATGCACCATTCTACACCAACTTGCCTAACCTCTTTGTTGCTTTTACAGTTATCTAACGAATTAATTAATATTTCTGGTAAATCTATTTTAAAAACTTGTGGTAACAATTGTAAATGGCGTTTTACCGAGATTGGTTTAATTCCTGGAATAATAGGTACTGTAATTCCTATTTCTCTAGCTGCATTTACAAATTCAAAATATTTTTGATTGTTAAAAAACATTTGAGTTACTACATAATCAGCACCTGCATCAACTTTTTCTCTTAACCTCTTTAAGTCGGTTTGTAACGATGGTGATTCTAAATGTTTTTCGGGGTAACCCGCAACACCTATACAGAAATCTGCTTTGTGGTTTGCCTCAATTACTTCGTGTAGATATTTCCCTTTATTTAAATTTTCAATTTGATTTACCAACTCTATTGCATATTGATGGCCATTTTTACTCGCTTCAAAGTATCGTTGATGACTCATCGCATCACCACGCAAAGCCATCACATTCTCTATTCCTAAATAATGACAATCAACCAATAAATACTCAGTTTCCTCTTTTGTAAAGCCTCCACACAAAACATGTGGTACAGTATCAACATCATATTTGTGTTTTATTGCCGCACAAATACCTACTGTTCCTGGTCGCATTCTGGTTATTTTTCTATCCAATAATCCGTTTCCTTTGTCAATATATAAATGTTGCTCTCTAGATGTTGTTACATCAATAAAAGGTGGATTAAATTCCATTAACGGATCTATATTATTATATAAATCTTGAATATTATTTCCTTTTTTTGGCGGAATTATTTCAAAAGAAAATAATGTTTTTCCGTTTGCTTTTTTAATATGTTCTGTTACCTTCATAAAGTTATTATAAAGGCGTATTTAACTATATAAATGATGCCGCAAATAATGATACTGCAAACATTATTAGCAACTGAACTACAAACCTAATTTCTAAACGATACTTTTTCATTTGTTTTTATTTTAGTTTTATTATACTTCAATATTACTGCTGTTTCTTTGCCTGTATCTTATCTAATTTATAACTTATTGTTAATTAAACACGCTCGTTTTTATATTTTTAGTTATTTGTTAGTTATCAGCTATCACTGGATGCAGCCACTTTCTAGCTTTTCCTAACGAGATACCTTTTCTATTTGAAAAATCAAGTATTTGATCATTAGTTATTTTACCTAACCCAAAGTATTTGGCTTGTTCGTTTGCAAAATAATATCCTGAAACTGCTGCTGCGGGCCACATGGCTAGACTTTCTGTTAGTGTTACTCCTATTTTTTCTTCAACCTTTAATAAATCCCAAATCGTTTCTTTTTCTAAATGATCAGGACAGGCAGGATAACCTGGTGCAGGACGAATACCTTTATAAGTTTCCTTTATTAATTCATCATTTGATAATGTTTCATCAGCTGCATATCCCCAATGTTGAGTTCTAACCCTATGGTGTAAATATTCTGCAAATGCCTCTGCAAAACGATCTGCAATTGCTTGTACCATAATTGCATTGTAATCATCTTCTTTTTCTTTATATGTTTTTGCTAGTTCGTCTGCTCCAAAAATAGCCGTACAAAATGTTCCCATATAATCTTGCTTTTCAGCTTCTTTTGGTGCTATAAAATCTGACAAAGCAATACTTGGTTTTCCTTCTCTCTTTTTTAGTTGTTGACGTAAGGTTCTAAAAACAGCAATTTCTTCCCCTTTTTTCTGAATAGAAATATCATCATCATTAATTGTATTTGCTTCAAATAACCCAAATACTGCTTTTGGCTTTAATAATTGTTTCGTAATTATTTTATCCAAAATCACTTTCGCATCTTCATACAATTGCGTTGCCTGTTCCCCAACTACCTCATCAGTTAAAATATCTGGGTATTTACCGTGTAAATCCCAACTTCTAAAAAACGGACTCCAATCAATAAACGGTAGCAACACTTTTAAACTTACTTGTTCTAATGTTTGAATTCCTAATTCTTTAGGCTTTATAATCGATGTAGTTTCCCAATTTATTTTAAACTTTCTTGTACGGGCTTCTTCTATAGAAACATATGCTTTAGCTTTTCCTCTCTTTAAAAACTTTTCACGAAACTCATCATAATCTTTTTTCAATTTCGTTACGTAAGCATTACTTGTTTCTTTATTCAATAAATCACTTACAACAGTAACTGCTCTTGAAGCATCATTTACATGCACTACAGCATTTTTATATTGCGTATCTATTTTTACTGCTGTATGTGCTTTTGATGTTGTTGCTCCACCAATTAATAAAGGAACTGAAAAATCTTGACGCTCCATTTCTTTTGCTAAATACACCATTTCATCTAACGAAGGTGTAATTAAGCCAGATAAACCAATTATATCTACATTCTCTTTTTTGGCAGCTTCAATAATTTTTTCTGGCGGAACCATAACTCCTAAATCTACAATCTCATAGTTATTACAGCCTAAAACTACCGAAACAATATTTTTACCAATATCATGCACATCACCTTTTACTGTAGCCATTAAAACTTTACCTAAAGCTTGTTGTTTTTCTCCTTTCTCTGCTTCTATAAATGGGTTTAAATACGCTACCGCTTTTTTCATTACTCTTGCTGATTTTACTACTTGTGGTAAAAACATTTTCCCTGCACCAAATAAATCACCAACCACATTCATTCCAATCATTAAATGACCTTCTATTACTTGAATTGGTTTTTCAGATTCTTGCCTTGCTTGTTCTACATCTTCAATAATAAATTCATCTATTCCTTTTACTAAAGAATGTGTAATTCTTTCTTGTAAAGGAAAACTTCTCCATTCTAAAACTTTTGTTTCATCTTGTTTTTTAACGCCTTTTACCGTTTCAGCAAAATCTAATAAACGTTCAGTAGCATCATCTCTTCGATCTAAAACTACATCTTCAATATGTTCTAATAAATCTTTTGGAATATCATCATAAATCTCTAACAATGCAGGGTTTACAATTCCCATATTCATTCCTGCTTGAATTGCATAATACAAGAAAACAGAATGCATTGCTTCTCTAACAACATTATTTCCTCTAAAAGAAAATGAAACATTACTTACACCTCCACTTACACTTACGTTAGGCAAGTTTTGACGAACCCAACGAGTTGCCTCAATAAAATCAACAGCATTCTTACGATGCTCTTCCATACCAGTTGCTACAGGAAAAATATTTAAATCGAAAATAATGTCTTCAGATGCAAAACCAACTTTATCTACCAAAACTCTATAAGATCGTTCGGCAATTTCGATTCTTCTTTCATAATTATCGGCTTGACCAACTTCATCAAATGCCATTACAATTACTGCTGCTCCGTAACGTTTTATTTGAGTTGCTTCCCAAATAAATTTTTCTTCTCCTTCTTTTAAAGAAATAGAGTTTACAACACATTTTCCTTGAACGACTTGTAAACCTGCTTCAATAATTTCCCATTTCGAACTATCAATCATTAATGGAACTCTGCAAATATCTGGTTCGGCAGCAATCAAGTTTAAAAAACGAACCATTGCTTCCTTTCCGTCAATTAAACCATCATCAAAATTAATATCAATAATTTGCGCTCCTCCTTCTACCTGATGTCTTGCAACGGCTAATGCTTCATCAAACCGCTCTTCTTTTATCAATCGTAAAAACTTACGTGATCCTGCAACATTTGTACGTTCTCCAACATTTATAAAATTGCTGTTTTCATTTAAAGCTAAAGGTTCTAAACCTGATAGTTTTAAATATTTATCTTGTTTTATTTGCATTTTCTTGGTTGATATTTAGCTGCTAATTCTGCAATTGCAGAAATATGCTCAGGTGTTGTTCCGCAACATCCACCTATAATATTGATTAAATCTTTCTTCAAATAATCTTCAATTTGATCTGCCATTTCTTCTGCAGTTTCATCGTATTCTCCAAAAGCATTGGGTAATCCTGCATTGGGATGCGCAGAAATTGCAAATGCTGTTTTTGATGCAATTGCCTCTAAGTGTGGTTGTAATAAATTAGCTCCTAATGCACAATTAAACCCGACGGATAATAGCGGGATATGAGATACCGAAATTAAAAATGCCTCGGCTGTTTGTCCTGATAAAGTTCTGCCACTGGCATCAGTAATCGTACCACTTAGCATTATTGGAATTTCAATTTTACGCTCGTCTTTTACTTCTTCTATTGCAAATAAAGCTGCTTTAGCATTTAGAGTATCAAAAACAGTTTCTACTAATAAAAGATCAGCACCACCATCTATCAAAGCTTCAACTTGTAGTTTATAAGCTATACGTAATTCATCAAAAGTAACCGCTCTATAACCAGGGTCATTAACATCTGGAGACATACTTGCAGTTCTATTTGTTGGACCAATTGAACCTGCTACGAATCTTGGCTTGCGGGGTTCTCTTGCCGTAAACTCATCTGCTACTTCTTTTGCTATTTTTGCAGACTCATAATTTAGTTCATATACCAAATCTTCCATTTGATAATCGGCCATTGCAATAGTAGTTCCTGAGAAGGTATTCGTTTCTACAATATCAGCACCTGCTTCAAAATATTTTGCGTGTACTTCTTTAATTGCATTAGGTTGTGTTATAGACAATAAATCATTGTTTCCTTGTAATGGTGTTAGATATTCTTTAAAACGCTCTCCACGAAAATCTGCTTCTGTGAATTTATAGGCTTGAAGCATCGTTCCCATAGCCCCATCGAGCACGAGAATACGTTTTTGTATTTCTTTATAAATGTTTGGCATTCCTGATATTGTATTGTAGAAGTTATCAGGAAAAGAGGAAAGTTCTTTCCGTTATCTCTCTTAAGTACTGTTGAATTAGTATTTAAGTAGAATTTAGCACCTTCTTTGTTTGCACAAAGGGTTGCTAAGGTTTCATAGGGTCTAATCCCTCCACCTTTCTTGATAACATTCATATTAAATTAATGAACTAAAGCACAAATAAACAAACTTTTTTTGTTTTTATACCATTTTTTAATAATTATATAAATTAGAAGATAAATATCGGTCACCAATATCACAGATAATTGCGACAATAATACCTTCTTCTATTTTCTCTGCAACTTGAAGCGCAACATGTACAGCACCTCCACTACTCATTCCTCCAAAAACACCTTCTTGACTCGCTAATTTACGTGCCTGATTTCTTGCCTGATTTTCACTTACCTCAATAATTTCATCAACTTTTGATCTATCAAAAATCTTTGGCAAATACTCTTCCGACCATTTTCTAATTCCTGGTATTCTTGAACCATCAGATGGTTGTGCTCCAATAATTTGAATATTTGGGTTTTGTTCTTTTAAATAGGTAGAAACTCCCATTATGGTTCCTGTAGTTCCCATAGCTGATACAAAGTGAGTTACCTCCCCTTCAGTGTCTTTCCAAATTTCTGGGCCAGTGGTTTTATAATGCGCTTTCCAATTATCATTGTTTTCAAATTGATTCAACATAAAGTACCCTTCTTTATATCGTAGCTTTTGTGCTAAATCTCTAGCTCCTTCGATTCCTTCTTCTTTAGATGTTAATAAAACTTCAGCTCCGTAAGCCTTCATTGTTTTAACTCTTTCTTCAGTTGCATTTTCTGGCATTACCAATGTCATATGCAATCCGAGTACTTTAGAGATAAAAGCTAAAGCTATTCCTGTATTTCCACTGGTTGCTTCAACTAAATGATCTCCTTTTTTTATATTTCTTCGGTTTAAGGCCTCAAAAATCATATTATAAGCAGCCCTATCTTTAACACTTCCTCCTGGATTGTTGCCTTCTAGTTTTAAAAACAAGCGCACTCCTTTTTTACTAAGTATATTACTTACCTCTATTAAAGGTGTATTCCCTACAAAGTCGGTTATTTTTTTTGCTTTCATAATTTATTTTTCTTCTAGTGAAACAATTTTATTTTCTGATTGATAGATTACTAAGCTTTTTGGTGGCACTGATTCAGTGACGCATACATTAGCTCCTATTATACTATTTTCACCTATTACAACTTCACCTCCTAAAATAGTAGCATTTGCATAAATAGTTACATTATTTTCTATTGTAGGGTGTCTTTTTGTTTCTGCTAAACTCTTTTTAACTTGAATACCTCCTAACGTTACTCCTTGATATATCTTAACATTATTTTTTATCAAAGTAGTTTCTCCTATAACAATTCCAGTAGCGTGATCTATAAAAAAAGAATCCCCTATAGTTGCTCCTGGATGAATATCTGTACCTGTTACCCCATGCGTGTACTCACTCATCATTCTTGGTAAAATAGGTATGTTTAATTTCACTAATTGATGACTTAAACGGTAAACTGCTATCGCATGAAAGCCTGGATATGCTAAATAAACCTCAGCTAAACATTTTGCTGCAGGGTCTGTTTTTTCAAAAGCAATTGCATCTAAATTTAATTTTTGTCTTATTTCTTTGAATGTTGTTTTATATATACTCCAAATAGTAGTTCTGTCTTTTACTTGTAACTTTTCTGTTATCTTAAAAAACAATTCCGCTATCTCATTTATATTTTCTTGATAATAAATCTCATCAAAAAGTGCGTAAAATAATTTCTTTGTAAACTCTTCTACTGTATCTTTTAAAGTAAGCGTATAATTATTCAATGACATATTACATTTCAGGTGCTAATTCAACTTCTAATCCTTCTAATTCTGGCTTCACTTGAATTTGACAACCTAAACGACTGTTGTTTTTTACATAAAAAGCTTCTGCAAGCATCATATCTTCATCAACTCCCATTTCTGTTAGTTCATGTTCAGATTTCACATAACATTGACACGAAGCACACATTGCCATACCACCACAAACACCAACAGTACCTTCTTCTGCTAATTCGTATGAACGAATTACTTCCATTAAATTCATTGCCATATCTGTAGGCGCTAAAATTTCGTGAAGCACTCCTTCTCTATCTGTTATTTTTATGTTGATATCTGACATTATATTATTATTAAATCGTTTTATTGAATCGCTTTTACAACTGCTTTTGGTGCTTCTTTTTTAGTTCCGTCAAAACCTTCAACTCCACCTACAGTAGTATATTTCATTACATATTTTTTATCTGGATGAATACGTTTATAAGCACTCTGACACATTAAGGTTGCCTCATGAAATCCACATAAAATTAATTTTAATTTTCCTGGATATGTATTTACATCACCAATAGCATAAATACCAGGAATATTTGTTTGGTAGTCTAAAGCATTATTAACCTTGATGGCATTTTTTTCTATCTCCAATCCCCAATTTGAGATAGGTCCTAATTTTGGTGATAAACCAAATAATGGTATAAAATGATCTGTATCAACAATAAAAGGTTCTTCTCCTTTTTTCTCTACAGTAACACCAGTAACATGTTCATTTCCTAAAATTTCTTTTACTTCTGCCGGAGTTATTAAATTAATCTTTCCTAAGTTTTTTAGCTCTTGTACTGTATCCACACTATCTAAAGCTCCTCTAAACTCATTTCTACGGTGAATTAACGTTACTTCAGATGCTACGTCTGATAAAAAGATTGCCCAGTCTAAAGCAGAATCTCCTCCTCCTGATATTACTACTTTTTTATCTCTATATAATTCTGGATCTCTAATAATATACTCAACTCCTTTATCTTCAAAATCAGCAATATTAGGGATCGGTGGTTTACGTGGTTCAAAACTACCTAAACCTCCTGCAATAGCAACTACTGGTGCTTGATGTTTTGTTCCTTTATTGGTGGTTACAATAAAAGTTCCGTCTTCTTGTTTTTCAATGGTATTTGCTCTTTCTCCTAAAGTAAAATCAGGTTTAAACTGTTTTGTTTGTTCTATTAATTTATCAGTTAAATCTCCTGCTAAAATTTCTGGATATGCTGGAATATCATAAATAGGTTTTTTAGGGTATATTTCTGAACACTGCCCACCTGCTTGTGGTAACGCATCTATTAAATGACATTTTAATTTTAACAATCCTGCTTCAAAAACGGTAAATAATCCTGTTGGGCCTGCGCCTATAATTAATATATCTGTATGTATCATTGGTAATCGTATTATCCCTGTGAAATAGGAACGAACTTTAACTCTTTTATTTCTTATTTTATAAAAGTTGTAATCTTTTAACTTATTAAACTTTTTGTTAATTGATTTAACTGTACTACTTTATTTTCAAAACTCCCTTTAATTGTTTTTCTATATTTATTTAAATTCTGAACTAATTCGTTAATGTCTTCTGGAATTATTTCTTCAAAGAATTGTCGTAATCTTTTTGCCGTAGTTGGTGATTTCCCATTGGTAGAAATTGCAATTTTCACATTTCCTTTTGTTACAATACCTCCCATAAAAAAATCACAATATGGTGGGTTATCAGCTACATTTACTAAAATATTCCTTTGTTTGCAGTCTCTATAAACTTGCACATTTACATCAACATTGTCTGTTGTTGCAATAACCATGTGTTTATTTTTTAAAAAAGAGCTATCATATTTAATGTTAATCATTTTTATATCAAACTTATTTGCTAACGCTTCTGTTTCTTCTCTAAAAAAAATAGAAACCATTGTTACTTTAGAATTCGGACTTGATTTTAATAAAAACGTTAATTTTTCTAAAGCGACAAAACCTCCCCCTACAATAAGTATCTCTAATTGTTGGGTTTTTAAAAAAATTGGATATAATTCGTTTTGTTCCATTATACAGCTATTAAATCTCTTGAATATTCTTCTTTTGCCTTTTTTAAAGCTTCTCTATGTTTTACAACTTCGCCTAAAACAATAATTGCAGGGTTACTTAGCTCATTTTCTTTTACAATATCTAAAATAGTATCTACAGTTCCAATACCTACCTTTTCTCTTGAAGTTGTTCCGTCTTGAATTATAGCTACTGGTAATTCATTTTTACCTTCTTTTTGAAATAATGCTACAATTTCAGCTAGTTTCCCCATTCCCATTAACACCACTACTGTAGCTTTAGATTTTGCTGCTAAAGCTACATCGTTAGATAGTTTATGTTCTTTTGTTGTACCTGTAATTA
Source organism: Tenacibaculum sp. AHE14PA (assembly GCF_019278465.1). Classification (GTDB taxonomy): domain Bacteria; phylum Bacteroidota; class Bacteroidia; order Flavobacteriales; family Flavobacteriaceae; genus Polaribacter; species Polaribacter bernardetii. The sequence continues at coordinate 24,163 of NZ_CP058983.1, read as the reverse complement.
CCCAAAAACTTTCTGCACTTCCACGTTTTGTAACAGGTATATTTTGATATGCTGGTACTGCTAAAGAAGATGAAATACCTGGAACCATTGCTGTTTCTATATTAAAAGCTGCTGCAAACTCCATTTCTTCTGCACCTCTTCCAAAAATAAAAGGATCACCGCCTTTTAAACGAACTACATGTCCATGAGTTTTTGCTCTTTCAACAATTAACTCATTTATTTGTTCCTGTTGATATTTATAACAACCTCTACGTTTTCCTACAAAAATTAATTCTGCATTCGGGTTTATAAAATCTAATAACTCTTCATTAACCAAGGCGTCATATAAAACAACATCAGCAGTTTTTAAAACTTTAATAGCTTTTAGCGTAATTAAATCTACATCTCCTGGACCAGCGCCAACAACGGTTAATTTCGGAATCTTATTATACATTACTTACTGCTGTTTTTCTATAAGCATCAATCTTTTTATAAAATGCTTTCGCATCGTTTAAATAGCTCTCTGCAAATATTTTTGTTGGTGCTTCTTTCTTTATTTGATATACAAAATCTTCAAAACTAGTATCTAAACTAACTTTATCGGTAGCTATAAAATGCTCTTGAAAGCTAGTAATAATACCTGCTTGTGTATTTGTTTTTACATTTTCTGCAATTAATAATGCTTTTGCTGTATTAACCAAAGATGTATATGAATGATAAATACTATCAGAAAATAAACCTTCCTTTAATGCTTCTTCTGAATTTGTAATTTTTTCTTCACTTTCAAATAAAAGTGTTGCTATTAAATCAATTACTACTCCTGCACATTCTCCTACTCCAATTGCTTTTACATAATTTTCTGAATGTCCCCAATCAATAAAATCACTTGGCGCTAAGTTTGATGTATCAGATAATCCTTTTAACAAATCATAAAAATATGTTTTTCCTTGACTATCATAATACGCTAAAAAGGTTTCATTTTCTTGCTGATTTGCCTCTACATCATTTAATAAAATACGTAATGCTTCTGGACCTCTTTTACTTGGTACTTTAACTAATTTATCAGAAAAACGCCCTTTTCCATCACCTAAAATACCGCCACCTATTAAAATTTGTAATGCTGGTGCTTGTAAAGCGCCTACTTTTATAGACATTCCTTGAAAACCAATGTGTGCCATATTATGTTGCCCACAAGCATTCATACAACCACTAATTTTAATAGCGATTTCTTTATTATTCAAGTACTTCGGATATTCTTCTTCTAATACCTTTTCTAGTTCTACCGCAATTCCTGTGCTGCTAGAAATTCCTAAATTACAAGTATCAGTACCTGGACACGCTGTAATATCAGCTGTAGAATTATACCCTGATTTTGCAAAACCTAATTTTTGTAGCTCAACATAAAAAAATGGTAATAATGCTTCTTTTACATGGCGAATTAAAATGTTTTGACGTAAGGTTAAACGAATTTCATTTGCTGCATATTTTTTAACTAAATCTGCTAACAAACGTGCTTTTGGTGTGTAAAAATCACCTAAATGAATTTTAAGCCCTATTGCAAATAAACCTTCTTTTTTTTGTTTGATTACATTGGTTTCTTTCCATTTTTTATACGCTGATTCATCTTCAATTTTTACTAAAGGAATTTCGATATCTTGAAAAACAATTGGTTGTTCAAACTCGGTAGTATCTACCTTAAATGTTTTATTCTCTAAAGCATTAACTTCGTCAGAAACTAATTGCAAAAAAGCTTCAACACCTAATTCTTTAACTAAAAACTTTAACCTTGCTTTTGCTCTTTTTGCACGCTCTCCAAATCGATCAAAAATTCTTAAAACACCTTCAATTGTTGGTATTAAAACATCTTCTTCTAAAAAGTCGTAAATAACATCAGCATGTCTTGGTTGCGATCCTAAACCACCACCTAACAACACTTTAAATCCTTTTTTAGTAACTCCGTTTTCAGTTTTTATTTTTGCAATAAACCCTAAATCATGAATAAAACTAATTGCTGTATCATCATCTGTACCCGAAAAAGACATTTTAAATTTACGTCCCATTTCTTGACAAATTGGGTTTCTTAAAAAGAATTTAAACGTAGCATCTGCATACGGCGAAACATCAAAAGGTTCGTTTACATCGATTCCCGCAGTTTCTGATGCTGTAATATTTCTTACTGCATTTCCACAAGCTTCTCTTAAAGTAATATCGTCTTTTTCTAATTGCGCCCATAATTCTGGCGTTCTATCTAAACTTACGTGATGTATTTGAATATCTTGTCTAGTAGTAATATGTAATCTTCCACGAGAATACTCATCTGAAACGTCTGAAATTCTATGTAATTGTTCGCTAGTAACTTTACCGTAAGGTAATTTTATACGAATCATTTGTACTCCAAATTGACGCTGACCGTAAACTCCTCTTGCCAAACGTAAACTTCTAAAACGTTCTTCGTCTATTTTTCCTTCTTTAAATAGTTGGATTTTTCTCTCTAATTCTAGAATATCTTTTTCTACAATTGGGTTTTCTATTTCGGTTCTAAAACTTTGCATTACTCTATATCTTAAAGCTCGTAAGCGTTACTTTTAATTATGTAAGAATTTTTGTTTTGCCAATAATTCTTCTTCTGTTTCTACATGGTTGTCATCTGGTAGACAACAATCTACTGGGCATACAGCCGCACATTGTGGTTCTTCATGAAACCCTATACATTCTGTACATTTATCAGGTGCTATAAAATAATATTCGTCAGATACAGCTTCTTGTGTTTCATCTGCATCTACTTCAATACCATCTTTTAACTTTATACTTCCTGTTAATGAAGTTCCTTCACTATATTTCCAATCTTCAGCCCCTTCATAAATAGCTGTATTTGGGCATTCTGGTTCGCATGCCCCACAATTGATGCATTCGTCGGTTATTATAATTGCCATACTATTCTGAATTACTTAATAAAGCCAACTCCGGCTGTATTATTTGTTTTTGGGTTGATTAAAATAAAAGTTCCATTTGCTTTATTTTTATCATAAGAATCAAAAAATAATGGTTTACTTAATTTTAAAGTTACATCTCCAATTTCATTTAATGTTAATTGTGATGGGTTTTCTTCTGTTCCTGAAAAATCAGTTTTTATAATGGATGATAATGACATTATTTTTGCTTGCACATCGTTTACTCCATGTTTTACATAATACTTATTAGAAGCTTCTAAAGGATCTTTATCCATCCAGCAAATAGTTGCATCTAATTCTTTAGCAACTGTTGGTTGTTCATTTGTTTTCACCAACATATCACCTCTACTTACATTTACATTATCTTCTAAAGTAATTGTTACCGAACTTCCTCTTTTAGCTTCTAAATACTCTTTATCAAAGAAGTGAATACTCTTTATTTTAGATGCTGTTGCTGATGGTAATACGGTTACCGAATCTCCTACAGCTAAATCTCCTCCATAAATTTTACCTGCATATCCTCTAAAATCATGATATTTATCTGTTTTAGGTCGTATAACAGTTTGTATAGGAAAACGTGTTTGAGACTTTTCTTGTAAATCTTCAGAAACTAAACCTTCTAAATGGTCTAATAATGTTTCTCCTTTATACCAAGGTGTATTTTCTGATTTTTTAACAACGTTGTCTCCTTGTAAAGCTGACATAGGTATAAAAGTTAATTTTTGACTTTTATAAGAACTTTTGCCTGCTAAATATTCAATTTCATTTTTTATTTGATTAAATTTTTCTTCTGAAAAATCAACCAAATCCATTTTATTAATAGCTATAACTACGTTTTCAACTCTTAATAGTGTATTTATAAAAAAGTGACGGTAAGTTTGCTCAATTACTCCATTACGTGCGTCAATTAACACAATTGATGCTTGTGAGTTTGAAGCTCCTGTAACCATATTTCGTGTATACTCAATATGCCCTGGAGTATCAGCAATAATAAAACTCGTTTTTGGGGTCGAAAAATAGATATGTGCTACATCAATCGTAATACCTTGTTCTCTTTCTGCAACTAAACCATCTGTTGCTAATGAAAAATCTAAATAATCAAAACCTCTTTGCTTACTTTTTTCTTCAATTGCTTCTAGCTTGTCATCTGTTAATGAGTTAGTGTCATATAAAATACGTCCGATTAAGGTACTTTTACCATCATCTACACTACCTGCTGTTGCTATTTTTAATACATTCATTTGTTTATGCTTTTGGCTCATAGCTATATTTTACTATTTACCTATATTTAAATTACTAAAGACTAAAATGCTTTAGTTAAATGGAAAATTCACTTTAGTGAATTTTAAAAATACCCTTGTTGCTTACGTTTCTCCATTGCTGCTTCTGATCGTTTATCATCTATACGAGCACCTCGCTCTGATATAGTTGATACTTTAATTTCATCTACAACTGTATTTATATCAACAGCATCAGAAAGTACAGCTGCTGTACAACTCATGTCTCCAACAGTTCTAAAACGCACCATTCTTTCTTCTACCTCTTCATTTTCATCTCTATAAACAACATCGTCTTCTGCTGACCATATTAATCCATCTCTTAAAAAAGTAGCTCTTTTATGTGCAAAGTAAATTGATGGAATTTCAATTTCTTCACTTTTAATATATGACCAAACATCTAACTCTGTCCAGTTTGAAATAGGGAAAACACGTACATTTTGCCCTAAATCAATTCTTCCATTTAGCATGTCAAACAATTCAGGACGTTGATTTTTTTCATCCCATTGACCAAAATCATCACGAACAGAAAAAATACGTTCTTTTGCTCTTGCTTTTTCTTCATCTCTACGAGCGCCACCAATACATGCATCAAAACCAAACTCTTCAATTGCATCTAATAATGTTTCGGTTTGTAGCATGTTTCGGCTAGCGTACTTACCTGTTTCTTCTTTTACTCTTCCTTTATCAATATTGTCTTGAACGTTTCTAACAATTAATTCAACACCTAATTCTTTTGCTAAACGATCTCTAAATTCAATTGTTTCAGGAAAATTATGTCCTGTATCTATATGCATTAAAGGAAACGGAATTTTAGCTGGATAAAATGCTTTTTGAGCAAGTCTTACCAATGTTATACTATCTTTTCCTCCTGAAAATAACAATACTGGTTTTTCAAACTGAGCGACTACTTCTCTAAATATATAAATGGCTTCACTTTCTAAAGCGCCTACTTTTATTATTGTACTCATCTTCTAATTCTTTTAAATGTGTAATCCACATTCTCTGTTACTCTCTACTTTTGTTGGGTCGAAATATTTAAACTCATTCGGAAGCTTATTATCGCTTAAATACTCATCTAAATCTTTATCTGACCAGTTATAAAAAGGACTTACTTTTAAAACTCCTTCTTTACTAAATGAAATTACACCAATACTATCTCTAAAAGCTGTTTGTCCTTTACGTAAATTAGTAAACCATATTTCTGGTTGATGTTCAGCCATTGCTCTTTTAAAAGGTTCTAACTTTACTTGTTCTGTAAATTTCTCATGGTTTTCATCTTCTACAGAAGGAAGTCCCATAGTTATATTACGATGAGCCACAGTTTGTTTTGGCACATATAAATGAACATTTAAACTCAGTTTATCAATTAATTCTTCTGCATGTTTATATGTTTGAGGAGTATTATAACCTGTATCACACCAAACAACTTTAATTGAAGGGTTATCTTTAGTTACTAAATGCAAAAGAGCAACTTCATAAGGTCTAAAATTAGTAGTAACTATTGTTTTTTTATTTAATTCAAAAACCCATTCTACAATTTCTTTTGGACTTAATTTTTCTAATCCTTTGTTTAACTCTTCAACATTAAACTCATCTTGTAAACTCATTATTTTCCCCATTTTATTTTGTTCCAAATTCTCTCGTGAAAGAAATACAAAACCATTTTTGTTCCTAATTCTACAGCTCCTATTGAAAAAGCAGTTGTTAACTTCCCTGTAATTATCCAAGAAATTAAAACAGTGTCTATAGTTCCCACAATACGCCAGCTAAATGACTTAACTATACTTCGTATCGGTTTTTCAGATAGTTTATCAATGTTATAATCACTATTTTCTTTTATAAATTGCTCAAGCATTATTTTAATAATATTAAACCTATAGGGTTAGTAGGGTAATTATTTGCAAATATATAATATCCCTTATCATATCAAAGAACATATACTTTTTATTTAAAAATTAATTCTGTATATTAAACTAAATCAGCTAGTGTATTACTGCGAAGAACTTTTAATGTATTATCTCTAACCTGAATCATTAATTTATGAACAGAACAGGCATCTTCATCAGGACAATCACTACATTTTTCATAGTAATTTAAACTTACACAAGGTAACATTGCTATAGGTCCTTCTAGAGTTCTAATAACATCAGTCATTTTTATTTCTGATGGTTCTTTTAACATATAGTAACCTCCACCTTTTCCTTTTTTAGCGCCTAAAAATCCAGCTTTTCGTAAGGTAAGTAATATACTTTCTAAAAATTTATGAGAAATATTTTCGCTCTTAGAGATCGTTGCTATTTGGACTTTATCTCCTTTTTCTTGCCTAGCAATAAATGCTAGCGCTTTTAAGCCGTATTTTGTTTTTTTAGAAAGCATACTACAAAAATACACTTTTATTTAATTGTTAATTCTCTAAAGCTTGTTTTAAATCATTAATAATATCTACTACATTTTCTAAACCGATAGAGCTTCTTACTAAGCCATCTGTAATTCCTACTTCTAACCTATCATCAACACTTAATTTACTGTGTGTTGTAGATGCTGGGTGCGTTACAATTGTTCTTGTATCACCTAAGTTTGCAGACAATGAGCATATTTTAATTGCGTTTAAGAAATTTCTTCCCGCAGTAATACCTCCTTTAATTTCAAAAGCAACAACGTTACCACCTAATTTCATTTGCTTTTTTGCTATTTCATATTGAGGATGTGATTTTAAAAAAGGGTATTTTACTAAATTTACCTTCGGATGTTCTTCTAAAAAGCTGGCTACTTTTAAAGCATTTTCACAATGCCTATCTACTCGAATACTTAATGTTTCTAAACTTTTTGATAAAACCCAAGCATTAAACGGTGACATTGCAGGGCCAGTATTTCTTGAAAACAAATAAATTTCTTTTATTAAATCTTTACGTCCAACAGCTACACCTCCTAAGACTCTTCCTTGTCCATCAATTAACTTAGTTGCTGAGTGCAAAACTATATCAGCTCCAAACTTAATAGGATTTTGTAGGTACGGAGTAGCAAAACAATTATCTATAACCAATAACAAACCATGCTTTTTTGATATCTCACCTAATAATTCTAAGTCAATAATATCAACTGCTGGATTTGTTGGAGTTTCAGCATATAAAATTTTAGTATTTGGTTTAATTAAACTCTCAATTGTATCTACTTCAGTAATATTAAAATAACTAGTTTCAATATTCCACTTTGGTAAATATTTGGTAAATAAACTATGAGTAGATCCAAAAACTGAACGACATGAAACAATATGGTCTCCTGCATTTAACAATGCTCCAAATGTAGAAAACACTGCTGCCATACCTGTTGCGAAAGCATAACCAGCTTCAGCACCTTCCATAGCAACTATTTTATCAACAAATTCTGTAGTATTAGGATTTGAGAATCTACTATATAAATTTTTCTCTTTTTCTTCTGCAAATGATGCTCTCATATCTTCTGCATCATCAAAAACAAAACTAGATGTTAAATATAATGGTGTTGAGTGCTCTGAAAATTGTGAACGTTCTGTTTGTGTTCTAATTGCTATGGTTTCGAAGTTCTTGCTCATATTTGTTAATTTTTTATAGATATTGATTAATCAACATCTAGTATATTTAAATGACGCTTAGTGTCTAATTATTAATTTTTGCTAATCGTAAAACATCACCAAATACACCTCTTGCAGTTACTTCTGCCCCTGCTCCTGCTCCCTGAATTACAATAGGTTGCTCACCATATGATTCTGTAAATATTTCAAAAATAGCATCCGAACCTTTTAAACTTCCTAAAGGTGAACCTACCGGTACCGACACTAATTTAACATCTAACTCTCCTTTTACTTTTGATAAATCGCCATGTAAATCGCCTATATATCGCAACACATGATTTTCTTTTTGAAGTTCTTTTTCATTTTGAAAATGAAAATTTAATTTATCTAAGTTTGCTAAAAATTCTTCAGAAGTAATATTTCTAAATTCATTTGGAATTAAATTTTTAATAGAAATATCTTCAAACTCATTTTCTAAATCTAACTCTCTAGCTAAAATTAATAATTTTCTTGCTACATCATTACCACATAAATCTTCTCTCGGATCTGGCTCTGTAAATCCGCTATCAATTGCTTCTTGTAATACGTTTGAAAACGGAACTTCATCCGAAGAAAACTTATTAAATAAATAACTTAACGAACCTGAAAACACCCCTCTAATACGTGTAATATTTTCGCCAGAATCGTGCAATAATTTAATGGTATCAATTAAAGGTAAACCTGCACCAACATTCGTTTCGTACAAATATGATTTGTTATTAATTTCTAATTTTTTTCGTAGTTTTTTATAGAAATCATGAGATACCGTATTTGCTATTTTATTAGAAGAAACTAAATCGAAACCGTTTTCTATTAATGGTATATAGTTTTCTATAAATTCACTACTTGCAGTATTATCAACAGCTATTAAGTTTTCTAAATGGTGCTTTTTTGCAAAATCTATTACGCTATCAACAATATGAGTTTCCTCATCGTTATTTTTTAAAATTGTTTTCCAATTTTCAACAGCTCCATCACTACTTAACAATACTTTTTTAGAACCTGCTATGGCAAAAATATTTAGCTGTATTTTTTTTCTTTCTAATATAGATTTGGTGTTTTTTATAATTTGATTAATTAAAGTTCCTCCAACTAATCCCTTACCAAATATGGCTATATTTATTTTTTTTGCAACTCCAAAAACTTGCCCATGAATTACATTTAACGCTTTGTGTAATTGTTCTTTTTTAACAACCAAACTTACATTTTTTCCTGAAACTGTATTGTTAAACAATAATGGTACAATTTGATTTTTTATCAACGCATTATACGGATGATGAAACTCACTTAAATCTTGACCTATAATTGATATTACAGCGACATCATCTTTAATTGAAATTTGATTTACATCTTTGGTATAAAAATCGCTTTCAAACTCTTGTTCTAAAGCTTGTACAGCTGCTGTTGCCTTTTCTTTATCAATTACTAAACCAATACCTCTTTCTGATGAACCTTGAGAAATAATACTTACACTAATACCGTTATTACTTAAGGCTCTAAAAATACGTGCATCTACACCTACTTTACCCAACAAACCTCGTCCTTCAAAATTTAGCAATGCTACATTGTCTAAAACCGATAATGATTTTATGCCTTTTGATTTTGATTTAGCAGTGATTAATGTTCCTGAATTATCTTGATTAAACGTGTTTAAAATTCGAAGATTGATGTTTTTTTCTAAAAGCGGTATAATAGTTTTTGCATGTAAAATATTAGCTCCGAAATTTGCTAACTCATTTGCTTCAGTAAATGATAATTCTTCTATTTTCCTTGCATCTGCAACCAAATCAGGATTTGCAGTAAAAATTCCATCAACATGCGTATAATTTTGTAACTCCTCAGCATCTAAATAATTCGCTAATAATGTTGCTGTGTAATTGCTTCCATTTCTACCTAAAGTAGTGGTTTCTCCTTTTAAACTAGATGCTATAAAACCTGTTATAATATTAATAGTATCTCGGTTATGCTTTTTAAAATGCTTTATTACATTTTCTTTAGATATGTTTAAAATTGGTTGTGCATTACCAAAATTTTCATCCGTAATTAACAGTTCTCTAGCATCTGTTACGTTGGCTTTTATCCCTTTTTTATTTAAAAGCACTGAAACTGTTTTGGCTGATAATAACTCACCTTGTGCTAAAACTTCATCTTTTATTTTTTGACTAAAATCCCCTAATAGACTAACACCTTCATAAAGTTTTTCTAAACGAGAAAATTCAGGAGTAAAATCAACTAACGGTGTTAATTGAGATTGTTCATATTTCATTGTTTCGAGTTCATTTTGATAAGGTTTATTTTTTGCAGCTTTTTCTAAAATTTCTTCTAATTGATCTGTAGCATTTCCTCTTGCTGATACAACAACCGCTATATTTTCTTGCTCGTTTACTTTTTTTTCTATAATCGAAATTACATTTGTAATTCCTTTATTCGACAGCGATTTCCCGCCAAATTTTATTATTTTCATTTTGTTATTTTTTGAGTTTAAATTGAATATTGGCGCAATTATTTTTTCTAACTGCTCATATTCAATTAAAAAAGCATCATGCCCGTGAATCGAATTTATTTCATTATACGTAACGTTGGCATGTACTAAAGCTAGCTCTTTTTGAGTTTCTCTATTTTCTTCAGCAGTAAAGAATAAGTCTGAATCTACTCCAATAATGTGAATATCAGCTTCAATTGTTTCTAAAACACTTGAATCATTTTTACCTCTAGTAACATCAATTGTTTTTAATAATTGATTCATTAATTTATAAGATGCTAATTGATAACGTTCTTGTAGTTTATTACCATGGTATAACAACCAACTTTCTACATTAAAAACTTCCGAGTTTTCATTTTTAGAACGATAAAAACGTTCTTTAAAAGATTTAGGAGTTCTGTAACATAACATTGCATGCATACGAGCATCGTGTACAGGATTACTCGAGTTTAATAAAAATTGTTCTTGAATTTGACAATTACCAATTAACCAATCGGTAGCTTTCCAATCGGTTGCTATCGGAATTAAATGTTTTGTTATTTTTGGGTTTAAAACAGCCATTTCCCATGCTATTCCACCTCCTAAAGAACCTCCTATTAAAGCAAATAATTGTTTAATTTTTAATTTTTCTAATCCGATTAAAAATAACTTAGCAATATCTCTTGCTATAAAATCTTTATAATTGTCTATTAAAAAACTATCATGACCATTTCCTGGAATGTTAAAACATAAAACTGAATATTTATTTGTGTCTACTGCCTTATTTTTTCCTATTAAATCTTTCCACCAGCCATTTTTAAAACCTGCTACATTGCTATTTCCTGTTAAAGCATGATTGATTAATACCACAGGTGCAGTTCCTAATTCTTTACCAAAAACCTGATAACTTAATCGTATTTTATTTAGTAAAATATCACTCTCGGTAATAAAATCAATAATATTTATATGTGCTAAATTCTCTGTCAACATTATTTGTTTTTTGATATAAAATCGAATGATTTACATAACCATATTTCCCCTTCAAAGCAAGAATCAAAACATTCGATTTCTCTATGTTTTAAATTTTTGAAAAAGATTCTTTTAAATCATTTATTAAATCCTCTACACTTTCTAACCCTACAGATAAACGAATCAAATCATTCGTTACTCCTGCACTTACTTGCGCTTCTGTACTTAATTGTTGATGGGTTGTACTTGCTGGATGAATAATTAGAGATTTGGTATCTCCAATATTTGCTAATAATGAAAAAATTTTGGTATTGTCTGCTATTTTTTTGGCTGCTTCATAACCACCTTTTACACCAAATGTAACAATACCACTTTGTCCTTTTGGCAAATATTTTTTTGCTAATTTGTTATATGAGCTACTCTTTAAACCAGGATAATTTACCCAAGCTACTTCTCTTTGTTGCTCTAGCCATTTAGCCAAATCTAATGCGTTCTCACTATGTTTTTTTATTCGGATATCTAAGGTTTCTAATCCTTGAATAATATTAAACGCATTTGTAGGACTTAAAGCGCCTCCAAAATCTCTTAGTCCTTCTAAAATTAATTTAAAGGTATAAGAAGCTGCGCCTAAATCATCGTGATATACCAATCCGTGATATCCTGATGACGGCTCTGTAAACTCAGGAAATTTCCCATTTGCCCAATTAAAAGTTCCTGCATCAATAATAGCGCCACCTAAAGAGTTTCCTTGACCTCCAATGTATTTAGTTAGTGAATGAATTACAATATTTGCACCATATTCAATCGGGTTTAACAATGCTGGTGTAGCTACTGTATTATCAACTATAAAAGGAACTTCAGCTTTTTTTGCATGTGCCGAAATTGCTTTTAAATCTAACACATCTAACTTCGGGTTACCTAATGATTCTACGAAAAAAGCTCTTGTATTATCTTGCACAGCTGAAGCAAAATTATGTGGGTTTGAAGCATCAACAAAAGTTGTTGTAATACCCAATCTTGGTAAAGTAACACTTAATAAATTGTAAGTACCACCATATAAACTACTTGATGCTACAATATGATCACCTGCTTTTAACAATGTTAATAATCCTGTTGAAATTGCTGCTGTACCGGATGCAAATACTACCGCTCCAGTCCCACCTTCTAAAGAAGCTAAACGATCTTGTAAGATTTGATTTGTAGGATTGTTTAATCTTGTGTAAATAAATCCTAATTCTTTTAATGAAAAAAGATCTGCTGCCTGATCTGAATCATTAAAAACATATGATGTTGTTTGGTAAATAGGAACTGCTCTTGTTCCTGCCGTTTGTTTTACATCATGACCTGCGTGCAACGCGTTAGTTGCGAATTTTTGTGTACTCATTTTTCTTGTTTTTTTGAGATAATAAAAATTAAAACAAAAGTCAAATGCGTCAAAATTTTGACGAGCCTACTAGAAAAATGTTATGAAGAATGATAGCAATTATAGATGAATAATTACTTTTTGAGTTATCTATCCAACTTTAAATAAATGAATTTAAAATTAAGTAGAATTTAGCACCTTCTTTGTCTTAAACAAAGGGTTGCTAAGGTTTCATAGGGTCTAATCCCTCCACCTTTCTTGATAACATTGTCAATAAGTTATTGAACTTCGTGTCTGCAAATATTCAATTATAAAAAGTTAATATCCTAACTTTTCTTGCTTTTTTTATTCAAAAATATTTTAATCTTCCAAAATAAAAAAGAAAAAAAAACCTAAAAAACTACAAGTCAATACTTTATATATATTATAATAATAAATAAAATATATAAAGGTAACTTCCTATTATTTATTTCTCGTCGAAAGCCTTGAATTTATCGCTCTAGACACTCAAACTTTAATCAAAAGCTATATTATTATGTTTTTTGATAAAAATAAAATACAGAAATAAGAAATATATAGATAGTAATTGCCTCTATTAATAACAGCTTTGCTCATGATTTTGTTAAGGAAAAGCTGCATTCAAGGTTCTAACGCAAAAAACGTTGCAGTTTATTTAGCGAGTCTAAGCTACAAATTTTAGTTCAGAATCTATAATTTCTTTAGGCGTTTTATATCCAATAATTTTTCGAGGTCTATTGTTTAATTTTTCTTGAATAATCATGAGTTGCTTTTTGTTAATTAGATTAAAGTCTGTTCCTTTTGGCAGGTACCTTCTAATGAGTCCATTTGTATTTTCGTTGGTACCTATTTCCCAGGAAGAATAGGGGTGAGCAAAGTAGATTTTCACACCTATTTTTTGAGTTATATTTTCGTGCCTTGCCATTTCTACACCATTATCGTAAGTCATCATTTTTTTTAATATAGGGTTTAATTTATTAAGAATTTTAGAAAAAATTTTAGCTACTTCTCTAGAGTTTCTAGCTTTTAATTTTACAATTAAAGTATAACTAGATTTACGTTCAACGATTGTTCCAATAGCTCATTTTTGATTTTTTACCAATCATTAAATCTCCTTCCCAATATCCAATTTCTTGTCTTAATTCAATATGCTTAGGTCTATTATCAATACTGACTTGGTTGATGATTTTACTACCTATTCCTCTTTTCTTTTTAGTAGGTCTCCTTCGTGATTTTTACGTACAAGTAGATTGATTAGTTTTTTATTTAAACGATCTTGAGATTGCGTATAAATGTATCTATAAATAGATTCATGTGATATTGACATAATTGGGCCATTAGGAAAATCTAGTTTTAATTTTCCTGCAATTTGTTCAGGCGTCCATTGTGATAAAAGTCCTTTAAAAACTTAAATTCTAAGTTTTTTATGAATAGATATTTTATCAGTATTTCTTTTGTTTAAATAGTCGTCTTTAGCATTCCAATTAGCTAATTCTGTAGAGTATTTATCTTTCTCAGTTTGTACCCATTTATTAACTTCTCTAGTGATAGTAGAACGAGATCTATTTAGAGTTTTAGCGATGTAAGATTTAGACTTATTTTCTTTTAAAAGCGTTTCAATTTGAATCCTTTCTTTAAGAGTGAGTCGGTTATTTTTTTTACGTACCATAATAACAAATCTATTAATTTAGATTTGTTGCGTTAAGTTCTTGAGTACGCAAAAGAACGCAGTAATTTACCTTAACTTAAAATAACAAAAGTGGGAGGAAATTTCGAATACTATTTTACCTTAATGAATTATGTACGGTATTAGATTTTTGCCAATTTTTTTTGATTTATAATTTAAACCGCTTTTCTTTGGTTTCTAAGCTTGTACAAATTCAGAAGTTTATTATTCCGCATACTAATTAAAATTCTAATTGTTTTTTTTCCAACAGATATCAATTTAGATGTAATTATTGCTTTAAATTTAGCTTTCTACTTATGCTTATTTATCTCAGTTTTTGTAAAGAAATTTAAATAACAGTTGAGAGAGAACTTAGTTTTTTATTTCTCCAAAAAAAAAGTAACTAAGTAGGTGTGTTTATAATTCATCATAACTAAACTAGTTAAATTTCGCATAAAAAAAAACCTCAATCTAAATATAGATTGAGGTTTAAAAGAAAGGCAACGACCTACTCTCCCACCATTGGCAGTACCATCGGCGCAAATGGGCTTAACTTCTCTGTTCGGGATGGAAAGAGGTGAGCCCCATTGCGATAATCACCTTAAATCGTTCAGTATATTGCAACTGTATAAGTTAACATATTAGTAAAATCATATCGTAAATTATCAAAAGAGTTTGCGTCCCGACCCGAAAGTCGGGAACTATACATAAGCCTATGGGTTATTAGTAATACTCGGCTATGACATTACTGCCTTTACACCTGTATCCTATCAACGTGGTAATCTTCCACGACCCTTTAAAGAAATCTCATCTTGTGGTGGGTTTCGCGCTTATATGCTTTCAGCGCTTATCCCTTCCCAACGTAGCTACTCTGCAGTGCTCCTGGCGGAACAACAGATACACCAGAGGTTAGTTCAACTCGGTCCTCTCGTACTAAAGTCAAATCCACTCAAATTTCTAACGCCCACAGCAGATAGAGACCGAACTGTCTCACGACGTTCTGAACCCAGCTCGCGTGCCACTTTAATGGGCGAACAGCCCAACCCTTGGGACCTTCTCCAGCCCCAGGATGTGACGAGCCGACATCGAGGTGCCAAACCCCCCCGTCGATGTGAGCTCTTGGGGGAGATCAGCCTGTTATCCCCGGAGTACCTTTTATCCTTTGAGCGATGGCCCTTCCATGCGGAACCACCGGATCACTATGCTCTACTTTCGTACCTGATCGACCTGTATGTCTCTCAGTCAAGCTCCCTTATGCCATTGCACTCTACGCACGGTTACCAAACGTGCTGAGGGAACCTTTAGAAGCCTCCGTTACTCTTTTGGAGGCGACCACCCCAGTCAAACTACCCACCACGCACTGTTCTCATTGCTGAGTTAGACTCTAGATAAGCAAAGGGTGGTATTTCAAGGACAACTCCACAACGCCTAGCGACGCCGCTTCATAGTCTCCCACCTATCCTACACATTACTTATCCAAAACCAATACGAAGCTATAGTAAAGGTTCACGGGGTCTTTTCGTCCCGCTGCGGGTAATCGGCATCTTCACCGATACTACAATTTCACCGAGCTCATGGCTGAGACAGTGTCCAGATCGTTGCACCATTCGTGCAGGTCGGAACTTACCCGACAAGGAATTTCGCTACCTTAGGACCGTTATAGTTACGGCCGCCGTTTACTGGGGCTTCATTTCATTGCTTCGCCAAAGGCTAACAACTCCACTTAACCTTCCAGCACCGGGCAGGTGTCAGGCCTTATACATCATCTTTCAATTTAGCAAAGCCCTGTGTTTTTGATAAACAGTCGCCTGGACCTTTTCACTGCGGCCCATCCGAAGATGGGCGACCCTTCTCCCGAAGTTACGGGTCGATTTTGCCTAGTTCCTTAGCCATGAATCACTCGAGCACCTTAGAATTCTCATCCCAACTACCTGTGTCGGTTTACGGTACGGGTTCTTATAATCTGAAGCTTAGAGGTTTTTCTTGGAAGCTTTTAGGCACACTATCAACGCATCCGAAGATTTGTTGTACTATCACACTTCAGCTAGATCTGCGGATTTACCTACAGTCCTAATACCTACATGTTTCAACGAACTATTCCGTCAGTTCGCGGTGCTTTCAATACTCCGTCACCCCATCGCAATTATAAGAAGTACAGGAATATTAACCTGTTATCCATCGACTACTCCCTTCGGATTCGCCTTAGGACCCGACTAACCCTCAGCTGATTAGCATCGCTGAGGAAACCTTAGTCTTTCGGTGAGGGGGTTTCTCGCCCCCTTTATCGTTACTTATGCCTACATTTTCTTTTCTATCCGCTCCAGCATACCTTACAGTACACCTTCGGCGCAAATAGAATGCTCCCCTACCACTTACGTGTCTTTCAACGTAAATCCATAGCTTCGGTAATATGTTTATGCCCGATTATTATCCATGCAAAACCGCTCGACTAGTGAGCTGTTACGCACTCTTTAAATGAATGGCTGCTTCCAAGCCAACATCCTAGCTGTCTAAGCAGTTTCACCTCGTTAGTTCAACTTAACATATATTTGGGGACCTTAGCTGATGGTCTGGGTTCTTTCCCTCTCGGACATGGACCTTAGCACCCATGCCCTCACTGCTGAGTAACATTTTATAGCATTCGGAGTTTGTCAGGAATTGGTAGGCGGTGAAGCCCCCGCATCCAATCAGTAGCTCTACCTCTATAAAATTTTCGCTCAACGCTGCACCTAAATGCATTTCGGGGAGTACGAGCTATTTCCGAGTTTGATTGGCCTTTCACCCCTACCCACAGGTCATCCAAAGACTTTTCAACGTCAACTGGTTCGGTCCTCCACTGTATGTTACTACAGCTTCAACCTGCCCATGGGTAGATCACTCGGTTTCGCGTCTACTACTACTAACTATGGTCGCCCTATTCAGACTCGCTTTCGCTTCGGCTCCGGACCTTAAATCCTTAACCTTGCTAGTAACAGTAACTCGTAGGCTCATTATGCAAAAGGCACGCCGTCACACAGTAAATGTGCTCCGACCGCTTGTAGGCGTACGGTTTCAGGTTCTATTTCACTCCCTTACTTAGGGTTCTTTTCACCTTTCCCTCACGGTACTAGTTCACTATCGGTCTTTCAGGAGTATTTAGCCTTACCGGATGGTCCCGGTGGATTCATACAGGATTACTCGTGTCCCGCACTACTCAGGGTACTGCTATATCTTCTTCGCTTACCTATACGAGACTATCACTCTCTTCGGTTTGTCTTTCCAGACAATTCTAGTTCACTTAGATTCTAATGTCGCAGCCCTACAACCCCAATACTGCCGTAACAGTATTGGTTTGGGCTAATCCGCGTTCGCTCGCCACTACTAACGGAATCACTATTGTTTTCTCTTCCTCCGGTTACTTAGATGTTTCAGTTCACCGGGTTTGCCCCTCTTACGAGGTGATATGTCTTCAACATACCGGGTTGCCCCATTCGGAAATTAACGGATCATAAAATATGTGCTTCTCCCCGTTACTTATCGCAGCTTATCGCGTCCTTCATCGCCTCTGAAAGCCTAGGCATCCGCCATACGCCCTTATTTAGCTTATTGTACTTTTTGCTCTAAATATCTCTATTTAGAACGAGCTCTTTATAATTATTTTTATAAAAAATATTGTGTTAATCTTTCAATTAACTCTCTATCTTGATTTCTTTACGATATCATTTTACCAATATGTCAATGAACATGGCGAATCGCCATTGATAAGTATTTTATCAACTTAAATTCTGCAATACTCTTGGAATAAATTTAATTATCCCTAGGCATTGCCTAGTGGAGAATATCGGAGTCGAACCGATGACCTCTTGCGTGCAAGGCAAGCGCTCTAGCCAACTGAGCTAATCCCCCATTATTAAACTCTAGATTACTATCCAGATTTGAATGTCGAATCCTCTTGTTTCCAGAATTTCCTTTCTAATAACTTGCCTTTTTGTAGTCTCAGGCAGACTCGAACTGCCGACCTCTACATTATCAGTGTAGCGCTCTAACCAGCTGAGCTATGAGACTATAATAGCTTGTTATTAGTGTATTTTAAAATTAACAGCAAAGAGTAAAATTTCCCTTTTGTAACTCACCATCTTTCTCTAGAAAGGAGGTGTTCCAGCCGCACCTTCCGGTACGGCTACCTTGTTACGACTTAGCCCTAGTTACCAGTTTTACCCTAGGTCGCTCCTCTCGGTAACGAACTTCAGGCACCCCCAGCTTCCATGGCTTGACGGGCGGTGTGTACAAGGCCCGGGAACGTATTCACCGGATCATGGCTGATATCCGATTACTAGCGATTCCAGCTTCACGGAGTCGAGTTGCAGACTCCGATCCGAACTGTGATATGGTTTATAGATTCGCTCCTATTCGCATAGTGGCTGCTCATTGTCCATACCATTGTAGCACGTGTGTAGCCCAGGACGTAAGGGCCGTGATGATTTGACGTCATCCCCACCTTCCTCACGGTTTGCACCGGCAGTCTCGCTAGAGTCCTCAGCATTACCTGTTAGCAACTAACAATAGGGGTTGCGCTCGTTATAGGACTTAACCTGACACCTCACGGCACGAGCTGACGACAACCATGCAGCACCTTGTAAATTGCCCGAAGGAAAAACTATCTCTAGTCCTGTCAATCTACATTTAAGCCCTGGTAAGGTTCCTCGCGTATCATCGAATTAAACCACATGCTCCACCGCTTGTGCGGGCCCCCGTCAATTCCTTTGAGTTTCAGTCTTGCGACCGTACTCCCCAGGTGGGATACTTATCACTTTCGCTTAGTCACTGAGTCGAAACCCAACAACTAGTATCCATCGTTTACGGCGTGGACTACCAGGGTATCTAATCCTGTTCGCTCCCCACGCTTTCGTCCATGAGCGTCAGTATATACGTAGTAGACTGCCTTCGCAATCGGTATTCTAAGTAATATCTATGCATTTCACCGCTACACTACTTATTCTATCTACTTCCGTATAACTCAAGTCAACCAGTATCAAAGGCAGTTCCATCGTTGAGCGATGGGCTTTCACCTCTGACTTAATTGACCGCCTGCGGACCCTTTAAACCCAATGATTCCGGATAACGCTTGGACCCTCCGTATTACCGCGGCTGCTGGCACGGAGTTAGCCGGTCCTTATTCTTACAGTACCGTCAAGGTGCTACACGTAGCACGGTTTCTTCCTGTATAAAAGCAGTTTACAACCCATAGGGCAGTCATCCTGCACGCGGCATGGCTGGTTCAGAGTTGCCTCCATTGACCAATATTCCTCACTGCTGCCTCCCGTAGGAGTCTGGTCCGTGTCTCAGTACCAGTGTGGGGGATAATCCTCTCAGACCCCCTACCTATCGTTGCCATGGTAAGCCGTTACCTTACCATCTAGCTAATAGGACGCATAGTCATCTTGTACCTATAAATATTTAATATAAAAGAGATGCCTCTTCTATACATTATGGAGTGTTAATCTTCATTTCTAAAGGCTATCCTCCTGTACAAGGCAGATTCTATACGCGTTACGCACCCGTTCGCCGGTCGTCATCTGTGCAAGCACAATGTTACCCCTCGACTTGCATGTGTTAAGCCTGCCGCTAGCGTTCATCCTGAGCCAGGATCAAACTCTTCATTGTATATTTTAAATAATATTAATGAATAAGTTTCAAAAGAATTTGTTCTAACGAATTAGAACGTGGTTATTCTACTCTTTGTTTACGCTGTCAATTTCAATATTTTCAATGAACTTTTAGGGTATCGCACTCATGCTGTAAAACACTCGTTATAAATCCTAATTTTGTAGAAACGCTAGATTCGAACTAACTGATTTTTATTACCAAATCATTCCAAAATTTCTCTGATCGTTTCGCTTTCTTAAAGCGGTTGCAAATCTATAAACTTTTCTAAAACTGACAAAACTTTTTGAAGCTTTTTTTAAGTTTATTTTTACAACATTTTAATGAACTACTTACCTTAAATCGGACTGCAAAGATACTCTCTTTAATCTGTACTAAACAAGTAATATTTAACTTATTTTTTACACTTTATTAAAACTATCTTAACCAGTATTTTTTATGACCTTTTAAAGCATCTCACTCATGCTCTGTAGCACTCGTTTTCCCCTTAGCGGGTGCAAATATAGATTCCTTTTTCAACATAACAACTACCTTTTTATCCTTTTCTTTTAAGTATTTTTTTTTACCCTGTTCCTTAAACACTTAACTCTAATATTAATCCCATATTTTAGTAGTGTACTATTGATTACTAACTAAAACTAGCTTAAGTTGATAGTGTATTCGCTTATTTTTCAACTTATGTATACTATAAAACTATTCACTATTATGCTCTTTTTTACTTCGCTGATGATTATAAATTATAATAGCACCATGCTAATTTTTCTGAATATTGACTTAATTATAATAGCAGTACTCTTATATACTATTTAAAAAAGTTTGTTTTAAACTCTATAAAGCTTTTGATCAAAAATATTTGATCCTCTTTTTATTCATTTTTCCTTTCCGTATGAGCTCTTTTTGTGATTATAGTATATTCTTTTTTTATTTGAATAATCTATACTCTTATATAGCAGTAATTAACTCGTTTTAAAAACATTTTCTAGGAATTATCTTTGCTTAAAAAAGTGTTTTTTCAATAAGTATTAAGACTGGTTGACCTTTGATGAATTGATAATCTTTTAATTTTACTCTTCACCTTTTACCCTCATACCTTTGCCCATTTTTCTTATTTTTTCATTTGAGTTTAGAGCAAAAAAAAACCTCAATCTATAAAGATTGAGGTTTAAAAGAAAGGCAACGACCTACTCTCCCACCATTGGCAGTACCATCGGCGCAAATGGGCTTAACTTCTCTGTTCGGGATGGAAAGAGGTGAGCCCCATTGCGATAATCACCTTAAATCGTTCAGTATATTGCAACTGTATAAGTTAACATATTAGTAAAATCATATCGTAAATTATCAAAAGAGTTTGCGTCCCGACCCGAAAGTCGGGAACTATACATAAGCCTATGGGTTATTAGTAATACTCGGCTATGACATTACTGCCTTTACACCTGTATCCTATCAACGTGGTAATCTTCCACGACCCTTTAAAGAAATCTCATCTTGTGGTGGGTTTCGCGCTTATATGCTTTCAGCGCTTATCCCTTCCCAACGTAGCTACTCTGCAGTGCTCCTGGCGGAACAACAGATACACCAGAGGTTAGTTCAACTCGGTCCTCTCGTACTAAAGTCAAATCCACTCAAATTTCTAACGCCCACAGCAGATAGAGACCGAACTGTCTCACGACGTTCTGAACCCAGCTCGCGTGCCACTTTAATGGGCGAACAGCCCAACCCTTGGGACCTTCTCCAGCCCCAGGATGTGACGAGCCGACATCGAGGTGCCAAACCCCCCCGTCGATGTGAGCTCTTGGGGGAGATCAGCCTGTTATCCCCGGAGTACCTTTTATCCTTTGAGCGATGGCCCTTCCATGCGGAACCACCGGATCACTATGCTCTACTTTCGTACCTGATCGACCTGTATGTCTCTCAGTCAAGCTCCCTTATGCCATTGCACTCTACGCACGGTTACCAAACGTGCTGAGGGAACCTTTAGAAGCCTCCGTTACTCTTTTGGAGGCGACCACCCCAGTCAAACTACCCACCACGCACTGTTCTCATTGCTGAGTTAGACTCTAGATAAGCAAAGGGTGGTATTTCAAGGACAACTCCACAACGCCTAGCGACGCCGCTTCATAGTCTCCCACCTATCCTACACATTACTTATCCAAAACCAATACGAAGCTATAGTAAAGGTTCACGGGGTCTTTTCGTCCCGCTGCGGGTAATCGGCATCTTCACCGATACTACAATTTCACCGAGCTCATGGCTGAGACAGTGTCCAGATCGTTGCACCATTCGTGCAGGTCGGAACTTACCCGACAAGGAATTTCGCTACCTTAGGACCGTTATAGTTACGGCCGCCGTTTACTGGGGCTTCATTTCATTGCTTCGCCAAAGGCTAACAACTCCACTTAACCTTCCAGCACCGGGCAGGTGTCAGGCCTTATACATCATCTTTCAATTTAGCAAAGCCCTGTGTTTTTGATAAACAGTCGCCTGGACCTTTTCACTGCGGCCCATCCGAAGATGGGCGACCCTTCTCCCGAAGTTACGGGTCGATTTTGCCTAGTTCCTTAGCCATGAATCACTCGAGCACCTTAGAATTCTCATCCCAACTACCTGTGTCGGTTTACGGTACGGGTTCTTATAATCTGAAGCTTAGAGGTTTTTCTTGGAAGCTTTTAGGCACACTATCAACGCATCCGAAGATTTGTTGTACTATCACACTTCAGCTAGATCTGCGGATTTACCTACAGTCCTAATACCTACATGTTTCAACGAACTATTCCGTCAGTTCGCGGTGCTTTCAATACTCCGTCACCCCATCGCAATTATAAGAAGTACAGGAATATTAACCTGTTTATCCATCGACTACTCCCTTCGGATTCGCCTTAGGACCCGACTAACCCTCAGCTGATTAGCATCGCTGAGGAAACCTTAGTCTTTCGGTGAGGGGGTTTCTCGCCCCCTTTATCGTTACTTATGCCTACATTTTCTTTTCTATCCGCTCCAGCATACCTTACAGTACACCTTCGGCGCAAATAGAATGCTCCCCTACCACTTACGTGTCTTTCAACGTAAATCCATAGCTTCGGTAATATGTTTATGCCCGATTATTATCCATGCAAAACCGCTCGACTAGTGAGCTGTTACGCACTCTTTAAATGAATGGCTGCTTCCAAGCCAACATCCTAGCTGTCTAAGCAGTTTCACCTCGTTAGTTCAACTTAACATATATTTGGGGACCTTAGCTGATGGTCTGGGTTCTTTCCCTCTCGGACATGGACCTTAGCACCCATGCCCTCACTGCTGAGTAACATTTTATAGCATTCGGAGTTTGTCAGGAATTGGTAGGCGGTGAAGCCCCCGCATCCAATCAGTAGCTCTACCTCTATAAAATTTTCGCTCAACGCTGCACCTAAATGCATTTCGGGGAGTACGAGCTATTTCCGAGTTTGATTGGCCTTTCACCCCCTACCCACAGGTCATCCAAAGACTTTTCAACGTCAACTGGTTTCGGTCCTCCACTGTATGTTACTACAGCTTCAACCTGCCCATGGGTAGATCACTCGGTTTCGCGTCTACTACTACTAACTATGGTCGCCCTATTCAGACTCGCTTTCGCTTCGGCTCCGGACCTTAAATCCTTAACCTTGCTAGTAACAGTAACTCGTAGGCTCATTATGCAAAAGGCACGCCGTCACACAGTAAATGTGCTCCGACCGCTTGTAGGCGTACGGTTTCAGGTTCTATTTCACTCCCTTACTTAGGGTTCTTTTCACCTTTCCCTCACGGTACTAGTTCACTATCGGTCTTTCAGGAGTATTTAGCCTTACCGGATGGTCCCGGTGGATTCATACAGGATTACTCGTGTCCCGCACTACTCAGGGTACTGCTATATCTTCTTCGCTTACCTATACGAGACTATCACTCTCTTCGGTTTGTCTTTCCAGACAATTCTAGTTCACTTAGATTCTAATGTCGCAGCCCTACAACCCCAATACTGCCGTAACAGTATTGGTTTGGGCTAATCCGCGTTCGCTCGCCACTACTAACGGAATCACTATTGTTTTCTCTTCCTCCGGTTACTTAGATGTTTCAGTTCACCGGGTTTGCCCCTCTTGCGAGGTGATATGTCTTCAACATACCGGGTTGCCCCATTCGGAAATTAACGGATCATAAAATATGTGCTTCTCCCCGTTACTTATCGCAGCTTATCGCGTCCTTCATCGCCTCTGAAAGCCTAGGCATCCGCCATA